>NZ_CP025808.1:30000-3035350 GCF_003352105.1 Sulfitobacter sp. SK025 | reverse complement strand
CATGCGCCCTGCCGTCCCATTCTTTGATCGCTTCAGCACATACTGAAACGCTATTTTACCCAGTCAAAAGACAACAGACCGTTTACCCGGTCCCACACAGAGAACCGGCCCGCCGTCCTTCGGACATTTTTACATAAGGCATGCCTGGCGCGTGCGTTGGCGAAGCAAATCGCCAAACGTCGCTGCCGAACACACCGTTCGTCGTTTTTAAAAAGACAGGGCAAATGTGCTGGCAGCAGCATCTGCAGACGTCAGGTGGCCCCTAGCAAGACCATCCAAATTTCCCCGGCGGATGTTCGATATTCTAGCAAATATCTCGAACCGTTCGGGCCTGTCCCCCCAAGCGAAGTGAATCGCGTTTGATAGTGTTAGCAATCTCGGTCGGACTGATACAACACATCTTCAAACTTGACTCAGAGATTGGTGCAAAAGAATCTCATTCCCGTGATGCGAGTGCTACAGAAACAAAAAAAGCACCGCCGAAGCGGTGCTTTTAAGTTGTAAAAGATGACGTTAGGTCAACCGGGCTTAGCCCAGTGCTTTGACCCGCGACGCCAGACGCGACATTTTGCGCGAGGCTGTGTTCTTGTGGAAAACGCCTTTTGTCACACCGCGCATCAGCTCGGGCTGAGCGGCGCGCAGAGCGGCAGTTGCGGCTTCTTTGTCGCCGGATGCGATGGCTTCTTCGACTTTGCGCAGGAAGGTACGGATGCGCGAACGACGTGCTTTGTTGATTTGGAAACGTGCTTCGTTCTGGCGGGCGCGTTTTTTAGCCTGAGGTGTGTTTGCCATGAGGATCAGCCTTCATCTTGGGTATGTTCAAATTGCAAATACGCGACACAAACCCAACGACCGGAACCGATATCCGATAAGGTGATTCTAGCCAGAGCGGGCTGCACGCGCATGTATTAGGGCTGCCTATAGTCCAACCCGACACGCAATGCAAACCCGCAAAGCCATTTACTTGTCCCGGAACTGCGCTTCGCGCTTTTCAAGGAAGGCAGACATGCCTTCTTTCTGGTCTTCCGTCGCGAACAGCGAATGGAAAATACGACGCTCAAACAGCAGGCCCTCGCGCAGGGGCACTTCGAACGACCGGTTCACTGCTTCCTTTACCACCATGGTCGAGATCATCGATTTCTCGGCGATCTTGGCGGCGGCGGCCATGGCTTCTTCCATCAGTTTCTTGACGGGGACGACGCGCGATACAAGGCCCGCACGCTCTGCCTCGGCGGCATCCATGAAGCGGCCGGTCAGGTTCATGTCCATCGCTTTGGATTTGCCGATGGCGCGGGTCAGGCGCTGCGTGCCGCCGATCCCTGCAACAACACCAAGGTTGATTTCAGGCTGCCCGAATTTGGCGCTTTCGGAACAGATGATAAAGTCACACATCATCGCCAGTTCGCAGCCGCCGCCAAGGGCATAGCCCGACACAGCAGCAATGATGGGTTTGCGCACGCGCATGATCTGGTCTGTCTCGGGGGTGAAGAGGTCACCGGCAAAGACATCGACGAAGCTTTTGTCGCGCATCATGGCGATATCGGCACCGGCGGCAAAAGCCTTTTCCGAGCCGGTGATCACGATGCAGCGGACTTTTTCGTTTTCCTGAGCCGATTTCAACGCATCGGCCAGCTCGGTCATCAGCTGGTCATTCAGTGCGTTCATCGCATCGGGACGGTTCAGCGTGACAAGCGCGATGTGGTTGTCGACGTCGACCGTGATCGTTTCATAAGCCATCAAGAATGCTCTCGTTTGTTACGCTTTGAAAGATGTGCATACCACGGGGGTGGGGTGTTTCAAGTTATCTTTGGCATTGCGGGCAGTAGAAGGAAGACCGCCCCGACTGGACGATTCGTGCAATCTGATGGGTGCAGCCTTCACTGCGGCAGGGTTCTGCCTCGCGGCCGTACACGTCAAAGCTGTGCTGGAAATAGCCCAATTCACCGTCCGCGCGTTTGAAATCGCGTAAGGTGGACCCGCCTGCGGTAATCGCCTCGTTCAGCACATCGCGGATGATCGGGACCAGGCTGCCCACCCGTTTCGCCGCGATCCGCCCCGCCTTGCGCGCGGGGTGGATGCCCGCACGGTAAAGGGTTTCGCAGACATAGATATTTCCCAGCCCCGCCACGATCCGCTGGTCCAGTAGCGCGGTCTTGATCGGGGTATTCTTGCCCTTGAGCGCGGCAATCAGGTGGTCCTCGTGGAAGTCATTGCCCAAAGGCTCCGGCCCGATCGACGACAGCAGCTTGTGGCTGTCAGCGCTGGCAGTGTCCAACAGGTCCATCGCGCCAAAGCGGCGCGGGTCGTTAAAGGTCACCCGCGCACCGTTGCCCATATGAAACACCACATGGTCGTGTTTTTCGGGGGCGGGGTGGTCATGCACGAACTGCCCCAATGGATCGCCCGAGATCAGCATCCGCCCCGACATTCCCAGATGCACGAGCAGCGATTCCCCCGACGACAGATCCGCGAGGATGTATTTTGACCGCCGCCGCAGCTGGGTCACCCGTTGTCCTGTCAGCCGTGCCGCCATATCTGGGGGGAAAGGCCAGCGCAGATCGGGGCGATTTACCTCGGCGCGGGCGATCACCTCACCCTCCATCACGGGGGATAGACCGCGACGTACTGTTTCGACCTCTGGCAACTCAGGCATGGTTGTTTCCCCTGTGACAAAAGGGGCGCATTGTACCTGCCCCCTCGCGCCCTATAACAAAGGTGCAGATCAAAGGACTACAAGACCCCATGACAAACGACAGCGACAAAACCACTCATTTCGGATTTGAAACCGTAGCCGAAAGCGACAAGGCCGGGCGCGTGCAGGGTGTCTTTAACTCTGTGGCCAGCAAATACGACATCATGAACGATGTGATGAGCGTCGGCATCCACCGCGTCTGGAAAGAGGCGATGATGGATTGGCTGGCACCGCGCGCCGGCCAAAAGCTGCTGGATGTCGCCGGAGGGACCGGCGATGTGTCCTTCAAGTTTCTGGGCCGTGCCGGATCGGGCCACGCCACCGTGCTGGATCTGACCGAACCGATGCTGGTCGAAGGGCGCAAACGGGCAGAGGCCGCAGCGATGGCCGATAGCCTTGATTGGGTCGTCGGCGACGCCATGGCGCTGCCGTTCGAGGATAATACCTTTGACGTCTATACCATCAGCTTTGGCATCCGGAACGTCACTCGCCCCCAAGAAGCGCTGAACGAAGCCTACCGCGTGCTGCGGCCCGGCGGGCGTCTCATGGTGCTTGAATTCAGCCAGCTGCCCAATCCGATGATGCAGAAAGCCTATGATCTTTATAGCTTTAACGTCATCCCCCGCATGGGGCAGATGATCGCCAACGACCGCGATAGCTATCAGTACCTCGTGGAATCGATCCGCAACTTCCCTGATCAGGAAACCTTCCTCGGCATGCTGCGCACCGCGGGCTTTGGGCAGGCGAAGTACCGGAACCTGTCGCTGGGGATCGCGGCGCTTCATTCTGGTTGGAAGATTTAACCCATGCGCGGACCTCATAATATCTGGCGGTTGATCCGCACCGGTGCAACTTTGGAGCGGACCGGCGCGATGAATGTCGTGCTGGACGCCTTTGATGCAACGCCCGCATTGCGCTTTGTCGCCAAGGCGCTTGGCAAACCGTTCAAGTTTCTGGGCTATTCCGGCGATCCGTCCATGCCGCCCGCGACCCGTGCGCTGACCGCGCTTGGCCCTGCCTACATCAAGTTCGGTCAGGTGCTCTCTACCCGCCCCGATGTTGTGGGCGACGAGCTGGCCGTGCAACTGCGCGTGCTGCAAGACAAGCTGCCGCCGTTTTCCATCGAACAGGCCAAGGCAGAAGTCGAAAAAGAGCTCGGCCTGCCGGTCGATGCGATATTCTCTGATTTTAGCGAGCCCGTCGCCGCCGCCTCTATCGCGCAGGTGCACCGCGCCACCATCGCCGAAACGCAGGAAGACGTCGCTGTCAAAGTGCTACGTCCGGGGATCGAGAAAGCCTTTCGCAAGGATGTCGATGCCTTCTACCTTGCCGCGCGAATGGTCGAACTTTTCTCGCCCGGATCGCGCCGCTTGCGCCCGATGGAGGTGATCGAACATTTCGATGGTGTGGTGCGGGGCGAGCTGGATCTGCGGCTCGAATCCTCCGCCGCGTCAGAATTTGCGGCGAATACAAAGGGCGATGCCGGCTTCCAACTGCCTGCGATCAAATGGGAATATTCCGCCCGCCGTGTCATGACCCTGGGCTGGGCAGATGGCGTCCCGATGGGCGACAACGCTGCGATTGATGCCGCGGGCCATGACCGTGTGGCGCTTGGCGACCGCGTGTTGCAGCTGTTCCTGAACCACGCGCTGCGCGACGGGTATTTCCACGCGGATATGCATCAGGGCAACCTCAAGGTCGCGCCGAACGGCGATATCATCGCCTATGATTTCGGCATTATGGGCCACATCGATGAATACACCCGCCGCGTATATGCCGAGATCCTGTTCGGCTTTATCCGCAAGGATTACAAACGGGTGGCAGAGGTGCATTTCGAAGCGGGCTACGTGCCTGCCGACAAGGATGTCGACGAATTCGCCCGCGCCCTGCGCGCCGTGGGGGAGCCTATCTTTGGCATGGACGCGACCCGCATTTCGATGGCGCGGCTGCTGACCTACCTGTTCGAGGTCACGGAACGTTTCGGCATGGAAACACGGACAGAGCTGATCTTGCTACAGCGCACCATGGTCGTCGTTGAAGGTGTTGCCCGTTCGCTCAACCCGCATATCAACATCTGGGAAGTGTCGAACCCGATCGTGACGGACTACATCTCTAAGTCCATCGGCCCCCGTGCTGTGATCAAGGATCTGAGCAAGACCGCTATGGTTCTCGCCCGTTTTGGCCCGCGTCTGCCTGCGCTTGTCGAGAATGCGTTGATCCGGCAGCAAGACGAAACGCCGCCACAACGTCCTGCATTCCGCCGGTGGATCATTCTTTCCGCTATTGTCGGGGCAGGGACGGCGACGGGGATTATCGCGATTTTGCAGGCGCTCAGCTAGCGCCTGCCATTGACAGCGGGGCACGCTGCGGCCCATCTATCCGGCATGACGGATAATCCAGACGCTATACTGACGCAACTTCCCGCCCGCCTGAAGGCCGCGCGCACCGCTCAGGGCCTGAGCCTTGATGCGGTGGCCAAGCTTTCGGGCGTGTCGCGGTCCATGGTCAGCCAGATCGAACGCGGTGAAAGCAGCCCCACCATCGCGACCCTGTGGAACCTGACCCGTGCGCTACAGGTGGATTTCGCGGGCCTTCTGGACAGCGCGCCAACGCCCGCGCAGATCGAGGTTTTGCGCGCGGCTGAGGTGCCGACGATCAACAATCTCGGCTCCGGCTGCCGCATCCGCATCCTGTCGCCCCCCGAAGAGGCTGGCAAACACGAGGTTTACGAACTGTTGATCGATGCAGGCGGCATGCTGGACAGCCAGCCCCATACCCGCGGCGCGCGCGAGCATCTGACCGTGTCGCAAGGCACGGTAGAACTGCGGAGCGGCGATGCCGTCGGCACTGTCCACGCTGGCGACACAGCGCGCTATCCCGCAGATGTCCCGCACCGGATCGCTGCGACAGATGGCCCTGTTCGGGCTTTTCTGGTCGTGCAGGACGCCTGACCGTTTGGGCTATGGTGTGAGAATCCATGATATAGGAAAAAATCCGCTATAAGGGATTTCCTCTATTTCGGAACCGTGTCCGATATGATAGAACCTGCCTGAGAAAAGGAGTTCTATCATGACCCAAGCCTACCTAGATCACGTCAACGCCACCCTGTCCGGCATCGCCGCGGACGGTATGATGAAGCAAGAGCGCATGATCACCTCGCCCCAATCCGGTGAGATCACGGTGGGCGGGCGTCAGGTGATCAATCTTTGCGCAAACAACTACCTGGGGCTGGCAGACCACCCCGATCTCATCGCCGCGGCCCGTGACGCGATGGACCCCAAGGGGTTCGGCATGGCCTCTGTCCGCTTTATCTGTGGCACACAGGACATCCACCGCGAGCTGGAACAAAAGCTGGCGGCCTTCCTCGGGAAAGACGATTCTATCCTGTTTGCGGCTTGCTTTGATGCCAACGGCGGGCTGTTCGAGCCCCTGTTCGGGCCAGAGGACGCCATCGTCTCGGACAGTCTGAACCACGCCTCGATCATCGACGGCATCCGCCTGTGCAAAGCCAAACGCTACCGCTATGCCAACTCGGACATGGACGACCTTGAAGGTCAGCTCAAGCTCGCCTGCGAGGAAGGCGCGCGGTTTATCATGATCGCCACCGACGGTGTGTTCAGCATGGACGGCTATCTGGCGAAACTGCCCGAAATCACCAAACTGGCCGAAAAATACGAAGCGCTGGTGATGGTCGATGACTGCCACGCGACAGGCTTTATGGGCCCGAAGGGGGAGGGCACGCCAGCGCACTTCGGGGTCGACGTGGATATCCTGACAGGCACCTTGGGCAAGGCGCTTGGCGGGGCCATCGGCGGTTATATCGCAGGGCCGCAGCCCGTGATCGACCTGCTGCGCCAACGCGCGCGGCCCTATCTTTTTTCGAATTCACTGCCGCCGTCGATTGTCATGGCCGGGATCAAGGCGCTTGAACTGGTCGAACAAGGGGACGATCGTCGCACGCAACTGTTCGAGAACGCGAAATACTGGCGCGAGGGGTTGACCGATCTCGGCTTTGACCTGCTGCCCGGTGAACATCCGATCATCCCCGTGATGCTGGGCGAGGCGCAGTTGGCGCAGGATATGGCAGCGCGCCTGTTCGAGGAAGGCGTCTATGTCAGCGGCTTTTTCTTTCCCGTTGTGCCCCGCGGTCAGGCCCGGATCCGCACCCAGATGAATGCCGCGCTGACCCGCGATGAGCTCGACCGCGCGCTCGAAGCCTTCAAGGTGGCGGGCAAAGCCTGTGGGGTTCTGTCATGAGCAACGAAATGAAGGCGCTGTGTAAGTCCGAGCCCCGCGAGGGGCTGTGGATGACCCGCGCGCCGGTGCCGGAAATCGGGCCGGATGACGTGCTGATCAAGATCAACAAAACCGGCATCTGCGGCACGGATATCCACATCTGGAACTGGGATGAATGGGCGCAGAATACCGTGCCTGTCCCGCTGATCACCGGCCATGAATTTGCCGGAGAGATTGTGGAACTGGGCCGCAATGTCACGGATCTGACCATCGGGCAGCGCTGCTCGGGCGAGGGGCATCTGATCGGAAAAACCTCGCGCCAGTCGCGGTCCGGCAAGTTCCACCTTGATCCCGCCACGCGTGGTATCGGCGTGAATGAACAAGGTGCCTTCGCGCAATATCTGCGGCTGCCCGCGTTCAATGTCGTCCCGCTGCCCGACACGATCTCGGACGATATCGGAGCGATCCTCGACCCGCTTGGCAATGCGGTACACACCGCGCTGAGCTTTGATCTGGTGGGGGAAGATGTGCTGATCACCGGTGCTGGCCCCATCGGTATCATGGCCGCAGCGGTCGCCCGCCACGTCGGTGCGCGTCATGTGGTGATCACGGATGTGAACCCCGCCCGGCTAGAGCTCGCCGCCAAGGTCGCCGATGTCGTCCCCGTCGACGTGCGTCACGAAGACCTTGCCGATGTCATCGCGCGGCTGAAGATGAAACAGGGCTTCGACGTCGGGATGGAGATGTCGGGCAATCAGGTAGCACTGGATCAGATGGTAGAGGCGATGACCATGGGCGGGCGGATCGCGATGCTGGGCATCCCGCCGGGCAAATCGCCCGTCGACTGGTCGCGCATCGTGTTCAAGGCGATCACCGTCAAAGGGGTCTATGGCCGCGAGATCTTCGAGACGTGGTACAAGATGATCGCCATGCTGGAAAACGGCTTGGACGTGAGTGAGATCATCACCCATCGTTTTGACGTCGACGACTTCCAGACGGGGTTTGCGACGATGAAATCGGGGGCCTCTGGCAAAGTGGTGCTGGACTGGACCGGCGCGTGATGCGTCGGGGTCAGCGGTAGGGGGGAGCCTGTAGGGGCGCTGCCCCCGCAGCCTTTGGCTGCTCCCCCGGGATTTAGGCCAATTGGAAGCAGGCAAAACAAAAGCGCCCCCGGTGATGGGGGCGCTTTGCGTTTTTTTGATGCGCTGTGGGTCTTAGGCGACTTCGAATTCGAGCTCTTTGACCTGTTTGAACAGACCTGTATCACGCAGGTCTTTCAGCGCTTTCTCGGGCAGTGGGCCGTCAATATAGAGCAAAGCAATCGCCTCCCCTTTGGCGGTGGACCGGCCGAGGGTGAAGTTCGCGATGTTCACGTCGTTCGCACCCAGGGTCTGACCCAGCGTCCCGATGATGCCGGGCACGTCGTTGTTGGTGGTGTAGAGCATATGCGCACCAACTTCGGCTTCGATATTGATGCCTTTGATCTGGATGAACCGTGGTTTGCCATCCGAGAACACGGTGCCCGCGATCGACCGTTCACGTTTCTCGGTGACAACGGTCACTTTCACATAGCCGTCGAAGACACCGGATTTGTCCTGATTGGTGGTGCTGATCTGGATGCCTTTTTCGCGCGCAACAACGGGGGCGCTGACCATGTTCACGTCGGGGTTGGCACGTTTCATGATGCCCGCCACGACCGCGCAGTTCAGCGCGTTCAGGTTCATCTCGGACACCTGACCGTCGTAAAGGATGTTGATCGCCTTCACGGCTTCATCCGTCATCTGGCCAATGAAGGCCCCAAGGTGACCCGCCAAAGTGATCCACGGGCCCATGACCTTTGCCTCTTCGGCGGTGACGGACGGCATGTTCAGGGCGTTTGTGACGGCACCAGTCAGCAGGTAGTCGGACATCTGTTCAGCGACCTGAAGTGCCACGTTTTCCTGTGCTTCCGTCGTGGCGGCCCCAAGGTGGGGGGTGCAGACAACGTTGGGGAGGCCGAACAGCGGGTTTTCGGTCGCGGGCTCTTCCTTGAACACGTCGAAGGCTGCGCCAGCGACATGGCCGGATTTCAGCGCTTCGGCCAATGCTTCTTCGTCGACCAGGCCGCCGCGGGCACAGTTAATGATCCGCACACCTTTTTTGGTTTTCGCCAAGGCTTCCTTGGACAGGATATTTGCGGTTTGATCCGTGTAAGGCACGTGCAACGTGATGAAGTCTGCGCGCGCCAACAGATCGTCCAGCTCGACTTTCTCGACACCCATCTTCTTGGCTTTTTCCTCGCTCAGGAAGGGGTCATAGGCCGCGACTTTCATCTTCAGGCCGCGGGCGCGATCGCAGACGATGCCGCCGATGTTGCCGGCACCGATTACGCCAAGGGTCTTGCCCGTAAGCTCGACCCCCATAAATTTGGACTTTTCCCATTTGCCGGCATGGGTGGAGGCCGAAGCCTCGGGGATTTGGCGGGCAACGGCGAACATCATCGCAATCGCGTGTTCTGCCGTGGTGATCATGTTGCCGAAGGGGGTGTTCATGACGATGACACCCTTTTTCGAGGCCGCATCCTTGTCGATGTTATCGGTGCCGATACCGGCGCGGGCGATCACCTTGAGGTTGGTCGCATTGGCGAGGATCTTTTCGGTCACTTTCGTCGCGGACCGGATGGCGAGCCCGTCGTAATCGCCGATCACAGCGGCAAGCTTGTCCTTGTCTTTGCCAAGATCGGGTTGGAAGTCGACATCAATGCCGCGGTCTTTGAAGATTTGAACGGCGGCGTCCGAGAGTTTGTCGGAAATAAGCACTTTGGGGGCCATGATTGGCGCTCCTTTTTTGAATAAAAGAGGGTCGTGGGTTAGCCACCCGCCTGGCGTGATCGCCAAGCGGGGAACCCGAAATTAAGCGTTGATCTCGGCTTCGAAAGCCCATTCCAACCAAGGCAGCATGGCCTGGATGTCAGAGGTTTCGACGGTGCCGCCGCACCAGATCCGCAGACCGGCAGGGGCATCGCGGTAGGCACCGATGTCCAATGCGACATCCTCGTCCGCGAGACGTTTCGCGACAGCTTTTGCGAAGGCTGCGCCGTCTGTGATCCGGTCGTCATTGAATTTCAGGCAGACCGATGTGTTCGACCGTGTCGCCGGATCAACCGCGAGGAACTCGATCCAGTCATGCGTGTCCACAAAATCCGTGATCGCTGCCGTATTCGCATCGGCGCGCGCGATCAGACCTTGCAGGCCGCCGACGGATTTCGCCCAATCAAGCGCCAGCAGGTAATCTTCAACGCAAAGCATCGAAGGCGTGTTGATCGTCTCGCCCTTGAAAATCCCGTCGATCAGCTTGCCACCTTTGGTCAGGCGGAAGATCTTGGGCAGGGGCCAAGCAGGCGTATAGTTTTCAAGCCGCTCGACGGCACGAGGGCTGAGGATCAGCATGCCGTGTGCTGCTTCGCCGCCCAGAACTTTCTGCCAGCTGAATGTCGTCACATCCAGTTTGTCCCACGGCAGATCCATCGCGAAGGCAGCCGATGTCGCATCGCATAGTGTCAGCCCCTTGCGGTCGGCAGGGATAACATCGCCCGTTGGGACGCGCACGCCAGAGGTTGTCCCGTTCCAAGTGAAGCACACGTCGTTGTCGTAGTTCAACGCCGACATGTCGACAATTTGACCATAATCCGCGGTATGTACCGTGTGCTCGATCTTGAGCTGTTTCACGGCGTCGGTCACCCAGCCTGCGCCGAAGGATTCCCATGCGACCATTTCCGCAGGGCGTTCGCCCAGCAACGACCACATCGCCATTTCATAAGCGCCAGTGTCAGACGCCGGAACGATGCCGATCTTATAGTCGGCAGGCACGCCCAGAATTTCGCGGGTGGTTTCAATTGCTTCAAGCAATTTCGCTTTGCCCGGTGCCGCGCGGTGGCTACGCCCCAAAGGCGCGCTCGCAAGCTTGGTCAGGTCATAAACGGGGGGTTTGGCGCACGGGCCAGAGGAAAAACGCGGATTCGTGGGCCGCGAGGTCGGTGTCGTAATAGCCATGTAGCTACCCTTTCAGATAAGCGCCCTTCGTTGGGGAAGGGTGTCCCACGTGCCGGAATACGCGGGGCGAAAGGGCGCGGCAAGCCCCCAAATCAAGCAAGATTGATGCAAATACTGGGTAATTGGCGGAACCGACCGGCGATGTTTCCTATTGGAGACAACTTAGGGCGACGGCGCTTCGGAATTAACTTCATGTTCACCCGTGGCTGCCAAAACGGACGCCAATCTGATTCTGATGTTGAAGGACCTATGCCCGAACCGCCCGTGCGTCATATCTTGATCGTGGTTGAAAACCTACCAGTGCCGCTCGATCGCCGGGTCTGGCTGGAAGCGACGACTTTGGTCCGCGCGGGCTACCAAGTCTCTATCATTTCGCCCACGGGTCAGGGATGGGTTGCGCCATTTGAACGGCGCGAAGGCGTGGATATTTACCGGTACCCCGCTACTCCTGAAACCGGGGGCGGCGCGGTTTCATATGCAAGGGAATATGCTAGCGCAATCTGGTATTGGTTTCGGCTTGCGCGGCGTATTTGGCGGCAAAATCCTTTTCAGGCGATCCACGGGTGCAATCCACCTGATCTAATCTGCCTTCTTGCCATGTGGTACCGACGCAAGGGCGTTTCTTATGTGTATGACCAGCACGATGTCTGCCCAGAACTTTTTGTCGCCAAGTTTGGCAAACAAGGCGTAGGTTACCACGTCATGCGAAAGTGTGAATTGCTCAGCTACCGTGCTGCATCGGTGGTGATATCGCCGAATGAAAGCTTTCGCGAAATCGCGATGACACGGGGCGGCAAATGCCACGATGACATATTCGTTGTGCGCTCCGCTCCGAATCTGACAGATTTTACGCCCGGGCCAGGGTCGCAGAGATACCGGCGCGAGGGAGAGACGCTGCTTGGGTATGTCGGCGTGATCGGACAGCAGGAGGGAATGGATCTGTTGCTTTCCGCGGCGCATCACCTTGTGACCTCGGGCACGCGCGATATCCACTTTTTGATTATCGGCTTTGGTCCCTCATTGCCTGACATGAAACGTCAGGTCGATGACCTTGGGCTGACGGGTTACTTTACGTTCACCGGCGCACTTTATGGACGCGCTTTGGTGGACGCCTTGAACACGATAGATGTTGGTCTTGCCCCAGATCCCTGCAATGAGATGAACGACATATCATCAATGAACAAGGTGGTTGAATACATGGCGCTGGGCAAACCTGTCGTTCAGTTCGACCTGACCGAAGGTCGGCGCACCGCCGAAACGGCCTCCCTCTACGCGGCTTCAAATGATCCGATCCGATTTGCCGATTGCATTAAACAGCTCATCGACGACCCGTCACTAAGAGCGGCGATGGGGAAGGCCGGGCGCGAGAGGGTCGTGAATGCGCTGGCATGGTCTTCGTCCGAACCGCATCTCTTGGCGGCATATACGCGACTTGGCGACAAGCGCCTGCGCTGAGTGGCCGGCGCAAACCATAGTTTACCGTAAATTACATCATGCAATGGAACGGGTTCATAGCCGTCTTCGTGGTTGGAACACGTCATGATGAACGGCTTTTCTACACAGTCATTCAAATTGGATGTTTTTCCTTAACCCCACAGTAAGCCTGTCCCCATAACCATTGATGCATCGACCTTTCCCCCGGGCCTGAGCCGAAGAAGGAGTTTCCGGTGCATCATACAAATGTCTTTAAACGCCAAGCCTATCCACGCGTGGACACCCTGCAGCGGAGCGATCTGCATCGGGAGCTTTATCATCTATATGGCAAGCGCTGTTTTGACATCGTCTTTTGCATTTTATCTGCACCGATCGTGGTTCTCGTGATCTGCCTTCTTGCCTGTCTTGTGGCAGCAACTGGGCAGTCTCCGTTCTTCACCCAGGAACGCGTCGGCAAGGATGGGCGGGTCTTCAAAATGTGGAAGCTGCGAACAATGCACCCCCACGATCCGCACTCGTTAAGAGACTATTTAGCACAAAATCCAAAGGCCAGGGATGAATGGCGACAAAGCCAGAAGCTGCGCCACGATCCCCGTGTCACAACGGTGGGCCGGTTCTTGCGGTGCACGTCACTGGATGAACTACCCCAGTTCCTTAACGTGCTGAGAGGAGAGATGAGCCTCGTCGGGCCCCGACCCATGTTGGTGTCTCAAAGGGGGCTTTATCAGGGTGACCACTACGAAAGCCTGCGGCCGGGGATCAGTGGGAACTGGCAGGTTTCATCCCGGAACAGAGCAAGGTTTTCAGAGCGCGCAGTTTTCGACACGCAATACTTCAGCACCCTGTCACTGTCCGAGGATCTGCGAATACTAAAGGCAACCGTGGGTGTCATCTTGCGGGCGACGGGGTGCTGAAGCTGGCGACGGTTGATCGCGGGCCTGCCCTTAGTGTCGTGATCGTCAGCTACAACACGCGGGAATTGACGCTTAGGGCGATAGAAACGCTGTATGAACACACGCAGTTGACTCAATTTGAGTGTATTGTTTGGGATAACGCCTCCTCTGACGGTTCGGCAGACGCGATAGCTGTGGCGTTTCCGCAGGTTCGTCTGGTCCGCTCGGCGCAGAATCTGGGCTTCGCGCGCGCGAATAATCTTGCCGCGCAGCAGTGTTGTTCCGATTATCTACTGTTGCTGAACCCTGATACCGAACTTCATACCGATGCGGTCGATCAACTCGTCGCCTCTGCGCGCGAAAATCCGCAGGCGGGGATATGGGGTGGGCGCACCATTTATGCTGACGGGTCGCTTAATATCGCGTCTTGTTGGGCGCGGCCCACCGTGGCCAGCCTGTTGTTCAAAGCGATCGGGCTCAGCACTGCTTTTCCGCGCAGCGCGGTGTTTAACCCCGAAGCCTACGGGCATTGGCCGCGGGATTCTGTGCGCCCTGTCGATATCGTTGTGGGGTGTTTTCTGTTGATCGACCGTTCCTTGTGGCATCAACTGGGCGGCTTTTCGGAGAAATATTTTATGTATGGCGAGGATGCCGATCTTTGCCTGCGTGCGATTCGTTTGGGGTATCAGCCGCTGATCACGCCGAAGGCGCAGATTGTGCATCATGTTGGGGCCTCTACCACGGTGACAGAAGCAAAGGCGATCGCGGTGATGACGTCGCGTGCGTCATTGGTCCGCGATCACTGGCCGGCGTGGCAGCAGGGGGCTGGGGTCTTTCTGATGTGGCTTTGGTCGGCGCTTCGGTATTTGGCCACGCGGCCGTTCGTGGCTTCGCGCAATGCGCAAAGACGGGCGCGGGCGGCGCATTGGGCAGCGGTCTGGGCCGCCCGTAAGACATGGTTGCGGGGGTATGATCAAGCGTAGCGTTGCAACAGTTCCTTCGCCCAAAGCGTCGGAGAATACCGTTCGACATCGTGGATACGCGCAGGGGCAAAACGCCCCAAGTAGCCAGAGGTGACAGAGAAGGTCGAGCGGCGGGAATAGATCAGGTGATCACAACGTGACAATTGCCACATGTCGATCAGGGCATTTTCCGCCTCTTGCAGCGGGTTGCATGTTGTATCCGGCCCATGCAAACGTGCGCCGGCAGGGCCTAGCCGTTTGGGATGGGTTATGACCCTGTCGAACGCACGCTTCAAACGATCCTCGATCTCGGCACTGTCCGTCGCAAGGAAGATAGTCGCGTTCGGATGGCGGGCCTTTAGCTGTTCCAGGGTCTTCAACACCGGGCGGAGCGGGATTTTTCGATCGGTGAACCTGATATGAACCCCGATGCTTGGCAGTTCTGCCGTGGGGCGCATGTGCGATAGCGCATGGCGGACCCGTGCGTTGGGGGTAAAATAGCGGCCAAGATAATCGGCGAAAACCTCGCGCTCCCCCCGTTTGGCAAAGCGTGCATCCCGGCGCAGGTGTTGTCGTATGCGGCTCAGCTTTGGCAGGTAAGACCAAAAGACCGCCACCGCCTGAGACTGGTCCAACCGCTTGAGGTCCACGCAAAGCCGCCGATAGCCCCAAGGGTTTGAATGCGACCGCGGCATATAGGTGTCGATCATGTTTTGGGGCTGGCGATGCAGATTGCCAGCCCAGATCGCCGGGCAAACATCGGCCCCGTCATCCATTCTGGCACCCCCAATCGCTTCGCCCCCGATCGGAGACTGGAATAGCAGCGGATAAGCATTTTCGCCAAGCGGCGCATAGCTGCCGTCGCGCCAGTCGATCACTGGCTTGCGGCCGGATAGGTCGGCGTAAACCAGACCAGAGATAGCAGACAGGATGCGGTTGCCCAATCCGCCTTTCCCCTTGATCACCAGTGTTTTTGACTGCATCCGTCGATACACACCCTCCGCTCATCGTTTGACGCTCACCATCGCGCAGATGTCTTTCCAAAGTCTTAACCGGCCTGTGGCAGACACCGGAATCTGCAGCGAAATAGAATAAAATCCATATCACCGCTTGACCTTCCATTAACTAGAAGCTCTATCTGAGGGGCAAGACACCCCAAGGAGACGGCTGATGGGCGATGTAGTTGCGATAAATTTTGGCATTGGCGGTATGAATTGCGCCTCTTGCGTGGGGCGGGTCGAGACCGCGCTTGGACGCGTGGAGGGTGTGCAGGACGCCCGCGTGAACCTCGCCTCGGAAACGGCGTCGCTGCAGGTGGCACCGGGTTTCGACCCCAAGGACGCCGTCGCCGCGCTTGCGACCGCAGGCTACCCCGCCACCGTGCAAACGCGGCGCTATGCCATTGAAAACATGTCCTGTGCATCCTGCGTCGGGCGGGTCGAACGCGCCTTGGCGGCCGTGCCGGGTGTGGTCGATGTCAGCGTCAACCTCGCCCGGGAAGAGGCCGTGGTGCAGTCGCTTACCGCAGAGCCGGATGCCGCCATTGTGCAGGCTGCGCAAGCCGCGGGCTACCCCGCCACCCCTGTGACAGACACCGCATCTTCCCCCGCGCCGGACCGCAAGGTTGAAGAAGCCGCGCATCTTAAACGTATGACGCTGCTCGCCGCGGCGCTGACCCTGCCGGTGTTTGTGCTTGAGATGGGCGGTCATATGATCCCCGCGTTCCACCATTGGGTGATGTCGACGCTGGGGCAGCAGCTGAGCTGGTCGATCCAGTTCGTACTGACCACCATCGTTCTGGCATGGCCCGGGCGGCGCTTTTTTGTCACCGGCGTGCCAGCGCTGTTGAAACGCACGCCTGACATGAACTCTCTGGTGTTTCTGGGGGCCACGGCGGCATGGGGCTTTTCCACCGTGGCGCTGTTCTTGCCACAGTTGCTGCCCGCCGGTGCGCAAGCGGTCTATTTCGAAGCCGCCGCGATGATCGTCACGCTGATCCTGCTGGGGCGCACGCTAGAGGCGCGAGCCAAGGGCCAGACAGGGCAAGCGATCCGCAAGCTGGTCGGGCTGCGCCCCAAAACCGCGCGGGTAGAGCGAGAGGGCAACGTGTCAGAGGTTGCGATCGACGCGATCACCGTCGGCGATCTGATCCATGCGCGCCCCGGTGAAAAGATCGCGGTCGACGGGACCGTGACACGTGGCAGTTCCTATGTCGATGAAAGCATGATCACCGGCGAACCCGTGCCCGTCGAAAAACTGCCCGACACGCGTGTGGTCGGGGGGACGGTGAATGGCACCGGCGCGCTGGTCTACCGCGCGACCCATGTGGGCGCGGACACGACCCTGTCGCAGATCGTGCGCATGGTCGAGGACGCCCAAGGCGCAAAGCTGCCGGTGCAGGATATGGTCAACCGCATCACCATGTGGTTCGTGCCCGTCGTCATGGCGATTGCCGCGGCCACCTTCCTTGTCTGGCTGGCGTTCGGGCCGCAGCCGTCCTTGGGGCACGCTCTGGTGGCAAGCGTCGCGGTGCTGATCATCGCCTGCCCCTGTGCGATGGGGCTGGCCACGCCGACCTCTATCATGGTGGGCACAGGGCGAGGGGCCGAGATGGGCGTGCTGTTCCGCAAGGGGGACGCGCTGCAGGTCTTGGCCGAGGTCGATACCATCGCGCTTGATAAAACCGGCACGCTGACCGCCGGTCGGCCCGAGGTGACGGATCTGGATGTCTTCAACGGCTGGTCGCAGGCCGATGCGTTGCGGCTCGTCGCGTCGGTCGAGGCGCAGTCAGAGCACCCGATTGCCAGCGCCATCCTGCGCCATGCCGAAACACAGGGGCTGTCGCTGGCAGCGGTGACCTCTTTTGCCTCGCAAACCGGCCACGGTGTACACGCCGAGGTCGAGGGGCGTCGCGTGCTTGTCGGGGCGGACCGTTTCATGGACGCCGAAGGGGTCTCTCTCGCCGCGGCAGAGGGGCGGTCGGCAGCATGGGGGGCTGAGGGCAAGACACCGCTTTTCGCCGCCGTGGATGGGGAGCTTGTCGCGATGATCGGCGTCGCCGACCCGATCAAGGAAACGACGCCCCAAGCGCTGGAGGCGCTGCACGAAGCGGGGCTGAAAATCGCCATGATCACCGGTGACAACAAGGCGACGGCACAGGCGATTGCCGACCGTTTGGGGATCGATACCGTGGTCGCCGAAGTGCTGCCCGATGGCAAGGTCGCCGCGCTGGAGGACCTGCAACAAGCGGGCCACAAGGTCGCCTTTGTCGGGGACGGGATCAATGATGCGCCCGCGCTGGCGGGGGTCGACGTGGGTATCGCCATCGGTACCGGAACGGATGTCGCCATCGAAGCGGCTGACGTGGTGCTGATGTCGGGCGATCTGCAAGGGGTGGTGAACGCCCTGCACATCAGCCAGCAAACCATGCGCAATATCCGGCAGAACCTCTTCTGGGCCTTTGGCTATAACGCGCTGCTGATCCCCGTTGCAGCCGGTGTGCTCTATCCGCTGTTCGGCGTGCTGCTGTCGCCCGTTCTTGCCGCCGCCGCCATGGCTTTGTCGAGCGTCTTTGTCCTGTTCAACGCCCTGCGCCTGCGGTGGATCGCCGCCGCAGCAACCGCCTAATTCAACGAAAGGAGACGTCCATGAACATCGGTGACGTGTCGAAAAGCGCAGGTCTGCCTGCCAAGACCATCCGCTACTACGAAGACATCGGTCTGATCACGCCCGCGCGTGACACCAACGGGTATCGCAGCTTTTGCGACAGCGACGTGCACAAGCTGACGTTTCTGGGCCGTGCGCGGGCCTTGGGCTTCACGATCGAGAATTGCCGCGACCTGTTAGCGCTTTGGGATAATCAGGATCGCGCCAGCGCCGATGTCCGTGCCATCGCCCAGCAACATTTGGCGCAGATCGAAAGCAAGATCGCGGACTTGCAAGATATTCGTCAGACCTTGACCCATCTGGTGCATGAATGCGCTGGCGATGACCGCCCCGATTGCCCGATCTTGCAACGGCTCGAAAAGCTGTAGCGCGCGTGTCTACCGGCGCAGCAGGTAGATATCCATGATCCAGCCATGGGCGGCGCGTGCCTCTGCCCGTGTTGCGATGATGCGGTCGCAGACCTGATCCAGCGGGCCTGCGATGCGACGCTCGTTCGGCATGCCGGCATAGGCGGTCCACCAGATGTGTACGTCACTGTGCTGCCGCAACACCTCGAAGGCGCAGGTGCCGTCCAGCATGACGGCAATCGTATCCACTCCCTGTGGCCAGCCATGATCGCGCAGCTGCCGACCGGTGGTGATCGTGACGGGATTGCCGATGGTGTTCAGCGGGATCGCATGGCCCGCCGTCAGTACCTGAAGAGAGGTGATCCCCGGCACGACATCGACGGTGAGTGTGACGGCCTTTTGCAACCGCTCCGCAATGCGCAGGGTGCTGTCATACAGCGACGGATCCCCCCAGACGAGGAAACCGACACGGCCGCCTTGGGGCAGGGTGCGCTGCATCTCGGCCAGCCAGACCTGTGCAATGGCGTCGTGCCAATCGTGGACGCCCGCGTGATAATCAGGGTTGGCGGCGTCGCGTTTGGGCAGGGTGAATTCGTGAATATCAGGCCCGTCCGACCGCAGCACCTGGGCGCAGATCTCGTGCCGCAGGCCAGCCAGATCATCCTTGCCCGCGCCCTTGGACGGGATCAGGATCACATCGCAGGCATTCAGCGCGTCGATGGCTTGTAATGTCAGGTGTTTGGGATTGCCGGACCCGATGCCGATCAGTGAAAGCGTAAACATCTTGAGGCTCCGGCAGGGGGTGACGCGGCCCGCAGAGTAGGGGCCGCGTCGGGTCTTGGATTATTCAGCGGCAGTCTGTGTCAGACGCTTGGTGAACAGCGCGCTGCCCGCGAAATCGCGCAGGGTTTTCGCGGCGGCGAGCACGGCCAGATCCACCAGCGGCTCGATCAGGATGACCATCATATAGGCCCCGCCAAAGCTCGCCACAGCGGCGATGTTGCTGGCGGCAAAGCCCTGACCGTAGATGGCCCAGAACGCCACCCAGCCTACAACGCCCGCCTGAAACGCGGTCGACAGCTTGAGCGCTTGAACATAGGTCAGATCAACATAGGCGGTGTTGGGCGCGATGATGCGTTTGGCCAGCGCCGAGACCATGAACAAGGGCACCAGCAGCGTGGTGACGTTCATCGTGTATTGCGGCAGGTCGATGGGGGCAAAGAACACGCCCTGCGCCAGCAGACCAAGCGCCAGACCGGCAGCCGCAGGGGCCACGCCGAACAGCAGGAACAGGGTCGACCCGAGGATCAGGTGCACTTCGCTCACGCCCACGGGGAAATGCGGGAAGACCTGAAAAAAGACAAAGGTCAGCGCGGTGGCCACCATGGCCCCGCCCGCAAAAGGCACGACGCCTTTTTCACGGACAGAGTCCATTGCGGTTTTCGCGGTATAGGCCGCAGCACCGGCGGCGGTGCCATAGGACAGGACCAGCTTGGCGCCGGTCACGACTTCGGGTTCGATATGCATATTCAGGTCTCCTTACCGTCTTCCCCGACGGCATAATGTGAAAGCCGCCCCGGGGGGCAGCCAGTTGGATCGGGGATCACCCCCATGACGGCAGGTCTCCTGACTTTGTGCGTCCATGCGTGCCGCGCCTTCCCAGGCGGTGTGGCCCAGTGGCAATGCGGGTTGCTCTTCACTTACAGGTGCGGGGGCAGTTCCGGATTTGGCACCTTTGCTTTGGCACCGCACCGTATTCCCTTTTCACCCCGATTGCCCGAAGGCGCACGGGGAACCGTCCGGAATAGGTGGTCATTTTCGGGCTGGTTTTGTCAAGTCATCTATTCGGTCAACGGCCCGTAAAGGATCAGCGCAGGCGCTGACGTTGCGGGATCCAGCGGCAGATGGGCAAGGCTTTCCACGGTGTGGCGGCTCAGCTTTTGATCGGGGGTCGATACCGCCTCTGCCAGCAGGGCTGGGGTCGAGGGGGGCAAGCCCGCCTCGATCAGCCGCGCGGCGAATCCCGCAAAGGTGCGGCGGCCCATGTAGACGACCGTGGTCGCCGTAGGGTCGGCCAGCGCCGCCATGTTCAGATCTTCGGGCAAGGCACCCGATTCGCCGTGGCCGGTGATGAATTGCACCCGCCGCGCGGTCAGCCGCCGGGTCAGTGGGATCATCGCTGCCGCCGCCGCCGAAGACGCTGCCGTCACACCGGGGATGATCTCGAAGGCGACGCCTGCCGCTTTCAGCGCGGTCAGCTCTTCTTCAAGCCGGCCAAACACGCCCGCGTCCCCGCTTTTCAGCCGCACCACCCGCGCGCCGGTCAATGCGTGTTCGACCAGCAAACGGCTCACGTGATCCTGCTTCGGAGACAGCCGTCCGGCGCGTTTGCCCACCCCGATCAGATCCGCCTCGGGCGAGACATGCTCAAGGATCGGACCCGCCGACAGATCGTCGAACAGAACGACTTCGGCCTCTTGCAACCGCTTTACCGCTTTCACGGTCAGCAGTTCGGGATCACCCGGTCCGGAGGAGACGAAAGAGACAAAACCGCTCATGACGCCCCCGCAATCAGGTGAAAGAACGTGCCCGTTGCATGGCCCCGGCGCGAGCCTGTCTCGGGCACTTCGGCCCCATTGGCATCGACCACCCGCGCCAGCGGCGTGTCTGGTTGCGACAGGATGGTAGAATAGTGGAATTCATGTCCCCGCAACCGCGCGCCCGCGTCATAGCCGGGGCCGGGTTCGTTCAGCGTGGCAAGCCGGTAGCCCAGATGCATCTTGCGCTTCTCATAGCTGGTTTCCAGCCCCAGCAGCCCCGCCATCTGATGCCGCACGCCTTCCTTGTCGACCAATCCGGCCCCCATCGCCATATAGCCCCCGCATTCCCCATGCACCGGGCGCGTCGTGGCGAATTGTTGCAGGCTGTCGCGGAACTGCGCGGCAGCGGCAAGGCGTCCGGCATGCAGTTCGGGATAGCCACCGGGCAGCCAGCAGATGTCGGCGCTGTCGTCCGGTGCCTCATCCGCCAGCGGCGAGAAGGGCAACACCTGCGCACCCGCGGCGATCCAGTGGTCCAGCAAATGCGGATAGATGAACGAAAACGCGGCATCCTTGGCCAAAGCGATCCGTTGACCGGGGGGCGGAGGCAAGACATCTGGCCCGTCGGGGATACTGCGCCCTTGGGCGGCAGAGACGATCAGATCAAGGTCGATATGCTGCGCGATGAAATCACCTGCCGCATCCAGCAGCTTCATCAGCTCGGGCTGTTCCTCGGCCTGCACCAGACCCAAGTGGCGTTCCGGCAGCGTGACTGACCCTTGACGGGGCAGTGCGCCCAGAACGGGGATGCCGACCTGCTCCATCCCGAGACGCAGCAGCGCCTCGTGACGGGGGCTGGCGACCTTGTTCAGCACCACACCCGCGACATGCACATCCGGGCGCATCGTCTTGAACCCAAGGGCGGTGGCCGCAGCCGATTGCGCCTGACCCGATACATCCAGCAGCAAAACCACCGGCCAGCCCGTCATGGCAGAGATATCCGCGCTCGCCCCGTTCGAGGTTTCCCCCGGTTGCGCCACACCATCAAACAGCCCCATTGACCCTTCGATCAACGCCAGATCACCGCCATGGGCGGTGCCGATCAGATTGCACAACACGCCCGACCCCATGGCCCAGCTATCGATATTATAGGACGACCGCCCGCAAGCCGCGCGGTGGAAGCCAGGGTCAATATAATCCGGCCCGCTCTTGAACGGGCGCACGTCGACGCCGCGCCGGCTGAGCGCGTTGAGCAGGCCCAGCATCAACGTGGTCTTGCCCGTTCCCGACGCCGGGGCCGAGATCATCAGGCCCTTGGGCAGTTGCGTTGTCTCTATCATTCTGTGTCCTCGGGAAAGCGTGGCTCTGTGCCGACGGGGCGGAACCGGCGGTCATAGTCGCCAGCATAAAGACAGCTTTCGCGGAACTCCTCAGCCGTCAGCGCGCGGCCCACAAGGATCAGCGCCGTGCGCCCGCGTTCGCCGTCGGTGGCGTCAATCACGCTGCCCAAAGTCGCCCGCACCACCCGTTGATCCGGCCAGCTGGCGCGCCAGACGATGGCGACGGGGCAGTCCTCTCCGTAATGAGGGGTGAGCCGCGCGACCACATCATCCAGCACATGCACCGACAGGTGGATCGCCAGCGTGGCACCCGTGGCGGCAAAATTCTCGAGCGTTTCACCCTCGGGCATGGCCGACGCCCGCCCCGAGGTCCGCGTCAACACCAGCGACTGCGCCACACCGGGCAGCGTCAGCTCGTTCCCCAAAGCGGCGGCGGCAGCAGCAAAGGCGGGCACGCCGGGGGTGATGTCATACTCGATGTCCAACTCGCGCAAGCGGCGCAGTTGCTCGCCCATGGCGGACCAGACCGATAGATCACCCGAATGAAGCCGCGCCACATCCTGCCCCGCATCATCGGCGGCCTTGATCTCTGCCATGATCTCGTCCAGCGACAGCGACGCGGTGTTCACGATCTTCGCATCCGCAGGGCAGTAGGACAGCAGCTCTGACGGGACCAGCGATCCGGCATACAGACACACAGGGCAGGCGGCGATCAGGTCGCGCCCCCGCAGGGTCAGCAGATCAGGGGCACCGGGGCCCGCGCCGATAAAGTGAACAGTCATGGGGCAATTCCTTCCGCGATAGCTACGGTGGCCATGCCATTGGGGCTGGTCACACGCAAGGTCGTCAATTTGGCACCGCGACCGGCAACGCGCAATGCGGCGGCTTCGGCAAGTGATCCGGTCCCGAAGCGCGCTTGCACACGCGGCGACACGGTACGCGTCGGGATGTCTGCGATATCGGCTTCCGACAGTTCGATCAGCGGCAATCCCAGACTATCGGCAAAACGCCGCAGCGCCGGTGTTACCTTGATCGCGAGGGTCGCGAGCGTGTCCGGCCTGCGCCGCGTCAACGCAAGAGCCGCGTGTAAATCCGCCTCGGTCGCTTCAGCGCGCAATCCTATGCCCGCGACGATCATCGGGTCACGCTCCATTGCAGTTGCGGACGGCTGGGATGCCAGCCTTGCATGGTCCCCAAGGGGGCCGCCTGCGCCAAGTCGATCCGCAGCAGCTGCCCGCCGTGCATCCCGTGCCAGCGGATCAGCAAGGCTTGGGTTTCAAGCGCCACCGCATTCGCCACCAGCCGCGTGCCCGGCGTGATCCTGTGCCAGATCGCCTGCAACACATCCTCGGTCGCGCCGCCGCCTAGAAAGACCGCAGCGGGCGAGGGCAGATCGGCCAGCGCCTCGGGGGCCGTCCCCTGCACGCAGCGCATTCGTCCCGCCAGACCAAAGCGGCGGGCGTTTTCAATGATATTATCGCAGCGGCTTTCGCGCGGCTCGATTGCGATGGACTGCGCTTGCGGCGCGGCCAGACACCATTCAACAGAGACAGAGCCCGATCCGCCCCCTACATCCCACAGCAGCTCCCCCGCGCGGGGGGCCAGCGCGGCCAGCGTCAACGCGCGCATGGGTGATTTGGTGATCTGGCTGTCATGGGCAAAAAGCGCCTCGGGCCGTCCGGGCGCGTGGCTGATCCCAGCCCCCCCCGACACCGCAATCGCCACCACCACAGGGGCGGCGATGCCGTCCAGGTCAAACGTCGCAGCATCGGCCGCGCGCGCGATTTCACGCGGACCGCCAAGCGCCTCCATCACCGTCAGGCGGGACGCGCCGAAACCCTGCGCGGTCAGATAGTCTGCCAGCGCCGCAGGGGCCGCACCATCGCGCAACGTGCAGATCAGCCGCGCACCTGCCGCCAGATGGGGCACTAATACTTCAAACGGGGCAGCATGCAGGCCAAGGGTCGTGACCTCCTCCAACCGCCAGCCAAGCCGCGCAGCCGCCAGCGTCATGCAAGACGGCGCGGGAAAGCAGCGCCATTCCGACGGGTCCAGCACCTGCGCCAGCGAACCGCCCACGCCGTGCCAGAACGGATCACCCGAGGCGAGCACCACAACCGCACGCCCGCGATGTTCCAACACCGGCTCTACACTGAACGGCAACGGCCATTCCCGCCCCCGCGCGCCCGCGTCACAAAGGGCCAGATGCCGCGGCCCGCCAAAGATTACTTCGGCCTCTGCCAGCGCCTTTCGGCTTGCATCGGTCAGCCCAGCAAGGCCATCTTCGCCCAGACCAATCAGGGTCACCCAGGCAGCAACAGGATCAGCCATGACGCGCACCCTCATTCTTGGCGGCACGACAGAGGCGTCGAACCTCGCGCGCGCGCTGGCCGACCGTGGCGATGATGCGCTGTTCAGCTATGCCGGACGCACAGCGGCCCCTGTGGCGCAGCCCTTGCCCACCCGCGTAGGCGGCTTTGGCGGCGTGGCCGGATTGCTGGCGTTTATTGCGCAGAACCACATCACCCGCGTGATCGACGCGACCCATCCTTTCGCCGCGCTGATGAGCCGTAACGCCCATGCCGCCTGTACGCAGGCAGGCATCCCGCTGGCCGCTTTTGAGCGTGCCCCGTGGTCCGAGACTGCCGGTGACAATTGGACCCATCTGCCAAGTATCGAAGCCGCCGCCGCCGCGCTGCCGCAGGTGCCGACGCGGGTCTTTCTGGCCATCGGCAAGCAGGCGCTGTCCGTCTTTGCCGACCATCCCCAACACCACTATCTGTTGCGGTTGGTGGACCAGCCCGCCGCGCCGCTGCCCTTGCCGCATACGACCGTGACCCTCGCCCGCGGACCGTTCGACGTGGCCGGAGACATCGCCCTGCTGCGCGACCACGGGACCAAGTTGATCATCGCCAAGAACGCCGGCGGCACGGGGGCCGAGGCCAAGCTTATCGCCGCGCGCGAACTGGGGCTGCGGGTGCTGATGATCCAGCGCCCCGCGGTGCCGCCTCGCACCACATTTGCGCGGCTCGACGATATCCTGGCGTGGCTTGATCATACGACGGACCGTGGCGTGTAGATATGGGGCCCGACACGGCGGGTGTCTGCGTTACCGACAATCACAACCGTGCGCATATCGGCCATCTCCGGCGTCGCTTCGGCCAGCGTGACGGTGCGCAATGTCTCGTCCGGATGGCTGACGTTGCGCGCGAAAGAGATCAAGGTCTCCGGCCCGCAAGCCTCGCGCAGAATATCAAGCGCGGTGGGGAACTGATGCGGCCGCGAGGCCGAGCGCGGGTTGTAGAACGCCATGGCAAAGCCCGCTTCCCCCGCCAGCCGCAACCGCTTTTCGATCAGCGACCAAGGCTTCAGATTGTCCGACAGGTTAATCGCGCAGAAATCATGCCCCAGCGGTGCCCCGAGCCGTGCCGCCGCCGCGAGCATCGCGGTGATGCCGGGCAGGACGCGAATATCGATTGCCAGCCAGTCTTTCGGGCCTTTCTCCAACGCCTCGAACAGGGCAGAGGCCATGGCAAAGACCCCCGGATCGCCCGAAGACACCACCACAACACGCCGCCCCGTTGCCGCCATTTCAAGCGCATGTGCGGCGCGGTCCAGCTCTACCCGGTTGTCGCTTTCATGCAGGGTCAGCCCGTCGCGCGGAGCAATCCGGCGCACATAGGGGATGTAGCCGACAATATCGGTCGCCGCGTCCACGGTGGCGCGCACCTCTGGCGTGACCAGCGCCTCATCCCCGGGGCCAAGGCCGACAACGCGCACCCAGCCGGTCATGGTCGCCGCCCCTGACCATGCACGATCGCGATCGAGAAATAGGGCACTTCGGCCGGGACTTCCGTCAGCTTTTGCACCGTCTGCCCCGCCATCGTGCCTTTCTCGACCAGCCATGCGTCTTGCAAGCGGCCCGCCTTGGTCAAAGCGCGCTTCAACTTATCAAGGTTGCGCCCGATCTTCATCACCACCAGCGCATCGGTATTGGCGGCCCGCGTGGCCAGCTCTTCCTCGTCCAGCGTCGCCATGAGCACGGTCAGCACATCATCGCCCCAGGTGATCGGATGCCCCGTCGCGGTCCAGCAGCCTGACATGCCGGTGATGCCGGGCACGATCTCGACCTCGGCGCGACCTTGAAGGCGACTGTGCAGATGCATGAACGACCCGTAAAAGAACGGATCCCCTTCACACAGCACGATCACATCTTCGGTCTGCGCAAGGTCGGTCAAACGGTCAGCCCAATCGTCGTAGAAGGCCGACAGTAGACGGTTATACTCGGGATCGCTAAAGTGGATTTCTGTTGTGACGGGGTATTCCATCGCATGTTCCACCGCTGTCTCGGCCATGATGCCGTCCACGATGGTGCGGGCCTGTCCGCGCCGTCCGGGCTTGCGGAAAAACGCGACGTGCTGCGCGCCAGTTAGCAAGCGATGCGCCTTGACGCTCATCAATTCGGGATCGCCGGGGCCAAGCCCGATGCAAATGACCTTGCCCATCGTTATTCCTTCCACGTGGCCAGCGCGTTCACCGCCGCCACTGTAATCGCCGAACCGCCCAAACGCCCCTGCACGATCATCGAGGGCACCGGCAAATCCTGCATCAGCGCCTCTTTCGATTCAGCCGCGCCGACAAAGCCGACGGGGCAGCCGATGATGGCCGCAGGGCGCGGACAGTCGGGATCTTCGAGCATATTGAGCAGGTGGAACAGCGCCGTGGGCGCGTTGCCGATGGCCACCAAGGCCCCCGCCAGATGCGGCCGCCACAGTTCAAGCGCTGCGGCAGAGCGTGTGTTGCCCATCTGCTGCGCCATGTCTGGCACCTTGGGGTCGCGCAGGGTGCAGATGATCTGATTGTCAGCGGGCAGGCGCGTGCGGGTGATCCCTTCGGACACCATATGCGCGTCACACAGGATCGGCGCACCGTCCGCCAGCGCCGCCCGCGCAATCTGCGCCATGTTTTCAGAAAACTGTACGTGCTTTTCCAGCCCGACCAGACCGGCGGCGTGGATCATCCGTACGGCGACACGTTCTTCATCGGGGGTGAACCGCGCCAGATCGGCCTCGGCGCGGATGGTGGCAAAGCTTTCCAGATAGATCGCGGCACCGTTGGTCTCGTAGGTGTGGGGCACTCAAAGCCTCCTGTCTTGAATTTGGGTCACTGTCAGGGGCGCGCTTTGCGGCGGGTCGCCCGCGCGCCCGTGGCGGATGAGGGTGAAATGCCCGTCATGGCTGGCGGTCAGCGTAACGGGGGCAGGGGCGGGATGGGCGCAGCCTTTGGCACAGCCCGAGATATGGATCGTGTCGTCGCTGTCTGGCGACAGATGCGCGGCAATGGCGCGGGCGGCATCGCGTGTGTCCGACAAAGCCTGACGGCAACCGGGGGCACCGGTGCAGACCTGCACACGGCGGCGCGGATCGCGGGCGTCGGTGATGAAATCGGGCAGCGGAGCCGAGGGGGCGGCCCCTTCCATCAACACCATGCGCCCGTCGGTGATGAAATCGGGCAGCGGAGCCGAGGGGGCGGCCCCTTCCATCAACACCATGCGCCAAGGGGTCAGACGCAGCGCGCCGAGCTCCGCCAGCTGCGCAAAGCTATCCGCCGTGGTCTGGCCAAACGCAAACCCGAGAAGCGTGCCTTGCGGGTTCACACCCGGCTTAGGGACGGGCGCAGCGGGCAGGGGGGCGGTGTCAGCGCCCCCCGGAGCACCCCGCGTCGCGATATGCGCCGCCATCCGCCCCCGACCGCCGGTCACGCCACCGGATTCCAGAAACCAACGGGCCAGCGTCAGTACGGCATCTGCGGCAGTCTCGACGCACACCGGTTGCCCCACCTCTGCCCCGTCCGCACGGCAGATCAGGCCAGCGGCGCTGCGTTCGATCCGGATATCGGCGGAGGTGTGCGTCAGCACAGGCCGCTCTCCGCAATCGATCGCAAAGCCGAACTTGCTGGGCAGGTCGGGTGCGCCATCATTGGAAAGCGCACGGGCCAGCGCTTGCGCCACGCGGTGGCTGTCGTCGCCATCCTGCCAGAACGGCGTCACGGTGATATTGCGCCGCGCCTCTGCCGCCAGATCGGCATCGACAAGGCCAATCGCGCGCAGCCCGTCGATCAGCACAGCATGGCTATCGGTTGTCACCCCTCGCAGCTGCAGGTTCGCTCGGGCCGACATATCGATCATGCCGTTGCCATGGGTGCGCGCCAGCGTGGCAACGCGGCGGATCTGGTCAGGGCTCAGCCGCCCCATCGGCACACGCAGCCGCACCACCAGCCCGTCACCGGACATCATCGGCCGCAGCGCACCGGGGCACCAGCCAAAGACCTGCGGCGCGCTCATGCGGGGTTGCCCAATTCGGCAAGGACAGAGTTGCGGCGCGATGTCCAAAGCCCCGCCCGGTGCAGCGCATCAAACCGCGCGCGCAATGCAGCAAGCGCTTGCGGGTTGGCGTCCTGCATAAAGTCGACCAGATCATCGCGCCCCAGCGTGGCATCGAACATGGCGTCGAACAGATGGTCCGGCACGACGCCCGCCAGATGCGCAAAGGCGGCAAGGTGATCCAGCGTCGCGGCAATCTCGGCGGCACCGCGGAAACCATGCGCCATCATACCAGTGGCCCAATCGGGGTTGGCGGCACGGGCGCGCACCACACGGGCGAGCTCCTCGGTCAGGGTGCGGGCACGGGGCTGGTCGGGGCGGGTGGCGTCCAGATGATACAGCGCGGCGGCCCCGCCCTTGCCCAAACGCTGCATCGCGGCGGCAAAGCCGGCTTCATGGGCGGCGTAGTCCTCTGCCATCAGCAGATCGGTCTCGGGCAGGTCTTGCAGGTGGACGAAACTATCGGCCCGCGTCAGCTGCGTCTCAAGCGCGTCGCGGGCATAGGTAATCTCTCCGCGCGCGTCGATCGCGTAGGATGACGCAGCCAACCATGCCTCGCCCGCCGCCGTGCGCGCCTCGTCGGAATAGTCGTCCATCGCGGTGCCGATCCCCAAGCCGTAAGAGCCGGGGCGCGGGCCAAAGACACGGGGGGTCTGCACCAGATAGGGGTTATCAGCAGCCGTTTCGGGACGCTCGGCCAGCTTGGCAATTGCCGTCTCGAACAGCTGCGCCAGACCGGGGAACATATCGCGGAACAGGCCGGATACCCGCAGGGTCACGTCAATGCGCGGACGGTTCAACAGCGCAAGCGGCAGAATGTCGAACCCGCTCACACGGTCGCTGCCGTCATCCCAGCGGGGGGACAGACCCGCCAGATGCAACGCCATGGCAAACTCCTCGCCCGCCGTGCGGATGGTGGCAGAGCCCCACATGTCCATGACCAACCCCTTGGGCCAGTCGCCGTGATCCTGCAAATGCTTGCGCAGCAGTTCCTCGGCCAGCTTCACCCCTTGGGTATAGGCCGCGCGCGAGGGCACAGCCCGTGGATCGGTGGTAAACAGGTTGCGCCCCGTGGGCCGCACATCGCTGCGCCCGCGATAGGGGGACCCCGACGGGCCGGGGGGCACAAACCGCGCAGACAGCGCCGCGATCAGCCCGTCGATCTCGCCCGCCCCATGATCGCCCGCGCCAAAGACATGCAGCCCGTCACCGTATTGCGTTTCCTTGATGTCGCAAACAAAGCGGTCGATGCGGGTCAGCGCCTCTGCCGCGCTGGCGCTGGCATCAAGGCCGAGGTCCTGCTCAACCCCGCGGCCCTGCGCCTCGGCCCGGATGTCGGCGATCAGCCGGTCGCGCCGCGCCGGGTCCAGCCCGTCCGCGGTCGAGTATTCATCCAGCAGCCGTTCCAACCGTCCGAATGCATCGGGCAGTTTCGATGTTACCAAAGGGGGCGGCATATGGCCCACGGTCACGGCCCCGATACGGCGTTTGGCCTGCGCGGCCTCACCGGGGTCATTGACGATAAAGGGATAGATCACCGGCATCGGGCCGATCAGCGCCTCGGGCCAGCAGGCGTCAGATAGGGCGACGGATTTGCCCGGCAGCCATTCCAGCGTGCCATGGGCCCCGATATGCACCATCGCATCCGCCTGCTGTTGCAGCCACAGATAGAAGGCGACATAGCCCGGGCGCGGCGTGCGGCTCAGGTCGTGATAGTCATCATCCCGTTCGGCCAGCGCCCCGCGTTCGGGTTGCAAGGCGATCAGCAGCTTGCCACTGCGCAGCGCCGGAAAACAGAACGCCCCGTCGTGAAACAGCGGATCATCCTGCGGCGCGCCCCAGCTTTCGGTCAGGTCATCGCGCAACGCCTGTGGCAGCTTTGCAAGCGCGGCCTCATACTCTGCCAGCGGCCAGCGGAGCGTTTCGGTGCCAAGACGGCTGGCAACCGTTTGCGTATCGTTAAAGTCCCCCGCATCCACGTCATAGCCCTGTGCCGCCAGTTGCGCTGTCATCACCCGCAACGAAGCCAGCGCATCCAACCCCAGCGCATGGGCCATGTTCCAATCTTTGCCGGGGTAGGTGGACAGCACCACACCCACAGATTTTGCCGCATTGTCCTGCACGCGTAGTTGGTGCAAACGCAGCACCCGATCGGCGATGAAATCCACGCGGTTCGCATCGGCGCGATGGGCGAAACGGCTGTATTGCAGCGCCTCGTCCCGTTTGCCGGGCTGCTTGAAGCTTACGACTCCTCCGAACAGACGGCCATCCACCTCAGGCAACACGACATGCATCGCCAGATCGGTGGGGGATAACCCGCGCTCTGACCCGGCCCAGTCGCGCCGACGCGCGGTCGATAAGGCGACCTGCACCACGGGGCAATCTGATGCGCCCAGAACAAATGGTTCATCCGGCCCGCGCTGGGCGGAGAAAGCGGTGGCGTTCACGATCACCGCCGGATCAAGCCGGGCGATCTGCTGCGCGATCCACGGCGCGGTGTCCCCCTTGAGGCTGGGCGCGAAGAGCCCCACGGCGTCAAAGCCACGGGCCTCAAGCGCGGTGATCAGCGCATCCACAGGATCGGTATCGGCAGCCGTCAGATAGGACCGGTAGAAGGTCACAATCGCGCGCGGCTTGTCGGAGGGTTCCGGCGCAGGGATCACGCCAGTGTGGGGGCGGTAGAACCCCGCCTCGGGCACGGTCTTGGCCCCTTTGGCCGGCCCCGCGTAAAGCCCTGCGGCCAGCGACAGCTGCGCAAGTGCCGCCTGCGCAGCCACCGCGCCGCCCGTATCGCACAGATGTTGCAAGCGTCTTAACGTCGAATGCGGCAGCGTCGAAAGCGCGTCGAGCCGCGGGTCCGGTTGGCCGTCCGCAGGCAGTACCGCCAGCGCGATCTGCTGTTTGCGCGCCATATCCTGCAAGGTCGCCAGCCCGTAAGGCCAATAGCTTTCGCCCCCGATCAGCCGCACCAATACCGCCTTGGCCCCTGTAAGGGTCTGTTCGGCATAGGTATCGACCGACAACGGATGTTTCAGCGCGACCAGATTGGCCAGCCGCAACGACGGCAAGCCCCCTTCCGCACGATGCCAGCCCGCCGCGAAAGCCCCCAGATCACTGTCCGAAAAGGACAGCACCACCAGATCCGCCGGCGTCTGCCCCAGATCTTGGGGCAGATCGCTTTGGTCCAGTCCGTGGCTTTCGCGAAAGACGACATGCATGGCGGCTTAGCCCTCCAGCACCGCGCGGATCGCGGCTTCGTTCACGTGATCATGTTCCGCGATCACAACCAGCTGGCTGCGGCGCGGCATGTCCCCCCAAGGGCGGTCGAACTGGCTGCGCACGCGCTCGCCCACGGCCTGCACAAGCAGACGCATCGGTTTGTCCTGAACGGCGATATAGCCTTTGACGCGCAGGATTTTCTGCTCGCGCGCCAAGCGCAACACGGCGGCCTCAAGCGTGGCGACATCGGCGACCTCGCCCATGTCGATCACCACGCTTTCAAAGTCGTCATGCTCGTGATCGTCATGCCCGTCGTGGTGGCTGGGGCGCGCGTCGATGTCATCTTCGGCGGCGGCTTCCAGACCCAGCACAACGCGGGGGTCGATCACGCCTTCGGTCATCGGAATGATCGGCAGCTTGCGCGGCGCATGCGCCTCGATCACCTTGCGCGCAGCCTCGACGCCGTCGGGGCCCGCCAGATCGGCCTTGGACAGCAGCACGATGTCGGCGCAGGCGATTTGGTCTTCAAACACCTCGGACAAAGGCGTTTCGTGGTCCAGACTGTCGTCGGCATCGCGCTGCGCGGCCACGGCCTCCAGATCGGGGGCGAACTGCCCGCTGACCACGGCTTCGGCATCGGCCAGGGTGATCACGCCGTCCACGGTGATGCGCGACCGGATCGCTGGCCAGTCAAACGCCTTGAGCAAGGGTTTCGGCAGCGCCAGCCCCGACGTCTCGATCAGGATGTGATCAGGCGTTTCAGGCAGGGCCATTAGCGCTTCGATGGTGGGGATAAAGTCATCGGCCACGGTGCAGCAGATACAGCCGTTCGCCAGCTCGACGATGTTCTCGGCGGGGCAATTGTCAATCGCGCAGGATTTCAGGATGTCGCCATCCACACCGGCGGTGCCGAATTCATTGACCAGCACGGCCAGACGCTTGGAGCCCGCGTTCTCCATCAGGTGACGGATAAAGGTGGTTTTGCCAGCGCCCAGAAAGCCGGTGATCACGGTAACGGGGATTTTGGTAAGGTTGGTCATTCGGTAGGCTCCTGTGGGGGAATGCGGGCGATGGATTGTTTGCGGAAGACCACGGGGCGTTCGCGCCAGGGCACCACGCCATCAGAGGTCTGGGCATAGGCAGAGACGCCCTTCACGATATCGGACAAATGCGCGTCAGTGTCGAGATCGCCATACACATAAGTCCAGCGCGACGGCCCACCCGACAGGACCATCGAACAGCCCCGCGAACAGGCCGACAGACATTCGGCTCCGCGCAGCTGCACACCGTCGGGCAGATGCCCCGACAGCGCGTCAAACAGCTGTTGCCCGGGGCGCGGCGCGTCCTCGGCGGTGATCTGACCTGCGCGACAGGTGGTGCAGATGGTGACGGTGACCGGTTGATCCGTGGTGGTCATATCTTGCCTCATACGTCGATGGGCCAAGGGGGATCGCCAGCAGCGAACGACATGCGAACAGCGTTCTAGGCCAGTCGCGAAACACCCCGTTCGCCCGTTACAAACTATGCTGGCAGGTCTCCCGGCTTGCGGATCTAAGGCAGCTTGCCTTGCGAACCTTCACCTTCCCAGCCTAGGGGCCAGTGGTTGAAAGCTCTCTCCGGTCACGGTCGCGGGGGCGGCTGCGCTTGGCGCTGACCCAAGGTTGGATCAATGCGTATCGCGTTCCCTCTTCGCCTGTCTGGGACAGGAACCAACATACGCCCTGCATTGGTCATTTGCCCGCCCCTGTCAAGCTGCGCCTGTCATAACGCAGGGGCCAAATCCGCTTTGCGCGGATTTTCCCGCGGGCGGCCAAAGCGCAGGGCTGCCCGCGGATGCTTGACGGGATCACCGCAGGCTGACACCAAGGGCTGCACAAAAAACACGAGGTCCCGCCATGCCCACCCGCGCCATCATGATCCAGGGCACCGGATCGAATGTGGGGAAATCGATGCTGGTGGCGGGCCTGTGCCGCGCGGCCACGCGTCGGGGGCTTTCCGTCGCGCCGTTCAAGCCGCAGAACATGTCGAACAACGCCGCCGTCACCGAGGACGGCGGAGAGATCGGCCGCGCCCAAGCTCTGCAAGCGATCGCCTGCGGGCGGCCCCTGTCGGTGCATATGAACCCCATCCTGCTGAAGCCCGAAACCGACAGCGGATCACAGGTGATCGTGCAGGGGCAGCGCCATAGCACCCTGCAAGCGCGTGACTTCAGCAAGGCCCGCGCAGGGCTGATGGCCCCCGTGCTTCAAAGCTTCGGAATCCTCGGGCAAAGCGCCGATCTGATCATCGTCGAAGGCGCCGGCAGCCCGGCAGAGGTGAACCTGCGCCAGAACGACCTTGCCAATATGGGCTTTGCCCGCGCCGCAGGTGTACCCGTTGTCTTGGCCGGAGACATCAACCGTGGCGGCGTCATCGCCCAGATCGTGGGCACCCAAGTGGTGATGGACCCAAAGGACGCGGCGATGATCACCGGTTTTCTGGTCAACAAGTTCCGCGGCGATGTCAGCCTTTTTGACGACGGCTACCGCGAGATTGAACGCCGCACCGGCTGGACGGGGTTCGGCACATTGCCTTGGTTTGCCAACGCACATCTGCTGCCCGCCGAAGACGCGGTGGACCTGTCGCGCGCGCCCTCCGACGGGGGGTTCCACATCGTCTGCCCCATGCTCTCGCGCATCTCGAACTTCGACGACCTCGACCCGCTGGCGGCGGAGGCTTCGGTGCGGCTGACCATGGTCCCCCCCGGCACGCCGCTGCCCGCCGACGCCGATCTGGTGATCCTGCCGGGCACGAAATCCACCCGCGGCGATCTGGCTTTCCTGCGCGCCCAAGGCTGGGACATCGACCTTTATGCTCATGTGCGGCGCGGCGGCGCGGTGCTGGGGATCTGCGGCGGCTACCAGATGCTGGGCCGGTTTATCGAGGATCCGCAGGGCTTCGAGGGGCCCGCGGGCCGCGAAGAGGGGCTGGGCCTGCTGGATGTCGAAACCCGCATGGCCCCGGACAAGACGCTGACCCGCGTCACTGCCGACCATGCCGCCACGGGCACCCAGATCGACGGCTATGAAATCCACATCGGGCAGACGGTGGGGGCCGATTGCGCCACGCCCTTTGCGCATATCAACGGCACCCCCGACGGGGCAGGGTCGCGCGATGGCAAGATCACCGGCACCTATCTGCACGGGCTCTTTACCAACGACAGTTTCCGCAGTGCCTGGTTGGCACAACTGGGGCTGGGGGCAGGGCCGACCTCCTACAGTCAGACCGTGGAAGACACGCTCGACGCGCTGGCCGACCATATGGAAACCCATCTGGACGTGTCCGCCCTGCTGGCCCGTGCCGCACCGGTTGCATAACGCCAGCGCTGACCTTTGGTCACGATCACGACGCTTGCTTAATTTTGTGATCGCGGGGATACATGCCGTCAAATTTACGCAAAGGACCCTTTGTTATGGAACGTAACCTGACCCTCGTTGCGCTGTTCGCTGCCCTGATTGCAGCACTTGCGTTGATCCCGAAATTCTCGCTTGGCTTTGGCGTACCAATCACGGCGCAAAGCTTGGGCATCATGCTTTGCGGGACCGTGCTGGGGGCCAAACGCGGCGCGCTGGCCGTGCTGCTCTTCTTGCTGCTGGTCGCTTTGGGGCTGCCGCTTCTGGCCGGTGGCAACGGTGGGCTGGGTGCCTTCATGCTGCCGTCCTCCGGCTTTTTGATCGGCTTCCCCGTGGCGGCCTTTGTCACCGGCCTGATCGTCGAAAAATGGTACGGGCCCTCGCTGACCATCGTTGCGGCGGTTGCCTCGGTCATCGGCGGGATCGTCGTGCTTTATATCTTCGGGATCATCGGCCTGTCGATCGCGCTGGATAAATCGCTGCTGGAATCCGCCGCGCTGGTGACCGTGTTCATCCCCGGTGACTTGATCAAAGCAGTGCTTGCAGGGTTTATCACCAGCGGTCTGGCCAAAGCGCGCCCCGCCAGCGTCCTGTCGCGCAGCTGATCCGACGCAAAGCCTGAAACAGCGAAAGCGCCCCTGAAGGGGGGCGCTTTTTTCGTTGCCAGGACAGACGAAGCCTTACCCCCGCGCATAGACATCCTCGTAGCGGATAATATCATCCTCGCCAAAATAGCTGCCGGTCTGCACCTCGATCAGCACCATGGGCAGTTTGCCGGGGTTCTCCATCCGGTGCACGGAGCCAAGCGGGATGTAGACCGACTGGTTCTCGCTGATCAGTTTCACGGTGTCGTCCACGGTCACTTTCGCGGTGCCTTCGACCACGATCCAATGTTCCGACCGGTGGTGATGGCTTTGTAGGCTCAGGGCTGCACCGGGGTTTACCACGATGCGTTTCACCTGAAACCGCCCGCCGATCACAAGGCTTTCATACCAGCCCCACGGGCGGTAATCGCGCGGCAGTTGGACCGCTTGACTGGCATCCCGCCTTTTGAGCGCCTCAACCGCTTCCTTCACCCGCTGCGCTTGCGATTTATCCGCCACCAGCACCGCATCGCCCATGGCGACGGCGATGATATTGTCCAAACCGATGCCGACCAGCTGCAATCCGTCGGTTTCGGACCGCAGCAGCGTGCCCGCACAATCAATCGCCGTGGCATTGTCAGAACAGACATTTCCCGCCGCGTCCGGCCCGCTTTCCAGCCAGACCGCATCCCAACCGCCCAAGTCGGACCATCCGGCGGCGAAAGGCATCACCGCGAGGTTATCCGCCTTCTCCATGATCGCATAATCGATAGAGATTTCATCGGCTTGCGCCCAAGCCTCGGGCGCGAGACGGGTCAGCCCCAGATCAGAGGTCGCCCCGTCAAGCGATGCGCGCACCGCGTGCAGCATCTCGGGCGCGTGGGTCTGATAGGCGTCAATAATCGTCTGCGCCGTGAACAGGAAGATCCCGGCATTCCACAGAAAATTCCCCGCCTGCAGCATCCCCTGCGCCTGTGCGCGATCCGGCTTTTCGACAAAGCGCGCAAGGGGTTGCGGGGTATTGGCGCGCGCGTCCGCGCCCTCGGCCAACTCAAGATAGCCATAGCCCGTTTCGGCCCGCGTAGGCGTGATGCCAAAGGTGACCAGATCACCGGCCTGCGCGCGCGGCACCGCGGCTTGCACGGTCTGGGCAAAAGCATCGCCGTCGGGAATCACATGGTCCGACGGCGCGACCAGCATCAGCGCTTGCGCGTCAGTGCGCGCAATATACAGCGCCGCGGCAAGGATCGCAGGGGCGGTATTGCGCCCCTCGGGTTCGATCAGGATCGCCTGCGCCGCCCGTTCCACCTGCGCCAGTTGTTCGGTCACGATGAACCGGAACGGGTCGCCAGTCACCACAATCGGGGGGGCGAATCCGGGGCCGGTCAGACGCTTGGCCGAAATCTGGAACAGGCTTTCATCCCCCATCAGCTTGGCAAACTGTTTGGGGTAGCATTTGCGCGACAGGGGCCAAAGGCGTGTGCCCGACCCGCCGCAAAGGAGAATAGCGTGCATCATGAGAGGCAGTTAATCTGAAAAATTCTAACGAGAGATTAATCAAATGCTTTAGATTTAGGTGCGCAGGTGATCCTGTCGCAAAAACCAATCATATGTCTCCCGAAGCCCGTCTTTCAGATCGATCCGCGCGCGCCAGCCCATATCCGCCAAACGCGAGACATCCATCAGCTTGCGCATCGTCCCGTCTGGCTTCGACGTATCGAACACCAGCCGCCCTTTGAACCCCGTCACCTCCGCCACCATCGGCGCCAGCGCCGCGATGCTGATGTCGCGGCCCGTGCCCACGTTGATATGGCTTTGCATCGGGTGCGTCTGCGCAGCGTAAACATCACGCGGCAGGTCGAGCACAAACAGCGACGCTTCCGCCATATCGTCCACATGCAGGAATTCCCGCATCGGTTTGCCGCTGCTCCAAATCACGACCTCCGCCGCCCCGTCGCGCGTGGCCTGGTGGAAACGACGGATCAGGGCGGGCAAAACATGGCTGTTCTGCGGATGAAAATTATCCCCCGGCCCATAGAGATTCGTTGGCATCACACTGCGATAATCCACGCCATATTGCCGGTTATAACTTTCGCAAAGTTTAATGCCGGCGATCTTGGCGATGGCGTAGGGCTCGTTCGTGGGCTCAAGCGGGCCGGTCAGCAGGGCATTTTCGGCCATCGGCTGCGCCGCGTCACGCGGATAGATGCAAGAGCTGCCCAGTTGTAGCAGCTGTTGAACCCCCGCCGCGAACGCCTGATGGATCACATTACATTCGATCATCAGGTTTTCGTAAATAAACTCAGCAGGATATGTGTTGTTCGCCATGATCCCGCCAACCTTGGCCGCGGCGAGGATAACCACATCCGGTGCCTCAGAACGCATAAAGTCGCGCACCGCTGCCTGATCGGTCAGGTCCAGTTCCGCACGGGTCCGCGTCACCAGTTCCAACGCCTCCCCAGCATCCTTGCGCGCCTGCAGCTGCCGCAAGATCGCCCCGCCGACCATGCCGCGATGCCCTGCGATATAGAATTTCCGCATGGGCCTACCCGTTCTCGAGCGGGATCGGCAGATCCAACCCGTGCTCTTTCAACAACGCATGCCGCCGCGCGACCTGCAGGTCATTCGCCACCATCTCTGCACACATCTCTTGCGCGGTGATTTGCGGTTCCCACCCGAGTTTCTTCTTCGCCTTGGCGGGCGACCCCAGCAGCGTCTCCACCTCGGCGGGGCGGAAATACTGCGGATCAATGCGCATCACCACATCGCCGGGGCTGACCGCGGGGGCATCCTCCCCAATGACGCTATCGACAACAGCATATTCATCCACGCCCGCCCCTTCAAACCGCAGGGTGATCCCCAGCTCTGCCGCCGACCACGTGATGAACTGGCGCACGGAATACTGCACGCCGGTGGCGATCACGAAATCCTCTGCCACGTCCTGCTGCAGCATCATCCACTGCATGCGCACGTAATCCTTGGCGTGCCCCCAATCGCGCAGCGCGTCGATATTGCCCATATAAAGACACCCCTCCAACCCCTGCGCGATATTGGCCAAGCCGCGCGTGATCTTGCGCGTGACAAAGGTTTCGCCACGGCGGGCGCTCTCATGGTTAAAAAGGATGCCGTTGCAGGCATAGATTCCATAGGCCTCGCGATAATTAACCGTGATCCAATAGGCGTACATCTTGGCAACCGCATAGGGGCTGCGCGGGTGAAAGGGTGTTTCCTCCGTCTGTGGTGTCTCTTGCACCAAGCCATACAGCTCAGAAGTTGATGCTTGGTAAAAGCGGGTCTTTTTTTCGAACCCCAGAAACCGGATCGCCTCTAGCAACCGCAGGGCCCCGTTGGCGTTCGCCTCTGTCGTATATTCGGGCGTCTCGAAACTGACCGCGACATGGCTTTGCGCGCCAAGGTTATAGACCTCGTCCGGCTGCACCTCGCGCATGATCCGTGTCAGGTTCGAACTGTCGGTAAGATCGCCATAATGCAGGATCAGATCGGGGTCATCCTCGTGAGGGTCTTGATAAATATGATCAATCCGCTGCGTATTAAGAGATGACGACCGCCGCTTGATCCCGTGCACCTCGTATCCTTTGTCCAGCAACAACTCCGCCAGATAGGACCCGTCTTGACCGGTGATACCGGTGATCAGCGCGCGTTTTACCATCAGGGCCCCTAAACGAAAAATGTGCCTGCCCGAGGGGGCAGACACATCAACATTTACTCAACTTAGAGGATTCTGGCGAGTCTTGATGCAATCAGAAGGTTTGGTCGTAGTCGCCAACCTCCGGCTCTGTCCGGATCACCGCGTCCAGATCGGCAAAGATCGCGCGCAATTCTTCCTCGGATTCAGAGCTTTCGCAGACCACCACAAGGTTCGGCGTGTTCGAAGAGGCGCGCACCAGCCCCCAGCTGCCGTTGTCCAGGATCACCCGCGCGCCATTCACGGCCACGACCTCTTTCACGGGGCGGCCGCCCAACTCGGTCACGTCTTTCAACTTGGCGACGATCCGGTCGAGGATATCGTATTTGTCCTCGTCCGACGCATAGGGCGACATGGTGGGGGTGGAATATGTGTGGGGCAGGGCGCGGCGCAGGTCCGACATCTTCATGTCGGGATTGCGGTCCATCAGTTTGCAGACCTCGACCGCGACGCGCATGCCGCAGTCATAGCCACGCCCGATGGGTTCAGCCAGGAAGTAGTGGCCCGATTTCTCGAACCCCGCCAGCGCGCCCAACTGTTTGACCCGCCGTTTCATGTGGCTGTGGCCGGTTTTCCAATAGTCCGCCGTAACCCCATTGGCCTGCAAAACAGGGTCAGAGGCATAAAGCCCGGTCGATTTCACATCAGCGACAAAGGTGCTGTTGGGGTAAATCGCGGACAGATCGCGCGCCATGATGACGCCCATCTTGTCGGCGAAAATCTCTTCGCCCTCGTCATCCACCACGCCGCAGCGGTCGCCGTCGCCGTCAAACCCAAGCGCGAAATCCGCGCCCGAGGCTTTCACGCTGTCGGACATATCATGCAGCATTTCCATCGCTTCGGGGTTCGGGTTGTAATGCGGGAACGTGTAATCCAGCGTGTTATGGCTATCGACCACCTCGACCCCCAGACGGCGGAACAGTTCGGGTGCAAAGGCGGCGGCGGTGCCGTTCCCCGTGGCGCAGACGACCTTGAGCTTGCGAGTCATTTTGAAGTCACCCACCAGATCATCCAGATAGGCTTCGCGCACGCCATCGACAAATTCATACTTGCCGCCTTCGCGCTGTTCGCCACGCCCTTCCAGAACGATATCGCGCAGTTCGGCCATCTCGTCGGGGCCGTGGGTCAGCGGGCGTTCAAAGCCCATCTTCACGCCGGTCCAGCCATTGGGGTTGTGCGAGGCGGTGACCATCGCCACCGCGGGCGCATCCAGATGGAACTGCGCGAAATAGGCCATGGGCGACAGGCAGGGGCCGATATCCTTGACGTGAATACCCGCCTGCATCAGGCCCAAAATCAGCGCATTTTTAATCGATAGGGAATAGTCGCGGTAATCATTGCCCACAGCGATAACGGGCTCGATCCCGCGCTGTTGCATCTGCGTGCCCAGACCAAGGCCAAGCGCGGTGATCCCCGGCAGGTTGATCGCTTCGGGGTACTGCCAGCGCGCGTCATATTCGCGAAAACCGGTGGGGGCGATCATGGGGTCGCGCAGAAATTCCCATGTGTTCGGCGTGACTTTGGGCAACGGCTTGGTCATGAAATATCCTGATCTATCAGCGTTAAAATACTGCCCTCTTCGATAGAAGGAATGCGTGCAGGGATCAACTGACAGCAAGGGCGCGGGACGGTTTGTTGCCGACGGGGCGGCAAGCTGCCGGTCAAACAACCGGCAGTGCCTGCGAATGGTTCCCGAAGAAAACGCCCCGCCCTTTTGCAAAAGGACGGGGCGGATAGGTCGCGATGCTGTGGTGCCTTAGCCGATGATGGCGTTCAACGTGGCCGAGGGGCGCATCACCGCTTCGGTCTTGGCGGGGTCCGAATGGAAGTACCCGCCCAGATCGACAGGCTTGCCCTGAACCTCTGCCAGCTCGGCCATGATCTTGTCCTCATTCGCCGCCAGTTTTTCGGCGATGGGGGCAAAATGTTCGGCCAATGCGGCGTCGTCGCTCTGGCTGGCCAGCGCCTGTGCCCAGTAAAGGGCAAAGTAATAGTGGCTGGCGCGGTTGTCCGGCTCGCCCACTTTGCGCGATGGCGATTTGTTGTTGTCCAGGATGCCTTGGGTCGCGGCATCTACGGCTTTGCCCAGGACGGCGGCCTTGGCATTGTCCTTCTGGTCCGCGAGGAACTTGAGGCTTTCTCCAAGCGCACAGAACTCGCCCAGGCTGTCCCACCGCAGGTGATTTTCTTCAACCAGCTGCTGCACGTGCTTGGGGGCAGACCCGCCCGCGCCGGTTTCAAACAGGCCACCGCCCTGCATCAGCTTGACGATCGACAGCATCTTGGCCGAGGTGCCCAGTTCCAGAATGGGGAACAGGTCGGTCAGATAGTCGCGCAGCACGTTGCCGGTGATCGCGATCGAATTCTCGCCCTTGCGGATTGTCTCAAGCGTCTGGCGCGTGGCCTTGGCGGGGGACATGATCTGGAACTTGTCGGCCACGCCCTTGGCTTCAAGGATCGGCTTCACATAGGCGATCAGCTCTGCGTCATGGGCGCGGTTCTCGTCCAGCCAGAAGATCGCCTCGCAGCCTTCGGCTTTCTGACGGTCGATGGCCAGCTGCACCCAATCCTCGATCGGGGCCTTGCGGGCCGAGGCCGCGCGCCAGATGTCGTTTGCCTCGACGCTGTGCTCGGAAATCACGTCGCCATTGGCGGCGATCATTTTCACGGTGCCATCCGCGGGGATCTCGAAGGTGGTGGGGTGCGATCCGTATTCCTCGGCCTTCTGCGCCATCAAACCGATGTTCTGCACTGTGCCCGAGGTCGTCGGGTCCAGCGCGCCGGTTTCCTTGAAGTAATTAATGCTTTCTTCATAGACAGGGGCATATGAGTTGTCGGGGATCACGCAGTTGGTGTCGTGTTCCTTGTTGTCGGGGCCCCAGCCCTTGCCGCCAGCGCGGATCAGCGCGGGCATGGACGCGTCGATGATCACGTCGGATGGCACGTGCAGGTTGGTGATCCCTTTGTCCGAATTCACCATATACATCGGTGGGCGTGCCGCCATCGCGTCTTTGACGGCTTGGGTGATCTCGGCGTTGTCCTTGATCCGCTCCATCATGTCGCCGATGCCTGCGTTCGGGTTCACACCCGCCGCCTTCAGCTCGTCACCGTATGTGTCGAAGACGGGCTTCAGATATTCCCGCACCGCGTGGCCAAAGATGATCGGGTCCGACACTTTCATCATCGTCGCTTTCATGTGCAACGAGAACAGCGTGCCGTCTTTCTTGGTCTCTTCGATCTGCTCGGCCAGGAATGTGTCCAGCGCCTTGGCAGACATGAAGGTCGTGTCGACGACAGTGCCCGCGGGGAAAGAAACGCCATCCTTCAACACGGTCTCGGTCCCGTCGGCGGCAACATGCACGATCTTGGCCGCACCGGCCTGCGCCTCGGTCAGTGTCAGGGATTTCTCGTTCGAGAAGAAATCACCGCCCGACATCGACGATACTTTGGTTTTGCTGTCCTTGGACCATGTGCCCATCGAATGGGGGTTCGCCATCGCGTATTTCTTGACCGCATTGGCCGCGCGACGGTCAGAGTTGCCTTCGCGCAGAACGGGGTTCACCGCAGAGCCCTTGATCGCGTCATAGGCCGCGCGGGCTTTCTTTTCCGCGTCGGTGCTTGGCGCTTCGGGATAGTCGGGCAGCGCATAGCCCTGACCCTGCAATTCCTTGATCGCGGCCACCAGCTGCGGCACCGAGGCAGAGATGTTCGGCAGCTTGATCACATTGGCGTCGGGCGTTTTCACCAGATCGCCCAGGATCGCCAGATCGTCGGACTGTTTTTGCGCCTCGGTCAGCGCGTCGGGGAAGGCCGCCAGAATACGCCCCGACAAAGAGATATCACGGGTGCCCACAGAAACCCCTGCCGCATCGGCAAAGCTGCGGATGATCGGCAGCAGCGAATAGCTTGCCAGTTCGGGGGCCTCATCGACCTGCGTGTAAATGATGTCGGGTGTCTGTGTCTCAGCCATGGTATCCAGCCTTTCCTGAAGTTTGGTATGCGATAGTACACTTAGTTTGAAATATCCACCTCCCCCGCGTCGCGAAGGCCGCGAAACTGCGACCAGCGGCGGCGAAACGCGCAGGGCGATGCCCAAGCCACCACATAGCGCCCCCCGCAGCATTGCAAAACGAATCACTCACCTCTCCTTGGGCCAAGCGGGGTTGATGCCGTTGACGCTCACACACGCGGTAAGTGCGGGCAATAAACCCATACCGTGTCACGCTGCCCATTTGTTCAACCATCAGGGGGGTGTGCCCTCTGGTAACAGGTGATTCGGTGCAATTCTTGGTCGCAAACCAAAGCCGATGTCGCTAAGCGCACCCAAATCCCGAGGCAACGAACTGGTTTACTTTGATTTTTGATAAAGTTTGCGAAAAATGCTGAAGCGCCGCAATAATAACAGTCGCGGGGCATGTGTGACCACTGCCGGACCGCGCAACGCGCAGGTCATGCACCATAATGGCCTGATCAGAGGGACCGGGGTGTCATGACGGACCGCAAGGAAGACGGCACAAGCAAGGATGGTCGCGTTGCACGCGGCGAGATCACCCGCGAACGCGTGCTCGACGCGGCAGAGCGTTGCTTCGCCGAGCTTGGCTTTGATGCGGTCAGCATCCGCCGGATCGCGCGCGAAGCCGAAGTCACGCTGGGTGTGGTCGGCTTTCACGGGGGTACAAAGCAAGAGCTTTTCGTGACCGTGCTGAAACGGCGGGTCGAAACGCTCAACGCCATGCGCATGGCACGGCTTGATGCGCTGAAATCGACAGAGCGGCTCACGCTGGAGACGCTGATCGACGCCTATGTCACCCCGTACCTCGAAATCGCCTCGCGCGGGGATCCGCAATGGCGGGCCTATGCGCAGCTGGTGGCGCGGATCATGTCTGACGAACGTTATTACCGCGAGGCAGGGCCGCTTTATGATCGCGTCGCCTCTATCTACCTTGACGAAATGGAGCGTCTGCGTCCTGATGCCGACCGTGAACAGCTTGCCGCGGTGCTGTCGCTGACCGTGTCCTCGATGGTGTCTATCGTCGCAAGCGGCATCCGCATTGCGGGCCTGTCGCAAAGTGATCGGCGCGAAAGCCCTATGGTGTATCGCCCGCTCTTGCTTGATTTTTGTGTGGGTGGCGTTCTGCGCGCGCTTGAGCCAAAGTGCTAGGCAACTCAACGCGATAAAAGGCCCCACGTCATGAAATCCTATCCCAAAGTCTGGTTCCTGCGGCACGGTGAAACCGAATGGAACGCAGAAGGGAGGGTGCAGGGCCAGACCGAATCCGTGCTCTCCGAACGGGGCAGGGTCCATGCGCAGCAGCAGGCCGAGCTGATGGCCCCGATCCTTGCGCATAACCCGCCCTGCATCGTGTCGCCGCTCAAACGCACGCGCCAGACCGCGGATATCGCCCTTGGCGGGCGGGACTACCAGACCGACGACCGCCTGAAAGAGATTTTCGCCGGCGATTGGGAAGGCCACCTGCGCGCCGATATCTTCAAGAACCTGCCCGCAGGCATCACGGCGCAAAGCCCCCACATGGAATTCTATTGCGCCGCTCCCGGTGGCGAAGGCTTTGACGTGTTTCAGGCGCGGGTGAATGCCTTTGTCGACACGCTGACCGAACCCACCGTCGTGGTCGCTCACGGGCTCAGCGGCCAGCTTTTGCGCGGTGCGCTCTGCGGGTTGAACCGCGCCGAGCTGGGCCAGTTGTCAAACCGGCAGGGCTGCGTCTATGTGCTTGAAAACGGGCAGGAAACGGTGCTGTCGGTTGACTGACACGACCTCGATGATGCCCCCCTGCACCGTGGCCGTCATCGGCTGCGGCTTGATCGGCGCAAGCTGGGCCGCGCTGTTCCAGCACGCAGGCCACACCGTCCGCGCGTGGGACCCTGACACAGGTGCCCGCGACGGTTTCGCCGCCCGCGTGGCGGGGCCCTTGGCGCAACTGCAGGAAATCTCGGCGGGGGCGGCCCCCCAAGGCGCGCTTTCAACCCACGAGAGTTTGCAAGACGCCCTACAAGACGTGGTGCTGATCCAGGAAAACGCGCCCGAGAACGTGCCGCTGAAACACCAGCTTTACGCGCAGATCGAAAGCATCGTCGCGCCGGATGTGATCATCGCCTCCAGCACCTCGGCGCACCCGTGGTCGGATCTTGTGCCGGGGATGCAGCACCCCGACCGGCTGATCACCGCACATCCCTTCAATCCGCCCCATCTGGTGCCGCTGGTCGAAGTCTACGGCCCTGACACGAACGTGCTCGACTGGGCCGAAGGGTTCTACCGCAGCCTCGGCTCTGTGCCCGTGCGGCTGAAAAAAGATGCGGTGGGGCATATCGCCAACCGGCTGTCCTCGGCGCTCTGGCGCGAGGCGGTGCATATCGTCGCCGAGGGCATCGCCGATGTCGACGCGGTGGATCAGGCGCTGGTCAACGGCCCGGGGCTGCGCTGGTCGGTGCTGGGGGCGCATATGGCCTATCACCTTGGCGGGGGCGCCGGAGGCATGGCGGGCTATCTGGCGCATCTCGGGCCAAGCCAGCAGAAACGTTGGGATAATCTCGGCGCGCCAAGGCTCGACGCCGATACCTGCGCGCGTCTGGTCGACGGGGTAAACATTGAGACCGCAGGCCGCAGCATCGCCCAGCTAGAGGCCGAACGCGATGCCGCCCTGATCGAACTTGCACAGATGCGCAAACGGCTGGCGGATCGGAAAGCTTGAGGCCACGCGGCCCTAGATCGACTTGCGCGCGCGCATCGCTGCGGTGATCGTCCCATCGTCAAGGTAATCAAGCTCCCCGCCGATCGGCACACCCTGGGCCAGAGAGGTCAACCGCACCTGACCCTCAAGCTGGTCCGCGATGTAATGCGCCGTGGTCTGCCCGTCGATGGTGGCGTTCAGCGCCAGAATAACCTCTGACACGGCCTCGTCGCGCACGCGGTCCAGCAGCCGCGGGATGCGCAATTCCTGCGGGCCGATGGCATCCAGCGCCGACAGCGTGCCACCCAGCACATGATAACGCCCCTTGAACACGCCCGACCGTTCCATCGCCCACAGATCGGCGACATCCTCGACCACGCAAATCTCGCCATTGGCGCGTTTTTCCGACGTGCAGATGTCGCAGATATCGGCGGTGCCCACATTGCCGCAGTTGATGCATTCGCGCGCCGTCGCCGCCACGGTCTGCATCATATCGGCCAAAGGGGTCAGCAACAGCGCGCGCTTGCGGATCAGATGCAGCACCGCCCGACGGGCCGAGCGTGGCCCCAATCCGGGCAGCCGCGCCATCAGGTCGATGAGCGCATCAATGTCGCGTGTGCTGCTCATCTGTGGACCCCCATGGCGTTGGTGTGAAAGAGTTTTAATGCCTTCGGCGAGGATTTAACCCCATTTGGAAGGATCAGAACGGCAGCTTCATATCCGCGGGCAGACCCATGCCTTCGGTCAGCTTGCTCATCTCGGACTGGGCGCGGTCGGTGGCTTTGGTCTGCGCGTCCTTGATCGCGGCGAGGATCAGGTCCTCGACGACTTCTTTCTCGTCGCCGTTGAAGATCGACGGATCGATATCCAGCGACTTCAGCTCGCCCTTGGCAGTGCAGGTCGCCTTGACCAGACCGGCACCGGATTCCCCTTCGACGATGATATTATGCATGTCTTCTTGCAGCTGCGCCATTTTGCCCTGCATCTGCTGCGCCGTCTTCATCATCTTGGCCATGTCACCCATGGCACCCAAACCTTTAAGCATGTGGTCGTCTCCTGTAGCTTTATTTGCTTATGTATATGCGGTCTTTGCCGCCCCCCGACAAGGGGTGCCCCGGCGTGGACAGGTCGCGGGCAGAGCAGGGGCAGGCGGGGTCAGTCGTCCTCGAAAGGATCCCATTCATCCTCGACCTCGGGCAGCGCTTCGGACACGGCGGCGGCGGCGATTTCCTCGGGCGTGCGGATCGACAGGATCTTGGCCCCCGGAAAGCTCGCCATGACGGCCTGCATCAGCGGGTGGTTTTCCGCCTGCGATTTCAGCGCGTTTTCCTTGGCGTCGCGGACCTCGGCGATGGTTTTGGCGCTGCTGTCGCCCACGATGGTCACGGCCCAGCGGTTGCCGGTCCACAGTTGCAGCCGCGTGCCAAGGCGCTGCGCCAGATCGCGGGGGGCGCTGTCGGTCGGGGTGAATTCGATCCGCCCCGGTTGATAGGCCGCCAGCCGGACCGAGGTCTCGACCTCCACCAACAGCTTCACGTCGCGGTTGCTTCGGATGAGCTCGACCACATGTTCAAACGTCGGGTAGTGCGCCAAAGCCTGCGCCACCGCCGGGGCAAGTGCCGCCATCGTTGCGCCGCCCGCAGGCCCGCCCGACATCTGCTGGCTGCCCATAGCGCTGGTCGATCCACCCCCGGCGGGCACGGCGGCCCCGCCCCCCGGACCCTGCGGCGGGGCGGGAGGAGGCGTGGTATTGGCCAGCTTGCGGGCAAGCTCTTCAGGGCTGGGCAGATCGGCGACATGGGTCAGGCGGATCACCGCCATCTCGGCGGCCATCATCGCATTGGGCGCGCTTGCCACCTCGTCCAGCGCTTTCAGCAACATCTGCCACAGACGGGTCAGCACGCGCATCGGCAGGGTTTCCGCCATGGTGACGCCACGGCTGCGTTCCTCGGGCGAGACGGTGGGATCTTCGGCGGCATCGGGGGTGATCTTGACCACCGATACCCAATGGGTGATCTCGGCCAGATCGCGCAGCACGGCCATCGGGTCGGCCCCGTCGGAATACTGGTTGCCCAGCTCGTCCAGCGCGCCGGCTGCATCGCCGCGCAGGATCATATCGAACAGGTCCAGCACCCGCCCGCGATCCGCCAGCCCCAGCATCGCACGCACCTGCACCGCCGTTGTTTCGCCCGCCCCGTGGCTGATCGCCTGATCCAGCAAGGACGTGGCATCGCGCGCGGACCCTTCGGCGGCACGGGTGATCAGCGCCAGCGCATCGTCCGCAATCTCGGCCCCTTCGGCGGTGGCGATCTTGCGCATCAGCGCGATCATCACCTCGGGTTCGATCCGACGCAGGTCGAACCGTTGGCAGCGCGACAGAACGGTCACGGGCACCTTGCGGATCTCGGTCGTGGCGAAGATGAATTTGACGTGCTCGGGCGGTTCCTCAAGCGTCTTGAGCAACGCGTTGAACGCGCCGGTCGACAGCATGTGCACCTCATCGATGATGTAGACTTTGTACCGGGCCGAGGCCGCGCGGTAATGCACGCTGTCGATAATCTCGCGGATATTGCCGACGCCGGTGTTCGATGCGGCGTCCATCTCCATCACGTCGACGTGGCGGCCCTCCATGATGGCGACGCAATGTTCGCAGACCCCGCAGGGTTCCGTCGTCGGCCCGCCATTCCCGTCCGGCCCGATGCAGTTCATCCCCTTGGCGATGATCCGTGCTGTCGTCGTTTTACCGGTCCCGCGGATGCCGGTCATGATAAACGCCTGCGCAATGCGATCCGCCTCGAACGCGTTTTTCAGCGTGCGCACCATCGCGTCCTGCCCGACCAGATCGGCAAAGGTTTCAGGCCGGTATTTGCGGGCCAATACGCGATAGGCAGAGGGTGCTGTCATGACGATCCTGCAAGATTCGATTGAAGCCCTGAACCTAGAGCATCCAAAGGATGCCGCCAACCGCAACCGAGGCAAAGCTGAAAATCACCGCCAGCGTCTTAATCCGCGCATTGGGTTGCGCATTGGCATGGTGGTCGTTCAGCCGGTCCAGCGTCTTGGTCGCCGCATCATGGGCCGCCCAGAAGATATAGACCGCCGCGACGACAAAGATCGTCGCCACGCCTTTCGCGGCCCATGTCGGGTCAAAATCACCGAACACCGCCTTAAGCCCGATCGCCACCGCAAGCGACGCCATCCCCGTGCGCATCCATCCTGCAAAGGTGCGCTCGTTCGCCAAAATCGTGCGGTCTTCGGCCCAGTCGGTGCGGTTCTCGGCCAGTTCATTGCTTTTATTCATTGAACTATTCTGCGCGTCGCGCGTTACGCTGACAATAATATTTGACATAGCGGGGACAAATTTATGCGGTTGCGCGGCATCAGAAGAAGCAAAAACGTTGAGGTCCGCCGCGGCGGGCGCGGGGGCGGTGCCGGGCGTGCGGGCGGTCTGGGGATCGTCGGCGTCTTGGCGGTGCTGGCGATCGGCTATTTCACCGGCATCGACGTATCGCCCTTGCTGAACGGGGGCGGCGCGCCGCAAACCCAGCAGGGCGCGCCGGTCTCTGACTCTGACGCGCAGGCCACGCAGTTCACCGCGCAGGTGCTGGCCACCACCGAAGATGTCTGGGGCGAGATTTTCCCACAGCAGTTGGGTCGCGAATACGTGCCGCCCAAGCTCGTTGTCTTTTCCAACGTCACGCAAAGTGCCTGTGGCGGGGCCTCTGGCGCGACGGGGCCGTTCTACTGCCCTGCGGACGAAAAAGCTTATATCGACACGCAATTCTTTGATCTTCTGGCGCAGCGCATGGGGGCAGGCGGGGATTTCGCCGCCGCCTATGTGATTGCCCACGAGGTCGCCCACCACGTCCAGAACGAACTGGGCATCCTGCCCAAGGTCGACGCGCTGCGCCGCCAATCCTCTACGGCCGAGGCGAACGCCCTGACCGTGCGGCTCGAGCTGATGGCCGATTGTTTTTCGGGCATCTGGGCCAAGAACGTCAAAGGTCTGATGGAGCGGGGCGATCTGGACGAGGCATTGAACGCCGCGCGCAAGATCGGCGATGACCACCTGCAACGTCAGGCCGGTCGCGTCCCCCAGCCGCACACCTTTACCCACGGCACGTCCGAGCAGCGTTCAAGCTGGTTCCAGCGCGGGTTCGACAGCGGTCAGGTCGGCCAATGCGACACTTTCGCGGCAGAGCAGCTGTAACAGCGTCCGGTGCTATAACGTAAAAATAATTAGTATAAACAACAGGTTAAGTTACCCATGGGTAACCTGACCTGTTGTCTGTGGCCGTGCCGAAATGCCGATAACCAAACGCATGGAGGCGCTGCGGGGCAGGGACGATAAGCATCTATATTATGGCGGGGTGGGCTGCCCCTCTCAGGCCATCCTTTGGATGACCCTGCGGGGCGACGCGTATTTTGCGGGGCAAAATACGCTGGGGTGAGAGGCTGATAACGACCCAAGTGGGTCTCGTTACGGCTGCTTCCTTCCGGATCTGACCGGGTTGGCGAGGCACCTGCCCGCACCAACCTCTCACCGCCCATATAGTATAGGGCCGGATGGGATGCAAGACGGGCCCAAAGGCGTTTTTGTCCCGGGCGTTTTTATCGGGCACGGCGCCATGCAGCCTTGGCATCGCGCGGTTTGGCCAATAGGCATGGTGCACGCAAACGGGAGGATACGCATGAAGCACGCCGAGACGGTCACTTTCGGAGGGTCAGCGCTTGACCGCGCCGGAGAGGTTCGCGCCGACAAGGAGGCCGTGGCCGCATTGCGCGCCGATGACGCCGCCCGCGCCATTCTGTTCTGGCGGGGCAAGATTCTGATCGACCCCGCGCGCCCCGCGTCTGTTGTGCGTTTGCCGCTGGATCACCCCGTTCTGGCGGATGCCGGCTCTGCCCCGATCTTGCTGGGGCGCGAAGAGGGGGCCGCGCGGTTTGCCTATGACCTGTCGCCGTGGATGCCCGATGACTTCGACCCGCGCCAGCTGGGGTCTTTCGTGGATCAAAGCGAACAGCGCCACCCGATGTTGCCGCCCGACTATGCTTTCGTCGAAATGCGCCGCGTGATGACGTGGCTCAGTCCGCGTGACGCCGAACTGGCGGCGACCGGCAAGGCCATTCTGGCGTGGCACGAAAATCACGGCTACTGCGCCCGCTGCGGCTTTGAAACCGTGGTGAATGACGCAGGCTGGCAACGCAACTGCCCCGCGTGTCGCGCGTCGCATTTTCCGCGCACCGATCCGGTTGTGATCATGCTGATTACCCACGGCAACTCTGTCCTGATGGGGCGGTCGCCGGGCTGGCCCGAGGGGATGTTCTCGCTTTTGGCGGGGTTTGTCGAACCGGGTGAAACGCTCGAAGCCGCCGTGCGCCGCGAGGTATTTGAAGAGGCGGGCGTGCAGGTCGGTCAGGTCAGCTATCTTGCCAGCCAGCCTTGGCCGTTTCCCGCGTCGCTCATGTTCGGCTGCGCCGGAGAGGCGACAAGCCACGAGATCACCATCGACCCCAAAGAGATCGAAGAGGCCCTATGGGTGTCGAAAGAGGACATGATGGATGTCTTTGCCGGGCAACACCCCAAGATCAAACCGGCCCGAAAGGGGGCGATTGCGCATTTCCTGCTGGAAAACTGGCTTGCGGATACGCTGGATTAAGGCAACCTTCGGGAAAGACGACGAACAAGGCAGAACATGAAATTTTCCACCAAAGAAGACATCGACGCGCCGATTGATGCGGTATTCGACATGCTGTGCGAATTTGACCAGTTCGAACGCGCCGCCATGCGCCGCGGCGCAGAGGTGCAGCGCGTGGACCGGCTGGCGGAAGCGGGGCCGGGGATGCAGTGGGAAGCTGCCTTTGACATGCGCGGCAAACGGCGCGAGCTTCAGGTCGAGATGGACCGTTTTGACCGCCCGACCGAAATGAAGCTGAACACCCGTTCGCAGGGGCTGACCGGCGACATGAGCTTTGATCTCGTCGCCCTGTCACGCAGCCGCACCCGCATCATGGTCGCGCTAGAGCTCAAGCCGCAAAACCTGTCGGCCCGTCTGCTGGTGCAGTCGTTGAAACTGGCCAAGAATTCGCTGACCAAGAAGTTCAAGAAACGTGTCGGCGACTATGCCAAGGACATGGAAGACCGCTACCACAAACCCCGCTAGGGGGGGGGGTGGCGGTTGCCGTGTTTACTGGCCGTGACGGTCAGGATGCGCGGGGTAGACGCCCAGAATATCGATGAAGTTGGTGAAATGCGCCAACTCCTCCAGCGCGCGGGCGACGGCGGGGTCTTCGGGGTGGCCTTCGATATCGGCATAGAACTGTGTCGCCGTGAACGACCCGCCCGCCATGTAGCTTTCCAGCTTGGTCATGTTGACGCCATTGGTCGCGAAACCGCCCATGGCCTTGTAAAGCGCCGCCGGGATGTTGCGCACCTGAAAGACAAAGGTGGTCAGCATGTTTTCCGCACGGCGGGTCTGGTCCAGATCGGGCGACATCAGCAAGAAGCGGGTTGTGTTATGGTCCAGATCCTCGATGTCGCGGGCCAGCACCTTGAGCCCGTGAATATCCGCCGCGACCTCGCTTGCCAGCACACCGACATCGCGTTCCTCCGACACTGCAAGATCCGCCGCAGCCCCTGCGCTGTCTGCCGCTGCCTCTGAGGTGATGCCATGGGCGTCGAGCCAGCTGCGCGCCTGCGGGATCAGCACCATATGCGCGCGCACATGTTTGATGTCTTCGAGCTTCACGCCGTCATGGGCCATCAGGCTGATGCGCACGCGCACGAAGGCCTCTGCAATGATGCGCAGCCCGCTTTGCGGTAACAGCCGGTGGATGTCCGCAACCCGCCCGTAAGTCGAGTTTTCGACCGGCAGCATCGCCAGATCGGCGCGGCCTTCGCGCACGGCGCGGATCACCCCTTCGAAGGTCATGCAGGGCACCGGGATCATGTCGGGGCGGGCTTGCAGGCAGGCTTCGTGGCTATAGGCCCCCAAAGCACCTTGAAAAGCGATGCGCGGCGCGGTTTTACTGGTCATCAGGGGCATCCTTCTTCAAGCCGTTGCCAATTATGGCGTTTGGTCGCGGTAACTACACCTTGCCCCGACGAAGGGAAAGCAATAGATACGCCTGCAATACGATGCCCGAATACCAACGATGGACCTTCACGCATGTTCGATACAATGACCGTTACCAAAATCGCTGCCGGCCTGTTTGGCGCTTGGCTTGTCCTTCTGCTTGGCAAATTCGCGGGCGAAGAGCTTTATCATGCCGAAGCGCATGGCGAACAAGGCTATGTCATTGAAGTGGCAGACGCCTCTGGTGGCGGTGAGCCCGCTGAAGAAGTCGATTTCGCCGAGATCATGGCGGCCGCTGATCCGGCCAAGGGTGAAAAGGTTTTCCGCAAATGTTCCGCCTGTCACAAGGCTGAAGACGGTGCGAATGCGGTTGGTCCCTACCTCTACGGTGTTGTCGGGCGTCCGGTTGATTCCGCTGACGGGTATGCGTCCTACTCCGGCGCGCTTGAGAAATCGGCAGAGACATGGACCCCCGAGAACCTGAACGCCTTCCTGACCAAGCCTGCCGGTTTCGCGCCAGGCACCACGATGGGCTTCGCGGGTCTGCCCAAGATCGAAGACCGGGCGAATGTGATCGCCTATCTCGACAGCCTGGACAACTGATCCACCCCATATTCCGATTGCAAGGCCGCCCCCTCGTGGGCGGCCTTTTGCTGTGAAGTGCCCTGTTTTCAGTCAGGTAACATATTCGCAACTTGTAACTTGGGCGGTCGGGCCGTTAGCGTGTATCCGGCAGTGATCTGCCGCGACGACCCTTGTCTATCGCCTGTTGTTATAAAGGATACGCCCGATGCCCCGGACCCATGCCCGTGCTGACACAAAATCGCAAACCCCCATGCTGCGCGTCGCTGGCGCGGCCTTGCTTGTTTTCGGGGCCGCGATGCTGGGCGGTGCCGCTTGGGGGCAGGATGACGCCGCGCAGGGCAGTAACAAGATCATCACCGCGCATGGCTATTCCTTTTACGGGGATCTGAAATACCCCGCCGATTACACCCATTTCGACTATGTGAACCCCGACGCCCCCAAAGGCGGCGAGATTTCAATCTCTACCCTCGGGACGTTTGATTCGATGAACCCCTATTCGCGCAAGGGCCGTGGCGGTGCGTTGAGCACGGTGATGTATGAAAGCCTGCTTGGCGAGGGCGTCGGCGGAGAGATCGTGCCCGCGGATGTTTACGGCGAAGCCTATTGCCTGCTGTGCGAGAGCCTTGAATACCCCGAGAGCAAGGACTGGGTGGTGTTCCACATGCGTAAAGACGCGAAATTCTCGACCGGTGACCCGGTGACGGCCCATGACATCGCCTTTAGCCACAACCTGCTGCTGGATCAGGGGCTGAAATCCTATGCCGATGCAGTGCGCAAGCTGATCCCCAAGGTCGAGGTGATCGACGATTACACCATTAAATTCTATTTCAGCCCCGGCGTGTCCCGGCGCAGCCTGATCGAACAGGTCGGCGGCGTGCCGGCGTGGTCGAAAAAATGGTACGAGGAAACCGGCGCGCGGCTTGACGAATCGCGGCTGGAAACTTCGCCCGGGTCCGGCCCCTATATGATCGACAGCATCGATGTGAACCGTCGCATCGTGTATAAACGCAACCCCGATTACTGGGGCAAGGACTTGCCGTTCAATGTGGGCCGCAACAATTTCGATAAAATCCGCGTCGAATACTTCGGCGACGAGAATTCCGCGTTCGAGGCCTTCAAGGCGGGTGAATATACCTTCCGCACCGAGGGCAGCTCGAAACAATGGGCATCATCCTATGACTTCCCCAAGGTGACCGCAGGGCAGGTGGTCAAAGAGGATATCCCCGACGGGTCGCCTCCCACGCCCTCGGGCATCGTGTTCAACCTTGGCCGCGAGGTCTTGCAGGACAAGCGCGTGCGCGAGGCCGTGGCCCTGGGGTTCAACTTTGAATGGACCAATGAATCGCTGCAATACGGGCTGTTTAAGCCGCGTGCGTCGTTTACGCAGGATACCCCGCTGATGGCCACGGGCACGCCCCAAGGGGCGGAACTGGCACTGCTGGAAAGCCTTGGCGATGTCGTGCCGCCCGAACTGCTGACGGAAGATGCGGTGATGCCGCATACGTCGGACGCGAGCCGCCTGTCGGACCGTCGCAACCTGCGCCGCGCGATGAAGCTGCTGGACGAGGCCGGTTGGGCCGTGGGCGATGACGGGAAACGCTATAATGCGCAGGGCAAACCCTTGCAGTTGCGGTTCTTGCTGAACTCCTCGGGGTCGGCGACGCTGTCGGCGGTGATTGAAAACTTTATGTCGAATTTGCAGAACATGGGCATTGATGCCGTGCTCGAGAAAGTCGACAGTTCCCAATACACGGCCCGCGAACGGGACCGCGATTACGACATGGTCTATGACAGCTACGGGGCATTTCTGGGCACAGGCACCGGGCTGGAACAACGCTATGGGTCAGAGGCGGCGGCCTATTCGCTGTTCAACCCTGCAGGGCTTGCCAGCCCGCTGGTGGACGCGATTGTGACCGCGTCGCTGGCGGCCGACACGAAAGAGGAAGAGGACGCCAGCCTGATGGCGCTGGATCGGGCACTGCGCTATGAATTTTTCATGATCCCGACCTGGTATAACGACAGTTTCTGGACCGCCTATTACGACCAGTACGAACACCCCGAGACGCAGCCGCCTTACGCTTTGGGTTACCTCGATTTCTGGTGGTACAATGCAGATAAAGCAGACGCCTTGCGCGCTGCGGGCGCACTGAGGTAAACGCCGGCCATGGGCGCATATATTCTTCGACGGCTGTTGCTGATCATACCGACGTTGCTTGGGATCATGCTGATCAACTTTGCACTGGTGCAGTTTGTGCCGGGTGGCCCTGTTGAGCAGGCGATCGCGCGTATTCAGGGCGGTGGTGACGTGTTCGAAGGGTTCTCTGGCGGGGGATCGGATGCGGGGAATGCCGCAGATACCGGCGGCAACGAGAATTACGTTGGCGCACGGGGCCTGCCGCCCGAATTCATCGCAGAGCTCGAGAAAGAATTCGGCTTTGACAAACCGCCGGTAGAGCGGTTCGTGAACATGCTGTGGAACTACATGCGGTTCGATTTCGGCGACAGCTATTTCCGGTCGATCAGCGTGATCGAGTTGATCAAGGAAAAGCTGCCCGTGTCGATCACGCTGGGGCTGTGGTCCACGTTGATTGCCTATCTGGTGTCGATCCCCCTTGGCATCCGCAAGGCGGTCAAGGATGGCACGGCCTTTGATACATGGACATCGGGCGCGATTATCGCCGCCTATGCGATCCCGGGCTTTCTGTTCGCGATCCTGCTGCTGGTGCTGTTCGCGGGCGGGTCCTACTGGCAGATATTTCCGCTGCGGGGGCTGACCTCGGATAACTTTGACCAGCTGAGCCCCTTGGGCAAGGTCGCGGATTACTTCTGGCACATCACGCTGCCGGTGCTGGCCTCGACCATCTCGGCCTTTGCGACGCTGACCTTGCTGACCAAGAACAGCTTTCTGGACGAGATCAAGAAGCAATATGTCGTCACGGCGCGGGCCAAGGGCCTGTCGGAGCGTAAGGTGTTGTACGGCCACGTCTTCCGCAACGCGATGCTGATCGTGATCGCGGGCTTTCCAGCGGTGTTCATCGGTGTGTTCTTTGGCGGCTCGCTGATCATCGAGACGATCTTTAGCCTTGATGGGCTGGGCCGTCTGGGGTTCGAGGCGGCGGTTGCGCGGGATTATCCGATCGTCTTCGGGACGCTGTTCATCTTTGGCCTTATCGGTCTGCTGGTCGGTATCCTGTCTGACCTGATGTATGTGGTCGTCGACCCGCGCATCGACTTTGAAAAACGCGAGGGCTGAACCCGATGGCGCTATCCCCGCTGAACCAACGCCGCTGGCGTAACTTTACCCGTAACCGTCGCGCCTATTGGAGCCTTTGGATATTCGCGATCCTGTTTGGCATCTCGCTGTTCGCTGAATTTGTGGCCAACGACAAACCGATCCTCGTGAACTATCGCGGCGACTATTACATGCCGATCTTCAAGTTCTACCCCGAGACGGCCTTCGGCGGCGATTTCCTGACCGAAGCGGTGTACCGCGACCCCGAAGTGCAATGTCTGATCGCCTCGGGCGGGCTGATCGACTGTCTGGACGACCCCGAGGGGATCATCGAGGATGCGCAGGATGGCGAGGTCGCGGGCGAGGCGATTGCGGCGGGCTGGTCGATCTGGCCGCCCATCCCCTATAGCTTTGACACCGCCGTGGACCGGCCCGGCGCGGCCCCGCTGCCGCCGAACGGGCAGAACCTGCTGGGCACCGATGGCACCAAACGCGACGTGCTGGCGCGGGTCATTCATGGCTTCCGGCTGTCGATCATCTTTACCCTGATTGTGACGGGGGCCGCATCGTTGATCGGGATCATCGCGGGGGCGGTGCAGGGGTTCTTTGGCGGCTGGACGGATCTGATCTTCCAGCGCGTGATCGAGATCTGGACCTCGACCCCGTCGCTTTATGTGATCATCATCATGTTTGCCATTCTGGGACGCAGTTTCTGGCTACTGGTGTTCTTGCTGGTGCTGTTCAGTTGGACGTCGCTGGTGGGTGTGGTGCGGGCCGAATTCCTGCGCGCGCGGAACCTTGAATATGTGCGTGCGGCGCGCGCGCTTGGGGTGGGGAATATGACGATCATGTTCCGCCACATGCTGCCCAATGCGATGGTCGCGATGCTGACGATGCTGCCGTTTATCATCACCGGCACGATCAGCACGCTTGCGATCCTTGATTTTCTGGGCTTCGGCCTGCCGTCGTCGGCCCCGTCCCTGGGCGAGCTGACGTTGCAAGCCAAGCAGAACCTGCAAGCGCCTTGGCTGGCGTTCACCGCGTTCTTCACCTTTGCCATCATGCTGTCGCTGCTGATCTTTATCTTTGAAGGGATCCGCGACGCCTTTGACCCGAGAAAGACGTTCTCATGACGCCTTCGACCCAGAACGCCGCGGTGCTGCAAGTGGATGACCTGCGCGTCTCCTTCCGTCAGGAAGGCGCGTTGACCCATGCGGTCAAGGGCGTGAGCTTTGCCGTGCAGCGCGGGGAGACCGTGGCGCTGGTGGGGGAGTCCGGCTCGGGTAAATCCGTATCGGCCCTGAGCACCGTATCGCTGTTGGGCGACAGTGCCGAGGTGTCGGGGTCGGTGCTGTATGACGGGCAGCAGATGGTCGGGGCGAGCGACAAGCTGCTGCGCAAGGTGCGTGGCAATGACATCAGCTTTATCTTTCAAGAGCCGATGACCTCGCTGAACCCGCTGCATACGATCGAAAAGCAGCTGGCGGAATCGCTGGCGCTGCATCAGGGCGTAGCAGGGGCCGAGGCGCGGGCGCGTATCCTTGAACTGCTGGACAAGGTCGGGATCGTGGATGCGGAAAGCCGGTTGGGTGCGTACCCGCATCAGCTGTCGGGTGGGCAACGGCAACGGGTGATGATCGCGATGGCGTTGGCCAACAAGCCCGATGTGCTGATCGCGGATGAGCCGACGACGGCCTTGGACGTGACCATTCAGGCGCAGATACTGGACCTGCTGAAAGAGCTGAAAGACAGCGAGGGCATGGGCCTGCTGTTCATCACCCATGATCTGGGCATCGTGCGCCGCATTGCCGACCGCGTCTGCGTGATGAAACAGGGCGAGATTGTCGAACACGGCCCCACGCACGAGATTTTTGACAACCCGCAGCACCCCTACACGATCAAGCTTTTGGGGGCGGAGCCGTCGGGCCGACCGGACCCGGTTGCCCCCGATGCCGAGGTGATCGCCAGCACCGATCATCTGAAGGTCTGGTTCCCGATCCAGAAGGGGTTCATGCGCAAGACGGTGGACCACGTGAAGGCGGTAAACGACGCGTCGCTGTCGGTGCGCGCGGGGGAAACCCTTGGTATCGTGGGTGAATCCGGGTCGGGCAAGACGACGCTGGCGTTGGCGATCATGCGGTTGATCTCCTCTGAAGGGGGGATCAGCTTTATGGGGCAGGACGTGCGCAGTTGGTCCACGCGGCAGTTGCGGCGGTTGCGCAAGGATATGCAGATCGTGTTTCAGGATCCGTTCGGCAGCCTGTCGCCGCGGATGACCTGTATGCAGATCATCGCCGAAGGGCTAAGCGTGCATAAGGTGGACCCCGACCGCAATCCGCGCGAACTGGTACGCGATGTGATGATCGAGGTGGGTTTGGACCCGGCCACGATGGACCGCTATCCGCACGAGTTTTCCGGCGGGCAACGTCAGCGGATCGCGATTGCGCGGGCGATGGTGCTGCGGCCCAAGCTGCTGGTGCTGGACGAGCCGACCTCGGCGCTGGATATGACCGTGCAGGTGCAGATCGTGGACCTGCTGCGCAATCTGCAGCGCAAATACGGGCTGGCCTACCTGTTCATCAGCCACGACCTGAAGGTCGTGCGCGCGATGTCGCATAAGGTGATGGTGATGAAGCGGGGGGATGTGGTCGAATACGGCGATGTCGATACGCTGTATGACAATCCGCAGTCAGACTATACGCGCACCTTGTTACAGGCGACGACCTGAGCAGGCCAAGCTTAAGAGCTTGGCCCGATCATAAAGCAGTTCACATTGCGGGCGACCAGACGGCGACAGGCTAGATCGGCTGTCTCGCGGGTCATGCCAAGGAAGTTGGCGTCGAACCCTTGCGGGCGACGCACGACTTTGCGCAGGCTGCCGTCGAGGGTCGAGATTTCGGACAATGCGGTTTTCAGCAACACTTTCTCGGCGGCATAGCGGCTGGGGTAGCGGCCCACATTCACGCCCCAGTGACGCCCGCCAGATGTCGACACGCGGGTGATGACTTCGGGGGCGGGGGGCGCTTTGGGGGTGACCTGTTTGACCGCGGCGGTTTCAACCAGCGATGCGGCAGCCGAGGGGCGCAGCGTGGGCCGGACCGAGACCGAGGCGAGCAGGGTTTCCGCCTCTGCTGCGGGTTCCGGTGTCGGGGCAGGGGCCTCTGCGACGACGGGCGGCGCGGTTTTCTGCGCCTCTTTCAGCGCGGCGGTGATGTCCGAGTTCAGGATCGGCGAGGTCGCTTGGGGCACCTCGGCGGTGGCAACCACGACCTGAGGCTGGTGGCCCGGACGCAATGTGGGACGTTTGGAAGTGGTGACGGCCCCCACGAGGCGGATGACCTTGCCCGCGGCCCCGTCAGACGCGACGGGCGTATCTTCGACATCGGCGTAAGCGGGTTTGGAGGGTTTTTTCAGCGGTGCGCTGGAGGGGGCGCGGCGGAAGCCCAGATCCATCAGCTCGGCCACTTTGGCGTTCCGCGCGCTGGTGGAGGTGCCGCCGAAGACGGTCACGATAATGCGTTCATTGCCCCGTTCGGCCGAGGCGGTGAGGTTGAAGCCAGCGGCGCGGGTGTAGCCGGTCTTGATCCCGTCGGCGCCTTTGTAGGACGACAGGAAGCGACGGTTGGTGTGGCTGACCTTGCGCACGCCCGCATCGGCAGTGATGCGCGAGAACAGGTTGTAGTATTCGGGGTGATCATACAGCAGGTGGCGGCCCATGATGGTCATGTCATGTGCGGTCGACATGTGACCGGATTCGGTCAGGCCGTGGGCGTTCTTGAAGGTGGTGTTGGTCATGCCAAGCGCCTTGGCAGTGCGGTTCATGCGGCGGGCGAACTTGGCTTCGGACCCTTCGATGGCTTCCCCGATGGCGGTGGCGGCGTCATTGGCAGATTTGACGGCCGCAGCGCGGATCAGGTAGCGCAGGGCGATGGTCTGGCCCGATTTCAGCCCCAATTTGCTGGGCGGTTCGGACGCCGCGTGGCTGGTGATCTTGACCTTACTGTCGAGCGAGATCTCACCACGTTTAATCGCCTCGAATGCGATATAAAGTGTCATCATTTTGGTGAGGGAGGCCGGGTGCAGACGGGTATCCGCGTTTCGGGAGTGCAACACTTCGCCGGTTCGGGCGTCGATCACATAGGCAGCGTAGGGGGCCGCCATTGCGCTGAGCGGCAGGATCAGCAAGATCCATATAGCCGCAAGAATAAATAGCCCATACCGGGCTGGCTGCACACGCCGCACTCTCATCATAACTGCCTTTGCTCTGCCTCGGCCGTCGATTTTTCAACTGACCATTATTATTAAGGTAAGGTTACCATAGGACGTGTTTTCGATAAAGGCGTTCGATGTGGTGCAGCCCGGAAAAGCGGCGATTTCCGCGCAGCACATTTAGCGTGTGCCCAAAACTCCGCCACTATAGGGGCGATTGTGGCGGGAATGTGGCAAGAGTTGGGCGACAACGCAGCGAAGGTAAGGCGAGAATACAGCGGCGATCAGGGCAGCAGTTCTGCCACTTCGGACAGGCGCGTGATCTGGTGGAAGCGGGGCGAATCACTCGGGGCGGGGGCGTGCTCTAGGGCCCAGGTGACGCCGTGGGGGATATAGACGCCATGCCCGCCCGCGTGGATCATCGGCACCACGTCCGATTTCATGGAGTTCCCGATCATCATGCCGCGGGCCGGACCGTCGCCGTGGGTATCAAAGATGCGCTGGTAGGTTTGCGGGGTCTTGTCCGACACGATTTCAATCGCGGTGAACATATCACGCAGCCCGGATTCAGCGAGCTTGCGTTCCTGATCCAGCAGATCGCCCTTGGTCACCAGCACCAGCCGATAGTCGTCTTGCAGGATTTCGAGGGTTTCGCGCACATCGGGCAGCAGTTCGACCGGATGGGCCAGCATATCCCGCCCCGCCGCCAGCAGTTCGGAGATGACATCGGCCGGCACGCGGCCTTCGGTGACCTCTATCGCGGTTTCGATCATCGAGAGGGTGAACCCCTTGATGCCAAAGCCATAGTGGGGGATGTTGCGCCGCTCTGCCTCCAGCAGCCGGTCCATCAGGCTGTCGCGGTCGGTGTAATCGGCAAGAAGTTCCGCGAATTTGACCTGTGTCAAAGCAAAGAAGCGTTCGTTGTGCCATAAAGTGTCATCGGCATCAAAACCGATGGTCGTTAGCGGATTGCCCATCTTTGGCGCGCCCTCTTTTCTAATTCTGCTTTAGGGTTATATAGACGCCTACACGACTCACTTGAAACGACTTCTCAGGCAGGAGCAGCAATGCGCCTTGATGATCTTATGATGGCGGGCAAAGACCGGGACGACGACGAAACCGATCTGTTGACCAAGACCAAACCAAAGACCAAGCGGCCGCCTTTGTACAAGGTGATGCTGTTGAACGACGATTTCACCCCGATGGAATTTGTGGTGATCGTGCTTGAACGCTTCTTCGGGCTGAACCATGCCCAAGCCTTCGAGATCATGTTGACCGTGCATAAAAAAGGGCTGGCGGTCGTGGGCGTGTTCAGCCACGAGATCGCGGAAACCAAAGTCGCGCAGGTGATGGACTTCGCCCGGCGTCACCAGCACCCGCTGCAATGCACCATGGAAAAAGAAGAATAACACGTGATTGATGCACGTCTGCAACTGGCGCTTGACGGCGGTGGTCTTGAGTTGCCAGCTGAAGGGACGATTGCCGTCTTTCAGCCCCCCCGTGACAGTGATTTGCCAGGTCTGGACAAGGACCGCGTGCAGATTATCCATGATTTCAAACCGGATTATGACGCATGGGCCGCGCGCGGTTATGATGTCGTGCGCACCATCAAGGACCGCTATGCGGCCTGTATCGTCTGCCTGCCACGCGCCAAGGCCGAAGCCCGCGCCGTGATTGCCGCCGCCTGCGAGGTCTGCGACGGGATCGTTGTGATCGACGGGCAAAAGACCGACGGTGCCGATAGTGTCCTGCGCGAGATGCGCGACCGTGTGACCGTGCAGGGCCCGATCTCGAAGGCCCACGGCAAGATGTTCTGGATCTCGGAACCGGCGGCGGAGTTCTTTTCCGACTGGCGTCAGGGGCCGGAGCTGACCGAAGGCGGGTTCTGGACTGCGCCGGGGGTCTTTTCCGCCGATGGTGTCGATCTGGCCTCGGCGCTGCTGGTGGACGCCTTGCCCGAGAAGCTCGGGTCCGAGGTTGCCGATCTGGGGGCCGGTTGGGGCTTTTTGTCGGCCCACGCGCTGACACGGCCTGACATCAAGAACCTTTACCTTGTTGAAGCGGGACATATGGCGCTGGAATGTGCGCGCCGCAATGTCACCGATGATCGCGCGTCCTTTGCATGGGAGGATGCCACAAGCTGGGAGCCGCCCCACCGCATGGACAGCGTGATCATGAACCCGCCCTTCCACATCGGTCGCGCGGCTGAACCGCAGATCGGGCAGGCGTTTGTTGCCACGGCAGCACGCATCCTGTCGCCGCAAGGCAAGCTGTGGATGGTCGCGAACCGTCATCTGCCCTATGAGGCAGAGCTGAAAACCCGTTTCGCCCATGTCGAGGAAATCGGCGGCGATGCGCGGTTCAAACTGTTTCACGCGGCACGGCCTTTGCGCAAACGCCGATAGGCGGGCCGCGCCTGATTAAGGAACGATTTATGTCATTCTCAATCTCTGGCAAAAGCGTCATCGTCACCGGGGCCGCGAACGGCATCGGTTTGGCGATTGCCCGGCAATTCGCCGACAAGGGCGCAAATGTGATGTGTGCCGACATCGACGAGAAAGCGCTGGTCGAACAGCTGGGCGATGCCAAGGACGACGGCAACATCCGCTTTTTCGCGGGCGATCTGCGGCAACGGCTGACGATTGCGAACCTCGTCTCTGCCACCATTGACGCCTTTGACGAGGTCGACGTGTTGGTCAATGCCTCGCGGCAGTTCCTGCCGACGGATGCGCTGGACAATGATGACACCAGCGTTGAAACCCTGTGGCAGGAAAACGTGATGACCGCGATGCAGCTGACGCAGCAGGTCGCCAAACGCATGATCAAACAATCCGAGGGCAAGGAAGACGGCAGCGTGGGCAGCATCGTCAACCTCAGCTCGACCACCTCGCGGCACACACGGCCCGAGTTGATGGCCTATTCCATGGCGGCGGCCGCGCTTGAGCAGATGACACGGTCGATGGCGCTGACGCTGGCCCCGCATCGCATCCGGGTGAACGCCGTGGCTTTCGGGTCGGTGATGAGCGGGTCGCTGAAAGCGTCCTGCGCCGAGAACCGCGAGTGGCGCGACGACATCCGCAACCACACGCCTCTGGGGCGCATCGCATCGCCGTCAGAGCTGGCCGACACGATCCAGTATCTTGCCGCCGACAGCTCCAGTTTCTTGACCGGCGAAGTGATCGTTGTGGACGGGGGGCGGTCCTTGCTGGACGCGGTGGACGCGCCGGCACACTAAAATACGCAGTAACGAAAGGCTTTGCGCATGACCGTTGATTTCGAGGCGGAGAAGACCCGCGCCGCTGAGTGGTTCCGCAGCCTGCGCGACCAGATCGTGGAGGCATTCGAGACGCTGGAGCGTGACCACGCCGAGGGCCCGCTGTCTGATGCCGCGCCCGGCACGTTCGAGGTGACCCCGACCAAACGCAGCAGCGACGACGGCAGTGACGCGGGCGGTGGTCTGATGAGTGTGATGCGCGGCGGGCGTGTGTTCGAAAAGGTCGGCGTCAACGTCTCTACGGTGTTCGGCACCTTGGGAGAGCGTGCGCAAGTCGCGATGGCGGCGCGCAAGGGCATCCCCGGTATGGCCGAAGACCCGCGGTTCTGGGCGTCGGGCATCAGTCTGGTCGCGCATATGCAGAACCCGCATGCCCCGGCGGTCCATATGAACACCCGCCTGTTCTGGACCCCCCATGCCAGCTGGTTCGGGGGCGGGTCCGATCTGAACCCCTGCATCGAATATGACGAAGACACCGCGCATTTCCACGCCGTGCAAAAGGCGCATCTGGACCCTCATGGCAGCGATCTCTACCCGCGGCTGAAGGCCTGGGCGGATGAGTATTTCTATATCCCGCACCGTCACCGCGCGCGCGGGGTCGGCGGTATTTTTATGGATGATCACGCGACAGGCGATTGGGAGGCGGATTTTGCCCTGACACAGGATATCGGCCGCGCCTTCCTGCCCGCCTATCTGCCGCTGGTGCAAAAGCGGATCACGCAAGACTGGTCAGAGGCAGACAAAGAAGCGCAGCTGGTACATCGCGGGCTTTATGCGGAATATAACCTTGTCTATGACCGCGGTACGAAATTCGGGCTGGAAACGGGCCATGACGCCAATGCGGTTCTCATGAGCCTGCCGCCTTTAGCGAAGTGGATCTAGGGGGCCAGCCCCCGCCCTGCGGGCTCCCCCGGGATAGCTGCCATTTGGAATGAAGAAGGCCCCCGACCGTGCAGGTCGGGGGCCTTTTCGTCTAAACCGGTATCAGCTTATTGCTTTGGCAGCATCACGCCGTCGATAACGTGGATCACACCGTTGGACTGTTTGACATCCGCGATTTCGATGAAGGCCGTATTGCCGTTCTCGTCCGTCAGGATCACGCGGCCATCATCGGCGTAGGAGGCTTGCAGCGTGCAGCCGCCCAGTGTCGGCACGGGGTGCTCGCCGCCGTCGTCCTTGATCATGCCCTGCAGCGCGTCAGCCATCACGGCCTTGCCGACCACGTGGCAGGTGAGGATTTCGGTCAGACGCTCTTTGTTCTCGGGCTTGACCAGCATTTCGACGGTGCCTGGCTCAAGACGGTCGAAACCGGCGTTGGTGGGGGCGAACACGGTGAAGGGGCCTTCGCCTGCGAGGGTATCAACCAGACCGGCCGCTTTCACAGCAGCAACCAATGTGGTGTGGTCGGCAGAGTTCACGGCGTTTTCAACGATGTTCTTGTCGGCGAACATTTCAGCACCACCGACCATGGGGTTCTTCATCTCGTCGGCGAAAGCCGCACCAGCAGTCAGGGCCAGAGCTGCGGTTGCGGTCATCATCTTTTTAGCGAAAGTCATGGTGGTCTCCTCGGTTTATATCGTGATCATTTGGTGATCATGCCGAAGCAACGGGGCCATGCTGCGCTTAGTTTCAAACAGAGCGCGAATATATTTTGGATGTTATCCTTTGACGTGCCAGTCGAAGAAGCCGGGGCCTGCCTGGGCCAGCAGGTCCTGCGCCAGATCGACGCCCATCTGGCCGCCTTGCGCAATAGGGCCGCTGCGGTCGCCGGCAATCGCCTCTGACCCGTCGGGGCGCAGGACCTGGCCGCGCAGGTGGAGCGTGTCGCCGTCCAGCGTGGCCAGCCCGGCGATCGGTGTCTCGCAGGATCCGTCAAGCGTGAGCAGAAAGGCGCGCTCGGCGGCCAGACGTTGGCCCGTGGGGGTGTCGTGGATCGCGGCGAGCATGGCTTCGGTATCAAGGTCACCGGCGCGGCGTTCGATGCCAATGGCCCCTTGCGCCACCGCGGGCAGCATCAGCGTATCGTCGATCGGCGTGGCGGGGACGTGTTGCATGCCCAAACGGTTCAGACCGGCCACGGCGAGGAAGGTACATTCGGCCACACCATCGGCGAGCTTTTTCAGCCGCGTCTGCACATTGCCGCGGAATTCGACGACCTGCAGGTCGGGACGCTGGTGCAGCAGCTGCGCACGGCGGCGCAGGCTGGAGGTGCCGACGACCGCGCTTTCGGCCAGTTGGTCCAGCGCCGAGAGGGTGGGCGCGACAAAGGCGTCGCGGGGGTCTTCGCGCGGCAGGTAGGTATCAAGCAGCAGGCCCCCCGGCTGGATCGTGGGCATGTCTTTCATCGAATGCACGGCGATGTCGATTTTGCCCGCCAGCAGGTCTTCTTCGATTTCGCGGGTGAACAGGCCCTTGCCGCCGATGTCCTTGAGCGGGCGATCCTGAATGACATCGCCGGTGACTTTGATCACGACGATTTCAAACGCCGCCTGCGGGATTTCAAACGCGGCGGCCAGACGGGCGCGGGTTTCATAGGCCTGGGCCATCGCCAGTGGCGAGCCGCGGGTGCCGATGCGCATGGGGTTTTCGGGGGTGGGCAGGTTCACAGTCATGGCTCTTCTTTAGGGGTGTGGATTTGATCTGACAAGCGGTGCCATTGCCTTGACATCGCGGCGCTACATCTTGACCTAAGACAAAACCATTGAAGAGTAGGAATTCCCGATGCCGCAGACCGACACGCAAAGCAAAACCATTCTGCGTTCATTGGCCGGAGAGACGCTGCCGGTGCCGCCGATCTGGATGATGCGGCAGGCCGGGCGCTATCTGCCCGAGTATAAGGCGACGCGGGCGCAGGCGGGGGATTTCCTGTCTTTGTGCTACAACCCCGAGCTGGCGACCGAGGTCACCTTGCAGCCGATCCGTCGTTACGGGTTTGATGCGGCGATCCTCTTTGCGGATATTTTGCTTGTACCTCAGGCACTTGGCGCTGATCTGTGGTTTGTCACCGGCGAAGGGCCGCGCCTGTCCACGGTCACCACACAGGCGGATTTTGACCAGCTGCGGCCCGTGGGCGATATCCACGAGACGTTGAACCCGATCTATCAGACGGTGCGCAACCTTGCCGGTGAGCTGCCGCGCGAGACGACGTTGATCGGCTTTGCCGGTGCGCCCTGGACTGTCGCGACCTATATGATCGCGGGGCAGGGGACCAAGGATCAGGGGCCTGCGCATCTGCTGCGCACCCAGGATAACGCCCTGTTCGAGAAGCTGTTGGACCTGATTACCAAGGCAACCATCGAATATATGTCTGCGCAAATTGACGCAGGCGCCGAGGTGATGAAGATCTTTGACAGCTGGGCGGGGTCGCTGCCGGGCGATGCTTTCGAGAAATACGCGCTGACCCCTGCGCGCGAGATCACGCAAGAGCTGAAGAAGCGCCACCCCGGTATTCCGATCATCGGTTTCCCGCGCGAGGCCGGCGATAAATACATCGGCTTCGCCAAGGCGACGGGGGTGGATTGTGTGGCGCTGGATAATTCCGTCTCGGCGGATTGGGCGGCCAAACATGTGCAGGTGGACGGTTGCGTGCAGGGCAACCTTGCATCGACCCATATGGTTACCGGCGGGCAGGCGCTGGTGGATGAGACGCGCCAGATCGTCAAAGCCTTCTCCAAGGGCCCGCATATCTTTAACCTTGGTCACGGGATCACGCCGGATGCCGACCCTGACAACGTGCAGCGCATGATTGATACGGTGCGCGAGGGCGAATAATCAAATAAGATTGGCTTTGGCTCTTGACGGGGGCCGAAGCCTGTCATACTCGGAGCGCCGATGGCGTTATAGCTCAGTTGGTTAGAGCGAACGACTCATAATCGTTAGGTCCCTGGTTCAAATCCAGGTAACGCCACCATCTCCCCCCCCGCATAGATGTGACTTTTGTAGGATAGCTGTTGTTCAGCATGGCCTGTCGTGTGTCGTGTTCCCGAGCTGCGTGTTTTTCATCCGCTTGTACCGGAGGTGATTGATAATCCCCTGTCGCTGGTGTCAGAGTGTCACTCAGCTAAAGGCTCGGAACTGCTCGGCAACAGAGCGGTCCGTTTTGACTGAACACGGGAGATTAGAATGATGATGAGAAGAACCCTGATGGGGATCGCGGGTGCGGCCCTTGCCGTTGGCATGAGCGCGACCGGCGCGATGGCGCAAGAGGTCACCCTGCGCATGCACCAGTTCCTGCCGCCACAGGCCAATGTGCCCAAACTTATTCTGGATGTCTGGGCCGATAAGGTCGAAGCCGCCAGCGACAACAAGATCAAGATTGAACGCTACCCCTCCATGCAGCTTGGCGGGAAGCCACCGGAGCTGATGGACCAGGCGATTGACGGTGTGGCCGATATCGTCTGGACCGTGGTGGGCTATACCCCCGGTCGCTATCCCACGACCGAAGTGTTCGAGCTGCCCTTTATGGTCACCGACGCCCGCGCGGCGAGCTCTGCCTATTGGCAGATGTTCGAAAAGCATATGAAAGACACCGAGTTCAAGGACGTACATATTCTGGGCACATGGGTTCACGGCCCCGGCATGCTGCACACCAACACCGAAGTGCGGTCGCCCGACGATATGCAGGGTCTGAAGATTCGCGGCGGGTCGCGTCTGGTGAACCAGCTGCTCGAGATTACCGGCGCGACGCCAGTGGGCATGCCGGTTCCGGCGATTCCCGAAGGTCTGTCCAAGGGCGTGATCGACGGCACCACGATCCCGTGGGAAGTGACGCCATCGTTGAAAGTGCCGGAACTGGTGAAGAACCACACCGAATTTGACGGTGCCGCACTTTATACGCTGACGTTTGTGCTGGCGATGAACAAGGACCGCTATGACGGGCTGTCGGATGAGCTGAAAAAGGTTCTGGATGAAAACTCCGGTCTGGAATTCTCGGTCTTTGCGGGGGGCACACAGGCGGATGCCGATGGCCCCGCGCGTCAGGTCGCGGTTGATCTGGGCAACAACATCGTCGAGCTGAACGAAGAAGAGACCCAGGTCTGGCGCGACGCGTCGCAGCCGATCTATGACAGCTGGATTGCCGATATGGACAGCAAGGGCATCGACGGTCAGGCGCTGATCGACGAAGCGCGCGAATTGATGGATGCCTACGGCAAGTAATCCCTGACGACGATAGCAGGCCCGCGGTGCATCCCTGCGCCGCGGGCCTGATTGCTTGATACACCCCAAAATACCTAGACAAGATTGAGAGAACCATGCGTCGGCTGATATATTTTCTTGCCCGCTTTACCGCCGTGATCGGAGGGCTGGTGCTGATGGCACTGGTGCTGATGACCACGGCCTCTATCATCGGGCGCACGGTCAACAAGATGCTGCATAGCCCCTTCTTTCAGGAGAAGCTGACCGGCCTGTCGCAGGGGCTGATTGACATGGGCATCGGCGAGATCAACGGCAATTATGAATTGCTGGAGGCGGGGGTCGCTTTCGCCATCTTCTCGTTCCTGCCGATCTGCCAGTATTACGGCGCCCATGCCACGGTGGATGTGTTTACCTCTTTCCTGCCGGCGCGGGTGAACCGCTGGATCATTGCTTTTTGGGAGGTCGTTCTGGCCGCGGTGATCGTGCTGATCATCTGGCGTCTCTACGAAGGGATGCAACGCTATCTTGGCAATGGCGAGACGACATTGTTCCTGCAATTTCCGGTGTGGTGGGCCTATGCCGCCAGCTTTGCGTCCGGCGTGATTGCCAGTGTTGTGTCTGTCTATTGCGCCGTGATCCGCGTGATAGAGGCGATCCGCGGCACCGATATTCTTCCCAGCGAACAAGGGGCCCATTAAGATGACCAACCTAGAACTGGGCTTCTGGTCCTTTCCGGTGCTGCTGCTGATGATCTTTTTGCGGGCCCCCATCGGGCTGGCGATGCTGCTGTGCGGGTTTGGCGGCTGGTATCTGGCGATGGGGGGCAACCCCACGCCGCTGCTGTCAAAGCTCAAGTCCGAGACCTACACGACGTTTTCCAGCTATTCGCTGAGCATCATTCCCATGTTCCTGCTGATGGGCCAATTCGCGACCCTATCGGGAATGAGCCAGGCCCTGTTCAAAGCGGCAGAGAGCTTTCTGGGGCATCGTCGCGGGGGTGTGGCGATGGCGGCCGTGGGGGCCTGCGCGGGCTTTGGCGCGATCTGCGGCAGCTCGCTGGCGACAGCGGCGACCATGTCGAAGGTCGCGCTGCCCGAGCTGCGCCGCTATGGCTATTCCGGCGGGTTTTCCACCGCGACACTGGCCGCGGGGGGGACATTGGGCATCCTGATCCCGCCGTCGGTCATTCTGGTGATCTATGCGATCCTGACCGAACAGAATATCGCCAAACTGTTTCTGGCGGCCTTCCTGCCCGGTGTGCTGGCGGCCATCGGCTATGTTATCACGATCTCGATCTATGTGCGTCTGAACCCCAAATCGGCGGGCGTGCGCCCTGCGGTGCCCATGGGGGACCGCTTCAAGGCGCTGGCGAATACGTGGCCGGTGCTGGTGATCTTTTTCGTCGTCGTGGGCGGCATCTATCTGGGGTGGTTCACCCCGACCGAAGGCGCGGCTGTGGGCGCTGCGGGCACTGGTCTGGCGGCGTTGCTGGCAGGCACTCTGAACTGGGCCGTCTTGCGCGAAAGCCTGATGGGCACGGCCAAGACCACGGGGATGATCTTTTTCATCGTGCTGGGGGCGGGGTTCTATAACGGCTTTCTGGCCCTGTCGGGCGTGCCGCAATTCATGGCTGACTGGGTCGTGGGGCAGGGCTATAGCCCGTGGTTCGTGTTGGTCGTGATCCTTGTCTTCTACCTCGTTTTCGGCTGCCTGATGGACAGCCTGTCGATGATCCTGCTGACAGTGCCGATCTTTTTCCCCGTCATTTCGGCGATGGATTTCGGGATGAGCACAGAGCATCTGGCGATCTGGTTCGGCATCCTTGTGCTGATCGTGGTCGAGGTGGGTCTGATCACGCCGCCGGTGGGGATGAACCTGTTCATCATCAACTCGATGGACCGTGAAACCCCGATGACAGAGACCTATAAGGCCGTGATGTATTTTGTCGGCTCCGACATCGTGCGGGTGATCATTCTGGTGATGTTCCCCGCGATCACGCTGTTCCTGCTGCCCTGACAGGGCACAGCGCTGTGACATGAAAAAAGGGCCGCGTCAGACGCGGCCCTTTTGTTTTGGGAATGGCAAACGGGTGGTTACGACGTCCAGGCCATCCGCGCAGGGTGGTATTCAAAGCCGATGTGGTGTCCGGCCCCGACCAGCCCTTCGCGGGTGTGATTATAAAGCGAGCGCCAGTAAGGCTGGATCGTGACGCCTTCGTTCTGGATCAGCGCTTCGCCCTTGGCCATCAGAGCGCGACGTTTTTCGACATCGGCGACCGACAGGGCCTCGGTCAGGAGGGCGTCGAATTCGGGGTTGGACCAGCCAAATTCGTTCCACGCCTCGCCCGAGCGATAGGCCAACGCCCAGATCTGCACACCCAGCGGACGCGCGTTCCAGTTGGTCGAGGAGAAGGGGTATTTCGTCCAGTCGTTCCAGAAGGTCGACCCGGGCAGGATCGTGCGTTTCACCTTGATGCCAGCGTCGCGCAACTGTGCGGCGACCGCATCTGTGGTGTCCTTGCGCCATGCGTCGTCGATGGAAAACAGCTCGTGCTCGTAGTCGGCCATGCCGGCCTCTTCCATCAGGGCGCGGGCACCTTCGGGGTCCGCCTCGCGCGGGGGAAGCTCGGCATATTCGGGGTGCATCGGGCCGACATGGTGGTTTTCGGCCACCAGCCCGCGACCGGCATAGCCCAGTTCAAGCAGCACGGCGTTATCGACCGCCATGGCCAGCGCTCGGCGGACACGCGCATCGGCGTAGGGTGTCTTGCCATCCACCTCGGCCAGTTGGTTGGGGCGGATCACAATAGTCGCACCCGTGGCGATTTCGTTCTGGTTCCAGCCGTCCAGCGTGCTGAACACGTCGATGAATTCACCCTCGATGGAATAGGTGGCGTCGATCTCTTCTGCTTCGGCGGCGGCGACAAAGGCCGAAGGGTCAGTGCCGTAGTCGATGTATTCCAGCCGGTCGATATAGGGCCCGCCGTAGACCTCGGTGCCCCACCACGTGTGGTCGGGGTTCTTGACCAACACGGCCTTGATCCCGACTTCGACAGATTCGGGCAGGTAGGCACCGGTGCCGACTGGGTTGTCGAGCATGGTTTCCGGATCAAACCCTTCGGGGACGATGGCGGCGGGGTAATCGGCCATGCCGGGGATCAGGGTGATGTCGGGGCGGGGCAGCGACAGCTTGACCGTATGGTCATCCACCACGGTGATCGCGCCTTCGATCGCCTGACCGGAGTCCTCGTCGATCAGCGTGGCAAAGCGCCCGGCCATCGAGTTGCCCTCGACCGATTTATCGCACCAGCCCGTGATGTTGCGCGCCACATCGTTGGCGGTGAAGGGCGTGCCATCGTTCCACGTGACACCTTTGCGCACGTTCAGCACATATTCGGTGGCGTCTTCGTTGATCTCCCAGCTTTCGAGCAATGCGGGGGTGAAGGTACCGTCATTCTCCCAGATCGCGAGATATTCAAGCCAGCCACGGGTGATGTTGGCGATCTGCGACCAGTCGTAGGTGCGCGGGTCTTTCAACGCGCGGACCTCCATCTGCATCCGTACGGTGCCGCCGGATTTATGCGCGGCCGCATGTGCGGGCGCTGCCATGCCGATCATCGCATAGGCGGTTGTCGCCGTGGCCCCAAAGGCGCTGGCGAGAGCCAGAAATTCGCGTCGGCTGACCGGATCGCGTTTGGCAGCTTCGGCAGAGGCGTGAATGGCGGCGGGTAAGGGGGTGCCGGTACGGGTTAAGAACGTCATGATCTTCCTCTCTGGTCGGGTGCTGCCCCTGTGGTTCGGGCGGCGGATACGAAGCACAAGCACAGGCGCTGGATGCTTTGCGGTGATGCAGCTTTGCTGCGTTTATTGGCTAGGAATGTAACTAGCATGTATCACAGAGTTTCAAGCATTGCGCGGCGGTGCGTCAACCCGCAGCAGCGGCGGTCTCCGGAGTTTGCGCAAAAAGCACTGCGCGCCCGATCCGGTTCAGGATCAGACGCGCGACCCGTGGCGCGCTCTCGGGCGCCTCCGGCGGGAGTTTATTTGGCAAAATGAAGCGCGGTTATGGCGTGGGTTTCGCGGGGAGGATCGTACCTGTGCAGGCCCCGAAGCCGATGCGATACCCGTCGCCTGCGGCGTGGCCGGTCAGGATCATCGTATCACCGTCCTGCACAAAGCTGCGGGTGGTGCCATCGTTCAGCGCGATCGGTTCCGCGCCGCCCCAGCTGAGTTCAAGCAGGCTGCCGCGGGCATCTTTGTCGGGGCCGGATATGGTGCCGGAGCCGAGCAGATCGCCCGCGTTCATCGCGCAGCCCGACGCCGCGTGATGCGCCAGCTGTTGCGGGGCGGAATAATACATCGTGTTGTAATTGGTATGCGCGATGACCTGTTGTGCGCCGCCATCGGGCTGGATGATCACAGACAGGTCAATGTCGTAGAGCATCGGTTTCGGCTCTGCCAGATAGGGCAGCAGATCAACCTCGCGCTCGGGCGTGGAGGCGCGGAACGGTTCAAGCGCCGCTTTCGTCACGATCCACGGAGAGATGCTGGTGGCGAAGGCCTTGGCCTGAAACGGCCCGAGCGGTTGATACTCCCACGCCTGAATGTCGCGCGCGGACCAATCATTCAGCAGCACATAGCCAAAGATCATCTCGTCCGCTTCGGCCACGCTGGGGGTGTCGCCCATATCGGTGGAGGTGCCGACGATGGCCCCCATCTCGAGCTCGATATCAAGGCGCTGGCTGGGGCCGAAATGCGGGGTCTCGGCGTCCGCCGCTTTGATCTGCCCGTTGGGCCGACGGATGTCGGTGCCGGAGACGACAACGGTCGAGGCGCGGCCGTTATAGCCGATGGGCATGTGCAGCCAGTTCGGGGGCAGCGCGTTTTCCGCGCCCCGAAACATGGTGCCGACGTTGGTGGCATGGTGCCGGCCCGCGTAGAAATCGGTGTATTCCGAGACGACAATCGGCATGTGCAGGCGGATGTCAGCCATGGGGACAAGATGCGGGGCGACCTTGGCCTGGTCGGGGCTGCCGGTTGCCAGCAGGTCGGTCAGGCGGTCGCGCAGGGTGGCCCATGCGTCGGGGCCCAGATCCATGACGTCATTCCAAAAGGGCACATCGAAGACGGGATCGAAGTGGAGCAGGATCAGGTCTTCGGCCTCTACCGCGGCCATGTCGAGCACCATATCCCCGATCGCCACGCCGCAGCGCGGTTCGAGCGTGTCGGTGGAAAACACACCGTAAGGCAGGTTGTTGAGCGGGAAGTCGGTGTCGGCGCTGTTCGCGCTTTCAACCCAAGAGGTAAGCAATGTCATCGGTGTTCCTTGCGTGTCGCTGCGGGTGCCTGAAAGCTACCTTGCAAAATCTGCTTCGTTGGTAATAGTCCTTTGTGTAACTAACAAGCGATTGCCCTGATGCCAGACCGGAATTTCGAGCTGACCCATTTTCTGCCCTACCTTCTAAATCAGGCAGCGGAAGCGAGCAGTCTGGCGTTTCAGCGCACCTATAAAGATCGCTACGGCATGCTGCGGACCGAGTGGCGGGTGCTGTTTCATCTGGGGCTTTATGGCGAGATGACGGCCAGCGATATCGGGCAGCGGGCGAATATGCATAAGACCAAGATCAGCCGTGCGGTGCAAAAGTTGACAGAGCGACGCTTTGTGACGCGGCTGCGCGGGGATCAGGACCGGCGGACCGAGATGCTGTCCCTGACGACACAGGGTCGCGCGGCCTATGAGCATCTTTACGAGGTGGCAAAGGCCTATGATGCGCGTCTGACGGCGGATTTAACGGCGGCGGAGCGGGAGACGCTGAAGCGGTTGCTGGTGAAGCTGGCGGCGGGGCAGGGCAGCGCGGGCTGACGGCGAGCTGTCGGGGGCCAGAGGGCGAAGGGGAGGGCGACGGGGGGCACATGCCCCCGCGCGCAGGTTCAAAAGTTGATGTCGACGCCGGGTAGGTCCAGCGCTTTCATCAGGTCGCGCAGCTCTTGCCGTGCCGCGACATTCGAGATGTTCAGCTGCTTGACGCCGATATCCTTGAGGTCGAGCAGGGTCAGGCCACGGGGGAAGAGCTCGCGGAAGATGACGCGTTCGTTAAAACCGGGGGCAATGCGGAACCCGATGCGTTTGCTCAGGTTGGCGATGGCGCGTTCCATCTTGTCCTTGTTCACCATGCGCTGCGCGCCCATGCGGTTGCGCACGACGATCCAGTCGATCGGGGCAAGGCCCGCTTGTGCCCGCAACTGCCGCGCGTTCCAGACCATTTCGGAATAGACGGAAGGGCCGGTGATCTTGTCGCCCATAGCGTCGGTGCGCGCCAGCAGATCGAAATCGATAAAGCTGTCGTTCAGCGGCGTGATCAGCGTGTCGGCAAGCGAATGCGCCACCTGGCTGAGACGGGTATGGGACCCCGGGCAGTCGATCAGGATGAAATCGGACGTCGGTTCAAGCTCTGCCACGGCGGCGCTGAGGCGGTGGTCGTAGATGTTTTCGCCGGGCTGCAAGCTGCTTGCCTCGATCTCTGGCAATTCGTGCATCTCGGGCGAGGGGAGATCGAGCTCGGCACTGGCGAGGAAGGATTTACGGTTGTCGACATAGCGCCCGAAGGTGCGTTGGCGCAGGTCCAGATCCAGCACGCTGGTCTTATGCCCCATCCGTGCAAGGGCTGTCGCCACATGCATCGAAACGGTGGATTTCCCCGCCCCGCCTTTTTCATTCCCGACGACGATGATATGCGCCATTGCCTTTTGTCCCTTTCACTCCCCGTTTTTATCGGGGTCACATTGGGAAAAACCATATGGCAGCGATGGCGCTTTTGAAAGCGTTTGTGGCTCTAGATTGTGGTTATTGTTGCGAAATTCACCCGCTGGAACGCGCCGCGCAGGGGCAGTGCCCGCTAGCCCGATCGGCGCAGCGGCGGGGTGTGCGCGCCCATGCCGCCGGTGTCGATCGCGACGGCGGTATCCTGGGTCACAGCCAGATGGGCGCGGCAATCAGCGGCGATCTGGGTCAGCGCATCATGGGGCCCGTGCAAACGTTCCAGCGCGCCAGCAAGCACCAGCGCCTGCGCATAGCTGCCACGGGCGACCAGATCGCGGGCTGCGGTCAAATCCTCGACCGGGAGGGGGGCGGGATCAGCCTGCGCGCGCGGGGCCTTGCCGCTGTTGGCACCGCGAGCCGGTCGGGGTGGGGTAGAGAGCGGGAAAGCGGGCATCAGCGAACCTTTCGTGGAGGGCTGAGAGGACTATGGGCCGTAGTTGCTTTCTAAAACCTAAACAGCCGCCGCTTTGTTCCGTAAAATGTGACCTGACCCTTGGGCAGGGACGCGATGTCGCGCCTCGGGTTAAGTCACAGTCATGAAACGAAAAATGGCGCGCCCGCGAGGGCACGCCATTTCTGAATTCCGCAATGGAAAGGGTTTAGAAGCCCAGACCTGCGTATTTGTTTTTGAACTTGGACACGCGGCCGCCGGTATCCATCAGGCGGGATGTGCCGCCGTTCCATGCAGGGTGCACGGAGGGGTCAATATCCAGCGCCAGTTGGTCGCCTTCTTTGCCGTAGGTCGATTTCATTTCCACAACGGTGCCATCTGTCATTTTGACGTTGATGGTGTGGTAATCGGGGTGTGTATCGGCTTTCATGACAGCTCTCCTTACGCGTTCGCGCCAGATTTTGGCTTGTAGTGTACGTTTTCAACGATACGTGCCGACTTACCACGACGCGAGCGCAGGTAGTACAGTTTCGCACGACGCACACGGCCACGACGGACAACGGTGATGCTTTCGATGTTGGTGGAGTGCAGCGGGAATACGCGCTCTACGCCTTCACCAAAGGAAATCTTGCGCACGGTGAACGAACCGGCAATGCCGTGGCCGTTGTTGCGTGCAATGCAGACGCCTTCGTAGTTCTGAACGCGGGTACGTGTACCTTCGGTCACTTTAAAGCCCACGCGGATGGTGTCACCGGCGCGGAAGTCTGGGATTTCTTTCCCCAGTTCGGCGATTTGTTCCGCCTCGATCTCAGCAATCAGGTTCATCTGATCGTCTCCTATGAATGCTCGCGGTTAGTCCACGAAGTTTTGTGCGATCCAATAGCTTCGGTCTGTCTGGCGGGCCCGCCGTGGCGTCCCATCGAAGGTAGGGTCATCTTTGCTTGTCATCTGCGGATGCAGAAAAGACTGGAGCCGCACGTGCGCGATTCCAGACTTGCGCGTCGTATAGGCGGGATGCCCCTTCAGATCAAGAGCGTATCACCCGTACACGCGCATGTTTTCAGCCGGTGAAATAGGGGCGCAGATTGTGCCGCACGCGGTCCAGCACGGTGTCGCCCTCCAGATCAGGGACGAAACGTTGGCCGGTAATCGCCTCGTAGGCGTCGATATAGACTTGCGAGGTGGCGGCGATCAGGTCGGCGGGGATTTCGGGGATGTCATCGTGATAGGGGTCGCAGCGGGCATCGACCCAGGACCGGATCACATCCTTGTCGAAGGACGGCGGGCGTGTGCCGTTTTCCAGCGCGGCGTCATAGCCTTCGGCGAGCCAGAACCGCGAGCTGTCGGGAGTGTGGATTTCATCGGCCAGCAGGATATTGCCCTGCGCATCGGTGCCGAATTCATATTTTGTGTCCACGAGGATCAGCCCGTTTTTCGCCGCCATTTCCTGACCGCGGGCAAAGAGCTTCAGGGCGATGTCGCTGATCTGGTCCCATTGCGCCTGGGTCAACAGCCCTTGGTCCACGATCTCTTGGGCGGTTAGCGGAGCATCGTGGCCGCCGTCGAATTCCTTGGAGGTGGGGGTGATGATCGGCGCGGGCAGCGCCTGATTGTCGCGCAGGCCATCGGGGAAGCGGTGGCCGTACATCTCCCGTTCACCTTTCTTGTATAGCGTCAGCACCGATGTCCCTGTGGAGCCGGCAAGATAGCCGCGCACGACGATCTCTACGGGCAGGATGGTCAGATGCTTGCCGATCACCACATTGGGGTCGGGGTAGTCGAGCACGTGGTTGGGGCAGATGTCGGAGGTGTTGTCGAACCAGAACCGCGCGGTCTGGGTCAACACCTGACCCTTGAACGGAATGGAGGTGAGGATACGGTCAAAAGCCGAAATACGGTCAGAAGAAATCAGGATGCGCCGGTCGTCGGGCAGGTCGTAGCAGTCACGCACCTTGCCGAAATAGGGGTTCGGCAGCTCATCAATGCGGGCGTGATCAAGGGTGCGGGTCAGGTCTGTCATGGTCTGCCTTCCGTGGGGGTCACTTCTTGGACGTATATTTCGCCCACATGTCGGGGCGTCGTTGTTCTGTCAGGGTTTCTGACTGGGCCTGCCGCCATTTGGCAATCTCGCCGTGGTTGCCGGACATGAGAACCGGCGGAATGGGGCGGTCTTTCCATTCGGCGGGGCGGGTGTATTGCGGATGTTCCAGCAGGCCAGAGGAATGGCTTTCCTCGACCACGCTGTCGGCGTTGCCCAAGACACCGGGCAAGAGCCGCACGGTGGCGTCGATCATGGCTTGCGCGGCCAACTCTCCGCCGGTCATGACAAAATCACCAAGGGAGACTTCGGTGATGCCGTAATGGTTGATCACACGCTCGTCGACGCCTTCGAAACGGCCACAAAGGATAGTCACGCCGGAGCAGGTGGCCAGATCCTGCGCCATCGCCTGATCAAACCGCCGCCCGCGCGGAGACATATAGAGGATGGGCCAGCGTCCGGCGGCACCGGCCATCGCATCCTCGATCGCGGGGCCGACGACATCTGCGCGCATGACCATACCTGCGCCGCCGCCCGCGGGGGTGTCGTCAACATTGCGGTGTTTGCCTACGCCGTAGCCGCGCAGATCATGGGTGCGCAGCTGCCATGTGCCTTCTTGCAGGGCGCGGCCCGTCAGGCTGGCTCCCAGCACACCGGGGAACAGTTCGGGGAAGAGGGTCACGATCTCGGCCCGCCAGACGCCGGCGTAATCGGGTGTGTCCTGCATCAGCTCGCGCGGCTTGAACGTCGGACGGACAGATTGACGCCCGTGGGAGCGTGAAGGGGTGCTCATGTGATCGCGGCCTGTGTCATGCGGGCCTTTCGTACGGGCTTAGACGTCTTTTGCATCGGGCAGGATGCCCTCGGGCGGGTCGGCGATGATGCGGCCCGTGGCCAGATCGACCGTGGGCACCGCCGCCTTGGTGAAGGGCAGGAACACGGTCTGCGCGCTGCCCGCAAGCTGCGTTTCCAGCAGATCGTCAGCGCCGTGGTTCTGGACGGTCTTGACCTTGCCGATCAGCGTGCCGCCGGTGTCATAGACCTCAAGCCCGATCAGGTCGGTGTGGTAGAATTCATCGTCGGGCAGCGACGGCAGCTGGTCGCGCTGCGCAAACAGCACGGTGCCGCGCAAGGCGTCGGCCTCTTCTTTGGAGGTAACATCAGTGATGCGCGCGACAAAGCCGTTTTTGACCGGACGCACCAGCGCGAGGTTGAAACTGCGCGTGCCATCCTCGCTCGAGAGCGGGCTGTAGCTTTCGATATCTTCGGGCACCGCGCAGTAGCTTTTGATCCGCAGTTCCCCGCGGACACCATATGCGCCAGAGATCGCGCCCACCGAAATTTTATCGCTCACTGCAAAAGCTCCGAGTTTAAGCAAATTGTACCGGTCCACTGACCCTCGCCCGCACGGCATTCCGATTTCATCAGGGTGCGTTCGAACCAGATGCCGAGGATGAGAAGAAGGCGCAAAAGACGAAACATTGTCAGCTTCCAATCTGGTCCAGGGGCGGGGCGCAGGGGACCGATGAGAGCGGGCCGCTGCGGCGGGACGTGTCATTTCGTGTACCACGTACATCGGACAGGCTGCACGCGCAAAGATGCGGGCTGTCGGATATACCTGAAATCCCCGGCGCGGCAGGAACCGCGCCGGGGGAGGTGCCGATTATTCTTCGGCGGCGTCTTCTGCAGGTGCAGCAGCGGCTTCGGCAGCAGCGGCGGCCTTGGCTGCTTTCTCTTCAACGCGCTCTTGTGCTTTCTTGCCGGGGGTACCCTTCTTGGGGTTGTTCCGCTCGGTTTTCTCTTTCACGCCAGCGGCTTCCAGCATGCGTGCAACACGGTCGGTTGGCTGCGCGCCCTGGCTGATCCAGTATTGAACGCGCTCGACGTCCATTTTCACGCGCTCTTCGCTGTCTTTCGCCAGCAGCGGGTTGTAGGTGCCCAGCTTCTCGATGAAGCGGCCGTCACGTGGCATGCGGCTGTCCGCTGCAACGATGCGGTAGAAGGGGCGCTTTTTGGAGCCGCCACGGGCGAGACGAATTTTCATGGACATAGGTAGTTTCCTTTAGTTGAGACTGGGGTCAGGGACGCGCCCGGACCTATGATTGGTGTTGTTTGTGGTGCTGAATGACTTCAGCGATGATGAAGTTCAGAAACTTCTTGGCGAATTCGGGATCGAGGTCAGCCTCTTTCGCCAAATCTTCGAGCCGCTTGATCTGGTTCGCTTCGCGGTCCGGATCAGAGGGGGGAAGGTCGTGTTCGGCTTTGAGTTTCCCCACAGCCTGCGTGTGTTTGAACCGCTCGCCCAGAGTATAGACCAGGATCGCGTCCAGACGGTCGATGGAGGCGCGGTGTTCTTTCAGAACCTCGGCGGCGCGGGTGATGGGATCGGTCATGCGGCGGCTCCTTTCACGGCGAAGGGGAGGGCGCGGTGCACGGGCAGGAGCCTCCGGCGGGAGTTTATCTGGCAAAATGAAGCGCGGATCATTTCTTTTTCCCGAAACCGGAGAGGCCGCCGGGCAGACCCATGCCGCCCCCCATACCGCCCAGACCACCAGGCAGTTTGCCGCCCATCTGTTTGGCCGCGGCTTCCAGCGCCTTGGGGTCCATCTGGGACGGGTCCATGCCGCCGGGCATGCCGCCTTTGCCCATCATGCCCTTCATGGCTTGTTTGAGCATGCCGCCCTTGCCCATTTTGCCCATCTTTTTCATCATGTCGCCCATCTGGCGGTGCATTTTCATGAGCTTGTTGAGTTCGGACACTTCCAGACCTGCGCCTTTGGCGATGCGCTTTTTGCGGCTGGCTTGAAGCAGCGCGGGGTTGGCGCGCTCTTTCTTGGTCATGGATTGGATCAGGGCGATCTGGCGTTTGAGGATCTTGTCATCAAAACCTGCGTCTTCGACCTGTTTCGCCATTTTGCCCATGCCGGGCATCATGCCCATCATGCCTTGCATCCCGCCCATCTTGAGCATCTGTTCAAGCTGCATTTTCAGGTCGTTCATGTTGAACTGACCTTTGGCCATGCGCTTCATCATCTTTTCGGCTTGTTCAGCCTCGATGGTTTCTTGCGCTTTCTCGACCAGGGCGACGATATCGCCCATGCCAAGGATACGGCCCGCGATGCGTTCGGGTTCGAAGGTTTCCAGCGCATCCATCTTTTCGCCCAAGCCGACGAATTTGATGGGTTTGCCGGTGACGGCGCGCATCGACAGCGCAGCACCGCCGCGGCCGTCGCCGTCCATACGGGTCAGCACGACGCCGGAGATGCCAATGCGGTCGTTGAAATTTTCCGCGGTTTGCACGGCGTCCTGGCCGGTGAGACCATCGACGACCAGCAGGGTTTCACGGGGGTTGGCGACATCGCGCACCGCTTCGACCTGGCGCATCAGCTCTTCGTCGATGGAGAGGCGGCCCGCGGTGTCGAGCATATAGACGTCGTAGCCACCCATCGATGCCTGCGTCTTTGCGCGTTTGGCAATCTGGACGGGGTTTTCGCCTTTGACGATGGGCAGCGTATCGACGCCGATCTGCACACCGAGGATCGCCAGCTGCTCCATCGCCGCAGGGCGGTTCACGTCGAGCGAGGCCATCAGCACGCGCTTGCCGTCGCGGTCTTTCAGACGTTTGGCGAGCTTGGCCGTGGTCGTGGTTTTACCGGAGCCTTGCAGACCGACCATCAGGATCGGGGCGGGGGGGCTGTCAATTTTCAGCGCGCCGGGTTCGCCTTCGCCTTTCAGCGTGTCGATCAGCGCGTCGTGGACGATCTTGACGACCTGCTGGCCGGGGGTGATCGATTTGGTGACGGCCTGACCGGTGGCCTTGTCCTGCACCGCTTTGACGAAATCACGCGCGACGGGCAGGGAAACATCGGCCTCGAGGAGGGCGACGCGGACTTCGCGCAGGGCGGTTTTCACATCCTCTTCCGAGAGGGCACCCTGTTTGGTGAGACGGTCAAAGACGCCGGAGAGGCGTTCGGAAAGATTCTCAAACATGGGCCATGGCCCCCTTCGATCGGTTGCGGTGCCCCTCAGATAGGATGCCCGCGTTGAATACGCAAATGCCCCCACGGGCGTAACACGCTGGTGGGGGGCGATCTCTGGCCGCGCCAGAGACCGGAAGACATGGTGCTTCCGGAGATTGCGGATCGTTTAGGCGAGCGGCGGGTCTGAGTCAACCCGCCGCGCCGCCCGAGGATTATGCTGCCTTGAGCGCATCCACAGCTTCGTTCGCGCGGGCGATGGTGCCTTCGGCATCTGTTGCCAGCGCGTCGGCGGCCACGATGGTCACGTCGGTCATGCCCATGAAGCCCAGAACGGCCTTGAGATAGCCGGTGTTGAAATCCGCCTCGGACCCGGCGGGCACGCCACCGGAGGCCATCGCCACGATCACGCGCTTGCCTTTGACCAGACCTTCGGGGCCGTTTTCGGTATAGCGGAAGGTAACGCCGACACGGGCGACCAGATCGATCCACGCCTTCAGCGACGCGGGCACGCTGAAGTTATAGATGGGCGCGCCGATGACAATTGTGTCGGCGGCCAGAAGCTCTGCGACGAGCTTGTCGGATTCAACCAGCGCTTCGCTTTGTTCGGGCGTGCGGTCTGTCTCGGGGGTGGCGCGGGCGATGGCCCATGTTTCGGTGATCTGGGGCAGGGGTTCGAGAGCCAGATCGCGGACGGTTACATCATTGTCGCCCAGTTGCGCGATGATCCGGTCGGTGAGGCCGCGGGTCACAGAACTGGTGGTGTTGGCAGAGGAATCGATACGCAAAATAGACATGGGAGGATATCCTTTCGTGTTAACTTTCTTGCCTTTACATGACCCTTGCTCGTGCGAACGCAACTGGCGAAACTGCGGGTGATGTGTTCAATAATGCACAGTCGGGCAGACGAGGGGCCGAGAATGGACAATTGGGAAGAAATCAAGACGGCCTATCAGGTGGCGCGCATGGGCACCGTCAGTGGCGCGGCCGAGGTTCTGGGTGTCCATCATGCGACGGTGATCCGCCATGTGGATGCGCTGGAGCGACGGTTGTCGGTAAAGCTATTCCAACGGCACGCGCGCGGTTATAAGACGACGGAGGCGGGCGAGGATCTGCTGCGTGTGGCCTCTGCCACGGATGACCAGTTCAGCCAGCTTGCCAGTCGCATCAAGGGGCGCGGCGAAGCGGTGTCGGGCGAGCTGGTCGTGACCTCTCTGATGGAGCTTTCAAGCTGGATGACGCCTTTGTTGGTCGCGTTCCAGAGGGAAAACCCGGATGTGACTCTGCGCTTTCTGACCGGGGAGCGATTGTTCCGGCTGGAGTATGGCGAGGCGCATATCGCGATCCGCGCGGGGCAGGTGCCCGAGCAGCCGGACAACGTCGTGCAGCCTTTCTATCAGTTCCAGATGGGGCTGTTCGCGCATAAGGACTATATCGCGGCCTTCGGGATGCCGTCGGGGGTCGAGGAGTATGGCAACCATCGGTTTGTCGGCCATGATGACGCGCAGATGCGTGCGCCCTTCTTCAAATGGATGCGCGAGGTGGTGCCTGCCCATGCGATCTCCTTCCGCGGTCTCCATGCAGACGCGCTCCGCGTTGCGGTGCTGGAAGCGGCGGGGATCGGGTTTGTCGATCTGATCGAGGGGCGCGCCAACCCCGATCTGGTCGAGGTGCATCCGCATCTGCCGGAATGGGATTCGATGCTGTGGCTGGTCACCCATGTTGATCTGCACCGCACGCCGAAGGTGCAGGCCTTGCTGTCGTACCTGAAAAAAGCCGTCAAGACGGGGCTGTGATGCGATCTGATCTGCAGGGGCATCTGGCGATGCTGGCGTTTTCGGCGCTGGTGGCGGGATCGTTTTCGCTTGGGTCGCTGTCGGCCAATCTGATCTCGCCCACGGCGTTGAATGCGGCGCGGTTCGTGATCGCGGGCATGGTGATTGCCGTGGCGGTCGCTGCGACGACGGGTGTGCCGAAAGGGGCCACGCGCGCGCCTTGGCGCTATTTGGTGCTTGGGGGGCTTTTCGCGGTCTATTTCGTGCTGATGTTCGAGGGGTTGAAGACCGCGCGCCCCGTCAGTGCGGCGGCGGTGTTTACGCTGACGCCGGTGATTGCAGCGGGGTTTGGGTGGCTCTTGTTGCGGCAGGTGACCACAGGGCGGATGGCGCTGGCGCTGGCCATCGGTGCGGTCGGCGCGCTTTGGGTAATTTTTCGCGCGGATCTGGCCGCGCTGCGGCGGTTCGAGCTCGGGTATGGCGAAGCGGTGTATTTCGTCGGCTGCGTAAGCCATGCGCTTTATACGCCGATGGTGCGCAAGCTGAACCGCGGAGAGCCGGCGGTGGTGTTCACCTTGGGCACGCTGATCGCCGGTGGTGCGTTGCTGTTCATCTATGGCTGGCGCGATGTGCTGGGGACGGACTGGACCGCGCTGCCCGCGATTGTGTGGATCACCATCCTCTACGTCGCGATAGCTGCTTCTGCCGCGACTTTTGTATTGCTGCAATTTGCGTCCCTGCGGCTGCCGTCGGCAAAGGTGATGGCCTATACCTATCTGACGCCCAGCTGGGTTATTCTGTGGGAAGTCGCTTTGGGCAATGGCGCACCCGGCCCGCTTGTCTTCGGGGGCGTCGGGCTGACGATTGTCGCGCTGTATCTGCTGTTGCGGGACGATACCAAAGCGGTTTGATCAAAAGGGCGGGAACCGATCCGACATATCCAGCGTTAAGGTCACATAAAGTTTATAAAGGGACTATTCTAATGCGTAGCATTATTTATCTGATCGGTTTGATTGTTGTTGTTCTGGCGATCCTGCGCTTTGCGTTCGGCGTCATTTAATAACATCAAGTTTGGCCCTTCTGTGTAAAACCTCGTCGCAGGAGGGCCAATATTTATCTACTCTTCAAACGTCCCCGGATCATTCTGCGCCGCATCCCCTGACGTTTCGCGTATTTCGGCGGCCAGAAACCTTTCAAAATCATCAAGATTGATCGGGTCATATTGACCGAAGCCCTGCATCCACACGGACGGGGCCTTGAGTGCGGCTGGCTCAAGCTTGCACCATTTGAGCCGCCCGCGCTTTTCCTGCACGATCAGACCTGCACGTTCCAGCACCGACAGATGTTTCGATATCGCAGCAAGCGAAATACCGAAGGGGTCGGCGACGTCTGTGACGGCCATATCATCCTCAAGAAGCATCGCCAGAATGGCGCGCCGCGTGGGGTCGGCGAGCGCGGCAAAAATCGCGTCGAGCTGTGTGGCGGGCGGTTGGGGCACGGCTGTCTGGATGTCCTTGATGCGCGGGTAGGGGCGGTTCTTATGAGGTAGCGGAAACCACGCTTAACCAAAAGGTTGAATATGATTGTCGCGTGAATTTGCAAGGAGTGCGGGCAGTTTGCACCTGAATATGAACCGCGGCTCAGCGTAAAACCTTTTGATTACAGTGTCTTGGGTGGTCGGCTAACAGAGTTGACTCTGAAGCGGTGTGAAAGTAGCTACTGCGCAACACATCCAACAGGGATTTTGGCGTGACCGATCCGGACCAACAGCAGCGGCTAAAGCAGCTTGAGGCAAAGATCGAAGCAGCCAAACGGGCGCAGGCTCCAAAACCCCGGGCGGATGAACATTATTCCCAGGCATCGCTGGCCTGGCGGATGGTGATCGAACTTTGCGCCGGTCTGGGGATCGGTTTTGGCATCGGATACTCGTTGGATTGGTTCTTAGGAACGCTCCCGATTTTCATGGTGCTGTTTGTAATGCTGGGCCTTGCGGCAGGGGTGAAGACGATGCTCCGCTCCGCGCAGGAAATCCAGGAAAAGAAGATGGCCGATGTGGCCGATGAAGAAAAAGGGCCCTGACATGGCGGCAGAAGCACACGGCGAAGAAACAGGCGGTTTGGCTTTTCACCCGATGGATCAGTTCATCGTCAAGCCATTCTTTGGCGACGGCGCTGTATCCTGGTACACGATCACCAACGCAACAGTCTGGATGGCCGTTGCCGTTCTGGCGATCTTTGCGCTGCTGGTTCTGGGCACCTCCAAACGGTCGGTTATCCCGTCGCGCATGCAGTCGGTCGCTGAACTGGCCTATGGCTTCATCTACAAGATGGTCGAGGATATCTGCGGTAAAGAAGGGGTGAAATACTTCCCCTACATCATGACCCTGTTCATGTTTATCGTCTTCTCGAACTTCCTGGGCCTGCTGCCGATGGCGTTTACCCCGACATCGCATATTTCGGTCACCGCCGTGATGGCCTTTGCCGTGTTCTTCGGTGTGACTATTCTGGGGTTCGTCAAGAACGGCGCATCGTTCCTGAGCCTGTTCTGGGTCAGCAGCGCGCCCCTGGCACTGCGTCCGGTTCTGGCCGTGATCGAGCTGATCTCGTACTTTGTACGTCCGGTCAGCCACTCTATCCGTCTTGCGGGTAACATGATGGCGGGTCACGCCGTGATCAAGGTTTTCGCGGGCTTCGCGGCACTTGCTGCAATCGCCCCCTTCTCGGTTCTTGCGATCACGGCAATGTATGGTCTCGAGGTGTTGGTTTCCTTCATCCAGGCATATGTTTTCGCGATCCTCACATGCGTTTATCTGAAAGACGCATTGCACCCGCACCACTAACACCAAGGCGGGATATTCCCGCCTGACCAATCACCAAAATTCCATTGTAAGGAGAAATGACATGGAAGGCGAACTCGCACAAATGGGCCAATTCATTGGCGCAGGTCTGACAGCATTCGGCATGGGTGGCGCAGCCATCGGTGTGGGCAACGTTGCAGGCAACTACCTGGCTGGCGCACTGCGCAACCCATCTGCTGCTGCTGGTCAAACAGCAACTCTGTTCATCGGCATCGCCTTTGCAGAAGCCCTGGGGATCTTCTCGTTCCTCGTCGCTCTGCTGCTGATGTTCGCTGTCTAAGCTTAAAAGACACCTACGTCCTTACGCTTCGGGCAGTGCGCTATGGCGCGCTGCCCGAAAGACTTCCACGCTTTGACAGGAGCCCGCTATGGCGACGGAACCGATTATTACGGAAATCGCTGGCACATGCGTCAACGAATTTGGCAGCGCCATTGGTATGCCACAGCTTTGCATTGATTGGTTCGGCAACCAGATTTTCTGGCTTATCGTCGCTCTGGTCGCAATTTACTTTATTCTGTCGCGCGTTGCCCTGCCACGCATCGGCGCTGTTCTGGCGGAGCGCCAGGGCACCATCACCAATGACATCGCCGCCGCCGAAGACCTGAAGGTCAAAGCGACGGAAGCAGAGGCCGCTTACGACAAAGCCTTGATCGACGCCCGTGCAGAAGCACAGCAGATCATCGCCGCCGCGAAAGCCGATATTCAGGCCGATCTGGACAAAGCGATTGCCAAGGCAGACGCCGAGATTGCCGCCAAATCTGCAGAGTCCGAAAAAGCGATCAGCGAGATCCGCGCCTCCGCGATGGAGAACGTTGAAGCTGTTGCCAAAGACACAGCCGAGGCAATCGTCGCCGCCGTCGGTGGCTCTGCTGACGCGAAAACAATTTCCGCGGCCGTCGATGCCCGGATGAAAGGATAAGCCATGCGTTTGACCTTCTCAGCCCTCATCGCCGGTCTGGTCGCCTCCCCTGCTTTTGCAGCTGGTGAGGTGTTCTTTTCGCTGCGCAATACGGACTTTATCGTCCTGCTGGCTTTCCTGCTTTTCGTCGGTGTTTTGATCTATTTCAAAGTGCCAAAGATGATGGGCAGCATGCTCGACAGCCGCGCCGAAGGCATCAAGTCCGAACTGGACGAAGCCCGTGCGCTGCGTGAAGAAGCGCAGACGCTTCTTGCCAGCTACGAACGCAAGCAGCAGGAAGTGAAAGAGCAAGCGGACCGTATCGTGACATCGGCCAAGGCCGAAGCGAACGAAGCCGCGGATCAGGCACGTGCCGACTTGGAGAAATCCATCGCGCGCCGTATGGCCGCCGCTGAAGAGCAGATCGACTCCGCTCAGGCTGCTGCCGTTAAAGAAGTTCGCGATCAAGCTGTTGTTGTGGCCATTGCCGCTGCCAAGGATGTTATCGCCAAGAAGATGACAGCCGCGGAAGGCAATGCGTTGATCGACAGTGCAATTGCAGAAGTCGACACAAAGCTTCATTAAGTTTTAACGAACTGACTTTAAAAGGCCTCGGTATTGACCGGGGCCTTTTTATGCTGGGCTAGGTGTTTGTCTCGTGTTGAAGACGTTGTCGCGCGACATCTTCATTACGCTCGGCCTTTTGATGATCGCGCAGGGCGTTCTCGACATAGGTCAGATGCGCCTCTACCGCGGCTTGTGCCGCGGCGGGATCACGTGCCTGTAATGCGTCGTTGATGGCGCGGTGTTGATCCAGCAGGGCGGTGCGCGTTGTGCGCTGTTTGAACATGACTTCGCGATTGTAGAACACGCCGCCACGCAGCAGATCATACATCGACCGCATCATATGCAGCATGACGACGTTATGGCTCGCCTCTGTGATCGCCATGTGAAACTGCGCGTCAAGTTGCGCTTCGTCATCTGCGTTACGCTTCTGGTGTGCGGCTTCCATCTTGTCGAAAACCGCCTGAATGACCCCAAGGTCGGTGTCAGAACCAAGCCGCGCGGCCCGTTCGGCTGCCAGCCCTTCCATGTCGCGGCGGAACGAAAGATAGTCGAACACCGCTTCGTCGTGACGTGCAAAAAGCTCTGTCAGGGCAGGGGAGAACGCGCTGCCGAGCACATCGGCGACATAGACCCCGGCGCCGGGCTTTGCGGTCAGCAATCCGCTGGCCTGAAGCTGGGCAATAGCATCCCGGAGCGAGGGGCGCGAAACGGCCAGACGCTCTGCCAACTCACGCTCTGCGGGTAGCCGTTCGCCGGGCCGCAGAATGCCACGCAGGATTAACTGTTCGACCTGCCGTACGACAGCGGCTGACAGTTTTTCGGAGGCGATAGGCTGAAAGGGCATTGGCGTTTCCTTGGATTGGTCAAATTATATGACCGGAGGGGCGGGGCGGCAACGCGAATGTTTTTTGCTGAATTTTGGGCCGCATTAACACTCGCTTAAGGTGCCGCGCGTTAGATGGGCTCATGATGAGAGATACGCGATTCCTTACCGTCTTGCTGTGCGCCTTGGTGATGGTGTTTGTCACGGGCTGCAACATGCCGAGCGCGCATTTCAGTGGCCTGCCTGCCACCGCCATAACGGTGGACGGTTCTGACTTTGACGTCCGCGTTAACGGCAATCAGGCTGAAGCGATACGCACCAATATGGAATACGCCCCCCGTTTCGGCCCAATCCGCGACCGTGCGGCGCGGGCGATGGCGCAGGTCAGCGGGTGCGAGGTCACGCATGTCGCGGGGGATCAAGCGCTTGCCGTCGGAAAGCTGGACTGCGGATGAGGGGCAGTACCGTCAAACAACCATAGCGAAAGGGAAACGCGATAACAGACATAGAATAACAATATCTTGTGGATAAGGCGGCTACTTCCCGCTCTACCTAGCGGGGTCGCGTTGACTCTAAACCCGATGATCCGCAATTCTGGCTATCCATAAGAATCAGGCGGGCACGAACATTGCGGTTTTCCAAACTCAGGCTGACAGGCTTTAAAAGCTTTGTAGACCCCACTGATCTGATCATCTCGGATGGTCTAACCGGCGTTGTTGGCCCGAATGGTTGCGGCAAGTCCAACCTGCTTGAAGCGCTCCGTTGGGTGATGGGCGAAAACCGTCCGACCGCTATGCGCGGTGGCGGTATGGAAGATGTGATTTTCGCCGGCGCGTCCTCTCGTCCGGCCAAGAACTTCGCCGAAGTCGCGTTGCATATCGACAACTCCGAACGTCTCGCGCCGGCTGGGTTTAACGACGGTGATAGCATCGAAATCATCCGGCGGATCACCCGTGATGTCGGTAGCGCCTATAAGGCGGCTGGAAAGGATGTGCGCGCGCGCGATGTGCAAATGCTGTTTGCCGACGCATCAACGGGAGCCCATTCGCCAGCGTTGGTACGTCAAGGCCAGATTTCGGAACTGATCAACGCCAAACCGAAGAACCGGCGCCGTATTCTTGAAGAAGCCGCGGGTATTTCGGGGCTTTATGCCCGCCGTCACGAGGCTGAACTGAAGCTGAATGGTACCGAAGCCAACCTTGCGCGCGTCGACGATGTGGTTGAACAGCTTGCCGGTCAGCTTTCGCAATTGGCGCGCCAGGCCCGTCAGGCTGCGCGTTATCGCGATATCGGGGATGCCCTGCGCCGGACCGAAGGGGTGCTGCTGTATCGGCGCTGGCGCGTGGCCGAGGATGCTCGTCAAACGACGGCCGAAGCGCTGCGCAGCCAGATGGCCGTCGCCGCCGAGGCGGAAAAAGCAGTGCGTCAGGCCACTGTGGCACGGCAAAAAGCGGAAGAGGCTTTGCCGCCCCTGCGTGAGGAAGAAGCGATCGCGGCCGCTATCGTGCAGCGGCTTGGTGTACAGCGCGATACCTTGAGCGATCAGGAAAACCGCGCCCGGGCCGCGATTGACGCGTTGACCAAGCGCATCGCGCAGTTGACCCGTGATCTGGATCGCGAAGGTGAGCTAAACCGCGACGCCGAAGAAACGATCACGCGGTTGGAGCGGGAAGAACGTGACCTATCGGATGCGGGCGAGGGCCATGAAGCTGCGGTCGCGGAGGCGGCAGAGCGCGCGAAAGAGGCCGCCGGCGTGCTAGAGAAACAGGAAGCTGATCTGTCGAAGCTGACCGAGGATGTCGCCCGTTTGGTCGCGCGTCACAGCTCTGCCGAACGTTTGCTGAACGATCACCGCAAGACGCTTCAACGATCGGAAGCGGAAGCGGATAAAGCGCGTGCCGCCGTAGCGCAGAGTGCCGCCGCACTCGAGAAAGCAAACGCCGATTTCAGCGCCGCTCAAGCTGCAGAGACACAGGCGCATGCGGCCTCTGTCGCTGCCGAGGAAGCCTTGCAAAAGGCGGAAGAGGACCGCGCTGCCACCCAAAGTCGCGAGGCAGATGCCCGTGCCGAACGGTCAGAGGCCGAGGGCGAGCTGAACGCCATTCGCGCCGAAGCAGGCGCGCTGGCGAAGCTGGTAGAGCGTGACACCGCCGAGGGTGGTCAAATTCTGGACCGCCTGCAGGTCGAGCACGGGTTTGAAAAAGCGCTTGGTGCTGCCCTGGCCGATGATCTGCGCGCCCCGGATGTCGATGCGGACGGGCCCTCGGGGTGGGCATATTTACCTGCCTATTCAACGGTCCAGCCGCTACCCGAGGGGATCACCCCGCTGACGGCGCATGTCTCGGTGCCTGACGTTCTGAACCGCCGGATGAGCCAGATTGGTCTGGTCGACGCGGACGACGGCACGCGGCTTCAACCGCTGCTGCTGCCGGGCCAGCGTCTCGTCTCGCCAGAGGGTGATTTGTGGCGGTGGGATGGTTTCCGGGCGTGGGCGGAGGATGCGCACTCGGCCGCTGCGCTTCGTTTGCAACAAATTAACCGTTTAGAGGTACTCAAGCAGGGGTTAGAGAAAACGAATCAACGGGCAGAGGCTGCGCGTGATGCACATGAAACATTGCAAAAGCTTCTGCTCGCTCAGGCAGAAGCAGACAAAAATGCGCGGGCGCTGCGGCGCGATGCAGACCGTGCTGTTGCGGATGCAGGACGGGCCCTAAGCCGGGCTGAGGCGGATCGGAATCTGGCGGAGAGCCGGTTGGACAGTTTGGGATTGGCCGTCGCCCGCCACGAGGAAGAGGCGATCGAGGGTCGACGTTTGGTGACGGAGGCAGAGAATGCGCTTGCCGCGCTTGACGACGTCTCAAGTGCCCGCGCCGATGTGGAGATGTTGCGACAGACCGTTGAAGGCGCGCGCATCGCGATGATGACGAGGCGTTCTGCGCTGGACGAACTGCGTCGCGAGGGTGCCGCACGCGAGAGACGTGCCCAGGATGTCGCCAAGGAATTGGGCGGCTGGCGGAACCGCCTGGACACGGCGGGAAAACGCAGCGCCGAGCTTCTTGAACGCAAAGAAGCGTCGGAAAGAGAGTTGACCGAAGCGAGCTCTGCCCCCGGAGAGATCGCGGCGAAACGTGAAGAGTTGACGGGCGCAATTTCTGCGGCAGAGACCCGCAAGCAGGCGGCCAGCGCACAGTTGTCTACCGGGGAAGCCGATTTGCGCGATACGACATTGGCTGAGCGTGACGCAGAGCGCTTGGCGTCGGAGGCGCGCGAGGCGCGGGCGCGGGCAGAGGCGCGCGCGGATGCGGCGAAGGAAACGGTGGCCCTTGCCGCAGAACGCATTGATGAAGAACGTGACACGACCCCCGAAGCGCTGGCAGAGACACTTGAGATCAATGCTGATGAGATGTCCGATGTCGAAGTTCTTGAAAACCAGCTGAGCCGTTTGAAGGGACAGCGCGAAGCCTTGGGTGCTGTGAACTTGCGTGCCGAGGAAGACGCGAAAGAGGTTCAGGCGGAACACGATACTTTGGTTGGCGAAAAGGCGGATTTGACCGAGGCGATCCGGACATTGCGCAGCGGTATCGCGAGCCTGAACAAAGAAGGCCGTGAACGCTTGCTGACCGCATTCGAAGAGGTGAACAGCAATTTCTCTATGCTGTTTAAACATCTTTTTAACGGTGGTGAGGCCAATCTTGTGATGGTCGAATCGGACGATCCTCTGGAGGCGGGGTTGGAGATTATGTGCCAGCCGCCGGGCAAAAAGCTTAGCACGCTTAGCCTATTGTCGGGGGGCGAACAGACCTTGACCGCGATGGCGCTGATTTTTGCAGTGTTCCTTGCGAACCCTGCGCCGATTTGTGTGTTGGACGAGGTCGACGCGCCTTTGGATGATGCGAATGTGACGCGCTTTTGTGACCTGTTGGACGAGATGTGCCGACAGACTGACACGCGCTTTTTGATCATAACGCACCATGCTGTCACCATGGCGCGAATGGATCGGCTGTTCGGCGTCACCATGGCGGAACAGGGCGTCAGCCAGCTGGTCTCTGTCGATTTGAAGAAGGCAGAAACGCTGGTGGCCTAACGCCCCTGTCCCTAATCGCGCCCATGTGGGGCGGTGAAATCGACCTTCGGGTTAATCGGGATGATTTGATGCGGGTTCACCGTGGTCTGACTGAAATGGTAGTGCCGAACAATGTGATCGAAATGCACGGTCTCGGCGATATCAGCGTGTTGATAAAGTTGCCGCGTATAGGTCCAAAGGTTCGGGTAATCGGTAAGGCGCTTATGGTTGCACTTGAAATGGGTGTGATACACGAGGTCAAAGCGCGCGAGGGTCGTGAACAGCCGCCAGTCGGCCTCGGTCAACTTGTCGCCGGCGAGGAACCGGTTGTTTTCGAGGATGCTTTCTAGCCACGTCAAACTGTCAAAAAGCGGATGGACCGCGTCGTCATAGGCGTCTTGGGACGTCGCGAACCCGGCCTTGTAGACGCCATTGTTAACGGTCTCGTAAACGCGTTCGTTGATGTCGGCGATTTGTTCGCGCAGGTCAGTCGGCCAATAATCATCAGTATTGCCGGTGATTTCATTAAACGCACTGTTGAACATGCGAATGATCTCGGCCGATTCGTTAGATACGATCGTGTTCTGCGCCTTGTCCCAAAGCACAGGCACCGTGACGCGGCCTGTAAAATTTGGATCGGCTTTGATATAAATGTCACGCAGAAAGTCACTGCCAAAGAGGGTGTCTCCGGTCGCGCCTTCGAAATCTGTTGCGAAAGTCCAGCCGTCTTCCATCATATCGGGGTGTACGACCGACACGCTGATATGGTCGGTAAGGTCCTTCAGCGCGCGGAAAATCAGTGCGCGATGTGCCCAAGGGCAGGCATAGCTGACGTAGAGATGATACCGCCCTGATTGTGCCTGAAAGCCTGATTTTCCTGACGGGCCCGCGCTGCCGTCCGCTGTGACCCAGTTGCGAAATTTGGAGGTGGAGCGTTCAAACTTACCTCCGGTAGACTCCGTATCGTACCATTTATCGCGCCATTCTCCGTCGATCAGCAGTCCCATACACAACTCCTTTACTTGTTTGTGTTCAAGGTAAGTTCAGACAGGCGAAAGGCCATAGCACGCGACGCACAGGGGGGCTGCGTTGATGCACGTCGAATAAATTCTTGGGGCGCACTTGATTTTGAATCCCAGCACGTCACGCTTCATGTTGGAAGCCTTTGGAGGGAGGAAACTGTGGAAGCCATACTGCCGAAAGACATTCAGGCCGGGCTGGATGCCGCACGGGTGGATAGCCTGCGAAAATCGTCACGTTTGCGGGTACACGCGGACGGGGTGGAGCATAAGGTCCTACGTTATTGGGACACCGGCTTCTCGCTTGATGCGCAGACGGCACCGCAGTTGCGCGGTCGGGTCGATTTATTCGATGGCGCGGCTCATCTGTTTCAATGTTTGATCGTCGCGGTAGAGCAAGAAGGCGGCGAAATGCTGTTTGATTTCAAACGTGCGACCCGTGTCGCGAAGTCTGCGGCGCTGGATTTCGAACGGGCTGCAGATGCGCCGGCGGGCTTGATCACCGTCGACGCACCGCATTGATTTTATTGCAGGTCTTTGAATGCCTCGCGCAGACGGTTGCAGGCTTCTTCTACCCGGGCGCGCGGGGTGGCGATGTTGAACCGCAGGAAGCTTTCCCCGCCCTTGCCAAAAGTTGGCCCGTGGTTTGCAGCAATCCCAGCGGAGTTTTCGACCCGTTGGGTGAACTCTGATCTGTCCATTCCGGTCCCGCTGAAATCGACCCAAGCAAGGTAGGTTGATTGAAGCGACATGGATTGAAGCCCGGGAATGTCCTGAATCGCGGCGTCAAAGATCTGCCGGTTGCCGTCCAGATAGCTGACCAGATCATCAACCCATGCGGCCCCTTCCGGCGAATAGGCTGCGGTCGCCATAAACAGACCGAAGGAGTTTGGCGAAAGCCCCATCGCTGCAATGCGTGCCGCAAAGGTTTCGCGGAGCTTCGGATCGGGGATGATCACGTTGCCGGAGTGGGAACCGGCAATGTTAAAGGTTTTGGTTGTCGCGGTCATCATGACCAACCGATCAGCCACGCCATCGATCAGGGCCATAGGTGTGTGTGTATGACCGGGCATCACCAGATCATGGTGAATCTCGTCCGAGACGAGGACAAGGTCATGGCGTTTGGCAAAGGCTGCGACCTGTTCTAACTCTGACCGGGACCAAACACGCCCGCCCGGGTTATGGGGGGAACAGAACACCAGCATCGTCTCGTTGCCAGTCATTTGCGCGTCATAGGCATCGAAATCGAGCGTATACTGGCCGCCTTCTATCGCCATTTCGCATTCGACCACCTGCCGCCCTGCGGCGGAGATCACACGCGCAAAGGCGTGGTAAACCGGTGTGAACAGGACAACTCCGTCCCCGGCCTTGGTGAAGGCGTCTACGCACATCGCGGTTCCGTTAACCAAGCCGTGCGTGGTAAAAATCCACTCGGGCGCGACTTTCCAACCGTGTCGATGCTCCATCCACCATTGGATGGCGCCCAGATATTTGCTGTCATCGCCGAAGTAGCCATAGACACCATGGTCCAACATATCCTGCAGCGCGGTTTGAACCACCTGAGGCGGGCGGAAATCCATATCCGCAACCCACATGGCAATGCCCGTATCCGCGGGGACGCCGTAGATCGGCTCCATCTTGTCCCATTTCGCGCAATGGGTGCCACGCCGGTCGATGATTTCGTCAAAGCTCATGGGGTTCTCCTGTCAGATTTGGCCGACACGCTAAACCTAATCGACCAGACCGCAAGCCCCGAGGTTGCAGCGGCGCAGGTGTTGGCCTAAATCAACCAAATGATACGCAATATTTTACTACACCCTGACCCGCGGCTGAAAAAGCCATGCGCCCCCGTGACCGATATGACGGACGAGTTGCGCAGCTTGGCTGATGATATGCTCGCCACGATGTATGACGCGCCGGGGATCGGTCTTGCGGCCCCCCAGATCGGGGTGATGAACCGCTTGATCGTCATGGATTGCGTAAAGGAAGAGGGGGAGGCGCCGCGACCGCTGGTGATGTTCAACCCCGAAATCATCGCCGCCTCGGACGCGCTGAACACCTATGAAGAAGGGTGTTTGTCGATCCCCGAGCAGTTTGCCGATGTGACGCGCCCCGCAGATGTGGACGTGCGCTGGATCGATATCGACGGGAACGAACAGACCGAGACCTTTACCAAACTATGGGCGACCTGCGTGCAGCACGAGATCGACCATCTGGATGGCAAGCTTTTTATCGATTATCTCAAACCGATGAAACGCCAGATGATCACGCGCAAAATGACCAAGCTGAAACGCGAACTGGCGCGCGGATGAGCGTGTTGGACATCGTGACCTGGCCTGACGCGCGGCTGACAGCTGTGTGCGCCCCCGTCGCCACGCGCACGCCCGAGATCGACCAGCTGATCGCTGACATGTTCGACACGATGTATGCCGCGCCCGGTCGCGGGTTGGCGGCCCCGCAGGTTGGCCGGACCGAGCGTATTTTCGTTTTCGATGCGGGCTGGAAGGAAGGCACCCCGACGCCTGTCGCCTGTATCAATCCGCAGATTGTCAGCCTGTCTGACACCCGCGCGATTGGCGAAGAGGGATGTTTGTCGATCCCCGGCGTGCCGATGGATATTGCCCGCGCAACAGAGGTTACGTTGCGATGGACGGATGCTGATGGCACCCACGAACGAAAGTTTGCCGGCGCAGAGGCCGTGATCGTGCAGCATGAATATGACCACCTTGATGGCATCGTCATTTATGACCGTGTCGCGCAGGAGCAAAGCCAATGACCGTTCGTCGCATAATTCCGTGGCCGCATGCCTGTTTAAGGACACCTGCCGCGCAAGTGGCAGAAATCAATGATGAAATTCGTGCGCTCTGGGACGACATGATCGACACGATGGACGCGATGCCGGGGGTCGGGCTGGCCGCACCACAGATCGGGGTGTCGCTGCAGGTCGCCGTTGTCGATGCCTCGCAAGCGCGGGATAAACGGATCCGTTTGGCAAACCCTGTCGTCATCGACGCGTCGGCGATCATGAATGAATACGAAGAGGCGAGCCCGAATTTGCCCGGAATATCGGCCAAGATCCGGCGTCCACGTGGTGTGAAAGTGCGGTATCTTGACGAGCAGGGCGCGACAGTGACGCGCGATTTCGTCGGGTTGGAGGCGACCAGCGTTCAGCATCAGATCGACCATCTTGCCGGAAAGATGTTTGTCGACAATCTGAGTAAAACGCGCCGTGATATGCTGCTGCGCAAGGCGCGCAAGTACAAGGGCTGATTGCCTCTACGGTTTGAAGGGAAGTGTTCGATGCGTGTTATCTTTATGGGAACACCTGATTTTTCAGTGCCAGTGTTGGATGCGTTGGTCTTGGCCGGCCACGAAATCGCCGCCGTCTATTGCCAGCCGCCGCGCCCTGCAGGGCGAGGCAAAAAGGACCGCCCCAGCCCGGTTCAGCAACGGGCAGAGGCTTTGGGGTTATTGGTACGTCACCCCGTTTCGTTAAAAACCGCCGAAGCGCAGGCGGAGTTTGCAGCGCTCGGCGCGGATGTGGCTGTTGTTGTGGCCTATGGTCTGATTTTGCCCCAAGCCGTTCTGGATGCGCCGAAATCCGGGTGCCTGAATATCCACGCGAGTTTGTTGCCCCGATGGCGGGGTGCCGCGCCGATCCATCGGGCGATCATGGCGGGCGACGTTGAAACGGGTGTGTGCATCATGCAGATGGAGGCGGGGCTGGACACGGGGCCCGTGCTGTTGCGCGCCGCGACGCCGATCCGCACCACCGAGACGACGATCGAACTGCATGACCGACTAAGCGCCATGGGCGCCGAGTTGATCGTGGAAGCACTTCGGCATCTGCCTGACCTGCAACCGGAACCGCAGCCCGAAGAGGGCGTGACCTATGCCAGCAAAATTGACAAGGCCGAGGCGCGGATCGATTGGTCGCGCCCCGCAACAGAGGTGGACCGGCAAATCAGGGGATTGTCGCCGTTTCCTGGTGCATGGTTCGATCTGGACGGCACGCGGGTGAAGGTGCTGGCATCGAAGCTTGCCGAGGGCGAGGGTGCAGCGGGCGAGGTTCTGGATGACACTCTGCGCGTCGGTTGCGGGGAGGGTGCGGTTCAGCTGATCCGCTTGCAACGGGCGGGGAAAGCGGCGCAAGATGCGCAAACGTTCCAGCGTGGTGCGCAGATTGCTGCGGGCACAGTTCTAAGCAAAGGGTAAATCATGCTTCCGACGCTTATTGGCACGGTTGTGATCGCGGGGCTTGTCGGCTTTTTCGCCGAAAAGTCAGGCTTTACCCGCAACGGCTATCTTGCCTCGATCATCATCTGCGTGGGCGGCGCTTTTCTGTTTTATTTCGTGCGGTTGATGTTCGGCTTCGGGTTTAACTCGGCCGGCATGAACGCCATCGCGTCCTCTATCGGGGCGCTGATCATCGTGCCGTTTCACTGGCGTCGAAAGTAACGTTACACCCGCGGCGGGCGGCTTTTGTACACGGGTAGGTGCCACCCGAAATACAGCGATCCGGCACGCAAAATCCATGTCATGCATGCACCGGCAAACAGCGCCAGCGCATCGTCGCCCAGAATGCTACGGATGATGACAGCGGTTGCGGCGCCGGCGAAAGCGGCGGTCACATACAGTTCACCCTGTTGCAGAACAAGCGGCACTTCCCCCACGACAACATCGCGCATCAACCCGCCCATGCAGCCTGTGATCATCCCCATCAGCACCACGACCACAGCGGATTGATCAAGCGAGATCGCCACACCCGTACCCGCAGCAACCGCCACGGCGAGCGCCACGGAATCGAGCCATAGCAGCGCGCGATAGCGGCTTTCGAGAAGATGCGCGGTAAAGAAAACCACCATCGCGGCAGTGACGCCCACGGCGAGATGGGTAGGGTTCGCAATCCAGAAAATCGGGTTTCGATCCAGCAACAGGTCGCGCAGTGTGCCGCCGCCCAAGGCCGTGAGACAGGCGATAAAGGCGAAGCCTACAAGGTCAAGCTGGGCGCGGCTGGCGACCAGCGCCCCCGTAATCGCAAAGACCAGAACGGAGGCATATTCCAGCAGGGTGATCAGGCTCATTTGGTTTTGAACGGGGCCATGCCCGCCCGCGCCAGTTCATCGGCGCGCTCGTTCTCGGGATGGCCAGCGTGGCCTTTGACCCATTCCCAGGTGACCTGATGCCGCGCATTTGCCGCATCCAGCCGCTGCCAAAGCTCCGCGTTTTTGACAGGCTTTTTAGCGGCATTCTTCCAGCCGTTTTTCTTCCAGCCGTAGATCCAGCCGGTGATGCCATTTTTGACATAGTTGCTGTCGGTGACGATCGTGATCTCGGTCGGGCGGGCTAGCGCTTCGAGCGCGCTGATGGCGGCCATCAGCTCCATCCGGTTGTTGGTGGTGGCGGGTTCGCCGCCTTTCAACTCGCGCTCCTTAACGATCTTGTCACCATCCATCGCCCGCATCAGGGCACCCCAGCCACCGGGGCCGGGATTGCCGGAACAGGCACCATCAGTATATGCAATCAGCTTGGTCATGGGGCTGCCTTATCCAGTCTGGCGTGGGGGCGTCCAGCCTAATCTACGCCCCGCCCGCAAGTTTCGCTGCTACAGAAAGACGCCCACAGCCAGACACGCCAGCACGATGGCGGTCAGAAGCGTGCGCAGCTTTAGCCACCAGCGCGGCGCAAGACGCCAGTGCCAGAAGGCGGCATCAAGGACCAGTAGACCCGCAAAACCGAACATCAGGTTCAGCCCCGCACCCACGGGGCCGCCGCTTGTCATGAAGAACGCCCAAAGCGCCGGGATCACGGCGAGGATATAGCCGGCCGTCGCCTTCGCCCCGCTGGTCTTGGTTGCGAATCCCCATAGCACGCCGGACATGAAGGAAAGAATAATCGTGCCGTAGAACAACTGTATATATGGCCCGACAAAACGGCCGCCGAACGTCGCCGCGCCCCAGTTCGCCAAGGGATCAACCAGCCCGGTCAAGGCCCCCCAGACAAAGGGAGTAAGCCCGGCAAGGCCAAGCCAAAGCGGCGCGCGGGGGATGCCGGTCATGCGGGTACCCGCAGCACACGGGGGACTTTGAATTCCACATTCTCTACCGCGGTTTCGACCATTTCGGTGGTCACATCATATCGGTCTTTGAACGCGTCAATGACCTCGTTGATAAGCTGTTCGGGGGCCGAGGCACCGGCGGTGATCCCGATGCTTTTGATCCCCTCGAGGCTGCGCCAATCGATGTCCGTCGCGCGCTGCACCAGTTGGGCGTAATCGCAGCCCGCACGCGATCCGACCTCGACCAGACGGCGGGAGTTCGATGAGTTTGGCGCGCCTACAACAAGCATCGCATCACATATCGGTGCCATTGCCTTCACCGCTTCTTGACGGTTGGTCGTGGCGTAGCAGATGTCTTCTTTGTGCGGCCCGATGATCTTCGGGAAACGTTTGTTCAGGGCGGCGACAATCTCGGCTGTGTCATCAACGCTTAACGTTGTCTGTGTGACATAGGCCAGCTTGCTCGGGTCTCGCACCTCGACGGTTTCGACATCGGCGGGCGTTTCGACCAGCAGAACCTCGCCCGGGGGGAGCTGCCCCATGGTGCCAATGGTTTCGGGATGGCCCGCGTGGCCGATCATGATCATCTGCAGCCCGGCGTCGGCGTGGCGTTGCGCCTCGATATGCACCTTCGAGACAAGCGGGCAGGTCGCGTCGACATAGACCATATTGCGTGCCTCGGCCTTGGCGGGTACGGCTTTCGGTACGCCGTGCGCCGAGAATATCACGGGCCGATCATCGGGGCATTCCGACAGTTCCTCGACAAAGATCGCACCCCGTTCGCGCAGCCCGTCGACGACGAATTTATTGTGCACGATCTCGTGGCGCACATAAACCGGCGCGCCCCATTTCTCGATGGCCATTTCGACGATCTTGATTGCGCGGTCGACGCCCGCACAGAACCCGCGTGGCGCGGCAAGATACAGGGTCAAAGGCGGTTTGGTCATCACACTCTCCTTGGGCATGGGCCATAGGTAAGGGTTGCGCGGCGCATCGTCCAGACCAGCGGCGGCACAGTCTGATGCTTCAAATGCGCGCGCACGTACTGCGGGGGCATGAGGGATGCGGAGATTTAGGCGCGCCGTCGCGGGTTATTCGTCAGATGTTTCACGTGGAGGCCGGCCAATGACGTCGCGCAGGTCTTCGAGTTCGATAAAGTTGTCCACTTGGCGGCGCAGCTCGTCCGAGATCATGGGCGGTTGGCTGCGGATCGTGCTGACGACAGAGACGCGTACGCCTTGGCGCTGCAGGCTTTCGACCAACGGGCGGAAGTCGCCGTCACCGGAGAAGATCACGATATGATCAAGATGTGGCGCAAGCTCCATCGCGTCGACCGCAAGCTCGATATCCATGTTCCCCTTGACCTTCCGGCGGCCCATGCTGTCGGTGTATTCCTTGGCCGGCTTGGTCACCATGGAGAACCCGTTATAGTTCAGCCAGTCGACCAGCGGGCGTATGGGAGAGTATTCGTCATTTTCCAGCAAAGCGGTGTAGTAAAAGGCACGCAGCAGTTTGCCGCGGCGCATGAACTCCTGCCGCAGTAGCTTGTAATCAATGTCAAAACCCAGGTTCTTGGCAGCTGCGTAAAGGTTGGAGCCGTCGATGAATAAAGCGAGCCGTTCGTCCTTGTAGAACATGAAGTGCCTTCCTAATACACGTCGTTCGGAAATTTGCGTCGTGTAGAGCCGCTATAAAACGAAATGTTTCAAATTTAGTTTCCGACTATGAATACAATACTAACTAAGGTTTTTTCGAGAGGCAGCAAGTGAAGACATTGGCCATCCCTGACCCCAAGGGGGGTGAAATCGGCAAGTGCGCGCTGATCGCCCTCGGGAGCAATCAATCATCAGTTGCGGGAGGGCCGGCAGAAACTCTGCGACGGGCCCTTGATATTATGGTTGGTATGGGCGTGCGGGTTGTCGCTCTTAGCCCATTTTACTCAACCTATGCGTTTCCCGAGGGGTCGGGTCCGAATTTCGTAAATACAACCGCTAGTATAAGGGTGGAACGGGAGCCGGATCAAGTTTTAGCTATTCTTCATGCCGTCGAAGCAGAGCTTGGGCGCGAGCGGCAAAGCCGTTGGGCCCCTCGGACGGTCGATCTGGATCTAATCGCGATGGGGGATGTGGTGTTGCCGGATGTCCAGACCCAGACCGATTGGCGGGAGATTCCGCTTGAACAGCAGATGGCCAAAGCGCCTGACCAGCTGATCCTACCGCACCCGCGGCTTCAAGATCGTGCCTTTGTTTTGGTGCCGCTGGCGGACATCGCGCCGGACTGGTGTCACCCCCTGATCGGCAAAACCGTTCGCGAGATGTTGAATGACCTGCCAGAGGCAGATAAAAAGGGGGTATGGCCGCTGGAATAGGCCCTTGTAAATTCCGCCGATGGCTTCTAAATAGTCGGCTTCTTGCAGCATTCATGATTGGAGCATCCCCATGGCCCGCGTCACTGTCGAAGATTGTGTAGATAAAGTGCCGAACCGGTTCGAGCTTGTCATGCTTGCCGCGCATCGTGCGCGTGAAATTGCGGCTGGTTCTACGGTCACTGTTGATCGCGATAACGACAAAAACCCTGTCGTGTCCCTGCGCGAGATTGCGGATGAAACCCAATCGGCCGATGAGCTGCGCGAGCGCCTGATCGAAAGCAACCAGAACCAGATCGAGGTTGATGAACCCGAAGAGGACGCAATGGCGCTTCTTATGGGGGCTGAGCAAGACAAGCCCGAAGAGGACAGCATGTCCGAAGAAATGCTGCTGCGGCAGTTGATGGCGGCACAAGGGCAGGGCTAAGGCCCGCGCCCTTCGGGGCTTATAGGCAGGACAGGTATGAATACCGCCGACATTACGGCTGACGACCTTATCGCGCTTGTGCGCGCCTATAACCCTAAGACGAACGAAAATCAGATCAGGCTGGCCTATGAATATGGCCAGCAGATGCACGAGGGCCAGTTCCGTCATTCCGGAGAGCCCTATTTCACGCATCCGGTCTCTGTCGCGGCCATTTTGACCGAACAGCAGCTGGATGACGCGACCATCATCACCGCATTGCTGCACGACACGATCGAGGACACGAAAGCGTCCTATAGCAGCGTCGATGAAAAGTTCGGGCATGATGTCGCTGAACTGGTCGATGGTGTGACCAAGCTGACCAACCTGCAACTGAATTCCAACGAGACAAAACAGGCCGAGAACTTTCGCAAGCTGTTCATGGCAATGTCGAAAGATCTGCGGGTCATTTTGGTTAAGTTGGCGGATCGGTTGCATAATATGCGCACGATCAAGTCGATGCGCCCTGACAAGCAGATCCAGAAAGCTCGTGAAACGATGGATATCTATGCACCTCTTGCGGGGCGTATGGGGATGCAATGGATGCGCGAAGAGCTTGAGGATCTGGCCTTTCGCGTGCTCAACCCCGAAGGGCGGCAGTCGATCATCCGGCGCTTTATCACCCTTCAGCGCGAAACGGGCGATGTCATCCAGCGAATCACCGGCGACATGCGGCACGAGCTTGAGAAAGCCGGGATCGAGGCCGAAGTCTTTGGGCGGGCGAAAAAACCGTATTCGATCTGGCGCAAGATGCAGGAAAAGCAGCAATCCTTTTCCCGTTTATCGGATATTTACGGTTTCCGCGTTATCACCACCTCGGAGGATGAATGTTATCGCGCGCTTGGCACCATCCATCGGCGCTGGCGGGCCGTGCCGGGTCGGTTCAAGGATTACATCAGCCAGCCCAAGACGAACGGTTACCGGTCGATCCATACCACCGTCTCTGGCCGTGACGGCAAACGGGTCGAGGTGCAGATCAGAACGCGGCAGATGCATGATGTCGCTGAATCCGGTGTGGCGGCGCATTGGTCCTATCGTGACGGCGTGCGGTCGCGGAACCCCTTTGCTGTTGATCCGGTCAAATGGGTCGCGCAACTGACAGAGCAGCTCGATTCAGAGGAGGATCACGAAGATTTCCTCGAAGCGGTCAAGCTTGAGATGTACGCCGATCAGGTGTTCTGCTTTACCCCCAAGGGCGAGGTGGTCAAGCTGCCGCGTGGGGCGACGCCGATTGATTTCGCCTATGCGATCCATACGCGAATCGGGTCTGCCTGCGTGGGCGCCAAGATCGACGGGATGCGCGTGCCTTTGTGGACGCGGGTGAAAAACGGCCAATCGATCGAAATTATCACCGCGCAAGGTCAGACACCGCAGGCGACATGGCTGGATATCGCAACGACGGGCAAGGCCAAGACGGCGATCCGTCGGTCGCTGCGTGAACTGGATCGCGCGCGCTTTGTCAGCCTTGGACGCGAACTTGCCCGCTCTGCCTTCGAGCAGATGAATAAATCGGCGACGGAGAAAGTGCTGCGCACCGCGGCGCGCAACCTGCGCCTCTCCAGCGCGGAGGAACTTTTGGCGCAACTTGGCTCTGCCGAACTGACGGGCCAAGAGGTGGTGCAGGCCGTCTATCCCAACCTGCGCCCCAAACCCGGCGAACATGTCGACCGCAAGCGCGCGGTGGTGGGGCTGGAAGCGGGGCAATCCTTTGACCGGTCGCCTTGTTGTCAGGCGCTGCCGGGGGAACGCATTGTCGGCATCACCTTCCGCGGGCAGGGCGTCAAAATCCACACCATCGATTGCGAGCGTCTGTCGCATTACGAGGACCAGCCCGAACGCTGGCTGGATCTGCGTTGGCACGACGGGCCACATCCCGCGATCTATGGGGCGACACTGGATCTGACCATCGGCAACGGGGCGGGCGTGCTGGGGCGGATTTGTACGCTCATCGGCCAATCCTCTGCCAATATCGCGGATCTGGAATTTTTGGACCGCAAGCCTGACTTTTACCGGTTGTTGATCTACGTAGAACTGCGAGACATTGCGCATCTGCATTCTTTGATCCCGATGTTGGAGGCCGAGAGTGAGGTCGCCGAGATCAGCCGATACCGGAACCCCGACTTGTTCAAGGCAGGTACCAAAGACGCATGATCCGCCCTGACTGCACTGACCCAAGGACGAACTGTTGATTTTCAAACGCCGCGATCCAAAGCCGACAGTGCGCGCGATGGCTGAATTCATGTGGCCTCGGGGTGGTTGGACGCGGGCGTTTCACTATGTCAAACACCGGATGCGCCGCTTGCCCGATACGCCCGAACGCATTGCGCGTGGCATCTGGGCCGGTGTTTTTACCACGTTTACGCCCTTCTACGGTATGCATTTTATCGTGGCGGCGCTGGTGTCGCGTGTCATGCGGGGCAATCTGCTGGCCGCATTGATGGGGACGTTTTTTGGCAACCCGCTGACCTATGTCCCGATCGGGTTGTCATCGCTGTCCATGGGGCACTGGATTCTCGGTTCCCACATGCGGACGGGGGAGCATCGGTCCTTTGGGGGCAAATTCTTTGACGCCGGTCACGATTTATTGGCCAACTTTGTGGCGATCTTTACCAGCCGTGACATGGATTGGTCGGGGCTTGAGGTCTTCTGGCATCAGGTGTTCTATCCGTATCTGATCGGGGGCATCGTGCCCGGCATGATCTGCGCCACGATCGCCTATTATCTGGCCGTGCCCTTGCTGCGGGCCTATCAAAAGCGGCGCAAGGGCGCGATCAAGGCCAAGTTCGATTTGTTGAAAAAGAAAGCCTCGGCCAAGGCAGAGGCGAAACGCAAGGCAGAGCAGGCGGCTCTGGAGGGGAAAGACCATGGCGGCACAAGGTAAGCTTCGGCTGGGCGTAAATATTGACCACGTGGCGACTGTGCGGAATGCGCGCGGCGGTGCCTATCCGGACCCGCTGCGCGCGGCCCGCGCCGCGCAAGAGGCAGGCGCTGATGGCATCACCGCGCACCTGCGGGAGGATCGACGCCACATCACCGATGCGGATATCGAAGGGCTGCAAGAGGTGTTGAACGTGCCGCTCAACTTCGAGATGGCCGCCACGGAAGAGATGCAGGCCATCGCCCTGCGCCACAAACCCCATGCCGTTTGCATCGTGCCGGAAAAGCGCGAAGAGCGGACAACCGAAGGCGGACTTGAAGTCGCACGCGAGGAAAACCGGCTGGCGCATTTCATTGCTCCTCTGCGCGAGGCGGGCAGCCGCGTCAGCATCTTCATCGCCGCCGATCAGCGCCAGATCGAGGCGGCGAACCGCATCGGGGCAGAGGTGATCGAACTGCACACCGGTGCCTATTGCGACGCCTATGCCGAAGGACATTGGGAGGAAGCGCAAAAGGAGCTGCAAAAGCTCGAAGAGATGTCAAAGTTCGCCCATGATCTGGGGCTTGAGGTGCACGCGGGCCACGGTCTCACCTATGATACCGTTAGCCCCGTCGCAGCTTTCCCCGAGGTTCAAGAGCTGAACATCGGGCATTTTCTGATTGGCGAAGCGATCTTTCTGGGTCTCGGCCCCGCCATCGCCGAGATGCGCCGCCTGATGGATGACGCCCGCAAGGGCTGAGGGCGCGGCATGATTTTGGGAATCGGCACCGACCTCGCGAATATCGAACGGATTCAAGGCACGCTGGACCGCTTTGGCGACCGTTTCCGCAATCGTGTGTTCACCGAGGTCGAACAGCTAAAGGCCGAACGTCGCCGTGATGTCGCGGGCACCTACGCCAAACGCTGGGCCGCGAAAGAGGCGTGTTCAAAGGCGCTCGGCACCGGTCTACGCATGGGCATCGCTTGGCGCGATATGGCGGTGAGCAACCTGCGCACCGGCCAGCCCGTGATGGAGGTCACCGGCTGGGCGGCGGAGCGTTTGGCCAAGATGACACCCGACGGCCACGAGGCGATCATTCACGTCACGCTGACAGATGACCATCCCTGGGCGCAGGCCTTTGTCGTCATCGAAGCCCGCCCGAAGGCAGGTATTCAGACCTAACGGCAGATCATGGCCCATTCGGTCGATGGATCGGGGGCAGGGTTGCTTGACTTGCGTCAATGGCACCCGCATGTAACGCTCGAACGCATGAACAGGAGCGCCAAAATGGCCGCCAAAGAGAAAACCGGCAACGCCTTTGTCGAAACCATCAAAACAATCGTCTATGCGCTGTTGATCGCAGGGGTCTTTCGGACCCTGTTTTTCCAGCCTTTCTGGATCCCTTCGGGGTCGATGAAAGAGACGTTGTTGATCGGGGATTTCCTTTTCGTGAACAAAATGGCCTATGGCTATTCCTACGCCTCCTGTCCCAGCGTGATGATGCCGCGGTTCGGCATTGAGGTCGACGCGAAAGACGTCTGCGGTGTGTTTGACGGCGACAACACCCGTTTGTTCGGGTCAGAGCCCGAGCGGGGCGATGTGGTGGTCTTCCGTCACCCCGTGTCTGGCCGCGATTACATCAAGCGTCTGATCGGCTTGCCGGGTGACAAGGTTCAGATCACCGACGGTGTGGTTAGCATCAATGGCACGGCGGTCGAATTGCGTGACGATGGTGTCTTCGAAGAGGTGATGGACCGTCAGGGCCCGCAGGGTATGCGTCCGCGTTGCGAGAACGGTGCCGTCGGTGCCGGTGGTGTATGCGAAAAATCCCGTCAGATCGAAGTGCTCCCTAACGGGGTCGAACATGCGATCCTGAACATTGGCAATCAGGCGTCGGACAATACCGGTGTCTACACGGTGCCAGAAGGGCATTACTTTTTCATGGGCGACAACCGCGACAACTCTGCCGATAGCCGTCTGGCACAGCAGGCCGGTGGCGTCGGTTTCGTGCCGTATGAAAACCTGATCGGTCGCGCGGACCGGATCATGTTCAGCTCGGCCGGTCGGTCGATGTTGTTCTTCTGGACATGGCGCAGCGATCGTTTCTTTAAGGCGATCAAGTGAAGTTAAATGCTGATCTCCGGGCCTTTGAAGGCCGCATCGGGTACCACTTTGCCAAGCCGGAGCTGTTGAACCGTGCGGTGACCCATGCCTCTATGTCGTCGGCCAATCGTGACGACAACCAGCGGCTCGAGTTTCTGGGGGATCGCGTTCTGGGGCTGGTGATGGCCGAAGCGCTGCTGAAACTTGACCCGGCCGCAACCGAAGGGCAACTGGCCCCGCGGTTCAACGCATTGGTGCGCAAGGAAGCCTGCGCCGAGGTCGCGCGCGAGATCGACATGGGCGCTGTGCTCAAGCTTGGCCGATCAGAGATGTTGTCTGGCGGCCGCCGCAAGCAGGCGTTGTTGGGGGACGCGATCGAGGCTATCATCGCGGCTGTCTATCTGGATGGCGGATTTGACGAGGCCAAAGCGTTGATCCTGCGATTGTGGGGTGACCGTGTGATGCAGGTCAAGCAAGACGCCCGCGACGCCAAGACCGCGCTGCAAGAATGGGCGCAAGCGCGCGGATTACCGCCCCCCGCCTATGTTCAGACCGACCGGCAGGGGCCAGACCACGCCCCGGTGTTTACCATTACCGCCCGGATTGAAAACGGGGCCAGCGCCGTCGCGTCAGCCCCATCGAAACGCCAGGCCGAACAGGCCGCTGCCAAGACGCTCTTGGCCCAATTGGAGAGACCCTCATGACCACGCGCGCCGGATTTATCGCCCTGATCGGCGAGCCCAACGCGGGCAAATCGACGTTGCTGAACCGCATGGTCGGCGCGAAAGTGTCGATCGTGACCCATAAGGTGCAGACCACACGCGCCCGTATTCGTGGGGTCGCGATGGAAGGGGAAAGCCAGCTTGTGTTCGTGGATACGCCCGGTCTGTTCCAGCCCCGTCGCCGTCTGGACCGCGCCATGGTCGCCGCGGCTTGGGGGGGCGCTGCGGATGCCGATGTTGTCATTCTGCTGATCGAGGCCAACCGCGGGATCACCGAAGGGGTCGAACGTATCCTGGAAGGCCTCGCTGACATCGGTCAGGGGCGCAAGGTCGCGCTTGCGATCAACAAGATCGACCGTGTCGAGGCACCGGTCCTGTTGGGGCTGAGCAAAGAGATGAACGACCGCTATGATTTTGCCGAAACATTCATGATTTCGGCCGAGCGGGGGCATGGTGTGGATACGTTGCGCCACTGGTTGGCGGGCGAATTGCCCGAAGGGCCGTGGCTCTATCCCGAAGATCAGATTGCAGATCTGCCTATGCGCATGATCGCCGCCGAAATGACCCGCGAGAAGCTGACCCTGCGTCTGCATCAGGAGCTGCCCTATCAGCTAACGGTCGAGACGGAGAACTGGGAAGAGCGTAAAGACGGCTCTGCGCGGGTGGATCAGTTGATCTACGTGGTGCGCGACGGTCACAAGGGGATCGTGCTTGGCAGCAAGGGCGAGACGATCAAGGCGGTCAGCAAAGCCTCTCGCGAGGAGCTTGAAGAGTTTCTGGGGCGGAAAGTGCACCTGTTTTTGCAGGTCAAAGTGCGCCCGAACTGGCTGGACGAGGCGGAGCGCTACTCCGAGATGGGGTTGGAGTTCAAAGACGGCAATGTCTAGATCTGGTGCGGCCCGACCCTTCGGGGAGGATTTTACACCATTTGGAACGACGGGGCTGTCATGGCCCGGCTGACCGCGCGGTTCTGGGTCGATGCCTATCTGGCGCGGCTGCGGGTGTATGATATTCCTGCGTTCGTGGTCGCGCATGGGGATGACACCGGCGGCGCTGTGTTGGTGAAGCTCGCAACGCTCGATGGAAATGCACAGCTTTTTCAGAAAAGTTTCGATTTAATCTCTGGTGGGCGGACCTGGGTCGAAATGACAAGCGGACAGGAGCCGGAGGTTGATGCGTCGATCAGCCGACAGCGCAGTTTTGATCCGGACCTATGGGTGATCGAGGTAGAGGACAGGCAGGGTCGGCATCTGCTACATGAGGACGGGTTGAGCTGATGGAATGGCGCGATCAAGGCATTTTGCTAAGCGCGCGCCGCCATGGTGAGACATCGGCCATCATCGAGGTGTTCACCCCCGAGCGCGGCCGCCACGCTGGGATCGTGCGCGGCGGTACCAGTCGCAAGATTGCCCCAATTCTCCAACCGGGTGCGCAGTTAGACATCGCATGGCGCGCGCGGCTTGAGGATCATATCGGCGCGTTTACTGTAGAGCCCGTCCGCAGCCGTGCCGCATTGGCTATGCATGATCGGCTGAGCCTTGCGGGGTTGAATGCGGTGACGGGGCTGCTTGCCTTTGCATTGCCCGAACGCGAAGCGCATCCGCCACTATATCGTCGAACTGAAGCGCTTCTGGATCTATTGGGGCAGGGGGATTTGTGGCCATTGGCCTATCTTCAATGGGAAATCAGCCTGTTAGACGAGCTTGGCTATGGGCTTGATCTGAGCGCCTGTGCGGTGACCGGACGGACCAGCGGGCTGGTCTTTGTATCTCCGAAAACGGGGCGTGCCGTGACCCGAGAAGGGGCGGGGGAGTGGGTTGATAAAATGCTGCCATTGTCGCCCGTTTTACGTGGGGAAGGGGATGCGAGCGATGCGGATATTGCGCTGGCGTTCAAAACCACGGGATATTTCCTAGAGCGGCATCTGGCGCGCGATCTAGGGGACAAGCCCCTACCCGAGGCGCGCGCGCGCTACGTCGAGGCATTTAGTCGACGGCGCGAAACACCATATTAAGGTTCTCGGTGTTAGACAGAATCATGACGTCATTCAGAATCTCGACGAGGGTGGCGTTGTTGAGCGCGTCAATAACGATGTTTTCTTGGCTGAGATCAGGACATGCCTTTTTGGTGGAGGATATGAGCGTGAAAGAAAACCGTAAGCCTTCGGCGAAGGCCGTGGGCGCGCCGTATTGATCAGAGGGGTTTGGGTGCGGCTTTTGGTTTACGCGGCTTCGGTGCCCATTTTTTGGCAAGACGCTCGAAGCTATCGAGGATGCGGCCGATCTCTGCCTCATCCGGGTCGAACTGTCCCCCATACCATTCCAGCATCTGGCCGTGTTCTTCGTGCTTGGGGTCGGCGATGGCGTCCAGGAAGTCCGCGTAACCGGGGAAGCCGCCGACGTCTTCCGGCGGACAAGCCCCTATGGCCCTGACGAGGCGCGGATAGGTGGCGCCCGCGATAGAGCCATCGATTTTCTCGATCTTGATCACGTGGTGCCAGTTGTCGCCAAAGTCATAGATGTAATGGATGGTCTTGGTTCCCACATCTTCGATCACGTCAAGCAGGCTGGTTTTGCTGGCGGGCATCGGGCCATCGTAAAAACCATCTGGATCTGGCACGCCCCAGCCGCTGCCGCCGGCCCTGAACTCATACAGGTGACTGTCGGTCCATCCCATGGCAGCCTGGATCACATCATGCAGGCGGTTCAGCTTGATCTTGAGGGGCACATCAAAGCGTCGAAGCACCTGAGGCTCGACATCGGACAATGTGACCTTGATGCGCGCGACCAGCGTCATGCAGCAATCCTCTTCAATTCCATGGCGGCCTTCCAATTCCAGGGCAACAGCTCTGGCAAGCGAGACACAGGCATATCGGGCAGTCGCGCCAAGACGTCTGCCATCCATGCCTGCGGGTCAATGTCGTTCATTTTTGCCGTGACGATGAGGGTATACATGAAGGCTGCCCTGTCGCCACCGCGTTCAGACCCTGCAAAAAGCCATGACTTTCTGCCCAATGCGATCCCTCTGAGCGCCCGTTCGGCGGCATTGTTCGTGAGGCAGAGGCGCCCGTCATCAAGGAATGCGGTGAAGGCTTCCCAGCGACCTGTGCCCTCGAGCATGTAGTTGATCGCCTTGGCAACAGGGTTGTGCTTTGACATCCGAGCCCGCTCGGCCAGCATCCAATCATGCAGATCATTGACCATCGGCGCTACCCACTGCTGGCGAGCTTCATGACGCGCTGCATCTGACAGGCCGGTGATGTCACGCTCGGCCGCAAAGATCGCATCAATCCGCGTCACAGCGTCCAGCGCGATGGGCGAGATTTCTTTTGCTACTTTTTTACCCTTGCGGGCTATGGCCTTGATGTCGGCCAGTTCAAAGAACTTGCGTCTTGCGTGGCTCCAACACAGCGCACTACGGACTGGGCCCGGACTACGATCTGCGAGATACAAATCATTGTAGCCGCCATACACGTCCGACTGAAGAACACCGTGCCATTCGGCCAGATGCCGTGTCGGGTGTTCTTTCCGGCGATCTGTTGAGAAGTGGAAGAGTGCGGCAGGTGGCGCACCCCCATCCCAGGGTCGATCGTCGCGCACATAGGTCCACAGTCGCGCCGTCTTTGCGCCACCACGCGCCAGTAGCGGCACGGTGGTATCGTCACCATGCAAACGGCCAGCATCCAGCACGTGGCGCGCGATTAACGCATGAATGGGGGTCAGCGCCACACAGGCATGGCCGATCAGATCAGCCAAGGTGGACAGGCTCAGATCAACTCCCTCCCGTGCAATGCGCTCGGATTGCCGGTTCAACGGTTGATGTTGTCCATACTTGTCGAAGGCGATCATCGCGATCAGTTGCGGCCCGGCCCAGCCGCGCGGAATGGCATGGAACGGGGCCGGCGGTTGGCTGATCTTCTCGCAAGCTCGGCAAGTGAACTTCTCGCGGACCGTCTGGATCACCTTCCACTGGCGGGGGATCACCTCCAGCGTCTCGGTGACATCTTCACCCATCTTTACGATCCGGTCCGAGCCACAGCAGGTGCAGGCGGCAGGTGCTTCGACGACAACCCGCTCGCGGGGCAAGTGATCGGGGAACGGTTTGCGCACGGGCTTGCGTCGCGTGAAGGCACGCACGGCGCTCGCCTTGTCCGCAGCCTGCTCAGCCGCCAGCGCATCCTCCGTTGCGGCCGCTTCCAATTCCTCAAGCTGCAATTCCAGCTGATCAATCAGCCGCGTGCGACGCTCGGAGGAAATGCCGTATTTGTCGCGCCGCAGCTTGGCGATCTCCAACTTTAATTCTTGGATCATTGCGTCCGTGCAGGAGGCCAAGGCGCGGGCCTGCGCCAATTCGGCTTCCGCAGCCTGCGCTCGGGCGGTCTGCGCGGCAAGTGCAGTGCTTAATCTGGCGATTTCGGAAGCGGCGTCGGACATGGCAAATATTTACCACAGAAGCTGTTAAACGCCAATAAAAACAGGCGTTTCAGCACAAATTATCCAGCCGCTTTGGGTCTTTGTGTCCAGCGTGGATTACGCCAATCGATCCCCTCAAGAAGATAGCCCAACTGCGCCGCAGATATAGCAACAGCCGTCCCGTCTTGGCTCACCGGCCAGATGAACTTCCCCGCTTCAAGACGCTTCAAATATAACGACATGCCCACCCCGTCATGCCAGAGCAGCTTCACCAGGTCACCCTTGCGGCCTCGAAAGCAAAATATCTCACCCGCATGCGGATCACGCCCAAGCCCCTGTTGCACTGTCAGCGCCAAAGTGTTCATGCCTCGGCGCATATCCGTCACACCGCCTGCAATCCACACCTTCGTTCCAGCCGGAAACGCGATCATGACCGCACCATCAAGCCGTTGAGCAGATGCGCAGCAGCTTCCATGTCAAAACCTGACGGGATCGCCACACGACACCGCGGGCCAAGATCAATAGTCATGACAGGAACTTGTGGCGCTGGCGCAGTGTCAGAGCCATCAGAAGCATCTTCGATCTTCATAACCCGCAAAAATTGCGGGCCAGAACCAAGCAATCCATTCTTATGGCGATAACGCCAATCGTAAAGCTGAGACCGCGAAACATCATGGCGTCGTGCAACCTCAGCCACTGTCACGCCGTCGCCAAAGCTTTCCTCAACGATCCGGACTTTCTCGTCATCCGTCCAGCGGCGGCGACGGCCGGTATCAGAGACCGACAAAACTTGAATGCGGGGGGTGTCTTCGTGTGCGTCCATAAGGACACTCGATAAACGATCTCACAGCCCAGCAGCCAGACGGCCCTCGGCGGAGGTTTACAGAAAACCAGGGGTAGGGCAGCTTGTTCGTGCCGGACATCCGATTGCAGGGGCCTTGAACGGTAACCTGTTCTTTTTCTGGAAAGGACAGCTGTGTGTTTGTTGAGAACGGGACCCCGTTTAGTTCTTGCAAGCGCCATAGGCGATCGGCGGCCCCATATGCGCGCAGAGTTTCGTCCTGACTGCACTGCGTTGTCAGGGCTATGGCCAGAAAGAGGGAGGTCAGCTTGATCATGGGGTCCGGATAGGCAGCCCGACGATTCACGCGTCAGGCTGCCCGAACTTCATCCGAGCAAACGGCGCGAGATGACCTGCGCCTGAATCTCTGCCGCGCCTTCGAAAATGTTGAGGATACGTGCGTCACATAGGACACGGCTGATTTTGTATTCGAGCGCAAAACCGTTGCCGCCATGGATCTGCAAGCCATTGTCAGCCGCGGCCCAAGCGACCCGTGCGCCGAGCAGTTTGGCCATGCCCGCTTCGACATCACAGCGCCGACCTTCGTCTTTTTCAAACGCCGAGAAATAGGTGAGCTGGCGGGCGATCATGATTTCGACCGCCATCATCGCCAGTTTGGACGACACGCGAGGGAAGTTGATGAGAGACTTGCCGAACTGCTTGCGATCAATCGCGTATTGCATCGAGATGTCGAGCGCGGATTGCGCGACCCCGATGGCACGCGCGGCTGTCTGGATGCGCGCGCTTTCAAAGGTTTCCATCAACTGTTTGAAACCTTTGCCCTCTTCGCCGCCCAACAGGTTTTCACCTTTGACGTGGAAGCCGTCGAAACCGAGCTCGTATTCCTTCATGCCGCGATAGCCGAGCACTTCGATCTCGCCGCCGGTCATGCCTTCGGAAGGGAAAGGATTCGCGTCGTTACCCGGCGTTTTCTCGGCCAAGAACATCGACAGGCCCTTGTAGTTCGACGTCTGCGGATCCGTGCGCGCCAGCAGTGTCATCACATGGGTCCGGGCCGCGTGCGTGATCCAGGTTTTATTGCCAGTTATCTTATAATCGTTGCCATCTTTCACCGCGCGCGTGCGCAAAGAACCAAGGTCAGAACCGGTGTTCGGTTCCGTGAAGACGGCTGTGGGCAAGGTCTCGGCGCTGGCGATCCGCGGGAGCCATTTTTCTTTTTGGGCGTCCGTCCCGCCGGCGATGATCAGTTCGGCTGCGATTTCAGACCGCGTGCCGAGCGAGCCCACGCCGATATAGCCGCGCGACAGCTCTTCCGAGACGACGCACATAGAGGCTTTGGACAGCCCAAAGCCACCGAATTCTTCGGGGATCGTCAGGCCGAAAACGCCCATTTCTGCCAATTCATTGATGACCTCAATCGGGATCAGCTCGTCCTTCAGGTGCCATTCGTGGGCAAATGGTTCCACTTTTTCAACAGCGTAACGACGGAACTGTTCGCGGATCATCTCCAGCTCTTCGTCAAGGCCAGACCGCCCGACGGTGATGTTGGCGCTTTGCTCTTGCATGAGTTCGACAAGGCGCGTGCGTGCGGCCTGCGAATTGCCTCGTTGCTGCAGTGTCGTGATGTCGGCATTGGAAAACGCGTTCTGATCCTCGGTAGGGACGCCAAGATCGTGCAAGCGCAGAATTTCCCCTTGGTTCATCTGAATGCCGCCGGAAATCTGACACAGGTATTCGCCGAATGCGATTTGATGGATCAACTGTTCTGTTTCGGAAAACGTGCCATCTGCGTCGAGCTTCTCTGCCCATAGCTGCATCTGGTGAAGCGATTGGGCGTAGGTTGCAAGCCACGCAAGACCATGCGCGGAGGTTTGGTTTTCTTCGACCAGTGTATTCGACACTTTCCCGTCTTGAGAAACGGTCGCACGAACCGCAGACTTAGCGGCTTCTAAAAGGCGGTCTACCGGGGCCAGCGTTGATCTGGTGGTTGCGAGCAGGTCGTCGATCACGATGTTCGCGCCAGAAATCACGTCTTGTCCATCATGTGCCATCTGTAAGCTCCCTTGTTTGGTTAAGCACGGCATACCCTTTTCGCAGGTGCAGCACAATAAAGATACGTTTCGCTGCGTCAATTTGGTTTAAAATTACGCTGAGGATTTCGCGTGCGCTCCGCCGCAATCTTGGTATGACGTGCGGTATGGACATGTTTTTCAGTTTGTTGACGCCGTCAGAATGGGCGTTCGCCTTTGGAATTGGCCTTGTGGCGGGATTCATTAAGGGCGTCGTGGGGTTCGCGATGCCGCTGGTGCTGATTTCAGGGCTGACGATGTTCTTGTCACCTGAGCTTGCCCTTGCCGGGCTGATCTTCCCGACCGTAATTACCAATATGTTTCAGGCACTACGGCAGGGGGTGGCCGCGGCTTGGGACTCCATCAAAATGTTTAAGGTTTTTCTGATCGCGGGCGGCATAGCGCTTAGCTTGTCAGCGCAGACCGTGCGTTTTCTCGCCGCCGATACGATGCTGCTGGTGATTGGTGTTCCGATCACATTGTTCGCGCTGTGGCAGGTGACGGGGCGTAGCTTCACCCTGTCGCACCGATCTACAAAACTAGAAGCATTTATAGGTGCCTTCGCTGGGGCGGTCGGTGGCGTATCGGCCGTTTGGGGGCCGCCTACCGTCGCCTACCTCACCGCATTGGGCACGCCCAAGCACGACCAAATGCGGGTTCAGGGTGTCATCTACGGACTCGGCGCGGTGCTATTGTTGTTTTCACACTTAGGATCTGGCGTGCTGCGCGCTGAAACCGTCCCCTTTTCCGCCGTCATGATCTTGCCGTCGCTCACCGGTATGTGGCTTGGCAGCAAAGTCATGGATAAGATTGACCAAGCGTCCTTTAAGAAAGCGACGCTGGTCATCCTATTGATTGCAGGCGCAAACTTGGTGCGCCGAGGCGTGTTTGGTTAAGGCTTAGCCCTGACGCGCGACCGTTAGCCCAGACACATCTTCGATAAACGTCACAATACGCGTCTTGAGCGCGTCATCGTTTATTGCGGCCAAGGCGTTGACAATCTCGATGCTCGGGTCGGCTTTGGGCGCATCATTCGTGTTGTCATGCAGACCTTCAAAGAAATATGCGGGCGTTACGTCTAAAATCTGGGACAGTTCAAACAGGCGGCTTGCCGCGACCCGGTTTGACCCGATTTCGTATTTCTGGATTTGCTGGAACGACAGGTTTAACCGCTTGGCCACATCAGTTTGGGAAAGCCGACGCAGCGTACGGATCTGTTTAAGTTTTTTGCCGACGTGGATGTCCACTGGATGCGACATATTAATTACCTCCGGTTGTTGTTGAATTAGTCATCCCCAAATCACTCTTTCCGTTCAATTGGATAGATTTATTCAATTTGTGGTTACAAAGTGGCCAAAGGTGTATTATGAATAATGCCTTAATGTATGATTAATTTACCATTGGTGACGAATGAACACTGTCGACAGCCCAAAGCCAGTTGATTTTGACGCGGACCGAATTCCGCCGTTACTATATGAAATGGTTAGATCTTTTACCGTCCTCGCGGATACGTTGAACCTTAGTCAAGCTGTGCGCTTGTTGGGAAGTACGCGGCAGACGGTTCGGCGTCATATCGCCCAAATTGAGGAGTTCTTGGGGGCTCCTATGTTTGAGGTTGATGAGCGCCGGTACAAATTAACACAGCGTGGTGAAGAAGCATTGCCAGAAGCGCGTGAGTTTCTTGCGCGGGGCAAGGTCTGGATCAAGGGCAACACGCGGAGCACGGGTGGGCTTTTACGGTTGTCCCACGAAACACCCAACGGATGGAATTTTTATCAACAGCAACGGCCACTTACCCAGATTTGGGACGGTGAATCTGAAATGATCAAGGAGGCATTCTCGGCCTGGGTGCAGAGCGAGGGCCGGTTGGAACATGAGAATTTTCAACAAATTCGCCCCTATGTCCTAGTGTATCGCGACTCACCCAGTGGTTGGATCTGTATCGAAGTCGGACAAGAATCATTCTACACAAGTTGGTGGGGTTGGGAAAATGCGCGCAGCAGTATTGGCCGCCCTCTCGGCAATTTTCCGGGCGGTCCCGAGTTTGAGGCGATGCTGGATTTCCCCTTTCGGGAGGTTCAGGCGAATGGCGGGGTCCGCCTTGACGAGGTTGTGACACAAATGCCGAGGAACACGGCAGGCGGCGAGCTTATCCCATTGGCCTATAAACGACTTTTGATGGCGAGCCGTTTCCCTGACGGAAGCTTTGCTTTGATATCCGCGGTAGATAGATCACGTCACGTCACCATCTCTGGGTTGGATCAAGACGCGATGGTTGGCATGCCCGAGGATGCAATCGTCGGCTTCTAGCCGGTTACCGAAAAATCGAAGAAAATTCCCGATAAATAAGCTACCCTTTGATCAGCTTGCATCAAAGGAGAGTTCAGTATGACGTTGTTGAGTTTTCAAGACGGCGAACGGTTTATCGCCAGCAGTTCCGCACTTTTGCATGAGGCCGGGATCACATTAACGGTCGGTTATGATTTTGCTGAGTATAAGACGATATTGCAGGACGCGCGTCCGGATCACTTGCTAGGGCTGCCGTTCGACCCTGAAACGCACGACCTGAACGAAACCAATGCCTTTTGGATTGTCGGCCGAAATGCCAAAGGCGATGTTATGCATACGCAGGCAATGCGTATGCTGGATTTGAAAGGAGCCAAGCTAGCCGAATATCTTCGTCGGTCATTTGTCGAGTTTCCGCCGCCCGGCGTTGACATCGATTTTCTCCGATCACGGTATCGCGCGGGGCCGGGTGCGCAGCGCATCGCTGGCGACGTGTGCTATCATGGGGAGTTCTGGGTGGGCACAACGCCGCGAGAGTTCAGAAACGCAGGTCTATCTTCTGTGCTGGGGCGCTATGCATTCTGGCAGGCGATGCAGCATTGGGATCCTGACCATGTCATCGCGTTTATGACCAACTCGGTTGTGTATAAGGGCTTTCCAGCGCGGCATGGCTATATGCACACAGAGCCAGGCACGTTGCGGTGGTTCATCAACGGAATGGATGCGCCGGTCGAAGGGTTCATGGCCTATATGGGCCGCGATGATTTGCGCTTTATTCTGGATATGCCGCTCTCGGACCGAGCTTCGAAAGCAGCATAGTCTGCGCATGGAAAAAGAGCCGCGCATTGGCGCGGCTCTGGTAAGCTTTAGCCGATGGCGGCGGCTTTTACGTCGTCATCAATATAAGGGAGGTATTGTTCGAAGTTTTCTGCAAACATCTTGACCAGCTTGTCAGCCTGACGATCGTAGGATTCAGGGTTGTCCCATGTCCGGCGTGGATCCAGCAGGATGTCAGCAACACCCGTAACCGCCACGGGAACGTCAAAGCCAAAGTTTGGATCTTTGCGGTACTCTACCCCGGCGAGCGACCCTTCCAGGGCCGCGGTCAGCAACGCGCGCGTTGCTTTGATCGGCATGCGGCTGCCTGTGCCATAAGCGCCCCCAGTCCAGCCGGTGTTTACCAGCCAGCAGGTTGCGCCATGCGCCGCGATCTTCTCGCGGAGAAGGTTCCCGTAGACTTCGGGGCGACGCGGCATGAAGGGCGCACCAAAGCAGGTCGAGAATGTAGGCTCGGGTTCAGTCACGCCACGTTCGGTACCGGCAACCTTGGAGGTGAAGCCAGACAGGAAGTGGTACATGGCCTGCGCCGGGGTCAAGCGCGCGATAGGGGGAAGAACGCCGAACGCATCACAGGTTAGCATGATGATATTCTTGGGGTGCCCACCCGTCGCTTTCGCCGAGGCGTTAGAAATGTAGTGAAGCGGGTAAGCGCAACGCATGTTGGCGGTGAGGCTATCATCGTCGAAATCAAGTTCTTTGGTGTCTTCATCAAAGATCATGTTCTCGATCACGGTGCCGAATTTTTCGGTAGTCGCGTAAATCTCGGGCTCTGCCTCTCGGCTGAGATTGATCGTCTTGGCGTAGCAGCCACCTTCGAAATTGAATGTCCCGTTATCCGACCAGCCGTGTTCATCGTCACCAATCAACGTGCGGCCCGGGTCGGCGGATAGCGTGGTCTTTCCTGTGCCTGACAGTCCGAAGAATACAGCGGTATCAACGGGATTGCCGGTAGCATGGTTGGCCGAGCAGTGCATCGGCATGATCCCTTTTTCCGGCAACAGGTAGTTCAACAGGGTGAATACAGATTTCTTGTTCTCACCTGCGTATTCTGTGCCGCCGATCAAGATCATCTTCTTGTCGAAGTTCATCGCAATGACGGTTTCCGAGCGGCAGTCGTGTTTGGCCGGATCAGCCGAAAAGCTCGGGCAGTTGATTACGGTGAAGTCCGCGATGAAATCATCCAGCGCGTCGCGCTCGGGGCGGCGCAGCATGTGGCGAATGAACAGACCGTGCCAAGCCAGCTCGGTCACCATACGCACGTTGATCGCGTGTTTCGGATCGGCCCCACCGACCAGATCCTGGACGAAGTAGTCACGCCCCTGCATATGCGCCAACATGTCCTTGTGAAGCGCATCAAAGCCTTCAGGCGACATCTCGGCGTTGTTTTCCCACCAGATTTTATCCGCAACGCTGTCGGTTTTTACGACATGTTTATCCTTGGGGGAGCGTCCGGTGAATTTGCCCGTCGTCACAAGAAACGCGCCGCCCTTGCCTAACGTGCCTTCTTCCCGTTTCAGCGCGGCTTCGACCAGCGCGGGTTCGATCATGTTGTAATAGACATCACCAAGCCCGCTTATGCCTTGGTCTTCGAGGCGGAATTGCGGATTTACGCGGCCTAACGTCATGTGATGTCTCCTGTAGCTGCACCGAGAAAAGGTGCCAATTCTTGCACAAATGGCTCGACCCAAGGGGTCGTGTCCGCCTCTTAGCACGTTGATTTACAGTATGAACAGGTAGGTTAGTCGCAGTTAGCGCCACCATGTAACTGTTTGCGGAAACTGTCCTTAATTGAACGTAAAGTCCTATGGGGTAACGTGGCGTCTGCACCCTATATGTGCGGCAATTTAGCCATTCATTAGCAAATTGTGGCGTGATTATGGCCAAGATGAGGAGCGATTCGCAGTTTCCGATTGATTCGGCCGCGTAAATTGATGATCAATGAAAGAAAAAATATTATGGCAGTTGAGCAGCATATAAAAGGAACAGGCAATGTCTAAAATTGCATTGGTGGATGACGACAGGAATATCCTGACGTCGGTTTCAATGACGTTGGAAGCCGAAGGTTTCGAAGTCGAGACATATAATGACGGGCAAGCCGCGTTGGATGCGTTCAACAAAAAGCTGCCCGACATGGCGGTGTTGGACATCAAGATGCCTCGCATGGATGGCATGGATTTGCTGCAAAGGCTTCGCCAGAAAACCGCGATGCCCGTGATCTTTCTGACATCCAAAGATGACGAGATTGACGAGGTGCTCGGCCTGCGGATGGGGGCTGACGACTACGTGAAAAAACCCTTTAGTCAGCGGCTTTTGGTTGAACGTATCCGTGCGCTGTTGCGCCGTCAGGATGCCGTGGAAACCAACGAGGTCGGCGACACCGAAGAAACCAAAGTGATCGAACGTGGTGATTTGCGCATGGATCCATTGCGCCACGCGGTAAGCTGGAAAGGTAAGGACGTATCCCTGACGGTGACAGAATTCCTGTTGCTGCAAGCGCTTGCACAGCGCCCCGGCTTTGTGAAGTCACGTGACCAGTTGATGGACGTGGCATATGATGATCAAGTTTACGTCGACGACCGTACAATCGATAGTCATATCAAACGGTTGCGCAAAAAAATGCGGACTGCGGATGACGAGTTTTCCGCGATCGAAACACTCTATGGCATCGGCTACAGATACAACGAAGAGTGACCTGAGCCATGGCCATTGTCGAAAGGAATTTTGTGCGAGACATGACCACACCTTATCGGGACGGTGATGTTGTATTGGGCGACGATTGGGTCGCTCCGGACAAAACCGCGACAGATGAACTGCGCAGCAAACGCGCGCGGCGGGGGCTATTCTCTCTGCGTGCGTCGCCGCTGACGCGCAAGATCATCACATTTAACTTGATTGCGTTGAATGTTTTGGCCGCCGGTATTCTTTATCTTAACTCTTCTCGCGATAGTCTGGCCGTGCAGCGTGGTGCGTCACTGGTTTCGGAAGCTGAACTGATCGCTGATGTCTTCGAGGCGCAGTTGGCAACGGCGGGTGCGCCTGACAGCCTGAGCGAGGCGATGGATGTGGATGCAAGCCTTGGCCGGCTTGATTTGCGCAGCGGGATCGAGGTGTTTGTATTCGATTCCACCGAAAGCCTTGTTGCGCAGAACGCGGGTGCTGCCGCGCGAAATAACGTCGGTGCCGAAGATGACACGGCGCTGATTTCCGATGGGTTGAGCTGGCTTTGGGGGCTGCTCTCCCGACCCTTCGAAACCGACGCCACGGCTGATCCTGCTCCGTTGGCGGAACAGTTGCAGCCGTTGGTTTCGGGTGCATTGGTTGGCGGGACCAAGGTGCGGAACGATCTTGTCGGCACTGGTGGCACGCTTTTCTCTGTTGCTACGCCGATTGTGCAGAACGGATTGCCAGTCGGGGTTGTCGCCGTCACCTCGGCTGCGGGTGAAATTGACAAACTGGTTCGCGGCGAACGGGAGAGGGTGCTCCAGATGTTCGTGATCGCGACGCTGGTTTCGATCGGGTTGAGCCTCGTGCTGGCGTCGACCATCGCAAATCCGTTGTCCGATCTTGCTGCCGCGGCAGAGCTTGGGCGTGATAAAGATGCGCGAAAGATGAACCCGGGCCGCATTCGTATCCCTGATTTGACGGCGCGTCCTGATGAAATAGGGCGCTTGTCGGGCGCACTGCGCGGGATGGTTTCCGCATTATACAACCGCATTGACGGAAACGAACAGTTTGCCGCCGATGTCGCGCATGAGATCAAGAACCCGCTTGCTTCGCTCCGTTCTGCGGTAGGCACGCTGCGCCTGATCAAGCGTGAGGACCAGCGCGAAAAACTGCTTGATGTCATCGACCATGACGTTCGCCGGTTGGATCGTCTGGTTAGTGATATTTCGAATGCGTCCCGTCTGGACAGCGAATTGGTCAAGGAAGAGGAAGAGCCGTTTGATCTGCTGATGATGATCAGCAATCTGGGTCAGTATCTTGGCGAAGATGCGCGTAAACGTGGCATCGATTTTATCACCGATCTGCCCGAACAGCCGATCATCGTGCACGGGTTGGAAGCACGTTTGGCACAGGTTTTTGTGAATCTGATCAGCAATGCCGTCTCGTTCTGCGAAGACGGCGATGCCATTCGGGTCTGGGCACGCAAACGTGAAAATCGCGTTCTTGTAGTCGTCGAAGACACGGGGCCCGGCATTCCAGAGCAAGCTCTGTCGAAGATCTTTAAGCGTTTTTATTCGCAGCGCCCGGAAGAGCATTTTGGCAATAACTCCGGCCTCGGGCTGGCGATCTCTAAGCAGATTGTCGAAGCGCATGGCGGGGTGATCTGGGCAGAAAATATCCGGCCCACGGACGCCGATATCTCCTCTGATCCCCTTGGCGCGCGCTTTGTGGTCGGCCTGCCCACCTGAACCGGCCATGACCAAAAGCACGATCCACGCCACCACCGTCGCGATTGATGGGCGTGGCGTGATGATCAGGGGGGGCTCGGGTAAAGGCAAGTCCGCGCTGGCGCTGCAGATGATTGCGATGGGCGCCGAGCTGGTTGCCGATGACCGCACGGATTTGATCGTTCAGGATGCCCAGGTTATCGCGCACCCACCCGCCGCGATCAAAGGGTTGATCGAGGCGCGCGGCGTCGGCTTGCTGACCTTGAAACATCGCAGTGCGATACCGATCTTTCTTATCGTAGACCTTGACCAAGATGAGCCTAACCGCCTTCCCGAAATCACGTACCAAGACGTGATGGGCATCCAAATCCGATGCCTGAAAAGATGCGACGGGCCTCATTTTGCTGCCTCTGTTTACTTGATGGCAAAGATGATGAAATACACAGCAGATGACTGATGATGTAACACCCAACCGGCGCATGGTGCTGGTGACCGGCCCCGCGGGGGCAGGGCGATCTTCGACGCTTAATGTGTTGGAGGATGCAGGCTTTGAAGCGATCGACAATATTCCCATGCGGATGCTGCGCGCTTTGCTCGAAGCGCCGGGTCAACTGCGTCCGATGGCTCTTGGTGTTGATTTGCGGAACCGCGATTTTTCGACCGATCGCGTGATCGAACTGATGTCGGACATGCGGTCTCGTCCCGATGTAGATATTGAATTGCTATATCTGGATTGTGCGACCAACGTCCTGCTTCGGCGCTTCTCCGAAACACGCCGGCGCCATCCCATGGCGGCCACCGCTACGCCTGTCGAGGGGATCGTGCGCGAGAAAGAGCTGCTTGAACCGGTGCTGGCGCTGGCGGATGTCCTGATCGACACCTCCGAGCTGAATGTGCACCAGTTGCGTGCGGAAGTGGAGCGCTGGTTCGCGCTTGATGGGGAGCATCACCTCAGCGTATCCGTACAGTCTTTCTCGTATAAGCGCGGCTTGCCCCGCAGTGCGGATATGGTGTTTGACTGCCGGTTTTTGCGCAATCCCTATTGGGAACCCTCGCTGCGTGGTATGAACGGCACACAAAAAGAGGTCGCCGATTACGTGCATGCCGACCCGCTGTTCGAAAGCTTTGCCGCACAGGTAAACTCTCTGTGTCAATTGATCCTGCCAGCCTGCAAGACTGAAGGTAAATCGCATATCTCTCTTGCGTTTGGCTGCACAGGGGGGCAACACCGTTCCGTAACTTTGGCCGAACATCTGGCGTTCAAACTTTCGAACGACGGCTGGCAGGTGTCCATCAGACACCGCGAACTGGATCGTAGTAAACGGGAAGAGACATCGCGTTGATTGGTATTGTGATTGTTGCACACGGCGGATTGGCCAAAGAATATTTGGCTGCGATCGAACATGTTGTTGGGTCGCAAAACGGCGTGCGCGCTATTGCGATCCATGCAGACCATGATCGTACCGAAAAGCAGCAGGAAATCTGCGAGGCAGCCGATGCCGTGGATACGGGCAATGGTGTTGTCGTCGTAACGGACCTTTTCGGTGGGTCCCCGTCGAACCTCAGTTTGCTTGCATGCCGTCCTGAAAACCGTCGGATCCTTTACGGCGCAAACCTGCCCATGTTGATCAAGCTGGCAAAGTCACGTGATCTAGAAGTGCCCGAGGCGGTGCGCGCGGCCCTGGCGGCCGGCAGAAAATATATTGATAGCCAGAATGTTAGTGCGGAATAGCAAGGCCCCTATTGTATGACCCAAGTCTCATTGAAAATCGTAAACGAAAAAGGCCTGCATGCCCGCGCCTCCGCCAAGCTGGTTGAGGTCGTCGAGGCTTTTGATGCGCGCGCCGAAGTCAGCAAGGACGGGATGTCCGCCTCTGGTGACAGCATTATGGGGCTGCTGATGCTCGCGGCGTCCAAAGGGTGTACGATTGATGTACAGACCTCCGGCCCGGATCAGGACGCATTGGCCGATGCGTTAACAGCCTTGGTGGCTGACAAGTTCGGCGAAGGCCAGTAACGGCGGTGTTTGCAATGCGGCCGGTGGTCACTGTGATGCGTAAAGGGTTAACCACATGACGGAGAATGTGCCAACCGGCCCTGCGCCCCTACTGAACGATGGTAGCGGCGAACCGGTGACCTTCACGAAGTATGACCGCCGAAGCCTGTCCTATGCCTCCACGTTTGATCATCCTGTCAAATCGGGGATCATCAGCGCAATCGAACTTTTCACCGGCAAGCTCAAGGTTCTGCGCCTGATCCGACAGTTCGAGAAACAGGGCGCGCCCACAGGGCAGGGGTTCTGGCGTGCGGCACTTGATACGATGGGGATCGACCTGACGACCCCGCAGGAACAGCTGAATCGCATTCCGAAAACGGGTCCAGTGGTCGTTGTTGCGAACCACCCGCACGGGATGGTCGATGGCATGATTTTCGCCGATCTGATCGGACGGGTACGCCCTGATTATCGGATTCTGACGCGCTCTTTGTTGACCTCTATCGACGAGGTCGCAGGCAGCTATATGATCCCCGTGCCGTTTCCCCATGACCCCGATGCGCAGCGCAAAGGTGTCGAAATGCGCGCCAAAGCGATGGCGCATCTGAAGGATGGCGGTGTTGTCGCGCTGTTCCCCTCTGGGGTCGTAGCGGCTTCGGATACCATGTTCGGCCCTGCCATAGAGGCGGAGTGGAACGTATTCACCGCGAAAATGATCCGGCGCTCGGGCGCGCAAGTGGTGCCAATGCGCTTTCCAGGGCAAAATAGCAGAGCCTATCAAATTGCGAATAAAATCTCGCCAATCTTGCGACAGGGGCTTCTGCTCCACGAGATTGTGCACGCCTGCGACAAGCCGCAGGGCCCGATCGTAGGTGCGCCGCTTTCGCCAGAGCAGATGGCCGCTCATGCGGACGATCCACGCGGCTTCATGGCGTGGCTACGGGCGCATACACTTGCGCTTAAAGACTAACGCTATCTTCCAAATGGGATAAATCCCGGGGGCGCGGGGGCTGGCCCCCGCTGTTTGCTGCAAATTTATCGCGTGGGAACAGGCACATCGCCGCGGTAGTCATAGAAACCCCGCTGAGATTTACGCCCCAGCCAGCCCGCTTCAACGTATTTTGTCAGCAGCGGACAGGGACGATATTTCGTATCGGCCAGCCCGTCATGCAACACGTTCATAATCGCCAGGCAGGTGTCTAGACCGATGAAATCTGCAAGCTCCAGCGGCCCCATCGGGTGGTTGGCCCCCAGCTTGAGTGAACTATCGATAGATTCGACAGAGCCCACACCTTCATAGAGTGTATAGACAGCCTCGTTGATCATCGGCATCAAGATACGATTTACGATAAATGCTGGGAAGTCTTCGGCAGAGGCCGCAGTTTTGCCCAGTTTATCAACGACGCCGCGGCAGGCCTCAAAAGTTTCCTTATCCGTCGCAATCCCGCGGATCAGCTCCACCAGCTGCATCACGGGCACCGGGTTCATGAAGTGGAACCCCATAAATTTTTCAGGGCGATCGGTTCGGCTGGCGAGCCGCGTAATCGAAATTGACGACGTGTTCGACGTCAGGATTGTGGTCGGTTTGAGGTGGGGGATCAGATCTTCAAAAATCGCTTGCTTGACGGTCTCGCGTTCGGTCGCCGCCTCGATCACCAGATCGCTTTGGCCCAACTCTGCAAGTGTTTGGGTTGTCACGATTCTTTTGAGCGTCGCGTCACGGTCTGCTTCGGTTACCTTACCGCGGCCAACCTGACGGTCGAGGTTGCCGGTAATGGTATCAACCGCCTTTTGCAGTGCTTCAGCGCTTACATCGTTCAACAGCACGTCGTAGCCCGCCAAAGCCATAACATGGGCGATGCCGTTGCCCATTTGGCCTGCGCCAACGATGCCGATTGTCTGGATATCCATGCGCTGTCCCCTTTTGTTTCGCCGCAGCATAAAGCGGGCGGGGTAGCAGCCGCAAGGGTCGGAATTCACGACAGCTTTTCTCAAATCCGAACATTAAGGAAATCGAAAATACTTAGGGCGATTCTGCGTCCGTAAAGCGGTGGAACAGGGTGAACGGTATGGGCGCTACGGAAGATGGCAGGCGGCGGTTGGACTACGCGTTGTGCCGCTATGGCACGTCGAAACTACTGTTTCGCGGACCTCTTCGGAGAACTTCCTCGCCTTATGTGGTTTTTGTTGGCGGCTCCCAGACGTTTGGCCGCTACGTCGAAACTCCGTTCCCTACGTTGGTAGAACTGTCTAGCGGGGTGCCTTGCATCAACTTCGGGTGCCAAAATGCGGGTCTGGATGTGTTTCTACATGATGCCGAAGTTATGAAAATTGCCGCCGGGGCGCATGTGACCGTGGTGCAAGTGTTGGGCGCACACAACATGTCGAATCGTTACTACTCAGTGCACCCTCGTCGAAACGACAGATTTATCGCACCGTCGAAACTGCTTTGCTCCATCTACCCCGAGGTTGATTTTGCGGAGTTTCATTTCACACGCCACCTATTGGAGGCGCTCAAGCAAGTCTCGCCCACTCGGTTCGCGATGGTGGTGCGTGAGCTTCAACAGGCTTGGATCGCTCGGATGACCCTGCTGCTTGGCCGAATGACGGGACCATGCGTGCTGCTTCACCTTAGTCCCGAAAAGCCCACGCGGGACATCGGCGCGCAGGCTCGTGCGGGGCCTCTGTTCGTGACCAAAGCTATGGTTGTCCAGGTGAGTCGTCTGGCGGCCGGGGTGGTATATGTGACACCGTCACACGCGGCCATGTCCGAGGGGACGGCGGGGATGGTGTTCCCTGCAGTAGAGAAGGAGCGGGCGTTACAGCTCCCCGGCGTTCGGGCACATCAAGAGATTGCGAAGGCGGTCGCGCAGAGGATTGAACACCTGAAATAGAAAAAGGCCCGCAGGTGACTGCGGGCCTTATCCATGAAAACCTTAAAGGCTTACAGTTTCTCGATCAGCTCGGGAACGGCTTCGAACAGATCTGCCACCAGACCATAGTCCGCGACCTGGAAGATCGGCGCTTCTTCGTCTTTGTTGATGGCGACGATGATCTTGCTGTCTTTCATGCCGGCCAAGTGCTGGATCGCACCGGAGATACCAACCGCCACATAAAGTTCGGGCGCGACAACCTTACCGGTCTGACCAACTTGCCAGTCGTTCGGCGCATAGCCCGAATCAACGGCAGCGCGCGAAGCGCCAACAGCAGCACCCAGCTTGTCAGCCAGCTTTTCGATCAAGGCGAAGTCTTCTTCGGAGCCAACGCCACGGCCGCCGGAAACAACCACGCCAGCCGATGTCAGCTCGGGGCGATCGCTTTCTGCAACGTGGTCTTCAACCCAGGAAGACAGGCCGGGATCGGCCGCAGCGGATACCGTCTCTACAGAGGCGGAGCCACCGTCGCCCGCGGCGTCAAACGTCGTGGTGCGGAAGGTGATAACCTTTTTCGGATCCGAGGATTTGACCGTCTGGATCGCGTTGCCCGCATAGATGGGACGTTCGAACGTGTCGGCGTCGATAACACCGGACACATCGGACAGCAACATGACGTCAAGCAACGCAGCAACACGTGGCATCACGTTTTTGGCGTCTGTGGTCGCTGGCGCGGTGATGTGATCGTAATCACCGGCGAGCGATACGATCAACGCCGCCGTGGATTCCGCGAGGCGGTGGCCAAGGGTCTCATCCTCGGCGACCAGAACTTTGGAAACACCGTTGATTTTCGCAGCCGCTTCGCCCGCCGCAGCGGCGGAACCACCAGCGCAGAGAACAGTAACATCGCCGAGCATCTTGGCCGCAGCAACGGCTTTGGATGTCGCGTCAAGTGCCAGTTCGCCATCAGTTACTTCTGCAAGGAGTAGAACAGCCATTACACAGCCCCCGCTTCTTTAAGTTTCGCAACCAGTTCATCGACCGACTCGACCTTGACGCCCGCAGCACGTTCTGCTGGCTCAGCCGTCTTGATGATTTCCAAACGGTTGGAAACCTCGACGCCATAATCGGCAGGTGTCTTTTCATCCAAAGGCTTTTTCTTTGCCTTCATGATGTTGGGTAGCGACGCATAGCGTGGTTCGTTCAGGCGAAGATCCACAGTCACGACTGTAGGCATGGAAACCTTAATAGTCTGCAAACCACCGTCGACTTCACGTGTCACAACAGCGCTGTCGCCATCGATGTCGACTTTGGAGGCGAAAGTCGCTTGCGACCACCCCAGCAGAGCGGACAGCATCTGACCCGTGGCGTTCATGTCGTTGTCGATCGCCTGCTTACCGCAAAGAACAAGGTCGGGCTTCTCTTCTTCGACGACGCCTTTCAGAATTTTGGCAACGGTCAAAGGCTCGATATCGTTGTGCACATCGTCGGCCGCCACGATCAGAATCGCGCGGTCCGCGCCCATTGCCAGCGCTGTGCGCAGTGTTTCCTGCGCCTGTTTTACGCCGATAGAGACGACCACAACTTCTTCGACCTGGCCGGCCTCTTTCATGCGGATCGCTTGTTCGACGGAAATCTCGTCAAACGGGTTCATCGACATCTTTACGTTGGCAAGATCAACACCCGTGCCGTCCGCTTTGACGCGTACTTTCACGTTGTAGTCGATCACGCGCTTTACAGGTACCAGTACCTTCATGAGCGTTCTCTCTCCTCAGTTGACGATCCGGGCCGGTTCGGCCCCGATCATGTGAACTCTTCGTCGGTGTAACGAAGCAATCGAATGCAAAACAGTCAAAAATAGTAATTTATTGTCTTTCGACGCGGCGTTTCTGACTGACGGCCTTAGCGATTTACCCCGGGCACCCATAATACATCGTCCTTACCGCCGTTATTTGAAGCCCTCGCCGCGACGAAAAACCAATCGCTTAGCCGGTTCAGATATTTGACGGTGGCCAGATTGATAGAATCTCTGTCTGCCAGGTGCACCGCAAGCCGTTCGGCGCGGCGGGCAACTGTCCGGCACACGTGCAAATGCGCGGCAAGTGCGGTGCCGCCGGGTAGAATAAAGCTTCTCAGCGGGGACAGATCAGCGTTCATCACGTCGATCTCACGTTCAAGCCTGTCGACCTGTTCCGCCGCGAGGCGCAGAGGCGGGTATTCCGCGTCTGCATCCGCTTCCATATCGGGGCGGCACAGGTCAGCGCCCAGGTCGAACAGGTCGTTCTGGATACGCGACAGCGCGGCGTCGGTTTCGCCCTTCGCTTCAAGCCGCGCGACACCAACAAAACAATTCAATTCGTCGGATGTGCCATATGCCTCGACCCGGAGGTCGTGTTTGGCCACACGGTCCCCGTTTCCCAACGCGGTTTCGCCTTTGTCGCCGGTGCGGGTGTAGATTTTATTAAGAACAACCATCAGCCAGCGTCCTTTCTCAGGTACACATATATGACGATGAGAACGACAGCGATGAACTGTGCGATGATGCGCATGCGCATAAGTTTATTTGAATTGCGCTTATTGAATTCTCCGCCACCAGCGAAGCCCCCAAGCCCAAAAATCAATACGATAACCACCGCAATCACGGCAACGACGGTCAGGATATATAACGGATCAGCGAACATAAGCATCCTTTGTGTTGCTGAAAGATGTAGCGGGGTCATGCAGTAGCGCAACCCGAATTTATCGAGAGAGCACCCAGTCTAGGGCACGTGTTGGTAAAATACGCTTTAAAATGCCCGAGATGCGCGTCGGTGTCGTGACATAATACCGCGGCCGTGGGCGGTCGGCCTCCAGCGCATGGATAAGCTTGTCAACGACTGCTTGTGGCGGAAGCTCGAACCTGTCGGGCCCTCTCGCAGTGTATAGCCTGTCTAACAACGCGCTTTCGTATTGCGCCTTTCGGGCAGAGCTTTTCCAATCGATCCAACGCTCGAAGTGCGGGATAGAGTTCGCGCGGATGTTGGATGTAATGGGCCCGGGCTCGATCAGGGTCACGTGAATGGGGGTGTCGCGCAGTTCAATGCGCAGCGTGTCCGTTAAGCCTTCCAGCGCGAATTTCGTAGAATTGTAAGCACCACGCCACGGCATTGTGACAAATCCCAAGACGGACGAACATTGAATAATGCGCCCGTGGCCCTGTGCCCGCATCACAGGGATGATCTTGCGCGTAAGCTCGTGCCAGCCGAAGAAATTGCTTTCGAATATCTCGCGCAGCGCGTCTGTGGGAAGGTCTTCGACGGCACCGGGTGTCGCATGGGCACCGTTGTTATAAAGGGCATCGAGCGTGCCACCGGTTTGCTCAAGTACGTGATCCACCGCAGTGGCGATGCTACTGGCATCCGTATAGCCGAGCTGGGGCGCATCAAATCCTTCAGCGGCTAGCCTCTCGCAATCGCGCGTTTGGCGGCACGAAGCGAAAACCCTCCAGCCGCGTTCGCGCAATGCATGCGCAGCGGCGTAGCCGATCCCGGAGGAGCAGCCGGTAATTAAAATTGTACGTTGTTGCATTAACAGTCTGTCTCGGAAAAAGTTGGGTGAGTTACCCGTTCGACAACAGGAAATCGGCCATCCAGCCCTCTGGCCCGCCGTCTACGGGACGCATCTTTACCCATCCATCGCCGTTATCCTGAATAATCTCGACCGAATCGCCGCGACCTAGCTTGCTCACGACCTGAAACTCGGTGCCGGGGCCACCACGGACATTCACACGGTTGCCGGATACAGAACGAATATCCGCTTCGCTGCTCAGGTTCGTTTCAGCACGGGCTTCTACGATCGCGGCACCGCTGTCATTCGGAACAATCAGACTGGGAATAATTGCTGGCGTGTCCGCCCCGTTCGCCGCGATATTCTGGGCAACAGGCACATACGATACGTCAGTCGCAGCACCGGTGTCCGCTGTATTCAATGCGGTGGTGAGGGTGACAGAAACGCGTTCGGCATCATCAGCTTGCGCGGTGCTTTCAAAACCTGGCGGGGTCGTATCAACCGGAGCCGTCGCGACCGCCGGGATGACCTTTGCCGTCTCGACTGGTTCGTTTGAGGTTTCGGCGGTGATTTCATTCTCTTGTGCTGGCATCTGGTCTGCATTCGCAGCCATCTGAGCACTCGCGGGTTGAAAGTCGGCCCCGCCGCTCATCTCGTAGAATGCCCAACCAAGAAACCCGAAGGTCAACAAAATAAACCGCTTCATCACACATTCCTCGAAATAGCAGACAGCCTAGACCCGCAGCAGGTCTCCCCAAGGCTGTATTATCAAGTATAACATAAAATGCTGCCAAATCGTTCCAATATGTTTGCAAAGTTGCATGACAGAGACACCGCACACCGTGCTGGGGCGCTGCGCGCCAAACAGTCGCTTGCCGCGTCTCGCGGCCTTGGCTAAACAATGAAGATGTCAGATGTAACCACCCCCGCCGATCCAGATTCTCGCAATTCGTCAGAGCCTTTGCGCCGTGCATTGGGCGATCGGTATCTGACCTATGCGCTTTCTACTATTATGCACCGCGCGCTGCCCGATGCGCGCGACGGGTTAAAGCCCGTTCACCGTCGAATTCTATTCGCGATGCGTGAACTGAGGCTTAACAGCACCGGGGGATTCCGGAAGTCTGCGAAAATTTCCGGCGACGTAATGGGGAACTATCACCCGCACGGCGACGCTGCGATTTACGATGCGATGGCGCGTCTCGCGCAAGATTTTAACGTGCGTTATCCGTTGGTTGACGGGCAGGGGAACTTTGGCAACATCGACGGGGATAACCCCGCTGCAAGCCGATATACCGAAGCGCGCATGACCGCCGTGGCCGAGGCCATGCTGGAAGGTCTGAATGAAAATGCTGTCGATTTTAGAGAGAATTACGACGGCACACTGACCGAGCCTGCGGTTCTGCCCGCGCAGTTCCCGAACCTTCTGGCAAACGGGTCGTCGGGTATCGCTGTTGGCATGGCCACCAACATCCCGCCGCATAATATCTCGGAACTGGTGGACGCCTGTATCCACCTGATCAAAACGCCCGATGCCCGCGACGATACCTTGCTTAAATACGTTCCCGGTCCCGATTTTCCGACTGGCGGTATTATCGTTGAACCCCCTGAAAACATTGCGAATGCCTATCGTACGGGTAAGGGCGGTTTCCGTCTGCGCTGTCGGTGGGAAACAGAGGATCTGGGGCGCGGTGCTTGGCAAATTGTCATCACTGAAATTCCCTATCAGGTACAGAAATCCAAGCTGATCGAAAAGATTGCAGAGCTTATTCAGACCAAGAAGATTCCGATTCTGGGCGATGTACGCGACGAATCGGCCGACGATATTCGCCTAATCATCGAGCCGCGTTCCAAGAACGTTGATCCCGAGGTCCTGATGGGGATGCTGTATCGCAGCTCTGATCTTGAGGTGCGATTCTCGTTGAACATGAACGTCTTGATCGACGGGGTGACGCCTAAAGTATGTTCGATGAAGGAAGTGCTGCGCGCATTTCTTGATCACCGGCGCGAGGTGCTTCAGCGGCGCTCGACCCACCGGATGGAGAAAATCGACCACCGCCTAGAGGTCTTGGAAGGTTTTATCGTCGCGTTTCTTAACCTCGATCGCGTGATTGATATCATTCGCTATGACGAGGACCCGAAATCGGCGTTGATGGCCGAGGATTGGGGTAAAGATCACGTGCGCGCGATGGACGAGGCGAGCTATGTACCGCCAGCGCCCTCCACAGAAAACGCGCTATCCGAAGTTCAAGCCGACGCGATTTTGAACATGCGCCTGCGGTCGTTGCGCCGGTTGGAAGAAATCGAATTGCTGCGCGAGCAATCCGCCTTGATGGAGGAGCGCTCGGGCCTCGAAGATCTGCTGGAAAATGAAGGTACCCAATGGGATACGATCATCGACCAGCTGCGCGAGACGAAAAAGCAGTTCGGCAAGGACTGGTCGCTGGACGGTAAGAACATCGGTCGTCGTAGAACGAGCTTCTCCGAAGCTGGCGTGATCGAGGAAGTCCCGCTGGAGGCGATGATCGACCGCGAACCGATTACAGTTGTCTGTTCGCAGATGGGCTGGATCCGTGCGATGACGGGACATATCGATCTGAACCGCGAGTTGAAGTTCAAGGATGGGGACGGCCCCCGCTTTATTTTCCATGCAGAGACAACAGACAGGCTGCTGGTTTTCGGGTCGAACGGGCGCTTTTACACGGTGTCTGCATCGACCTTGCCCGGCGGGCGCGGCATGGGGGAGCCATTGCGGTTGATGGTGGATCTGCCTAACGAAGTTCAAATTGTCGATATTTTGATCCACAAGGCGGGGCGCAAGCTATTGGTGGCTTCCTCGGCCGGGGATGGATTTATCGTGCCGGAGGATGATGTTCTGGCGCAGACACGCAGCGGTAAACAGGTGCTGAACGTGCGCGGCGACGCGAAAGCAATGATTTGCGCGCCGGTGACCGGCGATGCGGATGCCGTTGCCGTTGTGGGCGAAAATCGCAAAGTCTTGGTGTTCGGCTTGGACGAGCTTCCCGAAATGGGGCGCGGCAAAGGTGTGCGGCTGCAAAAATACAAAGACGGGGGCATGTCTGATGCGATCACGTTTAGCCGCGAGAACGGGCTAAGCTGGCAGGATCCCGCGGGACGGACACGCACCGAATCTGATCTGACCGAATGGACTGGTAAACGCGCGACAGCGGGGCGCATGGCACCGCGTGGGTTCCCGCGTGATAACCGCTTCGGTTGATCGCAAGCGACGTGAGTGACGCCGAGCTTTCATACCCCAGTGGTTCGGCACCCGCGATGTCGGTTCAATTCGTCGGGGGGCGCGGCGCGCTCTTTTGGTTGGCGTTCAAAACCGGTTTTCTCACGATTATGACGCTGGGGTTTTACCGGTTCTGGATGAAGACCCGTTTGCGGCGATGGTATTGGTCCGCAATCCGGCCGGGCGGGCATCCGATGGAATACGTCGGCGATCCGATTGAAAAGCTATTGGGATTCTTTATCGCCGTTGTGATCCTCACCTTCTACATCGGAATCATTAATCTGATTCTGATGTTCGTCAGCTTCTCGGTGTTTTCGAGCGCGACCTTAGGGTACTTCGCAGCGGGATTCGGGGTTGTTCCCCTGTGGTTCTATGCCCGATATCGTGCGCGACGGTACGTCTTGGGACGGACGCGATGGCGCGGGGTGCGGTTTGGCCTTGATAAGGGTGCGTGGGGGTATGTCTGGCGCGCTATGCTGCATTGGCTGGTCACCATTTTCTCGCTAGGGCTGCTTTGGCCACGTATGACCTTCTACCTTGAAAAATACATGACGGACCGCACCTTTTTCGGATCGGCACAGCTGCATCAAGGGGGGCGTTGGGGCATGCTCTATCGTGCCGCGATTCCGTTTGCTTTGTTCACCTTGCTGCTTCTTGGTAGCGTGGCCTACGCGTACATATCTGCCGCGCCCCAGACTTTCGACACGTCGGGCTTCGCCTTGCAGATGCTCGAAACGCTGGCTGACGGGCAGGGCGCAGCATTTTCTATGCAAGGCGCTTGGTGGTTGCTCCTTTTCCCCGTGAGCTTGCTAGGCATGGTCTACGGTGCAGTGCACTATCGCTTTGTTTCGAAAAGAATAATGGCAAACCACAAGACAGCGAATGGTATTGCCATAACGTCGAGGCTAAGCGCACCGCGTATCGCGTTCATCTACGTTTTCGGCAGCTTTATCGCATATTCCGTCCTCGTTCTGGGGGTGTTTTTGCTAGTTTTAGGGGCATTTGTCGTCATTGGACCAAGCGCCTTTATGGGGTTTGATTTAGGGATCGACATTGAAACGCTTCCGATCCCGCGGGCTTTGGCGATCGTGGTGTTGGCGGGCTTTTACCTCTCGGTCTTTTTGATGTGGAACGTTTGCTACAACACATTCGTCACCTTTCCGTTAATGCGTCACATGGCCAAAACCTGTGCGCTTCCGCGGTATGACGGTTTGCAAAGCATCAGCCAGTCAGGGCGGGATGACTTTGCCGAAGCCGAAGGGTTTGCAGAGGCGTTGGACCTGGGAGCCGCGATATGAGCGTCGGGTTTAACGGCATGGGGGCGGCATATTTTGATGGTGATCATCCGGTTGCCGAAGATGTCAGCCTGCATATTGCGAACGATAATCTGCAGATTGGATTGGATAGCGAAGATATTATCTTCTGGCGGCTTGGCGATATTCGGTTGGTGCCCGATCAGGCGCGTGGGAAAGACTATACCCTGCGCTCAGTTACAGATCCGCTGGCGCGGCTTATCGTTGCGGATAAGACGCTGCTACAACATCTTCCTGCCGCCCGGCGTCCTGCGCCGGCCCGAGGGCGGGGCCGCTTGTTCGCTTGGGCAATCGCAGCCGTCGCGGCCGTTCTGCTTCAGATTACAGTGCTGGTGCCATTTCTGGCGGACCGCTTGGCGAATTTCATCCCACCAGCAGGAGAGGCCGCCTTGGGTGAGGCGACATTGGGCCAAATTCGCAGGGCCTTGGACGAAAGCGGCATGCAGCCCCTCGCCATTTGTGACGCCTCGGCGGGCGAAGCGGCGCTCACCAGCATGATCACCGCGCTTAACACGGGCGAAGGGCCGGTGCAGGATTTGACTGTCCTGGTCCTGGACCACCCGATGGTGAACGCTTTTGCGCTACCCGGCGGGATTGTCGTGCTGTTCGACGGGCTGATCCAACAAGCCCAGTCCCCGGATGAGGTCGCCGCTGTGCTGGCGCATGAAATTGGTCATGTTGTCAGTCGAGACCCGACACGCCATGCGTTGCGATCCGCCGGATCGATTGGCGTGTTGGGGCTTTTGTTCGGTGACTTCGCAGGCGGAGCAGTGGTGTTGTTTCTGGCAGAGCGTTTGATCAGCGCGACCTATACCCAGCAGGCCGAAACAGAGGCAGACGCGTTCGGACATAAACTTCTGGCAACTGCGGGCGTGTCTCCGAAAGCGATGGGGGCCATGTTCGAGCGCATGCGCCAGACCCAAGGCGAAGCGAACCCATTGATGGCCCATTTCCTGAGCCATCCATCATTCGATGACCGCATCGCCGCAGCGCAAGATGCGGCGCGCACGCAGTCTGAATACTCAGCTATTGTCGACGCGAACGCCTGGGGCGACCTGCGGCGGATTTGCGACTAGGCAGGCGTTGCGGTTAACCATACTCCGCCTTCGGGGCGTAGGGTCAGGATCATAACCGGTTCAGGGCTTTTCCCGGCGACCGGTGTGAAACGAAACCGCGAAAGCAAGGTCGCAAGGATGATCACCGCCTCTTGCTGCGCAAAGGACGCGCCGATGCAGATACGCGGGCCATCGCCAAAGGGCAGGTAGGCGTATCGGTCGATCGCTTTGCGATCTTTGAAACGGTCGGGGTCGAAAACATCGGGCTGATCCCAAAGCTGCTGATGGCGGCCAAGCGCATAAATCGGCACCATGACAGTATCGCCGGGCCGAACTTCCCTGCCGCACAAGGTGTCGTTTCTCTGCGCGGTGCGTGAAATCACCCCCGCTGGCGGGTACAGGCGCAGGGTTTCGTCGATAATTTGGCGGATGTATGTTAGGTTTTCGACGTCTGCACCCGTCGCCGCGCGCCCCTGCAACACGGTTTGCGCCTCGGCGCGGGCTTTCTGCTGCACGGCCTGATCAAAGCCCATCAGATAGAGCGCCCAAGACAGGGTAAGGGCCGTCGTCTCATGCCCTGCGACGATGAAGGTTAACAGATTGTCCCGTAGCTCGGCCGTATTCATCTGACGTTTGGTCTTGGGGTCGGTGCCATCAAGGAGAAGATCCAGTAGGTCCGGCGTATCGCTGGGCCCCCGTTCGGCCCGCGCATCTATCGCGCCGTCGGCAATGCGTTTCATGTCTTTCAGGGCACGGCCCGACATCGCCCGTCCTGGGCGCGGAAGCCAGTCTGGCAAGCCAAGAATATCGAAAAGGCTCAGTTTCCCGGCCTCTGCAATATAGTCGTCAATGGCGCGGTGCACGGCGTCGCGGTCAAACCCGTCGCCGCCCGAGAATGTGACATCCGAGATGACGTCGAATGTCGACGTGACCATCTCGTCCAGCATATTGATGGCCCGCGGGCCAGCGTCGGCGATCCGGTCGGCCGACCTTTGCGCTGCTGCGGTCATGATGGGCGACAGGTTTAGCATATTGCGGTGCGAAAAGGCCGGTGCCACCGCGCGGCGTTGCCAGCGCCAATGCGCACCCTCCGCAATGAAAAGGGATTCTCCGATCGCGGGGCGCAAAGGGTTTTTTGTCACCAAGGATTTGGGGTAGTCGTCAACCCGATCCAACAGCATCTCGCGGATGGCAGTCGGGTCCATAACCATGTGCCAACGCTTGCCCATTTTGCCAGAGACCATCGGCTGTTTGACAGCTATTTCAGGAATAATGCTAAGCACATTACGTCGCGCCATAGCGAGGCTGCGAAACAGGCCTAAAGCATTTCTAATTTAACCTGAGGCATATCCGGCAGCCTGAAAGTAGTTTGAACACTCCTGCGGGGAGTACATTGCGCAGATATCGCCAAGGGCTTCGAACACCGAGGTGAATGATCGCGCACTGATGCGTCTAAGGTGGGACTTCAATTTGGAGAAAGCCAACTCAATCGGGTTCAGATCTGGCGAATATGGCGGCAGATAGAGGAACCAGCATCCGTGAGCCTTGAGCGCCGCAGCGGCTTCTTTGTTGTGATGGGTCGCGAGATTGTCGAGAACGACTGCCGTGCCTGGCGCGATCTCAGGGATCAGGACCTTCTGCACATAGGCCGCGAAGGCAGGACCATCCATCGCGCCATTGATCACCCAAGGTGCGATCAGAGCCTCATGTGTCAGCCCCGCAATCAGGGTTTGGGTTCCCCAACTGCCGAAGGGCGCATCCATCGTCAGGCGTTCGCCACGCGGAGCCCAACCGCGCAGCCGGGTGAGGTTCGTTTTGACCGCTGTTTCATCAAGAAAGACAACGCTTTCCGGCATCCGCGCAATGGCTGGCAAACGGTGTGTGAACCAGTCCTCACGTCGTCGCCTCACCTTGGCACGGTGACGTTCGGTAGCGACCAGTGACTTTTTTTGTGTGTAAATCCGAGGCGCTTTAGCAGATGCCCGATAGCAGAGTGCTGGACTTGCAATCCGGTTGCATCAGCAAGCGCATCACGCAACTCAAATAGTGTGATATCAGGGTCTTGGGTGATCAACTCTTCGAAAAAACTAACATGGGGTGCCAATTTCCCTGACCCTTTTGGACGACCCTGTACGGCAGGATCAGCCCGGCCCGTCGTTTGGATCTGATGCCGCCATCGGGCGCCCGTTGCTGGCGATAGCTTCAAGCGCGCTGCCGCCGCTCGCCCGCTTAGCCCTTCCTCAATATATTTCTGAAACCGCGCCCGAAGCGCTGATGGCAAAGGTGCTGACATAGTTCATCCTCCCAAACAGGATGAATCACAATCAGACCAGTTTGGGAATCCCCAGCGATTCAGGTTTTCTTCGAAACGCTTTAGGGGTTGGTTAACCAAGGCCACGCGGGCGGGCAGGGGGCGATCCATGGCAATGATCCTAAATCAGACGGACATAAGGTAGCACGCCTCCCAGTGCGTGCCACTTTAGCAAACGTTGCACCCTATTCAGCCTTAGGGTATCGCAAAGGGCATAAATGCGCCGAGGAGGCATGAAATGGTTCGAATTTTATCAGCTTTGATCAGTATCGTGGTCCTTTCTGCGTGTAACGGGGCATCCGACCTCGACAAGCCGGCGGTGCCTTTGGGTGACTTTAACCTATACCACAACATCGTTGTCGCGCCGAAGGTACAGAAACTACCGATCAGCCGCGAAGTCAGTGAAGAGGTGCTGACGACGGCTGTCAAAGACGCCATTGCCGAACGTTTTGACCGCTATGAAGGCGCTCGCAATTACCACTTTGGCGTCAGTGTCGAAGGCTATGTTCTTGCCCCTCCGGGTATTCCGCTTGTGCTTGCGCCCAAGTCGATCATGATCCTGAACCTTACCGTTTGGGACGACGCCGCCGGTAAGAAGCTTACGGACGAACCGCACCAGATCACCGTGTTCGAATCCCTTGATCAGGGGCCTATTGTCGGGTCTGGCTACACCAAGACTGCTGAAGAACAGCTTAAGAACCTCAGCCAGAATGCGGCAAAGTCGATCGAGAACTATTTGGTCAAGCAAAATAAGGCCGAAGGCTGGTTCGAACGCCCGGCGGACGCGGTCATCGAGCGCGCAGAAATCCCCTCTGCGCCGGCGGTAACAGCGAACTAGTGCGCATTTACATGAATTCTGCGGCGGTGTGAGGCGAACAGGTGCTTGATTTTATGCGCCAGACCCAATACATCGCCCGCCAGATAGGTTTGGGTCTGGGTTCAGGCCCTCATTAATATAAAGGGCTGCTCCATGGCTAAGGCAAAGTTTGAACGTAATAAACCACACGTTAACATCGGTACCATTGGTCACGTTGACCACGGCAAAACCACGTTGACCGCGGCGATCACCAAGTACTTCGGCGACTTCCGCGCCTATGACCAGATTGACGGCGCGCCCGAAGAAAAAGCACGCGGCATCACCATCTCGACAGCGCACGTCGAATACGAGACCGAAAACCGTCACTATGCGCACGTCGACTGCCCCGGCCACGCTGACTACGTCAAGAACATGATCACCGGTGCGGCGCAGATGGACGGCGCGATCCTGGTTGTGAACGCTGCTGATGGCCCCATGCCACAGACCCGCGAGCACATCCTGCTGGGCCGTCAGGTCGGCATCCCCGCCATGGTTGTCTACATGAACAAAGTAGACCAGGTGGACGATGAAGAGCTGCTGGAACTGGTTGAAATGGAAATCCGCGAACTGCTGTCTTCCTACGACTACCCAGGCGACGACATCCCTGTGATCCCAGGTTCCGCTCTGGCGGCGATGGAAGGCCGTGACGAGAACATCGGCGAGAACTCCATCCGCAAGCTGATGGAAGAAGTCGACAACTACATCCCGACACCAGAGCGCGCTGTTGACCAGCCGTTCCTGATGCCTGTGGAAGACGTCTTCTCGATCTCCGGTCGTGGTACAGTTGTGACCGGCCGTGTTGAGCGTGGCGTGATCAACGTTGGCGACGAAATCGAAATCGTTGGCATCCGCGACACCAAGAAAACCACATGTACCGGCGTTGAAATGTTCCGCAAACTGCTGGACCGTGGGGAAGCTGGCGACAACATCGGCGCCCTGCTGCGCGGTATCGACCGTGAAGGCGTTGAGCGTGGTCAGGTTCTGTGTAAGCCAGGTTCGGTTAAGCCGCACACCAAGTTCACAGCCGAAGCCTATATCCTCACCAAAGAAGAGGGTGGCCGTCACACGCCGTTCTTCGCGAACTACCGTCCACAGTTCTACTTCCGGACCACAGACGTCACCGGTACCGTTCAGCTGCCAGAAGGCACTGAAATGGTTATGCCTGGCGACAACCTGCAGTTCGACGTGGAGCTGATCGCCCCCATCGCGATGGAAGACGGTCTGCGCTTCGCGATCCGCGAAGGCGGTCGTACCGTTGGCGCGGGCGTGGTTTCCAAAATCACCGAGTAAGCCAACCCGCGGGTCACCCCGCGCACCGGCAACAAGACGAAGGCCGCTCCCAATCGGGGCGGCCTTTTTCGTGGCTTAGGGGCGTGCGACATTATTCCTGCGCAATGCGTCTATCTGCCCTTGATCCCCCAGCGAATATCGACTACCTCACCACTCGGCATAGGGGTTTAGCTCAGTTGGTAGAGCATCGGTCTCCAAAACCGAGGGTCGTGGGTTCGAGTCCCTCAGCCCCTGCCAATCTCAACACATGTGAGAACGCGCACTTTGGTGTACCAGCTTCGCCAGTAGGCGAGCTTGATATGAAGCCTTGAATTCAGCGCTTTTGACAGATACATCCCCACAATCGTTCGTATACAGGAAAACCGACATGGCCACAGTCAACCCGCTTCAGTTCATCCAGCAAGTGCGTTCCGAAGTATCCAAGGTCGTCTGGCCCACCCGTCGCGAGGTCATGCTCACCACGGTTATGGTGTTCATCCTTGCCGCGTTGACAGCGGTGTTCTTTGCGATTGTCGATATCCTCATTCGTGGCGGATTGCAGTACATCCTGGCCGCCTTCGGCTGATCCAGGGGCGCGGCACCTTAAAACGCCGTGGCCCTCTTGAAACATGTGCGATTGCGGGCTATCCCGCAGACCTGATCAAGAGGGGCGTGCGGCGATTCGTGTTGCGCGCCGATTTTTTGTTCACCGCCGGCATGCTGCGACAGGCTGGTTTTTACGAGAATTAGATGTGGCCGTTGCTGCATCACAAGACAGGGACCAAGTTCAGATGGCGAAAAGATGGTATTCGGTCAGTGTTTTGTCGAACTTCGAAAAGAAGATTGCCGAGCAAATCCGCACCACGGTCGCCGAGCAAGAGCTTGAGGACCAGATCGACGAAGTGCTGGTCCCCACCGAAGAGGTGATCGAGGTCCGGCGCGGCAAGAAAGTCACGACAGAGCGTCGCTTTATGCCCGGCTATGTGCTGGTCCATATGGAGATGTCCGATCGCGGGTATCACCTGATCAACTCGATCAACCGCGTCACCGGTTTCCTAGGGCCGCAGGGCCGTCCGATGCCGATGCGTGACGCCGAAGTCACGGCGATCCTGGGCCGCGTCCAAGAGGGCGAAGAAGCACCACGCACGCTGATCCACTTCGAAGTGGGTGAGAAGGTCAAAGTGGCGGACGGCCCGTTCGAAGACTTCGACGGTATGATCGAAGAGGTCGACGACGAGAACCAGCGCCTCAAGGTGTCTGTATCGATCTTTGGCCGGGAAACACCGGTCGAATTGGAATTCACTCAGGTCAACAAACAGGTCTGAGCGATCGGCGGGGCGACCCGTCATACGGTGGCAACACCGTTCGTTTGTGGGAGGGGACAGCGGCGCGCCGCCCAACCGCACCACGCTAGCAAGCGGCCGCATCGCGTTGTGGTTGTATAGGGTGAACGAAAGTTCACCGACATTAAAAGGAGAAGGCCAATGGCCAAGAAACTCGTCGGTACGATGAAGTTGCAAGTTAAAGCGGGTCAAGCGAACCCATCCCCACCCGTCGGCCCTGCATTGGGTCAGCGCGGGATCAACATCATGGAATTCTGTAAGGCGTTCAACGCCAAGACAGCGGACATGGAACCAGGTGCCCCTTGCCCGACCGTGATCAGCTACTATCAGGACAAGTCCTTCACCATGGACATCAAGACGCCTCCTGCGTCCTACTACCTGAAGAAAGCTGCCAAGGTTAACTCCGGCGCGAAAACACCAAGCCGCGAGACCGTCGGTACCGTGACCACCAAGCAACTGCGCGAAATCGCAGAAGCCAAAATGGCCGATCTGAGCGCTGTGGATGTTGAATCCGCGATGAAAATCATTCTGGGCTCTGCCCGCTCCATGGGCATCGAGGTTAAGTAAGATGGCAAAACTCGGAAAACGCACCCGCGCCGCACGCGAAGCATTCGTAGGCAAAGAAGATCTGACCGTTGAAGAAGCAGTCGCACTGATCAAAGCCAACGCAACCGCGAAATTTGACGAAACCATCGAAATCGCGATGAACCTCGGTGTTGACCCGCGTCACGCCGACCAAATGGTTCGCGGTGTTGTCGGCCTGCCAAACGGCACCGGCAAATCCGTTCGCGTTGCTGTATTCGCCCGTGGCCCCAAGGCTGACGAAGCGCAAGCAGCAGGTGCCGACATCGTTGGTGCCGAAGACCTGATGGAAGCTGTCCAAGGCGGCAAGATCGACTTTGATCGCTGCATCGCGACACCTGACATGATGCCCATTGTTGGTCGTCTTGGTAAGGTTCTCGGCCCACGTAACCTGATGCCAAACCCAAAAGTCGGCACAGTTACAATGGATATCAAAGAAGCTGTTGAAGCTGCTAAAGGCGGTCAGGTTCAGTTCAAAGCTGAAAAAGGCGGCGTAGTGCATGCTGGCATCGGCAAACTGTCCTTTGACGAAGCCAAGCTGGTTGAAAACGTACGTGCCTTCGTTGGCGCCGTGTCCAAAGCCAAGCCTACCGGCTCCAAGGGTGCCTACATGAAAAAGATCGCGCTGAGCTCCACAATGGGCCCAGGTGTGACTGTAGAAGTCGACAACGCTGTAACCGAGTAAGGTCCAGCGATAGGCGCAGTCATGCGTCTGCTATCAGATCCCCGCATTGGCCATCCGATGCGGGGATTTTTTATGCGGAAACCGGCCGGATAAACGCGGTTTGATGGTGTTTGAAATAGATTAGCCTAAACTCGGCGCAAGAAAGTCGAGTTTCCCCTTGGCATTCCGCGCTGCATTCCCTAAGAAGCCCTCGATTCACTATGCATCGCATGGTGAGTCTTCTGTCCGAGACGAAGGGTGGCGCAAGCCTTAATTCCTTTCTGAGATGGGAGATGCAAGAATTACCGTTCGCGTAAGCGTGGGGCTATTTTGGCTTATTCCCGTAAAATGGACCAAGACTGTTCGCGTAAGCGGACTTAATTGAGCCGGGGGGTAACCCCCAGATTTGGAGTGAAACTGTGGATAGAGCCCAGAAAGAACAGTTGGTCGAAGAGCTCGGCCAAATCTTCGAAAGCTCTGGCGTCGTTGTGGTAAGCCACTACGTCGGCCTGACAGTTGCTGATATGCAGGACCTTCGTGCGCGCGCTCGCGCTGCGGGCGGGGCCGTGCGTGTTGCCAAAAACAGGCTCGCCAAAATTGCCCTAGACGGAAAGCCATGCGAAAGCATTGCAGATCTCCTGACGGGTATGACCGTTCTGACCTATTCCGAAGACCCCGTGGCAGCTGCCAAGGTCGCTCAGGAATTCGCTAAAGAGAATCAAAAGTTTGTCATTCTCGGCGGCGCAATGGGTGAGAACGCACTGGATGTCGCCGGTGTTGAAGCCGTGTCCAAGATGCCTTCGCGGGAGGAGCTTATCTCCACCATCGCGGGTATGCTGGGCGCGCCTGCTTCCAACATCGCCGGGGCCATTGGCGCACCTGCAAGCAACATCGCTTCCATCTTGTCCACCATCGAGGACAAGGCGGCTGCGTAAAGCAATATCGTCAAGCTGGCGCAGGGTTGAACACTCGCGTTGGAACACACATATCGTTAACGGAAAGAGCTAAACATGGCTGATCTGAAAAAACTGGCAGAAGACATCGTTGGTCTGACACTGCTGGAAGCACAAGAACTGAAAACCATCCTCAAAGACGAGTATGGCATCGAGCCCGCAGCTGGCGGCGCAGTGATGATGGCTGGCCCTGCCGATGCAGGCGCGGCTGCTGAAGAGAAAACTGAATTCGACGTCGTTCTGAAGAACGCCGGCGCATCCAAAATCAACGTGATCAAAGAAGTTCGCGGCATCACCGGTCTGGGCCTGAAAGAAGCCAAAGATCTGGTTGAAGCTGGCGGCAAGATCAAAGAAGGCATCGATAAAGCCGAAGCCGAAGACATCAAAGCCAAGCTGGAAGCAGCTGGCGCAGAGATCGAACTGGCCTAAGCCATTAGATCTGGGTGCTGTTTTTGCTTGATGAAAGCAGACCGAAGTTTGTAAAGCTTTGGGCAAGCCCATAAAAATTAAGGCTGGACGGGGAATTCCCTGTCCAGCCTGATCTGTTTTGAAAAGTATTTCGCGCGAAATGCTTCTCTGGATAGGTCCTAGTGGTCGGAAGAGGTACGGTGGGACGTGCCTCAAGAATTGATCAGGATTTACCGCTCTTATGGGCGCGCATCACGGCCCCGGTGATGGCGAGCTCGGCAAGAGATACGAAAGGTGACAGACACATGGCGCAAACCTTCCTTGGCCAGAAACGTCTACGTAAATACTATGGCAAAATCCGCGAAGTGCTGGAGATGCCGAACCTGATCGAGGTTCAAAAATCCTCTTATGATTTGTTCCTGCGCTCCGGCGATGCGGAAACACCGACAGACGGTGACGGCATCCAAGGCGTGTTCCAGTCGGTTTTCCCGATCAAGGACTTCAACGAGACGTCGGTGCTTGAATACGTCAAGTACGAGCTCGAGAAACCCAAATACGATGTCGAGGAATGTCAGCAACGCGACATGACCTACAGCGCGCCTTTGAAGGTGACGCTGCGCCTCATCGTGTTTGATGTGGATGAAGACACCGGTGCGAAATCGGTAAAAGACATCAAAGAACAAGACGTGTTCATGGGCGACATGCCCCTGATGACGCCAAACGGTACCTTTGTTGTGAACGGTACAGAGCGTGTTATCGTATCCCAGATGCACCGTTCGCCCGGCGTTTTCTTTGACCACGACAAAGGCAAAACCCACTCTTCGGGTAAGCTGCTGTTTGCTTGCCGCATCATCCCATACCGCGGGTCGTGGCTCGACTTTGAATTCGACGCCAAAGACATCGTGTTCGCACGCATCGACCGTCGCCGTAAGCTGCCTGTAACAACGCTGCTCTACGCGCTTGGCCTTGACCAAGAAGCGATCATGAACGCGTATTACAACACCGTGAACTATACGCTGAAAGACGGCGAAGGCTGGGTTGCACCTTTCTTCCCTGACCGTGTGCGGGGCACACGTCCATCGTATGATCTGGTTGACGCCGCAACAGGCGAGATCCTGTTCGAGAAGGGCAAGAAGGTTACACCCCGTGCCGTTAAGCAGTTGATCGACGAAGGCAAAGTGACAGAACTGCTGCTGCCCTTCGGTCATATCGCTGGTAAATTCGCCGCGCGTGATATCATCAACGAAGAAACCGGCGCGATCTATGTCGAAGCGGGCGACGAGCTGACGCTCGAGCACGATAAAGACGGCACGCTCATCGGCGGTACAGCGAAAGAGCTGATCGACGCGGGCATCACCGAGATCCCACTTCTCGACATCGACAACATCAACGTCGGCCCCTACATGCGGAACACCATGGCGGCGGATAAGAACATGAACCGCGACACCGCGCTCATGGACATCTACCGTGTGATGCGCCCGGGCGAGCCGCCCACAGTCGAAGCCGCGTCGAACCTGTTCGACACGCTGTTCTTTGATGCCGATCGCTATGACCTTTCCGCGGTTGGCCGCGTGAAGATGAACATGCGTCTTGCGCTCGACAAAGAAGACACGCAGCGCACGCTGGACCGTGACGACATCGTCGCCTGTATCAAGGCGCTGGTTGATCTGCGTGACGGCCGTGGCGACATCGACGACATCGACCACCTTGGGAACCGTCGTGTACGCTCCGTTGGCGAACTGATGGAAAACCAGTACCGCGTCGGCCTGCTCCGGATGGAGCGCGCGATCAAGGAACGTATGTCCTCGGTCGAGATCGACACTGTCATGCCGCAAGACCTGATCAACGCGAAGCCAGCGGCTGCTGCGGTACGTGAATTCTTCGGCTCCAGCCAGCTGTCGCAGTTCATGGACCAAACCAACCCGCTGTCCGAGGTGACGCACAAGCGTCGTCTGTCCGCGCTTGGGCCGGGTGGTCTGACACGCGAACGCGCCGGCTTTGAGGTGCGTGACGTTCACGCGACCCACTACGGTCGTATGTGTCCGATTGAAACGCCCGAAGGTCCGAACATTGGTCTGATCAACTCTTTGGCAACATTCGCCCGCGTCAACAAATACGGCTTTATCGAAACACCCTACCGTAAAGTAACGAACGGTGTTGTTTCCGATGACGTGCAGTATATGTCCGCGACCGAAGAAATGCGTCACACCGTGGCGCAGGCAAACGCGAACCTTGATGAGAACATGAAGTTCGTCAACGATCTGGTGTCGACACGGAAATCTGGTGACTACACGCTGTCGCCTTCCGAGAATGTCGATCTGATTGACGTTTCGCCGAAACAGTTGGTCTCGGTCGCTGCGTCCTTGATCCCGTTCCTTGAAAACGACGATGCGAACAGGGCCTTGATGGGCTCGAACATGCAACGTCAGGCGGTGCCTTTGCTTCAAGCCGAAGCACCACTGGTCGGCACAGGTATCGAAGAAGTCGTCGCACGGGATTCCGGTGCTGCCTATATGGCGAAACGCGGTGGTATCATCGACCAAGTCGACGCCAGCCGTATCGTTATCCGCGCCACCGAAGACCTTGAACTGGGCGACGCGGGCGTAGACATCTACCGCATGCGCAAATTCCAGCGTTCGAACCAGAACACCTGCATCAACCAGCGTCCGCTGGTGAAAGTGGGCGAGACGGTTCAAAAGGGTCAGGTTATCGCGGACGGTCCATCGACCGATATGGGTGAACTGGCGCTTGGTAAGAACGTGGTCGTCGCGTTCATGCCCTGGAACGGCTACAACTACGAAGACTCCATCCTGATCTCTGAGCGCGTATCGCGTGACGACGTGTTCACTTCGATCCATATCGAAGAATTCGAAGTCGCTGCCCGTGATACGAAGCTTGGGCCAGAGGAAATCACACGCGATATTCCGAACGTCGGTGAAGAAGCGCTGCGCAACCTCGACGAGGCGGGCATCGTGTACATCGGTGCGGATGTTGAACCCGGTGACATTCTCGTCGGCAAGATCACTCCCAAGGGCGAAAGCCCGATGACGCCAGAGGAAAAACTGCTGCGCGCCATCTTCGGTGAGAAAGCTTCGGACGTGCGCGATACATCGCTGCGTGTGAAGCCCGGTGATTTCGGTACCGTTGTTGAAGTCCGCGTGTTCAACCGTCACGGCGTTGAAAAAGACGAACGTGCGCTGCAGATCGAACGTGAAGAAGTCGAACGTCTGGCCCGTGACCGGGACGACGAACTTGGCATTCTTGACCGCAACATCTACGCGCGTCTGCAGTCGATGATCATCGGCAAGACGGCTGTCAAAGGCCCGAAAGGCGTCAAGGCGAACTCTGAGATCACCGAAGACCTGCTGGCATCCTTGTCGCGCGGTCAGTGGTGGCAGTTGGCTTTGGCCGACGAAGATGATGCCAAGATCGTCGAAGCCCTGAACGAGCAGTACGAGATCCAGAAACGGACCTTGGATGCACGTTTCGAGGATAAAGTCGAAAAAGTCCGTCGTGGTGACGATCTGCCCCCGGGCGTGATGAAGATGGTCAAGGTTTTCGTTGCGGTGAAGCGCAAGCTGCAACCGGGCGACAAGATGGCCGGTCGTCACGGCAACAAAGGTGTTATTTCCAAGGTTGTACCGATGGAAGACATGCCGTTCCTCGCGGATGGTACGCCGGTCGACTTCTGTTTGAACCCGCTGGGTGTTCCGTCGCGTATGAACGTCGGTCAGATCCTTGAAACCCACATGGGTTGGGCCGCACGTGGCCTGGGCATCAACATCGACGAGGCGCTGCAGGAATACAAACGCTCCGGCGATCTGACACCTGTGCGCGAAGCAATGCACCACGCCTATGGCGACGATGTCTACGAAGAAGGCATCTCGGGTATGGACGAGGAAACATTGCTGGACGCAGCCAAGAACGTCGCGCGCGGTGTCCCAATTGCCACGCCGGTATTCGATGGTGCCAAGGAAGCGGATGTGAACGACAGCCTGACACGGGCCGGTTTCGACAGCTCCGGTCAGTCGGTACTGTTCGACGGCCGCACGGGCGAACAGTTTGCGCGTCCGGTGACCGTCGGCGTGAAATACCTGCTGAAACTGCACCACCTTGTGGACGATAAAATCCACGCGCGTTCAACTGGTCCATACTCGCTGGTCACCCAGCAGCCATTGGGCGGTAAAGCGCAGTTCGGTGGTCAGCGCTTCGGTGAGATGGAGGTCTGGGCTCTGGAAGCTTACGGCGCTGCATACACCCTGCAGGAGATGCTGACTGTGAAATCGGATGACGTGGCCGGACGGACCAAGGTCTATGAAAGCATCGTCAAAGGCGAAGACAACTTCGAAGCCGGTATTCCGGAATCGTTCAACGTACTTGTGAAAGAGGTACGCGGTCTTGGCCTGAACATGGAACTCCTGGATGCGGAGGAAGACGAGTGAGGCACGCGCCGGGGTTTTCATAAACCCCGGACCGTTTCCAGAAACAGGAAACACCTCTCTCCCTCCGCTTTCGAGACTTATCTAAGGATTTAAGATGAACCAGGAACTGACAAACAACCCGTTCAACCCCGTCGCGCCGATGAAGACGTTCGACGAAATCAAGGTCTCTCTGGCATCGCCTGAGCGGATCCTGTCGTGGTCGTTCGGTGAAATCAAGAAACCAGAAACCATCAACTACCGGACGTTCAAGCCAGAGCGTGACGGCCTGTTCTGCGCGCGTATCTTTGGCCCGATCAAAGACTACGAATGCCTGTGCGGTAAATATAAGCGCATGAAGTATCGCGGCGTTGTCTGCGAGAAATGTGGTGTTGAAGTCACGCTGCAAAAGGTCCGCCGCGAGCGTATGGGCCACATCGAGCTGGCGTCGCCTGTTGCGCACATCTGGTTCCTCAAGTCGCTGCCATCGCGCATCGGCCTGATGCTGGACATGACCCTGCGCGATCTGGAACGTGTTCTTTACTTTGAAAACTACGTTGTGATCGAACCCGGTCTGACGGACCTCACCTATGGTCAGATGATGACCGAGGAAGAGTATATGGACGCGCAGGATGCCTATGGCATGGACGCGTTCACGGCCAATATAGGTGCCGAAGCGATCCGCGAAATGCTGGCCGCCATTGATCTGGAAGCCGAAGCAGACCAGCTGCGTGCCGATCTGAAAGAGGCGACCGGCGAACTGAAGCCCAAGAAGATCATCAAGCGTCTGAAAGTCGTTGAATCCTTCCTCGAGTCCGGCAACCGGCCCGAGTGGATGATCATGACCGTCATTCCCGTGATCCCGCCAGAGCTGCGCCCGCTGGTGCCGCTGGACGGTGGCCGTTTCGCCACGTCGGATCTGAACGACCTGTATCGCCGCGTGATCAACCGGAACAACCGCTTGAAGCGTCTGATCGAACTGCGCGCGCCTGACATCATCGTCCGCAACGAAAAGCGGATGTTGCAGGAATCCGTCGATGCCTTGTTCGACAACGGCCGTCGCGGCCGCGTCATCACCGGTGCCAACAAGCGCCCGCTGAAGTCGCTGTCCGACATGCTGAAAGGTAAGCAAGGTCGCTTCCGTCAGAACCTTTTGGGCAAGCGCGTCGACTTCTCCGGCCGTTCGGTCATTGTGACCGGCCCCGAGCTGAAGTTGCACCAGTGCGGTCTGCCCAAGAAGATGGCGCTCGAGCTGTTCAAGCCGTTTATCTACTCGCGTCTTGAAGCCAAAGGTCTGTCTTCCACTGTGAAGCAAGCCAAGAAGTTGGTGGAAAAAGAGCGTCCCGAAGTGTGGGACATCCTCGACGAAGTGATCCGCGAACACCCCGTCATGCTGAACCGTGCGCCTACCTTGCACCGTTTGGGCATTCAGGCGTTCGAGCCGGTTCTGATCGAAGGTAAAGCGATCCAGCTTCACCCGCTGGTCTGTTCCGCCTTTAACGCTGACTTTGACGGCGACCAAATGGCTGTGCATGTGCCGCTTTCGCTGGAAGCACAGCTGGAAGCACGCGTCCTGATGATGTCGACGAACAACGTTCTGTCGCCTGCAAACGGCGCGCCGATCATCGTTCCGTCACAGGATATGATTTTGGGTCTGTACTACACGACCCTGGAACGCGAAGGCATGCCGGGCGAAGGCATGGTGTTTGGCTCTGTCGAGGAAGTCGAGCACGCGCTTGGTGCCGGTGCGATCCACCTGCACTCCAAGATCAAGGCGCGGATCAAACAGATCGATGCCGAAGGCAACGAGGTGATGAAGCGTTACGACACCACGCCGGGCCGTATCCGCCTTGGCGCGTTGCTGCCGTTGAACGCCAAAGCGCCGTTCGATCTGGTGAACCGTCTGCTGCGTAAGAAAGAAGTGCAGCAGGTCATCGATACGGTCTACCGTTACTGTGGTCAGAAAGAATCCGTTATCTTCTGTGACCAGATCATGACCATGGGCTTCCGTGAAGCTTTCCGTGCCGGCATTTCCTTCGGTAAGGACGACATGCTGATCCCAGAAACCAAGTGGACCTTGGTGGACGAAACGCGCGAGCAGGTTAAAGACTTTGAACAGCAGTACATGGACGGCCTGATCACTCAGGGTGAAAAGTACAACAAAGTCGTCGATGCCTGGTCCAAGTGTAACGACAAGGTCACCGACGCGATGATGGGGGCCATTTCGGCCGAACGTCGCAACGATGACGGCGCGGTGATGGAGCCGAACTCGGTCTACATGATGGCGCACTCCGGTGCGCGTGGCTCGGTCACACAGATGAAACAGCTGGGCGGGATGCGCGGTCTGATGGCGAAGCCGAACGGCGACATCATCGAGACTCCGATTATCTCGAACTTTAAAGAAGGTCTGACCGTTCTGGAGTACTTTAACTCCACCCACGGCGCCCGTAAGGGTCTGTCGGATACCGCTTTGAAAACAGCGAACTCGGGTTACCTGACCCGTCGTCTGGTGGATGTGGCACAGGATTGTATCGTTCGTATGCATGACTGTGGCACCGAAACCGCGATCACGGCCGAAGCGGCTGTGAACGATGGTGAGGTCGTCTCTTCGCTGGCGGAACGTCTGCTGGGTCGCGTTGCGGCCGATGACATCCTGCGCCCCGGGACCGACGAAGTGTTGGTGCCTGCGCAGACTGTGATCGACGAACGTCTGGCTGACATCATCGATGAAGCGGCTGTTCAATCCGCACGGATCCGCAGCCCGCTGACCTGTGAGGCCGAAGAGGGCGTCTGCGCCATGTGCTATGGTCGTGACCTTGCACGCGGTACGCTGGTGAACCAAGGTGAAGCTGTCGGCATTATCGCTGCTCAGTCGATCGGTGAACCCGGCACGCAGCTGACCATGCGTACATTCCACATTGGTGGTGTTGCGCAGGGTGGCCAGCAGTCCTTCCTCGAGGCATCGCAGTCCGGTAAGGTTGTGTTCGAGAACGCTCAAACCCTTGAGAACGCCGCAGGCGAGATCATGGTAATGGGCCGGAACATGAAGCTTGCCATCGTTGATGATAACGGCGACGAGCGTGCCAGCCACAAGGTCGGCTACGGTACCAAGCTGTTCGTCAAGGAGGGTCAGTCGATCCTGCGCGGCGACAAGCTGTTCGAATGGGACCCCTACACGCTGCCGATCATCGCGGAGAAATCCGGTATGACCAAGTTCGTCGACCTGACGTCGGGGATCGCGGTCAAGGATGAAACCGATGATGCAACCGGTATGACACAGAAGATCGTGATCGACTGGCGTGCAGCACCCAAAGGCAATGAGCTGAAGCCGGAAATCATTCTGGTGGATGCCGATGGCGAGCCGGTCCGCAACGATGCGGGCAATCCGGTGACCTACCCAATGTCCGTAGATGCCATTCTGTCCGTTGAGGACCAGACTGAAATCAAGGCCGGTGACATCGTTGCGCGTATCCCGCGTGAAGGTGCCAAGACCAAGGATATTACCGGTGGTCTGCCACGTGTTGCGGAGCTCTTTGAGGCACGTCGCCCCAAAGACCACGCGATCATCGCCGAGATCGACGGGTACGTCCGCTATGGCAAGGACTACAAAAACAAACGTCGTATCTCGATCGAGTCGTCCGAGGATCCGGATCACAAGGTCGAATACATGGTGCCTAAGGGTAAGCACATTCCCGTTGCGGAAGGTGACTTTGTCCAGAAGGGCGACTACATCATGGACGGCAACCCTGCGCCGCATGACATCCTCGCGATTATGGGTGTCGAAGCGCTGGCTGACTACATGATCGACGAAGTGCAGGATGTTTATCGTCTGCAAGGCGTTAAGATCAACGATAAGCATATCGAAGTGATCGTACGTCAGATGTTGCAGAAGTGGGAAGTCCAGGACAGCGGTGATACCACCCTGTTGAAAGGCGAACACGTCGACAAGCAAGAGTTCGACCAGGCCTGTGCCAAAGCGCTGTCCAAAGGCGGGCGTCCTGCGCAGGGCGAACCGATCCTGCTGGGGATCACCAAGGCGTCGCTGCAAACCCGCAGCTTCATCTCGGCGGCGTCCTTCCAGGAAACCACACGCGTTCTGACCGAAGCATCGGTTCAGGGTAAGCGCGACAAGCTGGTTGGCCTGAAAGAAAACGTCATCGTGGGCCGTCTGATCCCAGCCGGTACCGGTGGTGCGACGCAGCAGATGCGCAAGGTTGCGACGGATCGTGACAACGTGGTCATCGAGGCCCGTCGCGAAGAAGCCGAAGCCGCAGCACGTCTGGCCGCGCCCGAGCCTACAGCCGACGATGTTGTTGGTGGCGATGTCTTCGACAACGTCCCCAGCGACGACGAAAGCCGCAGCTAAGCCTAGGCTTGATAGCTGACTAACAGAGCCCCCGCCGAGAGATCGGCGGGGGTTTTTCGTTGTGGGGCAGGGGGATGAAATAGCGTCGAAAATTTACGCAGGTGGGCTGGTTTTCCACCACGGCTTGCGCCAATGATAAGCCAACCTAATAAACTGAAAGCCACCCGATGTCGCCAAACCTTGCCGGAGCACTTTTCATGATGGGCTCTATGGCGGCCTTTGTGTTGAACGACACGATGACCAAAACCACGGGCGGGGCGGTGCCCTTGTTCCAGCTGCTGTTCTTGCGCGGTGTGGTCTCTATCTCGTTGATCGTGATGTTATGGGGGCGGCTTGGCCCGATGCATCTGCGTCTTAGCCGGCGCGATTGGAAACTGGTCGCAATCCGGTCTGGTGCCGAAGTCGGGGCGAGCTTTTTCTTCGTGACCGCGTTGTTCAATATGCCCTTGGCGAACCTCAGCGCCATTCTGCAATCTCTGCCGCTGACGGTGACTTTGGGCGCGGCGCTGGTCTATCGCGAAAAGGTCGGCTGGCGGCGCTTCTCTGCGATCCTTGTGGGGTTCTTCGGCGTGATGCTGATCGTCAAACCGGGCACCGACGGATTCAACATCTGGTCGATCTACGCGCTGATCGCGGTGTTCTTTGTCACCGTGCGCGACCTCAGCACCCGCCGCCTGTCGAAAGAGGTGCCGTCGATGACGGTGACCTTCGCCGCTGTGCTGGCCGTGACGGGGTTTTCGACCTTCGCGCAGTTCACCACGCCGTGGGCTCCGGTTTCTTCCGCGCATTGGATCGCCATTACGGCGGCCGCGGTCTTTGTGCTGATGGGGTATTATTTCAGCGTGCAGACGATGCGGGTGGGCGACGTATCGTTCATCGCGCCGTTCCGCTACACAGGGCTGATCTGGGCGCTTATTCTCGGGTGGTTGGTGTTCGGCGACTGGCCGGTGCCGTCAACACTCGCTGGTGCATCTATCGTCGCTGCGACAGGGCTGTTCACACTCTACCGCGAACGCATCACCACCCGCCCGCTGCCGCCGCTTTAACCTTTGGCAAAGACGCGGCGCACAGTGTCGATGTCGATGGCAAAGCGGTCCTTGAACAGGATCTCTTCCTCGGGGCTGAGTGGGGATAGGTCGACCGCCCGTGCATTCTTTTGGCGTGAATCGTTAAATCCATTGTGGCCACGGACATACATCGCAGGGTCGGGAAAGCTGAGTGCTGGCATGAAGCGGGGCAGCTTGTCGTGGGCAAAGTTCATGATCGTAAGCGGACACCCCGCGTTCACGAACATGGCCAAAGCAGCGGTGTAGAACGGCCGGAACGACGGGGTCGCCGCGATACCATCCGCGCCGAACTCGGCCACGTAGCCCTTGTTCCAGTCAAGCGCGACGGATTTGTGCTGGACCAGAAGCGGGGTGGCGTCATCAACAGCTTTACGCAACTTGGCCACGAAATCGACTGCAATCGCGTCGTCGTCATCAAAGCGGAATTGCACACAGGGTTCAGAGCGCGCGTGGCGGGCCTTGTTCAGAATCTCTTTCATCACCTCGCGGTGCGGGCGCGGCGGCTCTACCACAATCCGCGCTTGGGGCAGAGGGGCGAGCAAGGCCTTTAGCCGTTCCAGATGGACAGGGGGAAAGCGATCGCCGACCAGCACGATCATTTCGAATTCCGGGTCTGTTTGCGCCATCAGACAGGGCAGGGCGACGGTTTCGAACAGGCGGAACCTTTCCTCAAGCCGCGCGGGATCATAAAGGTAGGCGATACGATCAGCGGTGGAGTCATGCCCGACCTGAAACCCGCCAAGCGCCGGATAGGAAAAGCGGCATAGCCCAAGTACCTGCATCGTGATCCGCCCTGTCCGAATAATGTGGCATAAATATGCGCGGTAGCCGGGGTGTCTTGCAAGGTGGAATACCCGTTTGGCGTGCCGTGGGCGGCTTGGGGGCGGGGGCTGTTGACAGCGTGGACGACTCTGCCTATACGCCCCTTATCTCGGATGCGGGGGTCGCCCTGCTTTGCCGACATCATATCTACTGTGGTCACGATCCGGTCTACTGCTGACTCGATCCTCTGTTACCCCACCGCTTCGTTTTCCTCGGTACGGGAACGCTGCGGTGATTTTGCTTTGCGCCAGTGGTGTAGGGCGGAAGATAGGCTTCGTGGACGTGCGAAGTGACCGAATTTGAAACCGCACTGGGGTCCGCCCCGCTGCACCACTTATGTGAGCTAAACGGGGATAAAACCGGAATGCCAACGATCCAACAGCTGATCCGCAAACCGCGCCAGCCTAAAATCAAACGTTCGAAATCCATGCACCTGCAGGAATGCCCGCAAAAGCGCGGCGTTTGTACACGTGTTTACACCACCACACCTAAGAAGCCCAACTCGGCCATGCGTAAGGTTGCCAAAGTGCGCCTGACCAACGGTTTCGAAGTCATCAGCTACATCCCGGGTGAATCGCACAACCTGCAAGAACACTCCGTTGTTCTGATCCGCGGCGGCCGTGTAAAAGACCTTCCCGGTGTGCGCTACCACATCCTGCGCGGTGTTCTCGATACGCAAGGCGTTAAAGACCGTAAGCAGCGTCGCTCCAAATATGGTGCAAAGAAGCCAAAGTAATTTGGGTCGGTTTGGGGTCGCGCATCGCGGATACACGATGCCGGATCCCGCCGCCCGCCATGTTTTCCCGTAAGGGAGTGAGCCGAGTAAGACTGAGCGCCGGACGATCGGGGTGCAATATGCACCAGACGCACTGGACCAAACCTGCCTCGGCAACTGACAATTAGGAGCTTTAAATGTCACGTCGTCACGCCGCTGAAAAACGCGAAGTACTGCCAGACGCCAAGTACGGTGATCTGGTTCTCACCAAATTCATGAACAACCTGATGATCGACGGTAAGAAGTCGGTTGCGGAGCGTATCGTTTACAACGCGATGAACCGTGTTGAAGACAAAATCAAACGCGCGCCCATCGAAGTCTTCCACGAAGCGCTGGACAACATCAAGCCGTCCGTCGAAGTGCGTTCGCGCCGCGTTGGTGGTGCCACCTATCAGGTTCCTGTCGAAGTGCGCCCCGAGCGTCGCGAAGCACTGGCGATCCGCTGGTTGATCAAAGCGTCCCGCGCCCGCAACGAGAACACCATGGAAGAGCGCCTTGCAGGTGAGCTTCTGGACGCTGTTCAATCGCGCGGTACCGCTGTTAAGAAGCGCGAAGACACCCACAAGATGGCCGACGCGAACAAAGCGTTCAGCCACTACCGCTGGTAATTCGGGCGGCATAAGCCGTTCCCGTCGCGTCCCACCCCGGGGCGCGATTTATCCGTTTCAGATATATTCGAGGAAGCAGCCCAATGGCACGCGACTATCCGCTCTCACGCTACCGCAATTTCGGCATCATGGCCCACATCGACGCAGGCAAAACAACCTGCTCCGAACGGATCCTGTTTTACACTGGTAAGTCCCACAACATCGGCGAAGTGCACGACGGTGCCGCCACGATGGACTGGATGGAGCAGGAGCAGGAACGCGGTATTACAATTACCTCCGCTGCGACGACAACTTTCTGGCAGCGCCAGGAAGAGCCAACAGCCGACGCGACATCCGACACCAAGTACCGGATGAACATCATCGACACTCCCGGCCACGTTGACTTCACCATCGAAGTTGAACGTTCGCTGGCCGTTCTTGACGGCGCGGTTGCTGTTCTTGACGCCAACGCCGGTGTTGAGCCCCAGACCGAAACCGTTTGGCGCCAAGCGGACCGCTACAAGGTTCCACGCATCGTTTTCGTCAACAAAATGGACAAAATCGGCGCTGACTTCTTCAACTGCGTGAAGATGATCAAAGACCGTACCGGTGCGACACCTGCGCCGATCCAAATCCCGATCGGTGCCGAAACCGAGCTGGAAGGCATGATCGATCTGGTCACCATGAAAGAATGGGTCTGGGCCGGTGAAGATCTTGGCGCGAGCTGGGAACAACGCGAAATCCGTGCCGAGTTGAAAGACCTGGCCGACGAATGGCGCGCGCATCTGATCGAGACTGCGGTCGAGATGGATGACGAAGCCATGGAAAACTACCTGATGGACGGCGCAGAGCCTGACGTCGACACCCTGCGCGGTCTGATCCGTAAAGGGACACTGGCGATCAAGTTCATCCCCGTACTCTGCGGCTCCGCATTCAAAAACAAAGGTGTTCAGCCTCTGTTGAACGCTGTTATCGACTATCTGCCATCCCCGATGGACGTTGTTGACTACATGGGCTTCAAACCAGGCGACGAGACAGAGACCCGTAACATCGCACGCCGTGCGGATGACGACATGGCCTTCTCCGGTCTGGCGTTCAAAATCATGAACGACCCCTTTGTTGGCTCGCTAACCTTTACCCGCATCTACTCCGGTGTGCTGAACAAGGGCGACACGCTCTTGAACTCCACCAAAGGTAAGAAAGAGCGCGTCGGTCGTATGATGATGATGCACTCGAACGATCGTGAAGAAATTCAAGAAGCGTTCGCGGGCGACATCATCGCGCTGGCAGGTCTGAAAGACACAACAACCGGTGACACGCTTTGCGCCGTCAACGACCCTGTTGTTCTTGAAACAATGACCTTCCCCGATCCGGTTATCGAAATCGCGGTTGAGCCTAAAACCAAGGCTGACCAAGAGAAGATGTCCACCGGTCTGGCGCGTCTGGCCGCAGAAGACCCCTCCTTCCGCGTTGAAACGGATCTGGAATCCGGTCAGACCATCATGAAGGGCATGGGCGAACTTCACCTCGACATTCTGGTGGACCGTCTGCGTCGTGAATTCAAAGTTGAAGCGAACATCGGTGCGCCTCAGGTTGCCTACCGCGAGACCATCTCGCGCGAAGCAGAAATCACCTACACCCACAAGAAACAGTCCGGTGGTTCCGGTCAGTTCGCCGAGGTGAAGATGATCCTGATGCCAACCGAGCCAGGCGAAGGCTATTCCTTCGAAAGCCGCATCGTTGGTGGTGCCGTTCCGAAAGAATACATCCCGGGCGTCGAAAAAGGGATCAACTCGGTCATGGACTCCGGTCCTTTGGCGGGCTTCCCGGTCATCGACTTCAAGGTTGCTCTGATCGACGGTAAATTCCACGACGTTGACTCCAGCGTTCTGGCGTTTGAAATCGCGGCCCGTATGGGTATGCGCGAAGGCATGCGCAAAGCTGGTGCGAAACTGCTCGAGCCGATCATGAAAGTCGAAGTTATCACTCCCGAGGACTACACAGGCGGGATCATCGGCGATCTGACATCGCGTCGCGGTCAGGTTCAGGGTCAGGACACACGCGGGAACGCAATCGCGATCGACGCACAGGTGCCGCTGGCCAACATGTTCGGCTACATCAACACGCTGCGTTCGATGTCGTCGGGTCGTGCGAACTTCACCATGCAGTTCTCGCACTACGAACCTGTTCCGCAGAACATCTCTGACGAGATCCAAGCGAAATTCGCGTAACTGGCGCGTTGCAATAACTGGGACGGCGGGGATAACCCCGCCCTACCCAAACCGTAGGGTGGGTGTTCAACCCACCGCCCAATTTGAAAACCAAGGAGGCCACCATGGCTAAGGCAAAGTTTGAACGTAATAAACCACACGTTAACATCGGTACCATTGGTCACGTTGACCACGGCAAAACCACGTTGACCGCGGCGATCACCAAGTACTTCGGCGACTTCCGCGCCTATGACCAGATCGACGGCGCGCCCGAAGAAAAAGCACGCGGCATCACCATCTCGACAGCGCACGTCGAATACGAGACCGAAAACCGTCACTATGCGCACGTCGACTGCCCCGGCCACGCTGACTACGTCAAGAACATGATCACCGGTGCGGCGCAGATGGACGGCGCGATCCTGGTTGTGAACGCTGCTGATGGCCCCATGCCACAGACCCGCGAGCACATCCTGCTGGGCCGTCAGGTCGGCATCCCCGCCATGGTTGTCTACATGAACAAAGTAGACCAGGTGGACGATGAAGAGCTGCTGGAACTGGTTGAAATGGAAATCCGCGAACTGCTGTCTTCCTACGACTACCCAGGCGACGACATCCCTGTGATCCCCGGTTCCGCTCTGGCGGCGATGGAAGGCCGTGACGAGAACATCGGCGAGAACTCCATCCGCAAGCTGATGGAAGAAGTCGACAACTACATCCCGACACCAGAGCGCGCTGTTGACCAGCCGTTCCTGATGCCTGTGGAAGACGTCTTCTCGATCTCCGGTCGTGGTACAGTTGTGACCGGCCGTGTTGAGCGTGGCGTGATCAACGTTGGCGACGAAATCGAAATCGTTGGCATCCGCGACACCAAGAAAACCACATGTACCGGCGTTGAAATGTTCCGCAAACTGCTGGACCGTGGGGAAGCTGGCGACAACATCGGCGCCCTGCTGCGCGGTATCGACCGTGAAGGTGTTGAGCGTGGTCAGGTTCTGTGTAAGCCAGGTTCGGTTAAGCCGCACACCAAGTTCACAGCCGAAGCCTATATCCTCACCAAAGAAGAGGGTGGCCGTCACACGCCGTTCTTCGCGAACTACCGTCCACAGTTCTACTTCCGGACCACAGACGTCACCGGTACCGTTCAGCTGCCAGAAGGCACTGAAATGGTTATGCCTGGCGACAACCTGCAGTTCGACGTGGAGCTGATCGCCCCCATCGCGATGGAAGACGGTCTGCGCTTCGCGATCCGCGAAGGCGGTCGTACCGTTGGCGCGGGCGTGGTTTCCAAAATCACCGAGTAAGCCAACCCGCGGGGTATCCCGCGCACCGGCAGCAAGACGAAGGCCGCTCCTACCCGGGGCGGCCTTTTTCGTGGCTTGAGAGAGTGCGGTGCTGACTGCAACACTACCGCTTTGACCGCTGATTGCGGTCGCACTGGGCGGATTTGAGTGAAACCTCGGATTCCCCCCTTGCCACATGGCGCGACTCGACCTATAGAGCGCAAGTCTCAGCGGGGTGCGTTTTTACGCGCCCCGTTTGATTTACGACAAAACGCAATGAAGGGCCGTGATGAGGCGTCTCTTCCTCTTCGTTTCTACTCCCAATGAGGGATGATGACATATGGCACAAAGCCAAAATATCCGCATCCGTTTGAAGGCGTTCGATTACCGCGTGCTGGATGCGTCCACACAGGAAATCGTTAACACCGCCAAGCGTACCGGTGCATCTGTTCGCGGCCCAATCCCGCTGCCGAACAAGATCGAAAAATTCACAGTTCTGCGTGGCCCACACGTTGACAAGAAATCCCGTGACCAGTTCGAAATCCGCACGCACAAGCGTCTGCTGGATATCGTTGATCCGACCCCCCAGACCGTGGACGCGCTGATGAAGCTCGACCTGGCCGCTGGTGTGGACGTCGAGATCAAGCTGCAGTCATAAGCGTAGGAGGGTAATAATATGTTGCGCTCAGGCGTTATTGCAAAAAAGATGGGCATGACCCGTTTGTTCATGGAAGACGGCAAGCAGATCCCTGTGACCGTTCTTCAGCTCGACAAACTGCAGGTTGTTGCTCAGCGTACCCCCGAGAAGGACGGCTACACAGCTGTTCAGCTTGGTGCAGGTACAGCCAAGGCCAAGCGGACGTCGCAGGCCATGCGTGGTCACTTTGCTGCGGCAAAGGTTGAACCCAAGCGTAAGGTTGCGGAGTTCCGTGTGGACCCCGAAGCCATGTTGAATGTTGGCGAAGAAATCATCGCCGATCACTACTTTGCTGGTCAGTATGTTGACGTTGCAGGCACCTCCATCGGTAAAGGTTTTGCCGGTGCGATGAAGCGCCACAACTTTGGCGGTCTGCGTGCGACACACGGTGTATCGATCTCTCACCGTTCGCACGGTTCGACAGGTCAGTGTCAGGATCCAGGCAAGGTTTTCAAAGGCAAGAAAATGGCCGGTCACATGGGTGCTGCCCGTGTTACCACGCAGAACCTCGAAGTTGTCAAAACCGACAGCGCACGCGGTCTGATCATGGTCAAAGGCGCCGTACCAGGCTCCAAAGGTGGTTGGGTGACTGTTAAGGACGCGGTGAAAAAGCCGTTCCCAGCAGACGCGATCCTGCCTGCCGCTTTGAAATCCGCCGCTGACGAAGCCGCGAAAGCCGCTGAAGAAGCCGCCGCAGCAGCCGCTGCAGAGGCCGACGCAGAAGCAGCACGCTTGGCAGAAGAGCAAGCAGCGACCGAAGCTGCCGCACTTGCCGAAGCCGAAGCATCCATTGAGTCGGACAAGAAGGAAGGTGACGAATGAAACTTGATGTCATCAAACTCGACGGCGGCGCAGCCGGTTCGGTAGACTTGGACGAGGCCCTGTTCGGTCTTGAGCCACGCGCCGACATTCTGCACCGTGTTGTCCGCTGGCAGCGTAACAACGCGCAGCAGGGTACGCACAAGGTCAAGACACGGTCCGAGGTCAGCTATTCGACCAAGAAGATCTATCGCCAGAAAGGCACCGGCGGCGCACGCCACGGCGCACGCTCTGCACCGATCTTCCGTTCGGGTGGTATCTACAAGGGTCCAACCCCTCGTAGCCACGGCCACGATCTGACCAAGAAGTTCCGCAAACTGGGTCTGCGCCACGCTTTGTCTTCCAAGGCAAAAACCGGCAACCTGGTCATCATCGACGATGCCACATCCGATGGGAAAACAGCTGCTTTGGCCAAACAGGTTAAGAACCTGGGCTGGAAGCGCGCGTTGATCATCGACGGTGCCTCGGTAAATGAGAACTTCTTGCAAGCCGCGCGCAACATCGAAGGTCTGGATATCCTGCCGACGATGGGTGCAAACGTCTATGACATCCTCAAGCGTGACACACTCGTGATCACCAAAGCGGGGATCGAAGCACTGGAGGCCCGTTTGAAATGAGCGCCAAGCACGAACATTACGATGTGATCCGCAAGCCGATCATCACTGAAAAAGCGACAATGGCTTCCGAGCACAATGCAGTCGTTTTCGAAGTTGCGATCGACAGCAACAAGCCAATGATCAAAGAAGCTGTTGAAGCTCTCTTTGGTGTCAAGGTGAAGGCCGTGAACACGACCATCACCAAAGGCAAGGCAAAGCGTTTCCGTGGCCAGATGGGTCGCCGGAAAGACGTGAAAAAGGCTTACGTTACGCTCGAAGAAGGTAACTCCATCGACGTATCCACCGGTCTGTAATTCTGACTGGACGTAAAAGTTAATGGGCCCCTCGCTGCAAGGCGGGGGGCCTTTTCCGTTTTCAGGGCGGTGGTGCCTGGATGATACCCGGTGCGCATATCGCGCGGGAACTTGCCGACCTACGGTGCGTTGACCTTGCACATCACGTCAAAGGAATGGCCCCGCTAATGGGGGCCGGCTTTGCCCGAAGGGATAGCGCCACTATGTCGATCAACTCCGTCCAGTCCACCCGATCAGAGATCCTGTCCCGTAATGACCCCGACGATTTCGCCTGGGCCGTGCCGATCATGCGGACGGGCTATGCCGGGCGCGGATTGGTGTACCTTGTCGTGGCCGGGCTGTCGCTCTGGTCCGTTGTATCTGGCGGTCAGGCCGAGGGCACCAAGTCGACGCTGCAGTCATTAGACGGCGCGACGGGGTTTGCAGTGATCTTTGCGATCGCCACGGGGATGTTCGCCTATGCGATCTGGCGCGCGGTTGATAGCTTTTGGGACCTCGAGGCATATGGCAGCGGGGCCAAGGGCATCGTTGCGCGTTTCGGGATGCTGGTCACCGGCCTGATCCACGGTGCCATCGGTGCACTGGCTGTGACGGTGCTGGGGGTGGCGTCCTCTGGCTCTAGCAGCAAGGAGCTGCTGAATCAGTTCCTGCAGACCACAGCGGGCGTGTGGGTCGTGGGCGGGATCGGTCTGGCGACGATGGGCACGGGGTTCTACTATTTCTACAAGGCCGCGTCGCAGTCGTATCGCGAGCATTTGGAAGCGAACCACTTTACCCTGCATTGGAATCCGCTGTTGCGTATCGGCGTGGCTGCGCAGGGCGTCGTGGTGCTGATCATCGGTGGTTTGATCGCCTATGCCGCGATAAGTGCCAATGCGTCGAATGCTGGCGGTATCGATGCGGCGTTTGAGTGGTTGCATCAGCAGGCCTACGGACGGGTGCTGGTTGGGCTGCTCTGTGCCGGATTGCTGATGTTTTCGCTGTTCTGCTTCGTGAATGCGGTCTACCGTATTGTACCGAAGGCAGCCGACCCGTCGGTTGAAAGCGTCGCGCGCAAGGTCAAGGCAATGGCGTCCTGACGGGCACCGCGTAGGTCTACGTCGGGTTTTCCCGACTATTCCCGAACGCTCCCTTGACCCTCGGCTGATCCTCCCCTAAACGACCCCATCGGCAGTGCCCCGGATTCGTCCGGGGCTGTGTCGTTTTGCGCATTGGTGAGTTCTAGCCACGCGCGAGGTTGGGCAAAGGGGTTCTTTGTCTGGCATTTCAAATTGGGGACCTTCGGGGCCCTACAACCATCTCGGCACCATCACGACGGGGCCGGGGACAAGCAAAACGGAAGACAGAGAACATGGCACTCAAGTCGTACAAACCGACGACGCCAGGCCAGCGTGGGCTGGTACTGATCGACCGTTCGGAGCTTTGGAAAGGCCGCCCGGTCAAATCCCTTACACAGGGTTTGACCAAATCTGGCGGTCGGAACAACACCGGACGGATCACAATGCGTCGCACAGGCGGTGGGGCAAAGCGCCTTTACCGTATCGTCGATTTCAAGCGCAACAAGCTGGACATGTCCGCGGTTGTCGCACGTATCGAATATGACCCTAACCGGACCGCATTCATCGCACTGATCCAGTACGAAGACGGCGAACAGGCTTACATCCTGGCCCCACAGCGTATCGCTGTTGGCGACAAGGTGATTTCCTCGGCCAAGGCCGACATCAAGCCTGGTAACGCTATGCCATTTTCGGGCATGCCTATCGGTACAATCGTTCACAACATCGAAATGAAGCCAGGCAAAGGCGGCCAGATCGCACGCGCCGCCGGTACCTACGCCCAGTTCGTAGGCCGTGATGGTGGATACGCTCAGATCCGTTTGTCCTCGGGCGAACTGCGTCTGGTGCGTCAGGAATGCATGGCCACCGTTGGTGCCGTGTCCAACCCTGACAACTCCAACCAGAACTATGGTAAAGCGGGCCGCATGCGTCACAAGGGTATCCGCCCTTCGGTACGTGGTGTTGTTATGAACCCGATCGACCACCCTCACGGTGGTGGTGAAGGCCGTACATCGGGTGGTCGTCACCCTGTTACGCCTTGGGGCAAGCCCACAAAGGGTGCAAAAACCCGCAACAAGAACAAAGCGTCCAGCAAGCTTATCCTACGCTCGCGCCACGCCAAGAAGAAGGGGCGTTAATAGATGTCTCGTTCAGTATGGAAAGGTCCTTTTGTTGACTCTTATGTCCTCAAGAAGGCCGAAGCCTCCCGCGAAAGCGGTCGCAGCGAAGTGATCAAAATCTGGTCGCGCCGTTCCACGATCCTGCCACAGTTTGTTGGCCTGACGTTCGGCGTGTACAACGGTCACAAGCATATCCCAGTAAACGTCAGCGAAGAAATGATCGGTCAGAAGTTTGGTGAGTATTCGCCAACTCGCACCTATTATGGTCACGCAGCTGACAAAAAAGCGAAGCGGAAATAAGCCATGAGCAAGGATAAAAATCCCCGCCGCGTGGCTGACAACGAAGCCCGTGCAAAACTGCGCATGCTTCGCACAAGCCCGCAGAAACTGAACCTCGTCGCCGCGATGATCCGTGGCAAGAAGGTAGACAAGGCCCTGACGGACCTGACCTTCTCGAAAAAGCGGATCGCACAGGACGTGAAGAAATGCCTTCAGTCCGCCATCGCGAACGGCGAAAACAACCACAACCTTGACGTGGATGAACTGGTCGTTGCCGAAGCATATGTCGGCAAGAACCTGATCATGAAGCGTGGTCGTCCACGTGCGCGTGGCCGTTTCGGCAAGATCATCAAGCCGTTTTCGGAAATCACGATTGTCGTGCGTCAAGTTGAGGAGCAAGCCTGATGGGTAACAAAGTAAATCCGATCGGTATGCGTCTTCAGGTCAACCGCACCTGGGACAGCCGCTGGTACGCCGATACGAAGGACTATGGTGATCTTCTGCTCGAAGACCTCGCCATCCGTGACTTCATCAAGAAAGAATGTGCACAGGCCGGTATCGCCCGTGTGATCATCGAACGCCCACACAAGAAGTGCCGCGTCACGATCCACACAGCGCGCCCCGGTGTGATCATCGGCAAGAAAGGTGCAGACATCGAAGGTCTGCGTCAGAAAATCGCCAAGATCACCAAATCTGACCTGCACCTCAACATCGTTGAAGTGCGCAAGCCAGAGCTGGACGCAGCCCTTGTTGGTGAATCCATCGCACAGCAGCTGGAACGCCGGGTCTCTTTCCGTCGCGCCATGAAGCGTGCTGTACAGAACGCCATGCGTATGGGTGCCCTGGGTATCCGTGTGAACGTTGCTGGTCGTCTGGGTGGTGCAGAAATCGCGCGTACCGAATGGTACCGTGAAGGCCGCGTGCCGCTCCACACTCTGCGTGCCGACATCGATTACGCGCATGTTGAAGCGTCGACCGCTTACGGCATCATCGGGATCAAAACCTGGATCTTCAAAGGCGAGATCATGGAACATGACCCGGCTGCGCGTGACCGCAAGGCACAAGAAATGCAAGACGGCCCAGCACCACGCGGTGCCGGCGGTCGTCGCTAAGGGGGAATGAAAGATGCTACAACCAAAGCGTACTAAATTCCGCAAGCAGCACAAAGGCCGTATCAAAGGTGTGGCAAAGGGCGGGTCTGACCTGAACTTTGGTACCTACGGTCTGAAGGCTCTCGAGCCCGAGCGTGTAACTGCACGTCAGATCGAAGCTGCTCGTCGTGCCATGACGCGTCACATGAAGCGTCAAGGCCGTGTCTGGATCCGTATTTTCCCGGATGTTCCTGTCACCGCAAAGCCCATCGAAGTTCGTATGGGTAAAGGTAAAGGTTCCGTGGATCGTTGGGTCTGCAAGGTCAAGCCAGGCCGTGTTATGTTCGAAATCGACGGTGTCGCTGAGGACGTTGCACAAGAAGCTCTGCGTCTTGCCGCGATGAAGCTGCCTATCAAAACCCGCGTCGTTGTACGCGAAGATTGGTAAGACCTTCGCTTCGACACATGTCGGAGAATGAATAGAAAAGCCCCCGCTGAGACATCAGCGGGGGCTTTTGTTTTTGTCGGCCTCTGTAAGGGTTAGGTAAACAGCTTGGCGGGGCGGCGCGCCAGCTTTTGCCAGACCATCGCGATGACAATGGTCATGCCCACGTGCCCCACGAAGGATGACTGCGTGTAGGTGCCAAAACCCATCATGAAGCTACGCCCCATCAGCGGTGCCAAAATGCCTTGGGCGACAAACCACAAGATGACTCCGGCCAGGGCACCCGCGCCGATATAGCCGAGTTGTGTCATCCGCTTGGTTAGATAGACCACCGCTGCAAATCCTAACGCGCCAATCAGGAAGTGGACGGCGAAGGCCGCGCCGTAAGTCAGGTCCAGGCCTAAAAGCTTTTTGCTTAGCCCGATGACCAGGTTCGCGGGTTCTAGCTTGACGCCGAACAGGACGGGAGAGGCGAGCCATGCGTAGGCCTCGAATGTGAGTTCACCGACCAGACCGGCAAGGGCAAGGGCGGGCAGGGGGATTTGGTTTGGGGTATCCACGTGGGGCTTCCTTATGTGCGCATCGTTTACGGTAACGGGGTCGAGATGGCACCGGGACACATGCAATCCTAGTCACAAGCTGCTGAACCCGCGGTGACGTGATCCAGCCCGCGATTTTTGAAACATTAATGCATGATGAATAAGCGGCGGCAGGGTCTAGCCAGCGCAAGGCGTGGCGCATAGGCTCGGGGTAATCTGCCTATAGGAGCTGACATGAAACATGTGCCCAAGCCCACCACCGACGAAGACCTGATCAAAGCGTTTCTCGAGAAGGGGGGGACGATCAAAAAGGGCAAGACCAAGCCGATGCCGGATGATCTGGGTCTTAGCAATAATCAGTGGGGCAACAAGCTGACCAAAGAGGAAAAGGCCGCGATCAAAGAACAAGAGGCGGCGCGCAAGGCAACGCCGCCCAAACGTGGTTAACCCCAGGCGTAGTTGAACGAGACCGAGATCCGATCATCTTCGGACATGTTCATCGGCACTTCGTGCCGCAGCCAGCTTTCCCAAAGCAGCACGTCACCGACGACGGGTTCTGCATAGACGAACTGGCGCAGCTCCCGCGGGGCGTCTTTCTTGCGACCGGGGGCAGCCATCATCATCGGCAGCCGCGGATCTTCGAGCTTAAGCGCGCTCGTGCCTTCGGGCATCGCCACATAGGTCGTGCCGGAGATCACCGAATGGGGATGGATATGCGCCGTATGGATACCGCCTTCGGGTAGGATGTTAATCCAGAGATCTTCCAGCTTGAGCTTGCGCCCGTCCAGATCAAACGCCAGTTCCTTTGCAAAAGCCTTGACGTGTTTATCCAGCGCTTTCTTCACCGTCTTGAAGATCGGGAACCGCCACGGCAGATCGGTGAGCGACGCATAGCTGGTGTAGCCGGGGAAATCATGTTCCTCGCACCATTCCTGCCCGGCCTCGTCATCCTCGGCGATGGACAGGCACGCGGCCTCCAGCTCGGCCGGATCAACGGGTTGACCGTGCTCGGACAGGGCGGCGCGGTAAAGACGGGTGACGAAAAGGGATTCTATCTGTGACATAGGGCCGTTCTATATCAGCCTGTTCTGGGTGGCGATACGGTTTTATAGAAAGCTTGCTTGCCAAACAGGGGTAGGGCCTGTAGAGGAACCTTTCACATGAACTCCACCAGAATCATGGTCACCCATACGGGGCCTACTGGTGATGTCGAAAGGAAGAGGCGATGAACGCCAAAGAACTGCACGACAAGACGCCGGATCAACTCCGCGATGAGCTTGTTAACCTGAAAAAAGAATCCTTCAACCTGCGTTTCCAGCAAGCCACAGGCCAGCTGGAGAACTCCGCACGTTTGAAGACCGTTAAGCGTGACGTCGCACGTGTCAAAACCGTTCTGAACCAGAAAGCCGCTGCCGCGGCATCTGCTGAATAATAGGAGCCTGAGAGTATGCCCAAACGTATCCTGACAGGCACCGTGACAAGCGATGCCAACGCACAGACAGTAACCGTTTCCGTCGAGCGTCGCTTTACGCACCCGGTTCTGAAGAAAACCATCCGTAAGTCCAAAAAATACCGGGCGCACGATGAGAACAACACATTCAAAGTGGGCGACGCTGTTCGCATCATCGAATGTGCACCAAAGTCGAAAACCAAACGTTGGGAAGTGCTGCAAGCCGCTGAGGCTTAAGGTACTGCTCGCTCGGGCCTGAGGTCCTTGTTTCCCTTGACACTGAGGGCGGCAAGGCCCAAAGGCACGGGCGAGATGCCCATTTCGGGCGGACCAATATAATCGAAACCCTGGGGTTAGGGCACGCATCGCCCCCCAGAAGGTCGGGAGAAACCAAATGATCCAGATGCAGACCAACCTGGATGTTGCTGACAACAGCGGCGCGCGCCGTGTTCAGTGCATCAAGGTATTGGGTGGTTCCAAGCGTAAATACGCATCCGTCGGCGACATTATTGTCGTGTCGGTCAAGGAAGCCATCCCTCGCGGTCGTGTGAAAAAAGGTGACGTGCGTAAAGCCGTCGTCGTTCGCACTGCCAAGGAAGTTCGTCGTGAAGATGGCACAGCCATCCGTTTCGATCGTAACGCCGCCGTCATCCTGAACAACTCGAATGAACCTGTAGGTACACGTATCTTCGGGCCAGTTGTTCGTGAGCTGCGCGCCAAGAACTTCATGAAGATTATCTCGCTTGCGCCGGAGGTGCTGTAATGGCTGCTAAACTTCGCAAAGGTGACAAAGTCATCGTGCTTGCTGGCAAGGATAAGGGCAAGACGGGTTCCATCTCGTCCGTTGACCCTAAGGCCAACAAAGCAATCGTAGATGGTATCAACATGGCAATCCGCGCCACGCGTCAGTCCCAGACGTCGCAAGGCGGCCGTATTCCCAAAGCGATGCCCATCGACCTGAGCAACCTGGCGCTGGTTGATGCCAACGGCAAAGCAACCCGCGTTGGCTTTAAAATTGAAGGCGACAAGAAAGTGCGCTTTGCAAAAACCACGGGGGACGTGATCGATGCTTGATAACGCAACATACACACCCCGCCTGAAGGGCGAGTACGCGGACAAAATCCGCGCTGCTCTGAAGGAAGAGTTCGGTTACAAGAACGAAATGCAGATCCCGCGTCTGGATAAAATCGTTCTGAACATCGGCTGTGGTGCAGAAGCTGTTCGTGACAGCAAGAAAGCCAAATCCGCACAGGAAGACCTGACAACAATCGCCGGCCAAAAAGCGCTGACAACTGTTGCCAAGAAATCCATCGCTGGTTTCCGCGTACGTGAAGACATGCCTTTGGGTGCGAAAGTGACCCTGCGTGGCGAGCGTATGTACGAATTCCTGGATCGTCTGATCACGATCGCAATGCCTCGTATCCGCGACTTCCGCGGCATCAACGGCAACAGCTTTGACGGCCGTGGCAACTACGCCATGGGCTTGAAAGAGCACATCGTGTTCCCCGAAATCGACTTTGATAAAGTTGATGAGACTTGGGGAATGGACATCGTGATCGCCACCACGGCGAAAACCGACGCTGAAGCGAAGGCACTGTTGAAAGCGTTCAACATGCCCTTCACATCGTAAGCGCGGGGAGGATTTAGATATGGCTAAGAAATCCATGATCGAGCGCGAAAAGAAGCGCGAAGCACTGGTCAAGAAGTACGCTGCCAAGCGCGCTGCCTTGAAAGAGATCGTAAGCGACGAATCCAAGCCGATGGAAGAGCGTTTCCGCGCCTCCCTGAAGCTGGCAAAACTGCCTCGCAACTCCAGCGCTGTGCGTCTGCACAACCGTTGCCAGCTGACAGGCCGTCCACACGCTTACTACCGTAAACTGAAAATTTCGCGGATCGCGCTGCGGGACCTTGGCTCTTCGGGCCAAATCCCCGGCATGGTCAAGTCGAGCTGGTAAGGAGCGCATCAGATGAACGATCCTATCGCAGATATGCTGACACGCATCCGTAACTCTTCGCTGCGCGGCAAATCCACTGTCATGACGCCTGCTTCCAAGCTGCGTGCATGGGTTCTGGACGTGCTTGCAGACGAAGGCTACATCCGTGGCTACGAAGCAAAAACGGGCGCCGATGGCCACCCCGCGATTGAAATCAGCCTCAAGTACTACGAGGGCGAACCTGTTATTCGCGAGCTGAAGCGGGTTTCCAAGCCCGGTCGCCGCGTCTACATGGGCGTCAATGACATTCCCGTTGTCCGTCAGGGCCTTGGTGTGTCGATTGTCTCCACCCCCAAGGGTGTGATGTCGGATCAGAATGCACGCAGCCAGAACGTTGGCGGCGAAGTGCTCTGCACCGTATTCTAAGGAGAGCAAAATGTCTCGTATTGGTAAAAAACCGGTCGACCTGCCAAGCGGTGTTACAGCATCCGTGAGCGGCCAGACCATCGAAGTCAAAGGCCCCAAGGGAACACGTTCCTTCAAGGCAACTGACGACGTTACATTGGCTGTCGAAGACAACGTGGTCACCATCACACCACGCGGCAAATCCAAGCGCGCACGCCAGCAGTGGGGCATGAGCCGCACAATGGTAAGCAACCTGGTTGCCGGCGTCACCGAAGGCTTCAAAAAAGAGCTTGAGATCCAGGGTGTTGGTTATCGTGCTGCCATGAACGGCAACACGTTGAAACTGAACCTGGGCCTGTCCCACGATGTTGACTATGTGGCACCCGAAGGTGTGACAGTCACAGCCCCGAAACAGACCGAGATTGTGGTAGAAGGCATTGACGAACAGCTTGTTGGTCAGGTCGCTGCGAACATCCGCGCATGGCGCAAGCCCGAGCCGTACAAGGGCAAAGGCATCCGCTATAAGGGTGAGTTCGTCTTCCGCAAAGAAGGCAAGAAGAAGTAAGGATCGCACAGATGGCAAACAGCAAAAGACAACTGTTTCTGAAACGCCGCCTGCGCGTTCGGAACAAACTTCGCCGGGTCAACGCAGGGCGTCTTCGCCTCTCCGTTCACCGCTCGAACAAAAACATCAGCGCCCAGCTGATCGACGACGTAAACGGGGTCACATTGGCTTCCGCGTCCTCGATGGAAAAAGACTTGGGCGTTGTTGGCAAGAACAACATCGAAGCAGCGACCAAGGTTGGTTCGGCAATTGCCGAGCGTGCCAAGAAGGCCGGTGTAAGCGAAGCATATTTTGACCGTGGCGGTTTCCTGTTCCACGGCAAGATCAAAGCTTTGGCCGATGCAGCCCGTGAAGGCGGTCTGAAAATCTAAGCGAACGTAGGCGGCGCGGGTCTCGCGCCGCCTCGATGATCCGGGGGCTTTGCCCACTTGGATTGACTCTATGACGCGCGCAAGCGCAGCACCAAAAGGATGATGCCGCATGGCAAGAGATGACAACCGGGGTGGCAACCGCCGCAACCAACGCGACGAGACACCCGAATTCGCCGACCGCCTAGTGGCGATCAACCGCGTTTCCAAAACCGTTAAGGGTGGTAAGCGCTTTGGCTTCGCTGCACTTGTCGTTGTTGGCGACCAAAAGGGCCGTGTAGGCTTCGGCAAAGGTAAAGCGAAAGAGGTTCCAGAAGCCATTCGCAAAGCCACCGAGCAAGCTAAGCGCCAAATGATCCGCGTTCAGCTGCGCGAAGGCCGCACTTTGCACCACGACATGGAAGGCCGCCACGGCGCCGGTCGCGTTGTAATGCGCACAGCACCAGAAGGTACCGGGATCATCGCCGGTGGTCCAATGCGTGCTGTATTCGAAATGCTGGGTGTTAAGGACGTTGTATCGAAGTCCATCGGGACCCAGAACCCTTACAACATGATCCGCGCCACCATGGACGGCCTGAAAAAAGAATCTTCGCCACGTGCTGTTGCTCAGCGTCGCGGCAAGAAAGTTGCAGACATTCTGCCCAAGCGTGAGGACAATGTTGAATCGTCCGCACAAGTCGCTGAGGAGGCATAAGCATGGCTAAGACGATCGTAATCAAGCAGGTTGGCTCGCCAATCCGCCGCCCCGCCGACCAGCGCGCTACGTTGATTGGTCTGGGTCTGAACAAAATGCACCGTGTGCGTGAACTGGAAGACACGCCTTCCGTTCGCGGCATGATCCGCAAGATCTCTCACATGGTTGAGATCATCGAAGAAAAAGGCTGAACGCTTTCCTAGAAAGCTAGAGACTTTATATTGGTCTTGTTGCTCGATATCGACGCCCCGTGGGAAACTACGGGGCGTTTTCATTTGTCTCGGGCATCTGGGAGTTGGGGCAGGGCTTGAAACCTTCGGGCCTCCCGTCTATACGCCCCCAGTGGCCACCAATCCGCCACAAGAATCATGCAACGCCGCGTTTGGCCGCTCCCGTCGCTGGGGGCCACATCCGGCAAAAGGAGAAGCGACATGAAACTTCATGAACTGTCTGACAACGAAGGTGCCACCAAGAAACGCAAGCGCGTAGGCCGTGGTCCTGGTTCCGGCACCGGTAAGATGGGTGGCCGTGGTATCAAAGGTCAGAAATCCCGTTCGGGTGTATCGATCAACGGTTACGAAGGCGGTCAGATGCCCTTGTACCAACGTCTTCCAAAGCGCGGCTTCACCAAGCCAAACCGGAAGTCCTATGCCGTTGTAAACCTGGGCCTGATCCAGAAATTCATCGACGCCAAAAAGATCGACGCCTCCGCCGCGATCACCGAGGATGCCCTGATTTCCTCCGGTCTGGTCCGTCGCAAGTTGGACGGTATCCGCGTTCTGGCCAAAGGCGATTTCAACGCCAAGGTTGATCTGCAGGTATCCGGTGCATCCAAATCCGCGGTTGAAGCCGTAGAAAAAGCGGGCGGCAAACTGACCGTCACAGCACCTGCCGCGGCAAACGCAGACGCGTAACCCGACCTTTTGCCTTGTGAGCGGGACGCGTCCCGCTTACATAGTCAATCGAGTTTTCCCAAATGCCGCCCGCCGGAAAACGGCTTGGGCGGCGTTTTTGCAAAGAAAGAGCCCTATATCATGGTATCAGCCGTCGAAAGCATGGCCGCCAACACCAGTTGGTCCGCGTTGGGCAAGGCGACAGACCTGCGCAACCGGATTCTATTCACTCTGGGGTTGTTGATCGTTTATCGCCTTGGCACGTTCATTCCGGTTCCCGGGATCGACGGCACCGCCCTGCGCCAGTTTATGGAAAGCGCGGGTCAAGGTATCGGCGGCATGGTTTCCATGTTCACCGGCGGCGCACTTGGCCGTATGGGGATCTTTGCCTTGGGTATCATGCCCTACATCTCTGCATCGATCATCGTTCAGCTGATGACCTCGATGGTGCCCGCGCTTGAGCAGCTCAAGAAAGAGGGCGAGCAGGGGCGCAAGAAAATCAACCAATACACCCGCTTTGGTACGGTGGCTCTGGCGACGCTGCAGGCCTATGGCTTGGCTGTCTCCCTTGAGGCTGGTGATATCGCCGCTGATCCGGGCATGTATTTCCGCATTGCTTGTATGATCACGCTGGTCGGCGGCACGATGTTCCTGATGTGGCTGGGTGAGCAGATCACCGCACGCGGCATCGGTAACGGTATCTCGCTGATCATCTTTGTTGGCATCATCGCCGAGGTTCCTGCCGCGATTGCGCAGTTCTTCTCTTCGGGTCGTTCTGGTGCGATCAGCCCCGCGATTATCGTTGGCGTGCTGGTTATGGTTATCGCGACGATCATGTTCGTCGTCTTTATGGAACGCGCCTTGCGCAAGATCCACATCCAGTACCCGCGCCGTCAGGTTGGGCAAAAGATGTACGACGGCGGTTCTTCGCACCTGCCGGTCAAGGTGAACCCCGCCGGTGTTATCCCTGCGATCTTTGCCAGCTCTTTGCTGCTGCTGCCGGTCACGATCAGCACGTTCTCGGGCAATTCAACCGGTCCGGTGATGTCGGTTCTGCTGGCCAACTTCGGCCCCGGTCAGCCGCTGTACCTGCTGTTCTTTGTCGCGATGATCGTCTTCTTTGCGTATTTCTACACGTTCAACGTCAGCTTCAAACCTGACGAGGTTGCAGACAACCTGAAGAACCAGAACGGTTTCGTCCCCGGCATCCGCCCCGGTAAGAAAACCGCCGAGTATCTGGAATATGTGGTGAACCGCATTCTGGTGCTCGGGTCGCTTTACCTCGCGGCTGTTTGTATTCTGCCCGAAATCCTGCGTGGCCAATTTGCGATCCCGTTCTACTTTGGCGGTACGTCGGTGCTGATTGTTGTGTCCGTGACCATGGACACGATCCAGCAGGTACAAAGCCATCTGCTTGCACATCAGTATGAAGGTCTGCTTGAACGTTCCCAGTTGCGCGGTAAGTCTGGCAAACCACGGAAAAAACGGAGCCCGGTACGTCGATGAACATTATTCTCTTAGGACCACCCGGAGCGGGTAAAGGTACACAAGCGCGTCATCTTGTTGAGACACGCAATATGGTACAGCTTTCCACCGGTGACATGCTGCGTGAAGCCAAAGACAGCGGGACAGAGATGGGCAACATGGTTGCCGATGTCATGGCGCGCGGTGATCTGGTGACCGACGAGATCGTGATCGGCCTGATCCGCGAAAAGCTGGAAGACACCACTGACCACGGCGGTTTCATCTTTGACGGTTTCCCACGCACGCTGGCGCAGGCCACTGCGCTTGGTGAGCTACTGGAAGCGACAGGCAAGCCACTGGATCACGTGATCCAGTTGGGCGTGGATGACGAGGCGCTGGTTGCGCGTATCTCTGGTCGGTCGACCTGCGGCAACTGTGGCGAAGTCTATCACGACGTGACCAAGCCGCAGCCAGCCGACGGTAAGTGCGAGAAATGCGGCGCCTCTGACTTCAAGCGCCGCGCAGACGATAACGAGGAAAGCCTCCGCAATCGTTTGATGGAATACTACAAGAAGACCTCGCCGCTGTTGGGCTATTACTACGCCCACAACATGCTCACGCGCGTTGACGGTCTGGCGGACATTAAAGACGTACAGGACAGCATCGCCAAGGTTCTGGACGCTTAATCCAACCTTACGACCGATAGGCAACGGCGCGCATTTCGAAGCGCGCCGTTTTGCTATTGTATGGGGCAGGGTGGGGCGCTTTCGGTTTGTAAGACATATCCATACGGCGTACCGCCGCTATGGGTTGACGCGCCGGTCAATTCCTCATAACCAGCCGTATCTCGTAAGAGAATCGAATTGCAACGGGCACCGATCACGCCCTGCGCATGAACACCTGATCAGCTGGAGCCCGACGGCACATTCGCCTCGGGCTTCACGTTGTGAAAAAAGGGTCTGGCATGACGGACCCGCAACGAAAAGGAAGCACACACGTGGCACGTATTGCCGGCGTAAACATCCCGACTGCAAAGCGGGTTCCAATCGCCCTCACATATATCACCGGTATCGGTAACTCCTCCGCAGCTGCAATCTGCGAAGCTGTTGGCATCGATTCCACACGTCGTATCAACGAACTTTCGGATGCTGAAATCCTGAAAATCCGTGAGTATATCGACGAAAACTACACCGTCGAAGGTGACCTGCGTCGCGACACGCAGATGAACATCAAGCGTCTGATGGATCTTGGTTGCTACCGTGGCCTGCGCCACCGTCGTAACCTGCCGGTTCGTGGTCAGCGTACCCACACCAACGCTCGTACGCGCAAAGGCCCTGCAAAGGCCATTGCCGGTAAGAAGAAGTAAGGGAGGGTCTGATCAATGGCACGCGAAAAGACAAAGACGAAGCGTAAGGTTTCCAAGAACATCGCCGCAGGTGTGGCGCATGTTAACTCCAGCTTCAACAACACAAAGATCCTGATCTCTGACGTTCAGGGTAACGCAATTTCCTGGTCCTCCGCAGGCACCATGGGCTTTAAAGGGTCGCGCAAATCGACACCTTACGCGGCTCAGATGGCTGCTGAAGATGCAGGTAAAAAAGCCCAGGACCACGGCGTGAAAACGCTGGAAGTCGAAGTGCAAGGCCCCGGCTCCGGCCGTGAAAGCGCCCTGCGCGCGCTGGCAGCTGCCGGGTTCAACATCACATCGATCCGTGACGTGACCCCAATGGCGCACAACGGCTGCCGCCCTCCGAAACGCCGCCGCGTCTAAGAGTATAAGTTACAAAAGGGGCCGCGCCTTTGCGCACGGCCTCTTACTGCTTTGTTGAAACCTCGGGAGTTCTTCGCCATTTGGACATGGGGCGCAGAACAGGAATGGAGGGACGTATGATCCACAAAAATTGGGCTGAATTGATCAAGCCACAGCAGTTGGACGTCAAGCCGGGCAATGACCCTGCACGTCAGGCTACTGTCATCGCAGAGCCGCTCGAGCGTGGCTTTGGTTTGACAATGGGCAACGCGCTGCGCCGCGTTCTGATGTCGTCGCTGCAAGGTGCCGCCATCACATCTGTACAAATTGATAATGTTTTGCACGAATTTTCGAGCGTTGCGGGTGTTCGCGAAGATGTCACCGACATCGTTCTGAACCTCAAAGGCGTTTCCCTGCGCATGGAAGTCGAAGGGCCCAAGCGCCTGTCGATCTCTGCCAAGGGGCCGGGTGTTGTCACTGCTGGTGACATCTCCGAAAGCGCTGGTATCGAAATTCTGAACCGCGATCACGTGATCTGCCACCTGGATGACAATGCTGACGTTTACATGGAACTGACGGTCAACACCGGCAAGGGCTATGTGGCCGCAGACAAGAACAAGCCAGAAGATGCGCCTATCGGTCTTATCCCGATCGACGCGATCTATTCGCCGGTCAAGAAAGTGTCCTATGACGTGCAGCCGACCCGCGAAGGTCAGGTGCTGGATTATGACAAGCTGACGATGAAAGTCGAAACAGACGGCTCCATCTCTCCTGACGATGCCGTGGCCTTTGCTGCGCGTATTCTGCAGGATCAGCTGGGCATCTTCGTCAACTTCGACGAGCCTGAATCCGCATCGCGTCAGGACGACGACGACGGTCTGGAATTCAACCCGCTGCTGCTGAAGAAAGTAGACGAGCTGGAACTGTCCGTCCGTTCGGCAAACTGCCTGAAGAACGACAACATCGTCTACATCGGCGATCTGATCCAGAAGACCGAGGCCGAAATGCTGCGCACGCCGAACTTTGGCCGCAAGTCCTTGAACGAGATCAAGGAAGTGCTGTCGGGCATGGGCCTGCACCTTGGTATGGACGTCGAGGACTGGCCACCAGACAACATCGAAGACCTCGCGAAAAAGTTCGAGGATTCGTTCTAAGAGATTTGTCGGGTGGGGTTTCCCCGCCCGACAATACGACCGGGCATCGGCCCCAAGGAGAGTTGGCGCTACGCACGCCAACCAGACAAAGCAAAACCGCCCGTAGAGGGCATTAAACTGGAGACTAGAAAATGCGTCACGCACGTGGTTACCGCCGCCTGAACCGTACACATGAGCACCGCAAGGCGTTGTTCTCGAACATGGCAGGCTCGCTCATCGAACATGAGCAAATCAAAACAACATTGCCAAAAGCCAAAGAATTGAAGCCAATCATCGAAAAGATGATCACATTGGCAAAGCGCGGCGATCTGCACGCGCGTCGTCAGGCTGCAAGCAAGCTGAAGCAAGACCAGTATGTCGCGAAACTGTTCGACATCCTGGGCCCTCGCTACAAAGACCGTCAGGGTGGCTATGTCCGCGTTCTGAAAGCGGGCTTCCGTTATGGCGACATGGCACCTATGGCCATTATCGAATTCGTAGATCGCGACCGCGACGCGAAGGGTGCAAACGACAAGGCGCGCGTAGCGGCCTATGAGGTTGCCGAAGACTAAAGCGACCTGCTTTTGTTAAGAATTCTGAAAGCCCCTGCCAACGCAGGGGCTTTTTGCTTTTATGCCTTCGGCGAGGATTTAAATCCATTTGGAACTCGGGTGTTGCGCAAGGGCCTATGGCTGCGCATATCTGGGGGCATGAGAATACTTCTGATCCTGCTGACCGTTCTGTCTTTCCCTGCCGCTGCGCAAACTGTGCCAAGCTCTGCCGCGCAGATCCAGTTGAGCTTTGCGCCGCTTGTGCGGGAGGCCGCGCCCGCCGTGGTGAACATCTACGCCCGTACCATCGTCGAACAAAGCCGCACGCCGCTGCAGGCTGATCCGTTCTTTGAACGTTTCTTCCGGCGGCCAGACGCCGGCCGCCCACGGGTTCAGAACTCGCTCGGGTCCGGCGTGATTCTGTCGGAGGACGGGATCGTCGTGTCGAATTATCATGTGGTCGGGATGTCGACGGACATTCGGATCGTCTTGTCGGACCGTCGCGAGTTTTCCGCCCGTGTGCTGCTGAGCGATGTAGAGAGCGATCTGGCTATCCTGAAAATCGATGACGTCGACGGGCTTACCCCTTTGTCGTTGCGCGATAGCGATACCGTCGAAGTCGGAGAGTTGACGCTGGCCATCGGCAACCCCTTTGGGGTCGGGCAAACGGTGAGCAGCGGGATCGTTTCAGGGCTTGCGCGGTCTGGCGGGATGAACGGTGGCGGGCAGGGATACTTCATCCAGACGGATGCACCGATCAACCCGGGCAACTCTGGCGGTGCGTTGATCGACGTAGAGGGGCGGTTGATCGGGATCAACACCTCGATCTTAACACGCTCGGGCGGGTCAAACGGGATCGGCTTTGCGATACCTGCCAATTTGATCGCGGCGTTCATGGCGCAGGCGCGCGACGGGGCCGTTGAATTTACCCGACCTTGGGCGGGGATGAGCGGGCAGCCGGTGGACGCGGATATGGCGGGCCCGCTGGGGCTGGACCGGCCTGGTGGCATCATCGTGTCTGGGATGCACCCTGCCAGCCCGTTTCTGAAGGCCGGTGTTGCAGTCGGCGATGTGATCACGGCGGTCGATGGGCAAGAGGTACATACACCCGCCGAGATGATTTACCGCATGAGCGTGGCCGGGATGGGCGCACAAGCGCGGATCACGCGGCTGCGCGATGGCGCGGTGGAAGAGGTTGAGGTCGCCTTGATCGCCGCACCGGAAGAGCCATCGCGTGCCGCTCTGACGCTGGATGAAAGCAGCTTGCTACCGGGGTTGGCGTTGGCGCGGATCAATCCTGCTGTGATGGCTGAATTGAACCTCCCGCTTGAGGTCGCGGGTGTGGCGGTGATGGATACCGGCCCATATGGTGCGCGCGTGGGGCTGCGGCAGGGGGATGTGATCTTGGCCGTGAACGGGGCCGAGGTGCAAACACCGTCGGATGTCAGCGACCAGATGGCCGGCAGCCGTCAGGTGTCGATGGTGGTGCAGCGTGGCGTGCAGCGTCTGTCGCTGCAATTCCGGGTCTAGCGCGATGGCGGACCTATTTGGATCGGACGCACCGGCTGTGGAAAGCGGGCACCGCCCGTTGGCGGACCGGCTGCGCCCGCGAAGCTTGGGCGAGGTCATCGGCCAGTCACAGGTGTTGGGGCCGGATGCACCGCTGACGGTCATGCTGCAGTCGGGGTCGTTGGGGTCGCTGATTTTCTGGGGCCCGCCCGGCGTTGGCAAAACGACGATCGCGCGACTGCTGGCGGATGAGACGGACCTGCATTTCGTTCAGATCAGCGCGATCTTCAGCGGTGTGCCTGAGCTCCGCAAGGTCTTTGATGCGGCGAAAATCCGGCGACAGAACGGGCAGGGGACACTGCTGTTCGTCGACGAGATCCACCGCTTTAACAAGGCGCAGCAGGACGGCTTCCTGCCTCATATGGAGGATGGAACGATCCTGCTGGTAGGTGCCACGACCGAGAATCCATCGTTCGAGCTGAACGCCGCTGTGCTGAGCCGGTCGCAGGTTCTGGTGTTGGAGCGTTTACCGCTGTCTGATCTGGAACGGCTGGCCCAAAGGGCCGAAAAGGAACTGGGTCGTGGCTTGCCACTGGACGGGCCTGCGCGTGAAAACCTGCTTGAGATGGCCGATGGCGACGGGCGTGCGTTGCTCAACCTGATAGAGCAGGTCGCCGCTTGGAAGGTTGAGGGCAAGCTGGACGGCAAGGCGCTGTCGGCGCGGTTGATGCGGCGCGCGGCGCAATACGACAAAGGGGGGGACGCGCATTATAACCTCATCTCAGCGCTGCATAAATCCGTGCGCGGCTCTGACCCTGACGCGGCGCTGTACTGGTTGGCGCGGATGCTGGAGGGGGGCGAAGACCCGCGGTATCTGATGCGCCGGATCACGCGCATGGCGGTCGAGGATATCGGGCTTGCCGATCCGCAGGCGCAGTCTGTTTGCCTGCAATCGTGGGAGACCTACGAGCGGCTCGGCTCGCCCGAAGGGGAGCTGGCGATTGCGCAGGCGTTGACCTATCTCGCGCTGGCCCCCAAGTCGAACGCGGCCTACGTGGCCTATAAGGCTGCGCGGCGTGCGGCCAAGCAAACCGGCTCCTCTTTGCCGCCCAAGCACATCATGAACGCGCCCACCAAGATGATGAAAGAGCAGGGCTACGGCGCGGGCTATGCCTATGACCATGATGCCGAAGACGGGTTTTCCGGCCAGAACTACTTTCCCGACGGGATGGAGCGACCGCAATTCTATCAACCTGTCGAACGTGGCTTTGAACGTGACCTGAAAAAACGTGTCGAGTATTTCGAAAAGCTGCGGGCAACGCGGAAAACTTGACATTCGGGGCGTGAACCGTGAGAGACCGCAGATGATTTCAACCCTGTCCCTTGTCGCTATGGGCGGCGCGATCGGTGCCTCCCTGCGGTATCTGTTTGGTGTCGCCGTGACGCGGCTGGTCGGCTTGTCGGATTTTCCGGTCGCGGTGCTGACGGTCAACATCATCGGGTCGTTCTTGATGGGCCTCTTTGTGGTGTGTGCCGCACAAAAAGGGCTGACGCAGATCAGCCCGTTTGTGATGACCGGCGTGCTTGGCGGCTTTACAACGTTCTCGTCCTTCTCGCTCGAGACGGTCACGATGATGGAGCGCGGCCAGATCGGGGCGGCAGGGATATATGTGGCACTGTCCGTCGGGCTTTCGGTGCTAGGATTAATGCTGGGCCTTTTCGTGGCCAGAGGGGTATTTGCATGAGCCGGGTTCAACATCTGGTCGTAGAAGAAGGCGACGGGGATCAACGGTTGGACCGTTGGTTCAAACGGACCTTCCCGCTGATTGGCCAAGGGCTGATCGAAAAGATGTGCCGCAAAGGTGACATCCGTGTTGATGGGGGGCGGGTCAAAGCCTCTACTCGGCTTGAGGTCGGGCAGACCGTGCGTATCCCCCCGCTGCCTGATGAAAAGGCTCCGCCGCCGCCCAAGCGCACGCGGATATCAGAGGCGGATACCAAGTTTATCCGGTCCTGTGTGATCTATCGCGACGATCACATCATCGCGCTGAACAAACCGCCGGGGCTGCCGGTGCAGGGCGGGTCTGGTCAATCGGACCGCCACGTCGACGCGCTTGCCGATGCTTTGATGTTCGAACTTGATGAAAAGCCGCGCCTTGTGCATCGGTTGGATAAAGACACCTCTGGCGTGCTGATCATGGCGCGGACACGGTCGATTGCCGCCGCGCTGACAGCGTCGTTCCGCCATCGCGAAACCCGCAAGATTTACTGGGCTGCGGTCGCGGGCGTCCCGCATCCGCGCAATGGGACGATCAAATTCGGCCTGGTCAAAGCCTTCGGTCACGGGGCCCGTGGTGAGGGCGAAAAGATGTACTGCGTCCACCCGAAAGACATGGAAACAACCGAAGGCGCCAAGCGTGCGACCACCGATTATGCGACCCTCGCACAGGCCGGCAAGCGGACCTGCTGGATGGCGCTGATCCCTGTGACGGGCCGGACGCACCAGCTGCGTGCGCATATGGCTGAAATCGGGCATCCCATTGTCGGAGATGGTAAATATGGCGGTTCAGGTCAGGAGAACATGGGCGACGGATGGGGCGCGCAACTGGGAGGCGATATCTCTAAGAAGCTGCACCTGCATGCGCGATCCCTGACGCTGGAGCACCCTGTCACCAAGGCGCGGCTGAACCTCACGGCCCCGCTGCCGGACCATATGGCGCGCACCTGGGACACGTTCCAGTGGGCACCCTCCGACGTGCCTGCTGACCCGTTCGAGGAGGATTGGGGGTGAGCGATTGGAAAGCGAAACGTTTCTGGAAAGAGGCGGCCGTTGTCGAGGCGGAGGGTGGCTATACTGTCGAGCTTGACGGGCGCGGGATCAAGACGCCGGCCAAACGTGCGCTGGTGGTGCCAACCCGCGCTATGGCGCAGAAAATCGCCGCTGAGTGGCAGGCACAGGACGGGGTGATTAACCCCGACACCATGCCCGCCACCAAAACCGCCAATGCCGCGATCGACAAGGTTGCGCTGCAACATGCCGAGGTTGCGGATATGTTGGCGGCCTACGGCGACTGTGATCTGCTGTGCTATCGCGCGGATAGCCCTGCTGAGCTGGTCGCGCGGCAGGCCGAACAATGGGACCCCATGCTGGAGTGGGCCCGCGAAGCCTTGGGCGTGAGCTTGCAGACCCGAGTGGGGATCATGCACGAACCCCAGTCACCTGCGGATGTCGCACGCCTGTCCGCGCGCACCCATGCGTTAAGCAACTTTCAACTCGCTGCCTTTCACGACCTTGTGAGCCTTTCAGGCTCGCTAATCCTGGGCTTTGCGGCGGCGCTTGACGCAAAGGAAGCGGAATCGATTTGGGAAATCTCGCGTCTGGACGAGATTTGGCAGGCCGAGCAGTGGGGCAATGATGACGAGGCAGACGCCTTGGCCGCAGTGAAAAAGACTAGTTTCTTACACGCTAAGTTGATGTTTGACCTGAGCGTGCCCGAATAGGTTTCACGGTGACCCCAATACATAGGATTGAGGGCATTTTTTAAGCACACTGACTTGACGTTCCGGCGTAAATTCGCCCAAACTCCCTTCCACTGACGGGGATAACCCCGCCAAAACATCTCCGGTCCGAAAAGGTGCCGGGTGAACCGCCCTAAAACGTGGCGGAAAATCAGGAAGAGGTTAAAATGAACAAATCCGTATTTTTTGGTGCGCTAACAGTAGCCGGCCTTGCGGCTGGCGCAGCTGCTGCGTCCACGCTTGACGATGTCAAAGCGCGCGGCAAGCTGAACTGCGGCGTTACCACCGGTCTGGCAGGCTTTGCGGCCCCCAACGCCAATGGTGAATGGGAAGGCTTTGACGTGGCGGTATGCCGCGCCGTTGCCGCTGCTGTACTGGGCGACCCCGCAGCTGTCGAATTCATCCCCACAACCGGCAAAACACGCTTCACCGCGCTGGCTTCGGGCGAGATCGATTTCCTTGCACGTAACACCACATGGACCTTCAGCCGCGATGTCGACCTCAAGTTCGACTTCATCGGCGTGAACTACTATGACGGTCAGGGCTTCATGGTTCCGAAAGAGCTTGGCGTTTCCTCTGCCAAGGATCTGGATGGCGCGACTGTCTGCATCCAAACCGGCACCACGACCGAGCTGAACCTCGCGGACTTCTTCCGCAACAACAACATCAGCTACGAGCCCGTGCCTGTTGAAACAAACGCCGAAGGCCAACAGCAGTATCTGGCCGGTGCGTGCGACACCTATACTACCGACGCCTCCGGTCTGGCCGCGACACGTGCGACCTTTGAAAACCCAGGTGAGCACATCATCCTGCCCGAAATCATCTCCAAAGAGCCTCTGGGCCCGCTTGTTCGCCATGGCGACAACGACTGGGGCGATGTAACCCGCTGGGTTCTCTACGCTCTGATCGCAGCTGAAGAGCTGGGTGTCACATCGGCAAACGTCGAAGAGATGACAACAAACACCACAAACCCAGAAGTTGCCCGTCTGCTTGGCACCGAAGGTACTTTGGGTGAAATGCTGGGTCTGGAAGCTGACTGGGCGAAAAAAGCCATCGCGTCGCAAGGTAACTACGGCGAAATCTTTGCCAAGAACATCGGCGAAGAAACACCAATCGGTCTGGCCCGTGGCCTGAACGCTCAGTGGACAGACGGCGGCCTGATGTACGCGCCTCCTTTCCGCTAAACACATCCGTCGAGGGGCGCGGAGCAATTCCGCGCCCTTTGCGCCTATACGACGCAAAAATAAAACCCGGCCCGCGACACCGAATGGTGCGTGAAAAACAGGTCCGGCACACAGGGAAAATCTGATGACGACAATGTCCGACCCTCAACAGGGCTCGTTCCGGCTGTCGATGTTGCTTAACGACACCCGCTATAGATCCTACACTTTCCAGTTTATCGCGCTGATACTGCTTATCGCATTGATGTCGTTTCTGGGCATCAACCTGGTACGAAATCTGGCAGAGGCCGGATTGAACATCTCTTACGGGTTTTTGAACGTGCCAGCCGGCTACGATATCAACCAATCCTTAATCGATTATAACAGCCAGTCATCGAACCTGCGTGCCGCAATGGTCGGTATCATCAACACGCTTCTTGTTGCGTTTCTGGCCTGTATCACTGCGACAATTCTGGGTGTGATCGCCGGTGTGGCGCGCTTGTCCAAGAACTGGCTCGTGTCCAAACTGATGTCGGTCTACGTCGAGATTTTCCGGAATATTCCGGTGCTGATCTGGATCCTGATGATCTACACCTTGATGACGGCCGTTTTGCCCGCGCCCAACAAGTTCCGCGGTGACAACGCCACGTCGAGCATGCTTTTCGACGCCTTCGCCTTCACCAACCGGGGCATCTACATTCCCGCACCGGTTTGGGGCCCGGGGTCTATGATCGTGGTTGCGACCTTTGTGCTGTCGATCATCGCCGCGATTATCTATCGCCGGTATGCGGTTAGCCTTCTGTTCCGTACGGGCAAGCTGCTGCCTATGGGATGGCCCACTGTCGCGATCTTGCTGGTGCCGACGATTGTGATGTTCTTCATCATGGGCAGCCCCATCGCATTGGATTACCCCGAGCTTAAGGGCTTTAACTTCCGTGGTGGTCTGCAGATCGGCGCGCCGCTGATCGCATTGTGGTTGGCTTTGTCCGTATACACCGGTGCCTTCATCGCCGAAAACGTGCGTGCAGGTATTCAGGCGATCTCAAAAGGGCAGACCGAAGCTGCGTCGTCGCTGGGCTTGCGCCCGAAGCGGGTCATGAATCTTGTGGTTCTGCCGCAGGCGTTGCGTGTGATCATTCCGCCGCTGATTTCGCAATACCTCAACATCACCAAGAACTCGTCGCTCGCGATTGCCGTAGGGTATGCCGATATCACTGCGACACTGGGGGGGATCACATTGAACCAAACCGGCCGCGCGATCGAATGCGTGCTTTTGCTGATGCTGTTCTATCTTACGATCTCGCTGTCGATCTCTGCGATCATGAACGTTTACAACAACTCTGTCAGCTTGAAGGAGCGGTAAGATGTCAGATACACACGCCGCCTCCGTCCCTTATGTGCGGGACACCATGTTGCCACAGCACGCGCCCCCGCCAACCGCGCAGGGGCCTGTAAAATGGGTCCGCGAAAGCCTGTTTTCGTCGATCCCTTACACCATTCTCACGCTCGCAGCGCTTTACGTTATCTATCTGATCCTTTCCGGCTTCCTTCCTTGGTTGCTGGGCGGCGTTTGGACGACATCCAACATTCGCGAGTGTCGCGAAGTATTGGACGGTGTCCAAGCTGGCTGTTTCTCGGTGCTGACAGAACGCTGGAACCAACTGCTGTTTGGTATCGCCTATCCACAGGACGGCTACTGGCGCCCGACATTGGCATTCGTACTACTGTTCGTCGCCGTGTCACCGGTGCTGTTTAGCAACCTGCCACGTGGGCTCATCCTTTTTACCGTCATCTATCCTTTCATCGCCTTTTGGTTGATTTGGGGCGGTTCCCTTTTGGTGCCATTGTCGGCGTTGCTGGCGGTTGTGGTTGGCTATGTGGTCTACAGCAGAATCGTTAAGACAAGCTTTGCAGGCGGCCTTTTCGCGGGTCTCATTGCAGGCGTCGTGACGTGGTTTGTCCTTGGCTTCATTACGCCAAGCCTATCGGGCGTGCTCGCGCTGGAACCGGTCGCCTCGCGGAACATGGGGGGCTTTATGCTCAACATGATCTTGGGCGTGATCTGCGTGTCTTTGTCCCTGCCGATGGGCATTCTGCTTGCGCTGGGTCGTCAATCGAGCTTGCCGATCATCAAACTGATCTGCGTTGTTTTCATTGAGTTTATCCGAGGGGTGCCTCTGATTACGTTGCTTTTTGTCGCCAACGTGGTCCTGGCTTACTTCCTGCCACCGGGCACAAACTTCGACCTGATCCTGCGTGTTATCATCATGATCACCATGTTCGCGTCTGCCTATATCGCCGAGGTGATCCGGGGTGGGTTGGCAGCCTTGCCACGTGGTCAATACGAGGCTGCAGACAGCTTGGGCCTTGATTATGCGCAGGCCATGCGCCTGATTATTTTGCCCCAAGCCTTGAAAATCTCGATCCCAGGGATCGTTAACGTGGCCGTCGGGCTGTTCAAGGATACTACGCTGGTGTCGATTATTTCGATGTTCGACCTGGTTGGGATGATCCGCGGGCCGATCCTAGCGTCGACGGACTGGAACGGCGTCTACTGGGAACTTTGGGGCTTTGCCGCCTTGCTCTTCTTCGTCGTCTGCTACGGCATCTCGCAATATTCACAATGGCTGGAACGTCAACTCCAGACCGACCACCATTAAGGAAAGGCTGTAATTATGGCTGAACAAGCACAAGCGCTGAAAGTCTCGAACGAGGTCGCGATCAGCATCGAGAACATGAACAAATGGTATGGCACGTTTCACGTACTTCGGGATATTGACCTGACCGTTTACCGTGGTGAACGTATCGTTATTGCCGGACCGTCGGGCTCGGGGAAGTCAACTCTGATCCGCTGTATCAATGCCTTGGAAGAGCATCAGAAAGGCCGGATCGAAGTCGACGGTACGGTGCTGTCTTCGGACGTTAAGAACATCGACAAGATCCGCTCCGAAGTCGGGATGTGTTTCCAGCACTTCAACCTTTTCCCACACTTGACGATCCTCGAAAACTGCACGCTTGCTCCGATCTGGGTGCGAAAAACACCTAAGAAGGAAGCCGAAGAAATCGCGATGCATTTCCTTGAGAAGGTTAAGATCCCGGATCAGGCGGACAAGTACCCAGGTCAGCTTTCTGGTGGCCAGCAGCAACGCGTGGCGATCGCGCGCAGCCTGTGTATGCGTCCGCGTATCATGTTGTTTGACGAACCAACCTCAGCCCTGGATCCGGAGATGATCAAAGAGGTTCTGGACACGATGGTCGAACTGGCTGAGGAAGGCATGACGATGCTCTGCGTGACGCACGAGATGGGCTTTGCCCGTCAGGTGGCCAACCGCGTCATCTTTATGGATGAAGGTCAGATCGTCGAACAGAACGAACCTGAAGAGTTCTTTAACAACCCCCAAAGCCCGAGGACCAAGCTGTTCCTCAGCCAGATTTTGGGCCACTAAGTTTCAAGGGCGGGGATTTCCCCGCCCTTTTCTATTGGGCAAGCATCCGTGGCGTCACGTACGCCTGTACGTCGCCGTTGTGCCAGTGCACGCCCCTCCAGTCGTCCACAGCGAATGACATCACCATTGTCGCACCCGGTGGGCTTCCCGCTGCAAGATGAGCTGTGGCACCTACACGGGGCAGGAGATGCGCCATCTCCGCCACGCCGGGGTTATGCGCAAGAACTAAAACTGTTGCCCCTTCAGCGCCCTGTATGGCCGCCATCAGCCGTTCTGTATCTGCTAGATAAAGACGGTCTGTGAAGATTCGTTTAACAGCGGAGGGAATTTCCAAAAGTTCGAGCGTTTCCGACGTTCGCCGAGATGCAGAGCATAGCACAAGATCAGGTCTGTAGTCTTCGGCGTCGAGCCATCGCCCGATTGCATGTGCGTCTTGCCGACCTTTGTCATCCAAAGGCCGGTCAAAGTCCGTCGCGATCCCCGCCGGCCAACCTGCTTTTGCATGGCGCATCAGAATAAGGCGTCTCATCAACGTTTCCTTAATGTATCGGCCGCATAAACAAGAAGCTCAAACAGCCGGAAACAGGGGAGGGGGCAATATGCAATAATCAAAGACGTCGTTGTTACTGGCCGCGGATAATGCTCCCTGCACCATGTTCGGTGAAAAGCTCCAACAAGCAGGCGTTAGGGGCTCTCCCGTCCAGAATCACCGCTGCGCGGACGCCACCGTCGATCGCATCAAGCGCAGTTTGCGTTTTGGGTATCATACCACCGGCAATCGTTCCGTCTGCCACCATCTCGCGTATCTGGCTCGCTGTTAGCTCCGTCAGTACGTCGCCTTCGGCATTCTTCACGCCTGCGACGTCGGTAAGCAGCAGCAAGCGGTCTGCCTTCAGCGCAGCTGCAATCGCGCCCGCCGCAGTATCGCCGTTGATGTTAAATGTTTCGCCGTTGCGGCCCATGCCAAGGGGCGCAATCACCGGGATAATCCCTTTGTCGGCCAGATCGCGTAGCAAACGGGGGTTTACTTCGGTCGGTGCGCCAACCAACCCCAGCTCTGGGTCCTCTTGGTCACAGATAATAAGGCCGCTGTCCTTGCCAGACACACCGACGCAACGCCCACCCTGTGCCGTGATCGCTTGCACAATGCGGGCGTTCACAAGGCCCGACAGAACCATTTCAACGATTTCCATCGTGGCAGCGTCGGTCACCCGTTTGCCGTTTACGAATTCGGACTTGATGTTCAGCCGGCCGAGCATGTCATTGATCATCGGGCCGCCGCCATGAATGATGACGGGGTTCACGCCGACCTGGCGCATAAGTGCTACGTCGCGCGCGAACTCTTCCATCGCATCGTCGCTGCCCATGGCGTGACCGCCCAGCTTTATAACAACGGTCGCGTCAGCGTAACGCTGCAAGTAGGGGAGCGCTTGGCTCAGGGTGCGTGCGGTGGCGATCCAGTCGCGATTCATGTCTTGTTTTCTCATTCTCTGCCTCGGTAAACGCCGAAGTGCTCGTCACTCCAACGTCGCGATAATGGCACGGAGCGTAGGGATGCCCCAGCCCTTTTCAGAAGACGTAACCACGATTTCGGGGTAGGCGGCTGGGTGCTTGGCAAGCGCACCACGGACCTGATCCAGAACCTTCTGACGCTCTACTTCTTTAACCTTGTCGGCTTTCGTGAGGACACATTGAAAAGTCACGGCTGAGCTATCTAGCAAAGACATGATTTCGTCATCAACCTTCTTCACACCATGCCGCGCGTCGATCAGCACAAACGCACGGCGGAGCGTTTGCCGACCTGAAAGGTACTGTTTCAGCAACCGTTGCCATTTTTCGACGACGGGTAGAGGGGCGTTTGCATAGCCATACCCGGGCAAATCGACGAGGTAGTGATCGTCGGCCGCGGTAAAATAGTTGATCTCTTGAGTGCGCCCCGGCGTGTTGGACGCTCTTGCCAGCGCTTTTGTGCCCGTCAAGGCATTGATCAAAGTCGATTTACCAACGTTTGATCGCCCTGCAAAACACACCTCCATCCGGTCGGCGGGTGGCAGGCCGTCCATCGCGACAACGCCTTTCACAAACAGCGTTTCGCCTGCAAATAGCATGCGGCCTTTTTCGGCTGCATAGGCATCAGGCTCTTCGGCGATGCTAAATTGGACTTGCATGAGTTAAAGTACCTTTACCTGGTCGCTAATTGCGACGGAGCCCGTGTGAATGACCTCAGCGTATACGCGGAAATCTTGGTGACCCCAAGTGCTCAATACGCGCAACATGTCGATGTCGCGCTCGCCGTTGAGTGGATTCGCGGTGGTCGCTTGGCACCGCTTGATGGTTTCCCGTACGCGTAGGACAGTTTCGCCAGCTGACACGTCGTTCCCGACCCAATCAAGCTCGCTCCATGGTGTTGTAGTATCAAACCAAATGGTGCTTTTGACCCGGTGCTCAGATTTGCACAATGCGCCCATTCGGTCTCATCTAGACGCGTCGCGCCATGCGCCACCGCCCAGGTCTGGTTCCACGGCATCGACTGCCCCTGGGAGGGCGCTGTATGATCCAGCTCTTCGCGACCATTGCTTTTGAGCGGGTGGCGATAGAGCTGGTTCACTGTTGTCATTATTTCGGATCACCCTTCCGTCCGAATTTCATGCTGCCTTTAATATTCCCTAGGATATCGGGCTTATAGCCTTGGCTGCGCATGATCAGATACTGCTGCGTAAAGGTAATCGTGTTGTTTGCGATCCAGTAGACAACGAGGCCAGATGCGAAACCGCCAAGCATGAACATAAACACCCATGGCATCCAGGCAAAGATCATCTGCTGCGTGGGATCCGTAGGGGCCGGGTTCAGTTTCTGCTGCAGGAACATGGAAATACCCAGCAGCAGCGGTAGGATCCCGATAAAGACCAAGGCAAGAACGGTCCCTGCTTCGGGCGCAGCCCATGGCAGCAGACCATAGAAGTTGAAGATAGATGTCGGGTCTGGGGCGCTCAAATCCTGAAACGGGCCGAAGAAGGGGGCGTGGCGCAGCTCCAACGTGACGAAGATCACTTTGTAGAGGGAAAAGAAAATCGGGATCTGCAACAAAATCGGCAGACAGCCGGCGGCTGGATTCACTTTCTCGCGTTTATATAGCTCCATCATGCCCTGTTGAAGCTTTTGACGGTCGTCGCCTGCATCCTTTTTCAGCTTCTCCATCTGTGGCTGAAGCTCTTTCATCTTCGCCATCGAAACGTAGGATTTATACGCAAGTGGGAAGAGCAGAGCTTTGATCAGCAACGTCAGGCCGATGATCGCGACACCCATGTTGCCGATCAGCAGGTTTAGATGGTGAAGTACCCAAAAGATCGGTTTGGTCAGGAAAAAGAACCAGCCCCAATCGATGGAGTCGATAAATTTGTACACGCCTTGCGCCTCATAGTCGCGCAGAATTTCCCATTCTTTGGCACCGGCGAACAACTGTGTGGTGACCGTTGCTGTCTGCCCGCTTGCGACAGTTTGCGTCGGCATCACGGATTCGGTTTGAAAAATCTCAGTGCGTGGCAGGTATTTGACCGTTAAGCGTGTTGGCTGTTCCGGATCCGGGATCAGGTTGGTCATGAAATAGTGCCCGGTGAAGCCGATCCAGCCGTTGGTTACACCGTCAATACGTTTGGATGGCACGCCGTTCACGACATCCAGCTCGGGAATATCATCCCAAGCGGTCTCAAGCAGTTCACCATTGTTCATGGCGACAAGACCCTCGTGAAGAATGAAGAAATTCTGCGCGTCGCTTGGAATACCGTGGCGTGCAATTAGCCCGTAAGGTGCAAGCGAAACCGTGTTTTCGGAAGTGTTCTCAACCTTCTGTTCGATCTTGAACATATAGTTTTCGTCGATTGAGATGGTGCGTGAGAAAAGCTGACCGGCGTCGTTGTCCCAAGTGAGCGTGACCGGGGTTTCGACTGACAGCGTTTCACCTTGGCTAAGTGTCCAAAGGGTGTTTGGTCCTGGAACCTGTTCAGGGGCAATCCCCGCACCTGGAGCCCAGCCGTAAAGCGCATAGTAGGCGTCGGGTGTGCCTGCAGGTGATAGCAAGCTTACGATGGGAGAATCTTTTTCGATAGTTGTATTGTAATCCTTCAAATGAAGGTCATCGACCCGCCCCCCTAGCAGTGAGATTGAGCCGGAAATGCGCGCCGTTTCAACGGGAATACGCGGCGCTTCTTCGAGAGCTGCCGTTGCCTCGTCCGACGCATCGGTCACATTGTCGGCTGCGCCTGCACTTGAAGGGACAATAGCTTCTGTCGAGGTCGCGTCCGTCACTTGCTGTGTGGCAGCTGGGTCAGTGATGGTTTCGGTTTCCGGAGGCGGAAACAACAAGAACCACCCTAGGATGACTATGAAACTTAGAACCGTCGCGAAAATGAGATTCTTGTTTTGATCGTCCATGTGACCGTCACCTGATGCCTGTAATATCAGCGTGGGTTCAACAGAGTAAGGCACCAAAGGTCAAGTAGATTCGCCTTTTCCCCTTTGGTGCACACTGATCTGCCGAAGCCAAACATCAACGAATGCCACCCACCACACTGGGCAGACGTGTCAGTTTTTGGCTATGTGTATGCATCCAAGTGGTCGCTTCGTATATCTGCATGGGCGGCGCGATGCCGTCGCCTTGAACATGGTCGCAGCCCAGTTGAGACAATAAGCTATGCTCTCCGGCGGTTCGTATATCACAAGCCAGGGTTTCGACGCCCAAATCATGAGCCATCGCAACTACCGCTGACAGGATGCGGCGACGGTTGGGGTGTTTATCAACGTCATTGGTGAGAGATGGGTCGATAATCGCGAGGTCAACGCCGCATTTTTGAATAATCTCAACGCAGTGCGGACCGCTGCCGAAACCGTTAAGCGCGATACCGCATCCTAGCGTACGAAGGTCACGGCATGTAGAAATGAGTGGGTGAGAAGGCGTATGCTGACAAAGGTGTTGCGGCAGGGCTAGTCGCAAAGTCGCGGTTTTGACGTCAAGACGATCAAGTTCCCATTCCAGTTTTGCCGCCAGCTGCGCGTCATCCACTTGCTCGGTAGAAAGGCTGCATGTGATGATAATAGGAAAGTGAGACGCTCGTTGCAGGGTTTTGGCCCTGTGCAGCGCGTGAGTCAGATTGCTGAAGTGACTGAAAGGAGTTTCATCCTCTGCAATTTCCGAGGCGTTGAGCGGCGCGGCCATATCGGTGTTCATGCTGGTGTGGCAGGTCGGAACTGCAGAGAATCCGGTGATCATGCCGGAATGGGTGGATATCTGAGGCTGGAATAGCACTTGAGCGTGCTGCATCGGTTCCCGAGGTGTAGGATCGGTGCCGCCGCTTGGTCGGGCAGTGGACGTCCTATCCAGGGGGTGCGTTCGCATTGGTTCTGATGGTGTACTACGCCACCTATCTGAAGCCAAATACAGCAAAGGGGGGGCGATAAAGCCGATGAAAATTAACCCCTGCCAGCCGAACCAAAGCACGGACAACGCAAACCCCAGCAAAAGCACGAGGCCAGCGGGTAAATGGCGGCGGGTTGTGCTGCGCCTCGAAAGATTGGGTTTAAGATCGTGTTGCAAATGAAGCCTCGGCTGACAGTGTTACCGTCATACCGATAGCCCTTGCCTCTGACCAAAAGATTAATGTTCTGTTTTTGATCTACAGAATTTGAATAAAACTCTCAGCTTTTCGAGGGTTTACTTGTCCCGAGTGAGGCCCGCAAAATCAAACAGGTTCGGGTCCAACAGATGCGAAGGGCGTGCGTTCATCAGCGCGCGGAACATCACCTGACGGCGTCCGGGGCTATTCGCCTCCCAGCCGTCTAGAATCGATTTTACCTGCTGGCGTTGCAGACCGTCTTGCGAGCCGCACAAATCACACGGAATGATTGGATAATTCATGGCAGTAGAGAATTTTTCGCAATCGACCTCCGCAACATGGGCGAGGGGGCGGTATAGGAACAGATCGCCTTCTTCGTTCACGAGTTTTGGCGGCATGGTCGCCAAGCGCCCGCCATGAAACAGGTTCATGAAAAACGTCTCTAGGATGTCATCACGGTGGTGGCCTAGGACAACAGCGGTACATCCTTCTTCGCGCGCGATGCGATAGAGGTGCCCCCGACGAAGCCTACTGCACAGCGCACAGAATGTGCGGCCCGCGGGTATTTTATCCATGACGATGGAATAGGTATCTTGGTATTCGATGCGGTGTTTGACACCCATCTTTTCAAGAAACGCGGGCAAGACCGTGGCGGGGAAATTGGGCTGGCCTTGATCGAGGTTGCAGGCGACCAGTTCGACGGGCAGAAGACCGCGCCATTGGAGCTCGTGCAAGATGGCCAGCAGGGTGTAGCTATCTTTTCCCCCGGACATGCAAACCAGCCATTTGCCGCCGGATTCGATCATCCCGTATTGCTCAATCGCCTCGCGCGTTTGTCGCACAAGACGTTTGCGCAGTTTGCGAAACTCGGTGCTTTGGGGGGCACCGTTGAAGAGCGGGTGAATATCTTCGGGATGATCAAGCATGGGCTTGGCTTAGTGCAACTGAGTTTGCCGATCAAGCGCCAGTGCATGTGTATGGCGGCGATTGGTGATGTAAAGAAAGGAGAGAAGCAGAAGGGCTAGTCGGGTACGTTGTCGATGCCGCTATCGCCCCAAGGGTGGCAGCGAGCGATGCGCCGCAGGGTGAGCCAGCCGCCCTTGATGCCGCCATGCCTAGCAAGTGCTTCCAGCGCATATGCGCTGCATGTCGGGTGGTATCGGCAGTTGTGGCCAACCCAGGGGCTAAAGACGAGGCGATACCCTTTCACAGGCAGTGCCAAAACGCGCGCCAAAGGGGTCACTTTTTTGTGCCAGAGCGTTGCTTGCCGTGCAGGATCCCCAAGGCTTTGGTGAAATCCGACTGCAATTTGTCAAAAGGGAGGGATGCCGTGGCATCGCTGCGACCTACGAGGACATAGTCCATACCGTCGCGTCCCTCGTGAGGGAGCGTCAGGCGTGCGACTTCGCGTAGACGTCGTTTGGCCCGATTGCGCGCGACGGCGTTGCCCACTTTTTTAGAGCAGGTGAACCCAACCCGTATGCCATCGGCTTCGCCCGCTGCGCGTTTACGCATCTGCAGGATGAAACCGGGCATGGCGACCCGAGGGGCGCGGGATGCCCGTTGAAAGTCGGGGCGATTTTTGAGCGTTTGCACACGTAAAGAAACCGCCGGAAGCGTTTCCTCTGGTGTGGCGATGCTGCCATCCATAGGTGCCTCCGGCGGTGTCATATCTTTTTGAAACCGAGGTCGCGTATTACGCGCTCAGTTCCTTCCGGCCTTGTGCACGGCGCGCGTTGATGATCTTGCGACCCGCTTTGGTTGCCATGCGTGCGCGGAAACCGTGGCGCCGTTTGCGCACAAGGTTTGAAGGTTGATAGGTGCGTTTCATCGCTCCGACTCCACTTTATACTTTAGCACGCGACCAGATTCGGCGCGTCACTGTCATTTCAAGCCCTGCTCCTAAAGCTGCAGCACGGGCAAGTCAAACCCTTGGTGCCGTTATTTCGGCCTTTGCAACAAATTAAGCCAGCTTATCTGCGCAATGTTACAGTTTTCTTGGGAATTGCCGTGACATCGTCATAAAAGCCGCCTTCACATCAACCACACGTGAGCACCCTATCTGACTGGCGATATTTGACCCATCTAATAAGGAGCAACTTATACCCTTTGGAAAGTGACCCGACAATATGTCCGCACAAGCCTCTGAAAAGCCTTCGTGGTTTCGCTACTTGCCCTTTGTGGCCATCTTGGCGGTCGCGGTGATCGGCTATTTCGCCCTGCGCGATTACCTTACCTTCGAGACGCTGCGCGACAACCGCGAGGCGTTGATCGCTTTTCGTGACCAGCACTATGCGCTGACGATCCTCGTGTTCCTGGGTATTTATATCATGATTGTGGGGTTCTCCCTTCCAGGGGCGAGCGTGGCAACAATCACTGGCGGTTTTCTATTCGGGACAGTGTTCGGCGTTCTGGCAAATGTCACCGGCGCGACACTGGGGGCGGTCGTGATCTTTCTTGCCGCGCGTATGGGTCTCGGAGAGACATTGAAGGCGCGTATGGACGCGTCGGAGGGGCTTGTGCGGAAGGTCAAAGCGGGCATTGACGAAAACCAGTGGTCGATGCTTTTCTTCATACGATTGGTGCCCGTGGTCCCTTTCTTTGTGGCGAACCTTATTCCTGCCTTTCTGGGCGTGCCTCTTTATCGCTTTGTGATCTCTACCTTTCTAGGGATCATCCCCGGGTCGCTCGTGTTCACCTCAATCGGTGCTGGGCTGGGTTCCGTTTTTGCACGGGGCGAAACACCAGACTTCGGCATTATATTCGAACCTCACATCCTGCTTCCCATTCTGGGGCTTTGCGCTTTGTCGGTGCTGCCCGTCGTGTTGAAAGCTGTCACCGGCAAAAAGGAACTTTTGAAATGAACCGCATCAAAACCGACCTGTTGATCATTGGCGCAGGCTCCGGCGGGTTGTCCGTCGCGGCGGGGGCGTCGCAAATGGGGGCGGATGTTGTGCTGCTTGAAGGGCACAAGATGGGCGGCGACTGCCTGAACTTTGGTTGCGTGCCGTCGAAGGCGCTGATTGCTACGGGCAAGGCGGCCTATGGGCAGCGGCACAGCGCGGAATATGGCGTGGCCAATGCGGCGGGCGAGGTGGATTACGCCGCTGCAAAAGATCATGTGGCGGACGTGATTGCGCAGATCGCGCCCGTCGACAGCCAAGAACGCTTCGAAGGCTTCGGGGTCAACGTGATCCGCGAGTACGGGCGCTTCATCTCCGAAGACGAAGTGCAGGCCGGAGATACGGTGATCAAGGCGCGGCGCATCGTCATCGCGACGGGATCATCGCCGCTGGTACCCCCGATTACAGGTCTGGATAAAACGCCATACGAGACGAACGAGACCTTGTTCAATCTGCGCGAAAAGCCCGAGCATCTGCTGATCATAGGTGGCGGGCCGATCGGGATGGAAATGGCGCAGGCCCATATACGCATGGGGTGCAAGGTTACCGTGATCGAGGGAGATAAAGCGCTTTCAAAGGACGACCCCGAACTTGCCGCCATCGTTTTGCAAACGCTTAAGGACGAAGGCATCGAGATTGCAGAAGGTGCGCAAGCCGCTGAAATCCGTGGGGATGTCGGCGCGATAGAGGTGGAAGCAAAAGACGGGCGCGTGTTCAAAGGCTCGCATCTCCTGGTGGCCGTCGGCCGCAAGGCAAACTCGGATCGTCTGGATCTGGAAAAGGCGGGGATCGAACCGATCAAGAACGGGATCAAGGTTGACGATTCCCTGCGCACCACCAACCGCAAGGTCTATGCCATTGGCGACGTCGCAGGCGGGATGCAATTTACCCATGTCGCGGGCTATCACGGCGGCGTCGTGATCCGGTCGCTAATGTTCGCGCTGCCTGCCAAGGCGAAGACGGCGCATATCCCGTGGGCCACCTACACCGACCCAGAACTGTCGCAAGTCGGCCTGACCGAGGCGCAAGCCAAAGAGAAACACGGTGACAAGCTGGAGGTCGTGCGCTTTCACTATAAGCACAATGATCGCGCCATCGCGGAGCGTAAAACCAAAGGTTTGATCAAGGTCATGGTGGTCAAGGGGCGCCCCGTGGGCGCAAGCATCGTCGGTTACCAAGCAGGAGAGTTGATCAACCTGTGGGCTTTGGCGCTGGCAAATAACATGAAAATGAGCCAGATTGCGTCTATGGTTGCACCTTACCCTACCATCGGCGAAATCAACAAACGTGCGGCGGGGGCGTATTTCAGCCCGCGTCTGTTCGAAAGCGATTTGGTCAAGACTGTCGTTCGACTGGTGCAGCGGTTCATCCCATAAAGCGCGCGCCTATGCTCAAATCCCTCTCTGGCAGGCTTCTTATTCTGACCACCATCTTTGTGATGCTGGCAGAAGTGTTGATCTTTGTGCCCTCTATCGCTCGGTTTCGCGAAGAATACATGATGAACCGGCTGGAGAGGGCGCAGATCGCGTCGCTGACCCTGCTCGCAAGCGATATGATCGACCCCGAGCTTGAGGCAGAGCTGTTGCGCACCGCGCAGGTGTTTAATGTGGTGCTGCGGCGGGACCGTATACGGCAATTGGCACTGTCGTCCCCGATGTCGCAGACCATCAAAGAGACATACGATCTGCGCGATGCCTCCGCATGGGTGTTGATTCGCGATGCGTTCCATCAGCTCGCCGAAACAGAGCCGGGGGTGATCCGCGTGATCGGTGCCCCGGTGCAGGATGCGGGCCTGCTGATCGAAATCACGATGGAGGCGGGCTCCTTACGGACCGCCATGATCGACTATGGTATTCGCATTCTGGTGCTTTCTGCCGCCATCTCGATGATCACGGCGTTTTTGCTGTTTCTGACCATGCGGGCGTTTTTGCTGAAACCGATCAAGGGTGTGGTCGGGCATATGCAGAACTACGCGCTTGCCCCCGAGGATGCGCGACGAATCATTTCGCCTTCCGCTGGTGTGACAGAGGTGCGCGAGGCCGAAGAAGCTTTGATGAAGCTTGAAACCGAACTGACCCAAGCCCTGCGCCAGAAAGAGCGTCTGGCGCAGCTGGGGCAGGCGGTGAGCAAGATCAGCCACGATCTGCGTAACATCCTGACATCGGCACAGCTGTTTACCGACCGGATCGAAATGTCCGAGGATCCGACGGTCAAACGCATGGCCCCGAAGCTGGTCAGCTCAATCACCCGCGCCGTGCACCTGTGCGAATCCACGCTTGCCTTTGGCCGTGCGGAAGAGCCAAGCCCGACACTGACGGTCACGCCACTGTTGCGCATCGTTGATGACGTTGTTGATAGCGAGCGGCTGGCGATCAACGGGGCGGACCTGACGTTCACCTGCGACGTGCCGCAAGATTTGCACGTGCGCGCCGATCCGGAGCATTTGTTCAGGGTCTTGGCGAATCTCGTGCGCAACGCCCGACAGGCGATCATCGCCACGGGTAAATCTGGCGAAATCATCGTTGCTGCCAGTGAACAGGCCAGCGACTGGGTGATCCGCGTCAGCGACAACGGCCCCGGCCTTCCCCCCAAGGCGCGGGAGCATCTGTTTACTGCGTTCAAGGGCGGTGCGCGCAAGGGGGGCTCAGGTCTGGGCCTTGCCATCGCGGCAGAGCTGGTGCGCGGTCACGGTGGGACGCTCAAACTGTCAGAGACCAGCGCGTCGGGCACGGTATTCATCGTGACATTGCCCAAGGGCGACGGGTCTTTCTAATTTGTTTGAAGAAAATTCACGTTAGGCAAAAGAAGGGGTTGCAAACCCCCGCGCCCAGAACTAAACCCCGCCTTAACGGACCGATAGCTCAGCTGGATAGAGTACCTGACTACGAATCAGGGGGTCGGGGGTTCGAATCCTCCTCGGTCCGCCACTTTCAAACCTCGTTAGATTTTGAACTTGGCGGCACAACCGTCTGCATTTTTTATAATCAAATTGATCACCCTGCACGCATGATCGCGCGCTGGGCTGTTTGTGTTTAATCGTTTGATTTTATGGGGGTACGGCCCCTCGGGGCAAGGTAACCCGCGCGGGTGCAAGGGCGCGCGGGCTGTTGGTGTGGGTGCCTCAGGCGGCAGGCTTAGGCGATGGCCTCGTCCCAGCCGGTGTCCTGATCCGCCAGTTTGACACGGGTCGGCAGACCGATGGTGTCGAGCAGGGCGAACAGCGGCTTTGGGTCCAGCTCTTCGACGTTCACCATCGTGCCGGTGTCATAGGTGCCATCGGCAATCAGCATCGCCATCGCCACGGGTGGCACGCCAGCGGTATAGGAAATGCCCTGGCTGCCGACCTCGTTATAGGCGTCTTTGTGATCGGCGACGTTGTAGACGAACACCTCAACCTCATTGCCGTCCTTGGTACCTTTGACCAGATCGCCAATGCAGGTCTTGCCGGTATAGTTCGGCGCAAGTGTCGATGGGTCAGGCAGCACGGCTTTGACGACCTTCAGCGGCACGACCTCGAGCCCTTCGGCGGTCACGACGGGCTGTTCAGACAGCAAGCCAAGGTTTTGCAGCACGGTAAAGACGTTGATATAGTGATCGCCAAAGCCCATCCAGAAGCGCACGTCGGCCTGCGGATAGTTCGCAGCGAGCGAATGCACCTCGTCATGGCCGGACATATAGGCCTTTTGCTTGCCAACGACAGGCAGGTCCCATTCGCGGCCGACCTCGAACATTTTGTTCTCTTGCCACGCGCCGTCCTGCCAGCTGTAGACCGTGCCGGTGAATTCGCGGAAGTTGATCTCGGGGTCGAAGTTGGTCGAGAAATACTTGCCGTGATTGCCCGCGTTGATGTCGACGATGTCGATGGATTTCACGTCGTCCATGAATTCGTCCACGGCGAAACGGGCGAAGGCGTTAACCATACCGGGATCGAAGCCTGCCCCCAGAATGGCGGTGGTGTTGGCCTTGGCGCAATCCTCGCGGCGTTTCCATTCGTAGTTGCCGTACCACGGGGGTGTTTCGCAGATTTTGGTCGGGTCTTCGTGAATGGCCGTGTCGATATAGGCGACGCCGGTGCGGATGCAGGCTTCGAGCACGGTCATGTTCACGAAGGGCGAACCGACGTTAATCACAATTTGCACGCCGAGGTCGTTGATCAGCGCCTCTACCGCGTCGCTGTCCATCCCGTCGACCGCATGGGCCTTGAATACGCCGTCCTGTTTCATCGCGCCTTTGGCATGCACGCTTTCAATGATCGCTTCGCATTTTGACACGGTGCGGCTGGCGATATGCAGATCGCCCAACACGTCATTATTTTGCGCGCATTTATGCGCCACGACCTGAGCCACGCCACCGGCGCCGATGATAAGAACGTTACGTTTCATGTATTCAGTACACCTCTTGTAAGGGAAGGGTTAGGAGAGGGCGGATTTGAAATCCTCGTAGTCGAATGACCGGACCGATGTGATCGTTCCATCAAGTTCACGAATGGCGATGCCGGGCATCTTGACGCCGTTGAACCAGTTCTTCTTGACCATAGTATAGCCCGCAGCGTCTTGAAACGAAATGCGGTCGCCGGGTTTAAGCGGGGTATCGAACTTGAATTCGCCAAAGATGTCGCCCGCAAGGCAGGATTTGCCGCAGATCATCCAGTCGTGGTCGCCGGTGTTCGGGGCCACTTTGGCGGGCTCGCGGTAGATCAGCAGATCAAGCATATGCGCCTCGATCGAGCTGTCGACGATGGCTAGGTTCTTGCCGTTGTGCAGCGTGTCGAGCACGGTCGTCTCCAGCGTGGCGGCACCGGTAATCGCGGCTTCGCCCGGCTCGAGGTAGACCTGCACGCCATAGGTATCCGACAGGGTTTTCAACCGCGCGGCCAGACGGTCCAGCGGGTAGCCTTCGCCGGTAAAATGGATGCCGCCGCCAAGGCTGATCCAGTCCATCCGGTGGATCGTGTCGCCAAAGCGGTCCTCGATCAACGTCAGCATGTCAGCGAAACGGTCAAAATCGTCATTCTCGCAGTTGTTGTGGAACATCAGCCCGGTGATGCGGTCGGCCACGGCGGCGATCTGCGCCGGATCATGTTCGCCCAAACGGCTGAAGGGGCGGGCGGGGTCGGCCAGATCGAATTCCGATGTCGATACACCGGGGTTCACCCGCAGCCCGCGCGTATGCCCTGCCGATGCCGCATCAAAGCGGTCCAACTGACCGATCGAATTGAAGATGATCTTGTCGCTATTGGCCAACACCTCGGCGATCTCGTCATCGTCGTAGGCCACTGAATAGGCGTGGGTTTCACCGCCGAATTTCTCGTACCCTAGTTTGACCTCGTAGAGCGAGGAGGACGTGGACCCATCCATATACTGCGCCATGAAGTCAAAGACCGACCACGTGGCAAAGCATTTCAACGCCAGCAAGGATTTCGCGCCGGATGCCTCGCGCAGCCAGGCGATCTTTTCCATGTTTGCCTGAAGGCGGGATTTGTCGATCAGATAATACGGGGTCTTCATGGCAGATCCTTTACAAAACGACGCAGACGCGGTGCGCGTTCCGATTAGGGGATGTTGCCGTTCAACGCAAACTCTGATGTGTCACGAATGGAGGACGCCGTGCCGGCGTGCGGGGGGCGGTTGACGCTTAGTTGCTGCGGAAAATGCGCGACTCGCCGATCATCTGTTCCAGCGCCGCGATCCTCTCGGCACTCTGGTCGGAGCTGCGCGATTGCACGTCGGCGACCAGCGCTTCAATCAGAAAGTTAATCGCCAGCGTTGAGTCCCAGCTCGACGGCACCTCGACCATGGCGCGGAAACAGTGGCGGGCGTGTTTTTCGATAGGCGACCCCCAAGCATCGGTGAACAGCACGATGGTCGCGCCTTGCTTGACCGCAAGATCGGCGAGCTTTTCCAGCTCTTTTTCGTAGCGGCGGATGTCAAACACGATCAACACTGAACCCGCGTCCATATCCAGCAAGGATTGTGGCCATGCACTGGGGGAGGAATCGAGCAGGGTGACCTGCGGCCGGATGATCTGCAGGTGGTTGAAAAAGTAATGCGCGTTGGACCGCGTGATCCGCCCGCCCAGCAGATAGAGCCTGTGCGACGGATCGGAAAGCAGCGCCGCAACCTCGTCGAATTCAGCCAGATCAAGCCGTTCAAGCGTGCGGTTCACATTGCCCGATACCGCCTGAATAAAGCGCGATACCACGTGATCGCTGCTGTCACCGGGGGTGTCGAGCTTGGCCAGCGGCTTTTTCATCCGTGCGCCGATTTCGTCGCGGATGGCGTCCTGCATATCCGAGAAACCATCGAACCCCAGCTTGCGCGCCAGCCGGATGATGGTGGGCGATGACACCTCGGCCAGCTCGGCCAGCCGTGTGATGGATTGCAGCCCCGTAAGCAACTGGTCGTCCAGCAGAACAGCCGACAGTTTACGCTCTGCCGCCGTTAGCTCGGTCTGCTTTTCTTTCAGCAGATCGCGGACCAGTGCTTTTTTGTGCAACTCATGTTCCTTTCGGTACAGCGCAGATCAGTGTGAAGCAAAGATTACAGAAAAAATCTTGACAGGCTAGAAAATTCTGTAGTGATTGTGAGGCAACAAGACGATAGGGGCACCGTGACCAATACCGACTGGAATGCCGTAAACATCGTGAACCCGCAGGGGCAGGGGGGCTGGCTGTTGGTGTGTGAGCACGCCTCGCGCCGGATACCCGATGCGCTGGAAGGGTTGGGGTTGTCCCCTGCGGCAAGCTGTTCGCACGCCGCGTGGGACATCGGCGCGCTGGATGTGGCGCACGCGCTGTCAGATGCCCTGGACGCGCCTTTGGTGGCCGGTGACATTTCCCGTCTGGTCTATGATTGCAACCGCCCGCTTGACGCCCCGGACTGTATTCCGGCGCGCAGCGAGATCTATGACATCCCCGGAAATGCCGCTTTGGACGGTGCCGGACGGCAGCAGCGTTTTGACCAAGTGCATACGCCGTTTCACGATGCGGTCGCCCGTGTTCGCGAAAGCTGGCAGCCCGCCCAAGCCGCGCCGGTGCTGGTCACGATCCACAGCTTTACGCCTGTCTATAACGGGGCGACCCGCGCGGTTGAACTCGGCTTTCTTTACCACGCGCAGCCCGCCGCCGCGGAGGCAGTGCTAGCGGTTGAACAGGCGCGGGGGCGCTATGCGTCGGCGCTGAACGAACCCTATGCCGCGACGGACGGCGTGACCTATACGCTTGAAAAACATGGCGAGGCGCAGGCGCTGCCCGCCGTGATGATCGAGATTCGCAATGATCTGATCGATACACCCGAAAAAGCGCAGGCCATGGCGCGGCATCTGGCCGAAAGCCTGACCCAAGCCTTTCCCATCCCCGACAGCGAGGCTGCAGAATGAACGCGATGCGCAGATATATCCGGGTGGTCGACGGCTTTAATTATGGCCTTGGCAGGATCATGATGTACGGGATTTTCGTGCTCATGGGGATCTTGCTGTGGTCGTCCTATAACAAGACCTTCGCCTCGCCGCAGATCTGGACGCTGGAAATGGCGCAGTTCGTGATGGTGGGCTATTACATCCTTGGCGGGCCTTATGCTTTGCAGATGGGCGCGAACGTGCGGATGGACCTGTTCTATGCCGAATTGACCCCGCGCAAGAAGGCCTGGACGGACTGTATCACCGTCTTTTTCCTGCTGATCTATCTGGTGATCCTGCTGTGGGGCGGTATCGAATCCACGATGTATTCGTTCAAATACGGGGGGGAGCGCAGCCCGACCGCGTGGCGCCCCTATATGTGGCCGGTCAAAGTGACCATGTGCATCGGCATCACCCTGATGCTGCTTCAAGCTGTCTCTGAACTGTTCAAGGACATCCTTTTCCTCAAATCGGCAGAGGAGACCCGCGATGCCCTATGAGTTGATCGCCATCCTGATGTTTTCGACCATGATGCTGATGCTGCTGACCGGACAGCGGGTGTTCGGGGCCATCGGCTTTGTCGCGGTGATTGCGGCGCTGTTTCTTTGGGGGGATCGCGGCGGCTATGACATCGGGTTCTCTGCCGCGATCAAGCTGATGCGTTGGTATCCGCTGCTGACCCTGCCGATGTTCATCTTCATGGGGTACGTGCTGTCGGAAAGTAAAATTGCCGACGATCTATATAAAATGTTTCACGTGTGGATGGGCGGTCTGCGCGGCGGGCTGGCCATCGGGACGATCGGGCTGATGGTGCTGATCTCTGCCATGAACGGCCTGTCGGTGGCGGGCATGGCGATTGGGGCCACGATTGCGCTGCCCGAGCTGTTGAAACGCAATTATGACAAGCTGATGGTGACAGGGGTCATTCAGGCGGGGTCCAGCCTTGGCATCCTTGTGCCGCCGTCGGTCGTGCTGGTGCTGTATGCGATGATCGCGCGGCAACCTGTGGGGCAATTGTGGCTGGCCGGCGCGATCCCGGGGCTGATGATGGCCACGATGTTCATCATCTATATCGCCATCCGCTGCCGCCTGAACCCCGATCTGGGCCCCGCCCTTTCCGCCGAGGAACGCGATGTGGGCTGGCCCGAAAAGCTGCGCTTGCTGCGCGCGGGCCTGCTGCCTGTGGTGATCTTTGCCGTGATGATGGTGCCCTTTGTGAACGGCTGGACCTCGCTTGTCGAAAGCTCTGCCATTGGTGCGATTGCGGCCTTCCTCGCTGCCGTGCTCAAGGGGCGGATGACGCGGGCGGTGTTCGAGACTTCGGTGCGCCAGACCCTTGCGATCACTTGCATGTTCATGTGGATAATCCTCGCCGCGCTGGCCTTTGGTGCGGTGTTCGACGGGCTTGGGGCGGTCAAGGCGATTGAAAACCTGTTTACCGAACAATGGGGCCTGAACCCTTGGGTGATCCTGATCCTGATGCAACTGTCGTTTCTGGTCATGGGGACGTTTCTGGACGACACGGCGATGCTGGTTATCGTGGCCCCGCTTTACGTGCCGCTGGTGGGTGCGCTCGGGTTCGATCTTGTGTGGTATGGTGTGCTTTATACGATCACCTGCCAGATCGCCTATATGACGCCGCCCTTTGGTTATAACCTGTTCCTGATGCGCGCCATGGCCCCGCCAGAGATCACGATCCGCGATATCTACCGGTCGATCATCCCCTTTGTCGGGGTCATGGTGCTGGCGCTCGCGGTGGTCATGATCTTCCCGCAGATCGCGCTTTGGCTGCCGGACTATGTCTATGGAAAATAAGCATTAACAACCAAGCGGTCAGAGCAACTGGCCCTTTTCATCCCAACCCCAACAAGGAGTATGAGACATGACAACAAGACGTAAGTTCCTGAAAGGTGCCGCCGTTGCCGGTCCGGCAACCCTTGCCGCACCATCGATCCTGCACGCCCAAGAGCCGATCCGCTGGCGTTTCCAGACCTATGCGGGGTCTGCACTTGGCGAAGAGGTGACGAAACCCGCCATCGACGCGATCAACGCCGCTGCTCAAGGTGAGCTGGAAATCGAGCTGTTCTACGCCGACCAGATCGTCCCCACGGGCGAGCTGTTCCAGGCGCTGCAACGCGGCACCATCGACGGCGTGCACTCGGATGATGACTCCATGGCGTCGCCCACGCCTGTCCGGTCCTTCGGCGGGTATTTCCCGCTGGCGACGAAACACGCGCTCGACGTGCCGGTGCTGTTCAATCAATACGGTCTGGCAGACATCTGGCGCGAGGAATACGCCAAGGTTGGCGTGCACTGGCTGTCTGCGGCGGGGCAAGACCCGTGTAACTTCAACACCGTCAAGCCGATCAAATCGCTGGCCGATATGGACGGGCTGAAGCTTTATACCTTCCCGACGGCGGGTCGCTTCCTGTCGCAATTCGGCGTCGTGCCGGTCAACATCCCTTACGAGGATGCGGAAGTCGCGGTGCAGACGGGCGAGCTGGACGGTATGGCGTGGTCGGGCATCACCGAAGACTACACCGTGGGCTGGGCCGATGTGACCAACTACTTCTGCACCAACAACATCTCGGGGGCGTGGATCGGGTCGTTCTTCGTCAACGCAGAGAAATGGGCAGAGCTGCCGGATCACCTCAAGCAGATCGTGAACTCCGCGATCGAGGCGAGCCACACCTACCGCAACCAATGGTACTGGGGCGGCGAGGCGCGCCTGCGTGCATCGGGTGAGAAGCTGGAGCTGACATCCGTACCGCAGGACGAATGGAAAGTGGTCGAGGAGGCGGCGGTGAAATTCTGGGACGAGATGGCGGAAGAAGGCGAAACCGCCGCCAAGATCGTGCAGATTTTCCGCGACTATAACAACGTCATCTCGAAAGCGGGCCCGCCCTATACTTTCGGCTGATCCGACTTTGACATCATGACCATCGGGGCGGCGCATCTGTGCCGCCCCCTCACATCAAAAGGGACGTTTGCAGATGGGCAACCTTACTTTCGACACGCTCAAGGACCTGGCCGCCAAAGGCGAGGTGGACACGGTGCTGGTGGCACTGGTGGACATGCAGGGCCGCCTGATGGGCAAGCGTTTTCACGTCACGAATTTCATCGATCATTCCCATGCGGAAACGCATTGCTGCAACTATCTGCTGGCAACCGATCTGGTAATGTCCACGCCCGAGGGCTTTGCCTCGACCAGCTGGGAAACCGGCTATGGCGACTATGTGCTGCGCCCCGATCTGTCGACCATGCGCCATGTGCCGTGGCTGGACAAAACCGTGCTGGTGCTTGGCGACGTGCTGGATCACCACACCCACGAACCTGTCTCCCATTCGCCGCGCGCCATGCTGCAAAAGCAGATCGCCCGACTGGACGCGCTTGGCTTTGATGCGATGATGGCGACCGAGCTTGAGTTCTTTTTGTTCGAAGGCGACTACCGCACCTTGCAGAAAGAGAAATACGCCAATCTCGTGCCCCTGAACGGCCACAACGAAGATTACTGCCTGTTCCAGACCACGAAAGAGGAAAGCTTCCTCCAGCCGCTGCGCAACCATCTGGTGGGGGCGGGGATTCCGGTCGAATGCACAAAGGGCGAGGCCGAGGTCGGCCAGCAAGAGCTTAACATCCGCTATGCCGATGCGCTGGCCTGTGCCGATCATCACACGATTTCGAAACAAGCGGTGAAAGAGATCGCCTATCAGCAGGGTTTCTCGGCCTCCTTCCTGCCCAAGTGGTCGGCGGATAAGGTGGGGTCGTCCAGCCACGTGCATATGTCGCTGTGGAAAGACGGCACGCCCGCGTTCTATGACAAGGACGCCAAGCTGGGGATGTCGCAGATGATGCAGCATTTCATGGCCGGTCTGATCGCCTATGCCCCTGATATCACCTATTTCTTCGCGCCCTATATCAACAGCTACAAACGCTTTGCCAAAGGCACCTTTGCGCCTACGAAAACCGTTTGGTCTGTCGATAACCGCACCGCGGGCTTCCGGCTGTGTGGCGATGGCACCAAGGGGATTCGCGTTGAATGTCGCATTGGCGGGTCTGACCTGAACCCCTATCTGGCGCAGGCTGTGCTGCTTGCGGCAGGGCTGAAGGGGATCGAGGAAAAGCTGCCTTTGCAAGAGCCGACGATGGGCGATGTCTACGAAGACGCCAACGTCACCGAAATCCCCCGCACCCTGCGTGCCGCGACCCGAACGCTGCGCAACTCTGCCATGCTGCGCGAGGCCCTTGGCGACGACGTGGTTGACCACTACACCCGCGCAGCCGAATGGGAGCAGGAGGAATACGACAGGGTCGTGACCGACTGGGAAATCAACCGCGGATTTGAGCGAGCATAAACCATGACAAACACTTTGAAATGTATCTCACCGATTGACGGATCGGTTTACCTTGAACGCCCTGTGCTGTCGCTGGATGCGGCACGCGATGTCTGCACCCGCGCCAAGGCAGCACAAGGCGCATGGGCCGCGCGCCCCTTGGCCGAACGTGTCCAACTGGTGCGCGATGCCATTGCCCAGGTGGGCAAAACCACCGATCGTATGGCGCAGGAACTGGCGCATCAGATGGGCCGTCCGGTGCGTTATGGCGGCGAGTTTGGCGGCTTTGCCGAGCGCGGCAACTATATGGCCGACATCGCCGAAAAGGCGTTGGCCCCGACGATTGTCGAAGACAGCGACAAGGCCACCCGCAAGATCACCCGCGAGGCGCGCGGCGTTGTGCTGGTCGTGGCCCCGTGGAACTACCCCTATATGACGGCGATCAACACGGTCGCGCCAGCGCTGATCGCGGGGAATACCGTGGTGCTGAAACACGCCACCCAAACCCTGCAAGTGGGTGAACGTCTGGCCGAAGCTTTCCACGCCGCAGGCATCCCCGACGATGTCTTCCAGAACGTCTTTCTTGATCACGACACCACCTCGGCGCTGATCGCTGAACGGCAGTTCGGGTTCGTGAACTTCACCGGCTCGGTCGGGGGCGGCAAGGCGATGGAGGTAGCCGCCGCAGGCACCTTCACTCCCGTCGCGACGGAACTGGGGGGCAAAGACCCCGGCTATGTGCGCGCCGACGCGGATGTGGATGCCGCCGTTGACGGGCTGATGGATGGGGCGATGTTCAACGCGGGGCAGTGCTGCTGCGGGATCGAACGGATTTATGTGCACGAAAGCCTGTATGATGCCTTTGTCGAAAAGGCTGTGGCTTGGGTCAATGCGCTCAAGCTTGGCAACCCGCTTGAGGCGGATACCGATATCGGCCCCATGGCGAACGTCCGTTTCGCCGCCGAGGTGCGCGCCCAGATATCCGAGGCCGTCGCCGCCGGTGCGACCGCGCTGATCGATACCTTTGAGGCGGATGACGGCGGTGCGTATCTCACGCCGCAGATCCTGACCAACGTCACCCACGACATGCGCGTGATGCGCGACGAAAGCTTTGGCCCCGTCGTCGGCATCATGCCCGTCAAGGACGACGCCGAAGCAATTGCGCTGATGAACGACTGCCAGTTCGGCCTGACCGCCGCGATCTTTACCAAGGATGCGGATGCCGCCGATGCCATCGGCGCGCAGCTGGAAACCGGCACCGTGTTCATGAACCGCTGCGATTACCTTGATCCGGCCCTGTGCTGGACCGGCTGCAAGGACACAGGGCAGGGCGCGGGCCTGTCCGAGCTTGGCTATCAGGCGCTGACGCGCCCCAAATCTTACCACCTGAAAAAGGCTTGATCCTTATGGCACTGCAAAACAACTGGTCCTACCCCACCGCCATCCGCTTTGGCGCGGGCCGTATTTCTGAAATCGGAGAGGCCTGCGTGGCCACGGGGATGAAAAACCCCTTGCTGGTGACGGACAAGGGCCTTGCCTCGATGGAGATCACGACCCGCACGCTGGACCTGCTGGACGGCGCAGGCTTTGGCCGCGCGATGTTCTCGGAAGTGGACGCAAACCCGACCGAGCTGAACCTTGAGGCAGGGCTGAAGGTCTACCGCGAGGGCGGGCACGATGGTGTGATCGCCTTTGGCGGTGGCTCCGGCCTTGATCTGGGCAAGATGGTCGCCTTCATGGCGGGACAGTCGCGGCCTGTGTGGGATTACGAGGATGTGGGCGATTGGTGGACCCGCGCCGATGCCGACGCCATCGCGCCGATCATCGCCGTGCCGACCACGGCGGGCACCGGATCTGAGGTGGGGCGCGCGTCGGTGCTGACCAACTCTGAAACCCATGTGAAAAAGATCATTTTCCACCCCAAAGTGCTGCCCAGCATCGTGATCTGCGACCCCGAGCTGACGGTGGGGATGCCCAAGCATATCACCGCAGGCACCGGCCTTGATGCCTTTGCCCATTGCGTCGAGGCGTTCAGCAGCCCGCATTACCACCCCATGTCGCAAGGTATCGCGCTGGAGGGCATGCGGCTGGTCATCGACTATCTGCCGCGCGCCTATGCAGACGGCAACGACATCGAAGCGCGCGCGCAGCTTATGTCGGCGGCGGCGATGGGGGCGACGGCGTTCCAGAAAGGTCTGGGCGCGATCCACGCCATGAGCCACCCGATCGGCGCGGTGTTCAACACGCACCACGGCACCACCAATGCGGTCTGCATGCCCGCGGTGCTGGACCTGAACGAGCCTGAAATCCGCGACCGCTTTGACCGCGCGGCAGGGTATCTGGGGATCGACGGCGGCTATGACGGCTTCCGCGCCTTCGTGCAGAAGTTCAACGACAGCTTCGGTATCCCGCGCAAACTGTCGGAAATGGGCGTGAGCGCTGACCGGATCGACGATCTGGTCGCGATGGCGCTTGAAGACCCGTCTTGCGGTGGCAACCCTGTGACCTTGACCACCGAAAACCTGCGCAAGCTGTTCGAGGCGACAATCTAAACCTCCGTAGAAGGCCCAAAAGAAAACCACCCCCGACGGTCTACGTCGGAGGTGGTCTGCCGCACCGGGGGGACGGGCGGTGGGGCCCGCCGCGTTGGGGAACGCGGTCGGGCAAATCCAGCAGGGAACGAGGTAAGCCCGCTGGAAGACGCTTACGCTTTTTGATCGGCCAATGTGCCGATGGTGACCGTCCGCGTGACCTCTTTGCCCTTGTGCAGGACCATGACCTCGGCTTTGGCTTCCGGATCGGTTTCGGCCACAGCGCGGGTCAGGTCGCGCAGTTCCTTGATCTCTGTGTCGTCGAACGACAGGATGATATCACCTTTCTCAAGACCCGCTTTCTTGGCCGGGCTGTCATCGCCGATGGCTTCGATCACCGCCCCTTTCGGCGCGTCCAGCCCCAGCACCTGCGCGACCTCTGCCGTCATCGGGCGGATTTGTACGCCAAGCCAGCCGCGGGTGATTTCCCCGTCGTCAGACAGGTCGGCCACGATGTCCTGCACCAGATCGGATGGTACTGAAAAGCCGATCCCGACAGAGCCGCCATCAGGCGACAGGATCGCGGTGTTCACGCCAATTACCTCGCCCGCGTTATTGAAAAGCGGCCCGCCGGAGTTGCCACGGTTGATCGCCGCATCGGTCTGGATAAAGTCATCATAGGGGCCCGCGTTGATATTGCGCGACTTGGCCGAGATGATGCCGGTGGTGACCGTGCCACCCAGACCAAACGGGTTGCCCATGGCGACCACCTCGTCGCCGACGCGCATGCTATCGGAAGACCCGAATTTCACCGCCGGAAGGTCCACATCCGCTTCGACCTTGAGCACGGCAATATCTGTCAGCACATCGCTGCCGACCACCTTGGCGTCAAAGCTGCGGCCATCGGCCAGCTTGACCTTGACCGTGTCGGCACCGGCGACAACGTGGTTGTTCGTCACGATCGATCCGTCCTTGGACACGATAAAGCCCGATCCAAGCCCGTGCATCGGCTGTGCGCCAGCCGGTCCTTGCGGCATCAGCTGCTCAAAACGTTTGCGCAGTTCCTCTGGCATGCCTTCGGGCAGTTGCACCTGCGCGCTGGCCTGCTCTGCCGTGCCGGTCACCTCGATGAAGACAACAGCGGGTGAGATTTGTTCGACCAGATCGGCATAGCCGCCGGCGGGCACCGCCAGAGCCGCCGTCGGGGCAAGCGTCATGGCCGAGGTAGAGGCAAGGGCCGCTGCGAGCACAAAGGGTGCTGCGCGGCGGGGGGAGGAGAAAAGAGATGTCATGCGTGTTTCCTTCGTCTTTAGGGATGACACCCAAATGGCAGCCCATTCTAACAGCGGGTTTTTGCGGGCTATACAAATGTGTAAACTGGTCTCTCGCAGGTGGCAGCACGCCCTATATCAGGTATCGAAGGATCAAAGCCGCAATGGACCATTGTATATGAAACTGCTTGTCGTCGAAGATGATGCCACCACCGGAACCTATATCGCGCGGGGGTTGCGCGAAGAAGGGCATACCGTTGATCTTGTCGCTGAAGGGCGCGAGGGGCTGATACAGGCGACCTCGGGGGCTTACGACGTGCTGATCGTCGACCGGATGTTGCCAGAGATCGACGGGCTGACGATGGTCAAGACCTTGCGTGGCGCGGGTAACCTGACGCCGGTGCTGTTTCTGACCGCCATGGGCAGCGTCGATGACCGTATCAGCGGGTTGAACGCGGGCGGCGACGACTATCTGGTCAAACCCTTCGCCTTTGGCGAGCTTTCGGCGCGAGTCACCGCCCTCGCACGGCGCCCCCAAGCGATGGAGCAGGAAACCGTGCTGCGTGCAGGCGATCTTGAAATGCAACTGATCACCCGCAAGGTGACCCGCGCCGGACAGGAGATCGACCTGCTGCCCCGTGAATTCGCGCTGCTTGAACATCTGCTGCGTCGAAAGGGCAGGGTGCAGACCCGGACCATGTTGCTTGAAGCGGTCTGGGACATCAGCTTTGACCCGATGACCAACGTTGTCGAAACCCACATCAGCCGTTTGCGGGCCAAGGTGGACAAACCCTTTGATCGCGAGCTGATCCAGACCGTGCGCGGTGCCGGCTACCGGATCGACGGATGACCGCGCGGCTGGCGCAGCTTTGGCGGTCCATGCCGGTGCGGTTGGCGCTGCTGCTGGTCTTGCTGTTCTCGACCGTCAGTCTGATGGGGTTGGCGGCCAGCTATGCGGTGACGCAGAATTCGTTTGAAACCGCGATCCGTGCGGATCTTGAACAGGATATCGCGGGCTTTCGCGCGGCCCCCAATGCCCGCGCCGTGGCCCTGCTGGTGGACGCTGAATCGCGCGACGCCGATCCCAGCCGCGTTGTGCTCAGCTATATCACCCCGTCGGGGCGTATCTATGGCAACGGGGCCATCGCGCGGGATGACGAAGGCTATCATATCGTGTCGCTGGCCGAGGGGCGGGCCGAATATGACGGGGTCTACCTGTCGCTGACAACGCCTCTTTATGGCGGGCAGCTGACCGTCGCCCGCAGCCGCGCACAGATCGAAGGGCTGCGCACGGTGTTCCTGAATATCCTGCTGATCAGCCTGCTACCCACGGTGCTGGTCGCCTTGTCGGGCGGGCTTTATCTGGCGCGGCGCAGCAAGCGGCATGTGGATGTCATCGGGCGCACGCTGGATGACCTGACGACCGGCGATCTTGCCGCGCGGGTGACCGTGTCGCCGGGGTGGGCCGATGATCTGCAACGTATCGGCAGCAAAGTGAACCAGATGGCAGGCGCACAAGAGGCGCAGACCCAGATGCTGCGGCAGGTATCGTCGGACATTGCCCATGACCTCAAGACGCCGATCCAGCGCGTCGCGGTGCATCTGGACGATCTGGCGCGCAGCCTGCCCGAAGACACCGACGAAGGGATCTTGCTGGCCAAGGCGCAAGAGGAGGTCGCGGGCATCGCTTCGGTCTTTCAATCGCTGCTACAGATTGCTTCGGTCGAGGCAGGGTCGCCCAAGACGCATTTTGCGTCTGTCGATCTGAACCAGCTTTGCGAGACCCTCACCGAAGTGTACGAGCCCGCCGCCGCGGCCAAGCAGCAGCGGTTGCACAGTGCCGTGCCCGACGCGCAAATCACCGTCTCGGGCGATAAGAACCTGTTGGGGCAGGTGATGTCGAACCTGCTGGAAAACGCCATGCGCCACACGCCCGAGGGCAGCGAGATCACGCTGACGCTTTCCCGCACGCAGGGGCGGCCTGTGATCGAGGTCGCCGACAATGGCCCCGGCATCCCCGAAGACGCGCGCGACAAAGTGCTGCGCCGCTTGTACCGATTGGATGCCAGCCGCCACACGCCGGGCAACGGTCTGGGGCTCAGCCTTGTGGAGGGGGTGGTAAAACTGCACGGCGGGCAGATCGCGCTGCTGGACAACGCGCCGGGGCTTCTTGTGCGCATCACCCTATAGCACGTCCGGCTTCTGCGGCGATTTGAGCATGTGACTTATGGGGGGTGCAGCGCTATCTAGGGTGTAAGGGCCGAAACCCGTTGTTTTTGGCCATTCACTACGAGGTACGACATGCTTGATGGGTTTTCCGCCGAGGTTCTGGCACGGGTCCAATTCGCCTTTACCGTTTCGTTTCACATTATCTTTCCGGCGTTCTCGATCGGGTTGGCCAGCTTTCTGGCGGTGGTGAATGCGCTTTGGCTATGGACCAAGGACGAAACCTATAGGGTGCTTTTCGACTACTGGAAAAAGATCTTTGCCGTGGCCTTTGGCATGGGCGTCGTGTCGGGTATTGTGATGTCCTATCAATTCGGGACCAACTGGTCGGTCTTCTCTGACAAGGCGGGGCCGGTGGTCGGGCCGCTGATGGCCTATGAGGTGCTGTCGGCCTTCTTCCTAGAGGCCGGCTTTCTGGGCATCATGCTGTTTGGTCTGAAACGGGTCGGGCCAGGCCTGCATATGTTCGCCACAGCGATGGTGGCCTTTGGCACGTTGCTTTCGGCCACTTGGATCCTGTCGGTGAACAGCTGGATGCAGACCCCTGCGGGCTATGGCTTTAACGATGTGGGGCAGTTCATTCCGCTGGATTGGTGGAAGATCGTCTTCAACCCGTCGTTCCCCTACCGTTTGCTGCATATGGTGCTGGCGGCTTATCTGACGACGGCGCTGGTTGTGGGCGCTGTGGGTGCGTGGCATTTGCTGAAGGACAATCAGGGGCCTGCGTCGCGGCGCATGTTCTCTATGGCGATGTGGATGCTGCTGCTGGTCACCCCCTTGCAGATCGCGGCAGGGGATTTCCACGGCATCAACACGCTAGAGCATCAGCCCGCCAAGGTCATGGCGATGGAGGGGCATTTCGACAGCCACCCCGACGGCGCGCCGCTGATCCTGTTCGGCATCCCCAATCAGGCAGAAAAACGGGTCGATTACGCCGTCGAGGTGCCAAAACTGTCGTCGCTGATCCTCAAGCATGACCTGAACGCGCCGCTGGCCGGGCTGGACACGATCCCTGACGAGGACGAGCCGCCGGTTGCCATCGTCTTTTTCTCGTTCCGGGTGATGGTGGGGCTTGGTTTTGCCATGCTGGGCTTTGGCCTTTGGGGCGGGATCGCGCGCTGGCGCGGGATGCTGCACAGCTCGCGCTGGTTGCATCGGGCGGCGATTGTCATGGGGCCGATGGGCTTTGTCGCGGTGCTGGCCGGGTGGATCACGACCGAGGTCGGACGTCAGCCCTTTACCGTCTACGGGCTGCTGCGCACCAGTGACAGCCTTGCGCCAGTCAGCGCGCCTGCGGTTGGTGCATCGTTGATCTCTTTCATCGTGGTCTATTTCTTCGTCTTCGGGGCGGGGGTTTTCTATATCCTCGGGCTGATGCGCAAACGCCCCCATGTGGGCGCGCAAGGAGAGATCACCGACGGGCCGGTGCGGGCGGCGGGGACGACTCCGGTGGCGCAGGACAAGACCCAAGACATAGCAGCGTCAGAGTAGGAGACAGCAGATGTTTGGATTAGAGCTTTCGTTTATCTGGGCCGGCATCATCGCACTTGCGGTGCTGATCTATGTCATCCTCGACGGGTTCGACCTTGGGGTCGGGCTGTTGTTCCCGCTGTCCAAGGACGAGGGCGAACGTGATGTGATGATGAACTCTGTCGCGCCTATCTGGGACGGCAATGAAACTTGGCTGGTTCTGGGCGGCGGCGGTTTGTTCGCCGTCTTCCCGCTGGCCTATGCCACGGTGATGCCCGCGCTTTATATGCCGATCATCCTGATGCTGCTGGGGCTGGTCTTTCGCGGCGTCGCCTTTGAATACCGCTGGCGCACGGTGCGGGGCAAACATCTGTGGGATATTTCGTTCTTCGGGGGCTCGCTGGTGGCCTCCATGTGTCAGGGGATCGCGCTTGGCGCGCTGGTGCAGGGGATCGAGATCGAGAATCGCGCCTATGCCGGCGGCTGGTGGGACTGGCTGACGCCCTTCTCTGTCCTGACCGGTTTCGCGGTGACCGTCGGCTATGCGATGCTGGGCGCGACCTGGCTGAACATGAAGCTCGAAGGGCGTATTCAGGCGCATATGCGGCGGCTGGCCTGGCCCTTTGCCATCGCAACACTGGTGTTCATGGGGCTCGTCAGCCTTTGGACGCCCTTCCTGAATGACGCTTTCTTTGGCCGCTGGTTCGCCTTTCCGACCGCGATCTTCAGCTTTCTGGTGCCTGCCTTGGTGGCCGCGGCCGTCTATGGGCTGTTCCACGGGCTGCAACGTCATTGGGACGTGACGCCGTTCCTCTGCGCGCTGGCGCTGTTCGTGCTGGGCTTTATCGGGATCGGGATCAGCTTCTACCCCTATATCGTGCCTTCGTCCCTGACCATCGTCGAGGCCGCGGCACCAGATAGCAGTCTCAAGTTCGCCTTGGTCGGCACTTTGGTCCTGCTGCCGATGATCCTGTCTTACACGATCTATACCTACTGGGTGTTCCGCGGGAAGATCGACCCCGAAGAGGGTTACCACTGATGCGACGCAACTGGATGACACGCACCGGGTGGTTTGTCCTGATCTGGGTGCTGAGCGTCGCAGCGCTTGGGCTGGTGGCCTATGTGATCCGATTGATGATCATGCCCTAAGGGGGGGGATGGCGGGGTCGGGCATCTGCCGCTGGGTAATTTCACAAGGGTCGGGGCAAGGGGGTTGCAAAGCCGCCAATGCTCTGGCCCTTGTGCGTGAAATAGCAAAAGGATCCCCCGATGCGCGCCATGCAAGTCACCGCCTATGACCAGCCCCTGTCCGAGCAAGAGCTGGAAATGCCCGTCCCCGCCGCTGGCGAAGTGTTGATCAAGGTCGATGCCTGCGGGTTGAACTTTGGTGACCTGCTGATGATCAAGGGGACCTATCAGCAAAAGCCGGATCTGCCCTTTACGCTGGGGATGGAGCTTTCGGGCAGCGTCGCCGCCGTGGGGGAGGGCGTGACCGATCTGGCCGTTGGTCAACGTATCGCTGCCTATAGCGGCCTGTTGGGGCTGGCCGAATATGCCGCCATTCCCGCCAATGTCTGCGTGCCGATCCCCGACGATATGCCGGCCGAGGATGCTGCGGCGTTTCTTGTGGCCTATGGCACCAGCCATGTGGCGTTGGACTATAAGGCGCGGCTGCAACCGGGGGAACGTCTGCTGGTGCTGGGGGCATCAGGCGGGGTCGGGCTGACAGCAGTAGAGCTGGGCAAGCTCATGGGGGCAGAGGTCATCGCCTGCGCCCGTGGTGCGGCCAAGCTGGAGATTTGCCGCGCTGCCGGGGCCGACCATCTGATCGATTCAGAAACCGATGACATCCGCGAGGTGGTGAAATCCTTGGGCGGGGCAGATGTGGTCTATGACCCGATCGGCGGCGACCAGTTCAAGGCAGCGCTGCGGGCCTGCAACCCCGAGGCCCGCATCCTGCCGCTTGGGTTTGCCTCGGGCGAGGTGCCGCAGATCCCTGCCAATATCCTGCTGGTCAAGAATATCGACGTGCTGGGTTTTTTCTGGGGGGGGTACAAGAATTTCAAACCGCAGGTGCTGACAGACAGCTTCAAGGTGCTGATCGACTGGTATAGCGCGGGCAAGCTGAAACCCCATGTGAGTCACGTGCTGCCGCTGGATCAAGCGAACGAAGCGCTGGATTTGCTGCGCACGCGCAAGGCGACGGGCAAGGTCATCGTACGGGTCAGCTAGGGTCTGCGTTTTATTGGCGATGTGGCGACTGTTGAGGTCTTTAGCGGCCCTATCGCAAAAGCTGGACCCGCGCGTTTGACCTTGGCGTTGCCAATTGATGTGCGCTAGGTTGTCGCAAAGCCATCAACGGAGAGCCCCCATGAAAATGTCAGAGACCCGCCAGATCGCAGCCAGCCCGGCAGAGGTATATGCCGCGCTGCTGGACCCTGACATGCTGATCAAATGCGTCCCCGGCGCAACCGAGGTGACCGGTTCGCCGCAAGAAGGGTTCGAGGCGACCGTGGTGCAGAAGGTCGGCCCCGTCAAAGCCACGTTCAAGGGGCAGGTCACCATGACCGATATGGTGCCCGACCAGTCGATCAAGATCAGCGGCGAAGGCAAAGGCGGTGCTGCGGGCTTTGCCAAGGGCGAGGCGGACGTGACGTTGGCTGCTGTCGATGGCGGGACCGAGCTTTCCTATGACGTCGAGGCCAAGGTCGGCGGCAAGCTTGCGCAGCTTGGCAGCCGGATCATCGACGGGTTTGCCAAAAAGATGGCGGACCAGTTCTTTAACAATCTGCAAGAAACGCTTGAGGGCCCAGCCGAAGATGCGCCGGCGGAAGCGGCAGAGGCAGCGGATGCACCAGCCGAGAAAAAGGGCTGGTTCGGCCGCAGCAAAAGCTGACGGGTAGGGCCTGTTCACTTTGGAATAATCAGTCTAGTTTCCGGCCAACAACACCGGAGACGCCCATGCCTGACATCGTAAAGATCACCGACCTGCGCAAGGCCTATGCAGATGGGTTCGAGGCGCTGAAAGGCGTGTCGCTGAACATCCGAGAGGGCGAAATCCTTGCCCTGCTTGGGCCCAATGGCGCAGGGAAAACAACACTTATTTCAACCATTTGCGGGATCACGACCGGCACAGGCGGTAGCGTCACTGTGGGCGGTTTCGACACGGTAAACGACTACCGTGGTGCGCGGTCGATGATCGGGCTGGTACCGCAAGAGATCAACCTTGAACCCTTTGAAAAAGTCATCAGCACTGTGCGTTTCTCGCGCGGGTTGTTTGGGAAACCCAAGGATGATGCAGCAGTTGAAAAGATCCTGCGGCAGCTATCGCTGTGGGACAAGAAAGACAGCCAGATCCGCGCCTTGTCGGGCGGGATGAAACGTCGTGTCTTGATTGCCAAGGCTTTGGCGCATGAGCCCCGCGTCCTGTTCTTGGACGAACCCACCGCCGGCGTCGACGTAGAGCTGCGCCGCGATATGTGGAACATCGTCGCGGACCTGAAGGCCAGCGGCGTGACCATCATCCTCACCACCCACTATATTGAGGAAGCCGAGGCGATTGCCGACCGGATTGGTGTGATCGCCCACGGCGAGCTGCTGCTGGTCGAGGATAAAGACACGTTGATGTCACGCATGGGGAAAAAGCAGTTGGTGGTGCAACTAACCCAACCGATTGACGCGATCCCCGACAGTCTTGTCTCTGACGCGCTGACCCTGTCCGACGACGGGCACGCGCTGATCTATTCCTATGACACGCGGGCAGAGCGGACGGGCATCACCAAGCTCTTGTCCGATGTGGCGGCCGCGGGGCTTGTGCTGTCTGATCTTGAGACGTCGCAAAGCAGTCTTGAGGATATTTTTGTCGATCTGGTCAAGGAGGACGCGGCATGAACTGGATCGCTGTCAAATCCATCTACACGTTTGAAATGGCGCGCTTCTTTCGCACCATCACGCAGAGTCTGATCTCTCCGGTGTTGTCGACATCGCTGTATTTCGTCGTGTTCGGCGCGGCGATCGGCAGCCGCATCCAAGAGGTCGAAGGCATCAGCTATGGCGCGTTCATCGTACCGGGGCTGATCATGCTGAGCGTGATCACGCAGTCGATCTCGAACGCGTCCTTTGGCATCTATTTCCCCAAGTTCATCGGCACCGTGTTCGAACTTTTATCCGCGCCGGTTAACTTTATTGAAATTGTCTGTGGCTATGTCGGGGCCGCGGCGACCAAGGCACTGTTTATCGGGGTGATCATCCTGCTCACGGCGTTCTTCTTTGTGGACATCACCATTCAGCATCCGATCTGGATGGTGGCCTTTCTGGTGCTGACCTGCATCAGCTTTTCGCTGATGGGCTTCATCATCGGGATCTGGGCGGGCAACTTTGAACAGTTGCAGCTTGTGCCGCTGTTGATTGTGACGCCCTTGGTCTTCCTTGGGGGATCGTTCTATTCGATTTCTATGCTGCCGCCGGTGTGGCAGGTGATCTCTCACTTTAACCCGGTGGTGTATCTGATCTCGGGCTTCCGCTGGGCCTTCTTCGGATCGGCGGATGTGCCGATTGTGACGAGCCTTTTGGCCATCGCGGGCTTTACGGCGCTTTGTCTTGCGGTGATCGGTTGGATTTTCCGTACCGGCTGGCGGATTAGGCAGTAAGTATCGGGTGCCCTCCTTGTTTGCAGGTATGGTGCACTCTACATGGGAAGGTATGAGAAAATACCTTCCCTTCTTGGCCTCCCGTCCGACGGTTTCCGTGGTGCGACTGTCCGGCGTGATCGGGGGCCGCACCCGTGGTGGCCTGAACGACAGCGGCATTGGCCCCGCCATCGACAAAGCATTCAACCGCGGCAAACCTGCGGCTGTGGTTTTGGAAATCAGCAGTCCCGGCGGTAGCCCGGTGCAATCGTCGCTGATCGGCGCGCGCATCCGGCGTCTGGCCGACGAAAAGAACATCCCCGTCATCGCCTTTGTCGAAGATGTCGCGGCCTCTGGCGGATATTGGCTGGCCGCGGCTGCGGATGAAATCTATGCCGATCCCAGTTCCGTTCTGGGGTCCATCGGTGTGATCTCGGCGTCTTTTGGTGCGGATGAATTTATCCAACGCCACGGGGTAGAGCGGCGGGTTTATACTGCGGGCCAGTCCAAATCCATGCTCGACCCGTTCCGCCCTGAAAAGCCCGAAGATGTCGCGCGGTTGAAGCAACTGCTGGAGGATATCCACGGGAACTTTATCGATCACGTCACATCACGCCGCGGGAGCAAGCTTTCCTCTGACACTGACCTGTTCACCGGAGAGGTCTGGCTGGCGAAACGCGCCACCGAGCTGGGGCTGATCGACGGCATCGGCCACCTGCGCCCGATGATCAAGCAACGCTTTGGCGACAAGGTGAAGTTCAACCGCTACGGCACCAAAAAGGGGCTGCTGTCCCGCTTTGGTGCGCAGATCATCGGCGACGCGGTCGACAGTATTGAAGAGCGCGCGGCCTATGCGCGGTTCGGGCTCTGACGCATGGTCTTTAAGATTGTCTTATTGTTTCTGGTCGCCATGGGCACGCTCGCATGGTTTGGAAAGATGCACTGGCTGGGCGGTAAGCGCCTGAGCCAGAAGAAATGTAATAATTGTGGACGCTATCGCATTGGGAAATCTCCCTGCGGATGCGGGGGTAAACGCGGATGATTATGCCTTGGGTTCTAAGTGTTTTGGGGCTGGTGATTTTGTTGCTGGCCGGGGATGCGTTGGTTAAGGGGGCGGTTAACCTGTCCCTGCGCCTCGGCGTGCCCGCTTTGATCGTCAGCCTGACGATTGTGGCGTTCGGGACGTCTGCGCCCGAATTGCTGGTGTCGATCAAGGCGGTGTTGGATGATTCACCTGGGATCGCATTGGGCAATGTCGTGGGGTCGAACACCGCGAACATCCTGCTGGTGCTCGGGGTGCCCGCCTTGCTGGCAACGATGCACACGTCAGAGTGTAGCACGCGCAAGACGTTCAACATGATGATTGCGGCTTCGGTGTTGTTCATCGGGCTGGCGTATCGTGGCGTTTTCGATTTCTGGGCGGGTTTCGTGTTGCTGGGGGCCTTGGCCTATGTGCTGTACGACATGTACCGCGACAGCAAAGAGCATCGCCGCGAATGTAAAAATGCTGCCGCCGCGGACCTAGAAGAGCCCGAAGGGGCCGATCCCGATATGCCGGGCTGGCGCATCGCGGTATTCCTTGTGCTCGGGTTGGTGGGTTTGCCCCTCGGGGCGGGGCTGCTGGTGGATAATGCGTCCATAATCGCGCGCGCCTACGGTGTGAGCGATACGGTCATCGGGCTGACGCTGGTGGCGATCGGAACCTCGATGCCCGAACTCGCCACGACTGTCATGGCTGCGCTGCGTCGTCAGGCTGATGTCGCCTTGGGTAACGTGATCGGGTCCAACCTGTTCAACCTGCTGGGCATTATCGGTATCGCGAGCCTTGTAGGGCCGATCCATGTTGATCCGGAATTCCTGCGGTTCGATCTGTGGGTCATGCTGGGGGCGTCGCTGCTGTTGATCCCCTTTGTGTATCTGGGGCGTGACATCAACCGCATCTGGGGCATCGTTCTATGTGCCGTCTATGCGGGCTATATGGCGGCTGTTCTGATCTAAAAGAGGTGCGGTATGAAACACGCGTTGGTAACCGGCGCCGGAGCCCGCTTGGGGCGTGCGATGGCGCTATATCTCGGGGATCGCGGGTACGACGTTGCGGTGCATTACAACAGCTCGTCCGACGGTGCAGACGAGGTTGTCTCGGAGTTGAAGGCAAAGGGGCGGCAGGCTGTCGCCCTGCAAGCCGATCTGCTGGACGAGACCGCGACGCATGATCTGCTGCCACGCGCGGCAGGGGCACTTGGCGGGCCGATCACCTGCCTTGTGAACAACGCGTCGATTTTTGAGTACGACAACATTTCTACCGCGACAGAGGAAAGCTGGAACCGCCATATCGGCAGCAACCTGCGGGCACCTTTCATTCTGACGCAGGCCATGGCCGCGCAAGGCTTGGCGCCTGAGACTGACGCACAGGGCGAGCCCGTCGCCGTTGGGCTGATCATCAATATGCTGGACCAGCGTGTGCGCAAGCTCACGCCGGAGTTCATGACATATACCATCGGAAAAATGGGGTTGTGGGCGCTGACCCAGACATCTTCCCAAGCACTGGCACCGGCGATACGGGTCAATGCAATCGGTCCGGGGCCGACCCTGAAGGGGGCCAAGCAGACCGACGAACACTTTGCGCGACAGCGGTCCAAGGTGATTCTCGAACGGGGGGCGAATCCCCGCGATATTACCGCTGCATTGGGCTATTTCCTTGATGCGCCGTCGGTCACGGGGCAGTTGATCTGCACTGACGGGGGGCAGCACCTAGGCTGGAAAACCCCCGACGCGCAAGGCCTAGAATAGGCTTTCCACGCAAGTTGTGCACCGCGGTCACATCGGTAACAAAACCGTTACAAAAAGGGGCGTGTTTTCAGTGGGTTGGAAAGTGTTAATAAAAATATCATCTAAAATCAATGACTTGCATATATGCCTAAAAATTAGGCAAACGCCGGAAGCCCCATTAATACATGGGAAAATCCGCGCTGTTTGAAAGTTATCTGCAAGGTTATCCACAAGAGTCGTGGGTATGTTTAATCTTGTCCTACCGCTAACACTGTTGCAGCCAAAAGGTCCGAACGCTCGAATCAATGTCAGACGCTAACGAAAAACCGAAAACCGGCCATGAGGTGATTCAATCGTACCTGAAAACGATTGATGGCTCTCCTGGTGTGTACCGGATGCTCGATTCGGAAAGCCGTGTCCTTTACGTGGGCAAGGCGCGGAATTTGCGGGCGCGGGTGAGCAACTACGCGCGGCCGTCGGGTCATTCAGGCCGGATCGCGCGGATGATATCAAACACCGCGTCGATGATGTTTCTGACCACGAAGACAGAGACCGAGGCGTTGCTGCTTGAACAGAACCTGATCAAACAGCTCAAGCCGAAATTCAACGTGCTGCTGCGCGATGACAAGAGCTTTCCCAATATTCTGGTCACGGCCACGCATGATTATCCGCAGATCAAAAAGCACCGTGGGGCCAAAAAGGAAAAGGGCAATTACTACGGGCCCTTCGCCAGCGCCGGTGCGGTGAACCGCACGCTGAACCAGCTGCAACGGGTGTTCCTGCTGCGCGATTGCTCTGACGCGATGTTCGAAAGCCGCTCGCGTCCTTGCTTGCAGCATCAGATCAAGCGGTGCTCTGCCCCCTGTGTGGGTAAGATTTCGCCCGAAGAATATCGCAAGACGGTGCAGGACGCGGAGAAATTTCTCAACGGTAAGTCCACCGATATTCAGGGCCGGCTGGCGACCGAGATGGCCGAGGCGTCAGAGGCGATGGAGTTTGAACGCGCCGCCGCCCTGCGCGACCGGATCAAGGCGCTGACGCAGGTGCAAACGGCGCAGGGGATCAACCCGCAAGGCGTTGCGGAAGCGGATATTATCGCGCTGCACCTGGATCAGGGGCAGGCTTGCGTGCAGGTCTTCTTTATCCGCGCCAACCAGAACTGGGGGAACCGCGACTACTATCCCCGTGTGGGCCCCGATGTGGATGCCGCCGAGGTGCTGGAAGCCTTTATCGGTCAGTTCTATGACACCCGCGAACCGCCGCGCCAGTTGATCCTGTCGAACGACATCGAAAGTCCCGATCTGATGGTCGAGGCGCTGTCGGGGAAGCTGGGGCGTAAAGTTGATATCGTGGTCCCCAAACGTGGCGAAAAAGCAGAGCTGGTCGATGGGGCGCTGCGCAATGCGCGCGAATCTCTGGCGCGTAAACTGGCAGAGACAGCGACCCAGACGAACCTTCTTAAAGGTATCGCTGACGCCTTTGATCTGCCTGCACCGCCGCAACGGATCGAGGTCTACGATAACTCCCACATCCAGGGGACGAACGCGGTTGGCGGTATGATTGTCGCCGGCCCCGACGGGATGATGAAAAACCAGTACCGCAAGTTCAACATTCGCGGTGATGACCTGACGCCGGGGGATGACTTTGGCATGATGAAAGAGGTGCTGACCCGCCGTTTCAAACGGTTGCTCAAGGAAGACCCGGACCGCAAGCTTGGCATGTGGCCCGACCTGTTGTTGATCGACGGTGGTGCAGGGCAGGTGAGTGCTGTGGCGTCCATCATGCGCGAATACGGGGTCGAGGATATTCCGATGGTCGGCGTGGCCAAAGGTGTGGATCGTGATGCGGGCAAAGAGGAATTTTACCGCGTCGGCGAGCGCCCGATGGCCTTGCGGCATAATGATCCGGTTTTGTATTTCATCCAGCGTTTGCGCGACGAAGCCCACCGTTTCGCCATCGGCACCCACCGCGCCAAACGTGCCAAGGCCGTGGGGGCGACGCCCCTTGATGACGTGCCCGGCGTCGGTGCCGCCCGCAAACGCGCGCTGCTGGCCCATTTCGGGTCAGCCAAGGCCGTTGGTCGCGCGAACTTGAGCGACTTGAAGGCCGTCGACGGGGTGTCGGTTGCGTTGGCCGAACGGATTTATGCGTTTTTCCACGAACGCGGATAGCCCGAAATTTCAGCCTTCGGGCACGTGTTGGGGGCAGGACGCTCCGCGGGGAGTTTATTTTGCAAAATGAAGGCGATATCTTGGCACTTTCCCCTGTCGTCTTGCCACTGTAGGGTGACGCTATGAAGTGGAATATCCCCAATATCCTGACGCTCTTGCGTCTTGTCGCGGCCCCGGGTGTGGCTGTGATGTTCTTGTATTTTTCGCGTCCCTATGCGGACGCTTTGGCGATGTTCCTATTCATCGCCGCAGCGGTCACCGATTGGTTTGACGGCTATCTTGCGCGCGCGTGGGGGCAGGAAACCAAGCTGGGGACCATGCTGGACCCGATTGCCGACAAGGCGATGGTGGTGATTGCGCTGATGGTGATCGTCGCGGTTTCAAGCTGGTCGCCATGGCTGGTGCTCCCTGCCACCGTGATCCTGTTTCGCGAAGTCTTTGTTTCGGGCCTGCGGGAGTTTCTGGGGGATGTGTCCGGCACCTTGAAGGTCACGGCACTGGCCAAGTGGAAGACAACCGCGCAGATGGTCGCGATCGCCGTGTTGTTCGGGCAGGGGCTGTTTGAACATTACTTTGGCATGTCGATTTTCGGCATGGATAATGCCTTGGTCGGCGCCATACTCTCTGGTGAGGAAGAGGACGTTCTAGGGCTCACCTGGAAGTTCCACGGGATGATCTGGGCCGGCCGGGTCGGGTTGGCGCTGCTTTGGGTTGCGGCGGCGCTGACGGCGATCACCGGCTATGATTATCTGCGCAAATCCATGCCCCATCTGGTGGAGCCACGCTGATGAATATCTTGTATTTTGCATGGGTTCGCGAACGTATCGGGCTGCCTCGTGAGAAGGTTGATACGTCGGCCCGCACTGTCCTGGACCTTGTAGAGGAACTGCGCGCGCGCGAAGAGCGCTATGCGGTCGCCTTTTCCGATCTGTCCGGCCTGCGTGTCGCCGTGGATCAGGAACTTGCCGATTTCAATGCCTCGTTAGACGGGGTGCGCGAAGTGGCGTTTTTCCCGCCGATGACAGGGGGCTGAGATGAAGATCTCGGTTCAGGAAGCGGGTTTTGATCTGGGGCAGGAAAGCCAGGATTTCGCTGCCGGTCATCGGGATATGGGCGCCATCGTGACCTTCACCGGCATCGTGCGCGATCTGCCCGATGATCCGTTGCAGGCGATGGAGATTGAACACTACCCCGGCATGACCGAGTCTGCCCTGACCGAGATGGCCGAAACCGCGATGGCGCGGTTTTCGCTGGGGGATGCGCTGGTCATTCACCGCTTCGGCCGACTGCTGCCGGGCGAGATGATCATGATGGTCGCCACCGCTGCGCGCCACCGCAAGGATGCGTTTGAAGCGGCTGAATTCCTGATGGATTACCTGAAGTCGCGCGCACCCTTCTGGAAGCGTGAGATCACTGCCAAAGGGGCGGATTGGGTTGCATCAAAGGCAGAAGACGAAGACGCGCTGGCCCGGTGGTAAGCGGCACCTCGGTCTTTCAGCTGGCCTGTTGACGATCGATATAGGCGCGCATTTCTTCCGCTTCGTGGCGTGCATCGCGCAACCCGTCCATCGCCGCGCGCAGCTCTGCCTCGGTCTGGTTGAGCTGGTTCGTCAGCTCTGCCTCGCGCTGTTGCAGATAGGTGATCGCCTGATCGCGGGTTTCTTCCGCTTCGTGCAATTCCTGGCTCATTCGGTCAAGCTGGGCGACATCGTCGGCCGCCACGCGGGTAAAGCGGTGCAGCAGCCAGTTGGCAAACCATCCAAGGCAGAAGGCGACGAATAGGATAATCGCTGTCGCGATGACAAATTCGGTTCTGCTCATGTTAGTTGCCTTCTTGGGTCTGGTCGGATGGTGTGTCTGTATCGCCTGTATCCGCGCCATTTTCCAGCGCTGTTTCGTCAGAATCTTCCGACGTGCCTTCATTGATCAGCTTAAATTCGATCCGGCGGTTCGCCTCGCGGCCTTCTTCGGTGTCGTTGGAGGCAACGGGCGATTCTTCGCCATAGCCCTTGGCCACGAAGGAGCCGGTGATTACGCGGCGGGCGCGCAGTTCGTTCAGCACCGATTGGGCCCGCGACTGGCTCAGCGCGAGGTTCATTTCCTCGCGGCCCTGGCTGTCGGTATATCCCTGTACCTCAAGTGCTATGTCGCGGCAGTCTTGCAGGATTTCGGCAATTTGATCCATCGTACCAAGCGTCGAGGCGTCAATGGTGGCGCTGCCGGGTTCAAAGTTGATCTTGCCCTTGGCCACAACTTTGCCGATCTCGGCTTCGCATTCCTGCGGGGTGGGCAGGCCCAGAACGGGGTCGAGCTTTTCTTGATAGGCGACTTTGACCTCATAGTCTTTGCCTTCGCCCAGTTTGCCTGCCAACAAGGTTGCGATCTGCGTGCTGGCATCGGGGTTACCGGTGTTGCCCGCGACGCTGACGCTATCGGGGGTCACGATGACCGTGCCGTTGGCGAGCTTGGACAGCGCGTCGAGCGCCGACAACACGCGCGTCGGCCAATCGGCGGGCAGATCATCGACAATCCGCGCGGCGGTATAGACCTTGTCCGAGCCAAAGCTCGCCTTGGCGTAGCTGTCGGCCAATTCGCGCAGCGCGTCGTCTGTCAGACGGCCACGCAGCTGCACCTGACCTTCGGGCGAGAGCGTGGCGACAAATTCGGGCGGGCCGGCGTCGGGGTCGACGGTTTGGGGTAGGCGGGCATTCAACGCAAAGACATCAGGCAGGGCGTTTTCCAGCTCTCCGACGACGCGGTCAAAGACGGCGCGTTCGGTGCCTTCGGCGGCGATCAGGCTGATATCGGCATCGGCAAAGCTGACGGAGCCGCCACCGATCTTGGACAGCGCGCCGATGGCTTTTTCCACGGCTTCCGACCACCGCGGGCTTGGCACGCCAAGACCCACCGTGCAGCGTGCCGACCCCGGTGCGCCAGCCGCAACGGCCGCCTTGAGAATCCGGGCGCTGGCCTGTTCGGTATCCGCGCTGCAGGCGTCAAAGCCGGTGCTGTCTTCCTCGATCTGGAAGCGCAGGGTAAAGGGCGTGATCACCGGGCGCGGCGCGGCGATCTCCAGTGTCACCACCAGCCCGGGAGGGGCCGCACGTTTTAGCTGGTTTTCCAGCCGTGCCTTGGCTTCTGCGCTGTCGGAAATGGCCGTGATCGCCACACGCCCCGCTTCGGCAGAGACTTTGGCACGGGGCAGTTTCTCCATCGCGGAAATGGCGAAACCAAAGGCGTCTTCCCATCCGTCGGGGGCAGGGTAATTCGCTGATTCCAGTAGATCGGCGACATGATCTTGACCGGCGATGGATTGGAAACGGTCGATGGCCGCATCGCGGTCGGTGGTCGTGGGAATCAGCCCGATAATCGAAACGCCGGAATCATTGCGCAAAATCTCGACCGAGAATTTCGGTGCGGCGATTGCGGCCTGCGCGGTCACATCCATCTGGTCAATCACGCGGGCAGCATCGACGATGGTGCCTGCGGTACTTAGCGCATTGAACCTCGCGACTTCGTCCGGCGCGGTGCCCGACAGGGTGACCTGCAACCCGTCTGCCTGCACTTCGGCCCATGTCATCTCTTTTGCATCAAGCGCATCACGCACGCCGATCTCGGAGTTTTCCTCGATCAGGGTTACCGAAAAATTCGCAGCCACCAATGACACGGTCGCAGCGGCGGTAAAGGTCATCGCGATGATCAGGAGTGCAGATAGGCGCATAAGCTCGTTTCTGAAACCGTTAACGTTGGAGCCTTTGATACGCCCGAGGAGGCAGGGGTGCAATCACACCAGCAGGGCTGCGGCAAAAAACACCAGCGGGATCATGCCGGTATCGCGGTTCACACGAAACAGGCGCAGAAGCTTGTCGTTGTCGTTGATGTCGATACCACGCAGCTGCCACGCCATATGCCACCCCATTGCCCAGGGGCCGCCAAGGGCGATGACCATCGCCAGAAAGGATGCGGAATCGCGCAGGGCAAAGATTACCGCCAGCCCCATCAGGCCCACGGTGGCGATCAGGAAGCGCCGCAGCCAATGGCCGGTATTGTCTCCGAACAGGCGGGCTGTGGATTTGACCCCGATCAGGGCGTCATCTTCCTTGTCCTGATGGGCATAGATCGTGTCATAGAACAGCGTCCACGCGATGCCAGCAGCATAGAGCACCACCGCAGGCGCGCCGAGGCTGCCGGTATGGGCGGTCCAGGCCAGCAGCGCGCCCCAGTTAAATGCGATGCCAAGGAAAACTTGCGGCCACCACGTGAAACGTTTGGCAAAAGGGTAAACGGCGACCGGCAGCAGGGCCAGTACACCAAGGGCGATGGCCGCCCCGTTGAAGGTCAGTAAAATGCCAAGCGCGATCAGCATCTGTGCGATCATCCACGCAAGCGCAGCTTTGACGCTGACCTGACCCGAGGGGATGGGGCGTGACCGCGTACGGGCGACCTTGCCATCGATATGCCGGTCGGTGATGTCGTTCCACGTGCACCCCGCGCCGCGCATCAGCCAGGCACCGGCACCGCAGCCGATCAAGATCCACAGGTCAAACCAGCGCGGTTGCTGGTCAGACAGCATCGCCAGTGTCAGCCCCCACCAGCAGGGCAGCAGCAAAAGCCAGGTGCCAATAGGGCGGTCGGCGCGGCTGAGCCGCAGGTAGGGGCGGGTGAAACGCGGCGCAAAACGGTCGACCCAATTGTCCGCAGGGGCATCGACCACGCGTGTCGCATCATTGCCATCTGGTGTCGGCGAGGTGTCGTACATATATCTGTGCCCATGAACGCGAAAATCAGACTTTATGTAGATCATCCGTTGGGGCAGGGGCAATCCGTTCCTTTGGATAAGGCACAGGCGCATTATCTCTTTGGCGTGATGCGCCAATCGGTGGGCGCGTCGGTTCTTTTGTTTAATGGCATCGATGGCGAATGGCGCGCCGAGGTCGCCGAGGCGGGTAAACGCGGCGGTGTGCTGGTCTGTGCCGAGCAGACGAAACCGCTGCAAATGCCGCCCGACCTGTGGCTGATCTTTGCGCCGATCAAAAAGGCGCGCACGGATTTCATTGTCGAGAAGGCTGCCGAAATGGGGGCGCGGCGTATTGTGCCGGTGCAAAGTGAATTTACCAACGCCGGCCGCGTGCAGCGCGATCGTCTGCAAGCCCACGCGGTCGAGGCAGCGGAGCAATGCGGCGGGACTTTCGTTCCGGAGGTGGCCGATATGGTCCGGCTGGACCGTCTGATCGATCGTTGGGAGCCCGAGCGGTCCTTGATGTTCTGCGACGAGGCGCTGGCGGGCGAGGAAGAGGGGCTCGCATCCGCGCGGCCCGGTCCTTGGGCGATCCTGATTGGACCGGAGGGCGGGTTTTCGGACAGTGAACGCGTGCGTTTGCGCGGGTTGGACTGGTCGCGCCCCGTCGCCTTGGGGCCGCGCATCTTGCGGGCGGATACGGCAGCAGTGGCGGCTATGACCCTGTGGCAAAAGACATTGGGAGATTGGGCGTGAGTGCGGTTTCCGGCACGCGCGTCGGAGTGGGGGTTTCACACCCCCACGCCCCCGTGGAGTTTATCTGGCAAAATGAAGCCTACAGTAGGAGAGCACGATGAGTTTTCTGCGACCTGAGGCGAAGGCTGAACTGTGGCGTTGGCGCGAGGTTCTGGGCGGAATCGCGGTCGCTTTGATCGGGCTTTGGCTGGTGGCGGGGCCGGGGTTGCTGTTGGCGATACCGGGCTATGCGCTGATCCTTGCGGGGGTGATCTTTGTCTGGATCGGCGGGCAGCGTGTGCGGTTTCGCAAGACCGGACTCGGGGCCGGAGCGGTGCAGGTGGATGAGGGGCAGATCGCCTATTTCGGCCCTCTGACCGGCGGCGTCATCGCCCTACGCGAGATGGAGCGTCTGAGCCTTGAGCGCGGGGCCTATCCGGCGCATTGGAAACTGGAACAGCCTGGACAAAATCCCGTGATGATCCCCGTGGATGCCGCGGGGGCGGACGCGCTTTTTGACGCTTTTGCCGCACTTCCGGGGCTGCGTACCGAAAGAATGTTGGCCGAATTGGCCGATGACAAGACCCTGTCCGTCGTGATTTGGGAGCGGCGTTCGATGCGGCCGGCCTCGATCCTGTTGCATTGACACCCCGTCCAAATCGCACCATCCCTTAGACCACAGAAATTGAACTCGGAGCCACCCCACATGTCTATCCCTCAATCCGGCGGCGGCCCGATCGAAAGTTACGACCAGCTGGTCAACTACCTCGCGGACGGGTGCAAGCCTAAGGAAGATTGGCGCATCGGTACCGAGCACGAGAAATTCGGCTACAACAAAGAGACGCTGCTGCCCTTGCCCTATGAGGGCGATTGTTCGATCCGCGCCATGTTGGAAGGGCTGCGCGACGGCCACGGTTGGGCCTCTGTGGAAGAGGGCGGCAAGCTGATCGGGTTGGTCAAGGACGGGGCCAATATCTCGCTCGAGCCGGGCGGTCAGTTGGAGCTGTCGGGCGCGCCCGTCGAAACCATCCACGAGACCTGCGACGAGGTGAACACCCACCTGCGCGAAGTGCGCGATGTGGCGGACCGGATCGGCGCGGGGTTCATTGGCTTGGGCGCGGCACCGGAATGGTCCCACGACCAGATGGATCTGATGCCCAAGGGCCGGTACAAGCTGATGAACGAATATATGACCAAGGTCGGCACGATGGGCCGGGTCATGATGCGCCGGACCTGCACGGTGCAGGTGAACCTTGATTTCGGGTCCGAAGCGGACATGGTGCAAAAGCTGCGCGTGGCACTGGCCTTGCAACCTGTCGCGACGGCGCTGTTTGCGAATTCGCCGTTTTTCGAAGGCAAGCCCAACGGCCATAAATCATGGCGCAGCCGCGTGTGGCGTGATCTGGATGCGGCGCGTACGGGCATGTTGCCCTGGGTGTTTGAAGACGGCATGGGCTTTGAACGTTGGGTGGAATATGCGCTCGATGTGCCGATGTATTTTGTCTACCGCGATGGGAAATATATCGATGCCCTGGGGCAGTCTTTCCGCGACTTCCTGAAAGGCAAGCTGCCTGCGCTGCCCGGAGAAATGCCGACGCTGAGCGATTGGGCGGACCACCTGACCACCGCCTTCCCCGAGGCGCGGATCAAGAAATTCATCGAAATGCGCGGTGCCGACGGTGGGCCTTGGCGTCGTCTGTGTGCCTTGCCCGCGTTCTGGGTCGGGCTGACTTATGACCAACAGGCGCTGGATGGTGCTTGGGATCTGGTCAAAGGCTGGGACGCGGAAACGCGCGAGGCGCTGCGGGTCGCGGCCTCTGTCGACGGGTTGCAGGCCAAGGTGGGCGGCGTGCGCATGCATGACATCGCGCGCGAGGCCGTGGCCCTGTCCGAACAAGGTCTGAAAGCACGGGCGCGCAGCGGTGCCGGAGGGATGGTTCCAGACGAGACGCATTTCCTGAACGCGCTGAAGGAGAGCATCGAGACCGGCAAGGTCCCTGCCGACGAGCTGCTGGAGGATTACAACGGCAAGTGGCAGGGTGACCTCAGCCGGATCTACGCCGATTATTCTTACTGATCCTCGATGATCAGCCCGCGGACAAAGGCAATGACCTTGGCCGCGGGCATTTCGCAGGGATAAAGGCGTGCGCCGCTGGCAAGCGCATAGAGGTTCAGGCTGATATAGTCCGGACCGCCCAATTCCTCGGCCACCAGTTTCCAGCTTTTACCTGTGTTGAAGGTGCTTTTTGACCAAACATAGCGGCGGGTTTGATATCTGCCGGTGTGCGTGCCGTCGGGCAGCGCGTGGAACGCGTCCAAAAAGCGCGCGCCTACGGTAGCCGTCACAGGGTCAGTCTTTCTTGGCGCCGATCTTGGGTTCGGTGCCCGCGCGGATGCGTTTGATGTTCTCGCGGTGGCGCCAGAACACCAGCAGGGTCAGCAGAATGCCCAGAAACAGGGCGCTGCCGTAGCCCAGGAAGATCATAAAGAAGGTCGATGCTGCGGCGGATGCCAGCCCCCCAATGGACGAGGTGCGGGTGACGGCCATGGCGATCAGCCACGCCAGACAGCAGGCGAGGCCGACGGGCCATGCAAGTGCCAGCAACACACCAAGGAATGTCGCGACGCCCTTGCCGCCCTTGAACCCCAGCCAGACCGGATAGCAATGGCCCAGCATCGCGGCCAATGCGGCAATTTGGGCGGCGTCCTCGCCCGCGAAGAGCCGTGCCAGCAGCACTGCAACGGCCCCTTTGCCCCCATCCAGGATCAGCGTCAGCGCCGCCGCTTTTTTGGAACCAGTGCGCAGGACATTGGTGGCACCGATATTGCCCGACCCGATGCTGCGCAGATCGCCCAGATTCATCGCGCGGGTCAGCACCATGCCAAAGGGGACCGACCCGATCAGATAGGCCGCAACGGCCCAGAACAGGAGCACGAATAGGGAAGAGTCGATCAGGGGCATATTCAGGAGGCCTTATAGATGCAGGTGCCGGAAACGTAAGTTTCCAAGACCTTACCTTGCATGCGCATCCCGTCAAAGGGGGTGTTGCGCGATTTCGACCGCAAAACCTCGCGGTTCATCACGAAAGGCGCGCCATCATCAAACAGCACCAGATCGGCGGGGGCACCGACGGACATCCGCCCCCCGGGCAGCCCCAGACGTTTCGCAGGGTTGAACGACAGCGCACGCCACAATGTGGCAATATCGATCATCTCGGCGTGGACCAGTCGCAAGGCTGCGGGCAGCAGGGTTTCCAATGCGACGGCCCCCGATGCGGCTTCCTCGAACGGGAGCCGTTTGGATTCCTCGTCCTGCGGGGTGTGCATGGAACAGATGATATCGATCAGGCCAGAGGCCACGGCCTCTACCACGGCGATGCGATCCTCTTCGTCGCGCAGGGGGGGCTTGAGCTTGAAGAAGGTGCGATAGTCGGCCACATCCAGCGCGTTCAGCGTCAGGTGGTGGATGCCGACCCCGGCGGTGATATCCAGACCGTTCTTCTTTGCACGCTCCAGCGCGGGCAGGGCGCGGGCGGTGGTGATCTGGTCGGCGTGATAGCGGGCACCCGTCATTTCGATCAGGGCGATGTCGCGGTCCAGCCCCATGCGTTCAGCCATGGGCGAGACGGCAGGGAGCCCGCGCAGCGACGCGAATTTACCAGAGGTCACCGCCGCCCCCTTGCTCAGGATGGGTTCCTGCGGGTGAGCGATGACAAGCGCGCCAAGGCTACGGGCATAGGTCAGCGCGCGGGAGAACACTTTGGTATCCGTCACCACGCGATCACAATCGGTAAAGCCCACGGCACCGGCATCCATGAGAAATCCGATCTCTGTCATCTCGCGGCCTTCGCGGCCCTTGGTTAGTGCAGCCATGGGCACGACGTTGACCGGCGCGGCCTCGTTCGCACGGCGGGTGACGAATTCAAGCACTTCGGGGCTGTCGATGGTGGGGTCGGTGTCGGGGCGGGTGACCATTGTCGTGACCCCACCCGCAGCCGCTGCCAGCCCGGCAGAGCGGAAGCTTTCCTTGTGCCGCTCCCCGGGTTCACAGACCTTGACGCCGAGATCGACGATACCGGGGGCCAGGTATTTCCCACGACAATCCACGACCTGCGCATCTCCGGGGATCGGTGCGGTATCGTCCAGTACCGCCGCGATCTTGCCATCCTCGACCCGTAGCGTGCCGCGGGTGACGGTGCCTGCTTCGGGGTCGATCAGCTGCGCGTTGATAAAATGCAGGGTCATGGAGGGGCCTTCGTCGTTAGGAAAACAGGGGTGCCGCGGGGGCGGTCAGAAAGGTCAGGACCCGATCCACACCATCATGCCCGCCACGCCAAAGGCGACAAGCAGGGCAATCATGGCGATACGGCCGGACATCTTGGGATCGGGTTTGGGTTCTTTCACAGCAGCCACCATAGAATAAGACCGATCAGCACGATCACCGCTAAAAGCACGATCATACCGCCGGCGCCGCCCTTGGGCGGGGATTTCGGGGTCATATCCGCGGCACCGGTGTAGGGCTGCGCGGATTCAGCCTCAAGCGGGGTGACGGACATATCGGGCTGCGCCTCGCCATAAGTGCCGATCATCGTCAGTTCGGGGCCAAGGTCCAGCGTCGCTTCCTGCCCGTCAAAGGCCGAGGAGAACAGCAGCAATACATAGCCGTCCAGCGCATCCAATCGCGCGCGGTCGCGGCTGATCTGTTCACGAGGCACCGCATAGCCATCCCCCAGATAGGAGGCGAGACCTACGCCGGTCAGATCGGACACGGGGAACAGTTCGGCCGCGCCTTCGGGCATAGGGCGGCCCAGCAGATCAGCAATCAGCGCCTCTTTGCTGTCGTTGCGCAGGTCGCGGGCCAATTCGTCAATCGGGCGGTTCACGGCAAACAGGCGGATCTGGCCGATCTCGCCCTTGGGGATTTCGAGTTGTGTCATCGTGTTGCACCTTTGTACGGGGTTACCATCAATGCACTTAATCTGTCGCTGTCTTCGACATATTCAAATCCTAGATGCGCGGCGCGTGCCGGATTGCCCGGCTGTTCATGCCGGATAAAGAAAACCGACGGCGGGCTGGTCGGGCGCAGATCGGGTTTCGTCTCGGCGCTGCGGGGGAATGCTTTGGCGCGGGTGCCGTCGCGGGTCAGTTTGAAAAACAGGGCGCGGTGGTTGGTCAGCGCATAGCGGGTGCGGCGCAGGTCGGTCAGACGTTTCATCCCGCGCAGCAACGACAGCGCCACCAGCGCGACGATCACCGCCACCACGACCGATTGCGACACGGGCAGGATGTTGCCCCGCAGCACAAATGCCCCCGCGATCACGGTGCCAATGGCCCCGACAAAGGGGCCGAACAGCTGAAAATTGCGCAGCGACAGCTTGGGGCGGGGGCGCCCCGTCCAGAGCAGCTCTTCCTCGGGTTCAAGCAGGTCTTGCCAAAAACGATCGCTCATGTTGCAGCCTCTATCGCTTGGGCAAGGCGGGCCTTGGTCTCTGCCCGGTTCGGCACCAGCGGCAAGGTGATCCGCTGGCCGTCGGGCAGGCCAAGGCTGATCGACCACAAGGACAGTTTCCCGATCGACCGGATGTCGGTCAACGGCAGGACCAGCGGCTCTGCCGTATCGGGGGAGTTGATGTAGAGCGCACGGTTGGTCAGCCGCCAGACGGTATTGCGGTTGCTGTACCAGATCTGGAATTCCTCAAACACCCACATGTAAAAGACCGCAATCAGGACCGAGGCAAGCAGCCAGGTGATCGGGTCCAGCCAGATGAGCAAGGGCAGCGTGAACAACATGGTCAGCACCGCCAGCGCCACGCACCGCCAAAAGAACGCTCGCGGCGAGATACGCCAGTGCAGCAGGTCCTGTTCTTCGGGCGGGGCTGCGGTCATGCAGTGGCCTTGCGGCTGTCGACAAGGTTGCGCGCCAGCAGGTCCATCGCCGCCATGCGCACGGCGACGCCCATCTCTACCTGATCCTGAATGACGCTGCGGTTGATGTCATCGGCGAGCGTTCCGTCGATCTCTACCCCGCGGTTCATCGGACCGGGGTGCATCACGATGGCATCGGGCTTGGCATGGGCCAGTTTTTCGGCGTCCAGCCCATATCTGTGATAATACTCGCGTTCGCTGGGGATAAAGCCGCCATCCATGCGTTCTTTTTGCAAGCGGAGCATCATCACAACATCAACGTCTTTCAGCCCTTCTTCCATGTCATCGAAGACTTCGACGCCGAATTCACCGATTTGCGCGGGCATCAGCGTCGGCGTCGCGATAAGGCGGATGCGGTTCTCCATCTTGCCAAGCAGCATGATGTTGGACCGTGCCACGCGACTATGGGCAATGTCGCCGCAGATGGCGATGGACAGGCGATGCAAGCGGCCCTTGGCGCGGCGGATCGTCAGCGCGTCCAGCAGTGCTTGCGTAGGGTGTTCATGCCGCCCGTCACCCGCATTGAGCACCGCGCAGTTCACCTTCTGCGCCAGCAGATCGACGGCACCGGATTGTGGATGGCGGACCACCAGCAGATCGGGGTGCATGGCGTTCAGCGTCATCGCCGTATCAATCAGGGTTTCACCCTTTTTGATCGAGGACGCCTGCATCGCCATATTCATCACATCCGCCCCCAACCGCTTGCCCGCGATCTCGAAGCTCGCCTGCGTCCGGGTGGAGTTTTCGAAGAACATATTGATCTGTGTCAGCCCGCTCAGCGCGTCGCTGTGTTTATGGGGCTGGCGGTTCAGATCGGCATAGCTGTCGGCCAGATCAAGCAGGGTGGTGATGTCGTCCTGGGACAGGTGTTCAATGCCCAGAAGATGGCGGTGTGCGAAACTCATGACGGGGGACCCCACGTTATTTTTGGCGTTATAGGCGGCGGCGCAGGGCGGGGCAAGTCGTCGGGCGGGGGCATCCGGCCGTGGGGGCCGCGTTGGATTTAAGACCATTTGGAAGTTGGCATTTTTATTGCCGACACCAGCGCGTAAGTTGGGCGCATGGAATCAGTGGATTATCATCAGGCGCTTGCGCTTTTGCATTGGCAGATCGAACTTGGCGCGACCGAGGCGATTTGCGATGCGCCGGTGAACCGCTACGAGGTGCCCGCCGCGGTCGAGAAGCCGAAGGCGCAAAAGGGCAAGAGCGGACCGGTGCCTTTGGCCGCCCAAGGGCCGGACGTGGTGGCAGAGGCGACACAGGCCGCGGCAGGGGCTGCGACGCTGGATGAATTGCGTGCCGCCATGGCCGCCTTCGAGCATTGCGAGCTGAAACGCGGCGCGCGCAAAATGGTTTTCTCGGACGGGACGCCGGGGGCACGGGTGATGATCGTGGGCGAGGCGCCAGGGCGGGACGAAGACCGCGAGGGCCGGCCCTTTGTCGGGCGGGCCGGCGTGTTGCTGGACAAGATGCTCGCGGCCATCGACATGGGGCGTCATCATCAGACGTCGCCTGTCTATATTACCAATGTCTTGCCCTGGCGGCCGCCGCAGAACCGCGATCCGAAGCCGGATGAAATCGCGATGATGAAGCCGTTTCTGGCGCGGCATATCGCTTTGGCCAAGCCCGAGGTATTGGTCATCGTTGGCAATTGGTCCGCGCAGGCATTGCTGGGCAAACGCGGCATCACCCGCTTGCGCGGTCAATGGACGCAAGCCGAGGGGTTGCCCGCATTGCCCATGTTCCACCCCGCCTATCTGCTGCGCAGCCCCGAATTCAAACGCGAGGCCTGGGCCGATTTACTCTCACTGAAGGCAAAATTGACGCATGGTTGATCCCCTCACATTGCTGGCCTTTGTGCCCGCCGCCCTGGCGCTGAACCTGACACCGGGCGCGGATATGATGTTTTGTCTGGGGCAGGGCATGCGCTTTGGTCCGCGCGCCTCGGTTGCGGCCAGTGCGGGGGTCGCCCTTGGCGGTATGGTGCATGTGACCTTGGCGGGGCTTGGCCTTGGTGCGGTGGTGGCGGCCCTGCCGTGGGCGTTTGATGTGATCCGCTGGATCGGGGTTGGCTATCTTTTGTGGCTGGCCGTGCAGACCTGGCGTAGCAGCGGCGCGGCCGCAACACCCGTACCCGCCCCGAAATCCGCGTTTCGCAGCGGTTTGATCGTGAACCTGACAAACCCCAAGGTGATCCTTTTCGTGCTGGCCTTTGTCCCGCAGTTCGTCGTGCCAGAAGCGGGGCCAGTTCTGCTGCAGTTTCTGATGCTGGGGTCGGTACTGTCGCTTGGCGGGTTGATTATCAACGCCTTGGTCGGTGTGTTTGCCAGTGGCCTGGGCCGCCGGATGGTCGGGGGCGGGCAGGCGCTGCGCTGGATCAGCAGCGGTATTTTCGTGGCCCTCGCCGCACGCCTTGCAGTATTGGAGCGGACATGAGCCGGATTGACGAGACGATTGACTTTATCCCCGTGCGCATCGCGGTGCTGACGGTATCCGATACCCGGGGTTTGGCCGAAGACAGGTCAGGCGATGTCTTGGTCGCGCGCATCGCCGAAGCGGGGTATTTCCTCGCGGCACGCAGCATCATCCGCGATGAGCGGGGCGAGATTGCCGACCAGTTGCGCGACTGGTGTGCCGACCCTGAGATTGACGTGGTGATCAGCACGGGGGGCACAGGGCTGACGGGGCGCGATGTTACAGTCGAGGCACATCGCGATGTCTACGAGAAAGAGATCGACGCTTTCGGCACCGTGTTCACGATCGTATCCATGCAAAAGATCGGCACCTCGGCGGTGCAAAGCCGGGCCACCGCCGGGGTCGCCCAGGGGACGTATCTTTTCGCGCTGCCCGGGTCTCCGGGGGCGTGCAAGGATGCGTGGGACGAGATTTTGATCAAGCAGCTCGACTATCGGCACAAGCCCTGCAACTTCGTTGAGATCATGCCGCGTCTGGATGAACACCAGCGCCGGAAATAGCGGCTGGGGCGATGAATTTAACCCAAGCCCCCCCGCTGCTTTGCGATGCGCCTGATAAGCCGTGCGTGGCTGTCACAACTGTGATTTTGTTCTGCAGGCCTGCGGGGTAAGCTGGCACGGACGAAATAGGATCGGGGCAAGATGCGTTTTCTACGGCAAAGCATGATCGGGTTGTTTCTGGCAGCGGCGACATTGGGGTTTCTGGTGCTTGCGGCGGACCTCATTGGCGGGGCGGTCCAGCAGCGTCTGACCGACACGCCGCCCGAGCGCCCCCCGCGCGAGCGGGTCTTCTCGGTCAATGTGGTGCGTGCGCAGTCTGGGACCGAAGTGCCGATCCTGCAAAGTTTTGGCGCGGTGCAAAGCCGCCGCACGCTAGAGCTGCGTGCGGCCGTTGGCGGGCGCGTGGTCGAGCTGGCACCGGACTTCGAAGAGGGCGGGCAGGTCACAGCGGGTCAGGTTCTGGTGCGTCTTGACCGGTCGGATGCTTTGGCCGAGGTCGCGCGGGCGCAAAGTGCCGTACGCGATGCAGAGGCTGAGGGGCGCGATGCGGACCGCGCTTTGGCATTGGGACTGGACGAGCTTGCCGCCGCCAAAGAGCAGGCCGCGCTGCGCACCCGCGCGTTTGACCGCCAGCGTGATCTGGGCGAACGCGGTGTCGGCACCGCGACGGCGACAGAAACGGCGGAGCTTGCTGCCTCAAGCGCGCGACAGGCCGTTCTTGCGCGTCGACAGGTGGTGACCCAGACAGAAGCGCGCGTGGATAACGCGGTGCGCTTGTTGTCCAACGCTCAAATTGCGTTGGAGGATGCGCAGCGCGCGCTAAAGGAAACCACGATCACCGCGCCGTTCGATGGGGCGCTGAGCGAAACCTCGGTCGTCGAGGGGCGCTTGGTCTCCGCGAACGAGAGGCTGGCAGAGCTGATCGCGCCGGATGATCTTGAGATTTCCTTCCGCATCTCGACCGCGCAATACGCACGCCTGCTGGATGCGCAGGGCCGGTTGATCAAGGCAGAGATCACCGCGCGCCTTGATGTCGCGGGCGTGGATCTTGAGGCTCGCGGCCAGATCACCCGCGCGGGGGCCGCTGCGGGCGAGGGGGCCAGCGGGCGCCTGATCTTTGCCTCGTTGACGCAGGCGCCGGGATTCAAACCGGGGGATTTCGCGACGGTACATGTGCGTGAACCTGCGCTGGACGATGTGATCCGCCTGCCAAGCTCGGCCCTTGATGCCACGGGAGCGGTGTTGGTGCTGGATGCGGAGAACCGATTGGAAAGCATTCAGGTCTCTGTTTTGCGCCGCGTGGGCGACGACGTGTTGGTCCGTGGTCCGGTCGAAGGTCGCGACGTGGTCGAGGCGCGGTCGCCCCTGCTGGGGGCCGGTATCGCGGTAAAGCCGTTGCGTCCGGGGGCGGATGAGACCGCGCAGGAAGATGTCCCCAGCATGATCGCCCTGACAGAAGAGCGTCGCGCAAAGCTTGTGGCCTTTATCGAGGGGAATAGCCGCATGCCCCAAGAGGCGAAGGCGCGCGTGCTGGCACAGCTGGCCGAGCCGCAGGTGCCGGCGCGCATGATCGAACGCCTTGAAAGCCGGATGGGAGGCTAGGGAGATGGCGCGCAGCATGTCCGGTCGTGCAGGGGGGATCCTGTCGTATTTCACCCGTCACCGGACGGCAGCCAACCTGCTGCTTGTGGTGCTGCTGGTCTGCGGGGCGGCCGCTGCGCCCAATATGCGGGCGCAGTTCTTTCCCGATGTGATCATCGACAGCGTGTCGGTCACAACCGTTTGGGAGGGGGCGGGGGCCGACGATGTGGACAGCGCCATCGTGCAGGTGCTTGAACCGGTCTTGCTGGCGGTCGAAGGGGTCGAAAGCTCCACCGCCGCCTCGCGTGAGGGCAGCGGGACCGTCTCGCTTGAGTTCGAGCCCAATTGGGACATGGCCCGCGCCGCGACGGATGTGCAAACGGCGGTGGATTCGGTTACTACACTGCCAGAAGATGCCGAAGATCCGGTGGTCCGGCGTGGTATCTGGCGCGACCGTGTGACCGATGTGGTGATCACTGGCCCGATCAGCGCGGAACAGCTGGGGCGTTTCGCGGATGAATTCGTCACGCGGCTGTTCGCGGCGGGTGTGACGCGCAGCACCATTCAGGGGGTCGCGGCGCCGCAAACCCTGATCGAGGTGCCGTCGACCAGACTGATCCGTCACGACATCACCATGGCCGAAATCGCCGCCGTGATCGCGGCAGTGGTGGATGCCAAGCCCGCCGGTGATGTGACAGGCGCCAATGCGCGCGTGCGCACCGGCACCGCGAAGCGTAGCGCGGATGCCCTGTCTCGCGTCGTGTTGCGCAGCAATGCGGACGGGTCGTCATTGCTGGTCGGAGATGTGGCACGGGTGATCGAGCAGGGCTCCGACCGAGAGATAGGGTATTTCGTGGGGGATGATCCCGCGATCTCCGTGCGTATTGACCGCTCTGACGGGGGGGATGCCATCGGTATCCAGCATAGCGTCGAAAGCGTCGCGGCGGATATGGCTGTCATGCTGCCCAAGGGCGTGACGATAGAGCTGATCCGCACGCGGGCCGAGGCGATCACCGGGCGGTTGGACCTGCTGATTGATAACGGGCTGATGGGGCTCGCACTGGTGGTGGGGTTGCTGTTCCTCTTTCTTAACGCACGTACGGCCTTTTGGGTGGCCGCGGGCATACCTGCGTCGATGGCCGCGGCGATTGCGCTGATGTATGCGGGGGGGATCACGATCAATATGATCTCTTTGTTCGGGTTGATCATCACGCTTGGCATTGTGGTTGATGATGCGATCGTTGTGGGCGAACACGCGGATTATCGCCACAAAGAGCTGGGCGAGCCCCCCATGCAAGCGGCAGAGAATGCGGCGCGGCGGATGGCGATGCCGGTCTTTGCCGCAACGATGACGACGATCATTGCTTTTTTCGGTCTGCTTGCCGTCGGCGGGCGCTTTGGTAGTCTGATCGCGGATATCCCCCTCACAGTGATTGCCGTGCTGGCCGCGTCACTGGTTGAATGTTTTCTGATTCTGCCGAACCATATGGCCCATGCGATGGCAGCGGGGGCCAAGCAACGGTGGTATGACCTGCCCAGCCGAGTGGTCAATCGCGGGTTTCTCTGGGTGCGCGAACGGCTGTTCCGCCCCTTCATGGCGGGGGTGATCCGCGCGCGCTATGTGGTGCTTGCCGGTGTGGTCGCTGTGCTTGCCTCGCAGGTGGCGCTGTTCATCCGGGGTGACGTGCAATGGCGGTTCTTCAATGCGCCGGAACGCGGGTCGGTGACGGGTAATTTTGCCATGGCCGAAGGGGCCACCCGCGCCGATACGCTGGCGATGATGCGCGAAATGCAACGCGCGACAGAGGCGCTGGGCGCGCAATACGCCGAGGAATACGGCACCAACCCCATCGACTATGTGATCGCGCAGATCGGGGGCAATGCGGGGCGCGGTCTGGACGGGGCCGACAGCAAGGACGCCGATCTGCTGGGCGGCATCTCGATCGAGCTGATCGACGCCGACCTGCGCCCCTATTCCAGCTTCGCCTTTGTCGCTGAACTGCAAGACGCGGTGGTCAATCATCCCCTTGCCGAAACCGTCAGCTTTCGCGGCTGGCGGTCGGGTCCCGGGGGGGACGCGTTGGATGTGCAGTTTTACGGGGCCGACACGCAGGTGTTGAAAGCCGCATCGCAGGACCTGCAGGATGCCCTGCGGCAATATCCCGAAGTCAGCGCGGTGCAGGATAATCTGGCCTACGACAAGGAAGAGTTGATCCTTGATCTGACGCCGCAGGGCCAGGCGCTTGGGTTCACGATTGATACCTTGGGGCGGGTGCTGCGCCACCGTCTGGGCGGGATCGAGGCGGCAACCTATCCCGACGGCCCCCGATCGGCGACAATCCGGGTTGAACTGCCCGAGGGAGAGCTGACCGCGGATTTCCTTGAACGGACCCAGATGCGCACGCCGGACGGGCAATATGTGCCGCTGGCCGGTATCGTCAGCGTGGACCGGCGCACCGGCTTCAGCACGGTGCGTCGCGAGAATGGCATCCGTCTGATTTCGGTCACGGGCGACATATCAGAGGATGACCCCGCCCGCGCGAGCGAGATCACGACGGCCCTGCGCGAGGATATCCTGCCGCGCATCGCCTCTGAACGGCAGGTGGATTTCCGCATCGGCGGGTTGAGCGAGCAGGAAGGTACGTTTCTATCGGATGCGATGACCGGCCTGATTCTTGTGCTGACGGGCATCTACCTTGTTCTCGCCTGGGTTTTTGGCAGTTGGACGCGGCCCATGGTGGTGATGGCGGTGATCCCCTTTGGTCTGGTCGGCACAATCTACGGGCACGCCCTGTGGGAGGTCCCGCTGAGCATGTTCACGGTCGTGGGCCTGTTGGGGATGACAGGGATCATCATCAACGATTCCATTGTTCTGGTCGGTACGATTGACGAATACGGAGCCACCCGTGGGGTGATCCCGTCGATCATCGATGGCGCGGCGGACCGGTTGCGGCCGGTGATGCTGACCACGCTGACAACGGTCCTTGGCATGGCTCCGCTGCTTTATGAGCAAAGCCAGCAGGCGCAGTTCCTGAAACCTACGGTGATCACGCTGGTCTATGGTTTGGGTTTTGGCATGTTTCTGGTGTTGCTGGTCGTGCCTGCGCTGGTCGCGGCGCAGCATGATATCGGTCGCCAGATTCGGGCGATGCGTCGGGCCATGCGGGCACGGGCAGGGGGGCTGCGCCTCGGCATTCTGGCGCTTTGGACGCTGGTGGTGCTGTGGGGCGGGGCCACGCTGGGGTGGGTCGCGGTGACGGCCAGCTTGCATCCCGCACTGGTCGAGCCGCTGCCTGAGCTCGGGGCGATGGCCCCGCGCAGCGCGGCGCTGCTGCTGTTCTTGGCCGGGGCGGCTTTGATCGCGCTGGTGGGCTATATCGTCGGCGCGGTGGCGTTGCTGCTGTCGCGCCGCAAACGGGCCATGTGATCAGCCCGCGTTGCATCCCACAATATCGACGGCCTGCTTGCTGCCCAATACCGTCATGCGGATGTGCGACCGGTTCAGTGCCACGGGGCCGCCGCTGACGTGACCCACGTCCACCCGCGCATGCAGGACGTTGCCCTTGCGGGTGGTATCTGCCTCGCTGACCCAAAGATCAGGGTTGCCGGTTTCGATCACCACCAGCTCTTGCCCGCCCGCGGGGGGGAGGGTGATCGCGGCGTCCAGTGTCAGGTCCGCGCCTGCCATACCGATGGTGCAGGTCACGTCTTTCACACGGGCCTCTTTCGCCGAAAACGGGCGCTGCGCCAATGAGGCGGCAATCGCTGGATCGGCGCGGGTTGTGGTGGTGTCGATCACGCCGCTCAGCTCAAGCGAGGCGGGCACGCAGATGTCACTGCACACGCCCAGATCAATGGTGGTCTGGACCGTGACGGGGGCCCCTTTGTCGGGCACGCTGATCCGCAGCGGCAGCACGACCTGATCCTTATACCCGATGGTGGTCAGGTTGGGTTCGCGGAACACCGTGGGCGCGGGCCATTCCACGGCCACCGCCGACAGGTTGCGCGAGCCGGACCAGTCGAAGCTGGGCGGGATACCCATGTCACCGGGCGCGCGCCAGTAGGTCTTCCAGCCCGGCTCCACTGTCATGCGGATCGCGGCCATGCGGTTGCCATCGGGCAGCACCCAGCCTTGCAGGATTTCCCCGTGGATCACTTCCATTGCAGAAGCGGGCAGCGGGGCGATAAGGGCAGCGGCCATCAGGCCAAGAATTTTTCTGGTCATGGCGCTTTCATGGGCCATCTGCCCCCCGTTTGCCAAGTCACGTTTGCATTATGATGTGTTGCAGTCGCGGGGGTTGAAAGCCGCAGGGGCGCAGGCCATGCTATTGCGATGACGCATAAGGACGACAGCATGAAAATGGATCTGACCGGCCAGCTTTTGGTGGCGATGCCCGGCATGGGGGATCCTCGGTTTGATCATTCGGTGATCTTTATCTGCTCGCATGATGACGAAGGCGCGATGGGGTTGATCGTCAATAAGCTCGCCGCTGATCTGAAGCTTGGCGATGTGCTTGACCGCCTCGGCGATGTGGACATGGACGATGTTTCCGGACTGGGGGTGCATGTGGGTGGCCCCGTCGAGACAGAGCGCGGCTTTGTCCTGCACAGCGCCGAATACCGGTCCGTAATGCAGACGACGGATATCGCGGACGGGGTGGCGATGACCGCGACGCTGGACATCCTCGAAGACATCGCCCGCGGCAAGGGGCCGCGTCGGGCGATGTTGATGCTGGGCTATGCCGGTTGGGCCGCGGGCCAGCTAGAGGCAGAGATTGCCCAGAACGGCTGGCTGACCTGCCAAGGCGATAGCGCTATTCTCTTCGACTTGCCCGATGCGCGTAAATGGGAAGCGGCGCTGACCTCTATCGGGGTGGACCCTCTGGGGCTCAGCGCGACAGCAGGGCGCGCCTGAATTGCGAGGATCTGCGGGGCAAAAGCCCTAACGCGGTGCCGCCGCACGGCGCAATCGGTCATTGATGGCACGGCCCAGACCGGTTTCAGGGATCGGGGCCACCGCAATCGGCTTTCGCAGCCGGTCAAGCGCGTGCAGCCGGTCAAACAGATGCGCTGCCGCTTCCACCAGATCGCCACTGGCTGATAGGGTCAGGTCATCCGGCCCGCTCCCGCTTGCCGCGCCAAAGCCAAGGTAAACCTCGTCATCCGTCGCCGCTTGGGCGTTCAGACGCACGCGGGCATGGGGCGCGTAGTGAGAGGCGAGCTGACCGGGGGCGATAATCTCTGCCCCGTCGGCCACATCCAGCGGTGCGCCAAGAGCGGCCTCTATCGCCTCGGACGGCAGCCCGCCTGCGCGCAACAACGTCGGGCGGGGCTGGTTCAGGCCGATGATGGTGCTTTCCAGACCCACGGTGCAGGGGCCGTCATCAACCACAGCGGCGATCCGCCCTTCCAGCCCCGACAGAACATGTTGCGCCGTCGTGGCGCTGATCTTGCCCGAGGGGTTGGCCGAGGGGGCCGCCACCGGACCGCCAAGCGCACGTAGAATGGCGCGGGCCGTGGGGTGCGCGGGCACGCGGATGCCGACGCTGTCCAGCCCTGCCGTCACCAGAGAAGAGAGCCCGTGCCCGTCGGCCAGAGGCAGCACGAGTGTCATCGGACCGGGCCAGAAGGCGCTTGCCAAAATCTCGGCGGTGTCGGACCAGCGGCCGTAGCGCCGGGCTTGGTCCACATCGGCTACATGGATGATCAGCGGGTTGAAGCTGGGCCGCCCCTTGGCTTCGTAGATGCCAGCCACCGCCGTCCCGTTGCGCGCATCCGCCCCCAGACCATAAACCGTTTCAGTCGGTAGCGCGACCAATGCGCCTTGCTGCAGCAGGGTGGCGGCGCGGGAAATACCGGAAGGGTCGGCTGGAAGAATCTCGGTCATTGGCTTCTCTCACGGGGGATGACGCCGCGTTTTGGGTTGCGGTGTGCAGGCTTGAGCGACATTCTCGCCGCAACAGCCCGGAGTATCGCCTTGGGCTTATCAGGTCGCTGTTCGGTTTGCCAAGCAGACGAACGCGTTAATGGAGGAAAACTATGCCCTATCGCGCCCCTGTCGAAGATTTTGCCTTTCTGTTTGATCATGTCGTAGGGTTGGACGCTGTGCGTCAGACCGAACGCTTCGAGGACGCCAGCGAAGACGTCACCCGCGCGATCCTCGAAGAGGCGGGTAAGATGACCAATGACGTTCTGGCCCCGCTGCAACGCGCCGGCGACCAGACCCCTGCCAAGCTTGAGAACGGCGTCGTGCGTACCTCGCCCGGTTTCGCGGACGGGTTCAAGGCCGTGGCCGAAGGTGGCTGGATCGGCATGTCGGCCGACCCCGAATTCGGCGGCATGGGCCTGCCCATGACCCTGACGACCGCCGTCAACGAAATGATGAGCGGCGCCTGCCTGTCCCTGCAACTTGCCCCCTTGATGAGCCAGGGCCAGATCGAAGCGCTTGAGCATCACGCCAGCGACGCGATCAAGGAGTTGTACCTGCCCAAGCTGATCAGCGGCGAATGGACCGGCACGATGAACCTGACCGAACCGCAAGCGGGGTCGGATGTGGGGGCGCTGGCGACCAAGGCCGAAGACAATGGCGACGGCACCTATGCGATCTCGGGTCAGAAGGTCTATATCACCTGGGGCGACAACGACTTTGGCGGCAACATCTGCCACCTTGTTCTGGCGCGTCTGCCCGGTGCGCCTGCGGGCACCAAAGGTATCAGCCTGTTCCTCGTGCCGAAATACCTGCCTAACGAGGACGGCAGCCTTGGGAATGCCAATACGCTGAACGTCGTCAGTCTGGAACACAAGCTGGGGATCCATGGGTCTCCGACATGCGTGATGCAATACGACAAGGCGACCGGCTGGCTGGTCGGGCCCGAGCAAGGCGGCATGGCGGCGATGTTCACGATGATGAACAACGCGCGGCTTGGCGTTGGCGGGCAGGGCATCGGCATCGCCGAGGCGGCCTATCAGCACGCGCTGGCCTATGCGCTGGACCGTAAACAGGGCAAGACATCGCGCCCTGACGGCACCGGCACCATCGTGGACCACGCCGATGTGCGCCGCATGCTGATGACGATGAAGGCCGAAACCTTTGCCGCCCGCGCCATCGCGCTGTGCTGTGCCAAGGCCATCGACATGACAAACGCCACCGGTCAGGCCGAATGGAAAGCCCGTGCGGCCTTCCTGACCCCGATCGCCAAGGCTTTTGGCACTGACACCGGCATGGCCGTCGCTGAGATGGGCGTTCAGGTCCACGGTGGCATGGGCTTTATCGAAGAAACCGGTGCCGCGCAGTACAGCCGCGACGTGCGGGTGACCGCGATTTACGAAGGCACCAATGGCATTCAGGCGATGGATCTGGTCGCGCGCAAGATGATGGACGGAGGCGAGGCCGCGAACCGTTTGCTGGACGAGATCGAGGCAGACGCCGAAGCCGCCCGCGACGTTTTTCCGAATATGACGGACGCCCTGTGGCAAGCCTCGGAAACCCTGCGCGAGGCGACCGACTGGCTGACCGAGCAATCGAACATGGACACGCGCTTTGCCGGAGCGGTGCCATACCTGCGGGCCTTTGCACGGGTGCTTGGCGCGCATATGCACCTCAAGGCGGCGCTGGCCGACAAGGGTGGGCCACGCGAAAAGCTGGCGCGGTTCTACATCCTGCGTCTGTTGCCGGAACACGTTGGTCTGCTGGCCCATGCCCAAGCGGGTGAGGCTGATCTTTTCGCGCTTTCCGCTGACGAACTGGCCGCCTGATGCCTGATACCGCGCCCACCGGTTTGCGTTTCCCCTGGGAGACGCCGCCCGCCCATGATGCCGCGATAGAGGTCGCGCCCGGCGTGCTTTGGCTGCGTCTGCCGCTGCCGATGAAGCTGGATCACGTCAACGTCTATGCCTTTGACGAAGGCGACAGCTGGACGATCATCGACACGGGTTTCGCGTCGAAAAAGTCCAAGGCGCTGTGGACGGACCTGATCGCGGGGCCCTTGGGCGGCAAGCCGGTGTCGCGGGTGATCGTGACCCACCACCACCCCGATCACATCGGGTTGGCGGGCTGGTTCCAGACCGAACACGGGGCAGAGCTGGTGACGACGCGCACCGCGTGGTTGACCGCGCGAATGCTGACCCTCGACCCGCAAGAGGCACCGCCAGCCGAGACTTTGGCTTTCTACAAACTGTCGGGGATGGATGCCGCGCTGTACGACAAACGCGCCTCCGAGCGGCCATTCAACTTTGCCGACATCGTCTCGCCTCTGCCGCTTGGCTTTACGCGGATCAAACAGGGCGACGAGATCACCATCGGGGGACGCGTGTTTGACGTGCATATGGGCAATGGGCACGCCCCCGAACACGCCACCTTCTGGAGCCGTGATGACAATCTGGTGATTGCAGGCGATCAGATCCTGTCGTCCATCAGCCCTAACGTCGGGGTCTATGCCACCGAACCCATGGCCGACCCCATTGGCGAATGGATCGAGGCCTGTGACCGTCTGTCGTTGCTGGCGCGCGAGGATCATCTGGTGCTTGGCGGGCACAAGCTGCCCTTCACCGGTCTGCCCACCCGCATGCGCCAGTTGATAGAGAATCACCACAGCGCCCTGCGCCGTCTGGAAAAGGCGATTGCAGAGCCGAAATCGGCGTCTGAATGTTTCTCGACCCTGTTCAAGCGCAACATCGGCGAAGGCGAATACGGTCTGGCGCTGGTTGAAGCGGTCGCCCATCTCAGCCATCTTTACCAAACGGGCCGTGCCACACGCAGCTTGCGGGCGCTGGACGGGGCTTGGGTGTATCAATCAAAGGGCTGACCGATGGATAACGAGATCAAGACAGCGGCCGAAGCGATCGAGGCCGACGCGCTGCCGCGCCTCTACGAGGTGCATTCGGACCCCGACAGACGCAATGCCTCTGACCAGCCGGTGCCCAAGGGGATGACCCAAAAGCCCGCCGCGCAGAAATCACCGGCGCAATGGGCCTACGAGCGGGTCGTGCTTTACCTTAGAAATTTCGAAGAGCAGCTGGATGGCGATCACGAGGTCGCGATGGGGTTCGCAGGCGGTGACGCCGGTGTGCTGCGGATCGAGGGTATGGGCTATTTCGATCCGGACATCGTGACCTTTTATGGCAAGGACAACGCCGGGGCACGGATGCAGCTGGTGCAGCATGTCACCCAGTTGAATGTCGCCCTGCGTGCGCTGCCCAAAGCGGTGCAGGAAGCCCCCGCGAATCGTATCGGTTTCCGCCTTGCAGAAGACCTCGAGACGCAAGAGCTGGCACAGACAGGCGAAAACACCTGATCCCGCGCATTTTGATGCCGTGACATAGGCAGATGAATACAGTATTCCCCAGTTCAAATCATACGCACGTTAAGACAAGGATCGCGCAAATGGCCAAACATGAACACGGCTCGATGGACACCAGCACGCACGAGAAGACTTTTGACAGCTTCATGAACTTCGTCAAATGGTCGAGCATCGTGATTATTGCCATTCTGGTCTTTATGGCGATCTTCGCGCGCTAAGGCGGGCAAACCTAACCGACAGGATATTTCTATGCGTGTTTGGATGGCTTTGGCCTGCGTCTGGCTGCTTGCGGCCTGTGCGAATGATACCGGGATTGATAACACACCGGCAGAAGTCGCGGCGGCCGCCTATGTGGCGCCGGGGCCGCGATCCATCACGTTGATGACGATGATCAACAACCGCACCGGCAGCGGCGGCCATACGGCGCTGGTGGTCAATGGCTCGCAGCAGGTGATCTTTGACCCCGCCGGTTCCTTCCGCGATCCGCGCGTGATCGAACGCGGCGACGTGCTTTACGGTATGACGCCCAAGTGGATTCAAGGCTACAAATCCTCGCACGCACGCAGCACCTACCATGTTGTCAGTCAGGAACTTCAGGTGACGGACGCGCAGGCGGAACAGATTTTGCAGCTTGTGATGTCGAACGGCACGGTAGCAGGGGCGTTCTGCGCCAATGCGACCTCGGGCATTCTGTCGCAGGTGCAGGGGTTCGAAAGCATCTCCAAGACCTTCTATCCGGCCAAGCTCAGCGAACAGTTCGCCAGCTTGCCCGGTGTCACGACGACAAAATACTACGAGAATGACGAAGGCGATGTGATCGACGCGGTGCAGGCGTCGCTTCTAGCCCAGTAACCAAAGCAGACTGTAAAGCGTGGCTGCACCGCTGATAATGGCGAGCAGCACGTTTTTGGTGATCACCCCGATTGTCAGGGCCGCAGCCGCTGCCGCCATGCGCGGCAGATCAAGCTGCCCGTCCGTGGCTGCGGGCCAAATCACCTGCGGAGCCACCAACGCGGGCAGGATCGCCACTGCCGTATAGCGCAGGTGCCGCAGCAGCCATGCGGGCATCTCGCGGTCGCCAACCAATCCGGTAAAGACAAAGCGCAGCCCGAAACTGCCGATGCCAAGCGCGATGATCACGAACCAAAGTGTGCCGGTGTTGATATGATCCATTATACCGCATCCTGTTCAGGGTGTTGGGGCTGGCGCCGTTCCAGCCAAAGCTCTGTCTGCGCACCGGCCATCATCCCCGCAAGCCCCGCGATGATCAGCCCCAGCGAATAGGGCACACCCGCCGTTAGCAGCCCCGCGACAGAGGCGACCAGCGCCGCGACCACATGGGCCGGCGTGCGGAACATCGGCGCGATCATGGCCAGAAAGGTGATCGGCAGCGCAAAGTCCAGCGCCCAGCTTTCGGGGATCTGCGCGCCCACCATCGCTCCCACCAGCGTGAACAAATACCACAGCGGCACAATCGGGGTCACACAGCCAAAGAAATACGCCATCCGCTGCGGGATCGTCATATCGGGCTGCTTCTCGTACTGCGCCATCGCGCAGACATAGGATTGATCGACCGTCAGATAGGCCGCCAGCGCGCGCTGCCACAGCGGGGCGGAGCCGATGTAAGGGGTCAGCGACGCGGAATACATCGCCATCCGCAGGTTCACCGCCAGCGCAGAGGCCAGCACGATCGCCGTCGGGGCATGTTCCTGCATCAGTTGCAACGCGGTGAACTGTGCTGCCCCCGCAATGACCACAACCGAAAAGGCGAGCGTTTCGAATACGTTCAATCCCGCCTCGGTGGCGAGGATGCCAAACAGCGACGCAAAGGGGATGATCACCAGAACAAAGGGTGCGGCGTCGGCAAGACCTTTTCGAAAGGCCGATTTCGTGGTGGTGATGGCCATGCGTTCCCCCTAGATTGCCGGGACATGCTTAACTGCCGCTTTGGGGGGATGCAATTGTCCGTCAAGACAGACACCGATGCTTATTTGATCGCACCGCAACCGGGTTTGGCGCGGCTGACCCGTGCCGTGACCGGGCGGGATCACACAGGCGCGCAAACAACCATCAATGTGGTCGAAGAACGCCCGCTGACGATATATCTGAATGCGCAGGAAATCGTCACCGCGATGACGATCGGCGATTACCCCGAATACCTCGCGCTTGGGTTCTTGCGCAATCAGGGCATGCTGCGCGACGGTGAGGATATCACCAGCGTCGACTACGACGAAGAGCTTGAGGTCGTCGTGGTCCGCACCGCCCGCAAAACCGATTACGAAGACAAGATGCGCAAAAAGACCCGTACCTCCGGCTGTGCGGTCGGTACGGTTTTCGGCGATATGATGGAGGGGCTGGAGGATGTGTCTCTGCCCACGGCCCCGCTGCGGACTTCGTGGCTGTATGACCTTAGCGCGCAGATCAACCGCACGCCGAGCCTGTACCTAGAGGCGGGGGCGATTCACGGCACGGTGCTGTGTCAGGGCAATCGCCCGCTGGTCTATATGGAAGACGTGGGTCGCCACAACGCGGTCGACAAGATCGCGGGCTGGATGCTTTCTGAGAAAGTCTCGGCCGAGGATAAGATTCTCTATACCACGGGGCGACTGACGTCCGAGATGGTGATCAAGACCGCGATGATGGGCATCCCCGCGCTGGTCTCGCGCTCCGGCTTTACCGCCTGGGGGGTAGAGATCGCGCAGCAGGTCGGGCTGACGCTGATCGGCCGGATGAAGGGCAAACGCTTTATGTGTCTGGCGGGCGAGGACCGGTTGATCCGTGACGCGGACCCCGACGGAATCGCGGATGAACCGAAACGATCTGGGCGAAAGGGCAGCGCATGAAACAGCCACTTGGGGTGATCCTTGCCGGCGGGCAGGCGACGCGGATGGGCGGCGGCGACAAGGGGCTGTTGCAGCTTGGCGGTCAAAGCGTGCTGGGTCATGTGATTGAACGGCTGACCCCGCAGGTGGATCGCGTCGCGTTGAATGCCAATGGTGATCCCGCGCGGTTTGCGGGGCTGAAGCTGCCGGTGTTGCCCGATAGTATCGACGGGTTCGCCGGTCCTCTTGCGGGCGTGCTGGCCGGGCTGGATTGGGCGGCTGAACAGGGCGCGGATACCATCGTCACGGCGGCAGCAGACACGCCGTTCTTCCCCGGTGATCTGGTGCCGCAGCTGTTGCTGGCAAGCGAGGGGATGACCCATCCGCTGGTGCTGGCCGCCACGCCGGATGCCAAACGCGGAACCGCGCGGCATCCGACCTTTGGCCTCTGGCCCGTGGCCTTACGCGACGATCTGCGCGCCGCCTTGCAAGGGGGGCTGCGCAAGGTCGTGATGTGGACCCAAACGCATGAGGGGCGCGAAGCGCTGTTCCCCCATGAGGACGCGTTCTTTAACATCAACACCCCCCAAGATTTGGCCCGCGCACAGGAGATGATATGAGAGTTTACGGCGTTGTCGGCTGGAAAAACGCAGGCAAAACGGGGCTGATGGAACGCCTCGTGACCGAAATCACGGGCCGCGGGTTTTCAGTGTCTACCGTGAAACATGCGCACCACAGTTTTGACGTGGATCATCCGGGCAAAGACAGCCACCGCCACCGTGTCGCAGGCGCGCGCGAGGTGCTGTTGGCTTCGCGCAACCGCTTTGCCCTGATGCATGAGCTGCACGGCGAGGATGAACCGACGCTCGACGCGCTGCTGGCCAAGCTTGCGCCCGTCGATCTGGTGCTGGTCGAAGGCTACAAACGCGACGGTCACGCCAAGGTCGAAGCGCATCGGGCCGAAACCGGTAATGCGCTGATCGCGCCGGAGGATCCGACGATCAAGGCGATTGCCAGCGACACTCCCATGACTCTGGATCGCCCCGTATTCGATCTGAATGACACCAGCTCCATCGCCGATTTCATTCTGGCCGAGGTGGGCTTGTGAGCCATTTCGACACGTTTGTTGTGGTCGATTGGTCCGGCGGTAATGACACCGGACCAACCCCGCGCAAAGATGCGATTTGGGCGGGGGTGTCGCGGGGGGGCATCTCGGACCCGCCTGTCTATCTGCGCAACCGGTCCGAGGCAGAGGCGTGGATCGCCGCGCTGATCGAAGCAGAGCTGGCGCAGGATCGTCGCCTGTTCGTGGGCTTCGATTTCCCCTTTGCCTACCCTAGCGGTTTTGCCGAGGCCCTGACGGGCAGCGAAGATCCCTTCGCCCTGTGGGAGTGGTTCGAGGCGCGGGTCGAAGACGCGCCAGACCGTAACAACCGTTTCGATCTGGTGGCAGAGATCAATCTGGGTCTGGGCGATGGCAGCGGCCCTTTCTGGGCCAACGGCCTGCCCAACCGCGATATCGCAGGGCTTCCGCGCACCAAGGCGGGCTACGCCAACCCGTTTTCCGACAAGCGCGCGGGGGAACAGCGTGCCAAGGGCAGTTTCACCTGCTGGCAAATGGCCGGGGCAGGGGCTGTCGGATCGCAGGTGGTCATGGGGCTGCCTGTGCTGTCACGCCTGCGTGCTCGTTTTGCCGATCATGTCGCGGTCTGGCCGTTTGAAAAGCCGGATGTGCAGGTGGTCTTTGCCGAGATATGGCCGTCGCTCACCGTGGGGCCAGCCCCTGACAACATGATCAAGGATGCGTGGCAGGTGCAGGAGCTTGCACGGCAGCTGGCCGCCGTCCCCGCCGCCGATCTGGCGCAGATGCTGGATGTCGAGGCAGCGGAGGAGGGTTGGATGTTCGGTCTGGGGTTCGAACATCTGCTCAAGGCCCCGCCACCGCTGCGCAACGACTGTTTTGCCCTGCCGCCGGGCGTGCATTGGACGCCGGTGGACGAGGCGCTGGCGCAGTTGCGGGCACGGCTGCATCCGGTGACCCCTGTCGAAGACGTGCCTTTGGCTGCCACCTTGGGGCGCATCGCCGCTGCGGACGCGCTGGCACGCCGCGCCAATCCGCCGCTGCCAAATACGGCTGTTGATGGCTATGGCTTTGCCGGCGGGCGCGAGGCCGGTGCCCATGCGATGCCGCTGGCCGAGGGACGCGCGGCGGCAGGCGACGCGCCGGGGGCGCTTGCCGAGGGGCAGGCGATCCGCGTGCTGACAGGGGCCGCGCTGCCCGAAGGCGTCGATACCGTGGTGTTGCAAGAAGACGTGACCATCGACGGGCGCACCCTGCGGTTTAACGGTCCGGTGAAACAAGGTGCGAATACCCGCAAAGCGGGGGAGGATGTGACAGCGGGTGAAGTGACACTGCGCGCAGGACGACGGATTACAGCGGCGGATATCGCCTTGCTCGCGGCCACGGGGACGGCGTCTGTGTCGACCCATCGGCCGTTGCGCGTTGGCGTGCTATCGACAGGGGACGAGATCGTCGAGGCCGGTCGGACCGCGGTCGATGGGCAGATCTTCGATGCGAACCGCCCGATGTTGCTGGGGTTAGTATCGCAGTTCGGCCATCAGGGCGTGGATCTGGGGCATGTGGGTGACGACCGCGCAGCTTTGCGCAGGCGGCTGGATGAGACGCGGGGCCGTGTTGACGCGATCCTGACCAGCGGTGGCGCGTCGGCGGGGGATGAAGACCACGTATCGGCCCTTTTGTCCGAGGCAGGGGCGCTTGACCTGTGGCGCATCGCGGTCAAACCGGGGCGGCCCTTAGCGCTTGGCATGTGGCAAGGCGCGCCGGTTTTTGGGCTGCCGGGCAACCCCGTGGCGGCTATGGTCTGCACCCTGATTTTCGCGCGCCCTGCGTTGGCGCGGCTGGCGGGGCAGGACTGGCCCGAACCCCAGGGGTTCGACGTGCCCGCAGATTTCAGCAAACGCAAGAAACCGGGGCGGCGCGAGTATCTACGCGCGCGGATGCGCGAGGGGCGGGTGCAGGTCTTTGCCTCTGAAGGGTCGGGGCGGATCAGCGGGCTGGCTTGGGCCGAAGGATTGGTGGAACTCCCGGACGCCGCGGCCGACATCCAGCCGGGCGATCTGGTGCGCTATATTCCCTATGGGTCTTTCGGGATCACCTGACCGCTAGTCGAACGTCCCCGCCACGCGGCCCAGCAACATGAAGGCCCGCACGGTGCGCGTGTCGGTCAGTGCCGAGATATCGGCGTCAGAGGCCTCGGCCTCAAAGGCGGCAAAGGCGCGGTCGAAACGGCGCAGGAAGTGATGCGCGGCATCGCGGAAGATCGGGTCTTGCTTCATGCGGGCACTGGTCAGCGCCAGCGAGGACCGGTCGCGGATACCGCCCAAAGCAGCGATCGGACGGCCCCGGGCCCCTTGGGCGAATTGGCGCCAGATTTCGGGGCGTGCACGGTCGGGGCGCAGGTCATCCATATAGATACCGTCCTGACTGAGCAGTGTCAGCACGTCCTGCGAGGCCTGCACCAGCTGGGACGCATTGCGGTCTTTCAACGCCTTGCGCAGCGCCGAAAAGCCTTCGGTATCCTCGGCGGTTTCGGGGAAATTCAGCGCGCGAATGAAATCTTCATGTGACAGCGGTGGGGTCATATCCGCGGCCGAGGTGCCAAGCGCCAGCGCGGGCTGGTCATCGACCACCGCAGGCTTGAGAGGCGCAAGTCGGGTGCTGGCGTCGCGGCGGCTTTGGAAGGTGGCCAGCGTGCTTTCGGTCTTGCGGGCGGCGGCGGCGATTTCATCCAGCTTGCGCGCGACGGTCGCGTCTGCGCCAAGGTTCTGCCCTTGCTGTTGCGCGATATACGCCTGCCGGATCGCGTCGATCGCGGCCTGCAAGCGTTTGCTTTCCTCGCGCATGACGCGGCTGGCGCGGGCCGCTGTGGCGGCGACCCAGATCATGCCAACGGGCATGAAGATCGCCAGCATCGTCATCAGGAACCGCAAGCCGGCGCCGCCCGTATCGGGTTGCTGATCCGACGGCAGCATCAGGAAAAAGATCGCGGACCCCAGCAACCACACAGCGCTTAGCGCTGCGGCGATGAGTTCAATGTTCGAGATCCCGCCGTCGTTCGGGCGCGAATAGACGCCAAAGGGGGTCGACCGCGCGGATTGGCGCGGCGCGTTCGGTGTCAGCTGCGGTTTGTCGGTCATCTCTTTGTCCCCGGCTTATGCGTAGACGATTTTGAGAACCTCATAGGATTTGTCCCCCCCGGGTGTCCGCACCTCGACGCTGTCGCCTTCTTCCTTGCCGATCAGGGCGCGGGCGATAGGGGATTTGATGTTCAGCAGGCCTTTTTCGATGTTGGCCTCGTATTCACCAACGATCTGGTAGGTCTTCTCTTCGTCGGTGTCCTCGTCCACGAGGGTCACGGTCGCGCCGAACTTGATCGCGCCGGACATCTTGGCCGGGTCAATCACATCCGCAAGGGAGATCACGCCTTCAAGTTCTTTGATGCGGCCTTCGATGAAGGACTGCTTTTCCTTGGCGGAATGGTATTCGGCGTTCTCGGACAGGTCACCGTGTTCGCGGGCTTCGGCGATGGCTTTGATGATGGCAGGGCGTTCAACCGACTTCAGATGCTTGAGTTCGGTTTCCAAAGCCGTGTGACCGGCGCGGGTCATGGGGATTTTTTCCATCAGGGGGCGTCCACGCAATGAGGGTCACAGCCCCCGAACTGTCGTCCGAGGGTGCAACCGATTTGAATTGATCCTTACCTGACCCAAACTGCCCCGCGATTGCAAGAGCAGAGTCAGCCCGTCCGCGGCAATCCGCGTTTAGTCATCGTATTGGACCAGCTCGTATTCGACACCGTCGTGATCCCGAAAATAGAAGCGCCGCCCGGGCTCGTAATCGGCGTGGTTCACCGGCGTGAAGCCCTGCGCTTTGACCAAGGTTTCGGCGGCGTCCAGATCATCGACGGTCACCCCGATATGGTTCAGCGCGCCGGTGGTGTCATAGCTGCTGGTGCCCGTGGCCGGCGTCTTTTCCGGTGTGTAAAGCGCCACGTATGAGCTGTCAGTTCCGATGTGAATAGTATGTCCGCCCGCTATCGCATCGCCTTGCCAGCGGATACGCCAGCCAAAGATCTGCGCCATCCAGGCGGCAGTGGCTTGCGGGTCGGTTACGGTGATGTTTGCATGTTCCAATTGTGCTGGCATTGTCGGGTCTTCCTTTCGTGTTTCTGACGTTGACCCTATGGTGTGTAATTTTTAAACCTAACTTTAGGTCAAGGATTATTTCGGGGAATGTCTATGGCGGTGAATGACGGGTTGTCGATTGGCGCTTTGGCGCGGCGCACAGGCTTGGCGGTGTCCGCCATCCGCTATTACGAGGCGCAAGGGTTGATCAAACCGTGGCGCAACAACGGCGGGCAGCGGCGGTTCGAGCGTGCCGATCTGCGGCGGCTGAGCTTTGTGATGATCGCGCAGCAATTCGGCTTTACCTTGCCGCAGATCAAGCAAGAGCTGGATCGCCTGCCAGATGGGCGCACCCCCACCAAAGAGGACTGGGCGCGTATCAGCCAGGCGTTTCGTACAACGTTGGACGACCGGATCGCGACGTTGACCCGCCTGCGTGACGACCTAGATGAGTGTATCGGATGCGGCTGCCTGAGCCTACAGGCCTGTGCGCTTTATAACCCCCAAGACCGCGCGGGGGAGAAAGGGCAGGGGCCGCGCTATCTGATGGGAGATCCGCGCAGCTAGCATTTTGCGATGCGAAACAATATTGCTGCACCTGCAACATTTAAGATGCAAACTGTCGTGGGTGCGCTAATTTACGCTGTGTTGCGATTGCAATAGCGACCGTGCTGGTTTAGCGAAATCCAAACCGTTTTCTGCCCGAAGAGGAGCCCCAAATGGCCGAAGTTGAACGCGAAGCAATGGAATATGACGTCGTTATCGTCGGTGCGGGCCCTGCCGGTCTGTCCGCCGCGATCCGTCTGAAACAACTCGACGCCGACTGCAATGTGGTCGTGCTGGAAAAGGGCTCTGAGGTGGGGGCGCATATCCTGTCGGGGGCGGTTTTGGACCCGATCGGTCTGGACGCCCTGATGCCCGACTGGAAAGAAAAAGGCGCGCCGATCAAGACCAAGGTCGAGGAAGACAACTTTTACATGCTGGGCGAGGCGGGTAAAATCCGGGTGCCGAACTTCCCCATGCCGCCGCTGATGAACAACCACGGGAACTACATCGTTTCCATGGCCAATGTCTGCCGCTGGATGGCAGAACAGGCCGAAGAGCTGGGGGTAGAGATTTTCCCAGGTATGGCGTGCTCCGAGCTTGTCTATGGCGACAATGGTGAGATCAAAGGCGTTGTGGCCGGTGAATTCGGCATCAGCGCCGATGGCACCAAGGGCGACGGCTATGAGCCCGGCATGGAACTGCACGGCAAATACGTCTTCCTGTCCGAAGGCGTGCGCGGCAGCCTGTCCAAGCAGGTGATTGCGAAATACGATCTGGACGCCGGAAAAGAGCCGCAGAAATACGGCCTTGGCATGAAAGAAATCTGGGAGATCGACCCCGCCAAGCACAAAGAGGGCACCGTGACCCACACGATGGGCTGGCCTTTGAACAGCAACGCGGGTGGCGGGTCGTTCATCTATCACATCGAAAACAACCAGGTGTACGTCGGTTTCGTGGTCCACCTTGGCTACAAGAACCCGCATGTCTTCCCCTACATGGAATTCCAGCGCTTCAAGCACCACCCGATGGTTGCTGAGCTGCTTAAAGGCGGCAAGCGCGTGGCCTACGGCGCACGCGCCATCACCGAAGGCGGCTACCAGTCGATGCCCAAGATGGTCGCACCCGGTGTGGCGTTGCTGGGCTGTTCGGTGGGCATGGTCAACGTGCCGCGCATCAAGGGCAACCACAATGCGATGCTGTCGGGCAAAGCTGCCGCCGAAGCGGCCTATGACGCGATCCAGGCGGGCCGCGCCGGTGACGAGCTGACCGCCTACGAGGAAGATGTCCGCAGCGGCGAGATCGGCAAAGATCTGAAAAAAGTGCGCAACGTCAAACCGTTGTGGAGCAAGTACGGCCTTGTGACCTCGCTCGCCGTGGGTGGGTTCGACATGTGGACCAATACCTTCGGCTTCTCGCTGCTGGGGACGCTGGGGCATGGTAAATCCGATGCCGAAGCGACCGAAAAGGCCGACAAGCACAAGAAGATCGACTACCCCAAGCCCGATGGCAAGCTCAGCTTTGACCGTCTGACCAACGTGGCGTTTTCATTCACCAACCACGACGAAAGCCAGCCCGCGCATTTGACGCTGAAGGATCCGTCGGTGCCGGTGAACATCAACCTGCCGGAGTACGCTGGCCCCTCGGCGCGGTATTGCCCTGCCGGCGTGTATGAATTCGTCGAGGAAGACGGCAAGGACCCGCGCTTTGTCATCAACTTCCAGAACTGCGTGCACTGCAAGACCTGCGACATCAAGGATCCGACGCAGAATATCGTCTGGACCACGCCGCAGGGTGGGGATGGCCCGAACTATCCTAATATGTAAGCGTTGCTTACGGGCCTAATATGTAAGCGTCGCTTGCGGGCCTAACGTGTAAGCATCACTTACTAGATGAAATCGATCAAAGGCGTGCTGCGGCGCGCCTTTTTTCATGCAAGGTTCCGCCGATAGAGGATAAGCGGGATGTCCCTTTGGATAGGCGGCATTGCGCTTGGTCGTGAACCTGTTAGCCTTGCGCGCAAATACAAATGAGGCGTGCCAGTATGATCCGTAACCTTCTGTTGACCGCAAGCGTTTTGGCGCTGACCGGAGCCGTTGCAATGCCCGTACAGGCGCAATCGGCGGCGGGGGCCTATCTTGCCGGTCGGCATGCTGCGGTGCGCAGTGATTTTGCGGAATCTGCCAAGTATTATGGCGAGGCGCTGGCGCTTGATCCCAAGAACCCCGAATTCCTTGAAAGCACGGTTCTGGCGTTGCTCTCGCTGGGGGATATCGACCGCGCCCTGCCTTTGGCGCGCATCATGGCCGCGTCGGACCAGCCCGGGCAGATCGCCTATCTGGTGACAACCGCTGGCATGGCGCAGGAAGAAAACTATGCGGGCCTGATCGAACAATCCGCAGACGAGGGCGGGATCGGCCCTTGGGTGGACGGTCTGGTCAAGGCTTGGGCGCATGTGGGCGTGGGCGACATGACCGCCGCCATCACGCAGTTCGACAATCTGAGCAAAGAAGCCGGCATGCAGGGGTTCGTGCTGTATCACAAGGCTTTGGCACTGGCGTCGGTCGGCGACTACGAAGGAGCGGAGGCGATCTTTGCCTCGAACCAGGCGGGATCGGCAGGGCAGACACGGCGCGGTGTGATCGCGCGGGCGGAAATCCTTGGCCAGCTCGGGCGAAATGAACAGGCGCTTGCGCTGCTGACCGATAGTTTCGGGGCCAGCAGCGACCCCGAACTTGACGGCTTGGTCGCCGCCTTGCAGGGGGACGGGCAGGTCGCCTTTACCCAGATCCCCGATGCCAAGGCAGGCATTGCCGAAGTCTTCTTTACCTTCGCCGCCGTGTTGCGCAATGAAAGTGCCGGTGACTACTATGTGCTGCTTTATTCGCGCATCGCGCGTTACCTGCGCCCCGATCATATCGACGACCTGTTGCTGACCGCGGATCTGCTGGAAAACATCGGCCAGTACGAGCTTGCGATCGAGGAGCTGCAGGACGTACCCGCCGACAACCCCGCCTATCACGCAGCCGAACTCGGGCGTGCGGCGGCGCTGCGACGGTCGAACAAGCCGGAACAGGCGATCGAGGTTCTGCAACAGTTGACCCGCAGCCACGGCACATTGCCATCGGTCCATTCCGCCTTGGGTGATGCGTTGCGGGCGCAGGACAACTTCAAGGCCGCAATCAAATCCTATGACCGCGCGATAGAGCTGACACCCGACAGCAATCCGCAACGCTGGGTGCTGTACTACGCCCGCGGCATTGCCGAAGAACGCTCTGGCAATGGCGAGGCATCCGAACGCGATTTTCGCGCCGCTCTCAAGATCAACCCCGATCAGCCTCAGGTGCTGAACTACCTCGGCTATTCGCTGGTGGAACAGGGGCGCAATCTGGACGAAGCGTTGAACATGATCGAACGCGCCGTCGCGGCGAGCCCTGAATCAGGCTATATCGTCGATTCACTGGGCTGGGTCTTGTACCGTTTGGGCCGCTACGAAGAGGCCGTCGACCAGATGGAGCGGGCCGTTGAGCTGGTCGCCGTTGATCCGGTGGTCAACGACCACTTGGGCGACGTTTACTGGTCCGTTGGCCGTCAACGCGAGGCTGAATTCCAATGGCGTCGGGCGCTATCGTTTGTGGATCCCGAAGACAAAGACAGCGAGGCGGATCCCGACCGCATGCGCCGCAAGCTCGAGGTGGGGCTGGACGCGGTATTGGCCGAAGAAGGGGCCGAACCGCTCAGCAAAGCCACTGCCGAGAAATGACGACCCAAGCCGCTGCCCTCGGGGTTGCCAACGCGGGTTTCGCCTGGGCCAAGGTGAACCTGACCCTGCATGTCACGGGGCAGCGCAGCGATGGCTACCATCTGCTGGATAGTCTTGTGGTGCGCGCCGGCGTGGGCGACCGGATCGCGGTATCTCCCTCTGACCAGCTTGAGCTGTTTATCGATGGTCCCTATGGCGGTGCCGCCCCCCATGATGACCGCAACCTCGTGGTGCGTGCGGCAAGGCTGCTGGACGCGGGCGCGGGCAGGGGGGCGCGGTTGCATCTGACGAAAAACCTCCCCGCCGCGGCAGGGATCGGCGGAGGGTCGGCGGATGCCGCCACGGCGCTGCGCTTGCTCTCGGCGCATTGGGGGCTGCCGGTGCCCGAGGATGTGGCGCGACTGGGTGCCGATGTTCCGGTTTGCCTGCATGACACCCCCCAGCGGATGGAGGGGATCGGCGAGCGATTGACGCCCGCGCCCAAGCTGCCGCCCTGCTGGCTGGTGCTGATCAACCCGAATAAATCCGCCGCCACGCCCGAGGTCTTCTCAAGGCTCGAGTCCCGCGCCAACGCGCCCATGCCCAAAGAGCTGCCCGCATTCACCAGCGCGCCTGCGTTCGCCGCCTGGCTGGCCACGCAGCGCAACGACCTGGAGGCACCGGCGATCCAGGTGGTGCCAGAGGTGGCAGAGTGTCTGGGCAGCCTACAGGACGCGCTGCTGGCGCGTATGTCGGGCTCTGGTGCGACCTGCTTTGGCCTTTACGAGACCGAGGCACTGGCGCAGCGCGCCGTCACACGTATTGCCGCGGCACAGCCCGACTGGTGGGTCACCGCCGCACCGATGCTGGGGTAGCTTCGGCACGCCCCAGTGGCGTGACGGTTAGCTAATACGCGCGACGACGTAATCGGCCAGATCGCGCAGCATCTGCGTCAGCTCGTGATCCGGCAGGGTGTTCAGCGCAGTCTTGGCCTGTTCCGCCCATGCCAGCGCCTCTGCCTTGGTTTCATCCAGAGTGCCATGTGCATTCAGCAGCGACAGAGCGTGTTCAAGATCGCCGTCTTCCTGCTTGCCCTTCTCGATGGTGCGGGTCCAGAAGGCACGTTCGGTCGCGTCGCCTTTGGCGATCGCCTTGATCACGGGCAGGGTCAGCTTACGCTCGCGGAAGTCGTCACCGATGTTCTTGCCGGTGGCATTCGGGTCGCCTTGGTAGTCCAGCAGATCGTCGACAATCTGGAACGCGATCCCCAAGGCATCACCATAGTCAAACAGGGCCTGAACCTGTGCGTCAGGGGCCGCGGCAATCACCCCGCCCACCTGCGTCGCTGCCGAAAACAACGCCGCCGTCTTCCCGCGCACGACCTGTAGGTAGATGCCTTCATCCGTGGCCAGATTCTGCGCGGCGGTCAGTTGCAGCACCTCGCCCTCTGCAATCGTGGCGGAGGCATTGGCAAGGATCGCCAGCACGCGCATGTTATTCGTCTCGGTCATCAGCTGGAAGCTGCGCGCGAAAAGGTAATCGCCCACCAGCACCGAAGATTTGTTGTCCCACAGCAAGTTGGCCGTAGGTCGCCCGCGACGCTGCGCGCTTTCATCGACCACATCGTCGTGCAGAAGGGTCGCGGTGTGAATGAATTCGACCGTTGCGGCAAGGTGCACGTGGTAGGGGCCGTCATAGCCGCACAGACGCGCCGCAGCGAGGGTTAGCATCGGGCGCAGCCGCTTGCCGCCTGCCTCTACCAGATGGGCCGTGACCTCGGGGATGCGCGGCGCATGTTCTGACGCCATGCGGTCGCGGATCAGATCGTTCACCGCGGTCATATCCGCGTTGAGATAGGCCGCCATCCGGTCATGTGGTTTCTGGGTGTTTTCGCTCGTCATTTACACGACCTTAATTGGAAGGCTCGACAATCAACGTCGATTGCCCTTACATCTCTGTTATGAAGGAACTTTTGCGCACAACCGATCCGACAATAATCGCCTTTGCCAGCGCCCTTCTTCAGGGCGAGGATATAGACTGCTTTCCGCTGGACGTAAACATGAGCGTGCTTGAAGGCGGGATCGGCATTTTTCCCCGCCGCTTGATGGTGCACGACGACGATCACTCCGCCGCCACGCGGGTGTTGCGCGACAATGACATCCCCACCGGGTTGCCCAAATAACCGCTGTGGACGTCTTTGACCCCGACGCGCTCACGCGGGATGCGTTTCTGGGCGGCAAGCTGCATTTGTGGCAGCCGCGTAAAGGCTACCGTGCGGGCGTCGACCCTGTTTTATTGGCTGCAACGGTTCCGGCGCAGGCCGGTCAGCGCGTGCTAGAGCTGGGCTGCGGGGTAGGGGCGGCGTCGCTTTGTCTGGGCGCGCGGGTGCCGGGCTTGCAGCTGACAGGGGTCGAGATCCAGCCTGCCTATGCCGCGCTTGCACGGCGCAATAATCCAGCATTTGAAGTTGTCGAGGCCGACATTGATGCCATGCCGCTGGCCCTGCGGCAGCGACAATTTGACCACGTTCTTGCCAACCCGCCGTATTTTGATCGGCATGCCTCTGTCGCGGCGACCAACAGCGGTCGCGAAACCGCCTTGGGTGAAGCGACCCCGTTGGAAACCTGGGTCAAGATCGCGGCCAAACGCCTTGCCCCGAAAGGACAGGCGCATTTTATCCATCGGGCGGAACGCCTGCCCGATCTGATCCGCGCGCTACCCCATGATATGGGCAGCATAGAGGTGCTGCCGATCGCACCGCGCATCGGTCGCATGGCTGAACTGGTCATCCTGCGTGCGCGCAAAAGCGGGCGGGGGGCGTTTCGCTTGAACGCGCCCCTTATCATGCACGAAGGTGCACAACATTTAAGCGACGGCGACAGCTATGTGCCCGAAATACGAGCGGTCCTGCGCGAGGGCGCAGCGCTGCCATTCTAAGCAGCCTCTCGCCGATATCTCAACTTGTCGATAGTTTTGCTGCGCTGCCGCGTGACAGGTGGAATATTTCGTGCTTCAATCATTCTACGCAACATAACCTAAGGAGAGTTACATGGCTTTTGACGCACATCTGGATGCTCTGAAACGGAAGCATTTGGCAATGAGTGACGCTGTAGAACAGGCCCAACGATCGCCGAGTATGGACGGGCTAAAGGTTGCGAATATGAAAAAGGAAAAGCTGCGCTTGAAAGAGGAAATTACCCGGCTTTCCGCCTGATAGATTACAATTCCGTTGGCGTGCCCATTGGGCCGCCGACAAAAAGGCCAGCGCGAAATGCGCTGGCCTTTTGCGTTCATGTCGGCTGTTTAGACCAGATGCTGTGCACCATTCGCGGTGATCGTGGACCCGTTGATAAAACCCGCATCATCACTGACTAGGAATACAACCGCGCGGGCGATTTCTTCGGGTTCGCCCAAGCGGCCGGTCGGGATTTGCGCCACGATAGAGTCGCGCACCTTCTCAGGCACCGCCATCACCATATCCGTCGCGATATAGCCGGGGCAGATCGCATTCGCGGTAATATTGGCACGCGCGCCTTCCTGAGCGAGTGATTTCACAATGCCCAGATCGCCTGCTTTGGTCGCGGCATAGTTCACCTGGGCGAACTGACCTTTCTGCCCGTTGATAGAGCTGATGACGACGATGCGACCGAATTTTCGTTCGCGCATGCCAGGCCAAACCGGGTGGATCGTATTGAAAACACCCGTCAAATTGGTGCCAACCACTTCGTTCCACTGGTCGGGCGTCATCTTGTGGAAAGGTGCGTCGCGGGTGATACCTGCGTTCGCTACGACCACGTCGATCGGGCCTAAATCTTCTTCGACTTTGGCAATCCCGGCCTTGGAATCGTCATAGTCGGCGACGTTCCACTTGTAGGTTTTGATGCCCGTGGTTTCTGTAAACTGCGCGGCTGCCTCGTCGTTCCCGGCATATGTTGCCGCGACGGTGTATCCTGCGTCTTTCAAAGCTGTGGAAATAGCCGCCCCGATCCCGCGGCTTCCCCCTGTTACAAGTGCAACACGTGACATAAATCTCTCCCCTTAAGGCAATGTTGTTTCGTTTGCCTTGTTAATTTCGTAATTTAATTACGTGGAGAATTTGTAGTCAGGCTTGAAATTCATTGCAACAGTTTACGCAGGGAAAAAGCAGATGTTTTTCGCGTGGCGCGCGTTCTTGCCGAACACGCGCCACGCTTGATCGATTATACAGCGTTATGGGCGCTCAAGACACATGGCCACGCCCATGCCGCCGCCGATGCACAGGGTCGCGAGGCCTTTTTTCGCGCCGCGCCGCTGCATCTCGAACAAAAGGGTGTTCAGGATGCGCGCGCCGGAGGCACCGATGGGGTGGCCGATTGCGATGGCACCGCCGTTCACGTTCACGATCGATGGATCCCACTCCATGTCCTTGTTGACCGCGCAGGCCTGCGCCGCGAAGGCTTCGTTGGCTTCAACAAGGTCTAGATCCTCGGCCTTCCAACCCGCTTTCTCAAGCGCTTTACGCGATGCATAGATCGGGCCGGCACCCATGATCGTCGGGTCCAGGCCAACGGTCGCATAGGACGCGATGCGCGCCAAAGGTGTGATGCCGCGCTTTTCGGCGTTGTCTGCGGACATCAGCAATGCGCCAGCGGCCCCGTCGTTCAGGCCGGACGCATTGGCTGCGGTGACGGAACCGTCTTTGGTGAAGGCGGGGCGCAGTTTCTGCATCGCTTCCATCGTGGCACCGTGGCGGATGTATTCATCTTGATCGACAACCACCTCGCCCTTGCGGGTTTTGACAGTGAAAGGCACGATTTCGTCCTGGAATTTACCGGCCTTCTGGGCGGCTTCGGCTTTGTTCTGCGAGGCCACCGCGAATGCGTCTTGGGCGTCGCGGCTGATATCCCATTTAGCGGCAACGTTTTCAGCTGTTTGACCCATGTGGTACCCGTGGAACGCATCCCACAGACCGTCGCGGATCATCGTATCGATAAGTTGCATGTCGCCCATTTTCTGGCCCGGACGCAGATTTTGTGCGTGGGGGCTCATCGACATGTTTTCCTGACCACCGGCTGCCACAATATCGGCGTCGCCCAATTGGATGTGCTGCGCTGCCAAAGCGACCGCGCGCAGACCGGAGCCGCAGACCTGGTTGATCGACCATGCCGCACTTTCGATGGGCAGACCCGCGTTCACATGGGCCTGACGGGCAGGGTTTTGCCCCTGAGCGGCGGTCAGAACCTGACCCAGAATTGTTTCATTGACCTCGGAAGGGTCGATGCCTGCGCGGGCGACGATCTCTTTCAGCACCGCGGCGCCCAGATCGTGCGCGGGTGTATTTGCAAAGGATCCGCTGAAGCTGCCGACAGGCGTGCGCGCTGCGGATGCGATGACAACGTTGGTCATATGTGTTCTTCCCCTGAACTACTGACGTGGGGTAATATAATACGGCGTTTTCCCGTTCCCCCGTCTTCTATGGTTTGGACATATCCCATTGCTGCACATGCGGCAATCGCGCCATGTTCGCTTACGCATTTTTGCGCTCTTCCGGCGTGCTCTGCCAGTAGGGTTGGGTGGTTGGTGCGCCATACAGAAAGCCCTGTTGGCAATCGACCCCAAGCGCGAGAAGCAGGGATGCATCGTCTTGATTTTCCACCTGTTCGGCGACGGTTATCATGTCGAAGTTGCGCGCGATCGACACCATGATCGACACGATTGCACGATTGTCGGGGTGGTCGCTTACGCCACGGGCGAACTGCCCGTCGATCTTCAGAATGTCAAAGAACATCTCTTTCAAATAGCGGATGGCGATGTAGTCAGAGCCAAAGTTATCCAATGCAAAGCAAACGCCCCGTGTCTGGAGCTGGTCCATAAAGCTGGCGACAAGTTCTGGCATCTGCATCGCCGATTTTTCGCTAATTTCCAGAATGAGACGTTCGCCAATGGTACCGTCGCGCGACAGCCACCGGTTCAAAAGGGTCGTCCATCCCGCATACCCGATAGAGCGCGCGGACATGTTGATCGAAAGGCGCAACCCTTTGTTTTCGCTCAGCGCGGCAAGCCCCGCATGGAGCGACAGCACATCAATCTCGCGGCCAAGCTGGGTCTTCTCGACCACGGGCATGAATTCGCGGGCGGGAATGACGCGACCGGTGGGATCCAGAATGCGAATGAAACCTTCGTAAAAGGCGATTTTTGGGTCGTCCGCGTCCCGCATGACAGGCTGGTATGCCATCAATGTCTGATTATGCGCGACAGCAGCCCTGACCATGGCCAATGTGCTGCCGTCGCGTTGGGTCAGCGCGTAGTCGAGCGGGTTTTTCGTTCCCTCGGGCAGATCGGCGAGCGGGTGTGGTGATATATCTTCCAAAGTGGCGCTTCCATTTATCGCTGTACTCATGTCACCTTGGCGCGGAAACTTGTAACGCCGGGTTAACGCGGCAATGCAGTACAAATTTTAGCCATCCGGCCAGATCCGTCGGAGAAGGGGATGCGGATGCAGCGGTGTGACTGGGCGGGGCCAGAGCAAATTTATCTGGATTATCATGACACTGACTGGGGTGTGCCGGAGTATGACAGCCGCGCGCTTTGGGAAAAATTGATCCTTGATGGCTTTCAGGCAGGGCTGAGTTGGATCACGATACTTAAAAAGCGAGAGAATTTCCGCGAGGCTTTTGCCGGTTTTGACCCTAGTGTCATCGCCACATGGGGCGAAGCCGAGGTTGAACGCTTGCTCGCCAACCCCGGCATTATCCGCCACCGCGGAAAGATAGAGGCGGCGATTACAAATGCACGCGTTTGGCAAGAGATTGAAAAGAAGGAGGGATTTGATCGGTACTTATGGAAATACGTGGGGTTCGAGCCACTGCAAAACCGGTTTGAGCGTCAGTCGGATGTTCCCGCATGGACGCCGCTTTCAAAGCAGATATCGGCTGACTTGAAAAAACAGGGGTTTAAGTTCTGCGGCCCGACAATCGTCTATGCGTTTATGGAGGCTGTGGGCATGGTGAATGACCATTTGACGTGCTGTCCCCGTCATCAGGCTGTCGCGCAAATGCCCAAACATGACTGGGACGCTGGCTAGGCCACTGTGACCGTGTTAGGCGGTAACGGTACTTAGGCGCTTTGCGAGTTGGTCAAGCATCACAATTGTGTCGCCGCTGGTCGAGAATGCCTTGGTGCGGCAGTAGTCGACGTTGACCACGATATCGCGATGACATGCTGCCTCTGGCGAGGTCTGGACCGCGTTCTTTACCACGTCAGCGATGTTGAGCGTGGATTGCGTTTTTAGCGCGGGCGAGAGCGCGGCGAAGGTGCCGTTTGATCGATATGTCACGATAAGGTTCAGGCTGCTGAGCGCATCGGTCAATCTGCGTGCCAATCCGACGGAAAACTCGACGCGCTGGTCTTGCGGAACCTGCGAAAGCACATCCGCAAAGTTCTGCAGCACGATCACAGCAATCTGCATGCCACCACCAAACTCGGATTGCATGCGCATAATGCAGTTTTCAAAGGCGTCCTGCGGGACAAGGCCGCTCTCGGAAAGCTCGGAGGGCGACATCGGCCGGTCGAGCGCGAGCTCTTTCAGAACGTCGAAATTCTCTTGGTTGGGGGATTCATGCGGGCGTTTCAGGTGCCGGACAAATTCGGCGTTGCGCATTTCTGCACCATGAATACGTGCCTCAAGGTCGAAGAACTCGAACGGTTTGATGATATAGTCCCACGCGCCCGCCACGAAGGATTTCGCGATGCTTTCGCTGTTCTTTACCCCGGTGAGCATGATGATGGGCACGAATTCGTACCCGTCGATTTGTCGGATGTGGGGGATCAGTTCTACGCCGGACATTTCCGGCATCTGGATGTCGAGCAGGAGGCAGTCGAAAATAACCGGCGCGCTATGGATGACTTCAAGCGCCTCCTTGCCGGAGGCGGCCGTGCGGACATATTCGTGATCTTGCGTCCAAAGATATTCTTCTAGCAAATTGCGCAGATCTTGATTGTCCTCGACGGCCAAGATCCTCATGCGCGTGGTCTTTCGACGCGATGCACCACAACTGCGTTATGAGTTCCGATGAAGTGCATTGGATGCAAACAGTATCCGCCGCGATAGCCCATGTTATGCGTCACACTAGCCCCCTCAAACCGTTCAACACCTTGATGCTGCGTGACAATCGTTAACATTTCAACTTAAAAGTGCCCGCTTTAACTTTTTGTTAACGATTTTGGCGATTTTAAGGCAACGTTCGGCGGGTCACATGACGTAGGGCGGCGGAGCGTTCATCGAAATGCGCATTTTCACGGACTTCCCGGCCGCTACTGCCTAATAAGCTACGATTTGAGGCTAATTGGCCCAAGTTCGTGCATTGACTCCAACCCGCAGCACCGTATAAGCGCCGCTTGATTGGTGTTGGTGGACCCCGCAAGGGGAACCCTGTCAGGCTTCGGCCAGAGGACAACGCCCTTTACCGCCCGTCGCAATCCTGCGGGGGCCTCAAAAAGGAGAACAGCCGTGACTAAGCGTACAGCTGCCAAGCACAAAATTGACCGCCGTATGGGCGAAAACATCTGGGGCCGTCCTAAGTCCCCAGTGAACCGTCGTGAATACGGCCCCGGCCAGCACGGTCAGCGCCGCAAGGGCAAAATGTCCGACTTCGGCATTCAGCTGCGCGCCAAGCAGAAGCTGAAAGGCTACTACGGCGATCTGACCGAAAAGCAATTCCGCCGCATCTACGGTGAAGCCGAGCGTGTAAAAGGTGACACAGGTGAAAACCTGATCGGTCTGCTGGAGCGTCGTCTGGACGCAGTTGTATACCGCGCCAAATTCGTCGCGACCGTTTTCGCTGCGCGCCAGTTCGTGAACCACGGCCACGTCAAAGTGAACGGCAAGAAGGTTAACATTCCTTCCTACCGCGTCAAAGAAGGCGACGTGATCGAAGTGCGTGACCGTTCCAAGCAAATGGTTGCCCTGCTCGAAGCGACACAACTGGCAGAGCGTGACGTGCCTGACTACATCGAGGCGGATCACTCCAAGATGACAGCGACATTCGTGCGCACCCCCGCTTTGGGCGACGTGCCATACCCTGTCATGATGGAACCAAACCTCGTGGTCGAATTCTACGCGAAGAACTAAGGTTCCTCGCATATCAATGCCGAAGGGGCCACGCTGGAAAGACCGGCGTGGCCCTTTTTGCGTTTGGTGACGCGCCTTTAGCGCGGGGCCATATGACGCTGGGACAAGATCGTAGTGGCGCTGGCGACGGCGCGCGTTTATGGTCCGCCCGACAGGAGACATGACAGATGACAACCGCTATTCGCCCGCAACCCGGCATTATGGACATCGCGCTGTATCAAGGCGGGGCGTCCCATGTGGCGGGACTTGATAATGTGATCAAGCTCAGCTCGAACGAGAACCCGCTTGGCCCGTCCGACGCGGCCGTCAAAGCGTTCCGCGATGCGTCCTATGATCTGCACCGCTATCCGTCCTCTGATCATACCGCGCTGCGTCAGGCGATCGCGCAGGTGCACGGGCTGGACGCTGACCGCATCATTTGCGGGGCCGGCTCGGACGAGATCATCGCCTTTTTGTGCCAGGCGTTCTCGGGCGAGGGGACAGAGGTGCTGCACACGGTGCACGGCTTTGGCATGTACCGGATCTCCGCGCTGGCCAACGGCGCGACCCCGGTCGAGGTGCCCGAAAACGAACGGGTCACGGATGTGGATGCGCTGCTCGCGGGGTGCACCGACAAAACGCGGCTGGTGTTCATTGCGAACCCGAACAACCCCACCGGCACCATGATCGGGCTGAGCGAGATTGAACGTCTTGCCGCCGGTATCCCCAAACAGGCAATTCTGGTGCTCGACGGGGCCTATGCCGAATATGTCGAAGGCTATGACGGCGGCGCGGCTTTGGTCGATAGCCACGATAATATCGTGATGACGCGGACGTTCTCCAAGCTGTACGGTCTGGGCGGGCTGCGGATCGGTTGGGGCTATGCTCCGGCGCATATTATCGACGTGCTGAATCGTGTGCGCGGGCCGTTCAACCTGTCGCAGGCCGCGCTGAATGCCGCGACGGCGGCGATCAAGGATACCGGCTACGCCGCCCATTGCCGGAGCGAGAACGCCAAATGGCGCAGTTGGATGGCTGATGCGCTGGCAGAGATCGGCGTGCCGTCTGACGTGTCTTGCGCGAACTTCATCCTCGCGCGTTTCAAGTCGCAGGACGAGGCCGAGGCTTGTGATGAATACCTCAAGTCCCAAGGATTGATCGTGCGGCGCGTGGCGGGCTACCAGCTGCCGACCTGCTTGCGGATCACCGTGGGCGATGAAAGCGCATGCCGCCGCGTGGTGCATGCGATCCGACAGTTTAAAGGCGACTGATATGCCCGTAATTTATGAGAAAGTCGCGCTGATCGGCTTGGGGCTGATCGCCTCTTCGATGTTCTGGGCGATGAAGCGCGGCGGGCTTGCGGGCCATGTGTCGGGCTTTGCGCGCAGCGCCGAAACCCGCGACACCGCCCGCGAGATTGGCCTGTGCGACGAGGTCTGCGATTCCATTGCCAAGACGGTGAAAGACGCGGATCTTGTGGTGCTTTGTGTACCCGTCGGCGTCATGGGGTCGGTCGCGGCCGAGATGGCCGGGCATCTCAAACCCGGCTGCACGGTGACGGATGTTGGGTCGGTCAAGGCGGATGTGATCGCGCAAGTGGGCCCACTGCTGCCCGACGGGGTGCATTTCATCCCGGCACACCCTTTGGCGGGGACCGAACACTCCGGCCCACGCAGCGGCTTTGCAGAGCTTTTTGACAACCGCTGGTGCCTGCTGGTGCCTGTGCCCGACACCAACGCCAATGCGATCTCGCGGTTGCGGAACCTTTGGGATGGTATGGGTGCCAATGTCGAGGAAATGGATGCGGAGCATCACGATCTGGTGCTTGCGGTGACCAGCCATGCGCCGCACTTGATCGCATATACGATGGTGGGCGTGGCCGACGACCTGCGCCGCGTAACCGATAGCGAAGTGATCAAATATTCCGCCGCGGGCTTTCGCGACTTTACTCGCATCGCTGCAAGTGATCCGACCATGTGGCGCGATGTGTTTTTGACCAACAAGGAGGCCACGCTCGAGATTCTGGGCCGCTTTACGGAAGAGCTTTTCGCATTGCAGCGCGCGATCCGTATGGGGGATGGCGATCATCTGCATGATTACTTCACCCGTACCCGGGCGATCCGTCGCGGGATTATCGAAGCGGGGCAGGACACGGATGCGCCGAACTTTGGTCGCCAACCCGGCAATAAATGATCCGGGCGGCGCTGATATACGCGCTGCTTTCCGGTGCCGCACTGGCCGGACCCGATACCTCTTTGCGCCCGCCGGCCGCGGCCGGGGGTGCTGCGCTGACACCCCAAGGGTCGATTGCCACGCCGCCGCGCAATGCGGGGGCCAAACGCGCGATAGCGGCCACGGGCGGGATCGCCTCCTCGTTACGGCCCAGCCTGCGCAGCCGTAAGGCAGAGCAAGCGGCCAAGGCCAAACGCCGCCTGCTGGCCAAGGGCGCGGTATGCGGAGATATTTCCATTCAGGGCAAAGCGATCGGGCGCGTGCAACCCAAGCTAAAGGGCTGCGGCGTCAGCGATGCGGTGCAGATCCAGTCGGTATCGGGCGTACGGTTGAGCCAAGCGGCGGTGATGGACTGCAAGACTGCCAAAGCATTGAAAACATGGATTGATCAATCGGCAAAGCCCGCTTTTGCCGGTCAGGGTGGCCTGCGCGGGCTGCGTGTCGCCGCGCATTACGCCTGCCGGACGCGCAACAACCAGCCGGGTGGCAAGATATCAGAACACGGGCGCGGGCGGGCGATCGATATCTCGGGTTTCCAGATGCACAGCGGCGCTGAGGTCAGCGTGTTGAAGGGCTGGAATGCCCCCGCCAGCCGTAAGGCCATGCGTCGGGTGCACAAGGGGGCCTGCGGGCCGTTTGGCACCGTGCTTGGCCCGAAAGCGAACCGCTTCCATCTGGATCACTTTCATTTCGACACGGCGCGGTATCGCAAGGGGACCTACTGTCGTTGATTTAACGCAATTCAGCGCAAGATAATCTTGGGTGCTCGGCCCAAGGGGATGAACCCCATAGACATTTTTCCGTCCTTCACGGTGATGTCCAGATCCAGCGCATCGGTGTTTCCCGACATTTGCGCCAACCCCTTCAGCATTTGTTCCGCTTGGGGGCGGAAGTTGGGGGGGATGTACCCCGCGCTCTCGGCCATGGTCAGCATCGTCGGCCAGTCTTGTGCCGCGACCGACAATGTCCCTGTCGCCAGACCATCTTCGGCGACTGCAATTGTGCCGCTCAGGGACAGGGCAATGTCGCCCCAGGCAAGCTCGGCATGACGCAGGTCGATCACGCGGGGCTGGGGGCGGGTCCGGCCAAGGGCCTTACGGTCCCACAGCCGGTCAAAGGTGATGGTCGCTTTGGCGGTGACGGTGTCAAACGCCTCTGCCCAATTGTCGGGCAGGCCGAACAGACCGCGCAGTGCAGCACTGGGGGTGACGTTTTGCGCGTCCAGCGCCAGATCATAGATCGGCTGGCCGACGGTCTGTTGCACAGCGCTAACGTTCAACCCGCGCCCCTCGACAGGGCCGGTGACGGGCAGGTCAAGCACCCAGGCACCGCCGTCCAGCGTCAACCGGTCCAGCTGGCCGGAAACACTGGGGCGTAGGCGCAGATTGGTTGTCACGTCCTCGGCCGACAACATGGCGCGCAAGTTGGGGCCGGACAGGCCAAGTTCGATATAGGGCGAGGCAACGGTGACATATCCGGGCCAGTATGCGGGGGTAGAGATGTCGATGCGCTTTGCCGCGACGGCACTGGCGATCCCGCGCCCGGCACTTTGGGCCGGCGGGGTCAGGGTCACATCGGTCAGACGGGTTTGCAACCGCGTGGGGAAGCCCTGCTTTTTCATTTCGCCCACGTCTGCCTGCCACCCGGCTGCGCGGCGCGTTTCGATCAGTTTCGCGATGCCCCGCTGCAATCCGGACGAGGCAGCGACCCACCATCCGCACCAAACCGCCGCCAGAACGACAATAACCAACACGACCTTGCCCATTTTACCCAACACCTTATTAACGCCTGCGATAGCGCAGCTTTAAACAAGCCAATGATAAAGGACCAGAGACATGGCAATGTGGGTGTTCGGTTACGGCAGCTTATTGTGGAAACCGGGGTTTGACGTCGCGGAAAGCGTGATCGGGCGGTTGCCCGGGTATGCGCGGTCTTTCTGCATGCGCTCCATCCACCACCGTGGCTCGGTCGAACGTCCGGGGCTTGTGCTGGCGCTGGATGCGGATACCGGCACGGCCTGCGATGGCATGGCGCTGCGCGTGGCACCGGGCACCGAAGAGGCGACGCTGGCATATTTGCGCGAACGCGAGCTTGTCTCGTCGGCTTATGTAGAGAAAACCCTGGATGTGCAGCTAGAGGACGGGCGCACGGTTGCGGCTTTGGTCTATGTGATTGACGCGGAACATGACCAATACTGCGGCGGCTTGCCGCTTGAAGAGCAGGCGCAGATCATCTCGGGCGCGGTTGGCGGCATGGGGCCGAATACCGAATATCTGTTCAACACCGCGTCGCATCTAACGCAGATCGGGCTGCATGATCCGTCGCTGGCGTGGCTACACGACCGCGTAAAGACTTTATGCGCATAAACCCGTGGCATAACCGTCAGGATTAAGTGTAGGCTGCGGCAACAGAAGCACAAAAGTGTCAGGAGCCACGAGGCATGGCGCAGTCAGATCGCGAATCCAAACCACAGTTTTCCCAGCCGGTGCGGCAGATCACGCTGATGCTGATCGCCCTCGGGCTGACCTGCATCGGGGCTTTTCTGGCGCTGCCAAGCGTTTTGCCTATTTTTGCGGCGAACCCCTATTTGAACGGGGTCATCATTGTCGTCTTCTTCATCGGTGTGATCGCCTGTTTTTATCAGGTGGTGCAGCTGATCGGCTCTGTGCGCTGGATCGAGAATTTTGCCTCTGACGCGCCCAATGCCGATGCCGTCGCCCCGCAGCTGCTGGCACCGCTGGCATCGCTGCTGCGCACACGCGGCGCGCGCATGCAGGTGAACGCGACCTCTACCCGCTCTATCCTGGATTCCGTCGCCACCCGCATCGACGAAGCGCGCGAGATCACGCGTTATATCGTCAACATGCTGATCTTCCTCGGGCTTCTGGGCACGTTCTACGGCTTGGCGACGACCGTACCGGCGGTGGTTGAAACCATCCGCAGCCTCGCCCCGCAAGAAGGGGACGGCAGCACCGATATGTTCGCGCGCCTGATGACAGGGCTGGAATCGCAGCTTGGCGGTATGGGGGTGGCGTTCGGGTCGTCCCTTTTGGGGCTGGCGGGGTCGCTGGTGGTTGGCTTGCTTGAACTCTTTGCCGGTCACGGGCAGAACCGCTTTTATCAAGAGCTTGAAGATTGGCTTAGCTCGATCACCCGCGTTGGTTTTTCCTCGGGCGAGGACGGGGCGTCGGATCAAAACGCGGTGGCTGGTGTGCTGGATCACATGGCCGAACAGATGGACAGCCTGCGTCAGCTGATCGGACAATCGGCGGAAAGCCAGACCGCGTTGAACAGCAAGATCGGTGCGCTGGCCGCCACGATGGAGGAACTGTCGGCGCGAGCCGCACAGACCGATACGCCGGCCGAAAGCCTTGATCGGATCGCCAAGGGGCAGGAGCGTATGGTGGCCGTGCTTGAAGGGCAGGGTGAACACGAACGCGCGGATGCGGAAAGCCGGATGCGCCTGCGGTCGATCGACGTGCAGATGCTGCGTATTCTCGAAGAGATTTCGGCCGGACGACAGGAGACTATGGCCGAGTTGCGCAAGGATATATCCTTGCTGGCCAAGGCGCTGTCGGCCCCGCGTGGCGCTGAGCCGCGCCGCTTGCGCACCCCTGACCGCACCGACACCGAGGGCAGCTGATCATGGCGCTTTCCCGACGCACTGGGGCACGGTTTCAGGGCTCGATCTGGCCGGGATTCGTGGATGCGATGACGGGTCTTTTGCTGGTGCTGATGTTCGTGTTGACCATCTTTATGGTGCTGCAAGCCGTTCAGACCCAGCGGATCAACGGCCAAGAGAACGAGCTGAATTCACTGTCGGGCGAAGTCGCGGCACTGGCGCAAGCGCTTGGGATGGAACGGCAAACCACGGCCGAGCTCGAGGCAGAACTGGGGACGCTGAACACATCCCTCACCGCTGCGCGCGATCAGGCGGCAGAGCAGGCGGCGATGATCGCCTCCTTGACCGCGACACGCGATGCGCAGGCCGCACAGCTTGACGCGGCAGAGGCCAAGATCACCGGTTTCGAGGCGCAGGTGGCAAGCCTGTTGTCCCAACGGGATGCGGCGGTCGCCCGTGGAGAGGCGCTTGAGACGCGTCAAGAAGAACTGCTGAGCGCGCAAGAGGCGTTGAACCTTGCCTTGGCGCAGGCGCGGTCAGAAACGGACGCCCAGGCCGAAGCCGCCCGCCTTGCCGCCGCCCGCCGTGATGCGCTCACGGCGCTGGTGGATGATCTGCGGGCGCAAAATGAGGATGCGCAGGCCGCATTGGAAACCGCCGCCGCGCAGAACGCCGCCGCGCTGTCAGAGGCCGAAGCCGCTCGTCTGGCCGAAGCCGCCGCCGCTGAACGCTTGCGCGAAAAGCTGGAAAATGCCGATGCAGAGCTGACCGCAATGACGCTGGCGCTAGAGACGCAGCGCCAAGAGGCCGAGGATACGCTGACCCTGCTGGCCGCCGCCCGCGCTGCCAAGGAAACGCTGGATGCCGAACTTGCCGCTGCGCTGGCGGAAACCGAAACTCTTGAGGCAACACAGGCCGATCGGGCAGAGCTGCGCGCCAAACTGGCGGATGCGCTTGCTGCAAAGCTTGCCGCTGAGAACCGCGCCGAGGCAGAGCTGTCGGATGCAGAGAAACAGGCTGCTTTGCTGGATGCTGCCCGGTCCAAGCTGGCGCAGGAAGAAGCGGCGACTGCCGCGGCACAGCGCCAGACAGAATTATTGAACCAGCAGGTCGCCGCCCTGCGCGGCCAGTTGGGGGAGCTGCAATCCCTGCTGGATGATGCCGTCGCACGCGATGCCGCGAAAGAGGTGCAGTTGCAATCGCTGGGGTCAGACCTGAACACCGCCCTCGCACGGGTCGCCGCCGAAGAACGCCGCCGCGCCGAGCTTGAAGCGGCTGAACGTGCGCGGCTTGAGGCCGAGACGAAGAACCTCGAACAATACCGGTCCGAGTTCTTTGGCCGCTTGCGCGCGCTTCTGGGCAATCAGGAGGGTGTGCGCATCGAGGGGGACCGTTTCGTCTTCTCTTCCGAGGTGTTGTTCCCCCCGGGGGCCGCCACGCTCTCCGCCGATGGTCGCGGAGAGATCGCCAAGGTCGCCGGTATCCTGCGCAACATCGCGGCCGATATCCCGCCTGAAATCGACTGGGTCATTCGCGTAGACGGGCATACCGACAACCAGCCGCTGTCGGGGTTGGGCGAATTTGCGGATAACTGGGAGCTTAGTCAGGCGCGCGCCCTGTCGGTGGTCAAATATATGATCAACTTCCTCGGGATTGCACCGGAACGGCTGGCCGCGAACGGCTTTGGCCAATATCAGCCCGTTGCCAGTGGCAACACCGAAGCCGCCCGCGCGCAAAACCGCCGGATCGAGCTTAAGCTGACCGAGAGGTAGCGTTATTTGACCTCGATTTCCGTGCTGCGTTGGCTGATGATCTGCAGGCCGCGGATCATCGTCACCGTGCCGGTATAGGTGCCCGCGGGCCAGTCCACGCGGCCACGTTTGCCGATGGCGCGAAAGGCTTGGGCCTGGGTTTTGGTCAGCGTCACATCATCTGCGATCACCATGCCGTCAGGGCCGGTGATGGACAGGTTCACGATGTCATCCGCCCGCGTGCCAAACATGTAGCCCCAGACAACCAGCGCATCCGCATCCACGGGCAGGGACGCCGCCGCTGCCTCGCCTTGTTTGATGGCGTCATAGGCGGGGACCGCATCGGCAAAACCAATGCTGATCAGCCCACCGGCGCGGTAGTCGGGCCGTTCGGCCCAAAGGTTGCTGTCACCGGGCGCGTCGCAGCTGGTGGTCCCATCGGGATCGAAGGGATCAACGACGGCCCCGTCTTTGCGCACCGACAGATGCACATGGGGGAAGGCGGCCTTTCCCGACTGCCCGACAAAGCCGATGGTGTCGCCCGAAGCGACCTCTTGCCCCTTGGTAACGCTGACGGAGCCTTGTTTGAGGTGGCAGTACTGGGTTTCCCAACCGTTCCCGTGGTCAAGCACGACGCCGTTGCCACATTCCTTACCGTCGATATCGGCGGCGTTTTCGCTGGTGTAGCCGCTGTCAGCCATACCGTCGCGCATACCGGTGACACGGCCTGCGGCGCTGGCAAGGACGGGGATGTTGTCGGCGATACGGGCCCGGCTGGACAGTGCAAAATCCGTGCCTTTGTGCCCGTCATAGCTTAGCGCGGCACAGGTGAAATCCATCGCATCAGACGACGGGTCGCTATCGACATACTGCTGGATGAAGCAGTCTGTGCCAAGGTCGCAATCAAGGGGAGGGGAGATAAGAAAACCCTCTGCCAGCACGGGGCTGGCAAAGGGCAGGGCAAGCGCAAATACGGCGCTGCGTGGTATCATTCAGCTGTCAGCAACGGTGGCTTGTTGCCCGTCAGCTTGGGGTTTTCCGACCCGAGGATCGTCAGGTCCAGCTCGCCCTTCTTGACGTTGACCTTGACCACACCACCTTTCGCCAGCTTACCGAACAGCAACTCTTCGGCGAGGGGCTTTTTGATGTGCTCTTGGATGACGCGTCCGAGGGGGCGCGCACCCATCCGTGCATCATAGCCTTTGTCGCCCAGCCATTCGGCGGCTTTGGTGGACAGTTCAATCGTCACGTTGCGGTCCATCAGCTGAGCTTCAAGCTGCAGCACGAACTTCTCGACCACCCGCAAGATCACATCTTTCGGTAGCGGCGCAAAGCTGATCACCGCGTCCAGACGGTTGCGGAATTCGGGCGTGAAGGTCCGTTCGATTGCGGCGGTATCCTCGCCGGTGCGACGGTCACGGCCAAAGCCGATCGCTTCTTTCGCCTGCTCGGACGCGCCTGCGTTCGACGTCATGATCAGCACGACATTGCGGAAATCCACTGTCCGGCCGTTATGGTCCGTCAGCTTGCCGTGATCCATCACCTGCAACAGGATGTTGTAGACGTCCGGGTGGGCTTTCTCCATCTCGTCGAGCAGCAGAACGCAGTGCGGGTGCTGGTCAACGCCATCGGTCAACATGCCGCCCTGATCAAACCCGACATAGCCGGGAGGGGCACCGATCAGGCGGGAAACGGCGTGTTTCTCCATGTACTCAGACATGTCGAAACGCAGCAGTTCCACACCAAGCGTGTCGGCCAGCTGTTTCGCCACCTCGGTCTTACCTACACCTGTCGGCCCTGCGAACAGGTAGTTGCCGATGGGTTTTTCGGGCTCGCGCAGGCCGGCACGGGCCAGTTTGATCGCGGACGACAGGGCTTCGATCGCCTTGTCCTGACCGAAGACGACGCGTTTCAGCGATGCCTCAAGATCCTTGAGCACAATCACATCATCCTTGGACACGTTCTTGGGCGGGATGCGCGCGATCTTGGCGACCACGGCTTCGACTTCTTTGGTGCCGATGGTCTTGCGCCGTTTAGAGGCGGCCAGCAGATGCTGCGCCGCGCCCGCTTCGTCGATCACATCGATGGCGGAGTCAGGCAGTTTGCGGTCGTTGATATAGCGGTGCGCCAATTCAACCGAGGTCCGGATCGCGTCAGAGGTATATTTGACCGAGTGGTGATCCTCGAAATAGGGTTTGATGCCGCGCAGGATTTTCACCGCATCCTCGACCGAAGGCTCGTTCACATCGATCTTTTGGAAACGACGCGCAAGGGCACGGTCTTTTTCGAAGTGCTGGCGGAATTCCTTGTAGGTGGTCGACCCCATTGTGCGCAGCTTGCCGCCCGCAAGCGCGGGTTTCAGCAGGTTGGAGGCATCCATCGCGCCACCGGATGTGGCACCGGCACCGATAACGGTGTGGATCTCGTCTATGAACAGGACGGCGTTGTCATGTTCTTCCAGCTCGGTCACGACGGCTTTCAGACGTTCTTCGAAATCACCGCGGTAGCGGGTGCCGGCCAACAAAGCGCCCATGTCGAGCGAATAGATCGTGGTTTCGGCCAAGACCTCGGGCGTTTCACCAGCAACGATCTTGCGCGCCAGCCCTTCGGCGATGGCGGTTTTCCCGACACCGGGGTCACCCACCAGCAGCGGATTGTTCTTGCGGCGGCGGCACAGCACCTGAATGCAGCGTTCCACCTCGTCCGACCGGCCGATCAGCGGGTCAACGTCGCCTTCGCGGGATTTCGCGTTCAGATCAACGGTGTATTTCGCCAGCGCGGATTCTTTCTTGTCGCCATCGGTGACACCTTGGGCTTCTTCCTCGTGATCCGGCGCACCGGACACGGGGCGTGGTTCACCGAAAGCCGGATCCTTGGCGACGCCATGCGCGATGTAATTGACCGCATCATAGCGCGTCATATCCTGTTCTTGCAGGAAGTAGGCGGCGTTACTTTCGCGTTCCGCAAAAATCGCGACCAGCACGTTCGCGCCGGTCACTTCGGTCCGACCAGAGGATTGCACATGGATCGCCGCACGCTGGATCACCCGCTGGAACGCTGCCGTTGGCACCGCTTCGGAGCCGTCAACATCGGTGACCAGATTGTTCAGGTCTTCATCGACAAATTCGACCAGCGTTTCGCGCAGTTCGGTCATATCGACGGAACAGGCTTTCATCACCTGCACGGCGTCGGGTTCGTCGATCAGGGCCAAAAGGAGATGTTCAAGCGTAGCGAATTCATGTTTGCGCGCATTGGCAAGGGCCAGCGCCGCGTGAATGGCTTGTTCTAGGGTAGACGAGAATGAAGGCACAGGCGTGCTCCTTTTCGATCTGTGTCGGAGGGGGCGTCAGAAACAGGACGCGCCGCAACCGAGCATGGCCTCATAGTATTAGAGTTTGGTTGATCACGGCGCAGCTTCAAGGTTTTTCTGCAATATCGCTGTCACATTTATTGTGAACGTCGATTTTAGACCATGATTGCGGCGGTCAGAAACGGTCTTTGCGCGCGCGAATTTCGGCAAACACATCGGTGTCGGTGGCGTTGACCATCCCCAGTTGCGCACGGATGCCCGGATCGGACGGGCGCAGGAAGGGGTTGGTTTCAAGTTCCGTTGAAAGCGTCGAGGGAACTGTCGGCTCGCCATCAGCACGGGCCTGATCGATCTCTCTTGCACGAGATATAAGTGCCGCGTTTTCCGGATCAACCGTCAGGGCGAATTTTGCGTTCGACTGCGTGTATTCGTGACCCGAACATACGGTGGTATCGGCGGGCAGGCGCATCAGCTTTTGCAGGCTGTCCCACATCTGCGCGGGCGTGCCTTCGAACAAACGACCACAACCAAGCGCCATCAGGCTGTCGGCGGTAAAGACGCATTTGGCCGCGGGGACGTGAAAGGCAATATGCCCGACGGTATGGCCCGACACATCGATCACATCGACCGTATGCGCGCCGAAGGTGAAGGATTGCCCGTCGTCATAGGCCGCGTCCAGCGGGGGCAGGCGTTCGGCATCAGCCTTGGCACCGATCACGCGGGCAGGGTGGTCGGCAATCAGCGCGGGCACGCCCTGAATGTGGTCGGGGTGGTGATGGGTTATCCAGATTTCTGTCAGCGTCCAGCCCAGTTCGTCCAGCTTGGCAGCGATCGGCGCGGCTTCGGGCACGTCGATCAAGGCGACCTTGCCGCTGGTCTGGTCGCGCAGCAGGAAGGCGTAGTTGTCGGACAGGCAGGGGATGGTCACAAGATCAAAGGACATGGCAGCGGCTCCGGTCGGGGTTTCGGGGTGCGGATCACCACGCTAGCGCGGGCAGGGCGGTGCTGCAAACGGGTTTCGCGCAGTCCGCTCTTTTGCGGCGCGTGGCTTTGGTCTAGGGTCGGGGCGATCCACCCAACAAGGCCCTTTGTCCATGCACCTTGATGTCCAAGACCTGCGCAACTTTTACTATCGCAGTGCCCTTGGCCGCGCGGCGCAGCATTCCTTGCGTACCCGCATGCTTGAGCTTTGGCCCGAGGCCAAGGGCCAGACCGTTGTGGGCTTTGGTTTCGCGGCCCCCTTGCTGCGCCCCTATCTGGCGGATGCGCGGCGGGTGATGACGCTGATGCCGGGGCCGCAGGGGGTCATGCCTTGGCCCGCAGGCATGCCCAATACCTCTGTGCTAACCGAAGAAACGCTTTGGCCGATCGAAACCGGACATGTCGACCGGCTGGTTCTGATGCACGGGCTTGAAACGTCTGACCGACAGGGCGACCTGCTAGAGGAATGCTGGCGCGTGTTGGGGCCGGGGGGCAGGGCGCTGTTCATCGTGCCCAACCGTGCAGGGTTCTGGGCGCGTAGCGATATCACGCCCTTCGGATACGGGCGGCCCTATTCGCTGGGGCAGCTCGAAACGCAACTGCGCAAACACCAGTTCCTGCCCGAGCGCCAGTTGGGTGCGCTGTATCTGCTGCCCTCGACCAGACGGACGTTCCGGCGCGCGGGGCCGCTGTTTGAAAAGGTCGGGCGGCACATGCCGACGATCATGGCGGGCGGGGCGTTTATGGTCGAGGTGACCAAGCTGGTGTACCCGCCCAAGGGCAAGGTTGCACGCACGCCAGCGCGCCGGTCGATCCGCGTTTTGGAAGGGGTCGGCGCGGTGACGCCTTCGGCAGTTTAGGCGGCCCTGCCGCAGCCTATGTGACCCCCGCGCCACGGCGGCAAGAATCGCTGCCACACCCGAAATTGCCGGATGTCTATTGATTTTTAGGCAGGTTGATCAGGTCAAAGCGTCGCAGGGGTGCATTGCGCTAAGAATAAGGGGCGCTTTCCTGTGGCAACCTCACTATACTGTGTTGCGGGATGCGGGTCCGTCTGCTACATCCGCCCTGATTTAGACGTCTTGGGTAATTTCAAGTCGCGCCAACACCCCGGTGACGCGATGTATTCGCTTATCCGGCCCTGACGTATGAGAGGATGGACGTGTCCGAAACAGCATCAATCTCTACAGGTATCGCACAACGCTATGCGACCGCCGTGTACGAGCTGGCCCAAGAGGCCAAAGCCCTTCCCCAGATCGAGAAAGATCTTGATGCGCTGCAAGCCGCATTGGCCGAAAGCGAAGATTTCCGCGATCTGATCAATTCGCCGATCTACACGCGCGAACAGCAAGCCGCGTCGATCAGTGCCATCGCCAAAAAGATGGACCTGTCCCAGACGCTCGCCAGCACGCTGGAACTGATGGCCAACAAGCGCCGTCTGTTCGTCCTGCCGCAGCTGGTACAGAACCTGCGTGACATCATCGCCGTCGAAAAAGGCGAAGTGACTGCTGATGTGATTTCGGCCAAGGCGCTGACCAAAGCGCAGTCCGAAAAGCTGTCCAAGTCGCTCGCCGCGACCACAGGCAAAAAAGTAACGTTGAATGCGACCGTTGATGACTCCCTCATTGGCGGTCTTATCGTAAAAGTGGGCTCTAAGATGATCGACACGTCGATCCGCGCAAAGCTCAATTCCCTCCAGAATGTAATGAAAGAGGTCGGATAAATGGGTATCCAAGCTGCAGAGATTTCTGCGATCCTGAAGGACCAGATCAAGAACTTTGGTCAAGAAGCAGAAGTTGCCGAAGTTGGCCGCGTTCTGTCCGTTGGTGATGGTATCGCTCGCGTGTATGGTCTGGACAACGTCCAGGCTGGCGAGATGGTCGAATTCCCCGGCGGCATCATGGGCATGGCCCTGAACCTCGAGACAGACAACGTCGGTGTTGTTATCTTCGGTTCCGACCGCGACATCAAAGAAGGCGATACCGTCAAGCGCACCAACTCCATCGTGGACGTGCCAATCGGCAACGGCCTGCTGGGTCGTGTCGTTGACGGTCTGGGTAACCCCATCGACGGCAAAGGCCCCATCGAATCCACCGAGCGTGGCCTCGCGGACGTTAAAGCCCCCGGCATTATCCCACGGAAATCGGTGCACGAGCCAATGGCGACTGGCCTGAAATCCGTTGACGCGATGATCCCCGTTGGCCGTGGCCAGCGTGAGCTGATCATTGGTGACCGTCAGACCGGTAAAACTGCCGTTGCTCTGGACGCGATCCTGAACCAACAGCAGATCAACGACGCCGCAGGCGACGACGAGAGCAAGAAAATGTACTGCGTGTACGTTGCGATCGGCCAAAAACGTTCGACTGTTGCCCAGCTGGTTAAAAAGCTCGAAGAAACAGGCGCGATTGACTATTCCATCGTTGTTGCCGCCACCGCGTCCGAGCCTGCACCAATGCAGTACCTCGCACCATACTCCGCAACAGCTATGGCGGAATTCTTCCGCGACAACGGCCGTCACGCGCTGATCATCTATGATGACCTTTCCAAGCAAGCCGTGTCCTACCGCCAGATGTCCCTGCTGCTGCGTCGTCCGCCCGGGCGTGAAGCTTACCCAGGTGACGTTTTCTATCTCCACTCCCGTCTGCTCGAGCGTTCGGCGAAGCTGGGCGATGACGCAGGCAACGGCTCTTTGACAGCTCTGCCGATCATCGAAACCCAAGGTGGTGACGTTTCCGCGTTTATTCCAACCAACGTGATCTCGATCACCGACGGTCAGATCTTCCTGGAAACCGAATTGTTCTACCAAGGTATCCGTCCTGCTGTGAACACCGGTCTGTCGGTTTCGCGCGTTGGGTCCTCGGCTCAGACCAAAGCGATGTCTTCTGTTGCTGGTCCGGTTAAACTGTCCTTGGCTCAGTACCGCGAAATGGCGGCCTTTGCTCAGTTCGGTTCCGACCTTGATGCCTCCACTCAGCAGCTGCTGAACCGTGGTGCGCGCCTGACAGAGCTGATGAAGCAGCCTCAGTACTCCCCCCTGACCAACGCGGAAATCGTCTGCGTGATCTATGCGGGTACAAACGGCTACCTCGACAAGATCGACGTCAAAGAAGTCGGCCGCTTTGAAGCGGGCCTGCTGGCGCACCTGCGCAGCAAGCACGCCGACCTGATGGCTGACATCACCAACAACGACCGCAAGGTGAAGGGTGAGCTGGAAGACAAGATCAAAGCTGCCATCGATTCTTTCGCCGCTGACTTCGCTTAAGGGAGGGAGGGCACATGCCAAACCTCAAGGACCTAAAAAACCGGATCGCGTCGGTCAAATCGACCCGCAAGATCACGAAAGCCATGCAAATGGTTGCCGCGGCGAAGCTTCGCCGCGCGCAGGAAGCTGCCGAGCAGTCCCGCCCCTACACAGAGCGTTTTAACGCTGTGATGTCGCGGTTGGCTGCATCGGTAGGTGGGTCTGACACCGCCCCCAAACTGCTGAGCGGCACGGGGTCGGATCAGGTTCACCTGTTGGTTGTCATGACCGCTGAACGTGGCCTGTGCGGTGGCTTTAACGCCAACATCGCCAAGCTTGCCAAAGCCCATGCCCGTGGCCTTATCGCCAAGGGTAAGGAGGTCAAGATTTTGACCGTTGGCAAGAAAGGCCGCGACAGCATCCGTCGTGACTTTGGCGACCTTTTGGTCGGTCACGTTGACCTCAGCGATGTCAAGCGCCTTGGCTATGCCGATGCGCAGGGGATCGCCAAGGACGTACTTGGCCGTTTTGACGCGGGTGAATATGACATCGCCACGATCTTCTATTCGAAGTTCGTGAACGTCGTCAGCCAGATCCCGACGGCACAGCAGATCATCCCGGCGACCTTCGAAGAGACCGAAGGCGCGGACGAGGCGACGACACTGTTCGACTACGAGCCCAGCGAAGAGGCCATCCTGGCCGACCTGCTGCCGCGCGGCGTTGCAACGGCGATCTTCTCGGCTCTGCTGGAAAACGCGGCCTCTGAACAGGGTGCCCGGATGTCGGCAATGGACAACGCTACACGGAACGCCGGTGACATGATCGAAGATCTGACCATCGAGTATAACCGTTCGCGTCAGGCCGTCATCACCAACGAGCTGATCGAAATCATTTCCGGCGCGGAAGCGCTGTAGGACAAATCGGAGAAACGACATGGCAAATGCAGTCGGCAAAATCACACAAGTCATCGGCGCCGTCGTCGATGTGCAGTTCGAGGATCACCTGCCAGAGATCCTCAACGCTGTTGTAACTGAAAACCACGGCAAGAAACTGATCCTCGAAGTGGCTCAGCACCTTGGCGAAAACACCGTGCGTACCATCGCGATGGACGCGACCGAAGGTCTGGTTCGCGGCCAGCGCGTCGAAGACACAGATGCGCCAATCTCGATCCCAGTGGGCAACGCCACATTGGGCCGTATCATGAACGTTGTTGGCGAAGCCATCGACGAAAAAGGCGACATCCAATCGGCCGAGCGTCGCTCGATCCACGCGGACGCGCCCGAATTCGCGGAACAGTCGACCACATCCGAAGTGCTGGAAACAGGCATCAAGGTGATCGACCTTCTGGCACCTTACGCCAAGGGTGGTAAAATTGGTCTGTTCGGTGGTGCCGGTGTTGGTAAAACCGTTCTGATCATGGAACTGATCAACAACATCGCCAAAGTGCACTCCGGTTATTCGGTTTTCGCGGGCGTTGGTGAACGTACCCGTGAAGGGAACGACCTGTACCACGAGATGATCGAATCCAACGTTATCAACCCTGATGATCTGGAAAAATCGCAGGTTGCGCTGGTGTACGGCCAGATGAACGAGCCTCCCGGAGCGCGTATGCGCGTTGCTCTGACCGGTCTGACACTGGCCGAACAGTTCCGCGACCAATCCGGTACCGACGTTCTGTTCTTCGTCGACAACATCTTCCGCTTTACCCAAGCCGGTTCCGAGGTTTCGGCTCTGCTGGGTCGTATTCCTTCGGCCGTGGGCTACCAGCCAACACTGGCGACCGACATGGGTGCGATGCAAGAACGTATTACATCGACCAAATCCGGTTCGATTACATCGGTTCAGGCCGTTTACGTTCCTGCGGATGACCTTACCGACCCTGCGCCCGCGACATCCTTTGCGCACCTTGACGCGACAACCGTTCTGGACCGTTCGATCTCTGAAAAGGGTATCTACCCTGCTGTTGATCCGCTTGGCTCCACATCGCGTCTGATGGACCCATCCATCGTTGGCGAAGAGCACTACAACGTGGCACGTGACGTTCAGGGTATCCTGCAACGCTACAAGTCGCTGCAGGACATCATCGCGATTCTCGGCATGGACGAACTGTCGGAAGACGACAAACTGACCGTTGCCCGTGCGCGTAAGATCGAACGCTTCCTGAGCCAGCCTTTCGACGTTGCGAAAGTGTTCACCGGTTCCGACGGTAAGCAGGTTCCACTGGAAGAGACAATCACCTCCTTCAAGGCGGTTGTTGCCGGTGAATACGATCACCTGCCCGAAGGTGCCTTCTACATGGTTGGCGGCATCGAAGAAGTGAAAGCGAAAGCTGAAAAAATGGCGGCAGACGCCGCTTAAGGAGCGCTGAAAATGGCAGACACAATGCAATTCGACCTCGTTTCGCCCGAGCGGCGGCTGGCCTCGATGCAGGTGACGGCCGTTCAGATTCCGGGTGCGGATGGGGACATGACAGCCATGCCTGATCATGCCCCCACCATCACCACGCTGCGCCCCGGTGTGCTGCGTGTTGAAGGCCCGGAAGGCACTGCTGAGTATGTGGTAACCGGCGGCTTTGCCGAGATCTCTTCCGAAGGCGTATCGGTTCTGGCCGAACGCGCGGTGTCCAAGGGTGATATGACCCAAGAGCATCTGGACGAAATGATCGCCGAAGCCAAAGCCATGTACACAACGGCAAAAGAGGGTTTCGTGAATGAACCTGGCCCCGTAGACGACGCAGCCAAGCTGCTGTCCGACATGGTCGCCATGGGGGACGAAATCGGCTTGTCGAGCAAGCAACCCAGCCTCTGACGTTTCCTTGCCCGTTTTGATGGAAAGGCCCTGCATCCGCGGGGCCTTTTCTATTTGTTAACCTTAACTTATGGTTGTCAGATTGTAGCGGTAGGACGAGTTGGGGCAGGCCATCACGATGAAAAGAATGAACGCAAGCAGCGTTGGTATCGATAGCGGAGAGACGGTGTTGTTCTCCGACTTTCAGGATGGTGGCGAGATGTGGACGGGCAAGGGGCAGCGCGAGCGGCGCAACCATATCACCTTTTCCACGCCATACCGCGATATCCCCACGGTACACGCCTCGCTTGCGCTGTGGGACGTGGATAACGCCACGGTCATGCGCGCGGATCTGCGATCAGAGAATGTGACGACGGAAGGTTTTGAACTGGTGTTCCGCACCTGGGGCGATACGCGTATCGCGCGCGTCAGGGCGTCTTGGATGGCCATCGGGCCGTTGCCGCAGCAAGACGACTGGGAGCTTTAAGCAGCGCCCCCAGCCGTTGTTTCAGGGGCGCTTAGCCGGGTTTGTACATACCGTCGTAGATCGGCTCTAGCGTATCGGCGTCGAACAGGGACGAGACCGAAGTGCCGTTCCAGATGTTCAGGATCGCCTGCGCAAAGATCGGCGCTGTAGGCACGATCCGGATGTTTGTAGCTTGCTTGACGGCGGGCGTCGGCGCGATGCTGTCCGTGATGACCAGCGATTTCATCACCGAATTGCTAACGCGTTCGACCGCAGGGCCGGACATAACGCCGTGGCTGATGTAGGAGTGGACTTCCTTCGCACCGTTTTCCATCAGCACTTCGGCCGCTTTGCACAGGGTGCCGGCGGTGTCACAGATGTCGTCCACGATCAGGCAGACTTTGTCGGTCACATCGCCGATCACTGTCATCTCTGCAATCTCGCCGGGCTTTTCGCGGCGCTTGTCCACGATGGCGAGGGGGGAGTTGATGCGCTTCGCCAGTTCGCGTGCGCGGGCCACGCCGCCCACATCCGGAGAGATAACCATCAGCTCGTCCATGCGGCCCTTGAATTCGTTCTGGATGTCCAGCGCGAAAACGGGGGAGGCATAGAGGTTGTCGACTGGGATATCGAAGAAACCTTGGATCTGAGCGGCGTGCAGGTCCATCGTCAGGATACGCTCGATGCCGCTGCCGACCATCATGTTCGCGACCATCTTGGCGGTGATCGGCGTGCGTGCCTTGGTGCGGCGGTCCTGACGGGCATAGCCGAAATAGGGCAGAACAGCCGTGACACGCGCCGCAGAGGACCGGCGCAGCGCGTCGGCCATGACCAGCAATTCCATCAGGTTGTCATTGGCGGGGTTCGACGTTGGCTGGATGATGAACATATCCTCGCCGCGGACGTTTTCGTAAACCTCCACAAAGATTTCGCCGTCATTGAACCGTTCGACCCGTGCGTCGACCAGCCCTACGTTGACCCCCCGATGCAGCGACATCCGCCGTGCGATGGCTTTGGCCAACGGCATGTTCGCGTTACCTGAGATCAGTTTGGGTTCGGTGGTTTGAGCCATGTGCAAAGGGTCCCTGGATGCAGAACATGTGACAGAATCGTGACGTTGACACCGCTTAGCATGGCCTTACGGTCTGGCAAAGCTGCACAGCCCTGATCGGAGACCCCAAATGCCCCATATCGACTATTTTTTTGCGACACTTTCACCATATGCCTATCTGGCGGGAAACCGGCTTGAGGAAATCGCCGCCAAACACGGGGCGACGATCACCTATAAACCTTTCGATCTGATTACCGCTTTCGGGCGCACGGGCGGGCAGCCTCCAAAAGATCGACATCCGTCGCGGCAAGAGTATCGCGCGATTGAACTGCCGCGTCAGGCCAAGAAGCTGGGCATGCCGTTCAACCTCAAACCCGCGCATTGGCCCACCAACGGCGCGCCGTCTTCGTACGCCATTATCGCAGCGCAGAACGAAGGCGGCGACGTAGGCAAGCTGTGCCAGCTGATCATGAAAGCCGTCTGGGCCGAGGAACGCGATATTGCCGAAGATGCGGTCGTGCGCGACTGTCTTGAAAAAGCGGGCTTTGACCCCGCGCTGGCCGATAAAGGCTTGCTGCAAGGGGCTGATACCTACGCGCGCAATCTGGAAGAGGCGGTCGAAAAGGGCGTCTTTGGCGCGCCATTCTATATTCTGGACGACGCCCACAAGTTCTGGGGTCAGGACCGGCTTGAAGATCTTGACCTTGTGATGGCAGGTAAACTGTGAGTTCAGGTTTATATACACGGCAATTCGGGCATGGTCCGCGGCACGCGCTGGCTGTTCACTGCACGCTTGCCCATTCCGGCGCGTGGCGCGGCGTGGGCGAGGCGTTAGCGGATGAGCTGACGCTGCTCTGTCCCGATCTGCCCTCCCACGGGAAATCCGCCGATTGGGACGGGCAGGGGGATCTCCATGCCCGGGCGACCGATCTGGTGCGGGAGCTGGTGACCGAACCGATTGATATTATCGGCCATTCTTTTGGCGCGACGATCGGCTTGCGGATTGCCATCGAGAACCCCGAACTGGTGCGCAGCCTGACGATGATTGAACCGGTCTATTTTGCGGCGGCTCTGGCTGACGATCCGGCACGGGTGGCAGCCGCGGATCGCAACTCCGGCGGGTTCGATGCGGCTTTTGACGCGGGCGACCGGATGGAGGCCGCGCGCATCTTCAACACCGGCTGGGGCGATGGCAGCGGATGGGAACAGACGCCGGAAAAGCTGCGCCAGTATATGGCTGACCGAATCCATTATGTGCCCGCTAGCCAGCCGTTCTTGCGGGACGATAATGCCGGGCTGCTAGAGCCGGGCAAGTTCGCCCGCGCCGCGATGCCGGTACTGTTGATGGACGGGGGCACATCGGCGGATATGGTAGATGCGATCAGCACGTCCATCGCCCGCCGTTTGCCCAATGCGACACGCAAGGCGATCGAAGGGGCGGGGCACATGGCCCCGATCACGCACCCGCAGGCCGTCGCCGCTGAAATCCGCAGCTTTCTCGAAACGGTATAGCCGTCAGAAATACGATAGGAACTGGTCGATCGCCTCTGTGCCGATCGACCAGTCACAGACCAGCCGCGCCGATAAAGGCTCATTCGGGTCGTCGCCCTCTAACGGGCCATCCATGACATAGTATTTCGCCCCCGCATCATGCAGCTTCTGGTGGATGCGGCGGGGCCATTTGGCAAAGATCATATTGGCGTCGGGTTTATGCAGCAACGTTGCCCCTGCGGCGCGCAAACCATCCGCCAGATGGCGTGCGTTGTCATTGGCCCGGGCGGCGGACGTCTTCCACAAATCATCCTGCATATAGCCCGCCATCTGCGCAGACAGGAACCGGTGTTTGGAAAACAGATGCGCCCCGCGTTTGCGCCGCAGCTCGAACTCCCAAGCCTTGGCGGGGTCGAAGAAAACCACCGCCTCGACACCCATGCAACCGTTCTTGGTGCCGCCAAAGCTGACGACATCGACGCCCGCTCTCCACGTCATCTCTGCCGGGGTGCAGCCCAGGGCAACCAGCGCATTGGCAAAGCGCGCCCCGTCCAGATGCACGGGCAGGTCATAGCTTTTGGCAACAGCGGTGAGGGCGTTCAGCTCTTCCAGCGAGTGGACCGAGCCCCGTTCGGTCACCTGGGTGATCGACACCGGCCCGCGCTGCGCGCCATGTACATTGCCCTCGGGGTGTTTCTCGATCGCCTTTGTCAGCGCCTCTGGCGTCATCTTGTCGTCGGTTTCAACCACGGTCAGCTTTGCGGCACCGGCATAGAACTCGGGCGCGTTACATTCGTCTTCGTGGATATGCGAGGTGACGGAGCAAAAGATCGTCTGCCACGGCTGGGTGTAGCACGCCAGCGCGAGCGCATTGGCAGCGGTGCCGGTTGCGACCAGATAGACCGCGGCCTCGGGTGCCTCGAACGCGGTGCGGATCGCGTCGCGGACTTCGTCCATGATGGGATCATTGCCATAGGGCATCGCGTGTCCGGTGTTTGCCTGAGCCAGACGGTTCATGATCTGGGGGTGAACAGGGCCCGCGTTGTCAGAGGCAAAAAACATCAGGTTGGCTCCTCGATGATGTGGTCTTCCCATTCCTCGAACGGGGTGTCGAATTCCGAGACGGTGTTATTCTGCACCGAGATTCCCGCGCGGTGCACGCTATCAGGGTCACCGCTGATCAGCGGGTGCCAGTCGTACAGCGGCTTGCCCTGCCACAGCAGCCGATAGGCGCAGGTTAGCGGCATCCAATAGGCGTGGGTATCCAGATTTTCGGGCTTCAGAACGATGCAGTCGGGCACGAATTGGTGCCGGTTCTCGTAGTGGCTACACCGGCAGGTCGCATCATCCAGCAGGCGGCAGGCCACGCGGGTCAGGGCGACTTCTTCGGTTTCTTCGTCTTCAAGCTTGTTCAGACAGCATTTTCCGCAACCGTCACACAGCGCTTCCCATTCGTCTTGCGACATCTTGGTGAGCGGCTTCTTTTCCCAGAACCGTTTGGCAAGACCTTTGGCGGCAATCGGATCGGTCATAGCGCGGCCAGAATGCTGCGGGCCTGCGCGCTGTCGGCATCCATCTGGGTGATCAAGGCGTCAAGATTGTCGAATTTTTCCTCGCCGCGCAGGTGGTCGACCAGCGCGACCGAGACATGCTTGCCGTAGAGATCGCCTTTGAAGTCGAAGATGAATGTCTCGAGGTTGGCCTTGTTCTCGCCGAACATCGGGCGCACGCCAAGGCTGGCAACGCCGTGGTAGCGCCCTGCCTGCGGCCCTTCAAGCACATCGACAAGCACCGCATAGACACCAAAGGCCGGCGGGTGCAGCCCGTCGATCGACATATTCGCCGTCGGGTAGCCCAGTTCGCGCCCGCGCTTTTCACCGTGCAGGATCGGGCCTTCAACACGGTGCCAATGGCCCAGCATCGCGGCGGCATCGCGGGGGCGTGCCTCTGTCAGCGCGTTGCGGATCGCAGTCGAAGACACGGTATCGGGGCCCTTCGCCATCAGCGGCGCGATGGTCACGCCGAACCCCATCTCGGCACCGAAGGCCTGCAGCTGTTCAGCGGTGCCCGCGCGCGCCTTGCCAAAGCGGAAGTCCGCACCCACGACCACATGGCGCAGGCCCAGACCATCAACGATCACCTCCTGCGCAAAGGCGCGGGGGCTGAGGCCGGACAGAGCGGCATCGAACCCCAGCTCATACAGCTTGTCGACGCCGATCTTTTGCAACTGGTGCGCGCGCGCCTCTGCGCCCATCAGGCGGAAGGGCGGGGCGTCGGGGGCGAAATATTCACGGGGGTGTGGCTCGAATGTGACCACGCCCAAGGGCGCGTCGGGCAGGGCGGCACGGGCCATGTCGATGACCGACCGATGCCCCAGATGCACCCCGTCGAAATTGCCAATAGCGGCGGTCGCCCCCTGATCGGAAGCGGATACAAATTGATAGTCGCGAATGATTTCCATGCGCTTGGTGGTAGCCCCCTCTGCCGGTGCTGACAAGCAGCGGGGCGGGTCACGGTACCGAAAAACCGCAGCGTTGTGGGACGGGCGCTGGCGGGAGGGCTATCGTCAGTCGAACTTGCGTGAGGGGGCCAGAACGGTTGCTTCGCCAATCAGGACCTTTTTGCCCTCAATCGCACAGTGGCAATCCAGTTTCACACGGCGCTTGTCGAATTCGATATTGGTGACCTTCACCTCGGCATAGACCAGATCGCCGGGGCGCACGGGGGCCAGAAACTTGAGCGACTGCGCCATGTAGACGGTGCCATGCCCCGGCAACTGCTCTCCGATCACGGCAGAGATCAGGCCCGCAGTCAGCATGCCGTGGGCGATCCGCCCCTCAAAGATGGTGTCCTGCGCATAGGCGTCGTCCAGATGTACCGGATTGCGATCAGTGGACACTTGCGCGAACATCTCGATGTCTTCGTCGGTGATGACCTTGCGCAGATAGCGCGTCATGCCGATTTCGATATCTTCAATACAGATCGTTCCACGGGGCAGATTATCCAACATGCCAGCCCTTTCAGTAATAAAGTGACGCCAGTTTTATCCAGTGTGAAACTTAATTACTTTGCAAGCGCAGAAACGCAAGGAAAAAGTAGGTCAGCGTAGGTGTCCAATTGTATAGGTCGGAGCGGATGTTTCCTTTTCCAAATAACGGATTAGCGCCTCGGGATCGGGCTGGGTCTGCGTTTCGGTTTCCCGCGCGGCCAGACCGCCAGAGATGAAAAGCGAATCGATATCCTCTCCCATGGCCCCTTTGACATCGGTATGGATGCCGTCGCCGATGGCGAGAATGCCATTGTCGGTGATGTCCTTGTCCAACGCGTAGAGCTTGCGGCGGGCCAGATCATAAATCGGCGGATGCGGCTTGCCGAAATACAGGCTTTCCCCGCCCATCTCGGTATAAAGCGCCGCGACAGCACCGGCGCACCATTCGCGCACATCGCCACGGTCCACCACGATATCAGGGTTCGCGCAAAGCAGCTTGAGCCCCTTTTGCTTGGCATAAAGAAGTTGCGGGCGCAGCACGGAGGGGTCTTCGGACGGATCGAAGGGGCCGGTGCAAACGATGCCCTCGGCGTCTTCCAGATCAACCCGCTGGATATCGACAGGATCATCAAGCACGTCGCTGGGATCAAAGAAGTGCTTGTCCGTGGGCGGGCCAAGGTGCCAGACCTGCGTGCCCACCATGCCGCGATACATCGCCGTGCGCGCAGAATCGCCCGAGGTGGCGATATCGTCCCACGCATCATCCGGTACGCCGAAATGCGCCAGTTGTTTGATCACGCCGTCGCGGGGGCGGGGGGAGTTTGTGACAAGCACCACCTTGCCGCCGCCGTTGCGATAGGCTTGCAGCGCGGTGACCGCATCTGGCAGTGCCTTGACCCCGTCGTGAACGCAGCCCCAAAGGTCGACGAACAAGGCGTCATAGCGGTCAGAGATTTCGAAAAGGTTATTGATAATCTGGGTCATGGGCCGCTTTCCAATCTGCAAGAGCTTTGCACCGCAGAAAGCACACATCCCCCCGCGGGGCAACTGGGCAGCGCAACAGGTCCGCGCCGTGATGCGCGTCAGAGCCGCGCCAAACCGTCCGCGATTTCGCCCGCGATGGCGGCGGCATCCACCCCCTCACGTTCCGCCGAGACGCGCAGCCCCAGCACATCGGACTGGTAGCGCCGCGCCAGACTGCGCGGATCGTGATCAGCGCTGATGTCACCGGCGGCTTGGGCTTGGGAAAACAGCTCTGCGAACATCTGCTCCATCTTCAGCAGATGGGCGTTTGCCTTTTGCGCCAGCGGATGACGGTGGGCTTGCAGTTCAAGCAGGGTTTTCGACAGCATGCAGGCTTTGGCCGGTGCGGTGTCATTCGAAATCACCATGCAGGGGAATTTTTGTAGCGCGGGCAGGGGGCCTTCGTCGCGGGCAAGGGTCTTCATCCGCTCTGACCCGTCGGCGGCGTAGCGATCCAGCGCCAGTTCGAACAGCGCATCCTTTGACCCGAACGCTGCATAAAAGCTGCCCGGCTTCATCTTGAGGCTCGCCTCCAGATCCTTCAGCGACGTGCCCGCCCAACCGCGTTGCCAGAACAGATCGCGGGCGCGTTCGATCAGATCTTCACGGTCATAGCTGGGTTTGCGGGGCATGGGATCACCTTTTCTTGAATGATTGCTCAATTATATACTTGAGTGATCGCTCAATAAACCCTAAATGTACTTTAGCGAAACATTTACAGGAGCTTTTCCATGTCCTTCCCCTCTCACGATCTTGATACCGCACCCGAAGCCTCCAAGCCGCTGCTTGAGCAGTCGCAAAAAGCCTTTGGCCGTCTGCCCGGTTTGCACAAGGTTCTGGCCGAAAGCCCACAGGCTTACGAAGGCTATCAGGTGCTGCACAAGCTGTTCACCGAAACCGATTTTGATGCGGAAGAGCTGACTGTTGTCTGGCAGGCGATCAACGTCGAGAACGAATGCCACTACTGCGTCCCCGCGCATACAGGTATCGCCAAGATGATGAAGGTATCGGACGAAATCTCTGACGCGCTGCGCAACGAAACCGCGCTGCCGACACCCAAGCTGGAAGCGCTGCGCACCTTTACCGTCCAGATGTTCCGCCAGCGTGGCAACGTGTCTGACGATCAGATGAAAGCGTTCTTCGACGCGGGCTATGGCCACCGTGCGGTGTTGGATGTGATCCTTGGGATGGCGCAGAAAACCATGTCTAACTACGTGAACCACGTCGCGCAGACGCCCGTCGACGACGTGTTCAAGCCGCTGGCATGGGAGCGCGGCGATACCCCTTTGAAGGTATAAGCCCCTCGCGCTTCGGCGCGGCGTTGAAATGAAAAAAGCCCCCCTGATCTCAGGGGGGCTTTTGCGTTTGTGCCCCCGCCAAGCAAGGGGCCAGTTAGGTCCGTTTAGACTTTGATGTTCGGGATGATCTGCTTTTTACGGCTCATCACACCGGGCAGGACAACGCTGTCACCGGTGACGGTCGCGCCAAAGCTTTTCTCTGCCACAGACTTGGTAAAGTCGTTGGGGATCAGCATGGTGGCTTCTTCGTTCAGGATGTCGACAACGAAGAGCAACACCTGATCGGCCCCGTCTTCTGTGGCAACGCCGGGCATTGCAGCCATCAGCGCGTCTTTGCGGTTCAGCACGGCTGCGGGCGATGTGGTTTCCAGAACGGAGACGCGGAATTTCTTGCCGTCGACTTCGTATTCTTTCGAATCCATGCGCAGCAGCTCTGCTTCGGAGAAGGACGAGACGTCGGATTTCGCCGCAAACATCTGCGCCGCATATTCAGCGATGTCGACACCCAGATCCTTGGCCAGCGCGTGGGCGATGGCGGTGTCTTCTTGCGTTGTGGTCGGGCTGCGGAATTCCAGCGTGTCGGACAGGATGCAGGTCAGCATCGCGCCTTTGATATTAGTCGGCATCTGCGCCATGTCATCACCGATCATCTTGTACATGATCGTCGCGGTGCAGGCGAGCGTCTCCATCACGATGTTGACGGGGCCTTTGGTTTCAAGCCCGCCCACCAGACGGTGGTGGTCGATGATGGCGGTGATGTCCGCGTCATTGATGCTGGCGGGCAGCTCGGCAGGGTTGTTGGTATCAACGATCACAACGGGCTGGTCGGCTTGCACGTCGTCGATGATCTGCGGCTTGTCCAGCTTCCAGTGGTCCAGCATGAACAGCGCTTCGGTGTTGGGCTCGCCCAGCAGGGCGGGAGCGGCGTCGACGCCTTTGATTTCATTCAGGTACCATGCCCAGATGATCGGGCTGCCGGTGCTGTCTGTGTCGGGGGATTTATGGCCAAAAACAAGCGTTGTCATAGGAATGTCCTGCAGTGGGAGAGTGTTGATTTGCGCGCCTTATATGGTCGGTTGGCGCAGTTGTCACCACCTGCCTGATCCGTGTGGCTTTGGGGTTCTCAGCAACGGGGCAAAGCTGGTAGCACTGCAGCCATGACAAACCCGCGCGAAACCGACCTTTACCCGCCGATCAAATCCTTTCTCGAGGATCAGGGCTATGTCGTGAAGTCAGAGGTGGGGGCTGCCGATGTCGTGGCCGTTCGCGGGGCAGAGCCGCCGGTGGTGGTAGAGCTGAAGCTGGGCTTTAGCCTCGCGCTGTTTCATCAATGTATCGCGCGTCTGTCGGTCAGCGATGATGTCTATCTGGCGGTCGCCCGTCAGCCGGGCAAACGTTTTGCCAAGGCGGTCAAGGACAACACGGCACTGGCGCGGCGTTTGGGGTTGGGGTTGATCACCGTGCGGCTGCAGGATGGTCTGGTCGAGGTGCATTGCGATCCGGGCCCTTATGCGCCGCGCAAAAACGCCAAGCGGCAGGCACGGCTGCTGCGTGAATTCGCACGGCGTCAGGGTGACCCGAATGACGGCGGGCAGACGCGGGCAGGGCTGGTCACCGCCTATCGGCAGGATGCGCTGAAGCTCGCGATGTACCTATTCGAGGCAGGGGCCAGCAAAGGTGCCCATGTCGCGCGCGAAACCCAGGTTCAGCGGGCAACCGCCATGATGCGCGACAATCACTACGGATGGTTTGAAAAGATCGAGACAGGCATATACGGCCTGACCCCGACAGGTGCCGAAGCCGTTTCCGCCGCGGGGCGGGTGCTCGGGTCGGACTAGCCTGCGCGGGCCACGGGGCAAGTTGGCTAAAATTTTTCAAATTACCGTGGTTGACTAGGGCCGTGCACATCCTTAGCTATCCCTCGTTAGCACTCGCAAGGGCTGAGTGCTAATGGCTGCACCCCTCGACCGGAGGGGCGGCTTGGGAGAATAACTTTGAGCCTTAAGGAGCTGAAAGATGGCATTTAAACCGCTGCATGACCGTGTGCTGGTGCGCCGCACCGAAAGCGAAGAAAAAACCAAGGGTGGCTTGATCATCCCTGATTCCGCAAAAGAAAAACCCTCCGAGGGTGAAGTTGTTTCTTGTGGCGAAGGCGCGCGCAAGGACAGCGGTGAGCTTATCGCAATGGCTGTAAAAGCCGGCGACAAGGTTCTGTTCGGCAAATGGTCCGGCACAGAAGTCACCCTGGACGGCGAAGAACTGCTGATGATGAAAGAAAGCGACATCATGGGGATCCTGTCCTGAGCTCAGGCAGACCGGGGCCTAGCGCCTCACCCAAGATACGCTGACATCAACCCAAGATTTTAGGAGAGACACTATGTCTGCTAAGGACGTAAAATTCGGGACCGACGCCCGTAACAAGATGCTTAAGGGTGTGAACATCCTTGCCGATGCCGTGAAAGTCACACTGGGCCCCAAAGGCCGTAACGTTGTGCTGGACAAATCCTTTGGCGCGCCTCGCATCACCAAAGACGGTGTATCCGTAGCGAAAGAAATCGAACTGGAAGACAAGTTCGAAAACATGGGCGCACAGATGGTCAAGGAAGTTGCTTCCCGGACCAACGACGAAGCGGGTGACGGTACAACAACCGCAACCGTTCTGGCCCAAGCCATCGTTAAAGAAGGCATGAAATCGGTTGCCGCTGGCATGAACCCGATGGACCTGAAGCGCGGCATCGACATGGCGACCACCACTGTCGTCGAAGCGATCAAAGCAGCAGCGCGCCCTGTCAACGACAGCGACGAAGTTGCCCAAGTCGGCACCATCTCTGCAAACGGCGAGAAAGAAATCGGCCGTCAGATCGCGGACGCGATGCAGAAAGTCGGCAACGAAGGTGTGATCACCGTCGAAGAGAACAAAGGCCTGGAAACAGAGACCGATGTTGTTGAAGGCATGCAGTTCGACCGCGGTTACCTGTCCCCTTACTTCGTCACCAACTCCGACAAGATGACTGTCGAGCTGGAAGACGCGATTATCCTGCTGCACGAGAAAAAACTGTCCTCGCTGCAGCCAATGGTTCCCCTGCTTGAGCAAGTGATCCAGTCGCAAAAACCACTGCTGATCATCTCGGAAGATGTTGAAGGCGAAGCGCTGGCAACTCTGGTTGTCAACAAACTGCGCGGCGGCCTGAAAATCGCAGCGGTCAAAGCACCTGGTTTCGGCGATCGCCGCAAAGCCATGCTGCAAGACCTTGCGATCCTGACAGGCGGTCAAGTGATCTCCGAAGATCTGGGCATGAAGCTCGAGTCCGTTACAATGGACATGCTGGGTTCGGCCAAGAAAGTCACCATCACCAAAGACGAAACAACAATCGTTGACGGCGCTGGCGAGAAGGCGGAGATTGAAGCACGTGTTGCTCAGATCCGTAACCAGATCGAAGAAACCACATCCGACTACGACAAAGAGAAGCTGCAAGAACGCGTTGCCAAACTGGCAGGCGGTGTTGCCGTGATCCGCGTTGGCGGCATGTCCGAAGTTGAAGTTAAAGAGCGCAAAGACCGCGTTGATGATGCCCTGAACGCGACACGTGCCGCTGTTCAAGAAGGTATCGTTGTTGGTGGTGGTGTTGCACTGGTTCAAGCGGGCAAAAAGCTCGAAGGGCTGACAGGCGACAACGCGGACCAGAACGTTGGTATCGGCATCGTCCGCAAGGCGCTCGAAGCGCCTCTGCGTCAGATCGCTGAGAACGCTGGTGTTGACGGTTCCGTAGTGGCCGGCAAAATCCGCGAAAGCGACGACCTGAAGTTCGGCTTCAACGCTCAGACCGAAGAATATGGCGACATGTTCAAATTCGGTGTTATCGACCCTGCTAAAGTTGTGCGTACAGCGCTGCAAGACGCGGCATCCGTTGCTGGTCTGCTGATCACAACCGAAGCCATGGTTGCCGACAAACCGTCGAAAGACGGCGGCGCAGCCGGCGGCATGCCCGACATGGGCGGCATGGGCGGCATGGGCGGCATGATGTAAATCACGCCGCGGGGGCGATCACGCCCTTGTGCTGACAGAATGAAGGGGCGCATCACCAGATGCGCCCCTTTTTCGTGGTACGTCGCGCGTCGGTAGCCTAAGCAGTCGCCATGCGTATCTTCTTGCTCACCGCCCTTGTGATGGTCGCCTTCGCGGCCAACTCTGTCCTGACCCGCTTTGCCATTGCCGGCGGGCATATTGACCCCACCGGATTTGCCGTTGTGCGGGTGTTGTCAGGGGCGGTGCTCTTGGCGCTGCTGGTCGTGCTGCGCGGCGGGCGGGTGCCCTTGCTGCGACGTCAACAGGGGCTGGGGGCGGTCACGCTGGCCATCTATATCATCGGTTTCTCGCTCGCCTATCTCACGCTGGACGCAGGGTTGGGCGCGCTGATCCTGTTCGGTGTGGTCCAGATCGCCATGTTCGCCCATGGTGCGCTGTTCGGCGTGACACCGACACCGCGCAAGCTGTTGGGGGCGGGGGTGGCCTTTGCCGGATTGGTGCTGGTGCTCTGGCCGTCGCAAGGCGTGGCGGTTGACCCATTGGGAGCCGTATTGATGATCGCCGCAGGGCTCGGCTGGGCCGCCTATACGATCATTGGCCGTGGTGCGTCCGACCCGCTGGCAGGCAGCGCGGGGAACTTTGTGATCTGTACGCCCTTGGTCGCTATCCTGCTGCTGGTGCAGCCGACATTCTACACCCCCACGGGCATTGCGCTTGGCGTGGTCTGCGGGGCCGTCACATCGGGCCTCGGATACGCGCTGTGGTATGCGGTGCTGCCAAGGCTGGCGCAGGCGACGGCGGCGGTGGTGCAACTGTCAGTGCCGGTCATCGCGATTCTTGCCGGTGCGCTTTTGCTGGCAGAGCCTTTGGGCGCAAAGGTGGTCATTGCCACCGCGCTGGTGCTTGGCGGAATCGGGCTGGCGGTCAGCGCACGATCGGCTCCAGCGGGTCGTAGCTGATCGGGTCGTTGCCAAAGGCGACCTGCGCCAGACTGTCCGGCTTGACCCGCAGACCGCGCATCTCGTCGGGGGTGACCCAGCGGCGGTCGGTCACGATCCTTTCGGCGTCCTGCCACGCGGGGTCCACATCGGCAGAGCCGGTCACCGTGCAGCGAAAGTAGATATCCACCTGATGGAAATCCCCCTCGGGGTCGTGGAATTCATTCACCAAGCAGGGCACCCCCACGGCGATCTGCAGGCCGGTTTCCTCAAACACCTCGCGGATCAGATTGTCGGGCAGGGCGCTGCCGCGTTCTACCCCGCCACCGGGCGCGCACATCAGGTCGCTTTTGCCGTCGGGATAGGCGTTGACCAGCAGCAAGCGGCCGTCATGGACCAACACGGCACGAACCGCCAAACGCGGGCTATTTTCCGCCATCTTACCCTCAATCTCGCGGCGCATGCGTCAAAGCATTTCACATGCGGCGTTTTCAGTCTATTTGACCCTAGCTATGAAAACACTGGTCACAATCACTTTCTCGCTTGGCGTGCTGTCGGGCATGGCACAGGCGCAAGCGTCGCTTTCCACAGCGGGAAAGGGGCGTTGCGTGGTGCTGTTGCACGGGCTCGCCCGGACAGAGACCTCCTTTGCCGTGATGGAGGCCGCGCTCGAAACCGAGGGCTACACCGTGGTGCGCCCCGGCTACCCGTCAACCACCGCCCCCGTCGAAGAGCTGACCCGCCGCACCTTGCCCGACGCAGTCGCGGCCTGCGGGACGCAAAAAGTTGATTTTGTGACCCATTCCATGGGCGGTATCCTTCTGCGGCAATGGGTTGCCGAAACAGGCGATGCGCGTATCGGCCGCGTCGTCATGCTGGCCCCGCCCAATCACGGCAGCGAGGTCGTGGACACGCTGGGTGATCTTGCCGCCTTTGACTGGATGAACGGTCCCGCAGGGGCGCAGATGGGGACGGGTGAAAACTCCCTCCCGCTGCGGTTGCCTCCGGTTACCTTTGATCTGGGCGTGATCGCGGGGACGCAATCGCTGAACCCCTATTTCTCGTCGCTGCTGCCGGGGCGCGATGATGGCAAAGTGTCCGTCCAATCCGCGCGGGTCGACGGGATGCGCGATTTCCTGATGCTGCCGGTGACACATACGTTCATGATGATGAACCCGACGGTGATTGCGCAGACGATGACCTATCTGGACACAGGGAAATTCGACCGGTCGCTGGGGTTTGTGGACGCGGTGCTTGATTCAATCGGCTGCCCCGATGGGGCCTGCTTGCCGGGACAAAAGGCTAGTGATGCTGAACGTTGAATTTACGGGGGCGCACGTCCTGGGCGCGGATGCGCTTGAACCCCGCCCGCTGGCGGTTGCGCAGGGGTTGATTACCGATGTGGCGCAAACCACGCGCGTTGATCTTGACGGTTACATGATCGTGCCGGGGATCGTCGATGTGCATGGGGACGGGTTCGAACGGCACCTCGCCCCCCGTCGCGGTGCGATGAAAACCATGCAAGAGGGGCTGGTCGCCGCCGAGGCAGAGCTGGCCGCCAATGGCATCACCACCGCCGTGCTGGCGCAGTTCATCAGCTGGGAAGGCGGCTTACGCGGCTATGAATTTGCCGAACAGGTCTTTGGCGCGATCCAGCAGGTGTCGGATACGTTGGTTACGGACCTGCGCGGACAGCTCCGGCTTGAGACGCATCTGCTGGACCTATACGCCGATCTGCCGCAGCGCATGCAGGACTGGGGGCTGTCCTATGTCGTGTTCAACGACCATCTGCCGCACGACCGGCTGGCGAAGGGGCAGGTGCCCAAACGCATGGTAGGGCAAGCGCTGAAGGCAGGGCGCAATCCGGACGACCATCTGAGGATGATGCAAGACCTGCACGCCCAAAGCGCGGATGTCCCCGGCGCGCTGGACTGGCTGTGCAAGGTGCTGGCGGCGCGGGGCATCCAGATGGGCAGCCACGATGATACCACCGCCGAAGGGCGCGCCTTATGGCGCAAGCGTGGCGTGCGCGTCGCCGAGTTCCCCGAAACGCAGGAGGCAGCCGAAGCCGCAGCGGCGGCGGGGGATCATGTGGTGCTGGGGTCGCCCAATGTGGTGCGCGGCGGGTCGCACAACGGCAATGTTTCCGCGCTTGACCTGATTTCGATGGGAATCGGCGGGGCGCTTGCCTCTGACTACCATTACCCGTCGCCACGACGCGCGGCCTTCATGCTGGCGGATAGTGGCGTATTGCCCTTGGCGCAGGCGTGGCACTTGGTATCGGCAGGGCCCGCGGCGGTGCTGGGGCTGTCGGATCGGGGCGTGATCGCCACCGGAAAGCGGGCTGATCTACTGGTGCTCGACGCGCAGACGCGCCGTGTGGCCCTGACGATGTCGGGCGGGCGCGTCAGCTATATGTCCGGTGATATTGCCGCGCGGTTCCTAGGCTAGGCCCGCGCGGATAGTGCCCTAGCTGGGCCGTTTGACGATGTTCACATGGCCCATCTTGCGGCCCGGTTTGACGTCGGCCTTGCCGTACAGATGCAGCGCCGTGTCGCGCTGTTTCGCCAGCTCGGGCACGCGGTCCATATCGTCGCCGATCAAGTTCTCCATCACCACATCTGCATAGCGGCTGCCGTCGCCCAAGGGCCATCCCGCCACGGCACGGATGTGCTGTTCGAACTGGTCCACCGCACAGCCGTTCTGCGTCCAATGGCCCGAGTTATGCACCCGTGGCGCGATCTCGTTCACGATGAATCCTTGCGGCGTGACGAAAAGCTCGACCCCCAGCACGCCGACATAATCCAGTGCATTCAAAATCTTGGCGGCCAGCAGTACCGCATCCATGCGCTGTGCGGCGCTTAGCCGGGCAGGGACGGTGGTGGTGTGCAGGATGCCATCGCGGTGCACATTCTCACCGGGATCGAAACAGGCAACCTCGCCCGAGGGGCTGCGCGCGGCGATCACGGACACCTCGGCGGTGAAGTTCACAAAGCCTTCCAGCACCGCAGGATTGCCAGCCATATCCGCCAAGGCACCCGCCGCATCATCCGCACTGCGCAGACGCGACTGGCCCTTGCCGTCATAGCCGAAGCGACGGGTTTTCAGGATCGACGGCGCGCCGATGGTCGTCATCGCGGCCTCCAGATCGGCGGCATTGGCGATATCGGCAAAGGGCGCGACAGTCAGGCCCAAACCTTCGAGGAACTGTTTCTCCACCAGACGGTCCTGACTGGTGCGCAGCGCCTCGCGGTTGGGACGGATAGGGGTGATGTTTTCGATCACATCAAGCGCATCTGTCGGGATGTTTTCAAACTCGAAGGTGACGATATCAACCGATTTGGCAAAGGCGGTCAGCGCGTCGACGTCATCATAGCCAGCGGTGGTCAGCGCATGGGCGACATCACCTGCAGGCGGGTTGGCACCGGGTTCAAAGATATGCGTTCGAAACCCCAGACGTGCGGCGGCAACGGCCAGCATGCGCCCCAATTGCCCGCCGCCCAAAATCCCGATGGTGGCCCCTGTCTTCAATGCTTCAGTCATCCGAAGGCTCCTCTGGGATGGAGGCGCTGAGCGCATCGCGCCAAGCGTCAAGACGGGTGGCAAGGGCAGGGTCTTGGAGGGCCAGAATGCCCGCCGCCATCAACGCGGCATTCGCGGCACCTGCCGCACCGATCGCCATCGTCGCGACCGGAAAGCCGCGGGGCATCTGCACGATAGAATAAAGCGAATCCACACCCGACAGCGCCTTGGTCTGCACCGGTACGCCGATCACCGGCACGCGGGTCTTGGACGCCATCATGCCGGGCAAATGCGCAGCACCGCCCGCACCGGCGATGATCACCTGCAGGCCGCGGTCGGCGGCGGTTTTCCCATAGCTCCACAACCGGTCGGGAGTGCGGTGTGCCGATACGATCTTGGCCTCATAAGCGATACCAAGTTCATCCAGCAGCGTCGCTGCTTCGCGCATCGTGGCCCAATCGGACTGCGAGCCCATGATGATGCCGACAGGTGGATTTTCCATGAAAAGGGGCCTTTGCTAGAGCGTATAAGAAGCGCGCACTATAGCCATGATCGCCCGCGTGGCAATCCGCTGGCGGGCGCTGTCAGGCGGTAATATCGGGGGTCAGCCGGTCTTCGATCTGGGCAATCAGGTCTTTCAGGCGCAGCTTGCGTTTTTTCAGCCGCTGCAGCGTCAGCTGATCGCCTGTCCCCTTGTCGACCAGCGCCTGAATGGCATCGTCCAGATCGCGATGCTCGCGGCGAAACACCTCAAGCTCGACACGCAGGACATCGTCATTCTTCATCGACAGGTCGGAGGGAGGATTCATAGGTTTGGCTGATTCTTGCTATATCTAGGCCTGCGAATATAGGCGGTTGCAATTCAAAGGCATAGCCCTTGCGTCCTGCCCCCATGGCCCCCATATTTGATGCAGGTCGCCGAATACGGGGCCGGATGACTGACTGTCGCTTATCTTAAAGGACGTGTCTTATGACGAAATTAACGCTGGCTTCCTACCCGCATATGCTGGGTTTCGAGCAGTTGGAACGGGTGATGGAACGTACGGCGAAGGCCGGAAACGAAGGCTATCCACCGTTCAACATTGAACAAACATCGGACTATAGCTACCGCATTACGCTTGCGGTTGCAGGTTTTGCGGAACAAGATCTCTCTATAACCGTTGAGGATAGACAGCTTGTGATCCGTGGCCGTCAGGTCGACACGCAAGAAGACCGAATCTTCTTGCACCGCGGGATCGCCGCGCGCCAGTTTCAACGATCCTTCGTACTGGCCGACGGTGTAGACGTTGGCGAAGCGCTGATTGAAAACGGCCTGCTACACGTCGATCTCACCCGCGCGAAGCCCGAAAAGGTCGTTCAGACCATCAAGATCAGAAAAGGGGAATAAAATGCATAACGAAGAAACGCATGTTCAGGACCGTACCGTCTACGTCAAGATGATCGCCGTGTCCGACCTTCCCCTCGAAGTGCGCGAGCAGGCGGAAGGGCTAAAACAGCTATACGCCGTGCACGACGCCGAAGGGCAGCAGCTGGCGCTGGTCGGTGACCGCAAGCTCGCCTTTAGCCTCGCGCGCGATCATGACTATGCGCCTGTGATGGTGCATTAAGTCTCAAAATATAAAATTAAACGAAAAGGGTCGCTGTGTTGCGGCCCTTTTTTGTGCACGGCATCCAACAACGCGCACGAAAAAGGCCAGCCTATGAAGGCTGGCCTTTCTGTATTCGACTTGGCGAAAGGGTTACCCCTTGATCAGCCCCATGCTTTCCAGCTTGAGCAGCACCTGATGGGCGCAGTTGTCGACGTCGACATTCTCTGTCTCGACGCGCAGTTCGGGGTCGGCGGGAACGTCATAGGGGTCTGAGATCCCTGTGAATTCCTTGATCTTGCCTTCACGCGCCAGCTTGTACAGACCCTTGCGGTCGCGGCGTTCGCATTCCTCGATGGAGGTGGCGACGTGGACCTCGACGAAGGCACCAAAGCTTTCCACGTCTTCGCGCACCGCGCGGCGGGTGGTGGCGTAAGGCGCAATCGGCGCGCAGATGGCGATGCCGCCGTTCTTGGTGATCTCGGAGGCGACATAGCCGATGCGGCGGATGTTCAGATCGCGGTGCTCTTTGCTAAAGCCCAATTCGGACGACAGGTTCTTGCGAACGATATCTCCATCCAGCAGCGTGACGGGACGGCCGCCCATCTCCATCAGCTTAACCATCAAAGCATTGGCGATCGTCGATTTTCCCGAACCAGAGAAACCGGTGAAGAATACCGTAAAGCCCTGCTTGTTGCGCGGCGGCTTGGTGCGGCGCAGCTCTTCAACCACCTCGGGGAAGGAGAACCATTCGGGAATTTCCAGCCCTTCCTGCAGACGGCGGCGCAACTCTGTGCCCGAGATGTTGAGGATGGTGATGTCATCCTTGTCTTCGATCTCGTCAATCGCCTCGTATTGTGCGCGCTCGGCCACCCAAACCATATGTTTGAAGTCGACCATTTCGATGCCCATTTCTTCCTCATGGGCGCGGAACAGATCCTGCGCGTCATAGGGGCCATAGAAATCCTCACCGGCAGAGTTCTTGCCGGGGCCCGCGTGGTCGCGGCCCACGATGAAATGGGTGCAGCCGTGGTTCTTGCGGATCAGACCGTGCCACACCGCCTCGCGGGGGCCGGCCATGCGCATGGCGAGGTTCAGCAGGCTCATCGCGGTGGTGGCGGCGGGGTATTTGTTCAGCACGGCCTCGTAGCAGCGCACGCGGGTAAAGTGGTCCACATCGCCGGGCTTGGTCAGGCCGACAACGGGGTGGATCAGCAGGTTCGCCTGCGCTTCACGCGCGGCGCGGAAGGTCAGTTCCTGGTGCGCGCGAGGGGGTTGCGGGTCTGGAAGGCCACAACCTTGCGCCAGCCCATCTTGCGGAAATAGGCACGCAGCTCGTTCGGCGTGTCGCGACGGGCCTTGAAATCATAGTGGACGGGCTGCTGGATGCCGGTCACAGGGCCGCCCAGATAGACGTTACCGGCAGTGTTATGAAGATAGTTCACCGCTGGGTGGGCGCTGTCGTCCGCGCCAAAGACTTTCTCTGCCTCGCGGGCCTTGTTCGGGACCCAACGGTCGGTGACCGTCATCACCGCCAAAATCACGCCTTCCTGATCGCGCAGCGCAATGTCCTGCCCGATCTCGAGCCCTTCGGCAAACTTTTCCGACACATCAAGGTTGATCGGCATCGGCCACAGCGACCCATCTGCCAGACGCATGTTTTCGACAACACCGTCATAGTCTTTTTCGGTCAAGAAACCCTTAAGAGGGTTGAAGCCACCGTTCATCAGCAGCTCTAGATCGCAGATCTGGCGCGGCGTCAGGTCATGGCTGACCAGATCGCCAGCTTCCACCTTCAGCTTCTGCGCCGAGTCGTAAGAGACGTAGAGTTCAGGGATCGGAGCAAGGTTGGGCGTTTGCATGGGCGTCTCGCAATATTTTAGGTTCAAATTCGGATATTCGGGCTGATAGACCGCACCGATTGGGCTAGGCAACCTTTGTAGCCGCTTTGCGGCGAATTACGGACAGCGACGTGTTTTTTGCTGGGAAAAGGCAATCTTATCCCAGCAAATGCCATCCTAGGCGAACGTTATGCGTCGTCTTTTACCATGGCTCCATAGCCAAGCGGCAGAGATGTGTCTTTGCCTTCGTCATCGCCAACTTCTGCAAGGAATCGCTCAGCCTCTAGCGCGGCCATGCAGCCCATACCGGCACTGGTCACAGCCTGACGGTATTTGTGGTCGGTCAGGTCGCCCGCCGCGAATACACCGGGGACAGAGGTTTCGGTGCTGTCCGGCTTGGTGACGACATAGCCGCCCATATGCGTTTCCAGCGTATCCTTGACCAATTCATTCGCGGGCGCGTGGCCGATGGCGACGAAAACACCTTTGCACGGGATATCGGTGATCTCGCCGGTTTCGACGTGCTTGACCTTGACCCCTTCGACACCCAGCGGCGCATCGGTCCCATAGACTTCATCCAGTTGGTGGAACCACAGCGGTTCGATCTTTGGATTTTTCATCAGCCGGTCGATCAGGATCTTCTCCGCGCGCAGCTCGTCCCGGCGGTGGATCAAGGTGACCTTGGAGGCGAAGTTGGTCAGGAACAGCGCTTCTTCCACGGCGGTGTTGCCACCCCCGATGACCACGATTTCCTGATTGCGATAGAAGAAGCCGTCGCAGGTGGCGCAGGCCGAAACGCCGAAGCCTTTGAACTTCTCTTCGGTCTCAAGCCCCAGCCATTTTGCCCGCGCGCCTGTTGCAAGGATCACGGCGTCGGCCACATAGGTCGTGCCGCTGTCGCCCTTGGCGTGGAAGGGGCGGCTGGACAGGTCCAGATCGGTGATGATGTCGCCGATGATCTCGGTCCCCATCGTCTTGGCGTGGTCCTGCATGCGGATCATCAGATCGGGGCCCTGCACCTCGCTGTCGCCGGGCCAGTTTTCAACCTCGGTCGTGGTGGTCAACTGCCCGCCCGGTTCGATGCCTTGTACAAGGATCGGGTTCAGCATCGCGCGGCTGGCATAGACGCCGGCAGTATATCCGGCAGGGCCGGAGCCGATGATCAAAAGCTTGGTTTCGCGAGTTTCGGCCATGATAAAGAACCCCAGAATGTATCATTTGTTGCGTTCCAACCGATATAGACGCCCCTCGGGTTGCCTTAAACCCCAAGTTTGCATATCCGTCCTGCAAAGATCGCCGTCATCGAAAATGCGGTTGATTTTTGCTTGAATTCAGAACATTGCGCACCGGCGAAAGATTATTGCGTCCAACGATGTTGGTGCTATAACAATTGAAAATCCTATGGGGGTATTATGGCAGGGACGCGGCTTGATCCGATTGATCGGAAAATTTTAGCCGAATTGCAGGCGGACGGGCGCATGACCAACGTTGAGTTGGCCAAACGTGTAGGCATCTCTGCACCGCCGTGCCTGCGCCGGGTCCGGACCCTTGAGGAAAGCGGATATATCCGCGGCTACCACGCGAATGTTAACGCGCGTGAGCTGGGGTTCGAGGTGCAGGTCTTCGCGATGGTCGGTCTGGCCAGCCAGGCTGAATCCGACCTCACCGCCTTTGAAGAGAAGTGCCGCAACTGGCCGCTGGTCCGCGAATGTCACATGCTCAACGGCGAGGTGGATTTCCTGCTGAAATGCGTCGCCCCCGATCTGTCGAGCTTCCAGAGCTTTCTGACCGGACAATTGCTGACGACGCCCAATGTGGAAAGCGTCAAGACCAGCCTTGTGATCCGCCCGGCCAAAGACGAACCGGGCGTGCCTTTTGATGTGCTGGAAAGCCGTCTGAAAAGCGACCCCTAAGGGCTATTGCGCAGCGTAGATCGGGTCTGACCGTTCTGACGCACGGGGGTGGCACAGGGGGCCAAAATCTTTGGCACCACTGATATGCGGAAACATTGATAAAAACGCGTCACGTTGATGCAGCGGCAGGGCTGCGATTGTCGACGGGCCGGGGTGAAATGTCTCCATCTCCAGACCGCTGACGCTGATCGCGGCATGACGGGCAAGACCCAAGTGATACAGCCGCACCGGCGTCGGAGGCTGAATTTCGATTATATTCACCCCGTCCACCAGATCTTGCATCAGGGTAAAGACCTTGCGCGTCTGCTCTGCGCCGCGAAGACGTTGCGGCGTATGCAGGATGCGCGCAGCGGGGCCGAAGGTCAGGAAACCAGAGGGGCGCGCCAGCCCCAGACTGTCCGCCATGACCCGTACAAGCGGCGTGCGATGGCCGATATCCGCAGGGACGAACTTGCTTGATCCAACCCAAAGAAGCGGAGTGTGCAGCCCGTCGGCCTGTACGATCCGGTCACCGGGACAAAGGTCTTCGACCGGGATTTCCCCTTGGGTCGTGCGGATCAACGTGCCATGGGCGAAAGCGGAAAACGGTTCTTCGAACAACGGTGTGGCAGGGGCGTAGCCTTCGGTCACAAAGACGGAGCCGTCCTGACGCAGCACCGCAATCTCATACGCGCGGGTGCGTCCGGTGGATCGGGCACGCGCTTCCCGCAGAACCGAACGGGAGGCTGCTGGTTGCGGCGTATGTGTAGGGGAGGGGATGAAATCAGGGGCAGTATGCAATGTCATAACGTGACCTTTATATGGTCGATCCCACGTGCCTAGCCCCCGCTGAAACACCTGCGATCCGGATTAATCCGCGCGAGAGAGGCCCGCGCGCATAGAATGTTTGTGATCGGTCTCAAACCATCTGTGCGGACAGGCACCCGCCCGTCGCGCGCAGGGTCACCGGCTGGCCCGAGAACCCCCGGGCCGTAAGCCAACCCTGTTCAGGCGGCTTTTTGCTGGGATGTCAGGGCAGCGCGTTTCGCGATGAACGCGGCGCGGCGTGTGCCACGGGACCAAGGCAGGTTCACGCCTTCCTTGTTGGAAGCGTCGATAACCGATTTGATGAAGCGTGCGTTGGTTTTCATGCTCTGTATCCTATTGTCTATGGGCTATGCCCTTTCGTCGAGGATCACTATGCAAATGCTTTCGGGCACCGATTGGGCATTTCACGAAAAAATACAGATAATTCGAGCAGACCTCGGCGCGGTTTGTGGCACGCGCTCAAAAGCGCGGAACACCCTTGAATTTATGACCTGTGGTAGAAAATGCGCCGCCATTCAAACAGCCTGCTGGCCAGCTATGGGGCGAAATCTGGGCAGGTGCCTGTCGCATTGCTGCCTAAATTCACGCTGCTACAGCACAATCGCAGCGATCAGCCGGCCATAGTCAGCCTCTTTCGCGTGGGTGCTGCGACGGTAGCTATAGAAACGATCCGCATCGCTATAGGTGCAGTGGCGCGTCCATTCTGCATGGCCCACACCTGCCGCGCGCAGGCGGTTCAGGCCAAAGCCCGCAAGGTCGAACTGCATCCGGTCATCGGTGCCATTTGCGAAATAGCGGGCGAATGTCGGGTCCTCTGCCAGAAAGGCATCGATGAACTCTGGCCCGACCTCATAGGCGCGCTGGCTGATGCAGGGGCCGATCACCGCTGTGATATTGTCGCGTGTGGCCCCAAGGTCTTCCATCGCCTCGACCGTGGCGGTCAGCACCCCGTCAAGCGCGCCGCGCCAACCGGCATGCGCCGCCCCGATCACGCCGACCTCGGCGTCGTGGAACAGCACAGGCTGGCAATCGGCGGTCAGGATCGACAAGGCGAGCCCCGGTGTCGCGGTGACCAGCGCATCGGCGCGGGGCTTCTCGTTCAGGGGGGCATCGACGCTAATGACGGTGGCGGAATGGATTTGGTGCACGCCAACCAGATGGTCCGGTGCCACGTCCATTGCATCGGCGACACGGGCACGATTGATCTCTACGACCTCGCGCTGGTCCGAGCTGCCAACCCCGCAATTCAGCCCAGCAAACACGCCAGAGGAAGCACCGCCGCGGCGCGTAAAGAACCCGTGGCGCACGTCGCCAAGACTATCGGAGGTGAGTATTTCCAGCGTCATGGTTCCAATCCTGGGGGCGGGCTATGGTGCGGAGGATAAATCCCCATCACCTTAAATAAATTTCCCATTTCTGACGGATGCGTCAAGCGTCTATGTGCGGCGACATGGGCGTTCAGCGCGTCCTCGGTCATGCCCTTGGCAAGGGTCTGTGCGCGTTGAGTGATCCCGAGGCGTTCAAGAAAGACGCCCTGCGGGGTGATGCGAGTGTAGCTGGCCGGTGCGGCTGCGAGGGCAAGCTTTTCAAAATCGACGTGTGCTGTCAAATCTGCTTGGCCGGGGGCGACCAGCGGATCGGCTTTTTCATGCCCCTGCAGCGCCTGCAGGGTATCGCCCAGACTGTGCCAGTCGCCATAATCCACGATCAGCGCGGCACCGCCGTGGGTCGCGATCCGTTCCGACACAGGGTGGAGGATCGGCGCAAGCTGGGTGCAATCCTCGACCAGATCGCCGGGCGTGGTATCGGCCAGCCGGTCGGCCAGCGCGGGTTGCGGCAGTTCGGGCCCCAGCCCAAAGCTCAACGCGCCGTCGGCCAGCCCAACCTGCCGTTCGCGCCACGATGTTTCGCCACGGACGAACTGGCGGATCGGCAGCGCGTCGAAAAATTCATTCGCCACCAGAAAAAGCGGCTGGTCGGGCAGCGCGTCGGTCCCGTCGGCCCAGATCACCTGATGCTCCGCAAGCGTCTTGGCCTGCACATCGCGCAGCGTCGGGGACGCCTCTACCAGGGTAATTTGCGCCGCCTCGATAAAGCCGGGCACGTTGCGGGTCGCGCGCAGGATATCGGCCATCAGGGTGCCGCGGCCGGGGCCAAGCTCGGCCAAGGTGAAGGCCGAAGGTGCGTCTTGGGCGATCCAGCTTTGCGCGAGACACAGGCCCAACAGCTCTCCGAACATCTGGCTGATCTCGGGGGCAGTGGTGAAATCGCCTTGGGTGCCAAAGGGGTCACGCGTGGTATAATAGCCCTGCGTCGGGTGCAGCAGGCAGGTGGCCATATATTCATCGATCCGCATCGGCCCGTTGGACGCAATGCGGCTGTGTAGAATGTCGCGTAGTGTGGTCATGCCTTGCGCGTCGCCCGCAAGATCAGGAACACCCCGATGGCAATCATCGGCAGGCTCAGCAGTTGGCCCATGGTCAGCCCCCAGCCGTTTACATGCCACGCCAGCCCCAGCGGGTTGTTGGCGCTGACAAATTGCGCATCAGGTTGGCGTACGAATTCGACGATGAAACGCGCGGCCCCGTAGCCGGCCAGAAAGACGCCGCCGATCAGCCCCTCCGATTTCAGCCCGTCGCGCCGCCATGCCAGATAGATCAGCAGTGCCCCAAGGATCAGCCCTTCAAGCAGCGCCTCGTATAGCTGCGAGGGATGCCGTGCACAGATCGTCGCAATGTCCGGGCAGTCCTGTGCGGCCACCGTTGGAAAGGCCACGCCCCAGGGCAGATCGGTGGGGCGGCCCCAAAGCTCTGCATTGATGAAATTCGCCAGACGCCCCAGAAACAGGCCGGGTGCCAGCCCCAGACAGACGACATCGCCGGTAGAGATCGTGCTGATGCCGTGACGTTTGGTATAGGCGATGCCCGCAAAGATCACCCCAAGCGCGCCGCCGTGGAACGACATGCCCCCCTCCCAGATCCGCAGGATCTGCGCGGGATTGCTGAGGTAATAGCCCGGTTGATAGAACAGTACATATCCCAGACGCCCGCCCAGAATGACGCCGAGAATGACCCAGAAAAGCAGATCCTCGACCTGCTGTTTGGTCATGACGGGGGTATTGCCCGCCCAAAGCCGGGGCCGCTCAACCGCGCGCACAACGATGCGCCAGCCAACGAGGATGCCGACGATATAGGCCAGCGCATACCAGCGCAGGGCGACGGTCATGCCAAATAACGTGAACGAGAAAATCTCGGGCGATAGGTCGGGGAAGGGGAGCATTGCATTCATGCGCTGATTGAGCCTGACCGTAAACGGAAGTCAACCTTGCGAGAACCCGCTTTGCACACCATATAGTGAGCAACAGCCGATCAGGAGAGAATGACCATGCAAACGCGCAACAAGATTTTCGACGACATCTCGCAGATGATGACCAATGCCATGGGCGTGGCCCAAGGGGCCAAGACCGAAGCAGAGACCGCGATGAAGGGAATGCTGGACCGTTGGCTGGCAGACCGTGATTTTGTGACACGCGAAGAATTCGACGCGGTGCGCGCCATGGCGCAAAAAGCCCGCGAAGAGAATGAAGCGCTGAAGGCGCGGCTTGATGCGATGGACAGCAAGGGCTGATCGCCGCGCACATCCGCGACCTACGTTGAACGATGTGATCCGCACCCGCCTTTTGGCGGGTGTGTTCGTTTTTGGGGTGGCACCTTCGCTTCGAACGCTGTCTTTCGGGGTCAGTGCTCTATAGATTGGGGGTTATGCTGCTTTTATCCACAAGATACTGAGGTTATCCCCTATCTTTCGTGGTTACCCCCAGAAAAAGACTTGCCTCAGGGCCGCGTTGCGCGCACCATATTTGGTGTAGGTCGCTAAGAGCTTCGGCGATTTATGGTAGATGCACCCATGTATTGATGTGCCTGCGCATATGAATACCCGGATCCAAAGAGGTGACCACATGGCCCTGACAGAGCAGTATCTTGAAGAAGACATTCACCCCATCGACATCGTAGAAAATCTTGCGGCGTATCACGACTGGGACTTCGACCGTATCTCGGACGAACAAATCGCGATGGCCGTCGAAGGGCAGTGGCGGACCTATTCCATCACCCTCGCGTGGTCGCCCTTTGACGAAACCCTGCGCCTTGTCTGCACCTTCGAGATGGATCCGCCCGCGGAAAAACTGCCGGTGCTCTATCACTTGCTCAACGATGTGAACGATCAATGCTGGACCGGTGCCTTCACCTATTGGCCGGAACAAAAGCTGATGGTTTATCGCTATGGGCTGGTTCTTGCTGGGGGGCAGGATGCCTCTGCGCAGCAGATCGATACCATGATCAACGCCGCTGTGAGCAACGCAGAGCGGTATTATCCCGCGGTGCAACTGGCGGTTTGGGGCGACCAGACGCCCCGACAAGCCCTTCAGGTTGCCATTGCAGAGGCGTACGGCCACGCATAGGTGTATCCCCGGATGTTAATTTAGGGGTACAGATATGAAAGATACGCGCATCGCCAAAGACGGTTTGGTTCTACTGGGCTGTGGCAAGATGGGATCCGCGATGCTGGCGGGCTGGCTGGCACGCGGGCTTCCGACATCTTCGGTATATGTCATCGATCCGAAACCCTCTGATTGGTTGAAAGAGCAGGGCGTGCAGTTGAACGTCGATCTGCCCAAGGAGCCCGCTGTGGTTCTTGTGGCGGTGAAGCCGCAGATGATGGGTGACGCGCTGCCCACGTTGCAGGCAATGGGCAACGGCAAGACGGTGTTTGTCAGCGTCGCCGCCGGTACCACCATCGCGACGTTTGAGAAAACGCTGGGGGCACAGACGCCGATCGTGCGCGCCATGCCCAACACACCCGCCGCCATCAGCCAAGGTATCACCGCCATCGTCGGCAACGCCCACGTCGACGCCAAGGGTATGGATGAAGCCGAAGAGCTGCTGTCGGCCGTGGGCGACGTTGTCCGGTTGGAGGAAGAATCCCAGATCGACGCGGTCACAGGGGTCAGCGGCTCGGGTCCGGCGTATGTTTTCCACATGATCGAAACCATGGCCGCGGGCGGGATCGCGCAAGGGCTCAGCCCCGAGCTCGCGCTAAAGCTCGCCACGGCGACGGTGGCAGGGGCCGGGGCGCTGGCGAAATCCGCCGACGAAGGCCCGGACCAGCTGCGCGTCAACGTGACCAGCCCCAACGGCACCACACAGGCCGCGCTGGACGTGCTGATGAACGAGCAAGACGGCTTTCCGGTCCTGCTCAAACGCGCTGTGGCGGCGGCCGCCGATCGTTCGCGCGAGCTTTCGAATGGCTGAGATCAGCTTTGACGACTTCATGAAAGTCGACATCAGGGTCGGGACGGTCACCCGTGCCGAACCCTTCCCCGAGGCGCGCAAGCCCGCGATCAAGATGTGGATCGACTTTGGTCCCGATATCGGTGAGCGTAAAACCTCGGCTCAGGTGACGGTGCATTACACGCCCGAGACGCTGATCGGCACGCAGGTGATGGGGGTGGTCAACTTCCCGCCGCGTCAGATCGGGCCGTTCATGTCCGAAGTTCTGGTGCTTGGGGTACCGGACGAGGACGGGGCGATCGTGCTGATGCGCCCCACGCAACCCACCCCGAACGGAGGACGTCTGCATTGACGAAACTACTGATCGCCCGCCCTGCGCCCCCCGAAGTGCACGAGGCCTTGGAAGGCTTTGACGTGACCTATCGCGAGGACAGCGCGCCCTTGTCCGAGGACGAGATGCAGGCGGCCCTGCGCGACTATGACGGGGTGCTGGCCACCTTGGGCGACCGCTTTACCGCGGATGTCTTCGGCAAGGTCGGCATGCCACGGTGCAAGATGCTCGCCAATTTCGGGGTGGGCTATAACCACATCGATGTCGACGCGGCAAAGGCGGCGGGGCTTCAGGTCTCTAACACGCCCGGCGCCGTGACCGATGCCACCGCCGATATCGCCATTACGCTGATGCTGATGGCCGCACGGCGTGCGGGAGAAGGCGAACGGCTGGTGCGGTCAGGTCAATGGTCCGGATGGGAGCCTTCGCAGCTTTTGGGCATGCATCTGACGGGCAAGACTGTCGGGATCGTCGGGATGGGTCGGATCGGCCAAGCCGTCGCGCGGCGCTGTCACTACGGCTTTTCGATGGATGTGAAATACTTTAGCCGCAGCGCGAAAAGCGTCGCCTATCCGGCGGAACATATCAGTGATCTCAAACAGTTGGTTGCCGCTGTTGATGTGGTTGTTATCGCCGTGCCGGGCGGGGACGACACGCAGCATCTGATCAACGCGGATGTGCTGGCGGCGATGCAGCCCCATGCCTTCCTGATCAACATCGCGCGCGGCAATATCGTCGAGGAAGCCGCTTTGATCGAGGCCCTGCAAACGGGCACCATCGGCGGCGCAGGGCTGGATGTGTATGAGTTCGAGCCAGAGGTGCCGCAAGCCCTGCGGGATCTGGATAACGTGGTGCTGTTACCGCATCTAGGCACGTCGTCCCGAGAGGTGCGTGTGGATATGTGGATGATGGCGGTTGAGAATTTGAAAGCGGGCGTCGCGGGCGAAACGCCCCCGAACCTCGTTTAACGACCCACGGCCTCGCGCCAATGTCGGCGGCATAATGAGATATAGGTCTCGTTGCCGCCGATCTGCACCTGCGCCCCTTCGCGGATCGCTTTGCCTTCGGCATCCTGCCGCACCACCATCGTCGCTTTCTTGCCGCAGTGGCAGATAGTTCGAACCTCGCGCATTTCATCGGCAAGGGCGAGCAGCGTTGCAGACCCGGGGAAGAGCAGACCACGGAAGTCCACGCGCAGACCATAGCACATGATGGGCACCCGCAGGTCATCCACCGCACGGGCCAATTGCCAGACCTGATCAGGGCTGAGAAACTGCGCCTCGTCGATGAAGATGCAGGCGCAAGGGCCTTCAGCCAAACGCTTTTCGATCTTCGCCAAAAGGTCTTCGTCCGTCTCGAAAGTGTCGGCCTCGTGCCCGATCCCGATACGCGATGCGATCCGCCCGTGTCCGGCGCGGTGGTCGAATTTCGCGGTCATCAGATAGGGGACCATGCCGCGTTCGACATAGTTATGAGCCGCCTGCAGAAGCACGGTCGATTTGCCCGCGTTCATGGTCGAATAATGAAAGTAAAGCTTTGCCATGGCCCTCTTTAGCGTCAGGCGACCTTGGCGTTCAAGGTGGGGGGAGGGCAGCGGGGGCGCGTCTGTCGCAGACCGCGCCCCACATGTCACAGGTGTTGAGGTGGCTCTGTGCCGCCGGGCTTAGCCGTGGCGCTGCACCAGCACAGACCCCACGGAATATCCGGCCCCGAAAGAACAGATCAGCCCGGTGTCCCCATCGGTCAGATCGTCGGAGTATTTCGAAAACGCGATGATCGACCCGGCAGAGGAGGTGTTGGCGTAGTCTTGCAGGATGTTGGGCTGCTCGCCCGCTTCGGGCGCGCGACCCAGCACTTTGCGACCGATGAAGTCATTCATCGATTTATTCGCCTGATGCAGCCACAGACGCTTTAGATCAGTGGCCTCAACGCCTTCGTCAGCCATGTGGCCCGCGATGTGTTCGGCAACCATCGGCAGCACTTCCTTGAACACCTTGCGCCCGTTCTGCATGAACTGCATGTCGCGGCGGTCCGCGACGCCATCGGGGCGGGACCGGCGCAAAAAGCCATTGTTGTTGCGGATGTTGTTCGAGAACTCGGTCGCGCAACGGGTCGATTTGATCTCGAAATAGGCACCGGCTGCGTCTTCGGCGCGTTCGATCAGCACGGCGGTGGCCACGTCCCCGAAGATAAAGTGGCAGTCACGGTCGCGCCACTCCAGATGGGCCGAGCATATCTCGGGGCAGACCACCAGCGCCGAGCGGATCGAGCCGGAGCGGATCATATCCGCCGCCGCTTGGATGCCGAAGGTCGCGGACGAACAGGCGACGTTCATATCGAAGGCAAAGCCGTTGATATCCAGCAACTGCTGGATTTCGATCGCCACCGCCGGATAGGCGCGTTCAAGGTTCGACGCCGCGCAGATGACGGCATCAACATCAGCCGCGGTTTTCCCCGCCGCCTGCAACGCCTTTTGCGCCGCTTCCAGCGCCATCTCGGCCATCAGGCCGGGTTCGTCGTCGGACCGTTGGCGCAGCAGGGGGTGCATCACCTTGGGGTCCAGAATACCCGTCTTATCCATGACATAGCGCTGTTCGATCCCCGACGCCTTGACGATGAATTCTTCCGAGGAGTGTTCCTTGGCGGGCAATTCCCCGGCGTCGATCTCGGCGGCGTGTTCGGCATTGTACAGATCGGCATAGGCGTTGAACGCCTTGACCAGCTCGGCGTTGGTGATGACCTGTTCCGGCGTAAAGATGCCGCTACCAGTAATGGCGGGTGTGTACATGGGTAAACCTTTTTCAGCGTTGTCCGAGTAGGCCAAGAAACGGCTGCGGGGTCAAGTCCAGCGGGGGCTGGCATGCAAGGGCGACGGACAATGAGAGGGGGGGGGAGGAAAGGGGAAAGACCTGCGCCACGCATCAAAGACGCGGCGCAGGTCAGAAAGGGCAGGTTAGCCCTGAAGCGATTTAACGCCGATCTCGTCTTCGGCTTGTGCCTTGATGGCCAGCGCTGCGGCATAGGCACCGGCGGCCGTGGTGAAATACGGGATCTTGTCATACAGCGCGATAGAGCGGATGGATTTGCTGTCCTCGACCGCCTGCGCGCCTTCGGTGGTGTTCATCACCAGTTGGATCGCTTCGTCCTTCATCATGTCGGTGATGTTCGGGCGACCCTCGTAGACCTTGTTCACGATCTCGCAGGCGATGTCATGCTCTGTCAGCCAGGCGGCGGTGCCACGGGTGGCGCGCAGGGTGAACCCTTGCTCAAGCAGGATACGCGCGGCGGTCAGCATGTCATCCGACTTGTCCATATCCTTGATCGAGAAGAATACACAGCCGTTGCGCGGCAGCGGGTTGCCCGCGCCCATCTGCGCCTTGAGGAAGGCACGGGGGAAATCGCGGTCCCAGCCCATAACCTCGCCCGTTGACCGCATTTCCGGCCCAAGCAGCGTGTCGACGCCGGGGAAGCGGGCGAAGGGCAGCACGGCTTCCTTGACCGAGAACCAAGGCATGTTCGGGTCCGCCAGTGTCATTGGATCACCCAAAGGCAGCACGTCGTCATAGGCGGCATCGTCACGGTAGGGTGCGCGCTGCGGGAAGGCCGACAGCTTTTCGCCCGCCATGATCCGCGCAGCGATTGACGCAATCGCGCTGTCCGTCGCTTTGGCGACAAAGGGCACGGTGCGCGAGGCGCGGGGGTTGACTTCGATCAGGTAGATCTCGCCGTCCTTGACCGCGAACTGGATGTTCATCAGGCCCACAACGTTCAACGCCAGCGCCAGCGCCTTGGTCTGTTTTTCGACCTCGGCAATGATCTCGCGGCTCAGCGAATAGGGGGGCAACGAACAGGCGCTGTCGCCCGAATGAACGCCGGCCTCTTCGATGTGCTGCATGATACCCGCAACGTGGACATCCGTGCCGTCTGACAGCGCGTCTACGTCCAGCTCTACCGCGCCCGAGAGGTAGTGATCCAGCAGCACGGGGCTTTTGCCCGATACAACCACCGCGTCGCGGATATAGCGTTCAAGGCTGGCCTGATCGCGCACGATCTCCATCGCGCGGCCGCCCAGAACGTAAGACGGGCGGATCACCAGCGGAAAGCCGATGTCTGCTGCGATCTCAAGCGCTTCGGCGTCGGAGTGGGCGATACCGTTATGTGGCTGCTTCAGGCCCAGCGATTGCACAAGCTGCTGGAACCGTTCGCGGTCTTCGGCAAGGTCGATCATGTCGGGCGTGGTGCCAAGGATCGGGATGCCCGCCTCTTGCAGCGCCTGCGCGATCTTCAGCGGTGTCTGGCCGCCGAACTGCACGATGACGCCGTGCAGCGTGCCGTTTTCCTGTTCGACCCGCAGGATTTCCATCACGTGTTCAAAGGTGACGGGTTCGAAATACAGCCGGTCCGAGGTGTCATAGTCGGTCGAGACGGTTTCGGGGTTACAGTTGACCATGATCGTCTCGTAGCCCGCGTCGGTCAGCGCATAGCAGGCGTGACAGCAGCAATAGTCGAACTCGATCCCTTGGCCGATCCGGTTCGGGCCGCCGCCCAGAATGACGACTTTCTGACGGTCGCTGGGGCGGGCTTCGCATTCAACCTCGTCAAAGGCGGGGGCCTCGTAGGTAGAATACATGTAGGGCGTTTGCGCTTCGAATTCGGCGGCGCAGGTGTCGATCCGTTTGAACACGGCCTTGACGCCAAGGTTCAGACGCGCGCGGCGCACGTTGTCTTCGTCGCGACCGGTCAGCGTGCCAAGGCGCGCGTCGGTAAAGCCCATCATCTTGAGCTTGCGCATCCCGTCTTCGGTCAGCGGCAGCCCGTCTTTGCGGACTTGCGCCTCGGCGTCGACGATCTCGCGGATGCGGGCAAGGAACCACGGGTCGAACATGGTCACACCGTGGATATCCACGTCGGACATACCGTGACGCATCGCCTGAGCAATGGTGCGCATCCGGTCGGGGGTCTGCTTGCTGATCGCGGCAATCAGCGCGGCTTCGTTCTGTGGTGCGTCGGCGGTCAGGTCACTGTCCAGACCGGGGATGTCGATTTCGTCAAAGCCGGTCAGCCCGGATTCCATCGACGCCAGCGCTTTTTGCAGCGACTCGTGGATCGTGCGGCCAATCGCCATCGCTTCGCCGACAGACTTCATCGCGGTCGTCAGATAGGGTTCGGAGCCGGGAAATTTCTCGAACGCGAATTTCGGGATCTTGGTGACGACATAATCGATTGTCGGCTCGAAGGACGCAGGGGTCACGCCGGTGATGTCGTTGTCCAGCTCGTCTAGGGTAAAGCCCACCGCCAGCTTGGCCGCGATCTTGGCGATGGGGAAACCCGTCGCCTTGGACGCCAGCGCAGAGGAGCGCGATACACGCGGGTTCATCTCGATCACGACCATGCGGCCATCTTCGGGGTTCACGGCCCACTGCACGTTCGATCCGCCTGTTTCCACGCCGATTTCGCGCAGCACGGCGATCGAGTGGTTACGCATGATCTGGTATTCTTTGTCGGTCAGCGTCAGGGCAGGGGCCACGGTGATCGAATCGCCTGTGTGCACGCCCATCGGGTCGACGTTCTCGATCGAGCAGACGATGATCGCGTTGTCAGCGGTGTCGCGCACCACTTCCATCTCGTATTCTTTCCAGCCAAGCAGGCTCTCATCAATCAGGATCTGCCCCATCGGCGACGCGTCCATTCCCGAGCGGCAGTAGAATTCGTAATCGTCGCGGTTATAGGCCACGCCGCCGCCGGTGCCGCCCATGGTGAAGGCAGGGCGGATGATCGCCGGCAGGCCGACATATTCCAGCGCGTCGAGCGCAAGCTGCACACCTGCCGCAAGGTCTTTCTTACCGCTGGCGGCAACGGGCGCGGTGACGATGGTCGCCTTGGGGTTTTCGATGCCCAAACGGTCCATCGCCTCGCGGAAGAGCTTGCGATCCTCTGCCATTTCAATGGCTTCGCGTTTCGCGCCGATCATCTCGACGTTGAATTTCTCGAGCACGCCCATCTCTTCGAGCGCGAGCGAGGTGTTCAGCCCGGTCTGACCGCCCATCGTTGGCAGCAGCGCGTCGGGGCGTTCTTTCTCGATGATCTTAGCGACGATTTCAGGGGTGATGGGTTCGATGTAGGTGGCATCCGCCAGCCCCGGATCGGTCATGATCGTCGCAGGGTTGGAGTTCACGAGGATGACGCGGTAGCCTTCCTCTTTCAGGGCCTTACAGGCCTGCGCGCCGGAGTAGTCGAACTCGCACGCCTGACCGATGACAATGGGCCCCGCTCCAATGATCATGATCGACTGGATATCGGTTCTTTTTGGCATGGCTCAGGCCCCCGGATGTTTGCAAATTCTCCGCGTTATAGGCTTTGGGGGGAGAGGTGCAAGGGGGCATGTCGGGATATGGGGCGTGTTTTCAGGCAACACCCATGTGGCAGGGGCGCAGCACCGCCAGATGCGGTGCCCCTTTGCCTCACCCCAGCGTCAGGAAGGCCCTCAAAGACGCCTCGAAGTCGCGCGGCTTTTCGGCGTGCAGCCAATGGCCCGTGCCCGGCAGCTTGGCAAAGCGCGCTTGCGGGAACAGCGCCTTGATCACGGGGCGGTCTTCGGGTTTGACATAGGTGGAGTTGCCGCCGGACAGGAACAGCACCTCCCCCTCGTATTGTCCATCGACCCCATCGGGCCAGCCGACGATCTTGGACATCTCTGCCTCAAGCACATCAAGGTTCAGCTTCCACGTCTTGTTGGGCACATCCAGCGACTGGGTGAAAAAGCTTTGCAATGCGGGCTCGACCCCCGCAGCCGCCAATTGGTCAGAGGCGTCGGAGCGGCGGGTGAGCGTGCCCAGATCAACCGTGCGCATCGCATCGATAAATTCTTGCTGGCTGTGACCATAAGCGACAGGAGCGATATCGGCGACCACCAGACGGTTCACGAGTTCGGGATGATTCAGCGCCAGCATCATGGCCGCCTTACCGCCCATCGAGTGCCCGCAGACGTCCATTGGCGCGCCAAGATGGGTGATGACCTCTGCCAGATCGGCGGCCATCTCGGGGTAGCTTTGCGTCTGCGCGCGCGGGCTGTCCCCGTGGTTGCGCATGTCGACGGTCACCACGCGGCGCTGGTCGGACATCCGTTTGGCGATCACGCCCCAATTGCGGCCTGACCCGAAGAGACCATGCACGATCAGCAGGGCAGGGGCGTCGCCTGTGGTGCCATATTCAGTGTAATTCAACATGCGCAAGATGTAGGGCCATTGCAGCCGATGTGCCAGACCGTTTAGGGTTGAAACATGCTGGATCAAAAAGACCTAGAGACCAAGGCACGTGAAATGCAGCGCGGCTTGCAGGCAAAGCTGGGTGTGCAGGGGCGCGATGTCTCTCATGCGCTGGCGCGCGCAGGGCGACGTCTGCCCGCGCGGGTGCGGCGTGAGGGCAGGGTCTTTGCACAGGCGGCGTTTATGGCGCGCAACCCCAAGATGGCACGCAGGCTCGAGGGCGCGACGGTGCAGACCGCCTATGACCGCGTGATGGAGCATCTTGCCGGGATCGACGTGTCCGAACGGCGCAAGGACCGCTGGCTTGGTCTTGCGGCCAGTGTGGCGTTCAACCTGATTTGTGTTGCGGTGGCGTTCATCACATTTCTGTGGTGGCGCGGCTACGTCTGACGGGCGAAGCTGTTACCATTGAAGACGCAAAAGCCCCGCTGCGGACCTGCAAGCGGGGCTTTGTTTCGAGGCGTGGTTTGGGGCGCTGCCCCGCCCTTGCGGGCCCCCCGGGATTTAATCCATTTGGAAGGGCCCGGGGCACATTGCTTTAGAGGTTGGGGCTTTAGAGGTTGGGGCTTCAGAGGTTGGGATAGATCGGGAAGCGGGCGCAGAGCGCTTCGACTTCGGCTTTGACCTTGGCTTCGACCTCGGCGTTGCCATCGGCCCCATTGGCGGCCAGCCCGTCGACAACCTCGATGATCCAGTCGGCGATCTGACGGAATTCATCCTCACCAAACCCGCGTGTTGTTGCCGCCGGCGAGCCCAAACGGATGCCGGAGGTGACCATGGGCTTTTCAGGGTCAAACGGCACACCGTTCTTGTTGCAGGTGATGTGGGCGCGGCCGAGCGCTTTTTCCGTGTCGTTCCCTTTGACGCCTTTGGGGCGCAGGTCGACCAGCAGCAGGTGGGTGTCGGTGCCATGGGTGATCGTGTCGAGCCCGCCTTTGATCAGCTGGTCGCTGAGTGCTTGGGCGTTCTTGATGACCTGTTGGATGTAGGTCTTGAACTCGGGCTTGAGCGCTTCACCAAAGGCCACGGCCTTGGCCGCGATCACATGCATCAGCGGGCCACCCTGAATACCGGGGAATATGGCCGAGTTGAACTTTTTCGCCAGCGCTTCGTCGTTGGTCAGGATCATGCCGCCGCGCGGACCGCGCAGGGTTTTATGTGTGGTGGTTGTCGCCACATGCGCATGGGGGAAGGGGGAGGGGTGTTCGCCCGCAGCGACCAGACCGGCAAAATGGGCCATGTCCACCTGCAGGTAGGCACCGACCATATCGGCAATCTCGCGCATCCGCTTGAAGTCGATCTGGCGCGGAATGGCGGAACCACCGGCGATGATCAGCTTGGGCTGGTGCTCTTTCGCGAGCGCTTCGACCTGGTCATAGTCAAGCTGGTTGTCTTGTTTGCGCACGCCGTACTGGATGGCGTTGAACCATTTTCCGGATTGGTTCGGCTTGGCCCCGTGGGTCAGGTGGCCGCCCGCGTCGAGGCTCATGCCCAGAATGGTGTCACCGGGTTGCAGCAGCGCGGTGAACACGCCCTGGTTGGCTTGGCTGCCCGAATTCGGCTGCACGTTGGCGAAGTCGCAATTGAACAATTTGCACGCGCGTTCAATCGCCAGGTTTTCCGCCACATCGACAAAATCACACCCGCCATAATAGCGGCGGCCCGGGTAGCCTTCGGCGTATTTGTTGGTCATCACCGACCCCTGCGCCGCCATGACAGCCGCAGACACGATGTTTTCGGAGGCGATCAGTTCGATCTCGTTACGCTGGCGACCCAGCTCGTCTGTAATGGACCCGAAGATTTCGGGATCGGCTTCGGACAGGGGGGTGGTGAAAAAACCGGACATGGGCGTGGTTCCTTTGACTACGTGTGCGGGTTGCGGGCTATCTAGCTTAATCCGGCACGGGGGTGAAGGTCGTAATGCGCCGGTCGCACCGTCATATGCGGCAAAGCTGGTAGGTCGGCGCGATATGTGGTTCTTTTGACTGTGAATATCCCTCATTGGAAACATCCACCCATGAAGATCGCTTTTATCGCCAGCCGCTCTGATGTTGCACAGGATGCGTTGACGGCGCTGAGCGCACGATACGGCAATGTCACGCGCGAGGAGGCAGAGGTTATCGTCGCCCTCGGGGGGGACGGGTTCATGCTGCAGGCGCTGCACGACTCGCAAGAGCTGTCGACGCCGGTCTATGGCATGAACCGCGGCACCATCGGGTTCTTGATGAACGCCTATGCCGAAGAGGATCTGGTGGATCGTCTGCGCGCAGCAGAAGAGGCGGTGATCAACCCGCTGGTGATGGTCGCCACCCACGCGAATGGCGAGACCTCCAAGGCGCTGGCCTTGAACGAGGTCGCCTTGCTGCGCGAAGGGCCGCAAGCCGCCAAGCTGCGGATCAGCGTCGACGGGCGCGTGCGGATGGAGGAGCTGGTCTGCGATGGCGCACTGGTGGCGACGCCTGCCGGGTCCACCGCCTATAATTACTCCGCGCACGGTCCGATCCTGCCGATTGGCGCGGATGTGCTGGCCCTGACGGCGATGGCGGCGTTTCGGCCACGGCGCTGGCGCGGGGCCTTGCTGCCGAAAACGGTGACCGTGCGCTTTGATGTGTTAGAGCCCGCCAAACGCCCTGTGATGGCCGACGCCGACGGGAATTCCTACCGCGATGTCGTCGCGGTCGAGATCACCTCGGACCCGTTGATCAAGCACCGTATCCTGTTCGATCCGGGCCACGGTCTGGAAGAACGGCTGATCAGCGAGCAGTTCAACTAATCCGCGTTTCAGACGGAACCGCGGTGCCTTTGGCGCGTTGATATTCCGAGACGCATGAGAGGCCATTCAGGTGCTTTCATCGTTTGGAATTATAGCAAAAGGAGACCTGACATGAATTGGGATACAATCAAAGGTAACTGGAGCCAGATGACCGGTAAGGTCAAAGAAGAATGGGGTGATCTGACCGACGATGACCTGACAGAAGCCGCCGGCGAACGCGACCAGCTGGTCGGCAAGATTCAGGCGCGCTACGGCGTTGCCAAAGACGAGGCGGAGCGTCAGGTAGACAGCTTCGTGGCCAAACACTAACTGGCCTAGATATTGAATAGAAAAGGCGGCTGTTACAGCCGCCTTTTTCGCATTCTGGGGTACCGGATCTATCAGCTGTCCTTGGCGTAGCCGATGGTTTGCAGCGCCGACTTTATCTCGTCCAGAATGGCCGGATCGTCGATCGTGGCGGGCAGTTTGAACGGCTCTGCATCGGCCAGTTTGACCATCGTCGCCCGCAGGATCTTGCCTGAACGCGTCTTGGGCAAGCGATCCACCACCAGCGTCATCTTATAGGCTGCCACTGGCCCGATCTGGTCACGCACCCGTTGCTGACATTCGGCTGCAATCTCGGCATGGGGGCGGTCGACCCCTTTGGACAGGCACACAAACCCCATCGGGGCTTGGCCCTTCAGCGGATCGTTGACGCCGATCACGGCACATTCAGCCACATCGGGGTGGCCGGCCAGAACCTCCTCCATCGCGCCGGTGGACAAGCGGTGACCGGCGACGTTGATCACGTCATCGGTGCGCGCCATGATATAAAGATATCCATCCTCGTCGATCCTGCCCGCATCCCCCGTTTCGTAGTATCCGGGATAGGTCGTGAGGTAACTTTTGCGGAAGCGATCTTCGGCATTCCACAGGGTGGGCAGCGTGCCGGGAGGCAGGGGCAGTTTGATCGCGATAGACCCCAAAGTACCAGCGGGTTGCGGCTCGCCCGCCTCGTTCAGGATTTGCACGTCATAGCCCGGCATCGGCACCGTGGGGGAGCCGACCTTGACCGGCAGCGCCTCTAGTCCGGCGGGGTTGCCGACGATGGTATAGCCGGTTTCGGTCTGCCACCAATGGTCATAGACGGGTATGCCCAGCTTTTCCTGCGCCCAGATCACGGTGTCTGGGTCGGCGCGCTCGCCCGCGAGATACAGCGCGCGCAGGCAGGAAATATCGTATTTGCCAATCTCCTCGCCCTTGTGATCTTCGCGTTTGACGGCGCGGATCGCGGTGGGGGCGGTAAAGAAACTGCGGACATTGTGTTCGGAAATGACGCGCCAGAAGGTGCCCGCATCGGGTGTGCCCACGGGCTTGCCTTCGAACACGACGGTGGTGTTGCCATGCACCAGCGGGCCATAGCAGATATAGCTGTGGCCCACGACCCAGCCCACATCGGAGGCGGCCCAGAAGACATCGCCCGGATCGACGTTGTAGATGTTCTTCATCGTCCAGTTCAGCGCCACCAAATGCCCCGCGGTTTGGCGCACCACGCCCTTGGGCGCGCCGGTCGTGCCCGAGGTGTAAAGAATATAGGCGGGGTGGTTTCCCTCCACCGCGACGCAGGGCGCGGGGGTGGTGCCTTTTTGCGCCGCGTGCCAATCCAGATCGCGCCCCGGTGTCAGATCGCAGGGGGCCTGTTCGCGTTGCAGGATCAGGCAGAAATCGGGTTTGTGGTCGGCCTGTTCAATGGCCCCGTCAAGCAGCGGCTTATAGGCCACGACGCGTGCCGGTTCCAACCCGCAGGATGCGGCGATGATCGCTTTGGGGGTGCAGTCGTTGATCCGCACGGCCAGCTCGTTCGAGGCAAAGCCGCCGAACACGACCGAATGTACCGCCCCGATCCGTGCGCAGGCGAGCATCGCCTCAAGCGCTTCGGGGACCATCGGCATATAGATGATCACGCGGTCGCCTTTGCCCACGCCATTGGCCTGTAGCGCACCGGCGACAGCGGCGACGCGGGTTTGCAGCTCGGCAAAGGTGATCTTGGTCTGGGTGCCGGTGATCGGGCTGTCATGGATGATCGCCACCTGATCGGCACGGCCGTTTTCCACATGGCGGTCAACGGCATTATAGCACGCATTTACTTTGGCGCCGGCGAACCATTCGTACAGATCATTGCCCTTGTCGAACAACGCCTGACGGGGCTCTTCCTCCCAATCGATGGCTTTGGACTGCTCTAGCCAGTAGGCTTCAGGGTTGTCCTGACAGCTTTTGTAAATGTCGTGATATCCCATATGCGGCTCCCTCCCGTGAACGCGAATACCATTTGGTAGGCCACGGCTGCAGGAAAGAGCAAGAGCTTGCGCCTATATCGCGGCCATCCGGCAATAAAATTTACAGCCGCTTCCCCGCGCGCGGTGTCAAAATTTACAAGCGCGTTTCGGCCGGTTTCCGGTAGCGCACAGAAATTCGCGCAGCTCATGTCGAATATGACCCACCGCGTCGAATTTGGATCAGATCAATCGCGCAAAGGGGCGCAGCATCGCGGATAGGGACGGCATGTCGCCGCCCTTCGTCTTTGAACAAAGGTTCAGAACAATGGGTGATAAGCACGCCAACAAGAAGAAAAAGGCCAAAGCAGATGCACGGCCTGCCAAGCCGATGCCAAGCAGCGTGTCTGACATCAAGGCACCCTTTGCGGCCAAGGGCACCAAACCGGCCAAGTAATTCCGGCCGGTTCCGGTCCATGCGCCGCCCCGTATAAGGGCGGCGTTTTCACGCGAGGCGTCACCCGTATTCGGCGACCGGCGTACCCGCGATAGCACCGACGTTCAGCAGCCCGCGCGCGGTGATCGACGGAGAGACGATATGTGCACGGTTGCCCATCCCCATCAGGATCGGCCCAACCTCAAGCCCGCCTCCCTTCATCTTCAGAATATTGCGCACGCCCGATGCCGCATCCGCATGGGCAAAGACAAGAACATTCGCGGCACCTTCCATCCGGTTCGAGGGCAGCAGACGGCTGCGCAGCTCGGGGTCGAGTGCGGCATCGATGTTCATCTCGCCCTCATAGCAGAAATCATGGTTGCCCGCATCCAGCAGCCGCAGCGCCGCGCGCAGACGTTTGCCTGACCCTTCGCCCTGATTACCGAACTGGCTTTGCGAACACAGGGCGATCTTGGGTTCGATGCCGAAACGTTGCACGTGACGTGCAGCACCGATGGCGATCTCGGCGATCTGTTCGGGGGTGGGGTGCAGATGCACCTGCGTATCCGCGATAAACAGCGGCCCATCTTCCAGGATCATCAGCGACAAGGCCCCATGGGGGCGCCGCCCGTCGCGACCGAGAACCTGTTCGATATAATTCATATGCCAGCGGAATTCCCCGAAGGTGCCGCAGATCAGGCTGTCGGCCTCTTCGCGGTGCACCATCACCGCGCCGATGGCGGTGGTATTGGTGCGCATGATGGCGCGTGCGATATCAGGTGACACGCCGCGGCGGGCCATCAGGTTGTGATAGGTCTCCCAATAGTCGCGGTAGCGCGGGTCGTTTTCGGGGTTCACCAGATCCACCGTCTCGCCCAGCTTGATGGTCAGACCAGCCTTTTCGATGCGCCGTTCGATCACCTCGGGGCGGCCGATCAGGATCGGGCGTTCCTTGGTTTCCTCCACCATGGCCTGGGCGGCGCGCAGCACGCGTTCGTCTTCGCCTTCGGCAAAGACGATCCGGCGCGGGGCCACGCGCGCGGCCTCGAACACGGGGCGCATCAGCATCGACGATTTGAAGACCGAGCTGTCCAGCTTGTGGCGATAGGCGGCCAGATCCTCGATCGGGCGAGTGGCGACGCCGGTGTCCATCGCGGCTTTCGCGACGGCAGTAGACACGACACCGATCAGGCGCGGGTCAAAGGGTTTGGGGATCAGGTAGTCGGGGCCAAAGGTCAGCTGTTCGCCCTGATAGGCGGCGGCAGCCTCGGCCGAGGTGGTGGCACGGGCAAGCGCGGCGATCCCGTCGATACAGGCGATCTTCATCTCGTCATTGATCGTGGTTGCCCCCACATCCAGCGCACCGCGGAAGATAAAGGGGAAGCACAATACGTTGTTGACCTGATTGGGAAAATCCGACCGTCCCGTCGCGATAATCGCATCAGTGGCCACTGCACGGGCCAGATCGGGCATGATTTCCGGCGTGGGGTTGGCCAGCGCAAAGATGATCGGCTGCGGCGCCATTTTCTGCACCATTTCGGGGCTCAGGACACCGGGACCAGAGAGGCCGAGGAACAGGTCGGCATCATGGATCACATCGGCCAGATCACGCAGGTCGGATTTCTGCGCGTATTCCGATTTGATCGGGTTCATGTCGATCTCACGGCCCTCGTAGACCAGACCGTGAATGTCACAAAGCCAGACGTTCTCGCGCTTCACGCCGAGTTTCAGCAGCATGTTCAGACAAGCAATGCCCGCAGCGCCGCCGCCTGTGGATACGATCTTGATGTCCTCGAACTTCTTGCCCGCCACGAAAAGCGCGTTCTTCACGGCGGCCCCAACGACAATCGCTGTGCCGTGCTGGTCGTCGTGGAAAACCGGAATGTTCATCCGCTCGCGGCAAATGCGTTCGACGGTAAAGCAATCGGGGGCCTTGATGTCTTCGAGGTTGATCGCGCCGAAGGTCGGCTCTAGCGCGCAGACCAGTTCAGCGAGCTTTTCGGGGTCATTCTGGTCCAGCTCGATGTCGAAGCAATCGATATTGGCGAATTTCTTGAAAAGGACGGCCTTGCCCTCCATCACCGGTTTGGAGGCCAGCGCGCCGATATTGCCAAGCCCCAGAACCGCCGTGCCATTGGTTACCACACCCACAAGGTTCGCACGGGTGGTGTAATGCGCGGCTGTGGTCGGGTCTGCCTTGATCTCAAGGCAGGCTTCAGCCACGCCGGGGGAATAGGCGCGCGCCAGATCGCGGCCGTTCGCCAGTGGTTTGGTCGCGCGCACTTCGAGTTTTCCGGGCTTGGGGAAAGCGTGATAGTCAAGTGCGGCTTGGCGCAGATTGGGCGCATCGGTCATGTTTTGGCGGTCCTTTAAGAGAGTAGTTTAGCGTTAAACTATTTTGCCAGCCGCGCCAACACGACTTTTGGAGCGGAGCGTGTCACCGCCCATGCGGCGCAGATTATGGGGCGGGAAGGGGGCCAGCCCCCATCGTGGCAGGCCACGATTCCCCCGGAGTTTGTCTGGCAAAATGAAGCATGGCATTTTTCCGCTTTTGGCATCGCAACTTTGGCGAAAGGTTTTTATAGTTTTGTGAAACTTGGGGGAATTATGACCAGTGATTTGCGACAGCACGCTAGCGCCGTGCAGGAAAATGCCTATGCGCCCTATTCCAATTTCAAGGTGGGGGCCGCGTTGCGCACGGCCTCGGGTGCGGTGTTTGTCGGCTGCAACGTGGAAAACGTCGCCTACCCGGAAGGCACCTGTGCCGAAGCCGGTGCCATCGCCGCCATGATCGCGGCGGGCGAGACGGCTTTTGTCGAGGCCTATGTGATCGCGGGCAGCCCCACACCCGTCACGCCCTGTGGCGGCTGCCGTCAGAAACTGGCGGAATTCGGTCAGGGGGACGCGCGGGTGACCATGGCGACCCTGTCGGGCGTTGAAGAGGTGATGACGATGGCCGAGCTGTTGCCCGGTGCCTTTGGCCGCGCGCATATGGAGGGCTAAGCCATGGATGCCCGCGCGATCCTGTCCAAACTGCGGCACCGGCGGTCGCTGAACCGAGAAGAGCTTGTCTGGTTCGCGATGGCCCTTGCCGACGGGCGGGTCAGTGATGCGCAGGCGGGGGCCTTTGCGATGGGGGTCTGTCAGGTCGGGCTGAGCGATGTGGGCCGCGTGGCCCTGACGCTTGCCATGCGCGACAGCGGGCGGGTGTTCGACTGGGATCTGAACGGGCCGGTGCTGGATAAACATTCGACGGGCGGTGTGGGCGATTGCGTCAGCCTTGTGCTGGCCCCTGCCTTGGCCGCCTGCGGGGCCTATGTGCCAATGATTTCGGGGCGTGGGCTGGGGCATACCGGCGGGACGCTGGACAAGCTCGAGGCCATTCCGGGTGTGAATACCACATTGGACGAGGCGCAGTTTCGCGCCGTGGTGGCCAGGGCAGGCTGTGCGATTGTCAGTGCGACCGACGGTATCGCCCCCGCGGACAAGCGGCTTTATGCGGTGCGCGATGTGTCCTCGACCGTGGACAGCCTTGATCTGATCACCGCGTCGATCCTGTCGAAGAAGCTGGCGGCGGGGCTGGATGGTTTGGTCTTGGACGTCAAGGTCGGCAGCGGTGCCTTCATGAAAGATCTGGCGCAGGCGCAGGCGCTGGCGACGGCGCTGACCAAGACCGCAAACGCCAGCGGGTGCCGGACGACGGCGGTGATCAGCGATATGAGCCAGCCCCTGGTGCCGAGCCTTGGAAACGCGCTGGAAGTGGCCGAAGTGATGCGCGTGCTGACGGGGCACAACAAGGGGCCGATTGTCTCGGTCTGTGCGGCGCTTGGCGGGGTGTTGCTGGCCAATGCAGGGCTGGCGGGCGATGTGCAGGTCGGGGCGGATATGATCGTGCAGGCGATCCGGTCGGGCCGCGCGGCGGAACGCTTTGGCGTGATGATCGCGGCCATGGGCGGGCCTGCGAAGTTTGTCGAAAACTGGACGCGGTTCCTGCCCGAGGCGACGATCATCGCAGAGGTCCCCGCACCGAAAACCGGATATGTAACCGCGATTGACGGCGAGGCTTTGGGCCTTGCAGTCGTCGCTTTGGGCGGCGGGCGCGCGGTCGAGACGGACCAGATCAACCCGGCCGTGGGGATTTCGGATGTCGTCCGCCTGGGCGCGAAAGTATCGTCCAAGGGGCCACTGGCGGTGGTGCATGCCGCCCGCGCCGGTGACGCAGAGCGGGCCGCACAGGCGGTGCGCGGTGCGATTACCATCGGCCCGAAGCCGGTCGCCGTGCCGGATTTGATTGTAGAGAGGGTCGGCTGATGGCGCGTGCTTTTCTGGTTGTGATGGATTCCGTCGGTATCGGCGGTGCCCCCGATGCGGACACCTTCTTTAACGGGCGTGTGCCGGACACCGGCGCGAATACCCTTGGTCATATCGCGCAGGCCTGTGCGGAGGGCCGTGCAGAAGACGGGCGCAGCGGCCCCTTGAACGTGCCGCATATGGCGTCGCTGGGGCTTGGCCCCGCGATTGAACTGGCCAGCGGGCTGCATATCGCAAGCCTTGATAGCACCGTCAGCGGCACATGGGGCGCGGCGACAGAAATCTCGCGCGGCAAGGATACGCCCTCGGGTCATTGGGAATTGGCCGGTTTGCCCGTCCCGTGGGAGTGGCATTACTTTCCCGATGTGTCGAAGTCCTTTCCGCCCGCGCTGGTCGCGCAGCTTGCGGCCTTTGCCGGCACGGACGAGATCTTGGGGAATTGCCACGCCCCCGGCACCGCCATTATCGAGGAGTTCGGCGCGCAGCATATCAAGACCGGTTTCCCGATCTGCTATACCTCGGCCGACAGCGTGTTGCAGATCGCCGCGCATGAAGAGAGTTTCGGCCTGCAACGGCTGTTGGACCTATGCGAAAACATGGCCCCGATCGCGCATGAGATGAAAGTCGGGCGGGTGATCGCGCGTCCCTTCATCGGGGATGCGCAAAGCGGTTTTACCCGCACCACCAACCGTCGTGATTTCGCGATCACGCCACCCGCGCCGGTGCTGAGCAACTGGGTGCAGGACAGTGGTGCCCGTGTTTATGCCGTTGGAAAGATCGGCGACATTTTTTCGATGACCGGTTTTGATGAGGTGCGCAAAGGGTCTGACGAGACATTGATGGGCCATCTTGGTGATCTGGTTGAAAGCGCCGAAGACGGCAGCCTGACGTTTGCGAATTTTGTGGAGTTTGACAGTCTTTATGGGCATCGGCGCGATGTGTCGGGCTATGCCCGCGCGCTTGAGTGGTTTGATGCCGAGATTGGTAAGCTGCTGGGGCAACTGCGTGACGGGGATTTGCTGGTGCTGACCGCAGATCACGGGAACGACCCGACTTGGGTGGGCACCGACCACACCCGCGAACGGGCCCCGGTTCTGGTGGCAGGGCAGGGTGCTGGCAGCTTGGGGCAGATCGGCTTTCGCGATGTCGCTGGGCTGGTGGCGCGGCATCTTGGGGTTGCGGTGCCCGACTAAACTCTGTTCGGCGGCGTATCGGTCGGATGGGGGCCAGCCCCCATCGCGGCGGGGCCGCGATCCCCCCGGAGTTTGACTGGCAAAATGAAGCTGGCGAAGATGCGATGGTTGCGGGGCACGGCTTTTCGGGGCATGAGTTCAGCCAAGTAATATGGAGAGCGCCCCGATGTCCGATATCGTTGAACACCTGACCGTCGTTAATCATCCGCTGGTGCAGCACAAGCTGACAATCATGCGGGATAAATCCACATCGACCGCGGCGTTCCGTCAGTTGCTGCGCGAGATCAGCCAGCTTCTGGCCTATGAGGTGACCCGCGGCCTGCCGATGACGACCAAGCGGATCGACACGCCAATGCAGCCGATGGACGCACCTACGCTGGACGGCAAGAAGCTGGCGCTGATCTCTATCCTGCGGGCGGGCAACGGGTTGATGGATGGCGTGCTGGAGCTGATCCCGTCGGCACGGGTAGGCTTTGTTGGTCTGTATCGTGACGAGGAAACGTTGCAGCCGGTGGAATACTATTTCAAGGTGCCCGAGGGTATGGACGACCGTCTGGTGATCGCCGTGGACCCGATGCTCGCCACCGGTAATTCATCCGTGGCTGCGATCGACATGCTGAAGAAAGCCGGTGCGACCAATATCCGCTTCCTGTGTCTGCTGGCGGCCCCCGAGGGGGTGGCCCGCATGAAAGAGGCGCATCCCGATGTGCCGATCGTCACCGCGGCGGTCGACGAGAAGCTGAACGAGCAAGGGTATATCATTCCCGGGCTTGGTGATGCCGGTGACCGGATGTTCGGGACCAAGTAAGGCGCAAAATGGGCGATCCGGTGATCAGGGTACTTTACTCTGAAACCGGGATCGCGCATGGTTTATGTACTACATTGTGTGGGGGCGCAGATGAAATTTACTAGTATTGTGGCAGTTGCGGCATTGATGACGACGTTTGGGGCAGGAATTGCCCAAGCGCAAAGCTTTCGCGATCAACCGGCGGAATTCCCGTCGGCCTCGTACAAGGGCAAGCAATATGTCGACAGCAAAGGCTGTGTGTTTATTCGGGCCGGTATCGACGGCAATGTGACCTGGGTGCCGCGCGTGTCGCGCAAGCGTCAGGGTGTTTGCGGCTTCAAGCCGACCAATGTGCAGACAGCGGCCAGCGCGCCTGCCGGTGGTGCTGATGCGCCGGTGCAGATCACCGTGAACAACGCGCCCGCCGCGGCCAAACAGCCCACGGTTGCGGCACGCCCTCTGCCACAGCGCAAGGCCAAGCCGGTTGTTGTACGCCAGAAAGCACCCAAGCCGGTGCGCCAGCCGGTGCCACGCTCGGTCGACGTGCCGGCCGCACCGCGCGCGCAAGCGCCGGTGGCGGTGGCGCAGGTGCCGACCACCTGTGCCGGACGCTCTGCCATCAGCCAGCAATACTCCGGGTCGCGGACCAAGGGGCTCGCCGTGCGTTGCGGCCCGCAAACCGCGCCGATCCTGCCCTCCACCGCGCAGGTCGGGGCCGTGGCATCTGCGCCGTCCTATGGGGCAACCACAGGCAGCGTCGCGGCCACTGCGGCCCCCGCAGCGGCGCATGCGCATACGCGGATCGTGCCGAAACATGTCGCGATCAACCGCCAGAACACCTATGCCAACGTCTCGGTGCCCAAAGGATATCGCCCCGTGTGGGAAGACGACCGTCTGAACCCCAAGCGGGCCGAACAGAACCTTGAGGGGCGGTCCAAGATGTTGTTGATCTGGACCAACACCGTGCCGCGCCGTCTAGTGAACCAAAGCACAGGGCGGGACATGACCGCGCGTTTGCCGCTGGTCTACCCCTATACCTCGGTGGAGCAGCAGCGCCGCGAGTTGGGCGAGGTGAGCTTTGCCAAGCGCAACGGCCAGCTGGTGAAACGTATCGTCCGCAACAAGAACGCAGCGCCCGCCGCGCGCAAGCCGGTCTACTCCAGCCGTTCGACCCCCAAGCCAGTCGCCACAGCCCCAGCGGCCCCGCGTGCCGCAGGTAAGACCTATGTGCAGATCGGCGTCTATGGGGACAGCGCGAACGCGCAGCGCGCGGCACAACGTATCGCGCGGATGGGGATGGGCGCGCGCATCGGTAAGTCCATCCGCGGCGGCAAGACCTATCTGTCGGTGCAGGCAGGGCCCTTTGGCGCGTCCGCTGCACCGGCGGCTTTGGGTAAGTTGCGCGGTGCCGGTTACGGGGATGCCTACATCCGCTGACGCATCTGCACGACAGTACAGACAAAAGGCCAGTCGGGGCGATCCGGCTGGCCTTTTGCGTTGAAGGTCGGAGTGTGTATCTCTGCCTTAGCCGCCGCAGATATTTTGCAGGCGCAGCCAGTCGGCATCATTCAGCAGTGGGTCGGTTTCCTTGCCGTTCATCGGATCGGCTTCGATCAGGGGCAGCACCGTCTCTCCGGTGATGTCGCGGGCTTGCGCGTAAGGCGTGCTGTGCAAGCGCTGTTTTTCGAAACGGGCAAGCAGGGCGTCAACGGGCGGTTCCGGCGCGGGTTCGGCCATCAGATCTTCGGCGTAGCGTGTGAGGGCCGCATCCGAGACATCGCCGGTGGTCAGCAGGCGGAAGTTTTCGCGGATGCCGATGGTGGCGAGCATATGTTCAAGCGGGTCTGTGACGGCGCGTTTCGCTTGCTCCGCCAGAATATAGCCGCCCGCGATATCGGGGGACTCGTAATCCTCGAAGAGGGTCTTGTTCAGCACGATCAGCCCGCCGGGCAGGTGCAGGCTGGGGCGGGTCATGGCGGGCAGCACCACCATCGGATCAGACGACAGCCGCGCGCCGAGCTTTGCCAGCGCCGTGCGCCCGCGGGCGTTGGTACAGGCGGGGCCGGACACCCGTTCGATCTTTTTCAGGAGCGCCGCCCCGATGGAGGCGCGTTTGACCTTGGGTACCACCCGCAGCGTGTGATCTTGCAGCGCGCCCGGCAGCCAGAACAGCGCCACCGCCGCCACCACCAGCGCCGAGGTCAGCACCCCGGCAAAGCGCAGCCGCCCCGGGCGGGGGCGACGGCGTTCGACCACGCGGCGCAGGGTTTCGATGGCGTCGATCATCTCTCCCTCGCTGTCGGGGATTTCCAGCGTTTCACTGGGGTCGCCGTCGGGGTGGAAAATCGCAGGGCGGGTGCCAGGGTTTGACCGCGCCAAAGCCGCCAGTGACCAATGGGTCAGCGCCTGATCCTTGAGGTCGGAAATCACCAGTGTCGCATCGCCGATCGACACGATGACCTCGCGACGTTGGGCATCGGGGGCCGAACGCCATAGTCCGGTTGCTTCCAACCGGGCGTATTTGGAAAGGGCTGTCATATCCTGAAGTATAGTGCCTAACTGTTTTGGATAGTTTACCACCTGACACGGGTTGAGCAATGGGTGGACTTAAGACAGCATAGGAGAATTCGAAAGGAGCGTCCCATGCAGATCAAGCCCGCACATCCCGATGATGCCGCCAGACTTGTCGAGATCTGGTATCGTGGTTGGCATCAGGCCCATGCCGATGTCGTGCCGCCCGCCTTGACCGCCCTGCGCAGTTTCGAAGAGTTCACGATGCGGATGCGTGTGCACCTTAAACATACGCAGGTGGTCTGGGTCGATGGGCAGATCGCGGGGTTCTTCATGGTGGACCATGACGAGATCTACCAGTTCTACGTCAGCGATGCCTTTCAGGGCAGCGGTCTGGCGCAGCAGATGATGGCGGCGACCGAAGCAGAACTGGGGCATGGGTTGAAATGGCTGGCCTGTTCGGTTGGCAACACCCGCGCCGCGCGGTTCTATGAGGCCTGCGGCTGGGTGCAGGCGGGCACGATCCCCTACGAGGTCGAAACCGGCGAGGGGCCGTTGCAGATCGACGTTTGGCGGTACGAAAAACGGCTCGGCCCGCAAGAGCAGGCAGAGGCGGTGATCGTCGCCGATCCGGTTGTCACGCAGCGCGCGATGTAGACTGCACTAAAGCTTGGCGGCCTGCGCGCGCAGTTCGAATTTCTGGATCTTCCCGGTCGAGGTCTTCGGCAGCTCTTGAAACACCACGCGTTTGGGTGCTTTGAACCCCGCAAGCGTGTCGCGCGCAAAGGCGATCATGGCGGCTTCATCTCCGCTCCGGCCCGGTTTCAGCTCGACAAAAGCACAGGGCACTTCGCCCCATTTCTCGTCTGGTTGCGCGACAACGGCGGCGAGGTTCACATCCGGATGGCCCATCAATACGCCTTCGACCTCGACGGACGAGATGTTCTCGCCGCCCGAGATGATGATGTCCTTGGCGCGGTCGGCGATCTGCATATGTCCGTTTGGATGCTGCACCGCCAGATCGCCCGAATGGAAATACCCGCCCGCAAAGGCCGCGCGCGTGGCGGCGGGGTTCTTGAAATACCCTTTCATCACCGAATTGCCGCGGATCATGATCTCTCCCTGTGTGGCAGCGTCCAGCGGGACTTGGGCCATTTTGCTATCCATGACGGTGATCTCTTCCATCATCGGCATGGCGACGCCCTGACGGGCCTTGATCGCGGCGCGCTCGGCCCCTTGGGCGCTGTCCCATGCGGGGTCCCACAGACATTCAGTGACATGGCCGTAGGTCTCGGTCAGCCCGTAGACCTGCGTGACGTTGAACCCCAAAGCTTCGATCTTGGACAGGGTGGCAGGGGCAGGGGGCGCACCGGCGGTGAAGACCTCCACCTGATGGTCAAAGGCGCGGCGTTCCGCTTCCGTCGCGTTCACCATCATGTTCAGCACGATGGGGGCACCGCCAAAATGGGTCACGCCTTCGTCGGCGATGGCGTCATAGATCGCGGCGGCAGTGATGTCGCGGCAGCAGACCAGTGTACCCCCCAAGAGGGGCATCATCCACGTGTGGTTCCAGCCGTTACAGTGGAACAGCGGTACGATCTGCATGAACACGGGCCGCATCACCATACGCCAGCTGACCACCGTGCCCATGGTCATCAGATAGGCCCCGCGATGGTGATAGACCACGCCTTTGGGCCGCCCCGTCGTGCCAGAGGTATAGTTGAGCGCAAGGCTTTCCCATTCGTCCTGCGGCATGATCCAGTTGAACGCAGGGTCGCCGGTGGCGATGAAATCATCGTATGTGGTGTGGCGACCCGTTGCCGGAAACCCCGCCGCGGGATCAGAGACTTCGATCAGCAGCGGGGGCGGGCCATCGAGGGTTGCACATGCCGCCTCTGCCAGATCGACGAACTGCGTATCGACCAGCAGCACCCGCGCTTCGCCGTGGTCGAGGATGTAGCCCACCGTATCCACATCCAGCCGCGTGTTGATGGTGTTAAGCACGGCACCGCAGGCGGGCACGCCGAAATGCGCCTCTGCCTGCGCGGGGATATTGGGCAGGATCGTCGCCACAACCTGACCCGGTTCAACCCCCGCCGCCGCCAAGGCCGAAGCAAGCTGCGAACAGCGCGCATGGTACTGCGTATAGCTCACCCGATGCGCGCCATAGATCACCGCCGTCACATCGGCAAAGACAAGGGCCGCGCGTTTCAGGTGCGATAGCGGAGTGAGCGGCACGTAATTCGCGGCGCATTTGTCCAATCCGTCTTCGTTCGTCATCCAGCCCATGGCGCACCCTGTCTTTTTTCGCTTTGTCCCGGTTACTATTGCGCAGCATCCCCCGTTTTGGGAAGGATGATAAAAGCAGGGCAAAGGCAGGATATGGGCACGAGTGTAAAGCGGCCAATCACAGATGCGGCGGGGCGGTCATGATCATCAGCCGCGGGCGCAACTATATCTTTGTGCATATCCCCAAGACCGGAGGCACGTCCCTTGCTCTCGCGCTGGAAGCACGGGCGATGAAAGAGGATCTGATGCTGGGCGACACGCCCAAGGCGGTCAAGCGGCGCAAGCGTCTGGCAGGGGCCGCGTCGGCGGGGCGGCTTTGGAAACACGCAACCCTCGCCGATATCGAAGGCGTGGTCACCCGCCAAGAGATTGCCCGGATGTTCGCCTTTGCGCTGGTGCGTAACCCGTGGGACCGGATGGTCAGCTATTACCATTGGCTGCGCGCGCAGGGGTTCGATCATCCCGCCGTGGGGCTTGCCAAGTCGCTGGCGTTTGACGCCTTCGTGCAGACGCCTACCGTGCAGGGCAGCCTTCTGGCCTCTCCCTACGGGGCATATCTGCGTGACGGCGCGGGCGAGGATCAAAGCAACCTGTTGATCCGGATCGAGCATTTCGGGCAGGACGCGCAGCCGCTGTTTGACCATCTGGGCTTTGATCTGACGTTGCCGCATGCGAATGCGTCGGACCGCGCGGCGGGCTATCGGGACTACTATACCCCCCAAACCCGCGACCTGATCGCCACGACCTGCGCCGAGGATATCGCGCGTTTCGGCTACAGTTTCGACGGCTGAGAGCGCGGGCGGTACATCACCCAGCAAAGCAAAACGGCCAGCAAGAACTGCTGGCCGTTTCCGTTTTCTCTATCGGGCGTTGCCGGCTTAAGCGGCTTTGGCGTCCGGCCCGAAGCGGCCATAGAAGGTCTGGTTCTTCTCGGCCATTTCACGCAGCAGGTCAGGGCATTTGAACCGCTCGCCGAACTGAGCTTCCAACTGGTCACAACGTTCCGCGGCATAAGGCGTGCCGATGATGTCGAGCCAGCTGAACGGGCCGCCGGACCAAGGCGCAAAGCCCCAGCCAAGGATCGCACCCACGTCGCCTTCGCGGATGTCTTCCAGCACGCCTTCTTCCAGCGCACGTACCGCTTCGAGCACTTGCACGAACATCAGACGGTCCTGCACATCGCGCAGGTCTGGCTGTTCCTCGGCCAGCGGGAATTTGTCGTGCATCCCCTTCCAATAGCCCTGACGCTTGCCCTTTTCGTCATAGTCAAAGAAGCCCGCGTTCGCCTTGCGGCCCAGACGACCCAGATCTTCCATCCAGAAGATCAGATCATCTGCTTGGCTGGCAGGATAGGCATTGCCCATGGCCGCCTTGGTCGCGCGGGCAATCTTGGCCCCCAGATCGATCGAGGTCTCATCGGTCAGCTGCACCGGCCCCACAGGGAAGCCCAAAAGCTGCGCCGCGTGGTCGACCAGTTGCGGTGCCGCCCCTTCGGTGATCATCCGCGCGCCTTCGTTGGCATAGGGGATGATGCAGCGGTTGGCATAGAAGAACCGCGCGTCGTTGACCACGATCGGCGTCTTGCGGATCTGACGCACATAATCGAGCGATTTGGCCACCGCACGGTCGCCCGTTTCAGCACCCTTGATGATCTCGACCAGCGCCATTTTCTCGACGGGCGAGAAGAAGTGGATGCCGATGAACTGATCCGCGCGGCTGGAGGCTTTGGCCAGCTCGGTGATCGGCAGGGTCGAGGTGTTGGAGGCAAAGATGCAATCCTCGGGGATCACGGCTTCGACCTTCTTGGTCATCTCGGCCTTGACGGCAGGGTCTTCGAAGACGGCTTCGATGATCAGGTCACAGCCTTTCAGCGCGTCCAGATCGGTGGTCGCGGTGATCAGATCAAGGGCGGCGGCTTTCTTCTCCTCGGTGGATTTCTTGCGCGCGATGCCTTTGTCAAAGAAGCTGGCGGAATAGGCTTTGCCCTTGTCGGCGGCTTCTTGGGTCTGGTCGATCAGCACGACCTCGATCCCGGCTTGCACGGAAACAAGCGTGATGCCCGCGCCCATCATGCCAGCCCCCAGAACGCCCAGTTTCTTGACGCGCTGATCGGCAATGCCTTCGGGACGTACCGCGCCTTTTTCCAGCGCTTCCTTGTTCAGGAACAGCGACCGGATCATGGCAGAGGAAGACGGGTTCAGCAGGATGTTGGTGAACCAGCGCGCCTCGATCTTCAGCGCGGTATCGAAGGGCACAAGCGAGCCCTCGTAAACGGCGCTCAGCAGGGCCTTGGCTGCAGGGAAGGCACCTTGGGTCTTGCCGTTGACCATCGCATTGGCCCCGACAAACGTCATGAAGCCCGCAGGGTGATAGGGGGCACCACCGGGCATCTTGTAGCCCTTGGCGTCCCAGGGTTTCAGAATGTCCGCATCCTTGGCATTCAGCACCCATTCTTTCGCGGCGGCCACGGGATCCGCGACAACTTCGTCGATCAGACCGGCAGATTTCGCGGCAGCAGGGGCAACCATCTTGCCTTCCAGCAAGAAGGGCGATGCGGCCATCGCGCCCAGTTTGCGCGCCAGACGGGTGGTGCCGCCCGCGCCGGGGAAGATACCGACCATGATCTCGGGCAGACCAATACGCGCCTTTGGGTTGTCGGCGACAAAAATGCGGTGCGTGGCAAGCGGCAGTTCAAGCCCGATGCCCGCGGCAGTGCCGGGCAGGGCAGAAGCAATCGGCTTGCCGCCCTTGTTGGTCTTGGCGTCCATGCCCGCGCGTTCGATCTTGCGCAGCAGGGCGTGCATTTTCATCGTGCCGTCAAACAGCCCTTGCGCCGGATCATCGCCTGCGTCTTCGCGCATCTTGGCAAGCAGGTTCAGGTCCATACCACCGGCAAAAGACCCGTCCTTGCCAGAGGTGATCACGGCCCCCTTGATGGCGTCGTCGGACAGGACCGTGTCGATGATGCTGTCCAGCTCGGACAGGCCCTCGATCGACATGACGTTCATGGATTTTCCGGGCACGTCCCAGGTGATGATGGCGACGCCGTCGGCGTCTGTCTTCATGGTGAAATCGGTCATTTAAATCTCTCCCTGATTTGGAGTGTGTTACGAGCGCTGAGGCGTATAGTCAGCGAATTTTTCAAGCAGTGAGCGGATCAAGGCGATGGTGGCTTCGGGGCCTTTGTCGCAGTCTTCCTCGCTTAGCAGTATCCGTTTGAAGTCCTTGAACCGCTCGCGGTCATAGCTGTCGCTTGGATCGTTGCGATGCTTGAAGAACAGCGGCGGCGTGGCCTGATACAGACGCACATATTGCCCCCCGCGTTCCTCTGCGAGCTGAAGGTCCTTCAACCCACGCCGCGTTGCCAGATCGGCCACGGCGTGGAAAGGATGCGGCTGGTCGCCCATCAAACGCGCTCGATGATGGTGGCGGCACCCATGCCGGAGGCGATGCAAAGCGTGGCCATCCCGACTTCCTTGTCCGAACGCTCAAGCTCGTCCAAAAGCGTGCCGATGATCATCGCGCCGGTGGCCCCCAAGGGGTGACCCATGGCGATCGACCCGCCGTTCACGTTGACCTTGCTTTCATCAACGTCGAACGCCTGCATGAAGCGCATGACGACAGCGGCGAAAGCTTCGTTGACCTCGAACAGATCGATGTCGTTGATGTTCATGCCATTGTCCGCAAGGATCTTTTCGGTCACGGGAACAGGGCCGGTCAGCATGATGGTCGGGTCGGTCCCGATCTTGGCGGTCGCACGAATACGCGCGCGTGGCTTGAGACCGTGTTTCTCGCCGAACTCCTTGTTCCCGATCAGCACAGCCGCCGCACCGTCCACGATACCCGAAGAGTTCCCCGCGTGGTGGATGTGGTTGATCTTCTCGAGGTGCGGATACTTCATCAGCGCGACCTTATCAAAGCCGGGCATGACCTCGCCCATCTGCTGGAACGCAGGGTTCAGCGACCCGAGCGACTGCATGTCGGTCTGGGGGCGCATGTATTCGTCATGGCTGAGGATCGACAGACCGTTCTGGTCCTTGATCTCGATCACGGATTTATCAAAGCGCCCTTCGTCCCAGGCTTTCTTGGCACGCTGCTGCGACTGCATCGCCAGCTTGTCGGCCTCGTCACGGGTAAAGCCATATTCCGTGGCGATAATGTCAGCCGAAATACCCTGCGGCACGAAATACCGCTCCATCGCGAGCGAGGGGTCAACGGCAATCGCAGCACCATCGCTGCCCATGGCCACGCGGCCCATCATTTCAACGCCACCGGCGATATAGCCCATGCCTGCGCCGCCGCGCACCTGGTTGGCGGCAAGGTTCACAGCTTCCATGCCAGAGGCGCAGAAACGGTTGATGGCAAGGCCGGGGATGCGTTCATCCAGATCGGACGCCAGCACGGCAGAGCGCGCCAGACAGCCGCCTTGCTCCATCACCTGGGTCACGTTGCCCCAGATCACGTCCTCGACAGCATGGCCTTCAAGATTGTTGCGCTCTTTTACAGCGTTGAGCGTCAGCGCGGACAGCCGCAACGAGGTCAGCTCGTGCAGGGCGCCGTCTTTGCGGCCCTTGCCACGCGGGGTGCGCAGGGCGTCGTAGATATATGCTTCGGTCATGTGGTGTCTCCCTTTGGGTCAGGCGCGGTCAGCAGGGCTGCCGGGCATCAGGTCGTAGGGGGCTTTCCAGCCCGGTGTTTCGCTCAGACGCGTGAGCCACGCGTCGATATGGGGCCAGTCCTTGCGGACAAAGCCGAAAGGCTCGGGGTAATACAGATAGCCGCAGCAACTCAGATCGGCGTTGGTGATCCCGTCGCCGACAATCCAGTCGCGGCCGTTCAGATGGTCGTTCAGCACGGCATAGGCCGCGGACAGGCGGCCTTGCATGAAGCCGATGACTTCCTTGGGTTGTTTGTCTTCAGGTAAGAAGTTCATCAAAAAACGCGTCATACCGGCGTTCGAGCTGAGCTTGTGGTTGTCCCACAGCACCCACCGCAGGATCTCGCGGCGCTCTTCGGGATTGCCCCCGCCGAATTTGCCGGATTGTTCCGAGACATAATCCTGGATCACGCCGGATTGGGTCAGACGGATGTCACCATCAATCATCACCGGCGCTTCGCCCATGTTATTGATCGTCGTGCGGTAATCTTGCGTGCGGGTTTCGCCGCCGAAGAAATCAACTTTCACCGGCTCCCAGTCGAGCCCCGACAGCTGCAGCGCAAGCGCCGCCTTATAGGCGTTTCCGCTTTCACCGAAGCAATGCAGTTTGATGGTCATCTGAACCCTCCCTCAAGTCCTGTGTGTCGATCGTCGTCCCGTGGGGGTTTCACACCCCCACACCCCCGTGGAGTTTATCCGGCAAAATGAAGATGCGCGGGTTTGCGTTAATCAGTTACTAATCATCCTGTCGTATTCAACCCCCGCGCGGCAGGCTGGAGAGCTGAGCCGCGTGCAAAGTGAAGCCCTGCTTTGGTCGTGCGGGTCGCAGGATCAGGGCAGGGTGTTCGCGCTTCATTTTGCCCTTAAACTCTCCCCGAAGGGTCGGGTTCGGCAGGGCGTTCGGGGTGTGGTGGTGTGCTACCTCTTTCGTCCGTCCAGTTCCGCGTTGAACAGCCGCAGTCGCGCGGTCAGGTTCTCTTCGTCGATCACGCTGTTGAAGTTCTCGAAGAGAAACGACAGCGCTTCGCCTTCATCCAATCCGGCCTCTGCCGCGAATTTCTTCAGGCGGCGGTAGCCGTCTTCGGTCATGGCGACAGGGAAGCGGCGGGTCAGGCGGAAACGTTTGGGCATCGGGCGTCCTTTCAGTCAGCATCGGGGTGGGGGATGTCCCCACCCCGGTGCAACCTAGAAGTTTGCCGCGTCCAGCGCCATCACAGTATCCGCGCCGGTTTCGATCCGCTTGAGGTGCAGCGCGGTCGCGGGCAGCTGGCGGGCCATGTAGAAACGGCCGGTTGCCAGCTTCGTCTCGTAGAAGGACGCGTCGCCGGTGCCATCTTTCAGCGCTTTCTTCGCGGCCAGACCCATTTTTGCCCACATCAGACCCAGACAGACATGCCCGAACATATGCATGAAGTCATTCGACCCCGAGAGCGCGTTGTTGGGGTTCTTCATGCCGTTCTGCATGAAGTACATGCCCGCCGACTGCAGGTCTTTGCTGGCAGCCTTCAGCGGCTCCATAAAGCTGGCGTCGAACTCGGCGTCCTGGCCTGCGTTTTCCTTGATGAAGGTCTTGACCATATCAAAGAAGGCCATGACGTGTTTGCCACCGTCCTGCGCCAGCTTGCGGCCCACGAGGTCCAGCGCCTGAACGCCATTGGCCCCTTCGTAGATCATGGCGATACGGGCGTCGCGGGTGAACTGGGACATGCCCCATTCCTCGATATAGCCGTGGCCGCCATAGACCTGCTGCGCCTTGACCGTCATGTCATAGCCGATGTCGGTCAGGAAGCCTTTGATGACGGGGGTCATCAGCGAGACAAGCCCGTCGGCATCCTTGTCATCCGCGCGGTGTGCCGCGTCGATCAGGCTGGCCCCCCAGAGGATGAACGCCCGCGCCCCTTCGACAAAGGATTTCTGCTCCATCAGGCTGCGACGGATATCGGGGTGCACGATCAACGGATCGGCAGGCTTGTCGGGGTGCTCTGTCCCTGTGACGGCACGGCCTTGCAGGCGGTCCTTGGCGTAGGCCAGCGCGTTCTGATAGGCCACATCGGCCTGCGCCAGACCCTGCATGCCGACGCCCACGCGGGCTTCGTTCATCATGGTGAACATCGCGCGCATGCCTTTGTGTTCGTCACCCAGCAGGTAGCCGACCGCGCCATCATAGTTCATCACACAGGTAGAGTTGCCGTGGATGCCCATTTTCTCTTCGATGGAGCCGACGGACACCGCGTTGCGTTCGCCAAGCGAGCCGTCTTCCTTGACCATGAACTTGGGCACGATGAACAGCGATACGCCCTTGATGCCTTCGGGGCCGCCTTCGATCTTGGCCAGCACCAGATGGATGATGTTATCGGCCATGTCGTGTTCACCGGACGAGATAAAGATCTTCTGGCCGGTGATCTTATAGCTGCCGTCTTCCTGTGGCGCTGCCTTGGTGCGCATCAGGCCCAGATCGGTGCCGCAGTGGGGCTCTGTCAGGTTCATGGTGCCGGTCCATTCGCAGGACACCATGTTGGGCAGATATGTATCCTTTTGGGCGTCAGAGCCGTGGGCGAGGATCGCCGAGGCCGCACCGTGGGTCAGGCCCTGATACATGGTGAACGCCTGGTTGGACGCCGAGAACATCTCGCCCACGGCGGTGCCGAGGATATAGGGCATGTTCTGGCCGCCGTATTGCTCTGGCATGTCCAGACCGGTCCAGCCGCCTTCCTTGACCTTCGCAAAGGCGTCCTTGAACCCTTTGGGGGTGTAGACGACGCCGTTCTCCAGACGGCAGCCTTCCTGATCACCCACCGCGTTCAGCGGGGCGAGGACTTCGGAGGTCAGCTTGCCTGCTTCTTCCAGAATGGCAGAGGTGAAATCCGCCTCAAGCTCGTCGTAACCGGGGGTGGACGACGCGGTGACGTTCAGCACGTCGTGCAGGACGAATTGCATATCCTTGATCGGGGCGGTGTAGCTCGGCATGTGGTGTTCTCCCTTGGCCATCTGGCCGTCGTTTGGTCAGTATATCTGGGTCGGTGTATCAGGTGTTCGGGTGCGCCGGACTGCGGGCCTATTCTGCCGCGTTGCGGGCGCTGTTGATGGAGGCGATCATTTTCTCCCCCCATTTCAACTGGTTTTGCAGGTCGTCGATGGCGTTGTTCAGATCCTCGCGCTGTGCTTCGAGGTCGGCCAGACGTTCGCGCGCGATGTCATAGGTGCGCGCCAATTGGGTCTGTTGCTGGTCGCCCATGTGGTACAGGTCCAGCAACTGGCGGATTTCTTCGAGGCTGAAGCCAAAGCGCTTGCCACGCAGGATCAGTTTCAGCCGCGCACGGTCCCGTTTGGTAAACAGGCGCTTTTGTCCCTGACGTTCGGGGAAAAGCAGCTCTTTCGCTTCGTAGAACCGCAAGGTGCGCGGGGTCACATCGAAGGCGGTGCACATCTCGCGGATGGTCATCGTAGTGTTGGACATATCAGTTACTCGCTATTCTATCACTGCTGTAGAACGGTCAACTTCACCTAAACTGGGAGCGGTATAACCCAGAAACAAGCTTACGTAAGTTGGACGCTACGTCAAACATTTGCTTTACGTTGAGTAAATCTGCGTAACCCCACGGGGATTTTCCCGAGACGGTCATTGATAGGTATCTCGCGCCGACTAAGTGATGTGGGGGAGCAAGTTTTATCGGCCGGGGGGGTGATATGCCCGAGGATATGGATCCGCGATTATTCACAGAGTGTCTGCGCGAGGTCAGCAGCGTTTCGGCGCTATGGCTGCTGGTGCAACGCTTTGCCAAAGCGCAGGATTTTCGCACGGTCACCTATCACAGTATCGATGTGCAATCGCTTGGGGACACCAGCTTTGGCGCTGTCGCGATCGGTATCCCGGCAGAGTTTCACCGGATGTATACCGAAGAGCACCTGTATCTGGACGATCCGTTTCCCCCCTTTGCGGCCTCACAGATCACCCCGTTCTTCTGGCGTGACCTGCCGCAGCTAACCACCTTGACCGAAAAGCAGAAAGCCTATCTGAACAGAGCGAGAGAATTCGGCTTTGCCGATGGTCTGGTCTGTCAGGTCTTTGGGCCACAGGCGCGCAATGCGTTGGTCAGTATCGGCTTCCACCCCGACAGGCCGCGCCCGACCGATGCAGAGGTTCTGGACCTGCACGTCGCCAGCCAGTTTGCCCATATGCGGTTCTGCGCGCTTGTGGCAGGCCCTGCTGCCCCCAATCGGCGCTTGTCCCCGCGCGAGCTGGAATTGCTGCGTTGGATCGCGCGTGGCAAGAGCAACACCTCGATCGCGCAGATCATGGGGGTGTCGCGACACACGGTCGATACGATCATGCGGCGTCTGTTTGGCAAACTGGATGTGACCGACCGGACTCGCGCGGCGGTGCGGGGGCTGGCCTTTGGGCTGATCGATCCGTCGCTGGATAACCTGTCGTAATACAAGGGGGCGCAACCGGATGTCGCGCACTTACGGGACGTGCGCATCACCTGTCGGACGCATAGTCGTGGCGAATTCTCAACCGTAAGTGGACAGGCCGTGGCGCAGAACAAACCCCCGAAACCCTCAACGACACCGAATATCTATGATCTTGCGCAGGGGCCCGTGATTTCCGCGTCTTCCGCATCGCGCGGGCTCAAGGATGCGGCCAAGCTCGTTGAAGACGTGGCGTATGAATTTGCTGCCTGTCTCGACGCTGATTCACTGTCGGAGCTGATTGTGACAGCCGCAGAACTTACCCGTCTTTCCGATGTGATGGGTCGGATGGCCGCGCGGCAGGCGTAAGCCGGCCCGCATCGCATCGGTTTCTCATACCATAGCTCGATGCTGCCAACGACGGCGTCGTCCAGCCAGCGGCTGTCAGTTGTGGTAGCGCCCCGTAAACCCAAGGCGCTACGCAAATATCAGTCGCGCTTGGCCAATGCGGCCTCTGTATCGTCGCGAGATTTCTGCAGCTCTGCGATGGCTTCGTCCAACTGCTTGCGCTGTTCTGCCAGCTCTCCCAACTGGCGGTCCGCGCTAATGACCCAAGCGCGCATTTGCGCTTCGGTGCCTTCGTTTTCATAGATCAGCAGCCACTGGCGGATGCCTTCCAGCGAATACCCGAACTTACGCCCCCGCATGATCAGCTTCATGCGGGCGATTTCCCGCGCGCCATAGCTGCGGGACCGGCCTTCGCGCTCGGGGTGGAGCAATTCTATGTACTCGTAATAGCGCAGCGTGCGCGGCGTGACGTCAAACTCCGCACACATTTCTTTAAAGTTCAGGCGTTTGTCTGTCATCTTGGTCTCCTCAAGTTCGGAAACTATGCGGTTCACTTTCCAAGCGCAACACTGGGGTTGCTCTTGCTTGGTCGCTCGGTTGATATGGGGAGAATAACGCCAAGGAAGTAAAAAATGTCAGACAAACTTCGCATCGCCAAGCAGTTCATCGCGGCGCTGCCTTACAGCGGTGCCCTGGGGATGGAACTGCAAGAGCTGGACGGCGGCGTCGCCGTGATCGACATGCCGTATGATGAACGGCTGATCGGCGACCCGCGCACAGGTGTCTTGCATGGCGGGGCCGTGTCGGCGTTGATGGATACCTGCTGCGGGGCCGCGGTGATGAGCCACCCCAGCAATCCCGGCGGGACGGCGACGATTGATTTGCGCATCGAATATCTGCGCGCGGCTGTGCCCGGTCAACGGATCACGGCGCGGGCGGAATGTTATCACGTGACGCGGAATGTCGCCTTTGTGCGCGCCACGGCACAGGACGAAGAAGACGGCAGCCCGGTCGCCACCGCCACCGGCAGTTTCACGGTGGAGGGCAAACGATGAGCACACGGAGCAAACCCGAGGCGGTACAGGTCGTCAAAAAGCGTCGCGATGCGGCACTGCGCGCGCTGGTGGACGGCGTGCCCTACATCAGCTTTCTGGGGATCGAGTTCGACCGCCGTGGCGACGAGCTGACCGGCGTTCTGCCGTTTTCCGACAAGCTGATCGGCAATCCGCTGTTGCAGGCGCTGCACGGTGGGGCCACGGCCTCGTTCCTTGAGGTCACGTCGATCATCACGCTTAGCTGGGAATACCTGTGGGAGGATCTTGAATCCGGTGCGCTGGCCGTCGACAAGATGGATGCGACGCATTTGCCACGGCTGCCCAAGACCATCGACTTTACCGTCGATTATCTGCGCTCGGGCCTGCCGCGCGATGCCTATGCGCGCGCGCGGATCAACCGGTCGGGGCGGCGCTATGCCTCGGTGCATGTCGAGGCGTGGCAGGACAACCGCAGCAAGCTTTTCGCGCAGGCAACGGGCCATTTCCTGATGCCCCAACGCCGTGACTGACGCGATTCCCAAGGGCGAAGTCAGCGCCGTCGCCCAAGGCAAACTATCCGCGAAAGACGTGGTGACCCACCGCCGCGTGCTGAACATCGCCATCCCGATTGTTATCTCCAACGCCACCGTGCCCATCTTGGGCGCGGTGGATACCGGCGTCGTCGGGCAGATCGGGTTGGCGGCCCCTATCGGAGCCGTGGGCATCGGCGCGATCATCCTGTCATCGCTTTACTGGGTATTCGGATTTCTGCGGATGGGCACCGTCGGGCTGACCGCGCAGGCGGCAGGCAACAACGACGCGGCAGAGGTCGCGGCACTGCTGACACGCGGGCTGCTGATCGGCGGGCTGGCGGGCCTTGCGCTGGTGATGCTGCAGATACCGCTGTTCTGGGCGGCGTTTCAGGTCTCTCCGGCCAGCGTCGAGGTCGAAAACCTCGCCCGGTCTTATATGGGGATCCGCGTCTGGTCCGCCCCGGCGGCGATTGCGATATACGCGATCACCGGATGGCTGATCGCGCAGGAACGCACTCGTGCCGTGCTGGTGGTGCAACTGTGGATGAACGGGCTGAATATCGCGCTGGACCTGTGGTTCGTGCTGGGGCTCGGCTGGGGTATCCAGGGCGTCGCCATTGCGACCTTTCTGGCGGAATGGTCGGGTGCGGCACTTGGGCTGTGGTTCTGCCGTGCGGCTTTTGGAGTGCCCGCATGGCGGGACTGGGCGCAGGTGTTCGACGGGCCGCGCTGGATCAACATGATGAAGGTCAACGGCGACATCCTTGTGCGGTCGCTTTTGTTGCAGGCGGTGTTCGTCTCGTTCCTGTTTCTGGGATCGGGGTTGGGGGATGTGAAACTCGCCGCCAACCAGGTGCTATTGCAATTCCTGATGATCACGGCCTTTGCGCTTGACGGTTTCGCCTTTGCGGCCGAGGCGCTGGTCGGGCGGGCTATGGGCGGCAAGCAGCGTGATGTCCTGCGACGGGGCGCGGTGCTGACCAGCGGCTGGGGTCTGCTGGCCTGTGCCTTGATGACCGTGGGCTTCGCATGGGGCGGGGGTATGATCATCGACCTCATGACCACGGCCCCGCTTGTGCGCGAAGAGGCGCGGGTGTTCTTGCCCTATATGGTCGCGGCCCCGCTGCTGGGGTGGGCGTCATGGATGCTGGACGGGATCTTTATCGGGGCCACGCGGTCGCGGGACATGCGCAACATGATGGCGGTGTCGTTTGTGATCTACTGTGCAAGTGCGGCGCTGCTGGTGCCGTGGCTGGGCAACCACGGGCTGTGGATTTCGCTATTGGTGTCCTTTGTCGCGCGTGGGGTCACGCTGGCGCTGCGCTACCCCGCGTTGGAGCGTGCGGCGGGATAGGCCCCGCCCGCGCAGGGTCGGGGCGAAGTCACGCGGATAGCGCCCCGATCTCCGTCTGTGCGTCCTGTCAAAGCCAAGCGCTGCGGTTGCTGCCCACGGCATCGGCCACGGTATCGAACCCGTCCTGCTTCAGCAGTTTGTCGAGCCCCTTGGCGATATCCGCCGCCAGTGACAGCCCGCCATAGACGAGCGCCGTATAAAGCTGCACCGCCGAAGCGCCTGCGCAAATCTTGGCATAGGCATCCTCGGCCGAGCTGATGCCCCCGACGCCCACCAGCGGAATATCGGTAAGCGTCGACAGTCGCGCCAGCACGCGCGTGGATTTTTCGAACAGGGGCGCGCCCGACAGCCCGCCCATCTGGTCACGCTGCGCGTTCTTCAGGCCGGCGCGGTCCAGCGTTGTATTCGTGGCAATGATCGCGGCCACATCTGCGTCATTGGCGACCTCGGCCACATCGGCGATCTCCGCCTCGGTGAGATCGGGGGCGATTTTCAGGAACACGGGCGTATCGCCGCGCACCTCCATCACGCCGGCCAGAAGTGCTGCGAGGGCGGCCTTGCCCTGCAGATCACGCAGCTTTTCGGTATTGGGCGAGGATACATTGACCGTGGCGAAATCCACGTGATCGCGGGCAAGCTCCATCACGCGGGCGAAATCGGCGGCGCGGTCGGTACTGGTCTTGTTGGCCCCAAGGTTGAGCCCCACGGGCACGCCCGCGCCGCGGCGCGCCAGTCGCGTGCAGATCGCCTGCATGCCTTCGTTGTTGAAGCCAAAGCGGTTGATCGCCGCGCGGTCCTCGGTCAGGCGGAACAGACGGGGTTTGTCGTTGCCGGGTTGGGGCAGGGGCGTTGCGGCCCCGACCTCGATAAAGCCGAACCCCGCGTTGGACAGCGGCGCGACGGCGGTGGCGTTCTTGTCAAACCCCGCGGCAAGGCCGACAGGGTTGGGCAGGCTCATCCCGGCAAGCGAGGTTTTCAGCCGTTTCGATGTGACCGGACCGGGTGTCGGGGCCAAGCCAAGCCGCAGTGCGGTGATCGCCAGACCATGGGCCGTTTCGGGGTCAACCTGATGCAGGGCGCGCAGCCCCAGCTGCTCGGCCATGCGCTTCATGCAAATTCATCCGTCAGAGGCAGCGGTGCGCTGCGGATCAGGCGCGATGTCACAACCGCGGCCTGACGGTGCACCACCGCCTGTTTGTACCGCGGGTCCGAGATCATCTGCAAAAAGGCATGGGCGTTGGGGTATTGTGCGATGAACATCACATCCCAATCCTCGTCCGAGGGGCCGATCAGCGTCGCCTCGAACTGGCCGCGCCATAGGATCGATCCGCCGACATCCGCCAGCACCGGACCGCTTTCGGCACCGTAGTTCTTATAGGCTTGCGCCCCTGTCAGCGCCTTGGCGGCCAGCGCGTGATCGTCGGGGTAGGCGGCCTTGTCGCGCAGTTTGACAAGGTTCACCATGTTCAGCGGCGTGTCGCGGTCCAGCCCCTTGAAGGCGTCGAACTGTGCGCGATCCGGGTCGATATATCCTGTCATCATTGAGCTTCCTTAAAGCCAGCGGGAAAATCATGCGCCCCGTTCAGCAAGGGCAGGGGCTGGGCCCAAACCACATCCTCTAGCATAAGCATGCGGTACAGATGCGGGAACTCGGCGCCGCCGCGCGACACCTCCCATTTCAGCGCATCGCCAAGGCGGTCGGTCTCTACGGCCAGAAGAAACAGGTCTGCCTCACCGGCAAAGTGTTTCGCAGCCGTTTCAGCCGCTTGTTCAGAGGTCGAGAAATGCACATAGCCATCGGCGACATCAACCGGCGCGCCCGTGGTAGAGCCGTCGCGGCGCAGGGCCTGCCATTCATCGGAGCGGAAAATTTTGTAAATCAACATAGCCGCTGTGATGCCTTGGTCGGTGCAAACGGTCAAGGGCTGTGCGCTTTGCCGCAGCGCAGGGCGGTGACCTTGGGGAAGGGCGGGTTTGCGCTCAGATGGTCTTTGACAAGGGGGCAAACTGGGGGTCACCATAGGTGAATAATTCAACCCAAAGGGGGGACCCATCATGAAACGATTCCTGACAGCCACGGCAGCGCTTGCGCTGACCTCGGGCATGGCAGCGGCGGATTATAGTCTGACCATTCTGCACACCAATGATTTCCACGCGCGGTTTGAACCGATCAGCAAATACGATGGCCCTTGTTCCGCCGAGGACAATACCGCCGGTGAATGTTTCGGGGGTACCGCACGGCTGGTCAACGCGATCAAGGACGCCAAGGCGCGCACCAATAACTATGTGCTGGTCGACGGCGGGGACCAGTTTCAGGGCTCGCTGTTCTACACCCACTACAAGGGCAAGATGGCAGCCGAGATGATGAACATGCTGGGCTATGACGGCATGACCGTGGGCAACCACGAATTCGACGATGGCCCCGAAGTGCTTGCCGGCTTCATGGAGGCGATCGACTTTCCCATCCTGATGTCGAATGCCGATGTCTCTGCCGAACCGCTGCTGGCGGACAAGCTGGCGAAATCTGCCGTGATCGAGCGTGGCGGTGAAAAGATCGGCCTGATCGGGCTGACCACCGAAGACACCCACGAACTGTCGAGCCCCGGAGACAACGTCGTCTTTACCGATTCCGTGGCTGCCGTGCAGGGCGAGGTCGATCTGCTGACCGCGCAGGGTATCAACAAGATCATCGTGCTCAGCCACTCTGGCTATGGGGTCGACCAGATGGTCGCCGAGAATACCACAGGTGTTGATGTGATCGTCGGCGGGCACACCAATACGCTGCTGTCTAATACCGATGAAAAAGCCGAAGGGGCCTATCCGACGATGGTCAAGGATACGGCGATCGTGCAGGCCTATGCCTACGGTAAATATCTGGGCGAGCTGAACGTGACCTTCGATGACGAAGGTAAGATCAAGGAAGCCTCGGGCGATCCGATCCTGATCGACGCAGGCGTCGCAGAGGATGAGACCACGGTCGCCCGTATCGGCGAGCTGGCCCAACCGTTGGAAGAACTGCGCAGCAAGGTCGTCGCCGAAACCACCGAGCCGATCGAGGGCGACCGGTCGGTCTGCCGCGTGCAGGAATGTCAGATGGGCAATCTCGTCGCCGATGCGATGCTGGCCCGTGTGGCGGATCAGGGGATCGAGGTCGCGATCCAGAACAGCGGCGGCCTGCGCTCTTCCATCGACGCCGGAGAGGTGACCATGGGCGAAGTGCTGGCGGTGCTGCCGTTCCAGAACACCCTGTCGACCTTTCAGGTCACCGGTGCGGCATTGGTAGAGGCGCTGGAAAATGGCGTGAGCCAGATCGAAGAGGTCGCAGGTCGTTTCCCGCAAGTGGCGGGCATGACCTTCACCGTGGACACCAGCGCCGAGCCGGGCAGCCGCATCAGCGATATCACCGTATCCGGCATGCCGCTTGACCCCGAAAAAACCTATGGCGTCGTGTCCAACAACTATGTGCGCAATGGCGGCGACGGCTATGCGCCGTTTACCTCTGCGCAGAACGCCTATGACTACGGTCCCGATCTGGCGGATGTGACGGCTGAATTCATCGCCGCCAACGGGGCCTATACGCCCTATACCGATGGCCGCATCACGGTGAAGTAAGCCACATCGCCATATCAATGCGAAACGGCGCGCCGCTGGAAACAGGGGCGCGCCGTTTTTATTTCAAGCACCTGCGACAATCGCAGGGATGGACCCGATCACTCGCTCAGCGGTGCGGGGTCAAAGCTGATCTCGCCGGAGTAGCTTTTGGGGTTTTCCCCAAGCGATGTGCCGATAAAGGTCACCTGGCTGTTTGCCTCTACCGTTTGGCTAAAGCTGCTGCCGGTTTCCAGCGTGCCGGATGACCACGACCCGTCACCCGCGCTGACGTTGCGCGCGGCGCTGGCGTTGTTGACAAAACGGAGCTCGTCCCCGGCATCGACATAGATCACGGCAGGAAAGAAGGCGTCGTCAAAGATCACGACGTCATGGGTTTGCGCGGTCGCTGCGGTGGCAGCCGCAAGTGTGACCGCTGTCGCGCCCGCAGAAACGAGTTTGGTAAGTGAAATTGGCATATCCATGCTCCCTTTCAAAAGGGGCCCCCCCCCTTAAAACTGATGAAGGGTGTGCTAATTCAGGATTGCGGCGGAAATAGGGCGAATATGCTTCAGAACCTTGGCCTATGCTAAAGAACCTGACCCGTCTGCCCGTCGAGCCACGTCTTGAACGACTGCAAGGCCGCGGTTTCGGCACGGTCCTCGGGCCAGACGAGGTAGTAATTCCCGATGCTCTGTGTCGTCTGCGTTGATGCCAGCACAAGCTGCCCGTCGCGCAGATAGGGCTCGGCGGAAAAGGTAGGAAGCAGCGCCACGCCCAACCCGTGCACCGCCGCCTGCGCCATGGTTGAGAACTGGTCGAACATCATGCCGGCAGGGGGTTCTTGCGTGACACCAAGCGCGCTCAGCCACCGCGACCAGCCGCGCGGGCGGGTCTCCAGATGCAGCAGCGCATAGCGCAGGATCTGGCTGGGATCCTCCAGCGGTTCCGTGAGCAGCTCGGGCGCGCAGACGGGGACCACCGTCTCGGGCATCAGCGGCAAATAGCGCACACCGGGCCAGTCTTCCTTGCCAAAATGTATTGCAGCGTCAAAGGGGCTGTTCTGGAAGGAAAATGGATGCAGCCGCGTGCTGAGGTTCACCGTCACCTCCGGGTGGGACTGGGCAAAGTCGCGCAGCCGCGGGGCCAGCCAATGCATGCCGAACCCCGGCAGAATGGCAAGGTTCAGCGCCCCCGCAATCGGGTTCGTGCGCGCGGTGATGGATGCCTGAGCCAGCCTGTTCAAGACGTCACGCACCTGAATAACATAGCTTTTTCCCGCCTCTGTCAGCACCAGCTGACGCCCCTGGCGATCCAGCAGCGTCACATTCAACTGCGCCTCTAGCGTCTTGAGCTGCCGGCTGATCGCGCTTTGCGTCAGGGACAGTTCCTGCGCCGCCAATGTGGCGCTGCCCAAGCGTGCCACTGCCTCGAATGCGAGCAGGGCGTTGACCGACGGAAGGAAGCGACGCGGGGCGATCATATGACTTTGACTCATAGGTTCAGGAGTATCCAGCGATAGTCATTGCCGCCGGGCTTTGCAATACTGCGCCCAAATCCGAACCCCGAGGAGGACATACCATGAGCACCGAATTGCCCGTATTGAAAGCCAAAGACGCCCCCGACATGGGCAGCTTTGATTGGGCGGATGCGTTTCGCCTGAACGAACAGCTGACCGAAGACGAACGCATGATCCAGGAAAGCGCGCGCGCCTATGCGCAGGAAAAACTGCAGCCCCGCGTGATCGACGCTTTTGCCAACGAAACCACCGACCCCGCGATCTTCCGCGAGATGGGCGACATGGGCCTTCTGGGTGTCACCGTGCCCGAACAGTACGGCGGCTTGGGCGGCAATTATGTGTCTTACGGTCTCGTTGCGCGCGAAGTGGAACGTGTGGACAGCGGCTATCGATCGATGATGTCCGTGCAATCCAGCCTCGTCATGTATCCGATCTATGCCTATGGCTCGGAAGAGCAGCGCATGAAGTATCTGCCCAAACTGTCCAGCGGCGAATTCATCGGCTGCTTTGGTCTGACAGAACCTGATGCGGGCTCTGATCCTGCGGGGATGAAAACCCGTGCGGTGAAAACTGCCAACGGCTACAAGCTGACCGGCTCTAAAATGTGGATTTCGAACGCGCCGATCGCGGATGTCTTCGTGGTCTGGGCCAAGTCCGAAGAGCACGGCGGCAAGATCCGCGGCTTCATCCTTGAAAAAGGCATGAAGGGACTGTCCGCGCCCAAAATCGGCAACAAACTGTCGCTGCGTGCCTCGATCACAGGCGAGATCGTGATGGACAACGTCGAAGTCGGCGAAGATGCCCTGCTGCCCCATGTCGAAGGTCTGAAAGGCCCGTTCGGCTGTCTTAACCGCGCCCGCTATGGCATCAGCTGGGGTGCACTGGGGGCCGCTGAATTTTGCTGGCACGCCTCGCGTCAATACGGTCTGGACCGCAAGCAGTTCAACAAACCGTTGGCGCAGACACAGCTGTTCCAAAAGAAACTTGCCGACATGCAGACCGAAATCGCGCTTGGCCTGCAGGCCTCGTTGCAAGTGGGCCGTCTGATGGACAATGCCAACGCCGCGCCGGAAATGATCTCTATCGTCAAGCGCAACAACTGCGGCAAGGCGCTGGACATCGCCCGCATGTCCCGCGACATGCACGGCGGCAACGGCATCAGCGGCGAATTCCAGGTGATCCGCCACATGATGAACCTCGAGACGGTGAACACCTATGAAGGCACGCACGACGTGCACGCGCTGATCCTGGGCCGCGCCCAGACCGGCCTGCAGGCGTTCTTCTAAATCTCTGGCAGAGGGGGCTTCGGCCCCCTCATACCACCGGACCCGTCAGGATTTGACCGACGGTGCCCCACCTTCAAACGCATTCCCGTTGACGTAATCACAAGGCGCTTCCTGCATTTCCAGGTGCAGCCCGTTGCCGGTATAGGGATGCGCGCGGGCCAATGCCTCGTCCACCTCTAGCCCCAAACCGGCTGCGGTGGGGGCTGTGATGAACCCGTCCTCCACCTTGATCGTGCTCTTGATCAACTGGTCGTGGAACGGCGTCTCGATACATTCGCACATCAGGATATTGGGGATCGACGCGGCCAGATGGATGTTGGCCGCCCATTCCACCGGGCCCGCATAAAGATGTGGTGCGATTTGCGCGTTATAGACCTCTGCCATGGCGGCGATCTTCTTGGCCTCCCAGATGCCACCGACACGGCCTAAGGCAGGCTGCAGGATCGCGGCTGCCCCGGACCGCAGCACAGGCGCGAACTCGGCCTTGGTGGTCAGCCGCTCCCCGGTTGCGACCGGGATCGGCACGGCCCGCGCCACGGCGGCCATCTGCTCGACCGCATCCGGCGGGATCGGCTCTTCGTACCAGAGCGGGCTATAGGGCGCGATGGCGTTCCCCAAGCGGATTGCGCCTGCGGTGGTGAATTGCCCGTGGGTGCCGAACAGCAGATCGGCCTTGTCGCCAACCGCCGCGCGGATCGCTTTGCAAAAGGCGACAGATTGCGAGATGTCGGTCATCGCCGGCATATGCCCGCCGCGCATGGTATAGGGCCCCGCCGGATCGAACTTGATCGCGGTATAGCCCCGCGCCACACAGTCCAGCGCCGATTCCGCCGCCATCTCGGGCGAGGTCCAGAAAGCGGTCATATCGTGATGCGGCAGCGGGTAAAGATAGGTATAGCCCCGCACGCGTTCGTTCATCCTGCCGCCGATCAAGGCATAGACAGGACGGTCCCGATCCTTGCCCAAAATATCCCAGCAGGCGATCTCCAGCCCCGAAAATGCGCCCATGACGGTCAGGTCGGGTCGCTGGGTAAAGCCTGACGAATAGGCGCGGCGGTACATCAGCTCGATGTTTTCGGGATTCTCGCCCTGCATGTGACGTGCAAAAACATCCTCGATCACCGCGCGCATGGCCTGCGGCCCGACCGACGCCGCATAGCATTCGCCCCAGCCCACGATGCCGGTATCCGTGGTCAGCTTGACCAATATCCAATAGCGCCCGCCCCAACCGGGGGCAGGGGGCGCTGTGACGATAACCTCAAGATCTTGCAATTTCATCGCGTGATCCTCTTTTCCAAATGGTTCAAAATCCCGGGGGTACGGGGGCTGGCCCCCGTGGCGCTAGTGGTCAAACAGGATGACATTGCGCCGCGCGGCACCGGTCTTGGTATCCTCGATCGCGTCGTTGATCTGCTCCAGCGACCACCGCCCCGAGATCAGCTCGTCCAGTTTCAGTCGTCCTTGGGCATATAGATCTACCATCCAGGGAATATCGCGCTGGATCACCACGTCGCCCATTTTGGAGCCGACCGTGCCCTGACCCATTGCGGCGAATGTGCCGGGATCATAGGTCGCGCCGTCGCCGATATGAGGCATGCCGACCATGACCACACGCCCGCCCGCGGCAAGGTATTTCGGCGCGTCGTTATAGGCAGGGATCGCCCCAACGGTCACGATCACCGCATCCACGCCCTTGCGGCCAATCGCCTGTTCCAACTGCCCCCAGGGTTTGGCTTCGGTGCCAAGGATACCATCCGTGGCCCCGAACTCCTTGGCGATCTCCAGCTTCTCGGCGCTCATATCCACGGCGACGATGCGGCGGGCCCCGGCGATGCGCGCGCCCTGAATGGCGTTCAGCCCGACGCCACCGGCACCGATGACCACGACGTCCTGACCGGCCCGCAATTGCGCAGCATTGACCACCGCACCGACGCCGGTAATCACCCCGCAGGCGATCAGGCTGGCGGCATCCTTGGGAATATCGGCGCTGATCCTGACGACCTGCGCCTGATCCACAACGACTTTTTCGGCAAAGGCACCCGATGCCATGGCCTGATGCAGCTTGCCGCCGTCTTTGGTTTTCAGCGGGCCGGTGTCGCCGTCATAGGGGGTTTCGCAGATCACAGGACGACCGCTGGCGCAGTTGGGGCAGCTGCCGCAGGCGCGGATCAGCGTGACTACGACGCTATCCCCGACCGAGACACCGCTTACCCTGTCGCCCACAGCGGACACCTGTCCCGCGGCCTCGTGACCATAGACCGCGGGCAGCGATCCGCCCCAGCCGCCGCTGGCAAAGGAGATGTCCGAATGGCAGATCGCTACGGCATCCAGCGTCACCTCGACCTCGGCCCCCTCGGGGGCGCGGAGTTCTACATCTTCGATTGTCAGGGGAGCCCCAAATTCATGGCAAACGGCGGCTTTGATCAACGGCATAACGGGTCCTTCCGGGCGCGTGAGTTTTGGGGAGGGTGGCAAGCTCTGCCCCCTCCCGCAAGCCTATATGCGCCGCGCTGCGTCAGGCTTACGTTATGTCAGTCCAACTGCGCGGGATTTATACGCACGCGCCGGAAGACCACCAAGGCGACCACCCGCGCCGTCACACTCAGCGAGGTCAGCAGCACCGGTCTGCGCCCGAAGCGGTCGGACAGGCTGCCCACCAGCGGGCTGAACAGGAATTGCATCACCGCGAATGTCGTCGCCAACACACCGCCCCACAGCGCGGCGCGTGACAGATCGGCGGATTGGACCTGCGCGATCAGGTCCGGCATCACAGGGATGATCAGACCAATGCCCATGGCATCGATCATGACGGTCAGGATGATAAATATGACCGCCGGACGCATGGGCTATCGCGCGCCGGTTGCGCGGTTACAGCGCACGCGCACGGGCCACAAAAGCGGCTGCATCTGCGGGAGCCTGTCCCAACTGGGTTGACGGGTCAAAGAGGGTCTCGGCCACGTCGGGGTAATCCGCGTGGACCAGATCGGCCAGCGGCACCTGTTTGGCCAGCGCGTCCTGACAAAGCTGTTTGGTGACCTTTTGGGCCGCGGGGCGGGGCATCGTCTTAGCCAGGGCAAAGCTCAGCGCTTCGGCGTGGATCAGGCCCAGCCCATCCGTCAGCGCGCTGTGCATTTTCACAGGGTGCGGCGTCAGCCCCGCGACAAGGCTTTTAGTGTGGTTCAGCGCGGCGGCAAGGCTCAGTGCCAGCTGGGGCACGGCCATCCATTCCGCGAACCACGCGCCGCCATCACGCTGATGCTGATGCGCCGCGGCGGCCTGTAGCGTGGCGCGCTGGCCGGTGAACTGGTGCCCGAGGGCAGCAATCGCCGAGGGCCCCACGGGGTTCTGTTTTTGCGGCATGGTCGACGACGCGCCTGCCGCCCCAAGGGCAAGCTCGGCGGTTTCGGTCATGGTCAGCGCCAGCGTGCTGTGTGCGATATGCGATAGCGCTGCCATCACGCGGCCCTGCCAATCGGCGATGCGCAGCACGGGGCCGCGGTCCACATGCCAGCTGCGCCCGGGGTCTTGCAGCCCAAGCGCTTGGGCCAGCTGCGCGCGGGTCTCGGCAGCCTTGGGACCAAGGGCAGAGCCCGTCCCCGCCGCCCCCGACAGGGACACGAACAGCGCCCCTTCTCGCAGCGTCTCAAGCTGGTCGACCGCATCGCACAGCGGCATGCCCCATTCCGCCAGCACCGCGCCCCAGCTGGTGGGGGTGGCGTGCTGGCCATAGGTGCGGGCAGGCATCGGCAGGGATTGGTGCTGTTCGGCCCCTGCCGCAAGGGCCGCGATGATCTCGCGCAGATCGGTTTCCGCCAGCTTGAGCGCCTGACGCAGGCGCAGCATCAGCGCCGTGTCGATGATGTCCTGACTGGTCGCGCCCCAATGGACGTGCTGGGCAAATTCCGGCGCCTGCATCTCGGCGCGGAATTGGGCCAGAAGACCCGGCACGGACACGCCGTTTTCTCCGGTAGAGGCGGCAATCGCCCCGGGGTCGACCTGTATCTCGAGAGAGGCGCGGTGGATCGCGGCGGCGCTCATCTCGGGGATGACACCAAGGCTGCCCTGCACCTTGGCCAGCGCCCCTTCGACCAGCAGCATCGCGCGGATCGCAGCGCTGTCCGAGAACAGGCGGCCCGCGTCACCGGTGTTGAAGAGCTGTGCGAACAGGGGGCTGTCAAAGACGCTGGCGGCCATGGGTTACCTCGGGATAATGTCGTCAATGATCCGCGCCAGACCGACGGGATCGGTAAAGAAGGGTGAATGCCCGCAGGCCATCTCATGAACATCCGCGCTTGGCCAGTCTTTCGTCATCGTGACCTGATAGGCGGGCGGGATGGTGCGGTCGTCCATACAGCGGATATAGCTGCGCGGCATGGCGTCCGCACGGGCAGTATTTGGCAGAGGCTTGATCGTTGGGGCCACGGCCTGCGCGCAGAGGCGCGGTGCGGCAAAACCTGCGACATCCGGCGGGCAGTCGTGATAGAACAGCGCCTCTGTCATCGCGGGATCAAGGGTAAAGCTTTTGCCATCCGGGGCGAGGCGCACAGCGGGCATCAGCGGTTGCGACGGGGCCTGTTTGCGCATCTCGGCCAGCGAGAGCCCCGCCGCAGGGACGTAGGCACATAGATAGATCAGCCGCGCTATGGCGCTTGGATCTTTCTGTGCCGCCGCCCCGATGGCAAAACCGCCCATCGAATGACCCACCACCACCGTATCGGGGGTAGAGGCCGCAAGCACCGCATCGGCATAGCTGTCGAGCGTGACCGCGTTGACCGGCGTCGTGTCGTCGCCGTGGCTGGGCAGGTCAATCGCACGGGGGCTGTGCCCCAATTCTTGCAACGCAGGGATCAGATCGCGCCAGCACCACGCGCCGTGGCACGAGCCGTGGACCAAAAGGATGTCAGACATGGCCAACGCTTTGCAAAAACTCGGTCAGCAGCGTCGCATATTCCTGCGGGTGTTCGACGCAGGGCAGATGGCCGGCCTTGCGGATGATCTTGAACTTGGATCCCGGGATCAGCTCGATGGTCTCGCGCACCAGATCAGGGGGGGTGGACCCGTCTTCGGAGCCCGCAATCCCCAGCACTGGCAGGCGCAGCCCCGCCGTTGGGGTATAGAAATCCGTCCCCGAAATCGCGGCAGAGCAACCGGCATAGCCTTCGGCCGGTTGGCGTACGACCATATTGCGCCAAAGCTCAAGCTCGGGCGTGGCGCGGAAGGGGGCGGCGAACCAGCGTTCCATGATGGTGTCTGCCATCGGTTCGATCCCGCTTTCTTGCACGGCGCGCACGCGGTCTGCCCACATATCCTTGGTACCGATCTTGGCAGCGGTATTGGACAGCACCATGGCGCGGATCAGGTCCAGCCTCTTGGTGGCGAGCCCTTGTGCGATCATCCCGCCGATGGACAGCCCGACAAAGACGCAGTCCTTTACCCCCAGATGATCCAGCAGCTTTTCCGTATCGCCAATCAGCGCCCCCATCGCATAGGGCGCAGGCGGGCAGGACGACAGCCCATGCCCGCGTTTGTCAAAACGGATGATGCGCAGACCCTTGGGCAGCAGCGGCAGGATCGGATCCCACAGGCGCAGATCAGTCCCCAGTGAATTGGCAAAGACCACAGGCGCACCATCCTCGGGGCCATCCACACGGTAATGCAGACGCACGTCGCCAGTATCGAAAATCTTCATGTCAGAACCTCCTGTGGGGCGTCAGTCAAGCGTGGCAAGCGCCCGCGAGAAAATATCACTGTCTACATTCCCGCCCGAGATGGTGACGATCACATCGTCGCCGTCGATCTCGTCTTGCCGGAACAGCGCGGCGGCAAGGGCCACAGCCCCGCCGGGTTCGGCCACAAGTTTGAGACGGTTGAACGCATGGCCAATCGCCTGCAGCGCCTCTGCGTCGCTGACCACAAGCCCGGGGCCGCAAAGCCGCTTGAGGATCGGAAAGGTCAGATCGCCCGGTTGCGGTGTGACGATGGCGTCGCAGATCGACCCGCCAAGGGCGGCGTTGCGCGTGATCTCTCCTGCGGCGAGCGACTGCGCGGCATCGTCAAAACCTTCGGGCTCGGTGGTGCGCGCGCGCAGCTCCGGTGCCTCGGCTTCAAGCGCCAGCGCGATGCCAGAGGTCAGCCCCCCGCCACCACAGCAGACAATCACATCGGCACGGGCGATCCCCGCTTCGGCGGCCTGCTGTGCGATCTCAAGCCCCGTTGTCCCCTGACCGGCGATCACCAGCGGGTCGTCGAACGGTTTGATCAGCGTCAATTCGCGTTCCTCCGCCATAGTCGCACCGATGGCATCACGGTCCTCGGTCATGCGGTCATAAAGCACGACTTCGGCCCCAAGCGCGCGGGTGTTGGCGATCTTCAGACGGGGCGCGTCGGCGGGCATGATGATCACCGCAGGCACCCCGTGCAGCTTGGCCGCATAGGCAACACCTTGGGCGTGGTTGCCACTGGAAAAGGCGATGACCCCCTTGGCGCGTACGGAGGGCTCCAGTGCCGACACCGCCGACCAGCCGCCGCGAAACTTGAAGCTGCCGGTGTGTTGCAGGCACTCGGGCTTGACCCAAACGCGCCGCCCCGCGATGTCATCCAGAAACGGAGAGTTCAGCAAAGGCGTGCGCCGCACGTGCCCCTCCAGCCGCCGCGCTGCCGCGCGGATCATATCGATATTCATTGCATCTTCCCGATCCATTCGTTCAAGGCCGCAACCGCCTCTGGTTCGTCCAGAAACGGAATATGCCCACGTCCCGGCACCCGCGCGACCACCATATCGGGGCGGCGGCGTTCCATCTCTTGCAGAGTTTCCTCGCTCAGCAGATTGGACGCCATGCCACGGATGCAGGCAATCGGCAGCCCGTCAAGCGCGTCAAAGAATGGCCACAGGTCGGGGGAGGGGGCGGAGAACGCCTTGGCCACCGCATCGCGCAGGTGCTTGTCATACGTGATCTGCAAGCCGCTTTCGGTCTGGGTGTAATGCTTTTGCGCCTCTTCCATCCACCGGCTGTCGGGCACGCCATCAAATTCGGGAAATACACGCGGCATGGCGGCGGCGGCCTCGGCATGGGTCTTGGCAGCAGGGTTGCGGCCGATATAGCCCATGATGAAATCCAGCCCCTGCGGGTCAATATGCGGGCCAACGTCGTTAAAGGCGACGCCCAGCAACCGATCCTTGGCTCCCTTGGCCAGCCCCAATGCATTCAGCCCCCCGCGCGAGGTGCCAAGCACGGCGGCCTTGTCGATGCCAAGATGATCCAGCAGCTCCAGCGCATCACGACATTCAATAGGGGGGGAATAGTGTGACCAGTCAGGGTCGAAGTCAGATTGCCCGCGCCCGCGATAGTCCATCTTGATCAGCCGCACGCCCTTCAGATGGGGGGTGACATAGTCGAAATCCGCTGTGGTCCGGGTCAATCCTGCAAGACAGAGAATCGGCAGACCCGCCCCTTCGTCAGTGAAATAGAGCGATAGCCCGTCGGATGTGGTGAAATGAGCCATTATACGCCTGCCAGTTCTGGGATGCCGTTGAGGTCCTGCAGCACATGGGCCGGTTGCCACGGCAGCCGGTCCATCGGCTCTCCCGCGCGGTTGACCCAAGCGGTGGTAAAGCCAAAGCCTGTGGCCGCCGCCGCATCCCATCCGTTGGACGAGACGAACAACACCTCGGAGGTCGCGCAGTCAAAGCGCTGTCCGACCAGTTCATAGACTTTGGCATGTGGTTTGAAGACGCCGACGCTTTCCACCGACAGCACCGCATCCAGCGTGTCACCCAGATTGGCGGAGGAAACCGCACCGTCCAGCATGGCTGGTGATCCGTTCGACAAGATCGCGGTATTCAACCCAGCTTCCTTCAGCGTTTTCAGCATCTTGGGTACTTCGGGGAAGGCCTGAAGCTCCCAGTAAAGTGCCAGCAGGCGTTCGCGCAGGGCAGGGTCGTTATCGTTTCCGGTCTTGGCCAAAGCCCAGTCCAACCCGTCTTGAGTGACCTGCCAGAAATCATCGTGTGCACCGGTGACAGCGCGCAGCCAGGAATAGCCAAGCTGCTTTTGCCGCCAATGTTCGGCGACCTGCGGCCAGCTGTCTTTTATCGCTGCAAAATCCGGCTCTGACGCGGCTTGTCGTGCGGCTGCGGCCACATCGAACAAGGTGCCATATGCATCGAACACGCATGTTGTTATCGCCATGATTTTCCCCCCTGAAATATCCTGCCGCGAGACTGTCACGACCCGTCACGACAGAAAAGGCCGAAAAACTGGCCTCATGGGGGTTTACGACGGGACGCAGGCTTGAAACACTGCGCGCCGAACCCGGAGCACCCGCGCAGCTACGCGGCCTCCTGTATTTTCCCTTTATGGATCGGAGCTTTCTATGACGCAGGTTAAATCCGGCGATACTGTTGCTATTCACTACACTGGTACCCTGCTTGACGGCAGCACCTTCGACAGCTCGGAAGGGCGCGAGCCTTTGGAGTTCACGGTCGGGTCCGGCCAGATCATCCCCGGCCTCGACAGCGCGATGCCCGGCATGGAAGTCGGCGACAAGAAAGTCGTCAAGATCGGCAGCGCAGAGGCCTACGGCGATGTGAACCCCGAAATGCGTCAGGCCGTGCCACGCGAAGGCATCCCTGCGGATATCCCGCTGGAAATCGGCACGCAGTTGCAGATGCAAACCCCGGACGGGCAGGCGATGCCGGTGATGGTTGTCGAGGTTGACGACGCCACTGTGACCCTTGACGCCAACCACCCGCTGGCGGGCAAAGACCTGCAGTTCGACATCGAACTGGTAAAAATCGCCTGAACCAGGCCCATACAGTCCGGCGCTTTTGATCGCGCCGGGCTGTCTTGTCCCAAGAAACCGCTCGAAACCTCGCGCGCCGCGCAGTAAGCAGCGGTTATGGACAGTCAAAACACCTTCGACATTTTTATCGTGGCCACCCCCGGTCTGGAAGACATGCTTCTCGCCGAGGTGACAGAGAAAGGCTTCGCCAATCCTGTGGCCTCGCCCGGCGGGATCACGGTGCAGGGCGGCTGGCCCGAGGTCTGGCGCGCGAACCTGCAACTGCGCGGAGCCTCGCGCGTGCTGGCGCGGATCGGGTCCTTCATGGCATTCCATCTGGCGCAGCTGGACAAACGCGCGCGCAAGTTCCCCTGGGGCGATGTGCTGCGGGCCGATGTGCCGCTGCGGGTGCAGGTGACCACGAAAGCCTCTAAAATCTATCACGCCGGTGCCGCGACCCAGCGGATTGAAACCGCCTTGCGCGAAAGCCTCGGGGTTACGATCTCGCCCGAGGCGGCTCTCGTGCTCAAGGTCCGGATCGACGACAATGTGGTGACCATCAGCCTCGATACCTCGGGCGATGCGCTGCACAAACGCGGCCACAAGGAAGCCGTGGGCAAAGCGCCGATGCGCGAAAATCTGGCCTATCTGATGCTGCGTCAGGCGGGGTACACCGGCACCGAGACGGTGGTCGACCCGATGTGCGGCTCAGGGACCTTCGTGATCGAGGCGGCCGAGATCGCCATGGGCCTTAACCCCGGCCGCTCGCGCCATTTCGCTTTCGAAGACCTCGCGAGCTTTGACGCTGCCCAATGGGCCGCCATGCGCGACACCCCCACCACATCCACGCCGCTGCGTTTCTATGGTTCTGACCGTGACGCGGGTGCCGTCCGGATGAGCCGTATGAATGCCGAACGGGCAGGGGTGGCCGATACCGTGACCTTCGAAAACCATGCCGCGGGCGAGCTGACGCCGCCCGACGGCCCCCCCGGCCTTGTCATGGTGAACCCGCCCTACGGCGGGCGCATCGGCAACAAGAAACTGCTTTATCCGCTGTATGGTACGCTCGGCCAAACGCTGCTGACCCGCTTTAAAGGCTGGCGCGTCGGCCTTGTCACGTCCGAGCCGCCCTTGGCCAAAGCCACCGGCCTGCCGTGGAAACCCCAAGGCCCTGCTATCGCCCACGGCGGGATGAAGGTCTGGCTCTACCAAACCCCCCCCCTACGCTAAACGCGACGGCCCTTTCCAGACGCGCCGCGCCATTTCCAAATGGTCTGAAATCCCGGGGTCCGGGGCAGAGCCCCGTAAATAGAACTTTGTGGCAGCGCCCCGTAAATAGAACTTTGTGGCAGCGCCCCGGTCCGCCAGTACCGTCAAAGATTCTCGGCTTGTGGCATTCCCAGCACATGGAACCCGCCATCCACGCGGATAATCTCGCCCGTTGTGCAAGCCCCGGCATCCGAGGCCAGATAGACCGCTGTCCCGCCGACCGCTTCCAGTGTCGCATTGGCGCGCATGGGGGCGTTTGTGTCGGTGTGCTTATAGGTCTTGCGCGCCCCGCCAATCGCGGCACCGGCAAGCGTTTTCATCGGGCCGGGGCTGATCGCGTTGACGCGGATGCCTTCGGGGCCCAGATCATTCGCCAGATAGCGCGTGGCGCTTTCCAGTGCGGCCTTTGCCACGCCCATGACGTTGTAGTTGGGCGTCACGCGGTTTGATCCCATATAGGTCAGCGTCAGCAGGGTGCCGCCATTCTCGACCATCAGCGGGTGCGCACGGCGGGCGATCTCGATGAAGGAATAGGCCGAGATATCCATCGAGTTCTTGAAGTTCGCGCGGCTGGTGTTCAGGAAACGGCCAGTCAGCTCGGACTTATCGGAAAAGGCGATGGCGTGGACGACGAAATCGATCGTGGGCCAACGTGCACCCAACTGCTCGAACGCGGCATCAAGCGAGGCGTCGTCGGTGACATCGACATCGACCATGAAGTCCGACCCGACGCTTTCGGCCAAGGGCTTGAGGCGCGAGCCAAAGGCATCGCCCTGATATGTGAACGCCAGTTCCGCACCGGCTTCGGCCATCGCCTTGGCAATGCCCCAAGCGATGGAGCGTTCGTTCGCGACACCCATGATCAGGCCGCGTTTTCCTTTAAGCATATCTGACATCTGCTGCCCTTACTCTTGGAATTTGGAAAGGATCATCGATCCGTTGGTGCCACCGAACCCGAAGGAGTTGGTCATCACCGAATCCAGACCGGCATTGTCCACACGCTCCAGCGCGATTTCGGACGGGTCCAGTTTCGGGTCCAGATCAACGACGTTGATGGATTTGGCGATAAAGTCATTCTTGAGCATCAGCAGGCAGAAGATCGCCTCAAGCGCGCCGGCAGCGCCTTGGGCGTGGCCGGTCATCGACTTGGTCGAGCTGACGGGGGGCGTGCTGCCCTGGCCAAAAACACGGCGGACCGCTTCGATCTCGCCCACGTCGCCGACCGGTGTGGAGGTGCCGTGCGCGTTGATGTAGCCGACCTTGCGGCCCTTGGGCAGGGTTTCCAGCGCCAGACGCATGGCGCGTTCGCCGCCCTCGCCGGACGGGGCCACCATGTCGTGACCATCGGAAGTCGCCGCATAGCCGGTGACTTCGGCATAGATCGTGGCGCCGCGCGCCTTGGCGTGCTCAAGCTCTTCGAGCACCAGCATGCCGCCGCCGCCCGAGATGACGAACCCGTCGCGGTTGGCGTCAAAGGCGCGGCTCGCGGTTTCGGGGGCGTCGTTATATTTACTGCTCATCGCGCCCATGGCGTCGAAGAGGCAGGACAGCGTCCAGTCAAGCTCTTCGCCGCCGCCAGCGAACATCACGTCCTGTTTACCCAGCATGATCTGTTCTGCGGCATTGCCGATGCAATGCAGCGAGGTAGAGCAGGCCGAGGTGATGGAATAGTTGATGCCCTTGATCTTGAAGGCGGTGGACAGGTTCGCGCTGACGGTGGACGACATGCATTTCGGCACGGCAAACGGCCCGATACGCTTGGTCGCGCCGGTGTCACGCACCACGTTATGCGCGGTGAACAGCGCCGATGTCGACGGCCCGCCGGAGCCCGCCACAAGACCGGTGCGCGGGTTGCTGATCTGGTCTTCGCTCAGGCCCGCATCCGCGATGGCCTGCTGCATGGCGATATAGGCATAAGCCGCACCGCCGCCCATGAAACGCAGCGCGCGTTTGTCGATGTGGTCGGCCACATCAATCTTGAGCGTCCCTGCAACGCGGCTGCGAAAGCCGTGCTCTGTCATTTCGGGGCTGGCGACGATGCCGCTGGTCCCGTCTTTCAGCGATGCCAGAACTTCTTCTGCATTGTTTCCGATGGACGAGACAATTCCCAATCCTGTGACGACGACGCGGCGCATGGGCTGCACTCCCTTGATCTGTGTGGGGCGGGTGCCCTCTTGATGCTGCGCGGCCCGCACGCTTGTCGCGGGGCCGCACGTTCGTTTCCCGTTTGCCGCCTATGGGGCGACAAATCAAGTCATCAGTCTGTCTGGAAGACCAGCAAGGTGATCCGAGCGATGATCTGACGGGTGGGCTTAGCTCTCGCTCAGCGCGACCTTCATGTCCTTGACCTGATAGATCACTTCGCCGTCGGCTTCGACGATGCCATCGGCAACGCCCATGGTCAGGCGGCGGGTCTGGATCGCTTTGGTAAAGTCGATCTTGTAGCTCAGCATCTTGCGGTCAGGGCGTACCATGCCGGTCAGCTTCACTTCGCCCACGCCAAGCGCATAGCCGCGCCCCTGCCAGCCGCGCCAGCCAAGGTTAAAGCCGGTTAGCTGCCACAGGCCATCCAGGCCAAGGCAGCCGGGCATGATCGGGTTGCCGGGGAAGTGGCAGTCAAAGAACCACAGGTCGGGCGTGATGTCGAATTCCGCCGTGATGTGGCCTTTGCCATGGGCACCGCCGTCGGCGGAGACATCTGTGATCCGGTCCATCATCAGCATCGGCGGGGCGGGCAGCTGCGCGTTGCCTTCGCCGAAAAGCTCGCCACGGGCGCATTTGAGCAGGGCTTCTTTGTCAAAGCTGGTGGGGTAGTCGGCCATATTATCGCGGCTCCTGAGGGCTGAATTTCAAATCCCGGCAGGTTTAGCATTGCGCGCCGCAGGCCCGCAAGGGCGCAGGCACACCGCATTTACGCGACGGCGAAAGGCGGCGCTGGCAAGAGTTTCCGGATTTCCGTTTGAAAACCGCCCCCATTGCCCCTTATATATAGCGCATGAGAGGTACTGATAGCCAATGACCCAAACAACACAGCAGATCAGTTCTGAGTGGCTTGCCAAGGCGGGCCTGCGCCCCACGCGGCAGCGCATGACGCTGGCGCATCTGTTGGTGGGCGACGGTCAGCACCGCCATGTCACCGCCGAAAGCCTGTTTGACGCGGCCAAGGGGCAGGGCGATGCCGTGTCGCTGGCAACGGTCTACAACACCCTGCGCGCCTTTTGTGACGCGGGGCTGATGCAGGAAGTCACGGTTGACGGGTCCAAAAGCTATTTTGATACCAACACTCATGATCACCCCCACTTTTTCTGGGAGGACGAGGCGCGCCTGTCCGATGCGCCCTCTGACCAATTGGTGATCGCGCAACTGCCCGACGCCCCCGAAGGGGCCGAGATCGCCTCGGTCGATGTGGTGATCCGTCTGCGCCGCAAGGGCTAGGGTCGTTCGGTCTGGGACACGGTTTTTACCGGTCCCCTGCGTTCAGAACCACTGCCCCGGTTCCATCAACCCCAGATCCAGCAGTTGGCGAGAATGCCATTCAAACGGCGCGGAGTTGTGCCATTTGAAGCTGGCGATACTATCCCTGCTGCCCGGGTTGGACTTGAGCGCCTTGGCCGTGCGGAAAGAACAGATCGACGCCGTGATATTGTGGTGCCACGGGCAGGCGTAGGTGTTGTATTCTTCATCCGTGAAGGTGTGATCGTCCCGCATCCGCAAGCCGGGCTTGGCGCGGAACAGCGAGATACGGTCGATCTTGCGCCGCGCGGCGGGCACATGTTCCTCGAACCGCCAGCGCAACCCGCCAAAGAAATCAAGCTGCCGTTCCTTGGGGTGGTTGTCCGGCGTGCCGTCAGGCCGCGCCAGCGCGTAATAGCCGGACCGATCCAGAAAGGCGTTGTCCAGCGATACCGCGTTCGGGGCGGCACCTAGATCATCTGCATAAAGATCAACGACATAGGTGAGCATTGCATCGCGGCGCTCTTCCGTGTGAAAGGCCAGCAACTCCCCCACGGTGCGCGTTTCGCAGAAAGGGTAGAACAGATATTCGGCGTTGTAGCAGGTATAAAGCCATTGCCCCGGTGCGGCCTCGATCACGGCGTTTACGGCATTTTCCAGCGCGCCCTCGCGGTCCATGTCGTAGTCCACGCGCAGCACGCCTTTGCTTTCGGCGACATCACGGGCCAGCGCGAAGCTGGCGGGCATAAAGGCGACGACGGTGGCAAAGCCAAGCTGCTGGTGGTGGCGCAGCGTCGTCTCGATCTCTATCGCGTCCTCGACCATGATGAGGGCAATGGGCCCCTTGCTCAGCACCGCTTTGCTGTCACTGATAAAATGGTCAAGACTGCGGTACTGCATGACACCTCGGCTCTATTTGTACTGTGCCTTAAATCTGTCAAATCGGGACGCATTGCAAGAGAACGCTGGCGCTGTTAGACCGCGCTTTTGCACCTTTGATCAACGGACCCTGCCATGACCGCGCCAAAAAAGCTGTTCATCAAGACCTACGGCTGCCAGATGAATGTCTACGACAGTGAACGTATGGCCGAGTCTCTGGGCGATAACTACGTCGAGACAAAGACCGCAGCTGACGCCGATATGATCCTGCTGAACACCTGTCACATCCGTGAAAAGGCAGCAGAAAAAGTCTATTCAGAACTGGGCCGCCTAAAGCCGCTTAAAGAACTGAACCCCGATCTGAAGATTGGCGTCGCAGGCTGCGTGGCGCAAGCCGAAGGGGCCGAGATCATGCGCCGTCAGCCGGCCGTTGATCTGGTCGTGGGGCCGCAATCCTATCACCGCCTTCCCGCGATGGAGGCGCGCGTGCGCTCTGGCAAAACCGCGCTTGATACGGATTTCCCCGAAGAGGATAAATTCGAAAAGCTGAAAGGCCGCGGCAAAGCGACGCGTGCGCCTTCTGCGTTTCTGACCGTGCAGGAAGGCTGCGACAAATTCTGCGCCTTCTGCGTGGTGCCCTATACCCGCGGGGCCGAAGTCTCGCGCCCCGCGACCCGCGTGCTGACCGAAGCGCGCGAACTGGTAGAACGCGGCGTGCGCGAAGTCACCCTGCTGGGTCAGAACGTCAACGCCTATCACGGCGTGGGGGAAGAAGGGGCGGATTACACGCTCGCCCGCCTGATCAAGGAGTTGGCTAAGATCGACGGGCTGGAGCGTATCCGCTACACCACCAGCCACCCCAACGATATGGACGATGCGCTGATCGCCGCCCATGGCGAGATCGACAAGCTGATGCCCTATCTGCACCTGCCCGTGCAATCCGGCTCGGACCGTATCCTCAAGCGGATGAACCGCAGCCACACCGCCGAAAGCTATCTGCGGCTGATCGAACGCATCCGCGCCGCGCGCCCCGATATCGTGATGTCGGGTGATTTCATCGTCGGCTTCCCCGAAGAAACCCACACGGATTTCGAAGCCACGATGGAGCTCGTTCGCGAGGTGAAATACGGCTACGCTTATTCGTTCAAATACTCGACCCGTCCCGGCACCCCCGCCGCCGAACGCCCGCAGGTAGAGGCCGCCATAGCCGACGAACGCCTGCAGCGCTTGCAAGGGCTGATCACCGGTCAACAGCGCGAGATCCAGAACAGCATGGTGGGGCGCGATGTTTCTGTTCTTGTCGAAAAAGCGGGCCGCGAGGCGGGGCAGATGGTGGGGAAATCCGAATACCTCCACTCTGTGCATATCGACGAGGCGCAGGCCGAAGTTGGCGACGTTGTCCGCGTCAGAATCGTTGATGCCAAAACCAATTCGCTGACGGCACGTCAGATTTAGGTGTCACCGGTCGCGATTTGCCCGCAATGATTGTAGACCAAAACGACTGCAATGGCCGGAAATTGGCGTAAGTGTGGCAGTAATATAGTAAATATGGCCGCATTCGCGCTTCACAGAAGCGCGTTTACCTCTTAATCTCACAACATATAGCGGACGACCGTGGTGCCTGGGGTATCTGTGGGTCTTCCGACTGGGGGACAGTAAGAAAAGGACGAGGGCTGTGTTTAATACAATTTCCAAGGGGCTACGGCTGTTTGCGGGCACGATGATTGCCGCAACATTCGTGCTTCAGGCATCTGCTGCCGATGCACAAACAAGATCTCAACAGGGCCGCGACAAGGGCCAGTATATTCCGACGATCTGGGTTGACCCCGATGGGTGTGAACATTGGGTCATGGATGACGGTGCCGAAGGCTATATGACACCGCATGTCACCCGTCAGGGTATTCCGGTCTGCCGCCGGGGTAACGTCTGCGGCGTGATGAATACGGACCAGTTTTTCAACACCGACAGCTACCGTGTGCACCCGCAGGGCCGCGCGCGTCTGGCTGAATTCTTCAAGACCACGGGTGCCGTGTCCTATATCATCAGCGGGCACACAGACAGCCGCGCGTCGGATGCCTATAACATGAAGCTGTCGCTGAACCGTGCCAATGCGGTTGCCAGCATCGCCCAGCAATCGGGGGCCCGCATCGCGGATGTCCGTGGCTATGGCGAACGGATGCCAGCGGCGTCCAATGGCACAGCGGGCGGTATGGCCAAGAACCGCCGCGTCGAAATCATCTGCATTCGCTAAGGGGACAGTAACGTGATGAAAGCTAAGATTATGATGGTCACCGCCTGCGCCCTGACATTGGGTGCCTGCGCTGACTACGAAGGCCGGGGCTATCCCGCCGATAAAACCGTTGACCGTGGTTTTGACAAAAAGCACCTGAGCCAGCTTCAGGCCGGCATCTGGGTCGATCCCAATGGCTGCGACCACTGGATCATCGACGACGGCGTCGAAGGCTACCTGAGCCAGCGACTGGACAAATACGGCAAGCCGGTCTGCTCCGGCGTGGCCCAGCCCACATATACGGCGGGCGACTTCAAAGGCGGCTCGCGCGTCCGAGATCCCAACTGATCTTGCGACCACTCCTGCACATAGGATCGGGCCGGCGCGTTTTACGCTCCGGCCCTTTTTTGTCGGCTCAAAGGGGTACATAGTTTGAATATGGGACCCATATTAATCCAAAGACACCTCCAATTAGGAAAACGCTTTGCCATCTAGTGACACAATGACGCCTCCCGCTTCTCACGCGCAGCAGCTTGAATTTCCGGACAACCGGCTTCTGATCGATCTCTGCGGCCCCTATGACGCCAACCTGACCGCCGTAGAGACGGCGCTTGAGGTCCAGATCGTGCGTCGGGGCAACCATCTGTCGGTGATGGGAGAGGAAGACGCGACAACCCGCGCGGCCTCTGTGCTCGAAGGGCTTTACGCCCGACTGGAAGGCGGGCGCAGTGTGGAGCCCGCCGATGTCACCAGTTTGCTACGCATGGGTGATTCAGCGGCTGGGACGGGGGTGCGCCCGGGCGACCAGATCGAGATGCCGAATTTGGGCGGCGTCGAAATCCAGACCCGCAAGAAACGCGTCGAACCCCGCACGGCCGCGCAGAAAGCCTATGTGCAATCGCTGTTCGACAACGAACTGGCCTTCGGCATCGGCCCTGCCGGTACGGGTAAAACCTATCTTGCGGTGGCCGTCGGCGTGTCGATGTTCATCGGGGGCCACGTGGACCGCATCATCCTGTCGCGCCCTGCCGTGGAGGCGGGGGAGAAGCTGGGCTACCTGCCCGGTGACATGAAGGACAAGGTCGATCCCTACATGCAGCCCCTTTATGACGCGCTGAATGATTTCTTGCCCGGCAAGCAACTGGCCAAACTGATCGAAGAGAAAAAGATCGAGATCGCGCCGCTCGCCTTCATGCGCGGGCGCACCCTGTCCAACGCCTTCGTCGTGCTGGACGAAGCGCAGAACGCGACCTCGATGCAGATGAAGATGTTCCTGACCCGTCTGGGCGAAGGCTCGCGCATGGTGATCACCGGTGACCGGACCCAGATCGACTTGCCACGCGGCGTGCCATCGGGGTTGCAGGACGCGGAACGGCTGCTCAAGACGATCCCCAAGATCAGCTTTAACTACTTCACCTCGAAAGATGTGGTGCGCCACCCGCTCGTGGCCGCGATCATCGAAGCCTATGAAGCAGATGCAGGCCACGCGTGATGCCCGGCTGCTTCATTTTGCCGAATAAACTCCGGGGGGCCGGGGGCTGGCCCCCGGTGGCGCGCTGATGCAGGCGCTTGACGTGATAGAGGAAGACCCCCGTTGGGCCGGTCTGGACCTTGATACCCTATGCCCCCGCGCGATGCGCGCCGCATTGGCGCATCTGTCGCTAGATGCCGACACCGCCGAGGTGACGGTGCTGGCCTGCGACGATGCACATATCGCCACGTTGAACGCAGATTTCCGCGACAAGCCCACGCCGACAAATGTGCTCAGCTGGCCCGCCGAGGAACGCGGTGCCGTGCGCGACGGCGAACTTCCGCTGCCGGTCACGCCGGGGTTCGACAATATGCTGGAACTGGGCGACATCGCGATTTCATATGACACCTGCCACGCCGAGGCAGAGGCCGCAGGCCGCCCGATGGCCGATCACGTGACCCATTTGATCGTGCACGGGCTGCTTCACCTGTTGGGGTATGACCACGAACGGGACGGGGATGCGACCCTGATGGAACGGTTAGAGGTAGAAATACTTGGCAAATTGGGGTTGGATGACCCATATAGAGACGACGCAGTGCAACCGCCTGCCTAAACACATAAAGACAGGACCCGATGGGCGACACAGACGGATCATCTGAGGCGGCGCAGAGCGCGCAGTTGGAAGACATCATACCGACCTCCGAGGCCGAAGAAACCGAAGACACCCCGAAATCCGGTGGCTTCTTTTCCCGGGTCATGGGCGCACTCAGCGCGTCGGACAACGAGGAAGAGGAGGAAATCACCGCGGCACAGACCGACAGGCTGTCCACCCGCGGCATGATGAACCTGCGCCGGATGCGGGTGGATGATGTGGCGGTGCCCAAGGCGGATATCACCGCGGTGCCGGTGACCTCGACGCTGGATGAGCTGGTCGGCGTGTTCAAGGACAGCGGTCTGACGCGCCTGCCGGTGTATGACGGCACGCTCGATACCCCCGTTGGCATGGCCCACCTCAAGGATCTGGCGCTGACCCACGGCTTTAACGGCCGAAACACCGAATTTGACCTTCAGGCGATGCTGCGTCCCTTGCTGTTCGTGCCGCCGTCCATGACCATTGGCGTCTTGCTGACCAAGATGCAGGCCGAACGGCGCCATATGGCGCTGGTGATTGACGAATACGGCGGCGTCGACGGGCTGGTCACGATCGAGGATCTGATCGAACAGGTCATCGGCGAGATCGAAGACGAACACGACGTGGACGAAGGCAAATATTGGACGGTCGAAAAGCCCGGCTGCTACCTTGCGCTGGCCAAGACGCCTCTGGATGATTTCGAGGCCGAGATTGGCCATTCGCTGACCGACCACGATGATGTCGACGAAGAAGAGATCGACACCCTCGGCGGGTTGGTCTTCATGCTGTCGGGACGGGTGCCGGCACGTGGCGAAGTGGTCGTGCATCCCGATGGCCCCGAGTTCGAGGTGATCGACGCCGATCCGCGCCGGATCAAGCGTTTGCGCGTGCGTATGGCCGGATCTCACTGATGACTTTGCGCAGTGCCGCTTGGATGCGGTTCGGGGCCGCGGTGCTTGCGGGCGTTGTCGCGGCCTTTGGGCAGGCACCCTATGATTTGCCTCTGGTCTTGCTGGCTGCACTTGCGGCTGTTCTGTTGATCTACCGCGCTGCTGGGACGCCTCGGCAGGCCGCAGCGATCGGCTGGGGCTTTGGCTTTGGCTATTTCTTGCATGGATGGTCTTGGCTGGTTTCGCCATTCATGGTCGACCCTGAACGCTATGCCTGGATGGCACCTTTTGCTGTGGCGGGGCTGACGGGCGGTTTGGCGTTGTATTGGGCTTTGGCGTTCTACGTGTCCCGCCGGTTGTCGGCACAGGTCTGGCCGCTGATCTTCGTCCTGCCCGCCGCCGAAATGCTGCGCGGTTATCTGTTCACCGGCTTCCCTTGGGGGATGTTCTCTCAGTCTTTGGTTAACCATTGGCCGGGGCAGGGGCTTGCGCTGGTGGGGCCCTACGGCATGACCCTTGCCTTTGTCGCGCTGGCTGTAGCGGTGGTACAGCGCGCGCGGGGCACATTGCTGCGGCAGGGCGCTGTCTGGGGCGCGCGGATCTTGGGCGTGGCGGCGTTGACGGTGCCCTTTGGAGGGGGCGACGCCCCGATCACCGACCATATGATCCGTATGGTACAGCCGAATGCGGCGCAGAAAGACAAATGGGACCCCGTCAAAATTCCCGAATTCTTTGATCGTCAGCTGGCGCTGACCGCTGCACCGCCTGCGCAGGGGGATGCGGCGCCTGATCTGATACTCTGGTCCGAAACCGCCATCGCGTGGCCGCTTGATTTGGCCCATGGCGCGCTGACCTATATCAGCGAAGCCGCCGCCGGTACGCCTGTGGTGCTGGGGGTGCAGCGGCGCGGCGACATGGCCTACTACAACTCGGCCGTGGTGCTGGGGCCAGACGCCGAGGTTGTGCAGACCTATGACAAGCACCACCTCGTGCCCTTTGGCGAATATATCCCCTTTGGCGATCTGTTGGGCCGTATCGGTCTGCGCGGCATGGCGGCGCAGTTTGGCAGTGGGTTTTCCTCGGGTCCGGGGGCAGATCTGATGGATCTGGGGCTCTTGGGCCAGGCGCTGCCCCTGATCTGCTACGAGGCCGTCTTTGCACGGGACGTCAACGCCGCACCGGCGCGGCCCGCGTTCTTGATGCAGCTCACGAATGATGCGTGGTTCGGCAAGGGGCAGGGGCCGTTGCAGCACCTGGCTCAGGCCCGGATGCGCGCGATAGAGCAAGGTCTGCCCATGGCACGCGTCGCCAACACGGGCGTTTCGGCGATGATTGACCCCTGGGGCCGCATCACAAAGAGTTTGGCCCTGAACGAGGCTGGCTTTCTGGATGCCCCTCTGCCCGCCCCACGCCCTGCGACACCCTATAGCAGGTGGGGCGAATGGCCGTTTCTTTTCATCACTTTGGCGGGGTTTGCCCTTGTCATCCTGCGCCGACGACGCAACTTAAAGTTTGACCAAATGGGCAGGCAAAGCTAAGCCCCGTTAATCGGCCACAACGGCTTCCTGACGTGGCTAAGAAATCTATTGGAGCACTAAATGTCCCGCAAAAACTACACGTTCACTTCGGAATCCGTTTCCGAGGGCCACCCGGATAAGGTCTGCGACCGGATTTCCGACGCCGTACTTGATGCCTTTCTGACCGAAGAACCCGAAGCGCGTGTCGCAGCGGAGACCTTTGCTACCACCAATCGCGTGGTCATCGGCGGCGAGGTTGGCCTGTCGAACAAGGACAAGCTGGATGAATACCTTGGCAAGATCGACGGCATCGCCCGCGCCTGCATCAAGGACATCGGCTACGAGCAGGATGAATTCCACCACGCCACCTGCGAGATCACCAATCTGCTGCACCCGCAGTCGGCGCATATCGCGCAAGGCGTGGATGCGTCAGGCGACAAGGAAGAAGGCGCGGGCGATCAGGGCATCATGTTCGGTTTCGCCACCAACGAGACGCCAGAGCTGATGCCGGCGCCGATCCACTATGCCCATGCGATCCTGCGCCGTCTGGCCGAAGTGCGCAAAGACGGGACAGAGCCAACGCTGCGCCCCGACGCCAAAAGCCAGCTTTCCGTGCGCTATGAAGACGGCAAGCCTGTTGGCGTGTCCTCTATCGTCTTGTCGACGCAGCACGCCGATGCAGGCCAGACCAGTGCCGACATCCGCGACATCGTCGAACCCTATATCACCCAGGTTCTGCCCGAAGGCTGGATCACCCCCGACACCGAATGGTGGGTGAACCCGACGGGGACCTTTGTCATCGGCGGCCCTGACGGCGACGCGGGCCTGACCGGGCGCAAGATCATTGTGGATACTTATGGCGGTGCGGCACCGCATGGGGGCGGCGCGTTCTCGGGGAAAGACCCGACGAAGGTTGACCGCTCTGCCGCCTATGTGGCGCGCTATCTGGCGAAAAACGTCGTGGCTGCCGGTCTGGCCGAAAAGTGTACAATCCAGCTGAGCTATGCCATCGGCGTGTCCAAGCCTCTGTCGATCTACTGCGATACCTATGGTGGCGACGCGGATGTCACGGATGCGGCGATTGAAAAGGCGATCCGCCAGATCATCGACCTGACACCGCGCGGCATCCGCGAGCATCTGCAGTTGAACCGCCCCATCTTTGAACGCACCGCGGCCTACGGCCACTTTGGTCGCGCGCCCGAAGCGGATGGCGGCTTTAGCTGGGAAAAGACCGATCTGGTCGATGCGCTGAAGGCCGCGCTGTAAACACATGCTTTATGGTACAAGAAAGGGCAGCCCCGATGGGCTGCCCTTTTGTGTTGGTGGGGGTGTTACAGCTCTGCCAGGCCGGGGCGCTTGCCGATAGAGACGTGGTCGATATCTTCGGTCCGGAACCCTTTGATCAGCGAGGGGATCATCGCAAAGACCAGCAGGAAGATCGGCAAGCCGACGACCGTGATCACCTGTTGCAAGGCGGTCAGCCCCAAGTCCCCTGCAAGGATCAGCAGCATCGCGGCGACCAGCCCTTCGGACACGCCCCAGAACACCCGCTGGCGGGTGGGGCCGGGTTCGGGCGAACCGGTGCACAGCATGTCGACAACCAGCGACGCGGAATCCGAGGATGTTGCAAAGAAGATTGCCACCACCAGCACGGCGATACCCTGCACGATATCGGCGAAAGGGAAGCTTTCGAAAAACGCGAACATGGCAAGCGGGACTGAGTCAGCCACTGCCGCGCTCAGCGAACCGGCCTGCGCGCCAAGAGCCGTGCGCGCGGCGGTACCGATGCCGTCAATCTCCATCGCTTGCCAGCCGAAGATAGAGAACCAGATCAGCGTGAACAGCGACGGCGCCAGCAGCACGCCAAAGACGAACTCCCGTATCGTGCGCCCCCGCGAAATCCGCGCGACGAAAAGCCCGATGAAGGGCGACCACGTGACCGTCCAGGCCCAGTAGAACACCGTCCAGCTGCCCTGCCAGCCCCAATCCCCATTCGAGGGGTTGGTATCGGCAAGCATATCATTCCAGAAGGCGAGCCGTGGCAGGTTGCTTAGGTACAGGCCAAAGGTCTCGACCATGCCGCGCAGCAGGAACAGGGTCGAACCGGTCACCAGCACAAAGACCATCAACGCCACGGCCATGCCAATATTGAGGTTGGACAGCAGCTTCACCCCCTTATCGAGCCCCGCCACGATAGACACCACGGCAACGGCGGTCAGCGCGGTCAGGATGCCGACCTGCAGCGGCACGCCGTCGTTCCACCCAAACAGCGCCGACAGACCCGCTGCGATCTGCGATGACCCCAGCCCAAGCGAGACCGCGACGCCGAACAGCGTGCCGAGGATCGACGCAATGTCGATCGCCTTACCCCAAGGGCCGTGGATGCGCTCTTTCAACAGCGGGTAAAAGACCGAACTGACCCGCACGGGCAGATCATAGCGGTTGATGAAATAGGCAAAGGCCAGACCGGGCAGCGCGAAGATCGTCCAGGTGTGCAGCGCAAGGTGGTATGTGGCGATAGAGATGGCGTCTTGTGCGGCCTGTTCCGTAAAGGGTTCAACGCCAGGCAGGGGCGGGTCCGAAAAATGGCTGATCGGTTCGGCCACGCCCCAGAACATCAGCACGGTGCCGATGCCGCCCGCGAAAAGCATGGTGAACCACGACAGGTTTGTATAGTCGGGGCGGCTGTCGCGCGGGCCAAGGCGGATATGGCCGTGACGGCTCATTGCGGCCCAGATCAGAAAGCCCAGCCAGACGTTGACGCCAAGAATAAAGAACCACCCCAGATGCGATACGATCCAGGCGCGGCCTGCGGCGAAAGCATCCCCGATCGGTTCAGGGGCAAGTACAAGAGCCAGTACAAATAGGGCGGTACACAGGGCGGAAACAAAGAAGATTGTAGGGTCCGTTCGGAGTCCCAGTCGGCTTGCCAGTTCCCGCATTCGCATGTCCTCCGCTGCATTATTATCGGTTCTCGCTCAGGTAGAGCCCTGTAGCTCAACGTAAAGTCGGCGTGATCGTTCCGGGTTTGCTGTGCCTCAAAGGGGCGGCACCGCCGTTGCGCATGGGGCGCGTGGGCTTTTGCAGCGCGGGCTTACGCGAAATGTTGCGCCCGTCCCCCGCGCAGGCTAAAGCCAGCGCCATGACACATCCTGAACGCCCCCGCCGCAATTTCTACGGTCGCCTTAAAGGCAAATCGCTTAAGCAAAGCCAGAAAGGCTATATCGAAGAGGATCTAGAGGCGCTGTCGCCCGGTCCTGTCGATTGGGACGCGAACCCCGACCGTACCCCGCTGGACCTGCCGACGCTGTTTGGCGGCAAACCCGTCTGGCTCGAGGTCGGCTTTGGCGGCGGCGAACATATGGTGCATCAGGCCGCGCAAAACCCTGACGTGGGCATCATCGGCTGTGAGCCCTACATCAACGGGGTTGCGATGCTGTTGGGCAAGATCCGCCGCGCGGGTGTCGATAACGTGGCGATCCATCCGGGCGATGCACGCGATATCTTTGACGTGCTGCCAGAGGCGTCGATTGACCGCGCGTTCCTGCTGTACCCCGATCCGTGGCCGAAAACGCGCCACCACCGGCGCCGCTTTGTGACACCGGAACACCTTGAGCCGCTGGCAAAGGTGCTCAAGCCCGGCGCGATCTTTCGCGTGGCCACGGACATCGAAGACTATGTGCGCCAGACGCTTGAACAGGTGCCGCGCCACGGGTTCGAATGGCTGGCGGAACGCCCCGGCGACTGGAAAGAACCCTGGGGCGACTGGATTTCCACCCGCTACGAACAAAAAGCGCTGCGCGAAGGGCGCGTGCCGCACTACCTGACCTTCCGCAAGACCTGAGCGGGCGGGCGCGGGCAGGAACGCTGGCGATGGACGGGGCGGGATCGCTGGTTTAAGACGGGCTTTCAGGAAGTTTTTTTTGAGGGTTATCCATGTCCAGTCACGCCACGCCCGTCCCGATGACCTCTACCGCTTGCGGCCCGCTGTCCGGCGTGGCCGAGGTGCCGGGGGACAAGTCGATCTCGCACCGGTCCTTGATTCTGGGCGCGATGTGCATCGGCGAAACCACCATCAGCGGATTGCTTGAAGGCGACGATGTGCTGGACACGGCCAAGGCGATGCAGGCCTTTGGCGCGGAAGTCACCAATATGGGCGGTGGTAACTGGTCTGTGCGCGGTGTGGGCGTGGGCGGTTTCGCAGAACCGGACGGGGTGATCGACTGCGGAAACTCGGGCACGGGGGTGCGCTTGATCATGGGGTCAATGGCGACCTCCCCCATCACCGCGACATTCACCGGCGACGCCAGCCTGAACGGCCGCCCCATGGCGCGGGTCACCGATCCGCTGGCTCTGTTCGGCACGCAATCTGTCGGGCGCAAGGGCGGACGCTTGCCCATGACCATCGTGGGGGCGGCTGACCCTGTGCCCGTGCGCTACACCGTGCCAGTGCCGTCCGCACAGGTGAAATCCGCCGTCTTGCTGGCAGGGCTGAACGCCCCCGGCAAGACCGTCGTGATCGAGGCCGAGGCCACGCGCGACCATACGGAGCGGATGTTGGCGGGCTTCGGTGCCGAGATCTCGGTGGAAGACACGGATGAGGGCCGTGTGATCACTCTGACCGGCCAGCCAGAGCTACAGGCCCAGCATGTTGATGTGCCGCGCGATCCGTCCTCGGCTGCGTTTCCGGTCTGTGCTGCCTTGATCGTGCCGGGCTCCGACGTGCTGGTGCCGGGGATCGGGCTGAACCCGACACGGGCAGGGCTGTTCACCACGCTGCGCGAGATGGGGGCCGATCTGACCTATGAGAATGAGCGGATCGAGGGCGGCGAGCCTGTCGCCGACCTGCGCGCCAAATTCTCGCCCGACCTCAAAGGGATCGAGGTGCCGCCGGCGCGCGCGGCGTCGATGATCGACGAATATCCGGTGCTCTCTGTCGTGGCCGCCTTTGCGCAGGGCCAGACGATGATGCGTGGCGTGAAAGAGCTGCGGGTCAAGGAAAGCGACCGGATCGACGCGATGGCCAAGGGGCTGCGCGCCAACGGGATCGAAGTGGACGAGGGCCCCGATTGGTGGGCGGTCACCGGACGGGGGCACGGGAACGTGCCGGGCGGGGCCACCTGCGCCAGCCAGCTGGACCACCGCATCGCGATGTCCTTTATGATCCTTGGCATGGCCGCAACGTCCCCTGTCAGTGTGGATGACGGGTCGCCGATCACCACGTCCTTCCCGATCTTCGAGCCGCTGATGAAACGCCTTGGCGCGGATGTGACGCGGGGGGATGCGTGATGCTGGGCTTTACCGTTGCGATTGACGGGCCGGCTGCGGCGGGCAAGGGCACTGTCGGGCGCGCTGTTGCGGCGCATTTCGGTTTTGCGCATCTGGATACCGGCCTGCTCTATCGCGCCGTAGGGGCGAAAGTGCTGGAGGGCATGACCGCCGAAGAGGCCGCTTTGACCCTGCAAGCCGATGATCTTGAGAATGACCAACTGCGCACCAACGCCGTGGCAGAGGCCGCGAGCCGCGCGGCTGCGATCCCCGCTGTGCGGGCCGCCTTGGTCGATTTCCAGCGCAGCTTTGCCATGCGGGCAGGGGGCGCGGTGCTGGACGGGCGCGACATCGGCACGGTGATCTGCCCCGATGCGCCGGTCAAGCTGTTCATTACCGCCACGCCAGAGGTCCGTGCACAGCGCCGCTTTGCCGAGCTTAGCGCCAAGGGGGCCGAGGTCACGCTGGAAGGGGTGCTGGCCGATGTGCAGGCCCGCGATGCCCGCGACAGCACCCGCGCCGAGGCACCGTTGAAGCCCGCCGAGGATGCAGAGCTGATGGATACCTCGACCATGGATATCGAAACAGCCGTGGCCCGCGCCATCGAACTGGTAGCCGCACGTCGACGTGACTAAACGCGGCGGAACGAATGTCGGTGCATGACGTTGGTCTGGGACGTGTCTGGCGATAGGCTAGACACGATAGGAATAAACAAGAGGTGCTGACTATGAAGACCGCTCAAGACTATCTCGACGCTGCGAATGCCGTTGTCCCCAAGATGGACGCCAAGGACGCGATTGCGAAACATGCCGAAGGCAAGGGTGTCTTTATCGACGTGCGCGATTCCGGCGACATCGCTAAAAGCGGGACCATCAAGGGCGCGCATCGTGTGCCGCGCGGCATGATCGAATTCCGCGCCGACCCCAACAAGGAAGAGATGTATAACCCGATCTTCGAAAAAGACGCAGAGATTTACCTGATCTGCGGCGCGGGCGGTCAGGCCGCGCTGTCGGGTAAGACGCTGCACGACATGGGCTATACCAATGTCACCAACATCGGCGGTTTTCCCGGCTGGAAAGACGCAGGCGGCCCGACCGAAAGCTGATACCCGACTAGGCGGATGACCAAATGGACAAGGGCAGGCTACGGTCTGCCCTTTTTCTGACATCGCCCGGTATGAACCTTTGTGAACAGGGGATCACCCGTGCCGGCCCTTGCCTTTGCCCCGAAACGGGGCTATACGCGCGACTGTCTAAGGGGCGGATACACGTTTCGGGCGCGAGATATCAGGCAGGGTCGGTTTCATCCGGCCCTCTTTGTTTTGCGGATCGAATCCCATCGCGGATGACAATTTTAACCACAGACCGGCGGAGACAACCGCGCGGCCAGAAACCAAATGCTAAAGGAAAATCAAGCTACATGGCTATGAACTCAATGGAAGACTTCGAAGCACTTTTGGAAGAAAGCTTTGAAATGGACACGCCCGAAGAGGGCTCTGTTGTCAAAGGCAAGGTTATCGCGATCGAAGCGGGCCAAGCTATTATCGACGTAGGCTACAAGATGGAAGGCCGCGTTGAACTGAAAGAATTTGCCGAGCCTGGCGAAGCACCCAAAGTGGAAGTCGGCGACGAAGTCGAAGTATTCCTGCGTCAGGTAGAAAACTCCCGTGGTGAAGCTGTTATCTCTCGCGAGATGGCCCGTCGCGAAGAAGCCTGGGACCGTCTGGAAAAAGCCTATGCCGCAGAAGAGCGCGTTGAAGGCGCGATCTTTGGCCGCGTTAAAGGTGGCTTTACCGTTGATCTGGGCGGCGCAGTTGCCTTCCTTCCCGGTTCGCAAGTTGACGTGCGCCCCGTGCGCGATGCCGGCCCTCTGATGGGTCTGAAGCAGCCGTTCCAAGTTCTGAAAATGGACCGTCGTCGTGGCAACATCGTTGTTTCGCGTCGTGCAATTCTTGAAGAATCCCGTGCCGAACAGCGTGCCGAAGTTATCGGCAACCTGACCGAAGGTCAGGAAGTTGACGGTGTGGTCAAGAACATCACCGAATACGGTGCCTTCGTTGATCTGGGCGGTGTTGACGGCCTGCTGCACGTCACAGACATGGCATGGCGCCGTGTGAACCACCCATCCGAGATCCTGTCGATCGGCGAAACCATCAAGGTTCAGGTCATCAAGATCAACAAAGAGACGCACCGCATCTCCTTGGGTATGAAACAGCTGCAAGAAGATCCATGGGATCTGGTTCAAGCCAAGTACCCGCTGGAATCCACGCACACTGGCCGCGTCACCAACATCACCGATTACGGTGCATTTGTTGAGCTGGAGCCAGGCGTTGAAGGTCTGGTTCACGTTTCCGAAATGTCCTGGACAAAGAAGAACGTACACCCCGGCAAAATCGTTTCCACCAGCCAAGAAGTCGAAGTCATGGTTCTGGAAATCGATGGCGCCAAGCGTCGCGTTTCCCTTGGTCTGAAACAGACCATGCGCAACCCATGGGAAGTGTTTGCTGAAACACACCCAGAAGGCACCGAAGTTGAAGGCGAAGTCAAAAACATCACCGAATTCGGTCTGTTTGTTGGCCTGCCAGGCGACATCGACGGCATGGTTCACCTGTCGGACCTGAGCTGGGACCAGCGCGGCGAAGAAGCGATCCAGGACTACCGCAAAGGTGACACGGTTCAGGCCGTTGTTTCCGAAGTTGACGTGGAAAAAGAACGCATCAGCCTGTCGATCAAAGGTGTGGGCGGCGACAAGTTCGCAGAAGCAGTGGGCGGCGTGAAGCGCGGTTCCGTTGTGACTGTGACCGTGACCTCCATCGAAGACGGTGGCATCGAAGTCGAATACGAAGGCATGAAAGCCTTCATCCGTCGCTCCGATCTGTCGCGTGACCGTGCCGAACAGCGCCCCGAGCGTTTCTCGGTTGGTGACAAGGTTGACGTACGCATCACCAACGTTGACGCGAAAGCGCACCGTCTGGGCGTGTCGATCAAAGCACGTGAAATCGCAGAAGAGAAAGAAGCAGTCGAGCAGTATGGCTCCTCTGACTCCGGCGCATCCTTGGGTGATATCCTGGGTGCCGCTCTGAAAGGCGACGAATAAGCCTTAGCGCTTGTTGCACAGATCAGGGGCCTCGCAGTGCAGACTGCGGGGCCCTTTTTCGTTCCGAATCGCAATCTGTGGCGGGGGGCAGGGAAGGGCGGCTGGCAGCGCTATTCCGAGTGGTTGTGTGAAATGTGACTAAAAAAGGACTGGAAAACAGCGACTTCCCGCCACTTAATCGCAATAATAGAAATATGCATGACTTCACGAACGCGTTTGGTTTGCTATAGTCCCATGTAGTTAAGACATTAATTGCGCACCTCGGAGGACGTTAAATGATCCGGTCAGAACTGATCCAGAAGATTGCCGACGACAATCCCCATCTCTATCAGCGCGACGTGGAACGGATCGTAAATACCATCTTCGAAGAGATTACCGGCGCGATGTCCGATGGTGATCGGGTAGAGCTGCGCGGCTTTGGTGCCTTTTCAGTGAAAAAACGTGACGCCCGTGTGGGCCGGAACCCTCGCACTGGGGAAACTGTTCATGTAGAAGAAAAGCACGTGCCGTTCTTCAAGACCGGTAAACTGCTTAGAGATCGTTTAAACGGGAATTCCTAATGCGTTATGTTCGCTACCTCTGCATCGCAATCTTCGCCATTGCACTGATCGCGGTTGCCTTGGCCAACCGGTCCATGGTGTCGCTGAAGTTGCTACCGACCGAGGTATCGGGCTGGTTCGCGTTGAACCCTGAAATTCAGGTGCCGCTGTTCATTGTCATTCTGGGCAGCATCATCGCCGGTCTGCTGGTGGGGTTCGTCTGGGAATGGATCCGCGAATACGGCCAGCGTGCCGAAGCCGCACGTCAGGCCCGCGAAATGCGCCGTCTGGAACGTGAAGTCGCACGCCTGAAGGGCGAGAAGTATCAGGACCAGGACGAGGTTCTGGCGCTGCTGGATCAAGCAAGCTAAGCGGGCCTATGCCCCTTAGCGCAGGAACCATCCGATGACCCAAAATTTGCACGTGAAATTCTGCGGCTTGCGCAGCACGCAGGATATTGCGGCGGCCGCTGCGGCCGGTGCGCGCTATGTCGGCTTTGTTTTCTTTGAAAAATCCCCTCGGCATGTCACGATTGATCAAGCCGCTGAACTGGCTGTAGAGGTGCCAATGGGGCTGTGTAAGGTCGCGTTGACGGTCAACGCGGATGACGCCTTTCTGGACGCGCTGACGGCCGCTGTGCCTATTGATATGCTGCAGCTACACGGCAAGGAAACGCCCGAGCGTGTCGCCGAGGTCAAGGCGCGCTATGGGCTGCCGGTGATGAAGGCGGTCGGTGTGGCCGATGCAGATGACCTGCCACAGATTGATGCCTATATGGCCGTGGCGGACCAGATCCTGATCGACGCGAAACCGCCCAAAGGGGCAGCGCTGCCCGGTGGCAATGGATTGTCCTTTGACTGGCGCCTGATCGCAGATCGCACATGGGACAAGCCGTGGATGCTGGCAGGGGGGCTGACCCCTGACAATGTGGCTCAGGCCGCCCGTATGACCGGCGCACGGCAGGTAGATGTCTCTTCCGGTGTGGAAAGCGCGCCGGGTGTAAAGGACGCAGGGCTGATCGCGGCATTCGGAAACGCCGCGAAGGTCTAGTATTGGCAGGATGGCCCCTTAGAAGGTGAGGGGGTATTCCTTGGCCAGCGCGTCGAATTTCATCAACGACGCAACCAGCGCAGGCATCTGATCCAGATAGATCATGTTCGGCCCGTCCGACGGTGCGTTGTCCGGGTCTTCGTGGGTCTCGATAAAGACCGCGCCCACGCCAATCGCGACCGCTGCACGGGCCATGACGGGGGCGAACTCGCGTTGTCCGCCGCTGGAGCCACCTTGCCCGCCGGGCTGCTGGACTGAATGGGTCGCGTCCATCACGACAGGGTATCCGGTTTGCGCCATCTGCGGCAGGCTGCGCATGTCAGCGACCAATGTGTTGTAGCCAAAGGAGGTGCCGCGTTCGGTCAGCAAGATGCGTTTGTTACCGGTGGATTCGATCTTGGCGACGACATTGGGCATATCCCACGGGGCAAGAAACTGACCCTTTTTGACGTTCACAACCTTGCCCGTATTGCCCGCGGCCAGCAGCATATCGGTCTGGCGGCACAGGAAGGCCGGGATTTGCAGGATGTCCACGGCCTCGGCCGCGATGGCGCATTGCGCTTCGGTATGCACGTCGGTCAGGACGGGCACGCCGATGGATTTGCCCACCGATTGCAGCACAGCCAGACCTTCGTCGATGCCAAGCCCGCGTTTGCCACCAAGGGAGGTGCGGTTGGCTTTGTCATAGCTCGCCTTGAACACGAACTGGGCGCCCACGGCATCGCATGCCTCTTTCATCTGGCCGGCGATCATCTGGGCGTGGGTTTCGCTTTCCAGCTGGCAGGGGCCTGCGATCACCGTCAGCGGGCGATCATTCCCGATGACGACATTTCCAACGGTGACTTGGGTCATTTTGTTACCTGTTCTTTCAGAATGGAGGAGGTCAGCGATAGCATGAGGTAGATGCCCGCAAAGATCAGGAATGTCAAAATCGTGTTCTCGAACTTGCGTGGGTATGAGGCGCTTTGCGACGCCACCGGACGCACCGCGACGGTCAGATATCGGACCTGGCGGCTGGCCTCTGTGCGGGCTTGTTCCATCTGGGTCTGGGACGCCTGCAAGGCGGCATCCGCCGCTGCCAGATCGGCCTGCGCCAGTTGCAAGCTGACCGCTTGTTGTGCAAGCGAGTTGGTGCCCTCGGTCGCGCTGTTCATGCGTTCGTTCAGCTTGTCCAGCTGCGCGCTAAGCCGGCGCACGTCGCCTTGGGCACCGTCCACCTTGGCGCGGTTCGGGCGCGGGTTGTCGAGCAGGGCGGCAAGTTCAAGCTCTTTTTCCAGCAGCAAGGTTTCATAATTGGTGATCTGCCCGCGGATCGATGCGATCACCGCCTGCGGGTCCACCCCGTTGTCGACCTGCAGCTTGATCAGCGCTTCCTGCGCCGCGCGGCGTTTGGCGACCGTCTGCTCAAAGGCTTCGCGGGCGTCGCGCATGCCGTCTTCGCGCTTTTGTTGCGACAGGGCGTTCACGCGTTCTTCGGCATATTGCAGCAGGTGTTCGGAAAAGTCTTTCGCGACCTCGGGATCGGCGGCAATCACCTCCATGCGGATCATGCCTTCGGTCGGATCGTATCCGATTTTGACGTTGTCCTTATAGTATTTATACGCTTCCTCGTTCGACGCGTCAGGGTTCATCCGCTGGATCGGGTCGATCGCGGGGTCCGAGAAATGCTTCATAAAGCCGACATCTCGGTCCAGCCGCAGCATCGCGTCTTTTGACTGAAGGTAACTTTGTGTCGCGATACTATCGGCGGAGTTGGCAAACTGCGTCGGCAGCAGCCCGCCAAGGGGGCCAAGCCCGCCCGTGCCTTCGTTCTGGATAATCAGGAACTGGCTGTCTGTCGCATACATCGGCGTGGCGATGTTGTAGAAATAATACCCGCCCATGATTGTGGGCAGCCCGACAAAGAACGCGAGACGCACCATAAGCAACGCCATCTTGCGGCGGCGGCGCCTGGTGATGTCACGCTGGATGTCCGAGATCTCGCGCATGCGGCGTTCCATCGGATTAACGTCGGTCGAGGGCAGATTGCGCCCCCCGGCAGGGACTGTCTGGGGAAGCTGGATGCGCCCTTTCTGCAATGCCGTCCCGGTGGATTGCTTGTCCTGAGGAACGACCAGTTCCAGCATGTTGGAGCGTTGGAACGGGTCGATCCCTTCGGCGCGCAGCAATCGCACCGCATCGAAGTCAGAGGTCGGGGCAAGCCCGTGTTTTTGCGCCACGCGACGGGCCATGCGCAGCTGGCGGCCGGTCAGCCCTTCGCGGCGGATCGCGTCGATGTCCTGCTCTCCGCTGACTTCGGTCGCTGATGACACCTCGCCGCTGCGGGCGTCGGAGGGCGGGGTCGGGCGCGCGGCGGAGGCTGCGGCAGCTTGGCCGGGCGCTGCAGCTCTCGGTGCTTCGCCGCGTGATGCAGCCGCAGCGCGTGGCGCGTCGGGGGCCTGCGGCTTTGGCGTGGCTGCCGCGGGGGCGTCACGTTCGACCGCGTCGTTCCCCTTGGGGGCCGCAGCAGGGGTCGCACGTTTGATGCGGAATTTTCTAGCCTTGGGTTTCGTAGTCATACAGCTGTTTGGCCTCTTCCAAGGTGTCGAAGATATGTAGCTTTCCGCCAAGCAAGACAGCAGCGGACCGCGCGAATTGTTCCAACGTCTCGGCTTGGTGCGAAACGATGATGATCGTCGTCGTGCGCAGCCGTTCTTGCAGAATTTCGCCCGCCTTGCGGTTGAACTCCACATCTGTGGTGCTCGGCATGCCTTCGTCGATCAAATAGATGTCGAAATCAAGCGCAAGCAGCAGTGAAAACGAAAACCGTGATTTCATCCCGGCCGAATATGTCCCGACGGGCTGGTCAAAATATTCCCCTAACCCACACAGCCAGCGACAAAAGCTTTCGACGTAGTCAGGGTCCAGCCCATAGAGACGGGCAATATAGCGGGCATTCTCTACCGCGGAAACCTTGTTGACGACACCGCCCATGAACCCCAGCGGGAAGCTGATGTTGCAGCCGCGCCGGATCTCGCCTTCGTCCGGCTTTTCCAGCCCCGCCATCATATTGATAAGGGTCGTCTTGCCGGTGCCGTTCGGGGCGAGGATGCCAAGGGAATGACCCAAATCCACGCGAAATGACACATGGTCGAGAATGACCTTGTGTTGCGTGCCAGTCCAAAAGGACTTGGAGACGTTGTCGAATTCCAGCATGCCTGCTCCGATTGGTGCTGTTGCGGGTATGTCGCGCCCTGTTTCCCGAGCCTTGGGCGGTGTCTAGCCCTCTATTTTGACTATATTATGTCGTAGTTGGGGCCGAATTTTCAAGGAGCCAAAACGCCCCACGCGCCCGAAGGCAGTGCCATCGGCGATGGTTTGCAGGGCGCGCTATACGAAAGGTCGAGGGGTGCGGGTGTTAGTGACCGATCACCTTGGCGTCGTGGCAACGGGCATCCTGGGTCTCAAGCTCCAGCGTGACGTGGTTCAGATCGAACTCGGACTTCAGGTAGGATTTCAACGCTTGGCGCAGGGCGCTTGGGTCGGTGCCTTGTTCGGCAACGATATGGGCGTCAAAGGCAGCGCCGTGTTCCTCCATCAGCCACAGGTGCACATGATGGACGTCTGCAACACCGGGCTGGTCGCGCAGTGCCGCGATCACGTCTTCGGTGCGCAGCGCATCGGGCGAGGCAAGCATCAGGATCCGTGCCACCTGCGGCAGTTCGGTCCCGGATTGCCAAAGGATGTATCCGGCAATCAGCAGCGTGGCCAACGGGTCCACCCAAGCCCATCCGAACAGGATCATCAGCGTCCCCGCCACGATCACGGCAACCGACCCCAAGGCATCCGCCACATTGTGCAAAAAGGCCGCGCGGATGTTCACGCTGGATTTGGATGCGCGAAAGGTCAACGCGGCGGTGCCCAGATCCACCAGCAAGGCGAAGCCGGCGACGATCACCACGATCCAGCCCGCCACGGGTTCGGGATTGGCAAAGCGCATCGCGGCCTCATAGACCAGATACAGGCCGATCACGATCAACGTGGTATAGTTGATCAGCGCCGCGACCGCCTCGATCCGGCCGTAACCAAAGGTCATATCTGCATTGGCTGGACGGCGGGCGATCTTGCGCGCGGCAAAGGCGATGATCAGCGCGATGGCGTCGCTGAAGTTATGCAGCGCATCGGCGATCAGCGACAGGCTGCCCGCGACGATCCCGCCGATGACCTGCGCGACCGTGAGGCCGAGGTTGATCGCCACCGCGAGGGCAATCTTGCCGTCGCCGCTGTCGGGATCGACGTGATGGTGGTGACCGTGTGACATGGGGGGACTTTCGCTATCTGTGGTGTTAACCGTGGGGATGATCAGGGCAGGGTACCGCGGCGTCGGCGCAACACTCTGTCATCAGGAACTCGGACAGATCCTGTACCGCGTCATGGGATACCGCCGCGCAGATGGTGCTACGCCCCTGCCGCTGCTGGCGCACCAGTCCCGCGGCTACAAGCAGTTTCAGATGATGGGTCAGCGTCGACCCGGTGATACCCGCGCGATCACCCAGCGTGCCGATGGTCAGCCCGTCAGGGCCTGCGCGCACCAGCAAACGGAGCACTTGCAACCGTTGCTCTGACCCGAGCGCGGCAAAGCGCGCAGCGGCCAAGGAAAGGTCATGGGGGGAGGCGGGAGTCATTTTCATGTTTTTAGAAATATAGAAATGATTGGCCGCGTCAAGCTCATTTCGAAATGTCTCGAAACGATGGTCAAACACCACCGCGTCACCGCCCCCTTTGAAACCGGCGCGCCACCGCTTAGGTCTACCACCATGACCGACATCCGCCCCGAACTCAGCCAATGCACCCTCTGCTCCGACCGCTTTGCGGCTACGGCGACGGGGCACCGGCCCAATCCGGTGGTCTGGTTCCAACCCGGCGCGCGGCTGCTGATCGCCTCGCAAGCGCCGGGGTTGAAAGTGCATGAGGCAAACACCCCCTTCTGGGATGCCTCGGGCAAACGGCTGCGCGACTGGCTGGGCGTGGACGAGACGACCTTTTATGACCGCAGCCGCGTGGCGATCATCCCCATGGCCTTTTGCTTTCCGGGTTATGACGCCAAGGGCAGCGATCTGCCGCCTCCGCCGATCTGTGCGAAGACATGGCGGGCAGGTGCGCTGGATACCGTGCCCGATATCCGCCTGACTGTGTTGATCGGGGCCTATGCCATGCGCTATCACCTGCCCGGGTTCACCACAGTCACCCGCGCCGTCGCCGATTGGCAAAACCACCCGAAGGGCGTCTTTGCCTTGCCTCATCCGTCGTGGCGCAATACCGGTTGGCTCAAGAAAAATCCGTGGTTCGAGGAGGACGTGCTTCCCCGGCTCCGCGCTGCTGTAAGGAATGTACTGGATGACTGAAGCGACGCCCCTGGACATCGCCCATGCCGCCATGATGGCCGATGAAAGCGATGACGCTGCCCGCCTGCGGTTCTACGAACGCATGGCCGATGTGGAGCTTTTCCTGCTGCTCGAAGCCGAACCGGACGCCGATCAGGTCAGCCCTGTCCTGCTCGAGGACGCCTATGTGCTGGTCTTTGACCGGATCGAACGGCTTGCGGCCTATGTCGGGCAGCCCGCGCCCTATGTGGCGCTGTCGGGGCGCGCGATTGCGGGGATGCTGGATGGCCAACCGCTTGGCATGGCGGTGAACCTGGATGTCGCCCCTTCGGCGATCGTGCTGCCCGACAGCGCCGTGGCTTGGCTGCGCGACACACTCGCCCATGAAGCCGGAGAGGTCGAGGCGCGCATCGACCGTGTTCTGCCGCCCAAGGGCCTGCCCGAAACGCTGATTGCCGCGATTGATGCCAAGCTGGCGACCGCCACAGGCATGGCGGCAGGGGCGTGGCTGGTCGGGGTTGAATACACCGGCGGCGGGCGCGGGCATCTGCTGGGCTTTGTCGGGGCCATCCCGCGCGCGCAAGACGCGCTGGTTCGTGCCGCTTCCGAGGCGCTGACATTCTCGGGTATCGATGCGGGGGCCATGGATGTGGGCTTCTTCGCGCCCTCTGATCCGACGGTTGAAAAACTGTCGAAAGTCGGGCTGCGTTTTGATCTGCCCCAGATGGACCCGCTGGAAAAAACCCCGCGGATGGAGGCCCCCGGCTCTGACCCGTCAAAGCCGCCGATCCTGCATTAGCGAGGACCAAAGCCGCTTGCATCCCGCCCCGCTTGGCGCGATCAATAGGCCATGACATTGAACCCCGCCGATCCCGCATTCGAGGCCGCGCTGCGTGCCGATCTGTCGCCCGACGTCTTCCGCGCGGTCGAACCCCGCTATCTGGAAGAACCCCGCGGGCTGTATGCCGGAAAATCGGCAGTGCTGGCTCTGCCACGCACGGTCGAAGAGGTCGCGACCCTGATCCGCCATGCCAATGCAGCACGGGTCGGCGTGATCCCCTATGGCGGTGGTACCGGACTTGTGGGCGGCCAGGTGGCAGACTCTGGCCCCGCCCCGCTGATCCTGTCGCTGGAACGCATGAACAAACTCCGCGCAGTCTACCCCGATGAAAACGTGCTGGTAGCCGAAGCGGGGATGATCCTGTCCGACGTGCAGGACGCCGCCGAGGCGGCGGATCGCCTGTTTCCCCTGACCCTCGCGGCACAGGGTTCTGCCCGAATTGGGGGGAACCTCGCGACAAATGCGGGCGGCACCGGCGTGCTACGCTATGGCAACGCCCGCGATCTCTGTCTGGGGCTAGAGGCCGTGCTGCCCGATGGCCAGATCTGGAACGGCCTGACACGGCTGCGCAAGAATAACACCGGCTACGATCTGCGTCACCTGCTGGTTGGTGCCGAGGGCACGCTTGGCGTCATCACCGCCGCTGCGCTCAAACTCTACCCGCGGCCCGCCAAGACGGGGACCGCGCTGCTGGTCGTGAACTCTCCGGCGGCGGCGCTGAAGCTGCTGTCGCTCGCGCGCAGTCAGTTGGGCGAGATGATCAGCGCGTTCGAGATCATGAACGGCGTCGGGCTGGATTTCCTCACCGAAAAGATGCCCGAACTCCGCCAGCCCTTCGAGAGCCCGCCAGAATGGAGCGTGCTGATCGAATTGGGCCTCAGCGGTGATCTGGAACCGATGGCGGCGCTCGAGACGCTGTTTGCCGCCGCCTTCGAGGCGGAGCTGGTCACAGACGGGCTGATCGCGCAAAGCCAGCAGCAGTCCGAAGATTTCTGGGCCGTCCGCGAGATGATGCCCCACGCCAACCGCCAGATCGGGTCGATCTCCAGCCACGATATCTCGGTCCCCTTGGGCGCGCTGCCCGAATTTATCATCCGCGCGGGGGAAAAGGTCGGCGCGCTGGGCGATTTCAGGATCAATTGTTTCGGCCACGTGGGCGACGGCAACCTGCACTACAACGTTTTCCCGGTGCAGGGCCGAAGCCGCGAGGATCATCTGGAGGATCGCTTGCCCATCAAGACGGCGATCCATGATCTGGTGCACGAGCTCGGCGGCTCTGTCAGTGCGGAGCACGGGATCGGGCGGCTCAAGGTCAATGACCTCGAACGCTATAGCGATCCGGCAAAGCTCTCTGCGTTGCGCGCGATCAAGGCGGCGCTGGATCCGAACGGGATCATGAACCCCGGCGCGATGTTCCCCGCGCCGGAATAAAGTCTCGGCAATGCGGTTTACGCGCCTTCAAAGGCACAGAGCGCGTTGACCTCCATCCCCATCGCTTCCAGCCGCTTGCGCCCGCCAAGTTCCGGCAGGTCGATGATAAAGGCGCAGGACACGATCTCGCCGCCCAAACGCTGGATCAGCTTGATCCCCGCCTCGGCGGTGCCACCGGTGGCCAGTAGATCGTCGACAACCAACACCTTCTCACCGGGCTGGATCGCGTCGTCGTGCAGCTCCACAATCGCCTCGCCGTATTCGAGCTTGTAATCCTGAGAGATGGTGCGACCGGGCAGCTTGCCCTTCTTGCGGATCGGCACAAAGCCGACGGACAGCTGATGCGCAATCGCGCCACCCAGAATAAAGCCGCGCGCCTCAAGCCCGACGACCTTGTCGATGTCGATGCCGGCATAGGGGTGCAGCATCTGGTCGATGGCCATACGGAACCCGCGCGGGTCGGCGAAAAGCGTGGTCACATCGCGAAACATGATCCCTTCGTGAGGGAAATCGACAATGGTACGGATGTAATCTTGAACCTGTTTCATGCAGTGCTCCGGTCGTTGGGCTTTGGTCGGTCGCCACACCAGCGCAACAACCGCGCCACAGCGTTAAGCGACCCGCTCCCTGTCAGCAAGCATCTTCCACAGCGCGGCCCCGCGGGAACTCACGTCAAAGCCGCAAGGCCCCGCTTCATTTTGCCAAATAAACTCAGCTGCCACAGCACCCGCCACGGGCGCTGCGACAGCGTTTGCAGTGCGCCTAAAGCACGCGCCCCGCGACGGCATCCAGCTTGGCCACAAGGGCCGCGTCGCGCATTTCGGGCTGGGTCATGATCGCATATTCCAACGCACGGTCGCAGCCGTGCGGGCAGGGGGCGCGGTCGGCTCCTAGCAGTTTGGGCAGGCGCGCGACCAGCTGACGGCCCTTGTCGGCATTGCCCATCAACGTCTCGATGATCTTGGTCACATCGACCTCGCCGTGGTCCGGATGCCAGCTGTCGTAATCCGTGATCATCGCGACCGAGGCATAGCAAAGCTCTGCCTCGCGGGCCAATTTCGCTTCGGGCATATTGGTCATGCCGATCACATCCGCCCCCCAGCTTTCGCGGTACATCTTGGATTCCGCCAATGTGCTGAACTGCGGCCCCTCCATCGCAAGGTAGGTGCCGCCGCGGTGCACGTTGATGCCCGCGTCGCGCGCAGCGGTTTCGCAGGCGTCGCCCAAACGTGGGCAGGTGGGGTGCGCCACGCTGACATGGGCCACGCAGCCGGTGCCGAAGAAAGATTTCTCCCGCGCGATGGTGCGGTCGATGAACTGGTCCACAATCACAAAATCTCCCGGCGCCATTTCATCGCGGAACGACCCGCAAGCCGAGACGCTGATCACATCCGTGCAGCCGAGCCGTTTCAGCGCATCGATATTGGCGCGATAGGGAACGGTAGAGGGCGCATGCACATGTCCGCGCCCGTGGCGCGGCAGAAAGGCCATCTCTACCCCGTCCAGCGTGCCGGTCAGGATCGCATCGGATGGCGGGCCCCAGGGGCTTTCCACGGTAAGCCATTCGGCCCCCTCCAGCCCGTTGATGTCATAGATGCCGGAGCCGCCGATCACGGCAATTTTCGTCTGAGTCATGAAGTCGCCCTTGGATTGAGTTGTGCGCAGAGTATCAAGCTTGGCCCATAGGGAAAGCCTTGAATCCGGTCCGCGCCGTCGCGTGGCTTCCATTTTGTTCACGTTTCAGCTAGGAGGCCGCAAAGACCTTTCCGACTTATTGATGCGATTTGACCCGAAGGATGCCCGATGGCGCGTACCACGTTCCGTAGTTTTACCAAAAATCTTGATGTGACCGACCTGAGATGGATGCCGGGAGAGGGGTTCTCTCCGTCGCGGCTGCGCATCGAATTGCTGTCGGGGCTGACCGTCGCCCTGGCCCTTGTGCCCGAAGCGGTTGCCTTTGCCTTTGTCGCGGGGGTCCACCCGTTGGTGGGCCTCTATGCGGCCTTTCTGGTGGGGTTGATCACCGCGTTGATCGGCGGGCGTCCGGGGATGATCTCGGGGGCGACGGGTGCTTTGGCGGTTGTGATGGTCGCATTGGTGGCGCAGCACGGGGTGGAATATCTGTTCGCCACGGTCGTGCTGATGGGGCTGATCCAGATTTTCGCGGGTGTCATGCAATGGGGCAAGTTCATGCGGTTGGTGCCGCACCCTGTTATGCTGGGGTTTGTGAACGGTCTGGCCATCGTGATCTTCCTTGCCCAGATGGGCCAGTTCAAAGTACCGGGCACGATGGTTGATACAGGTCACGGCATGTCGGGTGGCGAATGGCTGTCGGGTGGGCCGCTTTACCTTATGCTGGCGCTGGTAGCCGCGACGATGGCGATCATCTGGGTCATGCCGCGCATCACCAAGCTGATCCCCGCACCGCTGGCAGGCATCGGCATCATCGCCATTCTGGTGATCGCGACAGGCATGGATGTGCCACGGGTCGGCGATCTGGCATCTATCGAGGGCGGCTTTCCGACGTTCCACATGCCGTTTGGCGAAGGTGTCGGCCTGTACGGCACCGCCTTGGCACCCTTCACGCTCGAGACGCTGTATATCATCCTGCCCTATGCGGTGATCCTTGCGGCTATCGGCCTGATTGAATCGCTGCTGACGTTGAATCTTGTCAGCGACCTGACCAACACCCGCGGCGGGGCCAGCCAGGAATGTATCGCGCAGGGTGTGGCCAATACCGTGACCGGCTTCTTCGGCGGTATGGGCGGTTGCGCCATGATCGGTCAGTCCATGATCAACGTGAAATCCGGCGGGCGCACGCGGGTTGCGGGGATTGCGGCTGCGGTCTTTTTGCTGCTGTTCATTCTGGTCGGCGCGCCACTGATCGAACAGATCCCGCTGGCAGCACTGGTCGGGGTGATGTTCATGGTCGTGATCGGCACCTTCGCGTGGAACTCCTTTGGGATCCTGCGCAAAGTGCCACTGACCGATGCCTTCGTGATCCTGCTGGTCACTGTCGTCACCGTCTACGAAGACCTTGCGGTCGCGGTGGTCGTCGGTGTGATCGTGTCGGCGCTGGCCTATGCGTGGAACAATGCGCGGCGCATTCACGCCAAGACATACACCACACCCGAAGGGGCCAAGGTCTATCAGATTCAGGGGCCGCTGTTCTTTGGATCGTCCGAAGGTTTCGCCGAGCTCTTTAACGTCAAGGCCGACCCCAGCGAGGTGATCGTCGATTTCGAGGACAGCCGCGTTGTGGACCAATCCGCCCTGCAAGCGATCGAGACGATTGCCGCGAAATACGAAGGCGCGGGCAAGCGCATCCAGCTGCGCCACCTCAGCCGCGATTGTCACCGTTTGCTGAAGAAGACCGGGCATCTGATGATCGATAGCGACGATGATCCCGACTACGAGATCGCGGCGAACTATCAGGTCCGTACCGGCATTCTTGGCGGTCACTAAACCGCCCGACCGAGGGAAACAAAAAGCCCCCGATGCAGTCCGCATCGGGGGCTTTTTGCTTTTCGGAATGGGGCGGGATCAATCGTCGGGGCGGATGATCTCGAACACGTCGGTCACGCGGGCATAATCGCGGTAGCCCAAGCGGGACAGCGGTTGGAAGGTCGTCACATCAAAGCGCCCGTCCTTGATGCAATCGTCGCGCATATGGACGCCGACGACCTCGCCGAAGACGACAAAGTTATTCTCTCCCTCGATCTTGACCATCTGGGTCATGCGGCATTCCAGGCTGGCAGGGGCGGTCGCCACACGGGCGCAATTGATCTGGTCGCAGCTCGCCTTTTCGACGCCAGCGTGGCCGAATTCATCCGCGCCATGGGGCAGCGTCGCAGAGGAGGCGTTCATCGCGTCGCGCATCGCGTATTCGACAATGTTCACGCAGAAGACGCCGGTCTCGCGGATGTTGGCCATGCTGTCCTTGGTCCCGTCCACATCGGCCTTGGTCCCGGTAGAGGCAAACATCACCTGCGGCGGCGTATAGGCGACCCCGTTGAAAAACGAATAGGGGGCCAGATTGTCGTTCCCGTCCGCGTCTCGGGTGGAAATCCATCCGATCGGGCGTGGGGTGACAATCGCGTTGAACGGGTTATGGGGCAGGGGGTGGCCGTCTTGCGGGCGGTAGAACATCAAACTCTCCTCATGGTTTGCACCTATGGCTAGCGCCATGATAAAGGCAGCGCCACAGGAAAACCGTCCAGAGGGCCACGCCTTGTATCATATTACCCCCGAGACGGCTGCCGATCACTGGGAAGTCGAAGCGTTATACGACACCTGCTTTGCGCCGGGACGCGAAGCGTTGTCGTCCTATCGCCTGCGCGACGGGGTGCCGCCTGTGGCGGGGCTGAACCATGTGGCACGTGACGCGGGCGGTATCCTTGCCGGGGCCATCCGCTATTGGCCGATCTGTATCGGTGCCCATGCCGCGCTGTTGTTGGGGCCCGTTGCCGTGCACCCGACGCGGCAGGGCGAAGGCTTGGGTGCCTTGCTGATCGAGGGCAGTCTGGCGCAAGCGGCCCCGCTGGGGTGGTCGCGCGTGATGCTGGTGGGGGATGCGCCTTACTATAACCGCTTCGGCTTTACCCTGCTGACCGATGTGGTGATGCCGCCGCCAACGAACCCTGAACGGGTGTTGGGTCGCGCGCTGGTCGATGGCGCGTGGGAAGGTATCGCGGGCGATGTCACCGCTTGGCCACATTGAAAGCGGTGGCGGGATGGCCCACATTCTAGCCAAACAGGCGGAGGCCCCACCCCATGCAGATTGAAAGCAACCTACCCAGCACCATTGACGTAGAGGCACGGCTGGACCAGATCGCCAAGCGCTACAAAAGCGCGGGCGGTGTGGGTATCAATGTGTTGAACGTCATCGGCGGCAGCGCCGAGGGGTTGATCGACAAGCTTCCCTCGCCCGTGCGCCGCAATCTTGAAAGCGCCACCGTCAAGGCATTGGGCCAGGCGATGAAGGCAGCGACGTCGACGCGGTCGATGGTGCCGGACCAGAAAAGCTGGCTGAACCAGGCGGTCAGCGCGGCGATGGGGGCGGCGGGCGGCGCAGGTGGCCTGCCTACGGCACTGGCAGAGCTGCCGGTGACGACGACCTTGTTGCTCCGCGTTATTCAGGGGGTGGCGGTGGAACACGGCTTTGATGCCCATGCCGAGAATGTGCAGTTCGATTGCGTGCAGGTGTTCAGCGCCGCGGGGCCCTTGTCAGAGGATGACGGGGCCGATCTGGCGTTCCTATCGGCGCGGGTCGCGCTAAGCGGGCGCGCCATGCAGGCGGTGATTGCCAAAGTGGCTCCGCGTCTGGCGCTGGTCTTGGGGCAAAAGCTGGCCGCGCAGGCGGTGCCGGTGCTGGGGGCGGTGGCCGGTGCGGCGACCAACTATGCCTATACCAGCTATTACGAAGATATGGCCCATGTGCATTTCGGGCTGCGCAAGCTGGCGATTGATGCGGATGTGCCCCACGAAGAACTAGTCGAGCGGCTGCGCGCGAAGGTCGGGCTGCGCAAGATCGCCTAGCGCCCGATACTGCCCGGCGCGACCGTGGTGGCCTTGAGGATCGCATAGCAGGTCATGCCCGGTGTCAGGCCAAGCTCGGCGACAGCGCGTGCCGTCACACGGCTGAGCAACCGGTCACGCCCCGCACGCAGGGCAATGGCCGCGCCCGGACCGTCGCCGGGGTGAACCGCCTCGACCGTGACGGGCAGCACGTTGACCGAGCTTAGCCCCTCGGGGCGGGTCAGGGACAGGATCACGTCCTGGGCCAGCATCCGCAGACGCACGCGGGCACCGGCATCGGCGTGCACGCCGGGCAGCTCAAGCTCTCCGGCGCTGATCCGCAGGGTCGTGATCCCGTCATTCCCATGCTCAAGGACATCCGCCTCGATCACGGCACCCGCCTCGCGGACACCAAGCAGGGGCACGGCGGCGGGATCGGCCATGACATCGAACAGCGGGCCTTGCGCCTGAACCTTTCCGTTCTGGATCAGTACCAGCGTATCGGCCAGCCGCGCGATCTCGTCCACCGCGTGGCTGACATACAGGATCGGCAGCCCCAGCGGCCCGTCGCGCAGCCGCTCGAGAAAGGGCAAAATCTCTTGCTTGCGGGGCCCGTCCAGACTGGCGAGCGGTTCATCCATCAGCAACATGCGCGGGTGGCTCAGCAAGGCGCGGCCCAAGGCGACGCGCTGCTTTTGGCCGCCTGACAGCGTGGCAGGCGCGCGGTCGAGCAATGTCTCTAGCCCAAGCAGTGCCACCACGTCGCGTTGAGACGGGCCGCTGCTGCCGCGCGGCGCATAGCGGGCACCGAACATCAGGTTTTGCGCCACGCTGAGATGCGGGAACAGCCGCGCATCCTGAAACACGGTGCCAAGCCGGCGCTTGTGCGGGGGGACATAGATGCCGCCTTCGGTGTCCAGCAGCACCTCGTCCTCGATCACGACGCGCCCGCGGTCGGGGTGGAGCAAGCCGCCAACGGCGTTGATTACGGTGGATTTTCCGGCCCCCGACCGGCCAAACAGCGCGGTGATTCCGGGCCCGGCCTCAAGCGCGAGGTCCAGCGCGAAGCCGTCAAAGCGGTGCGACAGGGACAGGGAAAGCGTCATGCGCCCGCGATCCTTTTGGCAACGCGGCGGGCGAGCAGCTCGGACAGAAGAACGGCGCTGACCGCGATGGCCGAAGACATAAGCACCATCGCCACCGCCTGACCCTCGCCACCGGGTATCTGCAAGGCGGCCCAGATGGCGCTTGGCAGGGTTTGCGTCTGGCCGGGGATATTGGCGACAAAGGTGATCGTGGCACCAAATTCGCCCATGGCTTTGGCAAAGCCCATCACGGTCCCCGCCAGCACACCGGGCAAGATCAGGGGCAGGGTGATACGGGCGAAAACCGCCACGCGGGGGGCACCGAGCGTGGCAGCGGCGTCTTCAAGCTTGGGGTCTACCGCCTCTATCGCGAGGCGCATGGCGCGGACCATCAAGGGGAACCCCATGATGATCGCCGCCAGCACCGCGCCGGACCAGTGGAACGCCAGTTGCAATCCGATGGCGTCCAGTGCGCGGCCCAAGGGCGCGTTCCGTCCGAATGCCATCAGCAGCAGATATCCCGTGACCACAGGCGGCAAAACCAGCGGCAGATGCACGGCGGCATTCAGCAGCGCCTTGCCCCAGAAATCCCGCCGCGCCAGCAGCCACGCCACCCAAAGCGCCAGCGGAATTGCCAGCAGCGTCGCCCAAACTGCGACCCAAAGCGACAGACGCAGCGCGTCCCAGGCGGCGGCGTCTGCGGTCATTCGGGAAGCGGCTTGAAGCCGTGGCGGGCAAAGACCGCGCGGGCGTCGTCGGACTGCAGATGCGCCATGAAGGCCGCGCCGCTGTCAGAAAGCGCGGCGGCGGGGTAGGTGATCGGGCTGTGTGTCTCCTGCGGGATATCATAGAGGATGCGGACCTGTGGATCGGCCAAAGCATCGGTGCGGTAAACCACGCCCAAAGGCGTCTCTGCCCGTGCGACCAAAGCCAGTACGCTGCGCACGTTATCCGTCTCTGCCAGATGCGGGGCGATCGCGTCCCATTGTCCGGTCGCCTCAAGCCATTCGCGCGCGTAGATACCGGCGGGCACCGCGTCCCGTTGACCCATCGCTAACCGCGCATCGCCAAGGGCACCCGCCAGATCGGCGGGGTCCGGGGCGATATTGCTGTCTGTGGGGGCGATCACCACAAGCGAATTGCCCAGCAGATCAACCACCGCGTCCGATTTGACCGCGCCGCGATCCCGCAGCCATGTCATCCAGACCGGTGCCGCAAGCAAGACCACATCGGCAGGGGCACCCGCATCGATCTGCCGTGCCATCGTGCCGGACCCGCCAAACGACAGCGCCACATCGCCGTCATAGCCGCGCGCGACCTCGTCCAGGGCACCGCGCAGGCTGGCGGCCGCAAAGACCGTCACCGAAGGCTGCTCTGCCTGCGTGAGGGTGGGCAGCAGCGCTGCAAAAATGAGCGGCAAAAAACGTTTCATTCCCGCAGTATCCGCCATGCCGTAGGGGCGTGCAAGGGCGACTGGTCTTGTCATCACGGCACGGGTAGGCTTTTGTTGCCGTACCACCCCGGAGACAGAATGCCCCGCATGAAACAGCTGCCCATATCACTGCAAGGTGCCCGCAAGGGAGAGGTGCGAACACAGTTCGCCGCGCTGTGTTACCGCGTGCGCCAAGGCAAGGTGCAGGTGCTGTTGATCACGTCTCGGGGGGCGAAACGCTGGATTGTGCCGAAAGGCTGGCCGATGGATGCCAAAACCCCCGGTGCCGCCGCCGCGCGCGAGGCATGGGAAGAAGCGGGCGTGCGCGGGCGGGTCACGGGCGGCTGCCTTGGCGTCTATTCCTACACAAAGGAAATGGACGACGGAGAGATGTTGCCGGTGGTGGCCATGCTCTATCCCGTAGAGGTCAAGATCACCGCCGATAAATACCCCGAAGCCGGCCAGCGGCGCCGCAAGTGGATGTCGCGCAAGAAGGCCGCCAAAATGGTGTCAGAGCCCGAGCTGGCGCGCATGATCCGGGACTTCGATCCGCGCGGGCGGAGTTGAGCCGCTTGACGGGACCGGCTTGCGCCCCCATTTTTAAGATATCTTAACGACGAGAGGATGCCTGCGGGCGCGATGATCAAGTTTTCGCTGAAATGTGATCAGGACCACCAGTTTGAAAGCTGGTTCAAATCTGCCGCCGCCTTTGATGCGCTGGCGCAGGCGGGGCATCTGACCTGCGCGCTGTGTGGGTCGACCAAGGTGACCAAGGGCATGATGGCCCCCCGTGTCACAACCGGCGAGCGCCGCGAGAACCGCGGTGAGGGTGGTCAAAAGCCGGACGCCGCAGTGCCGGTGCTATCGAAACCTCAAAGCGCGTTGGAAGAGGCGCTGAAGGCGCTGCGCAAAGAGGTCGAAACCTCCTCGGAATATGTGGGCGATGATTTCGTGCGTGAAGCCCGTGCCATCCACATCGGGGATGCGCCCGACCGGTCGATCTACGGCGAGGCGCGTCTGGACGAAGCCGTCGCCCTGATCGAAGAGGGTATCCCGCTGACACCGCTGCCGTTTCGGGCCAAACGCACCACGTCATAGACGGCGGGTCGCAGGCGACCTTGGGCGGGCGGATACCCCGCCCCGCCACCTTGCAACTTGCGGTTCACACATAATTTCCCTGCGTTACGACAGCGGCCTGCGGGCTTGCTAAGGGCGGCGCTTGCGCGTACACCGCGCCGGAGTTTTGCAACGGGGGACATATGCCTGTTCTGGTGATGAAGTTTGGTGGCACGTCGGTGGCCACCTTGGACCGTATCCGCCGCGCGGCCAAACGCGTGGGCGTTGAAGTGGCCAAGGGCTATGACGTGATCGTCATCGTTTCCGCCATGTCGGGAAAGACGAACGAGCTGGTCGGCTGGGTGAACGAAACCTCTCCGCTATATGACGCTCGCGAATATGACGCTGTCGTCTCCTCGGGCGAGAATGTCACCGCTGGTCTGATGGCGCTGACCTTGCAGGAAATGGACGTACCGGCGCGCAGCTGGCAAGGCTGGCAAGTGCCGGTCAAGACGACCTCCGCGCATTCCTCGGCCCGGATCGAGGAAATTCCGCCTGCAAACATCATGGCGAAATTCGGCGAAGGCATGCGCGTCGCGGTTGTCGCGGGCTTTCAGGGCGTTTCCCCCGAGGGCCGGATCACCACGCTGGGGCGTGGCGGGTCGGATACCACCGCCGTCGCCTTTGCCGCTGCCTTTGATGCAGAGCGTTGCGATATCTACACCGATGTGGACGGGGTCTACACCACCGACCCGCGGGTGAGCGCCAAGGCGCGCAAGCTCGACAAGATCGCCTTTGAAGAGATGCTGGAGCTGGCGTCGCTGGGGGCCAAGGTGCTGCAAACCCGGTCGGTCGAACTGGCCATGCGGTACAAGGTCAAGCTGCGCGTGCTGAGCAGTTTTGAGGAACAATCAGACGAGGCTGGAACGCTGGTCTGCGCCGAGGAGGAAATTATGGAAAGCAATGTAGTATCCGGTATCGCGTTTTCGCGTGACGAAGCAAAGATGACGCTGGTATCGGTCGCGGATCGCCCCGGCATTGCCGCCGCGATCTTCACCGCACTCAGCGATGGTGGCGTGAACGTCGATATGATCGTTCAGAACATCTCGGAAGAGGGGCGCACCGATATGACGTGGTCCTGCCCCGTCGATCAGATCAAACGCGCGGAAGTCGCGATTGATGCCGCGAAAAAATCGGGCGAGCTGAATTTCGACGATCTGATCGCGGACACCGATGTGGCGAAAGTGTCGGTCGTGGGTATCGGCATGCGCAGCCACACCGGCGTTGCGGCGAAGATGTTTCAGGTGTTGTCGAACGAGGGTGTGAACATCAAGGTCATCACCACCTCCGAGATCAAAATCTCTGTTCTGATCGACCGCAAATACATGGAGCTGGCCGTTCAGGCGCTGCATGACGCGTTCGAGCTGGACAAACGCGCCTAATTCCCGGGCACCCCATCTGCGAAGATCACAGCGTTTTCCCGCAACAGGGGAAAACGCATCTTCCGGCCTCGGGGAGCAGATGATAGATGTCAATGATATCAGGCGTTTCAATTTTGGGACGCCTGTGATCTAAGCTGGCATCGCCGGGGGGAAATGATCACATGGCTGATGGGATAGAGACAGAAAGCCGCAAGCTGTTGGGTCGCTTACGCGATGCCATGGCCAGTGATGATGCAGGGCAGGCGCGGCTGGACAAGATCACGCATCTGATCGCGTCCTCTATGGGTTGCGAGGTCTGTTCTATCTACCTGTTCCGCGATGAAGACACGCTGGAACTTTGCGCGACCGAAGGGCTGAAGGCCGATGCGGTCCACGAGACGCGCATGAAGATGGGCGAGGGGCTGGTCGGCCGCGTCGCCAAACGCAAACGCATTATCAACACGCCAAATGCCCCGCAGGCCCCCGGTTTCCGCTTTATGCCGGAAACGGGCGAAGAACTGTATTCAAGCTTTCTGGGGATACCGGTGCAGCGCTTGGGCGAGATGCTGGGCGTTCTGGTGGTGCAATCCAAAGCCGCGCGGGAATTCTCGGCTGACGAGGTTTATGCGCTGGAAGTGGTCGCCATGGTACTGGCCGAAATGACCGAGCTGGGGGCCTTTGTCGGCGAGGGTGCCGCGATGTCGGCGCGGCACAGTCAGGCGGTTCTGATCCGCGGCACCGTGGCGCAAGAGGGCGTTGCCGAAGGCCACGTCTGGCTGCACGAGCCGCGCGTTGTCGTGTCAAAGCTTGTGGCCGATGACCCTGCCAGTGAAACCGCACGCCTGAACGAGGCGGTCGATGATTTGCGCGTCAGCGTGGATCAGATGATGGCGATGGCAGGCGGGGACAAAGACCAGCAACAGGTGCTTGAAGCCTATCGGATGTTCGCCAACTCCAAAGGCTGGTTGCGCCGGATGGAGGAAGACATCGGCCGTGGCCTGTCTGCCGAAGCGGCTGTCGAGAAAGAGCAATCTCTGGCGCGCGCCCGTATGGGGCAGGCCGCCGACGCCTATCTGCGCGAACGTCTGTCCGATCTCGATGACCTCAGCAACCGCTTGCTGCGCATTCTGACAGGGCAGGGGTCGAACACGGGGGCCGAGATGCCCACCGACCCTATTCTGGTGGCGCGCAACATCGGACCGGCAGAGCTGTTGGAATACGGCCGTTCCCTGCGCGGTATCGTGCTGGAGGGCGGGTCAGTTGGCAGCCATGCCGCGATTGTCGCACGGGCGCTGGCGATCCCGCTGATCGTGCATGCCAGCCGCGTGACCAATGATGCGCTGAACGGCGACCGGATCATGGTGGACGGCGAACAGGGCGTGGTGCATCTGCGCCCCGAGGAAACCGTTGCCTCTGCCTTCCGCGACAAAATCGCGATGCAGGCCGAGGCGCAGGAACGCTATGCGTCGATCCGCGACAAACCGGCGATCACCAAATGCGGCACGCGGGTCGGGCTGCATATGAACGCGGGTCTCATGGCAGATCTTCCCTCGCTTGACGGGTCAGGGGCCGAAGGGGTGGGGCTGTTCCGCACGGAGCTTCAGTTCCTTGTGCGCAGCCAGATGCCGAAACGGTCGGAGCTGTCCGCGCTTTATAGCCGTGTGTTGGATGCCGCGTCGGGCAAACGTGTGGTGTTCCGGACGTTGGATATCGGGTCGGACAAGGTGCTGCCCTATATGAAGCCCAACGACGAACCGAACCCCGCTTTGGGGTGGCGTGCGATCCGTGTCGGGCTGGACAAGCCGGGCATGATGCGGATGCAGTTGCAGGCGTTGATCCGTGCGGCGAACGGGCGCCCCTTGTCGGTGATGTTCCCCTTTGTCGCGCAGTTCGAAGAATACCGCGCCGCCCGTGCCGAGATGGACAAGACGCTCGCCCGCGAGGCGCGCTTGGGCCATGTGCTGCCGTCGCAAATCGAAGTGGGCGCGATGCTCGAGACCCCGTCGCTGGCCTTTGCCCCGACGAAGTTTTTCGAAGAGGTCGAATTCCTGTCGATTGGGGGCAACGATCTGAAGCAGTTCTTCTTTGCCGCCGACCGCGAGAACGAGCTGGTGCGCCGCCGCTATGACACGTTGAATGTCAGTTTCCTGACCTTCTTAGAGAACATCGTAGACCGTTGCCGCGAAACCGGTACGCCACTGTCGTTCTGTGGCGAGGATGCGGGCCGCCCCATAGAGGCGCTGTGCTTTGCTGCCATCGGGATCACAACGCTGTCCATGCGTCCCGCGTCCATCGGGCCGGTCAAAAGCATGTTGCACCGCTCTGATCTGGGGGAAATCCGCGAGGTGATTCATGCCGCACGGGATCGCGGGGATCAATCGGTACGTCCCGCGGTGATGGAGTATCTGCGCAGCCAGACCAACGAAGTCCGCCGCTTGCCTTGAAGGACCTGACGGCTTGTCTGATTTGTCGGGTGGGCCCGACTTATCCACGCGGGCGCTGAATGCCGTGTGGCAAAATCCATGCGCGCAAGGCGGTTATGCACATCTTTCGCGTGGCGGGCCAGGCTCTTACCTCAGTTTCGCAGAGCGAAAAAAGAAACCGAAATAACGGCTATGCGCGTGCAGGATAATTCCCTTTAATGCCCCCAAGTCGCAGCGCGGAGGACCGCTGCAGCCAGCTATGGGAGAGGCGCGGGCATATGAACCCTTTTGTATTCAACACCACAAAATCCGTCGTATTCGAAAACGGGGCCGCCGTGCGTATCGCCGCGCTGGCAGGCGGGTTGCTGGGCAAGACGTGCCTGTTGATCACCGACCCCGGTTTGCGCAAACTGGGCCTGTGCGACCCTTGCATCGATGCGCTTGAGAAAGCCGGTCATCAGGTCACCGTCTTTGATGATGTAGAGGCCGACCCCTCGCGCGAGACATTGATGCGTGCGGTAGAGGCAGGGCGCAGCGCGGGGGCGACCGGAGTCATCGGCTTTGGCGGCGGGTCATCGCAGGACGTGGCCAAGCTTGTGGCGCTTTTGCTTGGCTCTGACGAGGATCTGGATGCCGCTTGGGGGGTAGGGCAGGCCAAGGGGCCGCGCCTGCCGCTGGTATTGGTCCCCACCACTGCTGGCACCGGGTCAGAGGTCACGCCTGTGTCGATCATCACCGTCGGGGCAGAGGAAAAGCGCGGTGTCTCCTCGCCGGTAATCCTGCCTGACATGGCCATTCTGGACGCCTCCCTGACCGTCGGTCTGCCCGCGTCGATCACCGCGGCCACAGGCGTTGACGCGATGGTGCACGCGATCGAATCCTATGCCTCCGTCAATGCCAACAACAACCCTGTGTCCAAGCTACTTGCCCGCGAGGCGCTGCGCCTGCTGGGGGCCAATATCGAAACCGTCGTTGCGGATGCCAGCAACCTTGAGGCCCGCGGCGCGATGTTGCTAGGGTCGATGCTGGCGGGGCAAGCCTTTGCCAATGCGCCCGTCGCGGCGGTACACGCGCTGGCCTATCCCATCGGTGGCACCTTCCATATCCCGCACGGGCTGTCCAACGCGCTGGTGCTGCCCCACGTGCTGCGCTTCAACGCGCCCCAAGCCAGCAGTGTCTATGCCGAGATCGCTGCCGATGCCTTCCCCGACCTGGCAGAAGTCGAAGGCGGTCAGGCCCGCACCGCCGCCTTCGTTGATGCGCTGACGGATCTGTCCAAGCGGCTTGGGCTGCCGCCGCGCCTGCGCGATGTCGATATCCCCCGGTCCGCGATCCCCAAGATGGCCGAAGACGCGATGGTGCAGGCCCGTCTGCTTGTGAACAACCCGCGCGAGGTGACACAGGCCGATGCTCAGGCGATCTACGAGGCGGCTTGGTAATGGCTGCCCGCGCACCTGCCGCCACCCGTGCCGATTTCGCGGATTTCTATCCATTGCAGACGCGATGGAACGACAATGACACCTATGGGCATATGAACAACGTCGTGCACTATGCGCTGTTTGACACGGCCGTAAACGGCTGGCTGATAGAACGGGGGCTGCTGGACCCGCAGACCAGCCCCGCCTTCGGGCTCGTCGTGGAAACCGGTTGCCGCTATTTCGGAGAGATGGCCTTCCCCGACCGCGTGACAGCGGGGCTGCGGGTGGCGCAGCTTGGCAAAAGCTCCGTCCGGATGGAGCTGGGCCTGTTCCGGAACGACGAGGAAAACGCCTCTGCCGAAGGGTTCTTTGTGCATGTCTATGTAAACCGCGACGACCACCGCCCGACAGAGATTCCCGCCGCGACCCGTACCGCGCTAGAAGGGCTGAAAACCACGGCCTGAGCGTGGCGTAATCCCGCGCGCCCTAGCTTGGCGGTTGCAAATGCTTGGTGTCCACATGTTATACATCCCCGAATCACAGCGTTTTTCTGCGTTGCGGCATTCTGTGTCGCGCGGGATGACGCGTTGAAATTTAACAATAAACCGGAGAAATCTCCCCGTGTCCAAGAAGAAACGTATCGTCGTTAAAATCGGATCCAGTCTGTTGGCCAATGAAGAAAAGCTGACATTGCGCTATGCTTTCATGAACGGTCTCATGGCGGATTTGGGGGACCTTCAGGACCAGGGATACGAGATCATCCTGACCTCTTCAGGCTCGGTCGCGCTTGGCCTGAACATGATCGGAAAACGCCCCGAAGAGGCCGGTATTCTGGACAAGCAAGCGGCGGCCGCCTGTGGTCAGCCACTGCTGATGAACGCCTACCGTCAGGTTGCGAATGAATACAATTTTGACGTGGCGCAAATGCTGGTGACCGTCGAAGACATGGAAGAACGTCGCCGCTTTCTGAACATCAAGAACACCATGCTGCGGCTGTTTGAAAACCAGATCTTGCCCATCATCAATGAAAACGATTCCATCGCCACACGCGACTTGAAAGTGGGCGACAATGACCGCCTTTCGGCCAAGGTGGCCCAGATGGTCGAGGCCGATCACCTGATCATCCTGACCAGCGTCGAAGGCCTGTATGACCGTGACCCCTCCGAACCCGGTGCCCAGTTCATTGAGGAAATCGAAGATGTGTCCGAACACCTCGAATCCACCAAAAGCATCAGCGAATTGGGCAGCGGCGGCATGCTGACCAAGATGTTGGCGGCCAATATGGCACAGAACGCCGGTGTCGAGACGATCATCGCCGACGGCATCATCGAACGCCCGATTTCCTCGGTGCTGAACAACGAACGCCGCCACACCCGTTGTCTGGCGTCGGGCAAGGCCGCGTCGCCGCTGATGATCTGGCTGAGCAACCGTTTGCAGGTTGCCGGAACGCTGGTCGTCACGGACGAGGCTGTCCGCGCGATCACCGCCAAGGAGCGCGGCTTGCAGCGTGATGATCTGGTGTCGATCCAGGGCGAATTCTCCAAAGGTGACGTGCTGCACGTCTATGATGAGCAGGGGAACGAGTTCGCCCGCGGGCTGACCAACTTCTCGTCAGAAGAGACGATCCTGATGGCGCGCAACCCCGAGATGGAGATCGAGGATGTCATCGGCTACAAAACCAAAAGCGCGGTTGTGGGGGCGGAAAACATCCTGATCCTCGAAGATCACCACCTGCAGCTCGACGCGCCCGAAGAAGACGACAAGCCCGTCATTTCCCTGTAATTGACCATTTCACGGCGGGAGATATTTTTCCCGCCGTTTTGCTTTAAACTGGGCTAGACATTTCCCCAGAAAATCGGGATAAGCGCCAAACGCATAGGGGCAGTGGCCCATGTGCCAGCCGCGTCATCGCGGCCAAGGCGAGTTGGCGGAGTGGTTACGCAGCGGATTGCAAATCCGTGTACAGGAGTTCGATTCTCCTACTCGCCTCCACTATATTCCCCTATATAAATTATGTTTCTCACAGGCTGACCGCGCGTGGCATGCGTCGTGGCTATGGCATCCTCTATGTTTTAACCGTATCATCCGCCAAATACGGAAAATTGCGCCTATTGACCCGACTGGCCGTTGCCCGGCGGGCGGTGATGTGGCATCTCACGAGACAAATAACTGAACGAAAGAGTTTAGCTGATGACAGATTTCACAGCCCGCCGCACCATGATGGTTGATACTCAGGTGCGCCCTTCGGATGTTACCAAGTTCCCGATCATTGATGCGATGCTTAAGGTGGCGCGCGAGGATTTTGTGCCGGTGGCCCGCCGCGAGGCAGCTTATCTGGGCGAAAACATCAGCTTGGGCGAAGGACGCGTGCTGCTTGAGCCGCGGACGCTGGCCAAGATGCTGGACGATCTTGGGGTCGAGAATGACGAGCTGGTGCTCGATATCGGCTGTGGCTACGGCTATTCCTCTGCCGTGATCGCACATATGGCCGAAGCGGTCGTCGCCGTCGAGGATGACGAGCAGATGGCGAAAGAAGCGCAGGAAGCCCTGATCAACGCGGATATCGACAATGTCATCGTACACCACGGCCCGCTGGCTGATGGGGCACAGCAACATGGGCCCTATGATGTAGTGATCGTGCAAGGCGGCGTGGCTGACGTGCCCGAAGCGCTGTTGGCGCAGCTCAAGGATGGCGGGCGGATCGCTTGCCTGTTCATGGACGGCCCCCTGGGCGAGGTGCGTTTGGGCTACAAAAGCGAACGTGGCATCAGCTGGCGCAAAAGTTTCAACGCCGCCGCACCTGTCCTGGACGGGTTTACCCGCGCGAAAGAATTCCAGCTTTAAGCTATCAGAACTGCTGCAGATGACGGCAGATGCAGTGACACCGATGGAGTGTAAAATATGATGAATACGGGCAAGATGCGGTCCGTCCGCAGCATGATCGCGGCGTCCTGCGTCGGTTTGGGGCTGCTGGCACCGATGGCCACACAGGCAGAGACATTGGCCGATGCGCTGGTCGGGGCCTATAACAACTCGGGCCTGCTGGACCAGAACCGCGCCGTGTTGCGCGCCGCAGACGAAGATGTGGCGATCGCGAAATCCGCGCTCAAGCCGGTGCTGCAATGGACGGGAAACCTGACACAATCCTATAACCGGTCGGTCAGCGGGGGCACCAGCACCATCCCGGCGGGTTTCAAAAGCTCTACCGATTCACTGACGACATCGGTGAATCTTGTGGCGTCGCTGCTGGTCTATGACTTCGGGTCGTCGCGCTATGCGATCGAGGCGGCAAAAGAAACCGTGCTTGCCACGCGCGAAACGCTGGTCAGCGCCGAACAGCAGATTCTGCTGCGCGCCGTTGATGCCTATATGACCGTGATCCAGACGCAGCAGCTTGTCTCTCTGGCCGAGAATAACGTGCGGGTTCTGACGCAGGAATTGCGCGCCGCCCGTGACCGTTTCGAAGTGGGGGAGGTGACCCGCACCGACGTATCACTTGCCGAAGCACAGCTGGCCGCCGCGCGGAGCAATCTTGCCGGTGCGCAGGGCGATTTCATCAGTGCGAAAGCCTATTACAAGGTGGCCGTGGGGCGTGAGCCCGGTCGTCTAAGCCCGCCGCCAAGCCTGCCGAAACTGTCCAACAGCATCGCGACCGCCAAGGCACTTGCGGTGCGTCAGCACCCCGATATCCTGACCGTCCAGCACCAGGTCGCGGCTGCCGATCTGCTGGTACGCAGCAACGAAACCGCACTGAAGCCCAATGTCTCGGTGCAGGGGGCTTACGGTCTGACCGAGACGTTTGATTCCCAAGCCTCGACACGCAGCGGGTCGATCGGCTTTCAGGTCGGGCAAACGATCTATCAAGGCGGTGCCTTGTCGGCCGGTGTTCGCAAAAGCCAGGCGCAGCGCGACGCACAGCGCGGCAACCTGCATGTGGTGGTTAAAGACGTGGAGCGCGCGGTCAGCGATGCCTATGCGGGGCTTGCCTCTGCCCGAGCGCAGATCGAAGCCTCCCAGCGTCAGGTCCGCGCCGCACAGATCGCCTTTGACGGTATCCGCGAGGAAGCCAGCTTGGGCGCGCGCACCACACTTGATGTGCTGGACGCAGAGCAATCCTTGCTCGACGCCCGTTCTGCCCGTGTGTCGGCGCAATCGCAGCTTTATGTTGCGGCCTATTCCGTGCTCTCCGCGACGGGTCAGTTGACCGCGCAGGACCTGAAACTGCCGGTGCAGATCTATGATCCATCCGCCTATTATAATATGGTTAAGGACGGCCCGACGAAATACTCCAAAGAGGGGAAGCAGTTGGATCGTGTGCTGAAGGCGCTGCAAAAAGACTGACATTTTCACCACCCCCATTGTGAGAAGCCAACCTTCGGGTTAGACTATTCGCGAAGAACGAGTGGTGATTAAATATGTCCGAAACCGTCACAAATGCAGAGGTCGAAGACGTGCTGTCTTCGATCCGCCGTCTGGTCTCCGAAGATCGCAAACCAGCGCAGAAGCCGTCGGAAGCGCCTGCGATTGAAGAGAAACTTGTGCTGACGCCGTCCTTGCGCGTGTCCAATGACGCGCCTGTGGCCGCCCCTCGGAAAGAGGCGAAGCCAGAGGCGGTTCAGCCCCGGTCGGCGTCCTATCAGGATGCGATGCAGGACATGGATACCGACCTTGAGACGGACGAGGGGGCGGATTTGTCCGCCTCGGATCGCAATCAAGTTGCCGAAGATTTTAAGTTTATTTCCGGCCGCGAACCGCGTTTTCGCGCCCAGTTCGCTACGCCCGCAGGGGATGGCAAGCCGCAGGATACGACCGAGCCGCCGCGCAAGTTGGCCTTTAGCGCGCCACGTGCTGCGGCATACTCCACCGATATGCTCAACCTTGGCTCATCCGAGCTCGTCGATGATGTGCCACCGACGCCGGACCGGTTGAGCGCGAAAATCGCGGCCCTCGAAACAGCGATCAGCCGCATTCCCGAAAACTGGGAACCTGACGAGCCCGGCAAAAGCGATTACTCCGGCAGCGAAGACCCCGCGATGGCCTGGGAAGATGACGTTGAGTTCGACGCCACCGGCGCGCCTGTGTCCGATGCCGCCCCAAACGATGCGGAAGAGGCCCTGCTGGACGAGGATATGGGATGGCACGATGCAGTCGAGGCCCATGCACCCCAAGAGCGTGCCGAACCCCAAGACCGCGTAGTGGACGGCCCCTTTGCCACCCGCGTGACCGCAGCAGATGCGACTGTGACCGATACCACCGACGCCGCTGCCGAAACGGCGCAGGATGATGATGCAACGCTCGGTTTCGGGCCGGATGAATATCTGGACGAAGAGATGCTGCGTGATCTGGTGTCTGAAATTGTCCGCACAGAGCTGCAGGGGGCCTTGGGTGAACGGATCACCCGCAACGTCCGCAAACTGGTGCGCCGTGAAATTCACCGCGCCCTGACGTCGCAAGATCTGGAATAAAGAACCTTTAGCGCGAACGCGCATCTTAGTGGATAAAGGGGCAGGGCGTCACGCAAGCCCCTTGCCAGATGTGTTGCAGCTCAGGCCAAGACGCCGCCGCCGCAACGTCCGCTTCGAGCCCGTAGTATCCGTTACCTAAACACTGAGCTATTGGTCAGCATGATCCGAAATCTTCAGAGACTCATCGAGCGCCAGATACAGAAGGCGAAGCTGCAAGGTCAGCTTGAAGGTCTTGAAGGCGAAGGCAAAACCACTGCCTGATCGCTCAGCGGATGCTTTTGTGGATGCGGGAGAAGCTGCGGGGTTCCGGATTGTGGCTCAAGCCGGTGTCGTGCCAGAAGAAATCGAACTCAAGAAGAAGATGGCTGCGCATCAGGGCCACCTCGCCACGCTTGCGAACGGGCCTGAACGGAAGGAAGCGATGGCTGAACTCGCTCGCCTTGAACTGCAATACAATATCGCTCGTGAAGCTCGCCAGAAGTTCATGCGCAGATAAATTCTACTCCCTATCTTTTTTGGAAAGCAGCGGGAGCATTTTTCCTGATCGCGCTGCCTCAGCGAACGCCAGCTTCGTCGCTACAACCTAGATTCAAGACCCCAGCACTCTCGCAGAAATCCACCACTGTCGGGACTTTACCGTTTCGGCGCAACGCATCAGGTAAGGGGCTCGGGCGTCACACCTTGCCCGTTTGCGCATCAGGCGGGCGCAACGCTTTCCGGCATAGCACAATTGCATTTAGTCAAAAAAAACGCGGCCCGTGAGCCGCATCTTTTTGTTCAAACTTTTGGCAGTCTTCAGGCAGCTTCAGCCTGTTGTGCAGCGTGGCGACGCTCGGACTCTTCGCGGGACAGGGCGACAGAGGTACGGACACCTTTGCCAACAAAGTCCATCAGACCTTCGACAACACGCTCGTTGGGGTCGATGCCCGCGCAGCTCAATACTTCGCGGCCATCGCGGGAGCGGGCCCAACGGGCAATCTGTTCAGGACCGTTGCCGTATTTTTTGTCATCGGCAATCGCATCGTCCAATGCAGCCAGTACCACAGCTGCGAAAAGTTTGCGGGCACGGTTACCTTGTTCATTGTTAAAGGCAGTGCCATCAACGAAATCTTTCATCTCGTCGTCCTTTCTATTATTCTTGCTCTTGTCATTTAGGCGTGGGGTTCCTTATGACCGAAAGAGCTCGATTCGGATACACCTTTATTGCATAACACTCATGCATTTACTGCATAGCTTTCGCGGTTGCAGCATCGGGTGCGCTGTCTTGCGGGGGTCGACGTTGATATATATAGGTCGGTCCAATCTCTCTTCAACTTCATTGCTATGGTGCTGATACATGCCAAAGATTAACGGGAACGAAATTCGGCCAGGAAATGTGCTCGAGCATAACGGTGGTCTCTGGGCAGCGGTCAAGGTCGATCATGTCAAACCGGGCAAGGGCGGCGCCTTTGCTCAGGTCGAAATGCGCAACCTGCGCAACGGGTCGAAACTGAACGAACGCTTCCGCAGCGCCGACAAGGTTGAAAAGGTCCGGCTAGAGCAAAAAGACCAACAATTCCTGTATGAAGACGCAGGTATGCTGGTTCTGATGGACACCGAAACATACGAGCAAGTGCAGCTTTCAGCCGAGCTTCTGGGCGAACGTCGCCCCTTCTTGCAGGACGGTATGATGGTCGTGGTCGAGTATCACGAGGAAGAGGCGCTGAACGCGTCCTTGCCACAAAAAGTAACCTGTAAAATTGTCGAAACTGAACCGGTCGTCAAAGGCCAGACAGCGGCGAATTCCTTCAAGCCAGCGGTGCTTGATAACGGCGTCAAAGTGATGGTGCCGCCCTTCGTCGGACAGGATGAAGAGATCATCGTGAACACCGAAACGATGGAATATTCCGAACGCGCGTAAGCTGTGGTGTGACGCTACGTCATAGCTTCGCTGCGATGCAGAGCCCCGGTGAACGCCGGGGCTCTTTTGCGTTGCGGGGCAGGCGGGGTATTGGGTTTGGAAGCCTCGGATCTCCCCAATCGCGGGTATTTGTTGCTGATATGCAACTTTTCCGGCGGGCTGCGCACGCCGTCATCTTGGCGTGCCTAATATTTACGCAGGGCCGTTGCGGGGCCTTAGCCGTCCGTCACCATGGTCACCGTGGCGTCCCCCGCCTGCATCGCCGCCTTGGCGCGGTCATACCGCAGATAGGCCAGCGCATGGGTGCCGGTGCGGGTAAAGATCGTACCGGCAGGTTTGCCATCGGCGGTGATGTCCGTGCCGGGTTCTACCGGCGCGCTGATCTCGACCTGGGCCAAGCCTTTGCGCAGCTCGGTCTTGTGTTTCATGCGGGCCGTTACCTCTTGTCCGACATAGCAGCCCTTGCGAAAATCCACGCCGTTCAGCCGCTCGAACCCCATTTCGAGGATGAAGCTGTCCGAGGTAAGCTCTGCCCCAGTTTCGGGGATCATATAGGTCACCCGCAGCGCGTCCCAATCGGTGGTGTCATCGGTTTGCGGTGTGTCGCGATAGGCGCGCCAGCCCATGCGGGCATCGCGGGGGTCGCTATAGGCATCGTCCGGTGAGTTCTCTAGCCCGCGGTGCAGATGCAATTCGGTCGCGTCTATGGTGACATCAGCCCGCAGCTTGTACATGGTCAGGCGTTGCACCAGCGCGTCGGCATCCGCTTCGGCCACGTCCAGCAAAACGCTGTCCCCGTCGGCGGACAGGAAGAAATCGGTGATGAATTTGCCTTGGGGCGTCAGGATCGCGGCATAGATCGGGGCCTGATCCAGCTTGCGGATATCGTTGGTCACAAGGCCCTGCAGAAACTCGCGGGTGTCGGGGCCTGACAGTCTCAGGATGCGGCGGCTGGTCATATCGCTTGTCCTTTCAATGGTTAACATGACATATAGCAGCGCAGTTCGAAGCTGAAAGGGGCAACCATGCGCGCGCCTATATCTGTTGTCATTCCGACCTTGAATGCCGAAGCGCCCTTGACCGGCTGCCTGACCGCCCTGATGGAGGGGCTGGAGGCGGGGCTGATCCGCGAGCTGATCATCAGCGACGGGGGGTCAACCGACATGACCCTGACATTGGCAGACGCATGGGGCGCAGAGATCGTCACCGGTCCGGCATCGCGGGGCGGACAGTTGCGGCGCGGCTGTGCGAAAGCGCAATCCGACTGGCTGCTGGTGTTACACGCCGATACGCGGCTGGCACCGGGGTGGACGAGGCCCGTCACCGCGCATCTGCAGGGGCAGAAAGCGGGCTGGTGCCAGCTTCAATTCGATCAGGGCGGCATGGCCGGCAAAGCGGTGGCCGCTTGGGCGAACCTGCGTAGCCGTTTGGGGCTTCCCTATGGCGATCAGGGACTGCTGCTGCCACGCGCGCTTTATCAATCGGTTGGTGGGTATCCTGATCAGCCGCTGATGGAGGATGTAGCGCTGGCGCGTGCCCTGCGCGGCCATCTGCTGGGGATGGACGTCACCGCGGTGACGTCGGCCGACAAATACGCGCGGCAGGGCTGGTTGCGTCGCGGGGCGCGTAACCTATGGACTTTGATCCGCTATTTCGCGGGGGTGGCCCCGGCCAAGCTGGCCGAGGGCTATGCCAAGTGACCCGCGTGCCGGGGGGTGGCCTAGTTGCCGAACAGCCGGAGCCCGATACGTTGCAGCAGGTTCGGCTCGACAGGTTTGAGGCCGCGTTCCATGCGCCGCATCGCCGCTAGATTGCGCCCGTCGCTGACGGTTTTTCCATCCTCGAACTGAAGCCGATAGAGATCGGCATAGATGCCGCCACGGGCCAGAAGGTCTTCGTGTTTGCCTTCGTCCATGACGCGACCACGGTCCATCACAACGATCTTATCCGCGCCGCGGATTGTAGACAGACGGTGGGCGATGACCAAGGTGGTGCGCCCCTGTGAAAGACGGTCCAGCGCTTGCTGCACGACTTTCTCTGACTGCGCGTCCAGCGCGCTGGTGGCTTCGTCCAACAGCAGGATCGGTGTGTTGCGCAGCAGGGCGCGGGCGATCACGACACGTTGGCGCTGCCCCCCCGACAGGGCAGAGCCGCGCGGACCGACGCGGGTTTCAAGCCCGTGTTCGAGCTTGGGCAAAAAGTCCGACACATGCGCCGCATCCAGCGCCTGCTGCAGCTCTTCGTCAGATACGTTCTCGCGGCCCAATACGATATTCTCGCGCAGGGTTTCGTCAAACAAAAGCGCCTCTTGCGTCACGACAGAGAACAAGCCGCGCAGCGCGGGGATGTCCATCTCTGTCAGGGGGACGCCCGCGATGCTGACGTTGCCCTCTTGCGGGTCGATCAGACGGGTCAACAGGTTGAATATCGTCGATTTCCCCGCGCCAGATGCACCGACAAGCGCCGTCGTCTCGCCTGCCGCAGCGTGCAGCGTGAGATTGTCCAGCACCTTGGCATCCCCGTAAGACAGGCTAACCCCTTCAAGCGCGATATGCGGTGGGGTGGTGGGCACAGGCGTGGGGTTGGCGGGCGAGGTGAGGTGTACCGGCTCGTCCATCAGCTCTTTCAGACGTTCCAGCGCGGCAGCGGCCGTCTGCCACAACCCGCTGATCGCGCCCAGACGACGCAGCGGGTTAAAAGTGAACCCCATCGCGGTAAAGAAGGTCATGAACTGACCGATGGTTTTCTCGCCCTCGATGATTTCGTTGCCGCCATAAAGGATCACGGCCATGAACCCGAGGCCCGAGATGATGTCGATCATCCCCGGAATGGCCGAGTTCCCGAAGGAGGCACGTACCTCGGTACGGATATAGGTTCTGGTCAGGTCGCGGTATTGCTTGGCCTGATACTTCTCGAGCGCGTTGAGCTTGATTTGCACGATGCCGTGGAAAACCTCGTCCAGCCGTGTCGACAGGGTCGCGCCCAGATCCCGTGCCTCGCGCGACCGCGCGCGCACAAAGCGCTGCGCCAATGCTGCGGGCATCACCATCAGCGGCAAGCCGATGCAGGCCAGCAGCGCCCAGACCGGATCGATAGAGATCGCGACGCCGAGCAACACAATCAGCCCGATCAAGTCGCGACCGGCACCGGTGATCACCGCCTGCCAGACCGACCCGATGGCATTCACATCCGATTGCACGCGCTGGATCAGAAATCCCGGCGGATTCTGTTGGTGAAAGGCCCCGTCCTGCACCATCATCCTGTCCAGCAGATCGATCCGCATATCAGCCGCCGACTTCTGCTTGATGCGTGTCAGCAGCACCTTTTGCACCACACCCGACACGGCGCGCAGGACGAAAATGCCCACCAGCACCAAACCAACCCACAGCAATGCGCCTTTCTCACCAGCGACGAACACCTGATCGAACATCGGCTGCATCAGCTTTGCCAAGCCGCCCATGGTCGAGGCCTCGATCGACATGAAGATGACCGCGACAAGCAGCACCCACATATGCTTTTTCAGATAGTCGCGCCAAAGCCAGGTCAGCAGTTCGCGCGAGGTATAGGTCACATCACTCATATAAAGGCCGGTTCCTTTGGGCATATACAGCTACGGGTTTACGCAGCCCTTGGGGGCAGGGCAAGCTGCCTGCGCGCTTTGTGTGATTGACGCGGCGCTGGCTGCGGATAAGTTGCAAGAGATTTTTCCTGCTGAAGGGCCCCCGTGTCATGCCGAAACTTCCCAACCTGTCACAAGGGCGCGGCTACCTCGCGATCCCCGGTCCGTCGGTCATGCCCGAGGCTGTGTTGAACGCGATGCACCGTCCGGCCCCCAATATCTATGCCGGTGAGATCGTCGATATGATGCCGCCGTTGATGGAGGATCTGCGCCGTATCGCGGGCACGCAGCATCATGTGGCGATGTATATTGGCAACGGCCACGCCGCCTGGGAGGCATCGCTTAGCAATATCGTAGCCCCCGGTGACAAGGTGCTGGTGCCCGCGACAGGGCGGTTCGGTCACGGCTGGGGCGATGCCGCCACGGGGATCGGGGCAGACGTCGAGGTGATGGATTTCGGCCTGCAATCCACAATGGACATCGACCGGATCGCCGATCGTCTTGAGGCGGACACCAACCACGAGATCAAAGCCGTGCTGGCCGTGCACGTGGATACCTCGACCTCGGTGGTCAACGACATCGCCGGTCTGCGCGCGGCACTGGATGCGGCAGATCACCCCGCGCTGCTGATGGTGGACTGTATCGCGTCCTTCGCCTGTGACCGCTTCGAGATGGACAATTGGGGGGCTGATGTCATGGTCACGGCCTGCCAGAAGGGGCTGATGGTCCCGCCCGGGGTGAGCTTCGTCTTTTTCAACGACCGTGCGGCTGCGGTGCGCGATGCGATGCCACGGGTCAGCCGTTTCTGGGATTGGACCCCGCGCGCCAATCCCGAGGAGTTCTACCAGTACCACTGCGGCACAGCCCCGACGCACCATATCTACGGCCTGCGCGCGGCGCTGGATATGATCCACGACGAGGGGCTGGAAGCCGTCTGGCAGCGTCACGAGACTTTGGCCCGCGCCGTGTGGGCGGCCTGCGACGCATGGGGTGCAGAGGGCGATCTTTCCTTGAACATCGCCGATCCCGCTTTGCGCAGCCACGCGGTGACAGCACTGCGGCTCAAGGCCCCCCAAGCGACGGAGCTGCGCGACTGGGTCGAAGGCAACATCGGCCTGACCCTCGGCATCGGTCTGGGCATGGCCCCCAAGGGCAGCCCCGAAAGCCACGGTTTCTTCCGTCTGGGCCACATGGGGCACGTGAATGGTCAGATGATCATGGGGATGCTCGGCGGAATAGAGGCCGGGATGTCCGCACTCGGGATCAAACGCGGCTCCGGCGCGCTAGAGGCGGCGGCGAAGGTGATCGGCGGGGCCTAGCCCCGTCGCGCGGCTATGCGATCGATCATGGCATTGACGGCCCAGCCCGAAAGCGCCACCGCCAGCAAGCCCCACAGCGCCCAGATCACAACGAAAACCCACAGTATATTGACGCCGAACATCACGACGCAGGCGCTGGTATAGTTAGGGGCCGATTGGCCGCGGTCTGAAGAGCGCATGATGCCACCTCGCAACTGGTTCATGGCCCAGCATAGGCGGGATATGCGCTACGTCAGCCTTTTTTCGCATCCTCAAGGGCACCCGGCAACGCCGCGGCAAAGGCATCAAGGTTTTCCGGCGTGCCGCAGCTGACCCGAATACAGCGGTTCTGCGGCGCCGCGAAGGGCATGCGCACAAAGACGCCGCGCGCCACCAAACCGTCCAGCACCGCCTTGGCAAAGCTGCCGTCCGCCCCGCAATCAATCGCCACGAAATTCGCGGCAGAGGGAAGGGCAACCAACCCGTTATCCGCAGCGATCTGCGCAATCCGGTCCCGCGCTTCAGCGATTCGAGCCTGCACCTGGGCCAGCCAGTCGCTGTCCTGCAAGGCCGCAAGCGCCCCGGCCTGGGCCGCGCGGTTCATCCCGAAATGGTTGCGCACCTTCCCAAAGGCTGTGATCAGATCCGGTGCGCCGATGGCATAGCCAACCCGCGCCCCCGCCAGACCATGGGCCTTGGAAAAGGTCCGCATCCGGATCAGACGCGGGTCATCGGCGGCAAGATCGGGGGCGGTGCCTTCGGGGGCGCAATCGATATAGGCCTCGTCCAGCACCAGCAGACAGCCCTTCGGCAATGCCTCTAGCGCGCTGGAAATGACGGGGCCTTCATGCCAGCTGCCCATGGGGTTGTCGGGGTTCGCCAGATAGACCAGCTTGGCATCTACCTCGGCAGCTTTGGCAAATAGGGCCGCAGGATCCTCGTGATCACCGACATAGGGCACCTTATGCAGCACACCGCCAAAGCCTGCCACGTGATAATTGAATGTCGGATAGGCCCCGTCCGAGGTCACGACCGCGTCACCCTCCGTCACCATGAGCCGCACCAGATAGCCCAGCAACCCGTCAATCCCTTCGCCCACGATGATGTTGGCGGGCGAGATACCATGATGCGCCGCAAGTGCTGCGCGCAGGTCGTGGCTTTCCGGATCGCCGTACATCCACTGCTGGGCCTGCGCCATTGCTTCTATCGCGCGGGGAGAGGGGCCAAAGACGTTCTCGTTCGCCCCCAGCCGCGCATCAAAGACGCGCCCCATGGCGCGCTCCTGCGTTTCGGGGCCGACAAAGGGCACGGTAGAGGGCAGGGCGTCGGCAAGCGGGGTGAGGCGATACTGTGTCATGGGGATCAGCTACTGCATCTGCCATGCTTCGGGCAAGTGACATCAGCATGCCCGCGCGCGGTTTTGGGTGCCGTAGCGTTTCGCTTTGCAACACGCAGGCTTCATGCCCAAACTCACGAATATTCAAGGAGGACCCAATGAGCCGCGTTTCCGTTACCTATGACAATCACATCGCCCATGTGCGCCTGACCCGCGCCGATAAAATGAATGCCGTTGATCAGGATATGATCGACGCCGTCATCGCCGCCGGGAACGAGGTCGCTACATCGAACGCGCGTGTCGTCGTGATCTCGGGCGAGGGCCGGGCGTTCTGCGCAGGCATCGACATCGGCAATATGGGGGCGCTGGCGGGCGGCGACCCGACGGAACGGATGATGACGCGCACCCATGGCGACGGCACCACCAACCAGTGGCAAGAGGTCGCGATGGTCTGGACCCGCGTCGGCGTGCCAGTGATCGCGGCGCTGCATGGCAAGACCTACGGCGCGGGCCTGCAACTCGCGCTCGGGGCCGATATCCGCATCGCGGCCCCTGATACCGAAATGGCGGTGATGGAGATGAAATGGGGCATCGTCCCGGACATGGGCGGCATGGTCCTGCTGCCCAAACTGGTGCGCGGCGACGTGCTGCGCCTGATGACCTATACCGCGCAACCCATCGGGGCAGAGCAAGCCGAACGCTGGGGGCTAATCACCCAGATCGCCGAAGACCCGCTGGCTGCGGCGATGGCGCTTGCAACCACCATCGCGGGCAAAAGTCCAAGCGCCATCAAGGCCGCCAAACGTCTGACCGCCTTGGCAGAGACGGGAACCGAAACAGAGGTTTTGCGCGCGGAATCCCGCGAACAGGCCGCACTGCTGGGACGCCCGCACCAGATGGAAGTCATTGCCGCCGAATTCGGCAAACGCCCCGCGGTTTTCAAAGACTAGCGCCGCAAAAAAGTCAGCCCCGCCTGATCGCTCAGACGGGGCCTTCCAAATGGACGATCTTTGCTTCCCAGCGAGGACCGCAGGCGTATCTTGCACTGGTATTCGTTTCCAAATGGTAAAAAAATCCTCGCCGAAGGCATCTTTTGGAGCGTCAAAAGAGATTTTTGCCTTCGGCGAGGATTTAAAGCCATTTGGAAGCGGTGCTGATTACCCCAGCTCGGCCAAACGGTTCAGAGCGGCCTGAAGCTGGTCTGCTTCTTCCTGCCGCGCGTCAAGGTTGCTTTGGGCTTCCGCGACAACCTCGGCCGGGGCGGAGGCGGCGAATTTGGGATTGTTCAGACGTCCTTTCAGTCCGCCGATTTCTTTACCCAGTTTGTCGAGTGACTTTTGCAGACGGGCTTTTTCCGCATCGATGTCGATCAGCCCCGCAAGCGGGAGGCCAAAGCTCGCGCCCGGTGCGGCGATGGAGACGGTGCCTTTGGGGAAGCTCTCTGTCTTCTCAAGGGTTTCGACCCGCGCCAGACGTTTGATCATCGCCTCGTTGCGGTCCCATGCGGTTTGGCCGGCAGCGTCCATATCGGTATAGAGCATAGGCACTTTGAGCCCCGCAGGCACATGCATCTGCGCGCGCGCCGAACGGATGGATTCGATTAGGCCGATCACCCAGTTGAGTTCGCGGTCGGCATCGGCATCCAGCATCTCGGCGGTGCCGTAGGTCGGCCAGTCGCCATGCACCAGCATCTTGGGACGGGTCGCCGTGGTCTGCCACAGTTCCTCGGTGATGTAGGGCATGATCGGGTGGAGTAGCACAAGGCATTGATCCAGCACCCATTTCAGCGTCTGGCGAGTCTCGGCGGCCTCTGGCGCATCGTCTTGCAGCAGGGGTTTGGAGAGTTCAACGTACCAGTCGCAGACCTTGCCCCAGACAAAGGCATAAAGCGCATTGGCCGCGTCGTTGAAACGGTAGTTGTCCAGTGCGGCGTCGACCTCTTCGCGGACGCGGGCGGTTTCGCCGATGATCCATTTGTTCAGCGTGTGATCGACCTGGGTGTGGCTGGTGTAGGTCACTGCCGCGACGCTGTCCTCGAACACGCCGTTCATCTCGGCGAAACGGTGGGCGTTCCACAGTTTGGTGCCGAAGTTACGGTAGCCTGCGATGCGGGCGGTCGACAGTTTCAGGTCGCGCCCCATGGCGGCCATTGCCGTCAGGGTAAAGCGCACCGCATCCGCGCCGTATTCATCGATCAGGTCCAGCGGGTCCAGCACGTTTCCAAGCGATTTGGACATCTTCTTGCCCTTCTCGTCGCGCACCAGCGCGTGGACATAGACTGTATCAAAAGGCTTTTGATCGACCACAGCGTATTGCATCATCATCATCCGGGCGACCCAGAAAAAGATGATGTCAAAGCCGGTGATCAGCACTGAAGTGGGGAAGTATTTCGCCAGCTCATCCGTCTGTTCTGGCCAGCCGAGCGTGCCGATGGGCCAAAGGCCCGAGGAGAACCAGGTGTCGAGCACATCAGGGTCGCGGGTGAGCGTCTTGCCGGGGGCCATCGCCTGTGCTTCGGCTTCGGTTGCCGCGCAGTATTCCTTGCCCTCGTCGTCGAACCACACGGGGATCTGGTGCCCCCACCACAATTGGCGCGAGATGCACCAGGGTTCGATGTTTTCCAGCCAGTTGAAGTATACCTTGCGGTCCTGTTCGGGCAGGATCTGTACTTCGCCGTTGCGCACCGCGTCGATGGCGGGTTGCACGATCTTCGAGGTCTCGACGAACCACTGATCGGTCAGCATCGGTTCGATCACCACTTTGGATCGGTCGCCGAAGGGCTGCATGATCTTCTTGGGCTCGACCAACGGGACCAGCGTCTCGTCCCGCTCTTCGCCGCCTTCTTCGGGGGCGAGAGGGGCTTTGACGGGTTTGCCAAGGCGCGGATCGGTCGGCGGCACCATGACGGCCAAGCCTTCGGCGGTGATGTCGGCGATGACCTTGGTGCGCGCCTCGAACCGGTCGAGGCCGCGGTATGCGTCGGGGACGAGGTTGATCTCCGTCGCGTCCGCGGGCGCGTCTTCACGGCCTTCGGCGATGGCGGCCGCGCGGGCGGCGGCGGCGTCATAGGGCAGGCCGTCGGCGCGCATCGCACCGCGGGTGTCCATCAGCGCGTAGAGCGGGATGTTGTTGCGTTTGGCGACGCCGTAGTCGTTGAAGTCATGCGCGCCGGTGATCTTGACCGCGCCCGAGCCGAAATTCTTGTCGGGGTATTCGTCTGTAATGATCGGGATGCGGCGGCGCTGCGCTTTGGGGCCGACGGGGATTTCGCACAGCTTGCCAACGATCGGCGCGTAGCGTTCGTCAGAGGTGTGCACCGCGACCGCGCCATCGCCCAGCATGGTTTCAGGGCGGGTCGTCGCGATAGAGATATAGTCGCGTTCCTCGGAAAGCGTCACGTTACCGTCTTCGTCTTTTTCGACGTAAGTGTAGGTCGCGCCATCTGCCAGCGGGTATTTGAAGTGCCACATGTGGCCGTCGACTTCGGTGGATTCGACCTCGAGGTCGGAAATCGCGGTCTCGAAATGCGGGTCCCAGTTTACCAGACGCTTGCCGCGATAGATCAGGCCCTTGTTGTACATATCCACGAAGACCTTGATCACGGCGTCGTGGAAGTTGCCTTCCTCGCCCGCCGGCGCGCCGGGGGCACCGGACATGGTAAAGGCGTTGCGTGACCAATCAAGCGATGTGCCCAGACGTTTAAGCTGGCCGATAATCGTGCCGCCGGACTTCTGCTTTTGCTCCCAGACTTTGGCGGTGAAATCCTCGCGGGTGAAATCGGTGCGGCGTTTGCCGTCTTTGGCAAGCTCGCGTTCCACCACCATCTGCGTCGCGATACCGGCGTGGTCCTGACCGGGCTGCCACAGCGTGTCAAAGCCGCGCATCCGGTGCCAGCGCACCAGAATATCCTGCAATGTATTGTTGAACGCATGGCCCATGTGCAGCGATCCTGTCACGTTGGGCGGCGGGATCATGACCGAAAAGGTTTCCTTGCGCGAGGCATTGGCACCGGCCTTGAAGGCACCGGACTCTTCCCATGCGGCATAGAGGCGGGCTTCGGCCTGGGCGGCGTCAAAATTCTTGTCGAGGGCCATGATCAGCGTCCTTCTATTCACGTAGCGCTTTGAGCTTTGGGATGATCTAGCCGAGCGGGGCGTAAAGGGGAAGGCTGGGGGGCCGAAAACTTGGCGTAGCAGCGCCAGCTTTCGCCCCGCATCGTATGGACATCGCCGGTTTGGCGCTTAAGGTCGGGCGCAACACCAAGATGATGATCAAAGGATGCCGCCAGATGGAAAAATTCGGGAAAAGCCAACCGGTCAAACGGGTCGAGGATGTGCGGTTTCTGACCGGCGAGGGGCGCTATGTGGATGACATCGCGCCAACCGACGCGCTGCATGCCTATTTCTTCCGCTCGCCCGTCGCACATGGGGTGATCACGACGCTGGATGTCACAGATGCGGCCGAGGCAGAGGGCGTGCATGCGGTGCTCACGATCGAGGATCTGGAAGCGTCGGGGATGGATATCTCTATGGCGGCGACCGTGTTGCAGAACCGCGATGGCACGGAAGGGGCCAAGCCCTTGCGTCCGATGCTTGCCAAGGGGCGCGTGCGCTTCGTGGGGGAGCCCGTCGCGGTGGTGATTGCCGAGACGTTGAACCAGGCGCGCGACGCGGCGGAGCTGATCGCATTCGACGTTGACGATCTGCCCACCCACATGACGTTGGAGCGGGGCGGAGAGACGCTGCACCCCGAAGCGCCGGATAACATGGCGTTCGACTGGGGCATGGGTGACGAGGCGGCGACGCAAAAGGCATTTGATGCCGCAGCGAAAACCGTCAGCCTGAACGTGGGCGACAACCGTATCATCGTCAACGCGATGGAGCCGCGCGGCTGCTATGCGGAATGGAACGACGGCAAGGTGCATCTTGCGAACAACGGGCAGGGCGTCTGGGTGCACAAGGGCAACCTCAAGCGCGTTTTCGGGCTGGATGCTGACCACGTGCAGGTCACAAACCCCGACACAGGCGGCGGTTTCGGCATGAAGGCAGCGGCCTATCCCGAATATTTCTCGGTCGCGCAGGCGGCGCGGGCCTTGGGGCGTCCGGTGCGCTGGATGTCGGACCGGACCGAAGCCATGCTCAGCGACAATGGCGGGCGCGATCTGACTTCGCTTGCGGAATTCGCCTTTGACGAAAACAACAAGATCACGGCCTACCGCGTCCGCACCAAATGCAATCTCGGGGCCTATAACAGCCAGTTCGGCCAGCCCATTCAGGCGCTGCTGTTCAGCAAGGTCTTGATGGGCGTCTATGATGTGCAGACCACGTGGCTGCAGGTCGAAGGCTATTACACCAACACGGTGCAGACCGATGCCTATCGTGGTGCCGGCCGACCCGAGGCGATCTATGTGCTGGAGCGCTTGATGGACCGCGCCGCGCGCGAGTTGGGCATCGACCCGTGGGAGCTGCGCCGGATCAACTTTATCAAGCCCGAACAGTTTCCCTATACCTCTGCCACGGGCGAGCTTTACGATGTGGGCGAATTCAACCGCTTGCTGACCCGCGTCGCCGTCGAGGCGGATCATGATGGCTTTGCAGCGCGCAAGGCGGCGGATGCGGCCAAGGGGCTGCTGCGCGGGCAGGGGCTTTGCTATTACATCGAAAGCATCCTTGGCGATCCGGCAGAGGGGGCCAAGGTCGAGTTCAACGAAGACGGCACCGTGTTCATCTATGTTGGCACTCAATCGAACGGGCAGGGGCATGAAACCGTCTATGCGCAATTCCTATCGGATCAGACCGGGATCCCGGCTGAATTGATCCACGTCATTCAAGGCGATAGCGATCTGATCAAACAGGGTGGCGGGACTGGCGGCTCGCGCTCTGTCACCACGCAAAGCACGGCAACGCTGGCGACGGTGGCCAAGATGACCGAAGCTTTCACCGCCTTTCTGTCTGACGAAATGGGCGTGCCCGCGGCGCAGATCAGCTTTGACGACGAACGCTTCCGCGCGGACGGGTCGAACATGACCCCCACCGTGCTGGAGGTCGCCGAAATGGCCCGCCAGAAAGGCCGCGACGATCTGCTGGTGCACCACGAACGGGCGACTTTGCCGGGGCGCAGCTATCCCAACGGGGCGCATGTGTCAGAAGTGGTGATCGACCCAGAAACAGGCGTTGTGACCGTTGACCGCTATACGGTGGTGGATGATTTCGGCAATCTGATCAACCCGATGCTGGCCGAAGGTCAGGTGCATGGCGGGGTGGTGCAGGGCATCGGCCAGGCTATTCAGGAGCATGTGGTCTATGACGAAGACGGCCAGCTGCTGACGGCCTCTTTCATGGATTACGCGATCCCGCGCGCGGCGGATGTGCCGTTCGTGTCCTTCAACTCCGAACCCGTGCCATCTACGGCGAACCTGATGGGGATGAAGGGCTGTGGCGAGGCGGGGACCGTGGGCGCATTGGCGGCCGTGTCGAACGCGGTACAGGATGCCCTGTGGGAGCGTGGCGTGCGTCAGGCCGACATGCCGTTCACACCGCATAAAGTCTGGGCCTTGCTGAACGACAGCGCCATCGCGGCAGAGTGAGCTTGGCTTGTCTCGGGGCGCGTCACCCGCCCCGAGGCAGTGCTTTAGCCCGTGATCTTCATCACGATGCAGGTGGTTGAACCGGTGGCATACAGCTTGCCATCCTCGACCCCGCGAATTTCGCCGTGCGCGACACCGGTAGAACGACCCACGTGATCGGTCGTGCCGATGCAGTCGATCTGCATGCCCAAGGGGATCGAACGCAGAATGTTAATCTTGTATTCTAGGGTCGTATAAACCGACCCGCGCGGGACTTTGGTCATCACGGCGCAGGCCATCGCGGAATCGAGCAAGGTGCCGTACCAGCCCCCATGCACGGTCCCCATCGGATTGGTCACGTTGAACTCGGGCGTGCCGCGAAATACCGCGCGGCCCTCGGACACGTCATGCAGCGCATAGCCCAAGGTGCCGCCAATGGGCGGGCCGGGGTTGGTGCCGTCCAGAATCTTTTGCATGAATTCCAACCCGCTGAGAGAGAGCGCTTCGGATTGGCTCAGCAAATCTTCGGGTGTTTCGGCGAGGCGTGGCATAAAAAATCTCCGGCAGTTGAATGCCGGAGAAGACTGTTCTGTTCTTGACCCAAGGGCAAGTTGTGCGGTGGTTTTACGCCACGTCGGACAGCGATGTTTGCGCCGTCACCCCAAGGGCACGACAGACGGCGCGGGTCAGCTCGGGCCGGTTGAGCGTGTAGAAATGCAGGTTCTCGACACCTTCCGACACCAGCTCGCTGCACATTTCGGTGCAGAGCGCGGTGGACAGCAGATCGTGACGGTCATCGCGGATCGCGGCGGCATAGGCTTCGTCCAGTGCTGCTGGCACACTGGCCCCGCAGCGGGTGGCAAAGTTGCGCGCCGATTTCCAGTTTGTCACCGGCATGATGCCCGGGGTGATCGTCTTGGTGATCCCCGCCGCGGCACAGGCGTCGCGGAAGCGCAGGAATGTTTCGGTCTCGAAGAAGAACTGGGTGATCGCCTCGTCCGCGCCGGCGTCGAATTTGCGTTTCAGCCATTCTACGTTCTGCGCCTGATCGTGGGATTCAGGGTGCGGTTCGGGGTAGGCCCCGACGCGCAGGGTGAACTTGCCGGTCTTTGCCAGCGCCTCGATCAGCTCGACACTGTCGGCAAAGCCGTCCGCGTGGGGCGTAAAGGTCGATGCACCGTTTTCGGGATCCCCGCGCAGGGCGACAATATCGGTTACGCCGATCTCGGCAAAGCTGTCGGCGACCTCAAGCGTTTCGGCCTTGCTGGCCCCCACGCAGGTCAGATGCGCGGCAACGGGCAGGCCAGAGGTGCGGCGCAGCACATGCGCAGAATCATGGGTCAGGTCGCGGGTAGACCCGCCCGCGCCGTAGGTCACGGAAAAGAAACGTGGGGCCAGCGGTGCCAGGGCCTGCGCCGTGTCCCAAAGACGGAACGACGCGTCCACGGATTTGGGCGGGAAGACTTCGAATGAAACGGCGGGACTGGTCATTTTTACGATCCTGTTTTTAGCTTTCGTCTCTTGTCGCACAGATGCGGTTGTGAAACAAACTCATAACTTTCATTTTCAACATGAGGAACGCCTCATATGCATATCGAGTTCCGTCACCTGCGCACCATTCAGGCGATTCACGAAGCAGGCGGGCTGGCCCGCGCGGCAGAGACGATGAACATCACCCAATCAGCCCTGTCCCATCAGGTAAAGGGGTTGGAGGATCAGGCCGGCGTGGAGCTATTCGTGCGCCGGTCCAAGCCGCTGAAGCTGTCGCCCGCCGGGTTGCGGCTGCTCAAGCTGGCGCAGCAGGTCTTGCCGCAGCTTGAAGCAGCGCAGGCCGAATTCATGGGCCTGCGCGCGGGCAGCACAGGTCGCATGCATATCGCGATCGAATGTCACGCCTGTTTCGAATGGCTGTTCCCCGTGCTCGAACAATTCCGCAAAAGCTGGCCCGATGTGGATGTCGATATCCGCCCCGGTCTCGCGTTCGACGCCTTGCCTGCCTTGCTGCGCGAAGAGGTCGATCTGGTGGTGTCTTCCGACCCCGAAGAACTGCCGGGCGTGAAATTCGTCGAGCTGTTTGATTACAAGGCGGTCTTTGTCGCCTCCAGCACGCATCCCTTGGCTCAGAAGCCCTATGTTGAAGCGGCGGATTTCCGGGGCGAGACGCTGATTACATATCCGGTGGAACGGACCCGTCTGGATGTGTTCAGCCAGCTCTTGATCCCCGCCAAGGTCGAACCGCTCGCGATCCGGCAGGTGGAGCTGACGGCGGTGATCCTGCTGCTGGTCGCGTCGAACAGGGGCGTGTCGGTGCTGCCCGATTGGGTCGTGCGCGAGGTGAAATACAGCAATGATTACGTCACCCGTCCGCTGACCGAGAACGGCATCACCCGCAGGCTTTATGCGGCGGTGCGCGAGGATGATCTGGAGAAACCTTTTATGACCAAGCTCTTGGGGTTGGCAGGGGAAGAGGCGCGCAAACTGCAGCGGGCCTGATCGCTGCTGCCCTTAGCGGTGCAGCCGCGGGTCGAGCGCGAAGTCTTCCTGCACCACATCGTCGTAGTGATCGGCTGCCTTTTGGGCGTCAAAGATCAGGTTCCAGCTGTGCCGCGATACCGTTGACGGGATCAGCACAAACAGGTGATCGCGCAGCAGCGCGTCGCCAAATCCCTTTTGCCCCGCACCATGGGCACCGGGCACCAGCCAGTTCGGATTGGGGACATCCGCGGCTTGCACCATATGCACCGTCGTCGGGTCGATCACACGGCCCGATGTCAGCACGTGATGCGCGGTGTCCAGCGCCTTGAACCCCTTGTGCACCGCAACCTCGAGGATCGCGGTGGCAGGGTCGAGCGCGGTATAGACCGCCCGCACACCGCTGCTGTTCCAGCGTCCACCGACGCGGTAAGCCCCTTCGCCGCTGTGCCATGTGGGCGCATGCTGCCGCTGATCCAGCCGCCAAAACCGCAGCTCGCCCGTCCCAAGCGGCGGGGGCAAAGGGGTCAAGCGTAGACCCCGTACTCCATCCGGGTGAGCGCGTTTTCAACGGCTTCCGCCCCCGCTGCCGACGACAGCAGGTCAATCGGACGGCGGTTATCAAGGCCGATGGCAGGGGCCAGCATCCATGCCTCTGCGGCGTCCTGATCGCCCAAGACGTCCGTCGCCTGCGCCAGCAGCTCGGCAAAGCGCCACGCGCGGCTGCTTTGTTCGGGGGACAGCCGGTCCTTGCCCTTGTCGGCTTTCTTGCGCTGAAGCGTGCGCAGGCTCATCCCGATCGCCTTGTTCAGCGCATCGCCCGAGGACAACACCGACACGGTATCGACCAGATGCAGCAGCGCTTTAGAGGAGATGCCTTTGACGATCACATCATGCGCATCAAGCGAGTTGCGCACCGTCTGGTTGATCACCTTGCGCCCGCCCAGCAGATGGAACGCACGCACGGCGTCATCTGCATCCACGTCGATCAGGGGGATTGCACTGCTGTCGGATTGAAAGGCCGTCGCACCCATGGCTGAACTCCTTTTCGTCATGTGTCGTAAAATATATGACACGTGACGCGGTGTTTTTCAAGGGGGCGGGGGGGGCTCGCATTCATGCGATGGAGGGCAGGGGCGCGCACGCCCCCGCCGGTAGGGTGTTAGCCGACCTTGACGATGGCCTTGCCTTGGTTGCCACCGGTCAACAGGTCCATGAACGCTTGTGGCGCGTTTTCCAGGCCCTCGGTAATGTCCTCTTTCACCGCAATGGTGCCGTCGGCGACCTTGGGGGCCACTTCCTTGAGGAATTTGGGGAAGTTGTTCCAGTGGTTCGAGATGATGAAGCCGTTCACGCTGAGGAAGTTCACAAGGATCGTGCGCCACAATTTCGGCGCGGTCAGCGCCTCTTCGGCGGCACCGGCACCCAGACCACCGGCGTTATACCATGCGATCATACCGCAGATCGGGATACGCCCATGCGGGTTCATCATCGGGATCACGGCCTCAAGCACTTTGCCACCGACGTTTTCAAAATAGATGTCGATCCCCTTGGGGCAGGCGTCTTTCAACGCGGCGCGCAGGGATTTTGCGTCGTCATAGGCGCGGTGGTCGATGCATTCGTCAAAGCCAAAGTGTTCCTTGGCCATGGCGCATTTGTCCGCGCCGCCTGCAATGCCCACGACGCGCAGCCCGTGCGACTTGGCGATCTGGCCGACCATCGACCCGACCGGACCCGTTGCCGCCGCGACGACGAGTGTTTCACCCTCCTTCGGGCGACCATATTCCATCAAACCTTGCCAGCCGGTAAATCCGGGCATGCCCAGAACCCCAAGCGACGTGGTGATCGATACCTGATCCGGATCGACCTTGCGCAGTTGGTTCGCTGGCAGCACGCCATGTGTGGCCCAGCCCAGCATCCCGAACGCATGATCGCCGGGTTTGAAGTCGGGGCTGTTGGAGGCGATGACCTCCCCGACCGAACCGCCCTCCATCGTGCCGCCGACAGGCACCGGGGCCGCATAGGATTTCGCGTCGTCCATGCGGCCACGCATATAGGGGTCAAGCGACATGTATTTCACACGGACCAGCACTTCGCCGTCGCCGGGGGTGGGCACGGGCCCTTCTTCAAGGCGGAAGTTATCGGCGGTCGGGGCCCCGTCAGGGCGCGACGCAAGCACAATTCGTTTCATCTGGTCGGACATTTTGCTTTCCTCCTTAGCAATGTTTCTGGCACGTTATATGGAAATCGAAGGCAAGCAAGGCAACCGCGCGCGCCACGTTGCGTCAGATGCCGCTGCCCCCTTGGCAAATGCGGCATGGGGGCTTATACGCACGGCCTGATCCATCAAAGGACACGGAAATATGGTTGGCAGTGCAAATCTAAACATCATGATCAAGGCGGCCCGCCGGGCGGGGCGCGGGTTGGTCAAGGATTTCCGTGAGGTCGAGAACCTTCAGGTGTCCATGAAGGGGGCCGGCGACTTTGTCAGCCGCGCCGATATTCAGGCGGAAAAGACGCTCAAGGCCGAGCTGATGGGCGCACGCCCGACCTATGGCTGGCTGGCCGAAGAGGGTGGCGAGGAAGAGGGCCAAGACCCCACACGCCGCTGGATCGTCGATCCGCTGGACGGGACAACAAACTTTTTGCACGGTCTGCCCCATTGGGCGGTTTCCATCGCGCTGGAGCATAAAGGCCAGATCGTTGCCGGCGTCGTCTTTGATCCCGCCAAGGACGAGATGTTCTTTGCCGAAAAAGGCACGGGTGCCTGGATGAACGAAGGCCGTTTGCGCGTCTCGGGCCGTTCGCGGATGATTGAATCGGTTTTTGCCACCGGTCTGCCCTTTGGCGGTCGCGGAGATTTGCCGGACACCCTGCGTGATCTGGGCCGCATCTTGCCGGTTTGCGCCGGTGTGCGTCGCTGGGGCTCTGCCGCGCTGGATCTGGCCTATGTGGCCGCTGGTCGCTATGATGGCTACTGGGAGCGCCGGTTGAACAAATGGGATCTGGCGGCGGGCATGTTGATCGTGCGCGAAGCAGGCGGCATGGTCGAGCCACTGAACCCCGAAGGCAACATTCTGGACGATGGTGAAATCGTCTGCGCCAATGAGGCGCTGTTCAGCGGATTTTCAAAAATCGCACGCGGGTGATCCTGTGGCCGAGGGCGGGATGCCTTCGGCGAGGATTTAAACCATTTGGAAGCGCCCGTCGGCTATTTGTCTGACGGGTGGTTGATACCGTCGGTGTAGGGGATCGGTTCCTGTGTCCAGGGCGCGGCCCCGTCGATACACCCCAGATTGACGCCGCATTGCGCGGGGTCTGAACGACGCTGGTGGTACATGTAGATGCCACAGATCTTGCAGAAGTAATGTTTCGCCGTATGGGTGCCCCAGGTGTAGAGCGTCAGATGCTCGGCCCCTTTGGTCACCTTGAGCGCGCTGGTGAGCGCCGTCACCGCCGGTGCCGCGCGGCGGCGGCAAAAGGAACAGGTGCAGCGTGTGGCCGAAGAGAGCCCCTCTGGCAGGGTGGCGGTCAGGGTGACGCTGCCGCAGTGACAGGTCGCGCTATGGGTGCTGGCGGTCATTTTCGTTTCACTTTCGGGATACGGCTGGCGGAGGTGGGGTAGGTCGCTTGCGGGTGCGGCGGGTGGCCGTCCGTGGTCGTCCAGAAGCGAGGCCCGCCCAAGCGCAGCCACAGTGGAATGGTCAGCACCATCCCCACGATAAACCCGCCCGCGTGCGCCCAATAGGCGACGCCGCCCACGGTCGGGTCCGCCCCGACGCCTCCGATGAACTGCATGCCCAGCCACAAGCCCAGCATGATCCATGCAGGGATCGGGAAGATGCGGAAGAACACGATAAAGATGATCAGGATGTCGACCTTGGCTTTGGGGTAAAGCAACAGATAGCCGCCCATCACCCCCGCAATCGCGCCCGATGCCCCGACTGTCGGGACCGGCGAATAGGGGGCCGATATTACATGGGCCAGCGCCGACAGCAGCCCGCAGGCGAGATAGAATAGCAGATAGCCGCCGTGGCCCATCTCGTCCTCTATATTGTCGCCAAAGATGTAGAGAAACAGCATGTTACCCGCGAGATGCATCCAGCCGCCATGCAGGAACATCGAGGTGAGGATGCCGGTATAGCCATCCCCCGTGGTGACGCGGCCGGGGATGAGCGCCCAGTCGAAGAAGAAGATATTGAGCGCGCGGTCGTCGCTGAAAAGCCCGACATAGCTGAGGAAAACGCCGATATTCACCGCCATCAGCAGATAGGTGACATAGGGCGTGCGGCCGGACGGGTTGTGATCGCGAATGGGGAACATGGGCTGACCCTTAGCCATTGCGCGGGTGTGGTCAAGGGCGGGCGTCGGAACGCCCGCCCATGTGGCAGATCAGCCGGCAGCCCCCAACAGCTGCGCGTTCCCGCCAGAGGCGGTGGTGTCGACGCAGACATGACGTTCGGCGCGGACGCGGGCGGTATCGGGAAGCCCGCGCAGCAGCGGGATGATCGGCCCGTCGCGTTCAGACAGGGCTTGTTCCAGTTTGCGCGCGGTCGCCTCGTCACCCCACCAGAGCACACCACCATAGGCTGGCCCATCGGTCAGCGCGGTCGCGTCGATGCTGCCTGACAGTTCTACCGCATTCCCGCCAAGGGCCGTGACCGCGCGGGCTTGCTCGGCTGCGGTGTCCTTGCCCGGCCCCATGCACAAGAGCGCCGGACGCGGCAGGGTGCTGAGCCGGTTGGATTCGCCCGTGGGCCCCGGCAGCGTGATGGTTTCAAGGAAGGCCCCGCTGTGGCCGGGCAGCTTGGGCAGGTCTTTCTGCGTGCTGTCCCATGTGTCCTCCACCACCTTGAGGTCAGGCGCGCTGAAACGGGGGAGGTAGTTCGGACCGCCCGCTTTCGGACCTGTACCCGACAGGCCTTCGCCGCCGAAGGGCTGGCTGCCGACGATCGCGCCGATCTGGTTGCGGTTGACGTATATGTTGCCCGCCTCGATCCGTTCAGAGACATGCTGCACCCGGTCATCGATGCGGGTGTGCAGCCCGAAGGTCAGCCCATAGCCGGTGGCATTGATCGCGTCGATGACCTTGTCGAGTTCGGTCGCCTTGAACGTGGCGATGTGCAGGACGGGCCCGAAAATCTCGCGCTCCAGATCAGCGATCCCGTTCACGCGGATCATTGTCGGCGCGATGAAAGTGCCGACGGTGGGGGCGGTCAGCTCGGCGATCATCCGGCCCTCGGCGCGGGCGGTCTCGATATGCTCGGCGATGCCTTTTTGCGCGGTCTCGTCGATCACGGGGCCCACGTCGGTCGAGATGTCCCAAGGGTTGCCCATGACCAGCGCGTCCATCGCGCCTTCCAGCATCTCGATCACATCTTCGGCGATGTCTTCCTGGATATAGAGGCAGCGCAGGGCAGAGCAACGTTGCCCGGCAGATTGGAACGCGCTTTCGACAATCGATTGCACGGCCTGTTCGGGCAGGGCGGTGCTGTCGACGATCATGGCGTTCAGCCCCCCCGTTTCCGCGATCAGGATCGCACCGGGGTCACAATGTTCAGCCATCGCGGACCGGATGCGCAGCGCTGTGTTGGTCGAGCCGGTGAAGGCCACACCGTTGATCCGTTTGTCCGAGGTCAGCGCCGCGCCGACCTCGCCACCGCCGGGCAGCAGTTGCAACGCGTGACGGGGCACGCCCGCATCATGCAGCAAGGTCACGGCAAGGAAGGCGATCAGCGGGGTCTGTTCCGCCGGCTTGGCCAGCACCGCATTGCCCGCAGCAAGTGCCGCGCTGACCTGCCCGCAGAAAATCGCCAGCGGGAAGTTCCACGGCGAGATGCAGGTGAAAATGCCAGCGGGGGGCGTGTTGGTCGCCTGCTGTGCGTAGTAGCGCAGGAAATCCACCGCCTCGCGCAGTTCTGCCACGCAGTCGGGCAGGCCTTTGCCGGCCTCGCGCGACAGCAGGGCGAAAATCTCGCCGTAGTGCGATTCCAGCATATCGGCTGCGCGCAACAGGACCTCGCGGCGTTCCTCTAGCGGGGCGTCCCAGACGGCGGCATTGTCCAACGCTTTGGCGACATCAGCCTCGGACGCGTTGCGCACGGTGCCGGGGCTGCGGCCAGAGGCGGCAGGGTTCATCAGGCGTGCCGATTTCTTGGGCTTTGCCTCGCCGTTCAACAGCGGCACAGCGGCCCAACGGTGGGCTTTCCACGGCGCGCGGGCGGATTCGATCACATCCAGCGTCGGCGTATGCATCAGATCGAACCCCATCGAGTTCACGCGCGCGGGGGCGTAAAGCTCGGGCCCGGTGGGGATGTGCAAACCGCTTTCCGCGAGGCTGTCGAAGGGGTCGGCAGCGACGACCTCGGGGGCGACGTCTTCGTCGACGATCTGGTTCACAAAGCTTGAGTTCGCGCCATTTTCCAGCAGGCGTCGCACAAGATAGGCCAGCAGATCGGCATGTGCGCCCACGGGGGCGTAGACGCGACAATGGGTGCCGTGCTTGTCCATCACGATGTTATGAAGGGTTTCGCCCATGCCGTGCAGACGTTGGAATTCGAACTTCTCTTTATCCTCGGCCATATGCAGTACGGCGGCGACCGTATGCGCGTTATGGGTGGCGAATTGCGGATAGATCCGGTCGGTCATGTTCAGCAGTTTGCGCGCGTTGGCGATATAGGACACATCGGTCGCGGCTTTTTGGGTGAAGACGGGGAAGCCTTCGACACCTTTGACCTGTGCGCGTTTGATCTCGGTGTCCCAGTAGGCGCCTTTCACCAAGCGGACCATTATCTTGCGGTCGTGGCGGATCGCCATGTCATACAGCGCATCGATCACCACACCAGCACGGGGGCCATAGGCCTGCACCACGATGCCGAAACCGTCCCAACCCGACAGCGCAGGTTCGGAGAGCACTTTTTCGATCACATCCAGCGACAGGCCCAGACGGTCGGCTTCCTCGGCGTCGACGTTCAGCCCCATGCCGGCGGATTTCGCCAGCAAGGCAAGCGCCCGCAGACGCGGCACCAGATCACGCATGACGGATGCTTCTTGCGCGACCTCATAGCGCGGATGCAGGGCCGACAGCTTGACCGAGATGCCGGGGTTCTTGCGGCTGTCCTTGTGCACGCAGGCCGTCGCGATGGCAGAGATCGCTCGGCTGTAGCTCAGGTGATAGCGTTTGGCATCGCTTTCGGTGCGCGCGGCTTCGCCCAACATGTCATAGCTATAGGTATAGCCCTTCTTCTCCATGCCCTTGGCGCGTTCCATCGCGGCGTTGATGTTCTCGCCCAGAACAAACTGGCGGCCCATTTCCTTCATCGCACGGCTGACGGCGGTGCGGATCACCGGTTCGCCCAGACGTTTGATGGCTGCGCGCAGGTGGCGCACCGGGCCGGGTTGGTCATCGTCCAGCACGCGGCCGGTCAGCATCAGAGCCCATGTGGACGCATTCACCAACGGCGAGGTGGAGTGCCCCATATGCCGGCCCCAGTCAGAGGGCGCGATCTTGTCCTCGATCAGCGCGTCGATGGTCTCGGCGTCAGGCACACGCAGCAGCGCTTCGGCAAGGCACATCAGCGCGACGCCTTCGTCGGTGGACAGACCGTATTCGGCCAGAAACACTTCCATGATACCGGGGGAGGTATGGCCGCGGATATCGCGCACGATCTGTGCCGCGTCTTGCGTGATCTTGACCCGTTCCTCTGGCGACAGATGCGCATTGCGCACCAGTTCACGCAAGACGTTGTCCTGGTCGGTGTAGGTGCCTGCGTCAATCTGGTGGCGCAAAATAGGGGAAGAATCGCGTGCCATGAGGTACTCCAACTGATAATTGCGCTAGAATAGCTCGGGAATAGTAGTATTAGTTCCTGATTCCGGCCAGTTTGGTGGGTAAACCGCTTTATTATTGGGCCTCTTGCGTGACAAACGACGACTTTAAAATGGACCGCTTCGATGCGGCGATTCTGACGGTACTGGCCGAAGACGGGCGCATCAGCATCACTGACCTCGCCAAACGGATCGGGCTGTCCAAATCCCCCACCCAAGCGCGGCTGCGGCGGCTTGAGGATAGCGGCGTCATTCTGGGCTATCGTGCCCTGCTGGACCCGATCCGTCTAGGGCTGGATCACGTGGCTTTCGTAGAGGTCCGTTTGGAAGACACCCGCGAGGTCGCCCTGCGCGCCTTTAACGAGGCCGTGTCCCGTGTGCCTGAAATTGAACAGGCCCATATGATCGCAGGGAACTTTGATTACCTGCTTAAGGTGCGCACCCGTGACATGGCCGCCTACCGTCGTTTTCTGGGCGAAACGGTGACCACGCTGCCCTATGTCGCCAACACCTCTACCTATGTGGCGATGGAAGCGGTCAAGGAAATCATGCTCGCGGACATGGCGTAAGCCGCGAAGGCGCAAGGGGGCCAATCGCGATTTTGATGCCGGCTGCCCTGCATCTGACCATTTACACCGCCCGCAACCTAGCTATTGTGCGCGGCACTGCGGGCGTGATGGAATGGTAGACATACCAGACTTAAAATCTGTTGGGCCTTGTGCCCGTGTGGGTTCGAGTCCCACCGCCCGCACCACTCATCCCTCCGCTTAAATCCAGTCTCCGAAAAGCGTGACAGGCCGGTTATCATGGCATTGTCGTTGCTCTTGGCTGTGCATATGGTAGCGGATGCGAAGCAAATGGGGGATATCGGGTGGACGACGAAACGAACATGGGCGCGATCATTCAGGATCATGAGGCCTATCTGGCCGGAGCGCATGATTTCCAGTCGGATATCGAAATGCTCGCGGCAAGCGAAACTGTGGGCACGTTGCTGGAAACCGTAATGCTGGCGACGGATATGCGCTTTGCTGCTGTGGCGCGGGTGACGACCGATCGCTGGGTCGCGGGACTGTCCTGAATTTTGTGCTCTGGCGTGGTAACTGCTCTATAAGGAGACCCACGTATGAGCATCGACAAAAAGCTATTAGACGAACTGATGGAAGGCCGGTCCTCTGGCGACCTATTCGGCAAGGAGGGCATTCTTGCCGAGTTGACCAAAGCATTGGCAGAACGCGCTTTAACAGCTGAGATGGAGGAACATCTTGGGGCAGAGCGCGAAGAAGGTGTCGCGGAGGGCCAGAACCATCCGCCCAATCGTCGTAATGGCAGCAGCCAGAAGACTGTGACTACCGACAGTGGGAAGGTCATCCTGGACATTCCGCGCGACCGCAACGGCACCTTTGATCCGCTGTTGATAGCCAAGTATCAGCGTCGTTTTCCCGAGTTCGACCGCAAGATCGTCAGCATGTATGCACGCGGAATGACGACCCGTGAGATCCAAGGGCACATTGAGGAGATTTACGGCTTTGAGGCATCACCCAGCTTGATATCGGTGATCACTGAGGCTGTGATGGACGAGGTCACCGCCTGGCAGAGCCGACCACTGGAACCCTGCTATCCCGTGGTGTTTATGGACGCGATCCGCGTAAACATCCGCAGTGATGGAGCGGTCTCGAACAAGGCGGTCTTCGTAGCCTTGGCGATCCGTCCAGACGGCACCCGGGACGTTCTGGGGCTGTGGTTCCAGGCCAACGAGGGTGCCAAATTTTGGGCAAAGGTTCTGAATGATCTACGTCACAGGGGCGTTCAGGACATTCTGATTGCCGTGGTCGACGGTCTCAAAGGCTTCCCTCAGGCCATTGAGGCAGCTTTCCCGGAAGCCCAGGTTCAGACGTGCATCGTTCATTTGCTGCGCCACTCTATGAGCTTCGCCAGCTACAAGGACCGCAAGGCCGTGGCGACAGCCCTGAAGGCAGTCTACACCGCCTTGGACGTCGAAGCAGCGGAGGCTGCACTGGCCGAGTTCGAGGAGAGCGATCTGGCCAAGCGCTATCCGGCCATTGCACCGAGCTGGCGCCGAGCCTGGAACGAGGTGATCCCGTTTCTCGACTACCCGCCCGAAGTGCGCCGATTGATTTACACAACGAATGCCATAGAAGCCTTGAACTCAAAAATCCGGCGTGCGGTGCGAACCCGAGGCCACTTCCCGAGCGATGAGGCGGCAGCAAAGTTGATCTACTTGGCGCTCAATGCTACTTCCGCCGAGTGGAAGCGATCTGTGCGTGAATGGCACCGCGTTAAAAGCCAACTCGCCATCATGTTCGAAGAACGCTTTCCCATGGCGTAACTAAAGGCGTCAGGGCACAAAATTACGCACACTCCCTGGGTCGCCTGTCGCACGGTGGACGAAGTGAACTTTGGCTTGTCCGAAGGCGACGAGATCGGGATCGACCAGACCTTCTGCCAATCGGTGCGCGAGACCTCTGAAAAAGTGATGTTCAACGATGTCGCCACGGATGATGTCTATCGTAACCATCCGATTGCCGCGCAATTTGGCATCGTCAGCTATGCCTCCATCCCGATCTTCCGCAGCAACGGGTCGTTTTTTGGCACCCTCTGCGCGATTGATACCGTACCGCGCGACGTCAAACACCCCCGCGTTGTTGCCATGCTCGAGATGTTTGCCGATATCATCGGCCGCAGTCTGGAGACCGAAGAACGGCTTGAGGCGCAGGAGCGACTGGTAGAGCACGAACGCCAGATGGCCGCCGTGCAAGAGGAGTTCGTCGCCGTCTTGGGCCACGACCTGCGCAATTCGGTTGCCGCGCTGAACGCGGGTGTGCGCCAGCTCGACAAGGAGCCGCTGTCAGACAAGGCGCGGAAAATTCTGCCGCTGATGGGGACCTCTATCCACCGGATGAGCGAGCTTATCGACAATATCATGCTGCACGCAAAATCGCGGTTGGGCGGCGGTATCCGCATCTCGGCCACGCCGGACGCGGGGCTGGAAGACGCGTTGAACCACGTGGTCGAAGAGGTGCGCGCCGCAGCACCCGATCACAAGATCACCGTCGATCTGGACTTTGACCGCCCCGTCAGCTGCGACGCCGCGCGCGTGGCGCAGGCGGTGTCGAATCTGCTATCGAACGCCGTGCGCTATGCCGATGACGGCAGCGAGGTCACGGTGCGTGGGCGCGTCAGCGAGGCGGAGGCCGTGATTTCCGTTTCCAACCGCGGCGCGCCGATCCCCGAAAGCCTGAAGCAAAAGCTGTTCCAACCCTATCAACGTGGCGACCAGACCAAGGGCGAGGGGCTGGGGCTTGGCCTGCATATCGCATCCTCCATCGCGGTGGCGCATAGCGGTCAGATCGATGTGACCTGCGATGACGGTCTTACCACATTTGCGTTCCGTTTGCCGTTGCTGGCGGCCTGAACGCCGTTCAGGGTTCTCTGGTGGGACTAAATCAAAGGCCAGCGCGATGCGCTGGCCTTTGATCGTTTTCGGTGTGGTCAGACGGCGGAGCCTTGGCAGATCAGCTGCGCCCGCCTGCGAATTTTTCGGCCCATTCGTCGCGCTGGTCGTCGGTGATTTTCGCGAACAGCACCTCTGGCACCTCGAAGGTGTGACCGGGGGCCAGTTGGGCCAAGGCGGCAGGCACATCATCGGGCCATGCGGCGTTTTCAACCTTCATACTGTCAAGCATGCTGGCGGCGGCCGTCGGGATGAATGGCGCAGACAAGACCGCGTAAAGCGGGATCAGGTTCAGCGCCAAACGCACCTGCGCCGCGGCTTTGTCGGGGTCTGTCTTGAAGGTCGTCCAAGGGGCCTGTGCTTGCAGGTATTCGTTCCCCGCAGCCCAGATCGCCCGCAGTTCGGCGGCGGATTTGCGGACTTCCATCGCCTCCATCGCGTTTTGATAGCGGGCTACCCGCTCGGTCAGATCCGCGATCAGCGCGTGTTCTTCAGGCCCGTATTCGCCCGCCGCTGGCACGTCTTCGCTGAATTTCGAGCGGCAGAATTTGGTGATGCGGCTGATAAAGTTGCCCAAGACATCCGCCAGATCCTTGTTCACGGAGGACTGGAAATTCTCCCACGTGAACTCCGCATCCGAGGTTTCGGGCGCATGGGACAGCAGCCACCAGCGCCAGTAGTCCGCCGGCAGGATTTCAAGCGCCTGATCCATGAACACCCCACGCCCGCGCGAGGTCGAGAACTGGCCGCCGTCATAGTTCAGATAGTTGAACGATTTGATGTAATCGACCAACTTCCACGGCTCTTGCGAACCCATGATCGTTGCAGGGAAGCTGAGCGTGTGGAAGGGGACGTTGTCCTTGCCCATGAACTGGGTATAGCGCACGTCGTCGGCACCTTTGTCGGTGCGCCACCAGCTTTCCCAGTCCGATCCCTTGCCCGCATCCACCCATTCCTGCGCGCAGGCGATGTATTCGATGGGGGCGTCGAACCAGACATAAAAGACCTTGCCCTCCATCCCCGGCCAATCGGCGTCGCCGCGTTTGACAGGCACACCCCAGTCCAGATCGCGGGTGATACCACGGTCCTGCAGCCCGTCACCGTCATGCAGCCATTTCTTCGCGATAGAGGTGGTCAGCACGGGCCAGTCGGCCTTGCTGTTGATCCATTCGTCCAGCTTGTCCTTCATCTGCGATTGACGCAGGAACAGATGCTTGGTCGCGCGCATCTCGAGGTCGGTAGCACCGGAAACGGTCGATCGCGGGTTGATCAGATCTTCGGGGTCTAGCTGTTTGGTGCAGTTGTCACATTGGTCGCCGCGGGCATCCTCGAACCCGCAGTTGGGGCAGGTGCCTTCGACATAGCGGTCGGGCAGGAACCGCCCGTCGGTCTCGGAGTAGATCTGGCGCTGTTCCACTTCCTCAATCAGGCCCTGATCATAAAGCGCTGCGGCAAAATGTTGGGTCAGCGCCTTGTTCTGCGCACTGGAGGACCGGCCGAAGTGATCGAAGGACAGGCCGAACCCTTCCGCGATCCGCGCCTGAACCTCGTGCATCTCGGCGCAGTATTCCGCCACCGGTTTACCTGCTTTGGCAGCAGCCAGTTCAGCGGGCGTACCATGTTCATCCGTCGCGCAGAGAAACAACACCTCCTGGCCGCGCCCGCGCTGATAGCGGGCGTATAGATCGGCGGGCAATTGGCTGCCCACAAGGTTGCCCAGATGTTTGATCCCGTTGATGTACGGAATGGCGGAGGTGATAAGGTGGCGCGTCATGACTTGGACCCCGAAACTGCTTTTGCACGTCTCTAGCGCAGCGGCGGGGCAAGGGCTAGGGGGCGTCGCGTTCGCGGCTGCGGCGCATCAGTCGGCCAATGGTAAAGGATGTGCGCGGCGCATAGACATAGGGGGTGCGTTTTGTCGCCGTAGGGCGGGCGCGCATCCGCGTCAGCCCAAAAAGCACCAGCACCCCGTGCCCGACCGAGATCATGGTAAACAGCGCCGCGGGGCCAAAGCCTTCGATCAGCACCGAGGCGATGTAGGGCGCAAAGATCGCCCCGACCGCGAACCAGAACATCAGCGCCGCCGAAAGCTCTACCCGTTCCGAGCTGCTGGCAAAGTCATGGGCGTGGGACGCCGCCACTGAATAGATCGGAAAGGTCGTGAGGCCAAAGAAGGTCGCGGCAAGAAAGATCGCCTGCGTGCCCATGCCCGCCGACATCACGGTGACCGCACAGCTAAGCATTGATGCAGCCGACAGCCAGATCAGCACCCAGCGGCGGTCGAATTTATCGGCCAGCCAGCCGACGGGGAACTGTGCCAGCGCGCCTCCGAGCACGAAAGCCGACAGGAACCATGCGATCTGACCTGCGGTCAGCCCGACCTCTTGCCCGTAGATCGGCCCGACCATCCGGAAGGACGCGCTGGACAGGGCTGCGACAACCACGGCGGCGACGGCCAGCGGGGATCGATCAATCGCGAGCTTGGGGCGCAGCCGCCCTTTTTCGGGGGTTTCGGGTTGGGGCAGGCGGGTCAGCACCAGCGGGATCAGCGCGGCACAGCACAGGATCGCCAACAGGTTGTAGGACACATAGGATGCAGGCGCGAGCACGCCGATGATCATCTGCGCTGCCAATGACCCGCTGGTATCCACCACACGGTAGGCCCCCATGGTGCGGCCCCGCGTCTCGTTCGTGACCTTGGCCTGCAACCATGCTTCGACCACCGTATAGCATCCGGCGACGCAGAACCCGGACGCGACCCGCATGAGCGCCCAGGCATAGGGATCCAGCACCATCATATGCGACAGCAGCCCGATCGCGCCCGCAGCGGTAAAGGCGGCGAAGGCGCGGCTGTGCCCGACGGTGCCCAAAAGGCGCGGCGCGCCCCAGCAGCCCAGAAAAAAGCCGACGAAATGCGCCGAGCCCAAAAGGCCGATCTGCTGGTTTGTGAACCCCAGTTGCGTGCCCGACAACACGTCCAACGGCCCCACACCGCCTGACGACAGTTGCAGCAGAATAACGGAAAGAAACAGGGCGGCGAAGGAAATGAGAAGGCGCATATCGTGGTACTCTGTGCCCATTTTCGGGCAAGACCAATGGCCAAAGCGACAGTCACGCGAAAATTTTTACCCTTCGGCTTTTGCACGGCACGGCTGCCCGGAAAATGCGCTTGCGGTGACGTGGCGGAACAGAAAGGGTAGGCGCAAATCTAAACGAGGAATTCCAATGCAAAAGAACACGCTGGGTCACACAGGTATCGAAGTGACTGATTTCTGTCTGGGCTCAATGACTTGGGGCACGCAAAACACCCCCGAGGAAGGTCACGCGCAGATTGAACGCGCCCTTGATGCGGGGATCAATTTTATCGACACCGCCGAGATGTATCCGGTTAACCCGATCAAGGCGGAAACCATTGGCCGCACAGAAGAGATCATCGGCCAGTGGATCGCCAAGACCGGACGGCGCGACGACTTTGTGCTGGCGACGAAACACTCAGGCGCCGGGGCTCCGGTGCGTGACGGCGCGGGGATTTCGCCCGATACGATCCGCAGCACGCTTGAAGGATCGCTGAAGCGGCTCAACACCGATTATGTTGACCTCTACCAGTTCCACTGGCCCAATCGCGGCAGCTACATGTTCCGCAAGAACTGGGAGTATGACCCCTCGTCGCAGGACCGTGCCGAGACGATGGCGCATATGGAGGACTGCCTTGGCGCGCTGCAAGACGAGGTGACCCGCGGCACCATCCGCGCTTTCGGGTTGAGCAACGAAAGCGCGTGGGGGCTGACTCAATGGGTGAATGCCGCCGAACGCACGGGCGGCCCGCGTGCCGTTTCTGTCCAGAACGAATATTCGCTGCTGGCGCGCATCGCCGATACCGACGTGGCCGAAACGTGCCACAACGAAGATATCGGGATGCTGTCGTATTCTCCGCTGGCGGCGGGGCTGCTGACCGGCAAATACCAGAACGGCGCGCTGCCCGAAGGATCCCGCATGGCGATCAACGGGGATCTGGGCGGGCGCAAAACGGACCGCGTGTTCGATGCGGTAGATGCTTATTTGCAGATCGCGCAGAAACATGGGCTGGATCCGGTGCAGATGTCCCTGGCCTTCACGCGTCAGCGGCCCTTCATGACCTCGGTGATCTTTGGCGCGACCTCGCTTGACCAGCTCGAGGTTATCCTCGGCGGGATCGACCTGCATCTGGATGACGAGGTGATGGCAGATCTGGATGCCGCGCATAAAGCGCATCCGATGCCGTTCTGACCCTTCAAACGCCACGCCGGCCCTGAACCCAAGGAGATTTAGATGCCTCTCACCATGAACAAGGACGTATTCATCACCTGTGCGGTCACGGGGTCGGGGGGCAGTCAGGACCGCAGCCCCCATGTGCCACGGTCGCCCGCACAGATCGCCGACAGCGCGATTGCGGCGGCCAAGGCGGGGGCTGCGGTGGTGCATTGCCACGTACGCGACCCCGAGACAGGCGCGCCGAGCCGTCGGCTTGATCTGTACCGCGAGGTGACGCAGCGCATCCGCGAGGCAGAGGTGGACGTGATCCTGAACCTCACAGCGGGGATGGGCGGCGACATCGTCTTTGGCTCGACCGAACAGCCGCTGCCCCCTGTGGCCGGGACCGATATGATCGGCGCGGCGGAACGGGTGCAGCATATCAAGGAATGCCTGCCCGAGATTTGCACCCTTGATTGCGGCACGATGAACTTTGCCGAAGCCGATTACGTGATGACCAACACGCCTGGTATGCTGACCGCCATGGGCCGGATGATGACCGAGCTTGGCGTGAAGCCCGAGATCGAGGCCTTTGATACGGGCCATCTGTGGTACGCCAAACAGCTGGTCAAGGACGGTGTGCTGGATAGCCCTGCGTTGGTGCAGCTATGCATGGGCGTGCCCTGGGGTGCCCCCGATGATCTGAACACCTTTATGGCGATGGTGAACAACGTGCCGGACGATTGGACCTTCAGCGCTTTCGGGCTGGGGCGTCACCAGATGGCCTATGTCGCCGCCAGCGTTTTGGCGGGGGGCAATGTGCGTGTGGGGCTCGAGGATAACCTCTGGCTCGACAAGGGCGTTCTGGCGGAAAACTGGCAGTTGGTCGAACGCGCCGGAACGATCATCGAGAATATGGGCGCACGGGTCATCGGCCCGGCGCAGGTGCGCGAACAGCTTGGCCTGACCAAACGGGCCGCCGCATGAAGCGCGCGCTGCTGGCTCTGGCGCTGGCGCTTCTGGCCGGATGCGGGGCTCGGTCCCCTGATACCGCGCAGGGCCTGCGGGACATCAAGGCGCTAATCGGTGCCACCAGCCGCTATGACGCGGCGCGCTTCAAAGGGCCGTGGCTGGTCCGCGACAGCTTTGGCGACGGCGTGGCGCAGGTGGCCTTGGTCGAGACGACGAAGGGCCCTGCGTTCCAGCTGTGCACACAGGTCGGTTGTGGCGACGGCGGGACGCTGTGGTTGGCGCAGCAGCAGGGGCAGGGGCGCTATGCGCTCTCGCGCCCCGATGGCTGCACGCGCACGCTTTGGGTGCTTTGGGTCGACGAAGGGTTCCGCACCGCGGTGGTCGGCAATCCCGCTGGCGACTTTGGCTGGATCCTTGACCGCAGCGCCAGCGGCGGCGCGGACCGGATCGCGGCAGCGCGCGAGATATTGGACTTTAACGGCTATGACACGGACCAGCTGAGGATACGACAATGACCAAAATCGCAGCAATCATCGGCGGTGGTGTAATCGGCGGCGGATGGGCCGCGCGTTTTGCGCTGAATGGCTGGCAGGTACAGGTGTTCGACCCCGACCCGCAGGCCGAACGCAAGATTGCCGAGGTTCTGGCAAACGCCCGCCGCTCCATGCCCGGTCTGACCGATGTCGCCCTGCCCGCCGAAGGGGGGCTCCGGTTTTGCTCCAGCATCGCCGAGGCGGTGGAGGGGGCCGTGTGGATACAGGAAAGCGTGCCCGAGCGGCTTGAGGTCAAACACAGCACGCTCGCCGAAATTCAGGCCGCCTGTGATGCACAGGCGGTGATCGGATCATCGACATCGGGGTTCAAACCGTCAGAACTGCGCGCGGGCAGCACGCGCCCCGATCAGATCATGGTCGCCCATCCCTTCAATCCCGTCTACCTTTTGCCGCTGGTCGAGCTGGTCCCGGCCGAGGGACAGGACGGCCCGCTGGTAGACCGCGCCAAGGAACTGCTGACGGGGCTTGGGATGTACCCGCTGCATCTGCGCAAAGAGATCGACGCCCATGTGGCCGACCGTCTGCTCGAAGCTGTCTGGCGCGAGTCGCTCTGGCTGGTCAAGGACGGCATCGCCACCACGGAAGAGATCGACGACGCCATCCGCTATGGCTTTGGCATCCGGTGGGCGCAGATGGGCCTGTTCGAGACGTATCGCGTTGCCGGTGGCGAAGCGGGGATGAAGCATTTCATGTCGCAGTTCGGTCCGGCATTGAAATGGCCCTGGACCAAGCTGATGGATGTGCCCGATTTTGACGAGACCCTTGTTGATCTGATCGCGGGGCAATCGGACGCACAGTCGGGGGCCTATGGTATCCGCGACCTTGAACGCATCCGCGACAATAATCTGGTCGCGATGATGCGGGCGCTGAAGCAGCAGGATTGGGGCGCAGGACGGTTGATGAAACAGCACGAGGCGGCCTTGCGCGCAGGCACTGTGCTTGAGGCGCGAGCGGCGGATATCGACGATCCGTCCCGGCCGGTGCTCACCGTCCATCGTGCCGTGCCGCTGGACTGGACCGATTACAACGGCCACATGACCGAGGCGAAATACCTTCAGGCCTTTGCCGACGCGACCGACCGTTTCATGGAGCTGATCGGCTGCGATGCGGCGTATATTGCCTCGGGCGGGAGCTTTTTCACTGCCGAGACCCATATCCGCCACGTGGACGAAGTGCATGCAGGCGCGGTGATTGACATACGCACCCGCGTGCTGCTGGGGGCGGGCAAGAAAATGCATCTGTGGCACGAGATGTACGAAGGCGACCGGCTGCTTGCCACGGGGGAACACTTTTTGCTGCATGTCAGCCTTGAAACCCGCAAACCCTCTGATCCGTCTCCGAAGATCGCGGCGGCGTTGACGCGCTTTGCCCAAGCCCATGCAGCCTTGCCGATGCCCGAGGGCGTGGGCCGCTTTGTGGGCGCGCCACGGTGATCGGGGTCCGCGCCCATGGCTGACACGCTGCCGGACCTGTGGATTCTTGTGACGCTGGCCGCGGCGGTCTTTCAGACCGGACGGTTCATGCTGCAAAAATACCTCGCGACCGCGACCCTGTCGGCGGCGGGGGCGACGTTCTCGCGGTTTCTGTATTCCGCGCCCTTCATCCTACTGGGGCTCGTGGCCTATCTGGCGCTCAGCGCGACACCCCTGCCGGCACTTGGGCCGGGGTTCTGGGCACATGGGTTGGTCGGAGGCACGGCGCAGATCCTTGCGACGGTCTGTGTGGTGCTGCTGTTCAAACAGCGCAACTTTGCCGTGGGCATCACCTTCAAGAAGACCGAAGTCATCCTGACGGTGCTGGTGGGTTGGATTATTCTGGGCGAGGGCGTTAGCGCCACCGGTTTCGCCGCGATTGCCCTTGGCGTGGTCGGGTTGTTGCTGCTGTCCGGCGGGGCAGAGGCCAAGGGGTTTCACCTGCGCGACCTGCGCAATCGCGCCGCGGGGCTGGGGATCGCGTCAGGCGCGCTTTTCGCGGTGTCGGCCGTGTCCTATCGCGGGGCGTCGCTGGCGGTGCAGACCGATCTGCCGGTGCTGCGCGCAGGCGTGACCCTTGCGGCGGTGGTAACGATGCAATCGCTGATCATGGCGGTGTACCTGCGGTTGCGCGAACCGGGGCAGATCCGCGATGTCTGGCGCGCGCGCCGGGTCGCGGTCTGGATCGGGCTGACCTCGATGGGCGGATCGCTGTGCTGGTTCATCGCCTTCACATTGCAGAACGCGGCCTATGTCAAAGCCCTTGGTCAGGTAGAGCTGATCCTGAGCGTCGCCGCCTCCACCATGTTCTTCCGCGAGAAAATCAGCCCCCGTGAGGCGGCAGGCATGGCGGTGCTGATTGCGTCGATCCTGATGCTGGTGATGGTCGCCTAGCTTGGCATCGGTCGCCCGCGCAAACGCAGGAACAGGCTTTCTTCGTCGTTATTCTTGAAAAACGGAACCGAGGCGGGCGGGTCAAGCTGCCGCGCGCGGGCCTCGACTTCGGCCAGCACCACCTCGGTGATGAAGGGCATGTCGAATTTGCGCGCGTCCGACAGGGCCACCCATTGCAGATGCGAAAGCTCGTCACAGGCGTCGTCGAAATTGTCCAGATCGGTGGCGATATCCTCGGCATCGACCAGAAAGAAACGCGCGTCAAAGCGGCGCGGACGGCCAGGAGGCGTCAGCGCGCGGAAAACAAATTGCAGGGGGGCCGCGTGGGGCAGGTAGCCGCGCTGTGCAAAGGTCAGCCAATCGGCAGGGGGCGTGCCCTCCCATGCGCCTTTCTGGCCAAGGATCAGGCCGGTCTCTTCCCAAAGCTCGCGGATCGCGGCCACCACCAGGGCATGTGCAAGGCTGCCATCGGCGTCTTCGGCCAGACGGTTCTGGCAGGTTTCATCGACCATGCTGGCCAGCGGCACCTGCGCATCGCCCAGATCGACTGCGCCGCCCGGAAAAACGAATTTATTGGGCATGAAGGCCGCTGTCGCGCCACGTTGCCCCATCAGGATCCGCGGCGCGGTATGCCGGTCGCGGATCACGATCACCGTGGCTGCGTTGCGGATTTTACTTTTATCGATGGTCATCGCCTTGCCCCATATCCTGTTGTTCTAGCGGGGCTTTTGGGGTGCCGGTCAGCTGGTGCTGCCGAACCCGCCCATGCGCTTTGCCCATTGGAAGCCGATCATGGCTCCTTTCAGTCTGGGCAGAAGGTAGAGGGACAATCCGACGCAGCCAACCGAAAAGATTGTAAACAACGTTAGCGGCTCGGGGCGCCAGACCACAAAGGCGATGTGCAGCCCCGGGGCCAGCAGGTGCCCGACAAGCAGGATCGTCAGATAGGCCGGACCATCATCGGCGCGGTGGTGAAACAGTTCTTGGCCGCAGACGGTGCAGGTATCATTGACCTTCAGATAGCTTTTCAGCATCGGACCGGCCCCGCAGTTGGGGCATTTACGCCGCCAGCCGCGCAGCAGGGATCTCTTCATGCTGCGTTCATCTGTGTCTACGTGAGGCATATTTACAGTCTGGTCAGTCATCTGGGCTTCCTTGTTCCCATCCTACATGCGGCCAAAACGCCGCGAAATAAAGGGATCTCGGGGCAGTTGCGTCGCCATGTCGCAAAGCCCGCGCAGGGGGTGCCCAAAACTTTTTCACATTTTTTGCGACGGAATGACGGGCGGCTGTCGTTTGAACCGGTATCGCCACGCTGAAAACGGCGGGCGTTAGATAGATCACCAAAGGAAGAAACAGATGACAAAACGAGCAAATCTTCAGATCGCACTCTTGAGCGGGTTGATCGCATTGGGCGGCACGACACTGGTCGCGCAGAATGCGGATAAGGCAGAGGGCGGCAAGCAAAGCCACTTTGTCCAGTTGGACACCGATATGAACGGTGAAGTCACTGCCGAAGAAATGAAAGCCCACGCCGCGGCACGTTTCGCTGCTGCTGACGCGGATGGCGACGGTTTCCTGACACAGGATGAACTGGCCGCCGCAGCCAAAGCACGCCACGCCGAGCGCAGCCAGCGCATGCTGGAGAAGCTGGACACCGACGGCAACGGGTCGCTTTCCGCGACTGAGCTTGAAGCCATGGGCAAAGGCAAAGGCGACCGGATGGCCAAGCGCCACGACAAGATGATGAAACGCATGGATGCCAATGAAGACGGTAAGCTGTCGATGGAAGAAATGGCCGGGCGTCATAGCCCCGAGCAGATGATCGAGAAGCTGGACACCGACAAGAACGGATCGCTGAGCGCGGAAGAGTTCGCCAAAGCCCGTATGGGTGGCAAGCATCACGGCAAACGCGGTGGTCATGGCGGCAAGGACGGGCACGGTAAACCCGGCAAACACATGAAGCACGACAAGTCCGATGACGGCGACGCGGCTGCAACGGAATAAGGCAAGCATGCGGGCGCGCTTGAACGGCGCGCCCGCAAAGGCTACCTCCGGTTTGATGGATATGCACGATACGACGGATGCCGACGGGGTGGATGATCCCGAACGCGCCTTGCTGCACCGCTATGTGCAGGGGGATGCGGCGGCGGCACGGCTGTTGACGCTCCAGTTGACACCGCGCATCTTTGGTCACGCCTTCCGCATTCTGGGCAACGCGGCCGAGGCTGAAGACGTGACGCAAGACGCGCTGATGCGCCTGTGGAAGATCGCTCCGGACTGGCGCGATGGCGAAGCGAAGGTGACCACCTGGCTGTACCGTGTGACCGCCAACCTGTGCACCGACCGGCTGCGCAAACGCGGCCGTGGTGTCCCGCTTGAGGACATCGCGGAACCCACCGATCCGGCGGAGAGCGCCGAGGCTCGGCTGCAGCGCACGGCGCGCGAGGATGCCTTGCAAGCGGCGCTGGATAGATTGCCCGAGCGGCAGCGGCAGGCGGTGGTGCTGCGCCACATAGACGGGTTGGCGAACCCCGAGATCGCGACCATTCTGGATGTCGGGGTCGAAGCGGTTGAAAGCCTGACCGCACGGGGCAAAAGGGCTTTGGCGAAACTTTTGGGCGCAAGACGTGACGCCTTGGGATACGATGATGACAAAACGTGAAACAGAGACGCTAGAGGCGCATTTCGAACAGGCGCGGGCGACCCCGCCGCAGATGCCTGCGGGCATGATGGACCGGCTGATCGCCGATGCGCTGGCGGCACAGCCTGCCCCTGCGCTAGGGGGCTGGCGTGGGTTCTGGCGCGCCATCGGCGGCGCACCTGCCTTGGGCGGGCTGATCACGGCAACGGCTGTCGGGTTCTGGATCGGGGTCGCCCCGCCAAGCGGCCTGCCGGATGTCGCGACGCAGATTATCACCGGCGGCGACGATTACATCGTCGCCGATGCGACATCGCTGGACACCTATACGTCAGATCTGACGGCGTTCGGCTGGGACTTGGACGAGGGATAGAAAATGGCAGGCTTTGCATTCAAAAGCACGAAGACACTGCGGTGGGCCTTGGGGCTGTCGCTGGGGGTGAATCTTCTGGTGCTGGGGCTGGTTGCGGGGGCGGTCTATCGCTTTGACGGACCGCATGGTGGCGCGATGCGGCACATGCGCGACTATGGCACGCCCTACGTCATGGCGCTGCCCGAAGAACGCCGCCGCGCCGTCTTTGCCGATGCGCGCAAGGGGCGCGAGGATAAATCCGTCAGCCGTGCCGCACGCCGCGCATTGTATCAAGAGGCGCTGACCGCCATCCGCGCAGAGCCCTTCGACCCCGCAGAGGCACGTCGCGTGCTGGACCTGCAACGCGACGCCACGCTGACCGTTCAGCAGACCGTTCAAAACGCGTGGCTGGCCGAGTTGGCTCAGATGTCGGCACCCGAGCGTGCAGCCTATGCCGACCGTATCGAGGAAATGCTCAAGCGCGGCAAAAAGGGCAAACGCGACGGCGCAAAGCCTCCGAAGGCCGGTCAATAGGCTGGCAACTGGCCCAAGCGGGCAGGGCCTGCCGTGCGGGATTGCGCGGCGCGGGCTTGCCAAATGCGCGCCCGGCGCGGTAGGCAAAGCGACCTTAACGAAAGTCGCGCCCCATGCTCCCTGAATTCAACGATCCAAACGAAGTTCTTGCCACCACGCGTGCCTCCTCTGGGCGGCGGGCCATCGGGCTGACGGCGCTTGGGATATTGGGGCTGTTCCTGATCTACGTCGCGTTCACCTCGTCGCCCGGTCTGGGCTGGCAGGTGTTCTTGCTGGCAATGGGGGGGCTGGCGCTTTGGATGGCCGACAAGATGCGCCGCGCAACCGCGGGCGCGATCGAGCTGACCGCCACCGAATTACGCGACAGCGACGGTACGGTGATTGCACGGGTCGAAGACATCATCGGGCTGGATCGCGGCGTTTTTGCGTTCAAGCCGTCTAACGGTTTTCTATTGCGCACCAAGGCGGGTATAGGCGGTGACCGCATCTGGCGCCCGGGCCTGTGGTGGCGGATTGGCCGGCGCATCGGTGTCGGCGGCATGACCCCCGGCAGTCAGACCAAGTTCATGTCCGAGATCATCTCTGCCATGATGGCAGAACGATCCTAAGCAAAAGGCCCGAAGGCAGATCGCCGCGGGCCATTTCTTTTTGTCGTGAATGTCGGCTATTATGCCCCGTCCGAGTACAGCACCCAAGGGGCGTAGCGCGGGCGGGTAAAGACGAAGTTTTTCACCTCTTGCACCGGCAGCCCGATGTTGAAGGGCGGGGCAAATGACGTCCATGTCTCGGTGACGGTGATATATTCACCATCCTCCAGTTCCGGGATTTTATCCGTCCAGCCGGTCACATCGGCCTGGGTCGCGTCGCTTAGGCTGCCGCGGGCGCGGGACCAGTGCAGCAGGAAGCGTTTGTTCTTCTGATCGTATTTCGCCGAGGTGATGCGCACTGTCGTTTCACCAGAGGAACGGGTCATATAATCCAGCAGATCCTGAACGCCGTCCATATAGGCAGTGTCCATCGGCAGCGTCTCGCGCGAGATCATATCGCCGATGGTATAGGCCGCTTTCTGGTTGGTGTAATATTCCTGATAGGTCTGGAAGAAGGTAAACATCGCCAGATAGACCCAGAAGACCATGGGCATCATGATCACCGCTTCGATCGAGGCGCTGCCGTCCTGATCACGCAGAAAACGCGCCAGTACACGGCGTTTGAGATAAGAGATAACCATTAGCTTGGCTCCTGCACAAAGGAGGATACAGCGTACATGCTGCCCTGACCCGCGCCATCGGTTTCGAACTTGAAGCCCATAGCGCTGCCCGGCAGCATCGGATCGAACTTGACGCAGGCCCGCAGCAGCATCAGCTGGTGCTGCGCGCCAAGGGTAAAGCCGCGTTCCTGTTTGACGGGCAGGGATTTGTCCACGCAGTCGGGCGAGGCGTTCATCGCGGCGAAGTTGCGCGGGTTCACCAGCACCATCTCAAGGCGCAGGGTATCCTTACAATCGCCGATATAGCCCACGTTGTCACAGATCATCGTTTTGATCATGTCGTGGGTGATCGTCGTGCGTGTGTTCAGCCGGATATACCGTACTGCCGTTTCCAGCCCGCGGTTCAGGTGGAACTGTCGCAGGGAATAAAGGCTGACCTCGACCGACGCGAGGAACATGCCGAAGATGACCGGAAAGAGGATCACGAACTCGATCAGGACAACTGCGCCATCCTCACCCCGGCGGAACCGGCGCAGCGCTTGTGAAATGCGGGCGATCATTGGGTCAATCTCAACTGGTTGATCTGGCGGGCGATGGCGCGGAAGGCTTCGGACAGCTCGACGCCTTCAACGCGGAAGAAGTGGCTGGGCGAAGAGGCGCAATCCTGCATCGCGGGCACGTCCTCGTCATCGACCTCGAACCCGATGGACCAGATCACGATCCGCTTGGCTTTGGCGGCGTCGCAGATATTCGACAGCAAGGTGTTGCCCAGCGTTTTGTTGTACTTGTGATAGTAGAAGTAGCCCCAATAGCGTGAGTCCACCTCTCGGCGAAGATACCACCAAAGGTTATATTTGTTCCAGTGCACGTATTCGCTGTCGCTGTCATAGTAGTTACTGCGGATACGGTACGAGTTATCATTCGCGCCATCCGTCATAAGGATCACAGTCTTAAGCGTTTCTGAATCGGTATAGCTCGCGGGGCGGTTGTAGAATTCACGGTCGACATAGCCAGCATTCACCAGCGAGTTGTTTATGTCCCGGAACGCCGGATCAAGCATCGCCGCGGCCCATTTCATGCCAAGGAAGATCGACGTACCAGCGCGCGGTACAAGATCATCAATCTGGTTCTTCAACGTGCGTTTGTTTTGTGAAAACGGGGTAATACGCTCGTAATCGTAGCGCGGGCAAACCGTATCGTCACGGTAGTTGTTGCGGCCATCGTAGTTCCACTGGAAGTGCTGCATCTGGTTATACCGGGTGCTGCTGTTCATCGCGATCGAATCGAAGTCACCATTGTCGAAATCAATGCAGTGGGAATAGTCGTGCTTTCTGTTCACGTTCATACGGTCCATGATCAACGGGCCCGCGTTCACTTGTTCCGAGTAGGGGACCAGGGAGACTGAAATCAGGTCTTGGTTCTCGTCCTTCAGCACGGTGTCCAGAAAGATATCGGCGGCATTCTGTACTTCGCCCAGACGGTTATTGGTGGCCATCGAACCCGAGATATCGAGCACGAGCGAGATTTCGACCTTTGCAACGCGTTCTTCCGCCTGACTATGGGCGGGCACTTCGAGCGTGGGGAAACCAAAGCGGCCAATAAACTGGGTGTCCATGTTTTTGCTTGCGTCGACCGTCACGGTGCGAAAGTTCAGACCGTCATCCACCACGACATTCGACAGAAACTCGGTCATGCCCGATTTGGCAAAGTAGTCTTCCACCACCGTTTTGGGGTCACGCATCTGATCCAGATCGGCAGCGGCCAGAACGGCACGGTCCGACACAGCTTGCAGACGCGAGCGTTCCATCTCGTGGCGCATGAAATCTAGCTGGATGCCACCCACGGCGATCATCATCATGATCATGAAAAGCGCGAGGATCGTCACCAACCCGTCGTCTTCACGGGCGAACCGCGTCAGCCGCTTGCGCAGGGGGAGGGCTACCCATTTACTCACTGTATCGTTCACCGGCATTTCCATGTCCTTATTCGTGCGACCCATGCGACAGACGCATTTCGGGCGGATCGGCGTTGCCAGCAGATATGCGGGGCGAAGTTGGCCGAAATAGGGCGAAATACGTTTAAAAAAGTGTATACTCAGACCGTTTTTGGGGCAGATCCCGCCGGAGCAGCCGGACTGTCCCCTGTCAGGAAACTTCGCGCAGGACTTGTCTTGTGTGCCGTGACTACTCGCTTTGGGCGATAAGTTTTCAAACTGATTAAAATTTGTGCGAAAACTTCGAAATATGGTGATTTACAGCTTTGCTTGACGCAGGTGCCATGTTCAAAAGGTGAGGCGATGAACCGGCCCGCATCAGGGTCGCAGAGCCAATTTAGGAGCGTAGAATGAACCCCGGAACCGAACCGAGCTTTCGCGATAGCGTCGACATCATGTTTAACCGGGCGGTGGCCCTGATGGACCTGTCGCCGGGTCTGGAAGAGAAGATTCGCGTGTGCAACGCGACCTACACGGTGCGTTTCGGCGTGCGCCTGCGCGGCGGTATCCAGACCTTCACCGGCTATCGCTCGGTCCATTCCGAACACATGGAGCCGGTCAAGGGCGGCATCCGTTACAGCCCCGGCGTAAACCAGAACGAGGTAGAGGCGCTGGCGGCGTTGATGACCTATAAATGCGCGCTGGTCGAAGCGCCGTTCGGGGGCTCCAAAGGCGGGCTGTGCATTGATCCGCGCGACTATGACGAACACGAGCTGGAACTGATCACCCGCCGTTTCGCTTACGAGCTGATCAAGCGCGATATGATCAACCCCGCGCAAAACGTTCCCGCCCCCGACATGGGCACGGGCGAGCGCGAGATGGCCTGGATCGCGGATCAGTACAAGCGCATGAACACCACAGACATCAACGGGGTTGCCTGTGTGACGGGCAAGCCGATCAACGCGGGCGGCATCCATGGCCGCACCGAAGCGACAGGCCGTGGTGTGCAATATGCGCTGCACGCTTTCTTCCGCGACACCAAGGGGATGGAAAAGGCCGGTCTGGGCGGTGAGCTGGACGGTAAATGCGTCGTGGTGCAGGGCTTGGGCAATGTGGGCTACCACGCCGCCAAGTTCCTGAGCGAAGAGGATGGCTGCAAGATCACCGCGATCATTGAACGCGACGGCGCTTTGTTCGATGACCGTGGTCTTGACGTGGAAGAGGTGCACCGCTGGATTTCCATGCATGGCACGATCAAGGGCTATCCAGATGCGCCCCTTGAAGAAGACGGTGCCAAGCTGCTGGAAGCGGACTGTGACATCCTGATCCCTGCGGCGCTGGAAGGGGTGATTAACCTGACCAACGCGCATAACATCAAGGCTCCGCTGATCGTCGAAGCCGCCAACGGCCCCGTAACCGCCGGTGCCGATGATATCCTGCGTGCAAAAGGCGTTGTGATCATCCCTGACATGTATGCCAACGCCGGCGGTGTGACGGTGTCCTATTTCGAATGGGTCAAGAACCTGAGCCACATCCGTTTTGGCCGTATGCAGCGCCGCAACGAGGAAAGCCGCCACCAGCTGTTGGTGGACGAGCTGGAACGTCTGAGCGCCGATAGCGGCGTCGGCTGGCAGCTAAGCCCGAACTTCAAGGATAAATACCTGCGGGGTGCCGGGGAGCTTGAGCTGGTCCGCTCCGGTCTTTACGACACGATGAGCGACGCCTACCGATCAATGGCGGAAGTCTGGCACAGCCGCGACGATGTCGAAGACCTGCGCACCGCCGCCTATCTGGTCAGCATCGGCAAGGTCGCCGCCAGCTACCGCGCAAAGGGGCTGTAACCTCGCGCGGGCCCTGTGCTGCGCCCCTGAAAAGTTCCCCGAAAGCCGCTGTGACAGCGGCTTTCGGCAAAGACGCGCCAAACCGCCAAGCGCGTACTGCGGAAAACCGCTCTGTCACTTGTATTCCAACGGGGGCTGGCTAGGTTCCTGCGCCATGAGCACCCGCTCTCGTGTCCGCTGCAGCCTTTAACTTTAAACGGCGCAGGCAGTGGACGGGCGGCGGGCTTGCAAAGAAACATTTAGGAGATGTGACGATGAAATTTGGTAAACTCATGATTGCCGCAGCACTGGCGACGTCCAGCGCGCCTGTCTTCGCCGCCACCAGCGCTGAAACCGATTGCCAGTATCAGGCAGATGTCGTGCAGGCCGTCCGGCAAGCGCGGATCGACCGCGTGAAAGAGCGTGACGTGCCGGATCACATCGCCTCCAAGAACCCCGAATGGCCCGATCGCTATGACGCGGTTGTCCCGCTGGTCGCGCCTTGGGTCTATGAAATGAAAATGCGCGACGTGAAGGGCAACGACCTCTCTGCCGCCTGGAACGAAATGTGTTTGGGCCAGTGACGCCCGCGCGCGTCGTTTGATCGTGCCGGAGTACCTGTCGGGGCGGTAGGACGGGGGCCAGCCCCCATCGCCCTGACGGACGATCCCCCCGGAGTTTATCCGGCGAAATGAAGCCCGTCGCGCAGGCTTTGGGTGCTGGACTTTGGCCCTGCCGACCCAATATAAAACAGTATGAGCCTGCCCCCTGGATTTTTGGATGAACTGCGCAGCCGTGCCAGCCTGTCACAGGTGGTGGGGCGCAAAGTGATGTGGGATCCGCGCAAGTCCAATCAGGGCAAGGGCGATATGTGGGCTCCGTGCCCGTTCCACCAGGAAAAATCCGCCAGCTTCCACGTCGATGACCGCAAGGGATTCTATTATTGCTTCGGGTGTCACGCCAAGGGGGACGCGATCTCTTTCGTGCGCGAGACCGAGAACGTCAGCTTTATGGAAGCGGTAGAGATTTTGGCGCGTGAGGCGGGGATGCCCATGCCGAAACAAGACCCGCGCGCGCAGGAGAAGGCGGATAAGCGCACGCAACTGGCCGAGGTGATGGAACTGGCGGTGCAGTATTTCCGGCTGCAGCTGCGCACCGCTGCGGCAGGGGCCGCGCGCGACTATCTTGCCGGGCGTGGGCTGACGCCGCAGGCCTTGGAACAATGGGAAATCGGCTTCGCGCCGGACCAGTGGCAAGGGCTTTGGGATCACCTCAAGGCCAAGAACGTCGAGGATGCGTTGATCCTTGGGGCGGGGCTGGCCAAGCCTTCGTCCAAGGGCGGGCGGCCTTATGATACTTTCCGGGGCCGGATCATGTATCCGATCCGGGATGCGCGGGGGCGGGCGATTGCCTTTGGCGGGCGGGCAATGGACCCGAATGACAACGCCAAATATCTGAACTCCCCCGAGACGGAGCTTTTTGACAAAGGCCGCAGCCTCTACAATGTGCGCGACGCGCGGACAGCGGCAGGGCAGGGCAAGCCGTTGATCGTGGCCGAAGGCTATATGGATGTGATTGCATTGGTGCAGGCCGGTTTCGGTGCGGCGGTGGCCCCCTTGGGCACGGCGATCACCGAGAGCCAGCTACAGATGTTGTGGCGCATCTCGCCCGAGCCGATCATCACGCTGGACGGGGATGCGGCGGGTCAACGTGCGGCCATGCGCTTGATCGATCTGGCGCTGCCGCTGCTTGAGGCGGGGCAATCCTTGCGTTTTGCCGTGATGCCTGACGGGCAGGATCCGGATGATCTGCTCCGCGCCCACGGGGCACCAGCGTTGCAAAAGCTACTGGATAACGCGATGCCGATGGTGCGTCTGCTGTGGCAGCGCGAGACCGACGGCCGCGTTTTTGACAGTCCCGAGCGTAAGGCAGGGTTGGACAAGGCGTTGCGCGAAAAGATCATGATGATCAAAGACCCGTCGATCCGCAGCCATTATGGCCAGGAAATCAAGGATCTACGCTGGCAGCTCTTCCGTCCGCAAAAGGCCAAGAGAGATTTTAGCCCCGTCGCGCGCGCCTCCGGTGGGGGCAAATGGGCCCCCGCGCCGCAGGGGCCGTCCCCTAGTGCGAAATCCTCTATTCTGGTGACCGCAGCCGGGCTGGGAGCGACGGAGCATCTGCGCGAGGCGGTGATCCTGATGGCCCTGCTGGGCTGTCCGCAGCTGGTGGAAGAGTTCGAGAACGGGCTGGCCGCGATGCGCTGCCAGGATCCTGATCACGGACGTATCCGCGATTTGATGTTGCGCCATGTACATCACGATCCGGCGGTGTTGCGCGAAAAGATTTATGACGCAGTGGGGGAGTACACCCTTGAAAACATGCTGTCGCAGCGCCACGTAGCCATCACGCCCTGCATCCGAAGCCCTGGCAACCTGGAAAAGACGCGCATGACTGTCGCCGAAGAACTGGGCAAGCTGGAAGCCGTGCGCGGGCTGGACGAAGAGATTGCCGATGCGGTCGAAGATCTGACCGGCACCGCGGATGAAGGGCTGACATGGCGGTTGGGCGAAGCGGCACGCAACGCTGATCGCGCACAGCGCAGCGGGCAGGAAGATACCGCAGAATACGACATTGCCGAGAACGGTGCCCACATCAGCCGGGACGAACGCAGCGCTTTTGACGCATTGCTGGGGTCGATCCTGAAGGGTGATGCGAAAGACAAAAAATGAACCCGGCGTGGCTTTTTCGCCGGGATGTTTAACAAAATACAGGGTAACGGGTTTAAGAATCACCCAGAACCCCGCATGATTCGAACAACCGAATCACGTCACGTGATTCGCACCCATTCGCTGGAGGAAATTTCATGGCCGCCAAAGACACCAACGAAGACGCGAAGTCTGACGACCAGGATGCCGGCCATTCGCTTGATATGAGCCAAGCCGCCGTCAAAAAGATGATCGGCGAAGCCCGTGAAAAGGGCTATATCACCTACGATCAGCTGAACACCGTTCTGCCCCCTGACCAGGTCAGCTCGGAGCAGATCGAGGATGTGATGTCGATGCTGTCCGAAATGGGCATCAACGTGATCGAGGACGAAGAAGCCGAAGAAGAAGACGCCAAGGGCGGGACAGAAATTGCGACCACGGAAAGCAACCGTGATGTGGCGCTGTCCTCTGGCACGTCCGAAAAGCTGGACCGCACGGATGACCCCGTTCGCATGTATCTGCGCGAGATGGGGTCGGTTGAACTGCTGAGCCGCGAGGGCGAGATTGCCATCGCCAAGCGGATCGAGGCAGGGCGCAACACGATGATCGCGGGGCTGTGTGAAAGCCCGCTGACCTTCCAGGCGATCACGATCTGGCGCGACGAACTTTTGTCCGAAGACATTTTGCTGCGCGATGTCATCGACCTCGAGGCGACATTCGGCACCCAGATGGGCGACGAAGAAGAAACGACTCCGGTCGTGCCAACCGCGGGCACCGAGACAAAGCCCGCGGAAAGCACCAGCGAAGTTGACGCCGACGGCAACCCGATCTCGAACGATGACGACGACGAGGATGATGACGAACAGGCCAACATGTCGCTGGCCGCAATGGAAGCCGCGCTGAAGCCGCAAGTGCTGGAAGCGCTCGACATCATTGCCGATGACTACGTCAAGTTGAGCCAGATCCAGGACAGCCGGATTTCGGCCACCCTGAACGAGGACGGCACCTTTTCGAAGACCGATGAGGAAGAATACCAGCGCGTCCGCTCCGAGATCGTGGCTTTGGTCAACGACCTGCACCTGCACAACAACCGTATCGAAGCGCTGATCGACCAGCTTTACGGCATCAACCGCCGCATCATGCAGATCGACTCTGCGATGGTGAAGCTTGCCGACCAGGCGCGCATCAACCGCAAGGAATTCGTCGACGCCTATCGCGGCTACGAGCTGGACCCCAACTGGATGGAGCGGATGGCCGAGAAGTCCGGTCGCGGCTGGCAGATGTTCATCGAACGGTCCTCTGACAAGGTGGACGAACTGCGGGCTGATATGGCGCAGGTCGGTCAATACGTCGGTCTTGATATCTCTGAATTCCGCCGCATCGTGCAGCAGGTTCAGAAGGGCGAGAAAGAGGCCCGTCAGGCCAAGAAAGAAATGGTCGAGGCGAACCTGCGTCTCGTGATCTCCATCGCCAAGAAATACACCAACCGTGGCCTGCAGTTCCTTGATCTCATTCAGGAAGGGAACATCGGCCTGATGAAGGCCGTCGACAAGTTCGAGTACCGTCGCGGCTATAAATTCTCGACCTATGCGACATGGTGGATCCGTCAGGCGATCACCCGTTCCATCGCGGATCAGGCGCGCACCATCCGTATTCCGGTGCATATGATTGAGACGATCAACAAGCTGGTTCGGACCGGCCGCCAGATGCTGCACGAGATTGGCCGCGAGCCGACGCCGGAGGAACTGGCCGAGAAACTGCAGATGCCGCTTGAGAAAGTGCGCAAGGTGATGAAGATCGCCAAGGAGCCGATCTCCCTCGAAACGCCCATCGGTGACGAAGAAGACAGCCAGCTTGGTGATTTCATCGAGGATAAGAATGCCGTGCTGCCGCTCGACAGTGCCATTCAGGAAAACCTCAAGGAGACCACGACACGGGTTCTGGCCAGCCTCACCCCGCGCGAGGAGCGTGTGCTGCGGATGCGCTTCGGCATCGGCATGAACACCGACCACACGCTGGAAGAAGTCGGCCAGCAGTTCAGCGTGACCCGCGAACGTATCCGTCAGATCGAGGCGAAGGCGCTGCGCAAGCTCAAACACCCAAGCCGGTCGCGCAAGCTGCGGTCGTTCCTCGATCAGTAAGCGCCTGATCGCGAGAGTTTTGAAAGGCGGGTGTTCAGGCACCCGCCTTTTTTCATGGGCTGAAGCGACGATCTCGAAGCTGTGAATTTAAAATCCCGCCGCGCAGCCTATCTGTGAACCACGCACCAAACAGGAGCCGCCATGAAACGTCTTGCCCTTGCCGCCATTCTCTCTGTCGCCCCGCTCGCCGCGTTTGCGCAATCCTTTACCGCGGTGAACGAGCTGCAGGTCATCCCGCTGTCGGGCGCATCCTTCGAGGTGATCGAGGATCATGGCGAAGGGGCTAGGGGCATGTGGTGTGCCGCCGCCGAATATGCCGAGGAAAGGCTGGGCACGCCAAGCGCCGCTGAGATCTACGTCAAGACGCCGCGCGGGCCATCTGTAAGCGGGGTAGGGCGCACGGGCGTCGTCTTTACCTTGAATGATGCAGAGCTGTCGGAGCCTGCGTTCAAATCCTATTCGGTATCGGTGCGCAACGTGGGTCAGGCCCTGCCCGTGGGCCACGCCATCCAGTTCTGCAAGGACTACATCCTTGAACTTAAAGACTTTTGAAAATTAGGAATACCACGATGAAAACTCTGACCACCGCTTTCCTACTGGCCACATTGGCAACGACCCCAGCCCTCGCACAGGCCTATGTGCCGAATGACCGTCTGACTTTCACACCCACCGAAGGCGGCGTGCATATCAGCGGCAGCACCGGCTTTGGTGCGCGCGGGCACTGGTGTGCTGCGGCGGATTATGCGCTGCGCGAGATGGGCGCGCAGGACAGTCAAAAGCTGTATGTAAGCGAGCCGCGCGCGCGTGGTTTTGGCGGCGATGGTGGTGTCACCTTCACACTGGATCCCGCGGGGCTGACCCCGTCGCCCGTCGTGATCCTGGGCGGATCCTTGACCAAGGCCGGGTCGGCCATGACCATCAGCCACGGGATCACGCTCTGCGGTGGTTTGCAATCGCCCGGGCGTTGAGGCTAGCCTGACGCATCAGCACAAGGCGGGCGGAATGAATAGCGAGTTTACGGTCAAGACCGGCGGGCAAGGGCTCTACGAGGTGACGGGTCAGGTGCATCAGGCGCTATCGGGGCACCGCTCTGACGGGTTGGTGACACTGTTTCTGCGCCATACCTCTGCCTCGCTGCTTATTCAGGAAAACGCGGACCCGGATGTGCAGCGCGATCTGCTGGCCTATTTCTCGCGTCTGGTGCCGCCTGCGGATGACCCGTCAATGTCCTACCTCCGGCATACGCTGGAAGGACCAGATGACATGCCCGCGCATATCAAGGCGGCAGTGCTGCCCGTCACGCTCAGCATCCCCGTGGTTGCAGGCCGCATGGTGTTGGGCACATGGCAAGGCATTTATTTGTTCGAACACCGCGACGCGCCCCATAGCAGGCGCATCGCGGTGCATTTCGCCTGAATTCAGTCCACCGGCATCAGGTGGACCTCGCGCACGGCTGCGTGGGCCGGTGCCTCTAGCGCGTGCATCACGGCCGATGCCACGTCTTCTGGTTTCAGCTTGTCGGGCTTGGCTTCGTCAAAGAACGCCGTGTCCACCATCCCGGGGGAGACAACCATACAGCGCCCGCCCCATTCCGCCATTTCGTCGGCAAGGTTGCCCGCAAAGCCGTGGATAAAGAACTTGGTCGCGCCGTAGATCGACCCCTTGATGTGGCGGCGTCCTGCGGCGGAACCGGTCACGACATACTGCCCCGTGGTCTTGCGCAGATATGGCATCGCGGCATGGGCCGTATAGAGCGCGCCCATCACGTTCAGATCGATCATCGATTTCCAGTCGTCCGGGTCACCCTTTTCGGTGCCGCCCGGCAATGTCCCCCGTCCTGCATTGGCAAAGACAGCATCGATTTGCCCGAACTTCTGGGCAAGACGGCTCATGGCCTGTTCCTGATCGTCGTATTGCGTGGCGTCGCCGGTCAGCACCAGCGCCTGATCCCCGATCTCGCGCGCGAGATCTTTCAGCTTGTCTTCGCTGCGGGCGAAAAGTCCCACGTTCCAGCCGGCCTTGGCAGCAGCGCGGGCGGTGGCTGCACCGATCCCGCTTGAGGCTCCGGTGATGAAAAGCGTCTTGGTCATAGTGAATTCCTTTCAGGTCAGTCGTCTTGCAGGGACAACGCATGGTATCAGCCAAAGTTCAGGGCAGTTTTCCCCGCTACAACATATAGATGGGCATTTCGCCCCTACCCAAAACCTCGCGTTGGTCCTATAGTTTTGGGGAATGGGGGTGTTTCACCCCCTATTGAGCAGGTTTAAGATAAGGGGACCGGCTATGCGCTGCCCGTTTTGCGGAAATATCGACACCCAAGTTAAAGACAGCCGCCCGGCCGAGGATCACGTTTCGATCCGCCGCCGCCGTTTCTGTCCCGCCTGCGGGGGCCGGTTTACCACCTATGAACGGGTGCAACTGCGCGATCTGGTTGTCGTCAAAACCTCGGGCAAGCGCGAGGATTTCGACCGTGACAAGCTGGAACGCTCCATCCGGATCTCGATGCAGAAACGCCCGATTGATCCCGAACGGATCGATCAGATGATCAGCGGCATCGTGCGCCGTTTGGAAAGCATGGGCGAAACCGATGTCGGATCGAAACAGATCGGCGAGATCGTGATGGAGGCACTGGCCCGCATCGACACCGTCGCCTACGTCCGCTTTGCCAGCGTCTACAAGAACTTTCAGGCGGCAGATGATTTCGATAAATTCGTGCAGGAACTGCGGCCCGATACCCCTGCGGACGAATAAGCATGTCTGACGACGCGCGCTTTATGGCGCTGGCCTTGTCGCTGGGCCGGCGCGGGCAGGGGGCTGTCTGGCCCAATCCTGCCGTGGGCTGCGTCATTGTGCAACAAGGCCGCATTGTCGGGCGTGGCTGGACCCAGCCGGGCGGCAGGCCCCATGCGGAACCCCAAGCGCTGCGTCAGGCCGGGCCTGCGGCACAGGGGGCGACGGTCTATGTCACCCTCGAACCCTGCGCCCATACCGGCAAGACGCCGCCCTGCGCCGATGCTCTTGTCGCCGCCAAGCCTGCGCGCGTGGTGATCGCCTGCACCGACAGGGATCCACGCGTCAGCGGCAAGGGCATTGCGATCCTCCGTGCGGCGGGCATTATCGTTGACGTAGGCGTGCTCGAGGATGAAGCCCGCGCGGATCACTTGGGCTTTTTCCTGCGTGTCGACGAAGGCCGTCCGATGGTGACGCTCAAACTCGCGAACAGCTTTGACGGTCGGATTGCCACCGCGTCGGGCGAAAGTCAGTGGATCACAGCCCCGCCCGCCCGCCGCGTGGTCCATGCCATGCGCAGCCGCCATGACGCGGTCATGGTGGGCGGTGGCACGGCGCGGCAGGATGATCCCAGCCTGACCGTGCGCGACCTCGGCACCACGCGCCAGCCGACACGGATCGTTGTGTCGAACGGGCTGGACATCCCCCTGAATGGCGCGCTCGCCAGAACCGCCAATGACATCCCCCTGATCCTTTGCCACGGCCCCAAGGCCCCGGCAGAGCTGATCGGGACCTGGGAAAGCCTTGGCGCGACGCTGATCTCTTGCGCACCAAAGATGGGCCAGATCGACGCCGATGACATGCTCCAGCAGCTTGGCCGCCACGGTCTGACACGCATCTTCTGCGAGGGCGGCGGCGGACTAGCTGCGACGCTGCTAAAGGCGGATCTCGTGGATCAACTCGTCGGGTTTACGGCGGGTCTGGCCCTTGGCGCGGACGGCTTGCCCGCCATCGCGCCGCTGCAGCTTCAACGTCTGGCACAGGCCCCGCGCTTCACCCTGACCGAAACTTCGCGCATCGGCCCCGACCTCCTCCACATCTGGAGCCGCAGCAACACGCCCGCCTAACCCCTGCCAAATGGCTTAAAATCCCGGGGGCGCGGGGGCTGGCCCCCGCATCTGAACTGCACATGGGCTTGCCCCGCTGTACTATCGCCGACGCCACAAATGCGCCTGTGTGGCAAACACGCCCTGCAGCTTCGCCAGCACCCGGTTCGCCACCCCGCGCCGCGGCAGATCACCCGAAGCCAACCGCTCCACCACGACCTCGACCGGGCAGGCGGTGCCGCTGCGCGGGTCAAAGTACCGTGGATAATCTATCAGGGCGGCATGGGCCAAACCTTCGATGCTCACCTCGGCCCTTCGCCGCGCCGGGATATCGCCGCGGTCTTCGGTCAGCCCCCAGCCCGCGTAGAAGGGGGCACCTAAGGTCACCACCTTGACGCCGCGCAGCAGGGCCTCGAACCCCAGCAGCGATGTCATGGTCCAAACCTCATCCACATGCGCCAGCAGGGCGATGGGGTCGGCATCGGGCAGCACACGGTCCGCCAGCCCGCCTGCGTCTATCGCGCCAAGGCGCAGACCCGCATCTACATCTGGATGGGGCTTGTACAGGATCACGGCGTCGGGATGCGCGGCGCGCGCGGCTTGTAGCAGGGCCAGATTGGTGGATACCGCATCGGTGCCCGCACGGATGGAGGCGTCGTCCTCCACCTGACCCGGTACCAGAATGCGCCGTCCGGCGGGCAGGGCGTCCAGATCGCCACCGCCGCCAAGGTTATACTTGCTCAGCCCCGCGTTGCGCAGCGCCGCAATCAACCGTGCCGCGCGGCGCGACTGGTCGGGGCGCATTTTGGAGCGCGACGTGATCAGCTGTTCCAGCCGGCTGGGGCTGCGCGGGTCATAGTAGATACCCAGATCATCGCAGACCAGCGACAGGGGCGGCACCAGATCGGCCCCCAATCCGCGCGAGCGCAGGAAACCGTCTTCGACCCGCAGGGCACCGGCATGGGCCTGCGTCGCTTTCGAGGCCCAGACCATCCAGGGCTTGCCCGTGGCGCGGGCGGCCTTTGGGTCATTCTGGTAGGTCACCGGCGACCAGCAGCCAAAGAAACGCTGCAAGGGCTGACGTTTCCACAGGCGCATGTCAGAGGCGACCCAGCCCCGGTGGTCTTCGCGCCAGGCCCGGGTCTGCGCGGCCATCGCCTCTATCACGGTTTCCAGATCACACAGGCAGTCACGGTGCGGATCGTACCATTTTGGATAAAGGATCATCGCTCCTGCAAAAAGTTGCGCACGGGTCAGCACGCGTTGCCGCCGCTGCACGGGGAATTCGTCTTCGGTCAGGCCCCAGCCCGCATAGAAGGGCTGCCCGAAGACCCGGGGCTTGTGGCCTGCAAAGATCGCCTCGAACCCCATTTGCGAAGACACGGTATAGACACGCACGGCCCCTTCAAACAGGGGCCAGGGGCTGATGGGGGCGGTCAGCAGGGTGATGCGGTCGTTGGCGTCCTGAGGCCCGAAATGACCGCTGCGATAGCCCTTTGCGGTTTCGGGATGGGTCTTGATGATGATCCGCGCGCCGGGGTTCTCTTGCTGGGCAAAAACCAGCATCTCAAGGAACCGCGACCGGTCCGCGCCCGAGGCCGCGACCGACGCATCTCCCAAGGTCTGGTCGATCACCAACACATAGCCGGGATCCGGTGCGGGGTGCGCGGTGTCGAACCCGCTGTATTTGGTCAGATGCGCCTCCGTGATGCGGTGGATGGCACCGCGCGCACGGTCCAGCAAAGCCGTGTCATCCAGCGGGTGGCTGGTCAGGATGTCCTCAAGCTCGGAGGGCTGTGCCGGATCGAAATGCAGCCCCTTGTGATCGACCAGCAGCCCCAGCGGCGGCTCGCCTGCGCGACCGGGAAACAGCGACCGCAGCATCGCGTCTTCGACGCGGACAACGGGCAGCCCTTTTTTTGTTGCAACGGCCAACCCACGATGCGCGGTGCCTGCATTGCCCCAGACAGCGATGGCATCCCCGTCGCGCGGCATGCCCAGATGCAGGCTATAGCCCGACAGCTGCAAGATGCGCCGCACCCGTCGGTTGGTGACAAAGCCGCCGTTAAACACAAAAAGCCGCCGGTCCCGTGGGGAACCGGCGGCGGGTGTGTCGTATATTTCAGGCCCTAAAGCCATCGGTCTAGATCAGTTGCTCGACGCGAGCGACGACAGGTTGTTGACCGAGCTGGCCGACCCCGTGATCGAGGAGATGACCTTGCTCCATTGGGTGAAGGGGGCTTCGGTGACGTAGAGCGTATCACCATCACGGATCACGAAATCGCGGGCCATGAACATGCCGTTGGGCTTGGTCAGATCAAGCACATAGACCATGCGCTGTGCGCCTTGCAGGTCATTGCGGCCCAGAACCTGTGCCACGACCGCTTCGGGTTCGTTGCGGAAGACGAAAACACCTGTCGGGTCAGCGGTGCCCGCGTTCAGGCCGCCGACCTGTGCGATGCCTTCAAGCGCCGACAGGTTCTTGGTCTCGAACGGGACTTTCTGCTGCGCGCCGGTGGCACCAAGGGCCACAAAGGACCGTGTGTCTTCCTCGATCAGGATGCGATCCCCGCCGCGCAGGGCGATGTCGAGCTCTGGGTGGCTGTAAAGATCTTCAAGCCAGATTTTGCCCCGCTGATTGCCACGCAGCACGGTGACCTGCGCGATCTGGGGGGTGATGGTCACACCACCGGCACGCGCCAGCATGGTGGCAAGCGTGCGCGTGGGGCGTTCAATCGCATAGACACCCTGCGCACCGACAGAGCCGACAAGCGACACGGTCGCCCCGTCACCGGCCAGACGGCGCACCTGAACTTGTGGGTCCGGCGTTTGTTCGGACAGTTTGTTGGTGATGATGCGGCGGATCGCTTCGGGGGAATTGCCAGCGGCCTTGATCCGGCCCGCGTAGGGCACAAAGATGAACCCCGATCCGTCGACCTGCACTTCTTCCAGCACGGTGGCGTTGGCCCCTTGGGCCGCCAGCAAGCCATCATCGACGTTTTCCCAGATCGTCAGCCCTAGCGTATCACCGGGGTTGATCGTATCCGACCCAAGCTGACCGGCGTTGATGAACCCCGGGCTAAAGCCAAGCGCGGGGGCGACGGCGGTGGCGCGGGTCACACGGTCGTTGACGGCGACAACAAACGCGTCGCCTTCCTTCTGGACCGATCCGGCAAAGATCTGACGTTTGTTCGGGCCAACCTGCGGAAGGCCACATGAAGATACCACGGCCATAGCCGCAAGTAATGCGATGGGACGCGCCCACCGGAAGGGTACGGATTTCACTGCCCGGTCTCCTCGACCTGTTCTTGTTCTGCCTCGAATTCGCCGATTTTTTCGGCGTAATTATCATCGGCTTAGCGCAGATCGGATCGAAAAGCTACTGTCGGGGCGAAAAACGCTCAGGTGACGGCCCGCAACTGTTGCCTTGGTGCCGCGGTTCCCAGCTCTAGCGCGTCGTAGGGGTCTTCGGGGGCAAGCATCATATCGACCACTTGCCGCATCAACTGTGTGCGCGCGCGTGCCGCATAAAATCCGCCCGGCACCTGCGAGGTTTCCAGCAAATACCGGCGATAATCCTTGTAGGCTTTGTTATCGGGGCGCGAGGCGGCGGCAAAGAATTGCGCCAGCGGCTGGTCCGAGACGAATTCGGGTTTCGCATAGACGGCGCTGCCAAACACCTTGAGCGGAATTCCGCGCCACAGCACCTGCTGACCGGCGGTGGAGTTCACAGTAACGGCCGTGCGGGCATCGTTGAGCAGCTGCGCCAGCTTGCCGCCGCGCACGAAATGCACCCGGTCTGCGACACCCAGATCCCGCGCCACCTGTTTGACCACGCGGCGCAGAGGCGCGCGGCCGTCTTCCAGCGGATGGGCCTTCACAACAAGATGATGGTGACGCGGCGCGCCCTTGGCGAAACCTTCCAGCACCACGGTCAGGAAATCGGTCATCGTCTCGAAGGGGGAGTGTTCCTGGAACGAGCTGTCGTGCTCCAGTTGCAGCAGCGCCAGATGGTAGGGGAAGCCGCCCAGCCGAATACGCAGCGTTGCGATCAGCCGGTCCAGCGCCAGCGCGGGCATCAGCAGCAGCCGCTTGAGGTACAGCTTGAACTCCTTGGTCACCGGCAAGCTCCGATGCGGGCGGAAGTTACGGTAGTCGCCGTTCCGGAACAGCACAAACCAGTGATAGAGCGCGCCATAGAACACATGCTGGCGCATATCGCCCCAATGACCGGGGGGGAGGGGAGCCTCCATATCCGAATTGGCCAGTGCTGCCTGCATTTGTTCGATGGACATGTCCATCAGCCGGGAATTGCCGTTGGACCCGCCGCGTTCATAGGTGACCCAATAGGGGCGCATGTAGCCTTCTTCAAAGACATGCACGGTCAGGCCGCGGGCCTTGGCCTCGGCCACGGCTTGGGCGTGGATCGGGCGGGTGTCGCCATAAAGCACGATATCTGTGACACCCTTGTCGGCGAGCAGCGCAACAAAGGTGTCTTTCCACGTGTCAGCCGTGCCGCGGAACGGGATATAGCTGCGCGGGTGGAACCAGAAGGCCCGATCGCCTGCGTTGAACCCCACACGCCAGACCTGCGCCCCCGCCAGACGGAGCATCTTGCCCAGACGGTTGAAGAAGGGGCCATGCGGCCCTTGCAGGAAAAGGAAGACCCGTTCACGGGGTGCTGCGGCGTTCATCGGTTGCTTTCGGTTTATCTTGGTCATCGGGCAGACAAACACCGGATACCGGCGAAAATGTGGCGTGTCTGTGGACTTGTCATGCTGCGGGCAGAGGTCTACTTCGGTAGCGACCAGTATAGAAGAGGCAGGCGCATGTTTACAGGCATTATCACGGACATCGGAAAGATCACCAAGCTTGAACAGCAAGGCGACCTGCGCGCGCGGATCGAAACGGGCTATGATACCAGCGGCATCGACATGGGGGCCTCTATCGCCAGTGATGGCGTGTGCCTGACCGTGGTGGATCTGGGGGCCGATTGGTACGAGGTGCAGATCAGCGCCGAGACCGTGGACAAGACCAACCTTGGCGCATGGGAGGTCGGACGCCGTCTGAACCTTGAACGCGCGCTGAAGGTCGGGGACGAATTGGGTGGGCACATCGTGTCGGGCCATGTCGATGGCGTGGCCGAAGTGGTGGCGCTGCGCGACGAGGGCGACAGCACCCGCGTGACCCTGCGCGCGCCCGAGGATCTGGCGCGTTTCATTGCCCCCAAAGGCTCTGTCGCGCTGAACGGCACCTCGCTGACCGTGAACGAGGTCGACGGCTGCGATTTCGGCATCAACTTTATCCCCCACACCAAAGAGGTGACCACATGGGGTGATGTCGCTATCGGGGACCGCATCAACCTAGAGATCGACACATTGGCCCGCTATGTTGCGCGGCTGGCGGAAATGTCATGATCGCGGGGATCGGACATAATCAGGGCCCCAGCCTTGAGCGCGGCCAGAAATGGCGCGCTTTCCAGTGGCAAAAGGCCCGCGAGGCGGCGATGCCTTCAGCGATCCCGCTGATGGTGGTCAAGATGCGCGTGGCGCGCGCCCGCGAGCTGGGGTTGGACTACAAGGCCTATGCCGCGATCCGTCAGGCCACGGGGCGCGATATTCTGGCGCTGCTGTTCTCGTCCAATGCGCTGCGGGTGGTCCGTGCGGGGGCACCGCATATCCCCCTGCGCGAGGCCGAGGTGCTGGACAAGGTGCAGCGCGCCCAAAAGCTGGCGCTGGTACATCGCCCGCTGCGGCCCGACAGTGTGGCACAGGCGAATCCCGTGCTGGACCATGTGGCCGAGGCCCCCAAGTTCACCGACAGCTGGAGCGCGATGCGCGATCATCTGGGGCAGGTGGTTCAAGGGCGCAAACTGGTCGGCGATCAGGTGCTGATCATCGGCGACACCGGATTGGAACGGGACTGGGCCACTGCAAGCAAGGCGGCGGGCTATGTGGAGGCCGCGCGCTATTTCGGCGCTTAACGCGGACCGCCGCGCGCGGTGACGGTGCGGAATTGAGTTTATTTGGCAAAATGAAGCAGGGAGGGGGGCGGCCCTGCTCTGGCAAAGGCGCGTGGGGTGGGGTATGTGCCAATGCAACAACGATTGAGGTGACCCCATGCAATTTGAAACGCCCGGACCGGTCGAGGCTGAATTGGCGGATGCCATCGCGCCCATCGAAGAGATCATCGAAGAGGCCCGTCAGGGTCGCATGTTCGTGCTGGTCGACCACGAAGACCGCGAGAACGAAGGCGATCTGGTAATCCCCGCGCAGTTCGCGGATGCGGATGCGATCAACTTTATGGCCACCCACGGGCGCGGGCTGATCTGCCTGCCGATGACCGAGGAACGGGTCAACACGCTGGGTCTGCCGATGATGGCGGTGAATAACTCTGCCCGCCACGAGACGGCCTTTACCGTATCGATCGAAGCGCGTGAGGGGGTGACCACCGGTATTTCCGCCGCCGACCGTGCGCTGACCGTCAAGGTCGCCATCGACGAGGATAAAGGCGCGGTGGATATCGCCACGCCGGGGCATGTGTTTCCGCTGCGCGCACGCGATGGCGGTGTCCTGGTCCGCGCGGGCCACACCGAGGCTGCCGTCGATATCTCGCGTCTTGCGGGGCTGCATCCCTCCGGTGTGATCTGCGAGATCATGAAGGAAGACGGCACCATGGCCCGCCTGCCGGATCTGGTTGCATTCTGTCAGCAGCACGACATGAAGATCGGCACGATCAGCGATCTGATCGCCTATCGCCACAAGCATGACAATCTGCTGGTGGAGCGCGACAGCCGCACCGTGACCTCTGCCTATGGGGGTGACTGGAAGATGCAGATTTTCACCGACGAGATCAGCGGCACCGATCATGTGGTCCTGTCCAAGGGCGACATCACGACGGAGGCTCCGGTTCTGGTTCGCACCCATGCGATCAACGCGCTTGAGGATATCCTCGGCCTCGGGCCAAGCCCCGCCGACGAATTGCCACGCGCGATGCAGATCATCGCGGACGAAGGCCGTGGCGCGGTGCTGTTGTTCCGCGATCCCGACCCGCGGTTGCGTTTCGAGGACGAAGAGGATGATCGCCCCCGTACCGTCAAACGTACCGGACTTGGCTCGCAGATCATGGCGAGCCTTGGGTTGCACAAGCTGATTTTGCTGACGGATAACCCCGATACGCGCTATCTGGGGCTGGACGCCTATGACCTTAGCATCGTGGGCACGCGCCCCATCACGCAGGAGTAAATGCAATGGCTGCTGGAAATCATACGACGCTGACCACGCCGCGCTTTGACACGCCGGTTAAGGTTCTGATCGTCATTTCGCCCTATTACTCGGACATCGCCGAGGGCTTGCTGAAAGGCGCCAAGGCAGAGCTCGAGGCCGCCGGGGCTGAATGGGACGTGGTAGAAATGCCCGGCGCGCTGGAAATCCCGACCGCCATCGGCATCTCTGACCGCAAGAGCAATTTTGACGGCTACGTGGCGCTTGGCTGTGTCATCCGCGGCGAGACGACGCATTACGAGACGGTGTGCAACGACAGCAGCCGCGCCTTGCAGCTGATGGGGTTGCAGGGCATCTGTATCGGCAACGGCATCCTGACCGTCGAGAACCACGAACAGGCCGCCGTGCGCGCTGATCCGGCGGGGCAAAACAAGGGGGGCGGTGCGGCAGCTGCGGCCTTGCATCTGATCGCGCTGAGCCGTAAGTGGGGCGACATTCGCAAAGACATCGGTTTCAAGCCGCGCTCGGATGAATATCTGATGGCGGGCGACAATGACGGACCCAAGACAGCATGACATCCTCCGCCGGCCTTTCGGGCAATCAAAAACGCAAGATGAAATCAGCTTCGCGGCTTTATGCCGTGCAGGCCCTGTTCCAGATGGAGCATTCCTCGCAAAGCTTTGACACCGTGCGCAAGGAGTTCCTTGAGCATCGCTTTGGCGCCACTTACGACGGTCAGGAAATGATCGATGGTGACATCCGGCATTTTGCAGACCTGCTTGAGACGGCGGTGAACTATCAGGCGGCGATTGACCAGATGACCGACCGTGCGCTGGTGGCTAAATGGGCCATCGCGCGGATCGACCCTACTTTGCGTGCCCTGTTCCGCGCCGCCGGTGCCGAGCTGCGCGCGCAGGAAACGCCGCCGCGGGTTGTGATCAACGAATATGTCGACGTGGCCCGTGCATTCTTTGAGGGGGGCGACGAGCCGAAGTTCGTGAACGCCGTTCTGGATCATATGGCCCGCGAAGCCCGTCCGGAAGAGTTCTGAGCCGGACAGGCTCAGATCATCGTCTTTGGTCGGCAGCGACGGACCAGCGAAAGAGCTGATATTTTCGGGCTGATATTGTCGGGAAAGTGTGACGGGACCACCGCTGCCGTTCTGTTCTATATTCCCGAGGACCTGTATGTACAGGTGGGCGCCAGATAAACGAACCAGGGCTCGAACAGAGCCAGCTCCCTCGGATTTGCTTAAGGCCACTGGAATGTAACTTTTACAAACAGGGCAGAACCCGTCACCCCCGTTAAGTAGGCGCGACCATAGCCTGCGACAAGGGGTATTCTAGCTTGGCTCGGTGTTTTCGACAAAGCGGTAGCGGGTCAGCTCTTCTGGCAACAGCAGATAGATTTCATCGGGCGGCGTGACCAGCGCGTGCTGCATGACCAGCGGGTCGATGCCCATCTGATCCAGATAGGTCATGACCTCGCCTTGGCCGCGCTGGATGTCCTCCACCGCGACAAACGCGGGGAGCAGGGTGCTTTCACCGAAAAAATGCTGGTGTACCCCGACAGAGGCGTCCTCTGGCACGTCGCGGCTGGTGCCTGCGGCCAATAGATAGGGGCAGGCGGAATAGCAGATATCGCCGCTGCGCAAGGCGGTCGTGAGCCCAGCATCCCGCAGATACCGCCCCAGACGCAGCGCGTCGCTGACTGACCCACCGGGCGAATTCAGGATCACGCCCTCGGGTTGGGGATCAAGCGCGGTGATCTGTTTCTCGATGCGTTCGGCATCACCCGCCATGATGCCCCCTTCCAGCAGCACGCGCGTGCCGCCTTCGACCACGGTCAGGGTCAGCCGTTCGGGCAGGGGCGTGTCCGGCATGGGGCGGCCGCCGGGGCGGGCGCGGTCGGGTTGAAACCGGCGGGTCTGGTCGCCGGGGCGCGTGGGTTCGGTCAGCCCCGGGGCTCGCGGGCCAAAGCCGGGCAGGCGCAGCCCCTCGTCCAGATCGCCCCAAAAAAGCAGCCCCGCCAACCCCAGCTGAAAGATCAGAACGCCGCCCAGAACCCGTGCCACGGGTGGGCGTTTGGAAGGATCACGTCGCAGTTTCATGTGGTTTTCGAAGGCGTGCTAAGGGCAGGATTCTCGGTCACGATATCATGGGGCGCAATGTCATCGCGGTCATCATGCGCGTCCTCTTCAACAGATGTGCCCTTCATCGCCGCATCCATGTCACGCATCGCCAGCACCGCGGCCCGCAGTTCGGCAAGGGTGAGTGTTTCCTCGATCGCGCTGCCCTCGCGACCTTCGCGGATCGCGCCTTGGGTGATGGCGAGAATGAAGACCAGCACGGCGGGCAACAGATCAATGGCAATCGCGCCAGCCCAAGAGGGCACGAAGTTGCGCGCGTATTTGATCACCGCATCGGCGCTGGAAATCGGGGTGTAGGTCGTCTCTGTTGGCGGGGCCATGGCCAGCACGTCTTGGGCTGCACGCTCCAGTGTGGCGGCACGTTGGGCCAGAACCTCAAGCACGGCACTGATGGTCGAGGCCTGATTGCCCCGCACCTCGACACTGCTGCCATCCAGTTCGGGCAGCACGACAGAGGCCGACAGATCCTGCGCGGCGCGCTCGACCAGCGGGGCGACTGACAGTTGCCGCAAGCGCGTGATCAACCCGGCAAGCCGTACCGCCTGTTCGGAAAATTCGACCGATCGCGCTTCCACCGGACCGGGTTCGACCGTCAGCGCGCGCATCCGGCTGAGAATCTGGTTGCCCTCGACAAAGGCGTCATTGACCAGCGGGGTCTGGGTGGCGATCTGCGCCTCCAGCCCCGACAGCTCTGCCGATTTCTGTCGCAGCACGCGGAACACGGCACCACGCCCCGCCAAGCCCGACAGCCCGCCCGTGGCCTCCTGTTCGCTCAGATCCTCGAAACTTTGACGAACACGGGCAACGTCACGCTCCAAGCCTTGGGCGGAAAGGGTGATCTCATGCGCGCGCTCCAACGAGCCTTGGTAATCCTGCACGGTCTCGGCCAGATGCTGTTCCACCGCAGCGGATCCGGCAAGGGCGGCGGCGTTCAGCCAACTCGACATCGCGATGATCGCGACGCTTCCCAGCGACATGGCCCCCAACAGCCCAACCCGCGCACGGGCGCTGCGCACCGCCGGAAACAGGCGCAGCATATAGGACCAGAACACAAAGATGCCCACGGAAACAGCAGCGGAATAGGCGATCGCGGCAAAGGCCGACATCGCCCCGTTGTCATCCAGCAAGGACGACACCCCAAGATAGGTGTAGATGCCCGACGCCACCGCCAGCACCCCAAGCGCTGTGCCCGAAAACGTATCGAGCCAGCCCAGATGCCCTTCGAGTTCGCGGGCATAGCGGATGCCGCGCTGTTGATGTGTCGAGTTTTCGCCGTCGCGCGCCATATGCCCACCCTGTTTTCTTTTGAACTAGATAGGTTGCGCGCTGCGGATTACCAAGCGCTTGCCTGATGTTCATGAATTGTTCATATTGCCTCCATGACCCAGACTGACCTGATGACCGCCCCGACCTTGCAACCCGGACAGTTGATTGCCCGTGGTGTGACCCGCCAGCTTGCCGCACTCGGTTTCGCGAGCGTTGAGGAACTGGTGCCGACACGCGGCCTGCGGGTGGATGTCATGGCGCTTGGTCCCAAGGGGGAGATCTGGATCGTCGAATGCAAATCCAGCCGTGCCGATTTCATGTCCGACAGCAAATGGGACGGGTACCTCGAATGGGCCGACAGGTTCTTTTGGGCGGTGGATGCGGATTTCGACGTCGACCTGCTGCCCGAAGACACCGGCCTGTTTATCGGCGACAGCTACGGGGCAGAGCTCGTGCGCATGGGACCGGAAACCCGACTGGCTGCCGCGCGTCGCAAAAAGATGACCCATCTCTTTGCCACCCATGCCGCGCGCAGGCTGCATATGCTGCGCGACCCGCATGCCATGCCGCAGTGGGGCTAGGGTACATCAATATTCCAAATGGAAAATATCCCGGGGGGTGCCGCGCAAAGGCGCGGCGGGGGCTGGCCCCCCCCATCCCAACCGGGCAACGTGCCTTAGCGCTTGTTCTTGCCAGCTTTGCCCGCACGATGGGCTGCGGCCATAATCTCTTCCGCGATTTCAACGGCTTCATCCGTGGTGAAATCCATCGGGATCTCGATCCCGCCTTCCGCTTCGATGAACAGCCGCACCATGCCCTTATCGGTTGGCCCGATTTGCAGGTTGGCTTCAATGTCGCGTTCTGTGTCGATGCCCATGAGGTTTCTCCGAAACTGTGTCAGATCCCGTACCCTGCGGCGCTAGAAATGGCAAGTTTTGCCATTCTCACTTGAGACAGTACAAATCGAAGTTTGCGACGGATATGTGCTTGCATTCCTTTTTCATGAACGCTAGATCGACCGCAGTGCCGCCTTAGCTCAGTTGGTTAGAGCGCCTGATTGTGGATCAGGAGGTCCCTGGTTCGAGACCAGGAGGTGGTACCACTCCCCCCCTCAATAAAATTAGACCACATGTCTGTTCGGCGTGATGTATTTGTGCGCCTTGCCTCGGCACTGCGGCGCATAGGTTGCGCGCGTTACTCGATCGTGACGCTCTGACGCAGCTCGCCTGTCATCCGGTCAAAGATCAGAATCACATCTTCCTGTGTCACCACAGCAAACCAGTCGGGGCCTTGGGTGAAGGTCACCGCTTTTTCGCCGTCGGGCAGGGTGATAGAGGCCGGTAAATCGGGGCTCTTGTTCGAGAACCGGATGACAAGTAGCCCGATCACGACTAGAAGGCCGAAAATCATTGTGGCGGTCAGCACCGTCACCAGCCGCCGCAGGAATTTGATGTTCGGGGGCTCGGAAGGATCAGTCATGTCGCACCGTCAAATTACGTTTACCATCGCGGACAGCCCGCCACCTCGCCTTGATAAGGCGCTTGCGCGCGATGTGCCAGAGGATGCGAACCTGTCGCGTACACGACTGGGGCGTTTGCTGGAACAAGGGGCCGTGCAGGTTGACGGAACAGTGGTAACCGATCCGCGCAGTCGCGCCGAAGCGGGGCAGCAGATCACCGTCGATGTGGAAGAGGCCGAAGACAGTCATATCCTCGCCGAGGAAATCCCGTTGGAGGTCGTCTTTGAAGACGCGGATCTGATCGTGATCAACAAGCCCGCAGGCATGGTGGTTCACCCTGCGCCGGGCAGCCCGTCGGGGACGTTGGTCAATGCGCTGCTGGCGCATTGCGGCGATGACCTGTCGGGGGTGGGCGGCATGAAACGCCCTGGCATCGTGCACCGGATCGACAAGGATACCTCGGGTCTGCTGGTTGTCGCCAAGTCTGACGCAGCCCACCACGGGCTGGCCAAACAGTTTGAGAAACACACCGTTGAACGCTATTATCAGGCCTTGGTCTACGGCGTGCCGGATGCCAACGATCCGCGCCTGCGGGGGGTGAAGGGGGCCAGCTTCGAGCCGGGCAATATCCTCAAGCTCACCACGCAGCTGGCGCGTCACCGTACCGACCGCCAGCGTCAGGCCGTGTTCTTTCAGGGCGGCCGCCACGCCGTGACCCGTGCGCGCACCGTTGCTCGGCTTGGTAATCCAGAGGTTCTGGCGCTGATGGAATGCTGGCTTGAAACCGGCCGTACCCATCAGATCAGGGTGCATATGGCCCATGCCGGTCACGCATTGGTGGGCGATCCGACCTACGGTGGCAAACGCAAGCTCGCAAAGGGCGCGGTCTCGGACGCCGCCGCCGAAGCGGTGCGCAGCTTTCCGCGCCAGGCCCTGCATGCGGCGGTATTGGGGTTCGATCATCCGGTCACGGGCGACTACGTTCGCTTCGAAGCGCCGCTGCCCGGCGATATGACTGACCTGCTCGGCGCCCTGGGCTACGACCTGCCCTAGTGCACAGTTGTGTGATCGACCTGTAGTAAAACGGTTTTTTAAGGATTATTGGGCCCAATTCACCGTCCCATGCGTTAGGCTGGACACTTGAAACGGAGCGGGGCCCTCTCCATATCTATGTTAATCCAAATAACATGGGCCCCGGAAATTGGGGAAAGGGACAAAGATGGCTAATTACGCAAATCTGCCAGCGCCAACACCGGAAGGCGGATTGAACCGCTATATGCAGGAAATCCGCAAGTTTCCCCTGTTGGAGCCGGAAGAAGAATACATGCTCGCCAAACGGTGGGTCGAAGAGCAAGACACCGAAGCCGCGCATCGCATGGTCACCTCGCACCTGCGTTTGGCGGCCAAGATCGCCATGGGCTACCGCGGTTACGGTCTGCCGCAGGCAGAGGTGATTTCAGAAGCCAACGTCGGCCTGATGCAGGCGGTCAAACGCTTCGACCCCGAAAAAGGCTTCCGTCTGGCGACCTACGCCATGTGGTGGATCCGCGCCTCGATCCAGGAATATATCCTGCGATCCTGGTCGCTGGTGAAACTGGGCACGACCTCGGGCCAGAAGAAATTGTTCTTCAATCTGCGCAAGGCCAAGAACCGCATCGGCGCGCTGGAAGAAGGCGACCTGCACCCTGACAACGTCAAACGTATCGCGACGGACCTTGGTGTGACTGAAACCGAAGTCATCTCCATGAACCGCCGTATGTCGGGCGGGGATGCGTCCTTGAACGCCACGGTCGGCTCCGAAGGCGAGGGGACGATGCAGTGGCAGGACTGGCTGGAAGACGAAGACGCCGACCAGGCCACCGACTACGAGGAACGGGACGAACTGGAAACACGCCGCGAGATGCTGGCAGAGGCGCTGGATGTGCTAAACGACCGCGAGAAAGACATCCTGACTCAACGCCGCTTGTCGGACCAAACGGTCACGCTCGAAGATCTGAGCAGCCAGTATGACGTCAGCCGCGAGCGTATCCGCCAGATCGAGGTACGTGCCTTTGAGAAACTGCAAAAACGCATGCGTGATCTGGCCCGTGAAAAAGGTCTGATGGGCACCGCCTGATCGCCAGCCACGGTTTAGAATATTGGTCCCCGCAAGGCGCGTCGCTTTGCGGGGATTTTTTCTGCGCCCCTTGATGCTCTGCCGCGGCTCCCCCTACAGTCGCGCGACACCAAACATCAGGGGATGACGATGAAAACGCTACGCTGGGGCATCCTCGGGGCTGCCCAATTCGCTCAAGAACAGATGGCCCCGGCCATCCACGCGGCGAAAGGGGCCGAACTAATTGCCCTCGCCACATCTCATCCTGACAAAGCCGCGCCCTTTCAGGCCTTTGCCCCGCAGCTTGCAGTGCACAGTAGCTACGAGGCGCTGCTCGCCGATCCGGATATCGACGCGGTCTATATCCCGCTGCCCAACCATTTGCATGTGGAATGGTCGCTCAAGGCGCTGAAGGCGGGCAAACATGTCCTATGCGAAAAGCCGATGGCGATGCAGGCGCAAGACTATGATCAGTTGATCTCCGCACGCGATTCCACGGGCCTGCTGGCGGCCGAAGCCTTTATGATCGTCCATCACCCCCAATGGATACGCGCCCGAGAGATCGTGCAATCGGGCAGTCTGGGTCGGCTGCGCCACGTGGCGGTCAACTTCTCGTTCTTCAACGACGATACCGGCAACATCCGAAACGACCCCAAGGCTGGTGGGGGCGTGCTGCCGGACATCGGTACATATGCCTTCGGCTGCACCCGCTTCGTCATGGGGCAAGAGCCGACCGCGATCTCCCATGCCAAGATCGACTATGAAAACGATGTCGATGTCTTCGCGCAGGTCGCGGCCCGCTTCGACGGGTTTGACCTATCCGCAACCGTGTCCATGCGCATGTTCCCGTTTCAGCAGGTCATCCTCCACGGCGAAAAAGGTATCCTGCGTCTGACCTGCCCGTTCAACCCGACGGTCTATTCCCAAGCCGAGCTGCATCTCGAGACCGCACAAAACAGCGCCACCGTCGAACGTTTCCCCGGCGTGAACCATTATGTGCAACAGGTCGAAAACTTTGGCGCGTCAGTGACCGAGGGCGCGGCCTATCCCTGTCCGCTTGAATTCAGCCGCGGCACCCAACGCATGACGGATATGGCCTTTGCCGCCGGGGGTTGAGCCTTTGCACTTGCGCCCTACCTATAAGGGGTAACACGCAAGGGGGATGATCATGGCCGGAGGATGGGCGAAAGACGGCGCTGTCAGTGAACAGATCGAAGCGTCGATTAACGATGAGCTGGCCCGCCTCAAGGCGCGCAAGGCCCCTCAGGGCGAAAGCCGCACCCATTGCGCCGAATGCGAAGAACCGATCCCCGAGGCGCGCCGGCAAGCTTTGCCGGGCGTAAAGCTCTGCATTGATTGCGTGCGCGAACGGGACGGACTGGCGCAGGCCCGCGGTGGCATCAACCGGCGCGGCAGCAAAGACAGCCAGCTGAAATAGCCAAAAGCAAAACGGGGCGCTGCATCTGCACCGCCCCGCTCAATTTCCAGATGGTCTTAAATCCTCGCCGAAGGCATTAAACTCTTATGCCTTCCCGCAGGATCAATCCTCCATCGCTTCCAGCTCATTAATGAAGCCCGAAATCATCGACAAGCCCTTATCCCAGAACGCGGGGTCAGAGGCATCAAGCCCGAAGGGGGCCAGAAGCTCCTTGTGGTGCTTCGATCCGCCCGCTTTCAGCATATCGAAATACTTGTCCTCAAAACCCGGCTCGCCTTCTTCGTAGACCGCATACAGCGCGTTTACCAAGCCGTCGCCGAAGGCGTAGGCATAGACATAAAAGGGCGAATGGACGAAGTGGGGGATATAGGCCCAGAAGGTCTCGTAGCCGTCCATGAATTCAAACGCTGGCCCAAGGCTCTCGCCCTGCACCGACATCCACAGCGCGTTGATATCGTCTGGTGTCAGCTCTCCACCACGGCGGGCGTCGTGCAATTTGCATTCGAAATCATAAAAGGCGATCTGGCGCACGACCGTGTTGATCATATCCTCGACCTTGCCGGCCAGCAGCACTTTGCGCTCGGCATTGGTCTTGGCCCCGTCCAGCATCTTGCGGAAGGTCAGCATCTCGCCAAAGACCGAGGCGGTTTCGGCCAAGGTCAGCGGTGTGGAGGATAGCATCTCGCCCTGACCCGCGGCCAGCACCTGATGTACGCCGTGGCCCAGCTCATGCGCCAGCGTCATCACGTCGCGCGGTTTGCCCAAGTAGTTAAGCATCACATAAGGGTGCACGTCGGTCACGGTGGGGTGGGCAAAGGCACCGGGGGCTTTACCCGGTTTGACGCCTGCATCAATCCAACCTTCGGTAAAGAAGGGGGCCGCGATTTCGCCCATACGGGGATCGAAGGCGTTATAGGCGTCCATGACGGTCTTTTCGGCCTGTTCCCAGCTGACGGTTTTGGGGTCTTCCATCGGTAGGGGGGCGTTGCGGTCCCAGACCTGCATGGTGTCGAGGCCCAGCCATTTTCGTTTCAGCTCGTAGTAGCGGTGGCTGAGCTTGGGGTAGGCGTTGACCACCGCATCGCGCAATGCTTCGACCACCTCGGGCTCAACGTGGTTTGACAGGTGGCGGCCGGTTTGCGGTGTGGGCATTCCGCGCCACCGGTCGATGACCTCTTTTTCCTTGGCTTGCGTGTTATGCACGCGGGCAAAGGTCCGGATATTGGCCTGAAACACATCTGCCAATTCGCGCGCCGCGGCTTCGCGCAGATCACGCGACGGGTCGGTTAGCAGGTTCAGCACGCCTTCGATGTTCAGCGGCTCGTCGTTTACCTCGAATTCCAGTCCGGCGATGGTCTCGTCAAACAGACGTTCCCATGCGTCGCCGACGACGCCCAGATCATGCAGGAACTTTTCCATCTCGTCGGAAAGCTGGTAATCTTTCATCGCGCGGATACGGTCGAACACCGGCTTATACCGCGCCAGATCCGCTTTTTGGCTCAGCACGTTGGCAAGGTGATCATCCTCCAGCCGGTTCAGCTCAAGCGTGAAGAACACCAGCGGCGTGGTAAAGTTGGTGATCTTCTCCTGCGCGTCCGACATGAATTTGGCACGGCCAGAATCGGTGGTTAGCTGGTAATAGCGCAGCCCCGCGTAGGACATGATGCGTCCGGCGATCTGGTTGATCTTCTCATTGCGCAGCACACACTCCAGCAATTCGTTCGCATCCAGTTCGGCCAGTTTGCCTTCGTAATCTTCGGCAAAGCTGCGGCAGGCCTCTTCAAGCCAGTCCAGATCGCGCTTGAGCTCGGGGGCGTCTTCACCGGTGTACAGATCGTCAAGATTCCACTCAGGCAGCTTGCCGAAGGCAGAGGCCCCGGAACCGGCGTTGGCATCAAGGACGGGGACGGGCAGTTGAAACATGAAAAACCTCTTTTTGACGTTAAATCTACCTAAGCACGGGTCCGCGGCAAAGCAAGGCGATGGCGGCGCGGATTAGCCGTAAATCCGCAGCATTTCTTCAAGATCGGCCAATGTGTTGGCTTCTTGCAGGGGCTTGTCCTGTCGCCAGCGCAGCATCCGCGGAAAGCGCAAGGCGACGCCAGATTTATGCCGCGTGCTGCGCTGGATGCCTTCGAATGCGATCTCGAACACATGATGCGGGGTCACTTTGCGCACGGGACCAAACCGTTCGAGCGTATTCTTTCGCACCCAAGCCGTGATCTTGCGAAACTCGGCATCCGTCAGGCCGCTATAGGCTTTGGTAAAGGGCACCAGATCATTGCCGTTCCAGACCGCAAAGGTGAAGTCTGTGAACAGGTTGGCGCGTCGTCCTGACCCGGATTGGGCATAGATCATCACCGCATCAATGGTCAGCGGGTCCAGTTTCCATTTCCACCAATCGCCCTTCTTACGCCCCGCCAGATAGGGGCTGTCGGCACGTTTCAGCATGACCCCTTCGGCCTGCGCTTCGCGTGCGGTGGCGCGTTGGTCGGCCAGCGCATCCCATGTAGGGAAGGTCAGTTGCGGCGACAGGCGGATCGGCGCATCGTCGGGCAGGGCGGCGCAGGCCTGTTCCAGCAGCGCACGGCGCTCGGCAAAGGGGCGGGAGCGAATATCTTCGCCCTGCCATTCCAGCAGGTCGTAGGCGTGCAGCACCACCGGGGCTTCGGCCAGCAGTTTCTTCGGCACGGTTTTGCGGCCAATCCGGGCTTGCAGCGCATTGAAAGATGATGGCGCAGGCTGTCCGTCGGGCCAGACCAACAGCTCGCCGTCCAGAACCGTGCCGTCGGGCATGAAGTCCACCGCACGGGCGAGCTCGGGGAAGCGGTCGGTCATCAGCTCTTCACCACGCGACCAGACGAAATAGGTACCGTCCCGCAGGATCAACTGGCCGCGGATGCCGTCCCATTTCCATTCGGCTCGCCAGTCTTGCGGATCCCCCAGCTCTTGCGGCTCGGCTTCCAGCCCATAAGCCAGATAGAAGGGATAGGGGCGCGATGCGTCGGCAGAGGCATCTTCGGCCTCTACCAGCCCGTGCCATGTGGTGTCGTCGGGGTGCCAGTTGCCCATGAGGCGATGCGCCAGCTCGGGCTCGGGTTTGCCTGTGGCGCGAGACAGGGCGCGGGTCATCAGCTTTTGGCTGACGCCCACCCGAAACCCGCCGGTGATCAGCTTGTTGAAGATAAATCGTTCGGTCCCGCCAAGCGTCGCCCACGCGTCAAGAACAAAGGCTTTGCGGGCCTCTTCATCCTGGGTGTAAATCTCGCGCAGTGCCGCGATCCACGCGGCAAGCGATTGATCATCCTGCGTCGGGTTGGGGGGCAGAACGAGCGTGATCGTCTCGGCCAGATCGCCAACGATGCTGTAGCTTTCCTCGAACAGCCACAGGGGGATGTTCGCGCGCTCGGCGGCCCATTCGCGCAGCTTGGTGGTCGTGACGGCGCGTTTGGGGCGGCGGCCGGAAAATAGGGCGATGGTCCATAGCCGGTCGTCATCCGGTGCCGCGCTGAAATAATCGGCCAGTGCGGCGACTTTCACTGTCGTCTTGGTGCTTTGGTCGATGGCGTTGAACAGCGCGGCAAACCGTTTCATTCGCTTGCGTCCTTATCCAGGGTCTCACCTTCGAACTGGGTGGGAACGACCTGCGCTTGCCAGCCGCTATCGGCCAGAAACCGGCTGAAGACATCGGTGTAACCATGTGTCACATATATGTTTTCGGCTTCTGTCGCTTTGATCGCTGACAGCAGCCCATCCCAGTCCGCATGGTCCGAGATGATAAAGCCGCGATCGCCCGCACGGCGTCGACGTACACCCCGCACGGCCATCCATCCGCTGGCAAAGGCGGTTTCCTGCGGGCCGAATTTTTTCGACCACGCACTGCCCAAGGCACCGGGCGGGGCCAGCACAATCGCGCCGCGGTGATCCTTGGGGTTCAGGTCCGCATCGGCGAGGATCGTGTCGGGCAGGGTGATCCCCTGATCGCGCATGACGCGGTTAGTGTTCTCGGTCGCGGTGTGGGTCAGGATCGGGCCGATGCCGGGGTCGAGCATCGATAGCAAACGTTGGGCCTTACCCAAGGCATAAGCCCCCAGAAACGCCGTTTTGCCCTGTGCCGCGCAGCCTGCCCACCATGCGTTGATCTCTGCCGCCACGGCGGCTTGCTCGGCCCAGCGAAACACCGGCAGGCCAAAGGTGCTTTCGGTGATGAAGTGATGACATCTCACCGGCTCGAACGGGTCGGACAGCCCGTCATCGACCACCTTGTAATCGCCCGAGGCAACCCAGACCTCGCCGTCGACCGCAACGCGTATTTGGGCAGAGCCGGGGACGTGGCCGGCGGGGTGAAACGATACCTGCGCCCCGCCGATCTGCCGCACCTCGCCATATGCGATGCCGTCAGCGGTGATGTCGCCCAAACGATGGCGCATGACGGGCAGGGCGATATCGGTGGCAAGGTAACGGTTCATGCCCCAACGGGCGTGATCGGAATGCCCGTGGGTGATCAGAGCGCGGTCCACAGGCCGCCACGGATCGATATAGAAATCACCCGCGGGGCAATAAATGCCGTTTTCGTTGAATGTCAGAACAGGTTGCTTGGCCATGCGCATAAGCTAGCGGGGCGCGCGCGTTTGAACAGGGTGGGTGAGGAAATCCTCGCCGATGCCGAGTATTATGTGGTAATAACAGTAGGTTAAAGGCGGAAGTTCATCCCGCGATCCGCGCTATTTTTTGGCGTTCCCAAAGAACAGGGCCGCCATCTCATCCACCGCTTTGTCGCGGGTGGCGGGGATTTCCATCAGCACTTCGTGCTCTGCGCCGTCAATGATATGCAGCTTACCGCCTTTCCAAGTCTCCATACGGTCGTGGATGCGGCCCTTGTGCACGATACGTTCGTTGGACCCGAGGAATGTGGCGCAGGGCAGGCTGGGGGCAGCGCGCAGGGACAGATGCTTGGTCTCGGATAAAGCCTCGCGGAGCCAGATAAAGCTGGGCCCGCCCAAAGACAGTTCGGGATGGGCCGCCAGTTGCGTGCGCATCATCTCGTACATCTCGGGGTCGGTGGTGAGCATGTTGTTCTCGAACGGCGCGGTCGAGATATAGGATGCCGCCTGCGTGCCGATGGGCAGCTTGTAGCCCTGACCGATGCGCGGCATCAACTGTGTCAGCCCGGCCGCCACCAGACGCATGTGCGGCGCGATATGGATACCCCACATCGGCGCGGTAAAGGCGGCGGCCTGCACCGACAGACCCTCCATACAGGCGCGCAGGCCGATGGCCCCGCCCATGGAGTGCGCCAGCAGGAAATACGGGCGCGGCAGCTGCAAGGCGCGGGCTGTCCGCATCATGGCCGCCACGTCTTTTTGATAGTCAGAGAAGACATCGACATGGCCGATGTTACGGTCGGGGATCAACCGGTCCGACAGACCTTGCCCTCGCCAATCAATCGCCATGACCGCCAGCCCCTTTTTCGCAAAGGCGCTTGCGGTCATCGCATATTTTTCCACGTATTCGGTGCGGCCGGGGAAAAGCAGCACGGTGCCCTTTGCCCCGTCCAGCGGCCAATGCGCGACGCGCAGCTTTTTACCATCCGATGTCTCGGCCCAATGCGCCTGACCCGTTTCGGGCAGCGGCGCAATGTCGGTGAAAAAGGGCGCGGTTTCCAGCATATTAGGAGAGGACGGACGCCAGCTTCATCGCCATGCCCATGTCGCCGTCAATCTTGAGCTTGCCGCTCATGAAGGCACCGGTCGGGTTGGTATCGCCGGACAGGATCGCCTGGAAAGTTTCTGCGTCAGCAGAAAGGGTTACATCCGCATCTTCATCCGCGGCGCGTGCGCCGGTCGAATCCATCATGACAGTGCCTTCGTCTTCGATGTCGAACTTGGCTGTGCCGTCAAAGTCGGCCCCCGCCAGTTTTTCGTTCAGCACTGTTACAGCTTGGTTCACAATATCGCTCATCATACGCCCTTTTCTTGGCAAATGGTGCCGACACGTCTGGAATTGTGGCGGCAGCCTGTTACATTCACTCTTGTTATGGGCAACCGCATCGTCAACCTCAAACATACCGTCGCGGCACTTGGTCTCTGGGTGTTGCTTGGGGGTATAAGTTTCGCGCAAATGTCGCCCCCCGCGGCGGCGGAATTGCTGCAGGATTTACGCGATGCCCCCGCGGCAGAGGCGGCGCGAATCGAACGTGATGTGCAGCGCGCTTGGGCGCGGTCCGGCTCGGCCGCGATGGATTTGCTGTATTCCCGTGGTCGCGAAGCCATGTCAGAGGGGGACACCACCTTGGCGATCGCCCATCTGACAGCTCTGACGGATCACGCCCCTGATTTTGCCGAAGGCTATCATGCCCGTGCACAGGCCTATTTCGCCGCAGGTCTCTATGGCCCTGCAATCGATGATCTGGAAACGACGCTTGCCTTGAACCCGCAGCAGTATAACGCCATCTTCGGTCTGGGGGCGATCCTGCAGGAGTTTGGCGATCTGCGGGCGGCTGCCGATCTCTATCGCCGAGTGTTAAGCATTAACCCTCACCATGATAACGCGCAAAGGGCGCTCGACGGGCTGCGGCGCGACGGCATCGGGCGCACGCTTTAACGATCTAAGGAATTTCTGGTGGCAGGTGACAGCAGGGTCGTGGCCGTTTTGGGCCCGACCAATACAGGCAAGACGACCTATGCAATTGAACGGATGTTGGCGCATCGCACGGGGGTGATCGGGCTGCCGCTGCGTTTGCTCGCGCGCGAGGTCTATGACCGCATCGTTGCCCTGCGTGGCCCGTCCATCGTGGCACTGGTCACAGGCGAAGAGCGGATCGTGCCGCCGCGCACCCAATATTGGGTCTGCACCGTCGAGGCGATGCCCGAAGGCATGGGCGCTGATCTGGTTGCGGTCGATGAAATCCAGCTTTGTGCGGATCCAGAGAGGGGGCATGTCTTTACCGACCGTCTTTTGCGCGCGCGCGGTCAACACGAGACGCTTTTCATGGGGTCCGACACCATGCGTGGCTCAATCGCGGCGCTGGTGCCAGAGGCGCAGTTCATCCGGCGCGAGCGAATGTCCGAATTGATCTATTCTGGTCAGAAAAAGATAAGTCGTATGCGTCCACGCAGTGCGATCGTCGGGTTTTCGGTTGAGAATGTATATGCGATTGCAGAGCTGATCCGGCGTCAGAAGGGTGGTGCAGCGGTGGTTATGGGCGCGCTCAGCCCGCGCACACGCAACGCGCAGGTCGCCATGTATCAAAATGGCGAGGTCGACTATCTGGTGGCCACGGATGCCATCGGGATGGGGCTGAACCTTGATGTGGACCACGTCGCTTTCTCGGCGCTCAGCAAGTTTGACGGGCGTCGGATGCGACCCTTGGCCCCGAACGAACTGGCGCAGATTGCCGGACGGGCAGGACGTGGATTTAAAAGCGGTACATTCGGTGTCACGGGCGATGCGTCTCCGCTTGATGATGGTGTCGCGCGGGCCATTATGGATCATCAGTTCACACCGCAGAACAAGCTCAACTGGCGCAACCCGTCGCTGCAGTTCGGGTCCATTGACCGGCTGATCCAGACGCTTGAAATGTCGCCGGACAATGAGCGGTTGTTCAAAGCGCGCGAGGCCGATGATCTGCGGGCGCTCAAGAATCTCGCCGTGGATGCCGAGATCGCGGCGCGCTGTACCGATGGGCCGTCAGTACGTCTGTTGTGGGACGTCTGCCGGATTCCCGACTTTCGTGGTATAAGCCATGCAGAGCACGCCAGCCTGCTGGAGCAGATTTTCAACTTCCTGCATCAGCGCGGCTCCATCCCCGACGACTGGCTGGCGCGGCAAATTAAACGCATAGATCGAACCGATGGCGACATTGATGCGTTATCCAAACGATTGGCGTTTATTCGCACCTGGACCTACGTGACACAGCGCAAAGGCTGGACAGGTGACGAAAGCCATTGGCGACACGAGGCGCGTGTCGTAGAAGACAGACTGTCGGATGCGCTGCACGAGCGTCTGACCCAAAGATTTGTAGATCGGCGCACATCCGTGCTTTTGCGCCGGCTAGGACAGAAGGAAGCCATGGTGGCCGAAGTAAACGAGACCGGTGAAGTAACCGTTGAAGGCGAATTTGTTGGCAAGCTGGACGGGTTCCGCTTTCGCCAAGACAAAGGCGCAGGCGTTGCCGAAGATAAAACGATCAAAGCTGCATCGTTGCAGGCGCTGGCTCCTCAGTTCCATTTGCGGGCGGATCGTTTCTACAACGCGCCTGATACAGAGATTGATTTCACAGAGCAGGGCGGCCTCATGTGGGGCAGTTCTGCCGTGGGTAAACTGGTTGCGGGCTCCGATCCGCTGAAGCCCGGTGTCGAGGTCTTCGTCGATGACGTTGCGGGCCCCGAGGTCGCGCAAAAAGTGCAGCGCCGTTTGCAGCATTTCATCGACCGCAAGGTCGCAGCCCTGTTCGAGCCACTGATCGCGTTGTCCAAGGATGAGGCGCTGACCGGTCTGGCCCGTGGCTTTGCCTTCCGCATGGTTGAAAACCTTGGTATTTTGCCACGCGCTGATGTGGCGGACGAGGTGAAAGCCTTGGATCAGGACGCCCGTGGCGCGCTGCGCAAGCATGGTTTGCGTTTTGGTCAGTTCACCATCTTTATGCCGTTGTTGCTGAAGCCTGCGCCGACCCGTTTGCGTCTGGTGCTGTGGTCGATTTCCAAGGGGCTGAGCGAATTCCCTGAATCGCCGCCCCCTGGGCTGGTCACCATCCCCGTCGACACAAGCGCGCCTGAAGGCGCTGCGACGATGGCTGGGTACCGCAACGCGGGTGAACGCGCGATCCGTATCGATATGCTGGAACGTCTGGCCGATATGCTGCGCTCCGAAGATTCGCGTGGCGGGTTCGAGGCGAAGGCCGATATGCTGTCGATCACGGGTATGACGCTCGAACAATTCGCCACGTTGATGGAAGGTCTGGGCTATAAGGCCGAAAAGGCCGAGCGCACCAAGGTGAAAGCCGTTGATACTGTCGTGCCTCATGACGGTGCACCGATGGCTGCCGACAAAGGCGCAGACGCCGAGACGCCCGTGATGGATGTCGCGGACAAGCAACCAGCCGGTGGTATCGTCGAAGATCCGGCGGCTGCTCAGGCGGATGACATTGTGCCCGCAACCGCGGATATGCCCGATGACGGGATCGCCCCGATGGTCGAGGAACTGGCCGAGACACCAGAGGTCGACGACCACATCCCCGACACCCCTGCCGAGGAAAACCCCCAAGGTACTGCGCCTGACGCCGATATCGCAGGTGCCGAGCTTGAGACATATTATGTCTTCACCTGGGGACGCACACCTCGTGGCAATGCCCAAGGCCAGCGTCGCGGCGGCGGGGATCGCCCACAAGGGAAGGGGAAGCCCGGACCGCGTGGCAAAAAGGGTGCACCGCGTGGAGATAAGGGCGGTAAAGCCCAGAAGTTCAGCAGCAAGCCCGCCCGTGCCGAAAAGCCGATCGACCCCGACAACCCATTCGCCGCTGCGCTGATGGGGCTGAAAGACAACAAGTAATTGTCCGAAGCGCCGACAAAGCTGCGGCTTGATAAATGGCTGTGGCATGCGCGGTTTTATAAAACGCGTTCTCTGGCGGCTGCCCGCGTGCAAGCGGGGGCCGTCAGGGTCAACGGCAGCGTCGCGCAAAAGCGTGCGACGCTGGTTGTGGTTGGCGATGTGCTGACCTTTGCTATGGGCGACGATGTGCGGGTGATCCAGATAGAGGGCATCGGCACCCGCCGTGGTCCGGCCCCCGAGGCGCAGACGCTTTACACCGATCTGTCCCCGCCGGTCCCCCGATCCGAGAAAAAACAACCTGAAAATCCGGCATTTGAGGGAAAAGGGCGCCCCAGTAAGCGTGATCGCCGCGTGCTTGATCTTTCTCGGGCGCGCCACCTTGAATGATACGCTGTGCTGACGTATCTCCTGCGTTAAACCTGCCATAAAAGATGATGTTATGACCTATATCGTTAACGATGCCTGTATCGCCTGCAAATACACTGACTGCGTTGAAGTATGTCCGGTGGATTGCTTCTATGAGGGCGAAAACATGTTGGTCATTCATCCAGATGAATGCATCGACTGCGGCGTTTGCGAACCTGAATGCCCCGCCGACGCGATCCGCCCCGATACAGAGCCGGACATGGAGAAGTGGGTTGAATTCAACCGCAAATACTCCGAACTGTGGCCCGTGATCATCACCAAGAAAGACCCGCTGCCCGAGGCAGAGAAACGCGATGGTGAAGAAGGCAAGCTCGAGAAGTATTTCTCTGAAGCACCCGGCGAAGGCGGCTAAGCGATTCGCACTTGGGTGCATGGGGTGATCGCTGCGTGTGACGCCACCTGATCCCCTTTATTTATTCGATTAACACGTATTTGATCGAATCTATGCGGCCCCCCGCTTTCGGGGGGGCTAATTTTGTGATATACGTTGTCGCAAATGATGATACCTACGCGCCAAATCTCAACCGTTTTGCACAGGTTGAACCAGAACATCTGAAGTTATGAAATGAGGCTGACGGCTCTTTGGGCCGGTCGGCCTTTGTCGTTGTGACAGCATATTTACCCATGCGGGCCGTCCCCGCGCCCAAGGAGCCACTGTATGAGCAAGTCGAAGAAGCTAGATTTCCGCCCGAATGAATTCGTTGTTTATCCGGCGCATGGCGTTGGTCAGATCATCTCGGTCGAAGAGCAGGAAGTCGCGGGCATCTCGCTGGAGCTGTTCGTGATCGCGTTTGAAAAAGACAAGATGACGCTGCGGGTGCCCACCCATAAGGCGACGGAAATTGGCATGCGCGCGCTCAGCAGCCCTGATGTGATCAGCCATGCGATGAAAACCCTCAAGGGTAAGGCCAAGGTCAAACGCGCCATGTGGTCGCGCCGTGCGCAGGAATATGAGCAAAAGATCAACTCCGGTGATCTGATCGCCATCGCCGAAGTCGTACGCGACCTGCACCGCACCGACGACCAGCGCGAGCAAAGCTATTCCGAGCGTCAGCTGTATGAAGCCGCGCTTGAGCGACTGACCCGTGAAGTTGCCGCCGTCGCCGGTGGGGACGAACTGGCGGCCTCCAAGCAGGTCGGTGATGTGTTGGAAAGCCGCGTCGCCGCTGCCTGATCGCAACCGTTAAATTTTGAAAAGCCGCGCCTGATATCATATCGGGCGCGGCTTTTTGGTGTCTGAAGGGCGAGGGGGGCTACGACCCTTGGGTCTTATCCTCTTGGTCAATTCGGTTCAGGAAAGCGGTTTCCAGATCCTTTTGCAGCTCTTTCGCGCGCGCCACATAGGCTTTGTTCTCGCTTGGTGGGATGTCAGGGCGCCACAGGGCCGCCAGCTCGCGCACAGACGCACGGTCGTGCGAATAGAACATCCGCTGCGCCTCTGCCGCCTCGTAGTCGGAGAGCCCGAGATTCTCCAACACATAGCGCCCCGCCCGAAGCGAGCTGTCGAACATTTCGCGCACGATGTCATTCGCGCCGGCCTGGTATTGTTGGTACACATCTGTCCGGTCATGGGCGCGGGTTACGATATGCAGGTCGGGCCGTTCCTTGCGCGCATAGGCGATAAGCTGCAAGGCTGACTTGGGATCATCCAACGCGACAACCAGAACCTTGGCATCGCGCAGACCGGCCTTGCGCAGAATATCAGCGCGGGTCGGATCGCCCAGGAATGCCTTGAAGCCAAAGCGGCGCATGACGGCGATGGTTTCGGGGTTGTGGTCCAGAACGACGGTGCGAAAGCCACTGGCCTGCACCAGACGGTTCACAATCTGCCCGAACCGTCCGACACCCGCGATGATCACGGTGCCCTGCTCGTCAATCTCGTCCGCAACGATGGGGCCGGATTTCGTATCCATCCGTTTGCTGATCTGGTCATAGGTGATGAACAGCAGCGGCGTGATCAGCATCGATAGGGCGACGACCAGCAACAATGTCTCGGCCACGTCATTGGGCATGACCCCCGTGGCGACCGAGAAGCTGACCAGCACAAAGCCGAATTCACCCGCCTGCGCCAGACCTAGCGCAAAAAGCCAGCGGTCGCGCCCTTGCAGCTTGAACAGGGTGCCAAGGCCGTAAAGGATCAGGCCCTTCACCAGAATAACCAGCAGCGCCATCCCGACGATGATGATCGTATCGGCGAACAGCAGGTCAAAGTTGATACCCGCCCCCACGGTGATGAAGAACAGCCCCAGCAGCAGCCCTTTGAACGGCTCAAGGTCGGTTTCCAGTTCGTGCCGGAATTCGCTGCTGGCCAGTACCACGCCCGCAAGGAAGGCCCCAAGCGCGGGCGACAGGCCCACCAGCATCATCAGGAAGGAAATCCCGACGACGATCAGCAGGGCCAAAGCGGTATACATCTCGCGCAGCTTGGCAGCGTGGATAAACCGGAAAACGGGGCGGGTGAAAAACACGCCGGTGATGATGATCCCGGCAATGGCACCCAAGGTGACCAGCGTTATGGCCCAACCCGGCAGCCCCTGCACCAGTGAAATCGCCGCCTGCGCGGTTTCCGCACCATGACCCGCCGCCGCAGGACCGTGCCCCGAGGCTGCCTCTGCCCCGTGGGCGGCATCCTCGGGGTTCACCGAGATCGATCCGTCCGGTCGCATTTGCGCGGGCAGCTGCGCCACAAGCAGCGGCAGGAACGCGAGGATCGGGATCACCGCGATATCTTGCGTCAGCAGCACCGAAAAGACGGATCGTCCACCCGCTGTTTGCATCAAACCCTTTTCTGAAAGGGTTTGCAGCACGATCGCTGTTGACGACAGCGACAGCGTGAGGCCGATCGCAATCGCCACACCCATCGGTTGGTCATAAGCCATCGCGATGCCCATCAGCGCCGCAGCGCTAAGCACGACCTGCATCCCGCCAAGCCCCAGCAGACGGTGGCGCATGTTCCACAGGGCGCGGGGTTCAAGCTCTAGCCCGATGAGGAACAGCATCATCACGACACCAAATTCGGCGAAATGCTGCAAATCCTTGGTCTCCGATCCAACCAGCCCGAAGGCCGGCCCGATCAGGATCCCCGCGGCGAGATATCCCAGCACCGACCCCAGCCCCAGACGCGATGCGATGGGAACCGCAATCACCGCCGCAGCGAGATAGATCGAGGCTTGAAACAGGAAACCTTCCATAAGGGGCATACTTTCTTTGTGTCGGGCAGGCCCCGAGCGGGTCAATCAGGTGGGCAAGGGCCCGTCTCGTTTAAGCTGATCCATAACGATCTGGCTATGCACTTTTGCGACAGCACCATGGGGGAGCAGCACATCATGGATGAGGCGGTTCAGGCTGGGCAGGTCTGCACAATAGACGCGCAGCAAATAATCCGCATCCCCCGTCATCGTCCAGGCGCTAACGATTTCGGGGCGGGTGGCCAAAAGCCGCGCAAAACTGGCGGAATGTTCGGGCCCGTGGGTGCCCAGATGGACCTGCACAAACCCCTGTACCGTCAGCCCCAACCGTTCGGGGTTGAGCCGGGCCGTATAGCCTTGGATATACCCTTCGGTTTCAAGCCTTTGCCGCCGCCGACCTGCTTGGGACGGGGATAGGTGCAGCTTCTCTCCCAACTCTTGAGCAGTGAGATGCGCGTTCTTTTGCAGCGCCGCCAGCAGGCGTTTATCGATATCATCTAATGTCATGCGGTATTCTCACATAGAATGATAAAACCATGCGTCAACCCCGCGCGAATAGCCAGTCACACTTGTATGTTTGCGCAAAGATAGCGTGGTTCCGGCGATAGACTGCGCACGAACGCTATCAAAGGAGCATCTCATGGGTCCGTTTCCGCATGACGCCGAAAAATCCAAAATCACTGATGAAAACCCGGCCGGCACCGACGGGTTCGAATTCGTCGAATTCGCCAGCGCCGACCCGCAGGAGCTTCGCGATCTATTTACCCGTATGGGCTATGCCCATGTGGCGAACCACAAAACGCAGAAAATTGAACTCTGGCAGCAGGGGGACATTACCTATGTGCTGAACGCTGACCCTGACAGCTTTGCCGCAGGCTTTGTGGCCGAGCATGGCCCCTGTGCGCCGTCGATGGGCTGGCGGGTTGTGGATGCGCAAAAGGCGCTGGACCACGCTGTTTCCAAAGGGGCGGAGGAATATACAGGCGCAGGCAAGGTGCTGGATGTGCCCGCGATCAAGGGGATCGGCGGGTCTTTAATCTACTTTGTGGATCAGTATTACGACACGTCGCCCTATAACGAGGAATACGACTGGATCGCGCAATCCAAACCCGCTGGTGTCGGTTTCTACTATCTCGATCACCTGACGCATAATGTCTTTAAGGGGAACATGGACGTCTGGTTCAAGTTCTACGGCGATCTGTTCAATTTTCGCGAGATCCGGTTTTTCGATATTGAAGGCAAGTTTACCGGCCTTACCTCGCGTGCGCTGACATCTCCCTGCGGCCGCATCCGTATCCCGATCAACGAGGATCGCGACGAGAAGGGGCAGATCGTGGCCTATCTCAAGAAATACAACGGCGAGGGGATCCAGCACATCGCCGTGGGCGCGCGGAACATCTATGATGCGACGGATGCCATTGCGGACAACGGGTTGAAATTCATGCCCGGCCCGCCCGAGACCTACTATAAGATGAGCAAGGATCGCGTCACCGGCCACCAAGAGCCGCTTGATCGGATGAAGAAACACGGCATCCTGATTGACGGGGAAGGGGTCGTGGATGGCGGCGAAACCCGCATTTTGCTTCAGATATTCTCGAAAACTGTCATTGGGCCGATCTTCTTCGAGTTTATCGAGCGTAAAGGGGACGACGGTTTTGGCGAAGGGAACTTCAAGGCGCTGTTCGAGAGCATCGAGCAAGAACAAATCGACAGTGGCGAGTTGAGCGAAGCCTGAAACGACAGAAAGCCGCATCTTCGGATGCGGCTTTTTCATGTGGCGAGCAGTCAGATCTTGCGGGGTTTAGCCGCGGGGCATCTTGAGGACGACATCGCGCCCGCGGCGGTTATACCGCAATTCGGCCTCGCCAATCGCGGAGACGCGGCCGCCATCCAGACGATCCCCGACGGCAACCTTTTGGTACCGCCCGTTGCTCAGCCGGATCAAGGCGCGGCGGCTTGAGGGTTTGCCGTAGACTCCGATCAGATTGATTTGACGCAGTTTGATCGCATTTTTCACAGTTGCCTGCTTCGATACGGAGGCTTTCGATGGCAGGGAAGGCTGTACCACCTGCGGCGTGACCGCAGCCGGCGCACTGGCGACCGTCACAGGCGCAGGCTGCGCCCGTTCGGCCCGACGTACGATGCGCGAAAAGTTACCGGGGCGCGTGTCTGGTCGCTTGGACACTTCTGTCGCGTATTGCGTCGCGTTGTTCACGGGCTCTTGCGGCAAGGCGGCTTTGATCGCGGCGGCTGCGGCCTCTGCTGCGGCGTCAACCTCGGCCTGTTTGGCTGCAGCGGCGGCTTTGATGACGTCGGCGCTGCGCAGGGTCGGGCGGAATGCGGCAAGCTCGTTGCGGGTCACCCCGCCCAGATTGGCGCGCTCGTTCTGTTCGGGCAGATCCTCGGGGCGCAGCTTGGGGCGAAAGCCGAGCAGGGCCGCAACAACCGTATCCTCGACCTCTTCCTTTTCGACCGCACCGGGGCGGGCGAGGGTCGCAGGGGGCACACGGGCCGGTTGCCCGGCGAAAACCAAAACCCCATCCGCGTTCAACGTGCCATTCGGACTTGGAACAACCAGACCACGATCATCCAGTGTGAACGACGTGCCTGCCGCCGCCGGAGGGGCCGAGCTGATATCGACCGTATCCCCGCCAAAGGACGCGAGCGTCGGCAGTGCAACAGCGTCATTCGAGGTGCTGACGGGATCGATGCTGGTCATGAACAGATCATCCAGCGTCACCATCGACGGCGCCTTTGGTGTCTTTGGCGCGATGGCCCAAATGCCGGTTGTCGCGTATTTCGCTTCGATTTCCTGCGGGGTCAGCTCGCGTGGTTGCAGCTGCTGTGGCACGCGCATCGCGTCCAAAACCGCACCGTCCTCATCGCTGAGCGTGGGATCAAGCGCGGCGACAGTGGTGTCAGCCGTAGTCTCGGGCGCGGCCTGCGGTGCGATGGGGTCCTCGCGGCTTTCCACTTGCTGTTTGACCACCGGCTCCGGTGGGGCAGAGGCGGTCTGCGTGGTGTCACGACTGCCAAAAAGCCGCGAAAGCGCTAACCCATCATCAAGGAAGACAGACGCCCAAGCTGCGACGCCCGCGAGGAACACCAGCAAAGCTGCGGTCAGGACCAGCCCCAAAAAGCGCGGCTTGCCGCCGATGGACTGCTCTTTGCGGGCCCCGAAAACGGTCATCTGGTCGACTTCGCTGGCCCCCGTGGCAAGGGCCTTGCCGGGAATGGGGGCCGCTTTTGCGGCAATTGGTTTGGGCGGAGGTGGTGTCGCGCGGGGCTTGCGGCGTTTCAGAAAGCCGAAAGGCGACGACTTGGCAGGTTGTGTGTGTTTGGCACCGGTTAACGAACTGCTATCGGGGACCGGCCCGCCCGTGTGCGACAAAGGCTGCACGCTACCGCGCGCGGCGGCACCCGTGACGATGGGCGCGCTGCGTCGGCTGGAAAAATCCGCGGGGGCTTTGGTAGCGGCAGGTGCCGCGGGCGGGGCTTTGGACACGGCGGGCGCGGGCTTGGGTGTCGCTGCCGCATTTTTTTCAACAGAAGGGGCGGCTGGTTTCTGTGCCGCGGGTGCCGGTGCCTTTCCAGCTGACGCTTCGGGCGTTTTGGCGCGGGCGGGGGGCGACGCCTTGCTTGGCGGGGGCGTCACCGAGGGGGACGCGGGTGCAACGCGAGGCACGTCAAGCTTTGCCGCTTTGGGCGCGGGGGCGTCTGCTGGTTTCTGGCTTGCAGGCTGAGGCGCATCAGCCGTCTTTGCGTCCGGCTGTGCGGCATCAGCCGCCGGAGCATCCGACGTGCTGTCACCCTGGTGCGACGCATCCGCCGTCACATCATCGGCTTTACCGGGGTTTTCCGCCTCATCAGCCGTGCCCCCTTTCGGCGGCGAAGTATCCTCCGGCGGCAGTTCCACATCGCCCAGGATAACGAATGGCCCTTTGTCACGCTCCACAGAATCGCCCGGCTCCAACCACTTGGGGGCGGAGTCTGTTGGGCCGAAAAACGCCTCGCCGGTAAAATCATGATCGTCGGACTGGGCGGCAAAGCTGACGGGGTGAAAACGATGCTCGGTCGCGAAGGCTTCGGCCTCGGCCAGTGTTTCGCGGGCGACGGCGGCGATATGCGTGCGGGGGCCGTCATTGCTGATGTCAAAGACCAGATCTTCGACGGCATAGGGCGTCGCGCCATCAAGGGCCACTTCGGCCTGTTCGCGCCGCGCCTGATCGCTAAGCCCTGCGGTGTCGATCGTCATGTATTTGATTTGATCGTTCGGAATCAGCAGCTTACTGCGCAGGCCGCTCGGCTCTAGCGCGGTGGCGGTACTGCGCAAGGCGGCCAGTTGGGCGGCCATATCCTCGGCGTCGACGGCCACTTCGCCCACCTGCCGCCATCCATCAGGAGCGCGGTGCAGCAGGCGAATACCTTCGAAGGAGAGAGACAGTGCAAAATTGGGCTTCATTGGAACGCTTTTGACTAGAGGCATTGGGACGGTGGGACATTCGGACGGCAGCAGATTGCCAATACCATGCGGATCGCCTGCAAAACAGAGCGCCCGTTCACAGCAAAAGAATAGAGCAGTAGTTTGCTCATGAAAAGAGCGGAGCGCAGAGGAGGCTTGCGGCAACTTAGGCGGGAGGTCACATATGAAGCCAAGGGATATCACAGTAAAAAAAGGTCATGAATATGCGAATGTTGAAAATTGCCGCGATCGTCTGTGCCGGTTTCGCGTCAGGGGCGCTGGCGCAACAAGCGCCGCAGGGGATCACCGTGAATGGCGAGGGCGTTGTATCGCTTGCCCCTGATACCGCGACGATCCGCTTGGGCGTGAGCGAGCGGGCGGCCTCTGCTTCGGACGCAATGGCGCAGACTTCTGAAAAAGTGCGCGGCATTCTAGACCAATTGGACACATTGAAGATCGCGGGCCTCGACCGTCAGACCAGCGGGCTTTATCTGCGGCCCGTCTATGACAATCGCCCCCGCGAAGATGCGTCCCCGGTGGAAGTATCGGGCTATGAGGCGGGTAACACCGTCAGTGTGACGGTTCGCGATCTAAGCAAACTTGGGCAATTGCTGGACGCGGTCGTGGCCGAGGGCGCGAATGATTTCAACGGTTTGCAATTCGGATTGCAGGATAATGCAGCGGCGTTGGCCAAGGCACGAGAGAGGGCCGTTGAGGATGCGATGGCGCGTGCGCAGCAGCTTGCAGATGCCGCTGGCGTTAAGCTTGGTAAACTCACCAACATGTCCGAATCGAGCCAGGGTTTCCGCCCGATGGAAATGCGGGGTGCCCAGATGAAAACTATGGATATGCCCATCGAGACCGGAGAGATCGACATCAGCGCGCAAGTCACGCTGCAGTTCGAAATCGCCGAGGCTGACTAACCCTCTGCTGACTCGCGGCATTTGAAGGTTTGAATGGGTAAACATACCCCCGCCGAAGGGTTGCTTTGGCGGGGGTCTTTTATAGGTCGTAGCTTAAGCCGTCGCTTTGGCTAGCGCTTGATCAAGATCGGCGATCAGGTCGGCGGCATCCTCTGTTCCGATGGAAACGCGCACAACATTCGCGCCGGCGCCCGCGGCTTCTTGCTGCTCGGGGCTAAGCTGACGGTGCGTGGTGGAGGCAGAGTGGATGATCAGTGACCGGGTGTCGCCAAGATTTGCGACATGGCTGAAAATCTCCAACGCATTTACCAATTTGACGCAGGCGTCGTATCCGCCCTTCACCGCAAAGGTGAACAACCCGCCAGCCCCTTTGGGGCAAACGCTTTTCGCACGCTCGAAATAGGGCGAGGATTCGAGCCCCGCATAGGTGACATAGTCGACGCGGTCATCATTCTCGAGCCAAGTCGCGATTTTCTGGGCGTTTTCTACGTGGCGTTCCATGCGCAGCGAAAGTGTCTCTGTCCCCATCAGGGTGTAATGCGCGGCCTGCGGGTTCATCGTCATGCCAAGATCCCGCAAACCGATGGCGATGCCGTGGAAGGTAAAGGCCAAGCCGCCAAAGGTCTCGTGAAAGTTGAGACCGTGGTAAGCTGGTTCCGGTTGGCTCAGCGACGGGAATTTATCATTCGCGGACCAATCGAACTTGCCTGAATCCACAATACAGCCGCCGGTTACCGTGCCGTTGCCGGTCAGGTATTTCGTCGTCGAATGTACCACCAAAGTCGCGCCAAGTTCGATCGGGCGGCAAAGGTAGGGCGTCGCCGTTGTGTTGTCGATGATCAGCGGAACGCCTGCCGCATCCGCCACGTCGGCAATGGCACGCACGTCCATGATGTAGCCGCCAGGATTAGCGATAGCTTCGCCAAAGATCGCACGTGTATCGTCGTCAACCGCTGCTTTCACGGCATCAACGTCGTCGAAGTCGACAAACTTACAAGACCAACCGAAACGTTTGATCGTTTGGCTGAACTGCGTCACGGTGCCCCCATACAGACGGGTAGAGGCGATAATGTTTTTGCCCGGCCCCATCAGCGGGAACAGAGCCATAATCTGTGCCGCGTGCCCGGAAGAGCAACACACGGCACCAACGCCCCCCTCAAGCGTGGCGATGCGTTCCTGCAAGACAGCAACGGTCGGGTTCGTCAGGCGGGAATAGATGAACCCCACCTCTTGCAGGTTGAACAACGCCGCCGCGTGGTCCGCATCGCGAAACACATAGGCCGTGGTTTGGTAGATCGGCGTCTGCCTCGCACCGGTCGCCGGATCAGGTTTGGCCCCTGCGTGTATCTGCAGGGTATCAAAACCATAGTTGGGGCTATCTGTCATCGTTGTTCTCCCTAAAATTGTCTTCAATATGGTTAGGTGAACCGATGTAAACGCACAAGCTGTAGGTCGCTTCTGTCACGTTTAGGAGCTTGTTTACCGACTCGGATAAAATGCGGTCGACGCTACCGCATCCAGTAGCCGTTTGATTTCAAACGATTCCGAATGGCCTGCTCTTTGCGCGGCAGGTTGTCCTGATCAAAGAGAGCCCGCGCCTTGCGACCGCGGCCTTGATAGACCATCCGCTTGATCGGCTCCGAACCCTTTAAAATTTTCTTCAGTTTATTTGGTGCTGCAATCGTTTCTAAAGTGTCAACGACGTGGTCCGGTTCGCGTGCGTAAAGCAAGGGCAGCAGGCGATAGTGGCAGCTAACAGACCCGTCAATCAGCCCGTCAGGCAAGGTATCGCGCGCGCCACCAAGCGCATGAATAACTAGCGGCAACGCGACTTGGTCAAGCCAAGGGTCAAAAGACTGCGCGCACAGCTCTTCCGGCGCGTCATCCCGGATCGCCAGAGCATAGTGCAAAAACTTTTCACCAAATTCGTGAGGGCAGCGATAGAAAAAGAAGCCTGCGTTGAAATACAGATACCGTTGCCAATAGTCGTCGGGCTGAGACAGGTCGAGGCTGCTGTCAAAATCTAGGTCAAACTTGTCGTAAAGGGATTTCCACAGACCGGCGTATTGTGGTCCGTACAGCTGGGGAACAGGCCACGTGTTTGTGCGCCGCATGGATGCCATCGGGCGGTCAAAGTCGAAGGGGACCGACATCAGGTCGCCAGTGATCAACGTGTCCGTATCGAAGAAAACGAAGGGCTCACCTTTTGGAAGCGCATTGAGCATTTCGATTTTATTTCCATATGGATAGCTCCCGCCGAAGTGCTTTGTGTCAAACGGGATCACCTCTGCGCCAAGGTTGTGGAGCGCGCTGATAACATCGGGGTTCTTGATTCGTGGATCATCCGACCAAAGCGGGCCGGGCTGCGGCTCCATCACATAGAGGTTGCCCGAAAAATGGGGGCTGTGGTGGCGCAGCGATGCGGCAAACAACAGAGCCTCATAAGCCAGCCGCCCGTGTTGCCCGACGATCGCGATGTTGAAAGCCTGATCCGGCCGGGAAGCATGGGACACGGGTCACCCCTATCATTTCGTATGCGTTCTAAATGCATAAGATGTGTCACAAATTCACATCGGAACACAATGTATCAAACGGCTGTACCGCTATACTTAAGGATAGTCGAAAAGGGGAAAGTGGTGGGCGACCCTGGAATCGAACCAGGCGTGCGTCTCCGCGAGGGAGTTACAGTCCCCTGCCACACCTTGCGGCCTGTCGCCCACTTTCACCCTGTGCATTGCACCGGATGTGAAGGCGTGATTACAAGCGGGCAGTATAGGCGTCAAGGCGAAAACCGGCGCGAAATGCAGGGAATTTTACCTTGCGATGAAAGATAGAAGGTTCGGCGATGAAAAAACCTAAGTGGGTTGTGCAAAAAGAGCAGGAAAAGAAGGCAGATGTGAACCAAACAGTTTGGTTGTTTGGCCTTCATGCGGTGCGCGACGCGCTGGAAAATCCCGCGCGTGAAAAGATTAAGCTGATGGTTACGCCGAATGCTCAGATCAAGCTGGAAGAGGCGATTGCCAAGGCCGGTATCGAACCAGAGGTCGTTGATCCGAGAAAATTCCGCCCGCCGCTGGACCCCGGGTCGGTGCATCAAGGAGCCGTACTAGAGGTCAAACCGCTGAGCTGGGGGACGCTCAAGGATGTCTGCATCGGGGCTGAAGCACCGCGCGTGTTGCTGCTGGATCGGGTGACAGACCCGCATAACGTTGGTGCAATTCTGCGGTCCGCAGAGGTTTTAGGTGCATCGGCGGTTGTGGGCATGCGTCATCACGCTGCGCCCGAGACCGGGGCGCTTGCGAAAACAGCGAGTGGCGCGCTGGAGCGGCAGCCGTATTTGCGTGTCCGGAACCTAGCCGATGCGATCAAGGAGCTTCAATCGATGGGGTATCTTGTTCTTGGTCTGGACGGCGAAGCCGATATGACCGTCGAATCTGCGCTGGAGGGGAAGCGCGACCGTCCGGTGGCGCTTGTGCTGGGGGCCGAAGGGCCAGGTCTGCGTGAAAAAACCAAAGAAACCGTCGATGCGCTGGTCCGAATCGACGCAGGCGGCGGGTTCGGTTCGCTAAACGTGTCAAATGCAGCGGCAATCGCGCTATATGCGTCGCGGGATCACAGCTGAGCATAATTGCATGAGTTACCCGACAAAAATCGCGACATGCTGTTTTTGCGGCAGCAAGGCAGCGCTGACATTGGGGGCAGGGCGGCACGAGCTGGCTTGCGCACAATGCGGCGCACCATTGCATGATCTGAAACAAATTCCGCTCCCTCGCGATTCTGAAAAGCCCAATACCGGCGGCAAGCCTGCGGCGGGGCTGCGGAAATTTCCACATGCCCAAGCGGCAGCTGCTATTCGCAAGCCTAAGCATCGAAAAGTGAAGAAAAAGAAAACCTGGATGACGAAGATCGCGCGTGAAGTCGCGGATGTGATCGACGATATATTTGACTAGTTTACGCTGCCAAAAGCGAGATTCGGCGGAAAATGGCTGGCGCATTCATCGTTTCTTCACGGATTTGTCACATGCTCTTTGAATGGAGCAAATCGTTCCTACCTTCAGTGTATGACGGCGAGTTTGGAACTCTCGCCGATCACCTAACTGTCCCTCGTTCCATACCTTTGCGCCCTCACGTTTATCGTCGAGGGCGCTTTTTTTTAAACCGTTAGAGGTTTAGTAAGAAGCATGACCTACACCGATACCCAATTGAAAAATATTCTGACGCAGACGAAGCGTATCGCGGTCGTGGGGGCTTCGTTGAACCCGGTTCGGCCAAGCTATTATGTCGCGCGATATTTGAAGGCCAAGGGGTACGATATTGTTCCGGTAAATCCGGCGCATGCGGGGAAGACACTATTGGGGGTAACGGTGGTTTCGCAGCTGTCAGACATCGAAGGTGGCGTTGACATGGTCGATATTTTTAGACGGTCAGAGACTGTGCCAGAAATCGTTGACGAGGCACTACAGGTGTTTCCTGATCTGGCGACGATCTGGATGCAAATCGGGGTGCAGCATCCTGAAGCTGCCGCAAAAGCGGAAGCAAAGGGCTTGACCGTTATTCAAAACAGATGCCCGAAGATTGAATATCAGCGCCTTTTCGGCGAATTGCGCATGGGAGGCTTTGCAACGGGAATAATCTCCAGCAAGCTTTGACCCCAGTTTTCTACGCGTTACAAAAAATATTGTGGTAAACGTGCCCCGTGTTAGCGGGCGGCTTTTTCAGCGAGGCCGCTTTGCGCCTGTCGGCGGCTCAGTTCATCCAGTACATCTGACAGCGCGACGTCGCGGGACGCGAGCATGACAAGCAGGTGGTACAGCACATCTGCGGCTTCCGATGTCAGACCAGCTTTATCGTCCTTCACGGCCTCGATGATCGCTTCGACCGCTTCTTCACCGAATTTTTCGGCGCATTTCTCGGGGCCTTTTGCCAAAAGCTGCGCCGTCCAACTGCTTGATGGATCGGCAGTTTTTCTTGATTGGATTGTTACAAATAGATCGTCGAGCGTCATGAGAGCCTCATTGGGATACCGGCATCAGCCATGTGTTGTTTCGCCTGAGCGACCGTAAATTCGCCGAAGTGAAAGATCGAGGCTGCGAGCACCGCTGAAGCGCCGCCCTGAACGACGCCATCGACAAGATGATCCAGCGTTCCGACACCGCCAGAGGCGATGACAGGCACAGAAACCGCGTCGGAAATCGCGCGCGTTAGCGGAATGTTAAACCCTTGTTTGGTACCGTCACGATCCATGGAGGTAAGCAGAATCTCTCCTGCGCCTTTCTCTGTGACCGTCTTTGCGAATTCGACTGCATCAATGCCCGTAGGTTTGCGGCCACCATGGGTAAAAATCTCCCACCTTCCGGGGGCGACGGTTTTCGCATCGATGGCACAGACGATGCACTGGCTGCCGAATTGGTCTGCTGCCTGCGCAATAATGTCCGGATTAGCTACCGCGGCAGAGTTAAAGCTGACCTTGTCGGCGCCAGCCAAAAGCAGGGCGCGAACATCTGCAACAGTGCGTACACCGCCACCAACAGTAAGCGGGATATAGCAGTGTTCGGCTGTGCGTGTGACCAGGTCGAACATGGTACCACGGTTTTCGTGTGTGGCGTGGATATCAAGAAAACAAAGCTCGTCCGCCCCTGCAGCGTCATATGCGATCGCTGCGTCAACCGGGTCACCGGCATCGCGCAAGCCAACAAAATTAACGCCTTTGACAACGCGACCATCGGCGACATCGAGGCAAGGAATAATACGGGTCTTAAGCATGTCTTCTTTCTCGCGACGGGGCAGCGGAAAAAACCGTTGGAGGGCTGTCTGCCCTCCAAACCACCCGAGGATTTGAAACCATTTGGAAACTCAGGCGAGGGCCTTCAAAGCTTCGCTCAGGTCGATCGCGCCATCATAAAGCGCCCGGCCGGAAATGGCACCGGATATCACGCCAGTTTTTTTCAGCGCCTCAAGGTCAGCAAGGGAGCTGACGCCCCCGGAGGCGATGACAGGAATATTCACGGCACGCGCCAAAGCGGCGGTGGCTTCAATGTTTGGACCGCCCATGGCCCCATCTCGCATGATATCGGTGTAGATCAGCGCCGCGACACCTGCATCTTCGAAAGATTTAGCGAGATCTGTAACCATTACGTCGGTTTCCTCAGCCCATCCCTTGGTTGCCACGCGACCATTTCTGGCGTCAATGCCGACCGCGACCTTGCCAGGAAAAGCACGCGCTGCTTCACGCACCAAAGCGGGATTTTCGACCGCGACAGTGCCCAGAATGACGCGTGCCAGACCCTTGTCCAGCCAAGCTTCGATCGTCGCCATATCGCGAATGCCGCCTCCCAACTGGGCGGGGACGTCGCAAGACTTCAAAATCGCTTCCACCGGGGCGGCATTGACCGGCGTCCCTGCGAAGGCACCGTTCAAGTCCACCAAATGAAGCCAAGTGCAGCCCGCATCCACAAACTCACGGGCCTGCGCCGCGGGGTCATCGTTGAAAACAGTGGATTTTTCCATGTCGCCGTGCACAAGACGAACGGCTTGGCCGTCTTTAAGGTCAATAGCGGGGTAGAGGATCATAGTGTTGCCCTTGGCATTGGGGGAGTTGGTTTCAATTGCCACGGCGGGCGGGTTTTTGCAACGCGGCAGAGGTGTCCCCTACGTCAAGCTTGCCTGAATCGTCGTATTGGCTTCAATTTGAGGGCATATCGGGAGGATATATCATGAAAAGAACGATTATTGCGGCCATCGTTGGCATTGGTTTTGCAGGAACAGCTATGGCTGCTGACCCGGCGGTTGGCGTTTGGAAAACGCAACCGGATGACGGGGCTTATGCGCATGTCAAAATGACCCCCTGTGGTGGGGCGATCTGCGGTACGATTCAGCGGACGTTCAACGCGTCGGGCGAATATAAGTCCGAAAATATCGGAAAGCAGTTGGTCATCGACATGAAACCTGACGGGAGCGGAAAATATGCAGGTAAGGTTTGGCGACCTTCAAACAACAAAATCTACATCGGCAAGATGAGCGTCGCCGGTAACAGCCTGAAACTGTCGGGCTGTGTCGCGGGCGGGTTGCTGTGTTCAAAGCAGGACTGGCAGCGGGTCCAGTAACCTTCATTTCCATCCCAAATGAGTGGGATTTGCGCGAATCGGGACGCGGGTGTAGACTATGCCCGCGCCTTGGTTTTTTGGTGCGTTGCTAAAAAGCTGTAAGGCATGTGTCGCTTGGGGGAGTGATACGATGTTTTTAACAAAATATATTTTCTATGCTGCTATTTTTGCAGCTTCTTCGACGACTGTATTTGCTGATGTAGTTGAAGGTATCTGGAAATCTGCGCCGGATGTTAACGGATTGGTTGTTCACGTACGCGCGAAACCCTGCGGGCCTGCGCTATGCGGCACCGTCGAGCGTGCCAAGGATCGGCGTGGATATGACAAGCGCTCTACAGCGGTTGGCAAACGGGTCTTCTGGGATATGAAGCCGCAACCTGACGGGAGCTATGTCGGCACGTTGCTGGAGCCTTCTGCGTCAAAAAAACATAAGGCGAAGATGTTGGTCGACGGCAATGCGATGCGGTTACAGACCTGCACAGGAAATGCTTGCGACGAAATGATCTGGACCCGCCTTCGGTAGAAGGCGGTGCCCGGTTCAGGGGCGCCAGTTCAGAAAGTTCGCAATCATACGAAGGCCGGTTGTCTGGCTTTTTTCCGGGTGGAATTGCATGCCGATCATGGTGTCACGGCCGATAACAGCGGTGACGTCACCAGCATAATCGACATGCGCCAACCGCTCGGCATCGTCCTGTACATCCATATGGTAACTATGGACAAAATACGTGTGATCCCCGGTTTCGATTCCGTCGAAAACGGGGTGAGGGTGGTCTATGACAAGGTCGTTCCATCCCATATGCGGTACTTTTAGGGATGGGTCGCGTGGCGTGATCTTGGTCACTTCGCCACTGATCCAGCCCAGGCCTGCTGTGTATTCATACTCGCGCCCCATGGATGCCATCAACTGCATGCCCACACAGATCCCGAGGAAGGGGCGGCCCTTGTCGACGGCGGATTCAACCATTGCGGCATAGATGCCGCTTTGGCCTTTCAGCGCGGCCATGCAGGAGGGGAATGCGCCGTCGCCGGGCAGGACAAGGCGGTCGGCGCGCGCCACGACATCGGCGTCAGCGGTGACCACTACTTCACCAGCATTACACTCACGCGCCATCCGTTCGAACGCCTTATGCGCCGAATGAAGGTTGCCCGATTCGTAATCGATAATCGCAGTTAACATCGTTACAGCGCACCCTTGGTCGAGGGGATATCAGAAGATTTCCGAGGGTCGGTTTCTACAGCTTCGCGCAGGGCGCGGGCGACAGATTTAAAGACGGCCTCGGCGATGTGGTGGCTGTTCAGGCCATGCAGCATATCAATGTGCAAGGTGATCCCGCCATGCGTGCTAAGCGCCTGGAAAAACTCCCGTACCAATTCGCAATCGAAGTTCCCGATTTTTGCGGTCGGCAGGTCCACATTCCAGATCAAGAAGGGCCGCGCCGACAGATCAAGCGCGGTACGCACCAAGGCATCGTCCATTGGGAGCAGGCACGCGCCGTAGCGGCGAATGCCGCGTTTGTCGCCCAATGCCGTGCTTAGCGCTTGGCCAAGTGTGATGCCTACGTCCTCGACAGTGTGGTGGTCATCAATGTGAAGATCGCCGTTTGCGCTGATTTTCATATCGATCAGCGAATGACGCGCCAGTTGATCCAGCATGTGATCGAAGAACCCGATACCCGTGTGGTTGGCGTAGGACCCTGTCCCGTCGAGGTTGATTTCGACGCTGATCTCGGTCTCTGCGGTCGAGCGATTGATGGTGGTCTGGCGCATGTGAATATCTCCGTCTTTCGGGCTCTTATAGCAGGGCAGGCCGTCGCGCCAAGACAAAGCGTTTCGATGCCAATCGGTCCCAATCAGCGATTGCGGCTGTTGCCCCCTTATGTCAGCTTGGACGTGTTGTAACCAGCCTAAGGCCTGTCCATGTCTACCTGCGTTTTTATCCAGATCCGGTGCCGGCCCGGCAGTACGTATCGCGTTGCCGAAGAGGTCGCGCTGCGGGAAATACACTCCGAGTTGTATTCAACCTCTGGTGATTACGATCTTTTGATGAAGCTTTATATTCCTTCGGGAAAAGATATTGGCGTTTACATCAACGATAACCTTCTGGACATCGAAGGGATTGAACGTTCGCTTACAACGATGACGTTCAAAGCGTTTTGAGGCTCCTGCTTTCTGCGCTTCTTTGCGGATCAGTTCTTTGGGGGCCAGCGCATGCGCTAACCTATGAAGGGGAAGAGGCCGCGGCGCTGCGCTGCGCCAATATGATCGCCTATACGGCGGTGACCTTGGCGCGTGCGGACATGATCGGTGAGGATGAAAAGACCATCATGCTGGGCGTGACGGTCCTGATCCTAGAACGCCATGTGAGTGGCACGCGGGCGCAAAAAAAATCGGCCATGGGCAAAATGCGCGACCGCCGCTCGATCGATCAGACGCTAGAGGATTACCGCAAACATGCGGCGCAGTGTCTGGTGCAATTCCCGATCAACTAGGATCAGGCGGCGGCGCATTTGCTCGCATAGCGCATTTCAGCGCGCGATAGCGCCCGTTCGAAGGTCTTTTTCACCCGTTGGGTCCGGTTCGCATTCGGTGCTATGGGCGTGCCGACTGACAGGCTGATGCTCTCTTGCTTCAGATCATCGCTTAGCAAGTTCAGCGCATCCAGCTTGGCCTGTAGCCCAGCCTCCATCCGGTCCCATTCGGGCAGGTTCGGGTCGCGCGTAATACACAGGAAGGCACCGTTGCCTTCGTAGGACATAAGAAGATGGGGGCAGGTGATAAGGTCGGTCAGGGTTTCTGCCACGCTGGTGAGGATATGAAGGAACCCCTGTTGTGACGTTTCCTCGAAAATACGTTCCGCATCATCAATCGACACGCCGAAAACCTGATAGTTGTCCAGTTCGCTCCGATCGAGCTGCGTAATGTAGTTCCCAAGGGAGAATGACAGGATCAGCCTGCCGACATTCGCCAAAAAGACCTTGTCGGCCAGTGTGATATCTTCAGCTACCTGTGTGCCTTCTTTGGACAGGTCGCTCGCGTCGATGCGTTTGATGGTCTTGGATGACACCAAAAGACGTTCGGCCACGCGAATGCGGTTGTAGATGTCCTTCAGGTTAAATGGCTTGGCGATGTAGTCATTCGCACCGGCGGCAAACGCTTTCTCGATAGAGATCGAATCTGTCTTCGCCGTCAGCATCAAAACCGGTTTGTCCTCATACCCGGGGACAGTGCGAATTCTTCGGCAAAGCTCGATCCCGTCCATTTCCGGCATATCGACGTCCAGCAGCAAGCAATCGAATGGCACCTTCTGAGCTTTGATCATGTCGAGAGCAGCCGGACCCGAAGGGGCCGTGTGCAGATCGTTCAGGTCTGCCTGTTCAAACATCGCGGGAAGGAGTTCTAGAATGAATGGATCATCGTCGACTGCTAGAATTTTCAATGTGGTCTCCTTCCAAGATTTGCTTCGGGGCTCCGAGGCAACCTATGTCGAACTCCCTAAACGATAGTGAACAAAACCGGCAACAATATGACTTTTTAAAAAATTCACCCTGTGCGGGAACTATGGGCATTTGTGGCACGAAGGTGAATAGATAAACGTTAACGTCGGAAAACTTCATGGCGCAGATGCCGTAAAATCGGCATAATTTGCGTCTATTAGTCGCGAATACGCCTAGCTCAACGGATCCATGTAATGAAAACCACTGTTCTAACGATTTCCCTCGCCGCTGCCGTTCTTGTTTCAGGATGTGCTGCGCCCACTGCCGATCGCGCTGCGCAATTCGGCCCTTCGTCCGGCACGCTAAGCTTCAAGGAAAACCGTGAGAACGACGCCGGTATGGTGGAGCAAACCGCCGCGCTTGACGCGTTGATGCGCGATATTGTCCGCAACTCCACAATCAAGCATGCCGCGGTTGGTGCCGCGGTGGGCTGCGGTATCTCGGTGCTTGCCGCATCCGATGCCTCGGGCTGCCTGCGAGCCGCTGCGGCCGGTGGCGTTGTTGGTGCGGTGAGCGGGAATCTCGCTGGAAAACGAGAAGTCGCCCAACGGATGGAGCTGGTTTCCGCCAACAATCTTGTGCGCAGTATCCGCAAGTCCAATGACCAGCTGGATGATATCACGACACATCTTCCCCAGATGCTCGCACAGCAGCAAGAAGATGTGGCGACGTTGAATCAGCTCAAGGCCTCAGGGGCGATTTCGGAGCATGCTTATGACGCGCAGCTTGCCGATATACGCACCAGCCGCGCAGAGGTCGCCGAGGCGTTGGTTCTGTCGGCCGACCAGGCGAAGCTGGCGCAGAACAACTTGGCCGAAGCAGCCGATCAAGGTCAAACCGGTTTGGAGTGGCACATTCGCGCCATCGAACAGATGGAACGTGAAACACTATCAGCACGATCGACGATATCTCTTCTCTAAGCAGACAATAATTGCGTCACCGGCGTTTGCCGTATGAGGGCCGTGTTCATAGTGCCATCATTCGAACGGGTATATGCCGAGGCAGGCGGGTGCTTTCAGCGCCCGCTTTTTTCTTTTGATCCCGGCAGTATTTGACTGACGCCAGGCGTCGGTAATCACGCATTGGGTGCCATATTGAAACATGCTCTGTGTTTGGCTCTGAGGCACGCGCCTGGGGCGTATGATCCAACTCCTCAGCGATGATCCACAAGGACAGGCAGAGCGCGTAGCGCCTCGCGAATATCCACTTGTCCCAGCTTCGTTGGTACTGGCCTGAGACGCCTCAGGTGCTCTCGTAGCAACGGGGGAGGGGTATCGGGCCTGTTGTGCTGCCGCCCTCAGAGAGAGGCCTAGGGAACCCTTGTACGCCACAGAGTGAGGGCATTCAGCGGTGACAGGTGAATCGCCCCGGTTTTACCGGAGACCTGTAGCTTCATTTTACGCGACCATATCGAGCACGTCGCGCTGTGCATAGAAGTTCTGTTCAGCCTCTGCTGGCGGTATGTTTCCGATAGGGCCGAGCAAGCGCCGGTGATTAAACCAATCGACCCAGCCGAGTGTCGCCATTTCCAGGTCCTGCATGTTGCGCCACGGTCCTTGGCGATGGACCAGTTCGGTTTTGTAGAGACCGTTAATTGTCTCAGCGAGGGCGTTATCATAGGAATCCCCGACACTGCCGACCGACGGTTCGATGCCAGCCTCAGCCAAACGCTCGGTGTAACGAATGGACAAATATTGACCGCCCACTGCCCGGCAGGGCATTGTGCAACAATTTCCCGAGAGGGGCGATCCGAATGGTGAACCAGTCCACTTTTCTGGACGGGCCGTCGATCGTGCAGGGCTTGCTCCAAGGCATCCATTGCCCGGCAGGGTATTGCGCAGCAATGCACGATAGGGGAGAACAAAGTCCGTTTTGGCGGACCGCGAGACCCGTCCCGTTGACCGGCAGGCGATTTGGCATCGCCAAATCTGCCGAGAGGGGGCCCACGATGCGATCAGCGAACGTATCGATGACGAAGGCCACATAGACAAAGCCCTGCCACCCCTCTCGTGACATTGCTCCGCAATGCACTGCCGGGCAGTGGTCGACACGTAGGTAAAATCGCTGACCCACAGCAGGTTCGGCGCTGGTGCCCGAAAGGTGCGGTTCACCTTGTCACGCGGACAGGGTGCTGATGTGTCAGGAATCGTTGTCTTCATTGCCTTTCCACGCACGGCCCCACGTATGCCGATCTGCTTCATCAGACGCTCCACCGTGCAGCGCGCCAGCGAAAAGCCCTCGCGCTTCAGCTGGTGCCGCGCCTTGCGAACTCCGTAGACCTGATAGTTTTCGTCCCAGACCCGTTTGATCTCGGGGCATAGCTCTGTGTCACGCTGATGCCGTGCAGAAGCTTTGGAAGGGTCCGCTCGGCACGCAAGTTGGTGATAGTAAGTTCCCTCTCGGCAGATTGCTTTGCAATCGCCTGCCGGGCAATGGACGGTGCGATCGGCAGCACCCTGCAGATCGACTCGACGCCGTAAACAATGCGCTGATCCTCAATGAAGGCGATCATCGCTTCAGTGGGCGGTCGAGTTCCGTCCCGCTGCCCGGCAGCGCATGTAAACATGCGCGAGGGGGGGGGCGCAAAATAAGCTGACGCCTTACGCAGTATCTCGTTGGCCTGACGCAATTCCTTGTTCTCTCGTTCGAGAGTCTTGATCCGGTCGCGTTCCTCGGTTGTCACGCCATCACGCATGCCGCTGTCCTTCTCGGCCTGCTTGACCCATCCGCTCAAGGTCTGGGGAATACAGCCGATCTTCCCCTCTCGTGGTTTGCGGGCAAACCACTGCCGGTCAACGGGATGCAATGGCCGCAATCGCGCCCGCCTGCGTTTCGTATGAGCCTTGATGCTCGAAGACCATCCGGACCGCACGCGCGCGGACTTCTGGCGAGTAGCGATTTGCCATTTTGCTTTTTATCATAACCATCATCCTTACTTAAGTTGATGGTCTCCGACAAACTCGGGGCGATTCAAAGCATTGTCACGTGCCGCTTGGGCGTATCATTGTGGCGACAGTATATTATGCGCCGTAGCCGTGCCTGCTTCATCCCTGATCATAGTGCTAGACTGGGCATCAATGAACGGACCGTTGTCCGAACTGGTAAGTGTGCTGGCTCTTTGTAGGCCTGTGATCAGCTTCAAAGTTTTAGGGGCCCAGAACAGCAAAAGGCCACCCGAAGGTGGCCTTGCTGTCCTGCTGGGTAAGCAGAGAACCAGTTGGAGCGGGCGAGGCGATTCGAACGCCCGACCCTAACCTTGGCAAGGTTATGCTCTACCCCTGAGCTACGCCCGCATCCTCTGGTAGGGCGTGGAATACCCATAGCAGCGGTGAGCCGCAAGAGGAAAAATAACATTTTTCGAAATTAATTTCAGACAATTTTGGGAAGCCCTTATTTTACTGGGGGACTTGGTAAAATTTCGGCTAACCGCCGATAAACATTCGTCTTTATGAAACTGTACCGAGTGTCGGTGTAGAACGAAAAAAGGCCCCAACCGCCGTTGGAGCCTCTCATTTCAATGTTGTGCTAGCTTAGTGGCTAGGCTGTTTGTCCCATTCTTCCTGCTTGGGAAGAATTTCGAACGTATGCTCTGGTGGGGGGCTTGCCAGCGTCCATTCCAGAGTGTCCGCATATTCGTTCCAAGGGTTCGCAGCTGGGCTGCGGGCTCCACGTGTCAACGTGTAGAACATAACACCGAAGAAGAAGATAAAGGAAGCAAAGCTGAGGAACGCGCCGATCGACGACCACAGGTTCCAATATGCAAAAGCATCAGGGTAATCGATATAGCGACGTGGCATGCCCTGACGGCCCAGGAAGTGCTGTGGGAAGAACGTCAGGTTCGCGCCAATGAACATCGCCCAGAAGTGCAGCTTGCCAGCCCATTCAGGATACATGCGGCCCGTGAACTTCGGCAGGTAGAAATAGATACCGGCGAAGATCGCGAAGACGGCACCAAGGCTCATCACATAGTGGAAGTGCGCAACCACATAGTATGTGTCGTGGTAGTAGCGGTCCACAGCTGCCTGCGAGAGAACGATACCTGTCACACCGCCAACGGTGAAAAGAAACAGGAAGCCGAAGGCCCACAGCATAGGTGTTTTGAATTCAACCGAACCACCCCACATGGTCGCAATCCAGCTGAATACCTTAACGCCCGTCGGCACCGCGATAACCATGGTGGCCAACATGAAGTAAGCTTGTTGGTTCAGAGACATACCAACGGTGTACATGTGGTGCGCCCAAACGACGAAGCCCAATGCGCCAATCGCGATGATCGCCCAAACCATCGGAAGATACCCGAAGATAGGTTTGCGGCTGAAGGTCGCGATGACGTGGCTGATGATGCCGAAGCCTGGAAGAATAATGATATACACTTCGGGGTGACCAAAAAACCACAGAATGTGCTGATACAGAACCGGATCACCACCGCCTGCTGGGTCAAAGAATGCGAATCCGAAGTTGCGATCCATCAAAAGCATGGTGATGGCACCGGCCAAAACGGGCAGGGACAGAAGGATCAACCAGCTTGTAACAAAGATGGACCAGCTGAACAGCGGCACTTTGAACAACGTCATGCCAGGGGCGCGCATGTTGAGGAATGTTGTGATCATGTTGATCGCACCCAGGATCGACGACGCGCCGGATACGTGCACAGCGAAAATCGCGAAATCCATCGACATGCCGCCTTCACGAACAGAGAGCGGCGGATAGAGAACCCAGCCCACACCTGACCCAAGCTGGCCGCTGCCGCCGGGTGTCAGCACGGAGCAGACTGCAAGCGTTGTGCCGCCGACATATAGCCAGAAAGAGAGGTTGTTCATCCGCGGGAACGCCATGTCAGGCGCGCCAATTTGCAATGGCATCAAATAGTTACCGAAACCACCGAACAAAGCGGGAATAACCACGAAGAACATCATCAAGATGCCGTGCGCGGTGATCAGAACGTTCCAAAGGTGGCCGTTTGGCGTACAGGTCGCTGCGCTATCAGCGATAAACCGCGCGCCTTCCATACACATATATTGCACGCCTGGGTGCATAAGCTCCAAACGCATATATATGGTGAAACATACAGAGATGAAGCCAACGAGGGCCGAAACAATCAGGTACAATAGCCCGATGTCTTTGTGGTTTGTGGACATGAACCAGCGCGTGAAAAATCCGCGCTCGTCGTGATGGTCTTGCCCGTGAATGGCTGCGTCTGCCATGCGGTGCCTCCTGAGATTGGGTTGTCAACTCACACCCCGACAGGGGGCGCGCATTGAATTAAGGTTCGTTCTAGTGCGGCTTGCCAATATGGGCAATGGCCGCCTTTGACGCAGGGCACGAAAAAAGACAGATCATTTATCAAACTGTGTCGGAGGCGCACAGCCTTGTAGTGACGGGGGTAGGAGGTGTCAGAAGTGCTCATCATGCTGGATGACATACGCCTCTAGCGATGAAGAAACCGTAAAGCCGCGGCGGAAATAGCACGAGCGCAGTGAAACGTTTGAGCGGCGAGGTACATTATCCGTCTTTGGGCGCGTACTAAGACAGCGGAGGGAAAACCGTGTCGAACTGCGCTTTCAGGGCGATATCAACGTCTTCCATCGTAACTGGCAGGCCAAGGTCTACTAAAGACGTAACGCCATGTTCTTGGATCCCACAGGGGACGATCCCGGAAAAATGCTCAAGATTTGGATCAACATTTATGCTGATTCCGTGAAAGCTGACCCATTTTCGAAGCCGGATACCGATCGCCGCGATTTTATCTTCGCGAATACCGCCATCTGCCGCGAGCGGTTTCTCGGGACGTTCCACCCAGACGCCGACGCGCCCCTCCTTGATCTCGCCTTTGATGGTAAAGCTTGCAAGGGTCCCGATCACCCAATGTTCAAGGTCTTGAACAAAACGTCTGACGTCCCGGCCCCGTTTACCGACGTCCAGCATCACATAAACAACCCGCTGCCCCGGCCCATGGTATGTGTATTGTCCGCCGCGGCGCGTTTCATATACCGGAAACCGCTTGGGGTCAGTCAAATCTTCCGATTTTGCTGAGGTGCCGGCAGAATATAGCGGAGCATGCTCTACAAGCCAGACGCATTCATCGGCATTCCCCGCGGCGATAAGGGACGCGCGTTCCTCCATCCATGCTTCGGCTTCCCGGTAATCGACAAGGCCCTTGGAGGTGATCCATTCAACCATTCTGTGCGCACCATTGAGCCGAGGATAACAAGACGATCATTCCGCGGCGCTTACCTCTTGAATTACTTTTTGGATAATTTGCACATAATTATCGACACCCTGCGCACCGGTCACAAGGTATTTTCCCGCAAAGATCATTGAAGGCACGCCAGAAATTCCCTGCGATGTCCAAACCGACTGGCGTTCGCGAACACGTTCTACATGGCTGCCGCTGTCGAGAACGTCCTGCGCAGAACTACGATCCAATCCGACATCTGCAGCGACATCAACAAGAACACTTTGGTCTGAAACATCCAATCCCTTCGTAAAATGTGCCTCAAACAAAGCAAGCTTAAGAGGGTGCTGCAGGTTCTGATCCTGAGCCCAATCTAGCAGTTGGTGCGCAGCAAAGCTGTTGACGATGCGGCTTTCGGCGTTGAAATTGAAGTCGATTCCAAGTTCGGTGCCAAGCTGCACAAGATGCGCACGGTTTTGCGCCGATTGCTCAGGCGATGCACCATATTTTTCGGCAATATGTTCGGTCAGGTTCTGTCCTTCGGGGCCCATTTGGGGGTTAAGCTCGAAAGGGTGCCATCGGATGAACGCGCCGATGTTCAAGGCGGCTAACGCCTGCTCTAGCTGGCGGTACCCGACAATACACCATGGGCACATTACGTCAGAAACGATGTCGATCTGCAGGGCAGGGGGATCTATGGGCGCTTGGGTCATATTGTTCCTCGATTCATATCCTCCTTTAAGTTTACGTCTTCGCACTGTTTTTCAAGCCACCCCGCCCGATTGAATGATAAATCACACGAATCTGAACAAGGACTTAATCTGGCGCAATTTTGCTCTTCACTTTGTGAAAGAGTTTGTCTAAACGACCCTCACCAACCATGGCGTGCGGTCGTGGCGGAATGGTAGACGCGCAGCGTTGAGGTCGCTGTGGGGTAACACCCGTGAGAGTTCGAGTCTCTCCGACCGCACCACTGGTTGTATCCTTCAAATCATCTTCGAAAGACATGGGGTCCCGGGGCGCGAGCGCCCCGAAGTATCTTTATGCATCAAGCGCTTGGCTCAAGTCGCGTTTTAGATCTTCGATATCTTCAATCCCCACCGATAAACGCAGCAACCCTTCGGGAATCCCGGTGTGGGGTTCGATAGTGTGGCGGTGTTCGACAAGGCTTTCGACCCCGCCCAAAGACGTTGCGCGATGAAAAACTTCCAGCTTGCCGACAACCTCCAGCGCCGCTGCGCCGCCACCCTTTACAATGCACGACAAAAGCGATCCAAATCCTCCTGACATTTGCCGCGTCGCCAATTGGTGGCCTGTATGTGAGGCAAGGCCCGGATAGAGAACCTCTTCGATTTTCGGGTGATTTTGCAAAAACTCTGCCAATTCCATGGCGTTGCACGACATTTGCTTGGCGCGCAGGGGCAGGGTGCGCATCCCGCGGACCAGCAACCATGCTTCAAACGGGCCGACAACCGCGCCTGCATCATGCCGGTCCGCTTTGATATCTTCCCACACGCGGCCCGTGACGTCATTGGTCGCCAGAACGCCCGCCAATACGTCCGAATGTCCATTAATGCCCTTTGTGGCAGAATGCATTACAACGTCGGCACCGTGTTTAAGCGGCTGTTGCAGAATCGGCGTCGCGGCCGTGCTATCCACCACGAGCAACCCACCCGCGCTATGCACCGCATCAGCCGCAGCTTGGATATCGGCCACGCGAAGCCACGGGTTTGATGGCGTTTCGATGAGCGCCAAGGTTGGTCTAAAGCTCTCGCAGGCGGCGGCAAACGCCGCCTTGTCAGAGGCTTCGACCTCTCGCAGCTCAATGTCACGCCGGGTGCAGAAATCCCGGATCCACTTGGTGGTGCCCCAGTAAATCTGGCTTTGCACCAGCACGCGCCCGCCATTTGGGACGGTACGGAAGACGGCGGCAAGCGCTGCCATGCCTGACGGGAACAGCAGCGATTCTTTCGCCCCCTCCAGTTGAGAGAGCACTTTTTCTGCAACACGTACAATATCGCTCTGATCGCGCACATAGATGTTGTCTGCACGCAGCGGTTGGTATGCTTCATCCCGCAGATAGGTCGTGGCCATAGGCAGAGCCGGGACCACCCCGCCGGTTTGCGCATCAACCGCTCCCGCTGCTTGGGCAGCAATCGTAGCGGGGCTTAAGCGAGACGTATCAGACATTTCTTAGCGATTCCCTAATGGCGTAATATATTCAGTTTGCGGCACCTTTGCCTGTCCGAAGGTAAACTGCCAGACCAGAATGGGACAAACCCAGCTCTCCTTCATTTTGCCCCATAAACTCCCGCCGGAGGCGCCTATGGGCGAGGCAGCAAACATCCCTGCCTTGGTGGCACAAGGGTTCAGACTTGTTCTTTACCCCCCCGCGGTCTATCCCGCGCGTACATCAAAACACCCCAAAACAAAGGTATCACCACATGATTCCCCGTTATTCCCGCCCCGAGATGGTTGCGATCTGGTCCCCCGAAACCAAGTTCCGCATCTGGTACGAGATCGAGGCGCATGCCTGTGACGCCATGGCCGACCTTGGGGTGATCCCGCGCGAGAATGCGGAGGCGGTTTGGAAGGCCAAAGATGTCGAGTTCGATGTCGCGCGAATTGACGAGATTGAAGCCGTTACAAAACATGACGTTATCGCTTTTTTGACCCATTTGGCCGAACATGTGGGCAGCGACGAGGCGCGCTTTGTGCACCAGGGGATGACCTCTTCTGACGTATTGGACACCTGCTTTAACGTGCAATTAACCCGCGCAGCTGATATTCTGATCGAAGACATGGGTTTGCTGCTGGCCGCGCTGAAACGCCGTGCCATGGAACATAAAAATACTGTACGCGTCGGGCGCAGCCACGGGATCCACGCTGAACCCACAACGATGGGCCTTACCTTTGCGCGCTTTTATGCAGAGATGGACCGCAACCTGACGCGGCTGAAAACAGCACGCTCCGAGATTGCTACGGGTGCGATTTCCGGCGCTGTGGGGACATTTGCGAATATCGATCCGCGGGTCGAGGAACATGTCTGCGAAAAGCTGGGCCTGTCGCCCGAACCCGTGAGCACGCAGATCATCCCCCGTGACCGTCATGCTGCATTCTTCGCAGCGCTTGGTGTGATCGCCAGCTCTATCGAGAACGTTGCGACCGAAGTGCGGCACATGCAACGGACCGAAGTCTTGGAAGGGGCTGAGTTTTTCTCGGCGGGTCAGAAGGGGTCTTCGGCGATGCCGCACAAAAAAAACCCTGTGCTGACCGAGAACCTGACCGGGCTGGCCCGTACAATTCGCATGGCTGTGATTCCAGCGATGGAAAACGTCACCATGTGGCATGAACGCGATATCTCCCACTCGAGCGTGGAGCGTGCGATCGGCCCCGACACCACCATCACCCTTGACTTCGCGCTGCACCGTTTGACCGGCGTCATCGACAATATGCTAATTTATCCTGACAACATGCTGGCAAATATGAACAAGTTTAGCGGTCTTGTGATGTCGCAACGTGTTTTGCTCGCGCTCACGCAGGCCGGCGTGAGCCGCGAAGACAGCTACAAGCTGGTTCAGCGCAACGCCATGAAGGTCTGGGAAGACGGCAAGGATTTCAAGACCGAGCTGCTGGCTGACGAAGAGGTTCTGGCCGCACTAAGTGCAGAAGAGATCGAAGAAAAATTCGATCTAGGTTACCATACCAAACATGTTGATACGATCTTTAAGCGCGTCTTCAAGGACTGATACACGCGCAGGCATTCAGGGCTGCATCGCTTGACGGCGGTGCAGCCTTTTTGATTCAAAAGCTGCGTATTAATGCCCTATCTCGCGCCATATCGTGACGTTAGGCTGGAACCTAATGCTTTATCTATGGCGCGGATCGTCTAACATCAGCCGTGTATTTAGTTCAGGAGTGTTTGAGTATGCGTGTTGTGTTTGCGTCCATCCTGTCATTGGCTATGCCTTTCGCGGCCTTTGCCGCTGGCTCCAATGATACGTCCCCACCGAAGCCCGTTGTGAAATGCGAAGGCGGGCAGGTGTATGACAAGAAGTCAAAGACCTGTATCGATGCAAAGGATAGCCGGCTAACACCGGATGACCTTTATCAAGCTGTTCGTGAACTGGCCTATGCTGGGGAATATTCGGCTGCGCAGATCGTACTTGCCGCTATGCCTGAGCACGACGATCGTCGCTTGACCTACATGGGGTTCACGACGCGCAAAATGGGCGACCAAGCTGGCGGAATGGCGTTCTATGCGCGTGCGCTGGCAGCCAACCCTGCGAATGTTCTCGCGCGGTCCTATCGCGGGCAAGCTCTGGTAGAACAGGGCGACATCCCCGAAGCTTTGGCCGAACTTCGTGCCATTCGTGCGCATGGCGGGGCAGGGACATGGGCCGAAACCTCCTTGCGGACAGCGATCGCAACCGGTCAGACGTTTAGCTATTAACCATTCGGTGGCGTATTGCCGCCTGGGTGAAACACGCTTGTTGCGCGGGGCCCTGCGCGGTATGAACGGCAGGCCCCGCCCCTTAGGGGCGCTTTTCCTTGCAGGCAGATGCGCATGGCCAGTCCCAAATATCCCAAGAACGTTCGATTTAGCCGACGTGCAGGGCACTACCTGACCAATGCCTTTATCGTTGGCCTTATTCGGCTGGCTTTGTTGCTGCCGTATAAAGCGCGCATAGCCTTCGTCGGCTGGGTTGTTCAACATGTGATCGGTCCGGTCGCGGGATATCGGGCGCGGGCGCTTGAAAATCTCGCGATGATCTGGCCGCAGATGCCGCAAGAACGGCGCGCAGAAATTGCTTCAAAGTGCCTTAACAACGTGGGGCGCAGCTTTATAGAAAACTATTCGGCGCGCGACTTCCCCAAGCGTATGGCAAAGAATACGCCGACCGGCGCAGGCGTCGCGGCGCTGGAAAAAGCGGCAGAACAAGGCAAGCCGGTCATTCTGGTGACGGGCCACTATGGCAACTACGAAGCGATGCGTGCCTGCCTTGTGGCGCGGGGCTATGACATTGGCGGGCTCTACCGCAACATGAAGAACCCCTATTTCAACGCGCATTATGTCCAAACGATGGAGGCTTTCGGCGGCCCTGTCTTCCCGCAAGGCCGACGCGGCACGGCGGGTTTCGTACGGCATCTAAAAGAGGGCGGGCAGCTGGTATTGCTGTTTGATCAACACGTCTTTGGCGCGCCGGCGCTCGATTTCTTGGGGCAACCTGCCAATACAGCGCTTTCTGCCGCCGAGCTGGCATTGCGCTATGACGCGCTGTTGATCCCGTTCTACGGCATTCGACAAGCTGATGGGGTGTCATTCGACACGGTGCTGGAGGCACCTGTGCCACACAGCGATGCTGTCACGATGACGCAGGCGTTGAATGACAGTCTTACCGCACGGGTCAAAACGGATCCCGAGCAATGGTTCTGGGTCCATCGTCGCTGGCGTATCCACGACAATTAATGCCTAAACATCTAGGTGTTTTGAGCGACTACTTGATCCGCGCCGCTGCCACGATCGGCCCCGCGTTGCTGCGCTGCACCAGCACAACCACCGGCATATCGCCGGTGATGGCGGCAGAGAGCGATAGCGGCGCTTGCCCGTCCCACTGGTCAACCGTCTGCCAGCCTTCGACGATGTTATAATTTTCGAACGTGTGGCCCGCGTTTTCTCCGCGTTTGACCTGCGTGACCGCCATCGGATGATAGCGCAACATGTGCACGTCAAACGGTCCGGCGGCACCCGATACGGTATGCGCGTTGATGCGCAGGGTCTCCCCGTCGCGCGCGATAGATAGGTCGACCTGCGGGGCGTCTTCTTTGTGCTTGTTGATCGCCTCCATCAGCTTCATGGGTTTGGCACCGACCACATCGGACTGGCCGTTGACGATCATCTCGGGCGTGTAAATCGACGTCCGCCCACCAGTCAGCGCATAGGCGCGCTGGCGTTTGGCGTGCGCAGGCGCACCAAAGGGGTCTTGCCAGCCGATATAGTCCCAATAATCCACATGCAGCGCCAGCGCGATCACGTCGTCCCGTTTGGACAGCTCGGCAAACATCTCGTCAGCCGGAGGGCAGGAAGAGCACCCTTGCGAGGTATAGAGTTCGACGACAACGGGGCGATCCTGAGCAAAGGCGGGCGCTATGGACAGCAGGCCAGCGGCGATCAGGGACGTAAACAGGCGGGGCATCGCAGGGTACTTTCGGTTTGGATGCACAATTCGTAGACTGCACCCGTTGTAATTACCACTCAACCTTTGTTGAGGCGCTGTAACGTCACGGGATTGCGTATGAAATGCCTCAATCCAGTACACAACGGTATACAAAAGCGCCGGAAGCGCGTGTTTGCAGTTGAAACGACCCGCGCAATAAGGCATTTAGGCCCCAAGTCACCGACCTTTTTTAACCCATAAAGGGAGCCATCCATGACCATCTTCGTTGGCCAGGACACCGCCAAAACCCGCAAAACTCTATCTTCGGGCAGCCAATCCATCGCTTATTATTCGATTCCTGCAGCGCAGGAAGCCGGTCTGGGTGATTTCTCCAACTTGCCAGCCGCGCTTAAGGTGGTGCTCGAGAACATGCTGCGTTTCGAAGATGGCAAAACTGTCACCGTCGATGACATCAAGGCCTTCGCCGAATGGGGTGCCAAGGGCGGCCAGAACCCGCGCGAGATCGCTTACCGTCCCGCACGCGTGTTGATGCAGGATTTCACCGGCGTTCCCGCAGTTGTCGACCTTGCGGCGATGCGCGACGGGCTGGTTGCCTTGGGTGGCGATGCCGACAAGATTAACCCGCTGAACCCTGTTGATCTTGTCATCGACCACTCTGTCATGATCGACGAATTTGGCAACCCGCGCGCGTTCCAGATGAACGTTGACCGCGAATACGAGCGCAACATCGAACGCTACACCTTCCTGAAATGGGGCCAGAAGGCGTTTAACAACTTCCGCGTTGTGCCCCCCGGCACCGGCATCTGCCACCAGGTGAACCTTGAATATCTGGCGCAGACCGTCTGGACCGACAAGGATCAGGACGGCGTCGAAGTCGCATATCCTGACACGCTCGTCGGGACCGACAGCCACACTACAATGGTAAACGGCATGGCCGTTCTGGGCTGGGGCGTTGGCGGGATCGAGGCCGAAGCCGCGATGCTGGGTCAGCCGATTTCGATGTTGATCCCCGAGGTGATCGGCTTTGAACTGACCGGTGCCATGATGGAAGGCACCACCGGGACCGATCTGGTTCTGAAAGTGGTCGAAATGCTGCGCGAGAAGGGCGTGGTTGGCAAATTCGTTGAATTCTACGGTGCCGGCCTTGATAGCCTGCCTCTGGCGGACCGCGCGACAATCGCCAACATGGCCCCCGAATACGGTGCGACCTGTGGCTTCTTCCCGATCGACGCCGAAACCCTGCGTTACATGCGCACCACCGGCCGTGATGAAGACCGCATCGCGCTGGTCGAGGCCTATGCCAAGGAAAACGGCATGTGGCGCGGCGATGATTATGCGCCGGTTTACACCGACACGCTGTCGCTCGACATGGGCACCATCGTACCTGCGATCTCGGGTCCGAAGCGTCCACAAGACTACATCGCACTGACCTCGGCACACACTGCATTTGCTGAATACGTCAAAGGCGTGCGCGAAGGTAAAGACACCACAGCCAACGCCGAAGTCCGTTGGGAAGGTGAGGGCGGCCAGCCCGAGCCTCAAGACATCCCCGGCGACGAGGGCAACCACAAGCGTGGCTACGTCCAGACCGAAGATGGCAATTACCAGCTGCATGACGGGTCCATTGTCATTGCGTCGATCACATCGTGCACCAACACATCCAACCCCTACGTGATGATCGGTGCGGGGCTTGTGGCGCGTAAAGCCCGTGCCTTGGGCTTGACACGCAAGCCTTGGGTCAAGACGTCGCTCGCGCCCGGTAGCCAGGTTGTGTCCGCCTATCTTGAGGCCGCAAACCTGCAAGAGGATCTGGACGCCATCGGCTTCAACCTCGTCGGTTATGGCTGCACCACCTGTATCGGTAACTCCGGCCCGCTCGAAGCACCGATCAGCAAGGCGATCAACGACTACGACCTGATCGGGACATCAATCCTCTCGGGTAACCGGAACTTTGAAGGGCGGATTTCGCCTGATGTGCGCGCCAACTATCTGGCGTCGCCTCCCCTGGTCGTGGCATACGCGCTGGTCGGTGACATGAACGTCGATCTGGCCAACAGCCCGCTGGGTCAGGACAAGGACGGCAACGACGTCTATCTGAAAGACATCTGGCCAACATCCAAGGAAGTCGCTGATCTGGTCGAGCAGACCGTGACCCGCGAAGCCTTCCAGGAAAAATATGCCGACGTCTTCAAGGGCGATGAAAAGTGGCAGTCCGTCGAAACCACCGACGCCAAGACCTATGACTGGCCACCAACCTCGACCTATGTGCAGAACCCGCCCTACTTCCAGGGCATGTCGCCAGAGCCGGGTGTGATCACCAACATCGAGAACGCCAAAGTGCTTGCCGTTCTGGGTGACATGATCACAACCGACCACATCTCGCCTGCCGGTTCCTTCAAGGAAACCACGCCAGCGGGTCAGTATCTGGTGGAACGTCAGGTGCCTGTGCGTGAATTCAACTCGTACGGTAGCCGTCGTGGTAACCACGAAGTCATGATGCGCGGCACTTTCGCCAACATCCGTATCAAGAACGAAATGCTGGACGGTGTTGAGGGCGGCTATACCAAAGGCCCCGATGGCGAACAGACCTCGATCTTTGACGCGGCTATGGCGCATCAGGAAAACGGCACGCCGCTGGTCATCTTCGGTGGTGAACAATACGGCGCGGGTTCGTCCCGTGACTGGGCGGCCAAAGGCACGGCGTTGCTGGGCGTCAAGGCGGTCATCGCCGAGAACTTTGAACGTATCCACCGCTCCAACCTGGTTGGCATGGGTGTTATCCCGTTCGAATTCACCAATGGCGACACCCGCAAGAGCCTGGGCCTGACCGGTGACGAAACCGTTTCGATCAGCGGTCTGGACACCATCAAGCCGCTGCAAGAAGTGCCCTGCACGATCACAATGGCAGACGGCTCGGTCAAAGAGATCATGATCAAATGCCGGATCGATACCGCGATCGAGATTGAATACATCGAACACGGTGGCGTTCTGCACTACGTGCTGCGCAACCTCGCGAAATCGGCCTAACCACCGGCCACTGGCCGTTTCGCACGGCCTTGAAAAGAACGCCCGTCAGGTTCCCCCTGGCGGGCGTTTTGCATACGCGCCCCCATTTTCACGGCAAACTTCCGCTTGCTTGCGTAAAATGACATAACCGGATGTGTTTTGCGGTTCACAATCGCGATTTTGGCCAACAGACTGTTTGCCGATGGCAGGCGGTTTCCGCTATGCACAAGGGAATAATAAACAAGTTTGCTGACGTTGCGGTCGCGCGCTCTATGTCTCACCCAACGGCACGTCGTTCTATGAGTACAGGGAGCACCGCATGGGGCATTTTCAATCAGACAGTTTTGCAAAGTTCTTGCGGGCGTCTACGGCCGCGGCAGCTTTGGTCTGGGGAGGATGCACGGCGGGTTTTGCGGCGACGCTCGACATCACCGGCATCGATAAGGACTCCGATCTATACGAGACGGTGCTCGGCGGATCGCTTCTGCGCGAGCAAACGGACGAAGATGCAGACCCCACCACGCAAGAGCTTTTGGCCGCCGCGCAGGCCGATTATGCCCGCCTTCTGGCCGTGCTCTATGACGAAGGGTATTTTGCTGCGGTCATCAAGATTACCATCGACGGTGTAGACGCCTCTGCCATCGCGCCGGTCGCCCCGCCGCGCCAGATCAACCGCGCTGTGATCAACATCGAAACCGGTCGCAAGTTCAGCTTTAACAAGGCCGAAATCGCCCCAGTCGCCCCCGAAACCAAGCTGCCCGAACAATTCGCCGCAGGTGAAACCGCAAGTCTCGGCGTCATGAAAGAGACCGTCGCCGCCGGTATCGAAGGCTGGCGCGATCAGGGCCACGCCAAAGCCGAGCTGGCCGACCAGCAGCTGACCGCCCGTGTGCCCGATGCCACGCTGGCAGCAACCCTGCGTCTGCGTCCAGGACCGCGCCTGCGTTTCGGAGAGTTGACGGTAAAGGGAAAAAGCGATGTGCGCCTGCGCCGGATCGTCAAAATCGCCGGACTGCCCACCGGAGAGGTCTATTCACAAGAGCAACTTGATCTGGCCGCCACACGGTTGCGGCGCACGGGCGCGTTCAGCTCTGTCGCGATGATCGAGGCCGAACAGATCACCGCGCCCGATGTTCTGCCAATTACAGCGCAGATCACTGACGCGCCCAAGCGACGCTTTGGTTTCGGCGGGGAACTGTCGTCGCTTGAAGGGCTCAGCGTCAGCACCTACTGGCTGCACCGTAACCTGCTGGGCGGGGCCGAAAGCCTACGTATCGAGGGCGAGGTGTCGGGGATCGGCGGCAATTCCGGCGGCACGGATTATCGTCTTGGCACACGTTTTGAGCGCCCTGCGACCTTTAACGCCGACACGAATTTCTACGCGCTGGCCGAGATCGAACAGCTTGACGAGGTGAACTATTTCTCGCGTCAGCTCGACCTTGAGGCCGGGATCGAACGCATCGCCAGTGAGGAACGGACCTATACGCTTGGTGTCGGTTTGCGGACGGCTGAAACCCGCGACGCTTTTGGCGAGAACAAATATACCTTGCTGACGCTGCCCCTAAGCGCGGAACATGATTACCGCGACAATCGGCTTGATGCGAAAGACGGCTATTATGCCAAGGCCAGCGTGACGCCTTTTGTGGCGCTGTCGGGGTCGGATAACGGCGTGCGCACCTATATCGACGTGCGCGGCTATAAAACCTTTGGCACCACGCGGCCCGTCACCTTTGCCCTGCGGGGACAGCTTGGGTCGGTCTATGGCCCGACGCTGGCTGAATCGCCCGCGGACTATCTGTTCTATTCCGGCGGCGGCGGCACCGTGCGCGGGCAACCCTACCAATCGCTTGGCGTTGATCTGGCCAGTGGCGATACGGTGGGCGGTCGCAGCTTTGCTGGCCTGTCCGCAGAGGCACGTTGGCAGGTACGCGACAAGATCGGCGTCGTGGCCTTTGCCGACGCGGGCTACATCGGTGCCGAGGAATTTTACGACGGGTCAGGCACTTGGCAGTCAGGCGCGGGTCTTGGTCTGCGCTATGCCACGGGCATCGGCCCCATCCGCGTGGACCTCGCGGTGCCTGTGTCGGGCCCCGAAACAGGTGAGAATTTTCAAGTTTATATCGGTATTGGACAATCGTTTTGATCCACTTCATGCGCAGCTTTCTGGTTTTCGCCCTGATCTTTGTCGGCTCTGTCGTTTCGGCCCAAGAGGATGACAAAGGCTTCCTGACCCGCACGATCCAAGACGCCCTCAGCGGCGCGGGCCGCACGGTCAGTATTGACGGTTTCGCGGGTGCGCTCAGCTCGCGCGCGCGGTTCGACCGGATGACCATCGCCGACGACCAAGGGGTCTGGCTGACGCTGGAAGAGGTGGAGTTGGACTGGAACCGATCCGCACTGTTGCGCGGTCGGCTGGAGGTGCAGGCCCTGACCGCAAAACGCCTGAGCGTGCCGCGATTGCCCGTGGCGCAGCAAGAAACGCTCCCCGATCCGGAGGCGGAACCGTTTACCTTTCCGGCGATCCCCGATCTGCCCGTCGCCATTGATGTGGCTGACTTTTCGGTCGACGAGATCAATCTGGGTGCGCCAATTCTGGGCGAAGCGGCCACACTGACCGTTCAAGCCACGGCGCTGTTGAATGACGACACGGCGACGGTCGATATTCTGGCCGCGCGCACCGATGGCAAGAAGGGCGAGTTCAAAATCACCGCTGATCTGGATCGCAATGACAGCCTGCTGGACATGGCCGTGACCCTTTCCGAGGAAGCCAAAGGCATCATCTCGCGTACGTTGAAACTGCCTGATGAGCCCTCTGTCGATCTGGTGATTGCGGGGCAGGGGCCGCTTTCGGATTTTGCGACAGATATCAACCTTTCGACCGACGGCGAACAACGGCTTGCCGGTCAGGTTATCGTTGCCGCCCAAGGCGATAGCGCCGCACCCGACCGCCGTATTCAGGCCGACCTGAACGGCGACGTGACCGCGCTGATCCTGTCGCAATACCGCGAATTTTTTGGCCCGGATGTCGCACTGACCGTGGATGCTTTGGTGCAGGCTGGAGGCGGTGTCGAGGTCAGCGATTTCGGCCTCAAGGCGCAATCCGCGGAACTACAGGGCAAGGTCACGGTGAACAGCGACAACTGGCCCAGCCTGATCGACATCACGGGCACTGTCGCCAGCGCCGATGGCAGTCGCGTTTTGCTGCCAGTGGCTGGGGGCGATACCTACGTGCGGCGCGTCGGGCTTGATGTGAATTATAACGCGCAAGACGGCGACGCGATTGATGCCACCTTCGACGTGACCGAACTGGCCACAGACGCGCTGGCGATTGACGCGACGCAACTGAAGTTGAACGGGACGTTGCAAGGTGCGGCAGGGACCGTCGGCGAATTCATGGGCGATCTGGCATTCTCGGCTGACGGGCTGACGCTGACCAACGCCGCGGTTTCCGAAGCGGTCGGCCAGTCCATCAAGGGGCGTACAACCATCGCCTATACCGAAGGCACACCGGTTCAGATCACGGGGCTTGATCTTTCTGGCGCGGATTATGGTCTGACCGGTGATGTCACGATTAGCGGGCCAGCCGATAGCTTTCTTACCCAGTTGAAAGCCCGCCTTGAAGCCACTGACATCAGCCGCTTTTCCGCTCTTGCCGGACGCGAGATGGACGGGGCCGCGAATGTTGAGATCGCGGGGCAGATCACGCCACTGGACGGGACGTTCGACCTGAATATCTCTGGCCTGACGCAGGATTTGAAAGTGGGGATCGAGCAGGCGGACGCATTGCTGGCTGGCGACACGACGCTAAGCCTTGGCGCATCGCGTGACGAGACGGGGACCTTCGTGCGTGACCTGCTGCTGGAAAACGACGCATTGACCGCTAGCGGTGGCGTCGAGCTGCGCAGCAATAATTCGCAAGCGCGATTTGATGCAAAACTGAATGATATCGCGACCGTGCTGCCGCAATATTCCGGTCCCATCACGATCAAGGCCGAGGCCGATCAGGACACCCGTGGCTGGACTGTTGATGCCGTGACGGACGGCCCCTACGGAGCCGCGCTGACCGCCAAAGGGCTGGCAACGGGCGAGAATGCGGTGCTCAACTTCACGGCCGATGTGCCCGAACTGCGTGACTTTGTGCCCGACGCGCCTGTCGAGGGCCCTATCGCGTTGGATGGTGTGCTCCGCCAGACGCCGGACGGGTGGCGGGTCGACACCAAAGCCTCCGCCCCCGAAAATGTTACTGCCTCGGTCCAGGGGCTGCTGACGCCGCTGGATCTGGACTTTAGCGCCTCGATCCCGCGGGTAGAGGCTTTTGCACCGCAGGTGACTGGCGCGGTAGAGGCGTCGGGCAACCTCAAGCAATTGGAAGAAGGGTTCCAGATCGACGCGAAAGCCAGTGGCCCCTACGCCGCACAGGTTGCCGTTCAGGGGATGTTAACACCTATGGTCGATATCTCTTTTGACGCATCGGTCCCGAATCTTCAGGCGGTGGCGCCACAGGTGAACGGGCCACTTGCGGCGACAGGGACCGTGCGTCAGACGGAAAAGGGGTTCTTCGTCGATACCAACGCGACGGGCCCATATGGCGCGCGCGCGATGGTGGAAGGCTTGGCCACAGGCCCCGATATGTCGCTGACGTTTGACGTGTCGGTACCAAATGTGCAGCCGCTGGTGCCGGGCGTGTCCGGCCCGCTGGCGGCAAAAGGATCGGTGCGGCAAACGCCCGCCGGCATCGCCGTAGATACAAACGCGACGGGCCCCTATGCGGCCCGGGCGTCTGTGCAGGGGGTTGTCACGGGGGATGCGCCCGCGCTGAATTATGATGTCACGATCCCCAATCTGGGGGCCGTGGTGCCAAAACTGTCCGGCCCGCTGAATGTATCCGGTACCGCACAGCAGGAAAGCGCTGGCTGGCGGGTCAATACGAACGCCACCGGTCCAGCGGGCACCCGTGCCACGATCGCGGGGCTTGTTGGCAGCGATGGCAATCTGAACCTTGACGTTAACGGGAACGCGCCATTGGGGCTGTCCGCCCCGTTCATTGCGCCGCGGAGCTTGCAAGGTCAGGCAAGGTTCGATTTGACGGTGAACGGCCCGCCGGCACTTGGGTCGGTCAACGGGAGCATTCAAACCTCCAACGCGTCGCTGTCCGCCCCCAACCTTCGGGTGACACTTCAGGACATCGCAGCGGATATCCGGCTGGCCAATAATCGCGCGCAAATCGACCTTTCTGCGCGCAGCGCTGATGGCGGGCAGATCAAGGCGGGCGGGGCGGTGACCCTGACCGGATCACTGCCCGCCGATATCCAGATCGGATTGAACAACCTCGTGCTGATCGATCCATCGCTGTATCGCACATCGCTTGATGGCAACCTGCGTCTTGCGGGACCGCTTTCGGGGGGGGCGAATATCAGCGGTCAGATCGACGTGGGCGAGACCGAGGTGAGCGTGCCGTCAACCGGTATGACCAGCATCGGTGATATTCCACAGATCGATTTCATCGGCGCGCCAGCAGACGTAGTTGCGACCCGTCGCAAGGCCGGTTTGACCGGTGCCGACGCGGGCACGGATCCCGCGGCAAGTAGCGACAGCGGGCCGGGGTTTGGCCTAAACGTCCGCATCAATGCGCCACGGCGGATTTTCGTGCGCGGCCGTGGTCTGGATGCGGAACTGGGCGGTAGCCTTTTGCTGACGGGATCGACCAATCGCATCATCTCTGCCGGTCGCTTCGACCTGATCCGTGGTCGTCTGGATATTCTTGGCAAACGGTTCGAGCTGGACGAAGGCGCCGTGCGCTTCCAAGGCGATCTGGTGCCCTATCTGAGGTTTGTAACCTCGACGACCACCAACACAGGCGAGGTTCGTATCGTGATCGAGGGCAAAGCCACATCGCCCGAGGTTTCCTTTGAATCGACACCCGATGCACCGCAAGACGAGGTGCTGGCGCAGCTTCTGTTTGGGCGAAACATCTCTGAAATCTCGGCGTTTCAGGCGCTGCAACTTGCCAGCGCGGTGGCGACACTTGCCGGACGCGGTGGCGCGGGGGTGATCTCTAACCTGCGCACGGGGTTCGGGCTGGACGATCTGGATGTGACCACCACCGACAGCGGTGCCACGGCTGTCCGCGCGGGTAAATACATTTCCGAGAATGTCTACACCGATGTGACCGCCGCCTCTGACGGGACAGCGGATGTGTCTATCAACCTTGATCTGACCAAGAACCTGACGGCGAAGGGGACGGTCGGGTCCGATGGGAACACCGGGATTGGTATCTTCTTTGAGAAAGATTATTGATCCGCCATTAAACGCTTTGTTCTGCGGGTCAGCTAGGATGGGGGCCAGCCCCCGTCCCGGCGATGCCGGGACTCCCCCGGGATTTTAACCATCTGGAAAGGCTTACGCGTTATTCCGACAGCGGTGTAAAGCGGCCATAGCGGCCTTGGTCATACATCAGGCCCGCGACGCTGTCATCTGGGTCATAAGCGGCGTGCGTGACCTGCCCGAGGACAATGGAATGGTCACCCGCCGGATGCACGCCGTAGGTGTCACAGTGGAAACTGGCGAGGCAGCCTGCCAGTGTCGGCGTGCCATTGGGGCCAATCGTCCAGTCGAATTGGTCAAACGCGTCGCCAGAGACAGCAAAGGCATCTGCCAGCGCCCGCTGACCGCTACCAAGAATATGCACAGCGAACTGCGCCGCGTTGGTAAATGCGTCATGACGTTTGGAGCTGAGCGCGGGGGACCACTGCACCAAGGGCGGGTCCAGCGAAACCGAGGAAAAGGAGTTCGCGGTCATCCCCAATGGGCCATTCGCGGTCTGCACCGTCACAATCGTGACCCCTGTGCCAAAACGACCAAAGGCGCGGCGAAGCTCGACTGTGGCATCGGGCAGGGGGATGAAGTGGTGCAAAGGATCAGCCATGCCGCAGCGGTGCCACGGGGAGCCGGATTTGTCCAGACAGCAAACCCCGGCCCGTTGCGGCACGCCCTCTGCGGGTGGCGATGGTGGTCGCTAAATAATGCTGTGTGGAACCGAATAGCGCCTGCCGTGTTGTTCCCCCACTGAGAGGCATGACCGCGAAATTTCGGACTGCCTGTCGGAGAAGGGGTGTTGGGATATGAGGTTCCAGCTACCGCCAACAGGCACCCGAATGCCGACGCTCACGACTGTTATTGGCGGGTTTCCCGCCGGAAGGATTAACTATGACACTGAATCGTTTTGCCCCCATCAAGCTGACTGTCGCAGCCCTTGTCACCGGTGCTGCTTTGTCCACGCCTGCACTGGCCGACGACGGCGAGACTGTGGACCACACCGAGGTCGGCTCGCTGAGCTGTGACGTTGGTGATGGCACAGGCTTTATCTTCGGGTCTACGCGTGAACTGACCTGCACCTTCAATCCCGTGCAAGAGGGTCTGGCTGACGAGACATATATCGGCGACATCAAGCGCTACGGCATTGATATCGGCAAGACCCAGAATGGTCAGATGTCTTGGTTGGTGTTGGCACCGACGGAAGCTGAATACTACGAAGGCGGCTTGAACGGCGACTATCAGGGTGTTTCTGCTGAAGCCACTGTTGGTGTGGGCCTTGGGGCCAATGTCATGGTCGGCGGTTCCGAAGACACGCTGGCGCTGCAACCGGTGAGCGTCAACACGCAGAACGGCGTAAACTTTGCCATCGGCGTGGGTGAAATTACACTGCAACGCGTTGAAGGCTAATTCAGGCCAATAGGTCGATATGCAGAAGGGGCACCATTTGGTGCCCCTTTCGCGTTATATGGTCCTAGCGGTTCATCCGGTTCGCGATCAGATCGTCGACAACCTCGGGCTCTGCCAGGGTAGATGTATCGCCAAGCGTGCCATAGTCATTCTCTGCGATCTTGCGCAGGATGCGGCGCATGATCTTGCCTGAACGGGTTTTGGGCAAGCCGGGGGCCCATTGGATCATATCGGGCGAGGCGATCGGGCCAATCTCCGAGCGGACCCAGTTGCGCAGCTCGGCCCGAAGGTCCTCGCTCGGGCTTTCGCCGCTCATCAGAGAGACATAGCAATAGATGCCCTGTCCCTTGATGTCATGGGGGAACCCGACGACCGCGGCCTCTGCCACCTTAGGGTGCGCGACCAATGCGCTTTCGACTTCGGCCGTGCCCATCCGGTGACCGGAGACGTTGATCACGTCATCCACGCGGCCCGTGATCCAGTAATCGCCATCCGCGTCCCGGCGGCACCCGTCCCCGGTGAAGTAATAGCCCTTGTAGTCGCTGAAATAGGTCTGCTCGAACCGCTCGTGATCGCCCCAGACCGTGCGCATCTGGCCTGGCCAGCTGTCAGCGATACACAGAACCCCCTCGACGTCATTGCCCTCGATCTCGGCACCGGTGGTGGGTTCAAGTACGACCGGTTTGATCCCAAAGAAGGGCTTCATCGCGGCGCCGGGTTTGGTGGCGTGGGCACCGGGCAGCGGCGTCATCAGGTGACCGCCGGTTTCCGTCTGCCACCATGTGTCAACGATGGGGCAGTTCCCTTTGCCCACAACGTCATTGTACCAATTCCAGGCTTCGGGGTTGATCGGCTCGCCCACGGTGCCAAGCAGTTTCAGGCTGCTCAGATCGCAACCGTCAACAAAGGCGCGCCCCTTGCCCATCAGCGCGCGAATGGCGGTCGGGGCGGTGTAGAACTGATTTACCTTGTGTTTTTCACAGATCTGCCAAAAGCGGCTGGCGTCGGGGTAGGTGGGCACGCCTTCGAACATGAGCGTTGTGGCCCCGTTGGCAAGCGGACCGTAGACGATATAGCTGTGGCCGGTCACCCAGCCCACATCGGCCGTGCACCAATAGACATCGCCATCGTGGTAATCAAACGTGACCTCGTGGGTCAGCGCGGCATAGACCAGATAGCCACCCGTCGTATGCACGACCCCTTTGGGCTGACCGGTCGAGCCAGAAGTATAAAGGATGAACAGCGGATCTTCGGCGTTCATCTCTTCCGGCGCGCAAGTGTCAGAAGCCTCTTTTTCAAGCGCGGTATAATCCACGTCGCGCGCATCATTCCATGCCATATCACCGCCAGTGCGCCGCACCACCAGACATTTGACCGATGGATCGCAGCCTGCCAAAGCCTTGTCCGCGTTGGCCTTCAACGGTGTCGCTTTGCCTCCGCGGGGCGCATAATCTGCGGTGATTACAACCTTGGCGTCAGACCCCTGTACCCGTGCCGCCAGCGCATCCGGAGAGAACCCGGCGAAGACGATCGAATGGATCGCACCGATGCGTGCGCAGGCCAGCATGGCATAGGCGGCTTCAGGGATCATCGGCATGTAGATGATAACCCGGTCGCCTTTGCCGACGCCGATATCGCGCAGGATATTGGCCATTTTACAAGTCTGGGCATGCAGGGCACGATAGCTGATGTGCTGCGCCTCTTCGTCCGGGCTGTCCGGCTCCCAGATGATCGCGGTCTGGTCGCCGCGCGTTTCAAGATGACGGTCGATGCAATTGGCGCTGACGTTCAGCGCACCGTCGGCAAACCAGTTGATCTTGACCTGACCGAAAGTGAAGTCGACGTCTTTGACCTTGGTAAACGGCTTCATCCAGTCGATGCGCTGCGCCTGCTCCAGCCAGAACCCCTCGGGGTCCGCGATAGAGGCATGATACATCGCGTCGTATTTCGCGGCGTTCACATGGGCATTGGCCGCCATGTCGTCGGATGGCGGATAGGTCTGTGTGGCGACGTTGGACATGGTTCCTCCCTCAGAACTCTGTTCGTTTTCTGCCGCTCGGACGCATGGGCGTGGCGGCTCTCCCTTGGCAGATCATAACGGGAAGTGAAAAGAAGGAAATAAGCATATGGAAACACGCGGTTTGTCTGTAAATATTTTTCCGTCTGCTGCGCGGACTAGTAAATTTCGCTGACAACCCTGCCAAAACCCTAGGAAACAGCACCGATTGCCTGTTAAGGGGGCCGATCGCGCGCGGGGCATGGTTCCAAATGGTGAAAAATCCTCGCCGAAGGCTCCCACAGGGGCAATCAAGAGATATGTTCGGGGGTTGGCAGCAAGTTGCCCTAAGGATAGTATTTCGCCCAAGCGGGCCCCAAACAGCCCGCATAAGGGAGATATCAATGAACAATCTACTGAACGGCGCAGCTGTCTGCGCTTTGACTTTCGCTTTTGCCTCGCAAGCGGCCGCGACGGAATGGAATGCCTCTGTCTGGGGTAAACGTCGTGCCTTCACCGAGCATGTCGAAAAGATTGCCGAGCTTGTGTCCGAAAAGACCAATGGCGAATTCACCATCAATGTCAGCTATGGCGGTCTGTCCAAGAACTCTGACAACCTCGATGGTATTTCAATCGGTGCCTTCGAGATGGCGCAATTCTGTGCTGGTTACCACGCCGACAAGAACCGCGCGATCACCGTGCTAGAACTGCCCTTCCTCGGGGTTCAGAACCTTGAAGAAGAAGTCGCCGTATCCCGCGCTGTTTACGCACACCCCGCCGTGGCCAAAGAGATGGCACAGTGGAACGCCAAGATGCTGATGACCTCGCCAATGCCGCAGTACAATCTTGTTGGCACGGGCGAGCCTCGCGATACGCTGGAATCCTTTGACGGCATGCGCGTGCGCGCGACAGGTGGTCTGGGCAAAGCCTTTGAAACCGTGGGCGCTGTGCCGACCTCCGTGACCTCCTCCGAGGCATATAACGCAATGGAATCCGGTGTTGTGGATACCGTGGCGTTCGCACAGCACGCACACTTGAGCTTTGGTACGATCAACAAGGCCGATTGGTGGACCGCGAACCTCAACCCCGGCACGGTGAACTGCCCTGTTGTGGTGAACATCGATGCCTATGAGGCCCTGTCGGACGCGGAAAAAGAAGCGCTGGACGGTTCTGTCGATGAGGCGCTGGATCACTATCTGGCGAACTATGGCGAGCTGCTGAACCGCTGGGACGCCGTGCTGGAAGAAAAAGGCGTTGAAAAAGTGATGTTCACGCCCGAGGTTCTGGCCGAGTTCAAATCCAAGGCAGCTGACCCTGCGCGTGAAGCCTGGATCAAGGACATGGAAGCCCAAGGCATCCCTGGCCAAGAGCTTTATGACCTGGTCGTCAAAACGCTTGAAGAAAAACGCGCGTCCAACTAATTGGCGCGAGGAGGGGGCTTGCCGATGCAGGCCCCCTTTGTTTGTACGATCTCCCTCCCACTCATTTGAAAGGAAAGCATCATGGCCGGTTCCTCCGCCGTGCTCGAAGACGGCAGTCTGCTTAGCCGTATCGACAAAGGGCTTTTACGCCTTGAAACCGTGTTTGCTCTGGTCTCTGGTATTGCCGTTTTCATGCTGATGGTGCTTGCCGTTTGGTCCGTTGGCGGCCGCAAGTTCTTTGGCACGCCGCTGGCGGGGTATGTGGACTGGATTGAATTCGCCATGCCGTTGATCGCGATCATGGGGATTTCCTATACTCAGCGGAACGGCGGCCATGTGCGCATGGACATCCTGATCGGCCAGCTCAAAGGCCGCGCGCTATGGGCCGCCGAGACTTTCTCGGTCGTGCTGATCTTTATCCTTATGCTGGCGCTGATCTGGGGCTCTTGGGCGCATTTCCAGCGCAGCTTTGACTTCGCCGCACCGATGTGGAGCCGTGACAGCTCCATCGATATCGGTCTGCCGATCTGGCCCGCGAAACTGATCGTGCCAATGGCCTTTACGGTGCTGGCTCTGCGGTTGCTGCTGCAGATCTGGGGCTATGGGCGGGCCTTTGTATTGGGGTTGGAAAACCCCGTTGCCGTACCCTTGGTACAATCCGCAGCCGAACAGGCGATGGCGGAAGCTGAACATCTAGACGGGCGGGACTGATTATGGATCCTATTGAAATTGGCCTATGGGTCTCGGGCGGGCTGCTGCTTATGGTGGTGCTCGGTATGCGCGTGGCTTTCGCCGCGGCCATGGCGGGTCTGGTTGGCCTGATCTGGATCTTTTGGTCCAAGAAAGGCATGCAGTGGTCCGAGCTGGACTGGGCGCTGACGGTCGCGATCAAGACCGCGGGGCAGGTGCCACACTCCAAAGTGTCGAGCCAAACGCTAAGCTTGATTCCCACCTTCATTCTGATCGGCTTTCTTGCCTATTACGCCGGTCTGACCCGCGCCTTGTTCGAGGCCGCAAAACGCTGGATTGCTTGGCTGCCCGGTGGTCTTGCTGTGTCGACTGTCTTTGCAACCGCGGGCTTTGCGGCGGTTTCCGGTGCTTCGGTCGCGACGGCAGCGGTGTTTGCCCGCATCGCTATCCCCGAGATGCTGGCGATTGGCTACAACAAGAAGTTCGCGGCGGGCGTCGTGGCGGCCGGGGGCACTTTGGCCTCGTTGATCCCGCCTTCGGCGATCCTCGTCATCTATGCGATCATCGTTGAACAAGACGTGGGCAAGCTGCTTCTGGCGGGCTTTGTCCCCGGTGCGTTTTCGGCCATCGTCTACGCCGTCCTGATCGTGGGCATTGCGACCATATGGAAAAGCGTCGGCCCCCCTGTAAGCGGCTTTACCTGGAAGCAACGGTTCGCGTCTCTCCCTGCCGCCATGCCGATTTTTGCGGTTGTGATCATCATTATTTTCTTTGTTTACAATCCCTTCGGCGACGCATGGGGCACCCCAACAGAGGGCGGGGCCGTGGGCGCGTTTATCGTTTTCCTGATGGCGCTTTATCGCGGCATGCGGTGGGCCGAACTTAAGGACGCGCTGCTTGAAACCGCGAAGCTGACGGTGATGATCTTTACCATCATCTGGGGCGTGCTGATTTATGTTCGGTTCCTGGGCTTTGCCGATCTGCCGGGCGCGTTCGCCGACTGGATTTCGGGGCTTGAGGCCTCGCCAATCCTGATCCTCGTGTGCATCCTGCTGGCCTATGCGGTTCTGGGGATGTTCATGGATGCGATTGGCATGCTGCTTCTGACACTTCCGGTGGTCTATCCTGCCGTCATGGCGCTGAACGGGGGCGAGTTCGTCTCTGCCGCGGATAGCGCCTTTGGCATGTCGGGGCCGATGTGTGCGATCTGGTTCGGTATCTTGGTGGTGAAGATGGCAGAGTTCTGTCTGATCACGCCTCCCATTGGCCTCAACTGCTTTGTGGTTGCAGGGGTACGCCCTGACCTGAGCGTTCAGGACGTGTTCAAGGGCGTGACACCGTTCTTTATCGCGGATGCCGTGACAATCGCGCTGTTGGTGGCCTTCCCGTCCATCGTGTTGTGGCTGCCCTCACTCGCTGGCTGACATGACTTCCTGATCCTTCATATCATCGGGTTTAACCTGCTCTGCGGACAGGAAATTCCCGATGGTATGAAGCGGTTCAAAGTTCTCGCAAACGACTTTGAACACCACAAGAAAGGGCACCGCGACCAATGCGCCGGGGATGCCCCATAGCCACCCCCAAAACACCACCGTTAGAAATACCGCGACGGTATTCATCTCTAACCGGCGGCCGACCAGCCACGGGGTAATAATCTGCCCCTCTAAGAGGGTCAGCGTTAGGTAACCGGTCGGGGCCAGCATCGCATAGCCGATGGTATCAAACGTCACGAGAGAGAATCCCGCGACCAAAAGCACCCCCGCAAACCCGCCGATATAAGGCAGGAAGTTCAGCATGAACGCCGCGATCCCCCAGATATAGGCCGACGGCAAGCCCAGCACTGTCAGATAGGTCCCGACTAATATGCCGAGCACGGCATTGATCGTGGCAATCGTCAGCAGGTAGCGCGACACCCGCTTCTCCACGTCATAGACCGTATGCAACGCACGTTTCTTTTCCGTTAACGTCGGCATGGATTGCACAAGTTTTAAGTAAAATAGCTCGCCAGAGCCAAGTAGGAACAGCGCCAAAATCAGGATCACCGCCAGCGACGCCCCTGTTTTGCTCACCGTATCCATGGCGGTGTCGAGCAAGCCAGGTTGGCGCACGACAACCTCTTGCGGTTTGCCACCGGTTTCGGTGCCCAGTTTCTCTACCTCTTCCGAGGCAGATCGCATCGTTTCGACCGCATTGCTCACGCCGCTCAGCTTTATCTGGATCTCGCGGCCCATTTCCGGGATCTCGTCGCTCCAGATCGCCACCGTGCCCGCGGACAGTAAAACCACGGCAGCAATCACCAAGCTCGTCGCGGTCACCAGCAAAAAGGCCGACACAGGATGCGGCACGCCGATGCGATAAAGCGCACGGCCCACGGGCGACAGGGTCAGGGCAAGCAAAAAGCCCAGAACAATGGGCAATATCAAGTCCTTGGCGAAATACGCGGTGACGAAAAGGGAAATCAGGACCAGCAACTGAAGTGAGCGCCGGATTGAGGGCAGATGTTCCAAATATGGCTCCAGCAGTTGAAGGATTTAAACCTCAACGCCTTAGCGCGTGGAAAAGTTCACGGGTGTGTGTGCTTATATTGCGGCAGTGACCAAACGCCCCTCGAAGGTTGCGCGCAACTGTGATGAAACTAGGAGGGTCGCGAAGAAATTATGAGCGGAACGATGAGCATATCCATTCACCCAATGTTAAGTGTTGCGCCCTATGCAGCGGGGCAAATGAAGTGCCTAAGTGCCCGGGGCGCTTGCTGATGGGGCGGTCAGCGGTCCTGGCGCTTGGTCTCGGCAGCCTTGTGTGCGTGCTATTTATAGGGTCGCTGTTGATTGGCCCGTCCAGCGCATCCGTGGGCGACAGTTTGAACGCGTTGGTCACCGGGCAGGGCGGCCCGCTGGCCACCGTCATGCGCGAGATACGGCTCCCGCGTGCGCTATTGGGCGTGATGATCGGCGGTGCTTTGGGGCTTTCCGGGGCTGCGATGCAGGGCTATCTGCGCAACCCGTTGGCGGATCCGGGGCTGATCGGGGTATCGGGCTCTGCGGCGTTGGGGGCTGTGCTGGCGATACAGACCGGATTGGCCGCGCTTGCAGCGCTCGCGCTCCCCGCCATGGCGCTTGGCGGTGCCCTGCTAGGGGTGCTGCTAGTGCTGCTATTGGCAGGCCCTCGAGGCACGTCACTAGCGCTGATCCTCGCTGGTATCGCAATATCGGCCTTCGCTGCGGCATTGACCTCGCTGGTGCTGAACCTGTCGCCGAACCCCTATGCGGCGAATGAGATCGTATTCTGGATGATGGGCTCTCTGGCGGACAGGTCCATGACCCATGTCTGGATCGCGATGCCCTTTCTGCTTGGGGGCGGTGTCCTGTTGGCGACCCTCGGGCGCGGGCTTGACGCGCTGACCTTGGGCGAAGACGCGGCAGAGGCGATGGGGATCAACCTATTCCGGATTCGCCTCACGGTCATTATCGGTACGGCGGCGGTCGTTGGTGCCTCTACCGCCGTGGCGGGGGCGATCGGGTTTGTGGGGCTGGTCATGCCGCACCTGCTACGTGGCTTTGTTGGCGCGCGACCGGGGGCGCTGCTATGGGCCGCGACACTTGGCGGCGCGGCGATGATCCTCGCGTCGGATATCCTTGTGCGCCTTGTGGTGCCCAACCGTGATCTCAAGCTTGGGGTTGTGACGGCATTGGTCGGCGCGCCGCTGTTTCTCCACCTGATCTATCGCACGCGGAGGGAAGGGCTATGACCCTGCTATCACTGCAAAACCTCTCAGTTCATCGGGGGCGGAAAACCGTTTTATCCGACATCAACCTGACCTTACGTGAAGGAGAGGTCGTAGGCCTGGTCGGGCCGAATGGTGCCGGCAAGACCACCTTGATGCGCGCGGCCCTGGGTCTGATCCCCGCTGATGGCCAAAGTTCAATCGCCGCACTTGCCCCGCGCATGCGCGGGCGTGCCGCCGCGTGGATGCCCCAATCGCGCGAGATTGCATGGCCGGTCACGGTTGAAACGATCATTCGACTGGGCCGCACACCCCATCTACGGGGCGGGCAGAAAATACAGGCAGAAGATCAGGCTGCCGTAGATCGTGCCATTGCGCAGATGGGTTTGGACACCTTCCGCAATCGTCCCGCCACGCAGCTATCGGGGGGGGAGCAGGCGCGCGTGCTGATCGCCCGTAGCCTCGCGCAAGAGGCACCCTTGCTGATCGCAGACGAGCCCACCGCCGGGCTAGACCCCGCCCATCAAATCGCCGCGATGGAAAGCTTTTCCAAAGCAGCGGGCCAAGGGCGTGGGGTGCTCGTCTCGCTTCATGATCTGGGATTGGCAGCGCGGCATTGCACACGGTTGATCGTGTTGCACAACGGAGCAGTTGTCGCAGACGACGTGCCACAGGTGGCGCTGACGACAGAGATTGTCAAAGCCGTCTTTGGCATTACTGCGTTCAGTAAAGTCACCGACAAAGGGTTTGTTTTTCAACCGCTTGAGGTCGTTTCTTAACCGCTGCTGTCTTGAGAAACGCCGGGGATGTCCACGGCGATGACACCCAATGATCGCGCCGTGGCCAGTGCAAGAACGGGGCTGTCGGGCCCGCCAGTGCTGATCTGATACGCCCGCATTGCCCGCCGTGTCGCGTCGTCGAGCTCCGAATTAATGGCCCCGCCATAGAACCCTCGCGCCTCTAACGCACGTTGCAGCGTTGCGATCACGTCGGGCGTAAGTGCGCTGGTGCAGGGCGTCTCGAACCAGTTGTCCACACGGGGAGAGACGATCTTTTGCCGTGTTTCCGTGCGGTAGATCGGCAGCGACTGGATCTCGCCGGTAGAGCTAATCTGCGCCGGCTGCACCTGTACCTGCTCCGTCACCGTTTCGATCACTGCAGGTGATACGGTCCGGCCCCAACAGCTGCCCGGTGCAGCCCCTGCCGGGCCCTTGGTTGTCGCCTCGCGAACGCCAGGCTCGGGTACCTCTGCGTCTTGGGAGGGGGCGTTACACGCTCCTAGCGAGACGAGAACCGTGAATACGCAGGCAAATTGAACTAAATGTGATCGGGAGAAATACTGCACAGCCGGGCCTTGCGGGTCAAAGGGTCCGTCGCAGGCTAGCGGCTTTTCGCAGCAATGCCTAGATGATAGGCCCATAGGGATGTGAATAATGCCATCGCCTTGCATGAGCCGTGAAAAGGGGCTGGCGAAGCCGCGGGCTGCTGTTTACATATGTCGAAATTCTAAATTCGAAGGGGCATTCAGATGGCCAAGATCACTTATGTAGAACACAATGGCACCGAACATGTCGTCGATGTGGCCAATGGCCTGACCGTCATGGAAGGGGCCCGTGACAATAACATCCCCGGGATCGAGGCCGACTGCGGCGGTGCCTGCGCCTGCTCCACCTGCCACGTCTATGTGGATCCCGACTGGGTCGAAAAAGTGCCCGCCAAGGACGACATGGAAGAAGATATGCTCGACTTCGCGTTCGAGCCCGATCCCGCCACGTCCCGTCTGACCTGCCAGATCAAGGTCACAGATGCGCTGGACGGCCTGCGCGTGAAAATGCCCGAAAAGCAAATCTGATGCGACGGCTAGCGCGACATATGTCGTCGCGCCTTTTGCCGATCGTTGCGGCATGCGTGATCAATGCGCTGCCCGCTTCTGCCCAAGGCATCGCCCGCGCCAGCTTTGGTGATCCGACCACACGCTATGATCACGGCGTATTGGGCGATGCGGTCGAATGGGGCAGCCTGACGCTGGGGTTGGCTGACGGCACCAGCCGCCGCATAATCTTGCCCCAAGCCCTTGTATTCGAAGACACATCGCCTCGGATTGCGGATCTGGATGGTGATGGCCGACCCGAAGTGATCGCGGTTGAAAGCCATCAGTCCAAAGGTGCGCGGCTTGCGGTCTATGGCGCGTCCGGGCGCATCGCGCAGACGCCATTTATCGGGCGGAAAAACCGCTGGCTTGCCCCGATTGGTGCTGCGGACTTCACCGGCAATGGGCGGCTCGAGATCGCGATCGTCGTCACCCCGCATCTGTCCGGTTCGGTGCAGCTGCTCGCTTACGATAACAGCGGCCTCACCGTCATTGCTACGGCAGAGGGGTTCACCAATCACCGCATCGGTGATCCGGAAATCGCGGGGGGTATCCGCACATGCGGCCCACACCCCGAAATTGATCCTTGCGCAGATGCCGTGGCAGCGCAGTGCGCCATCGCAAATGGTGGCCCTTCAGCTTGACGGTAAAACACTAAGCCCGCGAAGCTTCGACGTGCCCTTCACCGCCAGCAATACCGCCGCCGCCCAAGCGTGTACGCTCAGTCCAAACTAAGCACAGACCTGCTTCCAAATGGTTAAAATCCTGGGGGTCCGGGGGCGAGCCCCCGGTTCATCGCGTCAGACCAGCAGGCCGCGCCCTCAGGACAGCGCACGCCAGCCGATATCGCGGCGGTAGAACCCGCCCGGCCAGTCAATCGCCTCGACCATCTCATAGGCGCGTGCCTGTGCCTCGGCCAGGGTGTCGCCGCGCGCCGTGACGTTCAGAACCCGCCCGCCGATGGCCGTTATCGCCCCGTCTTTCTTGGCGGTGCCCGCATGGAACACCATGTTGCGGCTGTCTTCGGGGAGGGCATTCAACCCTTTGATAACGCTGCCCTTGTCATAGCTTCCGGGGTAGCCTTGCGCGGCCATAACGATGGTGACAGCGTGATCGTCGGCCCAGTTCACGCGGGCCTCGTTCAGGCGCCCTTCGGCGGCGGCATGCATCAGGTCAAAAGCCTGCGCGCCAAGACGCATCATCAGGACCTGACACTCAGGGTCGCCAAAGCGGGCGTTGTATTCGACCAAACGGGGGGCACCGTCCTTGATCATCAAACCGGCATAAAGCACCCCTTGGTAAGGCGTGCCGCGCTTGGCCATTTCGGCCATCGTCGGGCGGATGATTTCTGCCAACGCACGTTCGGCGATCTCGTCGGTCAGCACCGGCGCGGGCGAATAGGCCCCCATGCCGCCGGTGTTGGGGCCGGTATCGCCGTCGCCGACGCGTTTGTGGTCTTGGGCTGTGCCGATCGGCAGCACGGTGTCGCCGTCACACAAAACAAAGAAGGACGCTTCTTCGCCGTCCATAAACTCCTCGATTACCACCTCTGCGCCCGCGTCGCCGAAGGTGCCGTCGAACATCGTATCGACGGCGGCCAGCGCCTGGGTATCGGTTTCGGCGATGATCACGCCTTTGCCCGCTGCAAGGCCGTCGGCCTTGATCACGATCGGGGCAGGGTGGTCGGCCAGATAGGCCCGCGCAGCCTCTGCGTCGGTGAAATGCCCATAGGCGGCAGTGGGGGCGTTTGCGGCGTCGCAGATCTCTTTCGTAAAGGCTTTGGAGGCTTCCAGCGCCGCGGCCGCTTTTGACGGGCCAAACACCAATACGCCGGCAGCGCGCAAATCATCGCCAACGCCTGCGGCAAGGGGGGCTTCTGGCCCGATGATGACGAAATCGATGTTGTTTTCGTCGACAAAACCGACCACCGCCGCCCCGTCGTTGATGTCGAAACTAGCGCAATCCGCGATGGCGGCGATTCCGGCATTGCCCGGTGCCACGATCAGCTTGTCGCATTTAGGATTTTGCAATACGGCCCAGGCCAGGCTGTGTTCACGCCCGCCGCTGCCCAGAATGAGGATGTTCATGGTTGCACTCCCTTGGCCTTGGTTGCTGCGCGTTCTAAGCTGGGACTGAGCCCGACACAAGATAAACAGGAAAAGACACCGCTGATGGATCTGATCGACGACCCGCGCGAGGGGCAGAACAGCCCCGAATTCACCGTGACCGAGCTTTCGGGCGCGATCAAACGGGTGATCGAGGGCGAATTCGGCCATGTGCGGATTCGCGGCGAGGTGGGGCGTGTCAGCCGGCCACGGTCGGGGCATATCTATCTGGACCTCAAGGACGACAGTTCGGTTATTTCCGGTGTGATCTGGAAAGGGGTGTCAGCACGGCTTGAAACCCAACCCGAAGAGGGGATGGAGGTGATTGCCACCGGGCGCATCACCACCTTTGGCGGGCAATCGAAATACCAGATCGTGATCGAGGATATCAAACCCGCGGGCATGGGCGCGCTGATGGCGTTGCTGGAAAAACGCAAGGCAGTGCTGGCGGCCGAGGGGCTGTTCGCCCCTGAACGCAAACGCCCGCTGCCCTACCTGCCAGAGGTGATCGGCGTCGTGACTTCGCCCTCGGGGGCGGTGATCCGCGATATCCTGCATCGTCTGCGCGACCGGTTTCCGCGCAAGGTGCTGATCTGGCCCGTCGCCGTGCAGGGGGCGAAATGCGCACCAGAAGTCGCGCGCGCCATTGCGGGCTTCAACGCGCTGACCCCCGGCGGGGCCTTGCCGCGGCCTGATCTGTTGATTGTGGCGCGGGGCGGCGGTTCGGTCGAGGATCTATGGGGGTTCAACGAAGAGATCGTCGCTCGGGCAGCCGCAGCATCCGAGATTCCGCTGATTTCGGCGGTGGGGCATGAAACCGATACCACGCTGATCGACTATGTCTCTGACAAGCGCGCGCCCACGCCGACGGCGGCAGCCGAGCTTGCGGTGCCTGTGCGCCATGAACTCGTAGCCCTGCTTGATGGGCAGGAGGCACGGATGACCCAAGCGCTCAGCCAGGGCCTTGCGCGCCGTGACCAGCGGTTGCGCGACATGGCGCGCGCTTTGCCTCGGCCCGACAGCCTGCTTGATGGTCCGCGCCAGCGGCTTGATATGCGCGGCGCCCGTCTGGGTCCGGCGCTGACCGCGGGTGTGCAAAAACGCAAGGTGCATCTCTCTGACATCTCTGGCGCGTTGCGCCCTGCCACCCTGCGCCGCAGCCTTCAGGCAGAGCAACGCAGGCTGGCCGCCTTGGCCGATCGCTTCCGCCCCGACGCGTTAGTGCAGGACCGCAAGCGGAAAGAGGAAGCCTTTCAATCGCTTGCGCGGCGCCTTTCAGATGCCGGGCAACGGCAGACCCAAGGCTGGCACAAACAGATTGCAGGTCTTGATCGTCTGCATGAGATGCTGAGCTATAAATCGACGCTGGCACGGGGCTACGCCGTGGTGCGCGGCGACGGGGGCGTGGTGACAACCAAGCAGGCGGCGCTGGATGCCTCGGCGCTCGAGATTGAATTTATCGACGGCAAGATGAAGATCAGCGGCGGGGCGGCCCCTAAAAAGACCCCTAAGAAAGCGCCCGAACAAGGCAGTCTCTTCTAGGTCTTAGACCCCTACCTTCGGGCCGAGGCAGGTGAAATCCTGACCGCTGTTTTGCGCCTCGTAAAGCTCGGTGGTCGTCGGGTCGTTTTCGAACTGCGCGATCAACCCGGCCGCCCCTTCACGAAAGCGCCAACACTGGGGTGTCGGGTTCTCGTCATAGGTAAAGCAAATCTTGCCCGCATCTTCGTACCAGCTGCCTGACTTGCATTCACCGTCCAGAAAGGACCATTCGACGCGCCGGTCGCTCAGATACCGCTCCGCACCGTAGGTCTCTCCGTTTTGGGCGTAGAATAGGGTTTTGCCCCGTGTATAGGCGTCAAATTCTGCCGCGGACATCATGGATTGCGCGGCCAGAGGGGAGGCCTGTGTCAGGGCGAGGATCAGGGCAAGCTGTTTCATAGCCGCAGCGTGCCAGAAACCCGAGGCGTGATCTAGTCTTGATCGCGAACCGGCTGCCAACGCGCAACACGGCGGTCCATCACCCGGTGCCACAGTGGTGGGACCAGCGCCAGCACTGCCATCACCGGCAGGGACCGCGGCAGCATCGGCATGGTGCCCGGTGTCAGCTCCAGCGCCGGAAAGGCGCGCGAGGGGTGCATGTGATGGTCCGAATGGCGCGGCGCATTCAGCATCATCGCCGAGGAATACCACGCAGGCGCATTCCAACTATGCTGCGGGCCCACGGGCTCGGGCTTGCCATTTTCGGATGTTTTGCGGCGCAGGCCATAGTGTTGCACATAGTCGGACAGCAACAGCTGTATTTGCGCATAGGCCGCCAGCGCCAGCATCGCAACGACCCCGCGCGCTCCGGCCACTGCAAAGCTGGCGGCGAGGCTGATCAACGCACCGGTGACATAGGTGATATATGGGTGCGACAAGAGGTGCCGTTTCCCACGCCGCTGCCGCGTATCAGCGCGCAGCCCGGCCATAAACTCGCCTTTTAGGGCGCGTAGGGCATAGGTATAGAAGCCTTCGCCCAATCTGGCCGAATTCGGATCATGCTCCGTTGCGACGTAGATGTGATGCACGCGCAGGTGAGCCGACACGTGATGCCCGTGCAAAAGGCTGCAATAAATCGCGGTGCCGATCCGTCGGGGCCATTTCAATGCGGCATGGATCAGCTCATGCGCGTTGGAATTCGAGATCTGGCCAAGAAACAAACCAAGCCCGATATAAATCAACAGCTTGTCGGTCACGTTCAACGTGTCGCTTGCGCCTAGCGCCCAGACCCCAAGGGGTAAAAGCGCGAAATGCACAACGGCTAGCGTCAGGCTTAGAACGCGACCCGAAGTGTTTCGCACTGGCAGCCGGCGAGATAGCCTATCAAGGAAAAACACGACCACAGTGATCGACAGCAGCGCGATCACGGGCCAGGGGCCGCCGCGCAGACAGGCGAGAAACAGAAATATCGCTGGGGTCAGGCTGGCGATGCTGTACCAGAACATAGGGCGGCTCCGCTGGGGATGCGTGTTTCTTATACGCGAAATGGCGCGCGAAAAAGGGCCTAGGTCGCCGCAGCTACCGCGTAAACTGCTTCGGATTGGTCGCTTTTACTCTGCGCAAGCTGATGCGGCTTTGATAGCGTGATGCACAAGCGATAAGAGAGGGCAGCCCGATGGCGTTGGATAATCATGATACCCCAGATGCAAACGCACCGCGCAAAGGTGTGTGGAAATCCGGCAAGGGTAAGGGGCGCAGCCATACCAAGGGTCGCCAGCTGCAAGAGGACGCGTGGGATGACGTGCGCGCCCTATTGGCGGATAAACCGCGACGCGCCGATCTGCTGATTGAGCATTTGCATCTTATTCAAGATAAATTCGGGCATCTTTCTGCGGCGCACCTGCGCGCTTTGGCTGAAGAAATGCGCATGAGCATGGCCGAAGTTTACGAAGTCGCAACGTTCTATGCCCATTTTAACGTGGTGAAAGAGGGGGAAACACCACCGCCCGCGCTGACCATACGGATTTGCGATTCTCTGTCCTGCGAATTGGCCGGTGCGCAGGCGTTGAAAACCGCACTGGAAGATGGGTTGGACGCGTCAGAGGTGCGTGTCGTGCGTGCGCCTTGTATGGGGCGTTGTGATACGGCACCGGCGCTTGAGATCGGGCATAACTTTGTCGACCACGCAACCTTGGAACAGGTGAAGCAGGTCATCGCGGCAGGCGATACCCATGTGCATATGCCCGACTATGAAGCGTTCGACGCCTATGTCGCTGGCGGGGGGTATGAGGCGCTCAAGAAACTGCGCCGTGACGGCGATTGGGAGGACGTGCAGCAAAACCTGCTCGACGCTGGTTTGCGCGGTCTTGGCGGCGCTGGTTTCCCGTCGGGCAAGAAATGGGGGTTCGTGCGGGATAATGCGGGCCCGCGCTATATGGCGGTCAACGGCGATGAGGGGGAGCCCGGCACCTTCAAGGATCGCTGGTACCTGGAACGCGTACCACATCTTTTCCTGGAGGGGATGCTGATCGCCGCATGGGCCGTAGAGGCAGAGAAAGTGTTCCTCTACATGCGGGACGAATACCCGCAGGTGCTCGCGCTCCTTCGGACAGAGATTGCGGCGCTCGAGGCTGCAGGCATTGTTCCCGCAGGATACATTGATCTGCGGCGCGGTGCGGGGGCTTATATCTGCGGTGAAGAATCCGCGATGATTGAAAGCATCGAGGGTAAGCGTGGGTTGCCACGGCACCGTCCCCCCTATGTGGCGCAGGTGGGTATCTTTGGTCGGCCCACCTTGGTGCATAACGTTGAAACCCTGCATTGGGTGGCGCGCATCTGCCGCGAAGGGCCCGAGGTGCTGAACAGCACGGAAAAGAACGGGCGTAAGGGCCTGCGCAGCTATTCGGTATCAGGGCGCGTTGCCAAACCCGGGATGTATGAACTGCCTGCGGGATCCACGATCACCGATGTCATCGAGGCTGCGGGTGGCATGGCCAACGGGCACCGGTTCAAAGCCTATCAACCGGGTGGGCCATCCTCGGGGCTGCTGCCCGCCGCGATGGATGATATACCGCTGGACTTTGATACATTGCAGCCGCACGGGTCTTTCATCGGCTCTGCAGCTGTGGTGGTGCTGTCGGACCAAGACAGCGCCAAGGCCGCAGCGTTGAATATGCTGCGTTTTTTTGAGGATGAAAGCTGCGGGCAATGCACCCCCTGTCGCGTGGGCTGCGAAAAAGCCGTCAAGCTGATGCAGGCGGACCGCTGGGATAAACCACTGCTGGAAGAACTATCGACCGCTATGGTCGATGCCTCTATCTGCGGGTTGGGGCAGGCAGCGCCGAACCCGATCCGCCTGGTGATCAAACACTTCGCGGACGAGGTTTAGAACGGGATAGACGTCTCTTCAAAGTGGGAATTAGTTCTGCACGACCAAGCAGGTGCACCCGGTCGCGCGCATCCTGTCGCACAGGCGCTGGGCGTCGGTGCGGGTGTTGCTGCCGTATTGCCCAAAGTAGAATCCCTTGCGGCGCGACACGCGGTTTTTCTTGAACAGGAAATCCAGACGCCGCCCTTTTACCGCGCTGCGACAGCTTGCTGTCTGGGCATTGGCTTTATCCCGCGCGCGGTCCTTGCTGGTCCCGAAGGATACCTGAACCCCCCAGGGTTTGATCACCGGGGCAGGGGGTGTCACCTTTAGGGCGGTCACCCGGCGATTGCGCGCCATCTCGTAGCAGGCGGGCAGGAAAGCTTGCGTTTTTGATAGCCGGAAATCGGGCGTCTTGGGCGGGGCATCGCGCCATTGTTCGGCGTCCAGACCTGTGATGATGGGGACATAGGCGACCGTCTCGGGGGCGAGCCCTTTGCCGATCAGAAACCCCTCTGCACGTCGTTCGCCGCCATTGTAGCCGATCGCAGCCAGTCCTTCGTTCCCGTATTTCTGCGTCATTTCAGCCAGATACTGGGCAGAGTGTTCCAGTGCGTCAGCAGGATTATACGGGTCTTTCAGCCCGCGCAGCGCTGCAGTGGAGGGGATAAACTGCGCAATGCCGCGCGCATTGGCATGGCTCAAGGCGTTTTGGTCAAACCGGCTTTCTTGCCAGATGAGCCGCGCGAAAAACCCGCTATCCAGCCCGTGCCGCTCGGAAAAGACCTTGATCGCGTTGCACGTGTCATACACGAAATGCGCAGGGCGGATGCAGTGGGCATGGCCCCATTTGGTGCTGGAACAGTAGCGCCGGTCCGGCTCGGCCTGCGCCGCCCCTGCCATCAGTATCACCCAGAGCACCCATAAAAACCGCATGCAGACTTGGTGCGCGACGGGCCCCTTGCTGTCAATTGCTCTTGTCGCCCTTCCATCCCGCCGGTCGAGCCTATAGATCATAGAAAACGCCTGACAATTCGGAGAGCGCGCTTGGCCTTTTTTCAAAAGCTGAAATCCAAAATGTTCAAATCCTCGTCCAAGATCGACGAGGGGCTTGAGGCGATTGTCGAAGATGGCGGGGCGACGGATACCCCTGAAACGGTGGATGAGGTTCCTGTCGATCAGGTGATGGATGCGCCGCAGGCCGCGGCCCAAGCATTGCCCGAAGCGGTGGATGATGAACCCGCACCGATGCCAGCGGATGAAGAGGATACGCCCGCGCCCGTGCCGCTGCGCGAGACGATGACCCCCGTGGCTCCCGATCTGGCACCCGCAACCCCTGAGCCTGCACCTGCCAAACCCGGTCTGATGGGCCGCTTGATGGGACGCAGCGCCGCGGCACCTGTTGTGCGGCGCGTGCTGGATGACGAGATGCTCGAACAGCTCGAAGAGCTGCTGATCTCGACCGATATGGGCGTGGATACGGCCCTGCGCGTCACCGCGAATATGGCCGAGGGGCGCTTTGGCAAGCGTCTGTCTGTGGACGAGATCAAGCGCCTCATGGCGACAGAGGTCGCGCGGATCATGGACCCGATTGCCAAGCCCTTGCCGATCTATGCCAAGACACCGCAGGTGGTGCTTGTGGTGGGGGTAAACGGGTCGGGCAAGACGACCACAATCGGCAAGCTGGCCAGCCAGTTTAAAGCCGCGGGTAAGAACGTCGTGATCGCCGCCGGTGACACATTTCGCGCCGCCGCCGTCGAACAATTGCAGGTCTGGGGCGACCGTGCCGACGTGCCGGTATTGACCGCAGGGCAGGGGTCGGACCCGGCGAGCCTTGCGTTTGACGCGATGACACAGGCGGAGCGTGACGGCGCTGACCTGCTGCTGATTGACACGGCCGGACGGTTGCAGAACCGCGGCGACCTGATGGAAGAACTGGCCAAGATCGTGCGGGTCATTCGCAAGAAAGACCCAAGCGCGCCGCATAACACACTGTTGGTGCTGGATGCGACGACAGGGCAGAATGCGCTCAACCAAGTGAAGGTTTTTCAGGAAATTTCAGATGTTTCCGGTCTGGTCATGACCAAGCTGGATGGCACGGCCAAGGGCGGTGTGCTGGTGGCGCTTGCGGATAAGTTCGGGCTGCCGATCCATGCCATCGGCGTGGGCGAGCAGATCGACGATCTGCAGCCCTTTGACCCGCAGGAGTTTGCGGATGCCTTGATGGGGCTGGACCCGCAGTGACGCAGCATAAAGGTTCGGCGACATGACCGAATGGATCAGCCAGATTGAAGGCACCGCAGCGGGGCACCAAGCGGCGCTTTGGCTTGCGCTGGCCGCGGCTTTTCTGCACGCCGTTTTTGGCGCGCTTCAGAAAGGGCGCCATGATCCGTGGTTGACCCGCGGGGCGATCGACTTTTCCTATTGCCTGATGGCAGCCCCCTTTGCACTGTTTGTCGTGCCGTGGCCCGAGCCCCATATGTGGGTCATTTTTGCCGGGGCTTGGGCGATCCATATTGTGTACAAGCTGTTACAGGCCTGGGCCTACACCAAGGGGGCCTATACGGTCGTCTACCCTGTGGTGCGCGGCACGGGGCCCTTGTTCACCGTGATCGGTGCCTACCTCATTTTTGGAGAGAGCTTTTCGGGCGTGCAATGGTTGGGCGTTGCGGTGCTGGTGGCCGGCATCTTCGGGCTGGCGCTGTATAACTTTGTCTACCTCGTGTCCGAACGCGATACGCTGAACGCGGCCCTCGGGCTGGCGGTGCTGACGGGGCTTTTCGTGGCGCTTTATACCACGTTCGACGCCTATGGGATCCGCGCGACGGAGAACCCGTTTACCTTTCTGGCGTGGTTTTTCATGATCGACGGGCTGGTCATGCCCGTGATTGCCGCGCGCCGCTGGCTGCGGATGGAGGATCGCCCCGACCTTGGCCCGTTGATGACCCGCGGCGTGGCGGGTGGTTTTGTCGCCTTTTTCAGCTTTGGCTCGATCATGCTGGCGACCCGACTGGACAAAGTGGGCGAGGCCGCCGTGCTGCGTGAAACCTCGACCGTGTTTGCGGCGCTGATCGGATGGTTGGTGCTGAAAGAAACCGTAGGCCCGCGCCGTATTGCCCTGATGGCGCTGATCGCGCTTGGCGCGGTGATCGTCGAAATGGGCGGATAACTGGAGAGCAAGATGAGCACGACACGCGAGATAAACCCTTTCGTCAAATCGGCGCTGGAATACGGGCCGGTGCTGATATTCTTTGTCGCCTATCTGCGCTTCAAGGACGAGACCTTCACCCTGTGGGGCACTGACTACAGCGGCTTTATCGTGGTGACGGCGGCCTTTGTGCCGCTGTTGATCCTGTCGACGGGCGCGCTGTGGGCGCTGACGGGCAAGATCAGCCGCATGCAGGTTGCCACAGTCATTCTGGTAACGCTGTTCGGGGGCCTGTCGGTTTGGCTGAATGACGAGAGGTTCTTTAAAATGAAGCCGACCGCCATCTACCTTTTGTTTGCAGTGCTGCTGGCGATCGGTCTGGCGCGGGGGCAATCCTATCTCAAGTTCGTGATGGAAGAGATGATGCCTCTGAATGACGCCGGCTGGATGATCCTGACCAAACGGCTGATGCTGTGCTTTTTCGGTCTGGCGCTCGCGAACGAGCTGATCTGGCGCTTTGCCAGCACCGAGACTTGGGTGTATTTCAAGACATTCGGGCTGACGGCGGCGGTGTTTGTGTTTTTCATGACGCAAGGGCGGCTGTTCCAGACCTATGGTTTGGAAAAAGACGAAAGCTAGGACGGGGGCCAGCCCCCGCTGCCCCGTATGGGGCAGCACCCCCGGGATTTACGGCCATTTGGAAGGCGGCTTGCTGTTATAGTTGACGCGAGCGGGCGAGGGGCGTAGCAGATGACACGTGGCGATTTGATACCGGATTGCGGGCCACGGGCAGAGAAACCTGCCAAATTCCGCTAAAAGGTCAGGATGAAAGCCCCCTTTCGCTTGACCGCGTCTGGGGTTTTTTTACGCCCGCTGCACGGCGGGACAGGAAGGATGAGAGAATGAGCGTTGATTGGAAACCGCGGACCAAGGCTGTTCACAGTGGCACCCGCCGCAGCCAGTATAACGAAGTGTCCGAGGCCGTGTTCCTGACACAGGGTTTTGTCTATGACAGCGCCGAACAGGCCGAGGCGCGGTTCCAGTCGCTGGGGGATGACGAGTTTATCTATGCCCGCTACGGCAACCCCACGGTGCGCATGTTCGAGGACCGGATCTCGGGGCTTTTGGGGTATGAGGATTGTTTCGCCTGTACCTCTGGTATGGCGGCGGTCAGCGGCGCGCTGACATCGCTGCTGAAAGCAGGCGATCATGTGGTCGCCGCGCGCGCGCTTTTCGGGTCGTGCCTGTATGTGCTGGAGGATATCCTGGCGCGTTTCGGGGTCGAGGTGACCTTGATCGACGGCACGGATAACGCGGCCTGGGATGCTGCCATTCGCCCTGACACGACCATGGTCTTCTTCGAGAGCATTTCGAACCCCACCCTGGAAGTCGTTGACATGCGCCATGTGGTGAAAGCGGCCCATGCCGTCGGCGCGCTGGTGCTAGCGGATGACGCGATGGCGACGCCGGTATTTTCCTATGCCAAGGAATGTGGTGCGGATATCGCCATTATCTCGACCACGAAACATGTGGACGGGCAGGGGCGTATGCTGGGGGGCGCGATTTGCGGCCCCAAAGAGCTGATCCGCGGACCCGTCGAAGCCTATATGAAACACACCGGCGGCGCGATGAACCCGTTTACCGCCTGGACCCACCTCAAGGCGCTTGAAACCATCGACCTGCGTGTCCGTGCCCAAGCGGATGCCGCCTATAAGATCGCAGATGCGCTGAACGGGCACCCCAAGCTGAGCGCTGTGCGCTATCCCACACACACCAGCCATCCGCAGCACGCGCTCGCCACGTCTCATGCGCCGTCGGCGGGGACTGTCTTGGCGGTAGAGGTCAAGGGCGGCAAGGACGCGTGTTTTGCATTCCTTAATGCGCTCGAGATTATCACCATCTCGAACAACTTTGCCGATGCGAAATCCATCGCGACCCATCCGGCGACCACCACGCACCAGCGTTTGCCGGATGACCAGAAAGCCACGCTGGGGATCAGCCCCGGCCTTGTGCGCTTGTCTGCGGGGCTTGAAGACGTGGATGATCTGATTGCCGACATCCGTCAGGCGCTGGACACATTGAAGTGATCACTTGGGGGCTTTGCCTGCTTGGCTGGACGGAGCATTGGTAAAGCCCCCGATATCGCCTATATAGGGGGCAACTTGCGAAAGGGCCTTGCTATGAATATCGCCGCGACAGTGATACCAGACCGTGATGACGCGGTTGCGGCACTTGATACGTTGCGGGCCTGGGCGCGCAAGGCCAGCGCCGCCGAGATGGAGACGCTGGACCCGTCGCTGGCCCGTCTGCTGCAAAGCGCCGAAAGCTACCCGCAGTTCAGCCGCGATTACCCCAGTGATTTTGCTGTGGGAGATAACTACAAGGCCACGCTGCCCGATCTGCAAAACGGCCCGTCGAGCCTGATCCGTGGTGCGAAACAGCAGATCCAGCATGTGGGGATATCGAACTTTCGGTTGCCCATGCGGTTTCACACCCGCGAGGGCAGCGATCTGACGCTCGAGACATCGGTCACCGGATCGGTCAGCCTTGAGGCGGATAAAAAGGGCATCAACATGTCCCGCATCATGCGCAGTTTCTATAAACATGCGGATGAGGTGTTCAGCTTCGAGGTGATGGAAGCTGCGCTGGATGATTATAAGTCCGACCTCGAAAGCTATGATGCCCGCATCCAGATGCGGTTTTCCTTTCCGGTACGGATCGATAGCCTGCGGTCGGGCCTGTCGGGCTACCAGTATTACGACATCGCGCTTGAGCTGGTCGAGGCCGCAGGCGCGCGCAAGAAGATCATCCACCTTGATTACGTCTATTCCTCTACCTGTCCCTGTTCGCTGGAGCTGTCCGAACATGCCCGTGCGACACGGGGGCAGCTCGCCACGCCGCATTCGCAACGCTCTGTCGCGCGGATCTCGGTCGAGGTGAACTGCGAGGAAAGCTGCCTGTGGTTCGAAGACCTGATCGACGCGGCGCGCCGTGCGGTGCCAACAGAGACGCAGGTGATGGTCAAACGCGAGGACGAACAGGCGTTTGCCGAGCTGAACGCCGCTAACCCGATCTTTGTCGAAGACGCGGCGCGGTTGTTCTGCGAGCAGTTGCAAGCCGAACCGCGGGTGGGTGATTTTCGCGTTGTGGCCAGCCACCAAGAAAGCCTGCACAGTCATGATGCGATCTCTGTTCTGACGCAGGGCGATACCTTTGCGGCTCAAAGCATCGATCCCAGACTGTTCAGCACGCTGTTTCACGTCGGCTGATGTTCGCACGGTTTTAGGGCAGTTACTCTGACATGTTTTCATTCTGCGCATTTATTGCGCGGAGGTTTGTGGTGCTTGCTTGAAACATGCACAAAGCCATGCTGCGATGCGGCATCTTCGGGATGCTGCTATGCAGAAACGTCGGTTCTCATTGCGGATTGCTTCGTTATATTAAGAGGCAGAACAAGGTAACCGGCAGAAATGCCAAGATAAATCGAGAGTTTATTATGGCTTACAACAGCACAATTTCGCAAAGCAACGTCCCCACCATCAAAGCCCCCTTCGCCGTCATCGGCGGGTTTTTTGCTGCCATCTGGAACGGTTTGATCGCAGCGGGTGCGAATTCGGGCCGGATGCGTCAGGTGACATTCCTGCAATCCAAGACCGACGAAGAGCTGGCCGCGATGGGTATCAAGCGTGATGACATCGTGCACCATGTTTTCCGCGACACATATTACGTCTGATCGGTTTACAGGTTGAGTATTGACGGCCCGGGTGTGTCTTGCCCGGGCCGTTTTGCGTTTTACCGCAGGGCGTGTCCTTGACACCGGCGCGCCGCCGCGCCAACGCTGCGCAGATGTTGGATTTGCGCCCAGTTGGATATGTCATCGGCCTGTTGGTGTCGGTGCTTGGCATCGCGATGATTGTGCCAATGTTGGTCGATATTGCCGAAGGGCGCGGCCATTGGCCCGTCTTCGTCGAGGCCGGGCTGATCACCATGCTGGGGGGCAGCATGATCGCGCTGGCCTGTGCCAACGGGGTCAGGGAAGGGCTGACGATCCAGCAGACCTTTTTGTTGACGACGGCCGTGTGGCTGATGCTGCCGCTCTTCGGCGCGCTGCCGTTCATGCTGGGCGCGACAGAGGCGCGTTTCGTCGATGCGGTGTTCGAGGCCATGTCGGGCATGACCACCACCGGATCTACGGTGTTTTCCGGGCTTGATGATCTACCCAAGGGGCTGTTGTTGTGGCGCGCGATCCTGCAGTGGCTGGGCGGCATCGGTATCATTGTTGTGGCGATGGTGTTCCTGCCCGAACTGCGCGTCGGTGGTATGCAGATCTTCAAGTCGGAAGCCTTTGATACCTTTGGTAAAATCCTCCCGCGGGCCGGGCAGATCGCCAGCCAGATCTCGGTCATTTATGTCTGGCTGACCTTCGCCTGCGCGCTGACCTATCTGACCTTGGGGATGAACGTCTTTGACGCGACGGTCCACGCGCTGACCACCGTGTCTACGGGCGGGTTTTCAAATTATGACGCCTCTTTCGGTACCTTTAGCGGCAATGCGGAATATGCAGCGTCGATCTTCATGGTGCTCGCGGCGCTGCCTTTCGTGCGCTACGTGCAGCTGCTGAACGGCAACCCTTTGGCCCTGCATCGTGATCCGCAGGTAAAGGGTTTCTTGCTGACGATTGCGGTGCTGGTGGGGCTGATCTTTATCTCTATTCAGTCGGTCTTTCCGCATCATTGGGAGCAATCCCTGCGCGAGGCGCTGTTCAATATCACTTCAATCATTTCGGGCACGGGCTTTGCCTCGGTCGATTATATGACCTGGGGGCCGTTTCCCGTGGCGCTGTTTTTCTTTACGGGGCTGATTGGCGGCTGCGCGGGGTCCACCGCCTGTTCGATCAAGATCTTCCGCTATCAGCTGTTGTTCGCATCCATCCGTGCGCAGTTGCAGCGAATCCGGTCACCCCACGGCATCTTTACCCCGCGCTATGACGGTCGCCCGATCAGCGGCGATGTCATGATCTCGGTCATGTCGTTTTTCATGTTCTTCACGCTGACACTAGGGCTGGTGGCCGTGGCGCTCAGCATGACAGGGCTGGATTTCGTGACCTCGATCTCGGGGGCGGGGGCGGCCTTGGGGAACATCGGGCCGGGTTTGGGCAAGATCATCGGGCCGGCAGGTAATTTCAGCACCCTTAACGACACAGCAAAATGGATCCTGACCGCCGCGATGCTGGTCGGGCGACTGGAGCTTATGGCGGTATACGTCATTCTGACATTCAAATTCTGGAGAGCATAATGAGCGCAGTACAAACCCGTCCTTTGGGGGCACAGATTTCTCATATGCTCAAGTCTCGCGGGGTAGAGGTGATCTTTGGCATCCCCGGCGTGCATAACCAAGAGATGTACCGCGGGATCGAGGAAGCAGGGCTGACCCATGTGCTGGCGCGGCACGAACAGGGGGCGGGCTTTATGGCAGATGGCTATGCCCGGGCCACAGGCAAGCCGGGGGTCGCCTATGTGATCACCGGTCCGGGGCTGTGCAATGTGATGACGCCAATGGGGCAGGCCTACAGCGATTCCGTGCCGGTGCTGGTGTTGTCCTCCTGTCTGGATGAAACGGCGGCGCGGAAGGGGCAGCTGCACCAGATGAACGATCAGCGCGCGGCGGCGGAAACCGTGTGCGATTGGTCCGAAATGGCGCTGACGGCACCGGCGGCCTACCAGTTGATTGACCGTGCACTGGCCGAATTTGCCACCAGCCGCCCGCGGTCCAAGCATATTTCTGTTCCCATTCACCTGCTAGAGGCGGAGGCCGCCCCCGCGCACGCCCTTGCCGTCAGCGCGACCTTGCCGGCGGTGCCTTCTGCGCAGATCGACCTTCTGGCGGAAAAGCTGGCCGCAGCGCAAAAGCCGCTGTTCATCTTTGGCGGCGGTGCCGTTGGCGTTCAAAACGTTGACGCCCTGCTGGCCCGCTGGCAGGCGGCGAGCCTGACGACCTATGCCGGACGCGGCATCGTCTCGCCCGGAGCGCCGCTGCATTTCGGGGCCTATCTCGCGCGGGAAAGCAGCGTGGATGTGATCGCGCAGGCGGATCTTGTGATCTCCGTCGGGACCGAGCTGGCAGAGGTGGACCTCTGGCGCGATCATCTGGGCCATTCAGGCGAGCTGGTGCGCGTTGATATTGATCCGTCGGTTCTGGCGGACCCGCAAGCGGCACCCTTTGCCATCCTTGGTGATGCGGTACAGGTAATGGCCGCGCTTGACGCTGCCTTGCCGGACGAACGCACAGCAGCGGGTTGGAATGCGGCCGAGGTGGCAGGCTGGCGCAAACGCTGGCGGTCAGAAGTGGATATGGAGCGTCCGGGCATCCTTGCCGTGGTGGAGGCGGTGAAGGCTGCGACGCCCGAAGGCGCGATGATCTACTCGGACATGACCCAATTCGCCTATGCCGCAACCGAGGTCTGGGAGATGGACCGCCCCGGGTATTGGCATCATCCCTACGGGTTCGGCACGCTTGGCTACGCAACACCTGCTGCGATTGGTGGGGCCATTGGCCGCCCCGGGCTGCCGACCATGGCGATCATCGGGGATTATGGCTTTCAGTACACGGTGCAGGAACTGGGGGCTGCGGTAGAGCTGGGGCTGCCCCTGCCGATCATCCTGTGGGACAATGGCAAACTGGGCGAAATCGAAGACAGCATGACCCGCGCGCAGATCGCGCCAAATGCGGTCATCGCTCATAATCCCGATTTTTGCAAACTGGCCGAAGCCTATGGAGCCTATGCCGCGGCACCGAAATCGCTGGAGGAATTGCCAGAGGTCCTGGCGCAAGCCTTCAAGGCCGACCGCCCGACGTTGATCTATCTGACGCCCCAGACCGCAGTCTGATCAAGGGCGCGGCCCGAGGCGGTTCAAACGACTAACCCCGATCCCCCGTTAAACGGGGGATCGGGGTTTTATTTATTCCCAACAGCTGACCAGTACGGTCATGCCCTTGGCTTTTTCACGCAGGTCCTGCGGCTTGATCGTGGTGCTGCTGGCCGTGGTATCAACGGTGACACCGGCCTTTTGCGCAAGCTCTGCGATGACCTTGGATTCAACCGCAAAGGCGACATCTTCGGGCAATTCGCGTGCGCCATTGGCACGGGGCAGCAACATGCCCAAGACCCGCCCGTCACGATCCAGAATCGGGCCACCCGCGTCACCGCTGCGGGCTTCTAGCGCGAGGCGGGCGATGTTCTCTTCGCCTTGCAGCCCACGCACATCGGCGAGCGTGCCATAGGTCACCGTCGCCGATCCGAGCACGCCTTCATAGGGGAAGCCCGCAACCGCGATTTCGGATTGCAAACGGGGGGGCACGGTGTTGAACGCCGCCACATCCAATGGCGAAAGTGCTGCGCGGGGTTTCAGCAGGCTGATCCCGCTGGCCGCATCATCAACAACCACATCAAGCTCTGTCTCGTCGTCCAGCGTCAGACGACCACAGCTTTGCACCGCCTCGGATGTGGTCGCGACAGTACCGCGCCCGTCAATGAAGAAGCCCGAGCGCGAGATTTTCGGCGACCGGATTTGCAAACCCGACACCAGATCGACAGCCTGACGGTCGCCACCCCCCGCTGCGGCATCCAGCGTACCGGGCAGGCGGGTAAAGGATTTTGTCATCTCGGCAATCACGCGGCGGCGGCGGTCTTCGTCCCCGGCGGGCCAGATGAGGGTGAAGCCCTTGATCTCGCCACTCTGCAGCGACACCTGCGTCTGGCTGACGATGCGGCCGTTCTCGCCGATCAGCTCGAAACTGTCGGACTTCCGCTCGCGCGGGCCTTCTTCGGGGACGATTTCAAGAGTCTGCATGATGTCATATAGACCGAAAAGCGTATCCTGATCGCCCGCCTGACTGATCAGCAGAACCCGCGCGTCGATGTCGCCGGTGCCATTGTAATGAGCGAAGGGGGGCTCGAACCGGTCAAACCCCACGATCTTGGTCGGCATCACCATCTCGATCCCCGCGTCGGCGTTGCGCACGACCTGCAGGCCCAGACCTTCGAGCACGGCGTTATATTGTTTCAGAAGGGCGGCGCGTTGCAGCGTTGTCAGCACGCCGGTGGCGTCATAGCCGTTGGCCCCTTGCCAATCGGCCATAGACCCCCGCGTACCCCGCCCGAAGGCACCGTCGATAGAGGCATTGTAAAACCCCGCCCACTTCAGCGCGACCTGCAGCTGTTCGCGCGCCTCGCGGTCAAGCTCCCGTTCGCTGGCGCGCGCTTCGGCCAGGGTTTCGTCACGTGGTGGTTCGGGCAGCACGGGCACTTGCGTGGTTTCTGCCTCTGCGGTGGCGGTGTTCTCTTGCTCCAGCGCTGCGCTGGCGGGGGGCAGGGTGGTTTGCGTAATCTCGTCGTCGGTCTGCGCCTCGGTCGGGGTTGCGGGATCAACCGGTGCGATCAGCGGAATGTTCAGGACGTTCGCGCCCACGGGCCAGAACTGCTGCTGGAACCGTTCAGAAAGCTGGATAAAGCTGTCGCGCGGAATCACCCCGTCGCGGCGGTAGCGGCGCAACAGCAGCTCTGCGTCATCACGGCGATAGGGGCCGACCGCGATTCCATACCAGCTGCCGCCCAAGGCAAAGCCGTTCACATCCTCAAGATTGGCGCTATAGGCACGTGCGCGATCGGTCGCCGCGGCCAGATTGGGCTGGGCTTCGACCTGTATCCAAACCACATCATCGGCAGACTGTGCAAAGGCAAACGGGGCAATAAACAAGGCGGCGATCAGGGCCGCAAACAGTCGCGTCATAGGTATGGGTGCTCTCAAGGATTTAAACTTGCAATAGATAAGCAGGAACCTATGCAAAATACCATGCTTGAGACAGCGCAAATCATCACAAAGCTGCCAATTGACCCTACCGCAACAGCACCTTAGGAAAGGCGCGCAGCAGCAAAGGCAAAATCTTATGTCCGACCCGGTCCAGCGCCCCCGTTCATTTCAGGAAATCATCCTCGCCCTACAGTCCTATTGGGCACGTCAGGGCTGTGCGGTCCTGCAGCCCTACGACATGGAAGTCGGTGCGGGTACGTTCCACCCGGCCACGACCCTGCGCGCGCTTGGCACCAACCCTTGGGCCGCCGCCTATGTGCAGCCCTCGCGCCGCCCGACCGACGGGCGCTATGGGGAAAACCCCAACCGTTTGCAGCATTACTACCAGTTTCAGGCACTGATCAAACCCAGCCCGCCCAACCTGCAAGAGCTCTACCTCGGATCGCTTGAGGCGATCGGGATCGATATGGCGCTGCATGACATCCGCTTTGTCGAGGATGATTGGGAAAGCCCCACTTTGGGCGCATGGGGACTGGGCTGGGAAGTCTGGTGTGACGGCATGGAAGTGTCGCAGTTCACCTATTTCCAGCAGGTCGGCGGCCATGATTGCCACCCTGTATCGGGAGAGCTGACCTACGGGCTCGAGCGTTTGGCGATGTATGTTCTGGGCGTCGATCACGTGATGGACATGCCCTTTAACAGCCCCGACGCGCCGATCCCGCTGACCTATGGTGACGTATTCAAACAGACCGAGGAAGAATACGCCCGCTGGAACTTTGATGTCGCCAATACCGACGTGCTGCTGGACCACTTTGTCGAGGCCGAGAACGAGTGCAAGGCGATCCTTGCGCAAGATGCCGTGGACCCCAAGACCGGCAAGCGCATCGTGATGGCGCACCCCGCCTATGACCAATGCATCAAGGCGAGCCACATCTTCAACCTTCTGGACGCCCGCGGTGTCATCTCGGTGACAGAGCGTCAGGCCTATATCGGGCGGGTGCGCACCCTTGCCAAAGCCTGCGCTGACGCCTTTGTTCAGACACGGGCCGGCGGTTGGTCGGAAAACGCGGCATGAACGGTAAAATTGTAGGAGGCGTCATCTTGGTTGCAGCAGCCATTGCGGGTCTCGCGCTTTATTATCTACAGGTCTACGGCTATTATCACGAGGCACCGGCACCGGATGAGGGCGTCTCGCTGGTGTCGATCTCCAGCAATGCGTCCGAGCCGATCCTGACCGACAATTTCCGCGCCATCGACGCCGACAGCTCGCCCATTCGCTACCGCGCATGTTTCGACACCTCGCTTAGCCTCGCCCTGCTGTCCGAAACCTATGTCGTCAGCGACGAGGTCACGCCGCGCAATGCACCGGGCTGGTTCGACTGTTTCGACGCCAAGGCCATCGCAGAAGAGATCGAGGCAGGCACGGCGCTGACCTTTCTGGGGCAGAAGAACGTGCATTTCGGCGTTGACCGTATCGTTGCGATCACTTCGGACGGGCGCGGCTATGTCTGGCACGAGCTGAACGATTGTGGCGACAAAGCCTATGATGGCACCGTGGTGGGCGAAGCTTGCCCGGAACGCCCCGCCGACTGATCCGACCCGGATCGACCGGCCCTTTGACATAAGCGCTGTTTGCGCGACACATATTTAACCGCACCCAAGCGACACGCGGCCCCGAAAGGTACGAACCCATGCCCGACCTCCTGATAGAGCTTTTCTCGGAAGAAATTCCCGCCCGCATGCAAGCGCGCGCGGCGGATGATCTAAAGAAACTGGTGACGAACGGTCTGGTGGATGCGGGGCTGACCTATGCCTCTGCCGCGGCCTTTTCGACGCCGCGTCGTCTGACCCTGACGATCGAGGGGATGCTGGACGCCAGCCCGTCGCTGGTCGAGGAACGCAAAGGCCCCAAGGCCGACGCGCCGGAAAAAGCCATCGAAGGGTTCCTGCGTGGCGCAGGCCTGACCCGCGACCAGCTGGAAGAACGCGACACCCCCAAGGGCAAGATCCTGTTTGCCATGATCAACAAGCCGGGCCGCCCCGCAGCCGAGATCGTGGCAGACGTGCTGGAAACCACCATTCGCAATTTCCCATGGCCCAAATCCATGCGGTGGGGCAGTGGCAGCTTGCGATGGGTGCGCCCGTTGCATTCGATCCTGTGTATCCTGTCGGCCGAGGATGGCGCGCAGACCGTGCCCTTGACCATCGACGGGATCACTGCGGGCGACACCACGCGCGGGCACCGCTTTCTGGCCCCCGATACAATCACCGTCAGCAGCTTTGACGATTACAGCGCCAAGCTGAAACGCGCCTTTGTCGTGCTCGACCCGGCAGAGCGGCGCGATACGATCTGGAACGACGCGACCAATATGGCTTTTGCCAACGGGCTTGAGGTGGTCGAGGATGCGGGCCTGCTGGCCGAGGTCGCAGGGCTGGTGGAATATCCCGTCGTGCTGATGGGGCAGATTGGCGATGATTTCCTTGGTCTGCCGCCCGAGGTGCTGCAAACCTCGATGAAAGAGCACCAGAAGTTCTTTTCCGTGCGCAACCCCAAGTCGGGCCGCATCGAACGCTTTGTCACCGTCGCCAACCGCACCACCGCCGACGATGGCGCGACCATTCTGGCGGGCAATGAAAAAGTGCTCTCTGCGCGTCTGTCGGACGCTAAATTCTTCTGGGAAAACGATCTGCGCATCGCACAATCAGAGGCCGGGATGCAGACTTGGGTGGACCGTCTGTCCAACGTGACCTTCCACAACAAGCTGGGCACGCAGGCAGAGCTGATCTCGCGCATGGAAGCACTGGCTGGTGAGCTCGCCCCGACGGTCGGGGCCGACGCGGAAGAGGCCCGCGCCGCCGCACGTTTCGCCAAGGCCGATCTATCGTCTGAAATGGTCTATGAATTCCCAGAACTTCAGGGGCTTATGGGCAGCTACTATGCCAAAGCCGCCGGCAAGTCCGAGGCCATCGCCGCCGCCGCCCAAGACCACTATGCGCCGCTGGGGCCATCCGACGACGTGCCAACCGCGCCCGTGTCCATCGCCGTGGCGCTGGCAGAGAAAATCGACAAGCTGACCGGCTTCTGGGCGATCGACGAAAAACCGACCGGAAGCAAAGACCCGTTTGCTCTGCGTCGCGCGGCCTTGGGCGTTATTCGGATTTTGGTTGAGAATGATGTGTCGCTGAAACTGCGTGACACCATCCTTGAGCATTTGTCTCAAGCCCCTGCACCGGCTGCTGGAAGCGCCGAAGAGACGGCAGAAAACCTCCTCTCCTTCCTCCACGACCGCCTGAAGGTGTACCTTAAGGACCAAGGCGTCCGTCATGACATCATCGACGCTTGCATCAGTTCTTCTGATGGCGCACCTGCTGGTGCGACGGAAGGCAACGACGACCTGACCCTGCTGGTCAAACGCGCCAAGGCGCTGAGTGAGACGCTGAAAACCGACGACGGGGAAAACCTGATTCAGGGGTTCAAGCGCGCCAACAATATCCTGAGCCAGGCCGAGGACGCGGATGGGGTGGAATACTCCTTTGGCGCGGATATCAAGTTCGCCGAGACCGAAGAAGAGCGCGCGTTGTTTGCCGCCCTTGATACCGCAGAGGCGCAGATCAAACCGGCGATGGAGGCACAGGATTTCGGCACAGCCATGTCCGCGATGGCGTCCTTGCGCGGCCCGATTGATGCGTTCTTTGATGCGGTGCAGGTGAACGCGGACAATGCGACGGTCCGGCGCAACCGGTTGAACCTGCTCAGCCGTATCCGCACGATCTGTAGCTCGGTCGCGGATCTGACCAAAATCGACGGGTAACGCAGCAGACCCGTCACGTGGGCAAGGCGATCACGCCTTGCCACACCACGGCGAAAGCCTATGCTGCGCAGGAACCAAAAGGTGCCGCAGTGCAGAAAACCGCCATGACAACCCTTGTGACCCAAACCGCCCCCATCGCGAATGATACGCATGGGGGGCGTGCGAAATGTCTGCAACGTCTGGTCCGTCTTGATCTGCCGGTGCCGCGCACGGTGGCGCTGCCCTTTGATGTCGTGCTTGAGATCGCGCAGGGGCAGATCCCCGATCTGCAAGCGGTCGCTGATGAATTCCCCCACGACGCGCTGCTATGCGTGCGCCCCTCTAGCCAGGACCCGGATTGGGGCGGGCCGGGGGCGGTGATGAACATCGGCATGAACGATGACCGCTATGCCGACTATTGCGAACGCATGGGCGAGGGGCCCGCATCGGCGCTTTATACCCGTTTCGTGCAATCCTATGCCGTCAATGTGGCGCGGCTGGACCCCGATATGTTCGACGACGTCGAAGGCGACGGGCGCGAGGCGCTGCTGCAATCCCTGCGCGCCTACGAGCTTGAGACCGAAGAAAGCTTCCCCCAGGACCGTGTGACCCAGTTGACCGCCGTGCTCAGTTCCATGGCGCGGGCGTGGGAGGGCACCTCGGCGCGGCTGTTGCGGCAGGCCAAGGGGGCTCCTGCGGATGCAGGGCTGGGCCTGATCGTGCAGCAGATGGTATTCGGAGTGGGCACGGGGATTTGCGGATCGGGCGTGTTGCAACTGGTGGACAGCACCACCGGCCTGCCACAGATCACCGGGCGGTACCTGAGCCAGTCGCAGGGGCGCGACGCCTTGCAGGACACCGCCGATGCGCTTTACCTGACGCGCGATCCACGCGGCCCGTCGCTTGAGGAGCACGCCCCCGAAGCTTTCGAGATGCTCAAACAGCACGCGGCGCTGATGCGGGTGCGGCTGCGCGCCGAGATGCAGGTGGAATTCGTCATCTCTGACGGAGAGTTGTTTATCCTGGATGGCGTGCGCGTGTCGCGGTCCTCGCGGGCGGCGGTGCGGATCGCGGTGGCGCTGGCGGACGAAGGGATCATCCCCCGCGAAGAGGCGCTGATGCGTGTCCAGCCCCGCACCCTGACAGAGCTGTTGCACCGGCAGGTTGACCCACGGGTGAAACGCGATGTGATCGGGCGCGGCATTGCCGCCAGCCCCGGTGCCGCCACCGGCCGGATCGTGTTCAACGCGAATGACGCGCAAGCCAGTGCCGCACGGGGCGAGAAATGTATTCTGGTGCGCCGCGAAACCTCGCCCGAGGATATTCGCGGGATGCACGCCGCCCAAGCCGTGCTGACCGAACGCGGTGGCATCACCAGCCACGCCGCGGTGATCGGGCGGGGCATGGGCTTGCCCTGCGTCGTCGGTGCCTCGTCGATGCGTTTCGATCTGGTCAAGGGGGTGATCACGGCCCCTGACGGGCGGATGTTCAAGGCAGGTGATGAAATCACCCTCGACGGCACCTCGGGAGAGGTGCTGTGCGGGGCCGCGGATATGCTTGAGCCGCTGCTGGACGCGACCTTCCAAAAGCTCATGTCCTGGGCCGAAGACGCTGCCGACATCGGGATACGTGCCAACGCCGATACCCCTGCCGACGCACAAACCGCGCGCAATTTCGACGCGCAGGGAATCGGGCTGTGCCGGACAGAGCATATGTTCTTTGACCCCAGCCGCCTGACCGTGATGCGCGAGATGATCTTTGCCGATACCAGCGAAGGCCGCCGCGCCGTGCTAGAACGCTTGCTGCCAATGCAACGCGATGATTTCATTCAGCTTTTCCGCATCATGCAGGGTCAGCCGGTGTGCATCCGTCTGTTCGATCCGCCCTTGCACGAATTCCTGCCTTCGACCCGCACCGGTCAACGCGATCTGGCCGAGGCGCTGGATTTGCCGCTGTCCAACGTGACCCGGCGGATCGAGGCTATGACCGAATATAACCCGATGCTCGGCCTGCGCGGCGTGCGTCTTGGCGTGACGGTGCCCGAAATCTACGAGATGCAGGCCCGTGCGATCTTTGAGGCTACGATCGAAGCCAGCCGCGATGGCGACCCCGTGGTGCCCGAGATCATGATCCCCCTTGTTTCGGCCAAACGCGAGGTTGAGCTGATCAAGGCCAGCGTCGACAAGATCGCAACGGCGGTGAAATCTGAACGCGGCGCGACCTTTACCTACCGTTTGGGCGTGATGGTCGAAACACCCCGTGCCGCCCTGCGCGCCGGAGAGATTTCGCCCCATTGTTCCTTCCTCAGTTTCGGGACAAACGACCTGACGCAGATGACCTATGGGTTGAGCCGCGATGACGCGGGACGGTTCATGTCGACCTACGTGCAGCAGGGCGTTTTCCCCGAAGATCCGTTCCATATGCTGGACCGTGATGGCGTCGGAGAGTTGCTTCAGCTTGGTGCCGCGCGGGGGCGGGAAGCACAACCTGGGATTACCTTGTCGATCTGCGGAGAGCACGGCGGCAACCCCGAATCGATTGCTTTTTGCCGTGCAGCGGGTTTCGACTACGTTTCTTGCTCACCTTTCCGTGTTCCGGTCGCCAGATTAGCGGCGGCACAGCTCGCAATCGCGGACAAGATAGGGTAGTTTTGCGCGGCTGATCGTCTAGATGTTGTTTTCCTGTGCGGGTTCCCGCGCAGGCGGTTTCGGCAGGGTTTACGCTCGGTGCCAGTTTGGGTAGGGGGCGCTGTCCGAAACTACTTGCGAGGCGCTCAATGCGTTCTTTTCAGAAAATCTCGTCCTGCGCCCTGCTGGCGCTGTCTTTGCTTGCTCCTGCCGTGGCGTCCGCCAGCCCGCAACAGGCCAAAGCACTGGCTGACATCGAAGCCAAAGGGCTGCGCTCTGTCGGGTCGGAACGTCTGGAAAGCATGATCGCATCGAACAACGCAAGCGAGGTGGAATTCACCCGCGCATGGCTGGCCGAACAGCCGAAAGCATCGGGCGGCGAACAATGGCGCTGTCTGGCAGAGGCGCTGTACTTTGAAGCGCGCGGCGAGACGGTCAAGGGCCAGTTCGCTGTGGCCGAAGTGATCATGAACCGTGTGAAATCCGCGCAGTTTCCCGGGTCTTTGTGCAGCGTGATCAATCAGGGGACAGGTCGGAAATACCAGTGCCAGTTCACCTACACCTGCGATGGCAATGCCGAAGTGATATCAGAGCCGCGCGCCTATGCGCAGGTCGGCAAGGTCGCGCGGGCGGTGCTGGACGGCAAGGCACCATCGCTGACAGGGGGGGCAACGTATTATCATACCACCGCCGTAAGCCCCCGCTGGTCGCGCGTCTTTACCCGCACCACCAAGATCGGCGTGCACATGTTTTATCGCGACGGCGTTCAGACCGCGTCGAACTAAGCGGCGTTTCTGTCGTCTTTGATGGCTGGCCAGCCGTGTCTGGCTTTGGTACATCCGCGCAAACGGTCTAGGATCGTTTGCGAGTGAGACAAGCAAAGGCCCAAACCCATGACAAGTGACACGCGGCTTGCCTTTGCGCACCCGTCCGAACGCGCTGCTGCGACGGCGGGGCCTGAACCTCTGGACCGGATTTCCCTGCGCGATCATATCGTTGAGGTCGAGATCGGCGCCTTTCAGGCCGAACGTGGTGTAACGCAGCGCATCTGTTTCAATGTCGTCGTCGAGGTGCAGCCGCTGACCGGCCCCGTGGACGACGATGTGGACCGTATCCTGTCCTACGATCGCGTGACCGAAGCCATCGCCTATGAGCTGTCGGACGAACGGCTGAACCTGCTCGAGACGCTGGCCGAACGGGTCGCGGATCGTATCTTGCTGGAACGGCAGGCGATGCGGGTGTTTGTGCGCATCGAAAAGTTGGACCGTGGCCCCGGTGCTTTGGGCGTCGAGATCGTGCGCGGCCGTGATGATACCCCCGACAGTCAGGCCGAAGCGCGCGAGGTGCCACACCCCGAGCTGGTCTATCTGAGCAATGATGCCATCGCCTCGCCGCATCTGGCGGGGTGGCTGGACCAGTTGCACCAGATGGGGCGGCCCCTGATCCTCTGTGTCGGCGCATCGGACACCGCCGCGCCGCAGGTCGGGCATAAAATGGCGCAGCGCCGCATTGATCTGCTGGCGATTGAACAGAATGCCTGGGTGCTGGCCGCAAAGGATGATCGCTGTGTTGTCGTGGCGACGCGGACAGAGCTGGATTGGGCGATGAAGAACGGCCAGACGAGTGTTTGGGCCCCGTCGAAGATCGTGCTTGATAGCGTGGATACCCCCTCGGCGCAGCCGCGCGATGCCGTGGCCCTGGCCGCGTGGTTCGCCGCCAGTTTCGACGCGACAGAGATGTTGGTGATCGGGGCGGACCTGCCGGCTGACGCCTCTGTTCCGCTGCGCGCCGTAGCGGTGGACCAAGGCAGGCTGTGAGACATGACCGATTATTTCCGACCTCTCGTCCAGATCGGCCCCGCGCGGCCTGACACTGCGGTGTCTCTAGCGGGGGGGTGGGGCTGGTTCACCCATGCCGAGGTCTTGTCGCGCAGCACGCCGCCCCGTGTTGTACCCGCGGCCGATATCCCGGCGAGCGTGATGGCACGGCTGACTGCGCCCCGACCCGCGATGGCAGGGCTGACGCTGGACCGCCCGCGCATCATGGGCATTCTGAACACGACGCCCGATAGTTTCTCGGACGGGGGGCAGCATAATGCTGTGCCCGATGCGCTGCGCGTCGCGCAAAAGATGGTGGCCGCCGGCGCGGATATTCTGGACATTGGCGGCGAGTCCACGCGCCCCGGCGCGGATTTTGTGCCCGTCTCCGAAGAGATCACGCGCACCGCTCCCGTCATCGCCGCATTGCGGGGGGCGGGGATGCACACGCCGATCTCTATCGATACCCGCAAGGCCGCCGTGGCCGAGGCCGCGGTCAGCGCTGGTGCCAATCTGGTAAACGACGTGTCGGGCTTCACTTTTGATCCCGCCCTAGGCCCGCTGTGTCAAAAACTGGCGCTGCCGGTTTGCGTTATGCATGCCCAAGGCGATCCCGCGACCATGCATCTGGACCCACAGTATGATAACGTGCTGCTTGATGTTTTTGACGCGCTGGAGCGGCAGATCAGCATGCTGGAGGCATCAGGCATCCCGCGGGGGGCCATTCTGGCGGACCCGGGCATCGGGTTTGGCAAGACGCAGGATCACAATCTGGCTCTGCTGGCGCGGCTAAGCCTGTTTCACGCTTTGGGGACGCCTATCCTGCTAGGCGTTTCGCGCAAACGGTTCATCGGAACGATCGGCAACGCGCCGCAGGCACAGGACCGCGCGCCGGGGTCGATCGCCGTGGCGCTTGCAGGATTGGGGCAGGGTGTGCAAATGATCCGTGTGCATGACGTGGACGACACCCGCCAAGCGGTCGCTCTGTGGCATGCCGCATATTTTGGGAGCATTTTATGACAAAATTATTTGGAACAGACGGTATTCGTGGAAAGGCCAATGTGCATCCGATGACAGCAGAGGTCGCCCTGAAAATCGGGGCCGCTGTGGGGCGCTATTTTAGCGCTGGTCGTGACGGTGTGCACCGTGTGGTGATTGGTAAGGACACGCGGTTGTCGGGCTATATGTTCGAAAACGCGCTGACGGCGGGGCTGACGTCCTCGGGGATGAATGTGCTGCTGCTGGGGCCGGTGCCCACGCCTGCGGTCGGGCTGCTGACGCGGTCGATGCGGGCTGATCTGGGGGTGATGATCTCGGCCAGCCACAATCCGGCGACGGACAATGGCATCAAGTTCTTCGGCCCCGACGGTTTCAAGCTGAGCGACGCTGTGGAGGCAGAGATCGAGGCGCTGATCGAAGGCGGCGTGGAGTTGAACCCCGCCGATAAGATTGGCCGTGCCAAGCGGATCGATGACGGGCGGTTCCGCTATGTCGAGCGGGTGAAGTCATCGTTCCCGCGCCAGATGCGTCTGGACGGGCTGAAGGTCGTGATCGACTGCGCCAATGGGGCCGCACACCGCGTCGCCCCCGAAACCCTGTGGGAATTGGGGGCCGAGGTGATCGAGATTGGCGTGTCGCCGAACGGCTTTAATATCAACGAGAATTGTGGCTCGACCCACCCCGAACGCGCCGCAGCGGCGGTGGTAGAGCACGGTGCCCATGTGGGCATTTGTCTGGATGGCGACGCGGACCGCGTGATCCTGATTGACGAAACCGGCAAGGTCGGTGACGGGGATCAATTCATGGCCCTTATGGCGTCCCGTTGGGCGGCCGAAGACCGGCTGGCCAATGGCACCTTGGTCGCCACCGTGATGAGCAACCTTGGCCTTGAACACTTCTTGCAGGGCAAGGGGCTACGGCTTGAGCGGACGTCCGTCGGCGACCGCTATGTGGTCGAGCGGATGCGCGAAGGCGGGTTCAATCTGGGCGGCGAGCAATCGGGCCATATCGTCATGACCGACCACGCCACCACGGGTGACGGTCTGATGGCGGGGCTGCAGTTTCTGGCAGAGATGATCCGGTCGGAAAAGACCTCGTCCGAGCTGCTGAACAACTTTGAACCCGTGCCGCAACTGCTTAAGAACGTAAGATTTTCTGCCGGTCAGGTGCCGTTGGAAGACGCGCAGGTGCAAGGGGCCATCGCACAGGCCGAAGCCGACCTGGCCGGTCAGGGGCGTTTGCTGATCCGCAAATCCGGCACCGAGCCGCTGGTGCGTGTGATGGCAGAACATGAAGACGCGCAGCTGATGGAGCGTGCAGTCGATTCCGTGGTGGATGCGGTCACGGCGGCTGTCGCACCTTAAGCTGATCGCAGGGTTGCTGGCGGGGATGTCCTGCGCGGCGGCCCTGCCTTGCCCTCGCGGGACGCGCCGCCTGCGGTGGCTGTGGGATGCCTTCGGCGAGGATTTAGAGCCATTTGGAAGCTAGGCGCGCGTGCGGGTCAACAGGCGACGGAATGCGCCATATTGGCTGAGTGCGACGCCCGAAAGGATCAGTGCCATCGCGTAGAGCAGGGATGGCGGCAGCGGTTCATTCAGCAAGAGCGCGCCGAGGCAGACGGACCAGACGGGGACTTGGTAGTTCACCAGTGACATAAACACCGGGCCTGCGCTGCGGATCACCAGCACGCGAAGGAAGTTCGCGGCGGCGGTGGGGATCAGGCCCAGAAACGCCAGCGCCGCGAAGATGGACGGCGAGGGGCGGGGCGGTAGACCTTCGATGATGATCGCCATGGGAACGGTGATGCAGGTGGCAATGATCAGCAGGATGGTCGCAAGACCGATCGCGTCCACCGCGGACAGGCGGCGCATGATGATCGAGCTGGTGGCGTAGCACCCCGCCGCTCCCAGGCAGGCCAGACGCCCCTGGGTTTCAAGCGCGGTGCCGGTGCTTTCAAAGGCTTGCGCGCCGATCAGGATGACAACGCCGACAAAGCCCAGGGCAAAACCGATCACCTTGCGCGGGCTCATCGCTTCGCCCGGAACGAAGAAATGCGCAAGCGGCAGGATGATCAGCGCCGTCGCGGCCATGGTCACCCCCGCAAAGCCCGAGGTGACATATTGCTGACCCCAAGCGAGCAGGCTGAACGGCACGGCAGAGCTGGCGGCACCGATAAAGATAACGGCCGCGATATCGCCGCGGGTGGGGGATTGGGTAAAGAGCCGAAAGCCGCGCAGACCCCAGATAGCGATCATCACGGTGGCCGCAAACCCGACACGTGTGGCCGCGATCCAGAAGGGTGGCATTTCAGTCAGGGCGATTTCGGTCACCAGAAACGTGCCTCCCCAGATGAAGGCAAGCAGCAGGATCATCAGCCAGCTGGATTTGGTGATCTGGGACGCGTCCGGCATGACATATCCTGTGGGAAAACTCGGCCCGCCAGATGTGACAGCCGGATGCGCAAAAGAAAAGGCCCGGTGCAGAACCGGGCCTTTCCACATCGCTGCATCGGCGATCAGTTCTTGGATTTGTCGACCATCTTGCCGGCAGAGATCCAGGGCATCATTTCGCGCAGCTTGCCGCCGACGACTTCGATCTGATGTTCGTCATTGGCGCGACGCGAGGATTTCAGCGTGGGCTGACCGACGGAGTTTTCCAGCATGAAGTCACGCACGAATTTGCCCGACTGGATGTCGCTGAGAACGGCTTTCATGCGCGCTTTGGTCTCGTCGTAGGGCAGGATGCGCGGGCCGGAGACGTATTGGCCGTATTCCGCTGTGTTCGAGATCGAGTAGTCCATGTTGGCGATGCCGCCTTCATAGATCAGGTCAACGATCAGCTTGGTTTCGTGCAGGCATTCGAAATAGGCCATTTCGGGCTCGTAGCCGGCTTCGACCAGTGTTTCGAAGCCGCAGCGGATCAGTTCAACGATACCGCCGCACAGAACAGCCTGTTCGCCGAACAGATCGGTTTCACATTCTTCACGGAAGTTGGTTTCGATGATGCCGGACCGGCCGCCACCGATGGCGGAGCAGTAGGACAGGCCGATTTCCAGCGCTTTGCCGGTGGCGTCGGTGTCTACCGCAACCAGGCAAGGCACGCCGCCGCCTTTGGTGTATTCGCCGCGCACAGTGTGGCCCGGGCCTTTGGGGGCCATCATGATCACATCAACGCCGGGTTTGGGTTCGATCAGGCCGAAGTGGACGTTCAACCCGTGGGCGAATGCGATCGCAGCGCCTTCGCGGATGTTGTCGTGCACGTATTTCTTGTAGGTTTCAGCCTGCAATTCGTCGGGCATGGTGAACATGATCACATCGGCCCAAGCTGCTGCTTCTGCGATTTCCATGACTTTCAGGCCTTCGCCTTCGGCTTTCGCTTTCGAAGCGGAGCCTTCGCGCAGCGCAACGACGAGGTTTTTCGCGCCGGAATCACGCAGGTTCAGCGCGTGGGCGTGGCCCTGGGAGCCATAGCCGAGGATGGCGACTTTCTTGTCCTTGATCAGGTTCACATCGCAGTCACGGTCGTAATAAACGCGCATTGGGGCGTCCTTTCGGGTTCGTTGAAATCTAGGGAGACCATATCGAAGCTGGTGCGAGATGCTATTGCGGAATTGTGAGTTTATTTGGCAAAATGAAGATGGTAATGCGCGGTATGCGGTAAAAATGGAAAAATCATGCTTGATGATATGGATCGACGACTTCTGCGCCACTGGCAGGCGGATGCGGGGCTGTCGCCGGCGGAGTTGGCCGACCTTACGGGATTAACTGCGGGTAAGGTGTCGCGGCGGATCACGCGCATGCAGGAAGCCGGAATTGTGCAGGGGGTGGCGGCTGTCATCGATTGGGCGGCATTGGGCTACACGGTCGAGGTGTCCTTGCGGATCACCTTGGACAAGACGCAGGGCAATGCCTTTGACCGCTTTCTTGAAGAGGCACGCCAACTGCCTGAGGTGATCGAGCTCCAGACCTTTCTGGGACGGGTGGATGTGCGCCTATCGGTAATTGCGCGGGATATGGCGCATTATCAGCAGATTTACCGGGAGGGTATTCTGACCTTGCCGCATATTGCCGATATCGAGGCGCTGATGCATGTGGCGCGGATCAAGTCAGAGGAGGCGTTACCGCTATGATCACGCTGGATGAGGTGGACCACCGGCTGATCCGGTCGCTTTCACGGGATGCTACACAAAGTGCCGGTGCCTTGGGGCGTCATCTGGGGCTGTCGCAGCCTGCCACTTGGCGGCGGATCAAACGGTTGGAGGAGGCAGGCATCCTGCGCGGCAAGAGGTTGCGCTTGAACCGGGAGGCATTGGGGTTCGGCGTCACCGTCTTTCTTGGCGTCAAGCTTGCGACCAAGGGGCGGGTTAGCCTGGAGGATTTCGAACGCGCCGTCAGTGCCATCCCCGAGGTCCAAACGGTGGAGCATGTTCTGGGGCTATATGACTACCGTTTACGAGTTGTTGCGCGGGATCTGGCGGATTTCGAACGGGTCCTGCGGCGGCGGATCATGACCCTGCCGGGGGCGGGGGCGGTCGAGGCAAATGTGCTTCTAAGCGAGGAACGACTGACCGGACCATTGGGCCTGTGACTTTACCGCGCGAGGGGCTATGTTCGCACGAAACCATCAGGAGGATATCATGCCCGCTTTGCTAAATTCAGTTGACCCGGAAGGGCTTGAAGAGTTTTCGGTCGTGTTCACCGACCGGTCCTTGAACCATATGAGCGCCCTGTTTCAAGAGGTCATGCGCGACATCAGCACTCTGCTCAAGGACGTATACAAGGCCGATGCCGTGGCTGTCGTCCCCGGGGGCGGCACCTACGGGATGGAGGCGGTCGCCCGTCAGTTCGCACGGGGGGCCGAGGTGCTGGTCGTGCGCAACGGCTGGTTTTCCTATCGGTGGAGCCAGATCATCGAGAGCGGCGATCTGACCGGCAATGCCACCGTCATGAAGGCGCAGATGCAGGGTAACAGCACGCCCGCGCCCTTTGCCCCAAGCCCGATTGATGATGTTGTCAAAGCCATCGAGACGCATAAGCCGCAGGTGGTTTTCGCGCCCCATGTGGAAACCAGTGCGGGGGTGATCCTGCCCGATGACTATATCAAGCAGATGGCAGAAGCGGCCCATGCCGTCGGCGCGCTGGTGGTGCTGGATTGCATCGCGTCGGGCTGCGCATGGGTGGATATGAAGGCGCTTGGCGTCGACGTTTTGCTTTCAGCGCCGCAAAAGGGCTGGAGCGCATCGCCCTCTGCCGGGCTGGTCATGATGTCGGATCGCGCTGTTGCACGCATGGGAGAGACAACATCGGACAGTTTTGCCATCGATCTGGCCAAGTGGCATAGCATTATGAAAGCCTATGAAGATGGTGGCCACGCCTATCACGCGACCATGCCGACCGATGCGCTACGCCAATTCCGCGATACCATGCTTGAGACGAAATCCTACGGCTTTGACCGATTGAAAGAGGCGCAGTGGCGTCTGGGGGATTCCGTACGCAAGATGCTGGCGGAGAGGGGCGTTACCTCTGTCGCGGCGGAAGGTTTTGGCGCGCCGGGGGTGGTGGTGAGCTATACTGCGGATCCCTCCGTGCAAAACGGCAAGGCCTTTGCTGCCGAAGGGATGCAGATCGCCGCTGGTGTGCCCTTGATGTGTGACGAGCCGGAGGATTTCCAGACCTTCCGTCTGGGGCTGTTCGGTCTGGATAAGCTTTACGACGTCGATGCCACGCTCGCGCGGTTGGCCGCCGTGGTCGATAAGGTGCTGTAAATAAAGGCGAGCGGCAGGTCAGCCCTGCCGCATACCCAACCCCATCTCCATCAGCATGCGCCGTACGGGGGGCAGGGCGTATAGCGCGCTGAGCCCTTTGGCACGCGCATCGCGGGCCAGCGGCGTTGTCGCCTGACTGGCGCGGTTCAAGAGGTCGATGCCCCGCAAGCGCAGCTGAATGTCGCCAAAACGCGCCTTGTGGTAGGCGTCCAGCATCTGCTGGCTGCCCAGATCAGCGCCGTGCTTTTGCGCCAGTTCCAGCAGCGTTGCGATGTCTTGCAGCGACATGTTCAACCCCTGCGCGCCAATGGGGGGCATCACATGGGCGGCTTCTGCAATCAGGGCGATGCGTTCGGCAGAGAGACGCGCGGCATGTTGGCTGATGATCGGCCAGATCGCCCGTTCGGAGGCCAGCGTCAACGGGCCGAGCACATGGGCACTGCGGTCGGTCGCGGCTTGGGAAAACGCATCTGCGTCAAGCGCCATCCGCGCAAGGCAGGACGCGCCGTCATCCATCCACACCACGGCAGAGCAGGGCAGACCGTCGCGATCGGGCAGGGGTACAAGGGTGAAGGGGCCCCCGCTGCGGTGCACCTCGGTCGACACGTTTTCATGCGGGATCGGGTGTGTCACGGCAAAGGCAAGCGCCTTCTGGCCATAGCTTTGGCGGGTCACCTCAATACCGGCAGCGTCGCGCATGGGGCTGTCGCGCCCGTCTGCGGCAATCACGAGCTTGGTGGAAATTTTCGTGCCATCGCTGAGGCTTACGCGTGCGCCTGTGGTGCGGGTGAACAAGCTGGTGGTTGCGGTGCCGGAGCGGAAATCGACGTTCGGCAAAGCCTCTAGCCGCTCTAGAAGCGCGCGCCTTAGCAGCCAGTTCGGGAAGTTCCAGCCGAAAGGTTGGTCCGAAATATCGGAAGCATCAAAAGCGCGGCTGATCAGCGGTGTGTCGCCGTCACCGCCCGCATCCACAATACGCATCACCTGCAAAGGTGCCGCGTGTTCTTCCAGATGGGCCCAGATGCCCGCTGCCTCAAGCACGCGGCGCGCCGGTTGCAGCATCGCGGTAGAGCGCATGTCGGCCCCTTTCGCCGCACCATCGGTGACGGGGGGCGTGGGGTCGACGCAGACCACGTTGAAACCCGCAGTGCCGAAAGCCGCTGCTGCCGTCAAACCGGCAATGCCGCCGCCCGAAATCAAGATATCACATGCCATCGTCATGCCCGTCAGTTAGCCCGTGATCTGTGCAAGAAAAGCCGAAAGATCATCGGTGTGGAAATGGATATGCGGCGCGGGGGCGGGGTGCTCGGCCACTTGGACGGTGCCCATCCCCATGTCATGCGGGGCGATCAGGTTGCGGGGGTCGTCCTCGAACATCACGGCGGTGGTTGGCGTCAATGCGTCGGCGGCAAATATCAGGTCGTAGGCGGCGCGTTCGGGTTTGGGTAAAAATGATGCGTGTTCAACGCCGTAGATGGCATCGAACAGGCCCGAAAGCCCCCGTGCGGCAATGACTTTTTCGGCGTAGGGGGCAGTGCCGTTGGTATAGATGATCCGGCGCCCCGGCAGGGCGGCGATCCGCGCGGCAAGCAGAGGATCGGGGAGCAGCGCGTCAAAGGAGATCTCGTGCACCTCGTGCAGATAGGGGCCGGGATCAAGGTCGTGTTCGCGCATCAGCCCGGCCAGCGTGGTGCCGTAGGTGTGCCAATAATGTCTGCGCAGATAATCCGCGCGCTGCTCATCGACGTTCAAGGCGGTCATCACCCAATGCGTCATCCGCTGTTCAATCTGGTCAAACAGGCGGGCTGATGGCGGGTATAATGTGTTATCAAGGTCAAAGACCCAAGTATTCACATGAGAGAAAGAGGCGTGTGGCATGGGGACTTGCTACGCTGACCAGATGATCTGCGCAAGATCACGGGGTTGCGCAATTGGACGCGGGGGCTAAGGTGCCGGAGCCTTTTGAAAGAGAACCAATGACGACGCCACGCTCCGGACCCACAGACGCTTATTCCATGATCCTGGACGCGATTGACGTGGGCACCTATCGCCCCGGTGATCGGTTGGTGGAAAGCGAATTGGCCGAACGCTTCGGTGTCTCGAGAACGCCGGTTCGTGAAGCATTACAACGGCTTGAGACGCAATCCTTGCTCGCGCGGGACGGGCGGAGCCTGATCGTTGCATCCTTGGACCACAATCAGGTGGCCGAACTTTACGTCGTACGCGGCGAGTTGGAGGGGTTGGCCGCGCGGCTTGCCGCCCGTCACGCCACCGCTGAAGAAGTCCGCGTATTGCGCGAAATGGTCGAGGAAGACGACGCTTTTCGCGACAATCCAGCGGCGTTGGCGCGTGCGAACCGCCGATTTCACAAACAAATTCATCTCGCGTCGCACAACCGGTATCTGGTGCAGCAACTTGATCTGGTACACCGGTCCATGGCGCTGATGGCGACATCGTCACTGGCCGTGGATGGGCGCGGTGCGATCGCGCAGGATGAACATGACCGCATTGTTCAGATGATCGAACAGCGTGACGAAGATGGTGCGGATGAAGCATTGCGCACGCATATTTCTGTCGCCTTCATGACGCGGCTCAAGCAAGAAGCGGCGCAGCGCAAAGACGAAGGCTAGGGTGGACGAAGTGGGGAGGCCGTAGACCCAATGGGGCTGGATTTATGTGGTACGCCATGTTCGGTCTTGTCCCAATAGAACGGCGTGACCACGAATTCATATAGCGCCTTATAGGCAGCGAAAGAGCCGAGTATAAAGTAAAATGGCAGGGTGATTGCCCAGGGTATAAGGTGGCGATGCTGCGGACCCGAAACCGCGGTCATCGCGACAGATATATTGAGGATTTCCGCGAAGAGGAAATATCCGAAAAGCCCGTAGAACACATCCGCGCCCAGTGTTGTCTGGACAGGATGCGCCGCGCCGAACAGCGGTAGGCAGAAAGACCAGAGCAGGGGGGCAAAGATGAACTGGCAGAACGTCGCGAGGAACAGTACCTGCACGCCCAAAAAACGAATAAGCCCGACATCACGGATCAGCCGGAGGGGGGCACGGCTGTGCACGACCCATGTGATCAAGAAGCCTTTCAGCCATCGTGACCTTTGTTTGATCCACGGCCACGCACGAAAATTGGCCTCTTCGTAAGTGACAGTCGGCAACAGGTCGGTTTTATACCCATGCCGCGCGAGGCGGACGCCAAGATCGGCATCTTCGGTGACGTTATGGGAATCCCAGCCCCGCAGTTTCTCCAAAGCGGCGCGGCGGAAAAATAATGTGGTGCCGCCGAGGGGAATGATCAGCCCCAGATGCGCGACACCGGGTAGGATCACGCGCCACCAAGTTGCATATTCTAGCGTGAAACAGCGCGAGATCCAGTTGGTGCGCGCATTGTAAAAATCCAGAACGCCTTGCACACAAGCGACGTTTTTGTGAGCCTGATCAAAGTGTTGTACAACGCGGTTGATCTGGTCGGCCTCCGGCGCGTCCTCGGCATCCCACACGCCGATAATACTGCCGCTGCAAAATTCCAGCGCGTAGTTCAGGGCACGGGGTTTGGTGCGCAGGTTGCCTGCTTGGGGTACTTCGATCACGTCGAACCAGAAGGGCAATTCGGTGCGCGCGATGGTGTTGCGGGTCATTTGATCGCCTTCCTCAAGCACCAGAACGATCTGCAACAGCGCCTTGGGATAGCTGAGCTGCGACAGGCGTGCGATCAAGGCGCTGGCAATCTCCTCCTCATGCAGAAGAGGGACGAGAACCGATACCTTTGGCCATCGTGTCGGGGCCGATGGTGGAGCGGGATCTGAAAGCAGTGGTGTGTTACCCCACAGGCAGCGCGCCAGAAAGGCCGACAGACGTAGCGTCATGATCATCGTACTGCAGAACAATGCCCATAGAACAAACGCCGTAAACGTCACCGCGGGGAGTAACGCGAACAGCATGCTCGCGACAAAAATGACACCGGCGGCCCCAATACGCCGGCGCGGCCCGGCAACCCGCCATGTTCGGCAGCTTTCATGAGGGGGCACACGCTCCGCCGCGCGTTTGGCCAGCTCGGACCCGTAAAGTGCGGTGATCTGACGGTTGATCTGCGCGGGTTCTGCCAGCACCGGTACGATGTCCAGATCGCTGTTGCCGAAGGCCTCATGCGCAAGGGTATGAAGGGTATCCGGCCGGCTGGTCGCTACAAACAGCGTTTGGCCCATCCGCCGCCATGGCACAATCTTATGGTGCAAGCTGGCTTCGGCAGACAGATGGCGCGCAAGCATCGGTTTGGGCGGGTCTGCGTCAAGGTCGACCTGCTGGATCTGGTGTTGCAGTGCCAGTGCTTTGGTCACCTCACTGCGCGAGACAAGCCCTTGAGCCACAAGGATTTCCCCAAGCGGTGCATCCAGATCGCGCTGCGCTTCAAGCGCGTGCACAAGATCGGCCTGATCGATCAACCCTGCGTCGACCAATATGCGCCCCAAGGGACGATAGCGCCCGCGCACACGCGCGGGACTGGGTGCTTTCAGCTCTAATCCAAGGTTGCTCAACGGGCGAATCCCTTCCTGTCGGAATGGGACCACCTTGGGAGAGATGCCTTAATGGGATGTTAATTGCGGATGAAGAGAACGCCCGCAATTGTCAGGTTTAGCTGGCCCGCTCTGCCATCGCCGCGGCGAAGCGTTCAAACAGATAGAAACTGTCTTGCGGGCCGGGGCTCGCTTCGGGGTGGTGCTGAACGGACCAGACGGGCCGCCCCTCCATCCGGATGCCGCAGTTGGAGCCGTCAAACAACGACTGATGGGTTTCAACCACTCCGCTTGGCAGGCTTTGCGCATCGACGGCAAACCCATGGTTCATCGAGGTGATTTCGACCTTGCCGGTATCAATGTCCTTAACGGGGTGGTTCGCGCCGTGGTGACCGTGACCCATTTTGACCGTCTGCCCGCCAAGAGCCAGCGCAAGCATCTGGTGGCCAAGGCAAATGCCGAAAACCGGAAGCTCTGTCTTTTCGATGACATCCTTGATCATCGGCACAGCATACACGCCGGTCGCCGCCGGATCGCCGGGGCCGTTCGACAAGAAAACCCCGTCAGGATTATGCGCCATCACATCTTCATACGTGGCAGAGGCGGGCAGCACCGTGACGTCGCAGCCGGCCGAGGCAAGGCAGCGCAGGATGTTGCGCTTGGCACCGTAGTCGATCGCGACCACTTTATGAGGTGCGTTTTCCTGCGCAGTGTAGCCGTCGGGCCAAGCCCACCGCATTTCATTCCATCGGTAGGATTGTTTGCAGCTGACATCTTTCGCCAGATCCATGCCTTCCAGGCCCGCGAAACCGCGTGCCGCAGCGACAAGCGCTTCGACGTCGAAAACGCCGTCAGGATTATGCGCCAATGCCGCGTGAGGGGCCCCTTGCTGCCGGATGGCGCGGGTCAGGCGGCGTGTATCAATACCACCAATCGCGATACGCCCGCGCGATGCCAGCCATTCGGACAACGGCTGGACCGAACGCCAGTTGCTCGGGTCGGTGGGCATCCATTTGACAACCATCCCCGCTGCGACCGGATCGCCGGTTTCGTCATCTTCGGGGTTGGTGCCGGTATTGCCGATGTGGGGGAAGGTAAAGGTCACGATCTGCCCCGCGTAGGACGGGTCGGTCATGATTTCCTGATAGCCCGTCATCGCTGTATTAAAGCAAAGCTCGGCCACGGTCTCTCCCGTTGCGCCAAAGCCCATGCCGTAGAAAATCGATCCGTCCGCTAGCGCCAGGCAGGCAGTCGGACGAGGTGATGTGGTCGCGGTCATGTCGGGGGCCTCCAGCGGCAGGTATATGGAGCTAAACGGTGGCAACCTAAAGCCGCAGTTCGTCGGGGTCAATAGCAGGTTGAAAATGAAATATCGTTGTTATTCAATGGGTTGCGCGAGGCTTGTGGCATTGCCTGCGCCGCGGAATATCTCTATGTTGCACGGCTTAATACCCCCTAGGGTCAAAAGGACGATGGTAATGGTACTGCGCACTCGCATCTCGGATGCACTGAAACAGGCAATGAAAGACAAGGCGGCGGACCGGCTGTCGACCCTGCGGCTGATCAATGCGGCGATCAAGGATAAAGACATCGCGGCGCGCGCCGATGAGGGCGACACGGGTGTTGGCGATGCCGAAGTGCTCGCGATTTTAGGTAAAATGGCGAAACAACGTATGGAATCCGTACGCGCCTATGAAGAGGGCGGGCGGCTTGATCTTGCGGATCGCGAGCGTGAAGAGATCGCCGTGATCGAAGAGTTTCTGCCCCGTCAGCTGACCGAAGAAGAAACCGCCAAGGCCGTCGATGCCGCCATTGCCGAAGTGGGCGCGACATCGATCCGTGACATGGGTAAGGTGATCGGCCTGCTTAAAGGTAAGTACACGGGGCAAATGGATTTTGGCGCGGTTGGCCCCAAAGTGAAAGAGCGGCTGAGCTAAGGCTCAGCGCAACAGCGAACGGTTCAGCTCGTCATAAAGGGCGATCCTTTCTTCTTCGCTCAGGAAGGTCCCGATTTCGACCTCGCGGCCCATGCCGCGCAGGGTCACGTAATGGGGTACGGGGCCGTCTTTTTCATATTTCGTCACGACGGCCCAATGCCGGTTGCACTGCCATTCCTTGACCTCTCCGCGCGCGGTGCGATGGGACAAATGTGCTGTATTGTGGTCGAGCGTAAACACTTCTTCAATCTGTCTGGCCTTATGGTTGCGCTGTAGCGCCCAATACATTGCCGCGACGGCGGCAAGCATGAAAGGAAGAAGCCCCCACAGCAAAACAGTTCCCAACAGTGGCAGAACGGGGATCAGAATTAGGACGAACGTGATAAGGATAAAACTGGCGAATCCCTTTGCCGGCAAGGATTGGTGCGGCCGCAGGCAAAGAACCTGTGTCGAGGCGTCGGGTTGTGTTTTCCATTCATAGGGCATGGGGGGTGTCCATCTGTCGTACCAAGCCTGAACGTAGCAGCAGAACGGGCCTGATCAATGCGGCAGAATGCATCCGGCCCCAAGTGTCAGGGCCGATGTTTTTTCTAGGGGGTCGTGCGCGGTTCAATCAGATCCCAGCGATGGCCGAAAACGTCGCGGAACACGGCGACAGTGCCATAGGGCTCATGGCGGGGGGCTTCTTCGAATGTTACGCCCCCAGCCAAAAGTCGGGCATGGTCGCGGGCAAAATCCTCGGTCTCTAGAAACAACCAGACGCGGCCCGCACCTTGGTTCCCAATCGCTGCACGCTGAATATCGTCACCCGGTTCGGCGAGGATAAAGCCGGTGCCGCCACCCGAAGGGGTGACGCGCACCCAGCGTTTATGCCCCTGGTCCTCGTCCTGTGTCAGCTCGAACCCCATCGTGCCACAGTAAAAGGATATTCCTTCGTCGTAGCTGGGAACGATCAGGGTCAGGGCAGAAAGGCGCATGGGATCACTCCAACTCGACCAGCAGATCCTTGGCGTCGATCTGGCCCCCGGGCGTGACATGCACCGCTTTGACGACAGCATCGCGGTCCGCGTGGATACCGGTTTCCATTTTCATCGCCTCAATGGTCAGAAGCAGGTCGCCGGATTTGACCTTTTGACCCACCGTCGCCCCGACCGAGGCAACAACACCCGGCATCGGTGCTCCGATGTGATTGACGTTGCCTATCTCGGCCTTGGGACGCTGTGCGGTCGTCGCTTTGACCATCCGGTTGGGCACGCGCACCACGCGCGGCTGGCCATTCAGCTCAAAAAAGACCTTAACGTCGCCGTCTTCATTGGTCTCGCTCAAGGCTTGCAGGCGAATTTCCAGCGTCTTGCCCGGGTCGATTTCTGCGGTGATCTCTTCGCCCGGTTCCATCCCATAGAAGAAGGTGCGGGTCGGCAATACACGGACAGGGCCATAGGTCCGGTGACGACCCATGTAATCCAGGAAAACCTTGGGGTACATCAGGTACCCTGACAGGTCATCGTCTTCAACCTGAGCCCCTTCCAGAAGGTCGCGCAATTCCTTGCGTGTCGCTTCAAGATCGGCAGGGGGCAGATGGGCACCGGGGCGTTCCGTGTTCGGTTTTTCGCCTTTCAGGATTTTGTCGACAATCGCGTCAGGGAACCCGCCCGGAGGCTGGCCCAGATTGCCGCGCATCATGTCTATCACGCTGTCGGGAAAGGACATTTCTGCCTTCGGGTCTTCGACCTGCGCGCGGGTTAACCCTTGGGATACCATCATCAAAGCCATGTCGCCGACCACTTTGGACGAGGGCGTCACCTTGACGATATCACCAAACATCTGGTTCACCTCGGCATAGGTTTTGGCGACCTCGGGCCAACGATCATCCAGCCCCATCGACGCGGCCTGCGCCTTGAGGTTGGTGAACTGCCCGCCGGGCATCTCGTGCAGATAGACTTCGGAGGAAGGGGCCTGCATGCCGGTCTCGAACGCGGCATATTCGCCACGCACGTCTTCCCAGTAGTTAGAAATTTCGCGCACCGCGTCCATCGATAGGCCGGTGTCGCGATCGGTGTGTTTCAGCGCTTCGACCACGGACCCGAGCGTCGCCTGAGACGTGTTGCCCGATAGCGCGTCCATGGCGCAATCTACCGCGTCCACGCCCGCCTCGGAGGCCGCCATAATCGTCGCGGTCGCCGTGCCTGCGGTATCATGCGTGTGGAAATGGATCGGTAGACCGACTTCGGATTTCAGCGCTTTGATCAATACTTTGGCAGCATTCGGCTTGAGCACGCCGGCCATGTCTTTCAGGCCAAGAACATGGGCACCGGCCGCTTTCAGTTCCTTGCCCATAGCAACATAGTATTTCAGGTCGTATTTCGATCGGTCCGGATCAAAAATGTCGCCGGTATAGCAAACGGTACCTTCGCAAATCTTACCGTTTTCAATCACCGCATCCATCGCGACACGCATGTTCTCAACCCAGTTCAGGCTGTCAAACACGCGGAAAACATCGACACCCTCGGTCGCGGCCACGCGGACGAATTCCTGCACCACATTGTCCGGATAATTGGTGTAGCCCACGCCATTCGACCCACGCAGCAGCATTTGCGTCATCACGTTCGGCAGGGCAGCGCGTAGGTCTCGCAGGCGTTGCCACGGACATTCTTGCAAGAACCGGTAGGCCACATCAAAGGTCGCACCGCCCCAGCACTCCATTGAGAAAAGTTGTGGAAGATTAGCGGCATAGGCAGGGGCAACCTTGATCATGTCATGGCTGCGCATCCGCGTCGCAAGCAATGACTGGTGGCCGTCACGCATGGTGGTGTCGGTGATCAACAGCTGTCGCTGCTGCCCCATCCAATCGGCAACAGCCTGCGGCCCTTTTTGTTCAAGCAGGTTACGGGTGCCCATCATCGGCTCGGCTCGGGCGGCGGGCGGCTGCGGCGCGCGGACGGCCGCCGCAGGACGTTCGAACCCTTTGGTTTCAGGGTGCCCGTTCACCGTAATATCAGCGATATATGTTAATACTTTGGTCGCCCGATCGCGGCGCTTTTCAAAGGTAAAAAGCTCGGGGGTCTGGTCGATAAATTTGGTGTGGTAGCTATTATCGAGGAAGGTCGGGTGTTTCAGCAGATTTTCGACAAAGGCGATGTTTGTCGACACGCCCCGGATGCGGAACTCGCGCAGGGCGCGGTCCATGCGGGCGATCGCTTGCTCGGGCGTTTGCGCTTTCGCCGTCACCTTGACCAAAAGGCTGTCATAATAGCGCGTGATCACCCCTCCCGAATAGGCGGTACCGCCGTCCAAGCGGATGCCCATGCCGGTGGCCTCACGAAAGGCGGTGATGCGGCCATAATCAGGAATGAAGTTGTTTTGGGGATCTTCGGTGGTGATCCGAGTCTGCAATGCATGGCCGTTCAGCTGCACATCTGCCTGCGTGGCCTTGCCCGTCGCCTCGGCGATGGTCTTGCCTTCGGCAATTAAGATTTGCGCCTGTACGATATCGATGCCGGTGACCTCTTCGGTGACCGTGTGTTCGACCTGAACCCTTGGATTTACCTCGATAAAATAAAACTTGCTGTCGTCCATATCCATCAGGAATTCGACCGTACCGGCACATTCATAGTTAACATGTGCACAGATTTTGCGGCCCAATTCGCAAATCTCGGCGCGTTGTTCTTCGGTAAGATAGGGGGCAGGCGCGCGTTCGACGACCTTTTGGTTGCGACGCTGAACGGAACAATCTCTTTCAAATAGATGGTAGATTTCGCCGTGGCTGTCGCCCAAAATCTGCACCTCGACATGGCGCGCCTTCAGGATCATCTTTTCCAGATAGCCTTCGCCATTGCCAAAGGCTGCTTCTGCCTCGCGCCGGCCTTCCATCACTTTTTCTTTAAGCTCTTCTTCATTCGCGATGGGGCGCATGCCGCGACCCCCGCCGCCCCAGGACGCCTTGAGCATCAGCGGGTAGCCAACCTCTGCCGCCTGCATGCGGACGACCTCAATATCATCGCCTAGAACGTCTGTCGCGGGGACGACCGGCACGCCGGCCTCCATCGCCACGCGTCGCGCGCTGGCCTTGTCGCCCAAGGCGCGCATTGTTTCCGCACGCGGCCCGATAAAAGTAATGCCGTTCTGCGCGCAAGCATCTACAAAATCGGGATTTTCTGACAACAGCCCATAGCCCGGGTGGATCGCATCCGCGCCCGAGGCTTTGGCCACGCGGATGATTTCATCGATGCTTAAATAGGCGGCGACAGGCCCCAAACCGGCCCCGATCCGATAGGCTTCATCGGCCTTGAAACGGTGTAGGCCCAGCTTATCTTCCTCGGCGAAAACGGCGACCGTCTTTTTTCCCATCTCGTTGGCCGCGCGCATAATTCGAATGGCGATCTCGCCGCGGTTTGCGATTAGAATTTTCTTAAAGTCGGTCATAGCTAGGCCTTCCTGCTGGCGAGAAATCTTAATTTTCAAGCGTCTAGAGCGCGCGCTAACGCTGCGCTGCGGCATTGTTGCGTCTGTTTGACGCGGTGTGCAAGTAGAAGTTTTTTTGCGCTCCGCGGGGGATTTTTAATCATTTGGAAAGAGATGGGGTGCTACGCCGAGTCGAGGACGCGATCGTAACTATGCAATGACATGAGTAATAAGGAGGAACAGATAGCAATAATTCCTGCGGCTTTGACGCTAGACGGCTCGCAAACCGCTGCTGCTTAATAGAAAATGCGGCGGGAACATTTTGCGAACGTGTCTTTTATTTGGTGCGTGCGCAGGATAGATTAGCCGTATGAATGATTTTGACGAAATGGCCGCCTTTGAGGGCGCTTCCCTATCATCGCGCGCTATGGCTGCGCGTCCACAACCCTATCTTGATGGGCTGAATCCGGCCCAGCGTGCCGCGGTGGAACAGATGGACGGCCCTGTCTTGATGCTCGCGGGGGCAGGCACGGGCAAGACCAAGGCTTTGACGGCGCGGATCGTGCATCTGATGAACACCGGGCGCGCCCGCCCGAACGAGATTCTCGCGGTAACCTTCACCAATAAGGCCGCGCGCGAGATGAAGAACCGTGTGGGGCACATGCTGGGGCAGAGCATTGAAGGGATGCCTTGGCTGGGTACGTTTCACGCGATTTGCGTCAAGCTGTTGCGCCGCCATGCTGAATTGGTTGGGCTAAAGTCGAATTTCACCATTCTGGACACGGATGACCAGCTGCGCCTGCTCAAGCAGTTGATCAAAGCGGAAGGGATTGATGACAAACGTTGGCCCGCGCGTTTGCTGTCAGGCGTTATTGATGGCTGGAAAAACCGCGCATTGACGCCAGACAAAATTCCTGCGGCCGATGCGGGGGCCTATAACCACCGCGGGGCGGAGCTTTATTCGCAGTATCAAGCGCGGCTTAAAGATCTGAACGCCTGCGACTTCGGTGATTTGCTGCTGCATATGGTCACCATCTTCCAGCAGCACGAAGACGTGCTGGGGCAATATCAGCGGTGGTTTAAATATATTCTGGTGGATGAGTATCAGGATACCAACGTGGCACAGTATTTGTGGCTCCGTCTGCTGGCCTCTGGTCACAAGAATATCTGCTGTGTCGGGGATGACGACCAGTCGATCTACGGATGGCGAGGGGCCGAGGTTGGCAACATCCTGCGGTTCGAAAAAGATTTTCCAGGCGCTCATGTGGTGCGGTTGGAACAGAATTACCGGTCAACACCGCACATCCTGGCGGCCGCTTCAGGCGTGATCGCAGGAAACGAGGGGCGTTTGGGCAAGACCTTGTGGACGGAATCCCGTGAGGGTGAAAAGCTGCGTCTCATCGGCCATTGGGATGGCGAGGAAGAGGCGCGTTGGATCGGCGACGAAATCGAAGCGTTGCAGCGCGGCACACGCGAGCTTGATCCATACACATTGGACGATATGGCGATTCTTGTACGGGCATCACACCAGATGCGCGCGTTTGAAGATCGATTCCTGACCATTGGCCTACCGTACCGCGTGATCGGTGGCCCGCGTTTCTATGAACGGTTAGAAATTCGCGACGCCATGGCCTATTTCAGGGTGGTTACCTCGCCTGATGACGATCTTGCTTTTGAGAGAATCGTGAACACGCCCAAGCGTGGTTTAGGCGATAAAGCGCAACAAAATATACAGAAAACCGCGCGGGAAAACGGTGTGAATCTCGTGGAAGGGGCGCGGATCCTGTTGGCGAATGGCGGGATTGGCGGTCGTGGTGCGGCGCAGTTGCGTCTGCTCATCGACGGGATTCAGCGCTGGTCCGAACTGGCCCGGGGCCCGCGCCTACAGACTGTGGTTGATGACGATAGCGTCATCGACGAAGGCGCGCCGCTGTTTCACGAGGAATATGGCCCGCCCGAAGTCAGCCATGTGGAATTGGCGCAGATTATTTTGGATGAAAGCGGATATACTGGTTTTTGGCAGAACGACAAAACGCCGGAAGCTCCGGGGCGGCTCGAGAACCTGAAAGAGCTGGTTAAGGCGTTGGAGCAGTTCGAGAATCTTCAAGGTTTTCTGGAACACGTCAGCTTGATCATGGATAATGAAAGCGACGATGGTGGCGCCAAAGTGTCGATCATGACGTTGCACGCGGCCAAGGGGCTTGAGTTTCCGGCGGTGTTTCTTCCCGGCTGGGAGGATGGGCTGTTTCCGTCGCAGCGATCGATGGACGAATCTGGCCTGAAGGGGCTGGAGGAAGAGCGGCGGCTTGCCTATGTCGGAATCACCCGGGCAGAGCAGCTTTGCACGATCTCTTTTGCGGCCAACCGCCGCGTGTTTGGTCAGTGGCAAAGTGCCATGCCGTCACGGTTTATCGACGAACTTCCCGAAGCCCATGTGGATGTGCTGACCCCGCCGGGGCTGTATGGTGGCGGGTATGGCGCAGCGATGCCCAAATCGAATCTGCATGAAAAAGCCGCTGAAGCGAATGTATATAGTTCTCCGGGGTGGCGCAGATTGCAGACGCGCAGCCAAGCGCGCGGCGTGAGCCAGCCTTCGGAAGCCCGAAATGTGACGATCGACATGTCCGCCGTCAGCAGTTTTGCGATGGGGGAGCGGGTGTTCCACCAGAAATTTGGCTATGGCGAAGTTGTTGGAATCGAAGGGGATAAGCTTGAGATCAGCTTTGACAAGGCCGGGGTCAAGAAGGTCGTGTCGCGCTATCTGAGCGCATCGGATGACGTTCCGTTCTAAACGGGCGTCATGAGTTTTACGAAATATCAAGAATTAGATGCAAGAACGGCGGTGCTTTGGGAGGAAAGCACCGCCGTCTTTATCTACGTCCCCAATCCAATCGGGAGGAAAGGGGGAAGGGGACGTTTATGAAAGCCGCCGGTCTCAGGGAGGAGGAGGAGACCCGAAGCTTCCTACAGGCACACAACAGGGAGGGTGCGTGTGCCCGATCCAGTATTATTTATGCAGCGTTGCGTGCTGTTTCCAGCGCGATGCCGCGGATTTGCGAGCGGCCCATGCCCAGGTCGTTCAGCTCGCGGTTGGACAAGGAGCTCAGCTCGTTAAAAGTCGAGCGGTATACGCGGCGTTGCTTGCGGCGAGTCTCGAGTGCGGACATCAGCGCGGCAAAGCGGTCTGCCAGGGTCGGTGCGGTTGTAGCGTTCAAGTAGGCCATCGGATACCTCGTCTTGTTTCGTCTGTGTTCGTTATCATTCGTCTTGTGTTGGTTATGTAGTAAAATGCTGCATCTGCACAATAGTCAGATCGTCAATGCTGCTATGCAGAAAACGCATGGGCAAAAGGTGACGTAACGTCTTGATCGGGAACAAAATAACCCTAGCGCAAACGCTTTAGCAGTCAGGAGGAATTGTATGAAAAAAAATGGCGACGATACCAGGGAGGAGGAGGGTATCGCCGCCGAAAACAAACACATCCGGGAGGAGGATGGATGAGTTTGGTCTTATTCTTGGCTCGCAGTGTCTGCGTTCCTGAAACCTTTTTGACCTATTTGCTGCGTTTGCACAATTCTCAAATTGTGCATTGCTGCCATGCAGCGAAAACATAGGGGTTTTGCGTAATTTTTGGGCGCTAAATGTTCGTTTTGCCTTGGTGCTGTGCGGCATGCGAACGTAGGGTTGCGATTTGGCCAGAAACTGCCATGTCAAAAGCAGTCTCGAAAGGAATATGTCATGCCGCTCTCTAAATCCGACGTCGAATCTGCTCTGGCCCGGGTGATGCTGCCGGATGGGAAATCTATCCTAGATCACGATCTGATCCGCGCTTTGACGGTCGAGGGCGATGTGGTGCGCTTTGTTATAGAAGCCCCCAATGCGCAGGTCGCGGCGCAGATGGCCCCGCTGCGCGACGCGGCAGAGGCCGTGGTGCGCGAGGTTGATGGCGTTGCCAGCGTAACAGTCGCCCTGACGGCTCATGGCCCCGCGCCTAAGCAATCGGCCCCAAGCCTCAAGATTGGTGGGCACCCGAAGGCGCAAGATGGCCCGATGAAACCGGCTGGCGTGCAGCGCATTCTCGCCATTGGATCGGGCAAGGGGGGCGTGGGCAAATCGACCGTGAGCTCGAACCTCGCTGTGGCGCTGGCGCGGGCAGGTCGCAAGGTCGGTTTGCTGGATGCTGATATATATGGTCCCAGTCAGCCGCGTATGATGGGGGTGAACAAGCGGCCCGCCTCGCCAGATGGTAAGACTATCATCCCGCTGCACGCCCATGGTGTGACCCTGATGTCCATCGGTTTCATGATGGAGGAGGGGAAGGCAGTGGTCTGGCGTGGCCCGATGTTGATGGGCGCGCTGCAGCAGATGCTGGGGCAGGTAGAGTGGGGCGAGCTGGACGTGTTGCTTGTCGATCTGCCGCCGGGCACGGGCGATGTGCAGCTGACACTATGTACCAAATCCGAATTGTCCGGCGCGATCGTGGTGTCGACGCCGCAGGACGTGGCGCTGATCGATGCGCGCAAGGCGATTGATATGTTCAATACGTTGAAGACGCCCGTGTTGGGATTGATCGAGAATATGTCGCTGTTCGTCTGTCCTGATTGTGGGTCCGAACATGAGATCTTTGGCCATGGCGGGGTTGCAGCCGAGGCTGCGAAGATGGAGGTGCCTTTGCTCGGCAGTTTGCCCATCGATCTTGATACCCGGCTTTCCGGCGATGGTGGCACGCCGGTGGCCGCGGGGGATGGGCCTATGGCTCAGGCCTATGCACGCATCGCCGAAGGTTTGATCAAGGGTGGGATGGCCTAAGGGGCAACCTTCTTCACCATCCTGCCTATACTCAACGCCGCGCAGCCCTCTGCGCGGCGTTTCGCGTTCATCGGCGTCGTGTGGACGTGCGTATGGGATCCCATGGGAAAACCTCATGGGAAAACATGGGAGGCCGCCGGCCCGACCCTGCCGGATTGGCAAGGTGATTCGGCGGAAAATGGCTGTCTGAGGCGCGGAATCCTCAGTTTTCGCGATAAAACAGTTGCAATTGGCGTTGCGATCGGGGAACAAGCCGCGAACGCAGGTTGTGGATAACTCTGTGGTTTAAAATTGTTGGGAAATTGTGGGAAATTTCAGCGCGCGTTTTTAACCTCAATATGTTGTGTCTAAATTTAACATTTAGCCGACATAAGCTAAAAATGGCCGATATTTTTTCCCCACATATTGATTTACAACCCTGTGCAAAACCAAATTTGGTGTGTATTTCCCAAAAAACTTATAGACGCCCATCAATTCCCATGGCATCCCTAGTGCATCGGATGAGAACGAGACACGGGGCACCAAACGACCCCAACGACCAAATAAAACTCTAGCAGGTTCATACAGGCACCTCGCTTTCATCAGACCAAGAGATCCGGCGCGCGAGCGAGCAGACATCCCCCCAGGTGGCGCGCGCAGTCGGACTTCCCCGCCAAGGCGGGACGGGCGGCGGGTTGATCAGTGGCAGCAGATCAGCCCGCCGTTTCTACATCTACCGCCGGGGGCATGATTTTAGGGCGCATAAGCGTCGCAGGCAGGGACAAACACGTGAGCCGCAGGTTCAGAGGCGAAAGCCAACACAAGGTCGATACGAAGGGGCGGGTGTCTATCCCAGCCTCTTTTCGTCGTGTGTTGGAAGCCGGTGACCCGAATTGGCAAAACGGGGGCACGCCCGAGCTGGTGATCGTCTATGGCGACAGCCGCCGCAGCTATCTTGAATGCTATACCATGCAGGCCATCGAAGAGGTGGACGACAAGATCGACGCGCTGCCGCGCGGGTCGATGGAACGCAAGATGCTGCAGCGCCTGTTTCACGGTCAGTCCTTTCCCACATCGGTCGATGAAACGGGCCGCCTGGTTCTGCCCGCCAAGCTGCGCAACAAGATCGACCTGGAAAACGAAGCATTCTTTATCGCCGCCGGTGATACCTTCCAGATCTGGAAGCCCGAAACCTACGAGACCGAGGAAAAGGCCCGCGAAGAGGAATGGCTGGACGATCTGCCAGAAGACTTTGATCCGATGGCCTTCCTGGACGGCAAGCCGGAGGCTTGATCGATATGAGCGGACCCAGCGATACCCCCTCCGCCCCGCACACACCGGTTCTGCTGCGCCCCTTGCTGGCGGCGGTGGCCCCTGTTTCGGGGCGTTGGCTGGATGGCACCTTTGGCGCGGGCGGTTATACCCGTGGCCTGCTGGACGCGGGTGCTGCGCAGGTGGTGGCGGTGGACCGTGATCCATTGGCGTTTGAGATGGCGCAGGCCTGGGCCGGTGACTATGGCGACCGGATCGTCATGCAGCGCGGCGTCTTTTCCAAGATGGACGATTATGCACAGGATCTGGACGGGATCGTGCTCGATCTGGGCGTGTCCTCGATGCAACTGGATCTGGCAGAGCGCGGGTTCTCTTTCATGCGTGACGGGCCGCTTGATATGCGGATGAGCCAGGACGGCCCCTCGGCGGCGGATATCGTCAACGAGGCCGAGGAAGAGGTGATTGCCAATATCCTGTTCCAATACGGTGAAGAACGCGCCAGCCGCCGCATCGCCAAAGCGATCGTACGTGCCCGCGAAGAAGCCCCGATCACCACAACGCTGGCGCTTGCAGGCTTGGTCGAAGGCTGTTTGCCGCGCTCGAAACCCGGCCAGTCGCATCCCGCGACCCGCAGTTTTCAAGCGCTGCGCATTGCGGTGAACAATGAATATGGCGAGCTGTTCAACGGGTTGATGGCGGCGGAACGCGCGTTGAAACCCGGTGGCCAGCTGGCCGTTGTGACCTTCCACTCGGTCGAAGACCGTATGGTCAAACGCTTCCTGACGGCGCGTGCGGGGGCAGGGGGCAACGCCAATCGCTTTGCGCCCGAAATCGAAGCACCCGAGCCGCAGTTCAAGATCCTCAAGCGCAAGGCCATCGGGCCGGATGCGCAAGAGCTGGAAGAGAACCCGCGCAGCCGCTCGGCCAAGCTGCGCGTCGCAATTCGCACTGATGCGCCTGCGGGCAGCATCGATGCCAAGGCACTCGGCATGCCTATGGTCAGGGGATTAACCGTATGAGAACCGTGCTTTACATCCTAACCACCTTTTCGGTGATCGGGCTGGCCTTCTGGGCCTACCGCGAGAATTACGCGACCCAGCAAGCCCTGAGTGATGCCGATGACCTGCGCTATGAGATCCGCGAAGCCTACAGCCGTCTGGCCGTGCTCAAGGCGGAATGGGCCTATCAGAACCGCCCCGACCGTCTGCGCGATCTGGCAGAGCTGAACTTTGACCGGCTGAACCTCTTGCCGCTGCATCCCGACCAGTTCGGATCTATCGATCAGGTGAGCTACCCGCCGCTGCCAGAACTGCCGCTGTTCGAAATCACCGACGGCGTTGACGTATCCTCGATGGAGGCCCCCGAATGATCCGCACCCCGCTGCGCCCGCTGGCCCGTATTCTTGAAGCCCGTCAAAAGGGCGAAAACCCCGATGCGATCGAGCGCGAGAACAAGCGTATCCGCCACGAGCAGATGCGCGACGCCTCGCGGCAGCGCGCCGAGGGGCGTTTGCTGGTTTTGGGTGTCTTCTTTTTCTGCGCCTTCACCGTCGTGGGTGCGCGTATGGGGGTCATGGCGACCACCGACCCGACAGAGCCGCGCGCGGCGGCACCCGGTTCAGTGATCTCGGCCACCCGCGCCGATATTGTGGATCGCAATGGCAATCTGCTGGCGACCAACTTTGAGACACATGCGCTTTATGCGCAGCCGCACCACATGATCGACCCGCAGGGGGCCGTGAAAAAGTTGATGGCCGTGTTCCCCGACCTGAACGAGGAACGCCTGCTGCGCGACTTTACCGGTAAGCGCAAGTTCTTGTGGATCAAGAAGAAAATCAGCCCCGAGCAGATGCAGGCCGTGCATGATATCGGCGAGCCGGGCTTGCTGTTTGCCCCGCGTGATATGCGCCTTTACCCCAACGGGTCGCTTGCCGCCCATATCATGGGCGGGGCCAGCTATGGCCGCGAGGGTGTCCATGCCGCCGAGGTGATTGGCGTCGCGGGAGCAGAGAAATACTTTGACGATTATCTGCGCGATCCGGCCAATGGGAACAAGCCGCTGGAACTGTCGATCGACATGACCGTACAGGCCGCGTCCGAGCGTATTCTTTATGGCGGCATGAAGCTGATGAACGCCAAGGGGGCGACCTCGGTCCTGATGGATGTGCACACGGGCGAGGTGATCAGCGCCGTATCATTGCCCTCTTTCGACCCCAACGACCGGCCCCATGCCGCCGTCACGGGCGATGCGTCCGACAGCCCGCTGTTCAACCGGTCGGTGCAAGGCGTCTACGAGCTTGGCTCTGTCTTCAAGATTTTCACCGCGGCACAGGCGATCGACCTTGGCATTGCCACTGCGGATACGGTGATCGACACTTCTGGCCCGATGAAGGTCGGCGGCTTCCGCATCGGCGAATTCCACGGCAAGAACTACGGCAAGCAGACGGTGACGGGGATCATCGTGCACAGCTCCAACCGCGGGACAGGGCGGCTTGCGCTTGAGATCGGCGCGGAGCGTCAGCAGGAATTCCTGAAAAACCTCGGGTTTTTTGAACCAACCCCCTTCGAGATCGTCGAAGCCTCTGGCGGCAAGCCCTTGCTGCCGCAGCGCTGGCAAGAGCTGAGCACCGTAACCGTCTCCTATGGCCACGGTCTGTCCTCCAGCCCGATGCATCTGGCGGCGGGCTATTCCGCCATCGCCAATGGCGGGCACAAGGTCACCCCGACGTTGCGCAAGCAATCTGGCCCCGTGGTCGGCCCGCGTGTGATGTCTGAACGCGCGGCGGCGGATGCCCGCGCCATGCTGCGTGCGGTGGTGACCGAAGGCACGGCCAGCTTTGCCGAAGTGCCCGGCTACCAGATCGGCGGCAAGACCGGTACGGCGGATAAACCCGGCCCCCGGGGGGGCTATCTTGAGGATACGGTCATCGCGACCTTTGCCAGCATGTTCCCGGCGCATGATCCCAAATACGTGCTGATCGTCACACTGGACGAACCTGTCGAGACCTCGGGCGACAAACCTCGCCGCACGGCCGGTTGGACAGCCGTGCCCGTGGCCGCGGAAATGGTCCGTCGCGTCGCGCCCTTGCTGGGTCTGCGACCGACTGTTGAACCGGACAGCCTCGCTGATATAACGCTCTCCAGCAGCAACTAATATAAAGAGCGTCCCCATGGGCACACAGGCCGTCCCGTTATCCTCCCTTGGTCTGACCGCGAAAGGGGGGGGCAACCCGCCCGTTACAGGTATCAGCGTCGACAGCCGTCAGGTCCAGCCCGGCACCCTGTTCGCCGCCATGCCCGGCAGCAAGGTCCATGGGGCCGAGTTTATCCAATATGCGCTGCGCATGGGCGCGGTGGCCGTGTTGACCGACGCCGAGGGGGCCACGCTGGCCGCTGACGCGCTGGCACAGGCGGAGGTCGCCCTTGTCGTCACCGATGCCCCCCGCGAGGCGCTGTCGCGCGCGGCAGCCCTATGGTACGGCGCGCAGCCGCAGACGATGATTGCCGTCACCGGCACCAATGGCAAAACCTCTGTCAGCACCTTCGTGCGGCAAATCTGGATCGAGATGGGGTTGGCGGCTGTCAACCTTGGCACCACTGGCGTGGAAGGCGCATGGACGGCACCGCTGGCGCATACCACGCCCGAGCCCATTACCCTGCACCGCACTCTGGCCCACGCCTCTGCCAACGGTATCACCCATGCCGCGATGGAGGCGTCGAGCCACGGGCTGGACCAGCGGCGGCTGGATGGCGTCACGCTCAAGGCGGCGGGGTTCACGAATTTTACCCAAGACCATCTCGACTACCACGAGACCTTCGACGCCTATTTCGACGCCAAGGCCGGACTGTTCTCGCGGGTACTGCCCGAGGACGGCACGGCGGTGATCAATATCGATGATCCCAAAGGGGTCGATATGGTCGCTATCGCACGCGCCCGTGGCTGCGAGGTGATCACCGTGGGGCGCGACGGCGGCGATCTGCATCTGATCGGCCAGCGCTTCGATGCGACGGGGCAGGACCTGCGGTTCAGCTATCGCGGCAAGACCTACCAGAAACGCCTGAACCTCATTGGCGGGTTTCAGGCGGACAACGTGTTGCTCGCGGCGGGGCTGGTGATTGCCTGCGGGGCGGACCCCGCCCATGTGTTCGACACGCTGCCGCATCTGACCACCGTGCGCGGCCGCATGCAGCTTGCCGCCACACGGGACAATGGCGGGGCGGTGTTTGTGGATTACGCCCATACCCCCGACGCCATCGCCACCGCCCTGCAAGCGATGCGCCCCCATGTCATGGGCCGGTTGGTCGCTATCGTGGGCGCAGGCGGTGACCGTGACCGCGCCAAACGCCCGCTGATGGGGCAGGCGGCGGCGGCCCATGCGGATCTGGTGTTCGTGACCGATGACAACCCGCGCTCCGAAGATCCGGCGACCATCCGTGCCGCCGTCATGGAGGGCGCGCCAGAAGCGACCGAGGTGGGTGACCGTGCCGAGGCGATCCTGCGGGGCATCGACGCCATCGGCACGGGCGACGCGCTGCTGATCGCGGGCAAGGGCCATGAAACCGGACAGACCATCGGTGACGATGTGCTACCCTTTGATGATGTGGAACAGGCCAGCGTCGCCGTCGCGGCGCTGGATGGGAGATTGGCATGAGCTTGTGGACAGCAAAAGAGGCCGAAAGCGCCACCGGCGGCCGCGCCATCGGGGACTGGACCTGTGACGGCGTGTCGATTGACACCCGCACCCTTGCACCGGGGGATCTGTTTGTCGCGCTGAAAGACGTGCGCGACGGGCATGATTTTGTCGCCATGGCGCTGGAAAAAGGGGCAGGGGCCGCGCTGGTCACCCATGTGCCCGAGGGCGTGGCCGAGGATGCACCCCTGCTGATCGTCGAGGATGTGCTCAAGGGCCTGGAGGCGCTTGGTGCCGCCGCGCGGGCCCGCACGCAGGCCAAGGTCGTCGCGGTGACGGGCAGCGTCGGCAAGACCTCGACCAAGGAAATGCTACTTGCGATCTTTGCCGACCAAGGGCGGGCGCATGCCTCTGTCGACAGCTATAACAACCACTGGGGTGTGCCGCTAACGCTGGCGCGGATGCCTGCGGATACAGAATATGCCGTGATCGAGATCGGCATGAACCACCCCGGAGAGATCTCTCCGCTGGCGCAGATGGCCAAGCCGGATGTCGCGATGGTCACCACCGTCGCCGCCGTGCATCTGGAAGCCTTTGCCAATGTCGCGGAAATCGCGGTCGAGAAAGCCGCCGTTTTTGACGGTCTGCAACCGGGGGGCGTGGCGGTGATCAACGCTGACATCGAACACGCCGCGATCCTGATGGCCAAGGCCGTGGATCGCCGTCTGCGCGAGGTCGAATTTGGCGAGCATGGCTATCAGTACAAACTGCTGGATGTGCAGGTGCAGGGCGACACCACCGTGGTGCGCGCCGACGCCGACGGCACACCACTGCTGTTCAAGATCGGAACGCCGGGGCGGCATTTCGCGATGAACGCTTTAGGGGCCTTGGCCTCTGCACAGGCCATGGGCGCGGATCTGGCGCTGGCTGCTGCCTCGTTGGGGCGCTGGACACCGTATAAGGGGCGCGGCGTGCGAGAGGTCATCCATCTCGACGTGGTCGACACCCATCTGACGCTGAACCTCATCGACGATAGCTATAACGCGAACCCCACCTCAATGGCCGCCGCCCTAGAGGTGCTGGCCGCCGCCGAGGTGACCCATGACATCGGCCGCGTCAGCAAGGGGCGGCGCATCGCCTATCTGGGGGACATGAAGGAGCTGGGACCGGACGAGATTGCGCTGCACGCAGGGCTCGCGCATCTCGACGCCACCAAAAAGCTGGATGTGATCCACTGTGTGGGCCCGCTGATGAAGTCGCTTTATGACCTGCTGCCCGCGCATCAACGCGGGGAATGGGCCGAAACCGCCGCCGACCTGCTGCCCGCGCTTTCATCGCATCTGGACAGTGGCGATGTTGTGCTCGCCAAAGGCTCCTTGTCCATGAAACTAGGGCTGATCGTTGACGCGATCCGCAAAATGGGCCATCCGGTCCCGAATGAACGACAGGGCTAAGCCCACAAGATTTTGAGTTAGGACGCGTACGATGCTCTATTGGTTGACCCTCCTGTCAGATGGCGGCGATTTCTTTAACCTTTTCCGCTACATCACCTTCCGCGCCGGTGGGGCCTTCCTGACAGCGCTGGTGTTTGGCTTTCTGTTCGGCAAGCCGCTGATCGCCGTGCTGCGCAAACGGCAGGGCAAGGGGCAACCGATCCGGGATGACGGACCCGAGGGGCATTTTGTCAAGGCGGGGACGCCGACCATGGGCGGGCTGCTGATTGTGGGGGCCTTGCTGACCTCCACCCTGCTGTGGGCGCGGCTGGACAACCCGTTTGTGTGGATGGTGCTGCTGGTGACAATGGCATTTGCCGCCATCGGGTTTGCCGATGACTACGCCAAGGTCAGCAAGCAGACGACCGCTGGTGTTTCCAGCAGAATGCGTCTGTTGCTGGGCTTTATCATCGCGGGCAGCGCGGCCTATTGGGCGGCGCAGTTCCACCCCGCAGAGCTGCAGAACCAACTGGCGCTGCCCGTGTTCAAGAACACGCTGATCAACCTTGGATATCTGTTCGTGCCCTTCTCGATCATCGTGATCGTGGGGGCGGCGAATGCGGTGAACCTGACGGACGGGCTGGACGGGCTGGCGATCATGCCCGTGATGATCGCCGCTGGGGCGCTTGGCGTAATCGCCTATGCCGTCGGCCGCGTCGATTTCACCGAATATCTGGACGTGCACTATGTGCCGGGCACGGGCGAGATTCTGGTCTTTACCGCAGGTATCTTTGGCGGTGGTCTGGGCTTTTTGTGGTATAACGCCCCCCCCGCCGCGGTCTTTATGGGCGACACCGGATCGCTGGCCCTTGGCGGCGCCTTGGGGGCCATCGCGGTTGCCACCAAGCACGAATTGGTGCTGGCCATCGTCGGCGGCCTGTTTGTGGTCGAGGCGCTGTCGGTGATCATTCAGGTGCTCTATTTCAAACGCACGGGCAAACGGGTCTTCCTGATGGCACCGATCCACCATCACTATGAAAAGAAAGGCTGGGCCGAGCCGCAGATCGTCATCCGCTTCTGGATCATCTCTTTGATCCTCGCGATGATCGGGCTGGCGACGCTGAAGGTCCGCTGAGCCGTTTATCAAAGCGGTAAGAAACCAGAGGGCGCGCTACAGGGGTGTGGCGCGCTTTTTTTATGGCGGACGGGGGCCAGCCCCCGCGCGGCCAAGGGGCCGCGTCCCCCGGAGTTTATTTGGCAAAATGAAGGGCGGGGGAGGCTGGAAGACGTGGTGGCGTCAGAAGATCGACCAGCCCATTTCGCGCGCGAGGCGGGCCATAGCCTGGGTGCCTTTTTTCGAGTTGCCATAGCGGTTCAGACCCGGCGACCAGACGGCGATGCTGGCGCGGCCGGGGACAATGGCAAGGATACCGCCGCCCACACCGGATTTCGCCGGAAGCCCTACGCGGTAGGCAAAATCGCCCGACCCATCATAATGCCCGCAGGTCAGCATCAGCGCATTGAGGCGCCGGATGCGGGGCGGCAGGATCATGCGGGGGAGCTTGTCGGTTTCGATCAGGAACCGTCCGGCCATCGCCAGTTGCCGCGCGGACATGTCGATGGCGCAGTGGTGGAAATAGGTGCCGAGCGTCTTCTCCGGCGGGTTGTTCAGGTTACCGCAGGAGGCCAGAAAATGCGCCAGGGCAAAATTGCGGTGGCCATGGGCGGTTTCAGAGGCCGCGACGGTTTCGTTGATGTGGATGTCGTCGTCACTGGCGGCGGCGCGCACGAATTGCAGGATTTCGGCCAAGGTCTCGCGCGGTTCGCGGCCCGTGAGCACCTCGTCCGTGGTGACAATGGCACCGGCGTTGATGAAGGGGTTGCGCGGGCGGCCCTGTTCGGCCTCAAGCTGCACAATGGAATTGAATGCACGCCCCGATGGCTCGCGGCCCACGCGCTTCCACAGCTGGTCGCCTGACCGTCCAAGGGCGATGGCAAGGGTGAAGACCTTGGTGATGGATTGCACGGAAAACGGCGTATCGGCATCTCCGGCGGTAAAGACCTCACCGTCCGCGGTGGTGATCGCGATACCGAATTGCGCAGGATCGACAGAGGCCAGCTGCGGGATATAGGCTGCCACGTCTCCCCAGTCCTCCGTGGCGCGCATGTCGGCGTTGAGCTGGGCTAAAATCTCTGGCAGAGGGGGCATAAGGGGCTCCGAAAGTTTCAGGGTCATCGCTAACAGGAGAGCAGGCATGATACCAGTTCAAGGTTTGACCGGCGCAAAGGTCGCCATTCTGGGGCTCGGGCGGTCGGGGCTGTCTGCGGCCCGTGCGCTGGCCGCCGGGGGCGCTGTGCCTATCTGTTGGGATGACAACCCCGCCGCGCGCGCCGCCGCGCAGGCCGAAGGGTTCGATTGTGTGGATCTGGGCAAGGCCGGCGTCTTTGATGATATCGCGCGGCTGATCGTATCGCCCGGCATCCCGCATCTTTATCCCGCACCGAACCCGGTGATTGTCGCCGCGCAGGACGCAGGTGTGCCGGTGGACAATGACATCGGGCTGTTCTTCCAAAGCTTCGCGACGCTGGCCTGGGATAACTTTGACGTGGTGCCCAAGATCATCGCGATCACCGGGTCGAACGGGAAATCCACCACCTCGGCGTTGGTGCATCACATTCTCAAGCACGCGGGCCGCCCGACGCAGCTGGCGGGAAACATCGGTCGCGGGGTGCTGGACATAGAGCCTGCCATTGACGGCGAGGTCGTGGTGCTGGAGCTGTCGAGCTACCAGACCGATCTGGCGCGCAATCTGACGCCGGATGTCGCCGTCTTCACCAACCTTAGCCCCGATCATCTGGATCGCCATGCGGGCATGGGCGGCTATTTCGCGGCCAAACGGCGGCTCTTTGCTGAAGGCGGGCCGGATCGTGCCGTCATTGGCGTGGATGAACCCGAAGGGCGTTTTCTGGCGGGACAGCTGAGCGAAGGGGCGGCCGACGACCGGGTGATCCGCGTGTCGGTGGACCGCAAGCTCACGGGGCTTGGGTGGCAGGTCTTCGCGCGCAAAGGCTTCTTGTCGGAATATCGCGGCGGCAAGCAGATCGGGTCGATCGATCTGCGCAGCATCACCGGCTTGCCCGGCGCGCATAACCACCAGAACGCCTGCGCCGCCTATGCCGCCTGTCGCACGCTGGGGTTCGCGCCCAAGATCATCGAAGCGGCGTTCCATTCCTTTGGCGGCCTGCCGCACCGCAGCCAGACCGTGGGCGAGGCGGGGGGCGTGCGCTTCGTCAATGACAGCAAGGCGACCAATGTGGACAGTGCGGTCAAGGCACTGGCGGCGTTCAAGAACATCCGCTGGATCTGCGGCGGGCTGGAGAAAGAGGGCGGTTTGGGCAGCTTGTCAGAACCGCTGGAGACGGTGCGCAAAGCCTATGTGATCGGACGCGAGGCGGCGCAGTTTGCCATGAAGCTGGGGGTCGAGGCCGAGGTCTGTGGCACGATGGACGTCGCGGTCGCACGCGCGATCAACGACGCCGAGGCGGGGGACGTCGTTCTGCTGGCCCCTGCGGCGGCGAGCTTTGACCAATACGACAGTTTCGAGCGCCGCGGAGAGGATTTTGTCGCGCAGGTGCAGAAGCATCTGACGGACGCGTAACTGCGTTTTTGGGGAAGGAGCGCCGCATGGGCAAAGATTGCGGTGTTTCGGTCTGCTCCGGTCCAGATCGTGGCGCGTGACTGATTGTTTGATCGGGGTCATCGACGCCCCGATTATGGCATAGGCGAGTTTTTCCACCAGATCCGGTCTTTACTGGCCAGGTGCGGGCATAGCTGCGCGCAGGTCGCCTTCGCTGACGCCAAGAGCCTGAGCTGCCGCGGCAAAGTCCGGCGGGCGCGTGTCACCAAGTGCCCCGACCAATTCAGCCTCTGTGATGCCCAGTTGATCGGCAACTGCGGCAAAATCCGGTGCGGCACCACCGCCACCGGGGCCATTGTTCGCGGCCACGTCGACCTCACCATGGTAGCAGTCGATCATATAGGGCGCTTCATCTGCTGTGAGGTGGTAGTGGTAAATCCCTTCCGGGAATTCAGGTGTCGGGCCGGAGTGGCCGCTGCACGCATCCAGATCGTCATTCACCACGACAATGCCACCGACATCATTGTTGCCATAGACCGGAAAGCCGTCGGCCAAAACACCGATCATCCGCGAATGTTGCCCGGCTTGCGCCGCGGCCTCGGCGATACAAACAGGGATGCCATGATAGTGGTAATTCGTCCCGTCCACGAGCGTGTGCCCGTTGCAGTTGTCCAGAAATGCCACGTGATCATGAACAACCTGATCGTCAATCGCAACGACGGAGCGGTCGGGGTTCTCGTAATCGTTGAAAATCTGTGCGCCGCTCAAGGCCACGCCAATTCTCCCCAGCGAGGTATTCGTTGATGTATCCGAATAGACAGGCTGCGTTGTGATTGTCGCGTCGATCTCGGTCTCTTTGAAGTAGTCGGCAGAGTTCTGCACGTCAAAGAACTCCAGCGGCTTGTCGGCAAAAGGTTGATCGTTGGGATCGCTTGGGATCAGATATTGTTCCGCAAAGCCGTGGTCCGGGATGCCGTTAGATTGGAAGCGGAATGTCTTTGCGTCAGCATCGACCGTGATCGTGACATGACCTGCCCAATTTGCCGCTTCAACGACCGCCGCAGTGTCATTCGACTGTTTCACATTCTGAGCCGATGAAGGCGAATAGATCAGGGATGCGGCGGCCAGCACAACCGATGCGGCGGCTGTCCCATAGAGAGTTTTCCTGGACATGATTTTCTGATCTCCCATGAGATGCCGGTATCTATACTTCCAACTTCGGGTCGAGGCGCTGCCAAGCCGAAGCTAGGCCTTAAACGGACACGTGCCAAATTTCCGTCGTTCTTATTCAACAGAAATATAGCGCCCTAGAATTTTTCTGGCGCTGCCGTATCGACGTCAAATCTTGGCGATACTTCGGATCGCGGCCTTGGCGATCTGGTCGAACATCGCACGATCGTCGGAGGATGACGCAACGATCATGCCGCCTTCCAGCGCCGCGACGATGAGGCAGGACGTGTCTTCGGGGTTTTCGACGCCATTACGGTGGAACAGGTCAAGCAGCCACAGCCTGTTCATTTTGAAGAATGCCTTTGTTTTCTGGTTAACATTCTTGGGCAGCCCGATCGCTTCTGCGCCCATGATCGCGCAAAGGCAGATGGTTTCGTCCAAGACAAGCGCTTGAGAGTAGAGCGCGACATAGCTGTCCAACGCCGTTTGCAAGCTGGCCGTATCGATCTGTTCAAGGTGCTCTTTGAACTGGCTGGTGTAGCGATCCACCAAAGCTTCGCCAAGATCAGGTTTGGTAGGAAAGTGATAGTGAACGCTTGCGCTTTTGATGCCGACATCGCTTGCCAGGTCGCGAAAGCTCATCGCCGAGAAACCGGCACCACGGACACGCTTTTCAGCGGCATCAAGGATTTTGTCTTTCATTGTCTGCGGCATTTGGGGCTCCTGTCTATCATGTGGTAGATAGGTGTTGACAGGGGAGAGGGCAATATCTAACTGGAAGCCTATCAACTGATAGGTAGCTATGCAGCGCCGCTTCGCGCTGAACTGGAAGGATGTACCATGGACCTGAACGCAAATTTTGATGAACGTGCTGTTGTGCATTCGGATCGGCAGCCGTGGGTTGCATCTCCGATGAAGGGCGTGGACCGGCGGATGCTGGACCGGATCGGGGACGAAGTCGCGCGGGCGACGACCATCGTCCGCTACGCGCCGGGCAGCGCGTTTTCGGCCCATACCCATACGGGCGGCGAAGAGTTTCTGGTGCTTGAGGGCGTGTTTCAGGACGAACACGGTGACTTTCCGGTCGGCACCTATGTGCGCAACCCGCCGACGTCTTCGCACACGCCAAGCTCGGCCGAGGGGGCGACGATCTTCGTCAAGCTGTGGCAGTTCGACATGGATGACCGTCAGCAGATCACCATAGACACCACCACCCAGACCCCGCAGCCGGTGCGTGAGGGTGTTTCAGAAATCCCGCTGTTCGCGGATGCGCACGAACGGGTGCGGATCGAGCTTTGGGAGCCCAACGTGGCAGTGACACAGGCCGGCCACAACGGGTTCGAAGCCCTTGTGGTCGAAGGAAGCTATATCGAAGGGGATGAGGTCTTCGGGGTCAATTCCTGGCTGCGCCTACCGCCCCACACGCCGCTGAACGCCGTTTCCGGCCCTGATGGGGCGCGGCTTTGGGTCAAATCCGGCCATCTTGCAGACACGCCGACGGCACCGAATGTCGGGGGATAAGATGACAGATCCACTTGCAGTCATTGGCGGGGCGGGTGCCGGTCTTGCCAGCCGCGACCTGCACAGTATGGACCCCGCACGGATGATGAAACCGGAGGATATTGCCCGAACCTATCTGGCGCTGGCGGATCAACCACGGTCCACCTGGACTCCTGAGCTGGACCTCAGGCCGATGGGAGAGGCGTTCTGATGCAGACCGATGTTCTGATTGTGGGCGGTGGTTTGTCGGGTCTTGCGCTTGCCGACCATCTGGCCCGCCAAGGCCGCGATTTCTTGCTGGTTGAAGCGCAGGACCGCCTTGGCGGGCGCATCCTTACACATGAGTTTTCGGGTGGCGCCTTCGACCTTGGGCCTGCATGGTTCTGGCCGGGCCAGCCGCGCATGGCGGCCCTCGCGGAACGCTTTCAGATCCCTGTGTTTGGGCAGTTTTCAACTGGTGACTTGGTTTATCAAGAGCAAAACGGCACCGTGCAGCGCGGGCGCGGCTATGCCTCTATGGAGGGGTCGTACCGCTTGGCCGGTGGGATCGGCTCTGTGGTGCATGCTTTGGCCAAAGGGTTGAATCCGGTGAAGATCATGACCAGCACGCGGCTGACGTCGGTCGATCACTCGGCGGGCAACATCACGGCGCAGGTTGATCAAAACGGCAGCGCACAGATCATCACGGCCAACCGGATCGTGATGGCCATGCCGCCTCGGGTCATCGCCGATACCGTTTCCTTCGAACCCGCACTGGATGCGGGCCAAATGCAGGTATTGCAAGACACGCCGACCTGGATGGCCGGTCAGGCCAAGATCATTGCGGTTTACGATCAGCCTCATTGGCGACATGCCGGGCTGTCCGGCGACGCCATGAGCCAGCAAGGGCCAATGGTCGAAATCCACGATGCCTCGCCAAGGCAGGGCGGTCCCTATGCGCTATTTGGTTTTGTCGGGGTCCCTGCGGATGCGCGTGCCCAGCACAAAGATGAGCTGATGCGCCTTGCGGTGACGCAGCTTACGGCGATGTTCGGTCCGGAAATGGCCGACCCGATGCACCTTGTTTTGCAAGACTGGGCGACCATTCCCCACATCGCGCGCCCACAGGATCGACAGCCTGTCCGAAGCCACCCCCGCTATGGTTTGCCGTCCAACCTGCATGCCCTTTCAGCACGCGGAATGATATTTGCGTCGACCGAAACCGCCCCGGAATTCGGAGGCTTTCTGGAGGGCGCATTAGAGGCGGCAGAACATGCGGCCAGCACGCTGGCGCTGCACGACCCCATGCAGACCTGATCACCACCCGCCCGCATGGGTTTGCGCATTCAATAGAAAAATGAAAACACGCCGCGCCAAGCCAATCCAACGGGCATGGTGGCCATACGGATAACATATGATGACTCGGACAATAGACGCGACTGAAACCGCCGGGTTCCGGCGCAACCTGACGGTGCTGATCCTCGCCCAATCTTTGGGGGCTGCCAGCGGACCGATTGTGATCTCGCTGGGGGGATTGGTTGGTCAGGACCTCGCAACTGACCCTGCTTTGGCGACCGTTCCGGTCAGCATCTATAATCTTGGGCTTGCCCTTGGAACGGTGCCTGCCGCTTGGATCATGCGACAATACGGGCGGCGCAGCGGTTATCTTCTGGGCGCGATGATCGGCGTGTTGTCGGGATTGATCGCCGCTGGTGCGATATCCTTTGGGGCGTTCATATTCTTCTGTTTGGGAACGTTTCTGGCGGGGCTCTATGCGTCCTATGTACAGTCTTACCGTTTCGCAGCTGCCGACGGGCGCGAAGGGGCAGACAGGGGGCGCGCCATTTCATGGGTCATGGTCGGCGGACTGGTCGCTGCCATTATCGGCCCGCAACTGGTCATTGCCACGCGCGACGCTGTGCCGGGCGTGCCCTTTGCGGGCAGTTTCCTGAGCCAAGCGGCGCTGGCGCTCATCGCGTTTTTTGTTCTGACCCGGTTAAGGGGCCGCCAACCCGCAGTCACAGCGCAAACGTCTTCCGATGACGGGGGGCGCACCGTGCCCCAACTTCTGGCGTCGCCTAAATACATGCTTGGGGTCGCCGCTGGCGTGGTGTCTTACGGGCTTATGTCATTCGTCATGACGGCGGCACCGCTGGCGATGGTCGGATGCGGGCATTCGATTGACCACGCAGCCTGGGGTATTCAATGGCATGTGCTGGCGATGTTCGCGCCAAGCCTTGTGACGGGCAAGCTGATCGCCCGGTTCGGCAAGGAAAAGGTCACCGCCGCTGGCCTGATCATCATCGGCATTTCAGGTGCTGTTGCGCTAACCGGTCTGGATCTGAGGCATTTCTTTATCTCTCTCATCCTTCTTGGGATCGGATGGAACTTTGGCTTTATCGGAGCGACTGCGATGGTGGCCGCCGCGCATACAGAGGCCGAGCGCGGGCGTGCCCAAGGGCTGAATGATTTCGCCGTTTTCGGCACAGTCGCGGCGCTTTCGTTCTTTTCCGGCGCACTGATGCAAGCGTCGGGATGGCATCTCATCAATCTCTTGATGTTTCCCTTCATTGCCATCGTGCTTGCGCCCTTGGTCTGGCAAGCGGCGCGGCGCGTATAGGGCGGTGCCAATACTGTCTCAAAAACTGGCAAGGTACCGCCAACCTCAAGAAAGAACTTAACATGCCTGCGTCACAAGTTCTTATAACTGCGACGCTTGTTGGGGTTGGCGGCACGTTGATTGTCGACGCTGTTTAAGGGCTTGCGGCTCGGCTCTTGGGAAAAATGCCAACGCATAGCTTTGACCTTTCAATGCTGTGCTCGCACGGCATTCATTGCATCAAAGCATCCCGTTGTCGTTGTTACTTTGTACAGGCATCTCCTGAAGCACGTCCCAATGCTCGACGATCTTGCCTTGATCATCGAGACGGAAAATGTCCATCCCTGCATAATCGGGACCGTTGGGCCATAGCTGATGGCAATGCAGGATCACATGATCGCCGTCCACGAATGACCGCTTGACCTCGACATGTTTGCCCGGATGTTCGCGGGCCATCCGTTCGAAATAGTCAACGAAGGCCGCCTTGCCGTCCGCCACATGGGGATTGTGCTGAATGTACTGCGCTCCGGCGTAGCGCGCGATGGCGTCGGCGGGGCGGCAATCATTGAACATCATTTCGTAAAAGGCGATGACGTTGGCCTTGTCGGTTTCTGGGTCACGCATGGTCTTCCTTTCTGAATTTACCGATAGTGTGGCGCATGTCTGCATTGGGGAAGCTGCATTGCGGGGTCGCTTCCATGCGTCGATGACAGCTTTGGGTCGATGGTGTCGGGCCAGGGGCGCTGCCCCCGCCGCCTATGGCGGCTCCCCCGGGATTTAGGGCCATTTGGAAATTACTGTTTCTGTGCGATATCTGCGGCGCAGGCCATGGCGGACGACCAGGCCCATTGGAAGTTATAGCCGCCCAGCCATCCGGTCACGTCGACGGCCTCGCCAATGAAGTAGAGACCGGGGCGTGTCTTGGCCTCCAGTGTTTTGGAGGACAGCGCGTCGGTGTCGATCCCGCCGAGGGTGACTTCGGCGGTGCGGTAGCCTTCGGTGCCAGAAGGGGTCATCACCCAGTGCGACAGCCTGTCGATCAGGGTGCCGAGTTTTGCATCCGACCAATCGGCGAGGTTGCCGCCAAGGTCCATGATCCCCGACAGATGATCCACCAGCCGCGCGGGCAGGTGGTGGGAAAGCTCTGTCGTCAGGTTGCGGCGGCCATAGGTCTGGCGTTGGCTGCGCAGCTTGGCCAGCAGATCACTGTCGGGCAGCAGGTTCACCGTGATCGGCGCGCCTTCGGTCCAGTAGCTTGAAGCTTGCAGCACGGCAGGGCCGGAGAGGCCACGGTGGGTGAACAGCAAAGCTTCGTCAAAGGCGGGGCCTTGGGCAGTCACCCGCGCGGGCGTCGCGGTGCCGGATATGGGCGCGAAACGGGCGTCGGAAAAGGTGAAGGGCACCAGCCCCGCCCGTGTGTCGGTGACGGGGATACCCATCTGCGCGGCGATTTCATAGGCGCGCCCCGTCGCCCCCATCTTGGGGATGGATTTCCCGCCAGAGGCAACGACAAAGTTGCGCGTAGTGATCGGCGTGGTGCCGTCGGGCGTGTGCAAGGTCATGCTATATCCGGCATCACGCGCGGCGATATCTGTCAGCGTGCTGTGCAGCCGCAGGTCAACACCGGCTTTTTGCATCAGGCCGTGCAGCATGGCGACGATCTCTTTGGCGGAGGTGTCGCAGAAGAGCTGGCCGAGGGTCTTTTCGTGCCACGCGATCCCATGCGCGTCTACCAGTTCGATGAAATCCCACTGGGTATAGCGCGCCAGCGCCGATTTGGCGAAATGGGGGTTGGCGCAGATGAAGGCATCAGGTGTGCAGTGCATATTGGTGAAATTGCAGCGCCCGCCGCCCGAAATGCGGATTTTCTCGCCCGGTGCTTTGGCGTGATCCACGACCAGCACCGATCCGCCTGCGTGGGCCGCGCACATCATGCCTGCGGCCCCTGCGCCTAAAATTACCGTGTCATATTGCATGGCCCCGCCATAGCCCCCGCCACGCAAGCCGGTCAAGTGGCCGTGAGCGGGGTGGTAACCCGGCGCATGAAGACTAATTCCGGGAGTGACGAAGCAATTAAAGGAGAGACCCGATGAACGTATTGGACGCAGGTAACGCATTCCCGAAACTGACCGTGGCAGAGCTGCAAGGCGGCATGCTGACCCTTGGCACCCCGCGGGGAGATCATGACTGGCAACTGGTGGTCGTCTATCGCGGTCTGCACTGCCCGATCTGCAAAAAATACCTGTCGACGCTGGACGGGCTGGTCGCGGATTTCAACAAGGCAGGTGTGGACGTTGTTGCCGTGTCGGGTGACCCGAAAGACAAGGCGCGCGAGATGGCGCAAGAGCAGGATCTGTCGCTGTCCATCGGCTATGACATGAGCATCTCACAGATGCGCGAACTGGGGCTCTATGTCTCTGACCCGCGCAGCCCGCAAGAAACCGATCAGCCCTTCGCGGAGCCCGGCGTCTTTGTGGTGAATGGTGACGGCAATATCCAGATCCTCGACATCTCGAACGCGCCCTTCGCGCGGCCTGATCTGGAGGGGCTGCTGAACGGGATCAAGTTTGTGCGTGACAACGACTATCCGATCCGCGGCACGCACGCCGGGGCATAGGCAGCTTTGCGCGGGGCTGGTTAAAACACACTAGCCCCGCGTGACCTTTCGCGCTACACTGCAAGCTAGACCCCGAAAAGGGGCGGAACGAGGCAGTGTAAGGCAGGTCCCATGACAGAAATGGTCTATGGCGCGGTTCCCGTTCGGGATGGCGAACCGATTCTTCCCAAATGGTGGCGTACGATCGACAAATGGGCGATGTCCTGCATCCTCCTGCTGTTTGCCGTGGGCATGTTGCTGGGGCTGGCGGCCTCTCCGCCGTTGGCCGCGAAAAACGGCTTTGACTCTTTTCACTATGTGCAGCGACAGGCTGTTTTCGGTGTGCTTGCCGTGATTGCCATGGTGCTGACGTCGATGATGACGCCCGTGATGGTGCGGCGTCTGGCGATTGTCGGCTTTCTGGTGTCCTTTGTGGCGCTGGCCTTGCTGCCGTTCTTTGGCACCGACTTTGGCAAAGGCGCTGTGCGCTGGTATTCCATGGGCTTTGCGTCCTTCCAGCCGTCAGAATTCCTCAAGCCCGGTTTTGTCGTTGTGGCGGCGTGGATGATGGCGGCCGCGCTCGAGATCAACGGCCCTCCGGGGAAAACGTGGTCCTTTGCGCTGTGTATTTCTATCGTCCTGATGCTGGCATTGCAGCCCGACTTTGGTCAGGCCTGTCTGGTCCTGTTCGGCTGGGGGGTCATGTATTTCGTCGCCGGTGCGCCGTTGGTGCTGCTGGTGGGCATGGCCGGGCTGGTCGTCTTGGCGGGGACTTTTGCCTATTCCAACTCTGAACACTTTGCCCGGCGGATTGATGGGTTCCTGTCGCCCGACATCGATCCGCGCACGCAGCTTGGCTATGCCACCGATGCGATCCGCGAAGGCGGTCTGTTCGGGGTCGGCGTGGGCGAGGGGCAGGTGAAATGGTCGCTGCCCGATGCGCATACCGATTTCATCATCGCCGTTGCTGCCGAAGAATACGGCCTGATCCTCGTGATGTGTGTGATCGCGCTTTACGCCGTGATCGTGGTGCGGTCGCTGCTGCGTTTGGTGCGCGAGCGGGATCCCTTTATCCGTCTGGCGGGCACCGGGCTGGCCTGCATGTTCGGCGTGCAGGCGATGATCAACATGGGCGTGGCTGTGCGGCTGCTGCCCGCCAAGGGTATGACGCTGCCGTTCGTCAGCTACGGCGGGTCGTCGGTGATCGCCTCCGGCATCGCCGTGGGCATGTTGCTGGCGTTTACCCGGACCCGACCACAGGGCCAGATCTCTGATCTATTGGGCCGGAGCCGCGCCCGATGACGGCGCCGCTGCTGGTTATCGCCGCAGGGGGGACAGGCGGGCATATGTTTCCCGCCCAAGCGCTTGCCGAAGTCATGCTGGCGCGGGGCTGGCGGGTAAAGCTGTCCACCGACGCGCGGGGTGCGCGCTATACCGGCGGTTTCCCCGAGGCGGTCGAGATTCAGCAGGTCAGCAGCGCCACTTTCGCGCGCGGCGGTCTGGTGGCCAAGGCCATCGCGCCGTTTCGTATTCTGGGCGGTGTTCTTGGCGGCATTTTCGGTATGCTGCGCGACAAGCCCGATGTGGTTGTCGGCTTTGGCGGGTATCCATCGATCCCCGCGCTGACAGCGGCCTGGGTGCTGCGCAAGCCCCGGATGATCCACGAACAGAATGGCGTGCTCGGTCGGGTCAATGATCTGTTTTCCAAACATGTTGATGCCGTGGCTTGCGGCACATGGCCGACCACATTGCCCGATGGTGTCAGCGCCGAACACACCGGCAATCCGGTGCGTGCCGAGGTGCTGGAGCGTGCGGGCGCGGGCTATATCGCGCCGGGTGACTACCCGATGGAGCTGTTGGTGATGGGCGGCAGCCAGGGCGCGCGCATCTTAAGCGAGGTGATCCCCCCCGCCATCGCCGATCTGCCGATGGAACTGTTGCGCAATATCCGCGTCAGCCATCAGGCGCGGGACGAGGACGGCCAGCGGGTCGCTACCTTTTACGCCGAAAACGGGATCAATGCCGATGTGCAACCGTTTTTCCATGACGTGCCGCGACGCATGTCCGAAGCCCAACTGGTGATCAGCCGCGCTGGCGCGTCCAGCGTTGCCGATATCTCTGTCATCGGGCGGCCGTCGATCCTTATCCCATTTGCGGCGGCGACGGGCGACCATCAGACAGCCAATGCCCGTGGATTGGTGGACGCCGGTGCCGCGATCATGGTGCCCGAAAACATGGCCAACCCCGACAGTCTGCGGGCTCAAATCGAAATGGTGCTGACCCATGCTGAGGGCGCACAGCAGATGGCGCGCGCCGCCCTTTCTGTCGCCAAGCCGGACGCCGCAGAAGAACTCGCCCAGATGGTGGAAACCCTGGCAACCGAAGGAAAGAAACGATGAACGCAGCCACGAAGCTCCCCACCGATGTGGGCCCGATCCATTTCGTGGGTATTGGCGGTATCGGCATGTCCGGCATTGCCGAGGTGTTGTTGAACCACGGTTACCGCGTGCAGGGGTCGGACCTGAAATCGACCAAGATCACCGACCGTCTGGTGGACCTTGGCGCGACGGTGTTCGAAGGGCAGGAGGCCGCGAATATCGAAGGGGCCGCCGTGGTCGTGATCTCTTCGGCGATCAAGCCGGGCAACCCTGAACTGGATGCCGCACGGGTGGCGGGCCTTCCCATCGTGCGCCGCGCAGAGATGCTGGCAGAGCTGATGCGCTTGAAATCCAACATCGCCGTTGCCGGAACCCACGGCAAGACGACCACCACAACGATGGTGGCCGAACTGCTGGTCAAAGGTGGCATCGACCCTACTGTCGTGAATGGCGGGATCATCCACGCCTATGGCTCGAATGCACGTATGGGGCAGGGCGAATGGATGGTGGTCGAAGCGGATGAATCCGACGGCACCTTCAACCGTCTGCCCGCGACCATTGCCATCGTGACCAATATCGACCCCGAGCATATGGAGCATTGGGGCGACTTCGATACCCTGCGCAAAGGGTTTCTGGATTTCGTCTCGAACATTCCTTTCTACGGGCTGGCGGTCTGCTGTATCGACCACCCCGAGGTGCAGGCTTTGGTCGGCAAGATCACCGACCGCCGCGTGATGACCTATGGCTTTAACACCCAAGCCGACGTGCGCGCAGTCAACCTGCACTACAAGGCGGGCGTGGCGCATTTCGATATCATGTTCCAGACCGAAGGCATCACGATCAAGGATTGCAGCCTGCCGATGCCCGGAGATCACAACGTGTCAAACGCGATGGCGGCGGTTGCCGTGTCGCGCCACCTTGGCATGAAAACCGAAGAAATCCGTGCCGCGCTTGCCGGGTTCGGCGGCGTGAACCGTCGCTTTACCAAAGTGGGCGAAGTGGATGGCGTGACGATCATCGACGACTACGGTCACCACCCGGTCGAGATTACCGCCGTGCTGAAAGCCGCACGTCAGGCCACCGAAGGGCGCGTGATCGCGGTCCACCAGCCCCACCGCTACAGCCGCTTGCACCACCATTTCGAGGAATTCTGCGCCTGTTTCAACGATGCCGATGTTGTTGGCATCGCCGAGGTCTATGCCGCGGGCGAAGCCCCGATCGAGGGCGCAGGGCGCGATGATCTGGTCGCAGGCTTGATCCGTCATGGTCACCGCCACGCCCGCGCCGTCCAAAGCGAGGATGATCTGGCGCGACTGGTGCGCGAACAGGCAGGGCCGGGGGATATGGTTGTCTGCCTTGGGGCAGGGACAATCAGCACCTGGGCCAACGCCTTGCCTGCCGCGCTTGAAGCCTTGAAGAAGGAAGCCGTCTGAATGGCGCGGACCCCATCATACGGGGGCCGGTCATGACCTTGCTTTGGGCTTGCATCCTGTGGGTCTTTTGCTCGGCCACGGTGGCGACGCTGCCCATGCGTCTGCAATATATTCCCGGTGTGATCCTGCTGATTGCCGCACCGGTGCTGATCATCCTGATCGGTCTTCAGGTGGGCTGGCTCTATAGCCTGCTTGCTCTTGCTGCCTTTGTGTCCATGTTCCGCAATCCCTTGCGCTTTTTGCTGGCCAAGCTGCGCGGACAAAACCCGGAGGTTCCAAAATGAGTATATCACTGGTTCTTGCCTGTTTTTGGGCGGTCGTTGCCAATGTGTTGGCAATGACGCCCAGTTCTGACCAGCATTGGCGCAGCGCCTATGTGCTGATTGCCGTCGGCATCCCCGTCCTGGGGTTTGTCACCATGCAGCATGGCCCTTGGGTCGGGATGCTGGTGTTCGCGGGCGGGTGTTCGTTGTTGCGCTGGCCGGTGATCTATCTGATGCGCTGGCTGCGCGGCGCTGCTGTGCGGAATGCCGCAAAGTGAACCTGACGCTGGTGATCCTGATCAGCATTCTCGTGGTGTGGATGCTTGCCGCGGGCTGGTGCGGGCTGATGCGCCGGTATGGCGGCTTTGTGCTGGTCCTGCTAGCGGGGCTCGCGCTGAACTGGGCTTGGATGATCTGGGGCCTTGGCGCGAAACCGCTGGAGCGTCCGGTGTTCATGGCGCAAGCCGCTGCCACGGGCTATGCGGTTTGCGCGTTTCTTGCAGGATGGCTGGCCGGCCGTATCACGCGCGAGCTGCGGGCGAACCGACCTGATTGATTGGGCGGTTTTTGGCGCGCTTCGGTCGCATGTGGAAAATTGACCTCCCTCCCAAAGCGGGCTAGGCGATGGGCATGACAGATATTTCCTTTCCCGATATGCGCGGTAAGCTGACGCAAAACCGCCCCTTGGCTGATCTGACCTGGCTGCGCGTGGGCGGCCCTGCTGATTATTTCTACCAGCCTGCCGATGCGGATGATCTGGCGGCTTTCATGCAGGCGCTGCCCGCCGATGTCGTGATCATGCCGATGGGGGTCGGGTCGAATGTGATCGTGCGCGACGGCGGCTTGCGCGCTGTGGTGATCCGGCTGGGGCGCGGGTTCAACACCATCAGTTGCGAGGATGGAATCGTCACCGCAGGTGCCGCGGCGCTGGACGCCCATGTCGCGCGCAAGGCAGCAGACGCGGGGCTGGACCTGACCTTCCTGCGCACAATCCCGGGTAGCATTGGCGGCGCGGTACGGATGAACGCGGGCTGCTATGGTGCCTATACTGCTGATTATTTCATCAGCGCAGACGCGATCACCCGCACGGGCGAAAAGGTCACGCTTGGGCCGGACGATCTGCAATTTGCCTATCGCCAGTCCGCTTTGCCAGACGGGTATGTCATCACCGCTGCCCGTTTCGCGCCCCCCAAAGGCGCGGCGCAAGCGCTGCACGCGCGGATGGAGGACCAGCTGCGCAAACGGGACGAAACCCAACCCACCAAGGACCGCAGCGCGGGGTCGACGTTCCGCAATCCGGCGGGGTTTTCCAGTACGGGGCAGGCGGATGACCGCCACGATCTGAAGGCGTGGAAGATCATTGACGACGCCGGTTTGCGCGGTGCTACCTTGGGTGGCGCGCAGATGAGCCCGAAACACCCCAACTTCCTGATCAATACGGGTTCCGCGACGGCAGCAGACCTTGAAGCATTGGGTGAAATGGTGCGAAAAAAGGTTTACGATTCTAGCGGGATTACGCTAGAGTGGGAAATTATGCGGATCGGCGAAAAATAAACGTTCGAGCGTCATGATTTAGGGCCTGCAAAAGGCCCGCTATAGAATGAATAAGGGTCGCAACAGGCCCATTTAAAAAGGCAGATTGAGTGGGATTGTCGAGCAGGACACCCCCGAGAGTTGCAGTATTGTTGGGTGGCCCCTCGGCGGAACGCGAGGTGTCTCTGTCAACAGGGCGCGCCTGCGCAGCGGCTTTGCGGGACCGGAGTTTCGAAGTCATCGAGGTCGATTGCGGCCCCGACCTTTGTGCCGATCTGGGCGCTGCTCAACCCGATGTCGTTCTGAATTGTCTGCATGGCCGCTGGGGCGAAGACGGCTGCGTTCAGGGTTTGCTGGAATGGATGGGCCTGCCTTACACACACTCCGGCGTGCTGGCGTCTGCCCTTGCGATGGACAAACAGCGCAGCAAGGAAGTTTTTCGTGCCGCGGGTTTGCCTGTTGTGGAAAGCTTGATCGTATCGGCGGCGACTGTGCGGGGATCCCATGTGATGGACCCGCCCTATGTGGTCAAGCCGAACAACGAAGGGTCATCCGTCGGTGTTTACCTTGTCGAGATTGAAAACAACGGCCCGCCACAGTTGGATGATGCCATGCCCGCCGAGGTCATGGTCGAGAAGTTCATCCCCGGTCGCGAGCTGACCACCACCGTGATGGGCGAACGTGCGCTGACCGTGACCGATATCCACACGACGGGCTGGTATGACTATGACGCCAAGTATAAGGCGGGCGGGTCGACCCATGTGGTCCCTGCCGATATCCCGCACGAGATTTTTGAACTCTGCATGGACTACGCCCTGCGGGCCCATAACGCGCTTGGCTGTCGCGGTGTTAGCCGCACGGATTTCCGTTGGGATGAAAGCAAGGGGGCAGCGGGGCTGTTCCTGCTGGAAACCAACACCCAGCCCGGCATGACCCCCACCTCGTTGTCGCCCGAACAGGCGCAGGCGGTTGGCATTTCCTTTGGCGAGCTCTGCGCCTGGATGGTCGAGGACGCGTCATGCAATCGTTGATCAAACGCGTCAAACCCGCCAAGCCGGCCAAGGCAGATCCCGCACCGTCACGGTGGGCGTGGCGCATGCAGCGCTTGATGCTGACGCCGACGTTCCGTTTCGGGCTGCGCGTCGGGGTGCCGTTCTGCTTGGCCTTGGCAGCGGGGACAATCTATCTGTCGGACGAAGCACGGCGCGGCCAGTTGGCCGATGTCTATGCCAATGCCCGCACCAGCATCCAGCAGCGTCCCGAATTCATGGTCAAGCTGATGGCGATTGATGGTGTCGAAGGCGTTTTGGCCGCCGACGTGCGTGCCGCTGTGCCTGTCGAATTTCCAACCAGTTCCTTTGATCTTGATCTGCCTGCATTGCGGCAGGCGATCACCGATCTTCCCGGCGTCAAGCAGGCGTCGCTGCGGGTGAAGCCGGGCGGCGTGTTGCAGGTGTCGGTACAGCCACGGGTGCCGGTCGCCGTTTGGCGCAGCCAGGATGGGCTGCTGCTGATCGACGCCGAGGGAAGCCCCATCGGCCAGCTTGCATCGCGTGGCGATCGCACGGACCTGCCCCTTGTGGTAGGCGAGGCGGCCAACCAGCGCGTGAGCGAAGCCCTTGAATTGATCCGCACGGCGGCTCCGTTGGGGGAGCGGCTGCGCGGTTTGGTGCGCATGGGAGAGCGGCGATGGGACGTCGTTCTTGACCGTGAGCAGCGTATCTTACTGCCCGAAACCCAGGCCGTTCAGGCGCTGGAGCGGGTGATCGCGCTGGAAGGCGCAAAGGATGTGCTGGCCCGCGACGTCGCGCGGGTAGACATGCGGTTGGCCCAACGGCCCACCGTGCAAATGAACAAGGACGCCACACAAGAATTGTGGCGCATCAGGCAGATTTCGGGACAGTGAAAAGATGATGGACCTATACGATAGTCAGCGATCCATGCGCCACATGCGTAAGCTTGCGATGCAACGCGGCGTGGTGGCTATTCTGGATGTGGGCACGTCAAAGATCGCCTGCCTGGTGCTGCGGTTTGACGGCACGGGCCGCGTCTCTGAGGAGGGCGAGATCGGATCGCTTGCGGGGCAGTCTGGTTTTCGTGTGATCGGGGCTGCGACCACGCGGTCGCGCGGGGTCCGCTTTGGCGAGATTTGCGCCATGCAGGAAACCGAACGCGCTGTGCGTACCGCGCTGCAGGCGGCGCAGAAAATGGCGAACATCCGTGTGGATCACGTGATCGCCTGTTTCTCGGGGGCTGAACCGCGCAGCTACGGTCTGGATGCCGAGCTGGATCTGGAAGGGCAGGTCGTGTCCGAGCAGGATGTCGCGCAGGTTCTGGCCAATTGCGACGTGCCCGAATACGGCGAGGGCCGCGAAGTGCTGCATGCGCAGCCGGTGAACTTTGCGCTGGATAACCGGTCGGGCCTGTCCGATCCCCGCGGCCAATTGGGCAATACCCTGTCGGTCGATATGCATATGCTGACCGTGGACGCGGCGGCGGTTCAACACCTTGCCCATTGCATCAAACGCTGTGACCTCGAACTGGCGGGCGTTGCGTCTTCGGCCTATGTCTCGGGGATTTCATCGCTGGTCGAGGACGAACAGGAGCTTGGTGCCGCCTGTATCGATCTTGGCGGCGGGTCGACCTCTGTTTCGATCTTCATTCGCAAACACATGATCTATGCCGACAGCGTGCGCATGGGCGGGGATCACATCACCTCTGACATCTCTATGGGGTTGCAGGTGCCAACGGCCAACGCCGAACGGATCAAGACCTTCTATGGCGGGGTGCATGCGACAGGCATGGACGATCGCGAGATGATCGATATCGGTGGCGACACCGGGGATTACGAACACGACCGTCGCACCGTGAGCCGTGCCGAGCTGATCGGCATCATGCGCCCCCGTGTCGAAGAAATTCTGGAAGAAGTCCGCGCCCGTCTGGATGCCGCGGGCTTTGACCACCTGCCAAGCCAGCAGATCGTGCTGACCGGCGGCGGCAGTCAAATTCCGGGCCTTGATGGTCTGGCAAGCAAGATTTTGGGCCAACAGGTCCGTTTGGGCCGCCCGCTGCGCGTGCATGGCCTGCCACAAGCCGCAACCGGTCCGGGTTTCGCCTCTGCTGTAGGGTTGGCGCTGTTTGCCGCGCACCCGCAGGACGAGTGGTGGGACTTTGACATTCCCGCCGACCGCTACCCATCCCGGTCGTTGAAGCGCGCTGTCAAGTGGTTCCGCGACAACTGGTAACCCCCAGATGCGGTGCGCGCGTCGAAATCATGAGAAAACCGGCAAAAAAACGCCCATATAATGTGTCAAAACCGTGTTTTCTAGGTGACGCATGGGCGTTCTCCCTATACAATAAGGGGGATTGCACAAAAAATGCTCCGTAAGCGAGCTAAACAATACAGGCGGATGGCTCATGACCCTTAATCTTTCAATGCCCGGACAGGGCGACCTGAAACCCCGCATCACAGTGTTTGGTGTTGGCGGGGCAGGCGGCAACGCCGTGAACAACATGATCGAGAAAGAGCTCGACGGTGTTGATTTCGTGGTTGCCAACACAGACGCGCAAGCGTTGCAGCAAGCCAAAGCGGAAAGCCGCGTTCAGCTGGGCATCAAAGTGACCGAAGGTCTGGGTGCGGGCGCGCGGGCATCTGTCGGTGCTGCCGCTGCCGAAGAAAGCATTGAACAGATTGTCGACCACCTGGCCGGCGCGCACATGTGTTTTATCACCGCCGGTATGGGCGGGGGCACCGGGACAGGGGCCGCGCCGATCATCGCGCAGGCTGCGCGTGAACTGGGTGTTCTGACCGTTGGTGTTGTGACCAAGCCGTTCCAGTTTGAGGGCATCAAGCGGATGCGTCAGGCTGAGGACGGGATCGAGGCGCTGCAAAAGGTCGTCGATACACTGATCATCATTCCCAACCAGAACCTGTTCCGTCTGGCGAATGAAAAAACCACCTTTACCGAAGCATTCTCCATGGCGGATGACGTGCTGTACCAAGGTGTCAAAGGCGTCACGGATCTGATGGTCCGACCCGGCCTGATCAACCTCGACTTTGCGGACGTGCGCGCCGTTATGGACGAGATGGGCAAAGCGATGATGGGCACCGGCGAGGCAGAGGGCGAAGATCGCGCCATCCAGGCCGCCGAGAAGGCCATCGCGAACCCGCTGCTGGACGAAATCAGCCTGCGCGGTGCCAAGGGCGTTCTGATCAACATCACCGGCGGTCACGACCTGACCCTGTTCGAACTGGACGAAGCGGCGAACCGTATCCGCGAAGAAGTCGACCCAGACGCGAATATCATCGTGGGGTCCACGCTCGACACCGAACTGGGTGGCGTTATGCGCGTGAGCGTTGTTGCCACTGGGATCGATGCGGTTGACGTCAATACCGAGATGCCCGTGCCGCGCCGCTCCATGTCGCAGCCTTTGCCTGCCAAAGCGCCAGAGGTTGAACAAGCCCCCGCCGCCGAAGCACCTGCACCCGTTGCCGCACAAGCCGAGTACGAAGAAGAGCCACAGCAGCAGCTGTTCAAGGAAGAAGCCGCGGTCAACCACAGCGGTTTCTCTGACACATCCTATGAAGACGAAGCGTCGGACGCAGATGATCTGCCACCCCCCGCCTACCGTCCCGAGGTTGCGTCCTTCCAGCCGCGCCGCGAAGAGGTGAATGTCGACGCGCAAGAGCAAGAGGCGTTTGTCGCGCCACGCGCCCCTGCACCCGGCACCCCATCGCCCGAAGCACTGGCCCGTCTGCGCGCCGCCGCGCAAAAAGCGTCGCCAAGCCAGCAGCAACAGCGTCAGCCACAAGCGCAGCCGCAGCAGCAGCGTCAACAACCCGCCGCCGAGCAGGGTGAGAAGCGCTTTGGCATCAACTCGTTGATCAACCGCATGACCGGTCACGGTGAGGCGGAAACACAGCAGCAGCGCCCCGCACGTCAGCAGCCGCCGGTTCAGACCCGCGCGACCTCTGCCGCGCCACAGCCGCGCGACGTTCAGGACGAAGATCAAGAGCGGATCGAAATCCCCGCCTTCCTGCGTCGTCAGGCGAACTAAGCTTACCTAAGACGTCCTCGTAAACGTCCGAAAGGCCACCCTTAGGGGTGGTCTTTTTCGTTAGCGCCACAACTTTAGGCGTGCTGCGGTGCAGCAATTGGGGTGTGCGGGTCGATAACATTCGTTGAAATGTTGCTGTTATATGTTCACGCTTCGCCGTCGTTTCAGGGATGATCGGGAGCCTGAAATATATATATAACAATGGTTTATTGGGGGTATGCGCACGTTAACGCCCAATTGTGACAGTGATGTTTCAGACGGTAGCAATGATTGAATTGAGCATTAGGAACGGCCCCGTTAGGACAGAGTTCAACTTAGACAGATGATCTTTGGACAGTGAGTATTGACCGTGCAGACAACCATTAAGACAGCGATCAGCTTTAGCGGCACCGGCCTTCATTCAGGCCGTCCTGCAACTGTGACGATCCGTCCGGCTGGTGCGCATCACGGTATCTGGTTCTCGCGCAGTGACGTGGATGTGGGCGATCGCCTGATCCCCGCCCGCTGGGACGCGGTGAATCGCTCGCCTCTTTGCACCAAGCTGGAAAATGCGGCGGGTCTGCAAATCTCTACTGTTGAACACCTGATGGCCGCACTGGCCGGTTGTGGCATCCACAACGCGCTGGTCGAGATCGACGGCCCCGAAGTGCCAATCCTCGACGGCTCTGCCGCGCCCTTCGTGCGTGGTATCATGCAGCGCGGCGTGCGCGTGCTGGCGGCCCCTGTGCGTGCTTTCGAAGTGCTGAAAACGGTCACCGTGACGGATGGAGAGGCCTCGGCCACTATCGCACCGGCAGAGACCCTGAAGATCGACTTTGTCATCGACTTCGCCGATGCCGCCATTGGCCATCAGGAAAAGTCGCTGGTCATGAACAACGGCAGCTTCGCCCGCGAACTTTGCGACAGCCGGACCTTCTGCCGTCAGGCGGATGTCGACGCGATGCAGGCGAACGGTCTGGCATTGGGCGGTCACGCTGGTGAAAATGCCGTCGTCTTCGACGGCGACCAGGTGCTGAGCCCCGGTGGTCTGCGTCACGCCGACGAACCCGTACGCCACAAGATGCTGGATGCCTTGGGTGATCTGGCGCTGGCCGGTGCACCGCTGATCGGCCATTACACCGGCGTGCGCGCCGGCCACAGCCTGACCAACACGCTGCTGCGGGCGCTGTTCGCGACCCCCGGTGCCGTGCGCATGGTTGAATGTGACGCGCAAATGGCGTCGCGTCTGCCCGGCTTTGGCCTTGAGTGGGACGAAATCCCCGCCGTTGCCTGAAAGCGGTAACGCGATGTCGCAGGGCAGGGCGTTAACGACGGTTGAAACTCCGGTGGGGCTTGGGTAATCCTTTGTTTACGATTTGGCCCGTCGACAGCCGCCCTTGCAGGGGACTGCCGAATGGTCGTTTTGTTGCGCGAAACCTTGTGCTAGTCACGGGCAAAGGCGTATCGTGAAACGTGACGCAGAGTTTAAAGCGAGGGTGAAACGCATGACGGGTACGATGTCGCGCAAGCGGGTGGTCGGTGCGGTGCTTTTGGCGGGCGTTCTTGGCGCGTGCGGTGGTGCTCAGGACACGGGTCGGACGACCAACAGCTTCTTCAACCCTCAGGAAATCCCGCTTGAAACATACTCGGCCGAGCAGATTTACGAGCGTGGCGAATTTGAACTGAACCGTAAACGCCCTGCCGAAGCCGCTGAATATTTCTCCGAGATTGAACGCCTCTACCCCTATTCCGAATGGGCCAAGCGGGCGCTGATCATGCAGGCTTTCGCCTATCATCAGGATCAGGATTACCCCAACAGCCGCTCTGCCGCGCAGCGCTATATTGATTTCTTCCCCGATGATGATGACGCATCCTATGCAAGCTACCTTCTGGCCCTAAGCTATTATGACCAGATCGACGAAGTTGGCCGCGATCAGGGATTGACGTTTCAGGCGCTGCAAGCACTGCGTCGCGTGATCGAGGATTATCCGGACAGCGAATATGCGCGGTCTTCCGTGCTGAAATTCGATCTGGCGTTTGACCATCTGGCGGGCAAGGAAATGGAAGTGGGGCGCTATTATCTGCGTCGCAAACACTATACCGCGTCGATCAACCGCTTCCGCGTCGTGGTCGAGGATTTCCAGACAACCACCCACACCGCCGAGGCGCTGCACCGTCTGGTAGAGGCGTATCTGTCGCTGGGTCTCACGGACGAGGCGCAGACCGCAGGCGCCATTCTGGGGCACAACTACCAGTCCACCGAATGGTACGAGGCAAGCTATAAGCTGCTGACCGGTCAGGGTCTTGAAATGAAGTCCTTCGGCGATAACTGGTTGACCGCGATCTACCGCCAAACGATCAAGGGCGAATGGATCTGACCCAAGCGCCTTTTGACGGCCCACACGGATAGTGACCCATGCTACGCGGCCTAGATATTTCGGATATGCTGATCATCGACCGGCTGGAACTTGCGTTTCAGCCGGGTTTGAACGTTCTGACCGGCGAAACCGGGGCAGGTAAATCGATCTTGCTCGATAGTCTCGGGTTCGTGCTGGGCTGGCGCGGGCGCGCCGATCTGGTGCGTCAGGGCGCGTCACAGGGCGAGGTCACGGCGTGGTTCGACCTGCCCGAAGGTCACGCCGCCCACGCGGTGCTGGAAGAGGCGGGCCTGCCCGGCGGGGGCGAGCTGATCTTGCGCCGTATCAACGGGTCTGACGGGCGCAAAACGGCTTGGGTCAATGACCGCCGCTGCTCGGGCGAGGTGCTGCGCGCGCTGTCGGAAACGCTGGTCGAATTGCACGGCCAGCATGACGACCGCGGCTTGCTTGACCCCAAGGGCCACCGCGCCATTCTGGATGAATTCGCGGGCACCGCCCCGCTGCGCGACAAGGTGCGGCAGGCATGGTCTGCCTTGGCTGCGGCGCGCAAGGCTGCCAAACAGGCCGCCGTCGAACGCGAGGCCATTGCCGCCGAAGAAGAATACCTGCGCCACGCCGTGGCAGAGCTGGACAAGCTGGACCCGCAAGCGGGCGAGGAAGAACAGCTCGACGCGCGCCGTCGCCTAATGCAAAGCGCCGAAAAGATCCGCAGCGATGTGGTCAACGCCTACGAGATGATGGGGCAGGGCGGGGCAGAGACACAGCTGGGCGACGCCCTGCGCTGGCTCGACGGGGTGGCCCATAAAGCCGACGGCGCGCTAGAGGCCCCGATGGCGGCGCTTTCGCGTGCGATGGTCGAATTGGACGAGGCGATGGAAGGCGTGGTCGCCGCCATCGACACCATGTCGTTCAACCCGATCGAGCTGGAAGAAACCGAAGAGCGCCTCTTTGCGATCCGCGCCATGGCCCGCAAGCACGAGGTGCTGGCCGACGATCTGGCGGGCTTTGCCGATACGCTGCGCGGCAAGCTGGACGCGCTTGACGCAGGCGAGGCCGCACAGGCGGGCCTAGAGAAAGCCGTGCGCGACGCCCAAGCCGCCTATGATGCCGCAGCCGACGCCCTGACCGATGCGCGCCGCAAGAAAGCGGGCAAGCTGGACAAGGCCGTCGCGGCAGAGCTTGCCCCGCTCAAGATGGAGCGCGCAGTTTTTGCCACGCAGATCACCGAGGAAACGCCCGGACCGGAAGGCCGCGATGCGGTGTCTTTTACCGTGGCCACCAACCCCGGCGCGCCTGCGGGCCCACTGGGCAAGATCGCATCGGGCGGGGAGCTCAGCCGCTTTCTGCTCGCGCTCAAGGTCTGTCTGGCCAAGGGGCAAACCGGCCTGACGATGATCTTCGACGAAATCGACCGGGGTGTCGGCGGTGCGACGGCCGATGCGGTGGGGCGTCGTCTGGCGGCGCTGTCGCAGGGCGGGCAGGTGCTTGTTGTCACCCACTCCCCCCAGGTTGCCGCTTTGGGCGCGCATCACTGGCGTGTGTCCAAGGCCGTGTCCAAGGGCATGACCCTATCGACCGTCACGCCGCTGTCAGCGCCGGAACGCGTGGACGAGGTCGCGCGGATGCTGGCTGGGGATACGATTACCGAGGCCGCACGCGCTGCCGCGCGCGAGCTTTTGGGCGAAGAATTCGCCAGCTAGCGGCACAGTCTTGATTGCAGGGGTTTTAACGCAGGCGGCTCTGTCCTAGACATGGGTAAACCCTGACAGCAAAGCCGCCATGCCTTTGAAACCGCGCCCCTTTCTGAACCAGCAGTATGACACATTGTGCAGCCATGCGCGTCTGGGGTGGGATGTGTTGCGTGAGAAGGGGCCGGGCAAGGTCACCTTCTGGTTCATCGCGCTTGCAATCGGCATCTCGGCAGGCTTTGCCGCGCTGTTTTTTCGTAAAGGGATCAACGCGTTACAGGCGTTTCTTTATGGTACCGAAGATGTGCAGCACCTGCATAGTTTTATCGGCAGCCTTGACTGGTATTGGGTCGTTCTGATCCCCACCATCGGCGGGCTGACCGTGGGGCTGATCTTGCATAATTTCACCCGAGATGCCCGTGTGCGCAGCGTCGGCGATGTGATCCTTGGCGCGGCATTGCACGAAGGTCGGGTGGAAACACGGGCCGGTATTGCGTCGGCACTGGCCTCGCTGATCACGCTGAGCACCGGCGGATCGTCAGGGCGAGAAGGGCCGGTGGTCCACCTTGCGGGGGTGATCTCGACCCTGGTGAGCCGCCGGATCAATGCCAGCGGTATTACCGGCCGTGACCTGCTGGGCTGCGCCGTTGCGGCGGCCGTCTCTGCCAGCTTTAATGCCCCGATCGCAGGCGCGCTTTTTGCGCTCGAGATCGTGTTGCGCCACTTTGCCGTACACGCCTTTGCCCCCATCGTGATCGCGTCGGCCGCCGGCACTGTGATCAACCGGTTGGAATTCGGCGGTCTGACCGAATTTGAGCTACCCACCGTGGGCGATATGTCCTTCTATGCCGAGCTGCCCGCCTTCCTGCTGCTGGGGCTGACCTGCGGCGTGGTGGCGGTCTTTCTAATGCGCGGTATCTTCTGGGCCGAGGATCTCGGCAACTTCATACAGGCGCGCAGCAAGCTGCCGCGCTACCTGCGCCCTGCCGTGGCAGGGGCAATCCTTGGCGTGATTGCGCTGTGGTTCCCGCATATCATCGGTGTCGGATACGAGACGACAACCCGCGCGTTAAGCGGTGATATGATCCTGCACGAAGCCGTTGTCTTTGCCGTGCTCAAGATCATCGCGGTGTCGATCACCCTTGGCGGGCGGATGGGCGGCGGGGTGTTTTCGCCCTCGCTGATGCTGGGGGCGCTGACGGGGCTGGCCTTCGGGTTGATCGCCACGGGCGTCTTTCCCACGATGTCGGGGGCCACGTCGCTTTATGCGCTGGCGGGCATGGGCGCGGTGGCAGCTGCCGTTCTGGGGGCGCCGATCTCTACCACCTTGATTGTATTCGAACTGACCGGAGACTGGCAGACAGGTCTGGCGGTGATGGTCGCTGTGAGCATGTCGACCGCGCTTGCCTCGCGTCTGGTGCACCGCAGCTTTTTCCTGACGCAGATGGAACGCCGCGGTATCCACCTTGCCGCCGGTCCTCAGGCCTATCTGCTGGGCATGTTCATGGTGGGCCGCATCATGCGCCGCCCCGACGACCTGCGCGCTGCGAACGAAGAAACCTGCTGGGATCTGATCGGCGAGGGGACCTATATCGACGGCACCGCCACGCTAGAAGCCGCGATGCCGATTTTCGAGCAGACCGGCGCGGCGTTTATTCCCGTGGTCACGCTAAAGCCCGAATCGCCGCCCGAACTTTTGGGTGCGCTGTTCCATGTGGATGCGCTTAAGGCCTATAACCGCGCCCTGGCCGAGACAGCGGCCGAGGAACACTCCTGATTGTCGCTGTATTCGCGACAGTAGGCGCAGCAGGGCTGAACTGTCCTAAAATATTGAAATGCGTCTGAAATGCGGCGGTAATTTGTCTTTCTTGCGTTCCTCAGCGTAAGCTACACTCTGGGTATAGCTTAGGGGGATTTGAACATGCTTGGATTGACTTTATTACCAGCGCTCGCGCTTTTGGGATTTGCGGGATTGATTGGCAGCGACAGCGATGACGATGATACCAATGACGACATGCAAGACGTGGCAGAGCCCGAGGTTGCAGACCCGCAGATCGCCACGCAGCAGGGCACCAACGGCCCTGATCTGGTCACGGGCACGGGCGCGGATGATGACATCGACGCGTTTGGCGGTGACGACACGGTAAACGGCTTTGGCGGCGATGACACGGTGCAGGGCGGCGCGGGCAATGACCTGCTGAACCTTGGCGGTGGCGACAATCTTGGCAATGGCGAAGAGGGGCGCGATACCGTCAACGGTGGGCCGGGTGCCGACACATTGCTGGGCGGGAACGGCGCGGACAGTCTTTCAGGCTTCGGGGGCACCGATGACCTGTCCGGCGGGCAGGGCAGCGATATGCTGCGCGGTGGTCTGGGTGATGATCTGCTCAATGGGAACAACGGCAGCGATACGCTTGATGGCGGGTCTGATAACGACACCCTGATCGGCGGTAGCGGCGACGATAGCCTTGGCGGCTTTGGCGGCGCGGATTCCCTCGTGGGCGGGCTCGGGTCCGACAATCTGGATGGCGGGGCCGACAACGATACGCTTCTGGGCGGCGGGCTGATGGACACGCTCTTCGGCGGTTCCGGCGATGACGTGCTGCGCGGTGGCACCAACAACGATCTGGTCAACGGCGGGTCGGGCGATGACGACGCCATGGGCAACTTTGGCGCGGATACCGTGCTGGGGGGGCGCGGCAATGACACGCTAAGCGGTGGCGAAGGCTTTGACTACATCGAAGGGAACGACGGCGACGACATCCTGATGGGCAACGAAGGCAACGACGGGCTTAGTGGCGGGCAGGGCAATGACACGCTGATGGGCGGGGTTGGCAGCGATACGCTGAGCGGCTTGGCGGGCGATGATATGCTTGACGGGCAGGGCGGCAACGACCTGCTGAACGGCAACACCGGGAACGACACGTTGATGGGGGGCGGGTTGAACGACACGCTGAATGGCAATGGCGGCGACGATGTGATCAGCGGCGGCACCCAAAGTGATCTGATCAACGGCGGCAGTGGCAATGATGCGCTGTCTGGCGACGCAGGTGCCGATACAATCAACGCAGGCCCCGGCAATGACACGCTGTCAGGCGGCGAGGGGCCGGACAAGCTGGCGGGCAACAACGGCGACGACCTGATTGACGGCGACGCTGGCAATGACGCGCTATTCGGCGGCATGGGCGACGACACGTTGAACGGCGGGGCGGGGGATGACTTCCTGATCTCGGGGCTGGGGACTGACAGCATTGACGGCGGTGCCGGTGACGATGTGATCCGCGCGTTCGACTTCAACCTCAACGGCAATGTGTCGGGCGATACCGATACGATGGCAGACGTCGTGCTGGGGGGCGTTGGCAGTGACACCATCAGCGCCAACGACGGCGATACCGTGACAGGGGGCGAAGGGGCCGACGTGATCAATGCCATCGGCTATGATCAAGTGGGCAAAGCCCCGGTCATCGTGACCGACTTTAATCTCGCCGAAGACGGGCTGTACCTGCAGGAAACCCAAGGCTCGCCTGCGCAATTTGCCCCCGGTGACGGGATGTTCGAAATCCGCGCCGCGGCCAATGGCACCGACAGTGAACTTGTGGTCAACGGCAATGTCGTGGTGATCGTGCAAAACACCAGCGCCGCCGATCTCAGCGCGGACACAAGCTGGCTGCTGAACGCATAAGAGGGGCCGCAGCCCCCCTTGCTTCAATCTTGAATTTCCAGGGCCCTCTCGGGGGCCCTAGATTTGTTCGACCGCAACCTCGGGCAATTGGTAGAAGGCCAGATGGCCCTTGATCTCGGCGACATCCTCGCTGGGGTCCTCGTAGGACCATGCCACGTTTTCCAACGTCCGGCTTTTGGTCACGACCGAGAAGTAATGCGCATCGCCCTTGTGCGGGCAGTGGGTGGTCTTGTCGGTCTTGTCCAGAAACGCCATGGCGATATCCGAACGGGGGATATAGATCACCGCGTCGTGGTCGCCTTCGCGCAGCTCAAGCGCATTACGTGTTTCGGCCAGTACCGCGCCACCTGCGCGCACTGTCCACGTTCCGTTCGACTTCAATATCTTGATATGGTCTGCCATTGCTGACCGTCCTCCCTGAATGAACTGAAATATATCGCGCTCAAACCGGCGCTGTTGCCGCATCCAACCACAGTTTCGCAACCGGTGATAGCCGCGGCCCGATCTTTTCCGCAACGTCGCGATGATAGGCGTTCAGCCAGTCTCGCGCATCTTGGCTCAGCATCTGCGGCACGATCAGCCGCGTGTCGATGGGCGCAAAGCTCAGCGTCTCCCACGACAGCATGGCGCGATGCGCGTCCCCGCCCGGAAGATCAGGCGCAGATTGCACCACGGCAAGGTTTTCCAGCCGGATGCCAAAGGCCCCCTCGCGGTAATAGCCGGGCTCGATGCTCAGGATCATGCCTTCGGACAGGGGCACCGTGCTCAGCTTGCTCAGACGTTGCGGCCCTTCGTGCACGCTAAGATAGGCTCCGACGCCATGGCCCAGCCCGTGATCGAAATCCTGCCCCGCCATCCAGAGCGGCAAACGCCCCACAGCCTCGATATCGCGCCCGGCCAGCCCTTGGGGCCAGCGTAGACGGCTCATGGCGATCAAACCGTTCAGTACACGGGTAAACGCCTCTTTCGCCTCGACCGGCGGCGTGCCGATGGCGATGGTGCGGGTGATGTCGGTGGTGCCATCCAGATATTGCCCGCCCGAATCCAGCACCAGCAGATGCCCGTCTTGCAAAAGGCTATCGGTGTCCTCGGTCACGCGGTAATGCATGATCGCACCATTGGGGCCGGTGCCGGCAATGGTTTCAAAGCTGATTTCTTGCAAGGCCGGATCACGGCGCCGTGCGGTCTCCAGCTGGGTCACCACTTGCGTCTCCATCACGCTGCCCGCAGGCTGCGCGTCCAGCCAGGCCAGCACCTCGACCAAGGCCGCCCCGTCGCGCAAATGCGCCGCGACAGAGCCTTCGATCTCCGCCGCGTTCTTGCAGGCTTTGGGCAGGGCGCAGGGGTCGTCGCCCCAGACGATCCTGTCGCCCAAAGCGTCCCAAACAGCCACTGGCACGGTGGCCTTCTCGACCAGCACGGGGCCCGACAGGTCGCCAAGAGCTCCCAAAAACGCCTCAGGCGCATGAAGGGTCACATGCGCGCCCAAATGCGCCTCTAGCCCCTCCAGCTTGGATGGGGCGACGAAGGCGTCCACGTGACCCGCGCTGTGCAGCACGGCAAAGCCATGCACGACCGGATTGCGCGCAATATCGGACCCGCGGATGTTCAGCAGCCAACACAGGCTGTCGGGCAGGGTGATCACCGCCGCCCCTCGGCCCTTGTCGCGCAGCCCTTCGGCCAGCCGCGCGATTTTATCGCCATGGGCCTCGCCCGCATAGCCGATCGGGTGGACCTTGGCGGGGTTCATGGGCGGGGCGGGCTGGTCCTCCCAGATGCGGTCGACCAGATTATCGGTGCGGCGCAGCGTGATGCCGCTGCCGTCCAAGGCGTCCTCAAGCTGCGCGATCTGCCCGGCGGCATGCAGCCAGGGATCAAAGCCGATAACGCCACCCTGAGGCAGCTGTGCGCGCAGCCATTCGGCCAGCGAGACTTCGGGCCAGGCCACAGGCGTATAGACATCTGCCACCTGCGCCTTGACCTGCGTGCGGTAGCGCCCGTCGATAAACACGCCCGCCACATCGCGCAAAGCGGCACAGAATCCGGCCGATCCGGTGAACCCCGTGAGCCATTTCAAGCGGTCGTCACGGGGGGCAACATATTCACCCTGATGCGCGTCGGCGCGGGGCACCAGAAACCCGTCAAGCGCCTCTGCCTGCAGCTCTTTGCGCAGCGCCGCCAGCCGTGGCGGCCCTTGTTCCGGCCGCGAGGTTACCTCGAACGATTGAAACATATCCCCACCCCATTCTTCATTTTGCTCTTAAAACTCCCCGCGGAGCGTCCCTGACCCTCAGCTTGCGCGGCGCATGCCCATGACACGGGCCCGCGCGCGGGGATCGGTATCAAACAGCGCCGCCAGCTGTTCGGTCATCGCACCGGCCAGCTGGTCGACATCGGTGATCGTGACGGCGCGGTCATAATAGCGGGTGACGTCGTGGCCGATGCCGATGGCCAGCAGTTCCACCGCCTTGCGTTTCTCGACCATGGCGATCACGTCGCGCAGGTGTTTTTCCAGATAATTCGCAGGGTTCACCGACAGGGTGCTGTCATCCACAGGCGCACCGTCGCTGATCACCATCAGGATCTTGCGCGCCTCGTGGCGGGCGCTCATCCGGCGGTGCGCCCATTCCAGCGCCTCCCCGTCGATGTTCTCTTTCAGCAAGCCTTCCTTCATCATCAACCCCAGATTGGGCCGCGTGCGCCGCCAGGGGGCGTCGGCGGATTTATAGATGATGTGGCGCAGGTCATTCAGACGGCCCGGCTGGACCGGACGGCCGTCGTTCAACCAGGCCTCGCGGGCTTGGCCGCCTTTCCAGGCGCGGGTGGTAAAGCCCAGGATCTCGACCTTGACGTTGCAACGTTCCAGCGTGCGGGCCAGAACATCGGCGCAGATCGCGGCGATGGAAATCGGCCGCCCGCGCATCGAGCCGGAGTTATCCAGCAGCAAGGTCACACAGGTGTCGCGGAATTCGGTGTCCTGTTCGACCTTGAACGACAGCGGGGTTGTGGGATTGGCCACGACACGGGCCAGACGACCGGCATCCAGTGTACCTTCCTCAAGGTCGAATTCCCACGACCGGTTCTGCTGCGCCTGCAAGCGACGTTGCAGCTTGTTCGCCAGACGGCTGACCGCGCCTTTCAGCGGTTCAAGCTGCTGATCCAGATAGGCGCGCAGGCGTTCAAGCTCTGCCGGTTCGGCAAGGTCTTCGGCCCCGATCACCTCGTCATGATCTGTTTGGTACACCAGATAATTCGGGTCCGCGTCCGAGGCTTGTGGCGGGGCGGGCGGCTCCATCGGGGCGTCGCCATCGGGCATCTCGGCCTCTTCGCCAAGCTCCTGATCGGCGGTGTCATCCATCGACACCTGCGCCTGAGATTCATCCTGCTGCTGCTCTTGCGACTGCTCGGGCGAGGCTTCTGCCTCGTCGTCGTCCTGTTCGTCCTGACCGGTGCTATCGGGCTCTTGCTCTTCTTCGGTGCCTTCTTCCTCGGCGCTGTCTTGGTCGTCGTCGCCTTGGTCGGGGTCATCGCCCAGCTGATCGCCATAGCCAAGATCAACGATCATCTTGCGCGCAAAGCGGGCAAAGGCGGCCTGATCATCCAGCGTGTCGTTCAACGTCTCGAGCGTGCCACCGGCCTGATCCTCGATATAGCCGCGCCACAGCTCCATCGCGTTGGCGGCGCCGGCGGGCATGTCACGCCCCGTCGCCAGATGGCGCACCAGATAGCCTGCCGCCGTCGCCAAAGGCACGTCCGAGGGTTGCTTGGCCTGATCATAGCCCTTGCGCAGGGAGTCGTATTTGATCTTGGCGTCGATATTGCCCGCGGTGCCGGGCATGTCGCGTGCACCTACGGCTTCGCAGCGGGCGGTCTCCATCGCTTCATAAAGATCGCGGGCCATGTCACCAGCGGGCATGTATTTCGCGTGGGTCTGGCCGTTGTGATAGCGCCGGTTCAGCGCCAGCGCGTCGGCGGTGCCACGGGCCAGCAGGACTTCCTCGCGGGTCATGCGGCGGCTGACCTGTGGCAGGCGCATGGAATCCCCGCTGAGCCCCGAGGGATCAACGGAATAGCTGACCGTGAGATCAGGATCGTTCGACATGACCTTGGTCGCTTCGGCCAAAGCCTTTTTGAACGCGTCGGCGGGGTTATCTGATTGTTTGCTCATGTCATTCTCCCATCCGAGTGCGGCCGACCTGCGGCTTTGGTCACCGCGGCCACACGAAACGGGGCGCTGCGGTCAGACTGTCGCCCACCGACCAAGCTGCCGGTGGACGTCTTGTTCTTCATCCCTGCCAACGCGGGCACGGGGTGGATCGTAGCTTAGCCAAGGCTCAGGCTGGCGGCGGATTCCGGTAGCTCTTCGTCGAACAGACGCTGATAGAATTCGGCCACGGTCTGGCGTTCAAGTTCATCACATTTGTTGAGGAACGACAGGCGGAAGGCATAGCCCACGTCGCGGAAAATCTCGGCGTTCTGGGCCCAGGCAATCACGGTCCGCGGCGACATGACGGTCGAGAGTTCGCCATTCATGAAGGCGGTGCGCGTCAGGTCTGCGACGGTAACCATCTGTTTGATCGTCTTGCGGCCTTTTTCGGTGTTGTAATGCGGGTTCTTCGACAGAACGATCTGGGTTTCGGCGTCGATGCTCAGATAGTTCAACGTCGCCACCAGCGACCAACGGTCCATCTGGCCCTGGTTGATCTGCTGCGTGCCGTGGTAAAGACCCGTGGTGTCGCCCAGACCCACCGTGTTCGCGGTCGCGAAGATGCGGAAATAGGGGTGAGGTTCGATCACTTGGTTCTGGTCCAACAGCGTCAGCTTGCCGTCGACTTCCAGCACGCGCTGGATCACGAACATCACATCGGCGCGGCCCGCGTCATATTCATCAAACACGATCGCTGTGGGGTTGCGCAGGGCCCAAGGCAGGATGCCTTCCTGAAAATCTGTGACCTGCTTGCCGTCTTTCAGCTTGATCGCGTCTTTCCCGATCAGGTCGATCCGGCTGATGTGGCTATCAAGATTGACGCGGACACAGGGCCAGTTCAGCAGGCTTGCCACCTGTTCGATGTGAGTGGACTTGCCCGTCCCGTGGTAGCCCTGAACCATCACGCGGCGGTTATGGTTGAACCCCGCAAGGATCGCCATCGTGGTGTCGGGATCGAATTTATAGGTGCTGTCCAGATCGGGAACGCGGCTTGTACGTTCTTCAAAGCCATGCACCACCATGTCGGTGTCGATGCCAAAGACTTCGCGAACGGAGATCTCTTTGGTGGGTTTGGTTGTGAGGTCCAATGAGGTCTCGGCCATATTCTGTACGTCCTTCATGCTTCTGTCTTGCGCACCGCTTGCGGATCAAGGGTGGCGTCCACGGCAACATATCTTTCCTGAGCGCGAGGGAAAGGGGCAATTCGCACCTGCGGCAAAACCGCGAATCCCTGGGGCACATTGAAAAAGGGCGGCGCATTTGTCTGCGCCGCCCCATCCCTATCGTTTTTCTGCCCCATCACAGGCGGTTGCCGATGCCCTCGGCCCGCCGGAATGCCGCGGCGTCAGTCCTTGAAGTTGCGGCTGCCCTTCAGCTGGTCCCAAGCCCAGACGACGAGCTGCAACTGCTCTTCCTGGCTGCGGTCCCCGCCGTTCATATCGGGGTGGAGCACCTTGATCAGCGCCTTATAGGCCTTGCGCACTTCGGGTTTGGTCCAGGTGTCCTTGGCTTCCAGAATTTCGAGCGCGCGGCGTTCCGTGGGGGGCAGGCGGCGACCGGCGGCAGGCCCTTTGCCGGGGTTCTGCGTCGCGTTCTTGCCCAGAACCTGATGCGGGTCCTCGATGCCCAAACGCGCCCAGGCCCGTGCTTCGGGGTCGCCAAGGGGCTTGGTTGTGCGCTCCCAGACTTTGTCCTTGGACTGCTGGGCGTTCAATTCGGCTTCTGTGGTGCCGTCAAAGAAGTTCCACTTGAGGTTATATTCGCGCACGTGTTTCTGGCAGAACCAGAAATAATCATCCAGCACGTCCGGTGCTTTGGGCGCGCGGTACTTGCCCGGTTCTTCGCAGCCTTCGTGCGAACAGACGCGTTGCGATGTCTCGGACGCACCGGACATCCCGCGACGGCCACGGGGATTTTTCTTTTTCGAAGACGACACGGACATGTCGAATCCAAAGGGATCACTTTTGGGCATGATATGGACCTTTCCGACTCAGGCCGGTCAGTTTAGACCTTGGGCTGTGAGATTGAAGGGGGGCTGAGCTAAAAAATGTCAGTGACACAAGAAATTGCCGACCGGCTGGAAGAGGCGTTTGCCCCGTCGGAATTAAGCGTCGTTGACGATAGTGAAAGCCATCGCGGCCACGGGGGCTATCGCGAGGGCGGCGAAAGTCATTTTAATGTGAAAATCCGGTCGGCCCATTTCAAGGGGCTGAACCGTGTCGCGCGGCATCGTGCCGTGCATGGCGCGCTTGGCCCCGATCTGATTGGCCGTATTCATGCGCTGGCGCTGGATCTCGACGTTTAAGCCCTGCGTCACGGTTTGCGGCTAGTCTGCCGTCTTATCCGTCTTATCCGTCTTTGCCGTTTCCGTTTCGGGGGCCGTGGTGTCTGCCTCGGTCTTCGGGGCGGGTTCTGCGGCTGTGGCGCTTGGCTTGGCGGGCGTATTTACCGTGGTTGATTTGCGGCGCGACGCCAGCGCGTTCAGCAGGGATGGGGCCACCACGGCGGTCTTGCCGTCGTCTTTCGTTTCGCCATGCTCATCCTCGAAATAGGGCGCGTCGCCTGCGTCCTCTGCTTGGGCGGTTTCAGCTTCGGGCTCGGGCGTGTCGGACTGCGGCGGGGGAAGCAGCTCTGTAGTGACGGCTTCGTCCTCGGGCTCGGCCTCGCGGAGGCGGCGAAACACCAGCACATTGCGCCACTCTGTCGTGCTGCCGGTCAGACCCGCGCGTTCGATCGACGGGAGGGTCTCGGCGCGTTGATATTCCCATCCATACCCTGAAAGACCGTTCATAAGCTCTTGCAACGCATGGGAAAAACGCGCTTCTGCCCCTTTGACGTTCTTGGCTTTCAACCCTTTGGTCGGGGCGGGCACAACTTTGTATTCATAGCGTGGCATGGCGGCTGGCTTTCAAATCAATACGGGGGTGGGCAACGGGATACACTCAGCGTTTCAGACCAATCTTGCGGCCCGCCTGTTCGGGATAAGGCAAGCTGGCATGGGCTGTTTTCATCGCCTCAAGCCGCGCCATGATGTCGGCGGGCATGGGGGCCACGCGGGGGCCGGACTGGTCAATGTGCAGCGTCAGCGCCTCGCCCGTGGCGGCAAGCCATCCGTCCGCGTGCCAAAGCTGCGTGAAGGAATGGAAACGTTTTTCATCAAAGTCGAGCAGCTGGAAGGTGCAATAGGTCGACGCCCCTTCGTGCAGCTCGCGCAGATAGCAGATGTGGAATTCGGCAACATAGGTGGTGTGGCCGGTCTTCTGATACTCTGGTCCGAACCCGATCTGGTGGTAGGCATCATCGACGGCGTTATCCATCAGCACCGAATAATAGGCCATGTTCAGGTGACCGTTAAAGTCGATCCATTCGGGCTGAACGATGCGCGGCGATGACCGGAAGGGCGTTTCCATAAATGACCTTTCACAGGATGTCAGAGGGTAAGCGTGGCAAGAAAAGGGCCGGGGTTTTGGTAAACCCCGGCCCGATGTCTTAGCCGTTCAGTTTTTGCGCGACGATCTGGTTGACCGCTTTGGGGTTCGCCTTGCCGCCCGTGGCCTTCATCGTCTGACCGACGAACCAACCGGCGAGCTTTGGGTTCTCGCGCGCTTTGGCGACCTGATCGGGGTTCGCGGCGATGATCTCGTCCACGGCGGCCTCGATCGCGCTGGTGTCTGTGACCTGCTTCATCCCGCGTTCTTCAACGATCACCGCAGGATCACCGCCTTCGGTATAGACGATTTCAAACAGATCCTTGGCGATCTTGCCCGAAATCGCGTCAGAGGCGATCAGATCTATCACACCACCAAGCTGAGCAGGGCTGACGGGGCTGTCGGTGATGGCTTTTTCGTCTTTCTTGAGACGGCCAAACAGTTCGTTAATCACCCAGTTCGCCGCCATCTTGCCGTCGCGACCCTGTGCGGTCGCCTCGAAATAGCCTGCGCTGTCCAGATCCGAGGTCAGCACCGAGGCGTCATAGTCGCTGAGGCCGAAGTCGTTGATGAAACGCGCTTTCTTGGCGTCAGGCAATTCGGGCAGGTTGGCACCGATGTCGTCCACCCAAGCCTGTTCGATCACCAAAGGCAACAGATCGGGGTCGGGGAAATAGCGATAGTCATGCGCCTCTTCCTTGGAGCGCATGGAGCGGGTTTCCTGCTTGTCCGGATCGAACAGGCGGGTTTCCTGCACCACTTCGCCACCGGCCTCGACGATGGCAATCTGGCGTTTCGCCTCGACCTCGATCGCTTGCTGGATGAACCGCATGGAGTTCATGTTCTTGATCTCGCAGCGCGTGCCCAGATGGCTGAAATCCTGCGTTTCCTGATATTTTTCGTACTGACCGGGCAGACAGATCGACACGTTCACATCCGCGCGCATGGCACCGGATTGCATGTCCCCGTTGCAGGTCCCCAGATAGCGCAGGATCTGGCGCAGTTTCGTCAGATAGGCGGCTGCCTCTTCGGGGCCGCGAATGTCGGGGCGGCTCACGATCTCCATCAGTGCAACACCGGTGCGGTTCAGGTCGACGAAGGACATGTTCGGGTCCATGTCGTGGATCGATTTGCCCGCGTCCTGTTCAAGGTGGATGCGTTCAACACGCACCAGCCGCGCCGTGCCGTCGCCCAGTTCCACCAGCACTTCACCTTCGCCCACAATGGGGTGGTAAAGCTGCGAGATCTGATAGCCCTGCGGCAGGTCGGGGTAGAAATAGTTCTTGCGGTCAAAGGCGCTGTGCAGGTTGATCTCGGCCTTCAGGCCCAGACCCGTGCGCACGGCCTGTTCGACACAGTATTCGTTGATGGTGGGCAGCATGCCGGGCATGGCCGCGTCAACGAAAGCGACGTTATTGTTCGGCTCGGCCCCGAATTTGGTCGAGGCGGCGGAAAAGAGCTTTGCGTTCGACAGAACCTGCGCGTGCACCTCCATCCCGATGACCAGTTCCCAGTCATGTTTGGCACCCGCAATGGTGCGCACTTTGGGGGTGTCATAGGTCAGGTCAAGCATGGGGGCACCTTTGGCGTCAGAAACAGAACGCCTTGGTCATAAGACAGGGGGCGGGGTGCTGCAAGAGGCAGGCCGCGCCAATGCGCGCACGGACCGGCCAAGAGGTGCTGTCCAAAGGCGATCTTAGGCAGGCGTGGCCTGTGGCCCCTTGCTGGTGAACACGATCCGCTGCCCCGAGGCGAGCTCGGACCGGAACAGGCTGGTCATCACCTGCATTGCATCCTCGCGGCCGGACGCCGCGAATTTATGCGGCGACCGGATGCGCAGGTTGTTGTCAAAGCCATGGGCGGCATGGGCCCAGATCATCGGGTGCAATTCTGTCAGATGTGCACGGATGATCCATTCGGTGCAGGCACCGATGCGGGCGCGAATGCTGTCGGCGCGTTCGTTTCCGCCGCCGCCAAAGCTGGTCATATTGGCGCAATAGGCCGCCAGCAGGTTCGCGAAATAGGCGGTGGAGTGATGGGCAAGGATGTCGCGCAATCCGTCGATGAAATAGTCAACGTCCAGATTGGCGCAGGCCGTATCATCAGAGCAGATCGCGTCAAACATCACCCAGGTATAGCCACCGGCCCCCCAGACATTCTGCACCCGCGCGGCGGTGCGTCGGGCTTCAAGCTCAAGCTCTGAATAGCCGCCGTGATGGCGCGGCAGCAGGTGGTTGCCCAAGGCGCGCATGGGGCGCGGGTTCAGCGGGTTGAGCATAGTCAGCTTTTCGTAGCTTTCGCGCAGCCCGCCTTGGTGGTTGAACGGCCCGCTCGCATGGGCGCAGCAGGTGGCCGCGACAAGCGCGCTGGTGGGATGCTGGGCAATGAAGGGAGCGATGATCTCTCCGGCGCGCTCGAAATGGGCGATGCAGGCGTCGCGGTTGCGTTGCGGCAGCACGTTGCTTTCGCCTTTGCCGCGCCACGCCCAGCCGATGTCGATATGCGCCTGCGCCACGACGCAGGCGACGACGTAATCGTCTTGGTGCTCGTCCAGCACATGTTCGAAATCCTCGATCCCGCTCAGCAAGGCTTTGGCAAAGCCGCTGTCCACGTCCTCGATCGCGTGCTCTGTCGCCATGACCACATCGGCACGGGCACCATAGGCGATCAGCTCGGCCACAGGCATGGACCCGGGGGTGAGCCTGCTATCAGCGTCTGCCGCGCGGATCACCTTTGACAGCGCCGCCCAGTTCTCCTGCCGCACCAAGCCTTGGCCCAGCTGGTGGTTTTCATCGCAAAGACGGTCCTCGGCCGTGGGATCAGGGCAGTCGATGCTGAGCATTTCATGGGGCGAAGGCGGCACAGCATCAGGGCGCGGCACGGCGGTTTGCGCGGTTTTCTGAGGCTGCGGGCGGGGCTCTTGCTTGCGCGGCGTTTGGCCAAGATCGTCAGAATCCAACAGCAGCGTCGGAACGCTTTTGCGTTTGAATAAATTCTTGAGGTGCCGCATCGTTTGTCCAGTCCTATATGAACCCGTCTTCTGCCACTGAAAATGGCGGGATAATTAGGCACCAAGATGGCATCGCGATGGTTAGTCTGGGATTTGCCAAGCGTCTGAACGCGGCTTTAAGGCTGAATAATGCCTGATTGTTCAAAGACCGGCGACGATGGCGCGGAACACGCTATGTTGTGCGCGAATACGACTGGGGGAGTAGGAATGTCAGCAAAGATAAAAGCACGCCGCAGCGGGATGCGGCGCGGTGGTCTGGGGCGGGTGATTCTCGCGCCGGTGGTGGTCGCGCTACTGTCCGGTGGCGTGGCACTGCCGCTGGTCGCCGAGACGGTGAATGTCCTGCGCCCGGTGGCCCGCAGCGCGGTCCCTGATCCTGACGCTAGGCCGCCGACCGCCGCCGCGCCGATCGAACCCGCGCCTGCAGTGCCCGGAGAGGATGGCACAGCGGGCCCCGACCTTGCGACCGCCGCGCCGATCAATCTTTACGAGGTCTCGCCGCCTGCGCGCAACGGTGTGATCCCGCGCACAAGGTGGCAGCACCGGCGCGGGCATGCGGTCTGGACGCGCACGGCGCTGTCCGCGCTCAAGTCCCACGGCAAGCCTCTGGTTGATATGGTGCCCGCCGACATCGACGACTGGTGCCCGGCCTATCCCACGGCATCGGACGCGGACCGCAGGGCGTTCTGGGTCGGGTTCATGTCGGCGCTGGCGAAACATGAGAGTACTTATAAGGCGCGCGCGGTCGGGGGGGGCGGTCTGTGGTACGGGCTGCTGCAGATCCTGCCTGCCACCGCGCGCGGCTATGGCTGCAACGTCGGCACGGGCGCGGGGTTGCAGAACGGGGCCGCGAACCTGAGCTGTGCTGTGCGGATCATGGCGGTCACCGTGCCCCGTGACGGGGTGATCTATGGTCGCGGCGGGCGTGGTGTCGCGGCGGACTGGGGCCCGTTGCGCAGCCCTGCGAAACGTCGGGACATGTCGCGCTGGCTGAAGCAGCAAGCCTATTGCAAACCACTGGATGCGACGCGGCCCAAGCCGCGCCCCTGAACGCGATCCTGAACGCGCCGCCCGTGGCCGGCCTAGCCGCGCAGGCTAAAGTGGTGCCGCTGCGTGGGGACGCCAGCGGCATGCAGCGCGTGATCGAACGGGCGGTGCGGGGGCATGGTATCGGGGGGGATACGTAACCGCTGCCCCGACCGCAGCACCACCGTCGCGCGTACAGAAAGGTCCAGCCGCGTATCAAGGCGGATGTGGTCGATGGTGTCGAGCGGGATCGTGATCTTATCCTTGCCCCGCTGCCAGACCAGCGCCTGCGGGGAGAGGCTCAGGCTGGCGATGGGGTTCGTCGCAAGATCCCATAGCGCGGGCAGGGTGAAGAGGGCGACGATCGCCAGTATCACAGGGGACGCCTCAATCACGACATAGGCCGTGACCAGCGCCAGCCAGACAGCCGCGACCACCAAAGCCGTCCAAAGGCTGCGCCCCGCACGCCGATGGTGGAAGGTGCCCCGCGACGGGACACCTTCGGCGGCATCATGCACCGCGGATACGTGTCAGCATTTCGGTCGTGTCACGCGACAGGCCGGGTTGCGACAGGATGCGGTCCAGCTCTGCCTTGATCATGTCCTGACGGTCAGCGTCATAGCGTTTCCATGTCTGGAAGGCCGAACACATCCGCGCAGTGGTCTGCGGGTTCACCGGATCAAGCTGGATCAGCCAATCGGCAAGCAGACGATAGCCCGCCCCCGAAGAATGGTGGAAGCCTGCGTGATGCGCAGCAAAGGCCCCCAGCACAGCGCGGAAGCGGTTGGGGTTCTTCCAGTTGAAGTCAGGGTGTTTGGTCAGCGTCTCGACCACCTCGTGGGCGTCCTCGGGGTCGGCTTCCATCACCTGCAGGCCGAACCATTTGTCCATGACCAGACGGTCCGCTTTCCACTGTGCCTCGAAGGCCTCGACAGCCTTGTTGCCGCGACCGGCGCGGACCAGATTGGCCAGCGCGGAAAGCTGCTGGGTCATATTGTCGGCCGCGTCATATTGCTCTTGCGCAAGCACGCCGTCGTCATTGCGCGTCAGCAGTGACAGGGCGGCATTGGACAGGGCGCGCTTGCCCGCCTGCTTGGCGTTTGGCTCAAACGGGGCGTCGACGGTGTGACGGCGATAAAGCGTCGGCAACAGATCGGCAAAGGCGTCGGCCATCGCGGCGCGGGTCGCCTCGGTCGCGGCATAGATGATGTCGGGGTCGGGGGTGTCGCCTGCCTCTGACAGCGCGCGCGCCAGATCGGATTGCGACGGCAGCCCCAGCATCAGCGCGCGATACGCCGGATCAAGGGTTTCATCCCCGATCACCGCGCGGATACCGGCCAGCCAATCCTTGTTCGGGGCCTTGCCCTCGCGGATCATCCCAAGCAGCGAGCCATAGGCCAGCATGCGCCCCTGTTCCCAACGGTTGAACGGATCGCTGTCATGGGCCAGCAGATGCGCGCGGTCTGCGTCCGACAGGTCTTGGGTCAGCACCACCGGCGCGGAAAAGCCGCGCAGCACGGATGCCACAGGGCGCGTTCCCAGATCGTCAAAGACAAAGCTTTGTTCGGCCTGCGTCATTTCCAGCACCGTGGTCTCGTGCACCTCGTCCCCGTCCTGACCGATCAGCCCGACAGCGATCGGCAGCACATAGGGCTGCGGGTCGGCGGTGGCCGCGCTGGCGGGGGTGTGCTGCTTGAAATGCAACGTCAATGTGCCGTGGTCCCAGCTTTCGGTGACCGACAGCTGCGGCGTGCCCGCTTGGGAATACCAGCGCTTGAACTGCCCCAGATCGCGGCCTGTTGTATCCTCGAACACCTGTAGCCAGTCTTCGATGGTACAAGCCTGCCCGTCGTGGCGATCGAAATAGAGGTCAAGCGCTTTTGAATACGCCTCGTCCCCGACCAGCAGCTTGAGCATGCCAATCACCTCGGCCCCTTTTTCATAGACCGTGGCGGTGTAGAAGTTGTTGATTTCCTGAAAGCTCTCGGGGCGCACGGGGTGGGCCAGCGGGCCTTGGTCCTCGGGGAACTGGCGGGCGCGCAGGTCGATCACATCACCGATCCGCTTCACCGCGGCAGAGCGCATGTCAGAGGTGAACTGGCTGTCGCGATAGACCGTCAGCCCTTCCTTCAGGCACAGCTGAAACCAGTCACGGCAGGTGATGCGGTTGCCGGTCCAGTTGTGGAAATACTCATGCGCGATGATCGCCTCGATCCGTTCAAAGTTCATATCGGTCGAGGTTTCGGGCGACGCGAGAACGGCGGAGGAGTTGAAGATGTTCAACCCCTTATTCTCCATCGCGCCCATGTTGAAGTCATCCACGGCAACGATGTTGAACAGATCAAGATCGTATTCACGACCATAAACGTCCTCGTCCCATTTCATACTGTCTTTCAGCGCCTGCATCCCGAAAGCGCATTTGCCTTCATCACCGGGGCGCACATAGAGGTTCAGGTCAACCTTGCGGCCGGATTTCGTGGTGAAGCTGCCGGGGTGTGCGACCAGATCGCCCGCGACCAGAGCAAACAGGTAGGCAGGCTTGGGCCAGGGATCATGCCATTCGGCGGTATCCTTGCCGCTGCTGACGGGGTTGCCGTTGGACAGCAATACCGGATGTGGTCCGTTGATGGTCACGGTAAACACCGCCATCACATCGGGGCGGTCGGGGTAATAGGTGATCTTGCGAAAGCCTTCCGCCTCGCATTGGGTGCAATACATGCCGTTCGACATATAAAGCCCCTCAAGCGCGGTGTTGCCCATCGGGTCGATCTCTACCTCCGCTTCCCAGACGAAGGGCGCGTTTGGCACATCGCACGTCAGCCCCTGGGGCGTCACCTCGGGCGAGACGGGCGTGCCATCAATCATGGCCGAGACGAGCGATAGGTTCTCCCCGTGCAGAAAGAACGTGTGGTCGCTTGCATCGGGGTTGGGGCGAAAGGAGATACGGCTTTTGACGCGGGTCTTGCGCGGGTCCAGATCGAAGTGCAGCGCGACATCGTCGATGATAAAGCCATAAGGCGTGTAGTCGGCCAGATATATCGTCTGGGGGGCAGCGTCGCGCATGTTTTTTCCTTCTGTTTGGAACCAGATGTCCAGCGCTCAAGTTAGTCTTGCAACACGGCACCTGCAAGGTCGCCACCCGAGAAGATCAACTTTCACCGAACCCATCGGAGGGCATCATGTCTGCACCCGACACAAATATCGACAAGCAAGAGAAACAGCACAAACCCGCGCTGCTTGGCGTCAAAGGCGCGATGATCTTCGGCATCGTGATTACGGCCATTCTTGGCTTCATCCTGATCGACAACGGTCGCGAAGACCGCCAGCCCGCTGCCGAAGAAGGCACGCAGGCCATTACCACTGACAGCACCGTCCCCGCGGTGACCGAGGAAGACACAAGCGGCGCAACACAGGCGGACGATACCAACGCAGCGCCTGTTGATCCCGTCGCACCGGGGACAAACGAAAGCAACTGAGTTTTATAAGCGCTTTTAACGATTGAAGATTTAATGATTTGGACGGCAGGCTTTGGTAACAAGGCCTGCCGTTTTTTATGATGATAGGGATTATCCGGGGGGTAAGGCGCAATGGCGAAAATGCGCAAGAAATCAGATCTGCCGACCAAGATATGCCAAAGCTGCGGGTTGCCCTTTAGCTGGCGGCGCAAATGGGCGCGCGATTGGGAGGTGGTGAAATACTGCTCTGACCGATGCCGCAGGGCACGGGGGGCAGTTGGCGCTCGGTAGGGGCTGCATTGGTAAGATGTTTTTACCAATACATGTTGCTCCACGGGGGGATACCTTCTAAGTCTTGTCGCAAAGCAAATTCCACGCGAGCGACAGGAGCTATGAGATGACACAGCGTACCGACAAGAACGGCCTTCAGGTTGCCGCCGAACTGGTTGATTTTATCGAGGGTGCAGCACTGCCCGGCACCGGCATCGATGCGGGAACGTTCTGGGCGGGGCTCAGCGATCTGGTACATGACCTTGGCCCCAAGAACCGCGCGCTGTTGCAGACCCGCAAAGACATGCAGGCCAAGATCGACAGCTGGCACAAGGAACGCGCCGGCCAGCCTCATGATGCGGACGCCTACACAAGCTTTCTGCGCGAGATTGGCTATCTGGTGCCCGAAGGCCCCGCGTTCGAGATTGACACAAAAGGCGTCGACCCTGAAATCGCTCAGGTGCCTGGCCCGCAGCTGGTGGTGCCGATCACCAACGCCCGCTTTGCCCTGAACGCCGCCAATGCGCGGTGGGGCAGCCTGTATGACGCCTATTACGGCACCGACGCTTTGGGTGATCTGCCGCAGGGCAAGGGATACGATGCGGACCGTGGTGCACGGGTCGTGGCGCAGGCCAAGGCGTTTCTGGATGACGCGGTGCCGCTGGCGTCAGGCAGTCACGCGGACGTAACGGGGTATGCCGTGGTTGACGGCGCGCTGACACCTGCGTTGAAAGATCCGGCGCAGTTTGTCGGCTACCGTGGGGACGCAGCCGCGCCCGAGGCGATCTTGCTGCGCAACAACGGGCTGCACATCGAAATCCGGATCGACGCCGCGCATAACATCGGCAAGACCGATCCGGCAGGCGTGGCGGATGTGCTGCTGGAATCCGCGATGTCCACGATCATGGATTGTGAAGACAGCGTTGCCGCCGTGGACGCCGAGGACAAGGTCGTGGCCTATGGTAACTGGTTGGGGCTGATGAAAGGCGATCTGTCGGAAACCTTCGAGAAGGGCGGCCAGCAGGTCACGCGCGAGATGCACGGGGATCGCGACTATACCGCGCCAGACGGCAGCGCGCTGACGATCAAGGGGCGGTCGCTGATGCTGGTGCGCAATGTCGGCCACCTGATGACCAACCCCGCCATTCTGGACCGCGACGGGCGCGAGATTGGCGAAGGGCTGATGGATGCCATGGTCACCACGCTGATCGCGATGCACGATCTGCAAAAGACCGGGGGCATGCGCAACTCGGTCGCGGGATCGGTCTATGTGGTTAAGCCCAAGATGCACGGGCCCGAGGAAGTGGCCTTTGCCGATGAGATATTTACCCGCGTGGAAACCGTGCTGGGTCTGCCCGCCAATACGGTCAAGCTGGGCATCATGGATGAAGAGCGCCGCACCTCGGTCAACCTGGCGGAGTGTATCCGCGCGGCCAAATCGCGCGTGGCCTTTATCAACACCGGCTTCCTTGATCGTACCGGCGACGAGATCCACACCTCTATGGAGGCAGGGCCGATGGTGCCCAAGGGCGAGATGAAAAACGCCCCCTGGATCAGCGCCTATGAGGATCGCAACGTTGATATCGGTCTGGCCTGCGGCCTGCAGGGACGTGCCCAGATCGGCAAGGGCATGTGGGCCATGCCCGATATGATGGAGGCAATGCTGGAGGCCAAGATCGGTCACCCCAAGGCGGGTGCTAACTGCGCTTGGGTGCCATCGCCCACGGCCGCCACACTGCACGCGATGCACTACCACAAAATCGACGTGCTGGCGCGTCAGGACGAGATCAAACAGGGTGGGGCCCGTGGCACGCTGGCCGATTTGCTGACCATTCCTGTACTGGACGGGCGGAACCTGTCGGACGCGGATATCGCGCAGGAGGTCGAGAACAACGCCCAAGGCATCCTTGGCTATGTTGTGCGATGGGTCGATCAGGGTGTGGGCTGCTCGAAGGTGCCAGACATCCATGACGTCGGTCTGATGGAAGACCGCGCGACCTGCCGCATCTCGGCTCAGGCGCTGGCGAACTGGCTGCACCACGGGGTGATCTCGGAAGAGCAGGTCACGGCGGCCCTCAAGAAGATGGCCGCTGTTGTGGATCGGCAGAATGCGGGCGATCCGCTGTATCAGCCTATGGCACCGGGTTTTGACGGCATCGCTTTTCAAGCGGCCAGCGATCTGGTGCTGAAAGGGCGCGTGCAGCCTTCGGGCTATACCGAACCTGTCCTGCATGCCCGCCGGTTGGAGCTGAAAGCCGCGCAGGGCTGAGTTTGAAGTTTCGGAAAGGGCGAGGGGCCAGCCCCTCGCGCTCCCCGGAGTTTAGTTGGCAAAATGAAGTAACAATGAGGATAGCATGGCAGTCACATTAGAGCAGGCGCGCACGATGATCGCCGAGACGTTCAAGAAGGGGCATGAGCTGGGGCTGAAGCCCTTGTCGGCAGTGGTGCTTGATGCGGGCGGCCACGTGCAAGCCTTCGAGCGGGAAGACGGTGCAGCTCCGGGGCGTTTCGGGATCGCCCACGGCAAAGCCTATGGCGCGGTGATGCTGGGGATGGCAGGGCGCGCGCAGATGGCGCGGGCCGAACAGCAGGCCTATTTCATGGCGGCGGTGAACGGTGTGTACGGTGGGGCGGTGGTGCCTGTGCCCGGCGGCTTGCTGCTGCGCGATGACGCCGGCGTGGTGATTGGCGCGCTGGGTGTGACGGGGGATACCTCGGACAATGATGTCAAAGCAGCGCTGGCAGGGATCGGAGCGGCAGGGCTGAAAGGCGAGGAATAACGCCCGCTTTGGGGTGTTGAGGTCGGATTGAGGACGCGGTAGGCTTTGAGCGAAATCAAACTCTGAGGCTGAATATGGCGCGTCCTGTTGTTGGTATTGTCGGAAACACCAGCCTGTTGAACGATCAATATCCGATCCACGCCGCCGGCACGATGAACACCATCGCCGTGGCGCAGGTGTCTGGCTGTTTGCCCCTGATCATCCCGAGCGACCCGTCGCTTGTGTCGGTGGAAGAGCTGTTGGAGACCTGCGACGGCTTTTTGCTGACCGGCGGGCGGCCCAATGTGCACCCCGAGGAATACGGCGAACCCGCGACCGAGGCGCATGGCACCTTTGACCGTGCGCGCGACGCTATCGCCCTGGGGCTGGTGCGCGCCTGCGTTGAACGCGGGCAGCCTTTCTTTGGTGTCTGCCGGGGGTTCCAAGAGGTGAATGTCGCCATGGGTGGCACGCTTTACCCCGAAATCCGTGAGCTACCCGGCCGTATGAACCACCGCATGCCCCCCGATGGCACGATGGAGCAGAAGTTCGAGCTGCGCCACGATGTGACCTTTACCCAAGGCGGTATCTTCCACGAGGTCTTGGGGGCCCCGAAGGTGCGGACGAATACCTTGCACGGGCAGGGGATCAAGGCGGCTGGTCCGCGTGTGGTGATCGACGGTTTTGCCGAAGACGGCACACCAGAGGCGATATATATCAAGGACGCGCCGGGGTTCACCCTTGCCGTGCAGTGGCACCCCGAATGGGACGCAGGCAATGATCCGGTGTCGCGTCCCCTGTTCGAACGCTTTGGTGCGGCGGCGCAGGCCTGGGCGGACAGCAAGCATCAGCGGATGTTGAAATCCGCCTGACAGGTTACCCCGACAGCGTGATGCGCGGCACATGCAAGGGGCCTGACCTTGCAAGATAGCGGGCGGTCAGCGTGTCGATCTTCTGCCAGAGGAAATCCGGCGGTGCGGCGGATCTTGGCTGCGGCGCGCGTGGTTTGCCCGCGTGCTGGGGGTGCCGTTTGCGACAGCTTTGAAAAGCGACGGCGCTTGGGGGCGGGGCTATCGGGTATGTGATCTTGTGCATGGGGCGACCTTAGCCGCCCCAAAGTTAACAAATCATGACCGGTGGGCGATTACATCTCGCCGCCGGTGACCTGGATGCATTGTCCGTTGATGCTTTGCGACCCCGGACCGGTCAGCCATGCGGCCGCGGCTGTGACCTCGGACACCTCGATCAGACGCTTGTGCGGGTTGGAGTTGACCATGATCGCGCGCGCTTTTTCTTCCGAGATACCAGCACGTTCCGAGATCGACGCCGTATTGCGCGACACGATGGGCGTGTCGACATAGCCGGGGCAGATTGCGTTGAACGTATAGGGTTGCCCCAGATAATCCGCCGCCAGCGATTTGACCAAACCGATCATCCCGTGTTTCGACGCCGAATAGGCCGCCGCCCCGGGAAGCCCCTTCAGGCCCGCCATCGAAGAGATCGCGATGACGCGGCCCCAGTCGGTATCGCGCATGGTTTTCAACGATTCGCGGATGGTCAGAAAAGCACCGTCGAGATTGGTCGACATCATATTGCGCCAGAAATCCATGTCGGTCTTATGCACGGCCTTACCCTCGGCGATGCCGGCGTTGGGGATGCAGATCTGGATCGGACCGTGGGCTTTGACGGCGGCGGCGATCTTGGCGACCACGTCTTCCTCGCTGCGCACATCCATTGCCATGCCGGTCATGTTATCGCCTGCGACCTCGTCCAGCACTTCTTGGCGTCGGCCTGTGATGGTCACATGTGCGCCCCGTGCGGCCAGATCCCGCGCGATGTCCAGCCCGATACCGGTGCCGCCGCCCGTGATCAGCGCGTGTTTTCCCTGTAGGTCCATTCTGCTCTCCCTTATGAAATGGATCATCATGGGGGCATGCTGTCGGCAGCAGGGGGCAGGCGCAAGGGCGCGCGGGTTTTCACGCAACGTCGTAAACCTAAAAATCGGGCTGTTAGCGCTATTGACGCTGCAAAACGCTGTTCTAATTATGTCCGTCTCTTGTACTATAGGAACCCAAGCGCTATCGCTCTGGGTAATATTATTGCGCCACACTGGGCGTAGAAGCACAAACGGGGGACTCTGGATTGAAGATCGGGACGCCAAAAGAAACATTTGAAGGGGAAAATCGCGTAGCGATGACCCCGGAATCAGCACTGCAGCTGCAAAAGCTTGGTCATAGCTGTATGATCGAAGCCGGCGCAGGCGAGGCGGCTGGTTTTTCCAACGATAAATATGTCGAAGCCGGGGTAGAGGTGATCGACACGGCGGCCGAGCTTTGGGAGACGGCGGATGTCGTGGCCAAGGTCCGCGTCCCCAACACTGAAGAGATGGCGATGATGCGGTCTGACCAGACGCTGATCTCTTTCTTCAGCCCTGTGGCTGATGAGGCCAAGATGAAAGAGGCGGCCGAGAAAGGCACCACTGTTGTCGCGATGGAGATGATCCCCCGGATCAGCCGCGCGCAGAAAATGGACGCGCTGTCGTCGATGGCTAACATCGCGGGCTACCGTGCGGTGATCGAGGCAGGCAACAACTTTGGCCGCTTCTTTACCGGTCAGATCACGGCGGCGGGCAAGGTGCCTCCGGCGAAGGTTCTGGTTGTCGGTGCCGGTGTTGCCGGTCTTGCCGCAATCGGCACGTCCACATCCCTAGGTGCTATCACGCTGGCCTTTGACGTGCGTCCAGAAGTGGCCGAACAGGTTGAATCGATGGGGGCCGAGTTTGTCTACCTCGATTTCGAGGAAGAGCAGCAGGACGGCTCTGCCTCCGGTGGCTATGCCTCTGTTTCCTCGCCTGAATTCCGCGAAGCACAGCTGGCCAAGTTCCGCGAGCTGGCTCCCGAGGTCGACATCGTCATCACCACCGCCCTGATCCCCAACCGCGAAGCGCCTGAGCTGTGGACCGAAGATATGGTCGCAGCGATGAAGCCCGGGTCGGTGATCGTCGATCTGGCGGCGGAAAAGGGCGGCAACTGCAAGCTGACCAAGATGGACGAGAAAATCGTGACCGAGAATGGCGTGACCATCATCGGCTACACCGATTTCCCCAGCCGGATGGCAACGCAGGCCTCGACGCTTTATGCGACCAACATCCGTCACCTGATGACCGATCTGACGCCGGAAAAAGACGGTGTGGTCAACCACAACATGGAAGACGACGTGATCCGTGGGGCGACCATCACCCATGACAAGGAAGTCACCTTCCCACCGCCGCCCCCCAAGGTCGCGGCAATTGCGGCGGCTCCGAAGAAGGACAAGCCGAAAGATCTGACGCCGGAAGAGAAACGCGCCAACGAAGTGGCCGCGTTCAAGGCACAAACCCGCAATCAGGTCGGCCTGCTGGCCATCGGTGGCGCGTTGCTGTTGGCGGTGGGTCTGGTCGCGCCGGCCAGCTTTATGCAGCACTTTATCGTATTCGTGCTGTCCGTGTTTATCGGCTTCCAGGTGATCTGGGGTGTGGCACACAGTCTGCACACACCGCTGATGGCTGTGACCAATGCGATTTCGTCGATCATCATTCTGGGGGCGGTCATGCAGATCGGGTCCGGGTCGTTCCTGGTGATTATTCTGGCCGCGCTGTCGGTCTTTATGTGCGGGATCAACATCTTTGGTGGCTTCCTCGTGACACGGCGCATGCTTGCCATGTTCCAAAAATCGTAAAGGGTTCAGGTAAATGGATTTTGGTTTTACAACAGCGGCTTACGTAGTCGCCGCCATCCTCTTCATCCTCAGCCTTGGCGGGCTGTCAGGTCAGGAAAGCGCCAAGCGCGCGGTATGGTACGGGATCGTGGGCATGGCTTTGGCCGTGGCTGCGACATTGATCGGGCCGGGGGCCGGCTTCTGGCTGCTGTCGCTGATCCTGATCGCGGGTGGCGGTGCCATCGGCTATCAACTGGCGACAAAAGTGCAGATGACGCAGATGCCCGAACTGGTTGCCGCGATGCACAGCCTTGTGGGTCTGGCGGCGGTGTTCGTCGGCTATAACGCGCATATCGAACTGGGCAACGTGCTGGCGATGGATGACACCGCCCGCAAGGCGACCGAAGGGTTCGCAGCGCTGCTGGCCAAGAAAGACAGCGTCGAGATCGCGATCCTGCGGGTCGAACTGTTCCTTGGTGTGTTCATCGGTGCCATCACCTTTACTGGGTCGGTCATCGCCTACGGTAAGCTGGCGGGGCGCGTGGATACGTCGGCGACCAAACTGCCCGGCGGTCACATCCTGAACGCGTCGGCTGCTGGCTTGTCGCTGCTGTGTCTGGTCTGGTACTTCAACACCGGTGGCTTCCTGCCGCTGTTCATCATGACCCTGGCGGCGCTGTTCATCGGCTACCACCTGATTATGGGTATCGGCGGCGCGGATATGCCCGTGGTTGTGTCGATGCTGAACAGCTACTCTGGCTGGGCCGCGGCGGCGATTGGTTTCAGCCTTGGCAACGATCTGCTGATCGTCGTTGGTGCGCTGGTCGGCTCGTCCGGTGCGATCCTGTCCTACATCATGTGTAAGGCGATGAACCGGTCGTTCGTCAGCGTGATCCTCGGCGGTTTCGGCGGGACATCCGGTCCGCAGATGGAGGTCGAGGGCGAGCAGGTCGCAATCGACACCGACGGTGTGGCCACCCTGCTGAACGAGGCCGACAGCGTCATCATCATCCCCGGTTACGGCATGGCGGTCGCGCAGGCGCAGCAAGCGGTCAGCGAGCTGGTCAAGAAGCTGCGGGCCAAAGGCAAGAACGTGCGTTTCGCCATTCACCCCGTTGCGGGGCGTCTGCCGGGTCACATGAACGTGCTGCTGGCCGAGGCCAAAGTGCCCTATGACATCGTGATGGAGATGGACGAGATCAACGATGATTTCCCGTCAACCGACGTGGCGATCGTGATCGGGTCCAATGACATCGTGAACCCTGCCGCACAGGACGACCCCAACAGCCCCATCGCCGGTATGCCGGTTCTGGAATGCTGGAAGGCCAAGAACGTCATCGTGTCCAAACGCGGGCAGGGGACAGGCTATTCCGGCATCGAGAACCCGCTGTTCTTCAAGGACAACACGCGGATGCTTTACGGCGACGCCAAGGCGAGCCTCGACAAGCTGCTGCCGCTGATCGACTGATCACGCGACAGGCGACAAACCAAGGGGCGGTGCAGCAATGCGCCGCCCCTTTTTCTTTTGGGGCGAAGGCAGTGGAACTCAAGCCGGTGGCACGTGTTGAATTGTCATATAGGAGGATTTGAATATGAAGTTTTCGCGCACCAGCCCCTCGACCGGCCCCGGTTCCCCTGAAGTGACCGGCTTTTACGATGACGATACCGGCAGCATCCAATATCTGGTGGCTGATCCGGCGACCTCAAAAGCGGCGGTGATCGACGTGGTTCTGGGCTTCAGCCCACAAAGTGCGGCGACTGACACGCAGCATGTCGATACCATCCTGCGCCACGCCGAAGCCGCGGGCTACGAGATCCAATGGATCCTCGACACCCACCCCCATGCGGACCATCTCATGGCCTCACACGTATTGAAACAGCGGTTGAACAAGCCCAATGCCATCGGGGCAAAGGTGAGAGAGATCGCAGAGCTCTGGCGTGACTATTACAACATGCCCGACGCCTTTGATCCCGCCGCCGATTTCGACCACCTGTTCGAGGATGGCGATACATTCACCATCGGCGAGCTGCCCGTGCGGGTGATGCTGTCGCCGGGGCACACGTTGGGGTCGATCACCTATGTTGTAGGCTCTGACGCGGCTTTTGTGCATGACAGCTTTATGCAGCCTGACGTGGGCACGGCGCGCGCCGATTTCCCGGGTGGCACCGCGGCTGAACTCTACCAGTCCCTTCAAGATATCCTTGCCCTGCCGGATGCCACGCGCCTGTTCATCGGCCATGACTATGGCACCGAGTATCGCAGCCAACCTACTTGGGAATCCACCGTGGCCGAACAACGCCGGCACAACGCCCATATTGGCGGTGGCGTGTCGCAGCAAAGCTTCGTCGACCAGCGCGAGGCGCGGGACAAAACCCTCGCGCTGCCCGACCGGATGCTGCATGTCTTACAGATGAATCTTAGGGCAGGGCGCTTGCCGGAGGCCGAAGACGACGGTCACGCCTACCTCAAGATACCGGTCAATCGGTTCTGAAACGGGTCCGGTATTCCGCGGTATACGGTTAACCCTATGAAAGATATGTGAAATATCACTAGGCGAATGGCGGTGGTCACGATAGACTGCTTTGATTGACCCCTTGTAGAAAGCCCGCATCGTGCCCGCCCTCGACGATCACCCCCTGCGCTATACGCTCAATAGCGAGCTGCACGCCCGCCCGTTCCCCTCGCTCACCGCGCCCCATGTTGCGGCCTATCTGGCCGTGCGCCCATTGGGGGAGGCCGCGCGGCGGGACCGGTCTGTCGATCTGCAACAGCTCCGTGATCTCTTGGCCCATTATGGTGCGCCGCTGCCCGCCGCGGACGCGACCCATTATTTCGGGCCGATGGGGAAATATACGCTGAAGTGGGAGCAGCACACCGAGTTCGTGACCTATACCGTGTTTCTCGATCAGCTCGGCCAGCGCCCCTTTGATCCGGCAGAGTTTGATGTTTTCCCACAGGACTGGCGCGCGGGCCTGAACGCGCAGCGGATCACCTCTATTCTGCTGCGGCTGGTGCCCCGCCCGCAACAGGACGCGCAGATCGCCGAGGCGTTGCAAGACTGGTTCGTCCCCGAAAGCCTCGCCGTGGCATCGGTGCTTGAAGATGCTGCCGTCATCGCCAGCGATTTCCGTATCGACCTCGCGGGCCACATGCGCATGGCAATCTTTGCCAGCGAAGGCACGGGCAGCCGCCGCTTGGGCCGCATCGTGCAACGTCTGTGCGAGATAGAGACCTATAAATCCATGTCGATGCTCGGCTTTGCCAAGGTGCGCGAATTCTCGGGTCAGTTGGACCGTATCGATGCAGAGCTGAACGATCTGATGGCGGGTATGGCAGGCACCTCTGCCATGGCCGAAGACACGCTGCACCGGCTGCTGGATATCTCTGTCGGGCTAGAGGCGCTTTCGGCCGATGCGTCTTACCGTCTGGGCGCGACAGAGGCGTATCAAGCCATCGTCGCACAGCGGATCGGAGCCTTGCGCGAAACACGGTTCATGGCGCGGCAAGGGTTTGATGAATTCATGATGCGCCGTTACGAGCCTGCGATGCGTACGGTCACATCCTCGGAAACACGGCTCAATAAAATGTCCGCCCGCGCCAGCCGCGCGGCCGAATTGTTGCGGACACGGGTTGATGTGGAACGATCCGCGCAAAATCAGGCAATACTGGCCAGCATGGACAAACGCTCTGACCTGCAACTGCGTTTGCAACACACGGTCGAAGGGCTGTCCGTGGTCGCGATCAGCTATTACGCGGTGTCGCTGGTGGGCTATATGCTCTACCCGCTGGCCGACCGTATCGGGGTCAGCAAGGGCACGCTCACGGCAGTGGCCGTCCCGGTGGTCGTGCTGCTGATCTGGGGGCTGCTGCGCCGCCTGCGCCACAAGATCAAATAGGGTCAGTTGCCCGCCGGTGTTGCGCGCAGGAAGGCATGCATCGCCAGCACGCCGACACCGATCATCACAATCGCAAGGATCGCGGCAAGCGACAGCGTGGGCACGCCGGACAATCCGGCCCCCAGCGTGCAGCCGCCCGCCAGTACACCGCCCACACCCATCAGCGCTGCTCCGGCCAGATAGCGGCCGGTCTGGGCGGGTGTCTCGAAACTCTGCCAGCCAAAGCCGCCAAAGATCAGGCTCGACGCGCAGGCCCCCAGGGCCACGCCCCCCAAAAGCCCGACGCCAAAGCCCGCGGGGATCGAACTGCTGGCCACCACCCAGAACAGCGCATCGGCCGAAGGAGAGGTGAACGACAGGCTTTCCATCGCGATCGGGTCGAATTCGTCAAACAGGATAAACCCCGTCCCGACCCAGGCCAGCGGGACCAGCAGGCCAATCATCGCCGCCATCACCAGATGGGTCCAGCGGTTGCCCGATCGCAGCGCCACGGCAAGGGCCGCCACCACGATCAGCCCGCCCCATAGCATCACCCCTCCGGGCAGGGCGGCGAGGCTGACGTAATCGCCAAGCCCAAGCGTCACACTGCCAAGCGCCACGCGCATCGGGGCGAGCACGCCTTTCAACGTGGCATGGGCCACAACGGCAAAGACAACCACGACCAACGCCGCGCGCAAGTTGCCGGAGCCCGCCAGAATGGTCAGCCGAGAGATACAGCCCCGCGTCAACACCATCCCCGCGCCAAAAAGCAGCCCGCCGATGCCAATCGCCAGATAGGGCACATCCGGCACCATAAAGCGGTGGTCGGCAAAGCTGATCCAGCCCATGGCGACCGCGACCTGCGTCCCCAGCACGGCAAAGGCAAGCGCTGTCAGCCAGACCCCTTTTGCAGCGCGCCGGTCCTCGCCAATCAGTGAGCGGCGAAAACAGAATTTGGTGATCTGCCCGAGTATGCCAAAGATCACCCCAACCGCCAGCGCGAACCAGACAGCCGCCTGTTGCGGTGTGGTGGTCTCAAAACCGAATTGTTCAAACATCCCCGTGATCCCCTTGACGACAGCACGACAGTTCCCTGACGCGGAAACCGCCCGAGTTCAAGCCCTTTGCGCCCCCACGACAAAGGGAGGCCGCAGCCCCCCTTCACCCTTTCTCAAATACTCAAACCCGACAGAAGCCTCAAAAGGCGACGGTCCGAGCCGGATCACCGTCCGCGCAACCGCGGGTCCAGCGCGTCACGTAGCCCGTCGCCAAGATAGTTCACGCTCAGCACGGTCAGCGAGATCGCGACGCCGGGCAGGATCACCCGCTCGGGGAATTCCTGCATCCGTGACACGGCATCGGACAAGAGCTTGCCCCATGTCGGATAGTCCGACGGGAAGCCGACGCCCAGAAAGCTCAGCGCGCTTTCGGTGATGATCGCGGTCGCCAGTCCCAGCGTGGCCGAGACCATGATCGGAGAGATGACGTTGGGCAGCAGGTGCTTGCGGATGATCTTGCCCGACCGCGTCCCGATGGACCGTGCGGCGAGGATGAACTCGCGCTCTTTCAGCGCCAGAATGTCCCCGCGCACGATCCGCGCGGTCTGCATCCACGAGGTCAGCCCGATGATGCCGACGATCAGGATGAACATCCCGCCTTCGGGGCCAAACCGTGAGTTGAGCGGTTGGCGGAACAGGGTCACCGCCAGCAGCGTCAGCGGCAGGATCGGCAGCGATAGAACCAGATCGGTAAAGCGCATCAGCCAGAAATCGAGCCGTTTGAAATAGCCCGAGATGACGCCAATGGCCGAACCGATGACCAGCGCCAGCCCCATGGCCAGCCAGCCCACCGCCATAGACACGCGCCCGCCGGCGATCATCTGCGCCATGATATCACGGCCCAGCTGGTCGGTGCCAAAGGGATGTGCCCAACCGGCCTTGGCCTCGCTGTCGAACAGCAGTTGATACACGGGGCGCCAGTTCTTGTTGCGGATATCCAATGCCTTGGGGTCGACATCCCAAAGGTAGGGGCCGAACAACACCGCGAGGGTGATGAACAGCAGGAAGCCTCCGCCAAAGACAGCGCCCTTGTGCTTGCGGAACTGCTGCCAGACGTCGATCCACTGGCTGCGCGGCGGCTTTTGCGGCTCTTTATCGACCAGCGCGCCATAGAGTTCGATGTCGGCCTCGATCGGGCTTGCGGGGGTGGCTTGCTCAGTCATAGCGGATCCTTGGGTCAAGCAGGCCGTATAGAACATCGGCAATCAGGTTGAATAGAACGATGAGGATGGCGAAGATAAAGGTCAGCGTCATCACCATCGGCAGGTCGTTGGCAAAAAGCGCGGTCAGCAGCAGCTGCCCGATACCATTCACTTTGAACACATTCTCGGTAATGATCGCGCCGCCAAAGATCGCGGGCATGCCAAGGGCAATCACCGTGACCACTGGGATCATCGAGTTGCGCAGCACATGGACCAGAACGACCGATTTCTCGCGCAGCCCTTTGGCGCGGGCGGTGCGCACATAGTCCTGGTTCAGGTTGTCCAGCATCGCGCCGCGCATATAGCGGCTGATCTGCGCGGTGGTTTGCAGCGCCAGCACCATCACGGGCATGATCATCTGCATGAACTGGAATTTGAAACTCTCCCAGTCGGTCACGACATGGGTCGTGTCATAGATCGACGGCAACCACCCCAGCGAGACCGAGAAAATCACGATCAGCAGCGGCCCGGTGAAGAAGGGCGGGATCGAAAAGCCGATCATGGTGACAAAGGTGCCCGCTTGATCGAACAGCGAATAGTGGCGGTAGGCCGAATAGATGCCAATCGGGATCGCGATCAGGATGCCCACGATATAGCTAAGCCCAACCACCCAAAGCGTCTGCGGCATCCGCTGGATCACGATATCCATGATCGGGCTGCGGGTCTGCCAGCTGATCGCACGCTGTACGGGACGCACAGCACCTGTGTCGGGGTCAATGAAGGTCGACAGGCTGGTGTCGGGCAGCCAGCCCAGCAGGAAGCTGTCGCGGGTGGCCCAGTCGATGAAGACCTGCGGTTCAACCCAGAAGAACTGGATCAGCCATTTATAATATTGCACATAGATCGGCTGCCCGAGGCCAAGCGCCTCGCGCATTTTCTGTTTTACCTCTGGTGGGACTGTCAGTGGCACCTGGGCCATCGGATCGCCGGGGGCCAGTTGCAACAGCAGGAAGATTACCAGGCTGATAAACAAAAGCGTTGGTATCGACAAAAGTAGTCGACGAATGGTGAAGGTCAGCATGCACAGCGCCTTTGCAAGTCGGTCTAGGGGAGGGGAAGCATGTCAAAATCGAAGGGAGGCGCGATTTCGCACACATTCACACAGGCATCAAGTCATGAGGAGCACGCGCGCTGCGTGCTCCTCTGAGCTTGGGCGTGATTATTCTTTCACGCGGTACCAGTCGGCGGCATTCCACAGTTCGGAATCCCATGTGTTCAGGATCACGCCGCCCAGAGTGTTGGACGCAGCGGAAACCCGACCACGGTCGACCAGCGGAACGATGGTCATCGTGTCACGTGTGATGATGTTGTTCAGCTGCTTGGCGATATCGCCGCGCTTGTCCAACTCGCCCGTGCGCGACAGTTCGTCCAGCAACGCGTCATATTCTTCGTTGCAGAAACGGTTGATGTTTTCACCCTGCCACTGGCTGGAAGGCTTGGGCTCGTTGCCACAGCGATAGGCGGACAGGTAGGCCTGCGGATCGGTGCCGTCAAAGTTGTTCGCGTACATTTCAACGTCGGCATAGAACTTCTGGAAGGTATCGGGCGAACCGGGGTCGCCCCCAAAGAAGACCGACGCATCAAGGTTGCGCAGTTCGACTTCGACACCGATCTGGTTCCACCAGTCTTTGATCAGCGCTTGAAAATCCTGACGGACAGCGTTGGTCGAGGTCTGGTACAGCAGGGACAGTTTTTCACCGTCTTTGTCGCGGATGCCGTCGCCATTGGTGTCGGTCCAGCCGGCTTCTTCCAGCAGGGCTTTCGCGCCTTCCAGATCCTGCGTCAGACATTCGGTGTTGTCGGAGGCATAAAGCTCGGGCGCGGGCACGAGGTTACAGGTCGCGCGACCCGCCTGGCCATAGCCGACCTCGACCAGCAAAGGACGGTCGATCGCCATGGACAGTGCCTTGCGGACCTTGAAGTCGGACAGGATCGGGTGCGGATGCGCCACGGTGGAGCGTTCGCCCTCTGGCAGATCCGGCGATGGGTCTGTCAGGTTCATCTCGATCCGTTCGACCAATGTCCCGAAAGCAGAGATCGCCTGACCCTTGCCGCCTTCGGCCATTTTCGCCAGCACATCGGGGGCCAGCTGCATGTTCCAGGCATAGTCGTATTCGCCGGTTTCCATCACCGCACGACCCGCGGCATTCGCATCCCCACCGCCCTTGAGGGTCAGTGTCGCAAACGCAGGTTTGCTGGGGTCACGGTAGTTGGGGTTGGCTTCCATCTGGATCACGTCATTGGGACGGAAATCTGTCACGCGGAACGGGCCGGTGCCGATGGGGTTAAAGTTGGCTTCGGTACATTCGGGGGCTTTCGCGCCCAGGCAGTCCTTGAACTGCGCGGCCTGAATGATTGGCGATTGCGCGCCCATGAACGGGCCGTAAGGGTTTGGCTTGGCGTCGGTGAAATGAACGGTAACCGTCAGATCATCCACGATATCGATGCTTTCAACGCCATCGAACTTCGACGCCTGCGCGCAGCCGCCTTCGGGGTGCATACAGTATTCAGCGGTGAATTTCAGATCCGCCGAGGTCACCGGCGTGCCGTCGGACCAAACCAGGCCCTCTTTCAGCTTCCAGGTGATGGATTTCAGATCTTCGGCCACGCCGCCGTTTTCAACGGTGGGAATCTCGGTCGCCAGATAAGGGACCAACGCGCCGGTTTCGTCATAGCGGCCCATAGGCTCCAGCACGAGGCTCGCCGCTTCGAGGTCTTTTGTGCCGCCCGACAGATAGGGGGTCATGATCGAGGGCGCTTGCCAGTAGATAACTTTCACCTCGCCGTCGCGTCCACGCTCGCCCTCGTGGGCGGCACCGAATGCGGCGGGGGCAATCGCTACCGAAGCCGCGGCTCCCAGTAACAGGGTTTTCATGTTCATAGCTTACTCCTTGTTGGACACCGTTGGTTTTTTGAGGTGCCTTTTTTTATAGTCTGTCTTTTTTGGCAATGCCAAAAACGTCAATCTTGATCACGGCCGGGGGCAGGGTGCTGCGACAGACAGGGATGCCCGCCAAAACGCCCGTTTTTCCAGCCACGCCAATAACGTCGAAGCATCGAAACAGGTTTGAAGAAAAATGCAAGCCTCCAAAGCAGCGGATGTTAGCGGTCCCTTGGACCGATTTGACACCAGATGACGAAGTGCCTTAGCGTCGTCAAATTGATTAAACGAGAAGCGCTGGAAAATACCATGCTAGACGAGGCAACGCCGACACCAATCGCGCAAATTCAAGAGCTTAGGGTCGAATTTCAAACCCAGGACGGACCCGTTCTAGGTGTGGAGAACGTCAGCTTTGACATCAATGCGGGTGAAACTGTCTGCGTTGTGGGCGAATCCGGCTCGGGTAAATCGGTGTCCTCGCTGTCGCTGATGCGTCTGGTCGAGTTCGGCGGCGGAAAAATTGCGGGTGGGCGCCTATTATTTGAGCGCCAGAACGATCCCGCTGTCGATTTGGCGCGCACAGATCAAGATGTGATGCGCGATATTCGCGGCAATGAGATCGGGATGATCTTTCAGGAACCGATGACAGCGCTGAACCCGGTCTTTACCGTCGGTCGCCAACTGACCGAAGGGCTGCGCCTGCACAAGAACATGTCCAAGGCGCAGGCAGAGGCCCGCGCGCTGGAGCTTCTGACCCAGGTTCGTATCCCCGAACCGGCCCGCCGTCTTGCACAATACCCGCACGAACTGTCGGGCGGGATGCGCCAGCGCGTGGTGATCGCCATGGCGCTGGCCTGTTCGCCGCGGCTGTTGATCGCGGATGAACCCACCACCGCGCTGGATGTGACCATTCAGGCCGAAATCCTCGCGCTGATCGACCGGTTGAAACGCGAGACCGGCACCGCCGTCATGTTCATCACCCATGACATGGCCGTTGTTGCCCAGATGGCCGATCGCGTCGTTGTCATGTTCCGCGGCAACAAGGTCGAAGAAGGCACGGTCGAGGAAATCTTCGAGAATCCCCAACACCCCTATACCAAGGCGTTGCTGGCCGCCGTCCCCAAGCTGGGCGAGATGCGCGGCAAACCCTATCCCGAACCGATGAAACTGCTCGGAACTGCGGATAAAGAGATCAAACCCATCAAGGGCACAGAGGAAACGCTGCTGACGGTCAAGAACCTGACCACGCGCTTTCCGGTGCAGGGCGGCTTCCTGCGCCGCACCGTCGCCAATGTCCATGCGGTCGAGGACCTGTCGTTTACCATCAACAAGGGCCAGACGCTAAGCCTTGTGGGGGAATCCGGCTGCGGGAAATCTACGGCGGGGCGGTCCTTGCTGCGACTGGTCGAACCCCAATCGGGCGAGGTCAACCTCGATGGCAAAGACATCATGGCACTGGATTCACGTGGCCTGCACAAGGCGCGGCTGGACATGCAGATGATCTTTCAGGACCCGTTTGCCTCGCTCAATCCGCAGATGCAGCTGTCGGATCAGGTGGCCGAACCAATCCACAATTATGGCACGCTCAAAGGGGCCGAGCTGACCAAACGCATCGAGATGCTGTTTGACCGTGTGGAACTGCCGCGCAGCTTCATGCGCCGCTTCCCGCACGAGCTGTCAGGTGGTCAGCGCCAGCGCGTCGCCATCGCGCGGGCCTTGGCGCTGAACCCCAAGCTGATTGTTGCGGATGAAGCCGTGTCGGCGCTGGATGTGTCGGTGCAGGCGCAGGTGGTCAATCTGATGCTGGAATTGCAAGCGGAAATGGGGCTGTCCTTCCTGTTCATCAGCCACGATATGGCTGTGGTCGAACGGGTCAGCCACCACGTCGGCGTGATGTATCTGGGCCGGATCGTAGAAATGGGCACGCGGTCGCAGGTGTTTGAAAACCCGCAGCACCCCTATACGCAGGCCCTGATGAAAGCGGTCCCCATCGCCGATCCACGGCGTCGCAAAAAGGAAAGCGAGCTGAACTTCAAGCCGATCCCGTCCCCGATCCATCCGACAAGCTATGTCGCGGAACCCTCTGTTTACAAAACCGTATCCCCCGGCCATCAGGTCTTGATCACCGATAGCGGATACTAAAGGACCACATAAATGACTGCGCGCATGACCCCGTTCGAGCTGATGGAAAAACTCGTCAGCTTTCCCACTGTGTCGCGGGATACGAATATCCCGCTGATCGACTGGGTGGCCAATTACCTTGAAAGCCACGGCATCGCGTCCCATCGCTATATCCACCCCGATCAACCCAAACATGCGCTTTTCGCCCATGTGGGCCCGTGGGAAGAGGGCGCGGTGGTCCTGTCGGGGCATACCGATGTGGTGCCGGTGGACGGCCAGCCCTGGGACAGCGACCCTTTCACCGTGGTCGAACGGGACGGGCGCTATTACGGGCGCGGCTGCTGCGACATGAAGGGCTTCGATGCGCTGGCCATCTGGACATTGGTAGAAGCGCATTACGCCGACGTGCAACGCCCACTCCAGATCGCGCTCAGCTTTGACGAGGAAATCGGCTGCACCGGTGCCCCTCCGATGATCGAGGCGATGCAACCGGTGCTGCCCAAGGGGGCGCTGGTGATCGTGGGGGAACCCTCGACCATGCAGGCCGTTACAGGTCACAAGGGCGGCACGGGCTTCAACACGCATGTGGTCGGCTTCGAGGTCCATTCCTCGCTCCTGCACACAGGCGTCAACGCGATCATGGCGGGGGCCAAGCTGATCGAATGGGCCAATGAGGTGAACACCGAGAACATGGCCCGCAAACCCAGCGAGCTTGCCGCGATGTTCAACCCGCCCTTTACCACCGCCCATGTGGGCGTGATCTCGGGCGGGACAGCGCATAATATCACCGCCAAGGATTGCCACTTCGCCATGGATTTCCGCGTCGTGCCGGGCGAAGACAAAGACGCCTGGGGCACCGCCTATCTGGAAAAGGTGCGCGAGGTCGAAAAGCAGATGCAAGAGGTCGTCCCCGAAACCTATATCGAGGTCACCCCCCGTTTCGACGTCCCCGCACTACAACCCGAAAAAGACGGGCTTGCCGAAACCTTCGTGCGCCAGATCACCGGCGACAATGCCAGCCACAAGGTCTCCTACGGAACCGAGGCCGGACAGTTCCAGGAAGCCGGGTATAGCGCGGTGATCTGCGGCCCCGGCGATATCGCACAGGCGCACCAGCCCAACGAATATATCGAGGTCGCGCAATTCGAGGCCGGCCATAGATTCATGCGCGACCTGCTTGAACGTTTGAAATGACACAGCGCAGCGGCCCCCTTCTTCCAAATGGCATCACATCCCGGGGGAGGGGCCGCAGCGCGGCACCGGGGGCTGGCCCCCGATCCAGGCCTGCTTTGCCCGCGACGCCCACGCAATATAAAGCCTGACCCATGCAGCCTTTCCCGATCCATAAGACCACCCCCGTCACCTATCCCGGCCCCCAGCCAGCCACGTCGGATATCGTCGTTATCGGCGGCGGGATCATCGGGGTCTGCACGGCGCTGTTCCTCGCCCGGGAGGGTCACTCGGTCACCTTGCTGGAAAAGGGCCGCATCGCCGCTGAACAATCCAGCCGCAACTGGGGGTGGATCCGGCAACAGGGGCGCGACCCTGACGAGATGCCGATCATGGCCGAGGCGCAGGCGCTCTGGCGCGAACTTGCGGGGCAAACGAACGTGGATATCGGGCTGCGGCAGGGCGGCATTGCCTATCTGGCGCAAAGGCCGACACAACTTGCGGGCTACGAAGACTGGCTGCCCCATGCGCGGGCCAATGGCGCGGACAGCCGGATGATGACGGCGGCCGAGGTCTCCGCCATGTTCCCCGGCCTTGCGACACCTCAGATCGGCGCGCTGATCACGCCGTCGGACATGCGGGCGGAGCCTTGGGTCGCGGTGCCCGCTCTCGCCGGTATCGCCGCGCGAGAGGGCGTTCAGATCATCGAGAATTGCGCCGTGCGCTGCCTTGACATCGCGGCGGGGCGGGTTGCCGGGGTGATCACGGAGCAGGGGCGTATCGCGTCTTCGCAGGTGGTGCTGGCAGGCGGGGCGTGGTCGGCGCTGTTCCTGCGCAATCACGGTATCTCTATGCCGCAACTGTCGGTGCGCGAAAATGTGGCGGCGACCGAAAGCTTGCCTGAAATTTACGCTGGGGCGGTGTCGGACGGGCGGGTCGCGTTCCGGCGGCGCGAAGATGGCGGCTATACGCTGGCCCCTCCCGGCGCGCCCGAGCTGTTCGTGGGCCCTGACGCCTTTCGCGCCTTGCCCCATTACCTGACCCAGTTGCGCGCCGATCCCTTTGGTCAACGGCTTCACCCTTTTGCGCCCAAAGGCTTTCCCGATGCCTGGACGACCAAGCGGCGCTGGCAGGCCGATACCCCATCCCCCTTCGAGGCGATGCGCATCCTTAACCCCACGCCCAATATGGCCAAGATCCGCCGCTTGCTGCGTGATTTTTCAGCAATGTTCCCCGATCTGGGGCCGATAAAGCTGAAATCTGCCTGGGCGGGGATGATCGACACCATGCCTGACATTGTACCTGTCGTGGATACTGTGGCAGCACTGCCGGGGCTGACCATTGGCACGGGCATGTCGGGGCACGGCTTTGGTATCGGGCCGGGCATGGGCCGCGTTCTGGCGCGTCTGGCCACGGGGCAAAGCGCTGGTCATGATCTGACCCGCTTTCGCCTTGCACGTTTCACCGATGGCAGCCCGATGATCCTGGGCCCGAACGTCTAGACAGATAAAGGAACGCACGCGATGCCGATCAAGAACCGCTTTGCCGAAACCCATGCCGACATCACCGCGTGGCGGCGTCACCTGCATACGATCCCCGAACTGCAATTCGATCTGCCGCAGACCGCGGCTTTCGTCGAAGAGAAGCTACGCAGCTTTGGCATCACCGATATCACCACCGGCGTGGCGCAAAGCGGCATCGTCGCGGTGATCGAGGGCAAGACCAATGCCTCGGGGCGCAGCATCGGCTTGCGTGCGGATATGGACGCTTTACCCATCACCGAGGCGACGGGGCTTGAGTATGCGTCCAAAACGCCGGGCAAGATGCATGCCTGCGGCCATGACGGGCACACCGCGATCCTGCTGGGGGCCGCGCAATATCTGGCAGAGACGCGTAATTTTGACGGGCGGGCGGTGCTTATCTTCCAACCCGCTGAAGAGGGTGGCGGCGGTGGCAACGTCATGGTCGAGGAAGGCCTGATGGAGCGTTGGTCCATCGACGAGGTCTACGGGCTGCACAATATGCCCGGCCATCCCGTCGGCGCATTCGCGATCCGCAGTGGCCCTTTACTGGCGGCGGCGGATGAGTTCGACATCATCATCACCGGGCAGGGCGGCCACGCCGCAGCCCCGCACGAGGCGATCGATACCAACCTTGCCGCGGCGCATGTCGTTGTCGCGTTGCAATCCATCGCCGCACGCAACGTGGATCCGATCAAAAATGCTGTCGTGTCGGTCTGTACCCTGCGGTCCGATACCGACAGCCACAACGTCCTGCCGCAAACCGTGCGGCTGCGCGGCACGGTCCGCACGCTGGATGCGGGCATCCGCGATCTGGTGCAGGACCGGCTGGAGGCTGTCGTGACCCACACCTGCGCCGCCCACCAATGCACTGCCGACATCACCTACGCGCGCGGCTATCCCATCACCGTGAACGCTGACGCGAACACCGCCTATGCCGCCGATGTGGCCGAGAATATCGCCCCCGGTGTGGACCGCGACACGCCTCCGATCATGGCCGGAGAGGATTTCTCGTATATGCTGAACCAGCGCCCTGGTGCCTATATCATGCTGGGTAATGGCGACGGGCCCACCGTCCACCACCCCATGTATAATTTCAACGATGACGCGATCCCCGCAGGTTGTAGCTGGTTCGCGGAAATGATTGAAACAAGATTGCCAGCCTAGCCGCCGGCTTTGCCCGAAAGGGGCGCTGCGCGTTCCCTTTTTTCACAGACTTCAAGGACTTCGAAAAATGCCCGTTAAGAACCGATTTGCCGAATTGCACAATGACATCACCGCATGGCGACGTGATTTGCATGAACACCCCGAGATCCTGTTCGAGACGCATCGTACCTCTGCCACCGTGGCCGAGAAACTGCGCGCTTTCGGCTGTGACGAAGTTGTCGAAGGCATCGGGCGTACCGGTGTTGTCGGCGTGATCAAGGGCAATGCCACCACCTCGGGCAAGGTCATCGGGCTGCGTGCCGATATGGACGCGCTGCCTATCCACGAACAGACGGGGCTGGATTATGCCTCCAAGACGCCCAATGCGATGCATGCCTGCGGCCACGACGGCCACACGGCGATGCTATTGGGCACGGCGCAGTATCTGGCCGAGACACGGAATTTCGACGGGACTGTTGTGGTGATCTTTCAGCCTGCCGAAGAAGGCGGCGGCGGCGGGCGCGAGATGTGCAAGGACGGCATGATGGAACGCTGGGGCATTCAGGAAGTCTATGGCATGCACAACTGGCCCGGCATTCCCGCCGGACAATTCGGCATCCGCCCCGGCCCGTTCTTTGCGGCCACCGACCTGCTGGAAATCGAAGTCGAGGGTCTGGGCGGCCACGCGGCCAAACCGCACGAGACCATCGATACGGGTGTTGTCACCGCACATATCATCACCGCGCTGCAAACCATCGTCAGCCGGAACGCGGACCCCGTGGGCAATATCGTTGTCTCGATCACCTCGATCGAATCCTCGTCCAAGGCGTTCAACGTGATCCCGCAGCGGGTGAATCTGCTGGGTACCGTGCGCACCCTGTCCAATGACCTGCGCGATCTGGCTGAAAAGCGCGTGACAGAGATTTGCGAAGGCATCGCGGCAAGTTTTGGCGCGACGGCAAAGGTCAAATACGTGCGCAACTATCCGGTGATGGTGAACCACGACGAACAGACTGAATTCGCGGCGGATGTCGCGCGCGGCATCTCGGGGCAATGCGACGAAGCACCTTTGGTCATGGGGGGCGAGGATTTCGCCTTTATGCTCGAAGAGCGCCCCGGTGCCTATATTCTGGTCGGCAACGGCGACACCGCGATGGTGCACCACCCGATGTATAACTTTAACGACGATATCATTCCCGCGGGCTGCAGCTGGTGGGCGGGTATCGCCGAACAACGCATGCCCATCGGCTGATCACACAGGCATGGGGCGGGGGGAAACCCGCGCCCTATGCCGCCAGCAGCTTGCGATAGATTTTGACCAGCGCCGCCGCTTCGCGCGCGATAGAGAAATCCGACATCACATAGCTGCGCCCGGCCTCTGCCCATGCGGCCAGTCGGGTCCGGTCGGACAGGGCATCGCGCGTCGCAGCCTCGAGCGCGGGAATATCATCGGGGTCCACCAGTAGGCCCGTCGTACCTTGCACCACCAGCTTTTCAAAGGCACCCACACGGGTCGCGACCACGGGCACACCGCAGGCCATCGCCTCGATCGGGGTGAGCCCGAAGCCCTCCCACCGTTGGGGGGCGACGTAAAGGTCCAGCACGCGGTAGAAATCCGCCATATCGCCCACAGGCACCTCTGGCAGGAACAGCATCCGGTCCGACAGCCCTTCGGCGCGGGCGCGGTCTTTCAGGCCCTTCTCGAAGCTCTCGTATTTCTCGGTCGCGCGTCCCATCACAAGGGCGACGACATCGGGGTTGTCCCGCAGGATTGGCAGCATCGCCTCGACAAAGGCATCGGTGCCCTTTTGGGCGCGGATACGGCCATAGCAGCCCACCAGCGTCGCGTTCACTGGCAGCTTAAGCTCGGCGCGCAGGGCGGCGCGGTCGGGCGAGGGGGCAAAGCCTTCGGTGTCGATCCCGTGCATGATCACATGGCCGGGGTTTTCCAGATAGGCGTTGGTCCGGTCCGAGGTCGCCACCACGGCATCCATCCGCCGGATCAGCCAGCGCGTCAGCCCGGTCTGTTCACGCTGGCTGGCAGAGGTGAACATCAGCTTGAGCCGCTTGCCCAGCAGATAGCGCAGCGCCAGCCCGCCCAGCATCTCGACGTTGCGCCGCGCGTGCCAGACCCGCCAGCCCGACGGTGACGGCCCGCGGCGCGACATGGTCACAAGCGAGGCCAACGGCACCTGCGGCACATCATCAGGCACAACGGGGCCCGTTGCCGCGATAGAGATATCGCGCGATTGGACCGGCACCAGCCGCATCACAGTGGCCGTGACGCCGCTGAGCCTGCGTTTGAAATTCGGCGCGATCACATCGGTGCGGGCAAGGGGGTGCGTCATGGGGTATCCAACTTCAATGTGGTGATCAGACGGCTGGCAATGGCATCAAGCTGGTCATCTTGTGCCGCGATGAAGCGGGCAGCGGCAGCGGTCATCGTCGCCAGCTCATCCGGTTTGGTCAAGAGCGCGGCAACGCGGGTGGCCAGATCATCGTCATCCGCCACGATCCGCGCAGCGCCTTCGGCCTCAAGCTGGGCATAGGTTTCCGCAAAGGCCGCAACGTGATTGCCCGACAGCACGGCGGCACCCGATTGCGCCACCTCGAACGGGTTATGCCCGCCAATGGGCAGCAGCGATCCGCCCAGAAACACGACATCGGACAGGCTGTACCAGAGGCCCAATTCTCCCAGCGTGTCGGCCAGATAGACCTGCCCCCCGGGGGCATCCCCACGGCTGCGACGCTGCACGGTCAGCCCGGCATCCTGTACCAGCGCCTCTACCGCGTCGCCGCGTTCAGGGTGGCGGGGGGCGAGGATGAGACACAGATCGGGGATCTCGCGCAGCAGTTGCTTATGCGCATCGAGCACGCTGCGTTCCTCGCCTTCGTGGGTGGAGGAGGCGACCCAGACCGCCCGCCCGCCAAGCGCTGTGCGCGCAGACCCCAGCGCCTGAGCATCGACGGGCAGCGGGCCGGCCATGGATTTCAGGTTCACGCCCGGCGACACTCGATCGGTGGGGGCATGCATGCGGATCATATTGCGCGCCATCGCGTCATTCTGCGTCACGATCAGCGTGAAGACATCGAACAGGTAGCGGGCAGTGCGGGGCCATTTCTCCCAGAACTCGACCGTTTTGTCGGACATGCGCGCATTGACCAGCGCCATCGGCGCGCCGGTCGCGTGGGTCCGTCGCAGCATCTGCGGCCAGATCTCGCTTTCGACAAATATCGCGGCGTCGGGCTGCCAATGGGCCAGGAACCGCTTTAACGGGCCGGGGGCGTCCAGCGGGGCAAACTGGTGCAGGCTGCGCGGCGGCAGACGTTGGTCCACCAGCCTGGCTGAGGTCGCGGTGCCCGAGGTGATCAGGAAATGCGCGTCGGGCAGCATATGCCCCATGCGGGTGATCAGCGCCAGCACCGACAGGCTTTCGCCCACGGAGGCCGCGTGCACCCAAACCAGCGCGCCGCCGCTTGGGCGCGGCTGTGTGGCGATGCCGCGTTTTTCGCCCGCGCGGGCGGCGGGCACGTCCTGCGCGTTCAGCTTGCGCGCCTCTGCGCTGGCGGCAAAGGGGATCAGGCAGCGGCTGGCAAGAACCCAGGCGCGGTACAGGAAAGGCGCGGACACGGTCGCGTCAGCCGCCTGTGTGGCTCATGTGGCGGGGCATCTGCCCATCCAGCTTTTGCCGTGAATAATCAAAGTCGTGGCCCTTGGGCTTAAGGTTGATCGCCGCGCGAATTGCGTCTTTCAAGGGTGTGTCGTCATCGGGGTGATTGCGCAAGGGCGCGCGCAGGTCGGCCACATCTTCCTGCCCCAGACACATGTAGATTTCACCGGTGCAGGTGATCCGCACGCGGTTGCAACTTTCGCAGAAATTATGGGACAGCGGCGTGATAAAGCCGATCTTCTGGCCGGTCTCTTCCAGCCGGACATACCGGGCAGGGCCGCCCGTATTCTCGGCTAGATCGGTGACGGTGTAATGTTCCTCGTAAGTGCGGCGCACATCCTTGAGCGACCAATACTGGCCCAAGCGGTCCTCGTTGCCCAAGTCGCCCATGGGCATCACCTCGATCCAGGTCAGATCAATCCCGCGATCCGCACACCATGCGGTCATCGACGGCAGTTCTGCCTCGTTGAAGCCTTTCAGCGCGACGGCGTTGATCTTGACCCGCAGCCCGGCATTCTGCGCCGCGTCGATCCCGCGCAGCACCTGCGGCAGACGCCCCCAACGGGTGATGTCGGCGAATTTCTGATCGTCCAGCGTATCAAGCGAGACATTCACACGGCGCACGCCCGCAGCGTAAAGATCGGCGGCATATCGTTCCAGCTGGCTGCCATTGGTGGTCAGCGTCAGCTCTTTCAGCGTGCCGGCGTCCAGATGGCGGGTCATGCTGTCGAAGAAGGTCATGATACCCTTGCGGACCAAAGGCTCACCGCCGGTGATGCGCAGCTTTTGCACACCCAGATCGACAAAGTTGGTGCACAGCCGATCCAGCTCTTCCAAGGTCAGAAGTTCCTTCTTGGGGAGGAAATTCATATTCTCGGACATGCAATAAACACAGCGAAAGTCACAGCGGTCTGTGACAGAGACGCGCAGATAGGTGATAGCGCGGGCGAACGGGTCAATCAAAGGTGCATTCATATCCCATAGGTAAACATCGGCCCATCCCGGGGCAAGTAGCATTTAGGAGATTGAAGCGGCAGGGGCGGAGCGTTAGATTTAACCCATGAAACATTATATTATTCTAGGTGTCGCTATCGTTGCTCTGGCCGGATGTGCGGGCGTAACGGATCGTTTGGGTTTGGGCAAACGCGGGGCGGACGCAGCCCCACCCACGGCCGAGGCCGAGGCGCGTGCTGAGGCGTCCCTGTCGTCCGCCACCGCGGCTGCCCGTCCGCCTGCTGGGGCGCGCACAGCCGACGCGCTTGACACCACCACGGCCGAACAACGCGCCGAGGCGTCAAAACCTGCTGAGGCAGGGGCTAAATCGCTGGGCACCACCGTCGCCTCGCTCGGCAGCGCGACAGAGCCGGGGCTGTGGATGAAAACACCGCTGGTGAAATCGGAAATGCAGGGCCGCGTGACGAACCCCGCGACGGGCAAATCCTCTACGGTTGAACTGATCCCGCTGGATGGGCCTGCTTCGGGCGGGAGCCGCATGTCGTTGTCGGCGCTGCGTCTGATTGGCGCGTCGCTGACGGATCTGACCAAGGTTGAAGTGTCCACCAACGGCTAAGCCACGCGGTGACGGTGTAAGATACAAAACGGGCGTCCGAGGGGGAACCTTGGGCGCCCGTTTTCTGTAGGGATCAGCTGTCTGATGCGGGGGCTTCGTCTTCCGCCGTCACGTCCGCTGCCACCGGGGCTTCCAGCGGGAAGTCCGGCATATGGCGCGCGGCTTCCTTGATCGCATAGGGTTTGAGGGTGGCGCGGTTGTCCTCGATAAAGGCGGCGGCGCGCACGGGGTCATGACGGCTGAGGTCGCGCACCCACCACGCGATGGCCTTTTGCAGGATACCGTTCTTGACCGGCAGATAGCCCGCCGCCCAACCAAGGATACGCTCGCGCGCATCCAGCTCTTCGGGCTTGGGGTTGTTTTGCTTGGTCCAGGGCAGGGTCGCGACAAGCGCCGCCCGCTTCGACCAGAGTTCGCCCGATTGGGTCCAGGTCTCTACCACATCCAGACGTTGAGGGTCTGCCAACAACCGTTTTTGCGCCGCCATGCAGGCATGATCCGCGATGGCCCAGCTGTCGAAATCCGGTACCCAGCTTTGGATCAACTGCCACGCGGGTTCGTCATCCGGACGCAGGCGGGCCTGGGTCAACAGCTTGGCCGCAGCTACCCGCGCCTCGAAGATATCCGTTTGCCACAGGGCATCGGCCAGCGCGATCCGGTCGGTCAGAGACAGCTCGGCCCGCCACGCTTTGGTCAGATCGTTGATCTGCGGATTGGCGATGCCCAGATAGGGACGATCCACCTTGTGATAGGCCTGCATCTTCTCGACAGCGGCGGGATCAGCCAGTTCGTTCAGCTGTGCCATATAGGGGGCAAGGTTCATTCCACAGTCACCGATTTTGCCAGGTTGCGCGGTTGGTCGACATCGGTGCCTTTGGCAATCGCGGTGTGATAGGCCAGCAACTGCGCCGGGATCGCATAGAGGATGGGGGCGAGCGCATCGGCAACGGGTGGCATCTCGATCTGCCCCCACGTGCCTTCGGCGGCTTCATCCAGCCCCGCACGATCCGAGATCAGGATAACCTTGCCCTTGCGCGCCATGACCTCTTGCATGTTGCTGACAGTCTTGTCGAAAAGCGTGTCGTTGGGGGCCATGACCACCACAGGCACGTTTTCGTCGATCAGCGCGATCGGGCCGTGTTTGAGCTCTCCCGACGCATAAGCTTCGGCGTGTATATAGCTGATTTCTTTAAGTTTTAGTGCGCCTTCGAGCGCGAGAGGGAACATCGCGCCACGCCCCAGGAACAACACGTCACGGGCCGAAGAAAGCTTGTAGGCTTCGTCGCGCAGGGCGGCGTTCTGTTCGAGCGCGGTGTTGATCAGCGACGGCATGGACCGCAGACCAGAGACATAATCGGCCAGTTCTTCCTTGGTGATCGCGCCGCGGTCGACGGCGGCTTTCAGCACCATCAGGAACAAGACGGTCAACTGGCAGGTGAAGGCTTTGGTAGAGGCGACGCCCACCTCGACACCGGCGTGGATTGGCAACGCCAGATTGCTTTCCCGCGCGATGGAGGATTCAGTCACATTGACGACCGAGGTGATGAGATCGGCCTTGCCCGCGCAATAGCGCAGCGCGGCCAGCGTGTCGGCGGTTTCGCCCGACTGGCTGACAAACAGCGCCATTGTCCGGTCCGAGATGGGCGGTTCACGATAGCGGAACTCCGACGCGACATCGACCTCGACCGGCATGCGGGCGATCTGTTCGAACCAGTATTTCGCGGTCAGGCAGGCGTAGAAGGCCGTGCCGCAGGCGACCATGGTGATACGGTCGATCTTGGTGAAATCGAGCCCCGGATCGGGTAGCATGATCTCTCCGTCCGCGCTGAGATAGCGCGACAGGGCCTCGCCAATGACGGCGGGCTGCTCTGCGATCTCTTTCGCCATAAAATGCTTGTGGCCGGCCTTGTCGATGCGGGTGGTATCCAGGCTGATCTTCTTGATCACACGATCGACAGGGGCATCATTGGCATCGTAAATCTTGACCGACGTGCGGGTCAGCACGGCGCGGTCGCCTTCCTCGAGATAGGTCACACGGTCCGTCATGGGCGACAGCGCAATCGCGTCGCTGCCCAGATACATCTCGTTGTCGCCATAGCCGACGGCCAGCGGAGCCCCCTTGCGCGCGCCGATCATCAGATCGTTTTCACCGTCAAACAGGAACGCCAGCGCGAAAGCCCCATGCAGCCGCGCAATGGTCTTGGTCGCGGCGTCTACAGGGCCCAGCCCTTCGGCCATGTATTTCTGGGTGAGCAACACGACCGTTTCCGTGTCCGTTTCGGTCACGAATTCAACGCCGTCCTTGGACAGTTCGGCGCGCAGCTCGCGGAAGTTTTCGATGATGCCATTATGCACGACAGCCACGGGCCCCGCCTGATGCGGGTGCGCATTGGTGACCGATGGCGCGCCATGGGTCGCCCAACGGGTATGCCCGATGCCCGACTTCCCGGCGAGCGGTTCGTGCACCAGCAGATCCGACAGGTTCACTAGTTTGCCGACCGCGCGGCGGCGGTCCAGCTTGCCCGCGTCAATCGTCGCGATACCGGCGCTGTCATAGCCGCGATATTCCAGACGTTTCAGGGCTTCGACAAGGGTAGGCGCAACTTCGTGTTGACCAAGGATACCGACAATACCACACATGATTAGCTGCCTCTCTGCTGTTTGGCCTTCTTGGCCTTTAACATTTCCAACAATTTCCGCGCCATGCCCGGTTTCTCGACCTGATGCGCACGCGCCAGCGCCAATGCGTCAGCCTCCACATCCGAGGTGATGACCGACCCCGATCCCGTCATCGCTCCGTCGCCGATATGCACGGGGGCCACCAGCATGGTGTTCGACCCGATAAAGGCGTTGGCCCCGATATGGGTGTGGTGCTTCATCACGCCGTCATAGTTGCAGGTGATCGTGCCTGCGCCGATATTGGCTTTGGCGCCGATGGTCGCGTCGCCGATATAGCTCAGGTGGTTCACCTTGGCCCCTTCGGCGATCTGCGCGTTCTTGACCTCGACAAAGTTGCCGATGCGCACATCCTCGGACAGCTCTGCACCGGGGCGCAGGCGGGCGTAGGGGCCGATGACCCCGCCGCGTGCGACGTGGCAGCCTTCAAGGTGGCTGAACGCGCGGATGGTGGCACCGGATTCAATCGTCACGCCGGGGCCGAAGACCACATTGGGTTCGATCACCGTGTCGCGGCCGATATAGGTGTCGCGGGCGAAATAGACCGTATCGGGGGCCATCAGCGTGATACCGTCCTCGAGCATGGCTGCACGGGCGCGCGACTGGAACGCGGCGTCGGCAGCGGCCAGATCCGCGCGGGAGTTCACGCCCATCGTCTCGGCCTCGTCACAGGTGACGGCAGTGGCTTTCAACCCGCGTTCCCGTGCAATGCCGATGATATCCGTAAGGTAGTATTCTTCCGATGCGTTGTCGTTGCCGACGGCATCAATCAGATCAAACAGCAGATCGGATTTGCACGCGACAACACCGCTATTACAAAGGGTTATAGCGCGCTCTTCATCCGTGGCATCCTTGTATTCAACGATGCGGTCAAGGCTGTCGCCCTGCATTACCAAACGGCCATAGCGGGCAGGATCAGCGGCGTCGAAGCCCAGCACGACGACATCATTCGTCTCAAGTGCCGCGCACATGTTTTCAAGCGTTTCGGTCTGCACGAAAGGCGTATCGCCATAAAGCACGATGGCCGTGCCGCCGAAGCCTGCCAGCGCCTCGCGCGCCTGTCCAACGGCGTGGGCGGTGCCTAATTGTTCCTCTTGCACAACGACCTGTGCTTCGTCGTCAAATGCCTGCGCTGCGGCGCGGACCTGATCTGCCCCGTGGCCTGCTACAACGACCGTGCGGGCAGGCGACAGTGCGGCACCTGATGCCATGGCGTGCTCTAACAATGGTGCGTGGGCGACCGCATGCAGAACCTTGGGCAGATCCGATTGCATACGGGTACCTTTGCCTGCGGCCAAAAGGATCAGTGCAACTTCCATGTATAATCTCTTTAATCAATTTAATGTCTGCTCTCTTTACCTTGTTGGCGATTTTGCGCAAGGCTAGGGGTCATCAAAGAAGATTTCCGCCTGCAACACATTCAGCAAAGGAATGCCGATGAAAACAGTCGTATTCGACCTCGACGGGACGCTCGCGGACACCAGCGGAGACTTGATCGCCGCGGCCAATGCCTGTTTCCGCGACATGGGCGAGGGCGATGTGCTGGATGCCAAGACCGATGCAGGCACGGCGTTGAAAGGCGGCCGCGCGATGCTGCGGTTGGGCATGGAACGCTTGGGGCGCGCCGACGACGCCGAGACGATCGACCGCTACTATCCCATGCTGCTCGAAGCCTATGGCCGCGAGATCGACACCCATACCGTGCTGTACCCCGGCGCGATGGAGGCGGTGGAGGCGTTGAAAGCCGCGGGCTACCGCGTGGCGATCTGCACCAACAAACCCGAGGGGCTGGCGCATACGCTGCTGACCAAGCTTGGCGTGCGCGATGCCTTTGGCGCGATGGTGGGGGCCGATACGCTGGCGATCCGCAAGCCCGATCCGGAGCATCTGTTCGAAACCGCGCGGCGTGCCGGGGGCGACCCCGCGCTGTGCTTGCTTGTGGGCGATACCAATACCGACCGCGAGACGGCGCGCGCGGCGGGGGTGCCTTGCGTGTTGGTCTCCTTCGGCCCCTCGGGCGATGATATGGCGGCACTTGGCCCCGAAGCCCTGCTGGACCACTATGACGACCTGCCCGACATCGTCACCCGTCTGATCGGTGCTGTCTGACATGGCATCTGACACGGCAGAGGTGTTCGCCGGCAGCTTCACCCAGCAAGAACCGATCCCCGAGGAAGCTATCGACGCCGCCGTCGCCGTGATGCGCCATGGGCGGCTGCACCGCTATAACACCGCGCCCGGCGAAACCGCCGAGGCCGCGCTGCTAGAGCAGGAGTTCGCCGCGATGGTGGGCGCGCACTACTGCCTTGCCGTGGCCTCGGGCGGCTATGCCATCGCCACCGCCTTGCGGGCCGTTGGCGTCAAGCCGGGGGATCGGGTGCTATCCAACGCTTTCACGCTGGCCCCCGTGCCCGGCGCGATTGCCGCGGTCGGGGCCACGCCGGTCTTTGTCGATGTCACCCAAGGTCTGGTGATCGATCTGGACGATCTGGCCGCCAAACTGGATCAGGCGGGGGTGCTGCTGCTAAGCCATATGCGCGGGCATATCTGCGATATGGACCGGTTGATGGCGCTTTGTGATGCCGCCGGTGTCACCGTGGTAGAGGATTGCGCCCATACCATGGGGGCAAGCTGGAACGGCGTGCCCTCGGGGCGGCATGGGGCGGTGGGGTGCTATTCCTGCCAGACCTATAAACACGTCAACGCGGGCGAGGGCGGGCTACTGGTCACCGATGATGCCGCCCTTGCGGCGCGGGCGATCATGCTCTCAGGGTCCTATATGCTTTATGACCGGCATCTGGCAGGGCCGCCGCCCGAAACCTTCGAGACGGTGAAATACGACACGCCGAATATCTCTGGCCGGATGGATAACCTGCGCGCGGCGATCCTGCGCCCGCAGCTCAAGCGGCTTGAGACACAGATCGACGGGTGGAATGCGCGGTATCATGTGGTTCAGGACGGCTTGCGCGACACGCCCGGCCTGACCCTCATCAACCGCCCCGCGATGGAACGTTTTGTCGGATCGTCGTTCCAGTTCCTGCTGTCTGGCTGGGCCCCCGAGGCCATCGCATCAGTGCTGACCCGCTGCGCCGCCCGCGGGGTGGAACTGAAGTGGTTCGGCGGGGCGGAGCCTGTGGGCTTTACCAGCCGCTACGATTCATGGCGCTATGCCGAACCCTCTGCGCTGCCCGCCAGCGATGCGGTGCTCGCCAGTATCATCGACATGCGCGTCCCGCTGACGTTCTCTTTGGACGACTGCGCGCTGATCGCAAGGATCATTCGCGCGGAAGTCTCGGCGGTGTTCCAGCAGGGCTAGGCCGCGCCGGGGGTCGCCATCTGGATCAACTGGATGAGGTTCCCGCAGGTGTCATCCAGTACCGCCATGCGGACAGGGCCGGCATCAATAGGGTCTTGGGTGAAGGCGACACCGCTGTCGGTCAGCCGTTTGACTTCGGCATCCAGATCCTCAACCTGAAAGGAATGGGCTGCGATCCCGTCCTCCACCAGCGCCTGTTTGTAGGGGCCGACGGCGCGGTGATCGCTGGGCTCTAGCAAAAGCTCTGTCCCGTCGGGATGTTCGGGCGATACCACGGTGAGCCAGCGGTGCGTCCCGAGGGGAATATCGTTCTTCACCTCAAATCCCAGCTTGTCGCAGTAGAACTTCTGGGCCTTGTCTTGGTCGTCAACGAAGATGCTGGTTACATAGATTTTCATATCAGTTCATCCGTTCATGGCTGTATCAGACAGGGTGTCGAGCAAAGGCCGTGGGTGTCCGGCAGCACCCTAGCATGGCGTAGCGAAAAGGGCAGACACAACGGCCCGCCCTTGATGTGAATAGTGGCGTCTCCGCCGTTCAGAAGCGAATGGTCCCATGTTCGCCCGCATCCGGAACCTGTTTGGTCACATTGGCTTTGGCGATTTCGTAAAGGAAGGACAGGCTGCCGCCAGTCAGCCAGACCTCCGCCTGTTTGAGGTCCATACGCACAAGTTGCACGTCGTCATCCTTGCGTCCGTCCTTGAACCAGGCGGCGGCAAAGGCGTTCCACAACTCGTCCAGTTTGGCAGGGTCGGTCACAGCCTGAACGGTGCCGTCGATCCGGGCGTATAGGTGTTCGTCCTTGCTGGTCACCAGATATTCGGCCGCAGCACCGGTTTGGGCGGATTTCGCGAGATCGGTGTCCCGTGCGGTGATGAACCACAGGCAGTTGGCGTCGTGATCGGCATAGTGGCTCATGGGGATGGCGCGGGCGGTATCGGTGGCCAGCATGCCGATGCGGGTGTCGTCTACGCGGTCCCAGAATTCTTTCTTCAATGACGTGCTCATATCGGGGCGTCCTTTCTATCCTGTGTCACGGGGGTAACATCGGCGGCGCGGGTGCAGTTCCGCGCAGCCTGCGACATTTGCTTGACCGAATCCGCGAGAAGTGTAGTGTAATGAACAACTGTTCAATAAACTCGGGGGAGGGGTCTATGTTCAACACCACCATGAAATTCGATCTGGGCGACGACGTGAACGAGATGCGCGATATGGTGCACCGTTGGGCGCAGGAGCGGGTCAAACCGATGGCCGCCGAGATCGACACCCACAACGAATTCCCGCCCGCGCTCTGGGAAGAGATGGGCAGCCTTGGTCTGCTTGGCATGACGGTCGAGGAAGAATTCGGCGGCTCGGGCATGGGCTATGTCGCGCACACCGTCGCGGTTGAAGAAATCGCGCGCGCTTCGGCCTCGGTCTCGCTGTCCTACGGGGCGCATTCGAACCTTTGTGTGAACCAGATCCGTCTGAACGGCAGCCCCGAGCAGAAGGCGAAATTCCTGCCGGGCCTGTGCTCGGGTCAACATGTGGGCGCGCTGGCGATGTCCGAACCCTCTGCGGGCAGCGACGTGGTGTCGATGAAACTGCGCGCCGAAAAGCGCAACGATCACTACCGCCTGTCGGGAAATAAATACTGGATCACCAACGGCCCTGACGCCGACACGCTGGTGGTCTATGCCAAGACCGACCCCGATGCCGGATCGAAAGGCATCACCGCCTTCCTGATCGAGAAATCCATGAAAGGCTTCACCACCAGCCCGCATTTCGACAAGCTTGGCATGCGCGGGTCCAACACGGCAGAGCTGATCTTTGACGATGTCGAAGTCCCGTTTGAAAACGTTCTGGGGGAAGAGGGGCGCGGCGTGGCGGTGCTGATGTCGGGGCTTGATTACGAACGCGTGGTGCTGGCGGGGATCGGTCTGGGGATCATGGCCGCCTGTCTGGACGAGATCATGCCCTATATGGTCGAGCGTAAGCAATTCGGGCAGCCCATCGGGAACTTCCAGCTGATGCAGGGCAAGATGGCGGATATGTACACCGCGATGAATTCGGCCCGCGCCTATGTTTACGAGGTCGCCAAGGCCTGTGATCGCGGTGATGTCACCCGTGCGGATGCCGCCGCCTGCTGTCTTTATGCCAGCGAAGAGGCGATGAAACAGGCGCATCAGGCGGTGCAGGCCATGGGCGGGGCGGGCTACCTGTCTGACAACCCCGTGGGCCGCATCTTCCGCGATGCCAAGCTGATGGAGATCGGGGCAGGCACCTCTGAAATCCGCCGCATGCTGGTGGGCCGCGAGATGATGGGAGCAATGGCGTGAAACCTCTGGCCCTTGCCCTGATGCTCTGCGCCTCACCGCTTGCCGCGCAGGATCTGCAATATACTGATCGCGGCACAGAGATTTGCCTCGCCGACGCCGATGGTTTTGCCGCCGAGATGGCCTGCGTCGGTGTCTCTGCGAACCAGTGCATGGAGGATTCTCCGGGCGGGAGCAGCACCTATGGTATGGGCGGGTGTCTGGACCGTGAGCTGCAATTCTGGGACCAGCGGTTGAACGATAATTACGCCGCGGTGATGGTGCAGGCCAAACGGATGGATGCCGATGCGATCCCGGGGCCCGAGGGAAGCCCCGGCGTGGCGGATGCCCTGCGCGAGATGCAGCGGGCGTGGATCGTGTTCCGCGACAAGGCGTGCACTTACGAAGCCTCGCTTTGGCAGGGGGGCACGGGGCGCGGACCTGCGGCGATTAACTGTCTGATGCAACAGACCGCGCGTCAGGCTTTGTCGCTGGACGTGTGGGAAGGCTGATGGCTGACGTCCTGCCAGGTCTGGACGCAACGGGCGCGTGGGACATCCCGGCGCGGCTGAACATGGCGGCGCAATGTCTGTCCCATGACCCCGCGCGGCGCGCGATCATTGATCTGACAGGCGATGCGCGACGCGATGTCAGCTTTGGCACCCTGTCCGATATGGTCGACGGATTGGCACGCGCCTTGGCGCAGCGGGTGCTGGCCGGCGATCGCGTGGGCGTGCTGCTAGGGCAAAGCCCGTGGTGTGCTGCGGCCCATCTGGCGATCTGGAAAATCGGCGCGATTTCAGTGCCTTTGTTTAAACTCTTCAAGTATGATGCCCTTGCGTCGCGGGTGCGTGATGCGGGCGTGACGCTGGTGCTGACCGATCCCGAAGGGCGCGACCTGCTGGGGGGGCTGGCGACGCCCTTGATGGCAGATAGCGTCGGCGTGGCGGGCGATCCTGTCGCCTTTGCCGACACAGGCCCGGACGATCCGGCGGTGCTGATCTATACCTCGGGCACGACGGGGTCGCCCAAGGGTGCGCTGCATGGCCATCGGGTGCTGACGGGCCATCTGCCCGGCGTCTCGCTCAGCCATGACGTGCTGGGGCAAGACGGCGATTGCCTCTGGACGCCAGCGGATTGGGCGTGGATCGGCGGGCTGTTCGATGTGGCAATGCCCGCGCTGGCGCTTGGCGTGCCTGTTGTCGCGGCACGCTTAGCGAAATTCTCTCCAGACGCCTGTGCGCGCATCCTCCGCGAGGGCGATGTGCGCAACGTGTTCTTTCCTCCGACCGCGCTGCGGATGCTCAAGGCCGAGGGAGCCACAATCGCGGGGCTACGCTCTGTCGCATCTGGGGGGGAGCCTTTGGGGGCCGAGATGCTGGCATGGGGGCAGCAAGCCTTTGGCCTGAGCATCAACGAATTCTACGGGCAGACCGAATGCAATATGGTCGCCACCAGCGCGGGCAGCCAGTTCCCGCAGCGCCCCGGTTGCATCGGTAAACCTGTGCCGGGTCATGACGTCGCGGTGCTGGATGATGACGGTGCGCCGACGGCAGACGAAGGCGACGTCGCCATCCGCAAGGGATCAGCCGCGATGATGCTGGGCTATTGGCAGCGCCCCGACGAGACAGCACAAAAATTCCGGGGTGACTGGATGCTGACCGGTGATCGCGGCGTGTTCGACGGTGACTACCTGCGCTTTATCGGGCGCGAGGATGATGTGATCACCTCAAGCGGCTATCGCATCGGTCCGGCAGAGATCGAGGATTGCCTGCTGACCCATCCCGATGTGGCAACCTGCGGTGTGGTGGGCAAGCCCGACTCGCTGCGGACAGAGATCGTCAAAGCCTATGTCGTGCGCAAATCCGGTGCGACTGTCGATGAGCAGACCCTGCAAGGCTGGGTGAAAACCCGCCTTGCCAGCTATTCCTACCCGCGCGAGGTGGCCTTTCTGGATGCTTTGCCGATGACCGTCACAGGCAAGGTGATCCGCCGCGAGCTGAAAGCCCGCGCGGCTGCCGAAGGGGCCGCGTAATGCCGTACCCCCCTGTGACGCCCCCCCATTCCATCCGATCAAGGAGACCGACATGAAGCTGATTTCGCAAGCCTTGCCCTCGTCCGAAAGCTTCAAAGCGAACGAGGCCGCGCATCTGGCCGCGCTGCAAACCATCCGCGAGGCGGCGGATGCGGCGGAACTGGGCGGCGGCGAGAAATCTCGCGCCCGTCACGTGAGCCGCGGCAAGATGCTGCCCCGCGAACGGGTGGCCAATCTGCTCGACCCCGGATCGCCCTTCCTTGAGGTTGGTGCGCTGGCGGCGCATGGGCTTTATGGCGGGGCCGCCCCTGCGGCCGGTGTGATCGCGGGTGTCGGCAAGGTGCAGGGCATCGACTGCATGATCGTGTGCAACGACGCCACGGTGAAGGGCGGCACCTATTTCCCGATGAGCGTCAAAAAACACCTGCGTGCCCAAGAGATCGCCGAGGAAAACCATCTGCCCTGCATCTATCTGGTCGATAGCGGCGGCGCGAACCTGCCCAATCAGGACGAGGTCTTTCCCGACCGTGACCACTTTGGCCGGATTTTCTATAATCAGGCGCGGATGAGCGGCAAGGGCATCCCCCAGATCGCTGTAGTCATGGGGTCCTGCACCGCAGGCGGGGCCTATGTGCCTGCGATGTCGGATGTGTCGATCATCGTGAAAGAGCAGGGCACGATCTTTTTGGCAGGTCCGCCGTTGGTCAAGGCCGCCACGGGCGAGGTTGTTAGCGCCGAGGATCTGGGCGGCGGCGACGTGCATACCCGTCTGTCAGGTGTGGCGGACTATCTGGCCGAGGATGACGCCCACGCGCTGGCGCTCGCCCGGCGTGCCGTGGCCGGTCTGAACCGCGCGGCCCCGATGAATGTGCAGTGGCAACCCGCCGAAGACCCTGCCTATGATCCGGCCGAGATGCTGGGCGTTGTCCCCGCCGATCTGCGCACGCCCTATGACATCCGCGAAGTCATCATGCGGCTGGTCGATGGCAGCCGCTTCGACGAATTCAAGGCGCGCTTTGGCGAGACGCTGGTCTGTGGCTTCGCCCATGTCAAAGGCTGCCCCGTCGGCATCATCGCCAACAATGGCGTATTGTTCTCGGAATCCGCCCAGAAAGGCGCGCATTTCGTCGAGCTGTGTTCGCAGCGCAAGATCCCGCTGGTGTTCTTGCAAAACATCACCGGTTTCATGGTCGGGCGCAAATACGAGAACGAAGGCATCGCGCGGCACGGGGCCAAGATGGTGACGGCTGTCGCCTCGACCAATGTACCCAAGATCACCATGCTGGTGGGCGGGTCGTTCGGGGCCGGTAACTATGGTATGGCGGGGCGAGCGTATTCTCCGCGCTTCATGTGGACATGGCCGAACTCGCGCATTTCGGTCATGGGCGGGGCGCAGGCGGCGGGCGTTCTGGCGACGGTAAAACGCGATGCGATCGAACGCGCGGGCGACAGCTGGACCGAGGAAGAAGAGACAGCGTTCAAGCAGCCCACGATTGATATGTTCGAAGAACAGTCGCATCCGCTTTATGCGACCGCACGGCTTTGGGATGACGGCGTGATCGACCCGCGCCACAGCCGCGAGGTGCTGTCGCTGTCGCTACGGGCAAGCTTGAACGCACCGATCGAGGATACGAAGTTTGGTGTGTTCCGGATGTAGGCTGCGGTTGGCCTTTATGCGGCCGGGGGCCAGCCCCCGGGGACCCCCGGAGTTTAAGGGGCAAAATGAAGATAAGATGGATGTGAGGGAACTGCGTGATGTTTGATACGATCCTGATTGCGAACCGGGGCGAGATTGCTTGCCGCGTGATGGAGACAGCGCAGGCCATGGGGGTGCGCTGTGTGGCGGTCTATTCCGACGCGGACCGCGCGGCGAAACATGTGGCGATGGCGGATACGGCGGTGCATATCGGCGGGTCGGCCCCTGCGGATAGCTATCTGCGCGGCGAGGTGATCATTCAGGCGGCACTGGATACGGGCGCGCAGGCGATCCATCCGGGCTATGGCTTTTTGTCCGAGAACCCCGATTTCGTGGATGCGGTAGAGGCGGCGGGGCTGGTCTTTATCGGCCCGTCGGCCAAGGCCATCCGCGCGATGGGGCTTAAAGACGCCGCCAAGGCCTTGATGGTCGAGGCGGGCGTGCCGGTTGTGCCGGGGTATCACGGGGCCGATCAGGATGACGCGCTGCTGGCGGCAGAGGCGGATAAGATCGGCTATCCGGTGTTGATCAAGGCCGTCGCCGGTGGGGGTGGCAAAGGTATGCGGCTGGTGGAGGCGGCGGACGGTTTTCAGGCCGCGCTGGAGAGTGCGCGCTCCGAGGCCAAGACAGCCTTTGGCAACGCCGATGTGCTGGTCGAGAAATTCGTCACCAAACCGCGCCATATCGAGGTGCAGGTCTTTGGCGACGGTAAAAAGGCCGTGCATCTGTTTGAACGCGATTGCTCGCTTCAGCGGCGTCACCAGAAGGTGATCGAGGAAGCTCCGGCCCCCGGCATGACGCCCGAAATGCGCGAAGCGATGGGGCAGGCGGCCGTCACAGCAGCCGAGGCGATCGGCTATGCCGGGGCGGGCACGATTGAATTCATCGTCGACGGCTCTGGCGGGTTGCAGACGGACGGCTTCTTTTTCATGGAGATGAACACCCGTTTGCAGGTGGAACATCCCGTGACCGAGGCGATCACCGGCGTTGATCTGGTGGCCTGGCAGTTGCGCGTGGCGGCAGGCGAGGGGCTGCCCCTGCGCCAGGACGAACTGTCGATCCACGGACATGCGTTTGAGGCGCGGCTTTATGCGGAGGATGTCCCCAAGGGTTTCCTGCCCGCCACGGGCACCTTGACGCATTTGCAGTTCACGCCGGCCTGCCGTGCCGATAGCGGGGTGCGCGCCGGCGATACGATCAGCCCTTTCTATGATCCGATGATTGCCAAGGTAATCGTGCATGGCGACACGCGCGAGATCGCCCTGTCGCGCCTACGCGCGGCGCTGACCGGCTGCGAGGTGGCGGGGACGGTCACGAACCTTGCGTTTCTGGGCGCTTTGGCAGCGCATGAAGGGTTTGCGGCGGGGGATGTGGATACCGGGCTGATCGCCCGTGACATTGATGCTTTGACACAAACGCCCGAGGTGGCGCCGCGCCATGCGGCGCTTGCCGGGATGGCGGCACTGTCGTTGCTGGATCCGGCCGGGGGCGCGGGATTTACGCTGTGGCAGCCGCTGCGCCGCGCGGTTGGATTGACCTGGGGCGGCGAGGATCATCTGCTGCAGGTTCAGGTCGTCTCGGCGGATCACCAGATCTGGACCGTGGAGGGGACAGAGGTCGTGGCGCAGCGCATCGGCGGACGCTGGTCCGTGGGCGGGCAACAGGCGGCGGCTGTATCCGTTGCGGAGGGGCGCGTAACGGTATTTGACGGCTATGCGCTGGTGTTTGACGTTATCGACCCGCTGGCCCGTGCCGCGGGTGGTCACGGCGACGGCAACCTGATCGAGGCCCCGATGCCCGGATTGGTGCGTGTCGTGGATGCCAAGGTCGGCCAGACGGTAACCAAAGGCGACCGCCTTGCGGTGCTGGAAGCCATGAAGATGGAGCACAGCCTGCTTGCCGCGCGCGATGGCGTTATCGCCGAGGTTCTGGCGCAGGCTGGTGATCAGGTCGAGGCGGGTGTAGCACTGGTGCGGCTAGAGCCCGAGGCATAGGAGACCGCACCATGATTACCCTGCACCACGTCGAACAGACCCGTTCCATGCGCACCCTTTGGTTGCTGCAAGAGCTGGAGGTGCCCTTCGAGGTGTCGATCCACGCCTTCGACAAGTCCCTGCGTGATCCGGGCTATCTGGCAATTTCGCCGGCGGGGCGTGTGCCCTCACTCGAGATCGACGGGGAGCGCATGTTCGAGACAGGCGCCATCGCGGAATACCTTTGCGAACGGTTCAGCCCTGATCGTTTGGGGCGGATGCCGGGGGTGCCGGATCGCATGGCGTGGTTGGTGTGGATCCACTTTGCCGAGACGGTATCGCAGCATTGTGCCGCGCTGACCCAGCAGCATGTGGCGCTGCGCGATGATTCCATGCGCAGCCCCATCGTGATGAAGCTGGAAGCCGCGCGTTTGATGAAGTGTTACGACGCGATCGAGGCGCGTTTGGGCGGCGGGATACTGTCACAGGATTATCTTTTGATGAGCGGTTTCACGGCGGCGGATGTGAACGTGGGGCAGGCGGTCTATATGGCGCAGCATTTCGCCAAGCTCGACAATCACCCCAATGTGGCGGCCTGGTATGCGCGCATCACCGACCGCGAGGCGTTCCAGCTGTCGCTGCCCAAAGATGTGCCGTTGTTTGACCGGACGTTTTATGACCCGTGGCCGGTCGAGTGATGCTACCGTCACGCAGGTGAGTTTATTTGGCAAAATGAAGGGGAGGGGGCGTTATGGATAAAGGGGTCTGCGAGATATTCGAGGTCGGTCCACGGGACGGGCTGCAAAACGAGGCGCGCGAAATTCCGGTGTCGGAGAAGATCGCGCTGGTCGACCTGCTGAGCCGTGCGGGGTTTTCCCGGATCGAGGTGGCGAGCTTTGTCAGCCCCAAATGGGTGCCGCAGATGGCCGGATCGGGTGAGGTTCTGGGCGGGATTGCTCGGGTCGAGGGGGTGCGTTATGCCGCGCTGACGCCGAATATGCGGGGCTACGAGGATGCGGTCGCGGCCAAAGCGGGAGAGATCGCGGTGTTCGCCTCGGCCAGCGAGGGGTTCAGTCAGAAGAATATCAACGCCAGCATCGAGGAGGCGTTCGAGCGTTTCGCGCCGATCCTGGAGCAGGCACGCCATGTCGATATGCCAGTGCGGGGCTATGTCTCTTGCGTGGTGGAATGCCCCTATGACGGGGCGGTCGCGCCATCCAAGGTGGCGGAAGTGGCGGATCGTCTTTTCTCTATGGGCTGCTATGAGGTCTCGCTTGGCGACACCATCGGGGCGGGCACACCGGATACGATTGCGCGCATGTTGCTGGCGGTGCGCGATGTGGTGCCCGTGGGGCGTTTGGCCGGGCATTACCATGACACCAACGGGCGGGCGATGGACAACATCGATGCATCCGTGTCCATGGGCGTGCGGGTGTTCGATGCCGCCGTAGGCGGCTTGGGGGGGTGCCCCTATGCGCCGGGGGCTGCGGGCAATGTTGCTACGGAAAAGGTCAACGCGCATCTGATGGCGCTTGGCTATGACACCGGGTTGGATCAGGCGGTGATCGAGGAAGCCGCCGAGATGGCGCGGCGGATGAGGGCAGGATGATGTACGAGACACTGAAGCTGGAGACCGACGCGCGCGGGGTCGCGACGTTGACGTTGGCGCGCGAGGAAAAGCACAACGCCATGTCCGCGCAGATGATCGCGGAGCTGACCGGGGCCGCCGCCGCCTTGGCCGCTGATGACGCTGTGCGGGTCGTGGTGCTGACCGGCGCGGGCAAAAGCTTTTGCGCGGGCGGTGATCTGGGTTGGATGCAGGCGCAGCGCGATATGGATGGGCCGACACGCTCGGCCGAGGCAGGCAAGCTGGCCACGATGCTGGGCGCGCTGAACACGCTGCCCAAGCCCTTGATCGGTCGGGTGCAGGGGAATGCCTTTGGTGGCGGTGTCGGCATGGCCTCGGTCTGTGACGTGGCGATCGGGGTTGATACGTTGAAGATGGGGTTCACCGAGACGCGGCTGGGGATCATTCCGGCCACCATCGGCCCCTATGTGCTGGCCCGTATGGGCGAGGGGCGCGCGCGGCGGGTGTTCATGTCGGCCCGTCTGTTTGACGCGGCAGAGGCGGTTGATCTGGGGTTGCTGGCCCGTGCCGTGCCGGCGGATGCGCTGGACGCTGCGATCGAGGCCGAGGTCGTGCCCTATCTGTCCTGTGCGCCGGGGGCCGTGGCTGCGGCGAAACAGCTCGCGCGGGATCTGGGGCCGCGGATCGACGCGCAGGTCGTGGACCATACCATCGCCGCATTGGCCGACCGCTGGGAAACCGAAGAGGCGGCCGAGGGAATCGGTGCCTTCTTCGACAAGCGCAAGGCGGCCTGGGTTACGGGTTGAAGCGGGGCGGCAAGGCTCTAGGATTTGCCACGAAATCAACGGCGAGAGGGGCCCCCATGCGTATTCTATTCACCGGCGGCAGCGGCAAGGCGGGGCGGCATGTGATCCCCTATCTGATGGATCAGGGGCATCAGGTGTTGAACGTGGACCAGCAGCCGCTGGATCACCCCGGCGTTGACAACCGCATTGCCGATATCACCGATGCGGGCCAGATGCATGATGTGATGCATAGTCTGATGAATCTGGGCGAACTGGATGAGGGCGCCGGCGTGCAGGGGTTTGACGCCGTTGTGCATTTCGCCGCCGTGCCGCGCATCCTGATCACGTCGGATACGGAGGTGTTTCGGGTCAATACGCTTGGCACCTATCATGTCATCGATGCTGCCGTGAAGGCGGGGGTGCCCAAGATCATCTTTGCCTCATCCGAGACGACCTATGGCATCTGCTTTGCCCAGGGGGAGCGTAAGCCCGACTATATCCCCGTCGATGAAGAGCACCCGACCGTGCCCGAAGACAGCTATGCCATGTCCAAAGTCTGTAACGAGGCGACGGCGCGCAGCTTTCAGGCGCGCGCGGGGGCGGATATCTACGGGTTGAGAATCAACAACGTGATCGAACCGCATGAATACGCCAGCCTTTTCCCCGGCTTCATTCACGACCCCGATCAACGGCGGCGCAATATCTTCGCCTATATCGATGTCCGCGATCTGGGGCAGATGGTGCAACGCTGTCTCGAGGTCGACGGCTTGGGGTACGAGGTGTTCAATGTGGCTAACGCCGACACCTCTGTCGCCGCACAAACGTCTGACTTGATTGATCGCTACTATAAAGACGTGCGCCAGACCCGCGATATGGGCCAGTTCGAGACATTCTACAGCATCGAAAAGGCGCGTGACCTGCTAGGCTTCGCGCCGCAGCACAGCTGGCGCGAGAGCCGCGATCTGCTGGAAAAATAGCGCCAATCCGGCGGGCGCGGGCAGGGTGTGCCGCGCCCCACGACAGGATGACGCAAATATGGCGGGCTCGGTTGACCCTGACCGGACAGCGGAGTAAACCGACCAAAGCCAATAGTGCCGTTTGGCTGACAGGGCGCGTGGCGCGTCGCATACGCAAAAGGAGCTTCCCCTTGGACGACATGATGCGGGAATACCTGCCGATCCTACTTTTTCTAGCCGTGGCGATTGTCCTTGGCATTGTTTTGATCCTGGCCGCCGTGGTGCTGGCCGTGCGCAACCCGGACCCTGAAAAAGTGTCGGCCTATGAATGCGGTTTCAACGCCTTTGACGACGCCCGGATGAAATTTGACGTGCGGTTCTACCTCGTGTCGATCCTGTTCATCATCTTTGACCTCGAAATTGCTTTCCTCTTCCCCTGGGCCGTGGCCTTTCAGGACGTGAGCATGGCCGGTTTCTGGTCGATGATGGTCTTTCTTGCCGTGCTGACCGCCGGCTTTGCATATGAGTGGAAAAAGGGAGCACTGGAATGGCAGTAGCAGCCGCCGGGGCCAATGTGGCCGGGATGGACCGCGATGTGGCCACCCAGAACCTGAACAAGGAACTGCAGGACAAAGGCTTCCTGCTGACCTCGACCGAAGACATCATCAACTGGGCCCGTACTGGCTCGCTGCACTGGATGACTTTTGGTCTGGCCTGCTGCGCCGTCGAGATGATGCACACCTCGATGCCGCGCTACGATCTGGAACGTTTTGGCACCGCGCCACGCGCGTCTCCGCGTCAGTCCGACCTGATGATTGTTGCGGGCACGCTGACCAACAAGATGGCACCGGCCCTGCGCAAGGTCTATGACCAGATGCCGGAACCGCGCTATGTGATCTCTATGGGGTCTTGCGCCAATGGCGGCGGCTATTACCACTACAGCTATTCCGTGGTGCGCGGCTGTGACCGTGTCGTGCCTGTGGATGTCTACGTGCCCGGCTGCCCGCCCACGGCAGAGGCGTTGCTTTATGGTATCATGCAGCTGCAGCGCAAAATCCGCCGCACCGGCACAATTGTTCGCTAAGGGGCTGATATGTCAGAACAACTGAACGAACTTGGCGCGTATATCGAAGCGAAACGCCCCGACTGTATCCTCGGCTGGGATATCGCCTTTGACGAGCTGAACATGGATGTCACCCAGGCCAATCTGCCCGGTCTGGTGGAGTTTATCAAAAGCGACGCGACCTGCCGTTTCTCCTCGTTGGTGGATATCACCGCGGTGGATTACCCGGGCCGCGCCAAACGCTTTGATGTCGTCTATCATTTCCTGTCGATGTACCAGAACCAGCGCATCCGCTTGCGCGTCGTCGCGCGCGAAGAGGATATGGTCCCCTCGATCGTCGATATCCACCCGTCGGCCAACTGGTTCGAACGCGAGGTCTTTGACATGTTCGGCATCATCTTTGCCGGCCACCCCGACCTGCGTCGCCTGCTGACCGACTACGGGTTCCGCGGCTACCCGCTGCGCAAGGATTTCCCAACCACCGGCTATACCGAAGTCCGCTATGACGAGACGGAAAAGCGCGTGGTCTATGAACCCGTGAGCCTCGTTCAGGAATATCGCCAGTTCGACTTTATGTCGCCTTGGGAAGGGGCCGAATATATTCTGCCGGGCGATGAAAAGCCGGAGGCAAAATAATGGGGGGCATGTGGTGGTTCATACTCTCTGCCCTCACAATCATCCCGATGGTCAAGCTGTTGCCGTTTTTCGGGATCAATAAATACTGGTCTGTTGCCTGTATCGTGCCTTTGGGCACCGTCGCCCTTCTGTGGTGGATGGGCGTCAAACTGACCGAGCTGGAGCGTAAATGATGGACGGCACCAAAGGTTTCGAAGACGCCCTGACCGGCGAGCAGAAGATCCGCAACTTCAACATCAACTTCGGCCCGCAACACCCTGCGGCGCACGGGGTTCTGCGTCTGGTTCTCGAACTCGACGGCGAGATCGTCGAACGTTGCGATCCGCACATCGGCCTGCTGCACCGTGGCACCGAAAAGCTGATGGAAAGCCGCACCTACCTGCAGAACTTGCCGTATTTCGACCGGCTCGATTACGTGGCCCCGATGAACCAGGAACACGCCTGGTGTCTGGCTATCGAAAAGCTGACCGGTGTCGAAGTGCCCCGTCGCGCCTCGCTGATCCGCGTGCTCTATTCCGAAATTGGCCGCATCCTGTCACACCTGCTGAACGTCACCACACAGGCGATGGACGTGGGCGCGCTGACACCGCCGCTCTGGGGCTTTGAAGAACGCGAAGATCTGATGATCTTCTACGAACGCGCCTGCGGTGCCCGTCTGCACGCGGCCTATTTCCGCCCCGGCGGGGTCCACCAGGATCTGCCGCCCGCGCTGCTTGATGATATCGAGGCATGGACCCACAAGTTCCTGTCGGGCTTCATGGTCGACGTTGATCAGCTGCTGACAGAAAACCGGATCTTCAAACAACGTAACGCTGACATCGGCATCGTGTCTGAACAGGACATCCAGGATTGGGGCTTCTCGGGCGTGATGGTCCGCGGCTCTGGCCTGGCGTGGGATCTGCGCCGGGCGCAGCCCTATGAATGCTACGATGAATTCGACTTCCAGATCCCGACTGGCGTGAACGGCGATTGCTATGACCGCTACCTCGTCCGGATGGAAGAAATGCGCCAGTCCACCTACATCATCCAGCAAGCCATCGAGAAGCTGCGCGCGCCCGAAGGGCAGGGCGATGTATTGGCGCGGGGCAAGATCACGCCCCCCAGCCGGACCGCGATGAAAACCGACATGGAAAGCCTGATCCACCACTTCAAGCTCTACACCGAAGGGTTCCACGTCCCCGCCGGCGAAGTCTATTGCGCGGTCGAGGCCCCAAAGGGCGAATTCGGCGTCTACCTTGTGGCCGATGGATCGAACAAACCCTACCGTGCCAAACTGCGTGCGCCCGGCTACCTGCACCTGCAAGCGATGGATTACATCGCCAAGGGGCATCAGCTGGCGGATGTCGCGGCGATCATCGGCACCATGGACATCGTTTTCGGAGAGGTCGACCGTTGAGCCGGGTCCTCTTCATTTTGCCAAATAAACTCCCGCCGGAGGCGCCCGCCGTTTCCGCAAGAACGAAAGCCTGATCTGATGCTGCGCCGTTTGCACCCTGACCAACCGACAAGCTTTGCCTTCACCCCTGCCAACCAGGCCTGGGCCGAAGCGCAGATCACGAAATACCCCGAAGGCCGTCAGGCCAGCGCGATCATCCCTTTGCTGTGGCGTGCGCAGGAACAGGAAGGCTGGCTGAGCCGCCCTGCAATCGAACATGTCTCGGAAATGCTGGGCATGGCCTATATCCGCGGGCTCGAAGTCGCGACATTCTACTTTATGTTCCAGCTTCAGCCTGTGGGCGAGGTCGCGCATTTCCAGATTTGCGGCACGACATCCTGCATGATCTGCGGTGCTGAAGACCTGATCGAGGTCTGCAAGGAGCGCATCGCGCCCAAGGCACATCAGATCAGCGCAGACGGCAAATTCTCGTGGGAAGAAGTCGAATGTCTGGGCGCCTGTTCGAACGCGCCCATGGCGCAGATCGGCAAGGACTATTACGAAGATCTGACCGTCGACGGCTTCCGCGCCATGATCGACGAGATGGCGGCGGGGCAGGTGCCTGTGCCCGGCCCGCAGAACGGGCGCTATGCCTCTGAACCGCTGTCCGGGCTGACCAGCCTGACCGATCACGACAGCGGCAAGACACAATATAACGCCAGCGCACAACTGGCCGTGGACATCGGAGATACGCTCAAGCGCATCGATGGTACCGAAGTGCCGTTGACAGCGCCCTGGCAGGGTAAAGATGGTGCAGACAGCGCCGGTTCCGACAAGGAACAGCCTGTTGCGCGGGATGACAATATGCCACCCGAAGGTCCTGACGGTGCCCAAGGCGGTCGTACCGCCGCAGAGGAAGACGCACCACGTGACGTGGGCGATGCCTCGGATCAACGCTCCGAAGCACCGGGGGAGGCTGACGGCACCGAAGCTGTGGGCAAACCCGAAGCAGGCAGCGTCGCACCCGGCGATCCGGCCCCTGCGCCCAAAGCCTCTACCGCGGGCACCAAAAAAGCATCGGTTGCGAAGTCTGCCGAGGCCAATGCGGATGCTGCGGCCACCAAGCCCAAGACGCTGGATGCCCCCGAAGGCGGCGCGGCGGATGACCTCAAGATGATCAAGGGCATCGGTCCCAAGCTCGAAGCGCTGGTGAACAAGATGGGCTTTTACCACTTTAGCCAGATCGCTGACTGGGGCCCGAACGAGGTATCCTGGGTGGATCAGAACCTCGAAGGTTTCAAGGGCCGCGTGACCCGCGACAACTGGGTCGAGCAGGCGAAAAAGCTTGCTGCTGGTGAAGAAACAGAATTCTCGTCGCGCGCCACAAAAGATGGTATCTATAACACATAATAGATCATCTTGAATGGCGAACGAAGGGACGGACATGACTGATTTGACGCAAAAAGAGCAATGCAAACGCGGTTGCATGCGGTGGGGGGCCGGGGTCGGCCTTGTCCTCGCGTTGCTATTTTGGCTGGTTTTCGGCTGGGGCTTTATCGCCTCCCTGTTCCTCGGGATCATACTGGGGCTTGTGACCTTTGTGGTCCTGTCCATACTCATGTGCGGGTCGCTTGGGGATGAGCCTATGCAGACAGCCAGCACTCCTGCGGCGGCTGCGGCCCCTGCAACGGCGGCCACAACTCAGGCGGCCAGCGCCGCACCAACCAGCGACGCCGAGGTAGAGCCTGAGCCGACGCTGGAGGCGGAACCCGCTGCTACCGAAACGGTAGAGACTCGCCCCGAAGACACGACCGGCGGTCAGGCCGAGGCCGATGTCGGCGGTGCCGCGTCAGAGGCGACAGCGGGCACCTCGCCGGCGGCCAAAGACGAACCCGCCGCTTTCTCGGGGATCAAGCCCACGGCCAAGCTGAAGGGTCAAGAGGAACTCGCTGCGCGCAAGGGCAGCTACAAATACGAAGCCCCCGCAGCCGAGCCTGCACAGGCCAAGGCGGCTCCGGCTCCTGCGCCCGCAGCAGAAGCGTCGGCGGAACCTGTCGCCTCTATCCCGGAACCGACGCCGGCTGAAACACCGCAGGCACCGGCCACCGTCAAGGGGGCTACCTCGACCCGTTCGGGGATCGCGGATATTCCGGCGGGTACTGTGGAAAGCAGCCCCGAAACGCTAGACCAGCCGCGCGCCGGCGGTGCCGATAACCTCAAGCTTATCAGTGGGGTAGGGCCGAAACTTGAACAAACGCTGAATGAGCTGGGGATCTATCACTTTGATCAGATCGCCAAATGGACCGCGGCTGAAGTCGCTTGGGTTGATGCCCGCGTGCGGTTCAAAGGCCGTATTCAACGTGATGACTGGATGGCGCAGGCCAAAACCCTCGCCTCCGGTGGAGAGACCGAATTCTCCACGCGCAGTAAAAAGACCTGAGCCTGACATGGATGCCGTGTAATGACAGATAAGGAAGAAATCGCGCTGGCCCGTAAGGGCCGGATGGTCGGCCTTGTCATTGCCGGCACCATGTTGCTTTGGATCGCGGCGCAATGGCTTGCGCCGCAGTTCGGCTTGCCCGGACGCTATGCGCTGCTGTTCGACTTTGCCGCGCTGGCAGCCCTGATCTGGGCGATGGTCAATATATATCAGATGAGGCGGGCCCGCGCGGCCAGCCGTGACACATAAAGGTTAGCTTCATGCTTCAGGATCAAGACCGCATCTTTACCAATATCTACGGTATGCACGACCGCACGCTGAAAGGCGCGCAGGCGCGTGGCCATTGGGATGGCACGGCGGGCATCCTCAAGAACGGGCGCGACTGGATCATCGACCAGATGAAAGCCTCGGGGCTGCGGGGCCGTGGCGGTGCGGGCTTCCCCACCGGTCTGAAGTGGTCCTTCATGCCCAAGGAAAGCGACGGTCGCCCCAGCTATCTGGTAGTGAACGCCGATGAATCCGAGCCCGGCACCTGCAAGGACCGCGAGATCATGCGCCACGATCCGCACACGCTGATCGAGGGCTGCCTGATCGCAAGCTTCGCGATGAACGCCAACGCTTGCTACATCTACATCCGCGGCGAATACATCCGCGAGCGCGAAGCGCTGCAAGCCGCGATTGACGAGGCCTATGACGCGGGTCTTGTGGGCAAGAACGCCTGCAAATCCGGCTATGATTTCGACATCTATCTGCACCACGGGGCAGGTGCCTATATCTGTGGCGAGGAAACCGCGCTGCTGGAAAGCCTTGAAGGCAAGAAAGGCATGCCGCGGATGAAGCCGCCGTTCCCTGCGGGGGCCGGTCTTTATGGCTGCCCGACCACGGTGAACAACGTGGAATCCATCGCGGTGGTCCCAACGATCCTGCGTCGCGGTCCTGAATGGTTTTCAAGCTTTGGCCGTCCGAACAACGCAGGCACCAAGTTGTTTGCGATCTCTGGCCATGTGAATAATCCTTGCGTCGTCGAAGAAGCGATGAGCATCACCTTTGAAGAACTGATCGAAAAGCATTGCGGCGGTATCCGTGGCGGCTGGGACAACCTCAAGGCTGTGATCCCCGGCGGGTCGTCTGTGCCGATGATCCCCGGTGCGCAGATGCGCGACGCGATCATGGATTTCGACTATCTGCGCGAACAACGCTCGGGCCTGGGGACGGCTGCGGTCATCGTGATGGATAACTCCACCGATGTGATCAAGGCGATCTGGCGTCTGGCGAAGTTCTACAAGCACGAATCCTGTGGTCAGTGTACGCCATGCCGCGAAGGCACGGGCTGGATGATGCGCGTGATGGACCGTTTGGTGCGCGGCGATGCGGAGCCCGAAGAGATCGACATGCTGCTCGACGTGACCAAGCAGGTCGAAGGCCACACGATCTGCGCTCTTGGGGATGCGGCGGCTTGGCCCATTCAGGGTCTGATCCGTCACTTCCGCGACGAGATCGAGGATCGCATCAAGCACAAACGCACCGGCCGCGTCAGCGCCGTCGCGGCGGAGTAAGCTTTGATGGAAAGCTTTGCCGCCTATAGCCACGCGCTGACTGCTTTGGCTTTTTGGGCCATTCTGATCAGTGTCCTCGGCGCGCTCTCTACCATGGGGCGCACGCCAGAGGGGCGCTGCGATTGCGGCAAGCCCAAGCGGAACTACGACGATGTGGTCTATCGCCGCGAACGCGCGTTCATGAACGCGATAGAGGCGTCGGGCCCGTTTCTGGCATCGACACTTGCGGCGGTGCTGCTTGGCGCGCCTGTGTTCTGGGTGAACCTCTTTGCGGCGCTGTTCGTAGCGGTGCGGGTCGCGATGGCCGTGGTGCATATCGGGACGACCAACCAGCCGATGCGGTCGCTGTTCTTTATGCTGGGGCTGGTTTGTATTCTGGCCTTGGCGGTCCTGGCGATTTTCGCAGCCTTCTGAGGCACGACTGAAGAACGATAGCTTTCACCCGTTGATCGGGCAGGGGGCTGCACAAAAAGACGGGTCCGGCCACACCGGCAGAGTGAGGGAAGATGAAGCAGATTGTTCTATTTTGTATAACGGCCGCGGTCTTGGCCGGCTGTACCGCCCGCGAAGACCGTCTGGCCTTTGATGGTAAATATTTCCGCACCAAGCTGAGCAAAGTTGACGGGCAACGCGATGTCTTTACCCTGCGGGTGCGCAATGCGTCTCAGTCGATCAACGGTGCCCGCGAAGCGGCGCGCTATGAAGCGACGGTTTATTGTGTGACCAACTATGGCAGTTCGGATATCAAATGGGTCGTGGGGCCGGACACCCCGCCCGAGAATTTGCGCCTTGTGGACGACGCTTTGACGTTTCAGGGGGCTTGCCCTTCCTGATCGTTTGCGCGACATACCGCTGGCAAATGGCTGATCCGGAGATGTTATTGAATAACATCGGGGTCAGTTCCCATGTGTAGCAAGGGGCAGTCCGCCCCGCTACATGAGGAGAGTAAGATGCGTAACGTATTGATCGCCGTAACAACCGTGGCCCTGATGGCCAGCCCTGTCGCCGCAAAGCCGCCGCTGCGTGATGTACCGGCTGTTGATGATGCGCTGCTTGATCTTGGACTGGCCGACCGGATTCGCAAAGAATGCCCCGATATCTCGGCCCGTATGATCCGCGCACTCAGCTATTTGAACAATGTGCACAATACGGCGACATCTTTGGGCTATACGTCGGACGAAATTGACGCTTACCGCAAAAGCGATGCTGAAAAGGCGCGCATGAAGGCCCGTGGGGCCGCATATTTAAAGGCGAAGGGGGTCGATACTTCGGACCCGCAAAGCTATTGTGCGTTAGGGCGTGCAGAAATCCAAAAATCGAGCCGGATCGGTTCGTTACTGAGAGCGAAATAAGCATATGAGCGATACCCGCAAGATCATCATTGACGGCAAGGAAGTCGAAGTCGAAGGGGCGATGACGCTCATTCAGGCGTGCGAGGAAGCAGGGGTGGAAATTCCGCGTTTCTGTTACCATGAACGTCTGTCGATTGCCGGTAACTGCCGGATGTGTCTTGTGGAGGTCGTGGGCGGCCCACCTAAGCCTGCGGCGTCCTGCGCCATGCAGGTGCGCGACTTGCGTCCTGGCCCAGAGGGCCAGCCGCCTGTCGTCAAAACCAATTCGCCCATGGTTAAAAAGGCCCGCGAGGGGGTCATGGAGTTCCTGCTGATCAACCACCCGCTGGATTGCCCGATCTGCGATCAGGGTGGCGAGTGTGACCTTCAGGATCAGGCGATGGCCTACGGCGTCGACTTCAGCCGCTACCGCGAGCCGAAACGCGCGACCGAAGACCTGGATCTGGGTCCATTGGTCGAAACCCATATGACGCGCTGCATTTCCTGCACCCGTTGTGTGCGCTTCACCACCGAGGTCGCGGGCATTCACCAGATGGGCCAGACCGGCCGTGGTGAAGATGCCGAGATTACAGCCTATCTAGGGCAGACGCTCGATTCGAACCTGCAGGGCAATATCATTGATCTGTGCCCCGTGGGGGCGCTGGTCTCGAAACCCTATGCTTTCACCGCACGGCCGTGGGAACTGTCAAAGACCGAATCGATCGACGTGATGGATGCGCTTGGGTCGAACATCCGTGTGGATACCAAAGGCCGCGAAGTCATGCGCTTCTTGCCGCGCAACCATGATGGCGTGAACGAGGAATGGATTTCCGATAAAACCCGTTTCGTCTGGGACGGACTGCGCCGCCAGCGTCTGGACACGCCCTATATTCGTGAAAACGGTAAATTGCGCAAAGCTGACTGGCCCGAAGCATTGGCCGCTGCCGCTGCTGCGATGAAGGGTAAGACTGTCGCCGGTCTGATCGGTGACCTTGCCTCGGTCGAGGCGACATATGCGTTGAAACAACTGATCGAGGGGCAGGGCGGCGTTGTCGAATGCCGGACCGATGGCGCGAAGCTGCCTGCGGGCAACCGGTCGGGCTATGTCGGGACCGCTACGGTCGAAGATCTGGATCACGCGCAAGCCGTGATGCTGATCGGCGCGAACCCCGCGGTGGAAGCACCGGTGCTGAACGCCCGTATCCGCAAGGCATGGACCCGTGGCGCGGATGTGGCGCTGATGGGCCCTGCGGTCGATCTGACCTACGATTACGATCATCTGGGCGACAGCCCGTCGCTGCTGAATGACCTGCTGAAAAAGGACCACGCCGACATCGCCGAGAAATCCTCGGTCATCGTTGTGGGCATGGGGGCCTTGGCGCGCGAAGACGGGGCAGAGGTTCTGGCCGCTGCCATGGCGCTGGCCGAGGCGACGCAATCCGGCTTCATGGTCTTGCACACTGCCGCATCCCGTGTGGGTGCGATGGACGTCGGTGCCGTTGCTGAAAATGGCATCATCGATGTGCTGGCCGCCGATGTGATCTATAACCTTGGCGCCGATGAGGGCGACATTCCTGCCGGCCCCTTCGTGATCTATCAAGGCTCGCACGGGGATCGCGGCGCGCACCGTGCCGATATCATCCTGCCCGGTGCCGCCTATACGGAAGAGGGCGGTTTGTTCGTCAATACCGAAGGCCGTCCGCAGCTTGCCGCGCGCGCCAGCTTTGCTCCCGGTCAGGCCAAGGAAAACTGGGCCATCCTGCGCGCGCTGAGTGCCGAGTTGGACGCCAAGCTGCCGTTCGATTCGCTTGCAGCATTGCGCAAGGCGCTGGTCGCTGATGTCCCGCATCTGGGGAATATTGATCAGGTCGCGGAAAACGACTGGCAGCCGGTGGCCATAGGCGATCTGGGCGACAGCCCGTTGCGCTTTGCGATTGCCGATTTCTACCTGTCCAACCCCATCGCCCGCGCCAGCCAGTTGATGGCAGAGCTTTCGGCCAACGCCAAAGCCCGCCGCGAAAAACCACTGGCGGCGGAGTGAGGATTTTGGGGATGATGTTGCCTTTGGTTCTGGGTGCCTGCGAGACGCAAGCGCCCATGGCCGAAGATTTCATTCCCGAGTATCGCGGTGTTGAAACCAAACTGCTGGACGGGGATCTTGTCCAGTTCGACGTGGCGATGACCAAAGCGCAGTCATCCGAGAATGTAGCGGAATACGCGGAATGCGCCGCGGCGCGCTATACTTTGATCCGGGGCTTTGGTTTTGCCCGCCACGTGCGTACAAATGTTGAGATCGAGGGTGGTGTCTGGCACGCAGATGCTGTTTACACCATCTCGCCGAGCCTGCCTGCGGGCTTGAAGACAATAGATGCTGAAGTGACCGTGCAGAACTGCATGGAAAAAGGCATACCGACGGTGTGAGGACCTATGGCTGACTTCTTTTTCAACACCACGCTGGGGACGATCCTGCTGATTATTGGCCAGATTTTCCTTGTTGTGATTCCCCTGCTTCTTGCCCTTGCGTTCCTGATGTACGCCGACCGGAAAATCTGGGCGTCGGTACAGCTGCGCCGCGGCCCGAACGTTGTAGGCATCTACGGTCTGCTGCAATCCTTTGCGGATTTCGCGAAATACATCGTCAAAGAGGTGGTCGTGCCCGCTGGTGCGGACCGCGCCGTGTTCTTCATGGCTCCGATGGTCACATTGGTTATGGCGCTGGTCGCCTGGGCGGTGATCCCGTTCAACGACGGTTGGGTTCTGTCGAACATCAATGTCGCGATCCTTTATGTCTTCGCGATCTCGTCGCTTGAAGTCTATGGCGTGATCATGGGCGGGTGGGCGTCAAACTCCAAATACCCGTTTCTGGGCTCGCTGCGCTCTGCCGCGCAGATGATCTCTTACGAGGTGTCGATCGGTCTGATCATCATCGGCGTCGTCATCAGCTCTGGCTCGTTGAACTTTGGGGACATCGTGCTGTCGCAAAGCGGCGACTACGGTCTGCTGAACTGGTACTGGCTGCCGCACTTCCCGATGCTGATCCTGTTCTTTATCTCGGCGCTGGCCGAAACCAACCGCCCGCCGTTTGACCTTCCCGAAGCGGAATCGGAACTGGTTGCCGGGTATCAGGTCGAATATTCCTCCACGCCCTTCTTGCTGTTCATGATCGGTGAACTGGTCGCCGTGGTGCTGATGTGCGCGCTGATCTCGCTGATGTTCTTTGGCGGTTGGCTGTCGCCGATCCCCGGCCTGCCGGACGGCATCTTCTGGATGGTCGCCAAGATGGGGCTGGTGTTCTTCTTCTTCTCGTTGGTCAAGGCGATCACCCCGCGGTACCGCTATGACCAGCTGATGCGTCTGGGATGGAAAGTGTTCCTGCCATTCAGCCTGTTCTGGGTTGTCTTCGTATCCTTCGCCGCGAAATTCGATTGGTTCTGGGGTATCTATGCCCGTTGGACAGTAGGGGGCTGATATGGCTAACACCGACTATACCCGTCACGCGAAATACTTCCTGCTGCAGGATTTCTATCACGGCTTGAAGCTGGGCATTAAGTATATGTTCAAGCCCAAGGCGACGATCAACTACCCGCATGAAAAGGGCCCGCTGAGCCCTCGGTTCCGTGGTGAACACGCCCTGCGCCGCTATCCCAACGGGGAAGAGCGTTGCATCGCGTGCAAACTGTGCGAAGCGGTGTGCCCGGCGCAGGCGATCACCATCGACGCGGAACCGCGCGATGACGGCAGCCGCCGCACCACGCGCTATGACATCGACATGACCAAATGCATCTACTGCGGTTTCTGTCAGGAAGCCTGTCCGGTTGACGCGATTGTCGAGGGGCCGAACTTTGAATTCTCGACCGAGACCCGCGAAGAGCTGTTCTATGACAAGGCCAAGCTGCTGGACAACGGTGAACGCTGGGAAGCTGAAATCGCGCGCAACCTCGAACTGGACGCGCCGTACCGATGACCGACAGCCAGAACCCTTTTGAAGAGATGATGCGTCAGATGCAGGATATGGCCAAAGCCTTTCCTGCAATGGATGCGTTTTCCCCCAAAGGGTTCGAGGCGATGATGGGCAAGATGCCCAAAGACATGATGGAAACGTTTTTTGGCAATACCATGAACCCCAACGGGTTGGATGCCAAAACACGGATGTTGCTGACGATTTCGGGGCTGACCATGCAGGGTGCCCAGAATGACGTGGCGCTGCGTCAGGCCGTGATCCACGCGGTAGAGGCAGGGGCCCACAAGCAGCAAGTGATAGAGACGATCGGGCAGATGGCGGTTTTCGCCGGCATCCCTGCCATGACCCGCGCAATGGAAATCGCGCAGGGTGTTTTGGATGACAAGGAAGGTGACGCATGAGCGTTTTCGCATTTTACCTCTTCGCGATCAGCGTGATCGCTGGCGGGCTGTTCACTGTGATCAGCCGCAACCCCGTGCATTCGGTGCTGTGGTTGATCCTGTCCTTCCTCAGCGCGGCGGGGCTTTTCGTGCTGCTCAACGCCGAATTCGTCGCGATGCTGCTGATCATTGTCTATGTTGGCGCGGTCGCGGTGCTGTTCCTGTTCGTTGTCATGATGCTTGATGTCGACTTCGCCGAGCTCAAGGCCGAAATGGCGCGCTATATGCCGCTGGCCCTGCTGATCGGTCTGGTGATCCTGATGCAATTCGTGATGGCGTTCGGCGCATGGGATGCGAACTCTGCCGCCGAGGGGCTGCGCACGCAGGTGATCACCGACGAGGTGCATAATACCGCCGCATTGGGCCTGATCCTTTATGATCAATACTTCCTGCTGTTCCAGCTGTCGGGTCTGATCCTGCTGGTCGCGATGATCGGGGCGATTGTTCTGACGCTGCGCCACCGTGCGGATGTGAAACGCCAGAACGTGGTAGATCAGATGATGCGCGATCCGAAGCTGGCGATGAAACTGAATGATGTGAAACCCGGGCAGGGCCTTTAGGCGGCCTGCCCAATCAAGGATGTGATCCATGTCACGTAATACAATTGTGGTGCTTGTCGTCGTTTTGATCGTGGTCGTGGGCGGCTACAGCATTTTCTAGGTGCGACGGGATCGGGATGGAAACATCCCGCGACAAGAACTAAAGAACGCCTGAAACGGGCAAAAGAACCGAGGGACGACATGATCGGAATTGAACATTACCTGACAGTAGCGGCGACGCTGTTTGTCATTGGCATTTTCGGGCTATTCCTGAACCGCAAGAACATCATCATCATGTTGATGTCGATCGAGCTTATGCTCTTGGCGGTGAACATCAACTTTGTCGCCTTCTCCTATTATCTGGGTGATTTGGTGGGGCAGGTGTTCACGCTGTTCGTCCTGACCGTCGCTGCGGCAGAGGCCGCAATCGGGCTGGCCATTCTGGTCTGCTTCTTCCGCAATCGGGGTACGATCGCGGTTGAAGATGTCAACGTGATGAAGGGCTAAGATCATGGAAACGATCATTCTTTTCGCACCACTTGTCGGTGCATTGATCTGTGGTTTCGGCTGGAAGCTGATCGGGGAGAAGACCGGCCAATATGTGGCAACGGGTCTACTGTTCCTCGCGGCACTGCTCAGCTGGATCGTCTTCCTTTCGTTTGACGGTGAAACACAGCACATCCAGATCCTGCGCTGGATCGAAAGCGGCAGCCTGTCGACAGATTGGGCGATCCGTCTCGACCGTCTGACCGCGATCATGCTGATCGTGATCACCACGGTCTCCAGCCTCGTGCACCTCTATTCCTTCGGCTACATGGCCCATGACGAGAATTTCTCGGACGCTGAACCCTATCGCGCCCGTTTCTTCGCCTATCTGTCGTTCTTCACCTTCGCGATGCTGATGCTGGTGACATCTGACAACCTTGTGCAGATGTTCTTTGGTTGGGAAGGCGTGGGTGTCGCATCCTATCTGCTGATCGGCTTCTACTATAAGAAGCCCTCGGCGAATGCGGCGGCGATCAAGGCGTTTGTGGTCAACCGTGTCGGTGACTTCGGCTTTGCGCTTGGTATCTTTGGCCTGTTCTATCTGACCGACTCGATCAAGTTCGACGATGTCTTCGCCGCAACACCCGAACTGGCGGAAACAACCGTTGGTTTCCTTTGGGCCGACTGGAATGCCGCGAACCTGATCGCGATCCTGCTGTTCATCGGTGCGATGGGTAAATCGGCGCAGCTCTTCCTGCACACATGGTTGCCCGATGCGATGGAAGGCCCGACGCCTGTGTCGGCGCTGATCCACGCCGCGACGATGGTGACGGCCGGTGTTTTCCTTGTCTGCCGCATGTCTCCGTTGATGGAGGTCGCCCCCGAGGCGATGACATTCGTCACCTTCCTTGGGGCCACCACCGCCTTTGTCGCCGCGACCATCGGTCTGGTGCAGAACGACATCAAACGCGTCATCGCCTATTCGACCATGTCGCAGCTTGGGTATATGTTCGTGGCCGCTGGCGTTGGCATGTATTCTGCCGCGATGTTCCACCTGTTCACCCACGCGTTCTTCAAGGCGATGTTGTTCTTGGGGGCGGGGTCGGTGATCCACGCGATGCACCACGAGCAGGACATGCGTAACTATGGCGCGCTGCGTAAGAAAATCCCCTATACTTTCTGGGCGATGATGATCGGTACGCTGGCCATTACCGGTGTCGGTATTCCGTTGACGCATTTCGGCTTCGCGGGCTTCCTGTCCAAGGATGCGATCATCGAAAGCGCCTGGGGCGGCGGGTCCATGTATGGCTTCTGGATGCTGGTGATCGCGGCTGCGATGACGAGCTTCTACAGCTGGCGCCTGATGTTCCTGACCTTCTTTGGCAAGGCGCGCGGCGACAAGCATACCCATGACCACGCACATGAAAGCCCGATGGTCATGCTGGTGCCGCTTGGCGTGCTAAGCCTTGGCGCGATCTTTGCGGGTATGATCTGGTACAACAGCTTCTTTGGCCACGCCGAGGATGTGGGCGAGTTCTATGGCATCCCCATGGCCGAGATCGCCGCCGGTGGTGAAACCCATGTTGAAGGGGCGGAAGACAGCCACGCCGACGCAGGTGACCACGATGAAGACGGCCAAGGTGCCGATGCCGGTCACCACGGTCCCGCCTTCGCCGGTGCACCGGGCGAGGGGGCATTGTATATCGCACCGGACAACCACGTTCTGGACGACGCCCACGCCGCACCGGCATGGGTCAAGGTCAGCCCGTTCATCGCGATGGTCTTTGGCCTTGTGATGGCCTTGTGGTTCTACATCTGGAACCCGACCCTGCCGTCGCGTCTGGCGGCGAACCAACGGCCGCTTTATCTGTTCTTGCTGAACAAGTGGTATTTCGACGAGCTTTATAACGTGATCTTCGTCAAACCCGCGATGGCTATCGGTCGCTTCTTCTGGAAGCGCGGGGACGGCAATGTGATCGACGGCACGCTGAACGGTGTCGCTATGGGGATCATCCCGTTCCTCACCCGACTGGCAGGGCGCGCGCAGTCCGGCTATATCTTTACCTACGCCTTTGCCATGGTGATCGGCATCGCGGTCCTTGTGACCTGGATGACGATGAGCGGGGGGGCACACTAATGGATCATCACTTGCTTTCCATCATTACCTTCATGCCCAGCTTTGCGGCGCTTATTCTGGCTGTGTTCCTGCGGGGCGATGACGCCGCAGCGGGGCGCAATGCAAAGTGGCTCGCACTGATCACGACGACGGTCACCTTCCTGATCTCGCTGTTCATCCTGTTCGACTTCGACCCGTCCAACACCGGGTTCCAGTTCGTCGACGAGGCGCAGTGGCTGATGGGCCTGAAATATCGCCTGGGCGTTGACGGGATTTCGATCCTCTTCGTGATGCTGACCACCTTTATGATGCCACTGGTCATTGCCGCCAGCTGGAACGTAGAGACGCGGGTCAAGGAATATATGATCGCCTTCCTGCTGCTGGAAACGCTGATGCTGGGCGTGTTCATGGCGCTGGATCTGGTGCTCTTCTACCTCTTCTTCGAAGCAGGTCTGATCCCGATGTTCCTGATCATCGGCATCTGGGGCGGGGCGAACCGCATTTACGCTTCGTTCAAGTTCTTCCTCTATACCTTCCTCGGGTCCGTCCTGATGCTGGTGGCGATGGTGATGATGTACGCGGATGCCGGCACGACTTGTATTGGCGGATGCGAGGTCAGCTTACTGACCCATACCTTTGCCTCCGACAGCTTCTCGATTGCGGGGATCACCGTGGTCGGCGGTTTGCAGACCATGATGTTCTTGGCGTTCTTTGCCAGCTTCGCGGTGAAAATGCCGATGTGGCCGGTGCACACATGGTTGCCGGACGCGCACGTTCAGGCGCCGACAGCCGGTTCCGTGGTGCTGGCGGCGATCCTGCTGAAAATGGGCGGCTACGGCTTCCTGCGCTTCTCGGTGCCGATGTTCCCTGTGGGGGCAGACGTGATGGCCCCGCTGGTGCTGTGGATGTCGGCGATCGCGATTGTCTATACCTCACTGGTGGCGCTGGTGCAGGAAGACATGAAAAAGCTGATCGCTTATTCCTCGGTCGCGCATATGGGTTTCGTGACCATGGGTATCTTTACCTTCAACCAGCAGGGGCTGGATGGCGCGATCTTCCAGATGATCAGCCACGGCTTCATCTCGGCTGCGTTGTTCCTCTGTGTCGGCGTGATCTATGACCGGATGCACACCCGCGAGATTGACGCCTATGGCGGTCTGGTGAACCGGATGCCTGCCTATGCGCTGGTGTTCATGTTCTTCACCATGGCCAACGTCGGTCTGCCGGGGACATCGGGCTTTGTCGGGGAATTCCTGACGCTGATGGGTACGTTCCAGGTGAACACCTGGGTCGCGGCGGTAGCCACCTCCGGGGTGATCTTCTCGGCGGCCTATGCGCTGTGGCTCTATCGCCGCGTGGTGATGGGCGATCTGATCAAGGAAAGCCTGCGCACCATCACCGACATGTCGCGCCGCGAACGCTGGATCTTTGCCCCGCTGGTGGCAATGACGTTGCTGTTGGGTGTCTACCCGGCGCTGGTGCTCGACATGATCGGGCCTTCGGTTGCCGCCCTAGTTGATAGCTATGATACGGCCCTGGAGGCGGCAGGTGCCGCTGTCCAGACGGCCTCAGAATAAAGGACCGCGCGATGATTTCCGCTGATCTGAATGTCATCCTGCCCGAAATCCTGCTGGCGCTTTTCGCGATCCTGGCACTGCTTGGGGCGGTTTACACCAACAAGGACGCCGCCGCGGGGGTGATCGTCTGGGCCACGGCAATCGTGATGACGCTGCTGGCGATCTGGATCGGTATGACCAGCGGTGGCACCACGCGCATCGCCTTTAACGGTCTGTTCGTCGAAGACAGCTTTGCCCGTTTTGCCAAAGTCACCATGCTGCTCAGCGCGGCGGCGGTGCTGGCGATGTCCGAAGCATATATGAAAAAGCGCGGGCTGCTGCGGTTTGAATATCCGGTGCTGATCGCGCTGAGCGTCGTCGGCATGATGATGATGGTCAGCGCGGGCGACCTGATGACCCTTTACATGGGCCTCGAGCTGCAATCGCTGGCGCTTTATGTCGTCGCGTCTTTGCGTCGTGACAGCGTGAAATCGACCGAAGCGGGTCTGAAGTATTTCGTACTGGGCGCTTTGTCCTCTGGTTTGCTGCTCTACGGTGTGTCGCTGGTCTATGGCTACGCCGGCACCACGCAGTTCGCGGGCGTCATGAGCCTTGCGAGCGCAGGGCAGACATCGATTGGCCTGTTGTTCGGGATCGTCTTTGTCGTCTCTGGTCTGGCGTTCAAGGTCTCGGCCGTGCCGTTCCACATGTGGACGCCCGATGTCTACGAGGGCGCACCGACGCCGGTTACAGCTTTCTTCGCCACAGCCCCCAAGGTTGCCGCGATGGCGCTGTTTGCCCGCGTGCTGCATGACGCCTTTGGCAATGCTGTCGCCGACTGGAGCCAGATCGTCGCGCTGCTGTCGGTCCTGTCCATGTTCCTTGGTGCCGTCGCCGCGATTGGTCAGACCAACATCAAACGCCTGATGGCCTATTCCTCGATCGCCCACATGGGCTATGCGCTGATCGGCCTTGCCGCCGGGACTGAACTGGGTGTCAAATCCATGCTGGTCTATCTGGCGATCTACGTGACCATGAACATCGGCACCTTTGCCTTCATCCTCGGGATGGAGAAAGACGGCCAGCCGGTCACCGATATCTCGGCGTTGAACATGTATTCCAAACGCGCGCCGGGTAAGGCGCTGGCGATGCTGGTGCTGCTGTTCTCGCTTGCTGGTGTGCCGCCGATGCTGGGCTTCTTCGCCAAGCTGGGTGTCTGGCAGGCGGGTGTGGATGCGGGGCTGGTCTGGCTGGTTGTTGCCAGCGCCGTCGCCTCGGCCATCGGTGCCTATTATTACCTGCGTATCGTTTTCCTGATGTATTTCGGTGCCGAAGGCGATGACCGTCTGGACGAAGGCAAAAGCAGCCTATTGTCGGGGTTCGTTGTTGCCTCTGCCGTGATCATGGTCGTGGGTATCCTGAACATGTTTGGCGTCGAAACTGCTGCGATCTCTGCAGCGGCGACGCTGATCAACTGATCCGCCGGTGACATCGGTGAACAATGGCGCTTCCGGTATGGAAGCAACGGGGGCCAAGGCGCAAAACGCGTCTTGGCCCGATGGCTATGGGCGGCAGGTTTTCGATAGCGTCGATTCCACGCTGAGCGAGGCGGCACGCCAAGCGAGCGAGCTAACTGGGTCCACATGGATCCTCGCGCAGGAGCAGACCGCCGCACGCGGTCGGCGCGGTCGGTCCTGGGCCACGCCACGGGGCAATTTTGCCGCGACGCTGATGATGCGCCGGTCCGAAAGCCCCTCGACTGCTGCGCTGCGCAGCTTTGTCGCCTCGCTTGCCCTGCGCCGTGCCTTTGTCGCCACCACGCGGGACGAGGGGGCCTTCACCCTCAAGTGGCCCAACGACGTGTTGCTGAATGGCGGTAAGGTCGCGGGCATCCTGCTGGAAAGCATCGGTGATTTTCTGGCCATCGGGATCGGGGTGAACCTTGCCCATGCGCCCGGTGCCGATCAGGTCGAGGCAGGGGCCCTGCGCCCCGTTTCCGTCGTGGCAGAGACTGGCAAGGTGGTCCCGCCCGAGGTCTTTCTGGATGCGCTGGCGGCGGAATACGCGCAGCTGGAAACCCAGTTCCAGACCTATGGTTTTGCCCCCATCCGTACCGCGTGGTTGTCCCATGCCGCGCGTTTGGGCGAAGAGATCATCGCGCGCACCATGAAGGACGAAACCCGTGGTGTGTTCGAAGACGTGGACGCGCAAGGCAACCTGATCCTGCGCACCCCTAAAGGCCGTGTGCCCATCACTGCGGCGGATGTATTTTTCTAAGCGCGAGCGGAGGGATGTGCCATGCTGTTGGCGATTGACTGCGGAAACACCAATACAGTCTTTTCGATCTGGGACGGGGCGCGGTTCCTCGGGACGTGGCGGACCTCTACCGAATGGCAGCGTACCTCTGACCAATATTACGTCTGGCTCAGCACCTTGATGAAGTTTCAGGGCGTCGAGGCAGATATCACCGATGTCATCATCAGCTCGACCGTGCCGCGGGTGGTGTTCAACCTGCGCGTTCTGGCGGACCGCTATTTTGACACGCGGCCCATTGTGGTGGGCAAACCCGATTGCCTGCTGCCGGTGGATGTCCGCGTTGACGAAGGCACCGCCGTGGGGCCTGACCGACTGGTCAACACGGTGGCGGGACATGATCTTTATGGCGGTGATCTGATCATTGTCGATTTCGGCACGGCGACGACCTTTGATGTGGTCGATACGGACGGGGCCTATATCGGCGGGGTGATTGCCCCCGGTGTAAACCTGAGCCTTGAGGCATTGCATAACGCCGCAGCGGCCTTACCTCATGTAGACATCTCGAAACCACAGGCGGTGATTGGTACAAATACCGTCTCTTGCATACAATCGGGCATTTTTTGGGGTTATGTTGGCCTCGTCCGTGAGATATGTGCCCGAATAAAGGCTGAGCGCGGCCGCGAAATGCGCGTGATTGCCACAGGCGGGCTGGCCCCGCTCTTTCAACAGACAGTAGATCTGTTTGATGCATACCAAGATGATTTGACGATGCACGGCCTGACCGTGATTTATAACTATAACAAGGATACCGCTTAGTCATATGAGCAGCGAAAGATTGATCTATCTGCCCCTCGGTGGGGCAGGTGAAATTGGCATGAATGCCTATGTTTATGGATACGGGAAACCCGGTAAGGAGCGGCTGATTGTTGTCGACCTTGGCGTGGCCTTCCCCGACATGGACACAAGCCCCGGCGTGGATCTGATCATCCCCGATATCGCCTGGCTTGAAGAACGCCGCGACCAGATCGAGGCGATTTTCATCACCCACGCCCACGAAGACCATATCGGTGCCGTGGCCCATACCTATGACCGTCTGCGCGCGCCGATCTACACGCGGAAATTCACCGCCAATATCGCCAAGCGCAAGATGGACGAATACGGCCACCCCGACGATGCGGTGACCACCGTGGCCCCTTGGCCGCAGCAAACCACCGTAGGGCCGTTCAAAGTGGGCTTCCTGCCCATGTCCCACTCTATCCCTGAATCGTCGTCGCTGGTGATCGACGTGGCCGGCGATCGGCTGATCCACTCGGGTGACTTCAAGATCGACATGACACCCGGTGTTGGTGAACCCTACGACCCCGAACTTTGGGCCGACGTGTCCAAAGACGGCGTTAAGGCGCTGATCTGTGACAGTACCAACGTCTTCTCGCAGCATGCAGGCCGGTCCGAAGCGACCGTCGGGCCAGAGATTGAAAAACTGCTTGGCACGGCGCAGGGTATGGTCGTCGCGACGACCTTCGCCTCTAACGTCGCGCGTGTGAAGACGCTGGCGGATGCGGGCGAACGGGCAGGGCGGTCGGTTGTGCTGCTGGGACGCGCGATGAAACGCATGGTCGAAGCCTCGCTTGAAACCGGCGTGATGAAGGACTTCCCCCCGGTCGTCAGCCCGGAAGAAGCCCGCGGTATCCCGCGCGAGAACCTGATGCTGCTGGTGACAGGCTCGCAGGGGGAGCGCCGTGCGGCGTCGGCACAGCTGGCGCGCGGTAAATACATGGGGCTGGAAATGAAGGAAGGGGACATGTTCCTGTTCTCCTCCAAAACCATTCCGGGCAACGAGCGTGGCGTGATCAAGGTGATCAACGCATTCTCCGAGATGGGCGTTGATATCGTCGACGACAGCTCGGGTCTGTATCACGTATCGGGCCACGCCAACCGTCCCGATCTGGAAACGCTGCATGACGTGGTCAAGCCGCAGATTCTGATCCCGATGCATGGTGAGCACCGCCACCTGCGCGAGCACACCAAAATCGCCAACGCCAAGGGGATGAAGGGTGTTCTGGCCGTCAACGGCATGATGATCGACCTGTCGGGCAACGAGCCCAAGGTCGTGGAATATGTCGACAGCGGGCGGACCTATCTGGACGGATCGACGCAAATCGGCGCGATGGACGGCGTTGTGCGCGACCGTATCCGCATGGCGTTGAACGGCCACGTCACCGTGACCGTCATCCTGGACGAGAATGACGAAGCTTTGGGCGATCCTTGGGTCGATGCCATGGGTCTGCCAGAGCAAGGTCGGTCCAAGACGTCGCTGGTTGATGTGCTGGAAGCCGATCTGGCCCAGTTCCTTGGCCGTGCTAATGCCAAGACCCTGCGCGACGACGACAAGCTGCACGATGGGTTGAAGCGCACCGTGCGTCAGTCCGCCAACGATGAGATCGGCAAAAAGCCCGAGGTTACCATCGTGGTCAGCCGCCTGAGCTAAAACGCTCTCATGCTCATCGAAACGCCGCGCAGCCCTCTGCGCGGCGTTTTGCGTTTGTGGGGGCAGGGTGTGGCGCGTCGGAACTGCTGGAAGGCAAAGCGGTAACCACAAAGAAAAAGGCGCAGAGGATGCTCTGCGCCTTTAATCGTTTCTGTCAGTGGTGCGTGGGGTTATTCGCGACGCTCGGCAAAGCTCAGGCCGATGAACTCGGGCGTGTGATCGCCCAGACCGACGACGCGGTTGTCGTTGCGGTTGTTCTGCTGACGGTTGTTATCACCGCGCCCGCCACGGCCACCGCGACGGTTGTTGGGTTTGTCGTCCTGAGCGGCTTCTGCCTTTTGGGCAGGGGCCTTGTCTGCGGACTCCTTGGCTGGTTTGTCCGACTTTTTGTCTTGCGGCTTTGCGTCAGATTTGGCGTCCGCTTTGGCATCGGGTTTGTCAGCCTTAGGGCTGTCCGCCTGCGCCGTCTCTGTCTGGTCGGCATCCGCCTTGGCCGCATCAGGCTTTTTACGGCTGCGCGTGCGGGTGCGTTTGGGCTTCTCAGATTTGGCCGCCTCATCGGATTTCGCAGCGGGGGCATCGGCTGTCTTGGCCTCTGCTGCGGGGGCAGCTTTTGCCTCCGAACCGCCCAAGGGGTTGTCGAGGCGCGGGATCTCGCGCTGTACCAGACGTTCAACGTCTTCGAGGTTCTTTTCGTCCCGCGGGACGCAGATCATGATCGCCTTGCCATCACGTCCCGCGCGACCCGTGCGGCCGATCCGGTGCACGTAATCCTCGGCATGGGAAGGCACGTCGTAGTTATACACGTGGCTGACCGACGGCACATCAAGACCGCGCGCCGCCACGTCAGAGGCAACAAGGAAGCGCAGATCGCCGTTGCGGAACCCTTCCAGTGTTTTGGTCCGCTGGCTTTGATCAAGATCCCCGTGGATCGGAGCCGCGTCATAGCCGTATTTTTTCAACGACTTAGCGACCGTATCCACATCCATCTTGCGGTTGCAGAAGATGATCGCGTTTGTGCATTTGTCGCCTTCGGCGTCGATCAACGCGCGCAGCACTTTGCGTTTTTCCGTCGCTTCGCGGTCCTTGCGTGAGGCTTTGAACATCAGCACGCCTTGCTCGATATTCTCGCTCGTGGTGGCCTGACGGGCCACTTCGATACGCTCGGGCGCAGAGAGGAAGGTGTTCGTAATCCGCTCGATCTCGGGGGCCATCGTGGCCGAGAAGAACAGCGTCTGACGGGTAAAGGGCGTCATCTGGAAGATGCGTTCGATATCGGGGATGAACCCCATATCCAGCATCCGGTCGGCCTCGTCCACGACCATGATCTTCACGTCGGACAAGATCAGCTTGCCGCGCTCAAAGTGGTCGATCAGACGGCCGGGCGTGGCGATCAAAACGTCAACGCCCTTGTCGATCAGCTTGTCCTGCTCTCCGAACGACACGCCGCCGATCAGCAACGCTTTGGTCAGTTTCAGGTGCTTGGTATAGGTGTCGAAGTTTTCGGCCACCTGTGCCGCCAGTTCCCGCGTGGGGCACAGCACCAGACTGCGCGGCATCCGGGCGCGGGCGCGGCCACGGGCAAGCAGGGTGATCATGGGCAGGGTAAAGCTGGCAGTTTTGCCGGTGCCTGTTTGGGCGATTCCCAAAACGTCCTTGCCTTCAAGGGCAGGGGGGATCGCGCCGGCCTGAATGGGCGTGGGGGTTTCATACCCGGCCTCATTGATGGCTTTCAGGACTTTAGGATTAAGGTTTAGATCAGAAAATTTTGTCATGTGTGTCCGATGATAGCGGACATACACTTGGCCCGCGGCAGCATTCATGTCGGCCCGCATGGCCCAAGGGGCGGAGGCTCTCCGCGACATGTTCTGCACCCATTAACAAAGACTCCCCGTCGCGTCAAATGGATGCGCTAAAGCCCTGTGAAACGGGGGAAATGTGTTGCCAGATGGTTGGGCAGCGCCAGATCAACCTCGCGCAGGAGCCCGTGACCGCGCAGACGGCTGCGCAATTCCGGCGTATCGGCGCAGACTTCGTTGAAAAACGCGCGCAACCCGTTCTCGCCGCTTTCACTCTCTATCATCGAGAAAAGGTCATTGAGCGATAGGCCGCCCTGATCATAGGGGCGGTTGGGGCGCAGTTCGGGGCGGTAGCTGCCTTTGGTCACGCGGTAGCGGTAGGCGGCGATCCAGTCGTCCCATGTTTTCGCATGGGCATGGGCCAGCGTGATGTCGGGCGGGGCGTCGTGACAGTCCAGCATCTCGCCCTTTTGAAAGACGTTGTGGATGCGCAGATGCATATGCGGCAGCCCCGTGCGGACAAATACCTTGCCCGCAAGATGGCTGAGAAACCCGCCCTTCAAATAAGCGCCATAGGTCGGATAAAGCTCTGCCACAATGCGCGCGCGGTCGGGGCCGGCGGGGATGAACCCCTTGAACGCCGTCGGATCGCCTGAAAGCTGCTCCATCGGGCGGATGCGGGTGGCGGGCGCAGCTTGCGGGATATCGGCCAGAATGTCAGCGATCGGGCGGCCTGCGACCAGATACTCGTCCGCATCCATATGGATCAGCCAGTCCACCTCGCGGCGGCGGTTGTAGGCATGGGTCGCATTTGCCGTCTGGCGTTGCTGGTGGGCGTCTGGCCGGTCACGTTTGCGCTGCTTCCAATAGCGCGCGTCGCAGGTGATGACACGGATTTTCGGATGGGCGTCCAGATGGGCAAAGGCCTCGTCATTGGGCGCATCCAGATAGATGTAAAGACGCTGCGCGCCCGCCGCCAGATGATAGGCGGCGAACTGCAATATGTCGCGCGTCGGTGCCAGAATGGTAGAGGCGATGCCCCATGTCACATCAGTCATGGGGCCAGTTTGCGGTGCGTCGGTCGGGCTGGCAAGCCCAAGTCAGACCATCATTTCCTTGGTCGCGGTCAGGCGCACATCGGGGTAATCGCGGTCTACACGGTCGATATCCCATTGCAGCCGCGTCAGGTAAACGATGTCGCCATCGTGGTCATGGGCGATATGCTGTTTATTGGCTTCTGTAAACTTATCAACGGCTTGTCGGTCACCGTTCACCCATCGAGCCGAGGTGAACTGCGATTGTTCGAACCGCACCGGCAGCCCGTATTCCAGTTCGATCCGGCTGGCGAGCACTTCGAACTGTAGCTGCCCGACGACGCCCACAACAAAGCCCGAGCCGATGGCGGGTTTAAAGACCTTCGCCGCACCTTCTTCGGCGAATTGCATCAGCGCTTTTTCAAGGTGTTTCGATTTCATCGGATCGCCCGCGCGCACGCCTTGCAAAAGCTCTGGCGCGAAGGACGGGATGCCACTGACGCGGATCGCCTCGCCCTCGGTCAGGGTGTCACCGATGCGCAGTTGCCCGTGGTTGGGAATGCCGATGATGTCACCGGCCCATGCTTCCTCGGCCAGCTCGCGGTCGGCGGCAAGGAACATCACGGGGTTGGTAACAGACATGGTTTTCTTGGACCGCACATGGGTCAGCTTCATGCCACGGGTAAAATGGCCCGACGCCAGACGGACAAAGGCCACGCGGTCGCGGTGCTTGGGGTCCATGTTCGCCTGAACCTTGAAGACAAAGCCGGAAACCTTTGGTTCTTCAGGTAAAATCTGTCTTGGCTCTGCCGATTGAATCTGCGGTTCGGGGCCGTAGGTGGCGATGCCGTCCATCAGTTCCTTGACGCCAAAGCTGTTGATCGCAGATCCGAACCAGATCGGTGTCAGCGACCCTTCGGCCATCAGCGCCGCATCCAGCGGCGGCATCAGCTCGCGTACCATTTCAAGGTCTTCGCGCAGCTTCTCTAGCAGGGCGGCGGGCACGTGTTCGGCCAGCTTGGGGTCATCCAACCCTTCGATCGCAATGCTTTCAGAAACCTTGTTCCGGTCGGCACGGTCCATCAGTTCAAGCCGGTCGCGCAGGATATCGTAGCAGCCGATAAAGTCGCGGCCCACGCCGATGGGCCAGCTTGCAGGGGTCACATCAATGGCAAGGTTTTCCTGAATCTCGTCGATGATCTCGAAGACATCGCGGCTTTCGCGGTCCATCTTGTTACAAAAGGTCAGGATCGGCAGGTCGCGCATGCGGCAGACCTCGAACAGCTTTTGTGTCTGGCTTTCCACGCCTTTGGCACCGTCAATCACCATCACGGCCGCGTCAACGGCGGTCAGCGTGCGGTAGGTATCTTCGGAAAAGTCAGAGTGGCCGGGCGTATCCACGAGGTTAAAGCGGAAATTCGTGCCCTTGTTCATGAAATCGAATGACATGGCCGAAGCCGAGACAGAGATGCCGCGATCCTTTTCCATCGCCATAAAGTCAGAGCGGGTGCGCCGCGCCTCGCCCTTGGCGCGGACCTGACCGGCCATCTGGATCGCCCCGCCGAACAGCAAAAATTTCTCTGTCAGCGTGGTTTTCCCCGCATCGGGGTGGGAAATGATCGCAAAGGTGCGACGCCGAGCGATTTCGGCAGGCAAAGCGGGGCGGTTTGAGGGGGTATCCAACATGGATTGGCATATATCCACGCCCGAACACACGCGCAAGTCTGCTTGGATCAGGCGCGTGCTGGCATTTCCTTGGGGGTAGGCGCGAAACTGCGGTATCATGGGGGCAGATGAAACAAGAGGGGGTGTGACAATGGAATTGAAAGAGATCGCAGATGCGTTGGTAAAAGGCTGCCGCGAGGGCCACGAGGTGGCGAACCTTGATCGGCTTTATGCGCAGGACGCCGTGTCGGTTGAAGGGATGGACCACGGAAACGGGCGCGAGACGCAGGGCCTTGAGGGCATCAAGGGCAAGCATGCGTGGTGGGACAGCGCGATGGAGGTGACGCGTCAGAATGTCAGCGACCCGATGCTCCACGGCGATGACCGTTTTGCCGTCATCTTTGATGTTGCGGCGCGCGAAAAGGAAAGCGGCACCGAGATGGAGATGAAAGAGGTCGCCATCTACCACGTGGCCAATGGCAAGATCGTGCGCGAGGAATTCTTTGGCTGATCAGCGCATGCTGGCGCGGCGCAGCAGTTCTGCCGCGTCGGGGCGGTCCAGCAGGGGTTCCGACACATCCAGCCCCGCATGGGGCAGGTCGGAATGGCCGGGGATGACATCGCCCATGGCGTCCGACAGCTCTTGCGGCAGCACGCCTTTGGTACGGCTGTCGATCAGCATGGATTCCGCCGCGATGCCTTCGGCATAGATGATCTGGTGCCCGTCAAACAGCAGTTGGAAATAGTCGACAAAGCCGCCGTCCTGCACCCGTACCGTATCGCCGTTGACCAGATGGCGGACCTTGACCAGCAGCTCTGACCGGCCGGCGCCCAGACGATCTTCGCGCTGGTAGATGAACAGGCGGTGATCGGGGCTGACGATCAGGTCATTGTCGTTGTTCAACGTGCCCGCGTCGATGCAGATCGGGGCGAATTCGCCGACCGCGCGCACGGTGCTTTGTCCGATCCAGCGGATCGCCTGCACGCCGTCATCGCGGGTCAGGACCTTGTCCCCGACGCAGAGTTCTTCGATCGGGCGCTGTTCACCGGTGGCCATGGTGATATGCGTGCCGCGGGTGAAGGACACACAGGCCACTTGCGCGAACTTCTGGCGCATCGTCTCGGTGTCGATGCCAACCAGCCGGTATTCCACTTTCGACGACAGCGCGCTGAGCGGGATGAGATAGATCGCTTCGGCATGGTCGTCATCGGCCACTTCGACCAGCAGGATCGCATCGTTGATCTGCCCGTCAGGCGACATGAAGGTCAGGGCGCAATCCAGATGCAGGGCGGCCCCGCTGGTGCCGGTTTGCGTATCGGGCGCGATCGACAGGCTGCCATCCGGTGCCGTCTGGATCGAAAGCCGCACTGGTTCCGCCCCGTAGGACAGCTCGTACACATCATCCAGCAGCAGCTCCGAGGCAAAAGACAGCGTGTCGCCCATATTCGCACCATCCGTCGCCGTGAATTGCGTCGCACGGTAGACAGGGACACTTTGCGGAGGGGAAGGGCGGGGCGAGGTCATGGGGCGGGCCTTTGCGCGCGAAAGGGGACTGATATCGGGGTCGGCAGTCACACAACTGCCGGTGGTTCTTGTGTCCTTGCCATAGGATTGTGTCCCATTCGGGTCAAGCCTTTGGCCTTTTGCTGGCATTGTCCGCGAAGACAGTGCTACGACTTGCGCGAACACTAACCGGGAGAGATCGCTATGGATCTGGGAATCAAGGGAAAACGCGCATTGGTTTGCGCATCGTCAAAGGGCCTCGGCCTGGGCTGCGCAGAGGCGCTGGCCGAAGCGGGTGTGGATCTGGTGATGAACGCACGCGGTGCCGCTGATCTGGAAACAGCCGCCGAACGCATCCGTCAGGACTATGGCGTCGAGGTCACCACCATCGCCGCCGATATCGCCACGGATGAAGGCCAGAAGTTGTTGCTGGAGGCCGCGGGCCAAATCGACATTCTGGTCAATAACGCAGGCGGCCCACCCCCCGGCATGTGGAGCGATTGGGACCGCGAGGATTTCATCAAGGCGCTCGATGCGAACATGCTGGCCCCCATCGCGATGATCAAGGCGCTGGTGCCCGCGATGATGGACCGTGGCTGGGGCCGCGTCGTCAACATCACCTCGCAATCCGTGCGCGCGCCAATCGGCGTTCTGGGGCTCAGCAACTCGGCCCGTACCGGTCTGACCGGCTATGTCGCGGGCACCTCGCGTCAGGTCGCGGGCAAGGGTGTCACGATCAACAACCTGCTGCCCGGCATCCACGCCACCGACCGCGCTGATGCACTGGATGGCGGCGTCGTCAAACAAAAGGGCATCACGCTGGAAGAGGCCCGCACCGAGCGCGCATCGACGATTCCCGCAGGGCGCTATGGCACGCGGCATGAATTCGGCGCGGCCTGTGCTTTCCTGTGCTCGCAACACGCGGGATTTATCGTCGGGCAGAACTTGCTGCTGGACGGCGGGGCGACCAATATCACGATGTAAGGGCGAGGGCCGGGCGCTGCGATGTCCGCGCGGAGCGCGCGCCCGTCTGACATATTTCATCACGTTTACGACAGACCGCCGCGCAACAGATAGCGCGGCGGTTTTTGCTAGGCTACCCATGGACGTTGCTGTCCCTTTCAAAGGTATTCCCGGATGTCCCCCATTGTTCTGTTTGTCCTCTTCGGTGCCATCATCGCCGCAAGTCTGCTGGCCGCACCGCGCCGCGCCTCGGTCGAGGGGTTCTTTGGCGGGATGACGGCCCAAGGCGGTGCGCCGGGGCTTTGGACGCTGGTGCTCAGCCAGGTCACCACATGGATTTTCGCGCGCAGCCTGATGAACGCGGCGATCCTGGGATATTACTACGGCATCGCGGGCACGCTGGCCTATGCGGCCTACTACGGGTCTTTCCTGACCGGGGGCTTTATCGTCGGGCGTCTGCGCCAGAACGGCGCCCTGTCGGTGCAGGATTGGCTGGGCGCGCGCTTTGGCGGGGCGGGCAACGCCTGCTATAATCTGGTCATCGCGCTGCGGCTCTTGTCCGAGGTGTTTGCCAATCTGCTGGTGGTGGGGCTGATCTTTAACGCCGTGCTGGCGGGCAGCGGCACGCCTGCGATCCTGATCGTGGCGCTCGTGGGGCTGGGCTATTCCGCTTGGGGCGGGCTGAGCGCTGCGCTGCGCACTGATGTGGTGCAGATGGTCGTGTTCCTTGTGGTTTTCGGCGTTGCCTTTGTGGCGTTGGTCGTGTCGCCCGGCTTTGATCTGGGTGCGGTTGTCACAGCACCGGGGACAGCAGGGGCCTATAACGGCTGGGTCTTGCTGGCCGTGGCGCTGTTGCAGGTGTTTTCCTACCCCGCGCATGATCCGGTGATGATGGACCGCGGGTTTATCGCCGACCCGGAGGTGACGCGTCGGTCCTTTCTGCATGCCTTCTGGATCTCGACCCTGTGTATCATCGGCTTCGGGTTCTTCGGCATTCAGGCGAGCCTTGTCGGTGCGGCCTACGAGGGGGAGCTGATCGGCACCTGGGCCACGATGTTTCCTGCGTGGGTGTTTGTCGCGCTGATGATTTCGCTGCTGGTCTCGGCGCTGAGCACGCTGGATTCCGCGCTCTCTTCTGCCGCGCGTCTGGTGGTTGAAGAGCTGAAGCTCGCACCGCGTAGCCTGAACGGCGGGCGGATCGTGATGCTGGGCTTTATGGCCGCGGGCACGGTGCTGACGCTCTGGGGCAATGCGACGCTGTTCGATGCGGTGGCCGTGTCGGGTACTGCGTCGATGTTCCTGACGCCGGTGCTGGTGGTCGGGCTGGTAATGCAGCGGCAGATCGCCCTATGGGCCTATCTGGCGGCCTTCGGGGCGGCGATGGTTGGGGCCTTTGCCTATTTTGCCCGTGCGTGGCCAGCCTTTGCCGCGGTGCTGCCAGATGGGCATAAATACGAACAGCTTTTGGTGATTTGTGTGGTCGTTCTGGTCGCAGGCTTCGCGGCGGTGCTTGCGGGCGCGCGGCGGGGCTGATAGCGGTCGATCCCGAGCGAATTGATCGGATTAGACCGCGCCCATGACTGAAATGACTGACGTGCACCCGAGACTGGAAATCAAGAACCTGCAGCGCGCCTATGGCGGGCGGGCCGTCGTGGATGATGTCAGCCTGAAGATCATGCCGGGGCAGGTGACCTGCCTTCTGGGGCCATCGGGCTGTGGCAAGTCGACCACCCTGCGGATGATCGCCGGCGTCGAGATGCAGGACAGCGGTACGATCCACGTCGATGGCAAGCTGATCTGTGACACGGTTTTCCGTGTGCCCCCCGAACGGCGCGAAATCGGGTTGATGTTTCAGGATTTCGCGCTGTTTCCGCATCTTAGCGTGGCCGACAACGTGGGCTTTGGTCTGAAAACCGGCACCAAGGCCGAACGCCGCGCCCGTATCGAGGAACTGCTTGAACGTGTGGACCTGCTGCGATTTATCGACGGTTATCCCCATCAACTGTCAGGGGGCGAACAACAGCGCGTGGCGCTGGCGCGTGCCTTGGCCCCACGGCCCAAGATCATGCTGATGGACGAGCCCTTCTCGGGTCTTGATAACCGGCTGCGCGATGACATCCGGGACGAGACTTTGGGCATCCTGAAAGAGGAAGGTACCGCCGTCTTGCTGGTCACCCACGAGCCCGAGGAAGCCATGCGTATGGCCGACGAGATCGCCTTGATGCGCGACGGCAAGATCGTGCAGCAGGGGGCCCCCTATAACGTGTATACGCGTCCCGTCGACCGCGCGTCGGTGGCGTTTTTCTCGGACGCGAATGTGCTGCGGGCCGAGGTGTCTGGGGCGCTTGCGCATACTGTCTTTGGCCGGTTTCTGGCCCCCGGCGTGCCGGACGGGACGCAGGTGGATATCGTGTTCCGCCCCCAGCATTTGCGCATCGACTTTGACCGTGCGGGCAAGGGGCCGTTGCCAACCTCGACCGATGGCACCGCAGCCCGCGCCGTTGTTGCGCGTGCGCGTTTCATGGGGAATGAGAGTCTCGTGGAATTTGTGATGGACCATGACGGCAGCACCCTGCGCGCCACCGTGCCCAATGTCTTCTTGCCGCAGCCCGGGGCCGTCATGTGGCTGACCGTGCGCCGCGATCGTTGTTTTGTTTTTCCGGTGCATGCGGCAGGGTAGACCGCTGGCGGCTGCCCCTGTGGCACCGCGGGATGCCTTCGGCGAGGATTTAATCCATTTGGAAGGCGGGCGGCGCGGTGAATAGCTCGGGCAGCGGGTGTGTCGCCTCGATCAGGTCAAGCCGCAGGGTCGTGTTTTGCCCTTTGGTTTCATCCCAACCCGACAGGGTCCAACTGCGCGCGGCATGGTTGAGCGCGTGGGGGTGGAGCACTAGCGTATCGAGCGAGCCATCGTCGGCGTTATAGACGATCCTGAGTTTCTGGCGCGCGCGGATTGCGGCGCGCAGCACGGGCAGATGCCCCATCCCCCGCGCGGCATTGGCGAAAGGGTGTTCGATGCGCTGCCAGTCCTGCGTTGCGGGCTGTGCGGTTTCGGGCAAGGCCGCGTCGATCTTTTGCGCCAGAGAGGTCGCGGCGGCCTGTAGGTCGGGGTCAGTTGTTTCAAGCACAACGGCGAGGGCGAGTTGCAACGCCTCTATCTCATCGGGGGAGAGGGATAGCGGCGGCAGCACCGTCGCCGGTGTCAGCCGGTAGCCTGCGCCACGGGTGCCGGTGATCGCAACGCCCGACGCCTGCAGACGCGCGATGTCGCGGTAGAGCGTGCGCAAGGACACGCCCGCCGCCTGCGCCATATCCTCGGCCCGGTGGAGCTGGTGGTCGCCCAAGAGGGAGAGCAGGGAAAACAATCGGTCGCTGCGGCGCATGGTCTATCTGTGCCACGCAGGCGGGCAGGGCGCAAGGCAACTGCCAAAAAACTGTCAGGAGTGTTGGGGTGGTCGTCGGAGGGCGTAAATTTTGCGGGGCCGCGCGGGGGGGGAAACGCTTTGGCCCTTCAAGCTGCCAGAGCAGGGGCCTAAAAAGAGACAGAGTTTACCGGCGGGGGCAGTCCCCCTGCCACATATTCGGATTATGGAGTTGAGACTATGTTGAACAATATCGGCCTTCCGGGTCTTTTGCTGATTGCCGTTGTGGTGCTGGTCCTGTTCGGGCGCGGCAAGATTTCCAGCCTGATGGGCGAAGTCGGCAAGGGCATCACCAGCTTTAAGAAAGGCATCAGCGAAGGCGAAGATGACGTGAAAAACGGCGACAAGGACACCGCCGAGCTGAGCGATGACACCGTTGTTGTCACCGACACGAAGACCGACAAGGACCGGGTGTAAGCTCTCATGTTTGATATGGGGTGGTCAGAGCTGTTGGTCGTTGGCGTTGTCGCGCTGATTGTGGTGGGTCCCAAGGACCTGCCCGTGCTGTTTCGCAAGGTCGGCCAGTTTGTGGGCAAGGCCAAGGGGATGGCGCGCGAGTTCAGCAATGCGATGAATGATGCCGCCGATGACACGGGCATGCGCGAGATGTCGTCCAGTTTGAACAAGACGTTGAAAACCGCGACGAACCCGCTGGGATCGGCGATGGACGAAGTCAAATCAGCGACCAAATCCCTGTCCAAATTCGACCCCGAAAGCGAGACGGGCAAACTGGCCTCGCAGCGGGCCGAGGATGTCAAGAAGATCCAGGCCGCCACCGCCCGTGCCGGTGCCGAGCGCAAACAGCGTGAAGCTGCCGAAGCGCTGGCACAGGCCGATGCCGCAGAGGCCAAACTGGCGACACCCGCCGCCGCGCCGCAGATCGAGAAGCCGGCGGTGAAAGCGCCAGCCAAGAAAGCGCCAGCCAAGAAGGCAGCTGCCGCCAAAGCGCCAGCCAAAGCCACACCTGCGAAGAAGCCTGCCGCCAAGAAACCTGCTGCAGCGAAACCTGCAGCCAAGAAAGCCGCGCCCAAAGCGCCAGCGGCCAAAAAGAGTGACACATGAGTGCATCAGACGATATTGACGACAGCGCCGCCCCGCTGATCGAGCATCTGGCCGAGCTGCGCACGCGGCTGATCCATTCGGTGATCGCCTTTATCATCGGCATGGTGATCTGTTTTACCGTTTGGAATCCTATCTTTAACTTCCTGACGAACCCTTTGTGTTCGGCTATGGCCGAGCGCGGGCAGGAAGACTGCGGGTTGATCCTGATCAAGCTGCAAGAGGGCTTTTTCGTCGCCATCTCTATCTCTTTGCTGGGCGGGCTGGTTTTGGGCTTCCCCTATATCAGCTACCAGCTGTGGCGCTTCGTGGCACCGGGGCTTTACAAGAACGAGAAGGGCGCGTTTCTGCCCTTCTTGATCTCGAGCCCGCTGATGTTCTTTTTGGGCGCGTCCTTTGCCTTTTATGTCGTGACACCGCTGGCTTTCGATTTCTTCCTTGGGTTCCAGCAGGCGGGTACGCTTGTCGGCGAGGGGACGGATAACGCAGGCGGGATCGCGGCCATCGCGTTCCAGGGGTCGGCTCAAGAATATCTGAGCCTGACGATCAAGTTCATCGTGGCCTTTGGCCTGTGCTTTCAGCTGCCCGTATTGCTGACCCTGATGGGTAAGGCCGGACTGGTCAGCGCCGAAGGGCTTGGCAACGTGCGCAAATATGCGGTGGTTGGTATTCTGGTGCTGGCCGCACTTGTCACGCCGCCGGATGTGATCACCCAAGGGATCCTGTTTGTTGTGGTCTATGGGCTTTACGAAATCTCTATCTTTCTTGTAGGGCGGGTTGAACGCAAACGAGAAGAGCAGCTGCGCGCAGACGGGTATTATGACGACGAGTATGATGACCCGATCCTCGCAGAGTTCGAAGAGGATGAGGACGACCTGAAGTGAACCGTGACCCGATGGACCGTATTGCAGCGGCGTTGGAGAGGATGTCTCCTCCGCCGCTGAAAACCCCGGATTTTGATGTAGCGGGGGCCTTTGTCTGGCAGACAGGGCCGGACCATCTGGCACCGGTCGAAACGGTCAGCAAGGTTGATCTGTCGCTGCTGGTCGGGGTGGATCGTGCGCGCGACACATTGCTGGCCAACACGATGCAATTCGCCGCCGGTCTGCCCGCCAACAACGCCCTGCTGTGGGGCGCGCGCGGGATGGGCAAGTCGAGCCTTGTGAAAGCCGTGCACGCCCATGTCCGCGAGACGCACGACCGTCTGCGCATCGTGGAACTGCAACGCGAGGACTTGCCATCGGTTGGCCGTCTGCTGAGCCTGCTGCGCGGTGCGCGGCAACGGTTTATCCTGTATTGCGATGATCTGAGCTTTGGTCATGACGACGCGCATTACAAATCGCTGAAGGCGGTGCTGGATGGCGGGATCGAGGGGCGGCCAGAGAATGTCGTGCTTTATGCTACGTCGAACCGGCGGCATCTGATGCCCCGTGACATGATCGAGAACGAACGTGGCTCTGCCATCAACCCTGCCGAGGCGGTCGAAGAGAAAGTATCGCTGTCGGATCGGTTCGGGCTGTGGCTGGGCTTCCATCCCTGCGACCAGAAACAGTATCTGGATATGATCCGCGGCTATTGCGAGGCTTACGGGGTCGAGATTGACGCCAAGACGCTGCACGCCGAGGCGATCGAATGGCAAGCGACCCGCGGGGCGCGGTCGGGTCGTGTGGCGTGGCAGTATTTCGTTGATCTGGCAGGGCGTCGCGGCGTCGCGCTGTAAGCGATAAGCGGCCTGCACAAAAGCAAGCGGCCCCGAAAAGGGGCCGCGTGTTGAAGCTGTTCCGTTTTGCAGTTGGCCTAGTTCAGGTAGGGCGTCGGATCGACGCTATCAAAGCCTTTGCGCACCTCGAAATGTACGAATGAATCATCGCCCGGGCGCAGCTTGGCGATGCTTTCGCCTTTGGACACGCTATCCCCTTTGGCGACCGACACATTGGCGACGTTGGCATAGACGGTCAGCAGGTTGTCAGGGTGGCGGATCACGACAATAGGCACGCCCTCGGCGCTTTTGGTGATCGCGGCGACGGTGCCGCTATCGGCGGCTTTGACCGCAGCGCCCGGTGTGCCCTTGATGTTGATGCCCTCGTTCTTGCCCTTGGAATAGGCGCGGATGATGCTGCCCTGTACGGGGGGCGACATGCGGCCGGAAGAGGCGGGTTGCGTCGTCTTGCCCACATCGGCGACAGGCTTGGCTGCGGCGGGTTCGGGCTTTGGCGCGGCGGGCTTTTCGTCCACGGGCGGTAGCGGCTTCGCGGCGCTCGGCGGGGTCGGCGTTGGCGATCCGGTGCCGGGCAAGCTGGTCGTTGTCGGTGCAGTGGCCGTCGCGGCGGCTGGCACCGCAGCGCTGCGTTTCGGGGCGGCCTGCTGCGCCACGGGGATCAGCAGGAACTGCCCTTCGCGGACAGAGAAATCAGCGCCAAGCCCGTTCCATTCGGCCAGCGTTTCAACCGGCACGGCATAGAGACGCGCGATGGTATAGGCGGTTTCCCCACGTTCCACCTTGTGGCGTACAGGCTCGATCCCGGTCTGTTTCGCGGGGTTCTCGCGGGTGGTGGTCTGCGCCGAGGGCAGGGTGGTGGTCTGCACGCCGGGGGTGGCGGGTGCCCGGTTGATCGCGCCGCCTGCGATGGTCTGGATATCGACCGCTGCGGTGGTGATCGGACCGGTGCCCGACGCGCCAGTCGCGGGCGAGGGTTCGGCCACGCGGGTCGGTAGGGCGATGATCTCTCCCTTGCGGAGGGGAACAGTGGGGTCGATGCCGTTGTAGCGCGACAGGCTGCCCACATCGGCACCCACGCGGGTGGCCACGTCAGACAGCGTATCGCCACGCCGCGCCACAGCGACCTGATAGTTGGGGTAGGAAATCACACCGCGGTTGTCCGGTGCGGGGCGTTCATCCAGCGGGCCGGTGGCTGCGTGGGCGGTGGTGAAACCGTCGCCAAAGCCGCCGCGCAAATCCATATCAAGGGGCTGTTCACAAGCGGCGAGCAAAAGCGCAGAGCTGCCCGCCAGTACCGTCAGCCTGAGGGTACGGGTCACGTTTGGTTGGATCATCTGCTCGTCCTCGTCTTCGGTGCCGTCAGCGCCTTGGGGTCCCCGTTCGGGCGGAGTTCCCCTTGCTATACTGCATTTAGCCGTCTTTTCCCAGCCCTTCAAGCAAGGGAACAAAGCGGACCTTGCGCAGCTCGTCATATTCCAGCCCGGTCTCGGTTTTGCGTACACGTATGAGGTGTTGAACCGTGTCCGACTGGCCCACGGGCACGACCATGATGCCGCCCACCTTGAGCTGAGCCAGAAGCGGGCCGGGGGGGTCTTCGGCGGCGGCGGTCACGATGATCCGGTCAAAGGGGGCCTGTTCGGGCAGGCCAAAGCTGCCGTCGCCTATGATCGCGGTGATGTTGGACAGGGCCAGATCCTCGAAGATCTGGCGGGCCTCTACCACCAGCCTGCGGTGGCGGTCGATGGTATAGACGCGCCGCGCCAGTTTGCTGAGGATCGCGGCCTGATAGCCTGATCCGGTCCCCACCTCGAGCACTTTGTCACGCGACGACACATCCAGCGCCTGCGTCATCAGCGCCACAACCGAAGGCTGGCTGATGGTCTGACCGCAGGCGATCGGCAGGGGCATGTCCTCGTAGGCGCGGGACGCGAAAAGGCCGCGGATGAAGGGACCACGGTCGATCTGCTCCATCGCGTTCAGGACACGGGCATCGGTGACGCCCTTGGAGCGGAGTGCGTAAAGAAATTGCATCTTGCGTGTCGCGTCTGTGATGTCTTCTTCGTCGTTCATGTATTGATGGCTTTTAGCGCGTCAAATGTATCATGAGCGGTGAGGTCGGCGCGCATGGGCGTGACCGAGATATAGCCGTCAAGGTTCAGCGCGGCGTCGGTGCCGTTGTCCGTCGGGATCTGCTGGTCCGCGCCCTTGATCCACAAGAACCGCCGCCCTGACGGCGACAACTGCGGGATCGTGGAAAAGCTGGTATCGCGGCGCATCCCCTGGGGGGCCAAACGGATGCCCTGAACCTCTGCCGCTGCGACGGGCGGAAAATTCACGTTATAGAACAGACGGTAGCCATCCCCATGCGCCGGTGTCGCATCCAGAATACGGCGGATCACATCGGCCCCGTGGCCGGCGGCGGCCTCGAACGGGTCATCCAGATCGCGGTTGGCAGGGCCGTAATATTGCGACAGCGCCACGGCGGGGATGCCTTGCAGCGCCGCCTCCATCGCGCCACCGATCGTGCCGGAATAGAGCGTGTTTTCAGCCGCGTTGTTGCCGCGGTTCACACCCGACAGCACCAGATCAGGGCGGGCATCCAGCATACAGTCATGCAGTGCCGCCATCACACAATCGGCCGGGCTGCCCTCGACCGAAAAGCGCCGGTCGCTGACCTTTTCGACCATCATCGGCTTGGTGTAGCTGATGCAATGCCCGACGCCGGATTGCTCATAGGCGGGGGCCACGGTCCAGACCTCGCCATCGGGTCCGGCCAGGTCGGTGGCAATGCCCTGCAGGGTCTTCAGACCCGGAGCGTGAATACCGTCGTCGTTGGTGATCAGAATGCGCATAAATTCCCCTTTGCGCCTTGATAGGCGACGGGGCGCGGCGCGGCAAGGCAGGAGCCTTCACCGCATCATGTTTTAAGGCTGGGAAACAGCCAGTTGCGCCAGAATTTCAGCGGCTTGCGACTGTGGCGTGTTCAGCGCCTCGCGGTCTTCACCGGGGTGGAAACGCGCGCGTGTCGCGGTTGGCATGGGGGCGGGCGTCATGATGTGGACGCGCGGGCCGATTGCCACGGCTTCGGACTGCCAGCTTTTGGCCAGCGCGATCTGTGCGGCCTTGGTGGCCCCGTAGCTACCAAAGAACTTGGTCGCTACAACCGGATCGTCAAAGAACACGGCCTGACCCGACTGCCCCAGCAGCGGTGCCACATAGGTGATCAGGGTCGAGGTGGCCGTGACGTTACAGGCGACCGATTTGGCCATGTCCTTGGCGTCGATGTGATCGGTCGGGGCCAAAGGGGCGGCATGGACAGCGGTGTGCAGCCACAGATCAAGGCTGCCCCAGCGGTCATAGATGCCACGGCACAGGGTCGCCATCGCATCGGCATTGGTGATGTCCATCGGGGCCAACGTCGCGCTGCCGCCGCGGGACTGGATGCGGTCGTCCAGCTCTTCCAGAGCACCGGTGGTTTTGGCGACTGCAATGATGTGATGCGTGTCGCAAAGTGCTTCGGCCAGGGCGGCACCAAGACCGCGGGACGCGCCAGTGATAAGAGCTGTTTTTGTCATGGGGTGGCTTTGCCTGAGCCACCGCGCCCCGTCAAGAGGGGCGCGGCACCCGTGGTCATGTCGCGGGGCGTTTCACCCTTTGGGAAGTTTGAGCGTCACCGTGCGCCCGCGCTGCGCCAGAACCACGCTGTCGTCGCCAATGGCGGCGACGATGCCGTCGCTGATCTTGTCGTTCAATGTCACGCGGTGGATGCGTCCGCGGCCATCGCGGATCAACGCGCCGGGGTCGGTCAGGCTGCCGAAGGTACCAATCAGGGCGAGCTTGGGCAGGGACGCCTGCTGCGTTGCCAGATTGAGTGTTTTCTGCGGGGTCGGAGTGCCTTTTTCGTCAGTCGACATGGGTGCCTCTTGCTGCGCTTAGGGGGGCAAAGAATGGTTAGACCGAGGGGCTAACAAAGCTGCCTGACCGCCGAAAGAGGGCGCGGGGGAAGCTGGCAAAGACTGGCTTGCACGTCGGCAAAGCTTTGCCAGCGGCACGGGGGTGCGAAATAGCAAAAGGGCGGGCGAGGGGTTGAACCCTGCGCCCGCCCTTGCGGAACTTGTCTGGAAGCGGCGGCTTTATTCTGCGGCTGGCTTCATCTCGAACCCTTGATTGATCTGGTCGGCAGGGGTGACGGGGTAATCGCCCGAGAAGCAGGCATCGCAATATTGCGGGCACTTGTTGTTGCGACCCTCTGCCTCGCCCACGGCGCGATAAAGCCCGTCGAGCGAAATGAACTTGAGGCTATCCACTTGCAAATGCTCGCGCATTTCCTCTTCGGACATGGTGGCCGCCAGCAGCTTTTCACGTTGCGGCGTGTCCACACCGTAGAAACAGGGCCACGCGGTGGGGGGCGAAGCAATGCGGAAGTGGACCTCTTTCGCGCCGGCATCAAGGATCATCTCTTTGATCTTGCGGCTGGTGGTGCCACGCACAACCGAATCGTCGACCAGAATGACCCGCTTGCCCTTGATCAGCGCGCGGTTCACGTTGAGCTTTAGCCGCACGCCCATGTTGCGGATCTGCTCGGTCGGTTCGATGAAGGTCCGGCCCATGTATTGGTTGCGGATAATCCCCATCGCATAGGGAATACCCGATTCGAGGCTGAAACCGATGGCCGCAGGCGTGCCGCTGTCGGGGACGGGGCAGACAAGATCCGCCTCTACCGGCGATTCCTTTGCCAGCTCGCGCCCGATGGCTTCGCGGGTTTCATAGACCGAACGACCGCCAAGGATGCTGTCGGGGCGGCTGAAATAGACGTGTTCAAAGATACAGAAACGCGATGCGACACGGCGGAAGGGGAAATGGCTTTCGACGCCCGAAGGGGTGATCACGACCATCTCGCCGGGCTCGATCTCGCGGACGAATTCGGCACCGATGATGTCCAGCGCGCAGGTCTCGGAGCTGAGCGCCCAACCGTCGCCAAGCTTGCCCAGAACCAGCGGGCGGACACCCAAAGGATCGCGCACGCCGATCAGCTTGGTGCGGGTCATCGCCACGACCGAAAACGCGCCTTCGACACGGCGCAGCGCGTCTTCCATGCGTTCGGGAATGTTGCGTTGCAGGGACCGCGCCATCAGGTGGATGATACATTCGCTGTCCGACGAGGACTGGAAGATCGACCCGCGTTCAATCAGCTCGCGGCGCAGGGCGTTGGCGTTGGTGATATTGCCATTATGGGCAATCGCGGCACCGCCCATGGCGAATTCGCCAAAGAAGGGCTGCACATCGCGGATCGCTGTCGGGCCTTTGTGACCAGAGGTCGAATAGCGCACATGCCCGATAGACAGTTCGCCGGGCAGTGTCTCCATCACCTTTTGCGAGGTGAAGTTGTCGCGCACATAGCCGAAGCGGCGGGCGGACTGAAAACCGGCAGCGGGGTCATAGCTGACGATCCCGCCGGCTTCCTGACCACGGTGCTGCAACGCGTGCAGGCCGAGGGCCACAAAGTTCGAGGCGTCTGCAACGCCGATCACGCCGAACACCCCGCATTCTTCTTTGAGTTTATCCCCGTCATCTGCATCACGCAGATAGGAGGAATCAAACGGGTGTGCGGGGGGCATGATCTTGGACAACGGGGCAACTCCGAATCCGATGAAGGGATAGGGGCTATGTAGGGCTTTGGGCGGGCCTTGTCACCCCGCCGTTACATTTTGCCCCCGCATATGCTGCGATGCAACATATCGCAGAAATGCAAACGCCCCCGAAAACGGGGGCGCATGGATAACTTTTGGCAGCGTCAGCGGCGATTAGGCACCGCAGGCCCCAACCAGAGCCTCGTAGCGGGTGGTGATCCAGCCCAATGCGGCTTCCGGGTTCTGCTCTTCGATCTGGCCGGTAAAGCGCCCGAAGACCTGTGCCGACCGGCTTTCGTCCACCATGGTGAAGGTCTGGCCGGTGATCACGGTGTCATAGACAAAGAACGCGATGGCGACCAAGAGGATGCCGCGCGCCACGCCGAAAAGAAACCCGAGCCCCTGATCCAGACCACCCAGAACAGAGCGCTGCACCAGCGACGAAAACAACGGGGTGAACAGCGAGACCACAATCAGCGCGATGGCAAAGACGATGGCAAAGGCCCCGATAATCGATAGTTCACAACTGTCGGCGAGGAATTCGCCCACAACAGGGATCTCTGACACCAGCGGTTCAACCTGCGGCGCAAAGAGAAACGCAAGGATCGCGGCGGCAATCCAGCCCACGATCGCCATAAATTCGCGTACAAGCCCGCGGCCATAAGCCAGCAAAGCCGACAGAACGATGACAAGCGCCACAACCCCGTCAATGATGGTAAAACCTTCCATGGTCGTCTTGCCTTCCTTGAAGGGGCGGTTAGCCAGCCCCGAATATTTCGCCTACAAATCCGGTGAGATCGCTCATGGTGTTAAGCGTTATGCCGTTCTTGCCCACCGGTTTTCCGCCCGCGGGCGCGATGGCGCTGGTAAAACCAAGTTTTTGCGCTTCTTTCAACCTGTTTTCGGTTTGACTGGCGGGGCGTAGCGCACCGGACAGGCTGATTTCGCCGAAAACAACGGTTTCCGCGGGCAAGGCCACGTCCTCGCGCGCGCTGAGCAACGCGGCGGCTACCGCCAAATCCGCCGCCGGCTCCGAGATTTTCATCCCGCCTGCCACGTTGAGGTAAACATCAAGCCCCGCAAAGGGGATGCCGCAACGAGCCTCTAGCACGGCGAGGATCATCGCCAGCCGTCCTCCGTCCCAGCCCACGACCGTACGCCGCGCCTGCGAATGAGGCGAGGGGGCCACAAGCGCCTGAAGCTCGCATAAAACAGGGCGGGTGCCTTCGATACCCGCGAAAACCACTGACCCTGCAGCGGGTGTGCCGCGTTCGGACAAAAACAGCGCAGAGGGGTTGGTGACCTCTGCCAGCCCTTCGCCAGTCATCTCGAATACGCCGATCTCGTCGGCAGGGCCAAAGCGGTTCTTGACCGCGCGTAGGATACGGAACTGGTGGCCGCGCTCGCCCTCGAAATACAGCACGGTATCGACCATATGCTCGACCACGCGCGGCCCCGCGATCTGCCCGTCCTTGGTGACATGCCCTACAAGAATCACGGAAACGCCGCGCCGTTTGGCAAAACTTGTCAGCTCGTGCGCGGCGGCGCGGACCTGACTGACGGACCCGGGGGCGGAATCGACGTTATCGGCCCACATGGTCTGAATCGAATCGATGATGACCAGATCGGGTTTTTCTTCTTCAAGCGTGGTCAGGATATCGCGCAGATTGGTTTCGGCGGCCAACTGCACCGAGGCGTCGGACAGCCCCAAACGCTGCGCACGCATACGGACCTGCGCCGAGGCTTCCTCTCCGCTGACGTAGATTGTTTTCAAACCGCTGCGGGCAAAATGGGCCGCTGCTTGCAGCAAAAGGGTGGATTTCCCGATGCCCGGATCACCGCCGACCAGAATGGCAGAGGAGGGCACCAGCCCGCCGCCCAAAACGCGGTCCAGCTCGGCAATGCCGGATTGGCTGCGGGGCGGGGGCGTGTCCTTGGTGGTGAGGTCGGTCAGCACCATCGCCGCACCGCGACGGGTGCCAAGCGATTTGCTGGGCGGGCCGGATGAAATGCCCTTGTCCTGCTGGATCGTGTTCCATTCGCCGCAGGCATCACAGCGCCCGGACCATTTGTTATAGGTCGCACCGCAAGCCGTGCACGAAAATGTAACGGGAGATTTAGCCATGCGTCTTTCTGGCCGAACAAAGGGGAAACGTCAAAGCAAAACCTTGGTGCCCACGCAGGGTTACTCCGCTGCTTTAGGGGGCAGCTCTACCACGCGTGAATCGCGGGCCATTTCATCCGCCGATACGGTACGTTCGATTCCCAGTTCGGGCATGATCTCGCGCATTTCAGCGCGCAGGCGGTCCAGCTGTGCTGCGGCCACGCTTTCTTCCAGCTCGACCTCGTGCAGCCAGTGCTTCATTTCCGAGGTGATGCCTTTGGCCTGATCCAGACGGCTGTTGAACAGGTTCACTTCTTCCTGACGCTGCTTGAGGAAATTGCGCGCGCGTTCGATTTTCTCGTCGGCATAGACGGTCGCCAGCTCTTTCGAGATGTGGCTCATCTGCGCAGCGACCTCCAGAAGGGCGGGTTCAAGCGTACTGAGATCAGGGTGATCGCGCAGATAGGCCAGCCGTTCGCGGACCGAGTCGAATTCGGAGGACATGTGAAAAACGTCCCCGCGATCCGCCGCATGCACCGCCCCGTAGGCGCGAGTGATGTCGTCCATGTTGAGCGCAAATTTGCGGTGCGACGTCTCAAGCTGCATGATGCGGCGGTTGGTGGGGATGAAAAAGCAGATGCCCACGGCCAGAATGGTCAGGCCGATCTGCGCATACATCCCTGCATTCTCAACGGGCTGCCCGTCATAGTTGAGTGGCAGTTCGATCCAGGCCCATTGGCCAAGCGCGGCCATAATGGTACAGACGGTGATCGCCACGGCGGCAACAGCGAAAACCGCGAATGCGAGTCTTTGAAAAAGATACTGAATAAGTGCCGTCAACGCGTTCATCTGTCTCACCTTGTGCTTGAGTTGCTGTTGTAAGCAAGAATATGCCGATGTTGGCAAAAGGCGAAGAAAATCTTGAATTTTCCGTAAATGAATCGATTTTACTTGGGAAATTCCAAATAATTCTACCTGTGCGGGTGGGTTGGTAGTGTAGAAAACACCAGCTTGCCTAGGCGATTTTCTGCGCGCGGTGCCCGATAAACAGCGACGCGAGGATGCAGCCTGTGAACAGGTATAGCCCCCAAGCCGTCTCGATCCGCCCGATGCCGATCCCCTTGGACAGGGTCACATAGAGCGCGATCAGAAACACATCCGCCATCGCCAATTTGCCGATTGCCTGCAAGACGGGCAGGGCGCGTGGGCCGATCAGGCGGAACTGAACCAGCGTCAGGCCGACGGTCTTCACATAGGGTGCGATAAGGGCAAAAACCGCGACGATCAGCGCCAGAAACAGATCGGTGTCCCATAGGGATTTCAGCCCGCTCAGGACAGAGATTTCGGTGAGCCCGAACAGTGGCAGCACGCCGGCCCGCAACAAGGGTGCGGCCCATGCAACAGGGTAGAGGATCAGCAAAGACAGGTTTGCGACGCGCAGCAGTATATCAAAGCGATCTGCGCGGGGGCGTGCCCCATCACTCCACATAGACCCGGTCATAGCGCGCGCCAAGCGCAGTCAGCACCTCGTAGCCGATGGTGCCCGCAAACCCGGCGACCGTATCAACAGACTGATAGTTCCCGATCAGCTGCAAATGCTCTGGCACCTCTGTCAGGCTGGTCACATCGACGGTGATCAGATCCATAGAGACACGGCCAACAACGGGCAGTTTGCGCCCCTCGTGGGTGAAAGTGGCCCCGTTGCCCAAGGCGCGGATCAACCCGTCGGCATAGCCCGCAGCGACCGTCGCGACCATTGTCGGGCGTGGCGCGGTCCAGGCGCAGCCATAGCCGACGGTCTGGCCCGTGGCGACTTCGCGCACCTGAATGACAGGCACATCCAGCGTCACCACCGGCATCGCATCGGCGAAGGGCAATCCGCCGTAGACCCCGATGCCCGGGCGGGTCAGGTCAAAGTGGTAGTCACGGCCCAGCATGATACCCCCCGTCGCGGCCAAGGATCGTGGCACGTTCAACCCATCCGTCATCTCGCGGAACGTCTTGAGCTGGCGGGCATTCATCGGGTGGTTCGGTTCATCCGCGCAGGCCAGATGCGACATGATCAAGGTCGGGTTCTGCGCCAGGGCGATGTCGCGCAGCGCGGCCCATTCCGCGGGGTCCATGCCAAGGCGGTTCATGCCGCTGTTCAGCTGCACCCCGAAACGATGGCCGGGCAGGGCTTCGACATGGGCGATCATCTGGTCGACCGAATTGATCATCGGCGTCAGGGCCGCGCTTCGGATCATATCGGCGTCACCGGGCATATGCCCCGCAAAGACGTTGATCGCAGGGCCGGGCCCCAACACGCGACGCAGGGCCACGCCCTCTTCCGCGACAGCGACAAAGAACTTGCGCGCGCCTTGGGCGGCCAGAACCGGCGCCACGCGGTCAATGCCCAGACCATAGGCATTCGCCTTGATCACGGCACCGGTGTCGCAGCCGGTCATTTTGTTCAGCGCCTGCCAATTGGCGGCAATCGCATTGAGGTCGATAGAGAGGGTGGCTGTTGTCATGGGATTTGTTTTGACCGTATGCCCGCCAAGGTCAAGCCACGAGCAAGGCCACCGGCCAATAATCCCTCGCCTTGCGGGGAGCGGGACGGAATGTTTGGCCCATTTCCCTAACGTAACGAAACCTTCGCATGATGCTTGCATGGTGGCGCGAACGCGATAGCTTGGTTCCTGACAAAAGACAGGCTGCGCGCAGTAGCCGCATATAAAACGGGAGAGAGTTCAATGCGAGTTTCAACAATGACAACGGGGCCCGTGCTGGCGGTGGTCACGGCGATGGCCGCGCCTATGGCGCTGGCCGAGAACCGGATCGATACCCAGATGCCCACAGCCCCTGATATGGCGGCCTATGGCGACGAAGCGATCGGCGTGCGCCAGCTTGACCTGGTGCATAAGGACCAGATCGATATCCTGTCCATCGATCCCGCTGCGGACAAACCTGAAACCCTGCCGCGCTATGATCGCCCGCTGACCGTAGAGGTCTGGTACCCCGCCGCTGAAGGGGCCACCGGCGACACCGCGATCAAGGCGTTCATCCGCGATGGCAAGACCGAGGTCACCTTGCAAGGCAAAGCCATGCGCGACGCGGACCCCGCACAGCCCGACGCGGCCTATCCGCTGGTCATCGTCTCCCACGGCTATCCCGGCAACCGCTTCCTGATGTCCCATCTGGCCGAGAATATCGCGTCGAAGGGCTATGTCGTGGCGTCCATCGATCACCTGGATTCGACCTATCGCACGCAGGCGGCCTTTGGCTCTACGCTGGTGAACCGGTCGCTGGACCAGCTTTTCGTGCTGGATGAAATGGCGCGTCTGTCGCAAGACGAAAGCTCTTTTCTCAATGGCTTGGTGGATGCGGATACCACCGGTTTGATCGGCTATTCCATGGGCGGCTACGGCGCGGTGATCACCGCAGGTGGTGGTGTGACTGAAGCGTCGGTCGGCTATGGCTGGGGCGGGCCGCATGGCACCTTGGGCATCCATCAGGCGGGGTCCGAGACGCATAACAACCTGCCCGACCCAAGGATCAAGACCGCCATCGCGATCGGCCCCTGGGGCATGAACACGGGTTTCTGGGATGCCGAAGGCTTGAAGGGCGTCCAGATCCCCATGCTGTTCATGGCCGGGTCCGAGGATATGGTATCGCTGTACGAAAAAGGCGTGCGCGCCATTTGGGAAAACGCCAGCAGCGTCGACCGCGCCTTGCTGACCTTTGAAAACGGCGGCCATAATGCGGCGGCACCGATGCCTGCGCCTGCGGAATCCTTTCGCGATGACGCTGATCTGGGGTTCAACGTGTCGGGCCACTATACCGATCCGGTCTGGGACACGGTGCGCATGAACAACATCGCGCAGCATTTCGCCACCGTCTGGATGGCGCAGCATCTCAAGGGCGATGCCGAGATGGGGGCCTATCTTGATCTGGTCGAAAACTCCAACGACGGGGTCTGGTCGATGAACGAGGATGGCACCCCGAAGGAGGATCACAGCTATTGGAAGGGGTTCGACAAGGACACCGCCAAAGGGTTGCGCTATGAAACCCTGTCGCCCGAGTAAGGGGCGCCACTGATGATGCGCTTGCGTATCATGTTCTCGCATGCGGCCGTCGTGGTGATGGCGGTCGCTTGTGGGGCGGGGCTGGTGGGATTGGCGCTGTTCGCGCCGCTATGGGTCTGGGCGATGATCCCCTTGGGGATCGCCGCGCAGATGCTGAATGAATACAACCTGCACCGCTATGTGTTCCACCTGTCGCCCCCGCGGGCGCAATGGGCCTTTGACCTGCTGTACATGGCGCACTACGGTCATCACGATTTCCCGACCAACACCAAGCTGTTTTTTGTGCCGATCTGGGTCGCTTTGCCGATGCTACTGGTGAACGGAGCGGTGCTGTGGGGTGTTCTTGCCCTGTTTGGTTTGCCGCAGGCGGGCTGGATTGCCGTGGCCATCGTGCCAGTGGGCGGGGTGCTGACCTTTCTGGTCTATGAATGGTTCCACATGACCGCCCATGTGAACGTGCCAAAAACGCGGGTAGAGCGTTATGTGACAACGCTGCACAACCAGCATCACTTCCGTGATTTCAGCAAGTGGTTCCACGTCAGCCCCGGCGGGGCCGTGATTGACCGCGCGATGGGGACGGCGATTGACAGCGAGGCGCTAAAGCACCAGCAACGGATTGAATTCATTCGTACTTTGGGGATGCGACCCAATGACCCTAGGCTGATCGCGGCGCGGGAACGCTTTGCCGCGAAATACAATCTTTCAGAGGCAGAGATGGCCCGCGCGGCGGTTGTCTGACCGCCGCACAGAGCGTGTATTCATCAAATTAACGGGGTGTGGCGATCAGAACTCCTGATCGCCGCCGCCATTTTCACTCTGCCACGGTTTCACAAGGTTACCAAAGCGGGTGTAGCGCCCTTCAAAGCTGAGATCGACAGTACCAATCGGGCCGTGACGTTGCTTGCCGATGACCACTTCGGCGCGACCGTGCAGACGCTCCATCTCTTCTTGCCAGATCGCCATTTTATCCAGCTCGTGATCGCCGGGCTTTTCGCGTTCCTTATAGTACTCCTCGCGGAACACGAACATCACGACGTCGGCATCCTGTTCGATCGACCCGGATTCACGCAAGTCCGACAGCTGCGGGCGCTTATCTTCGCGGTTTTCCACCTGACGCGACAGCTGCGACAGGGCGATCACGGGGATGTTGAGCTCTTTCGCGATGGCCTTGAGGCCCATGGTGATTTCCGAGATCTCGTTCACCCGGTTTTCGCCTTTGCCCGTCCCGCGTACCAGCTGGAGATAGTCGATAATCAACACGTCCAGCCCGTGGGTCCGTTTGAGCCGTCGCGCACGGGCGGCCAGCTGGCTGATCGGCAGGGCGGGCGTGTCGTCGATATACAACGGGCAGGCTTCCAGCGCTTTGGCGGCATCGACGAAACGGCGGAATTCGGTCTCTGTCATATCACCCGACCGGATCTGGTGGGACGGGATCTCGGCCGCTTCGGACAGGATACGCGCAGCCAACTGCTCCGCGCTCATCTCGAGGCTGTAGAACCCGACAACGCCACCATCTACAGCGCCTTCGGTGCCGTCATGCAAAGTGCCACGGCGGTAGGCTTTGGCGACGTTGAAGGCGATGTTCGTCGCCAGCGAGGTTTTCCCCATCGACGGACGACCGGCAAGGATCAAAAGGTCAGACGGGTGCAAGCCGCCCAGCTTTTTATCCATATCAATCAGACCGGTAGAGACACCGGATAGGCCACCGTCGCGTTGGTAGGCTGCATTGGCCACGTTGACCGCATCGGTCACGGCTTTCAGAAAACTCTGGAAACCGCTTTCGGTCTGCCCCTGCTCTGCGAGCTTATAGAGCTTTTGTTCGGCCTCGACGATCTGTTCGCGCGGCTCTGACGCGACATCGACCTGTGCGGCTTTGGCCGCGATGTCACGGCCCAGCTGGATCAGGTCGCGGCGCACCGCCAGATCATAGATCATCTGCGCATAGTCGCGCACGGCAAAGGCGCTGATCGCGGCACCGGCAAGGCGCACCAGATAGGCGGGGCCGCCCAGTTCTTTCAGCCCTTCGTCATCCTCCATAAACGCCTTGAGCGTTACGGGGGAGGCAAGGTTGTTCTTGGCGATCCGCGCGGCGGCGATCTCGAAAATACGGGCGTGAACGGGGTCGTAGAAATGCTTGGGACCGATGACAGACGCCACGCGGTCGTAGATATCGTTGTTGGTCAGGATCGCGCCCAACAACTGCTGTTCCGCTTCGATGGAATGCGGCATTGTCTCGGCCGCTTGAACCGTTAGCTGGTTACCGTCGATGCTTGAAATCTCGTTCATGCTACGTGTTGCCCCACTGAATAATGACCCGAGGCTTATCTACCCGAGCCGCCCGTCATCCCGCAATCTTTATAAGCTGTGGATAACCTGATCTCTGCGCTAGCGTAGCATATGTCGCGTGATTTTACACCACGCGACACAATATCATGTGGATTGCTTAGGTTTTTTTCCGCGCATCCTGCCACGCTTCTGGCGCGTTCAGGAAGGCTTCGACTTCGGTCAGGGTTTCTGTGTCAAACGCGTTCTGGGCTTTGGCCTCGGCCAGCACATCCCACCAGGTGCACAGGCTGTGCAACGTAACCCCGTGATCGCCCAAGGTCTTTTCTGTCTGCGGAAAAATACCGTAGTAAAAGATCACTGCGGTATGCGCGCAGGTTGCACCGGTATCGCGAATCGCGTCGACAAAGCTGATCTTCGAGCCGCCATCGGTGGTTAGATCCTCGACCAGCAAAACCCGTTGGCCTTCGGTCATTTCACCTTCAATGCGGGCGTTACGGCCATAGCCTTTGGGCTTCTTGCGCACATAGGTCATGGGCAGCGCCATGCGCTCGGCCACCATCGCGGCAAAGGGGATACCCGCGGTTTCACCGCCCGCGATATTGTCAAACGCCTCGAACCCCGCTTCGCGCATTACTGTGACGGTCAGGAAGTCCATCAAGGTGGCGCGGATGCGCGGATAGCTGATCAGCTTGCGGCAATCGATATAGGTCGGGCTCGGCAGGCCGGAGGCGAGGGTAAAGGGCTCTGCCGCGTTGAAATGAACGGCCTTGATCTCCAGCAACATCCGCGCGGTCAAGCGCGCCATTTCGGTAGAGTCGGGGTAGCTGGTGGGGATCATATCATGCGTTCCTTTTGGGGCCTTGGCGTTGAGGGCTGTGGTGGCCGGTCTCATCCTGCTGCGACCGGTAAACTGTCTTTGGTAGGGGGGCGTCAGTCGGTGACGGACCAGTTCAGCGGCATCATCGGATCGAACACGGTGACCGGCCCGTCGGGCGTGTCGATGTGATCGGGGTAGGTCGCCGGTGTGCGGGTCAGCGTCATCGTCGCCTCGTTCGGGGCCAGCCCGTAGAAATCCGGCCCGTTAAGCGAGGTAAACCGTTCCAATTGGTCCAGCGCGTCCTCCTGTTCAAAGACCTCGGCCAGGATCGACATGGTGTTGGGCGCGGTAAAGCAGCCGGCACAGCCGCAGGGCAGCAGCTTGTTCGCGTCCGTGTGAGGTGCGGAATCCGTGCCCAGAAAGAAGCGCGCGTCGCCCGAAGTCGCGGCAGCACGCAGGGCCAGACGGTGGCTCTCGCGTTTGGCGACGGGCAGGCAGTAGTAATGCGGTTTGATCCCACCGGCGAGGATATGGTTGCGGTTGATCACCAGATGGTGCGTGGTGATGGTCGCGCCCAGATTGCCGGTGCTTTCCGTGACATACTGGGCGGCGTCGGCGGTGGTAATATGCTCCATCACGACTTTCAGCCCCGCATGACGGGTACGGATCGGGTCAAGCACGCGGTCGATGAACACGGCCTCGCGGTCGAAGATATCGATCTCGGGGTCGGTCACCTCGCCGTGGGTGCACAGGGGCAGGCCGATCTCGGCCATGCGTTCCAGCACGGGCGCAACAGTGTCAAAGTTCGACACGCCGCTGGCCGAATTTGTCGTCGCACCGGCGGGGTAGAGCTTGACCGCGGTGATCAACCCGCTGGCATGGGCGGCGGCCACATCGTCGGGATCGGTATCCTCGGTCAGATACAGGGTCATCAGCGGCCTGAAATCCGCGCCCTCGGGCAGTGCCGCCAGGATACGATCGCGGTAGGCGGCCGCATCGGCGCCGCGCACCACCGGGGGCACCAGATTGGGCATGATGATGGCGCGGGCAAAATGCGCGGCGGTATGGGGCAACACGGCGTCCAGCATCGCGCCGTCGCGCAGGTGCAGGTGCCAATCATCGGGGCGTCGAAGCGTGAGGGTCTGTGTCATGGGCACCCCGCTAGCACAGGGCGTGCGGGCGCGCTAGTCTCGGGTTGGGCAAAGGGACCGCAGCAACCGTCAGCCGGTGGTTTTGGCTGCATCCTGAGATGGCGTATCCTGTTCCTCTGCGGTCCCGTTTTCCTGTGCGACACGCAGGGCCAGTTCGGCCTCTAACTGCTTTTTGCGCCGGACAAACCGAGGGGCCGACATGTGCCCTGTCACGAAATTGCATAGCGTGAGCGTCAACGGATCGCGCTGCTCGCGTTCCAGCGCGGCAAGCAGGCCTTTTAGATAGGGGCGGTGATCGCGGCGCGCCCGGGCGATGCGTGCAAAGCTCGCGATTGTCAGCTCGCCATCGGCTGCAAGGGTCAGCAGGTTTTCGAACTGGTCAAGCTCCAGCAGTTTCGATTGCAGCGCCGTGCCCATCCGCCGCATCCGAAGTTTGGTCACATTGGGGCGGGTAAAGAGGCTGGCATGCATCGCGTCCAGCGGCACAGTCGGGTCATAGATCACAAAGGCGGCCTCGGCCGCGTCCAGCATATCGGGGGCATATCCGAACCGGGAGGTGAAATCCGTGCGCCGCATCTCGACAAAGCGATCGTCCCATTCTGTCACGCTGGGGTCCAGCGTCGCTTGCGGCTGGATGGCAACGACCTTTGCGCCCGGTGCCGCGACAGAGAATGCCGCAGCCGCATAGCCGCCCGGACCCGCCCCATAAAAGACCACGCGGTCAAAGCCGTCGAAAAATCCATCGTCGATCAGCCGGTCGAAAAACGCATAAACGGGCGCGTCGCGGAACCATGTATCCCCTTCTGACGCCAGACAAAGATGCGACCAGCCTTCGCTGCGCACCATTTCCCACCCCAAAGGATGCGCCATCGATGACAAGGCGCGCATCCCGTTGATGGTTTCAAAGCTGACCAGCAGGGTAGAGGATTTTTCCAGAAACATCGCATGGTGCCTTGACCCGAGCGCTTCATAGAACCCGCCATTCTGCGCGACCTGCTTCACAGCATCCATCCACTCGCTTTTGGAATAGTCCTCAAAAGACGTGTCGAGCGTTACGGCGGTATCGATCATGGTAAACTTCCTCAATCGTATCTGGGCACAGGAAACCCCCTGGCTTTTGGTCTGAGGTATCGGCGCATTAAGGCGAAAATGCGGAAATTTGAAGCACATTTATAGCACATTCTGTGGTCGCTCCAAGGCATAGAGTCTGCTGAACTCCGTGCAGACCCCTTGACCGCGCGGGATCAGAATGCACCACTCATGCCAATCACAACCGGAGAATGCCATGCAACTGCCCCCTTCGATCGACGCCGTGCAAGAGCTGCTTGCGGGGCAGGGATATGTCTGCGGGCGGCCTTTGGCCACGGTGGTGTTCCTGAGCCTGACCTTGGGCCGGCCGCTGTTCCTCGAGGGAGAGGCAGGCGTCGGCAAGACAGAGATTGCCAAAGCATTGGCGCTGGCCTTGGACCGCAAGTTGATCCGGTTGCAATGCTATGAAGGGCTGGACGCCGCCACGGCGGTCTACGAATGGAACTTCCCTGCGCAGATGGTGGCGATCCGCACGGCTGAGGCCACGGGCGATCGCTCGCGACAGCAGCTCACAACAGAACTCTTTAGCGACGACTTCCTGATCGAACGCCCCTTGCTCGAAGCGATGCGCCCTGACGAACGCGGCGCCCCCATCCTGTTGATCGACGAGCTTGACCGCACGGACGCCCCGTTCGAAGCCTTCCTGCTTGAGGCGCTCAGCGATTTTCAGGTCACGATCCCCGAACTTGGCACGATAAAGGCCCCCGAGCCGCCCATCGTGATCCTGACCTCGAACCGCACGCGCGAGGTGCATGACGCGCTCAAACGCCGCTGTCTTTATCACTGGGTCGACTATCCCGATTTCCCCCGCGAGATGGAGATTCTGGCCGCCCGCGCCCCCGAAGCCTCAGCCGCGCTCAGCCGCGAGGTCGTGGCCTTTGTCCAGCACCTTCGGACCGAGGACCTGTTCAAGAAGCCCGGCGTGGCCGAAACCATTGATTGGGCAAAATGTCTGCTGGCGCTGGATGTGATCAACCTCAGCCCCGAAACCATTGCGGATACGCTTGGGGCGATCCTGAAATACCAGGATGATATCGCCAAACTGCAAGGATCAGAGGCGAAACGCATCCTCGATCAAGCCAAAGCCACGCTGGACGCGACCCCTTGACGGATACTGCCGCTTCCAAATGGTCTAAAATCCTCGGGGGTCCGGGGGCTGACAGCCCCTGGCGGCAGGCGACCTGATGGAACATCTGCCCCTGGATCTGCCCGATAACCCCAAACTCGCCGGCAATATCACCCATTTCGCCCGTGCCCTGCGCCGTGCCGGGCTGCCCATTGGCCCCGGCCGCGTGATCGACGCGATCCGCGCGGTAGAGGTGGCGGGGTTCACCGACAAAACCGATTTCTACTGGACGTTGCACGCCTGCTTTGTGAACCGTCCTGAACACCGGACCATCTTTGCGCAGCTCTTCCGGCTTTATTGGCGCGACCCGCGGTATCTGGAGCATATGATGGCCGCGATGCTGCCCGCGATCCGTGGCGTCCAAGAAGACCGCCCCGCCCAAGCCGCCGAGAAACGCGCGGCAGAGGCGCTGTTGGACGGTGCCGAAGCGCCGGAACGCGACCGCGAAGAACCGCAAGACGAAGGCGAGACAGAGATCGAGGTCGATGCCAGCCTGACCATGTCCTCGCAAGAACGGCTGCGCAGTCTTGATTTCGAACTGATGAGCCTCGCGGAGGTGGCGGAGGCCAAGAAGATGCTGGCGCGGTTGCGCTTGCCGGTCAAACCCATACCGTCCCGCCGGGCCATGACCTCCCCAAGGGGGCGGATCGACGCGGGGCGCAGCCTGCGGGCCGCGCTGCGCCGGGGCGGGGAGATGGACAAGCTGATGCTGAAAACCCCGCGCCCACGCTATCCCAATCTGGTGGTGCTGTGCGATATCTCCGGTTCCATGAGCCAATATTCCCGCATGGTGCTGCATTTCCTGCATGCGGTGAGCAATGCCAAGGGCGCGGGGTGGGCGCAGGTGCATGCGTTTACCTTTGGCACGCGGCTGACCAATATCACCCGCCATCTGGCGACGCGCGACGTGGATGCAGCGCTCAAGGCGGCGGGGGCAGAGGCGCAGGATTGGGAGGGCGGCACGCGCATCGGGGCCTGTATAGAGGCGTTCAACCGCGACTGGTCGCGGCGGGTCATGGGGCAGGGTGCGGTTGTGCTGTTGATCACTGACGGGCTGGACCGCGATGCGCCCGATGATCTGGCGCGACAGATGCAACGGTTGCATCTGTCCGCACGTCGGCTGATCTGGCTAAATCCGCTGCTGCGGTGGGACGGCTTCGCGCCCAAAGCGGCGGGTATCCGGGCGATGCTGCCCTTCACCGACAGCTTTCGGGCCGGTCACTCGATCGCGTCGTTGCAAGAACTGGCAGAGGTGATCTCCCGCCCCGATGACCGGGGCGAGAAAACGCGATTGATGCAGATGATGGGGGCGACCCCTTAGGCGAAGGTTTCGGCAAAAGCCCCGCGATAGGTCGCCGACAGGTCAGCCAAAGGCGCTTTGACGCCGCCGAAGTTCACCTGATCCCCGCCGAACTTGCCGACGCTTTCCAGATGCAGACCGGCGTTTTGCGCGGCGATCATCAGGGCTTCGGCCTGATCGAAGTTGCAGGCGATCAGATAGCGCGCTTGATCCTCGCCAAACAGAACCTGCGTATCGGCAGAATCCAGGGTCACGCCGACGCCGGCCTCGTCCGCCAGTTCAAAGGCCGCCAGCGCCAGACCGCCGTCCGACAGGTCGGTGCAGGCTTTGATCAACGCGCGGTTGGCACGGATGAATTCACCGTGGGCCTTCTCCAGCGCCAGATCGACATGGGGGGCGTCGCCATCGCGGCGGTTGAACACCTCAAGCAGCAGGGCGGATTGTCCGATGTGACCTTCGGTAGCCCCCAGAACCAAAGCGACATGGCCCTCGCGGACCTCTTTGCCGATGATCTCGTCCGTGTGCTTCAACAGGCCGACCGCGCCAATGGTGGGGGTGGGCAGAATGCCTTTGCCGTCGGTTTCGTTATACAGCGACACGTTGCCCGATACGATCGGCATGTCCAGCGCGGCAACCGCTTCGCCGATGCCTTTCAGCGCGCCGACGAACTGGCCCATGATCTCGGGCTTTTCGGGGTTGCCGAAGTTGAGGTTGTCTGTGGTCGCCAGCGGCAGTGCCCCCACGGCACAGAGGTTGCGGTAGGCTTCGGCCACGGCCTGTTTGCCGCCTTCGACAGGGTTCGCCTTGACGTAGCGGGGCGTCACATCCGAGGTAAAGGCGATCGCCTTGTCGGTGCCATGCACGCGCACGATGCCTGATCCCAGACCGGGGGTGCGGGCGCTGTCGCCCATGACCATCGTGTCGTATTGTTCAAACACCCACGCTTTGGACGCGTAGTTCGGGCTGGAGATCAGCGCGCTCAGCCCGTCGATGGGGTCGATGCCGGGGACATCCGACAGCGGTTCGGCTGGGGGTGTCTCGACATAGGGGCGGTCGTATTCGGGCGCGTTGCCCGAGAGCGCTTTAAGCGGCAGGTCGGCTTTGACCTCGCCATTGTGCACGATCAAGAAACGGTCCTCGGCAATTGTTTCGCCTACGATGGCGAAATCGAGGTCCCATTTGTCAAAGACGGCTTTCGCCTCTGCCTCAAGCTCGGGGCGCAGGACCATCAGCATCCGTTCCTGGGATTCCGACAGCATCATCTCGTAGGCGGTCATCGCGTGTTCGCGGGTCGGTACTTTCTCAAGATCAAGGCGCACACCGAGGTTGCCCTTGTCGCCCATTTCCACGGCCGAACAGGTCAGGCCTGCAGCGCCCATATCCTGAATGGAGATCACGGCACCGGTCGCCATCAGTTCGAGCGTGGCTTCCATCAGGCGTTTTTCGGTGAAGGGGTCGCCGACCTGAACGGTGGGGCGTTTGTCTTCGATGGTGTCGTCGAACTCGGCCGATGCCATCGTCGCGCCGCCCACACCGTCGCGGCCGGTTTTCGCACCAAGGTAAACGACTGGCATGCCAACGCCGGAAGCGGCGGAATAGAAGATCTTGTCGGTGTCGGCCAAACCCGCAGCAAAGGCGTTCACAAGGCAGTTGCCATCATAGGCGGTGTCAAAACGCACTTCGCCGCCCACCGTGGGCACGCCAAAGCAGTTACCATAGCCGCCCACACCCGCGACCACGCCATGCACCAGCTGGCGCGTCTTGCGGTGGTCGGGCGACCCGAAGCTAAGAGAGTTCATCGCCGCGATCGGACGCGCGCCCATAGTGAAGACGTCCCGCAGGATGCCGCCCACGCCAGTTGCCGCACCCTGATAGGGTTCGATGTAGGACGGGTGGTTGTGGCTTTCCATCTTGAAGACCAGCGCTTGGCCGTCGCCGATATCAACGATGCCCGCATTCTCGCCCGGTCCGCAGATCACCTGTGGGCCTTCGGTCGGCAGGGTACGCAGCCATTTCTTCGACGACTTGTAGGAACAGTGTTCGTTCCACATGGCCGAAAAGATGCCCAGTTCGGTAAAGGTGGGTTCGCGCCCGATGATATCCAGAATACGCTGGTATTCTTCGGCGTTGATGCCGTGGCTGGAAATCAGGTCTTGGGTGATGGCTGGTTCGGTCATGGTGCGCGTTTTCCCCTAGCAATATGCCACACCTCTTAGATCAAGCGCAGCGCGGGGAAAAGACCTAAGGCTCGTGAAGGGCCCTAGCCAAAAAAAAGGCCGAGCACGAAGCTCGGCCGAGTCCAACAGGGAGGTATGAAGTAGCGGCGCGGAGCCGCCCGTCTTCATACCGCCCAAATAAGTGGCGTTCGTGCACGGTTCAAGGATGGAATCGTTAATATGTGACATGTCCGATATGCGGTTTTCGCATAGCTAGTGGGACTCTTTCTCGCGCAGCAGTTTGCGGTGGGTAATGATCTCGTCCTGCACGAAGTCTTTAAAGGCCGCGACCCGCTTGGAGGCGCGCAATTCTTCGGGGTAGGCAAGGAATACGGGCACATCCGCCGACTCGGTCTCTGGCAGAACTTGCACCAGATCGGGGAAGTCTTGCATGAGGTAGTCGGGCAGTACGCCGATCCCGAGGTTGTTGATCACCGCTTGCAATACGCCAAAGTAGTTGTTCACCGTCAGCATCGACCGCACGTCATGCATCATAAGCTGCTGGATCAGGTTCAGACCCGCATGCACCTGATTGCTGTCGGTGTTCTGGCAGATCAGACGGTGGTCCGACATATCCTCAAGCCGCTGGGGCGTGCCGTTCGCCGCAAGATAAGCGGGCGAGGCGTACATGCACATCTTGATCATCATCAGCTTCTTGCGCACCAAATCGGCTTGCGACGGCTCTTTCATGCGGATGGCGACATCGGCTTCGCGCATGGGCAGGTCAAGGACGCGTTCTTCGAGCATCAGGTCGACTTTGAGGTCGGGGTATTTCTCGTAGAGCTTCGGCAGACGCGGGGCCAGCCATAGGGTGCCAAAGCCCGTGGTCGTGGTGACACGCAATTCGCCAAAGACTTCTTCCTCGCTGTCGCGGATGCGCGCAGCGGCGGTATCAAGCCGTTTGGACATGGCGACGGTGGCGTCGAACAGCAGCTCGCCTTGTTCGGTCAGGATCAAGCCGCGTGCATGGCGGTGGAACAGGTTGGTATTCAGCTGCTCTTCCAGTCCGCGGATCTGGCGGCTGACGGCAGATTGCGACAAATTCAGCTTGTCGCCCGCGTGGGTCAAGCTGCCCGCGTCCGCCACGGCGTGAAATATTCTGAGCTTGTCCCAATCCATGAGGACTACCTTTATAATGAGCGCAGTGTTCGCAAGAACGGTCATCTTTGCGCGTTTTACAGTTTAAAAACAACCCTCCGACGCGGCGCATCGGTATATGTGCGGTTATCTTATCACGGATAGATCGGGCGGAGGTGCAAAAGATCAAGCCCCGCGCCTTGGCGCTTTATGACCTAGGGTCAGACACAACGCTAGACAGGTCAGCTTTTGTGACCTAGTGTGATGCCATAGCTATTGATTGCACGTAGGGGAGGACGCGCTATGGGTACGCAAAAAATTTCACTAACTGACCGGTATGACCTCGAGAAATCGCCCGTGTTGCTGAACGGCACGCAGGCGTTGGTGCGCCTGACGATGATGCAGGCGGCACGGGACAAAGCGGCAGGGTTGAATACCGCCGGATATGTGACCGGATATCGTGGATCGCCACTGGGGGCCGTTGACCTTCAGATGGACCGCGCCGCCAAGACACTGGCCGCGCATAACGTCGTGTTCGAACCGGGCCTGAACGAAGATCTTGCCGCTACGGCCCTATGGGGCAGCCAGCAGGCAGAATTGCGCGGTGAGGGCAAGTACGACGGCGTGTTTGGCCTGTGGTACGGTAAGGGCCCGGGTGTGGATCGCTCTGGTGATGTCATGCGTCACGCGAATATGGCGGGCTCGTCCGTGAACGGTGGTGTTCTGATGGCCATGGGGGATGACCACACGGGTGAATCCTCTACCGTGTTGCACCAGTCCGAATGGGCGATGGTGGATGCCTATATGCCCGTCGTCAGCCCCGCCGGTGTGCAGGAGATCCTTGATTACGGTATCTATGGCTGGGCGCTGAGCCGTTTTAGCGGACTATGGGTCGGGCTCAAGACGATGAAAGACACCGTAGAGGCGACATCGGTCGTGAATGGTGACCCGAACCGAATGGAGCTGGTCACCCCGCAGTTCGATATGCCGGAGGGCGGGCTGAACATTCGTCTGCAAGACACGCCGCATCTGCAAGAAGCGCGGATGATCGACTATAAGCGCTTTGCCGCAGAGGCGTTTAGCCACGCCAACAAGATGGACAAGCGCATGTGGGGCAAGCGCGGGGCCAAGATCGGCATCGCGGCAGCCGGCAAGAACTGGCTGGATGTGATCCACGCCATGAGCTTGCTGAACATCGACGAGAACGAAGCCGAACGTCTGGGGATCACGCTCTATAAGATCGGGCAGACCTTCCCTCTGGATATGAAGGGGTTCCATGAGTGGGCCGAAGGGCTCGATCTGGTGATCGTCGTGGAAGAGAAGCGCAAGCTGATCGAGGTGCAGATCAAAGAGGCGCTGTTCTCGGATACGCATCGCCGCGTCTATGGCTGGCACAAAGGCGGTGGTGCCGGGATGGAGCATGGCGAGGAGCTTTTCCCCACCCGTGGCGCGTTGGACCCGATCTGGATTGCCGAAAAGCTGGGCGGTATCTTTTTCGAGGAAGGCCGGACCACCGATGGCATCAAGGCGGGTATGGAAGCGCTGGATACCGCGCGACGTGCCGATAACGCCGAAGACATCGCCGCGCGTGTGCCCTACTTCTGTTCGGGCTGTCCGCATAACTCATCAACCAAGCTCCCAGAGGGGAGCCGTGCCTACGCCGGGATCGGTTGCCACTATATGGTGCAGTGGATGGATCGCGAGACAACCGGCTTTACCCATATGGGAGGGGAAGGTGCGAACTGGATCGGTGAATCCAAATTCTCGACACGCGACCATGTGTTCCAGAACCTCGGGGACGGGACATACAACCATTCGGGTAATCTGGCGATCCGTGCGGCCATCGCGGCCAAGACGAACATCACCTACAAGATCCTTTATAACGATGCCGTTGCCATGACCGGTGGCCAGCACAACGAAGGCGATCTGGACGCGCCGCGTATCGTGGCAGAGGTGAAGGCCATGGGCGTCAAGAATATCGCCGTGGTCTATGACGAGAAAGAAGACGTAGACGAAAAAGCCTTTGGCGACGTGCCGATGTACGAGCGTGCAGACCTGCAGACCGTGCAAGAGAATTTCGCCAAACACAAAGGCGTCAGTGTCATCGTCTATATCCAGACCTGTGCCGCCGAGAAACGTCGCCGTCGCAAACGGGGGTTGTTCCCCGATCCCGACAAGCGCGTGTTCATCAATACCGATGTCTGCGAAGGCTGCGGGGATTGTGGTGTGCAGTCCAACTGCGTCTCGATCGTGCCCGAAGAAACAGAACTGGGGCGCAAACGGGCGATTGATCAATCCTCGTGCAACAAGGATTTCTCGTGCGTCAAAGGGTTCTGCCCGTCCTTCGTGACGCTGGAGGGGGCCAAGATCCGCAAGGATCCCACGACAGAGGTCAAGATTCCCGACCTGCCCATGCCGACCCTGCCTGCGATCAATGGCACGCATAACGTGGTGATCACCGGTGTCGGTGGGACCGGCGTTGTGACCATCGGTGCCGTTCTGGCGCAAGCCGCGCAGATTGACGGCAAGGGCGCTGGGATGATGGAGATGGCGGGCCTTGCCCAAAAGGGCGGTGCCGTACATATCCATTGCCGTATTGCGAACCGTCCCGAAGATATCAGCGCCATTCGCGTGGCAACGGGTGAGGCGGATGCGTTGATCGGGGGCGATCTTGTTGTCTCTGCCGGGACCAAGACGCTTGGCCTGACGCGCGCTGGGCGGACGGGGGCGGTTGTGAACTCGCACCAGATCATCACGGGCGAGTTTACCCGCGATACCGAGTTCCAGATGCCCTACGACCGGCTTACCCTCGCGCTTGAGGCACGGCTGAAGGATGACGTCGCGCTGTTTGATGCCTCTGATCTGGCGAAGGCGACGCTGGGGGATTCGATCTATTCGAACATGATGATCTTCGGCGCAGCGTGGCAGCAGGGGTTGATCCCGCTGTCGCTGGACAGCTTGCAACAGGCGATCACCTTGAACGGTGCCGCGGTCGAGCGGAACTTGCGTGCGTTTGAACTGGGCCGTTGGGCCGTGCTGCACCCCGAAGACGCCAAGCGCGTGATGACGCCCAATGTCGTCGCCCTGCCGAAGACGCTGGATGAACGGATCGCCTTCCGCAAGGACCACCTGATCGCCTATCAGGGCAAGCGGCTGGCGAAGCGTTATGGCACCATGGTGGACAGCATTACCGACGCGCGCCTGAAAGAGGCCGTGGCCTTGGGCTACCACAAGCTCCTGTCCTATAAGGATGAATACGAGGTCGCGCGCCTGTTGAAATCCACCCGCGCCAAAGTGGCAGAGGCCTTTGAGGGGGATCCCAAGCTGACCTTCAACCTTGCGCCGCCGATCCTGTCGAAAACCGGCGCGGATGGCCGTCCGATGAAACGGACCTTTGGCGCGTGGATGGAGGGGCCGTTCAACATGCTGGCGCGGATGAAGTTCCTGCGCGGCACGCCATTCGATCCCTTTGGTCGCACCGAAGAACGCCGGATGGAGCGGTCCTTGATCACGCAATACGAGGCCGACATGAAGGATGTTCTGCCCAAGCTGACTGATGCAACCCACGACGCGATTGTCGCCTTGGCAGAGCTTCCCTTGCAGATCCGCGGCTTTGGGCCGGTGAAACAGGCGAATGAAGCCAAGGCAGCAAAGCGGCGCGAAGAGCTGCTGGCCGTCATCCGGTCAGGGGGCACGCAAACCTCGCGCGCGGCAGAGTAGGCTGAATAGGCTGTCTGTCACGCGACTGTCATGATCCACTGCTAGAGGGCAAGGCAAAGCCCGTGAAAAGGAACCGACCTTGACCCTCTTGCAGCCCGATCTTCGGCCCCTGACAGCGCGTGACATCAGCTATGCCTATTCCGCCAAATCGCGGCCCGCGCGTGCCTTCATCCGCCTGATGGAGAATAGCACAGGGCGGTTGGGGCTGATGAAACGCGCAACTGGCTATGAAGACGACATGGCGCGCGGGATGGGGTTCTTTGACGTGATGGTGCAGCGCTATGGGCTGACGCTTGACGTCGTGGGCGGCAGTCTGGCGAACATCCCTGAAACGGGGCCTGTCATCGCGCTGGCGAACCATCCTTACGGTATTCTGGACGGGTTGATGCTGGGGCATATGTTGGCGCGCCGCCGGGACGGGTTCAAGATCATGGCGCATTCGGTCTTTAACCGCGCGCCCGACCTGAACCGCCATCTGCTGCCGATCAGTTTTGACGAGGACAAGGCCGCACTGGCGCTGAACCTGCGCACGCGCAAGACCGCGCTGGAGTATCTGGGGCAGGGCGGCGCGGTTGGTATCTTTCCGGGGGGCACCGTCAGCACCAGCGCACGGCCGTTTTCACGCCCCATGGACCCGGGCTGGCGCAGCTTTACCGCCCGCATGATCGCGAAATCGGATGCCACCGTCGTGCCGATCTACTTTGACGGCCACACCAGCCGCTTGTTCCAGATTGCCAGCCATCTGCATCACACCCTGCGCATGGGACTGCTGATCAAGGAATTCCGCAAACGGCTCGACACGCCCGTGCGCGTGGTCATCGGCGACCCCATCGGCAGAAACGTGCTGGACCCCATGGCAAAAGACGCAAAAGCTATGATGGATTTCCTGCGCAAAGCGACGTATGAGTTGTCACCAGACCCGGCAAAATCCTTTGATCTGGGGTTTGAATTTGAAGATCGGCATCGTGCCGACAGGTGACGGCAAGGTGTTATGGCAGTTGGTATTTTCGATTCTGGGCTAGGCGGGCTGACCGTTTGGGATGCCGTGCAGGCGCAGCTACCGGATGTGGATTTCGTGTATTTGGCCGATAGCGCCCATGCGCCCTACGGTGTGCGTAATGCGGATGACATCTATAACCTGACCACTGCTGCAACCCAGCGTCTGTTTGATGCGGGCTGCGATCTGGTGATCTTGGCGTGCAACACGGCCTCTGCCGCGGCGCTACGCCGGATGCAGGAAGGGTGGATCCCGTCGGACAAGCGTGTGTTAGGCGTCTTTGTGCCGCTGATCGAGGCGATGACAGAACGCCAATGGGGCGACAATTCCCCCCCGCGCGAGGTGGATCTCAAGCACGTGGCGCTGTTTGCGACGCCCGCAACGGTGGCAAGCCGTGCGTTCCAGCGTGAACTGGCCTTTCGGGCGATCGGCGTCGATGTCGAAGCGCAGGCCTGTGGGGGTGTCGTGGATGCGATCGAGGACGGTGACTTCATCCTCGCCGAAGCGCTGGTGCGCAGCCATGTGGACGCGCTGAAACGCAAGATGCCCGCGCCCGAAGCGGCCATTCTGGGTTGCACCCATTACCCGCTGATGCAGGAAACCTTTCAGGATGCGCTTGGCCCCGATGTCAAAGTGTTCAGCCAAGCCAATCTGGTCGCCCATAGTTTAAGCGACTATCTAAAGCGTCACCCCAATATGCTGGGCACGGGCGAGGCGGCTTTCCTGACCACGGGCGACCCCAAAAAGGTCAGCAGCCGTGCCACGCAATTCTTGCGACGACCGTTGACCTTTCAAGCGGCCTAACACGTATTTGCTAACACTTTCCGAACGGAACCCGACATGACCCATAATATCGCCATTCTTGGTGCCTCCGGCTATACCGGAGCCGAGCTGATCCGGCTGATCGCTGGCCATTCCTCTATGCAGATCAAAGCTTTGGGGGCAAACTCCAAGGCGGGGCAAACCATCGCAGAGGTGTTTCCACACCTGCGCCATCTCGACCTGCCCGCATTGGTCACCATCGAAGAGATCGATTTCTCGGAGATTGACCTGTGCTTTTGCGCCTTGCCCCATAAAACCAGCCAAGAGGTCATCGCGAACCTGCCTAAAGACCTGAAAATCGTCGATCTTTCTGCGGATTTCCGGCTGCGCGACCCCGAGGCCTACGCCAAGTGGTACGGCAACCCCCATGCCGCGCTAGAGCAGCAGAAAGAGGCGGTCTATGGCCTCACCGAATTCTACCGCGAAGAGATCAAATCCGCGCGTCTTGTGGCCGGTACGGGCTGTAACGCCGCCACCGGCCAGTTCGCCCTGCGCCCCTTGATCGAAAAAGGCGTGATTGATCTGGACGACATCATCCTTGACCTCAAATGCGCCGTTTCCGGTGCGGGGCGGTCGTTGAAGGAAAATCTGCTACATGCAGAATTGTCCGAGGGGTATCACGCCTATTCCCTTGGCGGGACGCACCGCCATCTGGGTGAGTTTGATCAGGAGTTTTCCGCCATTGCCGGCCGTCCGGTCAAGGTGCAGTTCACCCCTCATCTGGTGCCCGCCAACCGCGGGATTTTAGCGACCGTCTATGTCAAAGGCGACGCCGAGGTGATCCACAAAACACTTGCCGCGGCCTATGATGCAGAGCCCTTTATCGAGGTGCTGCCCATGGGGGAGGCCCCGAGCACGCGCCATATTCGCGGGTCGAACTTCTGCCATATCGGCGTGGTGGCAGACCGGATCGACGGCCGCGCCATTGTGGTTGCCGCGCTCGATAATTTGACCAAGGGCTCCAGCGGGCAGGCGTTGCAAAACGCCAACCTGATGTTAGGTATTGACGAGGTCGAGGGGCTGATGATGGCTCCGCTATTTCCCTGAGGGCGCATGAAAAGTATTAAAAAACAAAGGCGTATCCAGATCATCGGCGTCGCGGTCGTGGCGCTTGTGCTGTCCACGGCGCTGATTGGATATGCCATGCGCGACGGGATCAACTTTTTCCGCGCCCCCAGTCAGGTGATCGCCGAACCCCCCGGCCCGGCAGAGGTTTTCCGCATCGGTGGCCTGGTCGAAGAAGGCAGTCTTGTGCGCGGGGATGGTCTGACGATCCGCTTTTCCGTGACCGATGGCGGCGCGGCTGTGCCTGTGACCTACAGCGGTGTATTGCCCGATCTGTTCGAGGAAAATCAAGGCATGGTAGGGACAGGACGTTACATCAACGGCACCTTCGAAGCGACTGAAATCCTTGCCAAACATGACGAGACCTATATGCCGAAAGAGGTCGTCGACGCCCTGAAAGAGCAAGGCGTTTATGTTGCCCCCGAGGGGTGATGCGTACGGGCCTGCCGGGTTTCGTTAACATCTGAGACGTCATTCTTGCAGCAGTGCAACCTGCAAGAAGGGCCAATTTGATGCAAACTGTTGAGGAAATTGCAAAGTCCATCGTCGCGCGTGAGGGGGGCTTTGTAAACGACCCCGATGATCCGGGCGGGGCAACGAACCACGGCGTCACCATCCACACACTGCGTCGGCTGGGGCTGGATGTGAACCGTGACGGCGCAGTAAATCTCGCCGATGTTCAAGAGCTTACTCAAGATCAAGCGACCGAGATATTCATCACCCATTACTTCCACAAACCCAAGATCGCGCAGTTGCCCAGTCCGCTCCAGCCCTCTGTTTTCGACATGTACGTGAATGCGGGGGCGAATGCGGTGAAGATTCTTCAGCGATTGTTAAGAGATATGGGGTTTGATGTGGCCGTGGACGGGGTGCTTGGACCGCGAACGCTTGGCGCTACGGGGCGCGCCTATGCCGCTGCACCTGCGCAGATGGTGGACGCCTACGCCGTCGCGCGGCGCAACTATTACTTTGGGCTGGCGGATCAGCGCCCCGCAAGTCGCAAATACGCCCGCACAAGGGCCGGAAAGAAGGGAGGATGGATCAAACGGGCAGAGGAATTCATGTCACCGCGGTACCATCTGAGCATCCGTGACTTTAACGAAAGGGTCGCGGCATGGGGATGATTGATACCGCGCTTGCACTAGTCTTTGGTGACGGCCGCAATGTGGTGCGCGACACGGTCGAGGTGTTTCGCGCCAATGCGGAAAAGACGGCCGGCCGTGATGCGACCGCGCGGGAACAGGCTATGGTGCAATTTGGGGCGGAATTCGCTGTGCCCCGCAACGGACGGTTTGACCGTTTCATGGACGGGCTGAACCGGCTTCCGCGTCCAGCGCTGGCGCTTGGTACCTTGGGCTTGTTCATCGCGGCGATGGTTGATCCGGTCTGGTTTGCCAGCCGGATGCAGGGCGTGTCGCTGGTGCCAGAGCCGTTATGGTGGCTTCTGGGGGTTGTCGTGTCCTTTTACTTTGGCGCGCGGCATCAGGTAAAAACACAAGAGTTCCAACGCTCTATCGCGCGCACCATCGCGCAGACACCAACGGTGATGCGGCATATCGAAGAGCTGGAAACGCTGCGTGTTAATGGTGTTGAAGAAGGGGCCGTGCGGGATCTGGAAGGCGTATCTAGCGCAGTGCGCGACAGATCGGACAACGCGGCGCTTGCGGACTGGCGCAGGGTTGCGGGGTAACTGGCGCAGAGTTGCAGGCTAAGGGGGGCCTGCGACGCTTTGCAGCGCACAGTCGCGTGATTTCGCGGTAAATGGGCATGGTATGGGGCGGTGCTCCGCTCTATGATCGGGGTATGATTACAGAGCTCGGACATTTCGCCCTTATCCTCGCCTTCGGCGTTGCCATCGTTCAGATGGTCGTGCCCCTGATCGGTGCCCATAAACGCTGGCCCGGGTGGATGGCTGTGGCAGAACCCGCCGCCGGGGCGCAATTCGCCCTGACATTGCTGGCGTTTGGGGCGTTGATGTGGGCCTTTGTCACCTCTGATTTCTCGCTGCGGTTGGTGGTGTTGAATAGCCACTCCATGAAGCCGCTTTTGTATAAAATCAGCGGTACTTGGGGCAATCATGAAGGCTCAATGCTGCTGTGGGTGCTCATTGTCTCGCTATTCGGGGCGATGGCCGCGTGGTTCGGGGGCAATCTGCCGCCGACTTTGCGGGCGCGGGTTCTTTCTGTGCAAGCCGCAATCGGTGTGGCGTTTTTTGCCTTCATCCTGTTCACATCCAACCCGTTCTTGCGGCTGGCGACGCCACCTTTTGACGGGCAGGATCTGAACCCGCTGCTGCAGGATCCAGGGCTCGCCTTCCACCCGCCGTTTTTGTATTTGGGGTATGTCGGCCTTTCGATGACCTTCAGCTTTGCCGTTGCCGCCTTGATCGAAGGGCGGATTGATGCCGCTTGGGGCCGGTGGGTGCGCCCTTGGACCCTGGCGGCGTGGGTGTTTTTGACGATCGGCATCGCGCTCGGGTCCTGGTGGGCCTATTACGAACTTGGCTGGGGCGGGTTCTGGTTCTGGGATCCCGTTGAAAACGCTAGCTTTATGCCTTGGCTTCTGGCGGCGGCGCTGCTTCATTCCGCCATCGTTGTAGAAAAACGCGAAAGCCTGAAAAGCTGGACGATCCTGCTTGCGATCCTGGCTTTTGGCTTCTCGCTGATCGGGACGTTTATCGTCAGGTCCGGGTTGCTAACCTCGGTCCACGCCTTTGCGAATGACCCCGAACGCGGCGTGTTTATCCTGATGATCATGGCGTTTTTCATGGGCGGTGCTCTGGTTCTGTTCGCGGCGCGCGCCAGCGCGTTAGAGGCGAAAGGCGTGTTCAGCATGGTCAGCCGAGAGTCGGCTTTGCTGGTAAATAACGTGCTGCTCGCCGTTGCCTGTTTCGTCGTGTTCATTGGCACGATGTGGCCGCTGCTGGCCGAAATGTTCTTCGACAGAAAATTGAGCGTTGGCCCCCCGTTTTTTAACGCCGCCTTTACGCCTTTCATGATTATGCTGGGGCTGATCCTACCGATCGGGTCCGCGATGCCTTGGAAGCGTGCGGTGATTTCGCGGGCGCTAAAGCCGCTACGCTACGCCTTCGTATTGGCGATTGCGATTGGGGGGCTGGCCTACGCGATGCAGTCGGGGAGCAGCTTGCTGGGTCCGCTCGGGTTGTTCTTGGGCGCGTGGATCGTGATGGGCACCGTTGTTGACCTGTGGGGGCGCACGGGGCGCGGTAATAACCGGCTGCGCCGGCTTGGGCGGTTGCCGCGCGCGGATTGGGGCAAGATGGTGGCCCACGCCGGCCTTGGGGTGACCATGGCTGGGGTGGCTGGCCTAACGGCGTGGTCGATTGATGACATCCGCGCCGTTCCGCTGGGGGAATCCTACGATGTGGGGCGCTATACCGTGCAGCTGGACGATGTCACCCAGAGCCAAGGTCCGAACTATACGGCGACGACCGGCAGCGTGACATTGTTCCACGACGGGGAAGAGATTGCGCAGTTGCGACCGGAGAAACGCTTTTATCCCGTGGCGCAGATGCCCACGACCGAAGCGGCGATCGACTATAATCTGCTGCGCGATGTCTATGTCGTGATCGGGGATGAACAGGCAAATGGTGGCTGGGTGGTGCGCACTTATGTCAAGCCGCTGACCAACTGGATTTGGATCGGCTGTGCGCTGATGGCCCTTGGTGGCGTGTTAAGTCTTTCGGACCGGCGCTACCGCGTTGCGGCAGGGGCGGCGAAATCAAAACCGGTGCCTGCACAATGAGGGCGCTGATCCTCGCCCTGATGTTGCTTGTAGCACCTGTGCTGTCGGTTGCGCCGACCTGGGCCGTGCAGCCGGACGAGGTGCTCTCGGATCCTGCGCTTGAGCAACGCGCGCGGAGCTTGTCGAAAGGGTTGCGTTGCCTGGTGTGCCGCAACGAAAGCATCGACGAAAGCAATGCCAGCCTTGCGCGCGACCTGCGTATCCTGCTGCGCGAACGTCTGGTGGCCGGCGATAGCGACGAAGAGGCGGTCGCTTATATCGTCGACCGCTATGGTGAATATGTCCTGCTCAACCCGCCTGCGCGGGGATCGACCTGGGTGTTATGGGCGGCGGGGCCGCTGATGCTATTGATCGCGGCGGGGGTCGGGTTTGGCTACCTGCGCGGTCGTGCAAAAGCACCGTCCGTCGAACAGGCCCCGCTCAGCGCGCAAGAACAGGCGCGGCTGGACGACATTCTGAAGCGATAACGCGGGGTTTCACTGGCGGTGGCCTGTCGTATGGGTAAGGTGCGGGGGAAATCTAGATGAGGAACCCGCGCCATGGACTATCAAACCCTGACCTATGAACTGACCGACGGGCTGGCCGTGGTCACCATGAACCGCCCCGACAAGATGAACGCATTGACCACGCAAATGCGGGCAGAGATCGAGCACGCGTTTACCCAAGCGGGCAAAGACGCGCGTTGTGTGGTCATCACCGGTGCCGGTCGTGCGTTTTGCACCGGTCAGGATCTCAGCGACAGCAGCAGCAAGGGCTCGCTGGATCTGGAACGCACCCTGCGCGAGGAATACGGCCCCATGCTGCGGGCGATCACCAATTGTCCTGTGCCAACGATCGCCGCGGTCAATGGTCCTGCGGCAGGGGCAGGGGCGAACCTTGCACTGGCTGCGGATGTGGTCTTTGCGACGGAATCTTCCTATTTCCTGCAAGCATTTACGCGCATTGGTCTGATGCCCGATGCGGGCGGCACCTATACGTTGCCCCGCCAGATGGGCACGGCCAAGGCTATGGGCGCGGCCTTGTTCGCGGATAAAATCTCTGCCCGTCAGGCGGATGACTGGGGGATGATCTGGGAAGCGGTGGCTGATGCCGCGTTTGACAACCATTGGCGTGCCAAGGCGGCGCATCTGGCGCAAGGACCGACCGCAGCCTATGCCGCTGCCAAGAACGCTATTCGCGCCAGCTGGGACAACACGCTGGAGGATCAGCTGTCGCTAGAGGCGCAGGAACAAGGAAAATGCGGGCAATCACGTGATTTCAAAGAGGGCGTGATGGCCTTTATGCAGAAACGCCCCGCAAGCTTCGAGGGCCGCTAATCCCGCTAGACCGAGCGTTCGACCAGCAACACATCATCGGGGTTGAGGGTCGGACGCGAGGCGCTGGCAACCACGGCCACCGCTATCCCGTCGGCGAGCACCGTGTGCACGCTGCCTGACACTTGCTTGACCGTGATCCGCGGCGGCGTCTGGCCCTTGTCATAGACCACCGCGATCTGGTCACATTTCTGTTCGATATCATGCACGAACGATCCCTGCGGCGCGGGGTGATGCCGTGCGGTCTTGCAGCTTAGACTGGTCGCGTTATCCCATTGCAGGCGAGGCCGAGGGTCGTTCATCCGGTCATCCTTTCCGCAGGGGGCAGCGGGCGTATTGGGGTCTGCTGTGCATCGCACAGGGTAAAGCTGCGCTGAATTGACGATGAATCTGGGATGATCGGGTCGGTTGGTCAATCAATTTTGTCCATTATGTGCAGCTTGGAAACAACAACACAAAACTGCCATATTTCGGACCTTATGGTTTCGAAATGGGGAAAAGTGAGTTGAAACAGTGGGCTGGAAAGAGGCGCTTTGATCACGGGGCGCTTTTGGGCGGGCTTTCAGGTGATTCTCTTTGCCCTGGGTTTCAGGCAGCAGCAGCCCACCGTGGAACGCAAAACGCCCCGCCGTGAGGGCGGGGCGTTTTGACTAATGTACTGACATTCAGCGCTTTTCGATATCCACATAGTCGCGTGGTGTTTCGCCAAGATACAGCTGACGGGGACGCCCGATTTTCAACTGAGGATCGCTGATCTGCTCTTTCCACTGCGAGATCCAGCCGACGGTCCGTGCCAGCGCAAAGATCGGCGTGAACATCGACGTGGGGAAACCCATCGCTTCGAGGATGATGCCCGAGTAGAAATCGACGTTCGGGAACAGCTTCTTCTCTGCGAAATACGGATCCTCCAGCGCCTGTTTTTCAAGCTCTTTAGCGACCTGCAGGATCGGGTTGTTTTCGACACCCAGCAGTTCAAGCACTTCGTCCGCGCTTTCTTTCATCACGGTCGCGCGTGGGTCGTGGTTCTTGTAGACGCGGTGACCAAAGCCCATCAGGCGGAACGGGTCGTTCTTGTCCTTGGCGCGGGCGATGAATTCAGGGATGCGGTCCGGTGTGCCGATTTCTTTCAGCATTTCCAGACATGCCTGGTTCGCCCCACCATGCGCCGGCCCCCAAAGGCAGGCGATGCCAGCAGCGATACAGGCAAAGGGGTTCGCCCCAGAAGAGGACGCCAGACGCACGGTCGATGTCGATGCGTTCTGTTCGTGGTCTGCGTGCAGCGTAAAGATGCGGTCCATCGCGCGGGCAAGGATCGGGTCGACGACATAATCCTCGGCAGGGACGGCGAAACACATGCGCAGGAAGTTACCGGCATAGTCTACGTCGTTGCGCGGATAGATGAACGGCTGACCGATGGTGTACTTATAGGCCATCGCGGCAATCGTCGGCATCTTGGCGATCAGACGGATCGTTGCCACTTCGCGCTGGTGCGCATCGTTGATGTCGGTGCTGTCGTGGTAGAAGGCAGACATCGCGCCCACAACGCCGACCATAATCGCCATCGGGTGTGCATCACGGCGGAAACCACGGAAGAAGTTGATCATCTGCTCGTGGATCATGGTGTGGTTGGTCACCAGATTTTCAAACTCTTCCAGCTGCGCGGCAGAGGGCAGTTCGCCATACAGCAGCAGGTAGCACACTTCGAGGTAGTGGGATTCGCTGGCCAGTTGGTCGATCGGATACCCACGGTGCAGCAACACGCCTTCGTCACCGTCAATGAAGGTGATCGTGCTGTCACAGGCCGCTGTCGAGGTGAAGCCAGGGTCATATGTGAACACATTCGCCTGAGAGAACAGCTTGCGGATGTCCACGACATCCGGGCCCGCCGACGGGGAATAGATCGGCAGTTCAAAGCTGTTCCCGTCGATGGTCAACGTTGCGGATTTTGTACTTTCGGCCATGAAGTCCCTTCCTATCGTTTTATCGACGTGCGTTATGCCGTCGACTGGGGAGATACCGAAACGGTCCGCCCCTCAGTTATTGTTGAGCATATCAGGAATATGCTTTTGCATATCTTAGATAGCCGCATCGTTTAAACGGGCAAGGCTTTCGTCACGCCCAAGTACCAGCATCATATCGAAAACTGATGGGGTTGCTGCCCGCCCGGCGAGTGCTGCGCGCAGCGGCCCCGCCAGTTTGCCGAATTTGGTGTCCCGAGCGGCGGCAAAGCCGTTCAGCGCCTCCTCCAGCGTTTCTCTGTCCCAAGTAACATTCTGCAACTGCGGCGTCAATTCAGTCAGCATACCACGGGATACATTGTCCAAGTGCTTGTCTGCCTTCTCGTCCGGTTGGATGGGGCGTTCGGCGAGGATAAACTCTGCTTTTTCAAGAAGATCAGGGAATTTCTTCGCGCGATCCTTTAAGCAATACATCGCCCGCTCCAACCCGTCAGCTTGCGCATTTGTGAGCGCGGGCAGGCCGGCAGCGGTCAAATAGGCCTCGATCTCGTGCCGCAATGCAGCATCATCCGCCGCGGCGATGTGCTGCCCGCAGATGTTTTCCAGCTTCTTGAGGTCGAATTGCGCGGGGCTTTTGCGGATACCGTCCAGATCGAACCATTCTTGCGCTTGGGCATCGGTGAAGAATTCGTCGTCCCCATGGCTCCACCCCAGACGGGCGAGGTAGTTGCGCATACCGGCCGCGGGAAAGCCCATGGCCTGATACTCCTGCGCGCCCAAAGCGCCGTGACGTTTCGACAGTTTCTTGCCATCCGCGCCGTGGATCAGCGGGATATGCGCCCAGACGGGAACGTCCCAGCCCATGGCGTTATAGATCATCATCTGGCGCGCGGCGTTGTTGAGGTGATCATCCCCGCGGATCACATGGGTCACGCCCATGTCATGGTCATCAACAACAACGGCCAGCATATAGACGGGCGTACCATCGGAACGTAACAGCACCATGTCATCAAGCTGGTCGTTCCCGATCACCACGTCGCCCTGCACCGCGTCGCGGATGACGGTTTCGCCCGTCAACGGGGCCTTGATCCGTACGACATAGGGGGCGTCGGGGTGCGTTTCCGGCGCGGCGTCACGCCAGGGTGATTGGTACAGGGTGCTGCGCCCCTCGGCCTTGGCCTGATCCCGGAACGCGGCGATTTCTTCTTGCGAGGCAAAGCACTTATAGGCCTTTCCTTCGGCAAGAAGTTGCAGCGCCACCTCGGCGTGGCGGGGGGCGTTTTCGAACTGGCTGACCACGTCACCGTCGTGATCCAGTCCCAGCCACGCCATGCCCTGCAGAATCGCTTCGGTGGCCTCGGGGGTGTGGCGCTGGCGGTCGGTGTCTTCGATACGCAGCAGGAATTTTCCACCCCGACCGCGTGCATAAAGCCAGCTGAACAGCGCCGTCCGCGCGCCGCCGATGTGCAGATAACCGGTAGGAGACGGGGCGAAACGGGTAACGACAGGCGTTGTCATGGGCGGAGGATCCTTTGCAGCAGAAGTTCACGGAAAACGCCCGTTCGGGGTGCCGTTTATCATTTGCTAACTCCTTTGGAGATAGCGTCCCCGACTATCTACCCAGTGCAGAGAACGGGGGCAAGTATGGGGCTGTCGTCCTATATGGCGCAGAGCATGCGCGCACAGCGGGGGCATCTGATCGGCTGGGTGCCGGTGTGTCTGGCCGTGGGGATCGGCAGCTATTTTGCGCTGCGGGTTGAGCCTTCGCTGACCGTCCTGCTTTGGGTCGCGGGCGGGGCGGCGCTGCTGGGGGCGGCGGCCTTTCTGGCGGGCGAGGTCGCAGGGCCTGTTTTGTTGGGCGCGGCCTTGGTGTTGCTCGGTTTTGATCTGGCGGCGTGGCGTGCCCATGCTGTCGGCGGGCCGGTGCTGGGGTGGCGCTATTACGGCCCGATCGCGGGGCGCGTCGTGGCGGTGGATCGCAGCCAGTCCGATGCCTTGCGGCTGACGCTGGATCGGGTTGTGCTGGAACGGGTCTCTGCTGCGCGCACGCCGCTGCATGTGCGCGTGTCCTTGCATGGCGACAGGCGCTTTGACGCGGATATCATGCCGGGGTTGGGGGTGATGACCACGGGGCATCTGTCGCCGCCAAGCGGCCCGGTCGAGCCTGAGGGCTTTGATTTCCAACGGCATGCATGGTTCGCGGGCTTGGGTGCTGTGGGGTACAGTCGCACCCCCTTACTGGCGGCGACACCGGCTGGGGCGGGGCATGGCGGGCTGGCGGTCTTTCGGGCGCGCATGGCGGCCTCGGCCCGGATTCAGCGGATCTTGCCGGGTGATATCGGCGGGTTTGCCACGGCGATCACCACTGGCGACCGCAGCGCCATCAGCCAAGACGCGCTGCAGGATCTGCGCGCCAGCAACCTTGCGCATCTATTGGCGATCTCGGGCTTGCACATGGGGTTGCTGAGCGCGGTGGTCTTTGGCGCGTTGCGGATCGTGCTGACGTTGGTGCCGTGGATCGCGCTGCGCTGGCCCACGCGCAGTATCGCAGCGGCAGGCGCGCTGGTGGCGGCCAGCGGCTATCTGCTGTTGTCGGGCGGCAATGTCGCAACCGAACGCGCGTTTATCATGGTCGCTGTGGCCCTTGGCGCGTTGATCATCGGGCGACGGGCGCTGACCCTACGGGCGGTCGCAATTGCAGCCACGATCGTATTGGTCCTTCGGCCAGAGGCATTGACGGGGCCGGGGTTCCAGATGTCCTTTGCCGCCACAACGGGGTTGGTTGCGATCTTTGGCTGGTTGCGCAACGCCGAGGTCTCGCTTGGGCCGAAGTGGCTGGCACCGGCTGTGGCGACGGTGATTTCCTCGGCTGTGGCGGGGGGCTTTACCGCGCCCATCGGGGCGGCCCATTTCAATACTATCGCGCAATATGGCTTGATCGCGAACCTGCTGTCGGTCCCGCTGATGGGGGTCTTGGTGATGCCGGCCGCCGTGGCGGCCTTGGTCATGGCACCGCTGGGGCTAGAGTGGATCCCCCTGCAGGTCATGGGCGCAGGGTTGCGCTGGATCTTGCTGGTCGCGCAAGGCGTGGCAGAGATCGACGGGGCGCAGGGGCATGTGGCCGCCCCCGGCCCTTGGGTGCTGCCGCTGCTGGCGCTCGGGTTTTTGTGGGTGTTGCTGTGGCAGGGTTGGTTGCGATTTGCCGGTTTGGGAGCCGTGATTGCGGCGGGGGTATTGTGGCACGGTGCCGAGCGTCCGACGGTGCTGATCTCGGACACCGGCAGTCTGGTGGGGGTGATGACCCCCACGGGCCGTGCGCTGAGCAAGGCAAAAGGCGCAGGCTTTGTCGCGCTCAACTGGCTGGAGAATGACGGCGACGGTGCCGATCAGGACCGGGCGGCCGCGCGTTGGCCGATAAGGCCAAAGATCGGGGGACGGGAGGTAATCCACCTGTCCGGCAAACGCGCGCGGGCGGCGTTCGGGGCGTGCCGTGCGGATCAGATCATCGCGCTGTCAGTTGTGCCCGATCCGCCGCTGACGGGCGGCTGCGATGTGTTTGACCCCGACCGGTTGCGATCCACGGGGGCAGTCGCACTCAGCCTCGACAACGGGCGGGTCACGATGCAAACGGCCCGCCAAAAGGCGGGCGCGCGGTTGTGGACGGCATGGCCCAAGGACAGACCTGCGCGGTAGCAAACGTCAGTAGGTGCGGATCAACCCGACCAGACGTCCCTGCACTTTGACCTTATCCGACGGAAGAACCCGCGTTTCATAGGCGGGGTTAGCGGCTTCCAGTGCGACAGAGCTGCCGTGACGGCGGAATTTCTTGAGCGTCGCCTCGTGGTCTTCGACCAGCGCAACCACGATATCCCCATCATCCGCGACAGAGGTTTCGCGGATGATCACCACGTCGCCATCGTTGATCCCTGCGTCGATCATGGAATCACCCTGCACCTCCAGCGCGTAATGTTCGCCACTGCCACTGATCATCCCGCCGGGGACGGCGACAGATTGGGTCATTGTGCTGATCGCCTCGATCGGGACACCGGCGGCGATCCGTCCCATCATCGGCACATCAAAGGACGACGCGCTGACCGGCTGCGCTGCAGAGGGGGGCGGCCCATCGGGGCGGTCGCCGTCGATCACGCGCGGGGTAAAGCCCGCACCGGACAGGCTGCCCAAGCTATCGGGCAGTTTCACCACCTCTATCGCGCGGGCGCGATGCGCAAGGCGGCGGATGAATCCGCGTTCCTCAAGCGCTGTGATCAGACGGTGGATGCCGGATTTGGACCGCAGATCAAGCGCTTCTTTCATCTCGTCAAAGCTGGGCGGCACGCCGTCGCGCTGCACACGTTTGTGAATAAAGGCCAGCAGATCGAGTTGTTTCTTGGTCAGCATCCGGACATTCCCCGTTTCTATTTGGGGTTTGTTCTAGGGATGTTCCTGTTTTGTGTCAACCGTCAGAGGGGAATACAGCCTATGATCTCTCCGGCTGTGCGGGCCCCATCGTGGGGCGGGCGGACCATCAGGACATCGGCGCGCGACAGGATCCCCAGCAACGAACTGTCCTGATTGTCTTCGGGCAGGACGGCACCGTCACGGAGCATCGCACGCATATAATGTTCGCGTGGCCCATTGGCGGGCAGATCGACGCCAAGCGGCAGATCAACCCGTGCGGCGGGCGCGGCGGGCAGGCCCAGCATCTTGCGCAGCACCGGCACGACAAAGACCGTCCCGCAGACCATGGCCGACACCGGATTGCCGGGCAGGCCGATCATCGGGACATCACGCAGCCGCCCCGCCATAAGAGGTTTGCCGGGGCGCATGGCGACTTTATAGAAAGCCTGCTCCATCCCCATTTGGGCGGCGACGGGGGCGACCAGATCGTGGTCTCCGACAGAGGCACCGCCGATGGTGATGATCAGATCGGCATCCTGCGCCATGGTAAAGGCTTGGGTCAGCGAGGGCACCGTGTCGCGGGCAATCGGGATCATGCGGCACTGAGCGCCATGCTGTTCGAGCAGGGCGGCCAGACCATAGGTATTGGAGGCGATGATCTGGTCGGGGTTCGGCACTTCGCCGGGTTGCACCAGCTCGTCCCCCGTGGCGATGATCGCGATGCGTGGTTTGGCGTAGACCGGCACCGTCGCCACATTCATCGACGCCAGCAGCGCGATATCGGCAGGGCGCAGCAGGCGCGGCGCATCCATCGTGTCGCCTGTATGGAAATCCCCACCGGCGGGGCGGATATTGGTCTTGGGGCCGATGTCATGGCCCAGCATGATCAGATCGCCGCGGCGGGTCGTATCCTCTTGGATCACAACGAAATCAGCGCCTTCGGGGACAGGGGCACCGGTAAAGATGCGCACGGCCTGACCGGCTTTTACCACGCCGTCAAATCGATGGCCCGCCGCCGCTTCGCCGATGACCTTGAACATCGCGTCGGGCTCGACCTCTGTCTGGCACAGAGCATAGCCATCCATAGAGGAGGCCGCGAAAGGCGGCTGAGTGCGGGTGGCAACAACATCGCGCGCCAGCACACGGCCCGCGGCCTGACGCAGCGGGACCGCTTCCACTTCGGTGGCGGTGACGAGATTAAAGAGATGCGACAGGGCGTCGCTGACAGAGATCATTCTGCCTCGTATCGGCCCGATTTGCCGCCGTCTTTCAGCACGACCCGCAGGCCGCCGATTTCCATGCCTTTGTCCACGGCCTTGGCCATGTCATAGACGGTCAGCGCGGTGACAGAGGCGGCGGTCAGCGCCTCCATCTCGACGCCGGTCTGTCCGGTGGTCTTGACGGTCGCGGCGATGCGCAGGCCGGGCAGGTCGGCATCGGGTGTCAGTTCAACCGACACTTTGGTGATCGGCAGAGGGTGGCACAGCGGAATCAGATCGGCGGTGCGTTTTGCAGCCATGATCCCCGCCAGACGGGCCACACCCATGACATCACCCTTTTTGGCGCGGCCTTCGGTAATGATATCAAAGGTTTCGCGCAACATCTTGATGTTGGTTTCCGCAACGGCTACCCGCGACGTCACGGGTTTGTCCGACACGTCGACCATATGCGCGTCACCCTTACCGTCAAAATGCGTCAGCGCCATTACATGCCCCCCGGCCGCAGCGGTGTGGCCAGCAGGTTGCGGGTTGCGACCTCTACATCGTCCTGACGCATCAGGCTTTCCCCGATCAGGAACACCCGCGATCCGTATTTCGCCATATCGGCCAGATCTTCGGGCGTGTTCAGCCCGCTTTCCGATACGATCATCTTTTCCACATCCACATGTTTCGACAGGCGGCGCGTGGTATCAAGCGTCGTCTCGAAGGTTTTGAGGTTGCGGTTGTTGATCCCCATCATGCGGCTTTTCAGCACGGCGGCGCGGTCCAGTTCTTCCTTGTCATGCACCTCGATCAGCGCGTCCATGCCCCATTGGGCGGCGGCGTCCTCAAGCTCGATCGCTTGGGCATCGCTGACAGAGGCCATGATGATCAGAATACAATCGGCCCCAAGCGCGCGGGCTTCGGCGACCTGATAGGGGTCGTACATGAAATCCTTGCGCAGCACGGGCAGGGTGCAGGCCTCGCGGGCGGCGACAAGATATTCCTTGGCCCCCTGAAAGCTGGGCGTGTCCGTCAGCACCGACAGGCAGGTCGCACCACCGGCGGCATAGGCAGCGGCCAGTGTAGCGGGGTCGAAATCGGCGCGGATCAACCCTTTTGACGGGCTTGCCTTCTTGACCTCGGCAATCAGCCCGTACCCCTCGCGCGAGGCGTCGAACAACGCGTCGGCAAAAGGGCGCACGGGCGAGGCGGCGCGCGCCTCTGCCTCTACGGCCTCAAGCGGTTTGGCGGCCTTGTCGGCGGCGATCTCTTCCAGCTTGTAGGCTTTGATCTTGTCTAGGATGGTGCCAGTGTTGGTATCGGTCATGATGTCTCCGGTGTTGCCCAGTTTATGGCCGCTTGGCCTTGGGCGTGCAACCAGTCATTGCAGCGCGAGAAGGGGCGTGACCCGAAAAACCCGCGCCGCGCGGACAGGGGCGACGGGTGCGGGGTTTCAAGTTTGAAGTTCGGTCCCCCGTCCACATCCCGCGCGACTTTCTGGGCATGGGCACCCCACAGCAAATAGGCGCGGGGACGGTCGGCCAAGCGGCCAAGAATTTGCGTGGTCAGCTGCTGCCAGCCCAGTTTCCCATGGCCGCCTGCGTCCCGCGCAGGCACGGTCAATGTGGTATTCAACAACAGCACGCCCTGATCCGCCCAGAACCGCAGATCGGCATCCGGTGGGCACGCGCCGATGTCATCCACCATTTCCTTATAGATATTGGACAGCGAACGGGGCAGCGGTTTGGTATCGGCGCTGGCGGAAAAGGCAAAGCCGTGGGCATGGCCGGGGGTGGGGTAGGGATCTTGCCCCAGGATCACCACGCGCACCGCGTCGGGCTGGGTATGTTCCAGCGCGGCGAAAACTTGGCGCCCGGGCGGCAGGGTCTCGCGCGGGTCCGCGGCCAGCGCGGCGGCGATGCCGGGCAGGGTATCGTCAAAGAACGCAAGGTCGCGCCAGGCCCCGAGGCGCGACAGGTCAAAACGGCTCATGCGGTCTGGGTGATCCGCGCGACTTGGGTGATCTTGTCACGGGCCGCACCGCTGTCGATGCTGTGGCGCGCCATCTCTACCCCCGCTTTCAGATCGGATGCGGCATCGGCCACGACCAGCGCCGCCGCCGAATTGAGCAAGACCGCATCGCGGTAGGCCGAGGGGGTTCCGTCCAGCAGTGAGTTGAAATCACGTGCGTTTTCTTCGGGTGTGCCGCCGATGATATCCTCGAACGGATGGACCGGCAGGCCGGCGTCTTCGGGCGTGATCTCGAATTCGGAAATGGTGCCATCAGGGTTCAGCGCGGCGATCCAGCTGGTGCCGGTGATCGTCAGCTCGTCCGTCCCGTCGGAGCCATGCACAAGCCAAGCTTTTTCAGAGCCAAGCGCGCCAAGTGTTTCGGCCATCGGGCGGATCAGATCGCGGCGATAGGCCCCGGTCAGCTGCCGTTTGACGCCCGCAGGGTTGGTCAGCGGGCCGAGGATATTGAAGATCGTGCGTGTGCCCAGTTCGGACCGTGTGGGCATGACATGGGCAATCGCGGGATGGTGCATCGGGGCCATCATAAAGCCGATGCCCGCATCGCGCAGCGCGGCCTCGACCACCTTGGGCCCGACCATCACCTTGAGCCCCATCTGCGTCAGCGCATCCGCCGCGCCGGATTTGGACGACAGGTTGCGGTTGCCATGTTTCGCCACCACGACGCCCGCGCCGGCAACGACAAAGGCCGTCGCGGTCGAGATATTCAGCGTGCCCTTGCCATCGCCGCCGGTGCCCACGATGTCCATCGCTCCATCAGGGGCGGTGACAGGATTGCATTTGGCGCGCATGACATGAGCAGCGGCGGCATATTCATCCACCGTCTCGCCACGGGTGCGCAGAGCCATCAGAAATCCACCGATCTGGCTGGGGGTCGCTTCGCCCTCGAACAGGATCTGGAACGCGGTCTCGGCCTGATCCCGGGTCAGCGGGCCATTGGCGGCCGCATCGATCAGAGGTTTCAGAGCATCGCTCATGCGGGCACCTTTACGTTGTTCAGGAAGTTTTGCAGCATCTGGTGACCGTGATCCGAACGGATCGATTCCGGGTGGAACTGAACGCCATGCAGCGGCAGGTCGCGGTGCTGCAGGCCCATGATCGTGCCGTCCTCAAGCTCTGCCGTGATCTCAAGGCAGTCGGGCAGGGTGGCGCGGTCAACGATCAGCGAATGATAGCGTGTCGCGGCAAAGGGCGATGGCAGCCCCGCAAAGACGCCTTGACCCTTGTGGTGCATCATGCCCATCTTGCCGTGCACGATCTCGCCCGCGCGCACGACCTTGCCGCCGAACGCCTGACCCAGCGTCTGATGGCCAAGGCACACACCCAAAAGCGGCGTGCTTGTTTCGGCGGCGGCTGCGGTCAGCGCAAGGCAAATGCCCGCTTGATCCGGGTCGCAGGGGCCGGGCGACAGGATGATCCCCGCGGGGTTCATCGCCATCGCGGCCTGCACGTCGATCTGGTCGTTGCGGCGGATTTCGACTTCGGCCCCGAGGTCACCCAGATAGTGTACGAGGTTGTAGGTGAAGCTATCGTAGTTATCTATCAAGAGCAGCATGCGGCAATTCTTTGTATTGGGGCAGGGTTTAGGGCTAGAGGAACCGCGCAAAACCACGGTATAATGTCCGCTGATACATGTTCAGGGTTAAGACCTATCGTCAAGGGCAGCAGGCCGGAGAGCCGCGCGAACCGGAACAAAAACAGGAGCGATCATCTATGTCACGCGGGTTTATTGGCGGCATCCTCATTGGTGCGGTATTCAGTGTCGGCGTCGCCGGTGTCGCGTCCTTCATGGTACCTATGGGGCCCGCGCCCTTGCAAGACACGCCTGCGCCAAGTGACGCGCCTGACGAAGAGCACGCGTCCAACGCGCCCGAAATGGCGGAACCCCCGGTGGTAGCTGCTGATGAAACGCCCCTGACGGCGGCTGAAGACACTAACGAGGATGTGATCACGCCAGAGCCGGAGCCTGTTGTCGAAGAGCCCGTCGTCGAGGAGCCGACCGTTGAACCAGAGCCCGAGACTGTGCCGCGAGCCGAGGTCGCACCAGAAGTAGAAGCACCGGTCACGCAAGAGGCTGTGCAAGATGCACCTTCAGAGGACGCCCCGGACGTCGCGGCAGCGCCTGAGACCGTAGAGTCTGAGACGGTAGAGCCTGAACCACAGCCCGAGCCAGAGGTCGCCCCAACGCCGCAACCCGCGCCGCAGATCGCGCAGGATATCGACGCGACAGCCCCCGTGACCGTGCCCGATGCGGCTGCACCGAAGATCACGCTTGATGATCCTGTCTTGCCCAATCCGATGGCGCTTGCGCCAATGGAACCGACCGAGCCGGATGCGCTTGGCATCGAGACCCGGACAGCACCGCCCGTCACCGCCGACGAAAGCGTCGACACCCCCGTGTCGCCCACGCCGGACACCGATGTTGCCACCGCGCCAAGCGCGCCCGACGCGCAACCCGAAGAAGCCCCTGCCGATGTTGTCTTTGGCGCGCCCGAGCAACGCACAGACGGGCGGCCCACAATCGGCACCCCTGCGGCGATCACCTCTGAACGGGATACGGGCGTGACGATCAACCGCCTGCCGACCGCCCAATCGGGCGAACAGGCCGCCCCCGAGGCGCAAGCCACCGCACAAAGCCCCGCCATCACCCGTTATGGCCAGCCCTTCGCGAATCCTGATGACAAACCGCTGATGAGCGTCCTGTTGATGGACGTGGGGAGTGACCTGCAAGGGGGCGAGGTCGGTATCGCCGCACTGCGCAGCTTCCCCTATCCGCTGAGCTTTGCCGTCGACGTCAGCCTGCCCGACGCGGCAGAGCGCATGCAGACCTACCGCAACGAAGGGTTCGAGGTGTTGGCGATGGTCGATCTGCCTCAGGGTGCGCAGCCAAGCGATGCAGAGACCACGCTGGCGGTCGCCTTCTCGCGCATGCCCGAAGTGATCGGCGTGCTTGAAGGGCAGGGTGCCGGGCTGCAACCCGACCGCGCGACAGCAGATCAGGTGACTGCGATCCTTGGGCAAGGGGGCTATGGCCTTGTGACCCAGGACAAGGGGCTGAACACGATGCCCAAGCTTGCGGTGAAAGAGGGCGTGCCCGCTGCGCCTGTGTTCCGCGACTTTGACAGCAAGGGGCAGACGCCCACCGTGATCCGACGGTTCCTTGATCAGGCCGCGTTCAAGGCGGGGATCGAAGGGTCGGTGATCATGATGGGGCGGATGCGGCCCGAGACGATCTCGGCGCTGTTGGTCTGGGGGTTGCAGGACCGTGCCAGCCAAGTTGCACTTGCCCCTGTTTCAGCCGTGCTGAAAAACGCCACGCCTGAATGATCTACCGGTAAAGCCATCGAAACCTGCGCGTTGCGCGGGCTTCGACGTGCCTGAGTGTGATCTGTCTAGATAATCTCGTCTTCGTCGAACAGCGGGTCGCTTTCGAGCTGCGTGATCATATCCTCGACCGTGTCTGCCACCGCCTTGGGCAGCAGCTTTGCCAAGTGGAAGACCGCGTCGCCCTCGTTCACCACGGGCAGGATCGCGCGGCCGATCAGGATACCGTCATGGGGGGCGATAATATCCTCTTCGGTCTTGCCGAACGGGTCAGAGACTGTCGCCAGCGCGTCGCCCTGTTTCACGGTCTCCCCCTCGGCCCTAAAGGTACGCAGCAGCCCACCCACGGGCGCGCGCAGCCAGGTAGAGCTGGAACAGACATGGGATTGCCGACGCGAAGGGGCGATGCCCTTGGCCGGCAGCATGTCTTCGGCATGCATGACCCGCAAGATACCCGCAACGCCCGCGCGCACGGCCATCTCGTCAAAACGCAGCCCTTCGCCGGCTTCATACAGCAGCACCGGCGTGCCCTTGGCGGCGGCGACCGCGCGCAGCGATCCGTCACGCAGGGGCGAGGTCAGCACCACCGGTGCGGCAAAGCTGGCGGCCATGCGCCGCGTCACCGCATCTGATGGAGAGATACGCACCTGCGGCAAGTTGGTCCGGTGGATCGCGGCTGAATGCAGATCGATTCCGAAATCACAGCGCAGCACCACGTCGTTCAAAAAGATATGGGCCAGCCGTGACCCCAAAGACCCAGACGGGTGCCCCGGAAAACAGCGGTTCAGATCGCGCCGGTCCGGCAGGTAGCGTGACCGGTTCAGAAACCCGAAAGAGTTCACCACCGGGATCACCAGCAGTGTTCCCCGCAGGGATTTCAACTGCGGTGCGCGCAGCAGACGGCGCACGATCTCGACCCCGATCAGCTCGTCCCCGTGAACAGCGGCGCTGACAAACATGGTGGGGCCGGGGCGCTTGCCGTGGATCACTTCAAGCGAGAGCCCGACAGGCGTGTGGTCCGGCAGGATCGAGATCGGCAAGTCGATCTGTGCCCGAGAGCCGGGTGCCACGTGTTGACCCGAAATCTCGAACGGGGCTTGGGTCGGCATCCTCAGCTGTTCCCTTGACCTGCGAAGCGTGCTGCATCGGCCGCCGCACGGCGGATCGCGTCGGATTTATGCACCGTCTCCATATACTCCGCCTCTGCGTCGCTGTCATAGACGACGCCGCCGCCGGCCTGAATATACAGGGTCTTGTCCTTGATAACGGCCGTGCGCAGGGCGATGCACATGTCCATGTCGCCGCCCGCGCTAAAGTAGCCTACACCGCCGCCGTAGAGCCCGCGTTTCTCGGGCTCCAGCTCGTCGATAATCTCCATCGCGCGGACCTTGGGTGCGCCTGACACTGTGCCCGCGGGCATCCCCGCAAAGAAGGCATCCAGCGCATCGCGGTCTTCGCGCAGCTCGCCCACGACATTGGACACGATATGCATCACGTGGCTGTAGCGTTCGACGATGAATTCCTCGGTCGGGCGCACGGTGCCGATCTTGGCGACCCGGCCCACGTCATTGCGGCCCAGGTCAAGCAGCATCAGATGCTCAGCCAGCTCTTTCTGATCGGCCAGCAGATCAGCCTCCAGTGCGCGATCTTCTTCCGGCGTGGCCCCGCGACGACGGGTGCCTGCCACGGGGCGGATCGTGATCTCGTTGCCGAAGACGCGCACGAGGATCTCGGGCGAGGCCCCGACGACGTGGAAATCACCGAAATTGAAATAGAACATGAAGGGCGACGGGTTGGTCCGGCGCAAACTGCGATACAGCGCAAAGGGCGGCTGCGAGAAGCCCTGCGCCCACCGTTGCGACGGCACCACCTGAAAGATGTCGCCCGCCACGATGTATTCGCGCGCTTTTTCAACGGCGGATTTATAGCCTTCGCGGGTGAAATTGCTGACGGGGGCGGATTCTTCGTGGGCGTCGCCCAGATCACGGCTGGCGCCGGGCATCGACCGCTCCAGATCACGCACCGCATCCATCACGCGTTCGGCGGCTTGGGCATAAGCGGCCTTGGCCGATTGCCCGTCAGACACCCAAGCTGGCGATACGATCGTGACCTCGCCCTTGACCCCGTCGAGCACGGCAATCACCGAGGGACGCACCATCATCGCATCGGGCAGCCCCATGGGATCGGGGTTCACATTCGGCAGATGTTCCACCAGCCGGATCATATCATACCCCAGATATCCGAACAGCCCGGCGGCGGCTTGCGGCAGGTCATCAGGCAGGTCGATCTTCGACTCCGCGATCACCGCACGCAAAGTATCCAGCGGATCCCCTGCGACATCGTCGAAGGCATCCACGTCATAGCGTGCCGAACGGTTGATGGCCGACGTGGTGCCCTGACAGCGCCAGATCAGATCGGGCTTCATCCCGATAATCGAATAGCGCCCGCGGACCTCACCGCCGGTCACGGATTCCAGGACAAAGGCGTTCTGTGCCGCACCGGTGAGCTTGAGCATCAGCGAAACAGGCGTGTCCAGATCGGCAGCCAGACGGGTGTAAACGATCTGGTTCTTGCCCGCCGCATAGCCTGCGGCAAAGCTGTCATAATCGGGTGTCAACGACATGGGAGACCTAACTTAGGGGAAGTTCACGTGGACGGCGTTGATCGCCTGCTGATCGACACGCGGTGCCGTGCGGCGGATCACGTCGTCAGAGAAAGCGGCGAAAAGCGCTTGCGACAGCTGGTCATCCAGCTGGGTAGCGATCTGGGATTTGACCTGCGTCATCCGGTCATTCTCGCCCGCGTCCTTGATGCTATCAAGACGGACAAGCGCGACCTCATCGGCACCTTCCAGCAGTTCGACTTCGCCGGGGGCTGCGTCAAACACAGCGGCGATGAACCCCTGCGGTGCGGCGCTGACCACGGCGTCGCGGGTCTGGTCGGTCCCGGTCTTGGGCTCCAGCCCCAGTTCGGCAAAATCAGCGCCATCCGCAAGTTCGGCTTGCAGGGTCTCGGCCTTGGCACGCAGGGCGGTGATCAATTGTTCGTTCTGCCACGCCTCGGACACGTCTGCACGGGCGGCGTCAAACGGGTTGGGGCGTTCCTCTTTGGTGCCATCAAGACGCATGGCAAAAACGCTACCGTCATCCAGCTGTTGGATCTGGGGGAAGTCGCCTTCGGTCAGACGTGTCGCGGCCTCGCGGAAACCGGCATAGGCGGCGATGCTTTCGCTGCTGTCCTGCGTCCACTCGATGGTGCTGAGGGTCATTTTGCTTTCCTCGGCGATCTGTTCCAGCGTGGCCCCACCGGCCAATTGGTCGTCCAGATCCTGGGCGCGGACCTCTACCAGACGGGCCGCGCGGTCCGCGGCAAGGTCTTGCACCAGCGTCGGGCGGGCTTCTTCGAAGGTGGTGTTCAGCGACGGCAGCACACCGTTCACACGGAACAATGCAGGCCCGAGATTACTGGGCAGCGGGCCGACAATATCACCCACTTCGGCAGCAAATACGTCGTCCCCTGCGGCACCCAACTGTTGCTGGCTCAGATCGCCAAGATCCACATCCGACAGGGAAAGCCCGCGGTCCGCGACCAGCCCCTCAAATGTGTTGCCATCAACCTCGAGCGCGGCGGCGGCCTGATCGGCTGCCTCCTGATCGCGGAAGACCAGACGTTCGACCAAGCGGCGTTCAGGCTGGATGTATTCATCCGCGCGGTCATCATAGGCGGCCTGTAGCTCTTCGTCGGTCAGCTCTACCTCGTCCAGCAGATCCTGCGGGCCCATGGTGATATAGCTGATGGTCTTGCTGGCGGGCAGAATGAACTGATCGGCGTTCTCGTCGTAATAGGCCTGCAACTGCGCATCGGTTGCGTCGGGCAGGGGCGCATCCAGATCATCTTGCGTCAGTTTGGCCCAGGTAAAGCTGCGCTGCTCGCCCACATAGGATACAAGCGTGTCTGCATAGGCGTCGGGCATCGCAACACCGCCGGTGATCGCTTCCTGCAATAGGGTGCGGCCCGCTTCCTCGCGCAGCGATTGTTCGAATTCATTCTCGTTCAGACCGGCCTGCTGGAGCGCAAAGCGATAGCCCTCGCGGTCGAAATTCCCGTCAACGCCTTGGAACGACGGGATTTCCACAACGCGTTCGCGCAGGTTTGCGTCGCCGATGGACAGGCCCATCTCGTCGGCCTCATTGTCGAGCGCGCGCAAACGGACCAGACGTTGCAGCACGGCACGGTCCAGCCCAATGGCTTGGGCCTCTTGAAAGCTAAGCTGTTCGCCGGACTGGCTTTCGATGGCGCGGATCTGCTGCTGCAGCTCGCGGGCGTAATCGTCAACCGAGATTGACTTGTCGCCCACTTCGCCGACGGTGCGTGCGCTGCCGTTCAGATTGACCGCGCCAAAACCGCCCAGACCCAGGATCAAAAGACCCATCAGCCCCCATACTGCGGTTTTCGTAAAGCTGTTGCCTTTGGCTTTCATGGTGTCATCCCTTAAACGCACGTTTTGCCCTGTCTATGCGGTGCGCGGCAGGGGGGCAAGAGCCGCGTTAGACCTGTGTCAGACGGTCAAACAGCACCTCGATGCCTGCGACATCCAGATTGGCAAAAGCGATGCGCAGATGCCGCCCGCCGGTGATATCCTCTTCCGGATGAAACATGGTGCCGGGCAGGGTCAGCACGGCCGCCTCGCGCACCAGCCGCGGGGCCAATGTGGCAGAGCTTTCGTCAAAGGGATGCGAGAGATAGGCGAAATAGCCGCCAAGCCCCAAAAGCTTCCAGCCTTTCGCGTCCAAACGGTGCATGCTGTCGGCAATCGCCTGTCGCCGCGCCAGGATCTCGCGCCGCTCGCCGGCCAGCCATGTGTCAAGGTTCTGCATCCCCCAAAGGGCGGCATGCTGACCGATCTGGCCGGGGCAAATGGCAACGGTATCCAGGAACTTCTCAACCTCGGCGAGACGCGTCTGGGTGGCGACAATCGCGCCCACTCGGTGACCAGTCAGACGGTAGGCCTTTGAAAAAGAATATAAATGGATCAACGTATCGTGCCAGTCGGGGTCCTGAAACAGACGGTGCGGCGGACCGGAACGACTGTCAAAGTCGCGATAGGTCTCGTCCAGGATCAGGGCGATACCGCGCGCACGGGCCAGATCGAAAAACGCCTGCACCAGCTCTTCGGGGTATTCAACGCCGCCGGGGTTGTTGGGCGTGACCAAGGCGATGGCACGGGTGCGGTCGGTGATCAGGGCGGCGGCCTGTTCCGGGTCGGGCAAGAGCGTATCGCCCACCGGCAGCGGCACGGCGGCGACACCCGACATGTCCAGCCACATCTTGTGGTTAAAGTACCACGGCACCGGCAGGATCACCTCGTCCCCCTCGGCACAGAGCGTGGCAATCGCAGCGGCAAAGGCCTGATTGCAGCCCGATGTAATCGCCGCTTGCGCGGGCTCTACCGCGCCGGCGTAATGGGCGCTGACCTGCGCGGCCAGCTCGTCGCGCAACTCGGGCAGACCCAGCACCGGCCCGTAAAGATGCGCATCATCGTTGTTCAGCGCGACATCAGCCATGGCCTGCCGCATGGCCTGCGGTGGCGGATCGACAGGGGCGGCTTGGCTCACGTTGATCAGGGGGCGGTCGGCGTCAAAATGGACGCCCGTCAACCAGCGGCGCGCCTCCATCACCGGAGGAGAGAAAGTCGCGGCGGTACGCGGGGTCATGGTCAATGCTCCTGTCTGGGCGAGGGAGGGGGCCCTTCGGCGAGCGGACCAGCGCAAAGTCTGACACGGCGCGCGGCCGCTGCTTCCAAATGGTCCTAAATCCTCGCCGAAGGCAGGTATCTGCGGGGGTGCCGCTTAGTCTTTGCCGCGGTAGGGCTCTACATATTGCAGCGCCATATCCCAGGGGAAGAAAATCCACGTATCCTGGCTGACTTCGGTAATGAAGGTATCCACCTGCGGGCGGCCCTTGGGCTTGGCATAGACGGTGGCCAGATGCGCATTGGGGTAAAGCTGGCGCACGACTTCAAGGGTCTTACCGGAGTCTACCAGATCGTCGATGATCAGGATACCGGTGCCGTCGCCCATCAGTTCTGCATCGGGGGCCTTGAGCACGACCGCGTCCGATTGATCCTGATGGTCATAGGACTTGATCGAAATCGTGTCGACGGTGCGGATATCCAGCTCGCGGGCGGCGATCATCGCGGGGGCCATACCGCCACGGGTGATCGCAACCACAGCACGCCAGCCGCCGTCATCGGGGCCCATGCCGTCCAGACGCCACGCCAGCGCACGGCTGTCACGGTGGATCTGGTCCCAGCTGATGTGAAACCCTTTTTCATGGGGCAGGCGCGAGGCATCCTTGCTCATGTCGTTATTCCTTTGCCATGTCTGGGGCGTCGACGGCTTTCATGCCCACCACGTGATAGCCCGCATCCACATGCAGGTTCTCGCCCGTCGTGCCCGAGCCAAGATCGCTAAGCAGGAACAGCGCGGATTTACCCACATCGTCGATGGTCACGTTGCGGCGCAGGGGCGAGTTATACTCGTTCCACTTCATGATATAGCGGAAGTCGCCGATGCCGGATGCGGCCAATGTCTTGATCGGGCCGGCGCTGATCGCGTTAACGCGGATGCCGTCCTTGCCCAGATCCTCGGCCAGATATTTGACCGATGCTTCCAGAGCGGCCTTGGCGACGCCCATCACATTATAATGCGGCATCACTTTTTCGGCACCGTAATAGGTGAGCGTGACCGCGCTGCCGCCGGACTTCATCATCTTTTCCGCGCGCTGCATCACAGCGGTGAAGGAGTAGACAGAGATATCCATCGACATCGCGAAATTGGCGCGGCTGGTGTCGACATAGCGCCCGCGCAATTCGTTTTTGTCAGAGAACCCGATCGCGTGGACGATAAAGTCGATCCCGTCCCAACGTTCGCCCAAAGCGGTAAACAGCGCGTCAATCGACTCTTCCGACCCGACATCGCAGGGCAGGACCAGATCGCTGCCCAGTTGCGCCGCCAGCGGATCGACCCGCTTTTTCAGCGCCTCGCCTTGATACGAGAATGCCAGCTCTGCACCGGCATCCGCGAGGGTGCGTGCGATGCCCCAGGCAATCGACTTGTCATTGGCGAGGCCCATGATAAGCCCACGTTTGCCTGCCATCAGGTCATTTGCCATTGTACTTCCTTCGACTATGTCACTGAACTTTTATCCGGTTTATGCTATTGATAGTTTGGCATCAAGGCTGCACGGTGATCGCGGCACTTGAGAGGACGCCGTGATAGACCGCCCTGGCGGTTTTTTCGGCGCGGCGGTGTGTTTAGTTGTTCTAGTATGTCATTTGATGTAAGGCATTGTCGCAAGATTGCGTCGATGCGCAAGGAAGGGGATCATGATCATGGAAGTGCGCAAAGGCATTTTTGCCGGTGACGATCCCTTTGTGATTGCGCGCCGCTGGCTGGATGAGGCAACGCAGACAGAGGTCAACGACCCAAATGCCATCGCGCTATCGACCGTGGATGCCGACGGTTTGCCCAATGCGCGCATGGTATTGCTGAAAGAAATCGAAGACGCGGCATTCGTCTTTTATACAAACTACACCAGCGCCAAGGCGCAAGAACTGGATCACGCGGGCAAGGCTGCTTTCGTGATGCATTGGAAATCCCTGCGCCGCCAGATACGGGTGCGCGGCGTGGTTTCCAGAGAAGAAGGCCCGCAGGCGGACGCATATTACAAGTCGCGTTCGCTCAAAAGCCGGTTGGGGGCCTGGGCCTCTGACCAATCGTCCCCTTTAGCCAGCCGTGCGTCATTGGTCGCCGAAGTGGCAAAAGTCACCGCCAAAAAGGGGCCAAACCCAGACCGTCCACCTTTTTGGGGGGGCTACCGGATCACCCCGGTCGAAATCGAGTTCTGGGCCGACGGAGAGTATAGATTGCATGACCGTTTTGTCTGGCGACGTGCCGAACAAAACGGTGATTGGAGCGTAACGAGATTGAACCCATAAGGCGGCTTTTGCCGCTGATATTTTGTACGCGGGCACGCTGTTGCCTGACCTAGAGAAGACCAAAGGACATTTGTGTCAGAAGTATCCAGCAATAGCTCTGCCATTTCCGGCGTGGTGAAATGGTTTGACCCCGCGAAGGGGTTCGGTTTCGTTGTCTCAGACGCTGGCGGGCCTGATATCCTGTTGCACGTCAATGTGTTACGTAATTACGGTCAAAGCTCTGTCGCGGACGGTGCGCGCATTGATCTGACGGTGCAAAAGACCGAACGCGGGGTGCAGGCGACACAGGTCCATGCGGTACACCCGCCCGCTGCTGCTCAGGCGATGGCGTTGTCGGATATTGTGGGCATTGATCCCGCGCTGGTGGCCGCCGCACCGCTGGAGCCCGCGCGGGTCAAATGGTTCGATAAGTCCAAAGGCTTTGGTTTCGCGAATGTGTTTGGCAAAAGCGATGACATCTTTCTACATATAGAAGTGTTGCGCCAGTCGGGCCTGTCGGATTTGCAACCGGGCGAGGCATTGGCGCTGCGGGTCATTAACGGGGAACGCGGCCAGATGGCGGCAGAGGTACATGCATGGGAAACGGTACGACTCGATTCATCTGGCACCGCGCAAAGCTGATCCGCGCGGGTCTTATGGCCTTTGCCACTCTGGCGATGGCAGGGGCTGCCGCTGCCAAATGCAGTGACACCAGCGTGACGTTGCGCGGCGACTGGGGGCAGGCGCGCTTTAGCGTCGAGATTGCCGATGATGCCGGTGAACGTGCCCAAGGATTGATGCACCGCACCTCACTGGCAGGCAGCGCGGGTATGCTCTTTATCTATGAAGAACCGCAGCCGCTTAGCTTTTGGATGCGCAACACATTGATTCCCCTCGACCTATTGTTCATCGATTCCCACGGTGTGGTGCAGCACATCCACCAAAATGCGATTCCGCTCGACGAATCTCCGCTTGAGGGGGGCAGTGATGCGCTGCTGGCGGTGTTGGAAATCAACGGCGGGTTAAGCGCGCGGATGGGCATCACACCGGGGACAGAGCTGCGCCATCCCGCGTTTGCAGGGCGCAATCCGGCATGGCCCTGTTAGTTCGTCAGAAACTATCATTTTCTGTGAACTTAGGGCTTTTCAATCCGATTGCTTGGGGCTAAGTAGGCCGCAGTCGGGGCGTGGCGCAGCCTGGTAGCGCACCTGTTTTGGGTACAGGGGGTCGGAAGTTCGAATCTTCTCGCCCCGACCACTTTAAGAACCACCACATATAGTGTTCCTGATCTGCTTCATGCAGATCAGAACGCTGTATTTGTGTGCAGTCGTTCTTTTTTGCCACAGAAGCACGCTCTAAATCTGGTGAGATAGCCGGGTTTGCGAACCTATATCTGGTGGCTGCATAAATTTTTATCATCCACAGTTACGCCATGTTTATCCCCAGCCCGCTGTTTGGGATTTTGTGGATAACTCAAGCGATACATGAGCCAGCCGGGCTAAACCTTAGCGTTTATTAACTTTATCCGCGGTGTGAAAAAGCCTCCTCGTGATCCGCTGTCTGTGCATATCATTTCGCTGAATCACCGCGCCGACCGAAGCTTCAAAAAATGCCGATCCGGTCAAGATGCAACTTCCCTTGTTTCGATAATAAAGCCGTTGACCGAATAGGGCTGCATACGTCAGTTTGTGTAAATCGACGGGCGGGCCACTACATCTGGTGATTGATCGGGGTGGCGTGCTGATCGGGTGACATTGGGTTTTGCACTTTTGCGCCGGTTAAACGGCTTGATCCAAGACCAACCTGATGCGGGTGCGGGGGACGATGCACACCGGCGATAGGTTTGGCGGCCCGATCATGCCGCTGGTTGAGAGTTTGAAAATTTGGGGCAGCACTTATGAAAATCGAGAGAAAATTCACGCGATCCGGTCAGGATGCCTACGCAGAACTGGACTTTGTGAGCACAGCCTCCGAAATCCGCAATCCTGACGGGTCGGTGGTCTTTCGCCTCGATAACGTCGAAGTGCCCTCCAGCTGGAGCCAGGTCGCCTCTGATGTGATCGCCCAGAAATATTTCCGCAAGGCAGGCGTCCCGTCCGAGACCAGGAAGGTCAAGGAAAAGGGCGTGCCAGAATTCCTCTGGCGCTCGGTGCCGACCGATGATGCGACCATGGGCGGCGAGACGTCGTCGAAGCAAGTGTTCGACCGTCTGGCGGGCGCTTGGGCCTATTGGGGGTGGAAAGGTGGCTATTTCACCACCGAAGAAGACGCCCAAGCCTATTATGACGAGATGCGCCACATTCTGGCCAGCCAGCGCGGCGCACCCAACAGCCCGCAATGGTTTAACACCGGTCTGCATTGGGCTTACGGCATCGATGGTCCCGCGCAGGGGCATTACTATGTCGATTACAAATCCGGCAAGCTGACGCGGTCGACATCCTCTTACGAGCATCCCCAGCCCCACGCTTGTTTCATCCAGTCTGTCGCTGACGATCTGGTAGGGGACGGCGGCATTATGGACCTGTGGGTCCGCGAGGCGCGTCTGTTCAAATACGGTTCCGGTACCGGCACCAACTTCTCGAGCCTGCGGGCGGCGGGCGAGAAACTGTCGGGCGGGGGGAAATCCTCTGGCTTGATGGGCTTTTTGAAAATCGGTGACCGTGCGGCAGGCGCGATCAAATCGGGTGGCACCACACGGCGCGCGGCCAAGATGGTGATCGTTGATGCGGACCACCCCGATATCGAGGATTTCATCAACTGGAAGGTCATCGAAGAGCAAAAAGTAGCGAGCATCGTCGCTGGCTCGAAGATGCATGAACGCGAGCTGAACAAGCTGTTTGCCGCGATCAAAGCATGGGACGGCGCAGAGGCCGACGCCTATGACCCCGCCAAGAACGACCAGCTGAAGGCCGCGATCCGCAGCGCGAAAAAATGCGCGATCCCAGAGACATACGTCAAGCGCGTGCTGGATTATGCCAAGCAGGGTCATACCTCGATCGAATTCCCGACCTATGACACAGACTGGGATTCCGAAGCCTATTCCTCGGTCTCGGGCCAGAACTCCAACAACTCGATCCGGGTGACCAACGCTTTCCTGCACGCCGTCGAAAAAGACGCCGATTGGGAACTGCTGGACCGCACCACCGGGCGCGTGTCAAAAACCATCCGTGCCCGTGACTTGTGGGAGCAAGTCGGCCACGCCGCATGGGCCTGCGCCGATCCCGGTATCCAGTATCACGACACGGTCAACGACTGGCACACATGCCCCGAAGACGGCGCGATCCGCGGGTCGAACCCTTGTTCCGAATATATGTTCCTGGATGACACGGCCTGTAACCTTGCGTCGATGAACCTGCTGACCTTCCTGCAAGACGGGGAGTTCATGGTCGAAGACTATATGCACGCCTCGCGTCTGTGGACCGTCACGCTCGAAATCTCGGTGATGATGGCGCAGTTCCCGTCCAAGGAAATCGCGCAGCGGTCCTATGATTTCCGCACGCTGGGTCTGGGCTATGCCAACATCGGCGGTCTGCTGATGAACATGGGCTTTAGCTACGACAGCGACGAGGGCCGTGCGCTTTGCGGGGCGCTGACCGCGATCATGACAGGCGTTTCCTATGCCACCTCCGCCGAGATGGCGGGCGAGCTGGGGGCCTTCCCCGGCCACGCCAAGAACGCCGACCATATGCTGCGCGTTATCCGCAACCACCGCAATGCGGCCCACGGCAACACCGATGGCTACGAGGCGCTATCGGTCAAGCCCGTGCCGCTGGATCACGCAAACTGCCCGCAAGCCAACCTGATCGACATCGCCACCGCGACCTGGGACGAAGCCCTGCGGCTTGGCGAAAAGCACGGGTACCGCAACGCGCAAACCTCTGTGATTGCGCCGACGGGCACCATCGGTCTGGTGATGGATTGCGACACCACCGGGATCGAGCCTGACTTTGCGCTTGTGAAATTCAAGAAGCTCGCGGGCGGTGGCTATTTCAAGATCATCAACCAGTCGGTACCCGCGGCGCTTGAAAAGCTTGGCTACGGCTCGGCCCAGATCGAAGAAATCGTCGGCTATGCCGTCGGTCACGGCACCATCGGCAACGCGCCTGCGATCAACCACACCACGCTGGTCGGCCACGGTTTTGGCCCCAACGAGCTGGCCAAGATCGACGCGGCGCTGGCGCAGGCCTTCGACATCCGCTTTGTCTTCAACCAATGGACATTGGGCGAGGAGTTCTGCACCCAAGTACTTGGCATCCCTGCCGAAAAGCTGAACGACCCGACGTTTGACCTGCTGAAATCCCTGGGCTTTTCCAAGAAAGACATCGAGGCGGCCAACGACCATGTTTGCGGTACGATGACGCTGGAAGGCGCGCCGCACCTCAAGCCCGAACACTACGGCATCTTCGACTGCGCCAACCCCTGCGGCAAGAAGGGCAAACGCTATCTGTCCGTCAACAGCCACATCTACATGATGGCGGCGGCGCAAAGCTTCATCTCTGGCGCGATCTCGAAGACGATCAACATGCCGAATGACGCCACCATCGAGGATTGCCAGAACGCATACGAGCTGTCGTGGTCGCTTGGCGTCAAAGCCAACGCGTTGTACCGCGACGGATCAAAACTGTCGCAGCCTCTGGCTTCTGCGCTGGTCGAGGATGATGACGAGGCCGCCGAAACGCTGGAAAGCGGCACCACTCACGAGAAAGCCACCGTGCTGGCTGAAAAGATCGTCGAGAAGGTCATCGTCAAAGAGATCATCAAATCGCACCGCGAAAAGATGCCTCAGCGCCGCAAGGGGTATACCCAAAAGGCCAATGTCGGCGGGCATAAGGTCTATTTGCGCACCGGTGAATACGAAGATGGCTCCTTGGGCGAGATCTTTATCGACATGCACAAGGAAGGCGCGGGCTTCCGTGCGATGATGAACAACTTTGCCATCGCCGTGTCCGTGGGGCTGCAATACGGCGTCCCGCTGGAGGAATTCGTCGACGCTTTCACCTTCACCAAGTTCGAACCCGCTGGCATGGTGCAGGGCAACGACAGCATCAAGAACGCGACCTCGATCCTTGACTATGTGTTCCGCGAGCTCGCCGTGTCCTATCTGGACCGTACCGATCTGGCGCATGTGCAACCCGAAGGGGCCAGCTTTGACAGCCTCGGCCGCGGCGATCAGGAAAGCGTCGCCAATGTGGCGGAAATCTCCGAAACCGCCGCCAACCGCTCGCTCGAGGTGCTCAAGCAGATCAGCTCCACCGGGTATCTGCGCAACCGTCTGCCGCAGGATCTGGTGCTGCTGCAAGGCGGGCAGGGGCAGGGCGACACGCAGACGCTTGACCGTGTGATGCCGCAGGCAGGCCAAGCCTCGGTCGCGGCCAGCATGGGGTCGACCACAGCGGTGTCCAGCGGCGCGGTCAGCATGGACGCCCGTACCAAGGCAAAGATGCAGGGCTACGAGGGCGAAGCCTGCGGGGAATGCGGCAACTACACGCTGGTCCGCAACGGCACCTGCATGAAGTGCAACACCTGCGGCGGAACGTCCGGCTGCAGCTAAGACAAACGCCCCGGCCTTTGTGAAAAGCCAAGCATATGAAGCCCATTTCGAGTGTTTTGGCGGCCATTTACAGGGTGATTAACGCCCAGCTCGCGTAAGTTGTTGATTATATTGACGCGGGCTGGGGCCAGATCCTTTATTAAGTTTGATGGTCTAGTTCAGCAATAACGGAGAAGAAACGAGGCAACTATCGGACGTGAGCTACCAAAAGGCATGACGTTACATCTCATTACGGTGTCAAATTGCTAGCAGTTTCGGAATGAGAAAGGAGATAGTTTCTTTTCTCATTCCATCGAACAGGGGGCCGGTGCGCTAGCCCCTAACGATGGCCAAGCCGCAGGCATAAAACAAACGAGCGGTGAACGATGAGCTTGGCTATGCGAAACTTAGGGTGCCCTCTGGGCATCCTTTTTTCGGTGCATGTTTAAAAAGAGTTAGTTATATTCGCATACTGAGCTCTTTTCTTGATAAATCTTTGGTCGGTATCTGCGCGAGCTGAAGGGATTTTAGTTTAGTTCATTAGCTATAGAACGTGTCTTAGTGATTGGGCTGCCTTTGGTCATTGATGGTCTTAAAACGATCACGGCCCAATCCGGACATTGATCCAACCACGCGTCGCAGCGCCTCAGTTTCCCCGAAGCGGTCATTGGATCAGTTGTGCAGCATTTTGGCCCGTTCGATGTCGGCAATGCGGACTTTCCAGACTTTCGCCGCAGCTGCGCCAATGGCGGCTTTGGATGAACGCGCAAGGTCACAAACGGTCGTTATCGCCGGTGACAGAAACACTTGCGTTTTATGTAGAAAGCCTTCGACGCTCAGCGAGGAACAACAAACAAAGCGTTACTGTCATAGCGAGGTACGCTGCTACGGCGTGGGGTGCGAGCGACGGAAGGCCATGCACGAGCAGTGTTCCGTTGCCACCAGGAATGACTGCTGCAGCCGCCCCCATCACGGCGCCTCCGGCAAAACATCTTGCCGCAGATACCGGACTGGGTCGCCGTAGCTGGAAGTCGTGGTACCTGATGGCCGCAACAACTCCTCCCGCAGTGACGGTCATGGCACAGATCAAAACGGGCCAACCGTTCGCTGTAAGCGTCGGATCGACCAGTCGTGCGGCGCGGTTGGACAGGACGCTCATATAGGTCCAGTTCCCGGCCAGGGCATAGAGAAGCCCACCGCTGATCCCTACGATCAGCATGGAGCGATACGGCCCTATGCGGGTGGAGGCTGGGTCACGAAGGCCCCTGATCCATCGGGGAACACGACGATAGAGCGCCAGCAACAGCGAGATGGCCAACACAGCCACGAACGCGCCCCCAAAGTTTGAGGGCTCTTCAAGGGGCGAAGGGACCGGCGCTGTGACGTTGGCTTGCCAAAGACCAGATGACGTCATTGCAGTGGCACCGATAACCATGCCCAGCACGCTGAAGCCAAAGACCAGATTGCCGCCTGTCAGATGCGCCAAGGTCCCAAGAACGCAAGCATTGTTCAGGCGCGCGCCAAGGCCGAAGATGGCCCCCGCGACGGCGACGGACACCGTGACGGGATATCCCGCTGAAAGCGTCACATCCGCCGGAGCCAGCCAATGCAGTGGAACAACCACGGCACCCGCTCCGGCGGCGGCGACGCCGAAGGCGCGGAAACGTGCGCTGCGCCGGTCGACAATCAACGCCCGCGTCGCCAGAACGGCGCAGATGCTGCCACGCCGGATGGCATAGCCAACGAGGAACGACAGCCCCAAGAGTAAGGGGATCAGGATCAAGGTGCCGTTCCTCGCTGTCGCTTACCCGCCCGGTCCGCAGTCGATGCAGCGCAGTGGCGGGTTCGGACCGAATTCCAGCTCGGCGGCCAGATTGCGCAGCGCGGTGCGCAGGCCCTCTTCCAGAACCGGGTGGTAGAACGGACGTTGCAGGGTCTCGATCACGGTCAGTCGGCTTTCGATGGTCCAGGCAAGCAAATGCCCGATGTGTTCGGCTGCAGGACCGATCATTTCGGCACCCAGCAGGATCCCCGTTTCGCGCTCTGCATAGACGCGCAGCAATCCCTTGTCCTTTCCGATCACGCGCGCGCGCCCCTGGTCTTCGAACGAAACCTCGCCATAGGCAAAGTCGATCCCAGCCTTCGTGAGATCACCTTGTCCACGCCCAGCGATGGCAATCTGTGGATCGGAAAAGACGACACCCAAACCAGTGCGCCGGGCGCGGCGATAGACCTCTGGATAGCGCGCGGCGTTTTCGCCTGCGATGCGGCCTTCATCTGCTGCCTCGTGCAGCAACGGCAACTCGATGGCAGCGTCGCCGGTCACGAAGATCGAGGACAACCCGTCCCCCGCCGTGTCGGCGCGCATCGACATGTGATCGTGACGCGGTGCGCCCCGTTCATCCAGGATCAGTGAGGTGTTTTCGACGCCGATGGTGTCCAGGTTGGGACGGCGACCAGTGGCCGCCAGCAGGACATCGAAGCGTTCCTCTCCCGTGTCAGCAGCATTGCCCTTGTCGGTCCAGCGTACAACGACCTTGTCGCCATCACGGGAAATCTGCGTGTCCGCATTAAAATGCGCGGCAAACTCGGACTTGAACGTGTCCCTTGCATAGGCCACGAGGTCGGGATCACTCAGGGGGCCGACGGAGTTGCCAAGGCCAAACAGGTGCACGCGCACGCCAAGCCGTGACAGCGCCTGACCCAGTTCTAACCCGATGACACCCGCGCCAAAGACGGCTGCCGAACGCGGCAGATCCTGCCAGTCAAAAACATCGTCATTGACGATCAACCGGTCGCCTGCCGTTTTGAACGGGGGCGGCACGATGGGGCGAGACCCTGTGGCGATGATGACAGTGCGCGCCGTCAGACGGCTGCCATCGGCAAGCTCCAACGTGGTGTCGTCGATGAAGCGCGCGTGTTGCCGGATCAAATGGCGATCCTCAAAACTGTCCACGGCATCATTGACGAAGCCGACAAACCGGTCGCGTTCGCGGCGCACGCGGTCCATCACGGCCACACCGTCGATCGTGACCTCACCGGTGGACACGCCAAATTTGTCCGTATGGCGGGCTTCATGTGCTGCATCTGCGGCAGCGATCAGCAACTTAGAAGGCATGCAGCCAACACGTGCGCAGGTCGTCCCGAGCGGACCACCGTCAATCAAGGCCACGCGGTCGGTGTGTTTCACAACCTCGCGGTAGGCGGCCATCCCGGAAGTCCCTGCGCCCAGGATGGCGACATCAACATCATACTGGGTCATTGCTTTGTCCTTCTTCTTTTAGGTCAGGCAGGTTCCCCAAGGCCCAACAGCGGGTCAAGGTTGCCAGCCGCATTGAGTGCCACAAGATCACTGTTTCCGCCCACATGGAACTCCCCGATGAAGATTTGCGGGACCGTTCTGCGCCCGCCGCTGCGGGCGATCATTTCAGCGCGCAGCAAGGGGTCGGTCGAAACTTCATAATTTTCAAAGATGATCCCCTTGGATTTCAGTAAGGCTTTGGCGGCCTTGCAGTGTGGGCAATAGTCTTTGGTGTAGAGGGTAACTTTGGCGGTCATGGTTTTTCTCCTTTAGCGTACGGAATGCCCGCGCCTCGACGGCGCGGGCAAGTGTGCAGCTCAGTTGTTTCTGGCGATCCGCTTGAGGGCGTCACCCGTCAGGAAAAGCGCACCTGCCAACAAAACGATGTCCTTGAGCAGGAACTGACCCGGGACGACGGACAGGGCCGGAAAGCCACCAAGGCTCGGCTCGGTCACGGGTGCCGTGAACAAAAAGCTGGCGGTGACAAGGAAGGTCGCAAGCGCACCGAGCGCGCCAAGCAGGGCTGCCTTGGGGAATTTCGCACCGATGACGATCAGCGCGGCGGTTGCGATTTCTGCGGTGCCGATCAGGTTGGACGCGCCTTGCAGGCTGAACACGCTGTAAAGCCAGTTCGTCAATGGGCTGGAGGCGACCAGCCCCTCAATGGCACCCGCTTCGTAGGCGGTGAATTTCATCGCACCGATCCAGCCCAATACGATGGCGGTGGAAAAGCGCAGCGTGTGCACGCCAGCGAATGTTACATTATCGGCAAAGGTTGAAAGATCCGTGGCCGGGGTTGCTTTGTCGGTTGCGTATGTCACGTGCGTCTCCTTCTTGACCAATCGGTCTTAAATTTGGTATAGCTGTGCGGCGTCAGTGCCGATGACCCAGACCTAAGAGATAAAGACCGATCGGTCAATAATTAGAATGTCACAGCTTCGCGAGGAACATTTCACATGCAGCAACCCGGTCGCCCCAGGGAATTTGACCCCGACGAAGTACTCTCGAAGATCATGCAGCTTTTCTGGGAGAATGGGTACGAGGGGACAGGTCTGAGCGATATCATCGCGGCCACAGGCATGGGCAAGGCGAGCCTCTATTCCGCATTTGGCAACAAACAAGAGATGTATCTCAAGGCGCTGGCGCGGTACGAGGCGCTTATGGTCGATTCAGCCGTTGCAATCCTGCGCGCTGGTGATCGCCCCCCGTTGGAACGCATCAACGCGTTCCTGTCCGCCCCGATCACAGCCGTGCGTGACAATGCCGACAGGCGTGGCTGTTTTCTGTGCAATGCCGCAGCAGACCGCGCGTCCTTGGACCCAAAGACCGGTGCGGTTGTTCTGCGCGGCTACGCCAAGATGCGGTCAGCAATCACTGAGGCGTTGAACGCCGACAGGCCGGACCAAGACGACGACGCAACCGCGCAGCACGCGCAGCTTGTTCTCACGGTATACTCTGGCCTACGCGTCATGGCCCGGTCGGGCATGAAGAACGAAGACCTTGAAATGGCCAAGATCGCCGTTCTGGAGAATCTGACTGGTTAGACGGACTGCTGCAAAATGCCACGTGCCACAAACCCTTGGCAAATCTCCGCTTAATTTTGACACGTTTTTGGCTGCGTCTCGAAAACTGGACGTTCGTGCAAAGCGCAGCATCCGGCACTATGGGCTGATTCCGTTGAAAAACTCTTGGTTGATCGGGTTGCGAGCGCCTGATTCAATTCTCTCAGCGAGCGGGAGGATTTGCGATGATGGGACCGAGGCAGGAAGCGCAAGCTTCGCTATTCTACGAGTTCTCGCTGGAAGGTCACGTTCCTCAAGATCACCTGCTGCGGTCGATTGATCGTTTCGTTGATCTCAGCACCATCCGCGCACATCTGGCGGATTTCTACAACCACACGGGTCGGCCGTCGGTCGATCCTGAACTGCTGATCCGGATGCTGTTGGTTGGGTATTGCTTCGGCATCCGGTCAGAACGGCGGCTCTGTGAAGAGGTGCATTTGAACCTGGCTTACCGGTGGTTCTGTCGTCTCGATCTGACAGATCGCATCCCGGACCATTCTACTTTCTCCAAGAACAGGCACGGACGCTTCCGCGAGAGCGACTTGTTGCGCCATGTTTTTGAGACGACTGTCGCGCGTTGCATGTCGGAAGGGTTGGTTGGAGGACAGGGCTTTGCGGTCGATGCCAGTCTGATTGTCGTGGATGTCCAGAAGCAGAACTCCAGCAATCCCGAGGACTGGGCGGCGCGCGATGTTGACCCTACTGATGCGCCACGCGCGGTGCGCGAGTATCTGGATGTATTGGATGACGAAGCCTTTGGGGCCGCCAGCGAGGTGAAGCCGAAGTTCACAGCCCACGTCGACCCTGCGAGCCAATGGACGGCAGCCCGGAAAGGCCCTGCGTTCTTTGCCTATTCGGACAATTACCTGATCGACACAGATCACGGGATCATTGTCGATGTTGAAGCGAGCAGGTCCGTCAAAACAGCTGAAGTGGGCGCATCACGCCGCATGATCGACCGGACCAGCGAATGCTTCGGGCTGAAGCCGAACTGGGTTGCGGCTGACACCGCCTACGGCTCTGAAGAGAACCTCGCCTGGCTCGCGTTGGATCGACAAATCCTGCCGTTCATCCCTGTCTTTGACAAATCGAAACGCCAGGATGGAACGTGGTCGCGGTCCGACTTCACCTGGGATCCCGACAATGACAGGTATCTTTGTCCCGAAGGCAAAGAGTTGAAGCGCACTCGGCAATACCACAAGGACCCACGCAACAAGCAGCCGCGAACAGGCCGCCGCAAATACCGCGCCAGCAAGATGGTTTGCAGCATCTGCCCTGCAAAGGAGAGGTGCTGTCCGAAGGTCGATGCACGTTCCGTCACCCGCGAGCGGTTCGAGGAGGTCCGGGAGTTTGCCCGCCAATGCACGGCCTCGGAGTTCAATCCAAAGGCTCAGGCGCGCCGCAAGAAAGTCGAGATGCTCTTCGCCCACCTCAAACGCATTCTCGGTCTGGGACGGCTCCGATTACGAGGGCCCTGTGGCGTTCAGGATGAATTCACTCTCGCCGCCACCGCCCAAAACCTCCGAAAAATGGCCAAACTCAAGCCCATGATACCAGCCAAAGGATGAGGAGCCATCAAGTCTCGCGCATCCAAAAGAAATCAAAGCGATAGCTTGAGACAAAGCTCCAAAGTCAGTGAGTTTTTCAACGGAATGGGCTCGAAGCCGGCATTCGCTGCAACCTCCCTGAATGACCGAACAGAAGCGCGCTTCTGGTGACGTCCCGTCTCTATTGCCGCATCGGGTTGCCTCTGCAGTCAACGGATCTCGTTCAGGCGCCTCCTGAGAAACAGGGCGTCGGCGTCCGTTGTCGCTCTTTCGATGGCTTGAGCGTAAGCCTCTCGCGCAGCGTCGACGTTCCCGGATCTGGCAAGCAGGTCTGCCCGGGCGGCGTGCCAGGGCTGGTAGTCCGACAACGCCTCTTTGAGGTCTTCTATCAATGACAGCCCACGTGTCAGGTCACCGGCACGCGCGATCGCAACGGCCCCGTTCAAACCCACGACCGGTGTGGGCTCGAACCGCCACAAAGCTGCGTAGAGTGCCGCGATCTGCGGCCAATCCGGTCCGGGATGCGACATGTGACAATCTGCAATGGCCGCCTTGATCTGGAACGGCCCCGGAGCGCGCCGGCGCACAGCTGTTTCCAGAACATGCCGACCTTCGGCTATCTTGTCAGCATCCCATAACCCGCGATCCTGTTCATCAGGAGGCAAGCTTGCTCCGTCGGGTGACACCCTCGCGAAACGACGCGCCCCAATCAGCAAGATCATTGCCAGCGCCCCTTCAATCTCTGGATCATCAGGGCGGAGTTGATTGATCAGACGCGCCAAAAACTCTGCCTCGTGGCACAGATCGCGCGTCTCATCGAGACGGTTGACGTAGCCCGTTGTGAAAATCAGGTAGACCGCCGTCAAAACCGCATTCAGGCGCTCCGCCCATTGATCGGGACCGGGGATGGCGAACGGAATACCGGTCGCCGCAATCTTGGCCTTGGCACGGGACAGGCGCTGACCCATAGTGGTGTCCGCGTCAACGAACGCCCGTGCGATCTCGACTGTTGTCAAGCCGCATACCGTTCGCAGTGTGAGGGCAACGCGCGACTTTGGCTCAAGCGCGGGGTGGCAACAGGCGAAGATCAGGCGCAGGCGTTCATCTGGGATGAAGTCTTGGTCAGGCATCAGGTCGTCGTTGGACAGTAGGGCCAATGCCTCTGTTACCCGCGTATGGCGCGACGTCTTCCGCAACCTGTCTATCGCCTTTCGCTGCGCAACCTTCAACAACCAGCCTGCAGGCGAGGCAGGCGGACCGTTTCGCCCCCAATGGGTCAGGGCCGAAACGGCGGCCTCCTGCAGGACATCTTCGGCAAGGGTGATGTCGCGCAGGCTTGCCGAAAGAATGGCCACAAGCCTGCTTCGATCCGTCTGGATGGTGCGGTCAAGCAAGGCCGCCGCCGCCATGGCATGGGCCGGTCCGGGAATGGCCTGCGGCATCCGTTCAGCCCGCCGGGTTATAGTCCATGAGGGGGCGGACTTCGATGGTGCCGAAATCGGCCGACGGGATCAACGCAGCATAGGTCAATGCGGCGTCGAGGTCGGGCGCCTCGATGACGTAATAGCCCCCGAGATATTCGCGCGTTTCGGCAAAGGGGCCATCCATCGTCTCCACCTTGCCGGCCTTTCGACGCAGCGAAGTGGCTGTTTCGACACCCTGCAAAGCTTCACCAGAGATCAGAACGCCGTCCGACTTCATTCGTTCGTTGGCGGCGAAATACCCCTTCATGAACTGGTCAAATTCGGGCGTGCCGAACTTGGGCTGTTGTGCGGGATCATTGTAGATCAAAAGCATGTACTTCATTATGAACTCTCAGAATGCAAGGGCTTGAAGGGCGATGCCGACCATGGCGATCAAGGCGGCGGTGATGTTGGTTCCATTGCCGATATAGCGAAGCGGATGACCGGCGTTGTCAATGGCGAGCCCGAAGGGGTGGGCGATGCGACCCAGGATCAGCAATGCACCGGCGGCATGCAGCCACAGTGGCGCGACGCCCGCCCCTTCGGCCAGGATCATAAGGATAAGCAAAAAGCTGCACCACTCGGCGCAGTTTCCATGCTGACGGATGCGTTGCAGCAGAAGCGCATTGCCGCCTTCGCCAGTTGATATGCCGGTTTTGCCACGGAGCGCTGACACGCGCATAAAGAGGACAAGGTAGATGACGGCAGCGGCCAACGCGTAGAGCGGGGTGATCGTGAAGACCATGGAAGGTCCTTTCTTTTAGGGTTTCGATACCCTTAGGACGCTCGGGCCGGGTGGATTTCGACATGCGCTTCAAATTTTCTGTTCAATCGCGGACAAAGCTCGGCGGTTTTCGACGGTGATCTCGATAAAAGGAGACGCTTAACGGATTTGTCTCGAAGGTCGGCTATGGGCTCTAAGCGGACATGCGGCGGTGCGGCGTCGGCAAGTCCTTGGTCGACCTTGGCTCGACGCCGCTTCCGGCTCTTACCGGACCTTCATGCCACACGCGGCGAAGGACCGGTTTGAGCCCAATGTGTGAAGTGCTGAATTGTGTATGAAAGTCCGTTTTTGTTTTTCTCGTCACTCAACCACGGAAAAATTCCGAAAATGGCTGGGAGATTTGAGAATATCTTCCGAGGGGCTGTCATTGTCCTCTCACGAACTATCGTTTGTTAGGGGTAAACTTGACAGCACCTTAGCCAAACTGTTGAGTACAGTTGACCCGAAAGGGTGTTTGAGGTCGTTTTTTTCATATTGCTATAGAGAAAGGTATTGTCGTGGCTACAGATTGGACCAAAGCTGAACTGAACGGAATCGTTGAGAGAATTTTCATGCGGGCAATAGTTGATAGAGATTACCGAAATCAATGCCTTAAAGATGCAAAAACAATGATCGAGCAAGTCGCTGAAAAGCCCCTGCCCACAGGGGGAGCAATACCAGTTTTCGTAGAGACTTTCGAAGCAAAGGTAGGCTACCACGTAATCGAGTTGCCTGATTTTTGTGACGACGGTGCAGCGCCAGATCAGGATGCCGTATTAGAGGCGTTGGAATCATACGGGAAAAGCACGGATGGCCCAGTGCAACCGTGTTTGGGGACACCACTAACTGTCGCGTTGTAAGTGCAAGGTGCGGGTTGTTGATAAGTCTGCCAACTGTTGGAGCCATGTGTGATCCCCGAATGGCTTGCGAATGCAGAACTAACTAAGGTTCTTGAACCTATCAGAAACATTTTGTCATCAGTCAGGCAAAGCGATGTAAGTTTCGATGACCTGTGCAGCAGTTCACCTTATCATGACTGGCTGCGTGATACTATGTGCACCCGTCTGGCGACATTCATCCGCAAGGCTGACGCTGATATCCGTGTTGCATTGAAACTTAGCCCTGAAGTTCAGGTAAGTTTCATCAAGCGGCTTTCCGATTTTCATAACTCTCTCTCTCATACATTCGAATTTGAGATTGGAGGGCAACGCATGGTCTATAAGCCGCGCAGCAATGATAGCCAGGAGCTTTTTTCAGGCTTGTTGGGGATTTTTGAGTGTTGCGCAGGCAAGGTGGTTTCTCCAGGTACAGTTGCCATCGGGGATGATTTTTCGATTGAACATAAAGCTGTGTCTCTAATTTCAGTTCATAGTGAGGAGCGGCACTACCAACTTGGACTGCTTGCCGGGTTGCTTTACTTAGTGAGGGGGTACGATTTGCATTATGAGAACGTCATCTTCACCCAAAACGAGTTGGTATTTGTTGATGCCGAATGCCTTTTAGCACCGTGGGGAAGCGGAGAATGGTATTTGCGCGATACTGGGGCCTTTATGGGGCTGAGTGACCAACACAATGATTTTTGGTTGAAACCTCCGAGCGTTCTCCACATACCAAATTTTATACCAATCCAGCATACAAGCGATAGACGGGAGAAGGAACCAGCACTGCTCGGCTCAACCGATTGCCTTGATGCCTTTTCTGATGGGATTTCAACCGTTGTTTCATCCTTAACTAAACAGAAATTGACAACAATTCTGGAATTGATTTCAAACTTTCGGAATGCCCGTCTTAGGTTCGTGTTTCGCGATACTGTTGCCTATGCTCAGCTTTTGCAGAGAGCCGTCCTTACAAACTTCGGAAATAGCTCAACAGAGGTTTTCAGTTATTTTCTGAAGACCCTTGGCGACAATGAATTGGGGCTACGGGAGATAGAGGCGAGCTCACTCATCGGGTACGACATACCAATATTTCATCACCGCCCAACTGAGAGAGGCATCCTCCAGTCTGGAGACTCCAAAAAGTACCACTTTCCGAATACATCTTTTGACTTGGTGAAAAAACACTTAAACGTCACGTTGAACTCCGGTTCGGACCAGTTGATTGCAGAGGTCCGTGCTTTGACTGTGAAACACTCTTCGTTGCAAAATGCCCCAATTTGAGTAGGCAGGTACCAGCAAACGAAAGAATGGGGTGACGTACCAAATGCGCCGGGAGGTGGCTTGGTAGCTCTTTGTCTCCGTCATTTAGGCAACTATCGGCTACGCTTATAGCAGTTCTCAGCTACATGATATTCGTCGGATGGCTAACAGCAGACATTGGCGCAAGCGCAGCGAATTCACACTTTGTCCGCATTGCAGACCCTGGTGAAGATCGCAGCGAATGACCGGTATCCGCCCGATAAGTATATGGCTACTCAGTTCTAACTTTCCGTTCCGAGATTAAGACAGTAACAATACTAGTCCATACAGCTTACGCGAATATCATGGCGCTGCGGTTCGGTGTATGACACCTTTCGGGTATGATCGAATACCAAACCCTCGCTGACGACCATACCGACCTCTTGCGGTCACCGCTGCTACAGGCAGCAGTTCTGACCATGCAATATACGCAGGAACACGGATCGATAGGGATCACCAAAAACAAGGCGTTCAAGCGTACCTTCGTTCAATGGGCTGTACAGAATTTTGACTGGCCAGGAGAAGGTGCGGATGAGGTGTTCCGTTATCATAAGGTGTGAACGGCGGAGCAATACTCGGCCACGGTAGCGACGGCATAGTGTTGTCGCGGGCGGCGTAAAAGTCGTCCACTTTTGCCCTTTCGGATTTCGGGAGGGCTTGGGGATATACACCGTGGACTTGTATTTGAAGGGTATCCGTCCGGTTGAGGCGCGGTTTCAGGCGATTTCGGCCTGCCAATTCCATGGCATGAGTTCGTCGATGCGATTGATCTTGTGATCGGGTAGACGCTGGAGCACCCATGTAAGCCAGGCTTGGGGATCGACGTTGTTCAGCTTGCAGGTTTCCATGAGTGTGTAGGCGATCGCAGCCGCGTTTCCGCCACCGACGGAGCCCATGAACAGATAGTTTTTTCTGCCCAATGCAACAGGGCGCATTGTCCGCTCACAAGTGTTGTTGTCCAGCTCGAGGCGCCCGTCGCTGAGATAGCCACGGGCCTTTGGCATACGGTTCAGCGCATAGCGGATGGCTTCGGCGAGTTTTGTTTTTCCAGATATTTTGCGCAGCTGCGCCTGCAGCCAAAGCTCTAATTCGTCGAAGACGGGCTTAGCCTTCGCCTGCCGCAGGGCCATGCGCTCTTCCGGGGGTTTTCCCCGTGCCTCCGTCTCGACAGCGTAAAGCTGCGCGATCTGTTTGATCGCATGCTGTGCAATGGGAGAGCCGGTGCGCTCGACCTCGTCGACAAATTTGCGGCGCACATGGACCATGCAGGCCTGTTCGTCAGCCTTGCCTTCGCCAAACAGGCCATTGAAGCCGGCAAAGCCATCGGCATGGACGGTGCCGGTATAGCCCGAAAGATGATTGGCGGGGTGCTCCCCCTTCCGGTCGACGCTGAACTGATACCAGGCGCAGGGGGGTGCCACCCCGCACCACGGGCGTTCGTCCCGGACATAACTCCAGAACCGGGCAGTTTTGGTCTTCGTGGTGTTGGCGCGCACCTGTAGTTTGACAGGGGTGTCGTCTGCAAACAAGGCTGGCCCCGCCCGAACCAGTTTGCCGATGTGCTCGGCCAGAGGTGCCAGCAGGGCCGTCGTGCGCCCGACCCAGTCGCTCAGCGTGGAGCGATGCAAATCGACCCCTTCGCGGGCGTAGATTTTGGATTGCCGTTCAAGCGGCAGGTGGTCGCAATATTTGCCGACCAGCATGTGCGACACGAGGCCGGGACCGGGCCGGCCGCGTTCGATTAGGCGGGAGGGCAGCGGAGCTTGGGTGAAGGCTTCGCAGCAAGTGCAGGCCATGCGGGGGCGGATGAACCGCCGCACCACGAAGTGACCGGGGATGTAATCCAGTTCTTCGGTCACGTCCTCACCCACCTGGCGCAGGGTGCCGCCGCATCCAGCGCATGCATCACTAGGTGACAGGACCTCATCTTCCCGATCAAGGTGATCTGGCAGCGGCTTGCGGCTGTGCTGGCGCTTGTTGGTTGGGACATCTTCATCGCCGAGCGACTGCTTGGTGTGTTGATCTTCTGCAGCCTGCGCGATCTCGCCGTCTTCCGGCAGGTCGAGAGCAAGTTGATCCATGCCCTCTGCCTTCGAACCGAAGCGCGCCTTACGATGGCCGTGAAGTTCGGCCTTCAACTTCTCGATTTGGTAAGCTTGTGACTGGATATGTTGGAGCATTTGCGCGCTGACAGAGCGCAGCTCGTCGGGGTCTTCGGGTAGGGATTTGAAGGCGTCCAGCATGGCGAAATCCATACCAGATCGCCCCATAGGAGGGAACGCAAAACAGCGTCAGAATCCATGTTTTATTGGGGTTCGCCCCTATCCCGTGACCAGCGGTCGCCAGGTTTTTTGTGGGGTCCGCCAGTCGATCCCTTCGAGCAGCATCGACAGCTGAGATGGGCTCAAACTGATCTTGCCTTCCTTGGCCGCGGGCCAGACAAACCGGCCCCGTTCCAGCCGTTTTGTAAACAGGCAGGCCCCCTGGCTATCCCACCAGATGATCTTCAAAAGATCGCCCCGGCGGCCCCTGAAGACGAACATGTGGCCGGAATACGGATCCTCGGCCAGAACCTGTTCAGCTTGGGCTGCCAGCGTATTGAACCCTCGCCGCATGTCCGTGACGCCCGCAGCCAGCCATACCCGCGTGTTGCTCGGCACCGGGATCATTAAGCCAGTCCCTCGACCATCGCCACGATCGCTGACAGGGCAGTCGGACCCTCAACCAATATCCGCCGACCATCCGACAACGTAATATCCACACGCTGCGCAGTGACGGAACTTGACGAAGGGATGGGCGAAATCGTTGCCGTTGAGGCGGGGGCAATGCCCGTGATCTCGATTGGAAGAAACGTTGCATCCTCAGGCCTCGACAAATCCAAAGCCTGCTCCCCTGATGCAAAACGAGGATCGCGAAGCCATTTATGGATCAGGTTGGTGTTCATGGCGTAGCGCCGAGCAACCTGCGCAACCGAGACACCGGGAACCCGCGCCTGCGCGCAGATCGAAAGCTTCTCATCGTCTGACCAGACCCGCTTCTTCTGACCCTTCTTGCCCGCCATCGCCCACCTCAAGATGTCCACTATCAATGGTGGACATCTAGCAGGCACTCTATCCCGCCGTCAGAGCGGGGACACCGGACGGATACTTTGAAGGTGCGTCACGCTCATTTCCAGGATGGATTGAGCGGGCGTCAGATTGCCCGGGATTTTGGGATCAGCCGGGACAGTGTTGCGAAGATGTTGGCCTATTCGGAACCGCCGGGATATCGGCGGACAGCGCCGATCAGGCGCCCGAAGCTGGATGCGTTCACCAGCCAGATGGACCAATGGCTTGCTGAAGACAGGAGCCGCCCTCGCAAGCAGCGTCACACCGCCAAGCGTATTTTCGAGCGGTTGCGGGACGAGTGCGGTTTTGATGGCAGCTACACCATCGTCAAGGATTACGTTCGAGACCGTAAGCGGACCGGCAAGGAGATGTTCGTGCCGCTGAGCCATCCGCCCGGTCATGCACAGGCCGATTTTGGTGAAGCGCTTGTCGTGATCGGCGGCGTCGAGCAGAAGGCACACTTCTTTGCCCTCGATCTGCCGCACAGCGACGCATGCTACATCCGGGCCTATCCTGCGGCCAATACCGAGGCGTGGCTTGACGGCCATGTCCATGCCTTTGCGTTCTTCGGCGCGGTTCCCCAGTCGGTTCTTTATGACAATGACCGCTGCCTGGTAGCCCGGATTCTGCCGGATGGCTCCCGGCAAAGAACCCAGCGGTTCAGCGCGATGTTGTCGCATTACGTGATTCGGGACCGCTATGGCCGTCCCGGCAAGGGCAATGACAAAGGGGCCGTGGAGGGGCTGGTCGGCTACGGACGTCGCAACTTCATGGTGCCGATCCCGTCCTTTCCGGACTGGCACGCGTTCAACGCTCACCTGGAAGAGCAGTGCCGCAAGCGCCAGGGTGATGTTCTGCGTGGCCACAAGGTCAGCATCAGGGAACGGCTGAAGGCCGATCTCGCGGCGATGCGGGATTTGCCCGGCACCCCCTTTGAGGCTTGTGAGTTGCAAAGTGGCCAGGTCACATCGACATCGGTGGTGCGTTATCGCGGCAATGATTACTCGGTGCCGGTTGCCTACGGCCACCGTGCGGTCTGGATCAAGGGCTTCGTGACCCGGGTTGTTATCGGCTGCGGCGCCGAGGTGATCGCTGAGCATTCGCGCTCCTATGACACCGGCGACATGGTGTTTGATCCACTGCATTACCTGGCGCTGATCGAACGCAAGATCATGTCCTTCGATCAGGCCGCGCCTCTGCAGGGCTGGGAGTTGCCCGAAGCGTTCAAAACCCTGCGCCGACTGCTGGAAGCCCGGCAGGGAAAGGCCGGCAAGCGCGAGTATGTGCAGGTCCTGCGCCTTCTGGAGCGCTTCGAGATTGACGTGCTGCATCTTGCCGTCAAAGATGCCCTGCGAATGGGAGCGGTCAGCTTCGATGCAATCAAGCACCTGATCTTGTGCAGGGTCGAGCAAAGGCCTCCGAGGCTGGATCTGGATGTCTATCCCTTCCTGCCCAGAACCAACATCACCACCACCTCCGCCGCATCCTACATGAGCCTGCTGGCAGGAGGTGGGGCATGACGGATGCACCCGAACTGCTGCTGGCCCACCATCTCAAAACGCTTCGGCTGCCCACGTTCTTGCGTGAACATGACAAGCAGGCCCGTATCTGCGCCGCTGAAGGCGTAGATCACGTGCGTTACCTGGCCCGGCTGACCGAGCTGGAACTGATCGACCGGGAACGGCGCATGGTGGAACGCCGGATCAAGGCCGCAAAGTTCCCGACCATCAAAAGCCTGGACAGCTTCGACTTCAAGGCGATCCCGTCGCTCAACAAGATGATGGTGCTGGAGCTGGCGCGCTGCGAATGGATCGAACGCAAGGAGAATGTGATCGCGCTCGGTCCCTCCGGCACCGGCAAGACCCATGTCGCCCTCGGGCTGGGACTGGCTGCCTGCCAGAAAGGATTGCCTGTCGCCTTCGTGACCGCCGCAGCCCTCGTGCACGAGATGATGGAGGCCCGCGACGAAAAACGCCTCCTGCAACTCCAGCGCAAACTCGCCAAGGTCAAACTGCTGATCATCGACGAGCTGGGATTCGTCCCCTTGAGCAAAACCGGCGCCGAGCTTCTGTTCGAGCTGATCTCACAGCGCTACGAGCGAGGGTCGACCCTGATCACAAGCAACCTGCCCTTCGAGGAGTGGACCGAAACCTTCAGCACCGAACGCCTGACCGGCGCGCTGCTGGACCGGCTGACACACCACGTCAACATCCTCGAGATGAACGGCGAAAGCTACCGCCTCAATCAAAGCCGCGCCCGCCTCGCCGCCGCTAACAAATGAACCTCACAGAATTGGCCTGACGGCCAATGCGCCTTGGACCGGGCTTGCTATATGAGGGCCGCACGCTCCAAGGCGCTCGCCCCAAACTGGCCGACTTTTGCTCCGCCACAATGGCCGAATTTTACTCCGCCGTTGACATAAGGTGATCAACGAAGCTGACTACGCGCCGCTCGAAGTGCTGCACTTCCTGCTGATTGAATTACGCCTTGGTCGCCACTTCAAAGACGAGTTCCGGCTCACCAAGCGTGGGAAAGAGTTGGCCCAATCGCCCGGGCGCTTATTTGTCGAATTGATCCCGTATTTTGTACACGAGGTCGATCACACCTCTTATGCGCGCTTTGATGACCAACCCTTCGGGAATTGGGATGTCTGGATGAATGTGATCAACGTGGAGGCCGATCACGGCATCAGCGACGTTGCCTTATACCAAAAGTTCTATGGTGAACCAGAGAGTGACCGCAATGCTGCCAGGCGGGACATATACGCCTTTAAGGCTTGCGTTTTACGACCGCTTGAATGGGCCGGGCTTCTGATGTCGACCCAAGACCAAGGCTCGGAAATGCGCGCTGTCCACGTGTATAAAAGCCCGCTCTGGCGCAGCGTTTTGAAGTTAGACACTGACGATATGCTTCAATCGGTACACCTCCAGTGAGGCCTCTTCACCTTCTGTAAGCAGGGCAGGGGTGTTGATTGCCACCGAGAACTGACCCGGCATTTTCACCGAGACTTGACCCACCCAGTTGTTATGTTCTTTGCTTTATGATGGCGTCAATGCCGCTTTCTCCTTTCGTTTTTGTTTGGCTGTCGTCGAGCTGGCCTTGAACCGATAGCTGTCGTTGCCGGTCTCGAGAATGTGGCAACGATGTGTGAGGCGGTCGAGGAGCGCGGTGGTCATCTTTGCATCACCGAACACGCTGGCCCATTCACTAAAGCTCAGGTTGGTTGTGATAACGACGCTGGTGCGCTCGTAGAGTTTACTCAGAAGGTGGAACAGCAACGCGCCACCCGAAGCGCTGAACGGCAGATATCCGAGCTCATCGAGGATCACCAAATCGGCTTTCACCAGCACCTCGGCGATCTTTCCTGCCTTGCCTTGGGCCTTTTCCTGCTCCAACGCATTGACCAACTCGACCGTGGAGAAGAAGCGCACACGCTTGCGATGATGCTCGATTGCTTGAATGCCGAGGGCGGTAGCGACATGTGATTTTCCCGTTCCAGGGCCCCCGACCAGCACTACATTCTCAGCCGCCTCCATGAACTCGCATCGGTGAAGTTGGCGGACCAAAGCTTCACGGACTTCGCTGGCACCAAAGTCGAAGCCAGAGCTGTCTTTGTATGCCGGAAAGCGTGCTGCCTTCATGTGGTAGGCCCCTCTCATGCATGTAAACATGCACTGCCGGGCAGTGGATGGAGCGCACCTCACGTTCAGCTATTTCGGCCTTAAGCAGCTGCGACAACATGGGGATCGCTGCATCGAAAGTGGGCGATCCCTGCTCATGCAGGTCCTGCACGGCCTGAGCCATGCGTCGTGCTGAAAGCACGCCTTTGGCGTGATGCATCTTCAGGCTGCGCATCATGATGACGATGGCAGCACCGGCGGGATCATGACGCATGACGTGTTCCTTCCGTGGTGCGTAGCCCGTCATATCGTGCGACATTGGCCTCGGGCTCCTTATTCAAAGAAAGGGCCGCAGGCGGGGTCACATCAGGCTGGTCTATCGGTGCGCCATCCACCAGCCTGTGAAGTAGGTTCAATACATGGGTTTTTGTTGGCACGCCCGCCTCCAGCGCCATTTCCACCGCGCAAAGCACGGCCTGTTCGTCATGGTGGAGCACCAAGGACAGGACGTCGACCATCCATTGACCGGCAGTCGATACGAAGTATCGATGAGAGGGACGCGGTCACCACCTGGCCTACGCAACATATGATCCTGCAGCTTCCGGAACCCTTCTGGCATCTCAACGAAGGGCGCCCCGTTGCGCAGCGCGCCGGGTTTGCGTTGAACCACCGCCAGATAATGGTGCCAGTCATAAATAACGCGCCCTGGCTGACGGTGTGAGCGTTCAATAATGCGCTCATGCGTGCAGACCACGTAGCCTTCGGCGACGTCGCGCCGAAGGCGTGCTTCCAGCACGACGACCAGCCGTTCAGGATAGATACGGAGACTGACAGGGCGGTTCGCAAAGCTGGCAGGCACTGAGTAGCGATTACGGTCGAATGCTATCAGACAAGTGGGGGACACCCGCTTGCTCTGCTCGACAAAGCCGCCAAACATTTTGGACAGTGGCATCAGCGCGGCCTTCTCGGCGTCCCAGACATCCGCAATGTTGCCAGGCAATCTGCCATGCGGTGCCTCGGTCCACAGAAGCTTGCAGCGCTCCTCCAGCCATTCATTCAGCGCATTGAGGTTCGGAAAAGGCGGGCATGAGTTGCCAAAGCCGTCGTGCTGCAGGCACGCCTTTGGCGTGATGGCGGGCGTCGCGCACACTCTTCTCAACCTGACCTTTCTCCCACCCTGCCGCAGGATTGCAGAACTCAGGGTCAAAGACATAATGGCTGGTCATCGCAAGGAACCGTGCGTTTACATCGCGCTTCTTGCCGACACCAATCCGGTCAACGGCTGTCTTCATGTTGTCATAGACGCCACGCCCCGGAACACCCTCAAACACCCGAAAGCCATGCCAGTGGGCATCGAACAGCATCTCATGCGTTTGCAGCAGATAGGCCCGCACCAGAAATGCGCGGCTGTGGGACAGCTTGATATGGGCGACCTGAAGCTTGAGACGCTCGCCCCCGACATAGGCCCAGTCCTCGCTCCAATCGAATTGGAACGCCTCGCCCGGCTGAAAGACCAACGGCACGAAAACACCCCGGTCAGTCGTATGTTGAGCACGCTGTCGTTCGCCCTTCCAGTTCCGCACGAAGGCCGCGACACGCTCATATGAGCCATCAAAGCCGAGCTGAACCAGATCCGCATGCATCCACTGGCTGACAGTGCATTGCCAAAGGCAATGTCACGAGAGGCTGCTTGGCCGTTCCTTCCGTGATTTACGCTGCTCAGACAGCAACCAGCCTGTCAGCTTCTCAGCATAAGGGTCCAACTTGCTCGGTCGGTCCAAAATTTGGAACACGGGCTCAACTATCCCTGTCCGCAGATACTTCTTGATCGTGTTGCGAGACACCCCTGTCCGGCGCGCAATCTCGCGGATGGGCATCTTGTCTCGCAGAGCCCATTTCCGAATAATCCTCAGAAATCCCATGTCTAACACTCCAATAGCTCCCAGCTGATTCAAGCAGGGGCAAGGTTGCACATGGGTCAATTCTCAATGACAATTTCTACAGTTGCCGGGTCAGTTCTCGGTGACAATCAACACGCCATGCGTAATCTTATCGACCGAGATAGTGTGACACGTTTAAAGAAGCGCTATCGAAAGTTATCTTCGATTGAAGGCTACTGGGGTGGGGATCCAAATCGACTACGAACCAACTTACAAGCGAGAGGGGTTTTTCCAGTTTGGAATCCTGCGGATGCAAACGCGTAATTCTACAGGATCGCAGATATCTAAACCCCAAACTTTAAACGATTTAGCCGCCCGCTGGGGCGGTTTTTTTGTTCAACACTGTTTTTCAGTGGGCGATAATTGGTTTGCAAAAGTACACTTAAACCGCCGTTTTTGGTTATGGGTCGAAAAAGACTTTTTACAAATAAGGCCTTAACTTCTTGCTATGGGCTTCAATTGGTTGGCGTTTCACTTGCGGTCGGGGCTTTCTACATGGGGCAGGTGCGCTTGCCCCTGACGCTGGCCTTGCCGCAGGCATAAAACAAACGAGCGGTGAACGATGAGCAAGGTTAGGCGAAACTCAGGGTGCCCCATCGGGCACCCTTTCTTCGTTTGGGAGGCTACATCGGAATGCTCGTATTCCGCTTGATCTCGCGCAGTACCACGTTGGTTTGGGCGCTTTCGACGGCGGGGAGGCGGAACAGGAAATCTTCGAGAAAGCGGTTATAGGCGGCGATGTCGCGGCAAAGGACGCGCATTTGGTAGTCGGCCTGTCCGGTGGTGGCATAGCATTCCAGCACCTCGGCGCGGTGCGCGATGGCTTTGATGAACTCTGCCAGCTTTTCCTGATTGTGACGCGCAAGCTGCACCTGCACCAACGCCTGAAAGCTGTTGCCCGCCTTGGTCGGGGACACATCCGCGCGGTAGCGTTCGATTACGCCGGCGTCCTCGAACGCTTTCACCCGTCGCCAGCAGGCGGAGGCGGACATGCCGGCCCGCTCTGCCAGGTCGGCGTTCGAGATGCGGCAGTCGCGCTGCAACAGCTCCAGTATCTTGCGGTCGCGGTCGTCAAAGCGCATTTGGTCAGACATTTCATCAATCCCCTATCTGCTGAATAAAACATTCGTTTATTCCGCGTGTACGCGCAAGAGGGGGCAGATATTTCACGGAAACGTGGTTTGATGGTCAAGACAGCCAAGGATTGCCATCATGACCAAAGAAACCCACGATTTTTACCCCTATGCCTTATCCGACCGCTACACGCGCACAGAAGGAACGGTGTTTCTGACCGGCACCCAAGCGCTGGTGCGGATCATGTTGGATCAGGCGCGGCGCGATAAGCAGCAGGGGCTGAACACCGCTGGGTTTATCTCGGGGTATCGCGGGTCGCCTTTGGGCGCGGTCGATCTTGAGCTGTGGCGCGCACGGGATGTGACCAAGGATAACAACATCACCTTTATGCCCGCGGTGAACGAAGACCTGGGGGCCACGGCGGTTCTGGGGGCGCAGCAGGCTGTGCTTGATCCCCATTGCGAGGTCGAGGGCGTATTCTCCATGTGGTACGGCAAGGGGCCGGGGGTGGACCGGTCGGGGGACGCGCTACGCCACGGCAACGCCTATGGCTCTTCGCCCAAGGGGGGCGTGCTGGTTGTGGCGGGGGATGACCACGGCTGTGTGTCGTCGTCCATGCCGCATCAATCGGATGTCGCCTTTATGACCTGGATGATGCCGACGCTGAACCCCGCGAATGTGGGAGAGTTTCTTGAATTCGGGGCCTATGGGCTCGCGCTAAGCCGTTTTTCCGGCACATGGGTCGGGTTTAAAGCGATTTCCGAGACGGTGGAAAGCGGTCAATCGGTGGCGTTGCAGCCTGACCGCGCGTTTACGCTGCCCCAGATCACGCCACCGCCCGGCGGGCTGCATGTGCGCCGCTCGGACATGCCAAGCCCCGAGATCGAGACCCGGTTGCAGCATAAGCTCAGCGCCGTCGAGGCCTTTGTCGAGGCCAACCCGATCGACAGGCGTATCTATAACCTGGACAATGCCACCTTTGGCATCGTCACCACCGGCAAGGGCCATCTGGATCTGATGGAGGCGCTGCGTCTGCTGGGTCTGGACGAAGCCGCCTGCCGCCGTCTTGGCATCGATATCTACAAAGTCGGCATGGTTTGGCCCTTGGCACGGCGTGATGCGCTGGCCTTTGTTGCCGACACGGAAGAAGTGCTGGTGATCGAGGAAAAGCGCGGCATCATCGAGAGCCAGCTGAAGGAATATTTCTATGACTGGCCGGGGCACAAAGCCGGTCGCATGGTCGGCAAACACCGCGCGGCCGGCGACCCGTTGCTGCCCTGGACCGGCGAGTTAAGCCCGCTGGCGCTGGTGCCCGTGGTGGCCGAGCGGTTGGACGCGTTCTTCCCTGATGAAAACCTGCCGCAAAAGGCCCGCGCGCTGACGGAAAAGCCTCCTGTCCTGCTGAATGTACCGGGGGCAAAACGCACGCCATATTTTTGTTCGGGCTGCCCGCATAACACCTCGACCAAGCTGCCCGAGGGGTCGCAGGCCGCATCAGGCATCGGTTGCCACGTCATGGCGGGGTGGATGGACCGCGAAACCGGTGGTTATGCGCAGATGGGCGGCGAGGGTGTGCCGCATGTGGTGGCCTCAAAGTTCAACGGCGGCAAACACCTGTTCCAGAACTTGGGCGAGGGCACATGGTACCATTCAGGGTCGCTTGCCATTCGACAGGCTGTCGCGGCAGGGACAAATATCACCTATAAGATCCTCTACAACGACGCGGTGGCCATGACCGGGGGGCAACCGGTGGACGGGCCGATCAGCGTAACCGGAATCGCGCAGGCCTGTCGTGCAGAAGGGGTCCAGCGCATCGCCTTGGTGTCGGATGTGATCGACAAATTCGATCGCGGCGATTTCCCCCAAGGCACCAGCTTTCACCCACGTGAAGAGATGGACAGCGTGCAGCGCGAACTGCGCGAGGTCAAAGGCGTGTCGGTGCTGATCTACGAACAGACCTGCGCAACCGAGAAACGCCGCCGCCGCAAGCGCGGGCAGATGGAGGACCCCAAACGCTTTGCCTTCATCAACCCCGCTGTATGCGAGGGCTGCGGCGATTGCTCGCTTGAAAGCAACTGTCTGAGCATCGAGCCGCTAGAGACGGATCTAGGCCGCAAGCGCAAGATCAACCTGTCGAGCTGCAACAAGGATTTCTCGTGTCTGAACGGGTTCTGCCCCAGCTTCGTCACCCTTGAAGGCGCGGTGCGGCGTAAGAAAACCGGGGCAGAGGTCGATGTGGACGCGCTGCTGGCGGGTATCTCGCGTCCCGAACTGCCCAGCCTTGATGCGCCCTTTGATCTGTTGGTCACAGGCGTGGGCGGCACCGGCGTGATCACGGTCGGCGCGCTGATCACCATGGCCGCGCATCTGGAGGGCAAGGGGGCCAGCGTGCTGGATTTCACCGGCTTCGCGCAGAAGTTCGGCACGGTGCTTAGCTTTATCCGGATCGGCGCGCGCCCTGATGCGATCCATCAGGTGCGCATTGATCACGGGGCGGCGGATGCGGTGATTGGCTGTGACATCGTCGTTTCCTCTGCCGCGCAGGCGTCGGTCTACTATGGGCCCGCGACCAAGGTGGTGTTGAACCTCGCAGAAATGCCCACGGGCGATCTGGTATTGCACCGTGACGCGCAGCTGCACACCGACCAGCGCGAGAGCGTGATCCGCGATACCGTGGGGGGTGAAAACCTTGCCGGTTTCGATGCCAATGCGATGGCAGAACGGTTTCTGGGCGATACGGTTTTCGCCAATATGATCATGCTGGGTTTCGCGTGGCAGAAAGGGCTGGTGCCCGTGTCCCACGGCGCGCTGCGGCAGGCGGTCGTGCTGAACGGCGTGGCTATCGACAAGAATCATCGCGCCTTTGATCTGGGCCGCGTGATGGCCGAAACGCCTGACGCGCTGGCCCTGCCGTCGCGTGAACAGCCAGACTTGGACAGCGCCGCGTTGATCGCGGATCGCGCCGACCGGTTGCGGGCCTATCAAAACGACAGCTACGCGCAGCGCTACCGCGACAGGCTTGCGCAGTTCCGCGCCGCCGTGCCCGCCGCCCATGCCGAAGCGCTGACAGAGGTCGCGGCCAAGGCCCTGTTCAAACTGATGGCGTTCAAGGATGAATACGAGGTCGCGCGGCTGCACCGCGATCCTGCCTTTGCCGAAATGTTGGCGCAGGAGTTCGAGCCGGGGTTCAAGATCAACTACCATATGGCTCCGCCGATCGTGTCTTTGCGCAAGGACGCGCGGGGGCGGCCCGTCAAGCGCGCGTTTGGTGCATGGTTCACGCCGGTATTGACCGCACTGTCGAGGCTGCGTCCGCTACGGGGCACGGCGCTGGATGTGTTTTCCTACACTCAGGAACGTCGCGAAGAAGTGGCGCTGATCCGCTGGTACGAAGCCTTGCTGGCAGAGCTGCCCGCCAAGACCGACGAGTCAACGGACGAGACGGTACAAGAGCTGCTAGCACTGCCGATGGATATTCGGGGCTATGGTCCGGTGAAACGCGCCGCTATCGAACAGGCGCGCGCAGAGGAGGCGCGGCTGCGGAAATTGCTCTGATGGCACTTCATAAATTGGTTTAAGTGTGGCGTTTGTTCTATAAATATCAGTGTGTTATGATTGCAATCTCACCTGATAAGTTGGCTGAATTCGTGCGCTCTACTGACCTTTGGTGCGCGCGAAATCCAGCCAGATGGGCAGGTGGTCCGATGCGCGGCGCGCATCGTCAGTCTCGCAGACGCCACCGTCAATCACATGCAGCGCGTCATCCACCGCGATGCGATCCAGTGCGGCCAAAGGCAAGCGCGCATGATAGCTTTTACCCGGTGCATAGATGTCAAACTGATGCGCCAGACGCCCAAGCCCGACGTTCAGCGACCATTCATTCATATCGCCCGCGATCAACGTCGGCCGTTTCGACTGCGCATCAAGATGGGCAATGAGCGCGGAAAGCTGAGCGCGCCGCGACCGGCGCATCAGCCCCAGATGGGTGGCAATGATGCGTAGCGGGATATCGCGCAGGTCGAAATCCACCACCATCGCACCGCGCGGCTCCATCCCCGGCAGGTTCAGGTGTTTGACCTCGATCAGCTCTGCCTCGGGGCGCAGCAAGACGGCGTTGCCATGCCATCCGATGCTGACCTCACTGGGGACAGGCACGGCGATCAAACCGGTCTGCGCCGTCACCTGATCCAGGGGCAGCGCCGAGGGGCGGGGGCCAAGGCGCATGTCGGCCTCTTGCAGCACGACGATATCCGCCGTGAGTGTCTGGATCACGCGCAGGATGCGAGCGGGATCCCGTTTGCGGTCAGTGCCCATGGCCTTGCGCATGTTATAGCTGGCGATGCGAAAGGGGGCTTGGGTCACAAGATCGGTGCTCCTATGCGAAAGACGCCCTCGGCCAGACGGCGGGGCAAATGCGGGCTTGGCATATTCTCGTGGCAGTCTGCCTCGCGGGCCGTGAACCAGTCCGACAGGGTTGACACGCTGCGTGCATCATAAACGAACAACATCGCCTCAAAGTTCAAAAGCATACTGCGCACGTCGAAATTCGCCGTGCCCACAAGCCCCACATCGTCAATCAGCGCGGCTTTCGCGTGGATCATCGCAGGTTCAAAGTATTTGACCTTGGCCCCTGCGGTATGCGCATCGCGCAGATAGCCGCCACGGGCGAAGTCCGCGATATGCTGGTTCGACTTCTGCGGCACCAGAATACGCACATCCACCCCGCGCAGCGCCGCGATGCGCAACGCATTGGCCAGCGGCTCGGTCGGGACGAAATAGGGGGTGGCGATCCAGATACGGGTTTTCGCCAGATGCAGCGCGCGAATGATCCCGTCGTGCAGCGGGTCTTCGACAATATCAGGGCCCGAGGGGATCAACTGCACCGTCGCATTGCCCGCGGTGGTGGGGGCAGGCGTTGTGATATGATCCACGTCTTCACCACAGGCAACTTCCCAGTCCGAGCGGAAGACATCGCAGAAAGTCTGTACCGATTGCCCTTCAAGGGTGAAGGCCAGATCAACCCAGTGATCGCTGTGCGGGTGGTCTGACATATAGTGTTCGCCAATGTTCATCCCGCCCGAAAAGACACGGGCATGATCGGCGATGATCATCTTGCGATGGTTGCGCAGGTTTAGATGGCCACTGCTGGGCAGTTGCAGGATCGGCGAAAAGAACAGCACCTCGCCGCCGGCCTTGCGCAGCGCCTTGACCGCCTTGGAGGGGCCGCGCAAGGTGCCAAGCCGGTCCATCAGCAGGCGCACCTTGACGCCGTTGCGGGCTTTTTCGGTCAGGGCGTCGACCACGTGATTACCGGTGTCATCGTCCGAGACGATATAGAATAGCACATCAATCGTCTGTGTCGCGCTCTCGATCACCTCCATCGCGGCGGCATAGGCGGTTTGCGGTGTATCATGCAGGTTCAGTCGCTGTGCTTCCAGCGCGGGGGGCAGGTTGAAGCTCTGGAACATCTCGTCCAGCGCATGCACCGGCGTTTGCGGGTCTTCTTTCTGGGTAAATATAATAGGCTCGTAACGTTTACCCTGTTTGCGAAAGCCAAGCGCCAGGAACAAGGGCGCGGCGACATAGGGCATCACCACCAGAAACAGGATCCAGGCGGCAGTTGATTGTGGGCTGCGGCGCTGCTGAAGCAGGATGAAGGCCACGCCGAGGGTCAAAAGGATGACGCCAACGACCTCTATATGGGTAATGAAGAAATTGATCATACTCGTTTCGCCTCGATTATGCCGGACGTGCTATCATCCGCGCCGCATCGCTACCTAGCACATAGGGGGGTAAACGCCACTTTTTGCAGCATTTTTGCGGGATTCCTGCTGCAGCCTACGCCCAGATTGTTCCATCTTCTTGAAAATTTAATTTCGGGTGATTTTGGCGCATCTCCGCGGAACTGCGTTTTAGCCTTGGTGGAAAGGGTTAATAGCGGCGACGGGCCGCCGAGACGCCGTGCATTTGAGCAACAATTTACCGATCACCAACCCGTGATTGGGAAATCCCGAAACCAGATCTTAGCTGCCGTGTTGTGTCGATGAAGCGGGAAGCGCCCGCTCCGGTACAAACTGATCGAGGAGTTACGATTATGAAACGCACTATGAAACTTGCATCCGCAGCCGTTCTGGCATCCACAGCATTCGCTGGCGCAACATACGCCGGTAGCCTGGCAGAGCCAGTGGTTGAGCCCGTAATGACCGCACCCGTTCCTGCACCCGATCTGGGTGGCGACTGGACAGGCTTCTACACCGGTCTGCAACTGGGCTATTCCGACGCTGAGGTCGACAACGGTCTGGAAGGTGACAACGGGTCCTACGGTTTCCACGCTGGTTACAACTACGACTTCGGTCGCTTTGTATTGGGCGGTGAGCTGGACTACGACAAAACAGACATCGATCTGAACGACGCTGCAGGCGTAACACAGGGTTCCATCGACTCCGTTGCTCGTGCGAAAATCAAAGGTGGTTACGACTTGGGTAGCACTCTGATCTACGCGACCGGCGGTTACGCTCGTGCCGATACTACCATGGGTGACGAAGACGGTGCCTTCTATGGTGTCGGTATGGACTACAAAATCACCGAGCAATACAGCGTTGGTGCAGAACTGCTTGAGCACAAGTTTAACGACGTAAGCGGTGTTTCCGGTAACGACGCAGACGTAACCACATTCAACATCCGTGGTTCCTACCGCTTCTAAGCTGACACGCTGACAACTGGCGGTGTATCTGCCGAGGGCGTCGCATAACGGTGCTCTCGGCAGGAAATAATAATGTGCCAGTCAAAAAGGCCGGAGGATTATCCTCCGGCCTTTTTCGTATGTTGGTAGCTGCGGTCGCGCGACGCTTTCGTCAGGCGGCGAGGCTTTCCGCGAAGTCGCATACTGTCGTCAGCGCTTGGGCAAAGCGCGTGTCCTCGATGGTCATCGCGACGCGGATATGCCCGGCCGCTGCCGTCCCGAAGCTTTCGCCGGGCATCACCGCGATATGATGTTTTTCCAGCAGCGCATAGGCGAAATCCTCGCCACTCATGCCGGTGCTGCGCACATCCAGCATCAGATACATCGCGCCTTGGGCGGGCACGAGGCTGACGGCGTTTTGTCGCGCAAGAATATCCTGCGCCAGCAGACGGCGGCGCTGGAAGGGCGCGGCGATCTCTGTCTCAAAATCGGTGCCTTGGTTCAGCGCGAACAACGCCGCGTCCTGGATATAACCGGGCACGCCATAGGTCGTGTGGGTCGCCAGATTGGTCAGATGCTCGATCGCATCCACGGGCCCGACGATCCAGCCGCAGCGCGACCCAGTCATCGCGTGGCTTTTCGACATCGACCCCACGACCAGAGTATGCTCCGCCATCCCGTCCAGCGCGCGCGGCGAGAGATGCGCACCCTCCCAGACCTGCGTGTCGTAAACCTCGTCCGAGATCAGCCACATGTCGTGATCGCGGCAGACCTGCGCGATGCCTTCAAGCGTTTTGCGGGAATAGACAACGCCGGTGGGGTTGTTGGGCGAGTTCACCAGCAGCGACGCGGCGTTGGTCTGTTTCGCAGCGGCGGCAATCACGTCCGCACGGGGCTGGAACGCATCTTCCGCACGGGCGGCGATCGCATGGGGCAGGGCGCTGACACCGCGGATCGTACCGGGGTAGGTGGCGTAATAGGGATCGATATAAAGCGCTGTATCGCCGGGGTTGCAGGTCGCCATATGCGCGGCAAACAGCGCGCTTTGACCACCCGGCGTGATCAGCACATTGTCGCGCGTCGTCGGCACACCGGTACGTTCCTGCAACCGCGCGGCCACGGCATCGCGCAGACCCGTGGTGCCGGGGATGGCCGCATACCCTGTGTGACCGGCCAAAGCGGCGCGGTGCATATCTTGCAGGATCGGTGCAGCGGTACGGATGTCATGTTCGCCAATCGTCAGCTCTGTCACCTGCGTACCCTGTTCAATCATCTGGCGGGCGCGCAGGAAAACGCCCCAGCCGTCTGATCCGCCGCCAAGCAGCCCTGTGATGCGCGATGATAGTTGCATGCCGTCTCTCCCTCGTAACTTGAAGACGCAGGGGCGCAGAGCATGGTTGATTTGTCAATCAGGCTTGACCGCCAGTGGCGGGACGGGCTACGCAGACGGCATGAAGATGATGCCACTCATTATTTGCTGTATTACCTGCTAAGACCTTCCGGCGGGCTTGCTCACATCGTTTTCTTCCCGAGATTTCTGTGCCATGCCCGCGCAATCCTTGCGTAAGGACGCGCCATGACCACGATCAAGCTGCACAACACGAAAACCCGCAAACGCGAGGATTTCACCCCGATTGATGATAAGAACGTGCGGATGTATGTCTGTGGGCCGACGGTGTACGATCGCGCCCATCTGGGCAATGCGCGCCCCGTGATCGTGTTTGACGTGCTCAACCGGTTGCTGCGCCATGTCTATGGCGACGCCCATGTGACCTATGTGCGTAACTTCACGGATGTGGATGACAAGATCAACGCGCGCGCAGCGGAAAGCGGGCGGTCTATCGGAGAGATCACCGCCGAGACAACCCAGTGGTTTCTGGACGATATGGCCGAAGTCGGCGCGCTTGAGCCCGACCACATGCCACGCGCCACCGCCTATATTCCGCAGATGGTCGCGATGATCGAAGATCTGATCGCCAAGGGACACGCCTACGCCGCCGAGGGGCATGTGCTGTTCTCTGTCGAAAGCTACAAAGCCTATGGCGCGCTGTCGGGCCGGTCAATCGACGACATGATCGCCGGCGCGCGGGTCGAGGTTGCGCCCTACAAGCGTAACCCGATGGACTTCGTACTGTGGAAGCCGTCGGACGACGCGACGCCGGGGTGGGATAGTCCTTGGGGCCGAGGCCGCCCCGGCTGGCACATCGAATGCTCCGCCATGGCGGACGAGCTGTTGTGGAAAGAGCCTCTGCGTCAGGATCGTCTGTCGGATGAGGCGAAGAGCGCACCTCATGTCTTTGACATCCACGGCGGCGGTCTGGACCTGCAATTCCCGCACCACGAGGACGAGATTGCCCAAAGCTGCTGCGCCAATGGCACCGACGAGATGGCGCGCTACTGGCTGCATAACGAGATGCTTCAGGTCGAGGGCAAGAAGATGTCCAAGTCGCTTGGTAACTTCTTCACCGTGCGTGACCTGCTGGACCAAGGCGTGCCGGGAGAGGTGATCCGTTTCGTCATGCTCAGCACGCATTACCGCAAGCCGATGGACTGGACGGTTGAGAAACAAGTGGAAGCAGAAGCGACCCTGTTTGGCTACATTAGTACGCTCGAAAGTTACGAAGAGTTTCCAGTCAGTCTTGAGAAAGCTCGTGAACTCGATCCAAGCCCCGAAATAATTTCAGCTCTGGCGCGTGACTTGGATACCTACGGCGCGCTCGGCGTGCTGAAGACCCTCAGGGATAGAAATAAAGCGAGCCAACTGGCGCGAGATCTAGTGTTTCTTGGTTTTTACTCATGGAGCGGACTTGAGACCAAGGTTGCCGAACGTTCGGATATTAAAAGGGATTTGAGCAAGCTTGCTTCGAAACTGGAGGAAGTCCGGACCGTTGCAAAAGAGACGAAGGATTTTACAGAGCTCGATCATCTGAAGACGCAATTGGATTTGGCTGGTTTTTCGGTTCGAATGTCCGCGAATGAGGTAACAATCGAACCGCAAGTAGATTTTGACCGCTCGAAACTTAAGGCCATCAAATGACCCATATCACAACGCAGACCAGCCCCCGGCCGAGGGTTGGGGCGAAGCCCCCGCCCGTGGGGGCGGACGGGGGCTGGTCGTGCGAAGTGCACGACCTCAAGAGTGAGCAACTGAAAGGGCGCAGCCTATGACCCGCGAACGCCTTTATCTCTATGACACGACTTTGCGTGACGGGCAGCAGACCCAAGGGGTGCAATTCTCGACCGCCGAAAAGATCACGATTGCGACCGCGCTCGATACGCTGGGGGTGGATTACATCGAGGGCGGCTGGCCCGGCGCGAACCCGACGGATAGTGCCTTTTTCGACGCGGCACCTACCACGCGGGCGAAGATGACGGCCTTTGGCATGACCAAGCGCAACGGCATGTCGGCGCAGAACGATGATGTGCTGGCGGCGGTGATGAATGCGGGCACGCGGACGGTCTGCTTGGTGGGTAAGACTCATGATTTTCACGTCTTGGCAGCGCTCGGCATTACGCTGGACGAGAACACGGACAATATCGCGAAATCCATCGCGCATCTGGTGGCGCAGGGCCGCGAGGCGCTGTTCGATGCAGAGCATTTCTTTGACGGCTACCGCGCCAATCCCGATTATGCGCTGACCGCGATCAAGGCGGCCTATGAGGCGGGCGCGCGGTGGATCGTGCTTTGTGATACCAATGGCGGCACCATGCCCGCCGAGGTCGGGCGCATCACAGCCGAGGTTATCGCCGCAGGCATCCCCGGCGATCATCTGGGCATCCATACCCATAACGACACCGAAAATGCGGTCGCCTGTTCGCTGGCCGCCATTGACGCGGGCGCGCGGCAGATACAGGGCACGTTGAACGGCTTGGGCGAACGCTGCGGCAATGCCAACCTGACCACGCTGATCCCGATTTTGCTGCTGAAAGAGCCCTATGCCAGCCGGTTCGACACGGGAATCCCGCTAGACGGTCTGGCGAACCTCACCCAGATCAGCCGTGCGCTGGACGAGATCTTGAACCGCGTGCCGACCAAACAGGCGGCCTTTGTCGGGTCGTCGGCCTTTGCGCATAAGGCGGGGCTGCATGCCAGCGCGATCCTGAAAGACCCGTCCACCTATGAACATATCGACCCCGCGCTGGTTGGTAACACGCGCATCATCCCCATGTCGAACCAGGCGGGCCAGTCGAACCTGCGCCGGCGCCTTGAAAGTGCGGGCTTGACCATCGCCAAGGGGGATCCGGCCTTGGGGCGGATCCTTGACGAGGTGAAGGCGCGCGAGGCCGAAGGCTATAGCTATGACACCGCTCAGGCCAGCTTTGAGCTGCTGGCGCGGAAGGCTCTGGGGCAGATGCCGGATCTCTTCGAGGTAAAACGCTACCGTGTGACCGTCGAGCGGCGCAAAAACAAATACGACCAGATGGTCAGCCTGTCAGAAGCGGTTGTCGTCGTGAAGGTGGATGGCGAGAAACGTCTGTCGGTGAGCGAGAGCATGGATGCCGAAGGCTGCGACCGCGGGCCGGTGAACGCGCTCAGCAAGGCGCTGGTCAAGGATCTGGGGCAGTACTCGGCACTGCTCGAAGATATGCATCTGGTGGATTTCAAAGTGCGGATCACGCAAGGTGGCACAGAGGCGGTGACGCGGGTGATCATCGACAGCGAAGACGGGCAGGGGCGGCGCTGGTCTACTGTGGGTGTGTCGGCCAACATCGTCGATGCGTCTTTCGAAGCACTGTTGGACGCGATCCGCTGGAAGCTGATCCGCGACCGCAAGGGATAGGACCCATGGAATTTGATGCCGATCTAAGCGCCTGCGCGGCCATTATCGAGCGTGCCGATCCGCTGCGCTTTCGCGCCAGCATGGCGGCCCCCGTGTCCGCACGCCGTGTGTTGTTCCCGCTATATGCCTTCAACATTGAGGTAGCGCGTGCCCCGTGGGTGACGCAGGAAACCATGATCGCCGAGATGCGTTTGCAGTGGTGGCGCGATGTCTGTGACGAGATCGCGAACAGTGGGGTTGTGCGGCGGCACGAGGTTGCGACACCCCTTGCACTGGCCATCTCGCCCGAAGACGCGGTGTTGCTGGACGCGCTGGCTGCAGCGCGTCGGTGGGATATCTACCGCGACGCCTTTGAAGATGCCGCCCATTTCGACGCCTATATCGACCAGACCGCGGGCCATCTGATGTGGGTGGCCGCGCGGTCTTTGGGACCGGCGGAGGAGACCACGGTGCGTGATGCGGCCTATGGGGCGGGGGTAGCGGCTTGGCTGCACGCGATCCCTCAGCTGGTAGAGCAGGGGCGTGTGCCGTTGTTGGATGGCACCGACGCTGGCGTTGTGGCGCTGGCCCAAAAGGCGCGGGCGCGGTTGCGACAGGCGCGGGCCAACCGTGGCAAGATCTCGAAAGCGGCGCGACCGGCGATGTATAGCGCCGGCGCGGCAGACAAGGTGCTGAGCGCGGCAATCGCCGCCCCCGGGCGTGTCGGCGCCGGAGAGCTGCCGCCGATGAATGATTTCGCCCTGTCGTGGCGGGCTTTGTCGGGACGTTGGTAGCGCTAGACCCGCGCGCTACGTTGCCGCAGCATCAGCCAGATCAGCGACCCGCCTGCCAGCACCAGAAACGGGATCATCGCGATATTGACGGCGGCCCAGCCTTCGACGGGATTGCCGCCGGAGCAGTTCATCAGCCCGCCACTTGACAGCGACGCAAAGGTCACCCCGCCAAAAACCAACAGATCGTTCAGCCCTTGCATGCGGCCACGCTCGTGCGGTTCATGGGCACCGGCCAGCATGGATGTCGCGCCGATAAAGCCGAAGTTCCAGCCGATCCCCAGCAGGATCAGCGCGATGTAGAAGTTGTTCAGCTCCACCCCCTGCAGCGCGACCACACCGGCCCCCGCAAGGATCGCGATGCCAAGGCCGAGGATCTTTTCGACCCCGAATTTCGCGATCAGGTGGCCGGTGAAAAACGATGGCGCATACATCGCCAGAACATGGCCTGTGACCACATGGGACGCATCCACGATGTCATAGCCGCAGCCCACAACCGCCAGCGGGGTCGAGGTCATGACAAGGTTCATCAGCGCATAGGATACCATGCCGCAGATCACAGCGACGGCGATGCGCGGGGTTTTCAAAAGCTCCATCCGGGTGCGGCCCTTGGGGGCATCCACGGCAGGCACGGGCGGCTTGGGGATGTTGAGGAAGGCGAAAAGCACCATGCCCACAGCGTTCAGCGCAATCGCGGCAAGGTAGACCGGGAAAAACCGCATCATCGTCGCATCGCCGTTTGCTCCGGTCAGAAACCCTACCAGCTGCGGCCCGATGATGGCCGAGATCAGCCCGCCCGCCATGACATAGGAAATCGCCTTGGGCCGGAACGCGTCAGATGCGGTGTCCGTCGCTGCAAAGCGGAAAAACCCTTGCGAGCACATGTAGATGCCGATCAGATAGCTGCCCAGCAGGAAGGTCATGAAACTCTGGATCGTCAGGGCATAGGCGCAAAGTGCGGCCCCCGTCATCCCGCCAAATGCGCCGGCCACGAAGCCCGCGCGACGGCCAAAGCGTTGCATCACCGTCGACAGCCACGGGGCCGTGGTCATCGACCCGAAGACGATCATAGAGATCGGTAGCGTCGCGAGGCAGACGTTAGGCGACAGTTGTTGCCCCGCCAATCCGCCGACCACAAAATACATCGGCATCTGGCTGCCAAGAAAGGCCTGCGCGGTCACCAGCACGGCGACGTTGCGCTTGGCGCGGGTGTCATCAATCACTGTCATGGTGAATGCGTAGACCGGGCTTTGGGGGGCTGCAAGGGCCTTGCGTCCGGCGGCGGGGTCAACGATGGTCGCGCCATGAACCAGGGCCCCCATATTCTGCTGATAGCTGGCAGCGCCGAAGCGCATGAGATCGCCGCTGCGATGGCGGAGTCCGACGTCTCTGCACGCGCCGTGTTAAGGCGGGCGGAGCGCAGCTTTGGCCCGCTGGCCGTGCCGTCCGAGATCTGGTCACCGCGCACCGTGGATGAGATGGCAGCTTACCTGCGCGCCCATGAGTTTACCGCTGTGCTGGACGCAGGGCACGGGTTTGACGCGGATATTTCGCAGATCGCTTTTGACGCCGCCGCGCGGTTGGGGCTGCCTTATCTGCGTGTCCTGCGGCCCATGTGGGACATCGCGGCACCGGTTGAACGGGCCGCGTCGGTCGCGGCGGCGGCACGGATGATCCGACCCCAAGCACGGGTCTTTGCCGCGACGGGGCGCGGAACGGTGGAGGATTACGCGCCCTTCGCAGGCGCGCGGCTTTATCTGCGGCAGACCAACGCGCAGGCCCGAACCAAGCTGCCCGCCTTTGCCGAAGCCGTCTATGGCCAGCCGCCCTTCACTCGGGCGGCGGAGGAAGCGTTGTTTCGTGCCTTGCAGATCGATACGCTGGTTCTGCGCAATGTCGGTGGCGTGCCAAGCCGCCCCAAACTGGACGCAGCGCGCGCTTTGGGGCTGCGGGTGATTACCATTGACCGTCCGGCGGCCCCCGTCGGCGCGCAGGTTCTCGCCGCGCCGGATGCGGCGATCCACTGGGTCGAGACGCTGACAACGCGGGGCACAACCGGATGAGCATCGGACGGATTATCACTGGCGACGCGGATGTCGCCGAAGGGGCTGATTGGCTCGCTGCGCATGTGCCGCAGTTTGCTACCGCCTTGTCCGCGACTGGCCCTTTGCCACTGCGGTTGCGTGCGGACGGGTTTGACGCGCTGATCGGGGCGATCATCAGCCAGCAAGTCTCTGTCGCGTCGGCAAATGCCATGCGTGCCAAGATGGATGCGGCGGGACTGACCCATGAGACGGCGATACTCACCGCGGGCGAGGATGGCCTGCGCGCGGCGGGGCTGAGCCGCCAGAAAATCCGCTATGCGTTGGCGTTGGCCGAGGCGGGGATCGACTATATCGCCTTGCGGGAGGCACCGGATGCGGTGGTGATCGAGACGCTGACCGCGGTGCCCGGTGTCGGGCTGTGGACGGCGCAGATCTATGCGATGTTTTCGCTGGGGCGCGCCGATATCCTGCCGCAGGGCGATCTGGCCTTGCAAGAGGCCGCGAAAATCCTGTTTGATCTGCCCCAGCGACCAAAGCCGAAGCAGCTTGCGGACATGGCGCAGGACTGGTCGCCCTGGCGATCGGTTGCAGCCCGCATCCTGTTTTCGTACTACCGCGTGGCAAAACAACGGGAAGGGATTTCATGACACGAGTACTAAACGCAGAGCGCCGCGAACCGGTCTCGGGGGAAACGCGGTCTGCCGTCGTGTTCCTGCATGGCTATGGCGCGAATGGTGCCGATCTGCTGGGGCTTGCCGACCCGTTGGGGGAACATCTGCCCGACACCCTGTTCGTGGCCCCCGATGCGCCCGAAGCCTGTGCCGGTGCGCCCATGGGGTTCCAGTGGTTCCCGATCCCCTGGATCGATAATTCCTCTGAGGAAGAAGCCGAACGCGGGATGATGCAGGCGGTCGATGACCTGAACGCCTTTCTCGATGCGCTGATGGTGGACGAAGATCTGCTGCCCGAACAGGTCGTGCTGTTTGGCTTTTCCCAAGGTACGATGATGGCGCTGCATGTCGCGCCGCGCCGCGAAGATGCCGTGGCCGGTGTTGTCGCGTTTTCGGGCCGCTTGCTGTCTCCCGAGAGCCTGAAAGACGAAGCGGTCGTGCGCCCTCCAGTCTTGCTGGTGCACGGCGACGCCGATGATGTTGTCCCGCCGCAATCCCTGCCGCAGGCCGCCGAAACCTTGCAAGAGGCCGGATGGACGGACGTTTTCGCCCATATCATGAAGGGCACAGGCCACGGAATCGCCCCCGACGGGCTGAGCGTGGCGCTGGCCTTTATGCGCGACAAACTGGGGCTTTGATCCCATCCCCTGCGGGCGCATGCGCGACCCGCAGGAAGGCCCCGGCCGGATTGGCTGTTTCCGTCACATGCCTGTTACGTAATCAGCTTACGCATTCTGCGACATCTTGTATCCGTTTGCGACTTGTCAGACGCAAACCACGAGATATAGTCGAAAGCATCAGCGGGGCTGTCCCGCTGGACCGGACGCGGAACGGCAAGGGGCTATCGAACAATGGACGGCGACTTTAGAACTGAATTCACCCGAAGCCCGGCAGGGCTGAAAAACAAACCGGCCCTTGTGCTGAACGCGGATTACAGGCCCTTGTCCTACTATCCGTTGTCGCTGTGGCCCTGGCAGGAAGCGGTGAAGGCCAAATGGCTGGATCGGGTGGATATCGTCGCTGAATATGACGACTATGTTCACAGCCCGTCGATGCAAATTCGCATCCCGTCGGTGGTCGTTCTCAAAGATTATGTCAAACCTCAAAAGCGCGTGGCCTTCACGCGCTTTAATTTATTTCTGAGGGACGAATTCTGCTGCCAGTACTGCGGTGCACGGGGGGATCTGACCTTTGACCACGTGGTGCCCCGTGCGGCGGGCGGTATCACAAGCTGGCAGAACGTTGTTGCGGCGTGTAGCCCGTGCAATCTGAAAAAAGGGTCCAAGGCGCTGCACCAGACCGGATTCCAGCTGCGCAAACCACCGCGTCAGCCGCAAGCCGAGGATCTGCGCAATATGGGCCGGAAATTCCCGCCCAACTACCTGCATGATAGCTGGATGGATTTTCTTTATTGGGACGCCGAGCTTCAGGCGTGATCTAGGGCCGCGGGTGTGCGTCCGCGTTAGAGGTCAAGCTCCACCCAGACGGGCACGTGATCGGAGGGTTTCTCGCGTCCGCGTACATCCTTGTCGATCTGGCAGTCGCGCAGGCTGTCGGCGATGGCAGGGCTCAGCAGGAAATGGTCGATACGGATGCCGTTGTTGCGGTTCCACGCGCCTGCCTGATAATCCCAAAAGCTGTAATGCCCCGGCCCTTGGGTCCGTGCGCGGAACGCCTCCGTCAGGCCAAGGGCCAGCAGACGTCGCCAGGCGGCGCGGGATTCAGGGCGAAACAACGCATCTTCCCGCCAGGCATCCGGCGTTGCCGCGTCTTCGGCCTGGGGAATGATGTTGAAGTCGCCCGTCAGCAGAAACGGTGTTTCCTCGGCCAAGAGTGCGCGCGCACGGTCTTCAAGACGCTGCATCCACGCCAGTTTGTAATCGTACTTCGGGCCCGGCGCGGGGTTGCCGTTGGGCAGATACAACCCACAAAGCCGAACCGATGAATGATCACCCACGACCGTTGCCTCGATATAGCGCGCCTGTTCGTCGCTGTCGTCCCCGGGCAGGCCACGGGTCACATCCTCAAGCGGGAGCTTTGACAGGATCGCGACGCCGTTAAAGGATTTCTGCCCGTGGGTCTCGACGTTATAGCCGCGATCCTCGAACAGCTCGCGCGGGAAGCCTTCGTCGACGGATTTGATCTCTTGCAGAATGGCGACATCGGGCTGCGCGTCGTCGAGCCATTGAGGCAGGGCGTCGATCCGGGCTTTGATGCCGTTGATGTTAAACGTGGCGATTTTCATGGCGGCCCCCTGCATTGGTCCCCGCAGCTATCGCGCATACCGCAATATGGGGCAAGGGGGCTGCACCGGTTTGGGCAGGTTTCGCCCGCGATTCGAAAGTGGGCCGGCGGTACCTGCGCCGCCGCGGGGCGCTTTGCCAGCGTTCCGTTAAGATTGTCGCTATTGTGGAGAACACGGCATCGCCGCGTGGTTTCAACCGGATCAAAGACGCAGCGCATGTGGATGATTTACATCGTTAAAATGCAATCTTTTTGTCGCCTAGGTCAAATCCCTGAGGTGGTGATTGATGAAGGGAGTGCAGCTTGAGGTTTAGTTGCCGATTTCAAAATCACGTCAAAAAGGAAAACTCATGACCGCTATTGCTTACGTCGAAACTGCTTTCCCGAATGTTCACGCCGGGGCGGCATCGCTCCATCAGGGGGCGGGGACAGGGCTTTATACCACCGGCTGTATCCGTGCAGGGCAAGACCCCCATTGCGGCCACGGCACCGGGCTGTTCACCACAGGATCCCAGTCGGGACCGCAGGCAGGCGGCATGGCGACTGGGGAGTTTACCGGTTTGTTTACCACCGGCTGCTAATCCAGACACACCCTGCGCTGGAACCGGCGCAGGGGTTTCTTGCCAAAGGGGGGCCTATGTCGAATGTTATACCGCTTTCATCCGTACGTGCGCGCAATAGCGGTCGCAAACACGCCGATACCGCCGCGATCAGCCGTATGTTTGCGGTACAGCGACGCCGTGCGGGGGATGTGTTCTGGTTGAAGGAAAACGCGGAATGGCTAGGGATTCTGGCAAGCGCGCACATGCCTGTCCGGCCAGACGCTCTGGTGCCCTATGCGTCCTTCTATGACCGTATCGAAGAGACGATCCGCTTCTTCCCGCAGTACTACCGATTTTTCCTGTCCCTCGCGCTGGACCTTGAAGACCTTGGTATGCCCGGTGAGGTGGGCGAGCGGTTGGTGCAGTGGGTCGCGCGTATGAAGTTGGTTGACGGGGAGCTGTCCGACCTGCAACGCGCCGAAGCGCAGCGCCTGCTGGCGCGTCGGATGTCCGTGCCGCGCGATGACGCGCTGCAGTCACGCTTGCGCCGGTTTTTCACGCGATCCGAAACCTTTGCGCTGCCCAACAAGAAAGCGTCTTACGAGCTGGCGCATATTGTTTTCTACCTGTCGGAGTATGGTCAAAGCGACCCCGAACTGCCGGCGACAGCGGTGGAGAGCCTGACTTTTGCCGGTATTCTCGCCTATCTGGATCAGGATATGGATTTGCTGGCAGAGCTATGCGCCGCGCTGCGGTTTTCAGGTGCTGCAGCACCCACACTGTGGGAGGATGCGGTTCAGTCCGCTGCGCGTGCCTGCCGGATCGTACCGCAGCAAGGTGGCGGGGCGTTGGACGGGTATCACGCCTATCTGGTGACCGGCTGGGCCGCGCATATGTCCGGAGGGGCGGCATTTTGCCAACCGGTGCCACCAGGGGCAGTGGCCATCCGGTATACCCCGCCTAACGGAGCGCTGCAGGCGCTATCGGCGGCGCTTTTTGAAATGGGAGAGACGCGGCAAGCGCAATGGGCGCTTATGCGTGGACGGGTCATGAGGGCGCTAGCCCCAGAGGCGCAAGAGATACTGACCGGGGCAGAGGCGTCTTGCCCGCAATTTGAGGCGTTTTTCGCGCGGTTTGCACGGGCACCGATCCCGGCAGTGGCTTCTATGGTGCAGCGACGGCACTAGAATGGCCTCATGCGGGCATGAGGCCAGCCTCCGGCGGGAGTTTACTTTGGCAAAATGAAGCGGGTGTCTGTTACATCGAGAAAGACGTGCCGCAGCCACAGGCGCTGGTGGCATTGGGGTTTTCGATCACGAACCGTGCGCCGATCAGCTCTTCCGAGAAGTCGATGACGGCATTGGCAAGAAAGGGCAGGGAGATGCTGTCGACCACAACTTTCTGGCCGGCCCCTTCAAGGATCAGGTCATCGTCTTTGGGATCATCCAGCGCGATGTCGTACTGAAAGCCGGAGCAGCCGCCGCCCTCTACTGCGACGCGCAGGGCTTTGCCCTCTGCGGCGGCACCGATTTCGGCAAGGCGGTCAAAGGCGCGCGGGGTAACTTGGGGGGGCAGGTTCATTTTCGGGCTCCGGTGTGATCGGTTTCCATCTGTGTTGTCTTACAATATAGAAACCCACAGGACAGGCCACAAGGACCACCGACTATGCGCGCTTCTTTTGCCTCTGATCCGGCATTGACCCGGGGACGGTTGATACCGGAAGAGGAAAGCACCTTTCGTTCCTGCTTTCAGCGGGACCGTGACCGGATCATCCACGCCAGCGCCTTCCGGCGGCTCAAGCACAAGACGCAGGTCTTTATCGAACATGAGGGCGATTACTATCGCACGCGGCTGACCCATTCGATCGAGGTGGCGCAGGTGGCACGCACGATCGCCGGTGCCTTGGGTCTGAATGCCGAGCTGACAGAGGCGGTCGCCCTGGCCCATGATCTGGGGCATCCGCCCTTTGGTCACACGGGCGAGGACGCGCTGGAAGCCTTGATGGCCCCCTATGGCGGGTTTGACCACAACGCCCAAGCCATCCGCATCGTCACCCATCTGGAGCGGCACTACGCGGATTTCGACGGGCTGAACCTGACTTGGGACACGCTGGAGGGGTTGGCCAAACATAACGGGCCGGTGACGGGAGAGCTGCCGTGGGCGCTTGCGGCCTATGAGCGTCAGCATGATCTTGAGCTGGAGACATTCGCCAGTGCCGAGGCGCAGGTGGCGGCGATTGCCGATGATGTGGCCTATAACCACCACGACCTGCATGACGGTCTGCGGGCCGAGCTATTCTCGACGGACGAGCTGGCCGAACTGCCGATCCTGAAGCAGAATTTCGCCGAAGTGGACAGGCTGTATCCCGGGCTGAACTACTATCGCCGCCGTCACGAGGCACTGCGGCGTTTCTTTGGGGTGCTGGTGGAGGACGTGATCAGCGTCGCGCGGCACCGTCTGGCCGAGATGAAGCCCGAAACCGCCACCGATATTCGCATGGCCGGGCGCACGTTGATCCAGTTCTCCGATCCGGTTTTCCAGGATCTCAAGGTCATCCGCGCCTTTCTGTTCGACCGCATGTATCGCGCGCCATCCGTGGTGATCATGCGCAAGCAGGTGACGCAGGTGGTCGAGGATCTGTTCCCCTATTTCTGCGCGCATACGGACCAATTGCCCAAGCAATGGCGCAAGGATGTAGAGGACGCGGACGGCGATACGGCGCTTGCGCGGATCGTCAGCGACTATATCTCGGGGATGACAGATCGCTTTGCCTTGCAGGAACATGAGCGGTTGATCGTTAAAGGCTGAACCGCCCTTGATTATGGGCGCATATTCAGGTGATACACGGGGCCAAGTCGAAGGAACCCCGTTATGAACCTATTTGCCGATATCCGCAGCCTCGTGCTGTCCACCCTTGATACGCTGGTTGCCGACGGGTTTCTGCCCGAGGGGCTGAGCTTTGACGCCATCACCGTAGAGCCGCCGCGCGATGCGGCGCATGGGGATATGGCGACCAATGCCGCGATGGTGCTGGCGAAACCGGCCCGTATGAAACCGCGCGATATCGCCGAGAAACTGGCGGAAAAGCTGGGTGAGGATCCACGGATCACTGCGGCGGATGTGGCGGGCCCGGGGTTCTTGAACCTGCGGCTGAGTGCTGCGGTCTGGCAGGGCGTTGTCGGTGCCGTTCTGGGGCAGGGCACAGACTTTGGCCGGGGCGATCTGGGGCAGGGCAAGCGGGTCAACGTCGAATATGTCTCGGCCAACCCGACGGGGCCGCTGCATGTGGGGCACACCCGCGGTGCGGTCTTTGGCGATGCGCTGGCGTCCTTGCTGGATTTCGCGGGCTTCGATGTCACGCGTGAATATTACATTAACGACGGCGGCGCGCAGGTCGATGTTCTGGCGCGCTCTGTCTATCTGCGCTATCTGGAGGCGCACGGCCAAGAGGTCGCCTTTCCCGAAGGCACATACCCCGGCGACTATCTGATCGATGTGGGGGCCGCGCTGAAAGACAAGGTGGGCGACGCCTATATCGACGCCGATGAATCCGTCTGGCTTGAAGATGTGCGCAACTTTGCCACCGACGAGATGATGAAACTGATCCGCGATGATCTCGCCTCTCTCGGGGTGGAGATGGATGTATTTTATTCCGAAAAGTCGCTTTATGGCACGGGCCGGATCGAATCCGCGATTGATGACTTGAAAGCCAAGGGGCTGATCTATGAGGGCGTGCTTGAGCCGCCAAAAGGCAAGAAGCCCGAGGACTGGGAGCCGCGCGAGCAGACCCTGTTCAAATCCACCGCCCATGGCGATGACGTTGACCGTCCGGTGATGAAGTCCGACGGCGGCTGGACCTATTTCGCGCCCGATATCGCGTATCACTACGACAAGGTGCAGCGTGGCTTTGACATGCTGATCGACGTCTTTGGCGCGGATCACGGCGGCTATGTCAAACGGATGAAAGCCGCTGTTTCGGCGCTGTCCGAGGGGGCGGTGCCGCTCGATATCAAGCTGACGCAGCTGGTCAAGCTGTTCAAGAACGGCAAGGAATTCAAGATGTCCAAACGGGCAGGGACATTCGTCACCCTGCGCGATGTGGTTGATCAGGTGGGCCCTGATGTGACGCGTTTTGTCATGCTGACCCGCAAGAATGACGCGATGCTGGACTTTGACTTTGCCAAGGTGCTGGAACAGTCGCGCGAGAATCCGGTGTTCTACGTGCAATATGCCCATGCGCGTGTGCATTCTGTCCTGCGCAAGGCGGCAGAGGCGGGTGTCGACACGGATATGGAAACCTTGCAGCGTGCCGACCTGAGCCAGCTTGACCACGAAGCAGAGCTGAAACTGGCGCAAAAGCTGGCCGAATGGCCCCGGATGGTAGAGACCGCGGCGCGCAGCAACGAACCGCACCGGATCGCCTTTTATCTCTACGAGCTGGCGGGCGATTTCCACGGGCTGTGGAACCGCGGCAACGACGTGCCTGAACTGCGTTTCCTGCAGGATGATGCGGCCCTGTCCCAGTCAAAAATCGCGCTGGCCCAAGCCGCAGCGATTGTAATTGCGTCAGGTCTTGGTATTCTTGGGGTCAAGCCAGCGGAAGAGATGCGATAACGCACCATTGCTGGTCAGGCAGGTTCAAAAAACAGACCCGCGCGGGTGATATCTGACGCGGGCAGTGAGGCAGAAATGGCAGATTACACGTCCTCCTCCCAGGGTGGGGGGTACTCCTTTGAACATGACGCAGGGTTGGCACCGCAAGTTGCGGCTAAGCCCTTGACCAAGTTTGCAAATTTCGCAGGCGCGGCGCTTTCCATCACCTTGATCGTCGGCATCGGGGTCTGGGGCTACAAGCTGCTGGTGCGCGATGTTACCGGCATTCCGGTGGTGCGTGCGGCCCAGGGCGATATGCGCGTGCGGCCCGAAAATCCGGGCGGCCAACTGGCGGACAATCAGGGTCTGTCGGTCAATGCTGTGGCCTCTGAAGGGACGGCGAACCAATTCGCGGAACAGCTGATTTTGGCCCCGAAGCCACTGGATCTGGAAGAAGAAGACCAGCCCATTCCCGTCGCGATGGTTGCACCTGCGCAACAGGCACCAACGCAATCTTCGCCTGCGGCTGACGTGGCAGAGGCTTTGAAAAACGGCGATGTGGACGATCTTGTCGCCTCTCTCACCAATGGGGTGGAACCACTGGAAGACGAAGAAGACGGCACCGCCCTGCCAGAGCCGATGAACGCAAGTGCCACGATGGATGTCGATCCGCTTGAGATGGCGGTGTCGAACGCGGTGGCCGTTGCCATGGGCGAAGAGCCGGGCGTGCGCGCCTCCTTGCGTCCTCAAACGCGCCCCGGCGGCCGTGCCGTGGCGACCAAAGCGTCGTTTGAACCCGCACCGGTCGCCGCCGCCGAAGTGAAAGAGCTTTCGCCCGACAGCCTGCCCACCGGGACGCGTCTGGTGCAGCTTGGCGCATTTGATTCACCGCAGATCGCACGGGCGCAATGGGTCCGTCTGAACGCGCGTTTCGGGGCCTATATGGAAGGCAAGGACCGCATCATCCAAGAGGCCAGCAGCGGCGGGCGTACCTTCTACCGTTTGCGCGCGCATGGGTTCTCGGACATCGCGGATGCGCGACGCTTCTGTTCGGCGCTGGTTGCTGAAAACACCGACTGCATTCCCGTCGTTACACGCTGATGCGATACGGGGCGACGATACTGGACGCGTCGGGGCTTCGGCTGACGGCGCAGGAAAAGGCGTTGTTTCGCGCCGTAAAGCCCTTTGGGTTCATTCTCTTTGCGCGCAATATCGACACGCCGGATCAGGTCCGCGCGCTGTGTGACGAGCTGCGCGAGGCGGCGGGGCACGAGGCTGTTATCACCGTGGATCAAGAAGGCGGGCGGGTGCAGCGTTTGCGCGCTCCACATTGGCGCGACTGGACGGCACCGCTGGACTTCGTGCAGGCAGCCGGCCCCAACGCGGCAGAGGCAATGTATCTACGCTTTCGACTGATCGCGGACGAGCTGCACCGCGTGGGTATAGACAGCAATTGCGCGCCGATGGTCGATGTCGCCGGGGCGCAAACCCACGCATTCCTGCGCAACCGCTGTTACGGCACGACGCCCGATGCCGTGGCGACTTTGGGCCGTGCGGCGGCTGACGGCATGCTGGCGGGGGGCGTCTTGCCTGTGGTCAAACATATGCCCGGACATGGGCGCGCCACGATGGATAGTCATTTTGACTTGCCGCAGGTTGATGCGCCGCGTGCCGCGTTGGACACCCATGATTTCGCCCCGTTCAAGGCGTTGAACGACCTGCCGATGGGGATGACGGCGCATCTGGTCTATGACGCGATTGATCCGCGCCCTGCCACGCTGTCGCCGGTGATGATGCAGCTGATCCGCGAGGATATCGGCTTTGATAACCTGATCATGACGGATGACATTTCGATGAAAGCACTGGCGGGCGAGGTGGATGCCATCGCCGCCGGTGCCTTGGCCGCAGGCTGTGACGTGGTGTTGTACTGCAACGCCACACTTGAGGATCGCACCCGCGTTGCCGATGCTGCCGGAGAGATGTCCGAGGCCGCGCAAACACGGGCCGTGCGTGCGCTTGCCACGCGCCGGACGGCTGATGATGTTGACATTCCTGCCCTGACTGCAAAGCTCGACAGGCTTTTGGGCGGGACGGTATATGGCTGAAACGCAGTTGGAAGACGGGCAAACGAAAGTTGCTGAACGGCTCGCGGCCGAGGCTCTGATCGTGGATGTCGACGGGTTCGAGGGCCCGTTAGACCTGTTGCTGACCCTTAGCCGCACCCAGAAGGTCGACCTGCGCAAAATCTCGGTGCTGCAGCTGGCACGCCAATATCTGATGTTCGTAGACAAGGCCAAGGCGCTGCGGCTTGAGCTTGCGGCGGATTATCTGGTCATGGCTGCGTGGCTCGCGTTTTTGAAATCCCGCCTGCTGCTGCCGCCTGATCCGCAGGACGATGGCCCCTCGGGCGAGGAACTGGCCGCGCATCTGGCGTTCCAGCTGGAACGTCTGCAAGCGATGCGCGACGTGGCGGCCCAGCTGATGGCCCGTGACCAATTGGGGCGCGACTTCTTTGCCCGCGGCCAGACCCAGGAAATGCGCCAGACCCGCCGCGTGACCTATACCGCGACCTTGCTGGACCTGATGCAGGGCTACGCGCGTATCCGCACCCGCGACGATTTCCGCCCCTTCGTGATGGACCGTGACAAGGTCTTTACGATGGAGCAGGCGCTGGAACGCATGCGCGGCTTGATTGGCTTTTCTGGTGACTGGTCTGACCTGACCAGTTACATGCCCGACGGATGGGGCGAAGAACCGGCAATGCGCCGCTCGGCCACGGCATCGACGTTTGCGGCATCGCTTGAATTGGTAAAGGAAGGGCATCTGGAAATTCGCCAAGAGGGCGTGTTTGCCCCGATCCAGTTGCGCAAGAAGGATATCTGACGTGGCCGAACCCGTTGAACAAACAGAGGAAAGCCTGTTCGAGGCCCCGCCGTTGGCCGAACAGGAGCGCATGATCGAAGCGATCCTTTTCGCCACCGCAGAGCCGATGACCCTGCGCGAGATCGCGGCGCGTCTGCCGCATGGCTGTGACCCTGCCGAAGCGATGGTGCATCTGCGCAAGCGCTACACCGGCCGCGGAGTCGAGCTGTGCCGCATCGGGGATGCCTACGCCATGCGCACGGCGGCGGATCTGGGGTATCTCATGCAACACGAAACGGTCGAGACGCGCAAACTGTCGCGCGCCGCGATCGAGACCTTGGCGATCATTGCCTACCACCAGCCCGCCACCCGCGCCGAGATCGAAGAGATCCGCGGCGTATCCGTATCGCGCGGCACGCTGGATCAGCTGCTTGAGCTGGACTGGATTCGCTTTGGCCGCCGCAAGATGACCCCCGGTCGTCCGGTGACCTTTGTCGTGACACAGGAATTTCTGGCCCACTTCGGTCTGGAAAGCCCCCGCGACCTGCCGGGGTTGAAAGAGCTCCGCTCTGCCGGATTGCTGGAAAGCCGCCCCGCCTTTGGCGAGATGCCCGGTGTCGACAGCGAGGAAGACCCAGAAGCGACCGAGGGCCAGAGCGAGCTGTTCGAGGATTAATCCCGCAGGTGGCCTGAAAATCGCCGCAATAGGTGTTATATTGGCCTCAGACACAGTTTAACGCGCGGTAAAGAGGTCAGGACATGAACCAGATAATTAATATGATTATGCGTCGCGTGATGGGGCGTTTGATCAACAAAGGCGTTGATATCGGCTTTGATCAGGCATCAAAGTTGGGCAAGGGGCGTCGGGCGTCAGTGGACCGTGACGGCAATCCTGTCCAACCAAGCGCCGAGGAAATGGCCCGTCGTGACAGAAGCAGCCGAGAGCAGGGCAAACAGGCGCGCAATATGGTCAAGAATATGCGCAAGCTGACGCGTTTCTAACCCGCGTGATCAGGCGCTGCGAAGCTTAGCGCGGCGCGCTGAAATGCTTGCTGAGCTTGAGACCCTGACCCTGATAGTTCGACGCGATGCCCGACCCGTACAGTTGGGTCGGTACGTCGGTCATTTTCTCATAGACCAACCGTCCGACAACCTGACCATGCTCCAGCACAAAAGGGGCCTCGTGGCAGCGCACTTCAAGTACGCCCCGTGATCCCGCACCCCCTGCAGAGGCATGGCCGAAACCGGGGTCAAAGAAACCCGCGTAATGCACCCGGAATTCGCCCACCATCGCCAGATAGGGGGCCATCTCTGCGGCGTATTCTGGCGGGATGGTCACGGCTTCGCGGCTGACCAGAATGTAGAACGCACCGGGGTCGAGGATGATCTGACCGTTGTCGCTGTGGACCTCTTCCCAGTATTGCGAAGGGTCATAATGGCCGATCTTGTCCAGATCGATCACACCCGTATGCGGCTTGGCGCGGTAGCCGACCAGCGTGGTGTCAGGCAGGCGAAGATCGACCGAGAATCCCAGACCATCATCGATCACGGCCTCGCCATCCACCAGCGGGCTGTCGGCGTGCAATGCGCGCAGCGCTGCATCGTCAAGCGTGGCGGCTCCGGTGGAAAAACGGATCTGGTTCAGCCGCATGCCCGGACGCACGAGCACCGAAAAAGAGCGCGGACAAATCTCTGCATAAAGCGGGCCGGTGTAGCCCGGCGCGATGCGATCAAACTCGGTCCCGCCGTCGGTGATGGTGCGCGTGAGCAGGTCCAGCCGCCCGGTGGAGCTTTTGGCATTGGCCGCCGCAGAGGTGCCTTGGGGCAGGGCGAGGCTTTCCATCAGCGGGACAACGTAGACGCAGCCCTTTTCCAGCACCGCCCCATTCGTCAGGTCGACGCGGTGCATCTCGAACTCTTCCAGACGGTCGGCGACCTTGGCCCCATGCCCGGCAAGAAAAGACGCACGCACGCGGTAAGCCACTGTTCCGAGACGAAGATCTAGGCTCGCAGGCTGGATCTGGGCGCTGTCGACAGGCGGTGTGCCGATGATCTGACCCGAAGCGATCATGTCGGTGATATGCTGGTTGGGAACTACGCCGATCATATCCGGGCCTTTCAAATGCAAACACCCGCACCCATTAGGGTACGGGCGTTTGTTGTATGTCGGTTGGTCGGGCTAGCAGGACTCGAACCTGCGACCTTCCGTCCCCCAGACGGACGCGCTACCAGGCTGCGCCATAGCCCGACATGAGGCGTTTCATACCTGATAAAACCGTGCGTGCAAGGGGGAATTGTCGCAAATCGCACGCGCGGCTTAGACTTTTGTGCCGCGGACCACATCGGCCCGAATGGAATCACGCAGTTCGCCCAGACGGTTAAGCAAAGGCGCGATATCGCGGGCCGAATCCTCGGGCAGATCGCGGCACAGCAATGCAGCAGAAAGCACAGAGGGTTTGGCGGGGAAGTCTTCTTCTGCCGTCAGAGGCGGCAGATCGATCACACGCGGCTTGGGACCTGCTACAACAGGGTCTTCCGGTGCCTCGTTGATCTCTGGCGCTTCGACGTCCTGCGCTTCGATGTCCCGCGTTTCGGCGGTGCTGCCTTCCGGCGCTGCCTCTGGCGCGCTGTCGATGGTCGGCGCGTCCTGATCCGGGGCGCGAGTTTGCGCAGCGGCAGGGGCGTCGTCCGGCGTGTTATCGCTTGGCGGCACCGGTGCGTCGGTCATCGGGTGGCGCAGGAAGCCGGGCAGGGTGGCACCGTCCTCCGCAGAGGTATCGGCGGGGGCGACGGTTGTCTCCTCCGGCTCCGGCTCTACCTCTGTCGCGTCGAGGGTCGGTTCGTCGGCAGGCAGGGGGGGGGTATCCTCTGCCGACACCTCGGGCGCGGAAGCGGCTTCGGCTGGTGTTTCGGGCGCTTCGACAGGGGCTGGCTTGGCCGCTTTGCTCGCGCGTTGCTCGAATGGGAGAACAACACCCTCGTGGGTCTGTTCTGCGTCTTCTTGCATCGGCGCGGGGGTCATGTCGATAGTGTCGCCACCGGCATCCAGATCATCCTGCGTGACCCCGTCAAGAGGCGCTGACAGGGCCGCGACATGGCCCATGCCTTCTTCGCGCAATACCTTCTGGACGCCTTTGATCGTCAGCCCGTCTTCATGCAGCAAGCGTTTGATACCGCCAAGCAGCAGCATATCGTTGGGGCGATAATATCGCCGCCCGCCTGCGCGTTTGATCGGTTTGACTTGCGTGAACTTGCTTTCCCAGAAACGCAGGACATGCGCCTGAATTTCAAGCCATTCTGCAACTTCTGAGATGGTTCTGAATGCGTCCGGAGACTTGGGCATTAGGTTATCGCTTGTTCCCGTCTGCAACCCGGTCCTTCATCAGATGGGACGGGCGGAATGTGAGCACGCGGCGCGGGTTAATCGGGACCTCTTCGCCGGTTTTGGGGTTCCGGCCAACGCGGGCCGACTTGTCGCGCACCGAGAAAGTGCCGAAAGATGAAATCTTGACCTGTTCGCCTTTGACCAGCGCGTCGGACATATGTTCAAGCACCGCTTCGACCAGCTGTGCGCTTTCATTGCGGGAAAGACCTACTTCACGAAAGACTGCTTCGCTCAAATCCATCCGGGTCAACGTTTTGTCGGCCATATCTTCCCCCCATGTGTTTTAAGCAGCATAGGCTGTGATTTTTCCGCAAGTCAACAACTATGGGGCGTAACGTGCTGTTCGCGCGAAGAAAAGCCGCTTACCAGCGCAGAACGATCGCGCCCCAGGCCAGCCCGCCGCCGATCGCCTCGGTGACCAGCAGGTCGCCTTTCTTGATCTGGCCGCGCTCTTGCCCGACGGAAAGGGCCAGCGGAATCGACGCGGCAGAGGTGTTGCCGTGGTCTTGAACCGTCACGACGACGTTATCCATCGACAGGTTCAGCTTTTTGGCAGTGCCTTGAATAATACGGATATTCGCTTGATGCGGGACGATCCAGTCGACGTCCTCGGCGCTGACGCCGGCACGGTCCATCGCGGTGTTTGCCGACGCGGCGAGCTTTTCAACCGCGTGACGGAAGACCTGATTCCCCTGCATGCGCAGATAGCCGGTCGTGCCCGTGCTGATGCCACCGTCGACATACAGCAAGTCTTTGTAGCGCCCGTCCGAATTCAGATCGGTGGAGAGGATACCGCGGTCGGCTGCGGTGCCGGCGCCGTCTTGCGCTTCAAGCAGGATCGCGCCGGCACCGTCACCGAACAACACGCTGGTGCTCCGGTCGGTCCAGTCCATGATTTTCGAGAATGTCTCGGAGCCGATGACCAGCACGCGGTCAGCCTGACCCGAGACGATCAGCGCATTGGCATTGGCCAGCGCATAGACAAAGCCCGCGCACACAGCCTGTACATCAAAGGCAAAGCCGCGCTCCATCTCAAGCTGGGCCTGCACCATCGTTGCGGCAGAGGGGAAAGTCAGATCGGGGGTAGAGGTGGCGACAATCACCGCATCCACATCGGCGGCTGTCTTGCCCGCGTCGGCCAATGCGGCCTTGGCGGCAGCGGTGGCCATGGTCGACGTGGTTTCGCCTTCGCCGACAAAGTGACGCCGTTCAATGCCAGAGCGTGACCGGATCCATTCGTCACTGGTGTCGATCTTGCCTTCAAACTCTGCGTTTTCGACAATGCGTTCCGGAAGGTAGTGTCCGGCACCAATTACGACGGCTCTTTTTGTCATTCTTCGGTCTCTTTCGTCGGCTTTGCTGCAGCAACACGCGCAGCCAACCGATTTGTAAATTCACTTTCCGCTAATCGCGCGGCCAGTTTGATCGCCGAGGAAACCCCCGTCGCGTCAGCGGCACCGTGGGATTTAACGACCGTGCCGTTCAACCCCAAAAACACACCGCCGTTCACACGGCGCGGGTCAAACCGTTTGCTGACGCGGCGCAGCGAGGTATAGGCCAACAGCGATGCCGCGCGGGACCAGATCGAATTCTTGAACGCTTGGCGCAGGCCATTGCCGATCAGCGTCGCGGTGCCTTCACCGGTCTTGATCGCAATATTACCTGTAAATCCATCGGTGACGATCACATCTGCGACATCCCCCGAGATATCGCCGCCTTCGACGAAACCGACGAATTCAAAACCCGCGTCATCCGCGGCGTCGCGAATCAACTCGTGGGCTTCTTTCAGCTCGGTCCGGCCTTTGTGTTCTTCGGTGCCGACGTTCAGCAACCCGATGCGCGGGCGTTCGATGTCCATACCGTTGCGGGCGTAGGATTTGCCCATCAGCGCATAGCGCAGCAGGTCATCGGCATCCGCACGCACATCCGCACCCACATCCAGCAGAACGTTGAAGCCCTGAGGGTTGGTAGAGGGATAGAGCACAGCGATGGCAGGGCGGTTCACACCCGGCAGCTTTTTCAGGCGGATCATCGACAGCGCCATCAGCGCGCCGGTGTTCCCGCAGCTGACCGCGACCGAGGCTTCGTTGTCGCGCACGGATTCGATGGCGGACCACATCGATGTGCCCTTGCCATTGCGCACGACGTTACTGGGCTTGTCATCCATTGTGACAACCCCTTGGGCATCCCGAATGGTGCAGCGCCCTTTCAGTTCGGGCCGCTTTGCCACCAGCGGTTCCAGCGTTTCGGCAGGGCCGTGCAGGATAAAGCTGATATCGGGATTCTTTAGCGCGGACGCAGAGCACCCGGCAACAACGATTGCCGGGCCCTGATCGCCCCCCATCGCATCAACTGAGATAAGGGTGCGCTGAGTTCTCGCGCTAGGCTGATCGGACGTGGCCGTCATCTGGTGCGATGCCTCTTATGAACTGCGGTTGACGTGACGAGCTTACGCCGCGTCTTCGTCGAGGTCGATCTCTTCGTTCAGAGAAACAACTTCGTTGTCGTCATAGTGACCGCATGCTGCGCAAACGTGGTGCGGGCGCTTCAGCTCACCACAGTTGGAGCATTCGTTCGGGTTCGCTGCAGTCAGCGAATCGTGTGCGCGGCGGTTGTTGCGACGCGATTTGGAAACTTTATTCTGTTGGACAGCCATGTCTGGTGCCTTTGCCTTCGGGGTCGTTCATCGGCTTCCTGCCAAAGACGACCGTGTTTCAGATCAACTCCCGGTTTGGGCGTGACGTGCGTTTAGGCCGAAGCCTATCCGATGTCCAACCTTAATTGGGGTGAAGGGCGCAAAATACTGCGAAAAACCGCCGAAGCAACCCTTTTTTCACCCAAACCGGCAGGGTTATTCGGTGGTATCGTCCTTAAGCTGGTTCTTGAGGCCGGCCAGCCCCGCAAAGGGGCGGGCGTCTTCGTCGGTCATCGGGGTGTCGCCGGGTTTGGTATAGACCGCTTGCCCCAGTTCGGCCCCGTCGGCGCGGGGATATTCGGGAATCTCAAGCGCCAGCGCTTCGATCATGATGGCCGCGGGATCAATCCACGCTCCAAGCGGTTCGGTGCGATCATCCTCGGGCATCTCGACCTCGGCTTCCTCGGGTTCTTCGTAATCCTGCACGAAAAGCCGTGTGACATCGACGTCGATCCGCGTCTGTACCGGCTCCAGCGTCACCACGCAGGGCTGCACCACAGTGGCCCCCAGACGCGCCTTGAGTTCCCAATCACTGCGACCAAGCGCCTTGAGGTGCCCTTCGAATGAAAGTTTACGTAATGCTGAAAGATCAAGTTCTTCTGCGATCATCCGCAAGCTGTCGGCGTCGGGACGCAGGGAGAAAGGGGTTTGCGCATTCTGCGACAGCTCTGCGACGCGCAATGCTGTGGGGCTTGGGGGCGTGCGAGACATGTTAGGGGTACTTTCGTTTCTTGAACCATGGGGCGTGCTTAGTGTATGCGAGATAAAAGCCATGATCCCCAAGGGCAAGAGGGCACCAAGAATGCGTATCGACCGCCATGTCAAAAAGACACTGCTGACCGCCACAGTTCTCGCTGCTGGTCTGACGCTTGGGGCCTGCTCCCCGCAATACTCCAACCACGGCTATATCCCGCCGCAAGAGGATCTTGAGAAGATCACCGTGGGCCAAGACACTCGCGACACCGTGGCCGAAACCGTAGGCGTGCCAGCGTCGGCAGGGTTGCTGACCAATTCGGGGTATTACTATGTCCGGTCGCGCCGTCAGGCGATGTGGTTCATGGCCCCGCGCGAGACAGAGCGCGAAGTTGTCGCTGTCAGCTTTGACAGCAACGGTGTGGTGCAGAACGTCGAACGTTTCGGGCTGGAGCGTGGCAATGTCGTCACCCTTGACCGCCGCGTCACCAGTTCGCCGATCTCGGATAAATCCTTTATCCGCCAGCTTCTGGGCAACATTGGCCGCTTCAACCCCGCGGCGCTGGCTGGCTAGGGCAGGCCCGTGACGGTGCCGGAGGGTGCTGTGATCGAGCCGCTTTTACGCGGTCCGTACCGCGCCTATTGTGCCACCACAGCCGAGGATATCGAGGCCGCGCAAGCCTTACGCGCGCGGGCCTTTGGGCTGGTTCAACCGCGCGATATCGACGGGTTTGATGCGCAAAAGCATCATATCCTCGTGCGGCATCAAGGCAGCGGTGATCTGCTGTGCTGCTACCGGATCGGGCTGATGGAGGGCGCGTCGCTGGATCAAAGCTATGCCGCGCAATTCTACGATCTGACCAAGCTTGCATATTTCCCCGGCGCGACGATGGAGCTGGGGCGGTTCTGTCTGGCCCCGGGGGTCACAGACCCGGATGTCGTGCGCATGGCCTGGGCCGCGCTGGCGCAGTTTGTGGACGCCCATAGGGTCGCGTTGCTCTTTGGCTGCACCTCCTTCAAGGGTACCGATCCGGCACCCTATAGCGATGTCATGGCGCTTTTGCACAGCCGCCACCTTGCGCCCGTGCAATGGCAGCCGCTGGTCAAGGCCCCCGATACGGTGGGCTTTGTGGAACGGACGTTGGATAAACCGGCCGAGAAAGCCGCGCTACAAATGTTGCCGCCGCTGCTGCGGAGCTATCTGATGATGGGGGGCTGGGTGAGCGATCATGCGGTGATCGACCACCAGATGAACACGCTGCATGTATTTACCGGCCTTGAAATCGCGGCGATCCCCGAGGGGCGTAAGCGCCTGCTGCGCGGTGCCGCCTAAGAGTTTCATGCCTTCGGCGAGGATTTTAGCCCATTTGGAAGAGGGGTCATTGACGCTGACGCGGCGCGGCGCTAGCTGGCTGTCATGGCACGCGCACCCCTTTTACAAGTTAACGAGATCTCGCTGACATTCGGCGGCGATCCCGTATTCGAAGACATGTCCCTTGTGGTTCAATCCGGCGACCGACTGGCGCTGGTGGGCCGGAACGGGTCAGGTAAATCCACTTTGATGAAGGTCATGGCCGGATTGGTCGAGGCCGACAGCGGCGACGTGATCGTCGGGCCCGGCGTTTCGGTGGGCTATATGGAGCAAGACCCGGATCTGACCGGATTCGAGACTTTGGGCGACTTCGCGGCCCATGGCCTGGACCCGTCAGAGATGTACAAGGTCGAACGTGCCGGAGAGGGGTTGAAGTTCGACCCCGCGCGCCCTGTCAGCACCGCGTCGGGTGGGGAACGTCGCCGCGCGGCATTGGCGCGTCTGATGGCCTCTGAGCCCGAGCTGATGTTGCTGGACGAGCCGACGAACCACCTGGATATCGAAGCGATCCGCTGGCTTGAAGACGAGCTTAAAGCCACACGGGCCGCTTTTGTGATTATCTCTCACGATAGGGCGTTTCTGCGCGAATTGACCCGTGCGACGCTCTGGGTCGACCGCGGTGTTGTGCGTCGGCAGGACATCGGCTTTGGCGGGTTTGAAGCCTGGCGCGACCAGATGTGGGAAGAAGAGGACATGCAGCGCCACAAGCTGAACCGCAAGATCAAGGCGGAGGCACGGTGGGCTGTCGAAGGCATTTCGGCGCGGCGCAAGCGTAACCAGGGCCGTGTGCGCGCCCTGCAAGACCTGCGGGCCGAACGCGCCAGCCAGATCAAACGTCAGGGCACCGCCGCCATGGCGCTGGAAGCGGGGCCGAAGTCCGGCCGCAAGGTGGTCGAGGCTATGGGCATCACCAAGGCCTTTGGCGACAAGACGATTCTGCGCCCCTTCGACATCACGATCCAGCGGGGTGATCGGATCGCCTTGGTCGGGCCGAATGGTGTGGGCAAGACGACGTTGCTGAATATGCTGATCGGGAAAGAACAGCCCGACGGGGGCGAGATCAAACAGGGTACCAACCTTGAGATCGCGCTGTTCGACCAGGCGCGCGCGCAGCTTGATGGCGATATGTCGCTGTGGGACAGTCTGACCGGTGATCCGGAAATGCGTGTATCGGGTAAGGCGGACCAGATTCTGGTGCGTGGGCAGCCGAAACATGTGGTTGGGTACCTGAAAGAATTCCTGTTCGACGAGGGGCAGGCCCGTGCGCCCGTGCGGTCCTTGTCGGGGGGTGAAAAGGCGCGATTGCTGCTGGCCAAGATCATGGCGCGCTCCAGCAACCTCTTGGTGCTTGATGAACCGACCAACGATCTGGATGTCGAAACCCTTGATCTGATGCAGGAGTTGCTGTCGACCTATGACGGCACCGTGCTGCTGGTCAGCCACGACCGTGACTTCCTTGACCGTGTTGCCGCGACCACCATCGCGATGGAGGGTGACGGCAAGGCGACCGTCTATGCGGGCGGTTGGACGGATTATCTGGCACAGCGCCAGCAGGATGATTTTGACCAAAGCGTCGCCGTCAAATCAAAGCCCGGGGCGAAATCCGAAAAGCCCAAAGCGGCGCAGCAGTCGGGACTGAGCTTTACCGAAAAGCATCGGCTTGAGGCGCTGCCCGCCGAGATTGCGCGACTGGAAGCCGAAATCGCGAAACTGGAAGAGTTGATGAGCGATCCGACACTGTATTCCGACAATCCGGTGAAATTCCAGAAAGCGACCGATGCCTTGGTCGAGCGGAATGAAAAGCTGCAGGACGCAGAGGCCGAGTGGCTGATGCTGGAAGAAAAAGCCGAAAGCTGAAGGGGGCAGGGCGACCCGCCCCCCTCTCATACTGCGGGGGCTTAGCCCAGTTGTACCAGCGCGTGGCGTTTCTTGCCCGCGCTAAGCTTGATCGGTGTGGCCAGCGTGGCAGCATCGACCATCAGGCCTGCGTCTGTCAGCGGTTCGTCATTATAGCGGGCACCGTTTTCGGTGATCAGACGCTTTGCCTCTTTGCCCGAACCGGCCAGACCGGATTTCACGATCAACTGCACGATAGAAATGCCGTCGCCGATATCTGCCGCGCTGAGCGTCAGGGTGGGTAGGTCATCGCCGACACCGCCTTTTTCAAACACTTCGCGTGCCGTGGCTTCGGCGTTCTTTGCGGCTTCGGCACCGTGCAGCAGGGTCGTGACCTCGTTCGCCAGAATGATCTTGGCCGCGTTGATGTCTGAGCCCTCCAGTGCGCCCAGACGGTCGCATTCCTCGACCGGTAGTTCGGTGAAGATCTTGAGGAACTTGCCCGTGTCCGCATCGGTGGTATTACGCCAGAACTGCCAGAACTCGTAAGGCGACAGCATGTCCCCGTTCAGCCAGATCGCGCCGCCCTGGGATTTGCCCATTTTGCGGCCGTCGCTGGTGGTGAGCAAGGGCGTGGTGAGGCCGAAAATCTCTTGATCCAGCACGCGGCGGGTCAGGTCGATCCCGTTGACGATGTTACCCCATTGATCCGAGCCGCCCATCTGCAGCAAACAGCCATAGCGGCGGTTGAGCTCAAGGAAGTCATAGGCCTGCAGGATCATGTAGTTGAATTCGAGGAAGGAAAGCGACTGTTCCCGATCTAGGCGGGATTTGACGCTTTCGAACGACAGCATCCGGTTAACGCTGAAATGCCGCCCGATGTCGCGCAGGAATGCGAGGTAGTTCAGATTGTCCAGCCATTCGGCGTTGTTCAGCATGATCGCGTCACTGTCGCCGTCACCGTAGGACAGGTATTTCTCGAACACCTGCTGCATGCCGGCGATATTGGCGTCGATGGCGGCATTGTCGAGCAGGGGGCGTTCATCCGACCGGAAGGACGGGTCGCCCACTTTGGTGGTGCCGCCGCCCATCAGGGTGATCGGTTTGCCGCCGCATTTCTGCAACCAGCGCAGCACCATGATATTCATCAGATGCCCCACATGAAGGGATTTCGCTGTCGCGTCATAGCCGATATAGGCAGGCACAGCCCCGTTGATCAGCGCGTCATCAAGGCCCTGATAGTCCGTACAATCGGCGAGAAAGCCGCGCTCCATCATGATGCGGATGAAATCGGATTTGGGGTGGTATGTCATGGTGCTTGCCCTCAGCTTGGGTGGTGGTGCACTCTATAGGTGCTGAGCAGACAAAGGAAAAGGCCATGAATAAGGCCCAAGGGGCAAGAACCCCGACACGGATCGCGAAAACAGGCCCGCTGCGGGCCGCAGGCGCGATGAGCGGCACCTCGCTCGACGGGGTGGACGTTGCGGTGATCGAGACAGACGGCCGCGATATCATCGGCTTTGGCGCGTCGAGCTACCGCAGTTATTCAGTCGAGGAACGCCGCACCATCGCGGCCGGTTTCGGCAAATGGTCAGGGCCAGAGGTGGCGGCGGCGACGCAGGTGGTCGAGGCGGCGCATATCGGTGCCCTTGGCGCGTATACCGATGTGGATCTGATCGGCTTTCACGGGCAGACGCTGGCCCATGCGCCGCGCATGCAGGGGACGTTGCAAGTGGGCGACGGTGCAGCGCTGGCGGATCATCTGGGGCTGCCCGTCGTGTGGGATTTCCGCAGCGCCGATGTGCATCTGGGCGGAGAGGGCGCACCGCTCGCGCCGTTCTTTCACCACGCCTGTGCCCGCTATGCCGGGCTGACGGGGCCGGTGGCCTTTTTGAATCTTGGCGGGGTGGGGAACCTGACCTGGGTGGATCCGGCGATCCCCTTGCCCGAGACGGAGGGGGCGCTGCTGGCTTTCGACACGGGGCCCGCCAATGCACCCATCAACGATCTGATGCAGGCGCGTCTTGGGCTGCCCTTTGACGAGGGCGGCAAGACCGCGTCGCGCGGGCAGGTAGAGACCGGCGCGCTTGAGCTGTTTCTGGCCGAGCCCTATTTCGCACGGATGCCCCCCAAGTCGTTGGACCGGAACGATTTTGACGAGATGGTCGCGCTGGTGACCGAACTGTCGGACGCCGATGCCGCCGCGACGCTGACGGCCATGTGTGCCGCTGGCGTGGCCGAAGCGATGCAGCATTGTCCGCGCTTGCCCGATCGTGTGCTGGTCACCGGGGGCGGGCGGCACAACCCTGTGTTGATGAAGATGCTCAGTGTCAGTCTGGATTGTCCGGTCATGCCGATAGAAGAGATCGGGCTCGACGGTGATATGCTGGAGGCGCAGGCCTTCGGATATCTTGCCGTGCGGGTGGCGCGCGGGCTGCCCACCTCTTGCCCCGGCACCACGGGGGTGCGGGCTGCGGTCGGGGGCGGCACCGTGAGCATGCCGACGGAGGCGATCAGCGTTTAGAATAAGGCTCTTTGATGGGTTTCGCGCCAGCGTATCGTCGCCCCTCTGACCTGCGTTTTTCGCTGGACAGCATGTGTTTTGGCCTGAGTCGCCTGTTAGCATTTCGCGCTATAGTCGTGCGTAATCTTCGTTTTTCGCGAATAGGTTAGCTACCCGCCGTGGGTCTCCGACGCGGCAAAGGGCTGTGGCACGGTTGCACAGCGGCGTTCCGTAAACAGTCTGTTTCCTTGCTTGGGAGTAGGGCGGTTCTACCTTGAATTGTACTACCTCAGAACGGTGGCGCAGAAAGTGGGGGCTTTGCTTGCGCCGTTCCTTTTCAAAAGGAGAATGACCATGACGAGTATGTTTCTTAAAAACGCCGCAACTTCGGTTGCAACGGTATTCATCGCCACGTCGGCCTTTGCGCTGGATGTTGGCGTCGGTGCCAGCGTGGGCGGTATTGGCGCGGGCGTAGGGGCCAGCGTCGGCCACGGGTCCGCCGCGGATGTCGGTGTTGGTGTGGGCGCGGGCAGCGTCGGCGCGGGGGCGGGTGCCTCTGTCGGTGGCGGCTCGGTTGCTGATGCGGGCGCTGGTGCCTCTGTCGGCGGCGTGGGCGCTGGTGTCGGGGCCGCGGTTGGCGGGGATTCTGTGGCGGGCGTTGGCGTGGGTATCGGCAGCACCGGCGGGTCCAACAGCGGCGGCGGCACGACGACCGACGACAGCGGGACGACCAGCAGCGCGACTGCCGCGGTATCGCGCAGTGTCAGCGGCGATGTGACCCGCGCCGCGGCCTCTGTCCCGATCACGGCGGCATTGGGCGCTACGGTCATGACCACGGACCGCGAGGTCGTGGGTATGATCGAAGACGTGCGCCCGTCGACGCAAGGCAAATTCGTGGCCACCATCCGGATGAACGTCGCCTTTGGCGCGCAGCCGCGGACGATCCAGATCAAGATGCCGATGCTGAAAAGTGACACGGATATGATCCGTGTGGGCTTTACCAAGTCGGGCCTGTTGCGTCAGATCCAAAGCTGACACTGGACGCGACACCGCAAGCACAAAAAAAGCGCGCCTTGATCGGGCGCGCTTTCGTATCTTCGGGCGGGGCGAACTGCCCCCCTTGATCAACCTTTCAGGATCGAGCGACCGGCGTATTCCGCTGTCACGCCAAGCGATTCCTCGATGCGGATCAGCTGGTTGTATTTCGCCAACCGGTCGGACCGCGCGAGCGAGCCGGTCTTGATCTGACCGCAGTTCGTCGCAACAGCAAGATCCGCAATCGTCGCGTCTTCAGTCTCGCCCGAGCGGTGGGACATCACGTTGGTAAAGCCCGCACGATGCGCCATGTCGACCGCTTGCAGCGTCTCGGACAGGGTGCCGATCTGGTTGACCTTGACCAGCATGGAGTTGGCAGAACCCCGTTTGATGCCTTCGGCCAGACGTTCGGGGTTGGTCACGAACAGATCGTCGCCCACCAACTGGATCTTGTCACCCAGACGGTCGGTCAGCAGTTTCCAGCCATCCCAATCGTCTTCGGACATGCCGTCTTCGATAGAGATGATGGGGTAATCGGCGCATAGGGCCGCCAGATAATCCACATTCTCGGCGCTGGTCAGGGTTTTCCCTTCGCCAGAAAGGACATAGCTGCCGTCCTTGAAGTATTCCGTTGCCGCACAATCCAGCGCGAGGTAGATTTCCTCGCCCGGCTTATAGCCCGCTTTTTCGATGGATTTCAGAATGAAATCAAGTGCATCGCGGGTGGAGCTGATGTTGGGTGCGAAGCCGCCTTCGTCGCCGATACCGGTGGACAGACCTGCGGCCGAAAGCTCTTTCTTCAGCGTGTGGAACACCTCGGAGCCCATGCGCACCGCGTCGCGGATATTCTCTGCCGCGACGGGCATGATCATGAATTCCTGAATGTCGATCGGGTTATCCGCATGCTCGCCCCCGTTGATGATGTTCATCATCGGCACGGGTAGCATGCGCGCAGAGGTGCCGCCCACATAACGGTAGAGCGGCTGCGAGCAATAATCAGCCGCGGCCTTCGCCGTCGCGAGGGAGACGCCCAGAATGGCGTTGGCCCCCAGACGCGACTTGTTGTCGGTGCCGTCCAGCTCGATCATCGTGCCGTCAATCTCGACCTGCTCTGTCGCGTCGATGCCGACCAGCGCATCCGCGATCTCGCCATTGACCGAGGCGCAGGCTTCCAGAACGCCCTTGCCCATATAGCGCTTTTGGTCGCCATCGCGACGCTCTACCGCCTCATAGGCACCGGTGGATGCGCCAGAGGGAACCGCCGCACGGCCCATGGTGCCGTCTTCAAGCGTCACATCGACTTCGACCGTGGGGTTGCCCCGGCTGTCAATGATTTCGCGGGCGTGGATGTCGATGATCGTGCTCATAAGGGGCTATCCTTTTGCAGATGACAATTGCGCAGCGGTTTAGCGCGCCGGGGGGAGGATGGAAAGTGTTCAGGCCTGTTCTTTGACCTTTCGCTCACGCCATACCGTATAGATGCCCGAGGCAACAATGATGGTTGCGCCAACATAGGTCAGCAGATCGGGGCGTTCGCCAAAGATCGTGATGCCCACAACCATCGCGAACAGCAGGCGCGCATAGCGGAACGGTGTGATAAAGCTGATTTCGCCGATACGCATGGCCGCGACGATGCCGTAATAGGCGACCATGCCGGTTGTCAGCGCGGCCCCCATGAACAGCCATTGCACCCCCGACATCGGCGCAAAAGCCGTGCCCGTGCCCAGCATGAAAAGCAGGCTTGCAGGGACCAGCGCCAGAAACGCAAGGAACGACAGTTGGAACGTAGAGGTCGATTTCGGCACCCGCCGCGTCGCCAGATCACGCAAGGACAGCCCCAGCACCCCAAGCACCGCCAGCAGGGACAGCGCCTGAAAGCTGTCCATCCCGGGGCGGATCACCAGCAAGACGCCCAGCATACCAACCAGAATAGCGCTCCACCGGCGCCAGCCGACGGGATCGCCCAGAAAGAGCGCCGCGCCTAGGGTCACAACCAGCGGTGTCGCCTGCAAAATGGCCGAGGCAGAAGAAATCGGTGTCAGCACAATGGCCGATACAAACCCCAAGGTGCCGACAATCTCGCCCAAGGCGCGCAGCAGGATCGGGCGGGTCAGCATCGCGCGATCCATCAACGGTTCGCCCTTCATCACCACCATCGCACCATAGCAGAGCGCGCCACCGGTCCCGAGCATAAAGATAATCTGCCCGATCGGGATATCCGTCCCGATCAGCTTGATGAACATGTCCTCAATGGCAAAGCCCAACATCGACAGCACCATGATCAAAGCGCCGCGCAGATTGTCCATATCCTATTCCTTCATACAATCGTTCTAAATTTCCGTCAGTGGATGCATGTCCCTTTGTCGGGGGATGTGCAAGCCTCGCGGCGCATCCCGTGACGGGGCTGGTGGCGGAAGGGACCAACTGCTAGCACAAGCGTATGAAATGGCCGCGCCCCCCGTCTGATACGCATACGACCGTTTTCACCGTCCTTATCGGCGCGGTGGGGGCCGGTATCGGCTGGCTGCTGAACGCGCCGATCTACATGCTGCTGGGGCCTGCGGTGCTGGTGTCGCTGGCCGGTCTGGCGGGCGCGCGCATGGGGGTGTCGCTGCCGCTGCGCAACATCTGCTTTGTCGTCATTGGCCTGTCGGTGGGGGCAGGGTTTGACCAGAATGCGGTCGATGCCATGCTGCGCTGGCCGCTGGCTTTTGTGGTGATGGCCGTGCTGGTCTGGGCGATGCTGGTGCTCAGCCGCTGGCTTCTGGCGCGGTTCTTTGGCTTTGACCGTCGTGCAGCACTGCTGGCTTCGGCCCCCGGACACCTCAGCTTTGTGCTGGCGATGGCGGCCGATGGCGGGGATAATGTGGTGCGTATCTCGACCACGCAGTCGGTGCGGCTGTTGTCGCTCACGCTGGTGGTGCCCTTTGTCGCGCTGGCGATGGGGGTTGATCTGGGCGGGTCCATCGTGCCCGACGGCCCCGTTATGGGCGGCGTGACATTGCTGGTGATGGCGGTGCTCTCCGTTGGGGCAGGGGTGCTGCTGGGGCGCATCCGGGTACCCGCGCCGATGTTGATCGGGCCGATGCTGGTGTCATCGCTTGCGCATGTGACAGGGCTCGCCCCCGGTGTGCTGCCCCTGTGGCTGGTGATGCCCGCCTATGTGGTGCTCGGAGCCTTGATCGGCACGCGGTTCTCCGGCGTGCGGCTTGACGATCTGACCAAGGGGCTCGCCGCGGGGCTGGCTGTGACCTGCCTTGCCGTGGGGTTGGCCCTGCTGGGGGCAATCCCGGTCGCTATGGCGCTTGGCATGCCGCTGGCGCATATCCTCGTGGCCTTTGCGCCCGGTGGGTTCGAAACAATGATCGCCATGGGCAGCGTGCTGGGGATCAGCCCGGGTTTTGTCGCCGCCTGCCACATGATGCGTCTGTTCATCCTCAGCGCTGTGCTGCCCCTGATGCTGGCGCGCAGCACCCCGCGCTAGGCTATCTTTCACAGCACCGTTGACTTTGCCGCCCAAACAGCCCATCTGGGGCGCAAGCGATGCCTTCTGCCGCGTGAGCAGACCAGCCCTTGACCTGTCGACCTAAAATCGTGGCGTCTTATGATAGCTGAACAAAAGGCCGCCGATGTTCCCAAAATCACGCGTGGGGCCAAGCGCAACAGACAGGGTGTTGGCACTAGGCCGCCCCCTGCGATCTGCTTTGCGTCCCTCGCGGTTTCCCTGCATCGACAGGGCCCGCGTGATTGCTATGGCGGGAAGGGGCCTTGCCCCGCATCCCGCGGAAAGACGACAAAACGATGAGCGATTTTGAAATGATGGGCCTGCCGCGCCGTCTGGTCAAAGCCTTGACCAACATGGGCATGACCGATCCGACCCCGATCCAGAAACAGGCGATCCCCCACGGGATGAATGGCCGCGACGTGATGGGGCTGGCACAGACCGGCACCGGCAAGACCGCTGCCTTCGGTATCCCGCTGGTGGCCCAGATGCTGGAACGCGAAGCCCGCCCCGAGCCGCGCACCGTGCGCGGGCTGGTGCTGGCCCCGACCCGCGAGCTTGCCAACCAGATCATGGAAAACCTCAAGGGCTTCTGCGAAGGGACCCAGCTGAAGACCATGATGATTGTCGGCGGCCAGTCGATCAACCCGCAAATCAAACGGATGGAGCGCGGCGTCGACCTGCTGGTGGCCACACCCGGGCGCTTGCTGGACCTGATGGACCGCCGCGCGGTGCTGCTGCACAAGACCACTTTCCTTGTGCTTGATGAAGCGGACCAGATGCTCGACATGGGCTTCATCCACGATCTGCGCAAGATCGCGGCGGTGCTGCCGAAAGAGCGTCAGACCATGCTCTTTTCGGCAACCATGCCGAAACTGATGAACGAGATCGCCAACAGCTACCTCAACAGCCCGATCCGCATCGAAGTCTCGCCTCCGGGCAAGGCGGCGGACAAGATCACCCAAGAGGTGCATTTCATCGCCAAGGCGGAAAAGAAATCCCTGCTGATCGAACTGCTTGGCAAACATACCGAGGAACGCGCCCTGGTGTTCGGGCGGACCAAACACGGCTGTGAAAAGCTGATGAAAGATCTGGTCAAAGCCGGTTTCAAAGCCGCATCGATCCACGGCAACAAAAGCCAGGGCCAGCGGGACCGCGCCATTGAGTCCTTCAAGAAAGGCGAGGTCACCGTGCTTGTAGCAACGGATGTCGCCGCCCGCGGTCTGGATATTCCCGACGTGAAGCACGTCTACAACTATGAGCTGCCCAATGTGCCCGACAATTATGTCCACCGTATCGGCCGGACCGCGCGCGCGGGCAAAGACGGGGCGGCGATCGCTTTCTGCGCACCGGATGAAATGGGCGAGCTGAAAGATATCCAGAAGACGATGAAAATCTCGATCCCCGTGGCCTCCGGCCGTCCGTGGGAAGCGATTGACGAACCCGCCAAGCCAAAGGGTCGCGGCGGACGCGGTCGTGGTCGCGGTGGTCGCCCCGGTGGCGGTGGCGGCAACGGGGGCGGTGGCAATGGCGGCGGTGCGGGCAAACCCGCGGGTGCCGCGCGGCGTCGTCGCAAGCCAGCCGGGCAGCGCGCCGCATAAGCGCGCAGGTATCAATGCACGATCAAAAGGGGCACCGCCATCAGCGATGCCCCTTTTTGTTACCTCTCTCTAAAGCGCCATGATCCGCGCTTCCAAATGGCTCTAAATCCTCGCCCGAAGGGCGAAACCGGCACCGCCAGCCACCACGTGGCCGCTTAACCCTATTCCGCGGGGTCTGCTGCCGCCTGCCGGTTGACCCGCGCCAGAAGCAGCATCAGCGCAAAGGCGAGTGTCGCCAGCGTCAGTACCGCGCCAATCAGCGGGGTGATCGTGCCGTTGAACATCAACCCGATGGGCGAGGCGAGCATGGCCGCCATCACCGTCGACACCGCCCCGATGACCGACGCCGCCATGCCGGCGATGTGGCCCAAAGGCTCCATCGCCAGCGCGTTGAGGTTGCCCATCACCAGCCCCACCTGAAAGAACAGCGACGCCTGCCACATCAGAAAAAAGACAAAGCCATAGGGCTCGGGCAGATCGCCCAGACCAAGACCCAGCATCAGGCCCGACAATACGATCTGCAGGCCAAGCGCAAGGATCACGATGCGCTGCATCCCCAGCCGCACGACCAACAGCGCGTTCAGCAGGCTCGACGTCCCCGAGATCAGCGCCGCGACGCCAAACCAGAAGGGGAAGCTCTCGGCGCGGTCATAGACTTGGTCGTAAATGGGTTGCACCAGCATCAGCGTCGAGAATAAGAACCCCATCACCAGGGTCTGCACCGTGATCGACAGACACACCATCGGGTTGCTGAAAATCTCTTTCACCGCGTTCCACAGCAGGCCGATCTGCAAAGGTCGACGCTTGGGCTTGGGCAGGGTTTCGGGCAGGCGGAGCATGGCCCAGACCACACAGGTTGCCGAGAAAACGATGAATGACAAGAATACGCCGCGCCAATCGGACAGGGCGATGATCACAGCCCCCATTGCAGGGGCAAAGGCGGGCACCACGACAAAGATCATCATCACGAAAGACATGATCTTGGCCATCTGCCGGCCGGAATACAGATCGCGGATCACCGCAAGCGCCACGACCCGAGGGCCCGCAGCTCCCACGCCCTGAACGACCCGCGCGATCAGCATCACCTCAAGCGATTGGCTTAACCACGCCACCACAGCCCCCGAGATATAGATCGCAGACCCGAGGTAGATGATATTCTTGCGCCCGAAAGCATCCGACAGCGGCCCCGTGACAAAAGTGCCCATCCCCATCCCCAGAATAAAGGCGGTCACAATCAGCGGGACTTTGGTCATATCCAAAGGCGACAGATCTGCGCCGATCTCGGGCAGGGCGGGCAGCATTGCATCGGTCGAGAACGCAATGATTGCAAACATCATCGCAATCAGCGCCACAAACTCGGGGCGGCTCATGTTGATGTCGGGGCGGTCGTCGGTCATCCATCGGCTCCATCGTGACGGTGGGCCGCAGGGCGCAGCCTATGGCTTTCATAAGGCTGCCTTACAGATAGTGCAATCGGCGTCGCGCCGTCAGCTGGCTTGGGCGCGCTGGCGCTGCACTGTCTCGCGGGCGGTCACCGGCAAACGCAGTACCTGAACGATCTCGTCCAGTCCCGACACCGGCAGGGGAAGATGCGATGGCAGGGCCAATACCGAGACGTTGTAATTCACGATATCGCTGCGCACCTGATCCCATGTCTCAAGCGAAATGACCCGCGAGACATAGCGGCACCGCTCCAGCACCGCACGGCGGGCGGCAAAGCCCAGATGCGCCGGACGCCCCGCACGCTGACAGAACTGTTCGCTCTGGCAGCCAACGACCAGATCGCTGCCCATACGGGCCAGCTGCCGTAGCCAGTCGGCGTGACCGGTGTGGAATCCGTCGAACCCGCCATAGGTCAGGATCGTCCGCGTCATTGGCGTGGAGGGTGTGAAGCTGGACGGACGCGCCGCCGGTGTCACCACCGTCGCCCGCCCGCGTCCCATAAAGGGAAAGGGGATATCGTATTTCATGCTGCCCGCTCGATCTGGATAGGGGTCTTTGCCCCTTTATCCGTTTGATTCTAGGCGGGTTTCAGCGCAAAGGCAAAGCCTTTCTGTCCCTGACTTTCAGATCGGGCGCGTGGCCTCAGCCTTCGTTGCGCAGCTCGGCCAGTACTTTTTTCCAAAGCTCGGGCGGCTGCGCGCCCGGCACCGCGTGACGCCCGCCCACGATAAAGGTCGGGACGGAGTTGATGCCCATCTCGCGGCTGTGCGCGTCGCGTTTGCGGATGTCTTCCATATCCTCATCTGTCGCCAATAGACGCGTCACAACAGAGGCATCCATCTCGATCCCGTCGGCAATATCGGCGAGCACCTCGGCATCGCCAATATCGCGCGCATCAACAAAATAGGCTTTGAACAACGCCGATACCGCAGCGGTTTGGCGCCCTTCGATCCCGGCCCAATGGATCAACCGATGGGCGTTAAGCGTGTTGGGGGTGCGCTGCATCGCCTCGAAGTTGATCTTGAGACCGGCTTTCTCGGCATGTTCCACCACAGGGGCATAGGCCCGCACCGCACCTTCCTTGCCGCCGAACTTGCCTTCCAGATAGGCACGGCGGTCCATCCCTTCGGCAGGCATGTCGGGGTTAAGCTGGAACGGGTGCCATTCGATCGCGAAAGGGTGGTCCGGCTCGCTTTCCAGTGCGCGGTCCAGATGGGCCTTGCCGATATAGCACCAAGGGCAAATCGGGTCGGACATGATATCAAGCTTGATCGTCTGGGTCATCGTTGTGCCTCATAGGCTGCACGCAAGGACCGGCGCAGCAGTTTGCCATTCGCGCCCATCGGCAGCTCTGGCAGGTGGATGAAAAGGCGCGGCTGCTTGTAGCGCGCCATGTTGTCTTGTGCATAAAGTGCCAGCGCGGCCTCGTCCAGCGGGCTGTCGGCGGTATAGAAGGCCGCGATCACGGTCACGTCGGGTTTAACCTCGACCTCCGCCACGCCGACAGCATGGATGCCGGGGAATTTGACGAGGGTTTGTTCCACTTCGATCGGCGAGACGCGGAACCCGCCCGCGTTCATCATATCGTCATTTCGCCCCAGATAGGTGATCTGCCCATCGTTGCCCATGACACCCTGATCACCGGTCAGGAACCAGTCCCCCTGATATTTCCGGGCCGTTTGATCCGGCGCGCCAAGATAGCCGAGCATCAGCCCCGGGTCGCTCTTGTGGATCGCGATGGTGCCCTCTTGGCCGATCTCTACCGGGCCTTCCGTCCCGATCAACGCGATGCGCCGCCCGTCCTGAGGCTGGCCCAATGTGCCGGCCCGCGCCGGCCGGTCGGGAGAGGCGGAGAGGAAGGTCGAACACTCCGACATACCGTAGGCTTCGAAGATCGGCGTGCCGCTGGCAGCCTCCCATGCGCGGGCAACGGCCGAGGGAAGCTTCTCCCCCGCGCTCAACCCGTGGCGCAGGCTTGGCACGTTGATCCGGTCGTGGTGTTTCAGGATCTGACGGTACACCCCCGGTGCGGCAGCAAAAAGGCTCGCCTCATGCCGCGCCATCAAGGCAGGGAGATCCGCAGGAGCCACGCCCGCAGCCGGGATCAGGGCGGTGGCACCGGCGGTCCAGGGGTCCATCAGGCCGGTCCCCAGCGTATAGGTCCAATTGAACGCGCCTGCATGCATGACCCGATCCTCGGGCTTCAGATCATACCAGCCGCGCACCATCATCTGCCGTGCCCAGATGGCGCGATGTGCGTGCATCACCGCACTTGGTCGGCCCGACGTGCCAGAGGTATAGATGATATAGCCCAGCCGGTCGGGGTCTCCCATATGCCAGGGGGCCGCGGGCAAATCGCGCATGGACCTGAGCTGGGCCAGATCAACGGTGGTGTCATTCGGCGGACAGGGCACGGCGGGATCGCGCAAGATCGCCTTGGGCGCGAGGGTGGCGATGATCGCGGCAACCTCCGGCTCTGTCAACGCGGCGGCGGTGGGGACAGGCACCAAGCCTGCGGCCAGCGCGCCCAGATAGGCCAGCGGGAAATCCACAGTATTGCCAAGGCGCATCAGCACGATGTCCCCCGGGCGCAGCCCCATGCCCAGCAACCCCGTCGCGGTGCCGCGCACGGCGGCCTCAAGCTGGTCGAAACGCCACGCCTCAACGCGATCGGGCCCGACAATGGCAAGCGCCGTCTTGTCGACCAAATCGGCGGCGCGGCCCAGAACATGGGCGGCAAGATTGAACGGGGCGGGGCAAGGCGCAAAGCCGGTGGACGCAGAGACGGACAGCATGCCCAATCGCTACCCCGCGCGCAGCAGCGTTGCAAGCGCTCCGGCGCGGCGCTATAGCCAGCGTATGACGCAAGACGGCCCGAAATCCATGATCCAGATCGCCCGCGAAAGCGGCGAGACGGAAACCGCCCCGCCTGTTGATCTGGGGGCGCGCGTGCGCGAGCTGCGCAAGGCGCGCAACTGGACGCTGGAGCAAGCCGCCAATCAGGCCGGACTGGCCCGTTCCACGCTCAGCAAGATCGAGAACGGCCAGATGTCGCCCACCTATGAGGCGCTGAAAAAGCTCGCCGTGGGGTTGGAAATCTCGGTGCCACAGCTCTTCACGCCCCCCTCGCCGGGGCAGATCAACGGGCGCATGGCGGTCACCAAATCGGGCGAGGGGGCGGCCAAGGCGACGACCACCTACGAGCACATGATGCTGGCCGATACGCTGCGCAAAAAGCAGATGCTTCCCTACCGCGCGCGTATCCGTGCCCGCCGGATGGATGAGTTCGACGGCTGGGTGCGACACGACGGGGAAGAGTTCCTTTACGTGCTGACCGGCGTCATCACCCTATACACCGAATTCTACGAACCCGTCGAAATGCGCCGCGGCGACAGCGCCTATTATGATGCGACGATGGGGCATAACGTCGTCTCTACCAGCGATGAGGACGCCACGATCCTTTGGGTCACATCGCTCACCTAACCGACGGGCCCGCGCTTCATTTTGCCAAATAAACTCTCCCCGAAGGGCCGCTACGCCGCAGGCACCGCCGCCTGATACCTACACGCGTCGCTTACTGGGCCGGTTCAATCCACCAGACCTCGGGCATATAGTTCGGCCCGTCGCCATACAGCGGCACGTGTTCAGGGTATTTCATCGCCGCGACATGGGCGATGCGGTCTTCGGTGAACTGCCAGAACGGGATGACATAGCGCCCGGCGGTCAGCACGCGATCCAGTGCGCGGGTGGCGGCGGTGAACGCCTCGGCGCTGCTGGCCCCGACCATCGTATCGATCATCGCGTCAATGGCAGGGGATTTTACCCCCATCAGGTTGCGGCTGCCTTCCTGATCGGCTGCCTCCGACCCCCAGTAATAGCGTTGTTCGTTGCCCGGGCTCAGCGAGAGGGCGCGGCGGAAGATGGCCATGTCAAAGTCGAAGGCCGCGTTACGCGCGACGAATTGCGCGTCATCCACAGCGTCCACGCGGGCGGTGATGCCCAGACGGGCCAGCGCCTGGATATAAAGCTCGGCAATGGCGATATTCTCGCTACTACCTTTGGACAGCAGGATGCTGAACGACAAAGGCTGCCCGTCAGGCCCCCGCATGGTGCCGCCATCGGCGCTGAATCCCGCGTCGGCCAACGCGCCCATGGCGCGGCGGATGCCCGCGCGGTTGCGGGCGGATCCGTCGGACACGGGCAGCGCATAGCCGTCAAGCGCGCCGGCGGGCAGATCATCAGCAAAGGGGGCCAACAACTCGGCCACGCGGCCGGTGGCGGGGCCGTCTCGCATCGCCAGCGGGGAGTTCGAGAAATAAGAGGTAATGCGCGGTTGCGCCCCGCCGGTCAGCGTCTCGTTGATATACTCAAAGTTAAAGGCCGCGATCAACGCCTCACGCACACGGATGTCGTCGAACGGGGCGCGGCGGGTGTTCATGACCAATCCGGTCATGCCCGAGGGTTTGCTATGGGCGAAGGTGGATTTAACCACATCACCGCGCTGCACGGCGGGGAAGTCATATTGCGTCGCCCAGCTTTCGGCGTTGAATTCGCGCAGGGCGGAAATCTCTCCGGCCTTGAACGCCTCGAACAACACATTCGCGTCGCCGTAAAAGTCGAGCTTTATCTCGTCGATGTTATGGGTGCCTTTGCGAAACGGCACATCCTTGCCCCAGTAGTCAGGGTTGCGCGTCAGGGTGACCTGTTTGCCGGCTTTATAGTCAGCTACCACATAGGGGCCGGAGCCCAGCGGTATCTCCGCCAGCGGGGCGTTGGCGAAATCGCGGCCCTCCCATTGCACCTTGCTCAGGATCGGGCGCATCCCTGCCAGCAGGGCCAGCTCTCGGTTATCGGTGTTAAACGCCATTCTGACGCTGCGCGGACCGGTCTGGGTGATGCTGTCGATCTGGGCATAAAGCCCGTGGTAACGCGGGTGGCCCTCGGTGCCGAGCATGTCGTAGCTAAAGATCACATCTTCGGGGGTGACCGGACTGCCATCGGAGAAACGCGCGTCGGGTCGCAGGGTAAATTCGACCCAGGACCGGTCCTCCGGGACCTCAATCGATTCGGCCAAAAGCCCGTAAAGCGCGAAAGGTTCATCCCACGAACGGCCCATCAGGCTTTCATGGGTAAAGAACGGCAACTGCCACGGAGAGGTGCCCTTGCGCACGAAGGGATTGAGGCTGTCAAACCCGCCGGTGTTGCCCAGAACAATCGCGCCGCCTTGGGGTGCGTCCGGGTTGGCATAGGGCAGCGACACAAAATCAGGTGGGAGGGCAGGGTCCCCATACATAGATATACCATGTGCGGGCTCGGCGCGGGCGAATCCACTGAGAAGAATCAGTGAAGAAACAGCTGCAACTGCCCGACAGCTTTGGAAAAATTTAAACGCCATTTTAGCAACAATCCCGCTCTGCCCTTGTTTTATTAGCGTATTCCTTAGCGATGCGGCGGCTACAGTTCAAACTTTAAGCTTGGATTACGGCGGCGAATTGCGTATAACGAACTCACTGCTCGATAGGTTTCTTGCCTGTATGAAACCTGCCTCAATAACTTAACGTCCGCTTCGTGCGGACGTTTTTTTTTGCCCGTGATCCGGCAAATGTCCGGGCAGCAGGGGCATTCCGCCGGGGTGCGGAATTAGCCGTTTCCATTCGTTTCGCAGCCCGCCATGATGCACCTGCAGAAACGCTAGGAGATTTTCATGGCTTACAGCATCGATCTTTCAGGAAAAACAGCAGTCATCACGGGGTCCAATTCCGGTATTGGGCTTGGCATCGCTTGGGCATTGGCGCGGGCGGGGGCGGATGTTGTGCTGAACTCCTTTACCGACCGCGACGAAGACCACGCTATTGCTAAAGACATCGCCGCCGAAACCGGCGTGACCGCGCGCTATATCAAGGCGGATATGTCGAAAGCCGAAGAATGCCGCCAGCTGATCACCGATGCAGGGCGCTGCGATATTCTGGTGAATAACGCGGGCATCCAGCATGTCGCGCCGATCCCCAGCTTCCCGACCGAGAAATGGGACGCGATCATCGCCATCAACCTCAGCTCTGCGTTTCACACCACGGCGGTGGCTCTGCCAATGATGCGCGAGGCGGGCTGGGGCCGCGTGATCAACGTCGCTTCGGCGCACGGGCTGACGGCCTCGCCCTATAAATCCGCCTATATTGCGGCCAAGCACGGGATCGTCGGGCTGTCCAAAACCACCGCGCTGGAAACGGCCGAAGACCCGATCACCTGCAATGCCATCTGTCCGGGCTATGTGCTGACCGATATCGTCGAAAAGCAGATCCCGGACACGATGAAAGAATACGACATGTCGCGCGAAGAGGTGATCAAGAACGTCATGCTCAAGCGCCAACCGTCGAAAGAGTTCGCCACGGTCGAACAACTGGGCGGCACCGCGACCTTCCTGTGTTCCGAGGCGGGGGACCAGATCACCGGTACAACGATCAGCGTCGATGGTGGCTGGACCGCCCTGTAATACAACACGCGCGCGCGGGGATACCTCGCGCGCGGCGACTGGCGGAGCGTGTAGATGCAGAAAAAACAGATCAACCTTGCCCTACAGGGCGGCGGCGCGCATGGGGCCTATACCTGGGGCGTGCTTGACCGGCTGCTGGAAGAGCCAGAGCTTGAGATCAGCGGTATTTCCGGCACATCGGCTGGCGCACTGAACGGCGCTGCATTGAAGGCGGGGCTGATCAAGGGCGGGCATCAGGCCGCGCGCGATAATCTGGATTGGCTGTGGGACAGGGTCGCCGGTGTCGGGAACCTGCATCTGAACGGCTGGATGGCCCCCTTTGGCGTGGGGGCACTTAGTCAGGCGATGGCCTATAGCTGGCCGGTCATGCTCAGCACGGCGATGACGCAGATCGTGTCGCCCTATGTCTACGGCCCGCTCTATCGCAACCCGTTGCGCGATATTGTCGAGACGTTTGATTACGAACATATCTGCCAAGCGGCGGGACCACGGCTGTTTGTCAGCGCGACCAAAGTGCGCGACGGCAAGATCCGTGTCTTCGAGAAAGAAGAGATCACGCCTGACGCGATCCTCGCCTCTGCCTGTCTGCCGACGCTGTTTCAGGCGATCGAGATGGAGGATCCGAAATTGGGCCGGCGCGAGGCGTTCTGGGACGGGGGCTATACCGGCAATCCGGCGCTTTTCCCGCTGTATTCCTCGGACCTGCCGGGGGATATCGTCATCATCAATATCAACCCGCTTGAACGGGACGAACTTCCCACCACGCCGCAGATGATCCATAATCGAGTGAATGAAATCAGCTTTAATTCCAGCCTGTTACGCGAACTTCGTGCGATCCACTTTGTGCAGAACCTGCTGGATCAGGGACGTGTCGAGGAAGGCCAGATGCAGCGGTTGCGGATTCACATGATCGCTGACGACGATCTGATGTCGCAGCTGTCCACTGCGACCAAAAGCGTGCCGAACGGGGCGGTGATCACCGCGCTTAAATCCGCGGGCCGCACCTCGGCCGAGCGGTTTCTGCAAACGGATATCGACAATATAGGCAAGTGCAGTTCAGTCGATCTGCGCAAGATGTTCAGCTAGGGGAAATGCGGTCGGGCCGCGGCGTCGCGGATGGGTCCACCGGCACCGGTTTCTTTGGCGGATAGACCAGCCCGGCAGAGATCACCAGCTTGGCCGCGTCCTCGACCGACATGTCGAGCTCGGTCACATCCTTTTGCGGCACGAACAACAAAAAGCCCGAGGTCGGGTTGGGCGTGGTCGGCACAAACACCCCCACAAGGTTCGACCCTTCACCCGCTGCAGCGGCGACCTCTCCCTTTGCGGGGATTGAGATAAAACCAAGCGCCCATATACCTTTACGCGGGTATTCAATCATGCAGGCGGTTTCAAAGCTGCGCTCTGACTGGGCGAAAATCGTTTCCGAAATCTGCTTGATGCCGGAATAGATGGTCCGCACCACAGGTGTACGCTCTACCAGACTTTCGGCGAAACGGATGAACGACCGCCCGATAATGCCCTTGGCCAGCCAACCGACGATGACCGTAAACAGCAAGAAGATGATCACACCGATGCCGCGCACGTTGATCTGGGCAGACGGGTCCAACCCGAAATACGTCTGGATCAGCCGGTCGGGGTGATAGGCCAGCGGCACCATCGGCAGCACGATCCCGTCGATCCAGCCGATCACGCTCCAGATCAGCCAGATCGTGAGGCCGACCGGCGCAATCACCACCAGCCCCGTCAGGAACGAAGCCCTGATCCGCGCGAGCAAAGTCCGGCGCGGTGCGGGAGGAAGGGGCGGCGTAAACGGTGTGTTCATGAATGAAGGTTATCCCACTGCAGCAATGCGTTAGAGCTAGGGCGTTTCACGCGTTGCTACAATGGAGGACGCATAATAATTAAGCTTTATGCGTCTTTTGACATAAGTGCAGCCGCAATTTTGGACGCAAAACGGGCGTTGTTGCGCACCAATGCGATGTTCGCGGTCAGCGACCGGCCTTCGGTCAGTTCAAAGATGCGCTGCAACAGATAAGGGGTTACGGCTTTACCGCTGATGCCGTGGGTATTGGCATCGGCTTGCGCGGCCTTGATGATGGGTGCCAGATCAGCGGCGGCGATTTCATCCTCTTTCGGGATCGGGTTGGCGACCAGCTGCCCTCCGGGCAGACCCATATGGCCGCGCATCTTATGGGCGGCGGCGATATCAGTCGCGCTATCCATGCGCAGGGGCGATTTCAGCGGGGAGGTGCTGCTCCAGAACGCGGGGAAGCTGTCCTGGCCGACGGTGATCACCGGCACACCTTGGGTTTCCAGCACCTCGAGCGTTTTGGCCACATCCAGAATGGCCTTGGCCCCCGCGGCGACAACGGTCACCGGCGTTTGGGCAAGCTCCATCAGGTCGGCAGAGATATCAAAGCTGTCTTCTGCGCCCTTATGCACGCCGCCGATACCGCCGGTGGCGAAAACCGCGATCTCGGCCAGATGGGCGGCGATCATTGTCGCGGCAACCGTGGTGGCACCGGTGCCGCCCGTGGCGATGCAGGCCGCCATATCGGCGCGCGACAGTTTCGCGACATTCTTGGCCTGCGCCAAGGCTGTCAGCTCGTCGTCTTCCAGCCCGATGTGCAACCGTCCGTCGATCACCGCGATGGTGGCGGGGATCGCACCGGCCTCACGCACATCCGCCTCGACCTGACGCGCAACCTCTAGGTTTTGCGGATAGGGCATCCCGTGGGTGATGATCGTGCTTTCCAGCGCAACAACAGGGGTGCCATTCGCATGGGCTTTGGCGACTTCGGCAGAGCGGTGCAGGGGAATCATATTTTGGTCTCTCCAGAAACATATTGGGCAGCGGCACTAAGCGCTTGGGTCAGGGCCGCGTCTGGTGCCGCCCCTTTGATTTCAGCCGCGATATGGGCAGCCATGAACGTATCACCGGCACCGGTGACGCGGGTGACAGAGACGGGCGGCGGGTTCTGGGTGATCAGACCACTTGGCGCACCCACCGTCGCGGGATTGCCGCCATCGGTGACCACCGCGCGCACGGCACCACGCGACAGCAGCGCCGTGGCCGCATCGCGCGAATTGTCGAAAGTCGCCTGACACAGCAGCCCCGCTTCTTCGAGGTTGACGTAAAGCGTGCCGCGTTCCGCCTGCAAAAACGGTGTGAGCCGTTGCGCCTTGCCCGGCGACGCAGGAGCAACGCGCAGATCGGCATGCTCAAGCAGCGGGCTACGCGCCATTTGCGACAGCAGGTCCAGCGTCAGGTTGCCATCCAGCGCCACGGCCCCGCGGTAGGGGGTGGGCAGCGATCCGTCTTCGAACGGGCGCAAGATTTTATCGCCCGCAGCCTCAAGCGAATGGGCATCGGCAATGGCGGCGATCAGGCCGTTGGTGCCCTCAACCGCCATATAGCGGTCCGTGGGCAGATCATCCGAGCGGTACACATGATCCGTATGCAGCCCGCGCAGCTTACACGCGGCGATCAGCTCGTCCCCTTCGGGGTCGCGGCCGACGGCGCTGATGAGGGCGGGGGACAGCCCAAAGCGGGCCAGCGCCATCGCGATATTCAGCGCAACGCCACCGGGCAGACGCGAGATGCGACCGGGCATATCAGAGCCTTGCCGCATGACCGTATCGCCACGGCCGATAATGTCCCAAAGCACGGAACCGATGCAGAGAATGTCAGGTGTATGTGTCATGCCGCCGGTATGGCCCAACCGATATGGCGGGCGCAAGGCGCGGCGGCGCGAAAAGGCCTATTCCGGCACGGCAAATGTCAGCGATGCCCAAAGGCTCTCCCATTGGGGGCTGGTGGGGGTGGTTTCAACGTCCGGGGCAGGGCGCAGCACCACGGCATCCACCAGATAGGTCATCCCGGCGGCAACCGGAAATTGGACGTGCCCCGCGTCATCCGTCCGGTATTTGGTCACGGTGACGTTCTTGTCGGCGTCGCGTTCATAGACTTCAACCTGCACATCGCGGCGCGGCTCTTGCTGGTAGGTCAGCGCGACCTCCATCTGCTGATCGGCCTCAAGCGTGTAGGGGTTGGTGAGAGCGACCAGTTCGGTTTCAAGCCCCAAGGCTTTGTCTTCACCTTGTCCGTCACCGACAGCGATCAGCGCCTTGGAATAGCGGCTATAGCGTTCGCGCACCTTGTCTTGGGGGTAGCCCTTCGAGCGGTGCTCGGCCAATGCCTGCATGAAATCCTTATGCACGGTAAATCCGACGAATGTTTGCCAGTCTTTATAGGTCAGCATTGTCGCCTTGGCCTGATGCGCGACGATTGCCAGCCCTTCCTGATCCGGCGCGGTCATCTTCAGCGCCGGGATATCGCCCATGCGCGCTGCGACCGGTGTGGTTTCCCCGTCAAAAGTCACGTCAAACCGTTCGGTGCTGTTCGGGAAATAGGCGAGGCGTGTGCCCTCGAACAACTGACCGTTGCGGATGTCGGTTGTTATTTCGGTGCCGGGCTGTACTTGATACGCGGGCGCGTCCAGCCAGAATTCATGCGCAGTGACACCCGAAGTTGGTAATAAGAATGATAGTACGAGTACGAAACGGGACAGAAACATGATAACAACCTTTTATAAACTGATACTCAAGCTGGCCTATGCGCTGGTTTTGTCAAGTGGGATGGCAGGGCTCGCGCAGGCGCATGAAGTCGTACCGACCATCGCCGATGTGCAAAGCAGCGACGGTCAGGTCACGCTTGACCTGCGCGTGAACCTAGAGGCGCTGATATCCGGCATTGATCTGGACGCGGTGGCCGATACGAATGATGCCGAAAATGCCAGCGATTACGACAGCTTGCGTGCCTTGCCCGCCGATGAGGTCGCGGCCCGTGCGCCGGAATTGCTGGCCCAGTGGAACGCGCTACCGCTGCTGCGCGCCGATGGGGAGCCTGTCGCGCTGGAGGCAGTGGCGCTGACGCTTCCCGAAGATGTGAACCCAGAGCTGCCCCGCATCGCCGAATGGTCGCTGCAAGGAAATGTTCCGCAAGACACGCGCGGGCTGGTGGTGTCATGGCCCGATGGGTCGGGCGCGCTGGTTCTGCGCCAACAAGGGGTCGAAAACCCCTATACCGGTTATCTGGACGGTGGCGCGGAAAGCCCCGAAATTTTGCTTGCGGGCGGCGGACAGCAATCCGCGTGGGAGGCGTTCGCCAGCTATATTCCCGTCGGGTTCGATCACATCCTGCCCAAAGGGCTGGATCATATCCTGTTCGTGCTGGGGCTGTTTTTCCTGTCGACACATCTGCGCCCGCTGGTCTGGCAGGTCACGGCGTTTACGGCAGCGCATACGGTGACATTGGCGCTTGGCGCGCTTGGCTGGGTGACTGTCCCCGGTAGCATTGTCGAGCCGTTGATCGCCGCCTCTATCGTCTATGTCGCGGTCGAGAATATCTTTCTTGCAGGGCTCAGCCCGTGGAGACCGCTGGTGATCTTTGGCTTTGGTCTGTTGCACGGGCTTGGTTTTGCCTCGGTGCTGGGGGAATTCGGCTTGCCGCAAGACCAGTTCATCCCCGCGCTCATCGGGTTCAACATCGGGGTAGAGATCGGGCAGCTCACCGTGATTGCCGTCATGTTCCTCTGTGTCTGGCAGGCGCTGCGGGTGATGCGCGGGCAGGGTGACCCGCGTGCGGCAAAGGGGCTTTATGTGGCGCTGACGGTGATTGCGCTGGCGCTGTGCATCGTGCCGATGCCCGCCGTGGCCGCGCTGCTGGAGGCACCGGTACCGGTGTTCCTGATCCCGCTGGCGCTGGTCTTTACCGGGTGTTTCCTGTCGGTGCAGTTCCGTCAGGTCGCGGCACCCTACCGTCGCTTTGTCGCCATTCCGGCGTCGGTCGCGATTGCGGTCATCGGGGCCTATTGGTTCGTAGAGCGGGTGTTCCTGTAACACCCGCCCTGCGCGGTTACTTCATCGCGGCAATCAGATCGGCGAGCGCCTGCTGGGGTGTTTCGCTGGTCCAGATTTCATCCCCGATGCCGAAAAAGTCGGTAACGGGGGTGAGCGCGCGGATCAGATCGGTGTTGAGCCCGCCTTCGGCGACGACCGGCACTTCAATCACTTCGGACCACCACTGGAACAGGTCTTGTTCGGCGTGGGTGCCATCGTCCAGCAGGGACGCGTTCACCGGACCAAAGCTGATGTAATCCGCACCCGCTTCGCCTGCGGCCATGCCGTCGTGACGCGAGCCGTTGCAAAAGCTGCCCACAATGGCGTCATCGCCCAAGGTCTTGCGCGCATGACGCACGGAGCGTGCCGCATCCGACAGATGCACGCCATCAAGCCCCAACCGTTCCGCCAGCAAAGTGTGATCCGCAATCACCAGCGCAATGTCACGCGCGTCGGTGACGCCCCGCAGCGCATCCGCCGCGCGCATTACGCGATCTTCGTCACGGGTGCTGAGCGCCAGACGCACGCAGGCCACATCATGCGCATCCAGCACACGCGCCAGCTGGTCGGGGAAGCTGGAGAGTTCAAGCTCGGGCGGGGTAATCAGGTAAAGCTGCGGCTGTTCGGGCGTATCCATGGCTTGCTGTCCTTTGCGTTATTGCGCGTCAATTAACGGATCACGCGGGGAAAGAAAAACTTTTATGCCTTCGGCGAGGATTTTTTCCCATTTGGAAGGCGCGCGGAGCGCCCCGTCGTTCTTGCGAGGTGCGCGCCGCGCGCGTATGAGGTGCCCATGAATGATACAGTAGAACACCCGCAGATCCCGGCCTTTGTGCTTGTGCGCCCGCAGATGGGCGAAAACATCGGTGCCGCCGCTCGGGCCATGTGGAACTTTGGCCTTGATCGCATGCGCATTGTCGCGCCGCGTGACGGCTGGCCGAACCCTTCGGCCGTTGCTATGGCATCTGGTGCGGGGCGGTTGCTGGATGAGGCGGTGATCTATGATGATCTGGCCGGTGCTGTGGGCGATGCTGCCTTTGTTTTTGCCACCACGGCGCGCGATCGAGATCTGACCAAGCCAGTTTATAGTCCTGAAGCGGCTATGGCCAAAGCCGCGCAGATGATCCGCGAGGGCCGCCGTGTCTCGGTGCTGTTCGGGCCGGAACGGGCAGGGCTTGAGAATGATGATATCAGCCGCGCGAATGCGATTGTCTCGGTGCCGGTAAACCCTGCCTTTGCTTCGCTTAACCTAGCGCAATGTGTGTTGCTGATGGGCTATGAGTGGATGCGCGCGCAGGGCGATGTCGTGGCCGAGCAGGTCGAGATGGCGGGCACCGACTGGGCCGACAACAGCGAGATCGAACATCTCGCACGGCATTTCGAGGACCGTCTGGACACCGCCGGCTTTTTCTACCCCGAGCACAAGGCCGCCAGCATGAAGATCAACCTGCGCAACATGTGGTCGCGCCTGCCGCTGACCCGTGCCGATGTGCAGACCTTGCACGGCACCCTGCGACAGATGGTACGTTGGAAAGAGCGCGGCTAGACCTTTGTGCGCTTGTGTCCTACTTCTGCACAAACCCTAGCAGACGAGAGGCACCATGGCCGAAAAACGAAAGCTGTTCGAGGACGTAGGAGAGGCGCAGGCCATGCGCCCCGTGGCACAGGCTGGCGGCATTGACCGCGGGCGGGGTGGGGCACGCCGTGGCATCCGTATCTGGCTGTTCATCCTATTCGCATTGGTCTTTGTGATGATCGCCGTGGGCGGTCTGACCCGATTGACCGACAGTGGCCTGAGCATCACCGAATGGAAGCCCTTTACCGGAGCCATGCCGCCGATGAACGAGGCGGACTGGCAGTCGGAATTCGCCAAATACCAAGAGATTGACGAGTTCCAGGTCCAGAACTCCTGGATGGAACTGTCTGATTTCAAAGCAATCTACTGGTGGGAATGGGGCCATCGGCAGTTGGGCCGGGTGATCGGCCTGGTCTGGGCTGTCGGGTTCTTGTGGTTTCTCTTGCGTCGCCAGATCCCCGTTGGCTGGGCCGGGCGTTTGCTTGTGTTGGGCGGTCTTGGCGGGCTGCAGGGTGCGATCGGCTGGTGGATGGTGTCGTCGGGCGTCACCAGCGGAGAGGCGGTTCTGGATGTCGCCAGCTACCGTTTGGCCACGCACTTGGGGCTTGCCTTTGTCATCCTTGGGTTCATCACCTGGTATGCGTTGCTATTGGGCCGGACCGAGCGTGACCTGATGCAGGCGCGACGCGCCAAGGAGGCGAAGCTTTTCGGCATGTCCACGGGCCTGTTGCATTTTGCCTTCCTGCAGATCCTGCTGGGCGCGCTGGTCGCGGGAATCGATGCGGGGCGGTTCTTTGTCGATTGGCCGCTGATGCAGGGGCAGTTCTTTCCGCCTGACGCCTTCAGCATCACGCCGGTCTGGCGCAACTTCTTTGAAAACCCCGGGCTGGTGCAGTTCATGCACCGCATGGCGGGCTATCTGCTGTTTGCCTTTGCTATCGTGGTCTGGCTGCGGGGCCGTAAATCGGCGCATCCCAATACGCGCAAAGCGTTCAACCTGATGATGATCGCGATGCTGGGGCAGATCGCCTTGGGCATTGTGACCGTGATCAACGCCGCACCGGTACATATCGCGATCTTCCATCAGGTGCTTGCCGTGGTGCTGTGGGTGCTGATCCTGCGCGCCCGCTTCCTGAGCGCCTATCCCATTCCGACATCTGTACGAGGAAATTCCTGATGAGTGCTTTTGATGAGTTGATGGCGTTCCAGCGCGAAACCGAGGCTTTGGCACAGGTCGCCGGCCGGTTGGGTTGGGATCAGGAAACAGTCATGCCACGCGGGGCCGCCCCGCAGCGTGGCGAGGAGATGGCCGCGATGGAAGGCGTGCTTCATGCACGCCGTGTGGATCCGCGCATTCCCGAATGGCTGGACAGGATCGACGAAGCGGCGCTGAACCCCGTCGGACAAGCGCAGCTGCGTGACATCCGTCGCAGTCACGCGCGCAGCTCTAAAGTGCCCGCAGCCCTTGCTGCGCGCATCGCGCGGGTCACTTCGGAAGCGCAGGGCATCTGGGCCGAGGCGCGCGCCGCCGATGATGTCGCGGCCTTTGCCCCGACCCTGGCCGAGGTGATCGCGCTGAAGCGCGAAGAGGGGCAGGCGCTGGCTGCCGGCGGCGATGTCTATGACGCGATGCTGGATGATTATGAACCCGGTGCGCGTGCTGTCGAGCTGGAGGCGATGTTCGGCGCATTGCGCCCCGAGCTGACGCGCCTGCGCGAAGCCGTGCGCGCCGCCGAAGCACCGCCGGTGCTAGAGGGCCGCTTTGACGCGGAGACCCAGATGAAGCTGACACGTCAGCTCGCCACCACCTTCGGCTATGATATGACCATGGGGCGCGTGGATAAGGCCGTGCATCCGTTCTCAAGCGGGTCCGGGCTTGATGTGCGGATCACCACACGCACCAACGAGCTGGACCCGTTCAACTGTTTCTATTCGACCATCCACGAGGTCGGGCATGCCTGCTATGAGCAGGGCATCGACAAGGGCTACCTTTTGACGCCGCTTGGGGCGGGGGTGTCTATGGGGGTCCACGAAAGTCAAAGCCGCATCTATGAAAACCAGCTTGGGCGCAGCCGTGCCTTTACCGGCTGGTTGTATGGTCAGATGCGCGATGCCTTCGGTGAGTTTGGCGTGGCCGATGAAGAAACCTTCTACCGCATCGTGAACCGCGTCTCTGACGGCTATATCCGGACCGAGGCCGACGAGTTGCAATACAATCTGCACGTTCTTCTGCGGTTTGATCTGGAACGCGCTTTGATGGCCGGTGATCTGCAGGTCGGTGATCTGGAAGCCGCGTGGAACGACAGGTTCGAGGCCGATTTCGGCTATGCGGTTGACCGGCCCTCGAACGGCGTGTTGCAGGATGTGCATTGGTCGGTCGGGTTGTTCGGCTATTTCCCGACATATTCTTTGGGCAATGTCTATGCCGGGTGCCTGAATACGGCGCTGCGCCGCGATGTACCGGAACTGGATGCGCAATTGGCGCAGGGCGATACCTCTGCGGCGACGGGCTGGCTGCGCGAGAATGTCCAGCGCCACGGCGGGCTATATGCCCCGCGGGATTTGATCACGCGCGCCACCGGGGAGCAGCCGAGCGAGGCCCCCTTGCTTTCTTATTTGACGGAGAAATTCAGCGCTCTATATGCATTATAGTCTGGCCGCGCCCGAAAACGGTCGGTTGAATTGCATTTACTTGATCTGACAACTGTACCATCAATATCAAGTTTGCTTTTGCGCCCGAAATATGCGATATGATGATCAAGATTTTTGACCTTCGCACACTGGAGAAATTATATGACACGCTTCACAGCATTTGCTGCCGCGCTTTTGATGACTGCCGGCGCAGCTTCCGCTCAAGTTACAACCCAAGCCGCTGTTGGCGGTGAGTCCGGCGTTCCCGGCTACCCAACCACAGTTGTTGGCGCAGACGGCGTAACCTACGCCTGCCAGGCACCAACAGAAATTGACGGCATCATCGCGCGTCGTTGCATTGACCCGAATGCGGCTGGTGGCGTTGGCTTTGAGGGCCTGAGCCCCGCCGCAGCCGGTGGTATCGCAGCGGTTATCGTTGCAGTTGCAGTTATCGCAAGCAACGATGACGACGCAAACGGCACAAACGGCTCCAACGGTTCCAACGGGTCGTAAGCAATACAGATCTGACGATCTGAGAGTTTCGAAAACGCCCCCTCGGGGGCGTTTTTTTATGCCAATCCGTAGCGCGCAAAGAAAAAAGCCGCCCACTCAGTACGAGGGGCGGCTTTTAGCATTCTGGTGGGCGACTTACGCTTCAGGCGTTGCGATCTCGTCGTCGCCGGTTTCATCACCTTGGTCTGCAATCCACGCAACGCTAACCACAACTTCGCCGCGTCCGGTGTCAAAGACTTTGACGCCACCGGCACTGCGCGACCGGAAGGAAATACCCTCTACCGGGACGCGAATCGATTGCCCTTTAGAGGTCGCGAGCATGATCTGATCATCCATCTCGACAGGGAAGGAGGCGACGATATCGCCACCGCGCATCGCTTTGTCCATCGCGGTCACACCTAGGCCCCCACGCCCGCGAACGGGATAGTCGTGGCTGGAGGATAGTTTGCCCGCGCCTTTTTCGGTGATTGTCAGCAGCAGGTTCTCGGCTGCGGACATTTCGGCGTAGCGCTCTTGCGAGAAATTCGGATCAGCGGGGGCTTCGTCTTCGTCGCCTTCCGCATCATCGGCCAGACCGGCCATCGCGCGGCGCATCTTGAGGTAGGCGGTTCGTTCTTCCGAGCTGGCGTCGAAGTGACGGATGATCGACATGGAAACGACCTTGTCATCGCCGTTCAGCTTGATCCCACGCACCCCGACAGAGGCGCGGCTGTTAAAGACGCGCACATCCGTCGCAGGGAAGCGGATCGCGCGGCCCGAATTGGTCACCAGCATGACATCATCATCATTCGACGCGATGCGTGCGTTGATCAGCGTGGTGTCGGCGTGGTCGTCCTCGAACTTCATGGCGATCTTGCCGTTGCGCATGACGTTGGTGAAATCCGACAGCTTGTTCCGGCGCACGGTGCCCGCGGATGTCGCAAAGACCACCTGCAGATCGTCCCATTCTTTTTCGTCACGGTCCACGGGCATAATCGCCGCGATGGAAACGCCGGTCGGGATGGGCAGGATATTGACGATCGCCTTGCCCTTTGACGTGCGCCCGCCTTGGGGCAAACGCCAGGTCTTGAGCTTGTAGACCATGCCGTCGGTCGTAAAGAACAGCAGTTGTGTGTGGGTATTGGCAACGAAGAGGGTGGTGACGACGTCCTCTTCCTTCGTTTGCATGCCCGAAACACCTTTGCCGCCGCGGCGTTGGCTGCGGAAATCGACCAGTGGGGTGCGTTTGATATAGCCACCGGAGGTTACGGTCACGACCATATCCTCGCGCGCGATCAGGTCTTCGTCGTCCATGTCGCCGGACCAGTCGACGATCTCTGTGCGGCGCGGCACGGCAAACTGGTCTTTCACCTCGGCCAGCTCGTCCGAGATGATGCCCATAATCCGTTCGCGGCTGCCCAGAATTTCAAGGTACTCCTTGATTTTCTTGGCCAGTTCTTCCAGCTCGTCGGTGACCTCTTTCACCCCGATCTGTGTCAGACGCTGCAAACGCAGTTCCAGAATGGCGCGGGCCTGTGCTTCGGACAGGTTATAGGTGCCGTCGTCATTGGCGGTATGTGTCGGATCGTCGATCAATGCGATATATTGCAGGATCTGTTCCGCGGGCCAACGGCGGGTCATCAGCTTTTCGCGCGCTTCCGCAGCATCGGCGGAGGACCGGATCGTCGCGACGACCTCGTCGATATTGGTAACGGCCACGGCCAGACCACACAGGATGTGGCTGCGTTCACGCGCCTTGCGCAGCAGATAGGCAGTGCGGCGGGCAACGACATCTTCGCGGAAATCGATGAAGGATGTCAGGAACTTGCGCAGGGTCAGCTGTTCGGGCCGGCCGCCGTTGAGCGCCAGCATGTTACAGCCGAAATAGGTCTGCATCGGGGTGAAACGGTAGAGCTGGTTCATCACCACTTCGGCCGTCGCGTCGCGCTTCAGCTCGATCACAACGCGCACGCCGTTGCGGTCAGATTCGTCCTGAACATGGGCGATGCCGTCGATCTTCTTCTCGCGCACCTGCTCGGCGATCTTTTCGATCATGGTGGATTTGTTCACCTGATAGCAGATCTCGTCGATGACGATGGCGAAACGGTCTTTGCGAATCTCTTCGACACGGGTCTTGGCCCGCATGATCACACTGCCGCGCCCCTCAAGATAGGCTTTGCGCGCGCCCGAACGACCCAACATAATCCCGCCGGTGGGGAAGTCGGGGCCGGGGATATATTCGATTAGCTCTTCCGAGGTCAGATCGGGGTTCTCGATCAGGGCCTGACAGGCGTCGATCACTTCGCCCAAGTTATGCGGCGGGATGTTGGTCGCCATACCAACGGCGATACCGCCCGCACCATTGACCAGCATATTCGGGAACCGTGCTGGCAAAACAGTGGGTTCGCGTTCTTTGCCATCGTAGTTGTCGATGAAATCAACGGTTTCCTTGTCCAGATCGCCGGTCATGAAGGACGCGACCTTATCAAGGCGCGATTCCGTATAACGCATCGCCGCGGCGCTATCGCCGTCCATCGACCCAAAGTTACCCTGTCCGTCAATCAGCGGCAGCGACATAGAGAAGTCCTGCGCCATGCGGACCAGAGCGTCATAGATCGCGCTGTCCCCATGCGGGTGGTAGGAGCCCATTACATCGCCCACGGACTTTGCAGACTTGCGGTAGGCTTTTTCGTGGGTGATGCCTTTTTCATACATCGAATAGATGATGCGGCGGTGAACCGGTTTCAGCCCGTCTCGCAGGTCGGGAATGGCGCGCGAAACGATGACCGACATGGCGTAATCCAGATAGGATGTCCGCATCTCGTGTTCGATATTGACCGACGGGCCATCATACACGGGGCGCGTAGCCGGGATTTCGTCATCGTTTTCAGGGGTTTCTGGCGTGTCGTTCACGTAATCTGCCTAGCTCTTGCTGGTTCTATATCTTGCGGTTTTGTATAGCAGACGGGGCATATCGGGTGCAATGCCTGCGGCCTTGGCAGGCGGGGATTCACTTGCTCATCAGGCTAAGTTGTTGAAATGTAATGATACTAAATCCGGCGTGATTTTTGTGGCGTAACGTCAATGTCAATTGGTGGTTTAAGCCCGCGCGTTTGGGGTAGGCTAAAGCAAAACGAGGGGGAGGCATCTACGTGCAACAGATACTGGTCAATCAAAACGCAATCACCGAAACCCGCATGCTCGAGGCGGAAGGAGAGCCGCTGGCGCCGGGGCAGGCGCGTCTTGCGATCGAAAGCTTCGCGGTGACATCGAACAATGTGACCTATGCGGCGGCGGGTTTCGATATCGGCTATTGGCAGTTTTTCCCGACATCCGAGAACGGATGGGGGATCGTGCCCGTGTGGGGGACTGCAAAAGTCGTCGAAAGCCGCACAGATGTGCTTGAGCTCGGCACGCGGCTTTATGGCTTTTATCCAATGGCATCCGAGTTGGTGATCACGCCTGAAAAAGGCGCGGCGGGTCTGGTGGATGCGGCGGCACATCGGGCGAAACTGCCCTTGATCTATAATCAGTACACGCCCGTCAAAACCGCCCCCGCATCAGAGGATCACCTGCGCGCCTTGCTGCAACCGCTGCTGGCGACGTCGTATCTGATTTACGACTGGCTGCTGGATAACGAATTTTTCGGTGCCAAGCAGATTATTGTGGGCAGCGCCTCGTCCAAGACCGGATTGGGCCTGTGCAGCTACCTCGCCGAGGCAGAGGCGCGCGGGGTCAAGATCGTGGGCCTCACGTCTGCCGGCAATCGCGCCTTTGTCGAAGGATTGGGGCATTGCGATACGGTGCTGACCTACGACCAGACCGACGCGCTGGACCATGTCCCATCCGTCTATGTCGATATGTCCGGCAATAGTACGGTCAAAGCCAAACTGCACAGCACGTTGAAAAATCAGCTGAAACATTCCTCGGCTGTCGGGCTGAGCCATTGGGATCAGTTCACCCCGACAGCCCCGTTGGATGGCCCCAAGCCGCAATTCTTCTTTGCGCCCTCACAGGTCGCCAAGCGCCGCGAGGAATGGGGCCCCGGCAAGATCGAGGCGCAGATCACCGCCGCGTGGAAGCGCATCGCGGCCAGCGCATCCGATTGGATGGAGGTGCAGGTCCATGACGGCGTGGCCGATGCGGAAGAGATCTATGCCACCCTCGCACGGGGGGAGGCCGACCCCAAGGTCGGCGCGATTATCCGCCCCTAGTGCTGTGCGGGCGCGGGGTCAGGCCGAACAGCTTGCCCCGCCCAAGACGCAGAATTTGGCGCAATGAGGGTGGTTCAGGGCAACGTCTTTTTCCGCTTCTTCCAGCGAATGGCCCAGTTCGAACTCTTCGGTGTAGGGCAGCAGGGTGCAGGCCAGCACGGCAGGGGTCGCAGCACCTTTGCGCTTTACCACCATCCGCGAGCTGGAACACATCACCGCGTCGGGGGACTTATCCAGGATTCCCCAGCAGGCGGTGGTGATTTCCGGCACTTCGACGGTTTCATCCATCTCAGGGAAAAGTACTGTCATCCCAGGGTCTTGCGGGTCGATGTCAAAGCTGTGTTCAGCGTAAAATGCCCCGTATCCGGCGCGGCTGTCTTCGTCTGTTGCGCCAAAAACCGACCGCCCTGCAACGGCCATGCGGATGTTATTGTCGCGCAGCCATTTCATGCCGGTCACTGTCTTTTCCAGCGCGCCCGCGCCGCGCTCTGCGTCATGCAGATCGGTGCGGTAGTGATCCACGGAAATGCGCAATGTCAGCTTGCCGGGATAGGCTTCGTTCAGGCGCACCAGCCCCGCTTGCACGGATTTACGCATCATCGGGCGCATGGCGTTGGTCAGGATCAGCACGTCATATCCGGCGGCCAGCGAGGCTTCGGTGATCTCGATCATCTGCGGGTTCATGAACGGCTCGCCGCCGGTAAAGGCAATCTCTGTCACCGGCCAGTTGCGCTGCGTGATTTGCCCCAGATAATCGCGCACCTCGTCGGCGGTGATATAGACCAGCGCATCATTCGTCGGGCTGGACGCGATATAGCAGTTCACGCATTCAATGTTGCACAGGGTGCCGGTGTTGAACCACAGCGTCTGCGGGTTTGTCAGGCTGACAGTCGCGCGGGGTTCGCCCTTGGCCGTCAGGGCAGGGTCCTGAAATTTACCGATATTTGCGTCGACAACGTCTTTCATAGGAAACCGGGCCTCACCTGTATAAATTACTTTTCTTTGTCTATGCGAATGGTATGCGCAATAAAACCCCGTGTCATTTGGTGCACAGACTTGTGAAAAACGGAAATCTCAGTATGTTTGCGCTAACATCACATCTCGGCACCCAAACGTCGTAGCCTCGCGACAAGGAGCATCCACATGGTATCACGCGTCATTCCGGTCGATCCTTTTGATCTGGTGATTTTCGGCGGCACAGGCGATCTGGCGCGCCGCAAGATCCTGCCGGGCTTGTTCCGGCGCTTTTGTGCAGGGCAGATGCCCGAAAACGCCCGTGTCATAGGTGCCGCGCGCACAGAAATGGACCGCGCGGGCTACCAGCAGATGATCCGCGAGGCGATTGCCGAATTCAACGGCGACTTCGAGCACGAGAAGGCGCAGCTGGACGGGTTCATCGACCGGCTAGAATATGTCGCGATTGACGCGAAAGGCGAGGACGGCTGGGCCGAGCTGCAAAAGCTCATGGCCGGGACCGAACGGGTAGAGGCCTATTATTTCTCCGTCTCGCCCGCGTTGTTCGGTGATCTGGCGGAACGTCTGCAACAATGGGGCATGGCGGATGCGCAAAGCCGGATCGTCGTCGAAAAGCCCTTTGGCCGCGACCTGAAAACCGCGCAGGCGCTCAACGCCACGCTCGCCAAGTATTTCGACGAAAGCCAGATCTACCGGATCGACCACTATCTGGGCAAAGAGACGGTGCAAAACCTGATGGCTGTGCGGTTTGGCAACATGCTGTTCGAGCCGCTGTGGAACAGCCAATATGTCGATCACATCCAGATCACCGTGGCCGAAACCGTCGGCGTCGGGGGCAGGGGCGAATATTACGACAAATCGGGTGCCATGCGCGATATGGTGCAAAACCACCTGATGCAGCTTTTGTGCCTGATCGCGATGGAGCCTCCCGCGCGGTTTGACCCCGACGCGGTACGCGATGAAAAGCTCAAGGTGATCCGCGCGCTGGACCCTGTGCTGCCGCATCACATCGCCCGCGGTCAATATCAGGCGGAACCGTGCAACGAGGCCGAACAACCCGGTTACCGTACCGCTGTGGGGGATCCGCGCTCGCGCACCGAAAGTTTCGTCGCGCTGAAAACCCACATCAGTAACTGGCGGTGGGCTGGCACGCCCTTTTATCTGCGCACCGGCAAACGTATGGCGGCGCGGTCCTCCGAGATCACGGTCGTGTTCAAGGAAACGCCCCATTCGATTTTTGCCGAAGACGCAGGCCGCCACCGCAACGTTCTGTCGATCCGTTTGCAGCCGAACGAAGGCATCACCCTTGGCGTGACGATCAAGGAACCGGGCCCGGGCGGCATGCGTTTGGTGGACGTGCCCTTGGATATGACATTCGCCGACGCTTTGGGGCCTGAAGGCGCTGAACAGGTAGACGCCTATGAACGTCTGATCATGGACGTGATCCGTGGCAACCAGACCCTGTTCATGCGCGGCGACGAGGTAGAGGCCGCTTGGGCCTGGACCGACCCGATCATCCAGGGCTGGGAAGCGCGCAATGACGTGCCCAAACCCTACGACAGCGGGTCCGACGGCCCGACAGATGCCAACGAACTGATGCGCCGTGACCAGCGCCAATGGCGGGAGTATTCTGCATGAAGTTGATCGAATATGCCGACCGCGAAGTCCTTGCGATGGACCTCGCCAATCTGATCGCAGGGGAGCTGAAGAACGCCCTGCTGTCCCATGACACGGTCAGCTTTGCCGTGCCGGGTGGAACAACCCCGGGGCCGATCTTTGACAGCCTGAGCGCGGCCAATCTTGATTGGGCGCGGGTGCAGGTCATGCTGGGTGACGAACGCTGGGTCGCCCCCGACCACGAGATGTCGAACGCGCGGCTCTTGCGCAATCGCCTGCTGGTGGGTCGCGCGGCCGAGGCAGCGTTCACCCCGTTCTATATCGACGGGCTGACCTCGGCCGAGGCCGCAGAAACACTGTCTCCCCAGATCGAATCCCAATTACCGCTGTCGGTGCTGTTGCTGGGCATGGGCGCGGATATGCACACGGCTTCGCTCTTTCCGGGTTCCAACGGGCTAGAGGCAGCGATGGCCGCGGACGCGCCGGCGCTCTGTCCGATCGATGTCGACGGGCAGGATATCGGGCGCATCACCCTGTCGCGCAGGGTGCTGGAAGGCGCAATGTCAAAACATCTTGTGATCTTTGGCGATGAAAAACGCGCAGCGGTGGAACAGGCGCAAAGCCTGCCGGCCCTTCAGGCCCCCATCGGCGCAGTATTGAACGAGGCAACAGTACATTGGGCACCATGACGCAATTTGATGATTTGATCCGTATGCAGGCGGCGGTGCAAGACCGCTCTATCCTGTCGTTGTTCGATACAGCCGATCGCGCCCAGACATTCAGCGCGCAGACCGGTGACATGTTGTTCGACTTCTCCAAAACCAATCTTGACCGCGATACGATGGATGCGCTGCTGGCGCTGATCAATGCCGCCGATGTGCCCGCGCGTCGCGATGCGATGTTCGCAGGCGAAAAGATAAACGAGACCGAAGACCGTGCCGTATTGCACACCGCGCTGCGCAATCTTGATGGGGGCGCGGTGATGGTGGATGGGGCGGATGTGATGCCCGGCGTTCATGATACGCTCGACCGGATGCGCGGTTTCGCGGATCAGATCCGCAGCAGCGACATTACGGATGTGGTGAATATCGGGATCGGCGGGTCCGATCTTGGGCCCGCGATGGCGGTGCAGGCGCTCTCGCCCTATCATGACGGGCCGCGCTGCCACTTCGTGTCGAATGTCGACGGGGCGCATATCTCGGACACGCTCCGCGGGCTTGATGCGAAAACCACACTGGTGATCGTCGCTTCCAAGACCTTCACCACGATCGAGACGATGACCAACGCCCGAACCGCACGCGCGTGGATGACAGAGAATGGCGGCGATCCGGCAAAGCAGTTTGCAGCCCTGAGCACGGCGCAGGACAAGACCAGCGATTTCGGCATCGACGCGGATCAGGTCTTTGGCTTCGAAGACTGGGTCGGTGGGCGCTATTCCGTTTGGGGGCCCATCGGCCTGTCGCTGATGATTGCCATTGGCCCGCGCGCCTTTGATGCGTTTCTGCGCGGGGGGCAGGCGATGGACCGTCACTTCTGCGCGGCCGCCCCGCACGAGAACATGCCCATGCTGCTGGCCTTGGTCGGCATCTGGCATAATCAGATCTGCGGCTATGCCACCCGCGCCGTGCTGCCCTATGACCAGCGGTTGGGGCAACTGCCCGATTACCTCCAGCAGCTTGAAATGGAATCCAACGGCAAGTCGACCCTGATGGACGGCACAACCGCGCCCTATCACACGGGTCCCGTCGTCTGGGGCGCAGCGGGCACCAACGGCCAGCACGCGTTCTACCAACTGATCCACCAAGGCACCCGCGTCATTCCTTGCGAATTCCTGATCGCGGCCAATGGGCACGAGCCGGACCTGACACATCACCACAAGCTGCTGATCGCCAATTGTCTTGCGCAATCCGAAGCATTGATGCGCGGGCGATCCTTGCAAGAAGCGTCAGAGCTGATGGCGGCAAAAGGTCTGACCGGTGCCGAGTTGGACCGTCAGGCGCGCCACCGCGTCTTCCCCGGCAACCGCCCGTCGACCACGCTCAGCTACCCTCTGCTCGACCCGTTCGCCCTGGGGCAGATCATCGCGCTGTATGAACATCGCGTCTTTGTGGAAGGGGTCATCCTGGGCATCAATTCCTACGATCAATGGGGCGTGGAGCTGGGCAAAGAGCTCGCCACCTCTTTGCAACCCATCGTCGAGGGCGCGGCACCTGCTACCGATAAAGACGGCTCGACCGCCGCTCTTGTCGCCTTTATTGCAAAACACGCCGACTAGGATCACGGCTTCATTTTGCCAGATAAACTCCGGGGAGTGTGAGGGGCAGCGCCCCTCATCCCCAACCTCGCGCACAACGCTGCAGCCTACCCCTTCAGCGCGATGTCATAGGTCACCCAGCCCGTGCGGGTTGCCAGCTTGTCGTAGGCCCCACGCCCGCGATAGTTGTCCTCTGCCGTGATCCAGCGCAGCGTGCCCCAGCCGTTGTTTTTCGCCACCGTCTCAACCGCTTTGATCAGCGCCTGTGCGGCCCCGGTACCGCGAGCCTGCGGGCTGACGAACAGATCATCCAGAAAACAGTTCGTCGCGGCGCGCAACTGGCTGACAAAGGGACGGTAATGGGTAAATCCGACAAGCGCGCCGCTGGCATCCTGTGCCACGATGCAATTGCTGCCGTGATCGGGGTCCATCAGCCAGCCAAAGACGGTTTCACGCATCTGCGGCGTCTGATCGACCTTGTAGAAGGCGGCATATCCGGCAAAGAGCGTTTCCCAGGTGCTGCGATCCGCGGCGTCCATCGGGCGGGTGGTGAGTGTCATACCTTATGTTCCTTTCGGTGCATGCGCGCGCGGCGGTTACCCCTCGGGGCGGGCGTTTTCAGTCTGCTCAAAATATTGTTTCAAACGGTCGGGCAGGGGATACCGACCGGAGCCGTCCCGTTCCAGCAGCACCAAAATACACTCGAACGTTGCCCGCAGCTCGCGGCCCACCCAAACCTCTTGCGCCAAAGCGTAAGAGGTGTTGCGAAAGCTGGTGCAGCGGCAGGTCACGGTGTAATTCTCGCGCTCCAGCATCTCTTGCAGATAGCGGATCGAACCTGACCGGATCACCACGCGCGGGCCGGGGCTGTCGATCAGCCCGCGTTCCACCAATGACTGCGTATAGCGGATGCGCAGCCGTTCGAACCATTCGAAATAGACGGTGTTATTGACGTGGTTATTGGTGTCCAGATCAGAGAAGCGGACCTGATCTGCCATGGCCAGCGGTTGCGGTGTCGGCATACCGGCGGCGCGTTGCTGATCGGGGGAAAGGGGCGTGTGATAAATAACTGTCATGAACCCTGCGTAAGCAGCAATGAGGGCGCTTGCAAGACTGGGGTGATTTGTTCATTTTGCACCCAACGAGTAATTGGGAGGATGCGCCATGCTTGGCCAAATGATGAATAAACCGCTGCTGATTTCGAGCTTGATCGAACACGCACAACGCTTTCACAGCGAGACAGAGATTGTCTCTGTCAAGACCACCGGCGGGTTGGAGCAGACCTCTTGGGGTCAAGTCGCGCGCAACGCCCGTGCGCTGGCTTCTGCGCTGACAAATCTGGGGCTGGACCCGCAGGCGCGCTGCGGCACCATCGCCTGGAACAACCGCCGTCACCTCGAAATCTACTTTGGTGCATCGGGCGGCGGCTTCGTCTGCCACACCATCAACCCGCGTCTTTTCCCCGAACAGCTTGTCTATATCCTGAACCACGCCGAAGATAAGGTGCTGTTCATCGACAAGACGTTTGTGCCGCTGATTGCGGGTATTCAGGACAAGCTTGAACATCTTGAGCATGTCGTTCTGATGGAAGGCACCGATGAAGAAGCCGCCGCGCAACTGCCCGGGATCAAGTTCTATGACGACCTGATCGCCAGCGGTGACCCAGAGTTCATCTGGCCGGATCTGGACGAGAACACCGCCTCCAGCCTGTGCTACACTTCGGGCACCACGGGTAACCCCAAGGGCGTTCTGTATTCACACCGTTCGACCGTGTTGCACAGCTTCGGGATCAACCTGGCCGACAGCATTGCGATCACGGCCAAGGATGTGGTGCTGCCCGTCGTGCCGATGTTCCACGTCAACGCCTGGGGCGCGCCCTATGCCTGCGCTATGGTTGGCGCGGCGATGGTAATGCCCGGTCCCGGTCTAGATGGCCCGTCGCTGGTGAAACTGATCGACACCAACCATGTGTCGCTGGCGCTTGGCGTTCCAACCATCTGGCTAGGGCTGCTGAACGAGGCGGATAAGATCGGCAGCAAGCTGGAAAGCCTGCAGCGTACCGTGGTTGGCGGCTCTGCCTGCCCGCCGTCGATGATGACCGCCTTCCGCGAGAAATACGGGGTAGAGACGATTCACGCCTGGGGCATGACAGAGATGTCGCCCGTTGGCAGCATCAACCAGCTGCTGGCCAAACACACCAAGCTTCCTGCCGACGCGCAAAACAAGCTGCGCGAAAATCAGGGTCGTCCCGTCTTTGGTGTGGATCTTGAAATCCTTGATGACGACGGCAATCCCGTGGCGCATGACGGCGTGACGCAGGGCGATCTGGTCACCAAGGGCTACTGGATTCTTGACAGCTATTTCCGCAAGACCCGCAGCGAGACGCTGAACAAGGACGGTTGGTTCGACACGGGCGATGTGGCGACAATGGACCCCGACGGCTATGTCACGATCCGTGATCGGTCAAAAGACATCATCAAGTCGGGCGGCGAATGGATCAGCTCGGTCGAGCTTGAAAACATCGCGATCGGTCATCCGCAAATCGCGGATGCGGCCGTCATCGGGGCCCGTCACGAGAAATGGGACGAACGTCCGATCCTGATTGCCGTGAAAGCCGAAGGCCAGGACCCGAGCGAGGCAGAAATTCTGTCGATCTTCGAAGATAAGATCGCCAAATGGCAGATCCCTGATCGCGTCGTCTTTACCGACGCATTGCCGCGCAACGCGACCGGCAAGGTGTTGAAACGTGATCTGCGCGAAAGCTTCGGCGAAGTGCTGATCAACGGCTGATGAATGCTTCACCGGGGCAGGCCGCTACCCCGGTGACTGAGCTTTCTTCTGTCCCACAGTATAGAATATATGCGGGGCAGGAGCGTTATATGTGGTCTTCAGAAGGGCGCATTATGAAGCGGAGACATTGACCTTAAACGTAGGTCTGTCGCCGACAGTGGCACCTCGTACAGACTTTTTGCGGCATGGTTGTACTGTCACGCCACCTGTGGAGATTAAATTTGCACGGCACGCGTGAAAGCGCCCGAACGAGCTTCGAAAACATGGATCACCTGGAATGTCTGCCAAATAAACTTGGCGAAGTGTAAAAAACGGATAATCGTACTATAAAAACTGGTTATCGAAATATTAGCGCAATTTTAAAGTGTAATGTCTAGCGATAAATACTCTTTAGCGTTAATAGCTTACGTCTGGTAACACGTTGGGGTTGTGGGTAATATTGCGAGATCGGGCAGATTGATCATCGACCGTTGGGCTCATACCCAAAGGTGCTCTGTGAATTGTTGATATGAAAATACCCCGTGACATCCGAGCACAAAAAAACCGCGCAGCGTGGCAATCGTTGCGCGGGTGTGATCTACCTTAGGTAGTGTGATGGCCTCTCTCGCTTCACCCGCGTCCGCGATAGGGCGGCACGCCTTGATCGGGAATCCAGACGCTTTTGGGGGTCTCGCCCGTTTGCCAGAACACGTCGATAGGGATGCCCCCGCGCGGATACCAATAGCCGCCGATGCGCAACCAGCGGGGCGACAGCAGCTCTACCAGACGGCGGCCGATCGAGACGGTGCAATCCTCGTGAAAGGCACCGTGGTTGCGAAATGCGCCCAGGTAAAGCTTGAGCGATTTGGATTCGACCAGATAGTGATCCGGCACATAGTCAATCACCAGATGGGCAAAGTCGGGTTGGCCGGTCATCGGGCAAAGCGAGGTGAACTCGGGCGCGGTGAAGCGCACGCAATAATCGACATCGGCCTGAGGGTTCGCGACTTTCTCAAGCATCGCTTCTTCGGGCGAGGCGGGAAGCTCTGTCTTGCCGCCAAGCTGCTGCAAATCGCTGTAAATCGTTTCCATAAATCCTCCGGTGGCGGGTCAGACCCCGCGTTTGTTGCCCCATAGCAATACATGTAGTTGCGGCAGCAGGCGCGGCGTGAACCAGCGATCTGCCATGGTTTTATCTACCAGCCACAATAGCTTATCCGCCAGCACCTGCTGATCGACAGCGACGCTGGGGTCGACCTCGTCGTTGCCCGGTTGCAGATAAAGCGGCAGTTGGGGGTAGCGGGTGGCGGCGTCGCGGGCCCAATCGTAATCCGCGTCGTCGAATATCACGATCTTCATCACCGTCTGGGCCGCCGTTTCGCCAGCCGCAACGCAACGGTCGAAAGCGGCCCAATCCACCGTCTCGCCGCTGGATGGTGGTTTCGGGCTCAGCACAAGACAATCCAGCTGCCCGAACCACGGCTTCGCGATGGAGCCTTGCGTCTCGCAGGCAAAACGGTAGCCGGCGGCATGACCCAATTGGATCAAGGGCGCGAAGTCCTGAATGGCGGGATTTCCGCCTGACAAGGATACGGTCAGCGGCGTGTTGTCTGACAGGCGCTGCACCTCGTTCCAGACCGCGTCGGTCGACATGCTGGCCCAGTCATGGCGGAATGCGGGATCGACCGCGTGCATGCTGTCACACCACGCGCAGCGATAGTCACAGCCGCCCGTGCGCACAAAGACGGTGGGTTCACCGATCAGCGCGCCTTCGCCCTGTATCGTGGGACCGAATACCTCGGCGATGCGCAGCTGGCTCATGGCCGGTACTCTGCCCAGGTTTTGGGCGTCTCGCTGACCTTGACGGCGGTGGTTTCGGGCCAGTGCTGCGCGCACCATTCATAGAGATGACGCGCCATATTCTCGCCGGTGGAGACAAAATCCAGCACGTCGTTGAGGTGACGATGATCGAAAGTCTCGTCTATATAGGTCTTGAGCGGCTTCAGCTCTCCGTAGTCGCGAACGAAACCGTCGGCGTTCAGCTCTTTGGCTCGAAGCTCCACCACCACGACATAGTTGTGCCCGTGCAGGCGGGCGCATTGGTGGCCATCGGGCAGATGCGACAGCTGATGTGAGGCAGAGAAATGGAACTCTTTCGTAATTGTATACATCAGGCGAGGATCTTCCGCTTGACCGCTTCGGCCCAGAAATCGGGATCGTCATATTGGGTCGGGTCGGTAACCCCCGCCAGATCGAAAGCCTCGCGCCGTTCCACGCAGGTGCCACAGCGCCCGCAGTGATGCACGCCGCCTTTGTAGCAAGACCAAGTTTCGGCAAAGGGGGTGTTATGGCGCTGGCCTTCGGTCACGATATCCGCTTTTGAACGGTGCACGAAAGGCGTGTAAAGCGATACATCAGCATAGCCGTCCAGCGCCATATATTGCATGAACTCAAACGCTTGGGTGAAATCGGGGCGGCAGTCGGGGTAGATAAAGTGATCGCCCCCATGCACCGCGGTTGCGACGGCCTGATCCCCCCGTGCGGCGGCAATGCCATAGGCGACCGTCAGCATGATCGCATTCCGGTTGGGGACAACGGTGACCCGCATCGTTTCTTCGGCGTAATGCCCGTCGGGTACATCCACATCATCAGTCAGCGCGGATCCGGTCAGCGCCGCACCGATCCCGCGCATATCGATGATGTCATGGGGAACATCCAGACGTTTGGCGCAAAGCGCGGCATAGTCTAGTTCCTTGCGGTGACGTTGGCCGTAGTCGAAAGACACGAGCCCCGTCAGCTTGCGCTTGGCCGCCACCATATGAGCGAGCGACACAGAATCCAATCCGCCGGAGCAGATGACAATCGTTTTCATTTCTTAACCCTTGTTTTGATACCCGGGTAGGCTGCGACCGGGAAGGCGCCTGATAGACGAGACGATCAGGGATGCCAAGGGGGGCAATGCGGCGGATTTGGCGCGAAATGTCGCATTCGCAGCGTCACTCATAGAAAAACCTCCAGACCGGTGGGGTCTGGCGGCACGGCGCATTCTTTCCGCGAACGGGTGGGAGGTGCCCGCGCGCAGTCAGATCAGGCGCAAACCCGTGATCAGGCGGATTGCATCAGCAAAGCCTGGTTCTTCCATTCGAGGTCGGTGACAGCATCGACCAAAGCGGCGGCAACATCGCCACGGGCGGCCTTGGCTTTGACGTCAACGCTGTCGCCAAAGATCATATTCCGATTGCCCGCATCATCCGTCAGCGCGACGGGGCGCAGGATAGCGTAGTCGAGGCCGGAGTTTCGCAGATGCACGTCGGCTTCGTGTTTGGCTTGCAGATAATGCGCAAGCTCGCTGTCTGGGTCGGGGTTGTCTGCGCCGACGCTGCTGAGCATCACAAAGCGCGAGATGCCGGCCTTGGCGGCGATATCAACCAGATCTTTGGCACCATCGCGGTCGACCTTGTCGGTCATCTCTGGCCCTGTGGACCCGCCGGAGCCCGCGGCAAAGATCACCGCATCGCAGTCTTCGCAGGCGTCAGCGGTCAGATTGGTCAGGTCCCCCTTGCGCAGCACCACATCGGAGGCCAGCGCACTGGTGTCAGAGGAATCGCGGACAAGGGCGATCGGCGTGTGACCCTGTTGGCGGAGTTGTTCAGTGACGCGGATACCGGTTTTGCCGGTCGCGCCGGCGACGAGAATATTCATGGTTGTAATCCTTGTTATACGTGTCGCGGAAAAACTGCCCGCCGCGCGGCCTTCGCGCAGCGGGCGGTATTTTACAGCAGCGACAATAGCTTGTGGGCGGCTTCTTCCGAAGACGCGGGGTTCTGGCCGGTCACAAGCTTGCCATCGGTCACCACAAAGGATGCCCAGTCGTCACCCTTTTTGTAGGTGCCACCGTTGGTCTTGAGCATGTCTTCGACCAGAAAGGGTACCACGTCGGTCAGGCCCACGGCCTCTTCCTCGGTGTTGGTGAAGCCGGTGACGGTTTTGCCGGAAACCAGCGGTTTGTCGTCGGTGCCTTTGGTGTGCTTGAACACCGCTGGCGCGTGGCAGACGGCCCCGACGGGGCGGTCGCTGGCGGCAAAGCTTTCGATCAGGTTGATGCTGGCCTTGTCTTCAGCCAGATCCCACAGCGGGCCGTGGCCGCCGGGGTAGAAGATTGCGTCGAAACCGTCAGCCGAAACGCTCGACAGCACCTCGGTATTGGCCAGCTCTTTCTGTGCGGCGTCATCGCTCTTGAACCGTTTGGTCGCGTCGGTCTGCGCATCATCTGCATCGCTGGACGGATCAAGCGGCGGCTGTCCGCCTTTGGGTGATGCCAAAGTGATCTCTGCACCAGCGTCTTTGAACACGTAATAGGGGGCCGCGAACTCTTCGAGCCAGAAACCGGTTTTGTTACCAGTATCGCCCAGCTTGTCGTGGGAGGTGAGTACCATGAGAATTTTCATGTTTTTGGGCCTTTCAATTCATTTCTTATACCGGTCAGGGCGTCATTAGGGACGCCGCAATAACGACCGCGTAGACCGTTCAACGAATGGGCGCGCCCGTTGTTCCGCGATATGTCTGACGTTTTTGTGAATGATGCGGGTGCGGGTTCTGCAATGGTGGATATGCTCTGGCACCACGGGGGCAAAGCGATTAAACCCGCGGTAGTTTTCGAGCGAAAGGTCCGGCCGGATGCATAGAGTAGAACTAGCCGAACGGCCCCACTGGCGCGACCACGCCGAAGAGGTCGGTTTTTCCTTCGCGGACATGCACGGCGAACCCTATTGGGACGAAACCTCTGTCTATGCGTTCTCGCTTGACCAGATTGAAAATGACATCGAAGACCCCGCGACCGCGCTGCATGGTATGTGCCGCGAGGCGGTGGATCACATCCTTGCCAGCGAAGAGCTATTGGACAAGCTTGCCATTCCCGAAGCGCACCGTGACCTCATTGCGAACAGCTGGAAGCAAGGCGACCCCGAGATCTATGGCCGCTTCGATCTGGCATATGACGGGCAGGGGCCCGCCAAACTGCTGGAGTATAATGCAGATACGCCGACCTCGCTTTATGAATCGGCGTCCTTCCAGTGGCAGTGGTTGGAAGATCAGCTAGAGGCAGGCAACCTGCCCGAGGGGGCGGATCAGTTCAACGGCATCCACGAGGCGCTTGTCGCGCGGTTTGCCGACGTGTTTGAACCCGATAGCGATCTGCATTTCACCGCCGTGGCGGGCAATCCCGAAGATTACGGCACGGTAGAGGCTATGGGCTGGGCCGCGCGCGAGGCGGGGTTGGGCGCGCATTACTGCGACCTTGATAAAATCGCGCTGAGCGATGACGGGCAGTTTCTGGATGATGAGGACCGCCGCATCGCCGTCTTGTTCAAACTCTACCCTTGGGAAGACCTGCTGCGCGACGACTACGCAGACCACATCGAAGGCTCTGGCTGTCTGTTTCTTGAACCCGCATGGAAAGCGCTGCTGTCCAACAAGGGCCTGCTGCCCGTGCTGTGGGAGATGTTCGAGGATCACCCGAACCTGCTCCCTGCGTTCTTTGAACAGGATGTGGGCGAGGCGATGGCGGGGCGCGGCTCTGTCACGGGGCGTGCGGCGGATGCCTTTGACCGAGCGCGCGCAGGGCTTGCACGGGCCCATGTGCGCAAACCGATCCTGTCGCGCGAAGGGGCCTCGGTCGAGATCGTGAAATCCGGCCAGATCATCGAAAGTGCCAGCAACACGGCGTATGCCGAACACCCGCGTATCCTTCAGGCCTATGCGCCCTTGCCGCAGTTCGACGGGATGCGCCCCGTGATCGGCGCGTGGATCATTGGGCAAACCTGTGCGGGCATCGGCCTGCGCGAGGACCGGTCAAGGATCACGCAGGATCTGTCGCGTTTCAAACCCCATTACATTGCGCCATATTCCGGTTAGCATCGTCGCCCAATCGCCGAACCACAGCAGAAAGCAGATCATCATGACAAAACGGTCAAAACGCGTCGCCATCGCGATCATCGGGGCCACCGCCTTTACGCTGGCCGGTTGCCGCGACGAAAAGATTGATGCCGCTGCCTTTCCCGATGTGCAAAGCTGCAAGAACGAGGCGTCTTTCGGGGGCACATTCACCGCCGCCGATTGTGAAACCGCCTTTGCCGAGGCAGAGACGCTGCACGTGGAATCCGCACCGCGCTACAACAGTCTGGATGTCTGCGAAGAGCAACACGGCGAAGGGGCCTGCGGGTCAGAGGCGCAGCAAACACAGGGCGGGTCGGGCGGTATCTTTATGCCGTTGCTCGCGGGCTATCTGATCGGGAACATGCTGGGCGGGCGGTCGGGCATGGCCGCAAGCCAGCCGATGTATAAGACGGCGGATGGCAAGTTCACCAATGCGGCGCGCACCAGCACCTATTCCAGCAACAAGGGGGCGGCCAAGCTCAGCACCTCGCAATTCACCCGCCCCGCGACGACCGTGGGCAAAACCCCGATGACCCGTGCGACGGCGAAATCCCGCGGCGGTTTCGGGAAGGTGGGTAGTGGGCGCACGGGCTTCGGCGGCTAGGCTGCGGGGGCGGCACACGCAGACGTGACCGCAGCAGCCGCAACCGCAGGAACTTGATACGACGGCCATGTGTTTGCCCTTCGACGCGAATAAGCGAAGAAGGAGCAGACATGTCCAAGATCACGACAATCAATCCCGCCACCGAAGAAGAGATCCAGTCCTACGATCTGATGAGCGAGGCAGAGGCTATTCAGCGGGTTGAAGCCTGTCATGACGCGCATCTTGAATGGCGCAAACTGTCGCACAAGGAACGCGCGCCCTATCTGACCAAGATCGCCGCCAAGCTGCGCGAGAACGCGGATGAACTGGCCGCTCTTATGACGCGCGAAACAGGCAAGCTTCTGAAAGACGGCAAGACCGAGGTAGAGATTTGCGCGGCCATCTTTGAATATACCGCCAAAAACGGCCCCGACGTGCTTGCGGATGAAGAGCGCACCCACGGTACCGACGGCAAACGCGGGGTCGTGACGTATCAGCCTATCGGCGTCATCTATTCGATCCAGCCGTGGAACTTCCCACTGTACCAACCCACCCGTGTGCTTGCGGCGAACCTGATGACCGGCAACGGTTGTGTTCTGAAACACGCGAGCATCTGCACCGGATCGGGCCTGCGCCTGCGCGAACTTTGTATCGAGGCAGGGCTACCCGAAGACCTGTTCCAAGTGATCCTCATCGACCACGACACCAGCGACAAGCTGATCGAACACCCCAAGGTGCGTGGCGTGACAATGACGGGCAGCGATGGTGCGGGCCGTCACATCGGGTCGGTCGCCGCGAAGTCGCTGAAAAAGACCGTGCTCGAGCTTGGGTCCAACGACGCCTATCTGGTGCTTGAGGATGCTGATATCGAAACAGCGGTCAAATTCTCGGTTATGGGTCGGCTCTATAACAACGGGGAAACCTGTGTATCGGCGAAACGCTTTATTGTCGCCGATAAGGTCCATGACGCCTTTGTCGATGCCTTCGTCGCCGAGATGAAAAAGATCAATATGGGCGATCCGACCGACGAAAACGTTCAGCTGGGTCCATTGTCCAGTCAAGACCAGTTCGAGACCGTGCGCGATCAGGTGAAAGAAAGCGTCGATAAAGGTGCCAAGGTGCTGTGCGGTGGCGAGGTGCCTGACCGTACGGGGGCCTATTACCCTGCAACCGTTCTGTCCGACCTCAAACCCGGTATGCCAGCGTTTGACGATGAAATCTTCGGGCCCGTTGCGTCGATCATCCGTGCGAAGGATGACGAAGACGCGATGCGTCTGGCAAATGACAGCCGCTATGGTCTGGGCGGCGGGATATTCTCGAAGGATGAGGACCGCGCCTTGAGGCTCGCGAAAGAGCATTTCGACACAGGCATGATCCGCATCAACTCCTTCGGGGCTGCCGATCCGAATATGCCCTTTGGCGGGGTGAAAGATTCCGGCTATGGGCGCGAGCATGGCGGATTCGGCATGAAGGAATTCGCCAACGCCAAGGCGATTTTCCTGCCCTAAGCCTGCAAGGCAACGGTAACGTGGTGCGCGCGTCGGAGATCTATCCGGCGCGCGCAACTTATTTGGGCACGAAGGTTAAGGTTTACGCAAAGTTAACAAATGAGGCGCGCGCGCCACACATCTCCAATTGTATTATGCCGGCGGAACCTCGCCCTGCCACGGAATAGATTGTTCTTTTAAACTTGGTCGCTTCATGTAATCCGCAGCTACGCTGCGCTTCAGGCGGATCAGTGCTTGCCCTTAAGTAGAACAAAGCGCACCCATATCGGTGGTATCTGGTCACTGGTCGCGTTTTTTGTCGCGACGGTCATCATTACCTACGCCGCCGGCCGTCTGGATCGTCTGCTCTCCGAAGCTTTCGTATACGAAGCCCGCGCCCAGACATATCTGGACCTGCTTGAGGTGCGCGAACAGTTTGAAGAGATTATTCACGAGCGGTCCCTCGCGCTGCGCGAGCTTGCGACGTTCATCAGCGAGAACCCCTTTGCGAAACAGGAAGAATTTACCCAGCGGGTTCAGAATATACGTGAAATCGACGACACGGTCATCAATGTCGCTGCCGCGCCCGAACTTGTTGTGACCCTGATCCACCCGCTCGCGCCGAACATGGGCGCGCTTGGGTTAGATTACCGCACAAACGAAGACCAGTTTCCCGGCATTGAACGGATGCTGGACTTGGGCAAAGAACTGATGACCGGCCCCGTCGATCTGGTGCAAGGCGGTAAGGGGCTGATCCTGCGCGCCCCTGTCTATTGGCCCGATCCAGACTTTGCCACCGAAGGCGATGTTGACGGCAGCAAACGCCAGCTGTGGGGAATCGTATCGCTTGTGCTGGACTATGATCAATTCCTGATCAATTCCGGCATACGTGAGGCCGAAGAACGCTATGACATCCTCATTCATGCGGCCTCTCCGCAGGTGGGGGTAGGACCGCAGATGTTCACCTACGGCGATCGGGGCCTGCTGGAGGCGGATACTGTTACGTTGGAATTCGATTTCTCCTTCGAGGAATGGATGCTTGAAGCACGCACCAAGGGCGGGTGGCCCAAACACGCGCCCGATCAATGGTCAAAACGCGCGCTCATCGCGTCGGCCGGGCTGATGCTTTTGGGCACGCTGCTTTACGTGCTGCAGGTGTCAGAGCGGCGCAAACGTGCCGAAGTCCTGCTAAGCAGCGGGATCGAGGCGCTGAACGACGGGTTTGTCATGTTCGACGCGCAGGATCGTTTGCTTCTGAGCAACTCGAAATACAAAGAGATGTACGAGCTTCCCTCTGAAGTGCTCAAGCCCGGAGCACCTTTTGCCGAGCTGCTGCGTATCGGTGTCAAAAGCAAGCAGTTTCCCATGGGGCGCTATAACGAGGAAGAGTGGATCGAGCGTCGCTTGGCCATCCATCGCGAAAACAGGACCTCCGAGACAGAACAACACTTGTCGGGCGGGCGCGTGATCAAAGCCTCTGACCGGCCTTTGGCAGACGGTAGCTATGTCGGCCTGCGCGTGGATGTGACCGAGCTGAGCCACGCCAAGGATGCCGCCGAAGCTGCCAGCAAAGCGAAGACGGATTTCATGGGCGTCCTCAGCCACGAGCTGCGCACGCCGCTGACGGTGATCATGGGCGTGGCGCAGCTTTCCCGCAACGCGCGTATGCTGTCGTCGTCCAAGGCGCTGCTCAAGGGCTATGAGGACGGGGAGATCGGCCACGCAGAGGCAAAGCGTCTGCTGGATGAGATGTACGACCAACTGTCCGGCCTGATGAACCGGTTGGTGCAATCCGGCGAGCATCTGTTGCACCTCATCAACGAGATCCTCGACGTGGCCAAGATCGAATCCGGCAGCCTTGTGATCGAACCCAGCCCTTGTGCGGTGCAGGATATTGTCGATCCGGTGATCGAACAGCTTCGCACACTTTCAAGCAAGAAGGGTCTGGCCTTTGATGTGGTACAAGAGGCGGATATGGTCTTTGCCGATAAGGTGCGCGCGCGGCAGATCCTGTTCAACCTCATCGGCAACGCGATCAAATTCACCGACACCGGTTTCGTCCGTCTGGTGGTGAAACCCGTGGGCGATGTCGTCAGCTTCGAAGTCCATGACAGCGGTGCCGGCATCCCCGAAGCCGAACTCCAAAGCATTTTCGAGGTCTTCTATCAGGTCGATTCCACCGCCACGCGTCGGGCAGGCGGCACGGGCATGGGGCTCGCGATTTCGCGCAGTCTGGCGGAAATGCAGGGCGGCAGCCTCAGCGTGTCCAGCGTCGTCGGGCAGGGCAGCTGCTTTATCCTGACACTCCCGATCCGCGCCGCGCAAAGCCTCGAGGTAAACGCTGCCGCCTGAGGCCACGCGAAACAGCGCGATTGTCCCGCGGATCGTAGCATGCAGCCCCAAAGTAACCTTGTATTTTTAAATGGAATGCGGCGGTTTCAGTGTGAATACTGAAAGTTTGGTAGGCCCGGCAGGACTTGAACCCGCAACCAAAGCGTTATGAGCGCTCTGCTCTAACCAATTGAGCTACAGGCCCGCCTGCGCGGTTTGGTAAGCGGGCGGGCGCGGCGCGTCAAGGGATAGAAACGCGCAGATGTGGCTTAGGTGCATTGCACGCCTGCGCAACCTGCTATAACCCACTTTCGCAAAGGGAACAGGCAGCGGGATGCGTCATGACCAACTCCAAGAACTCGATCACCTATGCAGACGCTGGTGTGGATATTGATGCAGGCAACGCGCTGGTAGAACGTATCAAACCGGCGGCCAAACGGACAAAGCGTCCGGGCGTGATGTCGGGGCTTGGCGGTTTCGGCGCGCTGTTCGACCTCAAGGGGGCGGGCTATACCGACCCGATCCTCGTCGCTGCCACGGACGGTGTGGGCACCAAGCTGCGGATCGCGATTGATACCGGCAACGTCGATGGCGTGGGGGTCGATCTGGTCGCCATGTGCGTCAACGATCTGGTGTGCCAAGGGGCGGAGCCACTGTTTTTCCTCGATTATTTCGCCACCGGCAAGCTTGAGACCGAGCAGGCCGCGCGGATCATCGAAGGCATCGCCAAAGGCTGCGAAGGCTCTGGCTGCGCGTTGATCGGGGGCGAGACGGCAGAGATGCCTGGCATGTATTCCGAAGGTGATTTTGACCTTGCGGGCTTCTCTGTGGGCGCGATGGAACGCGGCGCGGACCTGCCCCGCGATGTGGCGGCGGGGGATGTGCTGCTGGGGCTTGCCTCGGACGGGGTGCATTCGAACGGCTATTCTCTGGTGCGTAAACTGGTCGAGATCTCTGGCCTTGGCTGGGATGCGGACTGTCCTTGGGCAGACGGAACATTGGGCGAGGTGCTGCTGACGCCGACGCGGCTTTATGTGAAATCCGCGTTGCAGGCCGTGCGGGCAGGGGGCGTACATGCGCTGGCCCATATCACCGGCGGCGGTCTGACGGAAAACCTGCCCCGCGTTCTGCCCGATGATCTGGGCGCGCAGATTGATCTGGACAGCTGGGAGCTGCCCGGCGTGTTCAAATGGATGGCCGATGTGGGTGCGATCTCGGAAACCGAGATGCTCAAGACCTTTAACTGCGGCGTGGGTATGATCCTTGTGGTCAAGGCGGATGAGGCCGAGGCGCTGACCAAACTGCTGCGGCAGGCGGGCGAAACGGTCTATCCGATGGGCAACGTCACCGAGACCGCGGGCGTTGCCTATACCGGCAGCCTGCTGTGACCAAACGGGTTGCGATTTTCCTTTCGGGTGGCGGGTCGAACATGCGGGCGCTGGTCGAAGACATGACCGGCGACCATCCCGCGCGGCCCTGTGTGGTGGTGTCGAATGTTGCGGACGCGGGCGGGATTGCCTGGGCCAAAGAACGCGGCATCCCGACTGAAGTCGTGGATCACAAGCCCTTTGCAGGGGATCGCGCTGCCTTTGAAAACGAATTGACCGCGCGGCTGATGCCCCATGCGCCCGACATCATCTGTCTGGCCGGATTCATGCGCAAACTGACCGGTGGCTTTACCGATGCTTGGGCGGGGCGGATGATCAATATCCACCCGTCTTTGCTGCCGCGCTATAAGGGGCTGCACACCCATGCCCGCGCGCTTGAGGCCGGCGATACCCAGCATGGCTGCACCGTGCACGAGGTCACGGCAGCGCTGGATGACGGGCCGATTTTGGGGCAGGCGACCATTCCCGTCATGGCCGGCGACACGCCAGAGGATCTGGCGGCGCGGGTTCTGGTGCAGGAACATCGTCTTTACCCTGCGGTGCTGCGGCGGTTTGCCAGCGGCAACCGTGATCTTTTAATGCTGGAAAGCTGACCGCGCGGCCTATTGCGCTGAAACCATGCGCTTTTCCATTGCCTGAATGGCTTCCTCTGTCCAAAGTAGCGCTATGAAAACAATCACCACCACCGCCGAGCTTGAAGCCTACTGCACAGAGGCCGCCAAGCATGATTACGTGACCGTCGATACCGAGTTTCTGCGCGAACGGACCTATTATTCCAAGCTCTGTCTGATCCAGTTGGCGATGCCCGGAACCGACGATAGCAATGCCGTTCTGGTGGACCCGCTGAGCGAGGGGCTGTCGCTTGACCCGCTGTACACGCTGTTCCGTGATACGTCGGTGGTCAAAGTCTTCCACGCCGCGCGGCAGGATCTAGAGATTTTCTATGTCGATGCGGGCGTCTTTCCCGAACCCTTGTTCGACACACAGGTCGCGGCGATGGTCTGTGGCTTTGGCGAACAGGTGGGATATGAAACTCTGGTGCGCAAGATCGCCCACCAACCTCTTGATAAGACGTCCCGTTTTACCGATTGGTCGCGCCGCCCGCTGAGCGATGCGCAGGCGAAATACGCGCTGGCCGATGTCACGCACCTGCGCCAGATCTACGAATTCCTTGCGCGTAAGCTTGAACAGACGGGCCGCGCCCGCTGGGTTCAGGAAGAGCTTGAGATCCTGACCAGCCCTGACACCTATGTCACCCCGCCGCGTGAGGCATGGCGTCGGGTCAAGACGCGCACGAATTCGCCAAAGTTTCTGGCGCTTGTGCGCGAACTGGCCGCGTTCCGCGAGGAGTACGCCCAGACCCGCAACATCCCGCGCAGCCGCGTCTATAAGGATGACGCGATGGTAGAACTGGCCAGCAACAAGCCGAAAAACCACGAGGAACTGGGCCGCGCCCGTCTGCTTCTGCGCGAGGCCCGCAAGGGCGAAATCGCGGATGGTATCCTCAAGGCGGTGGCCGCTGGTCTGAATTGCCCGCCCGGCGATATGCCGCAGCCCGATCGCAGCCGCGACAAGCTTCAGGTCAATCCGGCGCTGTCCGATCTGCTGCGTGTCTTGCTGAAGGCCAAGTCCGAAAGCGCAGGCGTTGCGGCCAAGCTGATCGCCCCCGCTGCGGACCTTGACGGGATCGCCGCAGGGCTGCGTGATGTGGCCGCGCTGAAGGGGTGGCGACGCGAGGTATTCGGGGAAGATGCGCTGCGACTGTGCAACGGCGAGATCGCTTTGACCGCGGTCGGGTCCGATCTGAAAGTGGTTGAGCTTTAACGCTCAACCCTTTGGTTTTTATTAATTTATTTGGGGTTAGCGGCGCGATGTCATCGCGTTGCGCAGCCCTTCGACGCGGATGGTCGTCACGCCAGCCAGCGTCTGGTTGGTCAGCTTGCGGCCGGCCGTAACCTCGCGGGTGGGTGGCGTGCCGATGGCGGTCGCCTCGCTTGGTTCCACCCCTTCAAGACGGTAGGTCAACACGCCGTCCACTGGCAGCTCGTCTTCGTTCGCGGGGGTCAGCTGCACCTCGTAAATGCCCTGACGATCCGCGCGACCGGTGGCGCGCACGACGGCACCGCCCGGTACTTCTTCGATCGTCAGATCAATGATCTGGTCGAAGGGGCGACCGGCATATACCACCTCTTTATTTCGCGAGGAGGAGAATACTCCGGTCCGCTGCGGGATCAAAGGGTTGGTCGAGGCTTCCTGACGGGTGATCGGTTCAGACCGCGCGGTCCCGAACCAGTTGAACGGGTTCACACGGCTGTCGCGCACGGTCGCGCAGCCTGTCAAAACAAGGGTCGATACCAGGATGGCTGAAAAGGTCTTGCGCATGGGGTCCGCCGTAGAAATTTCGGTAATATTTGACTAACCCATCCCAGACCCGTTGGGAAGGGGGTGGACCTTTGGCATCGTGCAACCTACCTGTTTGGCAAGCGAAAAGAGGGACGCACCGTGGCGACAGAGGCATTTGAAGAACTGGTCGAGGATTTCGAGTTTCTGGACGATTGGGAAGACCGCTATCGCCATGTGATCGATCTGGGCAAGGCGATGGAGCCGCTGACCGAAGAGTTGCGCGTGCCCGCAACCAAAGTAGATGGGTGCGCCAGTCAGGTCTGGTTGCATACGCAGTTCGAGGATGGCGTGCTCCATTTCGACGGGGCCAGCGATGCGATGATCGTTTCAGGCCTGATTGCCGTGCTTCAAAAACTGTATAACGGCGTGCCCGCGGCCGATGTCAGCGCCATCGATGCCCGTGCCGAGATGGGGCGCCTTGGGTTGAACGAACATCTGTCGGCGCAGCGGTCGAACGGGCTGACCGCGATGATCGAACGGATTCGCGGCGAGGCTGCACAGCAGGGTTGAACGCGCGCCTGCGGGGTGTGGCGACAGCTGTGCCAGTTGAGTTTATTTGGCAAAATGAAGATCAGAGCGCCTTGAGGGTGCGCGCCAGATCACCGTAGCCGGTAAAGCGCCGTTCAAAAGCCAGGCCGAGCCTATCGGCGCATGTTTTCGCCTTGGCGGTAAGCGCGGGATCATCTGTTTGCGCCTGATACACAAGCTTTTCGTAGTTCCCGAAGTACATATCGCGCAGTTCGGGGTGCCGGTCGAGCCCCATGGGTTTTATAATGAAAGCGTCGAACTGGCGGACCAGAAAATCGGTGAGATAGAAGGTGGTAATCTCGTCCTCCGAGATCTTGGAAAAGCGGTCGTTGCCTTCGAAAAAGCTATAGCAATGCGGTCCTGCGACCATCTGCACGCCAAGTTTCTTACACTCCGCCTCCAGCAATCCGCCGGTGCCGCAGTCGGCGTAGACAACGAATATATCGTCGTATTTGTCGCGCTGTTTCTCAACGGCTGTGCGGACTTCGTCGGTGATTTTTTCTGGGTAGAGATGCAGCTTGGCGGGCAGGCAGGTCAGGTCCAGATGTGACCAGCCGTTCGCCTCTTTCAGGTCGAGAATTTCCCGCGCCAGCGCCCCGCAGGCGATCAGCAGAATGCGGCCCGTCTGCGGGGCGAGCGGCAGGCCTTTTTCTGTCAGATCACGGTCCGAGGGCGGCTTCATCTCACGCTCCGTCATGCAAAAGGCCCCTCCGGTAGGGAAGGGCCTTTGTGTTCTAGATCAACCGCTTACGCCTTGGCGGCGTTGTGTTTCCGCCCGACCCATTCCTTGGCGGTTTCAACTGCAACGGCGGCATCGCGGCAATAGGCGTCGGCACCGATGGCCTTGCCGAATTCTTCGTTCAGGGGGGCCCCGCCGACCAGCACGATATAGTCATCGCGGATGCCCTGTTCGACCATCGTGTCGATCACGACTTTCATATAGGGCATGGTCGTGGTCAGCAGCGCGGACATGCCAAGGATGTCCGGCCCTTCGGTCTCCATCGCTTCAAGATAGGCTTCGACCGAATTGTTGATGCCAAGATCGACAACCTCGAAGCCCGCGCCTTCCATCATCATCGACACAAGGTTCTTGCCGATGTCATGGATGTCGCCCTTGACCGTGCCGATTACCATCTTGCCCACGCGCGGTGCGCCGGTTTCGGCCAGCAGCGGCTTTAGGATCGCCATGCCGCCTTTCATCGCGTTCGCAGCCAGAAGCACTTCGGGGACAAAGAGGATACCGTCGCGGAAGTCGGCCCCGACGATGGTCATGCCACCGACAAGCGCCTTGGTCAGAATATCATAGGGTGCCCAATCGCGTTCGATCAGGATATTGACCCCTTCTTCAATCTCTTCGCGCAGACCGTCATAGAGATCATCAAACATCTGCTGAACAAGTTCTTCGTCGTCCAGATCGGCAAGGATAATTTCGTCTTCATCCGACATAGTCGTTCCTCATCGGTTAACTCACCCGCGCGGGCTTGTGCCTTTTTGTCACATACGCGCCGAAAGCTTCGTGCTTTTTGCGACAAACCCGGCACCGCGTGCGACGCTTTGGTTGTTGGGAAATTACGCTCAATCGTACTGTAAAACAATGGCTTGGGCCAATATACTTGACCATGTTCCCAATTTGTTCGAAAAGATTTGAATGGATCAGGCACAGCGCAAATACAGACTGCCCGGACGGGGCACATCCAGCAACCGCCCGGGCCGGTTCGAGCCGCTGACCGTCAGCGCTGTGGCCGATGGATGGGCGGGCGATGATGACCCTTTGCCGGTCTTGCGCACCCAGGTGAGCGTTGAAATTCCGCGCTCCGTGATCAGCTACAACCAGTCGCCGGACCTGCCGTTTGACCGGTCGATCAATCCGTATCGCGGGTGCGAACACGGCTGTGTCTATTGTTTCGCGCGGCCAAGCCATGCCTATCTGGGGTTGTCGCCTGGCCTGGATTTCGAGACGCGGCTGATCGCGCGGCCCGAGGCACCCGAGGTGTTGAAACGAGAGTTGGCGGCGAAGAAATACCAGGTCGCCCCCATTGCGATCGGCACGAATACCGATCCCTATCAGCCGATCGAGAAAGAGCATCGGATCATGCGCGCGCTGCTAGAGGTGCTGTCAGACGCGAACCATCCCGTTGCCATTGTGACCAAGGGCAGTCTGATCGAGCGGGATATTGATATTCTGTCGGATATGGCGGTGCGCGGGCTGTGCCGCGTGGGCGTGTCGGTGACGACGTTGGATGCGAAGCTTTCGCGGTTGATGGAGCCGCGGGTGCCTGCCCCGAAACGTCGGTTGCAGGTGATCGAACGATTGGCGGAGGCAGGCATTCCGGTGCGGGTCATGGCGTCCCCCATGGTGCCGGCGCTGACCGATCCCGAGCTTGAGGCGATTTTGGAAGCGGGGCGCGATGCGGGGGCCGTCGCGGCCAGTTGGATCATGCTGCGCTTGCCGCGCGAGGTATCGCCCTTGATGCAGGAATGGTTGGCGGCGCATTACCCTGACCGCGCGGGTCGCATCATGACGCGGCTGCGCGAGATGCACGGGGGGAAGGAATATGACGCAAATTGGCACCGACGGATGCGCGGCGAAGGCCCCTATGCCGAGATGATTGCGCAGCGGTTTACCTTGGCGGTCAAACGGTTGGGGCTGGATACGCTCCTGCCGCCAATGCGCTGCGATCTGTTCCGCCCGCCCAAACGGGCGAGCGCGCAGTTGGATCTGTTCGGGGATTAACCCCGGCGGCGGCCACGGCGTGGTGCGCGGGTGGGGCCTTCGCCATCGGTGCCATCGCTGGCCGAAGAGAACGGTCCAAGGGCCTCGACGATCTGTTCCAGTGTGGGGGCGTCGCCCTTGGGCCGGCTGTCGAGAGCGGCGCGCATATGCACCAGATGTTCCGGCATGGTGCCACAGCAGCCGCCGATGATCGACGCGCCGCAGTTGCGGGCCATCTCGGCGTAATCGGCCATCAGTTCGGGCGTGCCGTCATAGTGGATGTGGCCTTCGACGTATTTCGGGATGCCCGCGTTGCCTTTGGATACGATCGGCGTCGGCATGCCTTTGGAGGCGAACCCCAACACCGTGCGCAACACATCCGACGCGCCGGTACCGCAGTTGGCCCCATAGGCCAGCGGGCCATAATCGAGGTCATGCACCATGTCGACCATCGCCTCGGATGTCATGCCCATCATGGTGCGGCCTGCGGTGTCAAAGCTCATCGTGCCGACCCAGTCGAGCCCCGCCAGCTTGAAGCCTTCAGCGGCGGCGCGGTATTCCTCGGGGGCGCTGATCGTCTCCAGCCAGCCCACATCGGCACCACCGGCTTTCAACCCGTCTGCGGTTTCATGGAACATCTCGACCGCCAGCGCGTGGGTGAGAGGGCCGACCGGCTCCATGATCTCGCCCGTTGGGCCGACGGAGCCTGCAACGATGACCTTGCGACCGGCCTTATCCGCGACCTCGCGCGCGAGCTCGGCGGACACGCGGCTGAGCTCATGGGCGCGTTTTTCGGCATTATGTAGTTTCAGACGCGAGGCATTCGCGCCGAAAGAGTTGGTCAGGAAGATATCGCTGCCCGACTGCACCGCACCCTGATACAGCTTGATGATGTTTTGCGGCTGTTCGGTGTTCCACATTTCTGGCGCGTCACCGGACATCAGGCCCATGTTGAACAGGTTCGTGCCAGTGGCACCATCGGCCAGCAGCGTGCCTTTTTCAGCCAGAAGATCGGTGAGGGGGTTGGACATCAAAACGCTCCGCTAAATGGGTGATTTTGCCGTTTCCCACAACGCCCCTGTTGACGCAACTTCATTATTCTCATGATCGTCATGAGCCGCCGCCATGGTTTCTGCGTGCATGAGCGCCATGAGGGCAGGGCGCGCGCTTGCGTGGCAGGGGCGCTTGGACTATGTGACAGGCTAGAAATGGCTGATGGGTATTCCAACCGGCCTGTTGTCTGGAAGGGATGTGCATGGCCCGTCGCACGAAAATCTATGAAGGTACGGCGAAGATCCTGTATGAAGGACCGGAACCGGGGACCATTGTCCAGCACTTCAAAGACGACACAACCGCCTTTAACGCCGAGAAAAAAGCGGTGATCGAAGGCAAGGGCGTGCTGAACAACCGCCTGTCCGAATTCTTCATGACCGGCCTGAACAACATCGGCGTGCCCACGCATTTCATCAAACGTCTGAACATGCGCGAACAGCTGATCCGTCAGGCAGAGATTATCCCGCTCGAGATCGTCGTGCGCAACTATGCGGCGGGGGATCTGTCCACGCGGCTTGGCATTGACGAGGGCATGCAACTGCCGCGTCCGATTGTGGAATATCACTTCAAGAACAATGACCTTGGCGATCCTCTGGTCACCGAGGAGCATATCGCCGCCTTTGGCTGGGCCGGTCAGCAGGACATGGAGGACATCCTGAGCCTGTCGCTGCGGGTCAATGATTTCATGTCCGGCGTGATGATGGCCGTGGGCATCCGGCTGGTGGACTTCAAGCTTGAGGTGGGCCGGATCTACGAGGGCGATTTCCAGCGTCTGATCGTCGCCGACGAGATTAGCCCCGACAGCTGCCGTCTGTGGGATATCGAAACCGGACAGAAACTGGACAAGGATGTGTTCCGCCGCGATCTGGGGTCGCTGACGGATGCCTATACCGAAGTCGCCCGACGTTTGGGGGTCATGCCCAAGACGTCGACACCGATGATGAAACCGACGTTGATCAACTAGGCTGGCGTCGCAGATGAGTTTATTTTGCAAAATGAAGATAGGGGACGCGTCATGAAAGCACGGGTGCATGTGATGTTGAAAAACGGTGTTCTGGATCCGCAGGGCGAGGCCGTGCGCCACGCGCTTGGAGCCATGGGCTTTGAAGGCGTCAATGGCGTGCGTCAGGGCAAGGTGATCGAGCTGGACCTGAATGACGGCGCAACCAAGGCCGACGTCGAGGCGATGTGTGAAAAGCTGCTCGCGAATACGGTGATTGAATCCTACACAGTGGAGATGAGCTGATGCACGCAGCGGTCATCGTTTTTCCCGGCTCTAACTGTGACCGCGATCTGGCGGTGGCATTCAAGGCGGTCGGTGCCAAAGTGTCGATGGTCTGGCACAAGGACACGAGCCTGCCCGAGGGCGTCGATATTGTGGGTGTGCCCGGCGGCTTTTCCTATGGCGACTACCTGCGCTGTGGTGCCATTGCGGCGAATTCTCCGATCTGTCGCGAAGTGGCGGCCCATGCGGAGCGTGGCGGTTATGTCATGGGGATCTGCAACGGCTTTCAGGTGTTGACCGAAACCGGTCTGCTGCCCGGTGCCCTGCTGCGCAATGCGGGGCTGAAATACATCTGTCGCACCGTACCGCTGCGCGTGGCTACGGCGGACAGCGATTATACATCGGGCTACGAGGCCGGTGCGATGATCGACATCCCGATCGCCCACCACGATGGCAATTATTTTGCCGATGGCGATACGATTGCCAAACTGCATGGCGAGGATCGTGTTGCCTTTACCTATGGCGATAACCCCAATGGGTCGCAGTCGGACATCGCGGGCATCCTTTCGTCGAACCGTCGTGTGTTGGGGATGATGCCGCACCCTGAACGCGCCGCGGATGCGGGGCATGGGGGCACGGACGGGGCGGCGCTCTTCCGCGCATTGGCGGGGTCTCTGCTCACAGCGTGACTTGAGTGCACCGGTGAGGACGCGTAGATTGCCGCCATGTTTCGGTCTGCGTCCTCTAGTGAAGCCCCTTTATCTGTCAGCTGGCGCGTCCGGCTGGCGGTTGCTTTGCTTTTGGTCATTGCGGTGGCCACGATTTCGGTCACCAACAAGCTGCTGACGGATCGCTTTACCGAAAGCACACGTAACCGGGCCGAGCTTCGGATCGCGCTCTACAGCGGCAACCTGCTGGCCGAACTGCGCCAGAACGCGATTGTGCCACAGCTTTTGTCGCGCGATCCCGCCTTGATCGAGGCGCTGACCCGATCCGATTATTCCCTGTCGACCCAGCGATTGATCTCTTTTGTAGAGGAGATCGGCGCGGCGTCCTTGATGCTTTATGATATCGACGGGCGCACGGTGGCAGCGACCGACCGCAACCGGTTGGGGGCTTCGCACCGGCAAGAGGCTTATTTTGTTGACGCGCTGCGATCGAATTCGACCGTGTTCAGCGTTATTCCCCGCGATACCGGCGGTTATCGGTTCTTCTATTCGCGGCGTATTCAGGAAGGCGGCGCCAACCTTGGGGTGATCGCGGCCGAGGTTGATCTGCAACGGTTTGAACGGGCCTGGGCCGGTATCTCGGATGCGGTGATTGTCACCGACAGCACGGGTGACATCATCATGGCGACCGAACCACGCTGGCGTGGTCTGACGGAAAGCGAGGCTTTGTCGAACCAAACCCCGCAAAGCGCCATCGAGCGCGCGATCAAGGCCACCGCCGATTGGACCGCATTGCCCGCCGATGCCTATCTGCAGGGCGAGGCGGTGATGCGTCTGTCGTCGCGGATACCGTTTCGGGGCTGGCGGATCACGAGCTATACCACCTATGCGTCGGTCCGCGAGAAGGTGAACGGGGTACTTGCGCTTGAGGTGATGGGCTTTGCGATCCTGCTGGCGCTGACGTTTTATGCCCTCAGCCGTCGGACGGCGGGGCGCGCGGCGCTGTTTCAGCGTGAATCCGCCGAACTCCGCGCGCTGAACGCCGCCCTTCAGCGCGAGGTGGCGGAACGCAAACGGGTCCAGCAGACCTTGGCCGTGGCCGAGCAGACGTTGGAACAATCCAGCAAGCTCGCCGCCTTGGGCGAAATGTCCGCCGCCGTCAGCCACGAGCTGAACCAGCCGCTGGCCGCGATGAAAACCTATCTGGCGGGCGCGCGTCTGTTGATGCAGCGCAACCGGCTGGAGGAAGCACTGGCGTCATTCGGGCGTATCGACGATCTGATCGAACGCATGGGGGCCATTACGCGGCAGCTGAAAAGCTATGCACGCAAGGGCCAGCAGCAGTTTTCGCCCTTTGATATGGGGGAGGCGCTTGCCTCTGCCTTGTCAATGATGGAGCCGCAGCTACGTCAGCGTCAGGTGCAGATCAACCGTATCCTGCCCGCAGCGCCTGTTCAGGTGATGGGGGACCGCATGCGGATCGAACAAGTATTGGTCAATCTCTTGCGCAACGCATTGGATGCCACCAAATCGGAACGTAACCCGACGGTAGAGATTATACTATCAGCGGGTGAGACGGCGACGCTTACCGTGCGCGATAATGGCCCCGGGATCGAAGATCTCGATAGCCTGTTCGAGCCGTTTTACACGACCAAGCAGCCCGGCGATGGTGTCGGGCTGGGGCTTGCGATCTCGTCGGGTATTGTATCCGATCTGGGGGGCAGGCTGACAGCCCGCAACGGCCAACATGGCGGTGCGGTTTTTGAAATGCAGCTGCCCATTATGGACAGCACAGAGAAGACACAGGCGGCAGAGTAAACCAATGGCTCAGGCAATGAAAATCGCGATCGTTGATGATGAACAAGACATGCGTCAGTCGATCAGCCAGTGGCTGGCGCTTTCGGGCTATGACACAGAGACGTTCGGCAGCGCCGAGGATGCGTTGAAAACACTGGGGCCGGATTACCCCGGTATCGTGATCTCCGACATCAAGATGCCCGGCATGGGCGGCATGCAGTTCCTGAAAAAGCTGATGGGCACCGACAGCGCGCTGCCTGTGATTATGATCACCGGCCATGGCGATGTGCCCATGGCGGTCGAGGCGATGCGCGTCGGCGCGTTCGACTTCCTTGAAAAGCCCTTTAACCCTGACCGGATGAGCGAACTGGCCAAGAAGGCCACCAACGCGCGCCGTCTGGTCATGGACAACCGCGCCCTGCGTCGTGAACTGTCTGACGGCAGCCAACTGATGAAAAAGCTTATCGGCGGCTCGCCCGTGATGGAGCGGCTGCGCGAGGATATTCTGGACCTTGGTCAAGCCGACGGTCATGTGCTGATCGATGGTGAAACCGGTACGGGCAAGACATTGGTGGCGCATGCGCTGCATGCTGTGGGATCGCGCGCGGGCAAGAAATTCGTGCTGGTCAGCTGCGGCGCGCTAGAGGAAGACGCGCTGAGCAAGCGTTTGTTTGGTCCGATGATGCCTGAAGACGCCCAGCTTCCCGCGATCGAGGAGGCCCGTGGCGGCACCTTGGTGCTGGAAGGTGTTGAATCGCTCAGCGAGACGCTGCAAGCCCGTCTTCTGAGTGCGATCAACGACCAAGGCACGCCTGCGGAAACGCGGATCGTTGCGATTTCGAACCTGCAAGAAGCGGGGCGCACCTCCGAAGATGCGCTGCGTTCTGATCTTTTCTATCGTCTGGCCGCCCTGCGCATTACGGTGCCGCCGCTGCGCCAACGGGGCGAGGATATTCTGACGTTGTTCACACGTTTGTCCGAAGAATTCGCGGATGAATATGGCTGCGAGACTCCGCAGGTTTCCGCGCAAGAGGCTGCGCAACTGTTGCAAGCGCCTTGGCCCGGGAACGTGCGCCAGTTGATCAATGTGGCTGAACGCGCTGTATTGCAGTCGCGTCGCGGGTCCGGTTCTATCGCATCACTGCTGATGTCGGACCACGAAGAGATGCAGCCGGTGATGACCACCGACGGCAAGCCCTTGAAGGAATACGTAGAAGCCTTCGAACGTATGCTGATCGACAATACCATGCGCCGGCACAAAGGGTCTATCGCCAGTGTGATGGAGGAACTGTGCCTGCCGCGCCGGACGCTGAACGAGAAGATGGCGAAATACGGATTGCAGCGCTCGGATTACCTCTGAGCGCCGCATTTTGAAGAAAGGGTCAGCCGAGCCGCGTCTCGATCAACTCGCGTGCTGCACCGGTTTCATCGGTGTAGCAGGTCCACGACGGACCGCCGGGGATATCGACAATATGCTGGCCCGTCTCGACGATAGGGATGGTCGTGTTGAGCGTACCGCCCGATTTGCCGGTGTGCTTTTCCACGGCACGGATGCAACTGCGCTTGGACGGGCCCTCGGGGTCGCTGCCGCCGGTCGTGCTCATGTCTTCGCAGGCGGCAAGCGCCAGAAACGGCAGGCACAGGGCTGCGCGCAGGGAAATATGCATTCGTATCATCCTTATCTGACTTATTTTTGTGCATCCCGTCATAGGGGTGCGGCACGGGCATAAACCCGCTGGCAAAGCTTTTCCCATAGCACCGACGCTTGTCAAGCAAGGCGGCGGGGGGCGTGATACCGCTATCGGCCCCCGTATCTGTAAAGCCGCTAAACGCGATTTCCCATTGTCATTTGGTGCCTTCTGCCGTTAATTGTAGATAGGGCTGTTTGCCTCTTTGGATGGCAAACCAGACCCCAGACAGTTTCGATGCCTCGGTTCCCCGGCATGTGGTGACCAGGCAGACCGATTAGGCCCTTAAAAAAGGCTCAAGAACCGCTGACGATTGCGCCGTGCCTTTGGCCGGACAACCGCAGTAAATTAATGGATATGGGGGCGCGGTACGCACCACCCATGTCGGAGAAGAACCGCGATGACGCGCGCAGACGCCAAGAGCAGACAGACAGGCGGCCTTTTGGGCCCTGTTTTAGCCGCGTCACCCATCGCCCTGACAAGACATACCCTGCCTCGCAGCGCCCCACCGGGGCTGCTGTTTGCGCAGCTGTGCAAAATGGATTTATGCCTAAGAAAATGCTTATCGATGCCACCCACGCTGAGGAAACTCGCGTTGTTGTGGTTGATGGAAACAAGGTCGAAGAATTTGACTTTGAATCAGAGAATAAACGCCAGCTAGCTGGCAATATCTACCTCGCGAAAGTCACGCGGGTAGAACCTTCGTTGCAGGCCGCGTTTGTGGATTATGGCGGCAACCGTCATGGTTTCCTCGCCTTTTCGGAAATTCACCCCGATTACTACCAGATCCCCGTCGCCGACCGTCTGGCGCTGATGGAGGAAGAGCGTGCCTATGCCGAAGCGCAGGCCGCCAAGGAAGACGAAGACGAAAAACCCAAACGCCGGACACGCTCGCGCAGCCGCAGCAAGTCCAAGGCCGAAGACACCGTGTCTGATGACGCGACGGTCAGCAAAGACGCCGATGCCACCGACAGCGATCAGATCAACGGCATGCAGACCGTCGATCTGGACGATGAAGAAGGCTCCTCTCCGATGGAGCGGGTTGCCGAAACGCCTGTCGAAGAGCCAGACGGTGATGACAGCAAGGCAGAAGGTGACACGCCCAAGGCCGCCAAAGCAGATGCGAAAGACGCCGCAAAACCTGGTGCCGATGATCAGGACGACAGCGACGACGCGGATGACAGCGACGATAGCCCCAAGGCTAAAGATGCGTCCTCCAAGGATGACAGCATCGAATCCGTGGCGGATGACGATGACCACGACGATCTGCGCACCGCGCGCAAGCCACGGCCCAAGCGCTATAAAATCCAGGAAGTCGTCAAGGTGCGTCAGATCCTGCTGGTGCAGGTCGTTAAAGAGGAACGTGGCAACAAGGGTGCCGCGCTGACAACCTATCTGTCGCTGGCCGGTCGCTACTGCGTGCTCATGCCCAACACCGCGCGTGGGGGCGGCATCAGCCGCAAGATCACCAACGCCGCAGACCGCAAGAAGCTGAAAGAGATCGCAAACGAAATTCAGGTGCCAAAAGGTGCCGGTCTGATCGTGCGCACCGCCGGTGCACAACGCACCAAGGCCGAGATCAAGCGCGACTATGAATACCTGCAACGCCTGTGGGAACAGATCCGCGAGCTGACGCTGAAATCCATCGCGCCCGCCAAGATCTATGAAGAAGGCGACCTGATCAAACGCTCGATCCGCGACCTTTATAACCGCGAGATTGACGAGGTGTTTGTCGAAGGTGAACGCGGTTACCGCATCGCCAAGGACTTCATGAAGATGATCATGCCGTCCCACGCCAAGAACGTGAAGCTCTATAGCGAAACGCTGCCCTTGTTCGCGCGCTATCAGGTCGAAAGCTACCTGTCGGGCATGTTCAACCCCACGGTACAGCTGCCTTCGGGCGGGTATATCGTGATCGGTGTGACCGAAGCGCTTGTCGCCATCGACGTGAACTCGGGCCGGGCCACCAAAGAAGGCTCCATCGAACAGACCGCGACCAAGACCAACCTGGAAGCCGCCGCCGAAGTCGCTCGTCAGTTGCGTCTGCGTGATCTGGCCGGTCTGATCGTCATCGACTTTATCGACATGGACGAGCGCCGCAATAACGCCGCCGTTGAAAAGCTGATGAAGGAAAAGCTGAAAACCGACCGTGCGCGTATTCAGGTGGGCCGCATCTCCGGCTTTGGCCTGATGGAAATGTCGCGCCAGCGTCTGCGCCCCGGTATGATCGAGGCGACGACCCAGCCGTGCCACGCCTGTCACGGCACCGGCCTGATCCGGTCGGACGACAACCTTGCGCTGTCGATCCTGCGCCAGATCGAGGAAGAGGGCACCCGCAAACGGTCGCGCGAGGTATTGATCACCGCGCCCGTCGGCATCGCCAACTTCCTGATGAACCAGAAGCGCGAACATATCGCCCATATCGAAGGCCGCTATGGCATGGCCGTGCGCATCGAAGGCGACCCCGCTTTGGTCAGCCCCGATTTCTCGCTTGAAAAGTTCAAGACCGCGACACGCGTCGTCACGCCGATCGAACATGTGGTGTCGGTTGATACCTCCATCATGGACGAGGTCGATGATCTGGATGTCGATGCGGAAGCAGATGCGGACAACGCTGACAATGAACCTACCGGCAACGGCAATGGCGGGCAGAACCAGCACAATGGCTCTGACGATGACAATGATGGCGAAGGGAAACCCAAGCGTCGTCGTCGTCGCCGGCGGCGTCGGGGTGGCAAATCCAACGGGGATGATGCCGCCAACGGTGAAAACAACGGCGATAGCAACACCAACGGTGACAACGGCGATAGCGACGCGCCCGCGCAAACCGAGGCGGATACTGCGGGTTCCAAAGATGACGCGAAAACGGATGCGACTGCAGACGGCGCTTCTGATGACGCGAAGCCGCAGGATAAACCCAAGCGCACCCGCAGCCGGACCCGCAAGCCCAAGGCGGATGCCGCGGCAGAAGCGACCGTAGACGCGGACGCCAAGACCTCCGAGGACGCGAAACCTGCCGACGCGGACGCCGCCGAAGACGCGCCCAAGCCAAAACCCAAGCGGACCCGCACGCGCAAGCCCAAGGCCGCGCCGGTTGAGGCTACCGAAGAGGGCTCGCAAGAGGCACCCAAGCCCGAGGAAACACCTGCGCCAAAAGAGCAGCCAACCCCCGAGCCCAAGCCAGAGCCTGAGGTGACGCCAGACGCGCCGACGCCCGAGCCCGCAAAGGAGCCGACGCCGATCCCGACGCCGGAACCCACGCCCGCGCAGCCGTCCCAGCCCGCCGAGGTTGAGGAAACGCCGGCCCCGACCGAAGTGCCCGATAGCACCCCGACGGAAATGCCGCCCGCGCAGGAAATCCAGCCGGAGCCACCGGTCACCGAGGTACCTCAGCCCGAGGCGACCCCGCAGGCGGAGCCCGAAAAACCCGCCAAGCCCAAGCGGCGCGGCTGGTGGTCCTTGGGCGGCTAAGCAGCGCCCCTGCGCTGACATATGGAAACGCAAAAAGGCAGACCTTCGGGTCTGCCTTTTTTATCTGCGGTATCCGCGGCGCGTGGGGCAGCGGGGGCTGTTACTTTTTGCGGATCACATAGGCCTGCGGCGTTTCGTCCATCGCGGCGCTTTCAAGGCTGTGACCGGCCTCGGCACAGAAATGCGGGATGTCGATGATCGCGGCAGGATCATCCGCATGCACGGTGAGAAGATCGCCAGAGGCCAATGATTGCAGGCGTTTACGGGCTTTGAGCACGGGCAGGGGGCACAAAAGCCCCGTCGCGTCGAGAAAGTTTTTATCTGTCATGATCCTCAGATAAGCCACATGTTTCAACGCGTCCACAACCTTGTGACGGGGATCACGCACAACAGCAGGTGACGCGCCGGACAAAGCAGATTATGGCTGATGTCATGTTTGGATTTGACCTGATCGACGCGGGACTACTGCCCGCCATACTCATCGCGCTGACCGCCGGGATCATCAGCTTCCTGAGCCCCTGCGTCCTGCCCATCGTCCCCCCGTACCTGGCCTATATGAGCGGGGTGACCCTGAACGACATGTCATCGGTCGCCGCCGCGCGCCGCAAGGCTGTCATCGCGGCCCTGTTCTTTGTTATGGGGCTTAGTACGGTGTTCCTGATTCTGGGGTTCACGGCCTCGGTCTTCGGGGCCTTCTTCCTGCAAAATCAGGTGCTCTTCGCGCGGATGTCGGGCATCGTGGTGATCATCTTTGGTCTGCATTTTCTCGGCGTCTTCCGCATTCCTTTTCTGGATCAAGAGGCGCGTCTGGATGCGGGCGACAAGGGCGGCACGTCCTTTGGGGCCTATATCCTTGGGCTGGCCTTCGCCTTCGGCTGGACACCCTGCATCGGGCCGCAGCTTGGTGCGATCCTGTCGCTCGCGGCGTCCGAAGCCTCGGTCACGCGCGGCACGCTTTTGCTGGGGGTCTATGCGGCTGGCTTGGGTATTCCCTTCTTGCTGGCGGCGATGTTCATCACCCGCGCCACCCAGGTCATGAACCGGATCAAGCCCTATATGAAGCTGATCGAACGCGGCATGGGGATCTTGCTGGTGGTCGTCGGTCTGGCGCTGCTGACGGGGGCGTTTACGACCTTCTCTTTCTGGTTGCTGGAAACATTTCCTGCATTGGGAGCCTTGGGTTAGGCGCCTTACTCTTGCCGGAAAACCTGTTTAAGCTGCGGCGAAATACAGGGTGAACGATGGCCGAGAACATAGAGCAGACAGTCAGGAAGCGACGGGTTTTCTATATCCCGGGCTACGACCCCATTCATCCGCGCCGCTACCGCGAGCTTTACCGTAAGGAAGGCAGCGCACAGGCGCTGATCTCGGACTATCAGATCGCGCTGTCGCCCAAGAAGGGCGGCGGGAACTACGGCTGGAACGTCGCCGCGCATATCGATGGCGTTGATGTAGAGGCTCAGGTCGACGTGCTCGTCTGGTCCGACATCGTGCGCATCTCCATGAGCAATTCGATCCTCGCGACCTATGGGCAGTTGGTGCAGACGGCTTGGGTCTATATCGCATCGGGTGCGCTTTGGCGGTTGATGAAGCTGCGCAAGGGGCCGGTGATTGCGGCGCTTTATCCGGTGGGGATGTTGCTGCTGCAACTGTTGATCGCGGCCCTCGCGGGCAAGCTGCTCTACGCAGGGCTGACCTTCTTTGGCGGGCCTGCGTGGTTCAAGGGGATCGTCGCCGCCGCTGGCGTGGGGCTGGGCTGGCAGGTGCTGCGCTGGTTCAAGAAACACGATGGCAAGCTTTTCGCCTATTACCTGATGCATGATTACGCCTTCGGGGCCGCGACGCGCGGGGCGAACCCGCCCGCGCTTGAAACGCGCATGACCGAATTCGGGGATGCCATCGCGCAGGCGCTGAAGTCTGATGTGGACGAGGTGCTTGTCGTCGGCCATTCCTCGGGCGCGCATTTGGGGGTGTCGATCCTTGCCGATCTGATCCGGGCGGGCCGTGTCCCTGCTGACGGGCCTGCGCTGGCCTTTATGACTTTGGGGCAGGTGGTGCCGATGGTGTCTTTCCTGCGCGATGCCCACCGTCTGCGCGCCGATTTGCGCTTTCTGTCCCAATGCGAGGGTCTGACATGGGTCGATGTGACCGCCCCCGGCGACGGCTGTGCCTTTGCGCTTTGCGATCCGGTAGCGGTGTCGGGCGTTGCCCCCGAGGATAAACGCTGGCCGCTGGTGTTTTCGGCGGCTTTTACCCAATCGCTGACCCCAGCCCGCTGGAAAGAGCTGCGCTGGCGGTTTTTCCGGCTGCATTTCCAATACCTCTGCGCCTTTGATGCGCCCAAGGACTATGACTATTTCCAGATCACCGCCGGCCCGCACAGTCTGGCCGAACGCTATGCCGGACGGCCTGCATCCCGGTCGCGCATTGTCAAACCGGTGAATAAATTCACCTCTACCGCGCCATGAAGCTGCCCCCCAAACCCGAGAGCCGCCCGGCGAAAGTGTCGCTTTGGCGCTATGCGCGGCTCTTTCGCCAAGACATCCTGTCGGCGCAGCCCGCACGGCTGTATCGGGCTTGGATGGCAGAGTTCAAGACGCCGTTCTTCCGCAGTTATCTGATCAACCAGCCCGATCTGATCCAGACCGTGCTCAAGACGCGCCCCGACGATTATCCCAAGTCTGACCGGATCGGCGAAGGATTGCGCCCGCTGCTTGGCAACTCGGTATTCCTGACCAACGGGGCGACGTGGAAACGACAGCGGCGCATCATTGACCCTGCGTTTGAAGGGGGCCGCTTGCGCGAGACCTTTCCCGCCATCTGGGACGCGGCAGAGGCAGCGGCGGCACGGCTTGCCCCTCATGATGGCGCGTCGCTAGAGGTCGAGGCGCAGACCAGCCACGCGGCGGCGGATGTTATCTTTCGCACGTTGTTTTCGATTCCCATCGAACACCATATGGCGCGCGAGGTTTTTGACGAATTCAAAACCTATCAGCGCAGCCAGCCGATCCTGAACATCGCGGCCTTTGTGCCGTTGCCCCGCTGGCTGCCACGGCTGTTCCGCCGCGACACCAAACGCAGCGCAGCCAAGATCCGGCGACTGATCACCGCACTGACGGCCGAGCGGATGGAGGCGATCAAGGCGGGCACCGCCCCCGACGATCTGGCGACCAAGATCATGACCACGCCCGACCCCGAAGACGGCTCTACCTTTACCACGGAGGAAATGGTCGATCAGGTCGCGATCTTCTTTCTTGCGGGCCACGAGACGAGCGCATCGGCGCTGGCCTGGGCGATGTATCTGGTGGCGACCCATCCCGACTGGCAGGACCGTCTGGCCGAAGAGGCACAGGCGATCGACCAGTGCGATTTTGCGGTCATGGGCAAGCTTAGGCAAAGCCGCGATGTCTTCCGCGAGGCACTGCGGCTTTATCCCCCCGTGCCGATGATGGTGCGCGAAGCGAGCTGCCCCGCGACGTTCCGCGACCGGACCGTGGCGCGTGGGGCACAGGTGGTGATCAGCCCGTGGCATCTGCATCGTCACGAACGCCTGTGGGACAACCCCGACGGGTTTGATCCGGCGCGATGGCACAGCGAGAACGGCAAGAAATGCCAGCGCGAGGCCTATCTGCCGTTCAGCGCTGGTGCGCGGGTCTGCCCGGGGGCGGGCTTTGCCATGGTCGAAGGCCCGTTGATCCTGTCGCGTATCCTGCGCGATTACCGCATAGAGGTTGTGGGCGAAAAGCCACCTGTTCCGGTGGCACATCTGACAGTTCGTTCAAAAGACGGCATTTTGCTGCGCTTTGTCCGGCGCTAACGATATATCATCGCGGGAATAGATGCGTTAAACGAACATTCGACGGAATCAATAAGGGCCAGGATCATCATGACCACGACAGACGCACAGCGCACACAAATGGAAACAGGGCAGGGGTTTGTGGCCGCATTGGACCAGTCGGGCGGATCGACCCCCAAGGCGCTGAGCCTTTATGGCGTTGAACCTTCCGATTACTCCGGCGATGCCGAGATGTTCCAAGCCATGCACGACATGCGCGCGCGGATCATTCTGGCCGATGATTTCACCTCTGACAAAGTTCTGGGCGCGATCCTGTTCGAACGCACGATGGACAACACGATTAACGGTAAACCGGTGGCCCAACTGCTGTGGGAAGACCGCGGCGTTGTGCCTTTCCTGAAGATCGACAAAGGTCTGGAAGACGAAGCAAACGGCGTGCAGCTGCTCAAACCCATGCCCGAGCTGGACGATCTGCTGAAGCGCGCGAAAGCCGCGGGTATCTTTGGCACCAAGGAGCGGTCGGTCATCCAATCGGCCAACGCCGAGGGGATCGCGTCGGTCGTGGCGCAGCAATTCGCCGTCGCCAAAACCGTCTGCGCCGCCGGTCTGGTCCCGATCATCGAGCCAGAGGTGAACATCCATTCCGAGAGCAAGGCGGAAGCCGAAGACATCCTGAAATCCGAGCTCGAGAAACATCTCGCCGCGCTGTCGGCGGAGGAACTGGTGATGCTCAAGGTAACGCTGCCAGAACGCGCGGGGCTTTATGACAGCCTTGCGGATCACCCCAATGTGCTGCGGGTCGTGGCGCTGTCGGGTGGCTATTCGACCGAAGACGCCTGCGCGCGTTTGACGCAAAACCCCAAAATGATCGCCAGTTTCTCGCGCGCGCTGACCGAAGGGTTGAACGTCAAGATGTCGGATGCCGAGTTCAACACGGCACTGGGGCAGAACATCAGCAAGATCTACGACGCCTCTGTCGCCTAAATTGGAATTTTCCTAAATTCCGCGGGGGTTTTCTTGGGAAGAAAACCCCTAAACAATAATGCGGATCGGTTCCTGATTGCAAAAGATCACGAGCTGGCCCGCATTCTCCACAGCGTGATAACCGCGGCGTAGCAGTTCTTGCTCGAATGCGTGGCGGCCCACATATCTTTCGACATCCCTGACATTCCGCCGCACGACACACCCGCTGCGGGCAGCCTTCGAACTGAATAGGGCGAGCATCCAGCCCTCGGGCGACAATGGAGAATACTGTTGTTTGACCATGGGGGAAACTTACCCCCGCGAAGGTAAACGTTCCTTTAATGCACGCAGCACATAGACGCGGATAGCAGAGGCCAGCCCCGCTTCAACGCCGCGCTCTGCATCGATCTGCGCCACTAGCGCATTGATCGGCATGTCCATCTCTTGCGCAAGGTCGCGCAATTCCTGCCAGAATTCATTCTCCAGCGAGATTGACGTACGGTGACCCCGAAGGGTCACCGAATGTTTCACCGGTCGGGCGCTCATGTGTCGTGCTTATGGGCTTCCAGATTGCGCGAGATTTGCGCCAGACGGGCTTTCAAAACCTCTTTCTGGTCCTTGCTCTGGCCGAACTGTACCGCGTTTTCATCGGCACGGGCCTTGCGCGAGGCGCGGTTGCGCTCTTTCTTGACCTTGTTGAGGTTGATGGGGGCGCTCATTCTTTGGGTCCGATCATTTGCTCCGGCCGCACCACGCGGTCGAATGTTTCGGCATCGACAAAGCCCAAGGCGATTGCTTCTTCCTTGAGCGTCGTGCCGTTTTTGTGGGCCGTCTTCGCGACTTTGGTCGCGTTGTCATAGCCAATCGTGGGGGCCAGCGCTGTGACCAGCATCAGGCTTTCTTTCATCAGCTTGTCGATACGTTCGACATTGGCCTGAGTGCCGACAACCATATTGTCCGTGAAGGCCGAGGCGCTGTCGCCCAAAAGCTGCATGGATTGCAGGACGTTATAGCTCATCATCGGGTTGTAGACGTTAAGCTCGAAATGCCCTTGCGAGCCGGCAAAGCCGACGGCGGCGTCATTACCCATGACATGCGCACAGACCATTGTCAGCGCTTCGGCTTGCGTCGGGTTCACCTTGCCCGGCATGATCGACGACCCAGGCTCGTTCTCGGGCAGGATCAACTCGCCCAGACCCGAACGCGGGCCGGACCCCAGCAAGCGCATGTCATTGGCGATCTTGAACAGCGATCCCGCCACGGTTTTCAGCGCACCCGAGAACATGACCATCGCGTCATGGGCGGCCAGCGATTCAAACTTGTTCGGCGCGGTGACAAAGGGCAGGCCGGTGATCTCGGCCATATGCGCGGCCACGGCTTCGGCCCAGCCTTTCTTGGTGTTCAGGCCGGTGCCAACGGCAGTACCGCCTTGGGCCAGTTCATAAATGTCGGGCAGGCAGGTGTTGACCCGTTCGATCCCCTTTTTCACCTGATGCGCATAGCCCGAGAATTCCTGACCCAAGGTCAGCGGTGTCGCATCCTGGGTATGGGTCCGGCCGATCTTGATGATGTCCTTGAACTCTTCGGACTTCGCGACCAAGGCGTCGTGCAGTTTTTGCAGACCGGGCAGCAGTACATCGCGGGCCTGCATGCCGATGGCCACATGCATCGCGGTCGGGAAGGTATCGTTGGACGACTGTCCCATGTTGCAGTGGTCGTTGGGGTGGACCGGATCTTTCGACCCCATCTCGCCGCCCAGCATCTCGATCGCGCGGTTCGAGATCACCTCGTTCGCGTTCATGTTCGACTGGGTGCCGGAGCCGGTCTGCCAGACGACCAGCGGGAAGTTGTCGTCGAACTTGCCCTCGATCACCTCGGTCGCGGCGGCGGTGATGGCATCAGCCAGCTTCTGGTCCAGATTGCCCTGGTTCAGGTTTTCCATCGCACAGGCTTTTTTCACGACGCCAAGGGCGCGGATGATCGGCACGGGCTGCTTTTCCCACCCGATGGGGAAGTTGATGATGGACCGCTGGGTCTGCGCGCCCCAGTATTTATCGGACGGCACTTCCAATGGGCCAAAGCTGTCGGTTTCTGTGCGGGTATCGGCCATGAAAAGGCTCCTGATCTTGGGCTTATGTCTGATCAGGGTTTACCCCGCGGGCCGCAGCGGTGCAATGAGCCGATGGCGCTAACCTTGGCGACAAGGCGCGGTGATCGGTCGATTACTTGCGGAAGCTGTCCAGCGATACAATTTCGGCGGCTTTGGGGGCTTCTTCCTCGACCTCAAGCTCGCTTTCGTCTTGTTGGGGCAGGTCTTCGTCCTCGTCCTGCTGACCGGGTTCTTGCTGTTCGAACTTCAGGCCGAATTCCACCGACGGGTCCACAAAGGTGCGGATCGCGTCGTAGGGGATATACATCGGTTCGGGCGCATCGCCAAAGTTCAACGTGACCGAGAATCCTTCCTCGGTGACCTCAAGCTTGTCGTACCAATGCTGCATGACAACGGTCATCTCGCCGGGGTAGCGGTCAGACAGCCAATCGGCCAGTTCCGCATCCGGATGAGAGGTGTCGAACGTGATAAAGAAGTGATGGTTGCCGGGCAGTCCATTGGCTGCAACGTCAAGTAATACCTGACGAATTAACCCGCGCATGGCATCGTGCATCAGATTGCCATACTCAATGCTTCGGCTCATTACTTCTCTCCGGCCTTGGTTGATGGCGATAGCATACGGCATTTCGCACCAGTGAAAAGGGGGCGCAAAAATTTATAGCAACAGGCGCCAGCAAAGGGCCAATGCAGCGCTTATCGTCATCGTCAGGACAAAGCCGAACCGCAGCCCCAGCATCAACACCGCCGCCACACCCGTCAATACAGCGGCCACGGGATCAAAGCTGCCCCAATCAGGCAGAGGCACGGCCAGATGCGCCATAGGCAGCACGCGTTCAAACATCACATGCAGCGCGAACCAGACCGATAGGTTGGCAATCACGCCGACGACGGCGGCGGTAATCGCGCGCAAGGCCCCCGCCAGCCGCGGCTGCGCCGAGATCGCCTCCAGATACGGGCCGGCAAGGAAAATCCATAGAAAACAGGGCGTAAACGTCACCCAGAGCGCCAGAGCACCGGCCGAGACCGCGCCCCATGGCCCCGATTGGGCAAAACCTGCCAGCAGGGCGACAAACTCCGTTACCAGAATGAGAGGGCCCGGCGTCGTCTCGGCCAGCCCCAAGGCGTCGATCATCTGTTCTGTGGTGATCCACCCGTGATCCTGCACCACGGTCTGCGCCATATAGGCCAGCACCGCATAGGCACCGCCAAAGGTCACCACCGCGAGCTTCGAGAAGAAAAGCCCGATCTTGAGCAGGAATTCATTCCCCATACCCCAGACAAGCAGCAGCGGCGACGCCCATAGCGCGACCCAAAGTCCAATAACGCCGAAGGGGCGGGCAGGGCGGTGATGTAGCCCCTCAACCTCGACCACGCTGCCGTGCCCGGTGGCACCGAAAGCACCCCAAAGGCCCGCACCCAGAATGATCAGCGGGAAGGGCAGACCAAAGACGAACAGAGCCACAAAGGCCAGCGCAGCCAGCACCCATCCCGCGCGCCCGTGCAACGCTTTGCGTCCCAGATTGCGCAAGGCTTGAAAGACCACGACAATGACCGCCGCCTTGATGCCCATGAACGCGGCTTGAACCAAGGGAAGCTGGCCGAAATACGCATAGCCAAAGGCCAGCGCCAGTATGACCGCAGCCCCGGGGAGTACAAACAAAAGCCCCGCCAACAGCCCCCCAAGGGTGCCGCGCAGCCGCCATCCGGCATAGGTCGCCAGCTGCATCGCCTCTGGCCCGGGCAACAACATGCACAAGGACAGCGCGCGCAAAAAACCGTCTTCCGAAAGCCAGCGATGACGCTCGACCAACTCTTTGTGCATCAGGGCGATCTGTGCCGCTGGCCCCCCAAAGGACAGCACCCCGATCCGCCCGAACACACGCGCCAGCAGGCCCCATTCCGGTACACTCATATCTCGCATATGCCTCTCACGATGCCCCGCGCCAGAGGTCGCAGTACCGGCCCCCGAGGTCAAGCGCCGGTGGGGCACCGATTGGCGCTGCCCGCACATATGCGCGGCGGGTTTCAAAGGATGCGGATTGTCAGGCTAGGGGGCGCAGGTTGCTATCACGCCAAACTATCGAAATCGTTGAACTCTTTGAACGGCACGTCCAGCATCCAAGAGAACCTTGATTTAAAGTCCTCGTCGTCGCGCCAATTCTCGACCTCTGTCCATCTTTCACCGACGCTGACACGCGAGTCGTTCACGTCGCTCAACGTCCGGATATACATGAGTTTCCGAGTGTCGCTGGTGTAGCCGAACCGTTTCGGTGCATCCATATGGCCGATGCCGAATATGTTTTTATGGTCTTTTCTGCCAACCATCGTCAGACCCAAATTAATGAATTTGAAGCGATGTGCCCATAACTGAACCTCGTCGTCACGCAAGCCCAATGCGTACCCCTTTGGGAATGTGTAAAAATGGGGCGTGCCCTCTGCTTCGAGCGGCTCGGCTTGCGCTAGATGCGCTCGGAGCGTTGCAATGAAATCCGAAGACAGCCCGTCATCATCATCAAGGACGACTTGCGCCACAGGATCGCTCCCTGCGAATTTTGCGATTGCGTGGCGCTGAAACTTCCTCGCCGGGCCCTGCGGCGCGAATTGTATCGTGAACTTACCAGCCCCTAAACGGTCTTCACACATATCGGTCAGCTCTGATTTTGCCCAATCGGGCATCTGATCGCTGGAGAGGATGAAATGGTGAAAGTTATCGTCCGTTTGCGACGCGAGGCTCGCCAATGCGATATTGTTGAACAGCCACAGCCGCCGCAATAGCCTGTTTTTATCGAACAGCATCGCCGCGTCTTTGGAAAAGTCGCTTTGCCATCCTGACGCCCCTAGAAACGAGAACCGGGTTGAGACGAGGATTTCAGTCGATTGGGACATTGAGCGGCTTCTCTGCTTTGTGGGCGGGTAATGTATCTTATTAAAAATTATGGACTTTTTGACTGCAAGTCAAACAAACCCGCAGTGCGCGTTGAAAGTCAGGGGGCAAGGGGCTTGGGTGTTCTGCCCTTCATTCTGAAGCGGACGAAGTGCTTATGCAAGCTGCCGTTCGATTGCAGCACAGGCGATGACCTGCCTGATCATAAGCAGGCGAAAACTGCATATCATGCGCTTGAAGGTGGGAATTTAGGGGGGGGTAAGTGCAGGTTTCTGTTGCCAGGTACCTGCGAACCCCGCCTTAGGTCGCTAAACGTAAGGACTTAAGTTTCAATAGTTCCGGTCGCTTACGCGGCCATCGCCATTGGAGCACGATTGTCATTTGCAATTGTACATTTTACGCCGATAACGGTGGCAGTCAGCCGAGATAAAGCAACATCTTTAGACGTTCGTCGATCCTATTTCGACCCCATGATCCGCAAATGACGGATGGTTGGTGGAGTCGCCGGGTACCGCCCCCGGGTCCGAACCGCTTATTACATGCGCGTTTATACCTATAGTCCCGAAGGACACCCCAGATATAAGGGGCGTGATTTGCTTTGCAAGGGGAAAGCTTTGAAAACGAAAGGTGACCCGCGGCTATCGGGCCGCGTCAATCTGTTTGCTGCGGCGGGCAAAGACGGTGCGGGCGAGGGCCTGGGTCTCTTCCTCAAGCAGGGTCAGCCCTTGGGCGGCGGCGCCGGCGTCGCGGGCGGCGATCGCGGTGGCGATGTCACGATGGCGTGCGACGATGGCGTCGCGGGACCAAGCGGTGAAGGTGATCATGTTCATCAGCGGCTGCATCGCTTCGACCGCACCGGCGAGTTGATAGGACAGCACCGGATTGCACGTCCCATCGACCAGCGCGCGGTGAAACGCGACATCAGCCGCGCAAAAGCCCGCGTCCGACAGATCGGGGGCAGATTGCGCGGCAAGCGCGTTTTGCATCGCGTCGAGATGATGCTCCTGCCTGCGTGCCGCCGATAGGGGGGCGCAGGCGCGCTCTAGCGCGAAGCGGGCCTCGCAGGCGGTCTCGAAGCTCACGTCGTTCATCGACAAAAGCAGGGTAGAGGTGGTGATCTGCTGCGCTTGGGCGGCTTCAAAGCTGATGCGATTGACGAAAGCGCCGCCCGTTGCCCCCCGTTGCGTGCGGATCAACGATTGTGCCGCCAACCGCTTGAGCGCCTCGCGCACCGTCGCGCGCGAGACGTTGAACTGCGCCGACAGCTCCGCCTCGGAGGGGAGGCGTTCGTCCACGATCAGCACACCTTTGATGATGGCATCACGGATGTTCGCGGCAATATGGCTGGACAGATCAGAGGCGGTTTCTGGCGTGGAATTCATATGTCTTACATTTATGGTTTGGAAAAACTTTAATTGTCTGACATTAATTTTGCAAGATGTGAGTCGGCGGGCACCCCCACTGGCGCGCAGCTTGAACTCATGGAACCGAGGGGCCAGCCCCTCGGGCTCCCCGGAGTTTACTGGCAAAATGAAGCGGGCCCTGAACAGCGGTCCGAGACAGGAGAAATGATGTTTGATGCGTTGATGGTGAATAAGGACGAGGAATCCGGCAAGACCCATGCCGAGGTCACCCAGATCGACCTTGACCGTTTGCCCGAGGGGGATGTGACCGTTGCTGTCGAATATTCGACCGTGAACTACAAGGACGGGCTGTGCATCGGGCCGGGCGGCGGCTTGGTGCGCAAGTATCCGCATATTCCCGGTATCGATTTCGCAGGCACCGTGGAGGCATCGGACGATGATCGCTACAAACCCGGCGATAAGGTCGTGCTGACCGGCTGGCGTGTGGGCGAGGCGCATTGGGGCGGCTATGCGCAAAAGGCGCGTGTGAAGGCCGACTGGCTGGTGCCGCTGCCCGAGGGGCTGGATACCCGCCAGGCCATGGCCGTGGGCACGGCGGGCTTTACCGCCATGCTGTCTGTCATGGCGCTGGAAGATCACGGGCTGGTGCCAGGCAACGGGCCGGTGCTGGTGACGGGTGCCGCCGGTGGCGTGGGGTCGGTCGCGGTCGCCATCCTTGCTGCATTGGGTCACGAGGTCGCCGGTGTGACGGGCCGCCCGGATACGGCGGAGTATCTGAAATCGCTGGGTGCCACGCAGATCGTCGCGCGGGAAGAGTTGAACGAAACCGTTAAACGTCCGCTGGAATCCGAAACCTGGGCCGGTTGCATTGATGCCGTGGGCGGCGAGATGCTGGCGCGGGTCCTGGGGCAGATGAAATACGGCGGTTCGGTCGCGGCTGTTGGGCTGGCAGGCGGGGCAGGGTTGCCGGCCACGGTGATCCCCTTCCTGCTGCGCGGTGTGAACCTGCTGGGGATCGATTCCGTCATGCAACCCTATGACAACCGTCTGCGCGCATGGCAGCGGATCGGGAAAGACCTGCCGCTGTCCAAGCTTGAGGATATGGTCGTGCCTGCGACGCTGAGCGATTTGCCCAAGCTGGGGGCAGACATCCTCAACGGTCAGGTGCGGGGCCGTGTTGTGGTTGATGTGAACGGCTAGACCACCGGCACTACGGTTGCGATTTGTCTGGCGGCGGCCCCTTGGGGTCGCCGTTTGGCGTATTTAGGGACTGGTACGGCCTTGACCTTGCGGGGGTAGCACTAGCTTTGCATCACCTTAACGCAAAGTGTGACATGTCCGATAAAAGCCCCATCCTTCTTTGGTATCGCCGCGATTTGCGGCTTAGCGATCATCCTGCCCTATCTGCCGCTGCAAACGCGGGGCGCCCCGTGATACCCGTCTTTATCAAGGACAAGAGTGTCGACGCCCTTGGCGCGGCACCGAAATGGCGTCTGGGGTTGGGGATCGGGGCGCTTGCGGACAGTCTTGAGGGGGTGTCGAGCAGGCTGATCTTGCGTGAAGGCGATGCGCTTGAGGTATTACAGGCTCTGATCAAGGAGACGGGCGCGGGCACCGTCTATTGGTCGCGGCTTTATGATCCAGACAGCGTGAAACGCGACAGCAAGATCAAAGAGACCCTGTGCAACGACGGGATAGAGGCGAAATCCTTTGGGGGGCACGTTATGTTCGAACCCTGGACGGTCGAGACCAAGGCGGGCGACTGCTATAAGGTCTACACGCCGTTCTGGAACAACGTCAAAACCCGTGATGTTGAGCCGCCGCTGTCCGCACCTTCAGACCTGCCCGCGCCGGAAAGCTGGCCCGACAGTGATGCGCTGGACGGTTGGGACCTGGGGGCTGCAATGGACCGTGGTGCCGATGTGGTGCGCCCCTTTGTCTGTCTGGGTGAAAAAGCCGCGCAGTCGCGGCTGGGGGCCTTCATGGCGCATGGGGTGGCCGACTATAAGCAGACCCGTGACATTCCCGGCACCGATGGCACGTCGAACCTGTCGGAAAACCTGTCGCTGGGTGAGATCAGCCCGCATCAATGCTGGCACGCCGCACAGCGCGCCTTGCATGACGGTAAACAGGGGGCGGAGACCTTTCTGAAAGAGCTGGTGTGGCGCGAGTTTGCCTATCACCTGATGCATCACACGCCACGGATGCTGACCGATAATTGGCGCGAGGAATGGGATGCCTTCCCCTGGAACGAGGATGAACGCCGCGCCGAGGTGAAGGCCTGGAAACAGGGGCGCACGGGCGAACCCTTTGTCGATGCCGCCATGCGCGAGCTCTATGTCACCGGCCGCATGCATAACCGGGGCCGCATGATCGTCGCGAGCTATCTGACGAAACATCTGATGTGTCACTGGCGCATCGGGCAGAAGTGGTTTGAACATTGCCTGATCGACTGGGACCCCGCGAGCAATGCGATGGGGTGGCAATGGGCGGCGGGGTCGGGGCCGGACGCGTCTCCGTATTTCCGCGTGTTCAACCCCGAGACACAGCTGGATAAATTTGATAAGAATAGAGACTACGCCAGTCGCTGGATCGCCGAAGGGCGCGCCAATCCGCATAAGGACGCGCTTGCGTTCTTTGATGCGATCCCGCGCAGTTGGCCCTTGTCGGCGGATGATGACTATCCCGAAAAGATCATCGCGCTGGACGAAGGGCGCGAACGAGCCCTTGAAACCTATAAGGGGCGAAACTTTTAACCTTTATGAAACGTGGATCTCCCACGTAACACCCATAAACCAATAAGATACGCGTTCAAGCGCATACAGGAGAGCGAATGATTTTGACCAGCACCGAGGGGCAGACTGCCCTTCCACGATATTTCTCGCGTGTTTTTGCGATGGCGCAGGAAATGCAAAACGGGCAGGTCGACTTTGTTTTGCCCGACGGGCGGTGCTTTCGCGCAACCGGAAAGAACCCGCTGCCCATTGCGGAAATCTGTATCCATAACAATGACTTGTTCGCGCGTCTTATCAGGGAGGGTGATCTTGGTTTCAGCGATGCCTACCTTGACGAATGGTGGAGCACACCGGACCTGCAGGCCTTTATGGACGTGGCCCATGCGAATGAGGATATCTACGATTCATTCCCCGGCATGGGGTTGATCCGTAAATTTGAATCCCTGCGCTTCTGGTTGCAGCGCAACAGCAAGAAGCAAGCGCGTAAGAACATCAGCTATCACTATGATTTGGGAAATGATTTCTACAAATTGTGGCTTGATGACACGATGACCTATTCAAGCGCGCTTTTCGAGGACGGTTTCCAACAATCGCTAGAGGCGGCGCAGACCGCGAAATATGCCTCTATGGTGGATCAGATGGGGGTCTCGGCTGGGGACCATGTGCTGGAAATCGGCTGCGGCTGGGGCGGTTTCGCTGAATATGCAGCGAAGGAACGCGGGCTCAAGGTGACGTGCCTCACGATCAGCAAAGAGCAGTTTAACTACGCCAAAGAACGTATTGAAAACGCGGGCTTGGCCGATGTTGTTCAGTTCAAGCTTCAAGATTACCGTGACGAGCGTGGCACCTACGATGGTATTGCCAGCATCGAGATGTTCGAAGCCGTTGGAGAACAGTATTGGCCGTCGTATTTCAACACGTTGCACGCCTGTCTTAAACCTGGATGTCAAGCGACCCTGCAAATCATCACCGTGCCGGATCGTCGCTGGAAGGTGTACAAGCGAGGCGTTGATTTCATTCAGAAATATATCTTTCCGGGTGGTATGCTGCCTAGCCCTACGATGTTGAAGCAACAGGTTGAGAGTGCTGGATTAGCCGTTGAAAAGTCTATCGAATTCGGGAAAAGTTACGACGTCACGCTGCGCCGCTGGCATACGACCTTCAATGAGAAGTGGGAAGAGATCGCGCGCATGGGCTTTGACGAACGCTTCAAGCGGATGTGGGATTTCTACCTCACCTCTTGCGCGTCTACCTTTGACAGCGGCAATTGCGATGTGACACAGATTACCGTGAAGCGTCCGGCCTGAGGGCGCATTGCTTGTAGTCTAAGGAAATCCCGATGCCGACCGCTGCCCGCCTGACAGCCGCTTTCTGCCTGGCGCTGATGGGCTTTGCCCTTTCGCGCATGATCATGCCCCTGATGCCTGAATCCACCCAGTTCGGGTATTTCATTCCCACCAATATTGCCCTCGGGCTCGCGGTCGGGTGGCGGGTCATGGGGGCACGTGCGGGCGGTGGCGTTTCCGAAGGGATCACCATCGGGTTGACCGGTGCCGTGGTTCTGGTGTTCTGGGGGCTGTTCATCCAGGCAGGCCGCGAGATGATCGAGAACGCGATGATGCACCGCTATGGCGGTGTCGGAGAGGCGCTGGTGGGCATGATCGGTATCGGTGCCGAATACTTCCTGATCATGGCGACGGTGCCGATCATCGCGGTCGTGTTGATTGGCGGTGCCGTCAGTGGCGTGATCACAAACCTTATCGACAGCAAGTTCCCTTAAGCCGATGACAGATCTTTTCCTCTATGGGTCGTTGCGGCATGTACCGCTGCTTGAAATTGTGATGGGGCGCGCGGCGGACCGGCTTGACATCTCGCCGGACCGTTTGCCGGATCACATCGCCTTGTCCGTGGTCGAGGGGCCGTTCCCTTGCATCGTGCCGGCACCGGGCCAATCCGCCGAAGGGTTGTTGCTGCGCGGGCTGGGGCAGAACGATCTGGACCGGTTGAATTTCTACGAAGGCAGCTTTGCCTACGACCTGCAGGAAATCACGTTGGAAAGCGGCGCAAAGGCTTTGGGCTATTTCGCGCGGCCCGATCAATGGACAACACGTGACCCGTGGTCGCTGACGCAGTGGCAGGCAGATTGGGGTGCGCTCAGCTGCTTTGCCGCGCGCGAGGTGATGGATTATTTCGGCGTCTACACCGCCGACCGCGTGGCGCAGATGTTCCCGATGATCCGGTCACGGGCAGCGGCGCAGGTGAATGCGCTTCGGTCGAAACACGGGGCAGGGACGCTGGACGGCAAGGTCCGGATCGACCGGATTGACCGCGCCTATACCAATTATTTCGCGCTGAACGAATATCACCTCGCGCACGAGCGTTTCGATGGCACGATGACCGATGTGCTGGAGCGTGCGGTCTTCGTCGCGACCGATGCCGCGCTGGTGCTGCCCTATGATCCGGTGCGGGATCGGGTGATGCTGGTAGAGCAGCTGCGCATGGGGCCGGTGGCGCGGGGGGATCGCGCGCAGTGGCAACTTGAACCCATCGCGGGCCGTGTTGATCCGGGCGAAAGCCCCGAAGACGCCGCGCACCGCGAGGCGCAAGAAGAAGCGGGTCTGACCCTGCGCAAGCTTGAAAAAATCGCGGAAGTCTACGCCTCTCCGGGGGATTCTACGGAATTTTTCTATATCTATCTGGGCCTTGCCGATTTGCCCGATGATAGCACCGGCGTGAACGGGCTTGAGGCGGAAAACGAGGATATCCGGTCCCATCTCATCGGCTTTGATGCGCTGATGACCATGGTAGACCAGCTTGAAGCTGCCAATGCGCCGCTGGTGATTGCCGCTTACTGGCTTGCGCGGCATCGGGAACGCTTGAGGTTGGAAGCGCCCGCCGCTACACCGGATGTAACTTGATTTAGGAGCATCCCATGCACGTCGCATCTGATCTGGCGCAGGCCATTGGCAACACCCCTCTTATTCGTCTGCGCAAGGCGAGCGAGGAAACCGGCTGCGAGATATACGGCAAGGCAGAATTCATGAACCCCGGCCAGTCGGTCAAGGACCGCGCCGCGCTGTTCATCATTCAGGATGCCATCGCCAAGGGCACGCTGAAACCCGGCGGCACGATTGTTGAAGGCACGGCAGGCAACACCGGTATCGGGCTGGCACTGGTCGGCGCATCGATGGGGTTCAAAACCGTGATCGTCATTCCTGAAACGCAAAGTCAGGAAAAGAAAGACATGCTGCGCCTTGCCGGGGCCGAGCTGGTGCAGGTTCCCGCAGCACCCTACCGCAACCCCAACAACTTTGTGCGCTACTCGGAGCGGCTCGCGAATGAACTGGCGCGCACCACGAACGAAGGGGTGATCTGGGCCAACCAGTTCGACAACGTCGCCAACCGTCAGGCGCATATCGAAACCACCGGCCCCGAGATCTGGGAGCAGACCGGCGGCAAGGTTGACGGATTCTGCTGTGCGGTAGGATCGGGCGGCACGCTGGCCGGGATCGGCATGGCGTTGCAGCCCAAAGGCGTGAAGATCGCGATTGCCGACCCGGACGGGGCCGCGCTGCATAACTATTACACCAAGGGTGAACTGGTCGCCGAAGGCGGATCAATCGCTGAAGGTATCGGTCAGGTTCGCATCACCAAGAACCTCGAAGGGTTCACGCCCGATTTCAGCTACAACGTCTCGGACGCAGAGGCACTGCCCTATGTCTTTGACCTGCTGCAACACGAAGGGCTTTGCCTTGGGGCGTCGTCGGGTGTGAACGTCGCCGGTGCGGTGCGTCTGGCCAAGGATATGGGGCCGGGGCATACCATCGTGACGATCCTGTGCGACTTTGGCACGCGCTATCAGTCGAAACTGTTCAACCCCGACTTCCTGCGCGAAAAAGATCTGCCCGTGCCCGCTTGGTTGGACCGCGCCCCACAATCCATTCCCGGCGTCTTCGAAGACCAATGATCGCGACGCTCAGGGGGCTTCTGGCCTGCGGTCTTCTGGCGCTTTGCCTGACGACCGCGGCTTTCGCGCAGACCGACGTCGAGAAAACGGCGGAGCAATGGGATAGTGTTGCGGTCAAGGCGGAACAATCGGTTGAAAAGGCCGACACACCGACTTCCGAACTCGACAGCCTGCGCGGGCGTATCGTCAACTACCGGTCCGAGTTCGAGGCCGCGCGCACGCTGAACGCTGAACGTATCGCGGCGCTGCGTGACCAGCTTGCCGCCTTGGGCACAGCGCCCGAGGGCGAAAATGCCGAACCCGAAGCGCCAGAGGTGGCCAAGACCCGCGCCGACATCAACCAGCAGTTGAACGCGCTGCTGGCCCCCGTGCAGATCGCAGAGCGCGAGTTTCTGCGCGCAGACGGGCTGGTACGCGAGATCGACAAGATCATTCGCGAACGCCAGACTGAACGGCTGTTACGCACCACGCCTTCGCCGCTGAACCCCGTCTATTGGGGGCCCGCGCTGGTCGAGATGCAGGATGCGTTTGCCGCTTTCTGGCAGGAAAGTGCTGAACAGAATACAGACAGCGCGCTGAATACGTTGGAAAACAACCTGCCGACCGTTTTCTTCGCGGGTATTGCCGGCTTGCTCTTGCTGTTCCGCGGCCGTGTCTGGGCGATGAAGATTGCGCATACCCTGCGCGCTCATCAGGCGCGCGGCATGGGGATCTGGCGCTTTGTCGTTTCCCTGTTGCGCATCCTGTTCCCGCTGGTGGGGCTCTACCTGCTGACCATCGCGGCACGGCAATCGGGTTTTCTGGGCGCACGCGCGACACAGATCGTTGAATTGCTGCCGCTGATTGGCCTGCTTATCTTCGGGTTCCGCTGGGTGTCCGAACGGGTCTTTGCCCGCGAAGAAGACGAAGCGCTTTTGCCGCTGTCTGCACAGCAACGTAAATCCGCACGGCTCTACGTGAACGCGATCACCTTCGTGATGATCCTGTCTATCGTGGCGCTGACGGTGCTTGAGATCGGCGACCCCAGCTTGGCGACACGCGCGGTGGTGCAATTCCCGCTGGCGGTGCTGACCAGCCTCGCGCTGTTCCAGATCGGTCGTATCCTGCGCAGCTACCGTGAACCCGAAGAGGATACGCCAGACGCCGATGGCATGGCCAAAGCATCGTCCCATGCGCGGGTTGTACGCAGTACCGGGTTGGGGGCTATTGCGGTCTCTGTGGTGGCACCGCTGCTTTTTGCCTTTGGCTACCAGGATCTGTCGGATGCGATCCTGCGCCCCTATGTGACGACACTGGCTGTGCTGGGGCTGGTCATGGCGCTGCAACGCTTTTCTGCTGATGTCTATGGCGCGATCACGGGGCAGGGCATTGCCGCACGCGAAGCGCTAATGCCGCTGTTCTTCGGTCTGATTTTACTGTTGTTGGCGATGCCCGTACTTGCGCTGGTCTGGGGCGCAAGGGTCGCTGACCTGACCGAGTTATGGGCCGCATTTTCGCGCGGGTTCACCATCGGGGAAAGCCAGATCTCGCCGTCGAACCTGCTGGCCTTCGCGGTGATCTTTGCGATCGGCTATCTGCTCACGCGGTTGCTGCAAGGGGCGCTGCGCAGCAATGTCCTGCCCAAGACCAAGATCGACATCGGCGGGCAGAACGCGCTGCTGTCGGGGCTGGGCTATGTCGGGATCTTTCTGGCCGCGCTGGCCGCGATCACGGGGGCGGGCATTGACCTTAGCTCGCTTGCCATCGTCGCCGGTGCACTGTCGGTCGGTATCGGTTTCGGTCTGCAGAACATTGTCAGCAACTTCGTCTCGGGGATCATCCTGCTGATCGAACGCCCCATTTCCGAAGGCGACTGGATCGAGGTCGGTGGCAAGTCCGGCTATGTGCGCGATATTTCGGTACGGTCCACGCGGATCGAAACCTTTGACCGCACCGATGTCATTGTCCCGAACGCCGATCTTGTCAGCGGTACGGTGACCAACTTTACCCGTGGCAATACCGTGGGGCGGGTCATCATCTCGGTCGGGGTGGCCTATGGCACCGATACCCGCCGCGTCGAAGCGATCTTGCGCGAGATCGCGGAGGACCAGCCGCTGGTGCTTGCGAACCCCGCGCCGAATGTGCTGCTGGTGAGCTTCGGGGCCGACGCGCTGGAGTTCGAGATCCGTGCCTTCCTAAGGGACGTGAATTGGATGATGTCGGTCAAAAGCGATATCAACCACGCCATCGTCGAACGCTTTGCCGCCGAAAACATCGAGGTGCCCTTTCCCCAGCGGGACGTATGGCTGCGCACCCGCGCCGGCGAAAAACCCTCTAAGCAGGATGGAGAGGACAGTTGAACCAACCGATCTATCTCACCGACGCCTATGCCCGCGACAGCGCCGCCAAAGTCATCGCCATCACCGACGAGGGCGGGATCGTGCTGGACCGGACGGTATTCTATCCCACGGGTGGCGGGCAACCGGGGGACAGCGGTTGGCTGAACTGGGACAAGCAGCGCATGCCGATCGCGACAACGGTCAAGGGGCTGGACGGGTCCATCATTCTGGTTCCGGCCGAACCCGAGGAAATCCCCCAGCCGGGCACCCATGTCACGCAGAAGCTGGATTGGGACCGCCGGCACCGGCACATGCGGGTGCACAGCCTGCTGCATCTGTTGTCCGTTGTCGTGCCGTTCCCCGTGGTGGGAGGGCAAATCTCGGCCACCCATGGGCGGCTGGACTTTGACCTTGCCGATGCGCCAGAGGATCGCGACGGCATTGAAGACGCGCTGGCGTCCTATATCGCGCAAGATTTGCCGATCACGGATCACTGGATCACCCAAGAGGAATTGCAAGCGGCGCCTGAGTTGGTCAAGACGTTATCCGTCGCACCACCGGTCACGGCGGCCAACGTGCGTCTGGTGCAAATCGGAGAGGGTGACGCATGGATCGACCTGCAGCCCTGCGGGGGCACCCACGTAGCCCGCACCGGAGAGATTGGGGCGGTACGCCTTGGCAAGATTGAGAAAAAGGGGCGCGGCACCCGCCGGATCTACGTCCATCTCGACAGCTGAGCGGCGCATTGAAATCTTGTTGAATTTCGCGCGTTTTACCCCTTGCACCCCGCCTGCAGGTCACGTTAAACACCCCCTCAATGGACAGGTGGCCGAGTGGTCGAAGGCGCACGCCTGGAAAGTGTGTAGGCGGGAGACCGTCTCCAGGGTTCGAATCCCTGTCTGTCCGCCATACCCCCCTTACGATATATTCCGCCTCTACGGTGATCGGTTGCGACGCCCCGAACGGGTCGTCAGATGCCCGTTGGTTCGGGCGCGTCGATGACCGGTTACCTGAGCCTTTTCGCGGTCGCCTTTCTTGCAGCGACGATTCTACCGATGCAATCCGAAGCGTTGCTGGTCGGGCTGATGATCCACGGCCAGCACGGGGTTCTGGGGTTGCTGGCGGTTGCCACGGTGGGCAATGTCTTGGGGTCGGTGGTGAATTGGGGGCTGGGGCACGCGGTGCTGCGGTTCCAGCACAAGCGCTGGTTTCCTGCGTCCCCGTCGCAAATGGCGCGGGCCGAGCGGTGGTATGCGCGCTATGGCCGCTGGTCGCTGCTGGTCAGCTGGTTTCCGGTTGTCGGCGATGCGCTGACCGTCACCGCAGGGGTGCTAAGAGAGCCGCTGTGGTCCTTCGTCGCAATCGTCGGTATCGGCAAAGCATTGCGCTATGGGGTGCTGGCCTGGGTGACGCTCGTGTGGATAGGCTGAGCGAAAGAGATCGGATAGCGCGTTGGCTAGAAACGAAAAAAGCGCCCGAGGGCGCTTTGTTTCCGTGGTCGTCCTGAGGTGCTTAGCCGCCCCAGTTACGCACCTGACCGCAATCCATATGCACGAAGTTCGAGCCGGAATAGCGACCAACACCGCCACCGTTACAGGCAATCGCCGCACGTGCCATCTGGTTCACCGAACGCGATGCCAAACGCAGGTCAGCCGCCTGACCACGCATATGGAGGGAGTTCTTGGCCACACCGCGCGATCTGGAACGCAGCATCGCGTTGGTCTGCGGGCTGCGGTAGCCGGATAGAAGCATATAGGGCTCGGACACATCCAGAAGGTTATGCGACGCGGCCATGATGTCCACGGTGCGCAGGTCCATCGATTTGACGCCATCGGTACGCCAGTCGCGCATGAAATAGTTCAGCTCGGATACGGCATCTTTGATATAGTTGCCTTCGATCCAATAGATCATGTCGATGCGTTCGCCGGTCCGGCCGGAATACATCTTGATGCGACGAATATCGCCGGCCCCACGCAAAAATCCTGCTGCGTTTGCGAAGGTCGGTGCCGCTGCTACGGCTGTCGCTGCGAATGCGCCCAATACGGAGCGCCGGGTCATGCCCGAAGTGCTCTTACCAGTCATTGATTGTATGTCCCGTCTTCTGCCTTTGGTTCCATGATGTTACACGGAGTTTTCCATCGATCCCCAGATGCAACAATTTATGGCATAGCGCGATTCTTGAACCAAGTGCTGAATCGAAAAGGTTCCATCCATCAACAAATTTAGGCGAATTTTTGCGCAACCCTTAGTTGGTTGTTCATTTTTGCCACAGGGGCGATGCCGATAAGCATCAATTTATCCTTAGTTTTCAGTTCACGGGCATTGTTATTGGACAAGAGCATAGGGTTCCCTGCCTATCTAGGAAATCCAAAGCTCACCGATTTCGGGGGAATCAATGACTCGTATTTTAAGCATTCAATCGCGGAAATTTCGCCGCATGGCCGGTTTTCTGGGGGCTGCTGCCACAGCTCTGACACTCTTTACCGCGCCGCAACCCGCTTTTGCGCAGGTGACCGCGTTCAAACAGGCCGTTGCCGAAGCCGCCGCGCGGGATGAGGATATCGCCGCCTACTACCGGACCCACGGCTATGCACCGATCTGGACCGAAGCGACAGAGACACAGCGCGCCCGACGTGCCGCTCTTATGTCGGCGATCCGCGCGGCTGATTTGCACGGGCTACCCGTCGCGCGCTATGACCCCCAAGGGCTGATGGAAAAGCTCAAAAACGCGCAGACCCCGCGGGATCGCGGGCTGGCAGAGGTCGAGATGACGCGCGTTTTCCTGCAATACGCCCGTGATCTGCAAACCGGTGTGCTGGTGCCGTCGCGCATTGATCCGTCCATCGTGCGCGAGGTGCCATACCGCGACCGTCAGACCTATATCACCGATTTCATCTCCTCCGATCCCACGCCGTTCCTGCGCAATCTGCGCCCGCGGACGATGGAGTATAACGCCCTGATGCGTGAAAAGCTGCGGATGGAGCATTTGCTGACCCAAGGCGGTTGGGGCCCCGCGGTGCCTGCATCCTCGCTCAAGCCCGGGGCGCAAGGCACGCAAGTGGTCGCGCTGCGCAACCGGTTGATGTCGATGGGGTATCTGAAACGGTCCAACGTGATGACCTATGACGCCACTTTGCAAGAGGCGGTGCGCAGCTTTCAAAAAGATCACGGTCTGAATGAGGACGGCGTTGCCGGCTCAGGCACCATGGCCGAGATCAACAAGAGCGTCGAGACGCGGCTGCAATCCGTCATCGTCGCGATGGAGCGTGAACGCTGGTTGAACAAGGAACGCGGCGCACGTCACGTGCTGGTCAATATCCCCGCCTTCACCGCGTCCGTCGTCGACAACGGGCAGGTCACCTTCGAGACACGCTCGGTCGTGGGGGCGAACCAATCGGACCGTCTGACGCCTGAATTCTCGGATGTGATGGAATATATCGTCATCAACCCGACGTGGACGGTGCCGCGGTCGATCGTGACCAAGGAATATCTGCCGTCAATGCAGCGCAACCCCAATGCCGCGGGTCATATTGATCTGATCGATAATCGTGGCCGGATCATCAGCCGTGGGTCTGTGAACTTTAGCCGTTATACAGCGCGTACCTTCCCCTATGGCATGCGCCAAAAGCCGGGACAGACCAATGCGCTTGGGCTGGTGAAGTTCATTTTCCCCAACAAATACAACATCTACCTGCACGACACGCCCTCCAAGAGCCTGTTTGACCGCGACGTTCGTGCCTTTAGCCACGGCTGCGTGCGGCTCGCCGATCCGTTTGATTTCGCCTATACGCTGCTGGCCCCGCAAGCGGCTGATCCTGTCGCCTATTTCAAACGGCAACTGGCCACAGGTCGCGAGACTTTCGTCCATCTGGATACCGAAGTGCCGGTCCACATCATCTACCGCACCGCCTTCACCACGCCGCGCGGCCATACGCAGTATCGCGCCGATATCTATGGTCGCGATGGCCGTATCTGGGATGCGCTAAGCAAGGCGGGGGTGGCATTGGGCGCGGTTCAGGGTTAACTCGTCCCTGACAAGGGAGACCGCACATGACCTACACCATCCAACAGATCGCCGACGCGCTTGGCTTGCCAGCGGTCGGCGATACCTCCATTTCGATTGCCAAACTGGCAGAGCCGGCAGACGCAGGCCCCGACGATCTCGCGCTCGCCATGAGCCCCAAATACGCACAATCGCTGTCTGACGGATCGGCCCGCGCGGCCATGCTCTGGCCCGATGCCGATTGGCAAGAGATGGGGTTGAAGGCCGCCATCCTGCCGGACCGTCCGCGCTTTGCCATGTCGGGACTGACCCGCATGATGGATCCGGGGCAGGGGTTCGGGGCTGGCATCCACCCCTCTGCCGTTATTGATGAGACTGCCGAACTGGCCGAGGACGTCTCTGTCGGACCATTGGCGATTGTGGCGGCGGGCGCGAAAATCGGCGCTGGCTCTGTCATCGGGCCGCAGTGCTACATTGGGACAGACGCGGTTCTGGGTAAGAACGCCTATCTGCGCGATCACGTCAGCATCGGCGCACGGGTGCGCATCGGCGATGATTTCATCGCGCAACCGGGCGCGCGGATCGGCGGCGACGGGTTTTCGTTCGTGACGGCTGAACCCAGCACGGTGGAACAGACACGCAAGACCCTTGGTGATCGTGGCGACACAAAAGCGCAACAATGGACCCGTATTCACACCCTTGGAAGTGTGACCATCGGGAACGACGTGGAATGCGGTATGAACTGCACGGTTGACAGCGGCACCATTCGCAACACCGTGATTGGCGACGGCAGCAAGCTCGATAACCTCGTGCATCTGGGGCATAACGTCGTGGTTGGCAAAAACTGTCTGCTGTGCGGGCAGGTCGGTATCGCCGGTTCCGTGACCATTGGCGACAACGTCGTGCTGGGGGGGCAGGTGGGCGTCAGCGACAATATCACCATCGGCGACGGGGTGATCGCGGGCGGCGGCACCAAGATCTTGTCCAACGCGCCCGCGGGCCGGTCGTTGCTGGGGTATCCCGCGACGGAAATGGGCAAGCAGATTGAAGGCTACAAAGCGCTGCGCCGTTTGCCGCGCTTGCTTCGCGATGTGGCGGCGTTAAAATCCCAGATGGGCACCTCCAAAGACAGTGAGACAAGCTAGGGCCGATCCATGGCCCGTTCTGACGGAGACTTAGGATGAACATCAAAGATCAGGTCATCAGCATTATCGCCGATCAAGCGTTTCTGACGCCATCGGATGTCACCATGAACAGCACGCTCGAAAGCCTTGGCATCGACAGCATGGGCATCGTCGAAAGCATCTTCGCGATTGAAGAGACATTCGACGTATCGGTGCCGTTCAACGCGAACCAGCCGGATGCCACGGGGTTCGATATCTCTAGCGTGGCCAGCATTGTCGCAGGGGTGGAACGGCTGCGCGCCGAGCAGGCCTGACGCGTGAAACGTGTCGTGATTACGGGTGCGGGCACGGTCAATCCGCTTGGGTTGAACGTGCCCGAAACGCTTGCGGCCATGCGCAACGGAGTGTGTGGAATAGGGCCGCTTGATTTCCGCGACGTGGACCGGCTGTCGATCAAGATCGGTGGTCAGGTCCATGGGTTTGACGGCGAAAGCCAGTATAACCGCCAGAAGATCGCGCTTTATGACCGGTTCACCCAGTTCACCCTTGCCGCCGCGGCCGAAGCGATCCGCCAATCAGGGCTTGAGTTCAAGGGAGAGCTCTCGGCCAAATCCGGCGTGGTGCTTGGCACGGCGGGCGGCGGGGTCAGCACATGGGACGATAACTACCGTGCGGTCTATGCCGAAGGGAAAAACCGCGTGCATCCCTTTGTTGTGCCGCGCCTGATGAACAACGCCGCCGCCAGCCATGTGAGCATGGAGCATCACCTCAAGGGGCCATCCTTCACCGTTTCCACCGCCTGCGCGTCCTCGAACCACGCGATGGCGCAGGCGTTTTCGATGATCCGCAGCGGGATGGCGCCGGCGATGGTCACAGGCGGATCTGAATCGATGATGTGCTTTGGCGGGGTCAAGGCGTGGGAAGGGTTGCGCGTGATGTCGCGCGACGCCTGCCGCCCGTTCTCGGCCAATCGCAATGGGATGGTGCAGGGCGAAGGCGCAGGCATTTTCGTGTTCGAGGAGTATGACCACGCCCGCGCCCGCGGGGCTGATATCCTGTGCGAAGTATCGGGCTATGCCATGTCCTCTGACGCGTCGGACATTGTGATGCCGTCCAAGGCGGGTGCCGCCCGCGCGATTAAAGGCGCGTTGGACGACGCCCGGATCAATCCGGACGAGGTGGGCTATATCAACGCCCATGGCACGGGGACGGCAGCCAATGACAAAACCGAATGTGCGGCGGTGGCGGATGTGTTCGGCACCCATGCAGACAGGCTGATGATCAGCTCGACCAAATCGATGCATGGGCATCTGATCGGCGGCACCGGCGCGGTAGAGCTTTTGGCCTGCATCATGGCCCTGCGCGAGGGCGTGATCGCCCCCACCATCGGCTACGAAGAACCAGACCCCGACTGCGCCTTGGATGTGGTGCCCAATGTGGCCCGCGATGCGCGGGTCACGGTGGCGCTGTCCAACGCCTTTGCCTTTGGCGGCATGAACGCGGTACTGGCGCTGCGCGCGATCTGACGGCTGCGATACCGCCCATGAAAAAGCCGCCCACGTCAAACGGGGCGGCTTTGTCGTCTCAACGGCCCGAGGGCCAAGCATTTGCTTACCGGTCTTCAACAACCGAGGATTTGTCGAAGCTTGCGGTGAACCCGTCCAGCGACAGCGACAGTTCGACCTTCTGGTCAGGTGCCAGCGCGGGCACGATGGTGATCACGGCCTCTTTCCCGCGTTTGAACGCGGCGACATCGGCTTCGGTCAGGCCCATGCGGACGTAGCAACCAACGGGGTTACAGAAAGCGAAAGGATAGCGGCGCGCTTTGCCACCATCGACGGTCAGCGTCAGCTGCGAGGGCAGGGCCGTTTCCAACGGCACAACCACAGTGGCACCGGCTGTCGCCTTACCGCCCGCTGGCAGGCGGAACAGCGAGAATTCGGCGACAGGCGCGCCTTGGCCATCATCCATCAGCTGGTACATCTGGCAAGGGTCGATCTCTTCTTCGGTCTTGATGCAGCGCATCTCCCAGGCACCGATCACCTCTTTGGTGTAGGGCTTGCCCAGGGTCGGCTCCCCGTCGGCATCTTCACCAAGGCTCAGCTGCGACTGCACGTCGGTGCTGCTGCCTGTGGTGGTGTTTTCTACCGTCGCGGGTGCCGCTTCAGCGGTCGGCTCCGCCGTTTCCGGGGCGTCTGTTGCTGCGGGTGTTTCCGTGGCTGCAGTTTGTGCGTAACCGGAAACGGGCATAGTCAGAGCCATCGCCGCGCAGAGTGGGAGAAGTGTGATATACTTTTTCATGCTCGTTCCAAATCAGTTAATTTCGACGCCATCTACCATGCGCCAATGCCAATGTCAGGACGATAGCGCTGAAACCATCGTGATTTAAGGCAAAATATTGCCTATTTAATCAGGTTTTCACGGGGGAGAGGCCGGGCGCGGGGGGCTGAAATAGAAAAAAGGACGCGATGCGTCCTTTTCCCTGTTCTTCGTTCTCCCCATCGGACTTGGCCGACTTATTGAAAGGACGTTACGAAAGCATTCGGGCACCGTCAACATAAAATATCACAGCGGTTTCAAGCGCGTAAAACGGACCTCCAACGTAAAAAGGGCCGCACCCGAAGGCGCGGCCAAGTCTGACAGGGAGGAAGTGCCGCCAGCACGAAAAGGACATCACGACCGGCGACAAAATCACTATGGTGTGAAAAGGTTAAGTTTGTACGCTCGCTCTGCACTTTGGCTGCAGGTTATTGGCCCAAAAGGAATTAAATACGTGACAAATGATATCTTTATCGGCGGCGGTGGCGAAGACTACGCGACGAAACAGTTTCTTAACATCGGCTATGCCAACCGCCATGGATTGGTCGCGGGGGCCACAGGCACAGGCAAAACCGTCACGCTGCAAATCCTGGCCGAAGGGTTTTCCGCCGCAGGGGTTCCGGTGTTTCTGTCCGACGTCAAAGGCGATCTGTCAGGGCTGGCGCAGGCAGGCTCTGCCAGCCACAAGCTGCACACCCCTTTTTCAGAGCGCGCCCAAACCATCGGCTTTGACGATTTCGACTACAGCGCCTTTCCGGTCACCTTCTGGGATATGTTCGGCAAACAGGGGCATCCGGTGCGGACGACAATCTCGGAAATGGGGCCCTTGCTGCTGGCGCAGCTTCTCGATCTGACTGAGGCCCAGGAAGGTATCCTCAACATCGCGTTCCGCGTTGCTGACGAAGACGGGCTTCCGCTGCTGGATCTCAAGGATCTGCAGGCGCTGCTGGTCTGGATCGGGGAAAACGCTTCATCCCTGGCGCTGCGCTACGGCAATGTGTCGTCGGCCTCGGTCGGGGCGATCCAGCGGCGCTTGCTGGTGCTGGAAAACCAAGGCGCGGCTGATCTCTTCGGAGAACCTGCGCTGGCGCTCACCGACCTGATGCGCACAGACACGGACGGGCGTGGCTTTATCAATATCCTCGCAGCCGACCAGCTGATGCACTCGCCCAAGCTCTACGCGACCTTCCTGCTGTGGTTGCTGTCAGAACTCTTCGAGGAACTGCCCGAGGTCGGCGACCCCGATAAACCCAAACTGGTGTTCTTCTTCGACGAGGCGCATCTGCTGTTTGACGACGCCCCCAAAGCGCTGGTCGACAAGGTTGAACAGGTGGCGCGGCTGATCCGCTCCAAGGGCGTGGGCGTGTATTTCATCACACAGAACCCCGCAGACGTGCCCGAAGATATCCTTGGCCAATTGGGCAACCGCATCCAGCACGCTTTGCGTGCCTTCACCGCGCGTGATCGCAAGGCGCTGCGCCTTGCCGCCGAAACCTACCGCGAGAACCCGCGTTTTGAAACCGAAGACGCGATCCGCGATGTGGGCGTGGGCGAGGCGGTGACCTCCATGCTGCAGAAAAAAGGGATCCCCGGCATTGTGGAACGCACCCTGATCCGGCCCCCATCCTCGCAGCTTGGTCCGATCGACCCGGCCACCCGTGCCGCCCTGATGGCGCAAAGCCCGATGGCAGGGAAATACGACACCCGCCTTGATCGCGCCTCCGCGTTCGAAATGCTGGCCAAACGCGCAGAAGACGCCGCGAAAGAGGCAGCGCAGGCCGAGGAACAAGCCGAAGCCGAAGACACATCCCCCGCCTTGCGCGAATTCAACGCAGCGCGTCGCTATGCGGGCAAACGGGTCACGCGCTCGACCTCGAAACGCACGACCAAAAGCGACGACAGCTTTGGCGGTGCCATCGCGAGTGTCGTGATCAAGGAGTTGAAAGGCACAACCGGCCGGCGCATCGTGCGCGGAATCTTGGGCGGGTTATTCAAAGGACGCTGAACGCGCTTCCAAATGGCAATAAATCCTCGCCGAAGGCTGGCCTTATCCCGCAAGGGATAAGGCCTTTTCTTTTACTTCTCGGGGATCAACCCGCGCGGGCTGAACCGCAATACCAGCAGCAAGACCGCCCCCATCGTCATCAGCCGCATATGGGCCGCGGATTCGATCAGGTGGTCTTTCAGCCAATAGCCGTCGGACATGCCCGCGGTGATCAATTGCATCAGCCACAGCCCCATGGGTTCAACCATCACCCAAAGGTACCACATCAGAAAGCCCCCCAGCACGGCCCCCAGATTGTTGCCGGACCCGCCAACGATCACCATGACCCAGATCAGGAAGGTGAAGCGCAGCGGCTGGTAGGATCCGGGCGTCAACTGGCTGTCCAGCGTGGTCATCATCGCGCCGGCAATCCCGCAGATGGCAGAGCCGAGGATGAACACCTGCAAGTGCCGTGCGGTCACGTCCTTGCCCATGGCTTCGGCCGCGACCTCGTTGTCGCGGATCGCGCGCAGCATGCGGCCCCAGGGCGAATTCAGCGCCCGCTGGCTTAGCCACATCAGCACCAAGAGCACCACGGCGAACAGACACACATACAGGAATTTCACCCAAAGCGTCGATGCCTCTACCGGGTTCAGCCCGAAGCCGGCCGCCTGTTCGACAAAGCCCGCGTTATTTTGCAGGTCGATCTCATAGGGGACGGGGCGCGGGATACCGATGACATTCTTGACGCCCCGCGACAGCCAGTCTTCGTTCTTGAGCACGGCGATGATGATCTCGGCGATGCCCAGGGTCGCGATCGCTAGGTAATCAGACCGCAGCCCAAGCGCGGTTTTCCCGATCAGCCAGGCCGCTCCGGCTGCAAACAGCCCGCCCACGGGCCAGGCGATGATCACCGGCAGGCCAAGCCCGCCAAGATAGCCGGTGGTCGCGGGGTTCACGGCCTCGACCGCGCTTACAGACGGGTCGAGCAGGGCGCGGAAGATAAAGAACCCCGCCACCAGTACCACCAGAACAACCAGCGTGCGCAGCCATCCCTTGGCCATGCGTTTCATCACCTGAACCGCCAGAATGATCGTCGCGGCCCCCATCAGCAGGGCGGTGAGGATCCCCCAGCCCCCCGCGGACCAAGCGCCTTGCGTGGGGGGCATGCCGATCAGCACAGCGGCCAGACCGCCAAGGGCGACAAACCCCATGATGCCCACATTGAACAGCCCCGCAAAGCCCCATTGCAGGTTCACGCCAAGCGCCATGATGCTGGAGATCAGCCCCATCGCAATGATCAGCAGCGCCGCGTTCCAGCTTTGCGCCAGTCCGGTCAGTACGATCAGCAGCGCGACAATGGCGAAAAGAGCGGTGTTTTTCAGTGTCTCGTTCATACCGATTGCCCCTTGAACAGACCTGTGGGTTTGAACAGCAGCACGATCAACAAGATCACGAAGCTGACGGCGAATTTATAGTCGGTGGACAAAAGCTGCACCAAGCCGTCGGGGGCCATCCCCTCGGGAGCGAGGTAGCCAAAGACTTTTTTCCACGCATAGGTGATCGTCACCTCGGAGAATGCGATAACAAAGCCCCCCGCGATGGCTCCGATCGGGCTGCCAAGACCGCCCACGATCGCGGCGGCAAAGATCGGCAGCAGCAGTTGGAAATAGGTGAAAGGTTTAAAGGACTTGTCCAACCCGTAAAGCACGCCGGCGGTGGTCGCCAGACAGGCCACAATGATCCAGGTGATCATGACCACACGTTCAGGGTTGATACCCGACAGCAGCGCCAGATCCTCGTTGTCAGAGTAGGCGCGCATGGATTTGCCCGAGCGTGTCTTGTTCAGGAACCAGAACAGTACGGCAACCACGATGACAGCCGTCACCACGGTCAGCCCTTGGGTCGTTTTGATCGCCAGACCTTCCTCAAGCCCCGTCATCTCTTTGAAATCGCGGGCCGAGATGATGAAGCGTTCACCATCCAGAAACCGTTGATCCTCTGCGCCGATGATAAAGCGGGTGATGCCGTTATAGACGAATGTCACCCCCAGCGAGACGATGACAAAGATCACCGGCTTGGCCTTCTTTTCGCGGTAGAAGCTATAGACCAGCTTGTCTGTGCCAAGCAGCAGCCCGATGGTGATGATGATCGCGAATGGCAGCGCCAGCAGTGCGGTCGGTAAGACCCCCAGGCTCAGCCCCAGCGACTGGAAACCCCAGGTGATCAGCACGGCGGACATCGCGCCAAGCGCCATCGTGTCGCCATGGGCAAAGTTCGAGAACCGCAAGATGCCATAGACCAGCGTCACCCCAAGCGCACCAAGCGCCAGCTGCGACCCGTAGGCGATGCCCGGAACCAGCACATAGTTGGCCAAGGCGATGAAAGCGTTGAGTAAATCCATTATTTGCATGTCCCTAGATAGCTGATGACAATCGGCCCATCAGCGTAATGCACGGTATAACGGGAGGCCCCGTCGGCGGCGATGCTCAGCAGGTGGCGGGCATCAAACCCACCCCCCGTCAGGGACAGCGCCTTGACCTGTTTCGTGCCGGTCATGTCGACGGTTTCGGCGTCGCTGACCATTTGTGATTGAACCGTCAGCGCATCGGCAGAGGCTCCGCCTGCGTTGCCGGTGATGTCGGGGGTGAACTCTGTCTCGGTGCAGGGCTCGTTTTCCACACATTCCCACGTAAAGCGGCAGGCGATCGCAATCGTCTGCTGGAACGGCTCTGCGGGGGCCGTTGCGGCTGCGGCAGACGGGGCTGTTGCAGCGGTCGTGGCAACGCTGTCTTGCGCCAAGGCTGGCGCCGTGGTTGCCAATAGGGCCATCGGAAGGGTCCATCGCATCGCTTAACCCCCCAGAAAGGATTTGCGAACTTCAGGGTCTTCCAAAAGCTCTTTGCCCGTGCCGGTAAAGGCATTGGCCCCTTGCACCAGAACATAGCCCTTATCCGCAATCTCTAGCGCTTGGCGGGCGTTTTGTTCCACCATCAGGATCGGGATACCGGTCCGCGCGACCTCGATGATGCGGTCGAACAGTTCGTCCATCACAATGGGGGACACGCCAGCGGTGGGTTCGTCCAGCATCAGCACCTTCGGCTGGGTCATCAGCGCGCGGCCCACAGCGACCTGCTGGCGTTGCCCGCCCGACAGCTCGCCCGCGGCCTGATAGCGCTTTTCCTTGAGGATCGGAAAAAGGTCATAGACCTGCGCCATCGTATCACGGAAATCATCGCGGCGGATGAACGCTCCCATCTCGAGGTTTTCTTCCACCGTCATCGAGGTAAAGATGTTCGAGGTCTGCGGCACGAACCCCATGCCCTTGGCCACACGGTCTTGCGGCGACAGCAAGGTGATGTCTTCGCCGTCCAGCCGCACATGGCCCTGGCGCACGTCGAGCATGCCGAAAACCGCCTTCATCGCCGTGGATTTGCCCGCGCCATTGGGGCCGACGATGACGGCGATCTCACCCTTTTCGACGGCGATGGTGCAGCCGTACAGGATATCGGGGCCCTTGCCATAACCGCCCGTCATCGTGTCGCCGATCAGGAAGGGGCCCCCCGGCGCGGGGTGGCTTTTGCCGCCCCGTTTGACCGGCTGCGCGGTGCCTTGCCCTTTGGGGTTCGCGATCGACAGGTCCTTATTGCCCCGGTCGCCGTATGGGTTGCTCATGTCAGTCTCTTTCATTCGGTGTCCAGGGCTGCCGCAGGGATGGGCGCGGCGCAGGATATCTCATCCGCACATGTGTCGCGCAGCATCATGGCCACCTCAAAGGACATCTTGTCCATTTCATCCAAAGGCATTGTGTCGGTGGTATCGAGATACTGCATAATCCGCGCTGATCCGACATCCGACAACATGACCGCGCTCATGGTGCGGTCGCCTTCGATCTCGTCATATTGCAGGTGGCGCAGGGTCGTGCCCATCGGGGTGTCGATCCGGTCGACCTTCAGCACCTCGGGGGCAGGGCCGCCATCCGCCGCGATCCAGGCGCTATAGGTCTCGTATTGCTCTTCCAGCGTCGAGGTGCCGTCGGCGATGTCGTACCCGGGCCATTCTTGGGTGAAGTTCAGGATCACCTCGCCCAGATAGCGGGTGGAGCCGTCGCCGACCGTGTCCCAGGTTGCTTCTTCCCACGGGGTGCCCCGATCGCACATCCAGACCTGCGCCGACAGCTGCGCACAGGCCGCAGCGGCCTGCGGCAGGGCAAATCCCGCGCAGAGCGTCAATGCGGTGGTCATCCGTCTCATGCAGGCACGGCCTTGTTCTTGAGCCCGGTGCCGAGATAAGCCTCGATCACCTGTTCGTTGGCCTTGATCTCGGGCAGGGTGCCTTGAGCGAGAACCTTGCCCTCGGCCATACAGATCACCGGATCACACAGACGGCCGATGAAATCCATGTCGTGTTCGATCACGACAAAGGTATAGCCGCGTTCCTTGTTCAGACGGATGATCGCGTCACCGATGGTATTGAGCAGCGTGCGGTTCACACCGGCCCCGACCTCGTCAAGGAACACGATCTTGGCGTCGACCATCATGGTGCGCCCCAGTTCCAGCAGCTTTTTCTGACCGCCGGAGATCTGACCCGCTTTCTGCTCGGCCAGATGTTCCACCGTCAGAAACTCAAGCACTTCGTCCGCTTTGGCGCGCAAGGCGCGTTCCTGATCGGCGATGCGCTTGCGCCCGAACCACGTGTTCCACAGCGTCTCGCCCGCCTGATCGCCGGGCACCATCATCAGGTTCTCGCGGCAGGTCATCGACGAGAATTCATGCGCGATCTGGAAGGTCCGCAGCAGCCCTTTGTGAAACAGCGTATGGGGGGGCAGGCCGGTGATATCCTCGCCGTCCATCGTCACACGCCCCGAGGTCGGTTTCAGCACCCCCGCGATCACGTTGAACAGCGTCGTTTTGCCAGCACCGTTCGGGCCGATCAAACCGGTGATCGTGCCTTTGCCAATGGTCAGATTGGCCCCGTCCACGGCGTGGAACCCGCCGAAATGTTTATGGATGTCGTCTACGACGATCATTTTGTAGTCTCCCCGTGCGGTGCCGAAGCCCCGTTGCAAAAACAGCCCGGTCGCAATGCACCGGGCTGTTTTCTGTCACGTCATGTGATGTTAGCGGTATTGAACCGTCGTGATCTTGCCGTCTTCGATCTTGATCTGACGGTAGCTGCCAGCGGATTCACCGGGGCCGATCAGTTCAACCGCGGTTGCGCCTTCATAATCGACTTCGCCGCCGTCCTTGAGGATTTGCAGCGCTTTGGCCAGCTCACCCGGATAGATCTTTTCGCCGGGGGCGTTCGCAACCGACATGACCTGATCCTTATAGACCTGCGGATCGGAAGACCCTGCGGCCTGCATCGCCAGCATCAGCAGCGCCGCTGCGTCATAGCTTTCCGGTGCGAAGGGCGATGTGGTATCGAAGGCACCGTCGACCAGCGCGGTGAATTTGTCAGCGCCGGGGCTATCGGTGCCGGGGTGCTGGCCGGTGGAGCCGTCCAGCTCGGAGCCGAAGTTGTTTTCAAGGTTCGCCGCGATCATCCCGTCGGGGAAGTGGAACGTGTCGAACGCGCCTGAATCAATCGCCGCACGCACAACGCCCGATCCACCCTGATCGACGTAGCCCGCAACCACCAGACGGTCGCCACCGGCAGAGGCCAGCGCGCCAACCTCGGCAGAGTAATCGGCCTTGCCGTCTTCATGTGCGGCAGAGATGGTGATTGTCCCACCCGCGGCTTCATAGGCCTGCTGGAACGCGTCCGCCAAACCCTTGCCGTAGTCGTTGTTGGTATAGGTGACCGCGACTTCCTTGATACCTTCTTCCATCAGCACCTCTGCCATGACCTCGCCCTGACGGGCGTCGGAGGGGGCAGTGCGGAAGAACAGACCGTCGTCTTCCATCGTGCTCAGGCCAGGGGATGTGGAGGATGGCGAAATCATCACCATGCCGTTGGGCAGTGCCGCGTTCTGCAAGATCGCGCCGCTCACGCCAGAGCAGGCCGCGCCCACAATGCCGTTGATCCCTTCGGCGATCAGGCGTTCCGCACTGGATACCGCAAGCGCGTTATCGACGCAGCCCGTGTCCGCGCGCGAGGGGGTGACTGTCGCCCCGTCCATCAGCATGCCGCTGTCGGTGACTTCTTGCATGGCGAGCTCAGCGCTTTCCGCCATGATGCCGGTCAGCGATTCAATCGGGCCGGTGTAGCCAAAGATCACGCCAAGCTTCACGTCCTTGCTATGCGCGTCGGCATAGGCATTGGTGGCCAGCAATGCTGCAGCCGTTGTGGCCATAAGCATCTTTTTCATGTTTCTCTCCCTGTTGAACATGGTGTTCTGCGCCAGAGCCTATGCGCCGATTTTGGAAAAGAAAAGCGTTATCCCTAGGTAAAGTGGCGCAAGATGATGTGGATCGACGCTTTGTCTGCGCTAGGTTTGCAGGGATAGGTTGTATGAGGGGGGAAGCCATGTTTCTCGGGGGGATGATACATCAGGCCGCACGGGCCATCGGGGCGTTGATCGTCGCCGGATCGGTCATGGGCGCGTCGGGCGTTGTCGCGCAAGAGCTGCGGATTACCCAGCAGGTGTCAGGGCTGGAGACGCCTTGGGCGCTGGCGATTTTGCCGAATGGGGATGTGCTGGTCACCGAACGCGACGGCCGCTTGCTGCGGGTTCGCGAGGGCGCCAGCCACGAGGTTGCGGGCGCACCGCAGGTCGTTGACGCAGGGCAGGGTGGCTTGCTGGACATCACGCTGGCACGGGATTTTGACAGATCGCGCACTGTATTTCTGACCTATGCCAAGGCGCTTGAAGGCGGGGCCGGTACCGCGCTTGCCGCGGCAGAGCTGTCGCAGGATGGTGCGCGGCTCGAAAATCTACGCGATCTCTTTACCATGTCACGCGGGTCTGCCGCCGGTCAGCACTTTGGCAGCCGCGTGGTCGAGGCGCGCGATGGCACGCTTTTCGTCACCGTCGGAGAGCGCGGCGACCGCCCCGCGGCGCAGGATCTGAGGCAGCACAACGGCTCTGTCGTGCGGGTCAACCGTGACGGTACTGTGCCCGCCGATAACCCGTTTGTCGGGCGCGACGACGTGCTGCCGGAAATCTGGTCCTACGGGCATCGCAACCCGCAAGGGGCAGCGCTTGATCTGGAGGGCAACCTGTGGGTGTCAGAACATGGGGCGCGCGGCGGAGACGAGGTTAACGCGGTCCGCAAGGGCGCCAATTACGGATGGCCGGTGATATCCTACGGACGTCACTACTCCGGTGCCAAGATCGGCGAAGGCACCGCGAAACAGGGGATGGAGCAGCCCGCCTTCTACTGGGACCCGTCTATCGCGCCCTCGGGGTTGCTGGTCTATTCGGGCAAGATGTTTCCCGACTGGCGGGGCGATATCTTCATAGGCTCGCTCAAGTTCAATTATATCGCGCGGCTACAGGGTGACCCGCTGGCCGAGGTGGCGCAAATCTCTGCCCCCGCCACGGCACGGGTGCGCGACATCATAGAGGCACCGGACGGCGCGATCTGGTTTATCTCAGTCGGGAACGGGGCGGTGTACCGGATCAGTAACGACTAGGCGACAGGCTTGGCCGCATGCGACCCGCGTTCGCGGTAAGGTGTGGTGTTATAATGCGCACGGTAGCATTTGGAAAAATGCGACGGCGAGGCAAAGCCACAGGCCAGCGCCACGTTGATCACGCTCATATCCGTTTGCATCAGCAGGTTACGCGCCTTTTGCAGGCGCAGTTCCATGTAATAGCGTTTGGGGCTGCGGTTGAGGTAGCGGCGGAACAGCCGTTCAAGCTGCCGCGTGGACATGCCGACATCGCGTGCCAATGAGGACGGGCTGATCGGCTCTTCGATATTGGCCTCCATCATCTGGATGACCTGACCCAGCTTGGGATGCCGCACGCCGATACGGGTGGGCACCGACAGACGCTGCGTGTCCTGATCCGTGCGGATGGAGCTATAGATCAGCTGGTCGGCAACGGCATTTGCCATATCCTCGCCCAGATCGTCGGCAATCAGCTTGAGCATCAGATCGATCGAGGATGTCCCGCCCGCTGTGGTCATCCGGTTACCGTCCACCACAAAGACCGATTTCGTCAGGGTGACGTCCTCGAAGTCTTCGCTGAAACTATCCTGATTTTCCCAGTGGATCGTGGCTTTCTTCCCGTCCAGCAATCCGGCCTTGGCCAGCGTAAAGGCGGCCGTGCACAGACCGCCGACCATAATGCCCTTGCGGGCCTCCCGGCGCAGCCATCCCAGCAGCTTCTTGGTCGTCGCCGCCTGCACGTCGATGCCGCTGCACACCACCAGCGTGTCGTCGCGGCCCAGATCGTCAAGATCGCCGTCCAGCGTGAATTCCGCCCCTGCCGAACAGCGCACGCGCCCGCCATCCTCGCCGATCAGACGCCAGTCATAGGCCGGACGACCCGCCATGCGGTTTGCGATGCGCAGACATTCCACCGCCGAGGCAAAGCTGAGCATGGTAAAGTTTTCCAGCAGCACAAAGACAAAGCGGCGTGTCTTTTCAGCGTCAGGAAGAATGCGGTTGGCCAGACGGGTGTCGCTCATCACGTCGCCTTTCAGGTTTGCGTTATACGTTGGGGCAAAGTGGGCGCTGCCCTCAAAAACCTGCCAAAAACCTTGCCCACGGGCGGGGGCGAAGGTCAATAGGGTGAATTTCGGTTCTGGTCACTTGGGTCAGACCTTTATATACCACAATTTCACAATGTTTGCGCCTGACACTTCGGGCGCTGCGGACTTCGGAGAAAAATGATGACCGATTGGACAAAATCAAGCTGGCGCGACAAACCGCGGATCCAGATGCCCGACTATCCTGATCAGGACGCGCTGCGCGCGGTCGAAGCTGAATTGTCCCGTTATCCATTGTTGGTCTTTGCGGGTGAAGCGCGGCGGCTGAAAAAGCATCTGGCGGCGGCGGGCCGTGGCGAGGCGTTCTTGCTTCAGGGCGGCGATTGCGCCGAAAGCTTCGAACAATTCAGCAGCGATATGATCCGCGACACCTTCAAGGTGATGTTGCAGATGGCCATCGTGTTGACCCACGGTGCCAAAGTGCCGGTGATCAAGCTGGGCCGAATGGCGGGTCAGTTCGCCAAGCCGCGTTCAGCGCCGACTGAAACGGTTGATGGGGTGGAACTGCCTAGCTACCGCGGTGACATCATCAACGAGCTCGCCTTTACCGCCGACGCCCGTATTCCCGACCCTAAAAAGATGCTGCGCGCCTACACACAGGCCGCCGCGACCCTGAACCTAATCCGGGCGTTCTCGACCGGCGGCTATGCCGATGTGCATCAGGTGCACGGCTGGACCCTGGGCTTTACCGAAAGCGAAAAGGCGGAAAAATACCGCGAGATCGCGAACCGCATTTCAGACACGCTTGATTTCATGGCGGCGGCTGGCGTCACGTCCGAAACGGCACATACCCTGCAATCGGTGGAATATTATACAAGCCACGAATCGCTGCTGCTGGAATACGAAGAGGCACTGTGCCGTCAGGACAGCCAGACCGGCAAATGGCTGGCGGGCTCGGGTCACATGATCTGGATCGGCGACCGGACACGTCAGCCTGATGGCGCGCATGTGGAATTTGCCCGCGGTGTTCAGAACCCCATCGGCCTGAAGTGCGGCCCGACGATGACCAGCGATGACCTCAAGCTGTTGATGCACAAGCTGAACCCCGAAAACGAAGAGGGTCGCCTGACCCTGATCGCGCGTTTCGGGGCCGGCAATGTGGGGGAACACCTGCCGCGTCTGATCAAGACCGTGCAGGAAGAGGGCGCGAATGTCGTCTGGACCTGTGACCCCATGCACGGCAACACGATCAAATCCTCAAGCGGCTATAAAACGCGGCCGTTCGATTCCGTGCTTCGCGAAGTGCGTGAATTCTTTGCCGTACATGGGGCCGAGGGCACCGTGCCCGGTGGTGTCCACTTTGAGATGACCGGTCAGGATGTGACAGAATGTACTGGTGGTGTCCGCGCCGTTCAGGACGAAGACCTGTCGGACCGCTACCACACGGCCTGCGACCCGCGTTTGAACGCCAGCCAGTCGCTGGAGCTTGCCTTCCTCGTGGCAGAGGAACTGTCGGCACGCCGGGCGAACCAACAGGTCAAAGCCGTCGTATAACGGCTGACGCTCATGCAATAAGGAAGGCCGCGCATATCATCATGCGCGGCCTTTTTCTTTTGCGGCATCGGGGGGCGTCCCATCGGGGTTACCCCGTTTACTTCACGACCCGCAGATAGGCTGGCCGGTTGCGACCGGACCGCGCGGCAAAACGCGCGGCGGGATCGGCGAAACCTTCGGGGCAGGGCGCGCGCGTTTCCTCTGCCACATCGGCCCGTGGCGGGCGCGGGATCGGTGTCGTGGCAAGATCGCCGATCCGATACAAGCCCGGATGCTCGATGCCATTGGATGTGACCTCAAGACAGCCAAGCATCCGGTCGATCTGCCCCATGTCACTGCGCAGCGGCAGCACCAGCAAACGCGCCTGAACGGTCGCATCCCCCGCGGTGAGCGTCATCTCTCCGGTGGCGGGTTGTGACAGAATGTGATCCAGCCAATCACTGCAGCGGCGACGCTCGGACGGGTAGAACAAAGAGATCATCGGCATCCCGCGCAGGTCCATCCCCATGGCAGTGCACAGCTGCGATCCGGCGACGCGAAACCGCGCCAGTTCAGACCGCCTGCGTTCCAGAACAAAGGCGCGATCCAGCACGGAGGTGATCTGTGCAGGGTCGATCTGCGACCGGAACGGGACCGGCTGACCCCGGCAAAGCCCCTGCCAATAGGCCCGCACGTCAACCATCGCGGGTGTCGGCGGCGGCATCACGCGGCGAGAGCCGGTCTGGGGCATGTCGTCCAGAGGGGGGAGGTGTTTCATCGGGCAGCCTTATTGCGGTCGGGACAAGAGCAGGACAGGGGGCGGCAGCGGGGCCGCGATGTATTGCCTGACTTTAGTCAAATCAGCGGTAATTTGTAGATATAACAGCAAACTTGGTTAACAGACCGTTAAGGGGAGACCTCGTGCGGCAGAATGGCTTTTTACTTGCCCCATTTGCGAGTTTCCCTTTTAAGGCGCGCAACAATCGCAATCGACAAGGACCATGCCATGATACGTTCAATGACGGGTTTCGCCTCGGCCAGTGGTGCGTCCGGTCCGCATAGTTGGGGGTGGGAATTGCGATCGGTCAACGGCAAGGGGCTCGACCTGCGCCTGCGTGTGCCCGACTGGATCGACGGGCTGGAGGCGGGCCTGCGCAAGACGCTCGGCGCGGCCATCGCCCGCGGCAATGTCACCTGCAACCTGAGGATCACCCGCGAGGATGGCTCTGGTGCATTGACGGTGAACGCGGATCAGCTTGAGGTCGTGCTGGACGCGCTGCACCAGATCGAAGCGCGCGCGATGGATGCGGGTATCTCGCTTGCGCCATCCAAGGCGACAGACATCGTCACCATGCGCGGCGTGCTTGAGCAGGCGACGACGGTGGATGATGTGGCCGCCCTTTGCGCGACATTGTTGGCGGAATTCCCCACGGTGCTTGCCGATTTCAACGACATGCGCGCCCGCGAAGGGGCTGCCTTGGCGCAGGTTCTTGAGGCTCAGCTGACGCAGGTGGCAGAGCTGACGACACAGGCCGCCGCGCTGGGCGAGACGCGCAAGGAAGAGATGACACAGACGTTGCAACGCAATCTTTCGCGGGTGCTGGACAATGCCGAAGGCGTGGATGCTGACCGGCTGGCGCAGGAACTGGCGCTGATCGCCGTCAAATCCGACATCACCGAAGAGATCGACCGCCTGCACGCCCATGTGGATGCCGCCCGCGCCTTGCTGGCGCAGGACGGGGCCGTGGGGCGCAAACTGGATTTCCTGATGCAGGAGTTCAACCGCGAGGCCAATACACTGTGCGCCAAGGCACAAAACACCGCGCTGACCCAGATCGGGCTGGCCTTGAAGGCGGTGATAGACCAGATGCGCGAACAAGTGCAAAATGTGGAGTAAGACATGAGCGACCGACGCGGCCTATTGATCATCCTCAGCTCGCCCTCGGGGGCGGGAAAATCGACGCTGGCCCGCAAGCTGCGCGATTGGGATACCTCGCTTGAATTCTCTGTCTCGGCCACCACCCGCGCACCGCGTGTCGGCGAGGAAGACGGCACGGACTACTTTTTCACCGCCGAGGATGATTTCCGCGCCATGGTGAACGATGGCGATATGCTGGAGCACGCCCGCGTCTTCAACAACTATTACGGCTCGCCCAAGGGACCGGTGCAAAAGGCGATCGACAGCGGTCGCGATGTGCTGTTCGACGTGGATTGGCAGGGCGCGCAGCAGATCAGCAACTCGACGCTGAAGCAGCACGTGCTGTCGATCTTCATCCTGCCGCCCTCGATCAAAGAGCTGCGGCGACGTCTGGAAACCCGTGGTCAGGACGCCCCCGATACCATCGCGCTGCGAATGGAGAAAAGCTGGGACGAGATCAGCCATTGGGACGGCTACGACTACGTGCTGGTCAATGACGACCTGACCGAAACAGAGGCCAAGCTGAAGTCGATCATCACCGCCGAAAGATTGCGCCTTTCGCAGCAGCCGAAACTGGTGGATCATGTGCGCGCGCTGCAATCAGAATTCGAGGACACGAAATGACGCTTTACGCTCTGGCCGATATCACCCCGCAGGTTCACGCGGATGCATGGGTTGCCCCCGATGCCAATGTCATCGGGAATGTGACGCTCGAGGCAGATGCCTCTGTCTGGTTCGGCTGTACACTGCGCGGCGATAACGAGCTGATCCTCGTGGGCAAGGGCAGTAACGTGCAGGAAAACTGCGTCTTTCATACGGACCCGGGCTGTCCGCTGACCGTGGGGGAGAACTGTACGATCGGTCACAAGGTCATGCTGCACGGCTGCACCATCGGGGATAACTCGTTGGTCGGGATGGGGGCGACGATCCTGAACGGGGCCAAGATCGGCAAGAATTGTCTGATCGGGGCAGGGGCGTTGATCACAGAAAACAAGGTGATCCCCGACGGGTCGCTTGTGATGGGCGCCCCGGGCAAGGTTGTGCGGGAGCTGGACGCGGCGGCGATTGCGGGGCTGACCGCCAGCGCGAAACACTACCAAGACAACGCGCGGCGCTTTGCCAGCCAGCTAAAACCCGTCTGAACATGGTGCTGCGCCCGCATCTGCCGGATCTGCTGGCAGCGCTGCCTTTGCCTACGCTTGCCGTTGATCGGGCTGAACGTATCGTCGCGATGAATGCGCCGGCCCAAGCCCTGCTGGGCCGTGGCGCGCTGGACCGCCATTACATCAACGTCTTGCGCCAGCCGGCGGTGGTCGATGCGGTCGAGCAATGCCAACAGGATGATACCCCGCGCGAGGCGCAATATCTGGCCAGCGACAACGGCAATGACACGACCTTTCGGGTGCACGTCCGAAAGGTGACCGGCATGGACTACGTCTTGCTGAGCTTTCAAGACATCACACAGGTCACCAACGCCAGCCAGATGCGCCGCGATTTCGTCGCCAACGTCAGCCACGAGTTGCGCACCCCGCTGACGGCGATGATGGGGTTCATCGAAACCTTGCGCGGTCCTGCGCGCGACGACGCCCCCGCACGGGACCGGTTTCTGGGGATCATGACCGGAGAGGCCGAGCGCATGAACCGGCTGGTGGGCGATCTGCTGTCGCTGTCACGCGTCGAATCGGACGAACGGGTGCGCCCGACAGATAAGGTCGATCTGCGCTATGTGCTGCAATCGACCATGCGCAACCTCAACCCCTTGGCCGTAGAGGCGAATGTGACGCTGGTCGCGACCATGGGGGACGATCCGCTGCCCTTGATGGGGGATACGGACCAGCTGTTGCAGGTGTTCACGAATCTTATTGAAAACGGCATCAAATATGGGGGCGTGGGCAAAGACGTCGAAATTTCGGTCGAGACGACCTTGCGTGACCCTTCCTTGCGCGGGCCTGCGGTGCGGGTCACCATCCGAGACCACGGGCCGGGGATCGACCCTGTGCACCTGCCACGCCTGACCGAACGCTTCTACCGCGCCGACAGCCACCGCAGCCGTGCCCTTGGCGGGACGGGGTTGGGGCTGGCGATTGTAAAACATATCCTGAACAGACACCGCGGACGGCTGAAAATCACCTCTGATCTGGGAGATGGGGCGCGATTTACGGTGATCTTGCCTATGGATGTGGCGTGATCGGGCGCATTTTCGTCAAAAAGAAATTACAATTTCCGTCCGTGTCATAAAACTGTAACATGACTGTCACAAAAGCTCAGTGTCGCCCGCCTATTGGTGCGGCAAGATCACCATGGGGGTGGTCAGACAAATCTAAGCTGACAGGAGACATCATGTCGCTCGTTAAACTCACCACTTCCGCGCTGGCCATTGCCGCCGTATCCGCAACCGCCGCTGCCGCGCGTGATCAGGTACAGGTTGCCGGATCCTCCACTGTTCTGCCATATGCGTCCATCGTTGCCGAAGCCTTTGGCGAAAACTTCGATTTCCCGACACCTGTTGTTGAATCCGGTGGCTCCTCGGCGGGTCTGAAGCGTTTTTGTGAAGGTGTTGGCGAGAACACAATCGACGTGGCAAACGCCTCGCGCAAGATCAAAAGCTCCGAAGTCGAAGCCTGCGCCACCAACGGTGTAACCGACATCATCGAAGTTCAGATCGGCTATGACGGCATCGTGTTTGCCTCCGACATCAATGGCAACACATTCGAATTCACCCCCGAAGACTGGTACAAAGCCCTGTCCGCCGAAGTCGTTGTCGACGGCGAGATCGTGGCGAACCCCAACAAAATGTGGTCCGATGTGAACGCCAGCTTCCCCGAGCAGCCGATCCAGGCCTACATCCCCGGCACCAAGCACGGCACACGCGAAGTTTTCGAAGAAAAAGTGATCCTGGCAGGCTGTGAAGCCACCGGCGATTTCGAAGCGTTCAAGGCCGCCAATGGCGACGACAAGAAAGCCGCTGAAAAAGCATGTATCGCGCTGCGCACCGATGGTGTGTCCGTGGACATCGACGGTGACTACACCGAAACGCTGGCGCGCATCGAAAGCAACAAAGACGGCATCGGCGTCTTCGGTCTGGCCTTCTACGAGAACAACACCGACAAGCTGACCGTCGCCAACATGAGCGGCATTGAGCCCACCGTTGAAACCATCTCGAGCGGCGACTACCCCGTCTCCCGCCCGCTGTTCTTCTACGTCAAGAAAGCGCACATCGGCGTGATCCCCGGCCTGAAAGAATATGCCGAGTTCTTCGTGGCAGACGAGATTGCTGGTCCCGACGGTCCTTTGGCTGAATACGGTCTGGTCTCCGACCCGGAACTGGCGAAAACACAGTCGGTTGTTGCTGAAGAAACTGTAATGGGCAGCGGTTCCTAAACCCTGTCTGACGATCCGGAGGCGCTGCGAGGTGCCTCCGGATTTTTGCTGCCGACTGATACTTTCCAAACAATGATAGCCTGAAACAGGCTGCGACCGGGGGCCACCATGCGCGATATTTTCAATGTGGGATCTACCACGCTCTTAGTTGCCGTTGTTTTGATATTAACAGTCCTTGCCTATGGTCTGGTGCGCAGCCGGGCCATGTCGTCCGTCTCGGGCGATGCGCGCAAGCTGCACTCCCTTCCGAACTACTACGGCTATAATGCCGCCATGCTCACCGCCATCCCGGCGCTGTTTGTGCTGGCGATCTGGATGCTGGTCCAGCCGATGCTGATCCAGAACGCGGTCATCGACATGATCCCGCAAAGTGCCGTGAACGAAGGCTCTTCGGTCAATCTGGTGATGAGCGACGTGCGCCGCGTGGCCAACGGACTGGACGCGGCCGTGCAGTCAGGCGCGTTGGATGCGCAAAGCGCCCGTGATCTGGACGTGACCGGCACCGATGTGCGCGCGCTGCTGGCGGGCACGGGCGTGGCGCTTGGGTCTGACGTGACGCCAGAGGTGCTGGCCGCCGCGCAGCGCTACCGGTCAATGGAATACACCGGCCGCTGGCTGATGATCGCGGTGATCTCTGTTTTGGCGCTGGCCGGTCTGTTCATCGCGATGCGCACCGCACGCGCCGATTTTCGCGCGCGCAATACGGTCGAACGTTTTCTGCTGGGGTTGCTGGTGCTCGCCGCGTCGCTGGCGATCCTGACCACCGTGGGGATCGTCCTGTCGATGCTGTTCGAGACGCTGAATTTCTTCCGTCTGCATCCGTGGCAGGATTTCTTTCTGGGTACCACATGGGCCCCGAACTTCCGCGGGGACAGTGACCTGTCGATCCTGCCGCTGCTCTGGGGGACGCTCTATATCTCGATCATCGCGCTGCTGGTGGCCGTGCCCATCGGCCTCTTTGCCGCGATCTACCTGTCGGAATACGCCAACAACAAAGTACGCTCTTTCGCCAAGCCTTTGCTGGAGATCCTCGCCGGTATCCCGACGATTGTTTACGGTCTGTTTGCCTTGCTGACAGTGGGGCCGTTCCTTGTGAACATCTTTGGCCGCGGCGAGAATGGTCTGCTGGGCGTCGACTGGATGAGCGGGGCGACATCGGTCCTGACAGCAGGGCTGGTCATGGGCATCATGCTGATCCCCTTCGTTTCGTCGCTGAGCGACGATATCATCAACGCTGTGCCGCAATCGATGCGCGACGGGTCATTTGGCCTGGGCGCGACCCATTCCGAAACGATCCGCCAGGTCGTGCTGCCTGCCGCGTTGCCGGGGATCGTGGGGGCTGTGCTTCTCGCCGCGAGCCGGGCCATCGGCGAGACGATGATCGTTGTTCTGGGGGCAGGGGCCATCGCGCGCATCTCGGGCAACCCGCTGGAAGCGATGACCACCATCACCACCCGTATCGTCAGCCAGCTGACCGGGGATACCGACTTTGCCAGCCCTGAAACGCTGGTCGCCTTTGCCCTTGGTCTGACGCTGTTCGTGCTGACCTTGGGGCTGAACGTTCTGGCGCTTTATATCGTGCGCAAATACCGGGAGCAGTACGAATGACCGACATGCCCAACACCGCAACGCCGCGCCATTCGCTGCTGAAGCCCGACGCGCGCACCGTCAAACGCAACCGCGCCGAGGCCCGTTTCAAATCCTACGGTATCGCTGCAATCGCCGTGGGCCTGCTGATGCTGGCAATCTTGCTGACCACAATCATTGGTCGCGGCGCAGGGGCCTTTCAACAGACGTTCCTGACGCTGAACGTGCAACTGCTTGAGCAAAAGCTGGACAAGAACGGCAACCGTAATCTGGACGAGATCAAGAAGGTATCGACCTTCGGCTACGCGCCGCTGATGGCCGCCGCGCTTGAGGCCAAGGTGGCCGAGGCCGGGATTACCACGGACCTAAAGCCCAAGGCGATGGCGGGCATCCTGTCCAAGGATGCGGCGGCACAGCTGCGTGACTTTGTGCTGGATAACCCCGAGCTTATCGGCACCGCAGTCGAATTCGAATTCCTGACCAACAGCCGCGTCGATGGCTATATGAAGGGCCGCGTCACCCGCGACAGCATCGCCAACGACAAAAGCATCAACGCAGAGCAGCTTGATCTGGTGGACGCCCTTGTCGCAGATGGGGCGCTGGAAAAACGCTTTAACATCGATTTCATCATCGGTGCCGATGCGTCTGACGCACGACCCGAGGCGGCGGGCATGGGGGTCTCGATGCTTGGCTCGCTCTTTATGATGCTGGTGGTGCTAGCGCTGGCGCTGCCGATCGGGGTCGCCGCGTCGATCTACCTTGAAGAATTCGCCCCCAAGAACCTGCTCACCGATATCATCGAGGTGAATATTTCTAACCTCGCCGCGGTGCCGTCGATTGTCTTTGGTATTCTGGGTCTGGCGGTTTTCATCAACTATATGCACCTGCCAAACTCGGCCCCGCTGGTGGGCGGGCTGGTGCTGACGCTGATGACGCTGCCGACGATCATCATCTCGACCCGCGCCTCGCTGAAATCTGTCCCGCCCAGCATCCGTGACGCGGCACTGGGGGTAGGGGCGTCGAAGATGCAATCGGTGTTCCACCACGTGCTGCCTTTGGCTGCTCCGGGTATCCTCACTGGCACAATTATCGGTCTGGCGCAGGCGCTTGGTGAAACGGCCCCGCTGCTGCTGATCGGGATGGTGGGCTTCATCGCCTCGAACCCGCCCGACGGCATCGCATCGGGGCTGATGGACCCGAACTCCGCCATGCCGGCGCAGATCTACGAATGGGCCAAGCGCGCCGATCCCGCGTTCTATGAACGCGCCTGGGGCGGTATCATCATCTTGCTGGTCTTTTTGATCACCATGAACGCCATCGCCGTAATGCTGCGGCGCCGGTTCGAGCGGCGCTGGTAAGAATGAAAGGCAAGGCTATGAAAGATAATGTAATTTCGGAGACGGACGTGACAACGAACCAAACAAAAATCGCCGCCCGCAACGTGCAGGTTTTCTACGGGGACACCCACGCGATCAAGGATGTCTCTGTCGATATCCAAGACAAAACCGTCACCGCTTTTATCGGACCATCGGGCTGTGGGAAATCGACTTTCCTGCGGTGTATCAACCGGATGAATGACACGATTGATATCTGCACCGTCAAAGGCGATATCCTGATCGACGGCGAAGACATCTATGACAGCGCGGTCGATCCGGTGCAGCTGCGCGCCAAGGTCGGTATGGTGTTCCAGAAGCCGAACCCGTTCCCCAAATCGATCTACGACAACGTGGCCTACGGCCCCCGCATCCACGGTCTGGCCCGCAACAAGTCCGAGCTTGACGATATCGTTGAACGGGCCCTGAAACGCGGTGCCATCTGGAACGAGGTCAAGGACCGTCTGCATGCGCCCGGCACCGGCCTTTCAGGCGGGCAACAGCAGCGTCTGTGCATCGCCCGTGCCGTTGCGACCGAACCCGAAGTGCTGCTGATGGACGAACCCTGTTCCGCGCTTGACCCGATCGCCACCGCGCAGGTCGAAGAGCTGATCGACGAGCTGCGTCAGGACTATTCGGTCGTGATCGTCACACACTCCATGCAGCAGGCCGCACGGGTGAGCCAGAAAACAGCGTTCTTCCACCTTGGCAATCTGGTGGAGTTCGGCGAGACCGACAAGATTTTCACGTCGCCCGAAGACCCTCGGACGGAAAGCTACATCACAGGCCGGATTGGATAAGTATCATGCAAGATCAACACATTGTCTCTGCCTTTGACCGTGACCTCGAAAGCGTTCAGGCACAGATCATGAAAATGGGTGGCATGGTCGAGGATGCCATTCGCCTTGCCGCACAATCGCTTGAAACCCGCGACGAAGAGCTGGCCGATCAGGTCCGCGGCGGGGACAAGGCGATTGACGCGCTCGAAGAGCTGATCAACGAACGCGCCGCCCGCATCATCGCCCTGCGCGCACCCACAGCCGTGGACCTGCGTCTGATCCTGAGCGTGATCAAGATCAGCGCCAGCCTGGAACGTATTGGCGACTATGCGAAAAACATGGCCAAGCGTAATTCAGTGCTCGCGCAGCTTCCGGCAGTCGCCGATAGCGCCGGTGCCATCCGCCGCATGTGTAAAACGGTTGAATCCATGCTCAAGGACGCGCTGGATTCCTATGTGCAGCGCGACGCAGAACTGGCGATGGACGTGATTGCCCGCGATGAAGACGTCGATCAGATGTACAACGCGCTGTTCCGTGAATTCCTCACCTTCATGATGGAAGACCCGCGCAACATCACATCGTGTATGCACCTGCATTTCATCGCGAAAAACGTGGAACGCATGGGCGATCTGGTCACATCGATCGCGGAACAGGTCGTCTATCTGGTGACCGGCACCCATCCGGACGAGGACCGCCCAAAGGCGGATAACACCTCCACCAAGCTGAAGGGGTAGAACCATGTCGGCGGCGCAGCCCCAGATCCTGTTGGTGGAAGACGAACCCGCACAGCGCGAAATTCTGGCGTATAACCTTGAATCGGAAGGGTTTGACGTGAGGCGGGCCGAGAATGGCGAAGAAGCGATCCTGCTGGTGGCAGAGGCGCTGCCGGACCTGATTATTCTCGATTGGATGATGCCGCTGCTGAGCGGGATCGAGGTGTGCCGACAGCTCAAGACCCGCGAAGATACGCGTAATATCCCCGTGATCATGCTCTCGGCACGGTCAGAAGAGGTGGACACCGTGCGCGGGCTAGAGACGGGGGCGGATGACTACGTCGTCAAACCTTATTCCATGCGCGAGCTCATGGCTCGTGTGCGTACTCAGTTACGCCGCGTGCGCCCGGCATCCTCGGGCGCGTCACTCAGCTATGCCGATATCACGCTGGACACCGAACGCCACCGCGTGAACCGCGCCGCGAACGAGCTGAAACTGGGCCCGACAGAATACCGGCTGCTGGTCACCCTGTTAGAGCGTCCGGGCCGTGTGTTCAGCCGCGATCAGCTGCTGGATCACGTCTGGGGCCGCGATATCTATGTCGACACGCGCACCGTGGATGTGCATATCGCGCGGCTGCGCAAGGCGCTGACATCTCACGGTGGCGATGACCCGATCCGCACGGTGCGCGGTGCAGGTTATGCATTAGGGTAGGGCGCTTACCCGTTGAATTTTATGACTTCTTGGCGTTGATCCCCCAAGCCTTCAATGCCCAGTTCAACGACATCGTCCGGTTGCAGGTACACCGGCGGCTTAAAGCCCATGCCTACGCCGGGCGGTGTGCCGGTGGCGATCACGTCTCCGGGCAGTAAGGTCATGAAACGGCTGAGAAAAGATATAATCTCGGCCACCGAGAAAACCATCGTGCGGGTATTGCCCGTCTGGCGACGGGTGCCGTTCACATCAAGCCATAGATCAAGGTTCTGCGGGTCCGGCACCTCGTCTGCGGTCACCAGATACGGGCCAATGGGGGCGAAGCTGTCGCAGGACTTGCCCTTGACCCACTGACCGCCGAATTCGATCTGAAAAGCGCGCTCTGACACGTCGTTGAAGCTCGCATAACCCGCCACATGGGACAGCGCGTCGGCCTCGGACACATGCTGCGCCTTGGTGCCGATAACGACCGCAAGTTCAACTTCCCAATCGGTTTTCTCGGAATCCTTGGGGATGATGATCGGGTCGTTGGCACCGGTGGCCGCGCAGAGTTTGCTAAACAGGATCGGGTGATCGGGCACGTCCATGCCAGCTTCTGCCGCGTGGTCTGAGTAATTCAGCCCGATACACAGAATACGACGTATGTCATTGATCACAGGCGCAAACCGGCCGGTGATGACAGGCAAGGCCGTAACGTCCACATCGCGCAGCTGGTCCAGCGCTGCGGGTGCCATTGTGGCAAGCTCGATATCCGTCAGATGCTGCGTCAGATCGCGCGCGGCACCATCTGCGTCAATCATCGCAGGTTTTATCCCGTCAGGGGTTTCGATACGGCAGAGTTTCATTAGCTAATCCTGTGTTTGTGAGGGGTGCGTTTGCGCCTGATCTGATTCCCATAATCAGTATTATGTAAATAATTGGTATGCCTTGGGTGATATTTTGCTGTTAAAGTGCGTCATAAAGCACTGAAAAGTAGTATAAAAAGACGATTCTTCACCCAGTTTCTTCATTCTCCCACCCGCGTGGCTTCTTGCTTTACCCTGTTGTTCTGCGTGCCATAATCCACATGCGCCAAGCCGATGCAACTGTAAGCGATCGGCGCTTTGGTGGCTGCTGAACGAAAGGAAGAATATGACGCTCAAGATGTCTTCGGCGGATATGGTCGCCGCTGCCCGTGCACGTATCCGCGAGATCGAAACGCCTGATCTGATGGCCATGCTGAAGGATCCGGATGTTGTTGTCGTTGACCTGCGCGATATCCGTGAACGCCAGCGCAGCGGCTATATCCCCGACAGCTTTCACGCACCGCGCGGCATGATCGAATTCTGGGTCGACCCTGACAGCCCATACTTCAAAGAGATCTTCGGTCAGGACAAAACCTTTGTCTTTCACTGTGCCTCTGGCTGGCGCTCGGCGATCACCACGGCGACGCTGCAAGACATGGGATTTGACGCGGCGCATCTGCGCGAAGGTTTTTCGACGTGGGAAAAGCACGGTGGTCCAGTCGAATACTCTGAAAAGAAAGACTAACGACGCCGCGGCGCCTATGCTACGTCTGCGCCACCACATCGTAACAACAAGGCCATCGCTATGACATCCATTCTGATCCTGAACGGTCCGAACCTGAACCTGCTGGGCACACGCCAGCCCGAGGTCTATGGCAAGACGACTTTGGCCGATGTCGAGGCGCTGTGCCGCGAGAAAGCGAAGACGCTTGGGTTTGATGTGGCGTTTGAGCAGTCAAACCACGAAGGCGCGCTGATCGATCTAATCCACGCGGCCAAAGGCAAACATGCCGGGATCGTGCTGAATGCCGGTGCCTATACCCATACGTCGATTGCGCTGATGGATGCGATCGCCTCGGTCGAGCTGCCGGTTGTCGAGGTACACCTGAGCAACATCCACGCGCGCGAGGAATTCCGCCACCGGTCTTACATCGCGCCTGTGGCTCTGGGTCAGATCTGCGGGTTTGGCGCGCAGGGTTATCTGATGGCCTTGGACGCGCTGAAAGCTCACCTAAAGCATTAGGTTTCATCGCTTAGTAACTGATTTATAATAAAAAAGGGCGAAGGTGCTGATGCGCCCTCGCCCTTTTTCTCATCTGCTGTGTGACAGCTTAGCCTTTGGCGGCTTTTGCAACTTCTGCTGCGAAGTCTTCTTTGACGACTTCGATGCCTTCGCCAACTTCAAGACGGACGAAACCGGTGATGGTCGCGCCAGCTTCTTCCGCGGCTTTGCCGACGGTCAGGTCAGGGTTCACAACGAATGCCTGGTTCAGCAGTGTCACTTCGGACATGTATTTCTGCATGCGGCCGGTGATCATTTTCTCGATCACGGCTTCCGGTTTGCCGGACTCGCGTGCGATGTCCATTTGAACCTGCTTTTCTTTTTCAACAACAGCCGGGTCCAGATCCGCTTCGGACAAGGACGCAGGGTTCACAGCGGCGATGTGCATCGCGATCTGTTTGCCCAGCTCTTCGTTGCCGCCGGTCATTGCGACCAGAACACCGATTTTGCCCATGCCGGGTGCTACAGCGTTGTGCACATAGGACACGACCTGATCCCCATCGATGGACTGCATGCGGCGCACCGACATGTTCTCGCCGATTTTCGCAATGGCATCGGTGATGACGGTGGAAACGGGCTTGCCGCCCATGTCTGCCGCGTTCAGCGCGTCAACGTCGGACACACCGGTTGCAACGTCAGCGATGCCGGAAACCATTTTCTGGAAGTCGGCGTTTTTGCCAACGAAGTCGGTTTCGGAGTTCACTTCGACAGCAACACCGTGGCCGCCATCGACTTTAACGGCAACAAGGCCCTCGGCTGCGGTGCGGCCGGATTTCTTGGCTGCTTTCGCCAGACCCTTGGTGCGCAGCCAGTCAACGGCTGCTTCCATGTCGCCATCTGTTTCAGTCAACGCTTTTTTCGCGTCCATCATGCCGGCACCGGTTGTGTCGCGCAGTTCTTTGACCATGGATGCTGTGATTGCCATCGCTTTGGTTCTCCTTGAATTGGGATAAATTGAGGGGCAGAGCGTTCTGCACCACTGTCTCAATCATGTAATGGTTTTGTGACAGGCAGAGGGAAACATGCCCCCTGCCCGTCTCTTTCGCGTCGCTTACGACTTGGCGTCGGCCAGCGTTTCCTTCTTGGATTCGATATCCAGAGGTGCGTCTTTTGCCATTGCGTCGTTCGAAACGGTTTCTTCCGAAGCGTTGCCAACTTCGACACCACCGTCGATCAGGGCTTCTTCTTCGGGCGCTTCTTCCATCGCACCGATATCAACACCTGCGGCACCCAGCTGCGCGGACATACCGTCAAGTGCGGCACGTGCGGCCAGATCGCAATACATGTGGATCGCGCGGGCGGCGTCGTCGTTGCCCGGGATGATGTAGTCGATCCCGTCGGGGGAGCAGTTGGTGTCGACAACAGCGATAACCGGGATGCCCAGTTTGTTCGCTTCGGCCACGGCCAATGCTTCTTTTTTCACGTCGATGACGAAGATCAGGTCTGGGCGACCGCCCATTTCACGGATACCACCCAGCGATGCTTCCAGCTTCGCTTGGTCACGTTCCATGCCAAGACGCTCTTTCTTGGTCAGACCGGAGAAGCCACGCTCGGACTGTTCGTCGATGGACTTCAGGCGCTGGATGGATTTGGAAACGGTCTGCCAGTTTGTCAGCGTGCCGCCCAACCAACGGTGGTTCATGTAGTACTGTGCGCATTTCTCTGCGGCTTCTGCGATCGGCTGTGCCGCCTGACGCTTGGTGCCAACGAAAAGAATGCTGCCGCCTTTGGCGACGGTGTCACGGATGACTTGCAGGGCCTGGTCCAGCATTGGAACAGTCTGTGTCAGGTCCATGATGTGGATGCCGTTACGCGCGCCGTAGATGAACGGACCCATGCGGGGGTTCCAGCGCTGTGTTTGGTGACCAAAGTGTACGCCTGCTTCAAGCAGTTGGCGCATGGAGAACTCAGGAAGAGCCATGTCTTTATACCTTTCCGGTTTTGCCTCGTCGGGGGTCTCGATCCCGGAATGGGACCAACCGGCGGACGTTCAAGGATTTCTCCCTCAAAGGCCCAACCCCGACTGCGGGTTTAAGTGACGCGCGTATAGTCCGGATTTTCACGCTTCGCAAGGTCAAAGGCGCATGTTTTAGCCATTGGGGCCTTATATCAGCGCAATTCAGCGGGGTTTGGTGTTGCAGGCCCGGCCGAGGGATGGGCCGCGCGCACCTGCGCTTCACAGGCTTGGGCCAGGGCTTTGCGGTTCTCGAAATCGGCGACGGCCAGCGGCGTGTGATAGATCGTTGTCACCTGCCCCTGCCGCAGGGACGCTAGGGTGCGCAGCAGATGCCCGCCAAAGCTCATATCGCCCCACCAGCCATAGAACCGCGGGTCGGTCCCATCGGGAGCGGTATAGAGCACGGTCACAGGCTGCACCCAGATCACGTCGCGCAGTTCGGGCGCGAAGAAGGACTGAAAGAGCGTGGTTTTGAACGGCAAGACCTGCAGGCCATCGGTGCTGGTGCCTTCGGGGAAGAACAACAGCCGGTGGTTGTCGAGCAAGCGACGTTGGAACACCTCGGTCTGTTTGCGCGCGTGTTTCGGATTGCGTTCGATGAACAACGTGCCGGTCGCTTTGGCGAGCCAGCCAATGCCGGGCCAGCTGGCGACTTCGGACTTGGACACAAAGTATATCCGCTGCGCCGCGTTCAAGCTGAAGATATCAAGCCAACTGGTGTGATTGGCGACGACAGCGCCCCTGTGGCGCATCGGGGTGCCGATAACCGCGCGGCGTAACCCCATGATCCAGAATGCGGTTTTGCAGACAATCTGGGTGATATGCGGGGTCACGGGGCGACCCTGCCCATAGAGCGGACGTTCTATCAAGCGGATCGCGAGCAGGATCACCAGCCCCACAAGAACCACCGTCGCCAGCGTCATCCCACGCAGCAGCATCAGCACCCAGCCAAGCGGCCCGACGGATACCGGTGTCGGGTGGTCGGCGCTGTCCCAGGCCGCGCTCATCCTTGCTTTCCGCTGTAGATCTTGGCCTGCCGCTCGCTAAGCCGGGCGGTGTCGAGCATCAAAAGCACATCCGTCGTGTTGAAGTCATGATCGATAAAGGCCCCCTCGCCCACACATCCGCCAAGCCGCAGATAGGCTTTGATCAGGCTGGGCATCTGCACCATCGCCTGACGCCGGTTCAGGATGTCGGCGGGGATCAGGTTCATCTCCTGGCGCGCCTTTGGCAGGGCGGTGACGCGCAGATCGGGCGGCGCGAGGTAGGTGTGATGCAGTAGCGACAGGGGCTGCGCCAATGCCTCGGCCTGGGTGCCATGAAAGCTCGCGACGCCAAAAAGGATCTCTATCCCGTGTTCCGCCACATAAGAGGCAAGCCCCGCCCAAAGCTGGTGCATCGCGATGCCCCCGCGATAGGAAGGATGCAAACAGGACCGCCCCAGCTCGAGTATCTCGCGGCCAGAGGATTTGAGCGCGGTCAGATCATATTCGTTTTCCGAATAGAACCCGCCTGCCCGATCCGCCATAGCGCGGCGGATCAGCCGGTACACGCCAACGGTTTGCTGGGTCTTGCGATCAATAAGCAGCAGATGGTCCACGAAATCGTCGTATTGATCGACCTCTCGCCGGTTTTCGTGATCCACCAAAGGCCCGCCCGCCCCCAGCTCGGTGACAAAAACGTCATACCGCAGCCGCTGCGCCGCATGAAGATCCGCTTGGGTGCGCGCCAGACGGACTTCGAACTCTGCCGCTTTTGCAATGATCATGGGCTGGTTTCGTCTCCGGTCGCAATCACGCGGATAAATAGGCAGTTGCCGCCCGTTGCGCAATGCTTGCCCCGCGTCGCGGTGGTTTTCGGCGAAAAATTAACGATTTGCTAACGAAGAGCCTTCATCAAAGACGGGGGTGAGCATCACCCGATGACTATCGACCACGATCTTGCCCTCGCTGCGGAAGTTTACCGTGACCTTGCCGCTGATATTGCTTTGCACCTGCCCCACGCCCCAATCGGGATGTGCGGGGTGGCGTACAAGCATTCCGGGTGTCAGTATCGCATTCAGGTCTTCCAAGCGTGCGTCCTTTCTGCGGCGCGGTGTGGGGGCAGCTATTTAGGGCCAGCTAATTAGGGGGTGTCCCATGGTAGAAACCGACACTGATCTTGCCGCCTTGATCGGCAGCCGCATCTGTCATGACTTGATATCGCCGGTGGGCGCGATCAACAATGGGCTTGAACTGCTTTTGATGTCGGGCATGAATATGAGCCCCGAAGTCGCGCTGATCGATGAAAGCGTGCGCAATGCCAGTGCGCGGCTGCGGTTCTTTCGCGTGGCTTTCGGCGCGGGCGACGCGCAGCCTGTCCCTGCCCAAGAAACCAGCGGTATCCTGCGTGATCTATATGCTCAGTCCAAATGGCAGGTATCTTGGCCCGACGGCGTTGCCGCGCCGCGCAACGCGCTGCGGATGGTATTCCTGAGCCTGCTGTGTCTGGAAACGGGGATGCCCTATGGTGGGCAGATCACCATAGATCACCGCGATGCGGGATGGGACATCACCGGCACGGCCGACCGGCTGAGCATCCACGCCGCGCTTTGGGGCGTGCTGGCAGGGCAGTCTCGGGCAGAGCGTCTAACAGCTTCGCAGGTCCAGTTCGGACTGTTGCCCGCCATCGTGAAAGACAGCGGGCAACAGTTAACATCCATCGTGACAGAAACGACCATCACCCTTGGGATCACAGCTTAGCTGCGCACGGCCCCATCGCCACGCACCAGATACTTGAAGCTGGTCAGCTGCTCGGCACCGACGGGCCCGCGCGCGTGCATTTTGCCGGTGGCGATCCCGATTTCGGCACCCATCCCAAACTCTCCACCATCGGCGAATTGGGTGGAAGCATTGTGCATCAGAATTGCAGAATCCAGCCGCGTCATGAATTTGGTCGCCGCCGCATCGTCTTCGGTAATGATGCAATCGGTGTGGTTCGAGCCGTAGGTGCGGATATGGGTGATCGCATCGTCGATGCTGCCCACGGTTTTCGCCGCGATGATCATATCAAGGTATTCGTGACCCCAATCATCCGCCGTGGCCGGCACGGTGCCTTCGATCTCGGTCAGCGCGCCATCGGCGCGCACTTCGACGCCAGCGTCCAGCAGCGCCTTGATCACACCCTTGCCAATCGTCCGCGCCACTTTCTCGTGGATCAGCAGACATTCAGCCGAGCCGCAAATGCCGGTGCGGCGAGTCTTGGCGTTCAGCACGACCTTCAAAACCTTCTCGGGGTCGGCGTTTTCATCGATATAGATGTGCACGATGCCTTCGAGGTGGGCAAAGACCGGCACCCGCGCTTCGCGTTGCACCAACCCGACCAGCCCCTTGCCGCCGCGCGGGACGATCACATCAATCGTGTCGGTCATGGTCAGCATCTCGCTCACCGCGGCGCGGTCGCGCGTGGGGACCAGCTGGATTGAATCCGCAGGCAGATCAGCGGCTTCGAGCCCCTGTTGCAAGGCGGCATGGATCGCGCGCGAGGAATGGAAGCTTTCGGAGCCGCCCCGCAGGATCACGGCATTGCCCGCCTTGAGGCAAAGCGCACCGGCATCCGCGGTCACATTCGGGCGCGATTCATAGATCACGCCGATGACACCCAAAGGCGTGCGCACGCGCTGGATGTTCAGCCCCGTCGGCTGATCCCATTCGGTCAGCACCTGCCCCACGGGATCATCCTGTGCGGCGATGCTGCGGAGGCTGTCGGCGATGGCGCTGATGCGCGCATCATCCAGCAAAAGCCGGTCCATCATCGCGTCAGAGAGACCCTTGTCGCGGCCAAACGCCAGATCTTTGGCGTTCGCGTCCAGAATATCGGCGCTGCTGGCCATCAGCGCGTCGGCGGCTTTTTCAAGCGCGGTCTGCTTTTGGTCGGCACTGGCAAAGCCCAATGTCGCGGCGGCGGCTTTGGCGCGCGCGCCAATATCCGCCATCAACGCGGGAATGTCGTCTGTCTGTGTCATATCCAAGGTCATAACCTAATTACTGCTTTTTTGTCATTTCGGGTTGGCCTCTACCTAAAGCCTTCGGCGAGGATTTTAAACCATTTGGAAGTCAGGAAAGCGCAAGATCGTCCCGATGGATCAAAGCAGCACGCCCCGGCGCGCCCAAAATCGCCTCGATCTCCGAGGATTGTCGACCTTTGATCAGCTCTGCCTCTGCCGAGGTATAGCGTGTTAGCCCGTGCCCGATGGGGCGCCCGTCAGGGGCAAGCAGCGCGACGGAGTCGCCGCGCCCGAAGGGGCCGGAAACAGCGGTGACACCGGCGGGCAAAAGCGACTTGCCCTTGGACATGGCAGCCACCGCACCGGCATCCAATGTGACGCTACCGCGTGGTTTGATTGCCGTAATCCATTGTTTGCGCGCGGTTTGGGGGTCGGATTGCGCGGTGAACCAAGTGGCGTTGGCCCCGTTTTCGAGGGTCAGCAAAGGCCGCAACGGTGATCCTTCGGAGATTGCCATGGCGCAGCCCGCGGCGGTCGCGGTTTTCGCGGCCATCAGCTTTGTCTTCATGCCGCCCTTGGATAGGCCAGAGCCCGCATCGCCCGCCTGCGCCTCGATCTCTGGGGTGATCGTGTCGATCACCTCATAGCGGATGGCATCGGGGTCGTCATTGGGGTTGGCAGAATAGAAACCATCCACATCCGACAGCAGGATCAACCGGTCTGCCGCCACGGTCACGGCGATCTGCGCCGCGAGCCGGTCATTGTCGCCAAAGCGAATCTCGTCCGTGGCGACGGTGTCATTCTCGTTGACGATGGGTACCGCGCCCATGGACAACAGCTGTTCCATCGTGGCGCGGCTGTTTAAATACCGCCGACGATCGGCGCTGTCTTCCAGGGTGACAAGCACCTGCGCGGCGGTGATCCCATAGGGTTCCAGCGCCTCTTCATAGGCGCGGGCGAGACGGATCTGCCCCACCGCGGCCGCGGCTTGGGATTGTTCCAGCGCCAGCGTGGTTGGCGGCAGCCCAAGCACACCACGCCCCAACGCGATGGAGCCCGAAGACACCAGCACCACATCCTTGCCCTGCCCCTTGAGCCACGCCACATCCTGCGCGAGACTTTGCAGCCAATCGCGGCGCAGCTGGCCGGTGGCCCGATCGACGAGCAGCGCCGAGCCGATTTTTACAACGATACGGGTGCCGTCGCTTAGGGTTGCCAAGGTGCCTCTTCTTCATCTTGGGACCGGAAACGCAGCCGGTCGTCGTCAATCTGGCCGCGCAATGCCCGCAGCACCTCGGTGACGCCTTCGCGGGCGACGCCAGACATCAGCATGACCTCTGCGCCGCAGGCTTTTTCCAATTCTTCGCGGGCAGTTATGCGATCCTCTTCATCCAGCGCATCAATTTTATTCAGCACGGTGATCCGCGGTTTGTCCGCCAGCTCGCCGCCATAGGCTTCGAGTTCGTTGATGATGGTCTGGTAATCTTCGGCAATGGTGTTCGACGTGCCATCAATCAGGTGGAGCAGCACGGCGCAGCGTTCGACATGGCCCAAAAACAGATCGCCCAGACCCCGCCCTTCGGACGCGCCTTCGATGAGGCCGGGGATATCGGCGACGACGAATTCGGTATTATCCACACCCACAACGCCCAGATTGGGGTGCAGTGTGGTAAACGGATAATCGGCAATCTTCGGCCGCGCGTTCGATGTCGCGGCAAGGAAGGTCGACTTACCCGCGTTCGGCAGGCCGAGCAGCCCCACATCCGCGATCAGCTTGAGACGCAGCCACAGCGTGCGGTCCACGCCTTCCTGTCCGGGATTGGCACGGCGCGGTGCCTGGTTCGTCGCGGATTTAAAGTGCAGGTTCCCCCAGCCGCCGTTGCCCCCACGCGCCAGTTCGACCCGCTGGCCAAGCTCTGTCATATCCGCCAGCACAGTTTCCTGATCCTCATCAAGGATCTCTGTGCCCACAGGGACGCGCAGGATGATGTCATCGCCATCCTTGCCGGTGCGCTGCTTGCCCATGCCGGGCTGGCCGTTCTTGGCAAAGAAGTGCTGCTGGTAGCGGAAGTCGATCAGCGTGTTCAGCCCGTCGACGGCTTCGGCCCAGACCGATCCGCCCGACCCGCCGTCTCCGCCGTCGGGACCACCGTATTCAATGTATTTTTCGCGCCGGAAAGACACGCAACCGCCCCCGCCTGCGCCAGAGCGGATATAGACTTTGCACAGGTCAAGAAACTTCATCAAAAGGGCCTTTCGGGGCACGTGTGGTCATAGTTTATGGCTATACGTCCAGGTTGGTACGCAGGTCTCGCGCGCCAGACAATAGGTTTCCGCATTGCCAAGATAGCGGAAGCCCGCATTTGTCAACACTTTGGCAGAGGCAGGGTTGTCGCGAAACACCGAGGCGAACATATTTTTGTTGCGCAGCGGATTGGCCTGCACCAGCGCCTGTACGGCCTCGGACGCCAGATGCGTGTTCCAGAACGCAGGGGCGACCCAATAGCCGACTTCGGATTGATCGCGGTCCATCCGGATCAGAGAAATCACGCCCATCACCTCGGAGCCGCCGGTTTTCAGCCCGTCCATGACCCAGACATCTTCCGTCCGGGGGGTGCTGGTGGCGCGGGTGATGAAGCTTTCGATCACGCCGGGCGGTAGCGGGTGCGGAATGGATGCGGTGCGCATCGCAACCCGTGGATCGCTGGCATAATGTTCGATCATCCCACGATCCGACATGCGCACAGGGCGCAGGTCAAACCGTTCTGTTTCAATCACTTGCTGTTGCGACACTGTTAAATCTTCCATCGTTATGTCCCTCCTCCGAACAGCACGAACAAGACAGAGGCCACCGTCAAAGCGGCCAAGGTCCACATCAAATATTTCTCCCAAACGGTGCCTGCGACCGTCTTTGCGATCCCCGCACCGGCCAGCGTCCACAAGGGGTGCAGCACGATCTGGCATCCCAGCAGTACGGCGGCCACCGTGGCCGTCGCCGCCAGCGCAGGCGTGCCAGGCGCGATGAAGGCCGTGAAGCTGCCCACGATCATCGCCCAGGCCTTGGGGTTCAGCGGGTGGACGATCAGCCCGGCCAGAAAGCCCGGTGCGGCCTCGGTTCGTGCGCCCTGCCCCAACCGCAGGTTCGCAACCTTCCACGCCAGCCAGATGATATAGGCGGCAGAGGCGAATTTCAGCGCGACGAAAACCCCCGGCGCGCGGTCGGCCAGTTGCATCAACCCGAAACCCACTGGCCAGATCACCAGCTGTTTGCCAAGGGCCACGCCCGCGACAAAAGGCACTGCCGCGCGAAAGCCGAAGCGCGCGCCAGTGGCCATCAACGCCATATTCGCCGGTCCGGGTGTGCCGATCTGGCTTGCCGCAAAGACGATAAAGGATGTCAGTGCGACGCTCATGACTGGCTCTTCTTCTTGCGCTTTTGCCGCGGCTTGGCGTCATAGACGGGCGGAACGTAATCAGGTTTGATCAGCCCGAACAACAGGTTGTCGTGCCATTCGCCCCCCAGAAAAGACGACTGCCGGGCGCGGCCTTCTGGGGCAAAGCCGACTTTGGTGAAACAGGCCGCAGCGCGTTCGTTGATGTCGAGCACGCGGGCAGAGAGGCGGTGCAGCGCCAGCGGGCCAAAGGCGTGGGCCGCAAGCAGATGCAGCGCGCGTGTACCCAACCCCTTGCCCAGTTTCTTGGGGGCCAGAATGCCGATCGCGACATCGGCGCTGGCGTCCCACGGACGCAGACTATGCAGGCGCAGCGCACCGATCATCTTGCCGCGATGTTCGATGACCCAGGCCAGCGGTTCAACCAGCTGCGTTTCATACCAACGTTCGGCCAGCGCCTTGGTCATCACCGGCACGGCGTTCAACTCTGCCCCGAACATGTGGTGGATCTCGGGCGTGTTTCCAAGCTTGAACCGGGCGTCGATGTCACGGTGTTCGGGCGCGCGCAGACGGATGGTGCCATCGTTTAGCTCGGGGCGGTTTGATCGTGACATAACGGCCCCTCCCTTCCTGGGTGAACACTGGGCGATAAAATGGAAAAGGGACCGGCGTTTCCGCCGATCCCTAAATTTTCAAACCTCTCGGGTGCGGCTTATTCTGCGGCTTCTGCCGCTGGCAGGACCGAGATAAACGTACGGTTCTTCAGCCCCTTGTGGAACTGGACCTTGCCGTCAACGGTTGCGAAGATCGTGTGATCCTTGCCCATGCCAACGCCTTCAGCGGGCCAGTACTTTGTACCGCGCTGACGCACCAGAATGTTGCCGGGAATGACAGCTTCGCCGCCATATTTTTTCACGCCAAGACGACGACCTGCTGAGTCGCGGCCGTTACGGGATGAGCCGCCTGCTTTTTTATGTGCCATTGGTGTCTCTCCTTAGCCTTTTGCGAGTTCTTTGGCCTGTGCGATCCAGTCTTCACGACCGACGCGACCTTTGAACGACAGTTTCTCTTCGATAGCTTCGACGTCAGCGTCTGTCCAAGCAGCGATCTGAGCGAAGGTTGTGATGCCTTCACCGTTCAGCTTGCCAACGATGACGGGGCCAACACCGGAGATCTTGCTCAGATCGTCGGCACCTTCGGCTGCGGGTGCAGCTTTGGCCTTCTTCGCCTTGGCAGGCTTGGCCGATTTCTCTTCGGCCTGGTTGTTCTTCACGCGCTTGGCCATTTCGGCCTGATCGGTTTTGTTCAGCGCATAACGCTCTTCCATGGCTGTCACGGCAGCAGCGCTGACGGAACCGGTGCCGATGGCCGCTTTGACGTCGGATTTATCCGCGCCGGACGACAGGATCTCGCCGATCTTGACCAGTGTCAGCTTTTGACGGTGGCCTTTGGTACGCTTGGAAGAGTGCTTCCGGCGGCGCTTGACGAAGTGAATGACTTTCTCGCCCTTGATCTGATCGACGACCTCGGCTTGAACGCCGGCCCCTGCGACCAAAGGAGCACCCAGCTTGGGGGAATCGCCGCCCAGCATGAGAACTTCGTTGAATTGGACTGTTTCGCCCGCGTCAGCAGCCAAACGTTCTACCCGCAGCATATCGCCGGATTGAACTTTGTACTGCTTGCCGCCTGTCTTGATGACCGCAAACATGCGTCTTCCTTTACTGTTTCCGCATCCTGTGGTCCCCGTTCGGGAGTTTGTCGGGCCTTGGCCCACCTCGGACAGCGCATCCCGTTTCGGGATGTTCATGAAATAACAAAGGCACCCGAAACGGGCACCCTTAGGTTGAGGCTTGCCGTATGATGCACCGCCCCCCTGATGTCAAGGGCCAGCACGGGCCTCGCGGGACTTATCGCAAAGGCGGTGCGGCTGGCTATAATTCCTCGGCCACCATGTTCAACGCAACTGCGCGACCAAGGGCATAGGACACGTCTTCGTACGCCGTGCCAAAGCCCTCGAACAGCGCTGTGTTCAGGCTGCGCCCCGCATCGCTTTGCGCAAAGGCGATATAGCGGTCGAGCTCTGCATCCTCCAGCGGAGAATACGCCAGCAGCAGATAGCCATAAAGCCAGCCGCGCGTGTCTTGCGCGATCTCTTCTTGCTGCTGCGCCACGTCGGCCAGCATCTCGGCCTCTGTCATCTGCAGCGCGTTGCCATCTGCCATCCCGCGCATGAATTGAAAGTTAGAATTCATCGCGGCGGTGACATTGCGGTCGATCATGTCGCCACTGTCGATCAATGTTGTGATCTGCCCCAGACGTGGGTCGTCGCTGCCCTCCAGGTCATGGAACCCTGCACGGGCGGCGTCTTCAACCTCGGGGTCGGTGATGGCGGCGCGGGCCTCGTTCTCGAGCGTGATGATCCTTGCGCCCGTGTCTTGCGCGAAAAAGGCAATGACATCCTCGCGGGTCTGCCCTTGCAACCCCGCATCCAATGCCCCGCGCAGGGTTTCGACGATCCGTTCGGGGTTGTAGATGGCACGCACCTGCAGCGCCCACCCCGCGCCGCCCTGCCCGCCGAGCATATCGCGATCAAGCGTTTCCGCGTTCTCTAATCCTTCGCGCTGCAAAATCTCGGCCAGCTCGCCAAGACGCAGGACATCCACCAGCACGGTTGACCGCGCGTCGGCCCAAAGCGGCAGGGCCAGCATCCACAGGCCAGCAGCAAGAACAAAGGCGCGCATGGTTACAGGTCCTGACTGGGTTGCATGGTGCCAAGCCGCTGTGCGACCTCTTCAAACCGGTTCGCCATGATCTCGAACTGCACGGCGTTCATCAGTGCGTAGACCTCCTGCATCTGCGGATCTTCCAGCGCCTTGGCATAGACCAGCACTTCTTCATCCGAGAACGCCTGATAGGTATAGGCCGCACCCGCCAGCGCATTCTCTTTGATAGAGGCGCGCATCTCGGGCTCTTGCGCGCGCATCGCTTCGCGCAGGTCGGGCTCTTCCATCTGTAATTCGATCACACCCGCGCCGGCCGCTGCCATCAGGAACCGGATCTGCACCTCTTGCAGCGCCTTGATCGAGCTCTCCTCGACATCGCTTGCCCCGTTCAGGCGCGCCAACAGATCCACGCGCGGAGAATCGATCCCGCGCAGCCCGCTCAGGATCGCATCGCCCGCCTCTGCCTTCGCGGCATCGTCTTCCTCCATATGCGACGCGTTTTCGGCGGCCACCAGGCGTTGGCCCAGATCGCTGGCATAGAAATCCGACGCATGTTCCAGCGCATCATCGCTGAGCGCCTGCGCCAGAATACCGGCGCCCATGTCCAGCATCAAATCCGTCTCGAATACCTCGCGCACCAGACGCGACCATTCAGAGCCGAAGGCATCCGCATCAATCCCCAGCATTTGCGGCGCGGAATCAGCAGAGAGGCGGATGCTTTCAAGGGCGACATCAAACCCTGTGACTTCCAGAAATGCATCGACCCTTTCCCTGTCGGCGGCCCGCGCCATCGGTGCAATCAGCGATACCATGACCGCCAATCCAAAACATAAAGTTAACGGCAAACGGGACAGTCGGCGCATCAGGGCATTCCTTTCAAGTTGATCCACCCCAAGAGCTTAGGCGAAATCCATCTGTCAGCAATGAAATTCCCCGTGTCCGCGAAAACTGGCCTAGCCCCCCTTGCCACCCCGTAAAATCCATCCTAAACGGACGCACCACACCGATGCGGAGAGGTGCCGGAGTGGTCGAACGGGGCGGTCTCGAAAACCGTTGAGCCTTCACGGGTTCCCAGGGTTCGAATCCCTGTCTCTCCGCCACTATCCCCCTGACAGTTTAGGTCCACCCCTTGCGGGACAAGCCGTCGTCTTGGTCGCATGCCCCTGTGGGGCGGTGTCAAAATCCGCGATCAGGGTCGTGATGCTGCACCCGTCCGCGTCAAAAATTTCCCGGCGCGCATTGCAGGCAGGCGAGCCCCTCGGCCCGCCATGCGTCAACGACCGAACTGCGATCATCGATGACCAGCCAGGGGGCCAGCCCGTCCGCTTGCATTTGCGCCAGCGCTTGGCGTTTGACCTCCGGATCGCTCGCGGCGTCCTGATCCTTGGCACGCAGGTAGACGCCGTCGAAGGGCAGATCGTGTTTGTGCAGCCAGGCGATCGTGTGTTCCGCCCAACCGTCAGGGCGGCCCGAGCAGATGACGATCGTCTCGCCGCTTTGCTTCAGGCGGCGCATCAGTTTGGCGATGGGGGCAATCAGCGGGGCGTCGGCCATCGCCATGTGGAACGCATCCCATTGTTTCTCGACGCCATGCACCAGATGACCCAGCTTTGCCGCGTCGAACTCGGCCAGAGTGCCGTCGACGTCAAATACCACGCAAGGTGTCAGGGGGGTGGATGTCATAGCTCTTTCTCCTCAAAAAATGTGCCCGATCGCTGAAACAGGATCGGGATGGCGTTTGGCGGGCGTGTGCCCGCGTCATGGGGTGTCCACAGCACGCGCGCGGCGCGGATGATACCGGAATGGCAGACCAGCACCGGAAGGTGGCCGGGGGGTGTGGCGGCACAGGCCGCGTGGATCGCGCCTGCGACACGATCAAGCATGGCGGGCCAGCTTTCGCCGCCTTCGGGGGTGTCTTCGCGTATGGGTTGCTGCGACAGCGGCTGCCCCTCGAACGCCCCCCAGTCGCGTTCGCGCAACGCGGAAATCACGGTAAAACCGCGCTGCGGAAAGGCAAGCTTGCAGGTGTCTCGCGCCCGTGCGGCGGGGCTGGCGAAAAGCGTGACCGGCTGCGGCCAGCGACGACGGGCCAGCGCGCACGCCTGATCGCGGCCACGGGCGGTCAGCGCTACATCGGTCACCCCTGCGATGATGCTTTGCGCATTGGCGGTCGTCTCCCCGTGGCGGATCAGGCAAAAGTCCGAGGGCGGAAGCGCGGCCCCCCTCACAGGCGCACCGGATCATGCATGAAAACCTCGACGCCCAGATCCTCGATCAGGTAATCCTCGGGCTGGGTGCAGAATGCTGGCGCAAAGCGTTTCGCGCCAAGCCGTTCCAGCATACGCACCTGATCACGCAGCGGCGGATGTACGTTCCAGCGTTGGAAATATCCCCCCGGCACGCTGCAGATCCCGCGGGCATGGGCGGTCATATGGCCGGTAAAGACCACATGCGCGTCGCGCCCCAAACGGCCGCTTTCATGCCAGGCGCGCACATAGCCCCAGGCGGCACCGCCATCGGCATTGGGGGTGTCGCAGACCAGAAACCGCGCCTCGTCCAGCGGGCCGCGCGCCAGCAGCGGGGCGATCTTGGCCGCATCCACGCCAAGCGTGCCGCTGCGCAGACCCGTCGCCAGCACCGCCTGACATTCAGGGTCCAGCATGACGCTGGCGTGACCATAGCGCCGGATCAGGTGCAAGGCCATTTCGCCCGCCCTGCCCGATGGCGGCACTGGCAAAAGCACCTGCCCCTCAAGCCTGTCCAGCAAGGCGTCAAGTGCTGCAAACCTTTCGGTCTGGGGCACATCGTCAAGCTGGTAGGAACAGTCCAGGATCGCCGTCGCCGCGGGTGGCGGAAGGTCCAGCGGGAACCAGTCGGATTCCTCGGACCAGTCGCCCGAGTAGAACAGCCCTTCGCCCAAGGCGAAATGCATCCAGACACCGCCCATGGCGTGCCCGTTGCGCCCCGTGGTCAGCTGCACGCCATCGATCACAGATACCCCCTGTTCGGGCAGCAGGTTGACCTTGGCGGCTGGGGGCAGCGCCTTGGCGGTTTGCGCGGTGGCATAGATCGGGAGCCCCGCCTCTACCGCATAGATCGCCCCGCCGATGTGGTCGATATGGTCGTGGGTGATAAAGACCGCATCCGCGCCCTTCAGCCAGCGCGGATCAAAATGGGCGTGGGCCTCGGGGCCAAAGCCGCAGTCCAGCAGCCAGCGCCGATTGCCCGTGTTCAATTGCATGCATGCGGGGCCCTTGTCCCCGATGCCGGAAAGTACTCTTACGCTTTGCATTTAATCCTCGGAGAATGCCCATGGGGTGGAGATCGTCAGGCCAAGCTGCATACCGACATCAAACCGTGCCCGTGTTTCAGCAAGCAGGCGCGTGCCGCAGTCCGCGACGGTTTCCAGAAGGTATTTGCCGCCCAGATAGGTCACCCGCGCCACTTTGGCGCGCAGGTCGCCGGTTTCGCTGATGGTCAGGTTTTCGGGGCGCAGGCAGACATGGCTTGGCAGGTCATCCCCGCTTTGCACCGCGATCCGCGTCCCCAGGACATGGCCGTGCAGGGCGCTATCGCTCTTTTCGACCCCGCGCATGGGCACCACCGTGCCGCGCCCGACGAATTCGGCGACAAAGCGGTTCCTGGGGCGTTCATACAGCGTTTGGGGCGTGTCGAACTGCTGGATGCGGCCTTTGTCCATCACGGCGATCCGGTCGGCCATGGCCATCGCCTCTGATTGATCGTGGGTGACATAGACCATCGTCGCGCCGGTACGCTTGTGGAAATCGGTGAACACCGCTTGCATTGATGCCCGCAGCGCCACATCAAGGTTGGCCAGCGGTTCGTCCAGCAGCACCGCATCGGGGTGGGACACCAGACAGCGCGCCAAAGCGACCCGCTGACGCTGCCCGCCCGACAGTTCGGAGGGCATCCGGTCGGCATAGTCCGTCAGCCCCGTCGCCTGTAACGCCTGATCGGTCTGCGCGGCGATCTCGGCCTTGGAAAAACGCCGGATCTCCAGAGGATAGGACACATTGCGCCGCACGTTCATATGGGGCCAAAGCGCGTAGGACTGGAATACGAAACCGATGTTGCGATCCTCGGGCGGGACCATGCGGTTGCCAGCCACATGCGCGACCTCGCGCGGGCCGATGGAAATCTGCCCCGTCGTCGGCATCTCAAACCCCGCAAGCAGGCGCAGCAGCGTGGTCTTGCCGCAGCCCGACGGCCCCAGCAGGGCGACGAATTCGCCATCCTTGAACGTGGTGGTGATGTCATGCAGCGCGGGGGCGCCGGCGAATGATTTGCCAAGCGCGGACAGGCTTATGTCTGCCATGGGACTACTCCTTTGGGGAAACGTCGGGACATCAGCTGCACCAGCACCATCAGCGCCATAACCACCAGCACGATGGTCATCGCCAGCGCGCTGGCCATTGCGGTCTCGCCGCTGTCGTCCAGATTGAAAATGACCACGCCCAACGTCTCGGTTCCCGAGGACCAGAGCAGCGCGGAAACCGTGAGCTCGTTAAACGCGGTGAGAAACACAAGGATCGCCCCTGCCGCCGCCGCCGGTGCCGAGAGCGGCACGATCACATCGCGCAGCCGCTGGAACAGCGATGCCCCCACCGATTGCGCGGCTTCGCCCATGGCAGGGTCCAACTGCTTGAGGCTCGCTTGCACGGGGCGGAACATCACCGCAAAGAACCGCGCTAGATAGGCCAGGAAGATGATCCAGATCGTGCCGTACAGCGTCGCATCAGTGAACGGCAGCTTGATCAGCAGCAGGATCATCGCGATCGACAGCACCACTCCGGGCAGGGCATAGGGCAGATCCAGCAGGCTGTCGAACAGCCGCGACAGCCGCGTCGGGTTCCGCTCCATCAACCACGCCAGCGGCAGGCAGAGCAGGATGAGCACAACCGCCGCGCCGATCGCCAGACCAAAGGAATTCGCAAAGGCCCGCGTCGTGACCGGCTGGCGCAGCAGCACCTCGGTCCACGCCTGAAGGGTTACAGTATCAAGCCGCAATGGCACGCCATAGGCAGGCACCAGCGACGTCGCCAGCAGGCCGAACATGGGCAGCACAAGGATCGTGCAGACCACGGCCCATAGCAACACCTCGACCGGCAGACGCGCCGCCCCGAGCGGGATCGCCAAGGGGCGCGACGTGGCCCCCACCAGATAGACCCGTTGGCGCGATTGGAAGAACCGTTGCGTCAGGATGCCCGTTACAGCCACCGCACCGATCAGCATGGCGAGGATCGATACCTCGGCCAGCACGCTGGTGCCCATGCCCGCCAGCTTTTGGTAAACCAGTGTCGGCAGGGTCGCATAGCCCGCCGGAATACCCAGCATCGCGGGAATGCCAAAGTTGCCAAGGGCGGTGACAAAGGTGATCGCCGTTCCCGCGGCCAAACTGGGCAGGGTCAGGGGCATGACCACCTGCCACCACGTGCGCAGCCCCCGCGCGCCACTGATGCGCGCCGCCTCTACCACCTCTTGCGGGATGGCGCGCAGACCTGCACGCAGGGTCAGGAAAATGATCGACATATGCTGGATGCCCAGCAACAAAATGATACCTTGCGCCGAATAAAGCGGCTGCGGTGACCCCAGTGGCGGCGCCAGCCCCAAGGTCTTGAGCAACACAGACGACGGCCCCATGATCTGGGTCCAGGACAGCGCGGTAATCTGGGGCGGGATCATCATCGGGATCATCAGGCAGAACACCAGCGCCGCCTTGGCGCGCAGATCGGTCAGCGCCACCAGAAACGCAAAGGCAGACCCCAGAACCACCGAGACCAGGGTGCCGAACCCTGCGGTCACCAGCGAATGTTTCAGCGCGCTCAGCGTCGATGGCTGGTGCAGCACCTCGCCCGCGAGCGACAGGCCAACCGCGCCCTGATCCGTCACCCCTTCGACAAACAGGCGCAGCACCGGCGCAAGGGTCAGGCTGATCGCCACAATCAAAATGGTAGAGAGCAGCCACCCCTCGGACCGGCTGCCCCCGTTTTTTGTCAGAACGCCCATTACTCGGCGCCAAACAGCTCTGTGAATTTGGCCTTGTTGACTTCGGCGTCTTTCAACGCGGTCGCGGGATCGAAATCCATCAGTTTGATGTCTTCGCGCGCAGGGAAGCCGGCGGGCACGCCCATGCCGTCGCGTGCGGGGATATAGCCCATCTCAAGCACCACATCCTGACCTTCCGCGCTGAGCAGGAAATCGACGAACTTCTGTGCGCCTTCGACGTTCTTGGCGGTCGACATGATCGCCACAGGCTCGGTCACATAGGATACGCCTTCGGTGGGGAAGACGAATTCGACAGGCGACCCTTCGGCCTTGTTGCGGATCGCGAGGAAGTCGACGACCATGCCATAAGGTTTCTCGCCCGAGGCCACAGCCTTGAACGTGCCGCCGTTGCCGCCTTGGGCGCGGGCGTCGTTTTCCGCCAGTTGTTCGTAATAGCCCCAGCCAAGGCTGTCATCGCCGGTCAGGGTTGCCAGATGGATCAGCGCCGCACCGGAATACAGCGGGGATGGCATGGCCACCTGCCCTTTCAGAGCCGCATCGCTCAGGTCGTTCCACGATGTCGGAGCCGTCTCGACGCCGGTGTTATAGACGATGCCTGTCGTGATCAGCTTGGTCGAGTGATAGAAGCCGTCGGCAGAATACAGCGCGCTGTCATAATTGGCAGCCTCGGGGGATTGATAGGCGGTCAGCAGACCGTCTTGGGCCATGCCCTCCAGCGTCACGGTGTCGGCGATCAGCAGCACGTCGGGCTGCGGGTTGCCTGCCTCGATCTCGGCGCGCAGACGGGCCATCAGTTTGGTCGTGCCGTCGCGGACCCATTCGACATCGGTATCGGGGTTGGCGGCTTTGAAGGCGTCCACAGTCTGCTGCGCATCTGCATTGGGCTGCGAGGTGTAAAGTGTGATTGTATCTGCAAGGGCCGTGCTGGCCATCAGGGCAAAAGCGGTGGTGGTGAGGATGGTTTTCATGGGGCTCTCCTGAAAAGGTAGCTTTCGTACGAAAGCATTTCACGCTCGCCTTATTCCCATCTTACGCTACAGATTTATGACATTTGCGTAACAGATTTAATTATATTGCGCCGTGGACGGGGTCGCTCTAGGGTCCGGCTAACCTTGAGTTGTTTTCGAAGGAAAATAGATGGCGCGACCTACTCTGACCGACCGGCGCGACAGGATCATTGCGCTGCTGTCGCAGAACGACGCTTTGTCCCCTGCCGAACTATCGCAGCGTTTAGACGTCTCGGTGCAGACCATCCGCGCCGACCTGCGCGACCTTGACGACGCGGCGCTGGTGCAGCGCCGCAAGGGAAAGGTGCAGCTGCGCCAGCAAAGCGAGAATATCGGCTACCTGCCCCGCGAAACCATCGCGCGACAGGAAAAGCAGCGCATCGCCTTGGCGGTCAAGAACCTGATCCCCGATGGCGCACGGGTGGCGCTTGGGACGGGGACCACGGTTGAGCATTGCGCGCGGTTTCTGTCGTCGCACAAAGACCTGTTCGTCGCGACCAATAGCATCCACGCGGTGTGCGCCCTGCAGAATGCCGCGGGCGTGATGGTGGAGCTGGCGGGCGGCAATGTACGGATGCGCGATCTGGATCTGATCGGCGCTGCGGCGCTGGCGTTTTTTGCGGGTTACCGCATGGATTACGCGGTTTTCAGCTGCGGCGGGCTGTCGGGGTCGGGCGCGGTGATGGACTATAACTCGGACGAGGTGCTGGCGCGCAAGGCGATTGCGGGCTGCGCCAAGACAACGATCCTGGTGGCCGATCAGGGCAAGGCGGATTTGGACCTTGCCTGCCAGCACGGGGAGATCTGGGCTTATGATTACCTTGTTACAGGGGCCGTGCTGTCGCCCGATCTGCTGTCCCGCGCCGCCGCCCATGGGTGCACGGTAATCAAGGTCTGATCCCTACCCCGTGACACGCCGTAGAAAGGATTGGGTGCGCGGGTCTTTGGGCGCATCAAGCAGTTCTGCCGGTGGGCCTTGTTCGACAATCCGCCCCTCGTCCATAAAGACGATCCGATCCGCAATCTCGCGCGCGAACTGGATCTCGTGGGTCACGATCAGCATGGTCTGTCGTTTCTCGGCCACGCGCCGCATGAGGTCGAGCACCTCTCCCACCCATTCGGGGTCGAGCGCCGAGGTCGGTTCGTCAAACAGCATCAGATCCGCATCCAGCGCCATCGCGCGGCCGATGCCCACCCGTTGCTGCTGGCCGCCCGACAGTGCAGCGGGGTAGCTATCGGCTTTCTCGAACAGACCGGTTTCGCGCAGCGTCGCATCGGCACGGGCGTTGGCCTCGGCCTTGCTATAGCCCTGAACGGTAATCAGCGCCTGAGTGATATTCTCGCGCGCGGTCTTGTTGGCAAACAGCGCGTAGTTCTGGAACACGAAGGACGTGCGCCGCCGCAGCGCCAGAATATCGGCGCGTTTCGCCGTCGCTGCATCGACAGACATATCGCCGATGCGGATAATGCCCGCGTCAGGCGCATCAAGAAAGTTCAGGCAGCGCAGCAAGGTGGACTTCCCCGTACCCGACGGTCCGATGATCACCACCCGTTCGCCTTGGGCAATATCAAGCGAGATGTCTTTCAGCACGGCGGTGCTGCCAAAGGATTTGGTCAGGCCGGATATGGTGATCCCGTCACCTGTCGCCCTGCCCGTCTCTGGAATGCTCTGTGTATCGGTCATCGCGCATGTGCCTTGTTCAGATAAACCTCTAGGTGACGCTGTGCGAAGGCCAATGTCTCGACCATGACCCAATAGATCGCGGCGACGACGAGAAAGGCCTCGAAGTAGAGAAAGCTGCCCGCCGCCTCTTTCTGGGTCGCCCCCATCAGTTCGGTCACGCCAAGGGTAAAGGCCAGCGAGGTGCCTTTGATCATATCGATAAAGTAATTCACCAAAGTCGGTGCCGCGACCCGCGAGGCCTGTGGCAGGATGATTTGGCGCATCATCTGGCCTTGGGTCATGCCCACGGCCTGCGCGGCCTCCCACTGGCTACGGTCCACACCCAGAATGGCGGCGCGGATGCTTTCCGCCATATAGGCCGAGAAATGCAGCGTCAGCCCCATGATGGTCGCGGTGACGCCGTCGATCTTGCCCAGAAAACTCAGGACTTGCGGCAGGCCGTAGTAGAACAGGAATAACTGCACCAACAACGGCGTGCCGCGAAAGAAGCTGATGAACAGCCGCACAAAAACGTCGAGGACCGGAACCCGAAACACCCGTTCAACCGCGAGCACAGAGGCCAGCACCAATGCGCAGACCATGCCCACAAACGCCATGAACAGCGTCAGCGGGACATAGCCCAGCAACACGGGCAGCAGGCCCCACATATATTCGAAATCCAGTCCCCGCATCTTGTGTTACTCGGCTGTTGTGATGTCAGAGCCGAACCATTTTTCCGAAATCTCGGTCAGGGTGCCGTCTTCTTTCAGCTTGGTAATCGCGGCATCGAACCGGTCACGCAGGGCCTGACCTTCGTCATCGTTACGGAAAGGCAGCGCGTTGCGGATCTCGCTAAAGGGTTTGCCCGCAAGCGCCAGCGGCAGCGGGCTTTCCGCGATCAGCTGGGCCGAAGAAACGCGGTCCATCACAAAGGCATCCACGCGACCAAGGGCCGTGTCTTGCGCAATGTTGCTTTCATAGGTGCGAATGTCGATCTCGCCCGCGTTCGGCAGCTCGTTCAGCAGTTCCTCGAAGTTGGAGCCGAGGTTGACCGCAACGGTCTTCCCGCTCAGATCCTCGACACTGCCGATGGTGTCTTCGTTGCCCTCTTTCACCACGACCTGCGCCCCGTCAAAGACATAGGGCTGCGAAAAGGCAAATTTCGCCTCGCGTTCGGGGGTGATGGTGATCTGGTTGGCGATCGTGTCGATGCGGCCAGATTCCAGCGCGCCGATCAGGCCGGAAAAGGACATGGTGACAAAGTTAACTTCGTCGCCGGTTTCCTTGGCGACGGCGTTGATGAAATCGACCTCGAACCCTTGAAGCTCGTCAAGCTTTACGAAGGTAAAGGGAAAGTACCCGCCCGACATGCCGACATTCAGCGTCTCTGCCTGAGCAGCACTGACGCCGGTAGCAAGGGCGATTGCGGTGAGTGTGGCGTGTTTGATCATGATATTCTCCGTTACGTCTAAGGGGGAGGTAACATGACGCAGCCGCGCTTCAATGGCGCAGCGTCAAGCAAGTCCGAGGTGGTGTCATTCATCCTTGGTCAGGAATATAATTCTGGCAAGCGCTTTGATCGCGAAACGCTGTTTCGGGGGCCGCAGCGACGGAAGGGGTTTTGGGGGAAGATATCAAGCGAATTAGCGCGCAATCGGGGGAATCACCAGCGCCGGATTGCACCGCATAAGCATCTGATCGGACAAAATAAAACCGCCGCAAAGTGGGAGGACTTTGCGGCGGGAAAATTCTTGTGGCTTTCGGCGTCGTGGTTAGCGCAGGGCAACCGCTTGCGAGGCAATATGGCGGATCTCGCCACGTGCAACACCGATATCTGCCAGATCCCGGTCATTCATCGCCGACAGCTCGCGGAAGGTCTGGCGTTTGGCGCGTTGATCAGCGCTGTAGGCACGGAATGCATCAAGCGACTGGCGCAGCTTGGGCATCAGACCCGCAACAGGTGCGGCGGTATATGTGGATGTATAGCTCATTTCTTATTCTCTCTTTCACGTCTATGCGGCGGCCTATCCACCGCATTCGGTTTGGTATGTTCCGTCAGCGTAGCGCTGGCGGTTTAGGCGGCTGCCGTGCCGCGGGGTGCGGTGCGGAACAGGCCGGTAAACTTGCGCGATGCTTTGGCAACAGCGGCAGAGATATAGGCACTGCGCAGCGCGTTGGCTTCGGCAAGAAGACGGTCGACTTCGACCGGAGTGGCGGTTTTGTATGTAGCTTCGGTTTTCATTTTCCAGCTTTCCATTTCAGGGCTTCAATGCCCGTGACCGTCATATGTGCGTGGTGCAGCAAAGGTGCAAACCATAGTGGATATGCGGAAAATGCATGGCTTAAATGGCACAGTTTCGCCCCAATATCGCCCATATCCGGCCCCTAAACCGGCAGTTTTCGACTTCACCGTGAACGAAAGGGCCGCCCGAACGTTGGTAGCCCCTGAAACGGAGAGACCAACACAAGCCGGAGAAGACCCATGACCAAGCAATCGCCGCAGCAGCAACAATCCGCCCCACCCAAACCCGCGCCGGAAAAACCCCAGCCGGTGATATTTACGGATTACGCCAGCATCTGAAAGTGACAGGCGGCTCGCTGCGGTATAAACAGCCCGGTATGACCGACCCTGTTTCTTCCATCCGCAATCTCGGCCCCGCGTTCGAGGAAAGCTGCGCCCGTGCTGGCATCCACTCTGCGCAAGAGCTGCGCGATCTTGGTGCCGATGCGGCCTACGAGAGGTTGCTGCACAATGGTCAGCGCCCCCACTTCATCGGGTACTATGTTCTGGTGATGGGGCTTCAGGGGCGCCCGTGGAACGACTGCAAGGGGGAAGAAAAGAAAGCCCTGCGGGTCAAGTTCGACGCAATCAAGGCCCGTGCCCATGATACCGGACGCTCTGAATTCGAACGCATGATGAACCTGATCGGTGTGCGCGAGGCGTAATGCGTCCCTGCGACACCTGAAGGCGCCAGCGGAACGGCACTGCGCCCATAGGCGTTGGGTCGCAAACGTAGCCCCAACAGGATACCCTGCCCCATGCCACATACCCCCGATGTTCAACACGACCTTGACCGGCTGCGTGGCCTTGCCCGTACGATGGACAGCGCCCTACGGGTGCCTGTGCTGGGCATTCGGCTGGGCTGGGACAGCATCCTTGGCCTGATACCCGGTGTTGGCGACGTTCTGGCTTTGGCACCGGCGGGCTATATCTTGAAGGAAGCGCATCGCATGGGCGCAAGCCGCTCGGTCCTGGCGCGTATGGGGGCGAATGTGGGCATCGACCTTGCGATCGGTGCGATCCCCCTGATCGGTGACATCTTTGACGTGGGCTGGAAGGCGAACATCCGCAACGTCGATCTGTTGCACCGTCATCTTGAACAAACGGCACCGATGAAAACCGTGAGCCCTGTGGACGGTGAACTGTCGTCACATCATCCGACCCTCAAAGGGTGAACAGATCGGCCGCCGCTATGTGGTCCCCGTTGCATGAAAAAAGGGCCGCAGTTGCCTGCGACCCTTTTCCTCTGTCCAAACCTGTGAAGGCTTAGCCAACCAGTTCCAGACCGGAGAAGAAATACGCGATTTCGACGGCGGCTGTTTCAGGCGCGTCGGACCCGTGAACGGAGTTTTCGCCAACGGATTCGGCGAATTCTGCGCGGATCGTGCCTTCGGCTGCGTCTGCTGGGTTGGTTGCGCCCATCACTTCGCGGTTTTTCGCGATGGCACCTTCGCCTTCGAGAACCTGAACAACAACAGGCTCGGACGCCATGAATTCGCACAGTTCGTCATAGAAAGGACGCTCGGCGTGCACGGCATAGAAAACGCCGGCTTGTGCCTTTGTCATGTGAATACGCTTTTGTGCGACGATGCGCAGGCCGGCTTCTTCGAATTTGGCGTTGATCTTGCCGGTCAGGTTGCGGCGTGTTGCGTCTGGTTTGATGATCGAGAATGTGCGCTCAAGGGCCATGATAGCTCTCCTAGGTGGGGTTGATTTGGCCGCTCCCTAGCATGGGTCATGCCCCGTGAAAAGCCGCGATTGACGCGGGGCCAGACATGGTTCACACCGCGTCCATGTTAAGCATTTCAGAAATCAACTATTCCGTCGAAGGCCGTCCCTTGTTCGAGGAAGCCAGCGCGGTCATCCCCGAAGGCCACAAAGTGGGTCTGGTCGGGCAAAACGGTGCGGGTAAAACCACGCTGTTCAAAATCATTCGCGGAGAGCTGTCGCTGGACGCGGGCGACATCAGCCTGCCCTCGCGCGCCAAGATCGGGGGCATCGCCCAAGAGGTCCCGTCCTCTGACGTGTCGCTGATCGATACGGTGCTGGCCGCCGATGTCGAACGCGCCGCCTTGATGCACGAGGCAGAGACAACGGATGATCCCGCGCGCATCGCCGAGGTGCAGACCCGCCTTGCCGATATCGACGCCTGGTCCGCCGAAGGCCGTGCCGCCGCGATCCTCAAGGGGCTCGGCTTTGACGACCATGATCAGCAGCAGCCCTGTTCGGCCTATTCGGGCGGGTGGCGGATGCGCGTGGCGCTGGCGGGCGTTCTGTTCGCGCAGCCGGATTTGCTGCTGTTGGACGAACCGACCAACTACCTTGATCTTGAAGGCGCGTTGTGGCTGGAAAACTACCTGTCGAAATACCCGCACACGGTGATCATCATCAGCCACGACCGTGGTCTGTTGAACCGTGCCGTCGGTGGTATCCTGCACCTCGAAGACCGTAAGCTCACGTATTATCAGGGTAATTACGACCAATTCGCGAAAATGCGGGCCGAAAAGCGTGCGCAGCTGACCGCGCAGGCGAAAAAGCAGCAAGCGCATAAGGCGCATATGCAGGCCTTTGTGGACCGCTTTAAGGCCAAGGCGTCCAAGGCGAAACAGGCGCAGTCGCGGATGAAGGCCATCGAGAAGATGGTGACAATCACGCCGCCGGAAGAAGCCGCGCGCAAGGTCTTTACCTTCCCGCAGCCCGATGAGCTTTCGCCGCCCATCATCAGCATCGAAGGCGGATCGACCGGCTATACCGAGGGCCAGCCCGTCCTGTCGCGCCTGAACCTGCGGATCGACCAAGACGACCGCATCGCGCTGTTGGGCAAAAACGGTCAGGGTAAATCTACCCTGTCAAAGCTGCTCTCCAACCGTTTGGTGTTGTTCGAGGGCAAGGCAATCAACTCCAGCAAGCTGCGCATCGGGTTCTTTGCACAGCATCAGGTGGACGAATTGATCGTCCATGAAACGCCGCTGCAGCATATGATCAGCGCGCGCCCCGGTGTGATGCAATCCAAGCTGCGCGCACAGCTGGCGGGGTTCGGTCTAGGGCCGGATCAGGCCGATACCGAAGTGGGGCGTCTGTCCGGGGGGCAAAAGGCGCGTCTGTCACTGCTGCTCGCCACATTGGACGCACCGCATCTGCTGATCCTCGATGAGCCGACCAACCACCTTGATATCGAATCGCGCGAAGCGCTGGTCGAGGCGTTGACGCGCTATTCCGGTGCTGTGATCCTTGTCAGCCACGATATGCACCTTTTGTCGATGGTCGCGGACCGTCTGTGGCTGGTGTCGAACGGCACGGTCAAGCCCTATGAGGATGACCTCGAAGCCTATCGCAAGATGCTGTTGACCGTGGAAAAGCCCGTCAGCAAGAACCCCAAACCGGTCAAGGAAGCGCCAAAACCCAAACGTGCCAACCGCGAAGACATCCTTGCCCTGCGCGCCGAAGTGCGCACGGCCGAGGCGCGGGTGACCAAGATCAACGACATGCGCGACAAGCTTGCGAAAAAGCTCGCGGACCCTGCCCTTTACGAAAAGGACAAAGTCGGCGAACTTGAGGTCTGGAACAAGAAATACGCCGAAGTCATGGCCGCGCTTGAACGGGCAGAGGCGATCTGGATGGGCGCGTTGGAGAAACTGGAAACCGCGTCGGCGTAACGCCCGCGCGGCGCAAGGGATAAGGACGGGGCTGGCCCCGGTGACAGTTTATGATGGCACTTGATCTGGCATTCATGATCACCGCGTTCGCGACGATGATCGTGATCATTGACCCCTTTGCGATTGGCCCGATGTTTCTGGCCCTGACCCCCGGTATGACCCCGCGCCAGCGCCGCTTGATTGCGTGGCGGTCCGTGGTCATCGCGGGGCTGCTGCTGCTGGTCTTTGCCGCCTTTGGCGAGGCTGTGCTTGGCTTTATCGGCATCTCCATGCCCGCCTTCCGTGTCGCGGGGGGCGTGCTGCTGTTTCTGACCGCGCTTGATATGTTGTTCGACCGCCGCACGAAACGCCGCGAGGGCCATGCCGAGGCGGATGACGATCACGACGACCCATCGGTATTTCCGCTGGCCATTCCCTTGATCGCGGGCCCCGGCTCTATCGCGTCGGTGATCCTGCTGACGGGCGAGAAACCGGGCCTTGAAGGGCTGGTGACCGTCGTCGCGATCACTTTTGCCGTCCTGATCATCATGGGTATCACGATGCAGGCCAGCGGCTACCTTGAAAACGCTTTGGGCAAGGTCGGGATCAACGTGATTACGCGGCTTTTGGGTATGCTGCTCGCCGCGCTGTCGGTGCAATTCGTGCTCGACGGGCTTAGCGCTTTCGGTTTCGGGCCGGGTCCGGGCTGACTTTTCCGTGCCCTGCCCCCATATCTTTGGAAGATTGCCAAAGGATATACGATGCCGGACATTGAAACAGGACGTTTGATCTATCTGATCGTGCTCATGGCGATGGTCGCGGGCTGGTTCTTCATGCAAAGCCGTCAGGGCTGGAACAAGACGCTGCAACAGGTCGCGGTCTGGGCCATGATCTTTACCGGTGTCGCCGCGGGCTACGGCCTGTGGGAGGATATCAACCGGCAAGGCGACATCCCGCGCCAAGCCTATGAGGCCAGCAGCGGCAGCGTCACCCTGCCACGCGCCCGCGACGGGCATTATTATCTGACGGCGACGATCAACGGCACGCCGCTCCGCTTTGTGGTGGACACCGGCGCGACAGATATGGTGCTGACCCGCGCCGATGCCGAAGCTGCAGGGCTTTCGCCCGATAGCCTGAACTATCTGGGCCGTGCCAGCACCGCCAATGGCGAAGTGCGCACTGCCTATGTGCGGCTGGACGAGGTTGAACTGGGCGGGGTGCGCGATACCGATGTGCCCGCGGTCGTGAACGAAGGAGAGATGCGGCAATCCTTGTTGGGGATGGGCTATCTGCAACGCTGGGGCCGGATCGAGATCACCAACGGAGAGTTGATCCTCACCCGTTGAAACACGGCGTAACGCCTTTAGGTCTCTGCCTTTTTCTCCCACCGACCCGATTCCTCGGACCAGTATTGCGCAGAGGCTCCTGCGGCTTTCAGCGATTTCCACTGGTCCCGCGCGACGTTCAAGGCGTGGTCGTCCAGCCCGTCGAACAGGATGCACACCCGATCCAGCGCCGCGACTTCCTGTGCCGACACAGCCGCGCCATGGATCGAGAAAACGCAGCTTGCGTTATTCGGCGCGTGGGTGTCCGTGGTCAGCAACACCGGCTGTTCGGCATCATGGGGGCCACCGGCCAGTCCATGGGGCAGAAAGCCATCCTCGGGCCCGCGCCACAGGGCGACGTCAAGCTGTTCCAGCAAGGATTGATCGGTGCCGCGTACCGCCACACGCCAGCCCGCGCCTTGGGCTTTGCCCAAAAGCATGGTTAGCGTTTCGACCAGCGGTCGCTGGGTCAGATGGTAGAAATACGCGGCACCCATCAGGTTTACTCTGTCTCGTAGAGGTTTGTAATCAATCGGTTCAACGCCGCAACGCCCCAGCCCGTGGCCCCGACGGGCGCCAGCGCTGTCTCGGATTTGACGGAGGCCACACCGGCGATATCAAGGTGAATCCAAGGCGTGCCGTCCTTGATGAACCGTTGCAGGAATTGCGCCGCCGTGATCGACCCGGCAGGCCGCCCGCCGATGTTTTTCATGTCGGCGATGCGGCTTTTCAGCAGCTTGTCATACCCCGCGCCCAAGGGCATCCGCCACGCGCCTTCGCCCTCGGTTTGCGCGGCCTTGAGGAAGGCGTTGCACAGCGTATCGTCGTTCGAGAAAACCCCGGCATTGTCATGACCCAAGCCGATGATAATCGCGCCGGTCAGCGTCGCCAAATCGATCACGCCCGCGGGGTTAAACCGTTCTTGCGCATACCAGAGCACATCACAAAGCACCAAACGGCCTTCGGCGTCGGTATTGATCACCTCGACCGTGTCGCCCTTCATCGTCTTGACTACGTCACCGGGGCGGGTTGCCGTGCTGGATGGCATGTTCTCTACGATACCGACCAGCCCGACGACATTGGCCTTGGCCTTACGCAGGGCAAGGCTGCGCATCACGCCCGAGACAACGCCTGCGCCGCCCATGTCCATGGTCATGTCTTCCATGCCCGCGCCCGGTTTCAGGCTGATGCCGCCGGTGTCGAACACCACGCCCTTGCCGACCAACGCCAGCGGGGCCGCGTCTTTCTCGCCGCCGTTCCATTTCATCACCACGACGTAGGACGGGCTGGCCGACCCCTGCCCGACGCTGAGCAAGGTGCGCATCCCCAGTTCTTCCAGCTTGGCTTCGTCCAGCACTTCGACCTCAAGGCCGATTGAACTCATCTCGGCCAGACGGTCGGCGAATTCGGTGGTGGTCAGGATATTCGCGGGTTCGTTCGTCAGGTCGCGCGTCATAAAGGCGCCGTCGGCGATGGCCAGCAGGGGTGCCGCAGCGGCTTCGACCTCTTCGGGTTTGGAATTCATGATCACGACCTGCCCCTTGCGTGGCTTGCCGTTGCTTTTGCGATCCTCGAACGTGTAGTCGCGCATGGCCAGTCCAAAGCAAAGCTCGGCCGCTTTGCGCAAACCGCCCGTCAACACCAGCAGATCCGCATCGCCGCGCCGTTTCGCAAGCGCCGCACCGGCTGCGCGCAGGGCTTCCTGATCGGCGTTATTCGCCAATTGCACCACATCCACGGCCTCGGCCGCCATGCCGGTGGGAAAACCGAGGCTGACCGCATCGCCCGCTGACAATTTCGTGAAGCTGTCGCTGGCCACCAGACGTTCCAACGCGCCTTTGGTCAGCTTGTTGATGCGCCGCGCGGAGGGGTTGAGCTTGCCATCCGCGCCCACAGTCACAGCCACACGGCCCGTGTGACCCGCGATCTGGTCAATATCGGTTTCGGTAAATGTCATTGGCGTCAATGCGGTCATCAGGTGAACCCCTTTTGTCTGAATTTCGCTTAGACGTATCCTGCGTGCGCCGTTAAGGCCAGATAGCAGTTTTCGTGGGCGGAAATTTACTTTATCGTCGGGCGAAAGTTCACCCGTGTTGATACCCAAGGGATGCAGATTGGCCAAGTTCGACCGCTATATGTTGTCCCAGTTCCTGATTTTGTTCAGTTTCTTTGCGTTGATCTTGGTGGCGATTTTCTGGATCAACCGCGCTGTGGTGCTGTTTGACCGGCTGATTGGCGACGGCCAGACGGCGCTTGTGTTTCTAGAATTTACCGTGTTGGGGTTGCCCAAGCTGATCACCACCGTCCTGCCGATCGCGACCTTTGCGGGATCGGTCTATGTGATCAACCGGATGACCAGCGAATCCGAGCTGACGGTGCTGCAGGCGACGGGCACCAGCCCTTGGCGTCTGGCGCGGCCCGTGTTCGTCTATGGCCTTTGCGTCGCGATCATGATGTCGGTGCTGACCCATCTGCTGTTGCCCCTGTCCAACGGACAGCTGTCTGAACGCGAGGCCGAAATTTCGCAGAATGTCACCGCACGGCTGCTGACCGAAGGCACATTCCTGCATCCGACCTCTAAGGTTACATTCTATACCCGCGTGATCGACGCCGACGGGGTGTTGCGCGATGTGTTTCTCTCGGACCGGCGCAACCCCGACGAGAGCGTGATCTATACCGCGTCCGAAGCCTATCTGATCCGCAATGGCGATGGTACGACGCTGATCATGGTCGATGGCATGGCGCAACGGCTTGAGATGGCAGGCAAACGCCTGTCGACAGCCAAGTTCCGCGATTTCTCGTTCGATATCTCGTCCTTGGTCAGCAGCGACAAACCCCGCACCCAATCCATCGACGCCATGACCACGGCCGAGATGTTTGCCCAGTGGGACCAGCTTGAGACGATCACCAAATCCAGCGCGGGTGACATCGCAGAAGAGCTGGCGCAGCGCTTTTCCTCGGCAGCCTTTTGCATGATCGCCGCGATGATCGGCTATGCGACACTGGTGCTCGGAGGGTTTTCGCGCTTCGGAGTCTGGCGCGAGATCGTGATCGCCTTTGGTCTGCTCATCGCGCTTGACGGGTTGCGCGGCACTTTGGTTGATACGGTGCGCGACGATGCCAGCCGCTGGCCGCTGCTGTTCCTGCCCAGCCTGATTGGCGCTGTGATTGTGATCGGGATGATCTGGCAAACGGCCCATCCGGGCTGGACCAAACGGATGGGCAAGCAAAGGGGCGTCGCATGATCCTGCATCTCTATTTCGCGCGCCGCTTTATTATGGGGTTTATCCTCATCTCCGCTGTGCTGTTCTCTCTGCTCGTGTTGGTGGATATGGTCGATCAAGCGCGCCGGTTCAGCAGCTACGATATCGGCTGGCTGCGGCTCTTCGGGATGACGTTGTTAAAGACGCCCGAAACCATGAACCTGATCCTGCCGCTGATTATGATTCTTGCGACTGTGGTGTTGTTTTTGTCGCTGGCACGCTCGTCAGAACTGGTGGTGACCCGTGCCGCCGGCCGCTCAGCGCTCAGCGCGTTGCAGGCCCCGATCTGGGTGGCGTTCATCATTGGCGTGATGGCTGTGGGCATGTTGAACCCCATCGTTGCGGCGACCGCGAAACGATACATTCAACTCAGCGACAGCATTCGCGCGGGCGGGACCTCTGTCCTGTCGGTCAGCGACGAAGGGCTGTGGCTGCGCCAAGGCAGCGACGAGGGGCAGACCGTGATCCGCGCATGGCGGTCAAACAAGGACGCCTCGGTGCTTTATGATGTCACATTCCTCAGCTACGCCCCCGAGAGCGGTCCCGCACGGCGGATCGAAGCGGACAGCGCCGCGCTGGAAGATGGTATCTGGACGTTGACCGATGCGAAGTCATGGCCGCTTGAAGTGGGGGTGAACGCCGAAGGCGCGGCCGAGACATTTGACACGCTCACCCTGCCCTCGACCCTGACGCTGGACCGTATCCGCGACAGCATCACCGATCCCGGTGCCGTCTCGATCTATGATCTGCCTGATTACATCAAGCAGCTTGAACTGGCAGGCTTCAGCCCGCGCCGCCACAAGGTCTGGCTGCAGACCGAACTGGCGCGCCCGTTCTTTCTGGTTGCGATGGTTCTGGTTGCGAGCGCGTTTACCATGCGCCATACGAGGTTCGGAGGCACGGGCGTCGCGGTGCTGGCCTCTGTTCTGATGGGGTTCGGCTTGTATTTTATTCGCAGTTTTGCGCAAATTCTGGGGGAGAACGGGCAAATTCCGGTTCTTCTTGCGGCCTGGGCACCGCCTGTCGCGTCCATTCTTCTGGCGCTTGGCCTTCTACTTCATTCAGAGGATGGCTGACATGCGCCGTTTGCTCCTGACCCTTCTTGTCGCCCTTGGTCTGCCCGCTGCCGCTCAAGACAGTGATCGCCCTGCCGTTCTGGTGGCCGATGACCTGTTCATCACCCGTGACCGGGAATTGGTCGCCCAAGGTAACGTAGAGGCGTTTCAAGGCACGACCCGCATCCGTGCCTCTGCGATCCGCTATAATGATGAAACCGGTGCCTTGGTGATCGAAGGGCCGATTGTGCTGAACGACGGTGATGGTACCGTCATTCTCGCGGATGCGGCAGAGCTGGATCAGGGGTTGCAGAACGGTCTGCTGCGCGGCGCACGTATGGTGCTGAACCAGCAGGTGCAGATGGCCGCCGTCCAGATCGACCGTGTCGAGGGGCGCTATAGCCAGCTGTACAAGACCGCCGTGACTTCATGCAAAACCTGCAATGACGGCGAGCTGCCCCTCTGGCAGATCCGCGCGCGCCGCGTGGTGCATGATACCGAGGCGCAGCAATTGTATTTCGATGATGCGACTTTTCATATCCGGTCGGTGCCGGTGTTCTACCTGCCCCGTTTGCGGCTGCCCGACCCGACACTGGACCGCGCGGACGGGTTTTTGGCCCCATCAATCCGCACCACGTCGTTGTTGGGCACGGGGCTGAAGCTGCCTTATTTCATCACCTTGGGCGAAAGCCGCGACCTGACACTGACGCCCTATCTGTCGTCCTCGACCCGCACGCTTGAATTCCGCTATCGGCAGGCGTTCACCAACGGTGATATCGAGTTTAACGGAGCCTACACCCGCGATGACCAACTCCCAGATGAAACCCGCGGCTATCTGTTCGGTGAAGGCAGCTTTGAGCTTGAGCGCGGCTACAAGCTGAGCTTCACGATCGAGGCCGTCAGCGACAGCTCTTACTTTACCGAATACGGCTATTCGGACGAGGACCGTTTGCGCAGTGACCTCACACTTTCACGCGCGCGACGTGACAGCTTTGTGCGCACCAGCCTTTACAACTTTGAAACCCTGCGCCCCGGAGAGTTGAACAGCACCCTGCCCACAGTCGTGATCGACGGCGAATTCGAACGGCGCTTTTTCCCCAAGGCATGGGGGGGCGAGCTGCGGTTCGGGCTGGAGGCGCACAGCCATTGGCGATCTTCTGATGCGGATGTGATTGGCCGCGATGTATCGCGGATCAACGGGTCGCTGAAATATCTGCGTCGCTTCACCCACCGCTCCGGCTTGGTCACCGATGCGCAGGTCGGCACGACGTTCAATTTCTTCGACATCACCCAAGACGATACCTTTGCGCAGAACCACAGCGACATCGCGCCTTTCGCAGCGGTCGGACTAAGCTACCCGATGGCACGCCGCGAGGCTGGTGGTGCATCGCAGGTGCTGACGCCCGTGGTGCAACTGGGCTGGACCGATGGCAGCCGGCTCGACATTCCGAACGAGGAAAGCACGCGCGTGGAATTCGATCAGGGCAACATCCTGTCGCTCTCGCGCTTTCCGCGCCCCGACCGGCGCGAACGCGGCACAACGGCAGCGGTGGCGGTGAACTGGTCGCGCTTTGACCCCAATGGCTGGGACACCTATGTCGCGGTCGGTCAGGTGTTCCGCAGCATCAGCGACCCTGACTTTACCGATACGTCCGGCCTGTCTGGCGTGCGCTCTGATGTGCTGCTGGCGGGGCAGATCAAGAATAACGCCGGTCTTTCGCTGACCGCGCGGACCTTGGTCGACTCCAATTTCGACATCTCCAAGGCGGAACTGCGCGGTGGGTGGAGCTTTGGCAAAACCACCGTCGAAGGCACCTATGTCTGGCTTTTGGCGGATACTGAAGAAGACCGGACCGAAGCGATTTCCGAGGTGTCGTTCGACGGCAGCTACGACATCAACAAGCAATGGTCCGCCAGCGCCGATGTGCGCTATGACGTGCAAAACAATACAGCGGCGACGGCGGGGCTTGGCCTGACCTACAATAATGAATGTGTGAGCGTCGACCTTTCGGTGCGCCGCCGCTATACCTCCTCAACAAGTGTTGAGCCCTCAACCGATATCGGGTTTAACATCGGCCTGCGGGGCTTCTCGGCCTCCAACGGAACAGAAAGATATGAGCGATCATGTGGGAAATAAGTAAGATGAACCTGAACCGTCTGACACGAAGCATCGCCGTCCTTGGGCTGGGTCTGATGACCGCCGCTCCCGTTTCGGCGCAGAACCTCTTTGCGCCCGTCGCCAAGGTGAATGAATCCGTTGTAACCGAATTCGAAGTCCAGCAGCGCCAGCGCTTTCTCGAGGTGTTGAACGCACCGGGGGCGACCCGCGAAGGGGCGCTGACCTCGCTGATCGACGAACGCCTGCGCAACGAGGCCGTGGCCGAAGCGGGCATCGAGCTGACGCCACAGGGCATCGAAGACAGCCTTGCCGAATTTGCCTCGCGCGCGGATCTGAGCACCGAAGAATTCACCCAGGCGCTTGGTCAATCTGGCGTCTCGCGCGAAACGTTTCGCGATTTCGTTGTAAACTCGGTCGGGTGGCGTGAACTGGTGCGTGCCCGCTATGCCAGCCGCGTGCAGATCACCGACGCTGAAATCAACCGCGCTTTGGGCGAAACCCAAGGCAGCGGTGTGCGCGTTCTCGTGTCCGAGATCATCATTCCCGCTCCGCCTCAGCAAGCCGCACGGGTGAACGCGCTGGCCGAACAAATCTCGCAATCCAAATCAACGGCAGAGTTTTCGAACTACGCCAGCCGCTATTCCGCGACCGCTTCGCGCGGGCGTGGCGGGCGGCTGCCGTGGCAGAACCTGACGGACCTGCCGCCAAGCCTACAACCACTGATCCTGAACCTCGCACCGGGCGAAGTTACCGACCCGCTGCCGATCCCCAACGCCGTGGCACTGTTTCAACTGCGCGACATCGAGGAAACCAGCGTCACCGCGCCGACTTATTCCGAGATTGAATACGCAGCCTATTACATCCCCGGTGGCCGCACAGAAGCCGCGCTGGCTCAGGCGGCGCAGATCCGTGGCCGCATCGATACCTGCGATGACCTTTACGGCATCGCCAAAGGCCAGCCCGCCGAAGTGTTGGAGCGTGTGAAGAAAGCCCCCTCGGACATCCCGCAGGACGTGGCGATTGAACTGTCCAAGCTCGACACGGGCGAGGTTTCGACCACGCTGACCCGCGCCAATGGTCAGACGCTGATGCTGCTGATGATGTGTGGGCGTACCGCCGCCGCCAATGCCTCCGCCTCGCGCGAGGATGTGACCAATGCGCTGCGCCAGGAACGGCTGACCGGTTATGCCGAACAGCTGCTGGAGCAATTGCGGGCCGACGCGCGCATCGTTCGCAAATGACCCAAGCCAAGACGGGCTTGGCCGACAAGCCGGTTGTGATCTCTTGCGGCGAACCCTCTGGCATCGGACCAGAGGTCGCCGCACGGGCCTGGGCGATGCTGGCAGGCGAAGTGCCGCTCGCCTGGATCGGTGATCCGCGCCACCTGCCCCAAGACATTCCCCATTGCATTATCGACAGCCCGTCGGACGCGCTTGCCGCGGGCAGCGACGCCTTGCCCGTGCTGCGCCACGACTTTGCCGCCGGTGCCGTCGCGGGCAAGCCGGACCCCGCCAATGCGCAGGGGGTGATCGACGTGATCGCGCGCGGTGTTGATCTGGTGCGCAGCGGGGTCGCATCTGCGCTGACCACCGCGCCCATTCACAAGAAGGCGCTGAAGGACGGGGCCGGTTTCGCCTATCCGGGCCACACCGAATATCTTGCCGCGCTGGCGGGCGGAAGCGATGTGGTGATGATGCTCGCCTCTGACCAACTGCGGGTGGTGCCGGCCACGATCCATATCGCGCTGGATCAGGTTCCTAATGTGCTGACCCCCGCCCATCTGCGCCGCGTGATAGAGATCACGGCGGCGGGGCTTCGCTCTCAATTCGGGATCAAGGCCCCCAGGATCGCCATTGCAGGTCTGAACCCCCATGCGGGCGAAGGCGGCACGATGGGTCGTCAGGAAGCAGATTGGATGACGGCGCTGGTCACCCGGATGCAGGACGAAGGCTATGACCTGAGCGGACCGCACCCTGCCGATACGATGTTCCACGCCGCCGCACGGTCGCGCTATGACGCGGCGATTGCCATGTATCACGATCAGGCGCTGATCCCGATCAAGACGCTGGATTTCGACCGCGGCGTCAATGTGACGCTCGGTCTGCCGTTCATCCGCACCTCGCCCGATCACGGCACCGCCTTTGATATCGCGGGTCAGGGCATCGCCAACCCCACCAGCATGGTCGAGGCCCTGCGCATGGCCTATCGCATGGCGCAATCATGACCCCGCGCCCCCGGAACCCTTCTGCTTCACAGGTCCAAGAATGAGCACAATCGACAACCTGCCGCCCCTGCGCGAGGTGATCAATACCCATGACCTGAAGGCGCGCAAATCGCTGGGCCAGAACTTTCTGCTCGACCTGAACCTCACCGCCAAGATTGCGCGACAAGCGGGCGATATGACCGAATGTGATGTGCTTGAAATCGGGCCGGGCCCCGGGGGGTTGACGCGCGGGTTGCTGTCCGAAGGCGCGCGCCGCGTGCTGGCGATCGAGAAAGACAAACGCTGCCTGCCCGCTTTGGCCGAGATCGCCGAAGCCTATCCCGACCGTCTGACGGTGATCGAAGGCGACGCCCTTGAAATCGATCCGCTGGCCCATCTGACCCCACCGATCCGTATTGCGGCGAACCTGCCCTATAACGTGGGGACAGAGCTGTTGGTGCGTTGGCTAACCCCGCAGGAATGGCCACCCTTCTGGCAAAGCCTGACGTTGATGTTCCAGCGCGAAGTGGCCGAGCGGATCGTGGCCAAGCCCGGCTCCAAGGCCTATGGCCGTCTGGCGCTGCTTGCACAGTGGCGGGCCGATGCGCGTATCGTGCTGAACCTGCCGCCAGAGGCGTTTACCCCGCCGCCCAAAGTCTCCTCTGCTGTGGTGCATCTGACGGCCCTGCCCGAACCCCGCTTTCCGGCGGACCCTGATGTGTTGAACCGCGTTGTGGCGGCCGCCTTTAATCAGCGGCGCAAAATGCTACGCTCTGCCCTCAAAGGAACCGCACCGGATATCGAGGATCGTTTGCGTGCGGCCGGATTGAAACCGACGGAGCGCGCCGAACAGGTGCCGCTGGAAGGCTTCTGCGCGCTGGCCCGCGAAATCGCCAAGGGCTAAGGGCTAAGGTCACCACAACACACCCACCGTCCGAAACGCAAAAGGCCCCGCAATCGCGGGGCCTTTGTTACGATGTCAAAGCGTTTATTCAGCCGCTTCGGGCTGGTCGCCACTGCTGTCCTTGGCCGGTTCGCTCGTCTCTGCCTTGGGGGCAGGTTTGCGGCGCGGCGCGCGTCGGGGCTTGGGCTTGTTCTCGGGCGTGTCCACCAGATTGTCCTCTGCCGCACTGCCATCTTGCGCGTCATCGCCATCCGACTTGGGCGCGCTGTCCGACTTAGGAGCGTTGTCATTCTGGTTGTTGTTGTTGTTGCTGCGGCTGCGGCGGCGCTTGGGGGCATCACCCTTGGTGTTGTCCTGCTGGGGCGCGTCGGATTTTTCGCCCGTATCTGTTTCCGCAGCAGGTTGATCCGCAGTGTTCTGACCGGCTTGGGCAGCTTCGCGTTCCTGACGCTCTACCCGCTCGCGGTCCCGCTCTGCCTGACGTTCGCGGTTCTCGCGTTCTTGCTGATCGCGACGCTGGTCAATCTCGCGTTGCGCTTCGGACAGCATCCGCAGGTAATGTTCGGCGTGCTGCTGGAAGTTCTCTGCCGCCACGCGGTCGTTGCTCAGCTGGGCATCACGCGCCAACTGGTTGTATTTCTCGATAATCTGCTGCGGCGTGCCGCGGACCTTGCCTTCGGGGCCAGAACTGTCGAAAACGCGGTTAACGACGTTGCCACCTTGCGGCTGACGGTTGCGATTATTCTTGGACCGGGACCGTGATCTGGAAGATTTCATGTAATCAGTTCAGCCTTGTTATGCTGGGCTTCGGAATAAGCTGCCGGACGCAGTCGCGTCCCTGAAAAGCTAGCTTTACGCTCTGTTGGGCTTAACGCCGCGCGGGACCGCCCAAAAGGCATCCACCGCTGCAACATCCTTGAATAAGCACGGCAAATGATTTGGAGCAAGTGGAAATTGGCGAAAAACACCCCGAAATGACAAGTTTTGGCGTGTTTATGCTGGCGTATCGGCCCAAAGGACACGGTCGCGCCCGCCCAGATCGGGCAAGATGCGCACCCGGCCCCAACCGGCTGCCTCAAAGATCGCTTTCACATCGGCACCCTGTTGCCAGCCGATCTCTGCCAGAACGCGACCTGTGGGGGCCAGATACCCCTGTGCCTGCGCCGCGATGATACGGTACACACTCAACCCGTCCTGCCCGTCGGTCAATGCCATCTCGGGTTCATGCAGGCGCAGTTCGGGCGAGACATCCGCCATCTCGCTTTGTGCCAGATAAGGCGGGTTGGAGACGATCAGATCGAACCGCCCCTCCGCCGCGCTGAACCAATCCGATTGCGTGATCTCCGCGCGTGCCTGCACCCCGTGCAACACCGCATTGGCGCTGGCCTGCAGACAGGCAGCTTCGGACAGATCAAGGCCCACGCCGCGTGCGTCTTGCTGTTCGGCCAGAAGCGTCACCAGAATACAGCCCGATCCGGTGCCCAGATCAAGCACCCGTTCAAATGGCTCGGACAGCGCCAGTTCAATAAGAGATTCGGTCTCGGGCCGCGGGTCGAGCACATCGCGGCTGACCTTGAAGTCGCGCCCGTAAAACGCCCGCTGCCCCACCAGATGCGAGACCGGCACGCGCACCGCCCGCAAGGCGATCAGCTTTTCATAGCGTTCGGCAATATCCGGTGCGATTTCCTCGGGCGCGATCAACGTCACCCGCGCCGCATCGACTGACGCCGCATGCGCCAGCAAGATCCGCGCATCCCGTGCGGGGTCAGGCACGCCCGCCGCGCGCAATCGCGCTGTGGCGGCGACCATGGCTTGCGCGGCGGTTGGCGCGCTCACTGCCCCATCTCGGCCAGCAGCTGCGCCTGCGCATCCGCGGTCAACGCATCGACAATCTCGTCCAGATCGCCCTGCATCACGGCTTCAAGCCGGTAAAGGGTGAGGTTGATCCGGTGGTCGGTCAGGCGCCCTTGCGGGAAGTTATAGGTCCGGATCCGTTCAGACCGGTCCCCCGACCCCACCTGCGCCGCACGGCTGGCCGACCGTTCACTGTCCACCCGCTGACGCTCCATATCATAAAGCCGCGCTTTCAGCACCTGCATCGCGATCTCGCGGTTGCGGTGCTGCGATTTCTCGGAAGACGTCACCACCAGCCCCGTCGGCAGGTGGGTGATGCGCACGGCAGAATCGGTGGTGTTGACGTGTTGCCCACCCGCCCCTGAACTGCGCATTGTATCGATCCGCAGATCATTGGCGTCGATGTGAATATCCACATCCTCTGCCTCTGGCAGAACGGCGACAGTCGCGGCAGAAGTATGGATACGCCCGCCGCTTTCGGTAGAGGGCACGCGCTGCACGCGGTGCACACCGGATTCGTATTTCAGACGGGCAAAGACATTCTCGCCCTTGATATGGGCCACGACCTCTTTGACGCCGCCAAGTTCGGTGAACTGTTGTTCGATCAGCTCAAACTTCCAGCCCCGCGCCTCGGCATAGCGTTGATACATGCGCAGCAGATCAGCGGCGAAAAGCGCGGCCTCATCCCCGCCGGTCCCGGGGCGGATCTCCAGCATCGCGGGCTTTTTGTCGGCCTCGTCCCGCGGCAGCAGCGCGAGCTGCAAATCAGCCTCCGCTTGCGGCAAAGCGGCCTTCAGGCGCGGCAGCTCTTCCTCGGCCAGCTCCGCCATCTCGGTGTCTTTCAGCATGGCGCGAGCGTCGTCCATGTCTTGCAGCAACTGGCGATAAGCGTCGATCTGTTCGACCACGGGGCGCAGATCGGCGTATTCCTTGGCCAGCTTGGCAAAATCCGCCCCGTCAGAGCCAGCAGACATCGACGCCTCCAGAAACTGGAAACGTTGGGTGATTTGGGCAAGGCGGTCCATGGGGATCATACCGCTGGATGTCGCTGATGAAGCGGCTATGGTCAAGACCCAGCCTGTGCTATGATGCCCCTATGAAACGCATTTCGCTGGTTTTCAGTCTGATCTGCCTTGCCCCGTCGCTTGCGGCGGACCCCGCGCCCTCGGGGCGCAAAGCGGTGGAGTGCTATTGCACCGACCGCAACGGCCAGCGGGTCGAGCTGGGGCAAACGATCTGCCTCGATGTCAACGGTCGCCGCTTTGCCGCGCAATGCCAGATGTCACTGAATGTGCCCATGTGGCGCGATATCGGCGAGGCCTGCCCCGGCCTCGCACAGCGCCTAGACCCCGGCTTGGGCCAGAACCCGCTTCAAACGCTTGGCGTTCACACCCATATCTGACCGGCCAAAGCGCAGCCGCCCATAGACCACCGCGCGGCTCTGATCCGCCCCGTCAACGGGGGTGACCGCGACGCTGGTGTAATCGGGAAAGCCCCAGAAGGCCGAGCGTGTGACATAAAGCGCCTGACCTGCATTGCTGTCGATCCGCTGGGTTCGGGGCAACGACAACATCGCGTCGTCAAACCGGTTCAAGAACGCCGTGCCATCGCCTTCAACCTCGCGCACGGCCATAAAGCCCCCCTCCGACGGGTAATCGCCGGGGGCCTTGTCGACCGCGCCCAATTCCCAGCGGGCCGCGGGGGCGGGTGCAAGGCGGATGTACGCCTGCAAGGCGACGAAAATCGCCAGTGCGATCCAGAAAAATGCCATCATTATCTTTACCTTCATTTTGCCAAATAAACTCCCCGCGGAGCGTCCTGCCGTCGCAAACTGCGCCGCCAGTGGTTATGCGCGGGCTTTGGTCTGCCGCATGTTCCACCCCAGCAAACACAGGATCTCGGTCGCCACATGGGCCCCCGCGATCGCTGTCGCACCTGTCGTGTCAAAAGGCGGAGAGACTTCAACGATGTCACCGCCCACGATGTTGATCCCCGCAAGATCCCGCATCACGATCGCCGCTTGTGCTGACGTGAGTCCGCCCCAAACCGGCGTGCCCGTGCCCGGCGCAAAGGCGGGATCAAGCGCGTCGATATCGAATGTAAGATAACAAGGACGGTCGCCAAGTACCTGTTTTATTTTGGAAACGGCTGCCTGCGGCCCCTTCTCGTGGACCTCGCGCGCGTCGATGGTGGTCACGCCAAGCGTATCGGGGTTGGTCGTGCGGATGCCCACCTGAACCGAGGTTTTCGGATCAACGATGCCCGATTTCACCGCCTTGTAGAACATGGTGCCGTGGTCGATCCGGTCCATATCATCGTCGGGCCATGTATCCGAATGGGCATCGAACTGTAACAGACTGATAGGACCGTATTTTTCGGCATAGGCCTTGAGGATCGGAAAACTGATGTAGTGATCTCCGCCCAGGGTCACACTCGCTGCACCTGCGTCCAGTATCCCTTTGATATGGCTTGTTAAAGCGGCAGGAAACTGGCTTATGTGACCATAGTCGAACGCCAGATCGCCATAGTCGGCGATGGCGAACTCGCTCAGCACGTCGAAATCCCAGCCATAGGGCGGGTCGTAGGGCTGCAAGGAAGACGCCTCGCGGATCGCGCGCGGGCCCAGACGGGTGCCGGTACGGTTGGTCACGGCCTGATCAAAGGGCACGCCGGTCACGGCGATGTCCACGCCGCGCAGGTCTTTGGTATAGCGCCGCCGCAGAAAGGACGTGGCCCCGCCAAAGGCGTTCTCGAAGCTCGGCCCTTTTAGATCATCGCGGGTAAAGGCTTGATCAACCTGATTTTTCGCGTCTTCCAAACCCATGTTACTTGGCTCCTAATGGTTGGGCCCGCTCGACGATGCGGGCAAAAAAGGATGCACCCACGGGCGCGATCTCATCGTCGAAGTTATAGGCGGCGTGGTGCAGCCCTGCGGTGTCACCCTGCCCGATGAACAAATAGGCACCGGGGCGTTTTTCCAGCATATAACTGAAATCCTCGGCCCCCATCTCGCGGCCATTATCGGCAATAACGCGGTCCGCGCCCGCAATCTCGGTGGCAACGGCGGCGGCAAATCCGGCCTCTTCCGGGGTGTTCACCGTGGCGGGATAGCCCTTTTCATATTCCAGTGTCGCGCTGACATCATAGCTGGCGGCCTGCCCGGCGACGATCTGCTCCATCCGGCGGATCACCATGGCCTGCACCTCTTTGTCAAAGCTGCGTACCGTGCCGTTGATATAGGCCGTTTCGGGGATCACGTTGTCGGTGGTGCCCGTGTGGATCTGCGTGACCGAAACGACAAGATCATCCTGCGCATAGTGGTTGCGGCTGACGATGGTTTGCAATGCCGTCGCAATGCCACAGGCGGCAACGACCGGATCGCGGGTCAGATGCGGTGTGGCACCATGACCACCCAAACCCTTGATGTGGATGTGAAACTCATCGACCGCCGCCATCATCGCGCCGGGGGATGTGTAAAACCCCCCTTTCTCAAAGCCGGGCGCATTGTGCAGCGCATAGACCTGGCCGATGTCGAAGCGATCAAGGATCCCTTCCTCGACCATCACCTCGGCCCCGCCGCCGGTTTCTTCGGCAGGTTGGAAGATCAGCGCCACGCGGCCCGCGAAATTGCGCGTTTCCGCCAGATATTTCGCCGCCCCCAGCAGCATCGTTGTGTGCCCGTCGTGCCCGCAGGCGTGCATCTTGCCTGCGTGGGTGCTGGCATAGTCCAGCCCGGTTTCCTCGGGGATCGGCAGCGCATCCATATCGGCGCGCAACCCGATGGTCGGCCCCTCGGCCTGACCGTTGATGATCGCAACCATGCCCGTGGTGGCAAAGCCTTCGTGCAGCTCGTCCACGCCGAAGTCCCGCAGGCGTTCCGCCACGAAAGCCGCGGTCTTGAAGCAGTCGTTCCCCAGTTCCGGGATCGTGTGCAGATATCTGCGCCATTCTGTCATCTGGGGGGCATAATCCGCGATACGGTTCACGACGGGCATTACTGGACTCCTGTGGGGATGTTGGTCAGGTTGCATCTGACATCAGACACATGGGGGCTGCAATGGCCGAGACAAGAAATGATGCGTTGATCCACGATCGCGACGCCGGGATCGAACGCTTGTTGGAAATCATGCGCCGCCTGCGTGACCCGCAAACCGGATGCCCTTGGGATATCGAACAGGATTTCGACAGCATTGCCCCCTATACCATTGAAGAAGCGTATGAAGTCGCCGATGCGATCGAGCGTCGCGACTGGCCCGAGCTTGAGGGAGAGTTGGGCGATCTGCTGCTCCAGACCGTGTATCACACGGCCATGGGCGAAGAGGACGGGCGGTTCAGCTTTCAGACAGTGGTGCGCAATATCTCGGACAAGATGGTCGCCCGGCACCCGCATGTTTTCGGCGATGAAAGCCGCGATAAATCGGCCGAGCAACAGACCGCGGATTGGGAAAAGATCAAGGCGGCAGAACGCGCGGGCAAGGCCCAGGGGGGAACGCTTGACGGCGTAGCCGTTGGCCTGCCCGCGCTGCTGCGCGCCTACAAGCTGCAAAAACGGGCGGCCCGTGTCGGGTTTGACTGGCCGCAGGTCGATGATGTGATCGCCAAGATCACCGAGGAAGCGACCGAACTGGTCGAGGCGCGTGATACGCTGACCCAGGCCGAGGTGACCGAGGAATACGGGGACCTGATGTTCGTTATGGCCAATTTGGGCCGGCATCTTGGCGTCGAACCCGAAGCCGCTCTGCGCGCTGCCAACGCCAAATTCATGCGCCGCTTCAACGGGGTAGAGGCGCGGTTGGCCGCACGAGGTAAATCCCCCTCGGATAGTGATCTCGCCGAGATGGATGCCTTGTGGGAGGATGTAAAACGGGCGGAACGCAGCTAGGACCGCCCGTGCCTGCTGGACAAGTCGCGGCACTTGCGGCAAGGCTCTGGCACAGCCAAGACAGGAGAGCCCATGACACCGCGCAAGATCATTATCGACACGGACCCCGGTCAGGATGACGCCGTAGCGATCCTTGTCGCTTTGGCCAGCCCCGAAGAGCTTGATGTTCTGGGGATCACCTGCGTCGCGGGCAATGTGCCGCTGGACCTCACCTCGCGCAACGCGCGGATCGTGTGCGAATTGGCAGGCAAACGGGATGTCAAAGTCTTTGCCGGATGCGACCGCCCCCTGGGCCGCGCGCTGGTCACGGCAGAGCATGTGCACGGCAAGACCGGGCTGGACGGCCCCGATCTGCCCGAGCCTAGCATGCCGATGGCCGAAGGCCATGCGGTGGATTTCATCATCGACACGCTGCGCGATAACGCTCCGGGAACCGTCACGTTGTGCCCGCTGGGGCCGCTGACCAATATCGCCACCGCGTTGCAAAAAGCACCTGATATCGCCGATCGCATCGCCAAGATCGTACTGATGGGCGGTGGCTATTTCGAAGGGGGCAACATCACCCCAACGGCGGAGTTCAACATCTACGTCGATCCGCAAGCCGCGGATATCGTGTTCAAATCCGGAGCTCCTATCGTTGTCATGCCGCTGGACGTTACCCATAAGGCGCTGGTGACCAAAGCGCGCAACGACGCTTTCCGCGCCCTTGGCACGCCTGTGGGCATCGCCGTGGCGGAAATGACCGATTTCTTCGAACGGTTCGACAAAGAGAAATACGGCTCTGACGGCGCGCCGCTGCATGACCCTTGCGTCACCGCCTATCTGATCAACCCCGATCTGTTCAAAGGCCGCCATATCAACGTCGAGATCGAGACAGAGTCAGAGCTGACCATGGGTATGACCGTCGCCGATTGGTGGGGCGTGACCGACCGCGCCCCCAATGCGACCTTTATGGGCGATCTGGATTCTGATGGCTTCTTTGCCCTGCTGACCGAACGGTTGGCCCGTCTATGAGCGCGGCCTTCACCCTTGCCAAGCCAGAGCATCTGGACCGTCTCGTTGCCCTCGTGGGCAGCTTTCACGCCGAGACGGGGATCGAGCAGACGGATGACGACCGCCGCAACGGGCTGGCACCGCTGCTCGAAGGCACGCCCTATGGGGTGGCCTATCTGATCGGCCCTGCCCGTGCGCCCATCGGCTATATCATCATCACCTTCGGCTGGTCGGTTGAATTCGGCGGTCTGGACGCGATCATCGATGAAATCTACGTGCGCCCCGGCGTGCGTGGCCGTGGCATTGCGACAGAGGCATTGCTGGCCGTCCCGAATGCGCTGGCGGGCGGCGGTCTGCGCGCGATCCATCTTGAGGTCGAGCGTAGCAACGAGATCGCGCAGAAGCTTTACCACCGTGCAGGCTTTCGCCCCCGCGAAAACTATATGTTCATGTCGCGCAAATTCTGACGCGGGCTGGCAAGCTGGGGCCGCGGCCCCTATATCTGCACTATGACAGTATCAGCCCCCTTCGATAACAGCTACGCGGCCTTGCCCGATGGCTTTTTCACCCGCACCACGCCTACGCCGGTGGCCGATCCCAAACTGCTGGCTTTCAACGCGCCGCTGGCCAAGACCCTGGGGATCACCCACGGATCGACCGAGGATCTGGCCTTTATCTTCAGCGGGAACGAACTGCCCGCCGGTGCCGACCCGCTGGCGCAGCTTTATGCGGGGCACCAATTCGGCAATTACAACCCGCAGCTTGGCGATGGTCGCGCGATCCTCTTGGGCGAGGTGCTGGATGCAAAGGGCCAGCGCCGCGATATCCAGCTGAAAGGATCGGGGCGCACGCCCTATTCCCGTGGCGGCGACGGGCGCGCCTGGCTTGGGCCGGTGCTGCGCGAATATGTAGTGTCAGAGGCGATGCACGCCCTAGGCATCCCCACCACCCGCGCCTTGGCCGCTGTGCAAAGTGGCGAGGATGTCTTTCGCGAAACCGCCCTGCCCGGTGCCGTGCTGACCCGTGTCGCCGCAAGCCATCTGCGTGTGGGGACGTTTCAGGTCTTTGCCCATCGGGGCGAGGTCGAAAACCTGCGCCGCCTCACCGACTATGCGATCCAGCGGCACTACCCGCAGGCGGACGGGCCCTTGGGTCTGCTGCGCGCGGTCTGCGCAGCACAGGCGGATCTGGTCGCGGCGTGGATGTCTGTGGGCTTTATTCACGGGGTGATGAACACCGATAATTGCGCCATCTCGGGCGAGACGATTGATTACGGCCCCTGCGCCTTCATGGATGCGTTCCACCCCAACCGTGTGTTCAGCTCCATCGACCGTCAGGGGCGCTATGCCTATGCCAATCAGCCGCAGATCGTCGTGTGGAATATGGCGCAGCTTGCAACCTCGTTGTTGCAGCAGCGTGATGATCCCGAAAGCGGTGTGGCCGAGGCGACAGAGATCGTGCACGCCATGCCCGCGTTGATCGAGCAAGCCTGGCTGAGACGCTTTGCTGCCAAGATCGGGATCACGACGCCCAAGGCTGAAGATACTGCGCTGATCGACGCCCTATTGTCGCTGATGCAAACGGATGGCGCGGATTTTACCAATGCTTTCCGGGCGCTGTCAGGCGATGATGCCGCCGCTCAGTTCACCGACCGCGCGGCCTTTGCCAACTGGCGCGACGCGTGGCAGCAGCGCATCGCGTTTGAGCCTGACCCTAAATCGGTCATGGATGCCGCCAACCCCGCCGTGATCCCGCGCAACCACCGGATAGAGGCGATGATCAACGCCGCCGTTGCCGGTGATATGGACCCGTTCCACCGGCTGATGACAGCGCTTGCCAGCCCGTACCGCGAAACCGACGCCGATCTGCACCGCGCGCCGACGACGCAGGAAATCGTGCCGGCCACCTTCTGCGGCACCTGAGCGGCCAGCGGGTGGCAGGTGCCACCCGTTGTCCCACCGTCAAGCACGTCGACAAGCGGGAACCCCCGCGATCTTTTGGTTGTTTTGCACAGTAAACTGCAACAGACTTGCAGGCGATTTGACCCAAAAGGATTATCGATAATGAGCTTGATGAAAACATTGGCCAAAGTGGCGATCGGCGTGGCTGTGGCCAAAGGGGCGAGCGCCATGATGAACAAGAATAAATCCACGACCGGCAGCGCCAGCAGCGGCGGCGGTCTAGGCGGATTGCTGGGCGGTCTGACTGGCGGCAGCACGGGCGGCTCGGGCGGTAACCTGCAGGATATGCTGGGTGGTTTGATGGGGGGATCGTCCGGGGCCAGCAGCGGCGGCTTGGGCGGTTTGCTGAACCAGCTTGGCGGCGGCACAGGCACAAGCACGTCTGGCAGCTCGGGCGGCCTTGGCGGGCTGCTGGGTGGGCTTGCCGGTGCCGCAGGTGCGGGTGGCTTGCTGTCCAGCCTGAGCGGTGCCAGCCAAAAAGCCCCCGAACGGCCAGAGGCAGACTTCGGCGCGGTGCTGAACTCGCAATTCGATAGCAACCCTGCCCCCGAAATCACCCCCTCGCGCGATCAGGAGGCCACCGCCGCGCTGATGATCGCCGCGATGATCCAGGCCGCGAAATCCGACGGCACTTTTGATGAGAACGAGCGTGAAAAGCTGCTGAACCATCTGGGCGACGTGGACGCCGACGAGGCCGCATTCGTGCAAGGCCAGATGGAAGCCCCTGTGGATGTCGACGCGCTGGTCGCCCAGACACCCGACGGCATGGGCCCGCAAATCTATGCGATGTCGCTGCTGGCGATTGATCTGGATACGCAGGAAGAGGCGCAATATCTGCACAAGCTAGCCAGCGCCTATGGAATGCAGCCCGCCGCAGTGAACGAGATCCACGCGCAGATGGGGGTGCCGTCGCTCTACACCTAAAGCGGCGCGGCCTGACCACAGACGGTTGTGAAAGCCTGATCCGGCAACGGGTCAGGCTTTTGCTTTCTTGGCCTTCTTTTCCTTGGCGATCACATGCTCTGCCAGATCACGGGCGATGGCAAAGGCCCCTTTGATCTTGTCAGCATCGGTTTTCCAGTCGCGCTTGACGACGATCTTGTTCTCTTTGACCTTTGCCAGCCCGCGTTGGTCCTGAATGAAGGTGACCAACCCCTCGGGCGAGGCGAATTTGTCGTTGTGGAACTGGATCGTGACGCCCTTGGGCCCGCCATCCAGCTTGGCAATACCGGCGCGTTTGCACATCGCCTTGATCCGCACGACCAGCATCAGCGTGTTCACCTCTTTCGGCAGCTTGCCGAAACGGTCGATCAGCTCGGCGGCAAAGCCTTCCAGCTCGACCTTGGTGGTCAGTTCGGACAGGCGACGGTAGAGCCCAAGCCGCACATCCAGATCAGGCACGTAATCCTCGGGAATCAGCACCGGCACGCCCAGATTGATCTGCGGTGCCCACTGCCCATCGTCGTCGATTACGCCTTCCAGCTCGCCCGACTTGATCTTGGCAATCGCGTCTTCCAGCATGGATTGATAAAGCTCGAACCCCACGTCGCGCATCTGGCCGGATTGTTCCTCGCCCAACAGGTTGCCCGCACCCCGAATATCAAGATCCTGCGACGCCAGCGTAAAGCCTGCCCCAAGCGTGTCGAGGCTGCCCAACACCCGCAAACGCTTCTCTGCGGTGGCAGTCAGCTTGGCACGGGGTTTGGTCGTCAGATAGGCATAGGCGCGGGTTTTTGACCGACCCACCCTGCCCCTGATCTGGTACAGCTGCGCCAGACCAAACATATCGGCACGGTGCACGATCATCGTATTGGCGGTCGGGATATCCAGACCGGATTCCACAATCGTCGTGGCCAGCAGGATGTCATATTTCCCGTCGTAAAAGGCGTTCATCCGGTCGTCGAGCTCTCCGGCGGCCATCTGCCCGTGGGCAACAAGATACGTCAGCTCGGGCAGTTGCTCTTTCAGGAACGCTTCGATTTCGGGCAGATCTGTGATGCGGGGCACCACATAGAAGGACTGCCCGCCGCGATAATGTTCGCGCAACAGCGCCTCGCGCAGGGTGACGGCATCAAATTCGCTGACATAGGTGCGGATCGCCAGACGGTCGACAGGGGGCGTGCCGATGATCGACAGGTCGCGCACGCCGGTCAGGCTAAGCTGCAGGGTGCGCGGGATCGGCGTGGCGGTCAGGGTCAGCACGTGAATATCCGTGCGCATCGCCTTCAGACGTTCTTTGTGACCCACGCCAAAGTGTTGTTCTTCATCAATAATCAGCAGGCCGAGGTTCTTGAACTTGACCGTCTTTGCTAGCAGCGCGTGGGTGCCCACCACCACATCGACGGTGCCGCGATTGATGCCGTCGCGGGTGGCTGTGGCCTCTTTTGCAGAGACAAAACGCGACAGTTGACGCACCTCAAGCGGGAAGCCACGGAAGCGTTCGGCGAAGGATTTATAGTGTTGACGTGCCAGCAGGGTTGTTGGCGCAACAATCGCCACCTGCAACCCGGACATCGCAGCCACAAAAGCGGCCCGCATCGCGACTTCGGTTTTGCCAAAGCCTACGTCGCCGCAGATCAGCCGGTCCATCGGGTTGCCGCTGGTCAGATCGTCCAGCACATCCGAGATGGCATTCAACTGGTCGTCGGTCTCGGTATAGGGGAAGCGCGCGGCAAACGCGTCCCACATGCCGGGGGGCGGATCCATGACAGGCGCCTTGCGCAGCGCACGTTCGGCGGCGATGCGGATCAGCTTGTCCGCCATCTCGCGGATGCGTTCCTTGAGCTTGGCTTTCTTGGACTGCCACGCGCCACCGCCCAGCTTGTCAAGCAGCCCCTCGTCATGACCATAGCGCGACAGCAGTTCGATATTCTCGACCGGCAGATAGAGCTTCGAGCTTTCGGCGTATTCCAGCAGCAGACATTCATGGGCGGCACCAGCGGCGGTCACCACCTCCATCCCCAGATAGCGGCCGACACCGTGATCCACATGCACGACCAGATCGCCGGGGCTCAGCGACTGTGTCTCGGTCAGGAAATTCTCGGCCCGCCGTTTACGTTTCGGCGCGCGGATCAAGCGGTCGCCAAGGATGTCCTGTTCAGAGATGACAGTCAGTTTCGACGCGCTGCTGCCGCTTTCCCACGGGGCTTCGAACCCATGTTCCAACGCCCAAACCGCCAGATGCAGCCCGCGTTTGCCGATACGGGTGCCGTTCTTGATGGCGATGGTCTCGCCCATGCCTTCGTCTTCGATCAGCCCGGTCAACCGTTCGCGCGCACCGTCGGAATAGCTGGCGATGACCACCGGCCCTTCTTGAAGTTTTGCTTTAATATGCGCGGCCAAGGCACCGAAAAGGCTTACAGTTTCCTGTTGCCGCTCGGGCGCGAAGTTGCGCCCCAAGCGTCCACCCGCATCCAGCACATTCGGACCCGTCGGCTGTGGGAGCGGTTTGAAACTGATCACGCGTTTGCCGATCAGCGCGGTTTCCCACGCGGTGTCGGTCAGGTACAGTCCTTCGGGCGGTGCGGGCTTATAGACGCTGTCCATCTTCGACCGGTTCGCCATCGCCAGCCTGCGGGTTTCGTATTGATCCGCGATACTCTCCCACCGTGACAGACGTTGCGCGGTCAGTTGGTCGTCCAGCGTGATCGTCGCCCGCGGCACATAGTCGAACAAGGTCTCGAGCGTCTCGTGAAAGAACGACATCCAGTGTTCCGCGCCCTGATGCTTGCGCCCTGCGCTGATCGCTTCGTATAGCGGATCATCGGTGCCCGCGGCCCCGAATTCGATCCGGTAGTTCTGGCGGAAACGGGTGATAGCACTTTCGTCAAGAATGACTTCGCTGACGGGGGCAAGCTCCACGAGCTCCAGCTTTTCTGTGGTGCGCTGCGTCACCGGATCAAAGCGTCGCGCCCCGTCCAGCGTATCGCCAAAAAGGTCCAGCCGCACAGGGCCAAGATCGCCGGGTGGGAAAATGTCGATGATGCCGCCGCGGATCGCGTAATCGCCCGGCTCGGTCACTGTCGGGCTCTGGACAAAGCCCATGCGGACAAGGAACCCGCGCAAGGCCGCCTCGTCTATCCGGTCGCCCACACGGGCCGAAAACGCGGCATCGCGCAGCACATCGCGCGCAGGCACCCGCTGGGTCGCTGCGTTCAGCGTGGTCAGCAGGATAAAACGGTCCGGCATTCCATGCACCAGTCCCGCTAGCGTTGCCATCCGCTGCGCCGAGATATCGGCATTGGGCGACACGCGGTCATAGGGCAGGCAATCCCATCCGGGGAAGACGACCACAGGCACATCCGGCGCGAAAAAGCGCAGCGCCGCCTGCATGGCCGCCATGCGTTTGTCATCGCGGGCAATATGCAACACCGGTGTGCCGTTTTTGCCCAGTTCGTTCAGCACCGCCTGTGCGTCAAAACCTTCGGGAACGCCGGACAGCGTGATTTGGGATTTCTCTGACATCAGCAGCTACCTGTATCCGATCGCGGTTTTTTCAACCGCCAAACGGACCTGTATAAAGGTTTTGGTACATGCCCCACATCGATGTGATGAAAATCGAAATCATCCCGATGATCTGGGTATAAAGACGGTGACGGTTCAGCCGTTTGATCAGGCGGTCGCCGGTGCCGGAATCCTCGCGGATCTGCTGCGCGGTCGACACGCTCAGCACCCCTACCAGACACAGCGGAAACGCCAGCAACAGCACGGCTTGGGCGAATTCGAACCGGTAGAAAACCGCCAGCGTAAAGAGCATCGTCATGAAAAAGCAGGTGAACCCCAAAATCCAGATGCCGGACACTTGGGTAATATATAGGATACGGTTCACGTTGATGCGCGCCATATCCTCCAGGTCGACCAGCGCCTGTTCACCGTTGCGCCGCGCGCGCAGCACCATATCAAAGGGCACGCCCAAGACCCAATGGCTGGCAGAAGACCAGATCACCGCAACGGCGATCCAGTACCACAGGTTGGAAAAAGACCGCATGTCGATGACTTCGAAAATTGTCTGATAGAGGGTCAAGGTGCGCTCATCTTTGAAGTGAAATCATTGTGTTCAGACGTGCTGCCCTACAATCGTCTGCCTGTCATAGCGGCGCGTTCGCGAAATTCCTAGCCTTGAGCCGTGCAAAAATACGTGGCAAGCCTTGCCCGATAGCATCTGAGGTATTTTTGCATGAGACCCCAACAAGCCCCCTTTCCCGCCACCCGCCTGCGCCGCACCCGTCAATCCGAGGGCGTCCGCGCATTGGTCCGTGAAAATGCGCTGTGCTTGGGGGATCTGATCTGGCCGGTGTTCGTGCGCAGCGGTGAGGGCGTGGAAGAGCCCGTCCCCTCCATGCCCGGCGTCTATCGGCGCAGCGTTGACAAGCTGGTCGATGCCGCGCGCGAGGCTTCTGATCTGGGGATCGGGGCGATGTGTATCTTCCCTTACACCGGTATCGAGGACCGGACAGAGGATTGCGCCGGTGCCTGGGATCCTGAAAACAACGCCAACCGCGCCCTTCGCGCGATCCGCAAGGCGGTGCCCGATATGGTCCTCATGACCGATGTCGCGCTGGATACCTATAATATCAACGGCCATGACGGCTTTGTCGAAGACGGGATCATCGTCAACGACCGCACGGTCGAGGCATTGGTCAAGATGGCGCTGGCACAGGCCGACGCGGGGGCGGATATCATCGGGCCGTCCGATATGATGGACGGGCGCATCGCCGCGATCCGCGCGGGCCTTGAAGGGGCAAGCCATTCGGATGTGATGATCATGAGCTACGCGGCGAAATACGCCTCGGCCTTCTATGGTCCGTTCCGCGATGCTGTGGGGGCCTCGGGGGCGCTGACCGGCGACAAGAAGACCTATCAGATGGATTACGCCAACAGCAACGAGGCGATCCGCCTGATCGAGCGTGATCTGCGCGAAGGGGCCGATATGGTCATGGTCAAACCCGGCATGCCATATCTTGATATCTGCCACCGCGTGAAATCCAGCTTTGGGGCGCCGACCTTTGCCTATCAGGTCTCGGGTGAATACAGCATGGTGAAAGCCGCCGCCCAGAATGGCTGGATCGACGAAGAACGCGTGATGATGGAGAGCCTGATGGGGTTCAAACGCGCGGGCTGTGACGGGGTCTTGACCTATTTTGCCCCCGCCGTGGCGCGGTTGATGAACGGATAACGCGGCTTCGATGCGCAAATAACATGGCACTTGTGGCAGATCACCGCCGATTCAAGCCCTAAATTCGTGACACCCGCGGGTTTTGAGCATAAGATCGCGCAGAAACCGGATGAACCGGCACAGGCAATTACAGGCAGAAGACTATGACAAACAACACTTTCTCGCGCCGGGCTTTCGCTTTGGGTGCGATTGCAAGCGCGGGTGCCGTTGCGGCATGTGGCAACGGTGTCGGCAGCCGTGGCAGCGGGATGATTGACGCCCGCGTCGATGCGACGCTCAACGCGATGTACCGCAGCTTCCCCAACACGCGGCAACTGGCGGAAAAATCCAACGGTATGCTGATCATGCCGCTGGTGACCGAGGCTGGCCTTGGCTTCGGCGGTGCCTATGGCCGTGGTGCGCTGCGGGTGAATAACGTGACTGTCGACTATTACTCGGTCACCAAGGCGACGGGCGGCTTGCAGATCGGGGCGCAGCAATATGCGCATGTGCTGTTCTTCATGACCGAAGCAGCACTCAGCGATTTCCGCCGCTCCCCCGGTTGGGCTGCGGGTGCCGATCTGGAATATGTCATCTCGGATCGTGGCGAAAGCGTCGAAGCGGATACCACAACCGTGCTTGCCCCCGTGCTGGCCGCCGTCTTTGGCCGCGCCGGTCTGCGTATCGGCGCCACGCTGGAAGGCACGAAATATTCGCGCATCATTCCCTAAGCAAAACGCCCGATCCGCACCATCGCGGATCGGGCAGCTTTGGGCCTAACCCAAGGCGTTCAGACGTTTGAACAGCGCCGACGTATCCCAACGTCCGCCCCCCATTTTCTGCACATCCTTATAGAACTGATCGACCAGCGCCGTGACAGGCAGGCTCGCGTCAATCTCGTTACCGGTGTCCAGACAAATCCCCAGATCCTTGCGCATCCAGTCCACGGCAAACCCGTGGTCGAATTTATCATCCAGCATTGTCTCGTAGCGGTTGGCCATCTGCCAGCTGCCTGCGGCACCCTGGCTGATCACCTCGACCACATCGCGCCCGTCCAATCCGGCCTTCTGGGCGAAATGCAGCGCCTCGCTCAGGCCCTGCACCAGACCGGCAATGGCAATCTGGTTGCACATCTTGGTCATCTGGCCGGCACCACTATCGCCAAGGCGACGGCAGATCTTGGCGTAAACCTCCATCACGGGCAGCGCACGATCAAAGGCACCGGAATCGCCACCGCACATGATGGACAGTTGGCCATTCTCCGCCCCCGCCTGCCCGCCAGAAATCGGCGCATCGACAAAGCTGATCTGGCGTGCATCCGCCGCCGCGTGCAATTCGCGCGTAACCGCGGCCGAGACCGTGGTGTGATCGACAAAAATCGTGCCCTCACCCATTCCGGCAAAAGCGCCGTCGTCGCCAACGCAGACGGAGCGCAGATCGTCATCATTGCCGACACAGGAAAAGACGATCTCTGCCCCGTCAGCCGCGGCTTTGGGCGTCTCTGCCATCTTGCCACCGTGGGTTTCTGCCCAAGCGCGCGCCTTCTCTGTGGTGCGGTTGTACACGGTCACGTCATGCCCCGCTTTTTGCAGATGCGCGGCCATTGGCGCACCCATCACGCCCAATCCCAAAAATGCGAGCTTTGCCATCGTCTTTTCCTTGTCATTCAGTTGCGCTATTGCCTGAGAGGAACCTATCACCCTGCGCGCATTGGTCAATCGCGCGTACATATACCCAGGAGCGTGACATGGCAGTGGTTTTTCGGTGGCTGATGCGAATTGCAACGCTCTTGGTGGTGCTGGCGGTGATCGGTGTCGGCGGCGCCTATTGGCTGGCCTCGCGGTCGCTGCCTGACTACGACGATACGGTCCGCGTGCCCAACCTCGGGGCCGAGGTGGAGATCGTGCGCGACAACGCCAATGTGCCGCATATCTTCGGGGAAAGTGACCAAGATGTGTTCTACGGGCTGGGCTTTGCCCATGCGCAGGACCGTCTGTGGCAGATGATCACCATGCGCCGCACGGTCCAAGGCCGCTTGTCCGAGGTTTTCGGCACCACCACCGTCCGTATCGACCGTCTGCTGCGCCGCTTTGATCTTTATACCTTGTCGGTGCAGTCGCTTCAGGCGCTCGACCCTAAGACCCGCGCAGCGCTGGATGCCTATGCCGCCGGGGTGAATGCCCGGCTGGACCAGATCAACACCGAAGCCCTGGGCCGCGGTGCCCCCGAAATGCTGCTGTTTGATGCCCCCGTCGCGCCCTGGCGCGCCGCGGATTCCGTCGCGCTGGTCAAGTTGATGGCCTTGCAGCTGTCGGGGCATCTGGATGCCGAGGTCAAGCGCGCCCGCACCTCGCTCGCGCTGCCCGATCAAAAGCGCCTGTCCGATATCCTGCCTGACGCCCCCGGCAGTGGCATCGCCGCCCTGCCCGAATATGCGCAGCTGGCCCCCGGCCTGCCGCAGTTCGCCGCCAATATCCCCCTCGATCCCTCTCCGCTGTCGCCGTTCAAATCCTTTGATCTGGCTGGTGCCTCCAACGCCTGGGCTGCCGCACGGGATCGTTCTGCCTCGGGCGGGACGCTGATCGCCAATGACCCGCATCTGGGCTTCACCGCGCCGACCATCTGGTACCTCGCGCGGCTCGAGTTGCAATCGGGCGGTGTCATCGGCGGCACCATCCCCGGTATCCCCGTGGTGCTGACAGGGCGCAGCAGCGCGCTTGGCTGGGGGATCACCTCATCCTATGCCGACGATCAGGATGTCTATATCGAAGAGCTGAACCCCGACAACAGCGAGGAATATCGCACCCCCGACGGGTTCAAGAAATTCGCCAAACGCGCGTCGATCATCACGGTCAAGGATGCCGATCCGATCACGCTGACCCTGCGCTGGACCGACAATGGGCCGGTGCTTCCCGGCAGCCACTATAACCTCGCTGCGATCACCCCGCCCGGTCATGTCGCCGCGCTGAACTGGACCGCGCTTGACCCCGCCGATACCTCGATCGCCGCGGCCATGCAGCTGATGGAGGCCAAGACCGTCGAGGAAGGGATCACCGCGGGCGAGGCCTATATCGCGCCGTCGCAAAACCTGACGCTGGTGGATGTGAATACCATCGCGATGAAAACCATCGGCGCGCTGCCCGCCCGCGACGCCGCGCATCAAAGCCAGGGGCGCATGCCCACACCGGGCTGGATCGCCGCGAACCGCTGGCAGGGCCGCCTGCCCTATAGCGCAAACCCCGAATTCCTCTCGCCCCGTGGTGGGATCATCGGCAATACCAACAACAAGACGGTGGACCGCCCCTTCCCCAACCACGTGTCCTTCCTTTGGGGCGATACGCAACGCATCCAACGGTGGCGCAACCTGATGCAGCGCCGCCAGGTGCACACGCGCGACAGCTTTATCGAAGCGCAGCTGGATACGGTCAGCTTCACCGCGCGCTCTCTGCTACCGCTGATCGGGGCCGAGCTTTGGTTCACCGGCGAAACCGCGCCCGAAGGCACGTCTGAGCGCCAACGCCAACGCGCGCTGACCCTGCTTGCCGGCTGGTCGGGCGAGATGAACGAACATCTGCCCGAACCGCTGATCTATGCCGCCTGGCTGCGCGCCTTGCAGCAACGGCTGATCCAGGACGAGCTTGGGGCCCTGGCGGAGGAATTCGATCATGTCGATCCGCTGTTCATCGAACGTGTTTTCCGCGATGTGGACGGTGCGGCCGCATGGTGCGACGTGCTGCAATCCGCCCCGAAAGAGACCTGCCCCGACATGGCCCGCATGGCGCTGGACGACGCGCTGATCTGGATCAACGAGACATGGGGCACCCAGCTGGAATCCCTGCGGTGGGGCGACGCACACCAAGCCACACACGACCACCAGACCTTGGGTGAAGTACCCGTGTTGCGCTACTTCATGAACATCCGCCAATCGACCTCGGGCGGTGACAACACCCTGCTGCGTGGCCGCACCCGTGGCACGGGGCCGGACCCTTTCGCCAATGTCCACGGCGCAGGCTTCCGCGGGGTTTATGACTTCGCCGATCCGGATTCATCGGTGTTCATTACATCGACGGGTCAATCGGGCCACTTCCTGTCGCATCACTACGACGATCTGGCACAGCTCTGGCGGCGTGGCGAATACATTCCCATGTCGCTGGACGAAGAGCTCGCCCGCGCCGCCCCCGTCGGCATCACCAAGCTGATACCGGAGGCAGAATGAACCGCGTGATCCTTTTCAACAAACCCTTTGGCGTCTTGTCCCAATTCACCGACAAGGGCACCGAAGGCTCGCCGCGCCCGACCCTGTCGGCCTATATCGATGAAAAAGGCTTCTACCCCGCCGGACGGCTGGACCGCGACAGCGAAGGGCTGATGGTGCTGACTGACAGCGGCCCGCTGCAAGCGCGTATCTCGCATCCGAAGTATAAACTGGCCAAAACCTATTGGGTGCAGGTCGAGGGCACGCCGGATGAACAAGCCCTCGCCGCTTTGCGCAGCGGTGTCACGCTCAAAGACGGCAAGACCGCCCCCGCTAGGGCGCGGCTGATGGACCCGCCCGACCCTCTGTGGGACCGCGACCCGCCGGTGCGGTTTCGCAAATCCGTCCCTGATGCCTGGCTCGAGATCACGATCACCGAAGGTCGCAACCGTCAGGTACGGCGCATGACGGCCCATGTCGGCCTGCCGACACTCCGCCTGATCCGCGCGCGCGTCGGAGACTGGGAACTGCACAAGCTCCAACCCGGCGCATGGCGCTTCTCGTCCGAGCTTGGCCGCTAATTCCAAATGGCCCAAAATCCCGGGGGGCGGCCAAAGGCCGGGGGGCTGGCCCCCTTTTCCCTGACCCCTGAACCGTCAGGAAAACACCCGCGTGCCCCAGACCCCCAAGGTGGCAGAGGTCCCGGTCAACACCACCCCCCAAGAGAAATCCGTCGCCACCATCTGCGGTGTCCAGTCTTTCAACGTCGCGAGGTTGGTGAACTCATAGGTGCCATAGCCCAAAGCCCCGATCAGCGCGGCATTGCCAAAGACCCACAGCAAGGATTTATCCTGTGCAATCGCGGGCCAGCTGACGAAATACAGCAGCACAGCAATATAGAAGGCATAGAAGACAAAGGCAGGCAGCAGCCGGAACTGGTCCAGCAGCAAGGGGCCGATATCGCGGCTGAAAACCGGCTTGATCAGATAGCTCAGGCCAAGAAAGTCGAGCCCCAGAAAGATCGCGAATGTCAGTACATAAAGAATAATCAAAGTCATCGGGGGCTCCGGGAAAAATCAACGCTCCCCAATCATATGCAGCAGCGCCCGGAAAATGCGACTTTTCCGGGCGTTTTTTATCTTATTTTGAATGGTCCCGAGACCTGCCGGCCTTACAGCCGCTGGTATTGCGCTTCTTGCTGTGCCGACCAACGCACGACCAGATTGAACCCGTCTTCGGTTTGGGTTTCCTCGATCACGACGTCCTGTTCGAACAGCCAGGCGCGTTTCTTGCCGTCGGCAAAGGCCAGCGTCAGCTCGGCTTCGCGCACAGCACCTTGCAGCGCTTCGGCGATGACCGCTTGCAACTCCTCCAACCCCTCACCCGTGATGGCAGAGATGGCAAGAACACTGTCGTCGCGCTGCGCACGGGCGCGTACGGCGGCGGCTCGGTCGTCATCCAACTGGTCAAGCTTGTTCCAGACCTCGAAGCTGCGCGTATCCTTGGGCACGCCCAAGGACGTCAGGATATCGCGCACATTGCGTGCCTGGCTTTCCGTCTCTGCATGAGAGATATCGCGCACGTGGCAGATGATATCGGCGGCCAGAACCTCTTCCAGTGTGGCGCGGAAGGCGGCGACCAGTTCCGTCGGCAGGTCAGAAATGAAACCCACGGTGTCGCTTAGAATGATCTCTGGTCCGTCGGGCAGCACAAGGCTGCGCATGGTCGGGTCCAGCGTCGCAAACAACATGTCTTTCGCCATCACATCGGCGCCGGTCATCCTGTTGAACAACGTCGATTTGCCTGCGTTGGTATAGCCCACCAGCGCCACGATGGGGAACGGTACCTTGGCACGCGCGGCGCGGTGCAAGGCGCGAGTCTTGACGACCTTGTCCAACTGCCGGCGCAAGCGCACCAGTTGTTCGTCAATGGCGCGACGGTCCGATTCAATCTGGGTTTCGCCGGGGCCCCCGACAAAGCCCAATCCACCCCTTTGACGTTCAAGGTGGGTCCAGGCACGGACCAGACGCGTGCGCTGGTAGTTCAGCGCGGCCATTTCGACCTGTAGCACCCCTTCGCGGGTGGCGGCGCGATCGCTGAAAATCTCGAGGATCAGACCAGTACGGTCAAGCAGTTTGACGCCCCATGCTTTTTCAAGGTTGCGCTGCTGGACCGGCGTCACTGGTCCATCGACCAGCACCAGTTCAACCTCGGCCTCTTCAAAGACAAGCCGAAGCTCCTCGATCTTGCCAGAGCCGAACAGCATGCCCGCGCTGACGGTACGCAGGGGCACGATATTGGCCCCTTCCACGTCAAGATGCGGGAGGGCACGGGCCAATGCAACGGCTTCCGCCAAGGCGGGCTCGGCGATGCGGCGGTCATTGTCTGACTTGATGTCAGGGTGAATCACCCAAGCCCGGGTACGCTTCGGGCCTGCGGTGTCATCAATTTGAAACGGAGGACGGCTCAATTAGCGTCTTCACCCTCGTATAGCGAGATCGGCGTGCTTGGCATGATCGTGGAAATCGCATGTTTGTACACAAGCTGCGATTGGCCATCACGGCGCAGAAGAACACAGAAATTGTCAAACCATGTGATGACGCCTTGCAGCTTCACACCGTTGATCAGGAAAATCGTTACCGGCACCTTTGTCTTGCGCACATGGTTCAGGAATGCGTCTTGCAGGTTTTGTCGGTCAGCCGCCATTGTTGGTCTCGCTCTTATTCTTGCTGTTGTTCTTGCTGGCAACCGCGGATCGGTTCACCCCTTCGGAAGACTATGAAGACCCGCGCACAGACTTTCCACCCCAAAATGTCAGAACTGTTGCACGCAAAGCCGCATGCCGTGTCACGCGCGCCACAGATCAGGGGTGAGCAGCGCAATAATTGCCAAGGTTTCCAGCCGCCCCAGCACCATTGCCGCACATAGGATCATCTTTGCCCCGTCGCCCAGCTGGATCAACGCGATGGGGGCATCGGCGGCAAACTCCATCAACGGGCCGGTTGTTGCCAGTGTGGCCACCGACATCACCAGCGCATCGGCAAAGGGCGCGCCGACGAACGTCAGCAGCAGGGTCACCCCCGCCAGCGACAGCGCGAAGAGCATAAAGAAGATCCAGGCGATGAACGCCCCGTTGCTTTGCAGCCGCCGCCCCGCTTGACCGGCGCCTGAAACAGAGTGCGGATGGACCAGCCGTTCCATCTCGCGGACGCCGTTTCGATACAGCGCAAAGACCCGCAGCAGCTTGACCCCTCCGGCCGTGGTCGCCACTCCGCCGCCGATCAGCGCCAGCCCCATGAGGATCAGCCCCGGAGTCTCGAGCCCCGACCAGCTTTGGGCTTCGGCCCAGGACGCGCTGACAAATCCGGTGGTGGTCAGAAAGGAGGTGACCGTGAACATGGCCCCCCAGAAGGCGCTGCCGGTCTCAAGCGCTTCGGCGCTGGCATCCACATCGAAAGCGCCAAGAAAATGGCGCACGAACAGCACCACAGGCACGCCGAGGATCAGCGCCAGCCCCATGCGGAATTCCGGATCGGTAAAGAGCCCCCCTTGCGTCGCCGTCACCGTGTCTTTGGAAAAGGTCAGCCGCGACAGCGCGAACAGCATGAACAGCATCATCATCGCCTCGGCCCCGAAACCGACACCGGTGTCATGCGTCCCCCCAAGTGGGGAGATGCCCGAGGTCGCCAGCACCGACATCGCATGGCACAGCGCCACCAGCGATCTATCTCCGTTGGCCAGCAGCAGCAGCCACAGCATCAGCGTCAGCGCCAGATAGGTGGGCGTCAGCGCCGCCGCGGACCTGAGCAACCGTTGGCGCGGGTCGATCTGGCCCATATTGCTGCGGCGTTCGTCCGGGTTGCCGGGTTCGGCCTGCGAGGTCACCTCGAATCCGCCAAGGTGCAAGGGGGCCAGAATGGCCGAGGCCGCGATCCACATCAGCAGCCCGCCCATCCAGGCGACCTGCGCGCGCCACAGATGCAGCGTGTCACTGATCCGCCCGGGATCATCGAACAGCGTCGCGCCGGTCGTGGTGATCGCGCTGACCATATCGAAATAGGCGTGCAGGAACCGCGTGGTCGGCAGAGCCTCGAGAAACGGGATCGCCAGCAGCGCGGGCAAAAAGACAAAGCTGGAAAACAGCGACATCAACGGCCCCAAGGCCCCGTGCCGCGCGCGCCGTCCGGCATGGGCGACCGCAATCAGGGTAAAGATAATCACCCCCAGCAGCCCCGAATAGAAAAACGCCCGCGATGCCAGATGGTCTTGGGTTGTCAGCGCAAAGATCGCCGGAAAGATTGTCGAGGCGCTGAACACACCGAAAATCAGCAAGAACAGCGGCAGTTCAAGGATCTCGCGGCGGATATAGGATTTGCGTCTCACGTGCGGCGCTCCGGTAATTTGGACGCAGGCACCATCAGAAAAAGTCGATGGAGACCTGCATCAGCTGTTCGACCTGCGGCACGTCTTTGGCCAGACAGAACACAGCGATGACGTCGCCTTCTTCGATGCGTGTGGTGCCAAGGGGGCGCATGACCTCGTCGCCCTTGCGGACCATGCCCATCAATGCCCCTTCGGGGAAATCAATGTCGGACACACGTTTGCCCGCAATCGGAGAGGTCGACAGCACTTCGGCCTCGATCACCTCTGCCTCGGCGTCGCCGATGGAATAGACCGACCGCACCCGCCCGTGACGGATGTGCCGCAGGATAGAGCTGACGGTGGTGGAACGCGGGTTGATATAGGCGTCGATGCCCAAAGGCTCCATCAGCGGGACCAGCGTGGGGTCATTGATCAGCGCGATGACATAGGGGCAGCCTTCGGATTTGGCGCGCACGCAGGCCAGCATGTTGGTCTTGTCATCATCGGTGATCGCCATCATCGCATCGGCGCGGCCAATGCCCGCTTCGGCCAGCAGGGACGCGTCCAGCCCGTCACCGTTAAGCACGATCGTCCGCTCCAACGCCTCGGCGGCGCGTTCCGCGATGCGGCGGTTCTTCTCGATCATCTTGGTGCGCACCCGCTTGCCGCGCGCCTCGAGGTTCTGGGCCACGGCCAGCCCGACATTCCCCCCGCCCACAAGCACGACACGTTCAAGCTTGCTGGTGGTCTTGCCAAAAATCTCGAGCGTGCGGGGGATGTCATCGCGGTGGCAAAAGACATAGCAGGCGTCACCGACAAACAGCTGGTCCTTGGATTCCGGCGCAAACAGCGTCCCGTCGCGGCGCACACCAACGACAACGGCGCGGAGCGTCGAGAACAGATCGGTCAACTGTCGCAGCGGCGTATTCACAACCGGGCAGTCTTCGTCGATCTGGATACCGATCAGATGCGCCATCCCGTCCATGAACGTCTCTGTATCAAAGGCCGCCGGGGCCGAAAGCCGCTGCAACGCCGCATTCGCCACCTCTTTCTCGGGCGAGATTACAACGTCGATCGGCATGTGATCGCGACGATAAAGATCGGAATAGATCGCCGTCAGATAGGATTGGCTGCGCAGCCGCGCGATCTTGCGGTTGATGCCAAAGACCGAATGGGCCACCTGACAGGTGACCATGTTCACCTCGTCGGAATGGGTGGCGGCAATAATCATCTCGGCATCGCGGGCACCGGCGCGGTCCAGCACGTCGGGGTAGCTTGCAAAGCCTGCGATCCCTTGCACATCCAGCGTATCTGTGGCGCGGCGCACCAGATCGGCGTTGCTGTCAACGATTGTGACGTCGTTGCGTTCGCCCGAAAGATGGCGGGCAATCTGCCACCCGACCTGCCCTGCGCCGCAAATGATCACTTTCATAAATGGGGTTCCTTTGGCGTGAAGCCTTGCCTTGCGTCACCAGCTGGGGCGTGCCCGCGTGACCCGTGATATGCCAGTGATTTGAATGACAGATGGCTATGCAAGGGTCAATTCAAATGTCAGACTTGCTTCCATAGCAGGACGGGGGCGCATATGCGGAAAACGGCTTTGATCATCTGGGGTGGCGTGGCACTGGCGGCCTGCGCACCGTTGAACACCTACTACAAACCCGGTGCCACTGTCGCGACGGTCGAACGGCAGACCACGCAATGTCAGGTCGATGCCTTGGCGCAGGTGCCTGTGGCGCTTCAAACCGTGCGCACCCCGCCCCGTTTCATCCCGCCGCGCCGCGTCTGCCGGTCCGATGGCCGTTGCACTTCCCGCGCGGGATATTTCGAGCCCGGGCAGACCTATACGATCGATCCCAATGCCGATCTGCGCAAAAGGGTTGAAACGCAATGTATGGCGGATGCCGGCTTTGCCCCGGTGTCGATCCCGCAATGCCCCGCCGGCATCGCCAAGGCCGCGCCGCAGGGGCGCACAACCGTCCTGCCCGCGCTGACTGAAAACGCCTGCGTGATCCGCAATGACGATGGCAGTTTCCAGATCGTGACGCGGGGGTAGCGAACGCGGTCAGCTATCGGCTGCCCCGTCATCATCCACATGCGCCACCCGCGTGCCCGACTTGGCCGAGGTCACCACCCCGAGACTTTTGAGCTTACGGTGCAGCGCCGACCGTTCCATGCCGACGAAATTCGCGGTGCGGCTGATGTTGCCGCCGAACCGGTTGATCTGGGTCAGCAGGTATTCGCGTTCGAACGCCTCGCGGGCCTCGCGCAGGGGCAAGGTCGCCAAGGCACCGGACAGCACCACGCGGCCTTCTTCATCGGTGGTTTCTTCCTCGCCCGGCAGCTCGCGCGCTTCGATCGGACCGGTGCCGTCGCCAAGGATCAGCACACGTTCCACCAGGTTCTTGAGCTGACGCACGTTGCCCGGCCAGACCATCGTCTGCAACAACGCCTCTGCATCGCCCGAGAATTCGCGCAGCGGCAACCCCTGCGAGGCGTTGAAGTCCGCGATAAAGTGGCGCGCCAAGACGGGGATATCCTCGCGACGCTCCTCAAGCGACGGGACAGAGATCGGCACGACGTTGAGCCGGTGAAACAGTTCCTGCCGGAAGGTGTCCGCTTTAATCGCGGCGTCCAAATCCTTGTTTGTGCTGGATATAACGCGCAGATCGACACGCACCTTGTCGTTGCCACCGACGCGGGTGAATTGCTGGTCCACCAGTACACGCAGGATTTTCGATTGTGTTCCCAGCGGCAGATCGGCCACCTCGTCAAAGAAGATCACCCCGCCATGCGCCTGTTCCAGCAGGCCCGGCTCTACCCCACGGTCAGGGGTTTCGCGGCCAAACAACACTTCTTCCATGCGGTCTGGCGCCACACTGGCGCAGTTGACCGTTACGAAGGGGGCCGAGGCACGGTTGGAATTGGCATGGATATAGCGCGCGGCGATCTCTTTGCCCGCCCCCGCAGGGCCGCGCAGCATCACCCGACCGTTCGATTTCGTGACCTTGTCAAGCTGCCCCATCAGCGTTTTGAAGGCGGTCGAGCTGCCGATCATATCGGTGCTGGCGACCTCGCGCCGTTTGAGGCTGTGGTTCTCGCGACGCAAGCGCGAGGTTTCCATCGCGCGGCGGATCACCACCATCAACTGGTCGATATTAAAGGGTTTTTCGATGAAGTCATAGGCACCCTGCTTGATCGCCGCGACCGCGATTTCGATGTTCCCATGCCCCGAGATGATGACAACAGGCACATCCGGATTGTCCCGCTTTACCGTTTTCAGAATGTCGATTCCGTCCATCCGGCTGTCTTTCAACCAGATATCAAGGATCATCAGCGCCGGCGGCTCCGCGTTGATGGCCGAGATCGCCTCGTCCGAATTGCCGGCCAACCGCGTGACAAAGCCTTCGTCTTCCAGAATGTCCGAAATCAACTCGCGGATGTCGCGTTCGTCGTCAACGATCAGGATGTCACTCATTATGGGTCTCCAGTTCTGGGGTTCCGGTGGGGGCAGCAAGGGGTAGCGTGATCACCGCCATTGCGCCGAAATGTGTTTCGCCCGCGAAGACCGGCGCGTTTTCCAACGACAACGTCCCGCCGTGTTCTTCGATGATCTTTTTCACGATGGGCAGGCCAAGGCCAGTCCCTTCGGATCGGGTGGTGACATATGGCTCGAACAGTCGCGCGCGGTCTTCCGGCAATCCGATGCCATTATCCGCTATGGTGATTTGTAGCGCCGTTTGGGTTGTGGTCAACTGCACCTCGATGCGCGGGTCTATGTCGGCCTCTGGGTCGTTTTGCTTACGGCTTTCAATGGCTTCGCCCGCGTTCTTAATCAGATTTGTTAAGGCTTGCGACAGCATTGTCTGGTCCACCCGCGCCAGTATCTCTTGTGTCGGCAGATTGGCGCTGATGGTCACGTCGGGCTGGCCCGACTGCTGCAACACGACCGCATCTTGCAGCACCTGAACGACATTCTGCACAGAGGTTTCTGGCTCTGGCATGCGCGCGAATTTGGAGAATTCATCGACGATACGGCGCAGGTCGCCAGTCTGGCGGATGATCACGCCGGTCATCTGGTCAAGGCTGGCGGCGTCGTCGGGCAGCTTGGGGCCGAACTTGCGTTTGATCCGCTCGGCGCTCAGCTGGATCGGAGTAAGCGGGTTCTTGATCTCGTGGGCAATACGCCGCGCCACGTCGCCCCATGCGGCCATGCGCTGCGCGCTCACCAGATCGGTCACATCGTCAAAGGCGACAACATAGCCTTCTAGCCGCCCGTCCTCGCTGCGCCGTGTGGCGACGCGCACCAGGAGATTCTCCATCTGCCCCTGACGCGAGACCTTGATCTCGCCCTGCGCGACCTCGTTCTGCCCCTTGACGACCGTATTGAACAGCGGGCCGAACTCCGGCACCGCGACAGAGAGCGCCAGCGATTGCTGGTCCTCGCTCCAGTCCAGCAGCCGCGCGGCAGAGCGGTTGACGAAGGTCACCCGCCCTTCGGGGTCCAGCCCCACGACGCCTGAAGTAACGGAGCTAAGCACCGAATCGAACAGGCGGCGACGGCGTTCGATCTGGCGGGTGTTATCCAGCAACGTCTCGCGCTGGCCTTTCAACTGTTTGGTCATCTGGTTGAAGTAGCGGCCAAGCATGGCGATCTCGTCATCGCCTTCTTCCTCGCGGACCTGAACCTCAAGATCACCGGCACCGACCTGCTGCGCCGCGCCGGTTAGGCGACCCACCGGCCCTGACAGACGTTCGGCAAACCACAGTCCCAGCCAGACCGCCGCGAGAATCAGGATCACCGCAAAGCCCACATAAAGCAGCCCGAATTCGAACAGCAGCTTGCCGCGCTCGTTTTCAAGCTGTTGGTACAGTCGCACCGTTTCCTTGGTATCGTCCAGCAGCGACAGGATTTTTCCGTCCACATCGCGGCTGACGTAAAGATAGCGATCGACAAAGGCTTCCATCAGCACCAGCGCGCGGAATTCGTTGTTGTCCCAATCCTCGATCACCAGCGGCGCGCCGTCGAGCTCTTGTGCCTCGCGGATCTGTTCGGGAGTCGGTTCTTCGAAATCGAACAGATAGGACCGGTCGCCGCGCGCGCGGATCTGGCCGGTGCCGTCGATCATATAGGCCTCACGCAAGCCGCGCTGGATCAGGCGTTGCCCGTCCGCCAAAAGCTGGGTGTCCGGCACATCAACGCCCTGCGTGCGCGCTTGATCAATCGCGCGGGCCAAGGCGATGGCATCTTCGCGCAGATCGTCGCTTTGCTCGTTCTCATAGGCTTCGGCGGCGGCCAGCGAATTGCCCACCACCGACCGCACCCGATCCGAGAACCAGCCCTCAAGCCCGACGTTGATCGTCAGGCCCGCGAAGATCGCAACACTCACCGTCGGGATCAGCGCCATCAGCGCGAACACCCCCGTCAGACGCAGGTGCAACCGCGAGCCCGCCGACTTCGCCCGCCGCGCCGCCACCAGCCGCGCGACCTCGCTCAGCACAAGGGCGGCGACGAGCAGGATATAGACCAGATCGATCAGCAGAATGATGCGCAGGCTGGGGGTGTTTCCGCCTTGTTCAAGCGGGCCGAGCACCAGATAGGTGACAAGCGCCAGCACCGGCCCCAGAACCACAAGCCCCAAGGTCGCCAGATTGCGCACGCGCCTGATCCGGCGCAGGCGCTCAAGCCGCATAAGATAATAGCTGCGTGACCGGGTAAGCACCCGCTATCCTCACCGATGATGTGATGCACCTATGCATCAACCGCCCATTTTTGTGGTCCTGATCCGGCTTTGAGGCTAGATGGCCACGGTTATGTGGCGCTTTTACATCATTTTTCGACCGCGTGTCACCTCAATATCGAGGTCCGTGATCTTTTTTCTCAGCGTATTGCGGTTGATTCCCAGAAGGTCTGCACATTTCGCCTGATTACCAGCGGTAGCGGCAAGGGCGATCTCGATCAACGGGGCTTCGATCTCGCGCAGGATACGGGCGTAGAGCCCGGGGGGCGGCAGCATGGATCCGTGCTGGTCAAAGTATCTCTGTAGGTGACGTTCGACCGACGCGCCGAGCTTTTCGGTATTGGCCTGCGCGCGCAGCGGTTCGGGGTCGGGTTGCGCCCCCAGCACATGCTCTGCCTCGGATTGGGTGATTTCGGGCGCGCGGCTGGTCAGCGCCAGTTGCCGCATCGCGTGTTCCAACTGTCGTACGTTGCCGGGCCATTGATAGTTGGCAAAGACTTTCGCCGCCCCTTCGGACAGGGCGCGCGGCGCGGTATTGCCGGTTTCGGACCGTTCAAGGAAATGCGCGGCAAGCAAGGCAATATCATCCACGCGGTCGCGCAGCGCGGGCACATGCAGCGTCGCCCCCGAAAGACGATAATACAGATCGCGCCGTAGGGTGCCCGCCTTCATCGCGGCGGCCAGATCCGATTGGCTGGTGGCAAGGAACCGCGGCGCATGTTCGCCGGGCGTGTCCATCATGCGTGCGATACGGGCCTGAATCTCTTCCGAGAAATCGCCGATCTCGTCAATCAGCAGCGTCCCGCCGCGGACCCTCGCCAAGACACGTGTCGGGCCTTCAAGGTCTTGCAACTCGGCCGAGGTGACGGTGACAAAGGGCAGGTTCCGCCGGTCCGAAAAATCGTGGATCGCCTTGCCAATCAGCGACTTTCCTGTGCCGGATTCGCCCCAGATCAACACCGGCAGATCCGTGTTCATCACCCGCGCCACCACGCGGTAGAGCGCCTGCATCACCGGCGTGCGCCCCACCAGCGGCAGATCATCGCGGTCCCCATCGCTGTCAGAGCTGGTCTGCGCCGGACGGCGGGCGGGCCCGCTGCGCTCTAGCGCGCGGGCGGTGCGTTTCATCAGGTCAGGCAGGTCGAAAGGCTTGGGCAGGTAATCATAGGCTTCCGCCTCTGCCGCCTTGATCGCGGTCATGATGGTGTTCTGCGCCGAGATCACGATGACGGGCAAACCGGGGCGGTCCTGCGCGATCTTGGGCAGCATCTCGAGCCCATTACCGTCGGGCATCACCACATCCGAGATCACAACGTCGCCTTTGCCCTCGCCCACCCAACGCATCAGGGTGGTCAGGCTGGATGTCGCGTGCACCTTGCAGCCCGCGCGGGTCAGTGCCTGTGTCAGAACGGTGCGGATTGTGCGGTCGTCATCAGCGACCAGAACGGTGCCATCCATCGTTAATTCTCCTGATCGGAAGCGGTATTTTCAATTTGGGTCTTATCGGCCCGCGGCAGTGAGATGCGGAACACGGTCTTGCCGGGCACAGAATCCACCGTGATCCAGCCGCCGTGGTCGGAAATAATCTTGCTCACCAGCGCCAGCCCCAGCCCGGTGCCGTTCTCACGCCCGGATACGAAGGGTTCGAACACGTCAGCGCGGATCGCCTCTGGCAGACCGGGGCCGTCGTCGATAACTTCGATCTGCAAAGGCAACGATTGCGCCGTGCCGTCGGATCGGCGCATGCGGAAGGAATGTTCATAATAGCTGTGCAACCGGATCGTGCCGCCCGAGGGGCCTGCCGCCTCTGACGCGTTCTTGATCAGGTTCAGCACCACCTGCAACAACTGGTCCTTGTCGCCCAAGGCCGGCGGCAGCGAGGGGTCGTAATCCTCGATGATCTTCATGCGCGCGCCGAACCCCAGCAGCGCAGACCGGCGCGCGCGGTCCAGCGCGTCATGCAGGTTCACCGCCTTGCGTTCCGGCGGCATCAGGTTGCCGAATTGTTCGACCTGTTCCAGCAGCTTCACGATCCGGCGCGATTCCGCGACGATCAGGTCTGTCAGCTCCAGATCCTCGGTGCTGAGATTCATGCTGAGCAGTTGCGCGGCGCCCGTAATTCCTGCCAGCGGGTTCTTGATCTCATGGGCCAGCATCTCGGCCATGCCGATGGCGGATTTGGCGGCGGATTTGACCGAATTATTCTGCGTCATCCGACCGGCCATCTCGCGGGGGGTGATCATCAGGATCATCTGCCCCGCCGCATCGATCAGCGGCGCGAAGTGCAACGCGCATTGCACCGGCGGGCGCTGGCCGCTGCCGACATCAACATCGTTGACGAACAAGGGCGTGCCATTGTCGCGGGCGCGGGTGAACGCCTCTTCCAGAGGGGCGTCGACGGCGATCATGTCCCACACCGGCACACCGCGCACGGATTTTGCAGAGGCGTTCAGAAACCCTTCGGCTTCCGAGTTCAGCTCGGCAATCGTGTCGTCTGTATCGATCAGAATGGCGGGCACGGGCAGCGAGGCGAAAACAGTATCCAGCGACATCAAGCGGCCTCCAACTGGTGGTCCGGCAGACAGGCGGACGGGATAAGACGGTGGACCTCGGCGGGGCTGGCCGCGGTCAGTACCGCGCGGCGCAGATCAGCGGGGGTGTTGCTGGTGTCCATGTACCACCCCAGATGCTTGCGCGCGACGCGTAGGCCGATCACCTCGCCATAGAACCGGATGATCGCCTCGTAGTGGTCGGACACCATGCGCGCGAAATCGGCGCCCTGCGGGATGACCGGTGCGGGCGCGCCAAACAGATCATGGGCCACCTGAGCCAGCAGCCACGGTTTACCTTGGGCACCGCGCCCGATCATCACACCATCCGCCCCCGACTGCGCCAGCGCCTGCCGCGCGGCATCGGTGCTGATGATATCGCCATTGGCAATGACAGGAACAGAGACCGCCTGTTTGACACCCGCAATCGCGGCCCAATCGGCGGAGCCCTTATAGAACTGGCAGCGCGTGCGCCCGTGGATGGTGATCATGGTGATCCCCGCCGCTTCGGCCCGCGCGGCGATCTGTGGCGCGTTCAGCATATTGTCGTCCCACCCCAGTCGCGTCTTGAGCGTGACGGGCACGTTCACCGCGTTCACCACCGCCTCGATCAGGCGCAGCGCGTGGTCGGGCGTTTTCATCAGCGCAGAGCCGGAATAGCCCTGGGTCACCTTCTTGGCGGGGCAGCCCATATTGATGTCGATCACGCGCGCGCCCTGCCCTTCGACCATCCGCGCGGCCTCGGCCATGGGGGCGGCCTCGCGTCCTGCCAGCTGTACCGCAGTGCCTTCGACGCCAAGCCCCAGTTCGGCCTTTTCCAGCGTCCCGGGGCGGGCGTTGATCATGTCGACGCTGGCAACCATCTCTGACACCACCAACCCTGCGCCAAAAGACGCCACCAGTGTGCGGAACGGCAGATCAGTGATCCCCGCCATCGGAGCCAGCAAAACGGGCGGGTCGAGTTTGAAGGGCAGATCCGAGAGATCCAAACGCTTAATCCTTGTGCAATTGCCTTTGGTTTACCGAGGGGTGGGCCGAAACTCAATCAAACCAAAAGCTTTTGCTGGTGAGAAACTGACCTGTTGCCTAAAATTTAGGCATAGGGCGCGGGCGATTGCACAGGCTGCTTTGCGGGCTTAGAACGGGGCGAGTTTATCAAAGGGGGCGCGCGATGGCGTCGACACCGAAAATCGCAGCGCTCATCGTGGCCGCCGGACGGGGTACCCGTGCGGGGGGCGCCGTGCCCAAACAATGGCAGCCGCTGTGCGGGAAACGCGTGATCGACCACACGCTTGCGGCTTTCCAGCGGCATCCGCAGGTCGACCGGATCATCATCGTATTGAACGCCAGTGACATGGCGCAGGCCGACGGGTTCACCGCGCAAGGCTGTCTTGTCGCCGAAGGGGGCGCGGATCGCGCAGCATCGGTGCGCAACGGTCTGGCGCTGCTGGGGGATGCGGATCTGGTGCTGATCCATGACGCCGCCCGCCCCTGTGTCACGCCGCAAATCATCGACGGTGTGATCGACGCGCTGGCCACAGATGCCGCAGCCGCCCCCGGCCTGCCTGTCACCGACGCGCTTTGGGTGGCCGAAGACGGAGCCGTCGCAGGCACGCAGGACCGCACCGCGCTTTATGCCGCCCAAACCCCGCAAGGTTTCGATGCCGCCACGATCCGCGCCGCTCATGCCGCCTTTGAAGGCATCGCCGCCGATGATGTAGAGGTCGCCCGCGCCGCCGGTGTTGCGGTTGCCATCACCCCCGGCAGCGTCGATAACCTGAAAATCACGGTGCCGGGCGATTTGACCCGCGCCGCCCGCATATTGGAGTCTTCGATGGATATTCGCACCGGCAACGGGTTTGATGTACATGCTTTCGGTCCGGGGGATCACGTCACACTTTGCGGCGTTGATATCCCGCATGATCAGGGGCTGGTCGGCCATTCCGACGCCGATGTCGGTATGCATACGGTCACCGATGCGATCTATGGCGCGCTGGCTATGGGCGACATCGGCCAGCATTTCCCCCCATCTGACCCGCAGTGGAAAGGGGCGCAAAGCCATATCTTTCTGCGCCATGCCGCCGATCTGGCACGCAGCGAAGGGTTCACCCTGACCCATGTCGATTGCACACTGATCTGCGAATACCCCAAAGTGGGGCCTCATGCCGCAGAGATGCGCCGCGTGATGGCGGATATCCTGTCCCTCGAAGAAAGCCGTGTGTCGGTCAAGGCGACGACCTCGGAACGTTTGGGATTTACCGGCCGCGGCGAAGGCATCGCCTGCATGGCCACAGCAACATTGGTGAAACTATGACTTTGGCAAAGCTGATCGCGACTGTTCTGGGGGTGGGTTACATCCGCCCTGCCTCGGGCACCTGGGGGTCGCTGGTGGCGCTGCCCTGGGCCTGGCTGCTCCATGTCATCGGGGGGCTGCCGCTGTTGATCGCAGGCATCGTTTTTACCTTTGCCGCCGGTTGGTGGGCCACCGCACGCATGACCGCCGGAAGCGCTGATCATGATCCGTCGGAAATCGTGATCGACGAGGTTGCGGGCCAATGGGTCGCGCTGCTGCCGCTCAGCTATGCCAGCTGGACGATGGATATGAACATCCTTGTGATGTGGCCCGGCTGGATCGCGGCTTTTGCGCTTTTCCGACTTTTCGACATCTGGAAGCCGCTGATCATCGGCTGGGCCGACCGGCGCGGCGATGCGCTTGGCGTGATGCTGGATGATATCTTTGCAGGCATTTTTGCACTGCTGGGGGTGATCGCACTGGCCGTGCTGTATCATGTGTATCTCTTTGCCTGATTTGCACGCCCTTCTGAACCGCGCCCGCGCGCGCGAGGTCATGATCGCCTGCGCCGAAAGCTGCACGGGCGGCATGGTCGCAGCCGCCCTGACGGACCTGCCCGGATCCTCCGCGATCTTTGACCGTGGGTTTGTCACCTATACCAATGCCGCCAAGATCGACCTGCTTGGCGTCAGCCCTGACACACTCACCGCCCACGGCGCGGTGTCCGAGCAGGTCGCCCTTGAAATGGCGCGTGGTGCCTTGGCACGATCTGGCGCGCAGATCGCCGTGTCGATCACCGGTATCGCAGGCCCCGGCGGGTCAGAGCATAAGCCCGAAGGCCGCGTCTGTTTCGGCCTCGCCACGGCGTCCGGTATCACCACCCAAACGCAAGAGTTCGGCGCATTGGGCCGCGATAAAGTCCGCCGCGCTGCCCGCGATTTCGCCTTGGGGCTGATTTTTGAGGCGATTGCATAACGCCCGCAAAACAGGCGGCATGGCGAAATTGCTGCCTAAATATGTGGCGAATGTAGAAATGCCCGTTTAATCACCGGCTTTGCCCGCATTTTAACTTTTGTCGCGCGCGCACATCCGTTTCACCCGTCTGCAATCAAAAACCTTTCGGGAGGAAACCAAGATGAACGCAGCTGATACGGCCTGGATCATGACCGCCACGGCCTTGGTCCTGTTCATGACATTACCGGGGCTCGCGCTCTTCTATGGCGGGCTGGTGCGCAGCCGCAACGTGCTGAGCGTTTTCATGCATACCTACGGCGTCGCCTGTCTGATGAGCGTGCTATGGTTCTTCGCCGGATACTCCATCGCCTTTGGTCCCGACACATCGGGCCTCTGGGGCGGCTTGGGCAAGATCGGCCTGTCGGGGGTCACTGCTGACAGCCTGTCAGGCACCCTGCCCGAGATTCTGTTCTTCGCCTTCCAGATGACATTCGCAGTGATCACCCCCGCGCTGATCGTCGGTGCCTATGTGGAGCGTATCGGCTTTGGCTTTGTAATGCTCTTCTCGGGTCTCTGGATGCTGCTGTGCTACGCGCCCGTGGTGCATTGGGTCTGGGGCGGCGGTTTCCTGGCCGATGGCGGCATCTTTGGCGAGGTCGGCGTGCGCGATTTCGCGGGCGGCATCGTGGTGCATGAAACAGCTGGCCTCGCGGCGCTGATCCTCGCGGTCTTCCTTGGTCCACGCCTCAACCACAACACCCCGCCGCATAACCCGGGCTTCGTGATGATCGGGGCGGCGATGCTCTGGGTTGGCTGGTTCGGCTTTAACGGCGGCTCGCAACTGGCCGCAGACGGAGGTGCGGCGATGGCGATCACGGTGACCCATATCTCTGCCGCCACCGCCTCGCTCACTTGGGCGCTGTGGGAGCGGATCAAATTCGGCAAAGCATCGTTGGTCGGCATCGTCACAGGCACCATCGCGGGACTGGCCTCCATCACGCCTGCGTCGGGTTTCGTCGGCCCTTGGGCGGCGCTGCTGATCGGCGCGGTTGCCGGGATCCTGTGCCAGGAAGCAGTCGTCTTGATCCGCAACAAGGCCAAGATCGACGACACGCTTGATGTATTCGCGGTTCACGGCGTGGGTGGTATCTTTGGGACCATCATGATCGCTGCCCTCGGGGCGGGGTCCTGGGCCGCACAACTGGGGTCGCTGGCGATTGTCGGTGTCTATACCACGGTGGTGACCGTCGTGCTGGTGCTGGTCTGCAAGGCGATCACCCCGCTGCGTGTCAGCAAAGAGGTCGAGGTCAACGGGCTTGATCTGTCCGTCCACGGTGAACGGGCCTATGATCTAAGCAGTTGATCGGGAAAACGCAGACCCACGCAAAGGCCCCGCACCGGGGCCTTTGTCGTTTCTAGGCCCCGGCCCCATAGAGCGCCGCCGCGCGTTTCTCGAACGCCCGCACCACCCGCTGCATCGCCTCATTAAAGACGACGCCGATGATCTTTTGCAAAATCGCGTTCTTGAATTCGAAATCGACGAAGAAATGCACCTTGCAGCTGCCGTCGCCATTGTCCTCGAACGCCCAGTTCGATTTCATGTATTTGAACGGGCCATCCAGATATTCGGTGTCGATCTTCTTGGCCGCTGGCCACAACACCACCCGGCTGGTGAAACGTTCGCGAAACACCTTGAAACTGATGACAAGATCGGCGTCCATCACCTCGTGATCACCCTTATCCTCACGGCTTTTGATCCGCGCGGCGGCGGTCCAGGGCAAAAATTCTGGGTATGACGCCACATCGGCCACCAGATCATACATCTGTTCGGCGGTGTAGGGCAGTTCGCGGGTCTCTGAATGGGTAGGCATTGATTTCCATCTGTCATGAAGTTAGCCCTTATGAAATCCTATCTCCCCCTTTTTCAAGGTAAAACCCATGACGACGCGACCTTATGTCATCGATGAAATGATCTCGGCCAAGGCAATCGCCGCGCGGATCGAAACTCTCTGCCGCGAAATCCAAAGCGAATTCGCAGGCACCGAAAAGCTGACAGTGGTGGGGCTGCTGCGCGGATCTTTCGTGTTTATCGCCGATCTGGTGCGCGAGCTTGACCTCCCGATCGAGGTCGATTTCCTCGAAGCCTCCAGCTATGGCGATGGCATGGAAAGCAGCAGAGAAGTCCGTATCCTCAAAGACTTGCGCGGCGCAATCGAAGGGCGCGATGTGCTGGTCGTCGAAGATATCGTCGATACGGGCCACACCCTGCATCACGTACGCAACCTGCTGATGTCGCGCGAACCCGCACGGCTGAAAACCATCGCCCTGCTCGACAAACCCAGCCGCCGCGAGGTGGACATGAAGGCCGATTGGATCGGCTTTGAAATTCCCGATGAATTTGTTGTGGGCTACGGCATCGATTTCGCACAGCGCGACCGCAACCAGCCCTTTATCGGCAAGGTCCGTTTTACATGAACGTCGCTTGGCTGATGCGGATGAAACGGTGGGTGCAGCACCCGCCCTCGGCGGGCCGCGTCAAATTCGTCCTTGCTGTGGTCCTGGCCGGCGCGCTGATTTTCACCGCAGAATACTTTGGTTACTGGCCCGAGTGGGCCACGACCCAACGGATCAAAAACCCGTTCTAACCTTTCCAAATGGATGTAAATCCCGGGGAGTTTGAGGGGCAGCGCCCCTCATTGTACCGCGTGAGTTTAAGGGGCAGCGCCCCTCATTGTACCGCGCGAGTTTGAGGGGCTGCACCCCTCAAACTCAATGCATCACAGTTACCCTAGCTTCGCCAACCGCGCCGCCTGCAGCCGCGCAAAGTCATCCCCCGCGTGGTAGCTCGACCGCGTCAGAGGCGTCGCAGAGACCATCAAGAACCCCTTGCCATAGGCCGATTTTTCATAGGCGGCGAATTCATCGGGATGCACAAAGCGGTCCACCGCGTGGTGCTTTGGTGTCGGCTGCAGATATTGCCCGATGGTCAGAAAATCGATGTCCGCCGCGCGCATGTCTTCCATGACCTGCATAACCGACTGACGATCCTCGCCCAGACCGACCATGATGCCGGATTTGGTAAACATCGTCGGATCAAGCTCTTTGACCCGCTGCAACAGACGCAGCGAATGGAAATACCGCGCCCCGGGGCGGACCTCGGGGTAGAGGCCGGGCACTGTTTCCAGATTGTGGTTAAACACATCCGGGCGCGCCTCGACCACGGTTTCCAGCACTTTGGGATCACAGCGGATGAAATCGGGGGTCAGGATCTCGATCGTGGTGCCCGGGGACCGTTTGCGCACGGCGCGGATGGTCTGGGCAAAATGTTCTGCCCCGCCGTCTTCGATGTCGTCGCGGTCCACGCTGGTGATCACCACGTGGTTCAGCCCCAGTTTGGACACCGCATCGGCCACACGCCCGGGTTCAAAGATGTCCAGCGCTTCCGGCGGGCGCCCTGTCGCGATGTTGCAGAAGGTACAGGCGCGGGTGCAGACCTCGCCCATGATCATCATGGTGGCATGGCCCTGCGACCAGCATTCGCCCACATTCGGGCAGCCGGCTTCTTCGCAGACAGTCACCAGCTTGTTCTCGCGCATGATCTTTGCGGTATCCGCATAGCCTTTGCCACCCGGCGCCTTCACCCGGATCCACGACGGCTTTTTCGGCTGTGGATTGTCGGGGCGTCGGGCCTTTTCAGGGTGGCGCTGCTCGGGGATTTTCAGGTCTCGCATGATCAGGCTCCGTTTGGAATACGCCCCTTATGTAGTAGGTTCGCGCGGCGCATGAAAGAGGCAGTTGTCAGCTGCGGGGCAGACATGCGGTGCGCGCCGATCCGGATCCGCCGCCTAGCCGATCATCGCGCTCCCGGGGCCAAGCGTTTCCGCATAGTGTTTGCGCAAGCGCATCAGGGCGATACGCAGAACGATCTTTCCCGACCGCGCTGACCAGCCAAGGCGCTTTTCCGTGGTTTCCAGCCCTTCCAGATAGCAGCAGCACCGCAGCACAATATCCGACAGACCCGGTCCCAGATCCGCCAGCGCCGATCCCACCCGTGCCCGGGCTGCAGAGGGTGCGCTGCCTTCAAAGCTGACGCTGTCGCCCTGCCCGCCCGGTGCCAGAAACCGGTCCCAGTTCTGCGTCACCGCCTCGCCCATTTGCGCCAGTTCAAAATCCTCGCGCAGGCGCTCTCCGGCTTGGACGAGACTGTCGGACAGGAACGGCGCGCCCTTTGCGTCGCGTCTGCGGGCGAGCGCGGCCAACGGGCTTTCTGCCAGAGTGTAGCGCAAGCGCCGCGCTGTCTTCTGCCGCGCCCCCTCTGGCAGCGGCGGCGCAGGGGCAAAACTGGTTTGGGATTCGGCAAAACCGTTCTGTGCCCCCTGACCCAGCATCTCTTCCAGCGCATGCCGTCCGGCCGCGGTGATGTGATAGCGCAGGATGCGCCCCTCGCCATCACTCGCGATCCAGCCGTTAAGCGCCATCGCCTGCGCGACACAACGGTCCACCACGGCAGTTCGCGTCTGCGCGCCATCCGGACCACCGCGCACGACAACGGCCTTGTCCATCTCGGCCGCCACGGCCAGCAACGCACCGGTTTCGCACAAGCGCCGCAAGATGCGCTGCGCTTCGCTTTTTAGGGTTTCATCATCGGGCATCATGGGGGGTGAGGTGTCATTCATCGCGGCGGGCTCCTGCATGGGGTGGGTTTCAAAACGGCTGACCTGCCCCAGCAGATCAAGGGCGTCGTCCACCAGCGGATCATCGCGCCGCGTTTCCAGCCGCCGGATCTGGCGCAGGATGGTAGAGGCGTGACACTCAGCGGATCGCGCCAGCGCCCGGATCGGCTGGCCCATCTCCACATGCGACACGTAATGCCGCGCGGCATCCGGTACCCATCCGGGCAATCCACGTCGGTCCGGCGGCGTATTCAAAACTTGGGTCATGCGGTCTCCTTTCTTCAGGCGGCGCGGTTATCCACAGCCTTATCCACAATACCAAAAGGTTAATTGGTTATGGATTTGTTAATATTTACCGATACAACCCATAATTGTTTCCAAAGGGTAAACAGTCGTAACCGCGACGCACGCAGACCTCGCCGCGCGAGCAACACCAGGATCCTGCGTGAAATCCTGCCCGTGAGCGGCCATGCGATGGCATGACCCCGTAGCCAGCAAGGATTTGATTTTATGCAAGATATTCTGACGCGTCTTCGCGGTATCCACCGTCCCGCCATATTGGTGCAGGCAGGCACCATCGGGGCCCGCAGCTATCGCCGCGGCCCCGCCCTGCGCCGGATACTGGGGAAAGCGACCCTGCCGCGCAGCGCTGTGGTGCTGGTGCAGCTGATCGATATAGAGGCAGACCTGAACGCCAGACGTAAAAAGACGGACGCAGGCTATAACCTGGTCCGTCATATAGAGGTGATGATCGCCCTCATTGCCGAGGCCGCGATCTTGCGCGAAAACTTCCGAGATGCGGCTACATAAAGCTGTCAGGCTCCGCCGCCTTGCGTTCCGCGACAAAGGCATCAAGCGCCGCACGCGTCTCGGGGTCCATAGGCGGTTGCACATAGTCGCCCAACAGCTTTTCAACCCGGGCTGCCGCCAGCGACTGGGTATCGCGCGCGCCCTCATCTGACCATGTTTCAAATGGCTTGTAGTCCAGCAGATCGGATTTCCAGAAGGCTTCCTTAAAGTTGGCCTGTGTGTGTGCGCATCCCAGATAATGCCCCCCCGGACCAACCTCGCGGATCGCATCCAGCGCTTGCGCGTTTTCGCCAATCTCTACACCGCGCGCCAAATGGTGCAACGCGCCCAGCTGATCGGCATCCATCACGAATTTCTCGAACGAGGCGACGAGCCCCCCTTCCAGCCAGCCACAGGCGTGGAGCATAAAGTTCACCCCCGACAAAAGCCCCATGTTCAGACTGTTCGCCGTCTCATAGGCTGCTTGCGCGTCGGGCAGTTTTGACCCACAGAACGAGCCCGAGGACCGGAATGGCAGGTTCATCCGCCGCGCCAACTGCCCCGCCCCATAGGTGATATGCGCGGCCTCCGGCGTGCCAAAGGTCGGCGCACCCGAGTTCATGTCGATCGAGGTCACAAAGGCCCCGAAAATCACCGGCGCGCCCTTACGGATCAGCTGGCTATAGGCGATGCCCGCCATGACCTCGGCCAGGACCTGCGTCAATGTCCCTGCCACGGATACCGGTGCCATCGCGCCGCCAACGATAAACGGCGAAATGATCGACGCCTGATTGTTCTCGGCAAAGACCTTCAGGGCCCCCATCATCACATCATCAAACGTCATGGGCGAGTTGATGTTCACCAGCGACGTCATCACCGTGTTCTGGTCGACGAAATCCGCCCCGAACAAAATCTTGCACATGTCCACGGAATCCTGCGCGCGGCTCGGTTCCGTGACGGATCCCATGAAGGGTTTATCGCTTAGCGTCATATGCGCATGGAGCATGTCCAGATGGCGCTTGTTGACGGGCACATCGGTGGGCTCACAGACGGTGCCGCCGGAATGGTGCAACCACTTGGACATATAGCCAAGCTTCACGAATTTGTTGAAATCTTCCATCGTGGCATAGCGACGGCCCCCGGCGGTGTCGCGCACGAAGGGCGGGCCATAGACTGGGGCCAACACCAGATTGCGCCCGCCGATCTCGACGTTGCGCGCGGGGTTGCGCGCGTGTTGGGTGAACTGCGACGGCGCGGTCTTGCACAGCTCGCGTGCCAGCCCGCGGGGGATACGCACGCGGTCGCCGGTCACATCCGCCCCGGCCGCGCGCCACAGCGCCAGCGCCTCGGGGTTGTCGGGAAAGTTCACGCCGATCTCTTCCAACACCGTATCGGCGTTATACTCGATGATCTGCAGCGCCTCTTCGGTCAGCACCTCGTAGTTGGGAATGTTGCGTTCGATGTATTTCGCTGTCTCGAAGGACACAGCCGAGCGTGCCGCCCGACGTGCCGCACCGCCACCACCGCGCCCGCGTCTTGCTGATTCCGCCATGAGGTCTTCCTTTCCGCCAAAACTGACGCCTAGCTACCCCATTCACGCAGCGGGCTTTACGCGGTTTACGGCCTTAGAGGTCAAAAACCGACATCATGATCCGCCGACCCTTTCATTTTGCCAAAATAAACTCCGGGGGTCTGGGGGCTGGCCCCCACTCCACTCTTGCCACGCAGGCCATCCGCCCATAATCAGTCTGCATGACAGATATCTCCCATGACCGCCTTCTCATCATCGACTTCGGCAGCCAGGTCACCCAGCTGATCGCCCGCCGTTTGCGTGAACTTAATGTGTTCTGCGAAATCCACCCGTTCAACACGGTGGATGATGCCTTTCTCAAGGATTTTGCGCCCAAGGCGGTGATCCTGTCGGGGGGGCCGTCCTCGGTCTTCGCCGAAGGTGCGCCCATGCCGCCGCAATCGGTGTTCGAGCTTGGCGTACCGATCCTTGGCATCTGCTACGGCCAACAGGTCATGATGCATTGCCTGGGTGGCAAGGTTGAACGCGGTCACGGCACCGCTGAATTCGGACGCGCCTATGTGACCCCCTCCGAGGCCCGTCTTGAGCTGTTGGAAGGCTGGTTCCTCACCGAGAAAGAGCAAGTCTGGATGAGCCACGGCGATCACGTCAGCGCCATCGCCCCCGGTTTCGAAGTCTACGGGACCTCGCCTCACGCGCCTTTCGCGGTTACCGGCGATGTGTCGCGCAATTTCTATGCCGTGCAGTTCCACCCCGAAGTACACCACACCCCCAATGGCGCGCGCCTGTACGAAAACTTTGTGCGTCTCGCGGGTTTCAAGGGCGACTGGACAATGAGCGCCTACCGCGACGAGGCCATCGCCGCGATCCGCGAGCAGGTCGGTGATCAAAAGGTCATCTGCGGTCTGTCCGGCGGGGTCGATTCCTCGGTCGCGGCCGTGCTGATCCACGAAGCGATTGGGGACCAGCTCACTTGCGTCTTTGTCGACCACGGTCTGCTGCGCAAGGGCGAGGCCGAAGAGGTCGTCACCATGTTCCGTGACAACTACAACATGCCGCTGATCCACGCCGACGAACAGGAACTGTTCCTGGGCGAGCTGGATGGCGTGTCCGACCCCGAAACCAAGCGCAAGATCATCGGCAAACTGTTCATCGACGTGTTCCAGAAGCACGCCAAGGAAGTCGGCGATGCCACCTTCCTCGCACAGGGCACGTTGTACCCCGATGTCATTGAATCCGTGTCCTTTTCCGGCGGCCCGTCGGTGACAATCAAATCGCATCACAACGTGGGCGGCTTGCCCGAAAAGATGGGCCTCAAGCTGGTCGAGCCGCTGCGCGAACTTTTCAAGGACGAGGTGCGCGAGCTTGGCCGCGAGCTGGGTCTGCCGCCGTCGTTTATCGGCCGCCACCCCTTCCCCGGCCCCGGCCTCGCCATCCGCTGCCCCGGTGAGATTACCCGCGAAAAGCTCGACATCCTGCGCGAGGCGGACGCGGTCTATATCGACCAGATCCGCAAGCACGGGCTTTATGATGAAATCTGGCAAGCCTTTGTGGCGATCCTGCCTGTCCGCACCGTGGGTGTGATGGGCGACGGGCGGACCTATGATTTCGCCTGCGCCCTGCGGGCCGTCACCTCGGTCGATGGGATGACGGCGGATTACTATCCGTTCACCCATGAATTCCTGGGCGAGACCGCAACACGCATCATCAACGAGATTCCGGGCATCAACCGGGTGACCTACGACATCACGTCGAAACCTCCCGGCACCATTGAATGGGAATGATCTGAATGGCTGTGATCGGCCGCATGACAAAGATGCCTCCGGCGGGGATTTTTTTCCATTTGGAAGAGAGACCATGACCCCGACGCTAAGGGCGGCTTTGTGGATGATGGGGTCGATCACGTCTTTCTCTGCGATGGCCGTCGCCGGGCGCGAGCTTGGCGGCAGCCTCGATACTTTCGAGATCATGATGTACCGGTCGCTGGTGGGCGTGATCGCTGTGTTTACGCTCACGACCGTTTACGGGACCTGGGGGCAGATCAACCGGCGCGATTTCGGCACGCAGATCGGGCGCAATCTGGCGCATTTCACCGGACAGAATCTGTGGTTCTACGCCGTTACCGTGATCCCGCTCGCGCAGGTCTTTGCGCTTGAGTTCACTTCTCCGCTTTGGGTGATTGTCCTGTCGCCGCTGATTTTGGGCGAACGGCTTACCAAGGTGCGTGCTTTGGCGGCGGTTCTTGGGTTTATTGGCATCCTTTGTGTTGCCCGCCCGACGATTGCCGGGCTGAATGCCGGCGTGATCACGGCGGCGTCCTCGGCGATCTTCTTTGCGCTTACGATCATGCTGACCAAGCGGCTGACGCGCAGCCAGACGATCACCTGTATCCTGTTCTACCTGACCGTGACGCAACTGGTTTTTGGCGTGATCATGGCCGGTTACGACGGGGATATCGCGGTGCCCGAGGTGGCACAGATGCCGCTGTTGTTGCTGATCGGTGTTGCAGGGCTTATGGCACATTTCTGCCTGACCAACGCCTTGTCCATTGCGCCTGCGACAGTGGTCGTCCCGATCGACTTTGTCCGCCTGCCCCTGATTGCCGTCATCGGAATGCTGGTCTATGCCGAGGCCTTGGATATCTGGGTCTTCATCGGCGGCGCGATTATCTTTGCCGGCAATTACATGAACCTCTGGATCGAATCCCGCCGCGTTTCGTAACGAAACTGCAACAGTTCTGGCATAGGGGCGCAGACTTCCCCTTGGTCAAGAATTGACAGATTGACGCATGCTACCGTTCAGTTGCTGTATAAATTGTGGCTGCGTGTTGTGGCTGCATTGCTTCTGGGGAGGAGTATTTAGAGATGACGTATCGAGTAATCGCAATGGCGGCCCTGTTGGGCAGCGCATCCACGTTGCACGCGGGGGGGATCGACCGGTCGGGTCAGTCGATCACGGCCCTGTTTGAAAGCGGCCGGTATGCTGAGTTCAGCCTTGGGTCGGTATCGCCGAATACATCGGGGGTTGGGGTTCAAGCAACTCCGGGTGTCAAATCCGGGAATATGACAGACAATTTCTTTACTTTCGGCGCAGCTTATAAAGCGGACATCAATGATCAGCTTTCTTATGCCATCATCTATGATCAGCCGTTTGGAGCAGACGTGGCCTATGACACCGGCACAGGTTACTTTGCCGCCGGATCTACTGCCACCTTCGATAGCGATGCCCTGACGGCTCTACTTCGCTACAAAACGCCAAACAACTTTAGCGTTCATGGTGGTATCCGTGTTCAACGAATTGAAGCTTCGGCGCTTATTCCTTTCGTTACTGCGGCACCGAACCCAAACAACCCATTTATCACAAATCCCGGTGCTCCGTATTCCGTAAAAGGCGATCAGGAAACCGGGGTTGGGTATGTCGCCGGTGTGGCTTACGAAAAGCCAGAAATCGCTATGCGGGTATCCCTTACATATAATTCGAAGATTAGTTACGACGTTGATACAACGGAAAACTCAGCCCTTGGTATGGGTGTGAAATCGACTACAGAGGTGGATACACCCCAGTCGCTAAACCTCGAATTCCAGACGGGTATTGCTGCCGATACTCTACTGTTCGGTGGTGTTCGCTGGACTGACTGGTCGTCGTTCGAAATCGCACCGCAGCAATATGCTACGCTTACACGCGGCGGCAAGCTGCTTAGCTATGACGACGATGTATATAGCTATAGCTTGGGTGTTGGACGACGTTTGAATGATACTTGGTCTGTGGCAGCATCCATAGGCTACGAGAAGTCCGAAGGTGGTTTTTCTAGCAACCTAGGACCTACAGATGGCAACAAAAGCTTGGCGCTTGCCGCTACATACTCCCGTGACAATGTGAAAATCACTACCGGTATTCGCTACATCAACATCGGTGATGCAGAAACCGAGGCAGGACTTGCATCGCCCGCAGCGACATTCGAAGACAACGACGCTGTTGCGATCGGTGTGAAAGTCGGCTTCACCTTCTAAGCCCTACCACAGCAACGCTCTATCAGCCCGCCCCAGCAATGTGGCGGGCTTTTTCATGGGCCCGCGATGTCTGACGTCTCGTGGCCGATGTCTCGCGTCTGGTGTCTGGGCACAGGCTAGGCTACTCATTGCGAAACAAGACGTTCCAAGGATGACGACCCATGCTTTACCCCTCTGCCGATGCGTGGCGTGCCGCGCCGCATAAACATGTGCTGGTCTTTGGCATGTCGGGTCTGGGCAAGACGCATATGGCGCATCTGCTGCGGCAATCGGCGAGGTGGTTTCACTACTCCATCGACTACCGGATCGGCACGCGATACTTGGGTGAAACCATCGCCGACAACGCCAAGGCCGAAGCGATGAAGGTGCCCTTCCTGCGGGATCTTCTGCTGAGCGACAGCATCTACATCGGGTCAAACATCACCTTTGATAATCTCTCGCCCGTGGCGACCTGGCTGGGCAAGCCCGGCGATGCGGCCAAGGGGGGATTGCCGATGGCGGAATATGCCTCGCGACAGGACGCGTTCAAACAGGCAGAGATCGCGGCCCTGCGCGACACCGGCCATTTTGCCCGCCGTGCGCAGGCGCTTTATGGGTATCCGCATTTCATCTGCGACACCGGCGGCTCGATCTGTGAATGGGTGGACCCCGATGATGACAATGATCCGCTGATGCAAACCCTGTCGGCGGAATGTCTGCCGGTCTGGATCAAGGGCGACGATGCTCACACCCAAGAGCTGATCCGCCGCTTTGACAAAGCGCCCAAGCCGATGGCCTATCAACCCGAATTCCTGCTGCGGGTGTGGCAGGAATATCTGAGCGAAAACAACTGCCAAGAGGATGATGTCGATCCGGATGCCTTTATCCGCTGGACCTACGCCCAAGCGCTTGCCCACCGACAGCCGCGCTACGAGGCGATGTCGCGATGGGGGGTGACCGTGACTGCCGATCAGGTGGCCGGGCTCAAATCCGAGGATGATTTCAACGACCTGATCGCGGGGACGTTAAGCGCGTGACCCTTGGCGCCCTCTGCGCGGGCGCTTATCTAAATCCGGCGCAGATGATGCAAGACCTGAGCCCCTAGACGTGGAATACCGACATGCCGATTAAACTGCCTTCCGACCTGCCTGCCTATGACGTGCTGACGCGCGAAGGTGTCATGGTGCTGGACGAGGAAATGGCGGCGCGTCAGGACATCCGGCCTTTGCGCATTGCCTTGCTGAACCTGATGCCGAAAAAGATCCAGACAGAGAACCAGTTCGCGCGGTTGATCGGGGCGACGCCCCTGCAGATCGAATTCAGCCTGATCCGCATGTCCGACCACCAGTCGCGCAATACGGCCGCAGATCACCTTGAAAGCTTTTACCGCCCGTTCGAGGAAGTCACCCATGAGAAATTCGATGGGCTGATCATCACCGGTGCCCCGATAGAGCATCTGGACTTTGATGACGTCACCTATTGGGAAGAGCTTACCCGCGTCTTTGACTGGACCCAGACCAATGTCCATTCAACCTTCGGCGTGTGCTGGGGTGGCATGGCGATGATAAATTATTTCCACGGTATCAAAAAGCATCTGCTGGAGGAAAAGGCCTTCGGCTGCTTCCGCCACAGCAACCTTGAACCGTCGTCACCCTATTTGCGCGGGTTCTCGGATGATCTGGTGGTGCCGGTCAGCCGTTGGACCGAAATGCGCGCGGCAGAGGTCGACGCCGTGCCCAGCCTGACCACCCTGCTCGGCAGTAAGGAGGTCGGCCCCTGTCTGGTCGAGGATGCAGGGCATCGGGCACTCTATATCTTCAATCACCTTGAATATGACCGCGACACATTGAAGGATGAATATGACCGCGATGTCGCCCAAGGCACGCCGATCAACGTGCCCTGCAACTATTACCCCGATGATGATCCTGCACAGGTGCCGCTGAACCGCTGGCGCAGCCATGCGCATCTGCTCTACGGCAACTGGATCAACGAGATCTACCAGACCACCCACTACGATCTCAACGACATCGGTCGCAGCAATTTTGGGACGTAGCATGCTGTTGATCCTGACGCTGGTCTGCGTGGGCTTGGTGATCGTGGTGCACTGGCGGGCCAGCGCGCGCGAGGCTGCGGCCAACGCTGGCTACCCGCCGATTGGCGAGCTGATCGATATCGACGGCGTCAAGGTCCATGCCAAGGTGCAGGGCAGCGGGCCGGAACTGGTGCTGATCCACGGGGCGTCAGGGAATATGCGGGATTTCACCTTTGACATGGTGGACCAGCTTACCGACCGCTACCGCGTTATCCTGTTCGACCGTCCGGGGCTCGGTTGGACCGACAACCTGCCCCAGCACGCGGGCGCATGGAATGCCACCGCGGCCACACCCCATGAACAAGCCGCGCTGTTGCAAAAGGCAGCGGACAGGCTTGGGGTGAGCAACCCGATGGTGCTGGGTCACAGCTATGGCGGCGCGGTGGCGCTGGCGTGGGGGCTGTCGCGGCCCGATGACACGGCGGCGCTGGTGCTCGTATCCGCCGTGTCCGAGCCGTGGGAAGGTGACCTTGGCTGGCAGTACAAGATCACCGGTTCTGCCTTTGGGTCGGGTATCGTGATCCCGCTGGTCACCGCCTTTGTGCCGCAGGGATTTGTGCGCGCCAGCGTCGGCGCGATCTTTGCCCCGCAAGACACGCCTGTCGGCTATAGTGACCACATCGGCACCGGCCTGTCCCTGCGCCGGATGTCCATGCGCGCCAATGCGCAACAGGTGAACACGCTGCTGCCCGAGATCAAGAAGATGGTCCCGAAGTATGATACGCTGACCATGCCGGTCGAACTGATCCACGGCACCGCAGACACCATCGTCCCGCTGGATGTCCACGCGGCAATCGCCACGCCGCAACTGCCCGACGCGGCGCTGACCACCCTACCCGGCATCGGCCATATGCCGCAACATGTGACCCAACCCGACGTCATCGCCGTCATTGACCGCGCAGCGACACGTGCGGGTTTGCGCTAGGGGGCAGAACGCTCCATAAGTTAGGGTGAACAGGATATTTGAGGAGGCCCCCATGGACCTGCCCTTTGACGGTGCGATCAGCGCCTATTTCGAAAACGACGCGCCCGCGCCCATCAACAAGGCGATCAAACGCGCCGACAAGGACGATATCCTGAGCGACAGCTACCCCCATTCCGAACGTCTGGGGCGCAAGCAATATGACCGCGAGATGGATCGGCTCCAGATCGAACTGGTCAAGCTGCAAGCATGGGCGCGCGACACCGGCACACGGATCGCGATGATCTTTGAAGGCCGCGACGCTGCGGGCAAAGGCGGCACCATCTCGCGCTTCCGTCAGAACCTGAACCAGCGTGCCGCCCATATGGTGGCCCTGCCCAAACCCACCGAAACCGAAGCTGGGCAATGGTATTTTCAACGCTATATCAAGCATTTGCCGACCGCCGGCGACATGGTGTTCTTTGATCGCAGCTGGTACAATCGCGGCGTCGTCGAACCGGTGTTCGGCTTTTGCACCGAGGCCCAGCGTGAAGCCTTCTTCGATCAGGTTGTCCCGCTGGAAAAGATGCTGGTGGACGATGGGCTACACCTGTTCAAATTCTGGCTCAACGTAGGCCGCGGCGAACAGCTGCGGCGGATGCTCGCGCGCGAAGGCGACCCGCTAAAGCAATGGAAGCTCAGCATCATCGATGTCAAAGGGCTGGCGAAATGGGACGCCTATAGCGTCGCGATCAAGGACACGCTGCTGCGGTCCCACACGCCGCAGACCCCGTGGACGGTGATCCGCTCTGACGATAAACGCCGCGCGCGGCTGGCAGCGATCCGGACCGTGCTCCACGCGTTTGAATATACAGGCAAAGACACCAAGGCGATCGGTGCGATTGATGACCAGATTTGCGGCGGGCCGGATATCTGGGATGCCTAAACGCGGCTATCACCACGGCAACCTGCGACAGGCGCTGATCGACGGCGCGCTCAAACTGATCGAGGATCGCGGCCCCACGGGGTTCACCCTGTCAGAGGCGGCGAAACAGGCGGGTGTCACCCCCGCAGCCGTCTATCGCCATTTCGAGGGCCGCGAAGACCTGATCGCCGAAGGCGCGTTGCAAGGCTATGATATCTTTGCCGAATTGATGGAAGCCGCGTATCAATCCGGCCAACCTTCCGCGCTCAAGGCGTTCGAGGCGACAGGCCGTGCCTATCTTGCCTTCGCCCGCGATTATCCGGGCCATTACATCGCGATGTTCGAAAGCGGCATTTCCGTCAACCGCACCCCCGATCTGGCCGCCGCTGCGGCGCGGGCCAATGGGGTGCTGGAACAGGCTGCAAGCGATCTCAGCCAGCATATCCCGTTGGAAAAGCGCCCGCCCGCCTCGATGTTCTCGGCCCATATCTGGGCGCTGAGCCACGGGGTGGTTGAACTCTTCGCCCGGAATTCCCCCGGCAGGGCCTCTCCCTTTCCCGCAGATGATCTGCTGGAAAGCGGCATCGGCATCTACCTGCGCGGCCTTGGTCTGGTGGGACCGGACGACTAGGCGGCGATCTCCGCCAAGGCCTGCGCCGCGATCTCGAAGGATTTGACCCGCGCGGCGTGGTCGTGGATCTGCCCTGTCAGGATCAATTCATCCGGTTGATATGTCTCAATCATCTGCGACAGTTGCCGCGCGACACGCTCGGGGCTGCCCACGGCAGTGACCCGCAGGGCCTGATCGACGGCTTGACGCATCTGAACGCCAACCTCGGCATCAATATCGCGCACCGGACGCGGCAGCTTGCCCGGTTTGCCGGTGCGCAACCGCACAAAAGCCTGCTGCATGGAGGTCCGAAGGTAGGCCCCCTCTTCATCGGTATCCGCCGCGAAAACATTCGCCGCCAACATGAAATGCGGTTTCTCCCACTGCGCCGAGGGTTTGAAATCGCGACGGTAAATCGCCACGGCGTCTTCCAACGCATCGGGGGCGAAATGCGAGGCAAAGGCATAGGGCAGCCCGAAATGCGCCGCCAGCTGCGCGCCATAGAGCGAAGAGCCCAATATCCACACCGGCACATGCGTGCCCTGACCCGGATGCGCCATCACACGCGCGCCCGCAGGGGCCTCGCCAAGATAGCCGATCAGCTCGGCCACATCTTCGGGGAAACGGTCGCCCCCTTGCATCCCGCGCCGCAAGGCGTGGTACACGGCCTGATCCCCACCGGGCGCGCGGCCAAGGCCCAGATCAATCCGGTCTCCGTGGATCGTGGCAAGCGTGCCAAACTGCTCTGCAATCGCCAGCGGCGCGTGGTTCGGCAACATGATGCCCCCCGCGCCCACACGGATGCGAGAGGTGTGATCCGCCACATGCCCGATCAACACCGATGTCGCGGCAGAGGCGATCCCCGGCATGTTGTGATGCTCTGCCATCCAGTAGCGATAATATCCCGCCGCTTCGGTTCGCTTTGCCAGATCAATCGTATTCGCAATAGCTTGACGGGCATCTGACCCTTCGGGCACGGGGGAAAGATCAAGGACTGAATATCGCATGGGGCGGCTCCGTTTTTAACGCAACCTCTACCTAAGCACGCGGCCTGTAAAACAAAACCACCCCGCCGGCTTCATTTTGCGAAATAAACTCTCCCCGAAGGGTCGGCTGGCCTCAGGCGCATACGAAAAAGGCCGCCCCGGCAGGAGCGGCCTTTTCCCAAAACTGTAAAGCAAAGCTCAACGCTTGGAGAACTGGAAGCTCTTACGCGCTTTCGCACGACCGTACTTCTTACGCTCAACAACACGGCTGTCGCGTGTCAGGAAGCCTGCCGCTTTCAGCGCGCCGCGCAGGGAGGGATCGTAGAGCTGCAGTGCTTTGGAAACACCGTGCTTCACCGCGCCCGCCTGACCGGACAGACCGCCACCTTTCACAGTTGCAACAACGTCGAACTGACCGTCGGTGCCTGTGATGGTGAATGGCTGTGCCAAGATCATCTGCAGAACGGGGCGTGCAAAATATTCGTTTTGCGCTTTGCCGTTTACGATGACTTTACCGGAACCTGGTTTGATCCAGACGCGGGCAACCGCATCTTTACGCTTACCGGTTGCATAGGCGCGGCCTTGCGCGTCACGCACGGGCTCGCGTGGGGTCATTTCAACTTCTGTCCCCTGAACGCCACCGATGTTCTCGGTTACGGCCGCTTCGAGGCCTTCGAGTGTTTTGATTTCATCAGCCATGCTTATGCACTCCGCGTGTTTTTAGAGTTCATGGATTTCACGTCCAGAACCTCGGGGCTTTGCGCCTCGTGGGGGTGTTCGGAACCGGCGTAAACGCGCAGGTTGGTCATGATCTGGCGGCTCAGGCGGTTGCCGGGCAGCATGCGCTTGACCGCTTGGGTCACAACACGCTCGGGGTGCGCACCTTCAAGGATCTGAGCTTTGGTACGCTCCTTGATCCCGCCGGGGTGGCCGGTGTGCCAGTAGAAGTTTTCTTCACGCTTCTTGCCGGTCATCTGGATTTTCTCGGCATTGATCACGATGACGTTGTCGCCGCAATCCATGTGAGGGGTGTAGGAAGGCTTGTGCTTGCCGCGCAGACGCATGGCAATGATCGACGCAAGACGGCCAAGGACGACGCCTTCAGCGTCGACGATGATCCATTTCTTGTCGATATCTGCCGGTGTTGCAGAAAAGGTTTTCATGGAGGGAATTCCCGTTACTTTGGTGAAAGGGTCCGAAACCGAACCCCGCTATCTGATGGCTGGGTTATAAACACGCCCTTCGCCACGTCAAGCGCCACATTCCCTATTTTTATACACAAAAACAATGCCTTGCAAATTAGGTATTATTATACCCCACGAAAATCACACGCTCAACTGCTCGGGTGGAGAGTCCAGCAGATGTCGTAGGCGCATGATCGCATCCTCAAAACTGTGCAGCGCCACGCCTGCGTTGATCGCAAGCCGCACCGCATGGGGCGCGCGGGCATCGCGGCAGACGAATTCCTCGGCCGAGCGGATTTGAACGCCCTGCCCTTCAGCCGCCTGACAGAACGCACCCGCACGCCAGCCAACCGGCAGGCTCAGCCATAAAAACGGCACGTTGGTGCGCCACGCCACATCATATCCGCCCAGTATATTCACCGCGCTTTGGACATAGGCGTTAAAGCCCTGACGCGTGCCCTCGGCGATGGTGTCGATATCGGGATGCACCAGCAGCTTGGCACAAAGGTCGATCAGCGGGGTCGCAAGGCCAAAGCAATTATATTCGGCCACGCGACGCAGATCGGGTGTGCGCTGGCGGGGGCCGATGGCGAAGCCGATGCGCAGCGCAGGGGTCAGGGTCTTGGCCAGTGACGAGACATACCAGCCGCGTTCGGGCGCAAGCATCCGGTAGGTCGGCGCACGCTCTACGCGCATGCGATAACAATCGTCCTCGACAATTTGAAAGTCATGTTTGCGCGCCACCTCGACCAGCGCCTCGCGGCGCGCCACAGGTGTGAAGCCGGCGGTCGGGTTGTGGACTTCGGGCGAGGTGCAGAAAATCTGAAGATCATGGTTCCGCGCCACCTCGTCCAGCGCTTCGGGGATCACGCCGTCTTTATCCATGGCCACCGGAATGACATCGGCGCGCAGCAGCTCGCCCGCGCGGCGGAAACCGGGGTACGACAGCTCTTCAATCGCGATGGCGGGGCGTCGGCCTTGCAGGATGGACTGGAAAACGAGAGACAGACCGTTTTGCCCGCCGTGAGACAGGATCACATCGGCCTCGGTAAAGGATCCCAGCGGCGTGCCGGCCAGCCATTTGACCACAGCTTCGCGTGCGGGGCGCGCCCCGGTGCGGCTGGGATAATGCATCACACCTGACGCCGGATCCTGAGCGATCTCGGCCATCAGGTTGCGGATCAGGGTCGCCTGCCCTGCCGATGGCAGGTGCGGCGAGAACATGTTCACGGCATAGGTGTCCGCGGGGTAGTTCTTGGTTCCTTGATGCACGTGGTGGGCGATCACATCCATCTCGATCGGGCTGTTGCGATCGGGGGTCGTGGGCGGCAGGGCGACAAAGGTGCCGCGCCCGACCTCGGCCTGCAACGTCCCGCTTTCGGTCAGCATCGTATATGCCCGTGCCACAGTCCCCGGCGTAACGCCAAGCTTCCATGCCAGTTCCCGCACCGGCGGCAGTTTTTCCCCCGCCGATAAAGCACCGTTCGAGATACCGTTTCGTATCATTGTAACAACGGCTTTGTATTTGGGGCCAGGCCCGTCAATCTGATCAGGTTGCCAAATTGTACCCATTACAATGTTTTCCTTTCCAAAATGTATCTCATTTTGTACCCCTTTGTTACAGCAAAACGTAACATTGTGTCAATACAATTCAGAAATAGGAGATTCTCATGACACAGACCCTGACCCTCAACCACGAAACTGTGGCAATCCTGAACCAGCGCAGCACACCGTTTGCCGCTGTTCTTGCGGTCAAATTTGCGGTCTGCGTCACGAAGATGGCATCGCGTCGCCGGACACGCAAAGCGCTCGCACAGCTTGAGCCTTGGCAGTTGGCAGACGTGGGACTCACACCGCGACAGGCTCATGATGAGTCTATTCGGGTGTTCTGGAAGGCGTAACGTCCCTGTGGCGCAGTCCAGACCTCTTCACTCGGGCCGGTAAATACCGGCCCTTTTTTCCATTGTACCCGTTAGTGTGGGGTACAATCAGCGTGGCGGAATGGCATAGGTCAGCGATGCCCGCGCGACAGGGTCGTCCAGCCCGTCGGAATAGACCAACACATCACAAATCGACAGCAGCTTGCCAAGCTTGAGCAATCGCGTCTTGGCGATCAGATCGGTATTGGCCGCTGGTTTGCGCATGAAATCGATCGAACAGTTTGTGGTCACCGCCAGCGCCTTGGGCCCGATTCGCGCCAAGGTCATCAGATAGGCGCTGACATCGGCCAGCGCGAAGATCGACGGGCCGGACACGGTGCCGCCGGGGCGCAGGTGCCGGTCCGCGGTGAGCAAACGTGTGGTCAGATCCGTCTCTCCGACATGGTCGATGGCGAAATCATCGGCGACCTGCTTGAACACGTCTTTCATAAAAACCGCGAGCGCATCGGCATCCATCATAATTGGCATACTTGTCCTCCCTCATATGTCGCGGCTAGGCTCAGGGAAAAGCGGGAGGGGTTCAAGATGACAATGGTCGAAATGGCATGTGACGGTGCGGTAGTCCGGTTGACGATGAACGCGCCGGACCGGTTGAACGCGCTGTCGGACGAGATGCTGGCCGCGTTGCAGGCGCGTCTGGACGAGATCGCGCATCGGCCCGATATACGGGTCGTCATCCTTGCCGGGGCGGGCAAGGCGTTCTGCGCCGGGCATGATCTGAAGCAGATGACGGCGTTGCGTGACGCCAAGGATGGGGGTGTTGCCGGCTTCCAAGACCTGTTCGAACGCTGCGCCCGTCTGATGGCGCGCATCCAGTCCCTGCCCCAGCCCGTGATCGCGCAGGTCCACGGCATCGCCACTGCCGCGGGATGTCAGCTGGTCGCGACCTGCGATCTTGCGGTCGCGGCCGAGGATACGCGCTTTGGCGTGAACGGGGTGAATATCGGCCTGTTCTGTTCGACCCCGATGGTTGCGCTCAGCCGCAATATCCCGCGCAAACAGGCGTTCGAGATGCTGACCACGGGCGAGTTTATCGATGCAGCCCGCGCCCGCGAGCTAGGGTTGATCAACCGTATCGCCCCACCAGACGAACTTGCGACGCAGACGACAGCGTTGGCGCAGCAGATCGCGGACAAGCTGGGCACAGCGGTCAAGATCGGCAAACAGGCCTTCTATGCGCAGCTCGCCATGCCGGTTGCGCAAGCATATGTCTACACGGGTGACGTGATGGTGGAAAACATGCTCAACCCCGACACAGCCGAGGGCATCGCGGCCTTTCTGGAAAAACGCACTCCTGAGTGGGATCAGTAAGCCGGAAACAGACTGTTTCCGATGGTGCCGCACAGATCACGAATTCGTGCTTTCAATTCGGGCGCTTTTGTGGCACAAATAAGACAAGGCAGATGCCTTGATGATTTTGGGTCGCCGCCGGCGGAAGGTCCCTCCAGGTCAGCCTCTCACTGACCGACCGTTCCCGCAGCGGCGACCCCAAAAATCCCCCTTCACATTCAATCGACATGTTTGACGGTCTAAAGGGCGGCGGGCACGCGTTTCGCGACAGACACCGCTGGCTATTGCACCGCGCCAGCCCCTGCCCTACATCGCTGACATGACACATACACTCCATATCATCGGCGGCGGCATGGCCGGATCAGAGGCCGCCTGGCAGGCGGCGAACGCGGGCATTCAGGTTGTGCTCCATGAAATGCGGCCCAAGGTCGGCACCTTCGCGCATCAGACGGGGCTGCTGGGGGAAATGGTCTGCTCCAACTCCTTCCGCTCGGATGATAACGAACAGAACGCCGTGGGGCTGCTGCATTGGGAAATGCGTGCCGCCAACGGGCTGATCATGGCAACCGCCGAGAAACACCGCCTGCCCGCCGGTGGTGCCTTGGCGGTGGACCGTGATCCCTTCGCGCAATCGGTGACAGACGCGCTGATGGCGCATCCGAATATCTCTGTCGAATATGGCGAGATCACCGATCTGCCGCGCGAGGGTCACTGGATCATCGCGACCGGCCCGCTGACCTCGGGCGATCTGGCGCAGTCTATCGCCGCCGAAACCGGTGCCGAGGCACTGGCCTTTTTCGACGCGATCGCGCCGATCATCTACCACGACAGCATTGATATGAGCAAAGCGTGGATGCAATCGCGCTATGACAAGGGCGAGACCGAGGAAGAGCGTACCGCCTACCTCAACTGCCCGATGACCAAGGATCAATACGAGGCGTTCATCGACGCGCTGCTGGCCGCGGACAAGACAGAATTCAAGGAAGGCGAGACGGCGGGTTACTTCGACGGCTGCCTCCCGATCGAGGTGATGGCCGAACGCGGGCGCGAAACGCTGCGCTTTGGCCCGATGAAGCCCGTCGGCCTGACCAACCCCCATGATCCCGACAACAAACCCTATGCCGTGGTGCAACTGCGCCGCGATAACAAGTTGGGCACGTTGTATAATATCGTCGGCTTCCAGACCAAAATGAAATACGGGGCCCAGACAGAGGTGCTGCGGATGATCCCGGGGCTTGAAAATGCCTCCTTCGCGCGGCTCGGCGGTATCCACCGCAATACTTTCCTGAACTCGCCCACGTTGTTGGACGACCAGATGCGTCTGCGCAGCCAGCCGAACGTGCGGTTTGCAGGGCAGATCACCGGCGTCGAAGGCTATGTGGAAAGCGCTGCGATGGGGCTGCTTGCCGGGCGTTTGGCCGTGGCCGAGATCAAGGGCGAAGCGGCCGCACCACCCCCGCCGACCACTGCGACCGGTGCCTTGATTACCCATATCACCGGCGGCGCGGATGCGAAAACCTTCCAGCCGATGAACGTCAACTTTGGCCTGTTCCCACCGGTCGAGGGGCTGAAATCCGGCCGTCGCGGCCGCAAGGATCGCTATAAAGCCTACACCGACCGCGCCAAGACAGACTGGCAGGGCTGGCTGGACGGCGCCACGCCCGCAGCATGAGCTTTCGCACCCGGTTCGCACCGTCGCCCACCGGGCCGCTGCATCTGGGGCACGCCTATTCGGCGCTGGTGGCCCACGATATGGCGCGCGCCCAAGGTGGCAGCTTTTTGCTGCGGTTCGAGGACACGGATCTGGAGCGATCAAAGCCCGAATACATGCGCCAAGCGTTGGACGATCTGGCGTGGCTGGGCATCACATGGGATGCACCACCTCTGATGCAATCCGAAAACCTTGATGTGTATAATCAAAGTGTTGAGGCGCTTTCTTCACGTGGATTAACCTATCCCTGCCGTTGTAGCCGCAAAGATATCGCCGCCGCGCTCGCCGCGCCGCAGGAAGGGGCACCGCATAGCGTCTATCCGCAGACCTGCAAAACGCGCAGCATGGACGACCGCGCACCGAATGACGCCATCCGCCTGCATATGGACCGGGCGCTTGAGCAAGTCTCAGACGGGCTGGGGTTCATAGAGGACGGGCCGCTACACACCGGCCCGCATCCCCTTGATCACGCGGCCCTTTTGACAAAGATCGGTGATATCGTGGTGGGGCGCAAAGACATCCAGACCGCCGCCTACTTCCTTGCCTCTGCCATCGACGATATCCGCGAGGGGATCACCCATGTGGTGCGCGGCGTGGATCTGTTTGACTTCACTCAGGTGCAAGTGTTGCTGCTGGATCTGCTGGGCCACAAACCCCCGCGCTATTTCCACCACGATCTGATCCGTGATGAAAATGGCAAGCGGTTGGCCAAACGCGATGACGCGCGCGCAATCTCCTTATACCGGTGCGAAGGCGCGTCACCAAAAGATATTCGTTCAATGATAGGGCTTTAGCGCCTATTCATCATCCATTACGTCAAGCGTAATACGTTCGGCACCATTCTCAACGAGCGTGTAAAAGCAGCTTCGCCGTCCTGTGTGACAGGCCGCCCCCGTCTGGTGCACCTTCACCAGCAGGCAATCGCGGTCACAGTCAATGCGCAGCTCGACCAGCTCTTGCACGTGGCCGCTGGTGTCGCCCTTGATCCAGAACGACTGACGAGAGCGGCTCCAATAGGTGACGCGGCCGGTTTCCAGCGTTTGGGTGACGGCCTGCGCGTTCATCCACGCCATCATCAACACCTCGCCCGTGGTCGCATCCTGCGCAATCGCGGGGATCAGCCCTGCTTCGTTGAATTTCAATGTGCTGGTGTCAAAGTCCATCGCCGTGCCTTCAGTTTGTTTTTGCATCATCCGCGTGAAAGCTTATGTAAGGGTTAACGATACAGAGGAACAGCCATGAGTGACGAGACAGACCTGATCAAGCTATACTCAGCGCGGATTTTGGGGCTTGCGGCTGACATCCCACATCTGGGGCGCTTGGAAAATCCCGATGCCAGCGTCACGCGGCGCTCGCCCCTATGTGGGTCCACCGTCACGGTCGATGTCGTGGTTGAAGATGGCAAGCTGGCGCAGATGGGGCAGGATGTGAAGGCCTGCGCCTTGGGGCAAGCCTCTGCCGCTGTGGCCGGTGCGGCGGCAGTTGGTGCCACGTTGGATCAGATCCAGACGGCGCGGGACCAGTTGAAAGCGATGTTGAAAGGCCAAGGCCCCGTGCCCGACGCCCCCTTTGACGGGTTCGAGGTGCTGACCCCCGCGGTGGCCTATAAAAACCGTCATGCGTCCATCCTGCTGACGATAGAGGCGTTGGCCGAAGCGATGGAACAGACCCAATCGGTCGCGCAAAACGGCTAGGCCCGTTCCGCGGCTTTCTGCGCAAATAGCACCGTGGCAGCGATGCCGCCCTATCAGCGAACGCCCCCCACCGAACACACAAAAAAACGCCGCACATCCGGGCAGGATGGCGGCGTAAGGGTGCGGTGACCGTGAAGGCTCGTTTTGATCCGTGACAGAGGGGACAACTCGGGCACAGGGACGAAGGTATTGCGGACTTCGCCAACGCATAGAGTTTGGGACAGATGCGCGGGCTAGATCAAAACAACACGGTTTACGCAGGCAGAAGTCAAACGAAGGCGGGAAGGTGCAGACCGACCACGAGGATGACAACCAAGGCAGCCGCCCCTGCGGCATCTTGCAACAGCGTGTCTTTCGACCGTTTGGCAATGGCTTTGACTGTAAGGATCGTGGTCATTTGCGTTCTCCCGTTTCCGTTGCCTATTTGTTCTCATTTTCAAACCCCTGTGTAAAGAACTTTATGAGAACAAAAGAGAACAAAATAGGATTAATTCTCTAACCTACTGATATCAAACGGATCGCCTCGTCCTGGCGCATCAGCCACAAAAGCAACCGGGCGGCTTTGCCGCGCGGGGTGGCCAGATCTGGGTCCACAGCCAGCAAGGCGCGCGCATCCGATTGGGCGACCTGCATCAAACCCGCCTGTTTCTCCAGATCCGCCACCCGAAACCGCGGAACGCCAGATTGCGCCGTGCCAATCAGATCACCGGTTCCGCGCATCTTGAGGTCCGTCTCGGCGATCACAAACCCATCCTCGCTTTCGCGCAAAACCTCCAGCCGTTGGCGGCCGCTTTCGCTGAGCGGGGCTTGATACATCAGCAAGCAGGTAGAGGCCGCCTGCCCCCGTCCCACGCGCCCGCGCAGCTGGTGCAATTGTGCCAGCCCGAAACTTTCGGCGCGCTCGATCACGATGATGCTGGCGTTCGGCACGTCGACGCCCACCTCGATCACCGTGGTGGCGACCAGCAGCTTGGTCTGCCCTTGCTGAAAGGCACGCATGGCCGCGTCTTTATCGGCGGGCGGCATTTGCCCATGGACCAGCCCGACCACGCCTTCGCCCAATGCCGCACGCAGGTGTTTGAACCGCGCCTCTGCGGCGATCAGATCGCTGACCTCGCTTTCTTCGACCAGCGGGCACACCCAATAGCATTGCCGCCCTTCGCTGATGGCGGCGCGCAAGCGGGTTACGACCTCCTCCATCCGGTCGGTGGCAATCAGGGCGGTGCGGATGGGTTTGCGCCCGGGCGGCTTTTCATCCAGCACAGACACGTCCATATCGCCATATTGCGCGAGGGCCAGCGACCGCGGGATCGGCGTCGCGGTCATGACCAAAACATCGACGGCCTGCCCCTTTTTGCCAAGCTCAAGCCGCTGGCGCACCCCGAAGCGGTGCTGTTCATCCACCACCGCAAGACGCAGATCGCCAAAGGCGACATCGGCCTGAAAGACGGCATGGGTGCCCACAAGAATCTGGATCGCGCCGCTTTCCAGCGCGCTCAGCTTGGCGCGCCGTTCGGGCCCTTTGTCGCGTCCGGTCAAGAGATCAAGCACCACACCCGCCTGTTCGGCCAGGGGGCGCAAGCCTTCAAGATGTTGTCGCGCGAGGATTTCTGTCGGGGCCATCAGCACGCCCTGCCCGCCTGCCTCGACCGCCCGCAACAATGCCATGAAGGCGACCAGCGTTTTGCCCGCGCCCACATCCCCCTGCAGCAAGCGGTTCATGCGCGCCCCGCTGGCCATGTCCTTTGCAATCTCGGCGATAGCACGGGTCTGTGCACCGGTGGGCGCGTAGGGCAATGCGCCAAGCACGCGCTGCTGCAGGTGGCCATCCCCAAGCGTCTTGCGCCCTGCCTTCCGCCGGTCCTTGGCGCGCGCAAGGGCAAGCGTCAGTTGATGGGCGAGCAATTCATCATAGGCCAGCCGCGCCCGCGCTGGTGCCGCGGCAGACAGGTCAGCCATGTCGTTCGGGGCGTGCGCCTGGTGCAGCGCATCGGGAAAATCTGGCCAGTTCTCTTGGTTTTTCTGATTGGGATCAATCCATTCGCCGACCTCTGGCACCCGCGACAATGCGGCCCGCGTGGCCTTATACATCAGCTTTTGCGTGATCCCGCTGGTCAGCGGATAGACCGGTTCAAACGTCGGAATATCGCCCGCCTCGGCCTCGGGCACGACGAAATCCGGGTGCACCATCTGGGGGATGCCGTCAAAAAGCTCTACCCGCCCCGACACCACGCGCCGTGACCCTTCGGGCATCTGCCGTTTCCAGTAATCCCCGCGCGCGTGAAAGAAGACCAGCTGAAAGGCGGTGGCGCTGTCTTCAACATGAATACGGTAGGCCCCGCCCTTGTTTGCAGGGGCCCGATGCGCGCCAACGGTGACCGCTACGGTGACAGTGGCGGGCAGGATCGCATCCTTGACACTGGGCTGCAGCCGTCGGTCGATGCCGGAATACGGCAACGTAAACAACAGGTCCCGCGGGGCCATCACCCCAAGCTGGGCAAAGTTCTGCGCGGTCTTCGGCCCGACCCCTTCCAGCGTTTCGAGCTTGGCAAAGAGGGGGAAAAGCGCCTCGGGCCGGCCGGTCATGCGCCGTCGATCAGCGCAAGCCAGCCGTCCTCGTCCAATGTCTGAATGCCCAGATCCGCCGCTTTCTTGGCCTTGGAGCCAGCCCCCGGCCCCGCGACCAGAATATCGGTTTTCGCACTGACCGAGCCAGAGACCTTGGCCCCCAAACGTTCGGCGCGGGCCTTCGCCTCGGCGCGGGTCATTTTTTCAAGCGTGCCGGTGAAGACCACGGTTTTTCCCGCCACGGGGGACCCTTCGGTATCGGGGCGCGCCACATCCTGCACCGACAGTTCCGTTACCAGCCGGTCGATCGAGGCACGCTCGGCCTCTTGGGCAAAGGTGCTTACCAGGCTTTGCGCCATGACCTGACCGACGCCGTCCACTCCGATCAGATCGTCCCAGGCGGGGCCATCCCCGGATTTTGCATGCCCCATCGCAGCCTCGAACGCGGTCCAGCTGCCGTAATGCTGCGCGATCAGGTTCGACGCCGCTTCGCCCACATGGCGGATGCCAAGCGCAAAGATCAGCCGCGACAGGGGAATTTTGCGTTTATCCTCAATGGCCTGAAACAGTTTATCGGCAGATTTCTCGCCCCAGCCTTCGCGGTTCTTGAGCTGCTGCATGCCGCTGCCATAGCGCGCCTTGAGCGTGAAGATATCCGCCGGTTCCGCGATCCAGCCATCGGCATAGAATTGCTCGACCTGTTTCGCGCCCAGACCGTCAATATCAAAAGCCGCGCGTGATACGAAATGTTTCAGCTTTTCAACTGCTTGGGCAGGGCAGATCAGTCCACCCGTACAGCGACGCACCGCATCACCTTCCTCGCGGATGGCGTCGCTGCCACATTCCGGGCAGGTCGTTGGATAGACATAGGCTTCGGAGTCCTCGGGTCGCTTGCCTAGGTCCACATCCGCGATCTTGGGGATCACGTCCCCCGCACGGTAGACCTGCACCCAGTCGCCGACGCGGATATCCTTGCCGTCGCGGATACTGGCCCCCTTACTGTCGAGCCCTTTGATATAATCCTCGTTATGGAGCGTCGCATTCGAGACAACGACGCCGCCCACGGTCACCGGCTTCAACCGCGCTACCGGCGATAGCGCGCCGGTGCGGCCGACCTGAATGGTGATATCCTCCAGCCGGGTCCAGGCCAGTTCCGCAGGGAATTTATGCGCAATTGCCCAACGGGGGGTGGTGGAGCGAAAGCCAAGCCGGTCTTGCAACGCCAGATCGTTCACCTTGTAGACAACGCCGTCGATGTCATAGCCAAGCGTCGCGCGTTGCTCTTCGATCTTGCGGTAATGCGCGATCATCTCTTGCGGACCATCGCAGAGCGTCGTCAGCGGGTTGGTGTCAAACCCGAATGCGCTCAGCCGCTCTATCGCATGAAACTGCGTGTCGGCCAGCGGCGCGGACAAGGCCCCCCAGGCATAGGCGAAAAATGCCAGCGGCCGTGCGCGGGTAATCTCGGCATCCAGCTGGCGCAAGGATCCGGCGGCGGCGTTGCGCGGATTGGCAAAGGTCTTGCCCCCGTTGGCCGTCTGGCGGGCATTCAGCGCATCAAAATCGTGGTGGCGCATATAGACTTCGCCGCGTACCTCAAGCAGCGCCGGTGCGCCCTGGATCCGCGTCGGAATGGTATCAATCGTGCGCGCATTGGCGGTGACGTTTTCCCCGACGGCACCATCCCCACGGGTCGCGGCCTGTACCAGTTCCCCGTTTTCATAGCGCAGCGACAGCGACAGCCCGTCAATCTTGGGCTCTGCGGTGAAGGCCAGCGGCGTGCCGCTTGGCAGCCCCAGATATTTGCGGATGCGCGCATCGAAATCGACAACATCCTCATCCTCGAACGCATTGCCCAAGGACAGCATCGCCACGTCATGCCGAACCTTGCCGAACCCTTCCGCCGGCGCGGCTCCGACCTTGTCGCTGGGGCTGTCAGCGCGTTTGAGGCGGGGAAACCGTTCCTCGATCGCCTGATTGCGGCGTTTCAGGCGATCATATTCCGCGTCTGACAGGTCGGGCGCGTCCTGCGTGTGATAGGCCGCATTCGCCCGCCCCAACAGGTCCGCCAACCGCGCCAATTCGGCTTTGGCCTCCTCCTCGGAAAGCTCCTGAAGTGCGGTTTTATCAGTCACGGTAAGCCCCAGCCTGCTGTTTCAACTGGGGTCTAGATACGCAGGGAACTCCCCCGCGTCTAGAATATTTCCCTCTCCTTTGTGGCTAGCCGCCGACGGCCAATCTTTCCTGTTCGGGGTAGCCCATGGTGGCCGGATCACGCAGCACATAGCCCCTGCCCCAGACCGTCTCGATGTAATTCTCGCCGCCCGTGGCATTGCTAAGCTTTTTACGCAATTTGCAAATGAAAACATCGATAATCTTGAGCTCGGGTTCATCCATGCCGCCGTAAAGATGGTTCAGAAACATCTCTTTCGTCAGCGTCGACCCTTTGCGCAGGCTCAGCAGTTCGAACATCTGGTATTCCTTGCCGGTCAGATGCACGGGCTTATCCCCCACCGTCACCGACTTGGCGTCCAGATTGACCGACACGCGCCCGACGTTGATCACCGATTGCGAGTGGCCCTTGGACCGCCGGATGATCGCATGGATACGCGCCACCAGTTCTTCGCGGTGGAAGGGTTTGGTCAGATAATCATCGGCGCCAAAGCCGAACCCCTTGATCTTGTTTTCTGTGTCGTCGGAGCCGGAGAGGATAAGGATCGGCGTCTGGATCTTGCTCAGCCGTAATTGGCGCAAAACGTCATGCCCGTTCATATCCGGCAGATCCAGATCCAGCAGGATCAGATCGTAGTCATAGAGCTTTGCCAGATCGATGCCCTCTTCCCCCAAATCGGTGGTATAGGTGTTCAGATTGGCATGGGTCAGCATCAGTTCGATGCTTTTGGAGGTGGTTGGGTCATCTTCGACCAACAAAATTCGCATGTGTCTCACTCCGCTCAAATGGATTTGGTATAAAAGGCACCGTGAACAAAATAGTTTAACCACTCGTTAATAGTGCTCAACTTGTTAGGCGAGCAACTTAAAGTTGTCTATACTTTTGTAGCGCTGTGGCCCTCAAAGCCGCCTCCCCATGTTCAGAGACAGCGCGCACCCATTCGACAAATTCCGCCCGCCCCACACCATAGCGTTCTTCCGCTTCCGCCTCAGTGATCAGCCCGTATAACACGCCGCGGACCACCGCAGCCTTGCGCGATGCGACCCACCGGCGGGTATTGCGATCCGGCAGATCCGCAAGGCTAAAGCTGGACCCGTCGGGCAAGGTCACCGCCCTGGGTCGTTCGACCTTTTTCAAATACACTCGTTTTCCCCTTTTCACCCTTTACACATAAGACGCGCGCCCACTGTTCACGGCCCGTTCTTGATCCGGTGCAGGCTAGGTCGCCGCATGTTAACGACCCGTGAAGTCGCCCCTTGAGAGTACCGCTAATTTTCCTATATTAAGCCTCAAACCTCCCGGAGTATTCTCATGCCGCTTGATCGCACCCCACCGCTCAATTCGTTGGGCTTTGCCAAAGCACCTGCCGACACCCGCGTCGTTGTGGCGATGTCGGGCGGTGTCGACAGTTCCGTGGTCGCCGCCATGCTGGCCGAGGAAGGCTATGACGTCGTCGGCGTCACCCTGCAGCTTTACGACCACGGTGCGGCACTGGCGCGCAAAGGGGCCTGCTGTGCGGGCATCGATATCCATGATGCGCGGCGTGTCGCGGAATCCATGGGGTTCCCGCATTACGTTTTGGATTATGAAAACGTGTTCAAGGACGCCGTGATTGACGAATTCGCCGATAGCTATCTGGGCGGGGCCACGCCCGTGCCCTGCATCCGCTGTAACGAACGGGTGAAGTTCAAGGATCTGCTGGAAACGGCCAAGGATCTGGATGCCGATTGCATGGCGACCGGTCACTATATCCAGCGCAAGATGGGCCTCGACGGGGCCGAACTGCATTGCGCCGCCGATGCCAATCGCGATCAAAGCTACTTTCTGTTCTCGACCACGCCCGAACAGTTGGACTATCTACGTTTCCCCCTTGGCCACCTGCCGTCAAAAAACGACACGCGGGCGCTGGCGGCGAAATACGGGCTGAGCGTGGCGGACAAGCCCGACAGTCAGGATATCTGCTTTGTTCCGAATGGCGACTACGCCTCGGTGATCCGCAAACTGCGCCCCGAAGCCGCCAACCCCGGCAATATCGTCGACACCGACGGCAATGTGCTGGCCCAGCATGACGGGGTGATCAACTACACCATCGGGCAGCGCCGTGGCCTTGGCATCGGCGGCTTGGCCGACCCGCTCTATGTGGTGAAACTTGATGCGGATAATGCGCAGGTCGTCGTGGGGCCGAAATCGATGCTGGCCACCCGTACTGTGCCCGTGAAAGAGATTAACTGGCTTGGTGACACCCCGCTCATGTCGCAAAGCGAATGGCCCATTGCTGTGCGCGTACGCTCTACCCGCCCTCCGACAGACGCGATCCTGCGTCCGATCTCGGATACCGAAGCCACGGTAGAGCTGCTCACCCCCGAGGAAGGGATCTCGCCGGGTCAGGCCTGCGTCTTCTACGACCCCGAAAGCACCCGCATTTTCGGCGGCGGCTGGATCCACAAAGGCTAACCCCTTCCAAATGGTTTAAAATCCCGGGGAGTTTGAGGGGCAGCGCCCCTCATTTTACACTATAGCCAATCTCTAGACCTACAGCTTTGCCAATACCGCCCGCGCCGCGCGCAAGCCCGGGCTCTCGCCCCCCTTGCCGAGCCGCTCCATCGTCAGCGCCATCGCGTCTTTCTGATCCTCGGGATGCGCAAAGACATGCGCCAAACCGCCAGCGATCTTATCGGCGGTGCAATCGGGGCCCAGAAACTCCGGCACGACGCGTGTGTCGGACACAAGGTTCACCAAAGTCACCGTATCAATCAGCGCCATCGCCTTGATCAGACGGAAGCTGAGCCAGTTCATCCGGTAGGCGATCACCATCGGCAGCGATGCGGCGGCCAGTTCCAGCGAGACGGTGCCAGAGGCCGCAAGTGCCACGTCCGCGGCGGCAAACGCCGCCCGTTTCATCGCGGCACCTTCCTCCCTGCTGCCCGCACGCGGGTCCAGCACGATAGGGCGCACCGTCCAGCCTTGGGTCTGCGCAATCACCGCATCTGCGACAGGACCAGCGGCGGGAATGACCACGCGCAGATCCGGATGGGTCCGGGCAAAACGGGCCACCGCATCGCCGAACACATCCGAAAGCCGCGCCACCTCTGACCGCCGAGATCCGGGCAGGACGAGCATCAGGGGAGCATCGCCGATCTCATGGGCTTGACGAAAGGCAGCGGCTTCGCGGTGTGTGGCGATTTTCTCTCCGACCACGGGATGGCCGACGAAATCGCAGGCCATGCCCTCGGCCTCCATCAGGGGCGGCTCGAAGGGGAAAAGCGCAAGCACATGATCGATATACCGCGCCATCTTTTTCGCGCGCCCGGGACGCCAGGCCCAGACCGTGGGCGCGACGTAATGCACCGTGCGAATATCCGACGCCGCCTTGACCCGCTTGGCCACGCGGAGCGAGAAATCGGGGCTGTCGATGGTGATCATCACATCGGGCTTGGCATCGATTACGGCCTGCGCCGTCTCGTTGATCCGCGCCATCAGGGATTTGTATTTCGGCAGGATCTCGGCGATGCCCATGACAGACAGTTCGGACATATCAAAGCGGCTGCTCAGCCCCTCGGCGGCCATATCCGTCCCGCCGATCCCGTCAAAGGTGATGTCGGAGCGCAGGGATTTCAGCCCTGCCATCAGCGCCCCCCCCAAACGGTCGCCCGAAGGTTCGCCCGCAATGATGAACACCTTCATGTCGCGGCCCTTGCCCATAGCACGAGGTCTAGTTCATCCGCCAAGGCGACGCAGGCGTCTGGCTCCAGAAGAATGACGGACCCCGCCTCGATCACAACACCCGCCAGCCCTGCCTCGTGGGCGCGGCGCAGGGTGTCCGGCCCGATGGTGGGCATATCGACAAGATGGCTCTGGCCGGATTTCGGACCTTTAAACAGCACCGCGCTGGCCGAGCGCGCACGATCAGGCAGGGTCGACAGCAAGTGATCTGTGCCGCCAATCGCCTCGATCCCCATGACCTGCCCTTGCCCGACGACGCAGCATTGCCCCACATCCATCGGCGCAAGGCAGCGCACCAGGGCGGCACCACGCGCGGCGTCATCGCGCATCTGCGCATCCGGCTGACGCTGGCTAAGCACGCCTTCGCGCGCCATCAAGTCGGGCGCGAGGTCATGCGCGGCAACGACGGTCAGCCCCGCTGTCTGGAAAATATCGACCAAGGCGCGCAAGGCACCGTCGTCCCCCGCGGCAAGGGCTTGCTGGAACACCGGCACCAAGGGCAGCGTTGCCGCATCCAGCTTGGACGGATCGAAGGACGGCCGTGCCACAGCACCGCAGAAACACACCTGCGTCACGCCGCGCGCGGTCAGCTCGGCCAGCAAAGTGCCAAGCGTTTCAAGGCGGAACACCAGATCCGGCACCAACCCGACGGGTGTCGTCCCCTCGTAGGCGCAGATCAAAGGCGCATCGGCCAGCGCGCCGGCCACCCGTTGAGGCAGTCCGCCGCCCCCTGCGATCAGCGCCAGCATCAACCCGGTGTCAGAAAGTGACGGCCCGTGTCGGCCAATACGAAATCGACGATCTCGCGGACGTAGTCGCTGCCGGTTTCCTCGCCCAAACGACGGGCGCGGTCGTGGAATGTCCCCTCGCCCTGCGCCAGCATCTGGAACGCCGCGCGAAGGGCCGTGATGTCGGCGCGGGTGACACCACGTCGCTTGAGCCCGACAAGGTTAAGCCCGTCCAAGACCCCACGGGGCGCTTGCACCAGACCGTAGGGGATCACGTCATTCGTCACCATCGTCACAGCGCCGATAATGGCCCCGCGACCGATACGCACGAACTGGTGGATACCGGCCAGCCCGCCGATCAGGACATCGTCTTCAATGATGCAGTGGCCCGCGACGGCGGCGTTGTTCACCACAATCACCCGATCGCCAAGGATCGCATCATGGGCGATGTGACAGCCCGCCATAAACAGCCCGTCATCGCCGATCTTGGTCACGCCGCCACCGCCTTCGGTGCCGCCGTTCATGGTGACATGTTCGCGGATACGGTTGCGCTTCCCGATCTCGAGGCGGCTGGATTCCCCTTTGAACTTAAGGTCTTGGGGGATTTCACCGATCACGGCGAAGGAAAAGATCACCGTACCTTCGCCGACTTCGGTGTCGCCGGTGACGATAGCGTGGGACTTCACCTCAACGTTGTCATGCAGCACGACCCGAGGGCCGATGACGCAGAACGGGCCGACCTTGGCAGAGGCCGCGATCTGCGCCCCTTCCTCGATCACGGCGCTTGGGTGGATGTTGCCCATCAGGACAGGTCCATCATCGCAGTGAATTCAACCTCGGCCGCCATTTCGCCCTCGACCGACGCGACGCCGCCGAATTTCCAGACTTTGCCGCCGGGTTTGCCGCGCAGGGTGTTCAGCTCCATCCGGACGACGTCACCGGGAACGACCTTGCGGCGGAATTTGCATTTATCGATGGCCATGAAATAGACCTTCATGTCCTTGTCCGCCATTTCCAGCGTGACACCAACCATCACCGCAGCGGTCTGCGCCATCGCCTCTACGATGGTGACGCCGGGCATAATCGGCATGCCGGGAAAATGCCCCTGAAAATGCGGTTCGTTCATCGTGACATTCTTGATCCCGACAGCGCTTTGCGTGCCCTGGATATCGACCACTTTATCGACCAGCAAAAAGGGATAGCGGTGCGGAATGATCCGCTGGATCATCTGGATATCGGCACTTGGCAGGGTGTCAGTCATTGCATGTCCTGTCTGTTAAAAGCTGTATGCTGGCTACCAATTCTGGCCGCCATGGGCAAGCGGGGGGATCAGTTCTTGCCGCTGCCGACCGACGCGTCAAGCCGCTCGATGGCTTCGTCGGTGATGTCGATGGCGTTGGCACTGACGAAGACCGACCGACGTTCAAGGATCACGGCCGCCCCGGCTTCACGCATCATCTGTTCCAACACAGGGCCCGCAGCGGCCAGAAACACCTGGCGTTCCTTCTCGACCAATTCGTTCAACGCCCGCCCCTTTGCCGCTTGCGCCGCGCGGGTTTTCTGCACCTTTTCGTCAAAGGCATCCGCCAGCCCGCTAAAGGCATCGGGACTGAGCTTGCTGCGCTGATCGGTGAGCTTGCGTTCCTCGGCCTTCAAATCCGCTTCGATCAGGCGGTTTTCGGCAGATATTTCAGCGCTTTGGGTTTCCACGTCATCCGCCACCCGCAGACCAAAGGCGCTTTCTTTGAACACACGATCTGAATCGATCGTCAGGATCGGGCTTTGCACCACCCGCCGTTCAGACTGCTGTTGTGCAAAAACCGGCACCGCCGCGAGGGGCAGTACCGGCAGAAGGCAAATCAAGAGTGCCCGCAGTTTCATAACGGCCTCAGAAATCGGTCCGCAGGGTCACTTCGAACTTCTGTTCTTGGTCATAGTCCTCTTTTTTCAAGGCTTTAGAGACGTTGAACTGCAAGGGACCAACAGGCGTATCCCAGAAGAGCGAGACACCGATCACGTGGCGGAACGAACCGGATTCACCAACGATAGACGAGCCCGCGGGGATCACTACATCGTCGAGGTTCCAGACGTTGCCGACATCATAGAAGACGCCGCCGCTGATGCCGTATTCTTCGGGCAGGCCCAGCGGGAATTCCGCCTCAAGACTACCAACCACAAAGAGGTTACCCCCAAGGGAGTCGTCAGAGCTGTTGCTTTGATCGCGCGGGCCGATGCCGCCGGTTTCAAAGCCGCGCATGATCGACGGGCCGATCAAGAAGCGGTCGGAAACGCGGTTGTTGCCCTCGCTCCATGCCAATGCCCCACCTTGCAAGGTGGCACGCAGGGTGACTTCCTCGTTGAAGATACGCTTTTCGCCGATGGCTTTGGCGGTGGTTTTCACGAACTTGGTGTCCCCCCCTAGACCTGCGAAATCCTGCCCGAATTGCAGCAGCACACCCGATGTCGGGTCAAGGCCGGCGCGACGGGTGTCGTAGCTGTAATTATACCCGATCGAAGAGGTCACCTGACGGCCCGCGGCAATGTCATTTGCGACGACGAAACCGGTTGTGGTATCGTCCCGCTCTGACATCTCAAGGTCGTCATAGGTATAGTTGAGGCTCAACCGCCCGTTTTCGCTGACAGGGAACGACAGGGTCGGCTGGAAAACGATACGTTTGGTATCGAAGGAATTATAGGACGAGCTTGTTTCGGCATAATCGAGGTTCAGGCCGAACGCCACATCACGCCCCAAGAGGCTCGGCTCGATAAAGTTGAAGCCATAGCGCTGTGCATATTCAGCCGTGCTGACCGTCAGCTTGAGCTTTTGGCCGCGTCCCAGGAAGTTATCCTCGGCAAAGCTGACCGCGACGCCGATCCCGTCACTGGACGAGAACGACCCACCGAAGTTGAGCGAGCCTGTCGGCTGTTCCACAACATTCACGTCAACGACGACCTGCTCGGGGGAAGACCCCTCGCGGGCGTTGACTTCGGCGCTTTCAAAATAACCAAGGGCGCGGATGCGCTCGGCGCTTTCACGGATCTCGCGCGGGTTGAACGGGTCACCCTCTACGCTGTCGAACTGGCGGCGCACAACGCGGTCAAGCGTGGTGGTGTTGCCTTCGATGTCGATCCGTTCAACAAAGACACGTGGACCACGAGAGATACGATATTCGACGTTCAGCGTCAGGTCGCGATCATTGCGCGTGACAACCGGTTCGACCCGCAGAAAGTCTACGCCGTCACGGATGGCTTTGCGTTCCATCCGGGCGATATCCGTCTCGACCAGCGACGGCGAATAGACGGCACCGGATTTGGTCTTGATTACGCCACGATAATCTTCAGCGTTCACCCCGTTGATGGTCGAGGTCACGGTCAGTTCGCCGAACTTGAACTGTTGCCCCTCTTGCACGTTGAACTGCACAAAATAGCCGTCGCGTTCTTCGGTCAGCTGAGCGTTCGCCGCCGAAATGCGCATGTCGACATAGCCGCGCGACAGGTAGAAATCGCGCAGCATCTGCTGGTCGGCCTCGATGCGTTCGGGCACAAAGGTGTCGCGTTTGATCAGCCGGCGGAACAGCCCCGCTTGCTTGGTTCCCAGCACGCGGCGCAGACGACGGTCCGAATATTGGCGGTTGCCGACAAAGCTCAGGCGTTCAATCTCGACGTTGTCGCCTTCGAAGACTTCAAACACCAGATCAACACGGTTCTGGTCGCGGCGGATGACCTTGGGCTGGACGCGGGCGGCGATACGGCCGTCATTGCTATAGGCCTGCGCGATGGCATTGGCGTCTTTTTCGGCTTGGGTCGGGTTGAAGACGCGGCGTTCGTCTGAATCAACGACCGAAGCCAGCGCTTCGTCGTCGATGCGCGCGTTGCCTTCAAAGCTGATGCGGTTGATCGTGGGGAATTCTACGACCGTGATCACCAATGTCCCGCCGCGCGGTTCAAGTGCGACGCTTTCAAACAGGCCGGACGCCTGAAGGTTCTGGTAAGCATCGTTCAATTCGCCCGCGCTGATCGCCCGACCACGCGCGATTCCTGCGCGGCTTAGAATGGCGCTGTCGCCGATCCGTTCGTTGCCGTCGATCTGAACTGTGTTGAACTGATAGCTTTGCGCGTCAGCATGTGGCGCTGGAACCAGCCAAGCGACTGATAACATTACGCAAAAAGAAGCGCTGCGCAAGGATTTCGCAAAAGGAGTGAAAACCGCTGTTTCGGTGGGCTTATTCCACCTGTCGTTGTGCATCATTTGCCCTACCCGCTGTCAAAAAACTCTTTCGTCCTGACTAGACAGGTTAGCGGCCTTTGTCAAAACGAAGAGACCGCCATACACCTATATAGTGTGTATGACGGCCAGTTGGATCACGATAGAGTGCGGGAGGGCACCTGGATAGGGAGAGAGAACGGCGTTATGCGCCGATCCACGCGCCGGCGGTCAGCGCGACGATCAGGAAGCCGAAGTACAAAGCGCGGTCCCAGTTCAGATCAACCAAAAGGCTCAAACCGCGATAACTTGTCTTGAACGTCTGCATACTCGTATCCTTTGTAACTTGGATCGAATATCGCAGGCGATTGCGGCGCTCGTTTGACCAATTAAGGCAGCAATAAGACTTTTGTAACTTTTTACCCCCCTTTAGGCGGCAAAATATCGCCTAAGGGCAGAATAAATCGTTACCCAAGGCAAAGACCATTAACCCCAGTACCAAGGTCAGACCAATGGTCATCAGGATGCGCAACGCGCCATCGCTGGGTGGTTTGCCGGTCACGGCTTCATAGGCGTAGAACACCAGATGCCCGCCATCCAGCGCCGGAATCGGGAAGAGGTTCAGCAGACCGACCGCCGTCGACAGCACCGCGATAAAATAGATGAAGCTTTGCGCGCCCTGCGACGCCATCGCGCCAGAGGTTTGCGCGATCCCCACCGGACCGCTCAGGTTACAGGTGCTGATATTGCCGACGATCATATGCTTGAGACCCGATAGCGACCCGCTGATGATCCGGCCTGTGTTCTCTACCCCACCCCAGAGCGCTGTCAGTACGCCAGGGTTCGTCGTGGCGGTGTCAAAGGCGGTGCCGCCCACGATGCCAATGCGCATCTGCGACCTGAAGCTGCCGTCTGGCTGCGGTTCGTCCGTCACTTTGGGGCGCAGGGTGATGTCCAGCGTTTCCCCGTCGCGCCAGATATCAAGTTCAAGCGGTGTGCCTTCAGACGCTTCAACAGCGGTCTTCAACTGGCGGAAGGCGAAGATCTCTGCCCCGTCAACCGCGGTGATCACATCGCCGCTTTTCAGACCGGCCTCATAGGCCGCGGATTGCGGCATCACCTGCTTGACCAGCGATGGCATGACGTAAGGCCCATCCACGGTCACGACCTCCCCGCCACGGTTCACCTCATAGGGCAGCGGCTGGTCCAGCGGGATGCTGGCGAAGGCGTCGGCATAGGCGGTGGCATCGGACACCGGCGGCAGGGTCACCCCGCCGATAGAGACGATCTCGTCCCCTTCCACCAGTTCATTCTGTTCAAACGGCAGGGGGTACAATTCCCCGACGGTCATCGGATCACGCGGCACGCCGACCGACAGGCCGATGGCCGCGAAAACCAGAATGGACAGGGCAAAGTTGAACACCGGCCCCGCAGCGACCGTGGCTGCACGCGCCCAAAGCGGCGCACCGTGCATGGTGGCACGCAACCGCTTGGGGTCTGCCTCGGCCGCTTCCATCGCGGCCACATCCTTGCCCGAGGCCGCATCCGCATCGCCCGCGAATTTCACGTAGCCGCCAAAGGGCAGCGCGGCGATCTGCCACTTGGTGCCGCGTTTGTCGAAGCGGCTGTAGATCACAGGGCCAAACCCGAGAGAGAAGACATCGGCATGGATGCCGGACCAGCGTCCGACGATATAATGACCGTATTCATGGATCGCGACGATCACCGACAGCGCAATCACAAAAGCCAGAAGCGTCCAGATCAGCCCGCCAAACTGCGGGATCAATGCCATAATATCCAAAACTCTACCCTGCCCTCTTTGTTATTGCGGCCCATGCGGCCTGCCTTGCCAGATGGTCCACCTGTGCGACGTTATCAAGTGTGATGGCCGCATCGATCACCCCATTGTCAGGGAAAAGCGCTTCCATCGTGTCTTCGACGATCTCGGCCATCTGGGGAAAGCGCAGCTTGCCGCCGATAAACCCGTCCAGCGCGACCTCTTTGGCGGCGTTGAACACCGCACCGGCCATGCCACCACGCGCCATCACCTCGCGCGCGAGGCGCAGGGCGGGCCAACGGATGTCATCGGGGGCGCGGAAGTCAAAGCTGCCGATCTTTGCCAGATCCAGCCGCTCTACCGGCAAATGCGTACGGTCGGGGTGATGCAGGGCAAAGCCGATGGCGTGGCGCATGTCAGGCGGGCCGATATGCGCCATCAAGGCACCGTCATTGAAGCCCACCAGCGCATGGATCATAGATTGCGGATGCACCAACACCTCGATCTGGTCGGGGTCCACGCGAAAATATTCACGCGTTTCAATGACTTCCATCGCCTTGTTGAACATCGACGCACTATCGATAGTGATGCGCTGACCCATGTCCCAGTTCGGATGGCTCGACGCCTGCTCTAGCGTGGCATCGGCGAGCTTTTCGAGCGGCCAATCGCGAAACGCCCCGCCGCTGGCGGTGATGATGATCCGTTCGACTGCCGAGATATCCTCGCCGATCAGGGCCTGAAACACGGCGGAATGCTCGCTATCGACCGGCAGCATGGTGGCCCCATGTGCCGCAGCGGTGTCCAGCATCAGCTGACCGGCGCAGACCAGCGACTCTTTATTGGCAAGGGCTAGCGTCGCGCCTTGTTTCAACGCCTCCACCCCCGGTGCCAGACCCGCGGCCCCGATGATGGCGGACATGACCCAATCGGCGGGGCGTGCGGCGGCCTCGTTGATGGCCTGGGGTCCGGCGGCCGCCTCTACCCCCGTGCCCGATAGCGCGTCGCGCAGGTCGTCCAGCAGGTGCTCATGGGCCGTGACGGCAAGCTGCGCATTCAAACGTTGCGCATCTTCGGCCAGCTGCGCGATATTGCTGGCACCGGTCAGCGCGACGACATCATAGGCGTCGGGCGCGCGCGAGATTAGATCAATGGTGTTCTGCCCGATAGAGCCCGTGGCCCCGAAAATACTGACTTTCTTCATGGGGTGAAGATCAGCTTAGCGCGGGGGTGATGGTCAGGAAACGACCAATGATCAGCAGGAACAGCGCCGCCCCCAGCATACCGTCGAACCGATCCAGCAAGCCGCCATGACCGGGGATCAGGTTAGAGCTGTCCTTGACCCCCAAGCGACGCTTCATCCCGGATTCCGCCATATCCCCCATCTGCGACGCCATCGACATGGCGACAGAGACACCGACCAGCTGCAAGCCCACACCGGTATTGATCGAGAACAGGAAACCGACAGCCGCCGCCCCGATCCAGCCCGCAGCCGTGCCGGACCATGTTTTCTTGGGGCTGACCTTGGGCCAGAATTTCGGCCCCCCGATGGCACGTCCGGCGAAATAGCCAACGACATCGGTTATCACCACAACCAGCACCAGCCACATCAGCCAGCCAAAGCCGAAATCATCGCGAACCTGCGTCAGCCCGAAACCGGCCAGCATGATCATCACGGTGAAACACATGAAAATGGTGCGGTGCTTTTCCAGCTGGCCAAAGCCCACCAACGCAGGGGCCAGCAGCACCGGCAGGGCAAAGCCCACGGGCAGGTAGATCGCGGCGAGCGTCGCCGCGCCCACCAGCAAGCCCATCTGCATCCGCGCGCTGCGGTTTGACGGGTTCAACATCCCCACCAGTTCCCACGCCATGACGCCGCAAATGATTGCGACGAGAACGTGGAACACGGGCCCGCCCAGATAGATGCCGCCCAGACCGACCACAATCATCGCCAGCGCCGAACCGACGCGCGCCGTGAGGTCGGACCAGCGTTCCGAAGAAGGTGTCATAGTGCTTTCCTTTCGTCGTACGATCAGGAGGACACGGCACCAAAGCGCCGGTCGCGATTGCCAAAGGCCGCACAAAGATTGCCAAACTCGGCCTTGGTGAAGTCGGGCCAGAGCGTATCAATGAATTCATATTCGGCATAGGCTGATTGCCACAGCAGAAAGTTCGATATCCGCGCCTCGCCACTGGTGCGGATCACCAGATCGGGGTCCGGCAAAACATGGGTATCCAGATAGCGCGGCAGGGTTTCTTCGTCGACGTCCTCAGGGCTGAGCAGACCCGCTGCGACGTCCTGTGCCAGCCGCTGCGTCGCGCGCGCGACCTCGTCGCGACCGCCGTAGTTCAGCGCAATCGTCAGATGGGTCCGGGTGTTTTCCGCCGTCTCTGCCTCTAGCACATTCATCAACTTGACCAGTTTCGCATCCAGCCGGACACGGTCACCGATAAACCGGACGCGCACGCCCTTGGCTTTCAGCGCCTTGGTCTCTTTGGTGATATAGCGGCGGAACAGGCTCATGAGTCCCGCCACCTCGACCTGAGTACGTTTCCAGTTCTCGGTCGAGAAGGCAAAGATCGTCAGATACTCGACGCCAAAATCGGGGCATGCCTCGACGATTTCGCGCACACGCTTGGCACCGGCATGATGCCCGAACAGACGCGGACGCCCTCGCTGGGTTGCCCAACGGCCGTTTCCGTCCATGATGATCGCAACATGGCGCGGTGCCCCTGGGACAAGCTGGAAGGTCTGGTCGGTCGCAGCAGGCATCATCTATCCTTATCGAACTGCAGGCCGATGCGCGGACCTTGGGGTCGCGCGCATCGAATAAGGTACTTAAACCTGCATGATCTCGGCTTGTTTGCTTTCAAGCTGCTCGTCGATCTGGGCGATGAACTTGTTGGTCATGTCCTGAACCTCACCCTCCCAGACTTTCTGATCGTCTTCCGACATGCCGTCGGCCTTGGCTTTCTTGATCTGGTCCATACCGTCGCGGCGGATGTTGCGGATGGAGACACGGGCGCTTTCGGCATATTGCCCCGCGACCTTGGTCAGCTGGGTGCGGCGTTCCTCGTTCAGCTCGGGGATCGGCAGCATGATGATCGTGCCGTTCAGCTGCGGGTTGATGCCCAGACCGGATTCACGGATCGCTTTCTCGACCTTGCCGACCAGCGCCTTGTCCCAGACGTTGATGGTAACCATCCGCGGCTCGGGCACGTTGACGGTGCCCACCTGGTTGATCGGCGTGCTGCTGCCATAGGCGTCGACCATCACAGGCTCCAGCATAGAGGCGGAGGCACGGCCTGTGCGCAAAGAGGCAAATTCGGTGCGCAACGATGTGATCGCGCCATTCATGCGCCGCTCAAGATCGTCTGTGTCCAGCATAAAATCGTCTGACATGATGTCCCCGGTGGTTTTGTAACTATCTAGATTTGAACCGATATAACGCGATCAAGCCCCCCTTGTATAGGGAGCCCCGCATCTATCGTAGGTTGGGGCCTAGCCCTGAACCCGTGTGTATGTGCCCTCGCCCGCGAGAATCCCCTTGAAGCCGCCCGGTTCGTCCAGAGAGAAGACGATGATCGGCAGGTTGTTGTCGCGCGCCAAGGCGATGGCAGAGGCATCCATGACCCCCAAGCGCTTTTGCAGCACATCGTCATAGCTGACGGCATCATAGCGAACGGCATCATCGAATTTGGCGGGGTCTTTGTCATAGACACCATCGACCTTGGTGCCCTTGAAGATCGCTTCGCAGGCCATTTCATTGGCGCGCAGCGTCGCGGCGGTATCAGTGGTGAAATAGGGGTTGCCGGTACCCGCGGCAAAGATGCACACGCGCTTTTTCTCAAGGTGGCGCACGGCGCGGCGGCGGATGTAGGGTTCGGCGACCTCGTTCATTGTGATCGCGGAAATTACCCGCGTGTGGATGCCCAGTTCCTCTAGCGCGGATTGCATCGCCAGCGCGTTCATCACGGTGGCCAGCATCCCCATATAATCGGCGGTGGTGCGTTCCATCCCCTGAGCCGACCCTTGCAGCCCACGGAAGATATTGCCGCCCCCGATGACCATGCAGATTTCGACGCCAAGATCGTGAACCGATTTGACCTCGTTCGCGATGCGTTGCACGGTTGGCGGGTTCAGCCCGAACCCCTGATCGCCCATCAATGCTTCGCCTGAAATCTTTAGCATGACCCGGTTGAATGTTACTTTTGACTGGCTCTCGGGCATGGGGGCACCTTTCAGGGTGTGGGAGGGGTTTTCATTGCGCCGTAAAATGTCGCAAATAGCGCAAACATTCAATGCTCCGTCAGAGGTTCACGCAAAGAAATGCCAGATGCCCCGCTGTCCCGCGTCTCTGACGTGGTTTCCTCTATCGACCCTGCCGCGCCTGTCCTGATTGCGGGGCCCACGGCGTCGGGTAAATCGGCGCTGGCGCTGGCGATTGCGCAGGCTCAGGGCGGGGTGATTGTGAACGCGGATGCCAGTCAGGTCTACGGCTGCTGGCGCGTGATCTCGGCCCGCCCCCCGGCCGAGGAAGAGGCCTTGGCACCGCATCTGCTGTATGGCCATGTCGCGGCGCACGCCCCCTATTCGGTCGGCCACTGGCTGCGCGAGGTGACCGAGGTGCTGCGCCAGCCCGCACGCCCGATCATTGTCGGTGGCACGGGCCTTTATTTCGCGGCGCTGACCAAGGGGCTGGTGGACATTCCTCCGACCCCCGATGCGGTGCGCGCCGTGGGCAACACCATGACCCGCGCGGCGATGATCGACGCGCTTGACGCAGAGACGGCGCGCCGCATCGATCTTTATAACCCCATGCGCGTCCAGCGAGCGTGGGAGGTGCAGCAAGCCACACGGCGCGGGCTGGCCGCGTGGCAAGATGATACGCCGCCGCCCGTCCTGCCGATGGAGCGCTGTCAGGCCGTCGCCGTTGCCGCGTCAAAGGACTGGCTGAACGACAGGATCATTCGTCGCTTTGACCAGATGCTGGACCAAGGCGCGCTGGACGAAGTCGCCGCCGTGCGCCCCGATTACGACCCCGCCCTGCCCGCGCACCGTGCCATCGGCGTACCCGAGCTGATGCGCTACCTTGACGGCGCAACACCGCTTGACGTGGCACGACAGGATGCCATCATCGCGACACGGCAATATGCCAAACGGCAGCGCACGTGGATGCGCAAGAACACCGCCGATTGGCTGCAATATGTGCCGGGCTAGCACGCGGCTGCCAAAACGGCGAAATTATCTTTTACTGCCTTTATCTTTCCATATCTCTGTATAACGATAGTGTTCACTTGTCTTTTGCTGATAGGGTCATGCAATGACAGAGAACACGATCGAATTGCTGACGCTGGCGCAACTGTCGCAAGGGCAGGACTGGCGCGTGCAGCTTTGTCATGACCGGCCTGTGCATATGCTGATCTGGATCACCCGCGGTCAGGGGTTGCTGCAGCTTGACGGCCAGCGGCGCGGCTTGGGGGCGCATAACGCGGTGTTTATCCCTGCCCGTGCGCTCTTTGCCCTTGATATGGGGCGGCAGGGCATCGGGCAAGCGGTGGTGATCCCCGACGGCACCGAGCTGCGCCTGCCCCAAATGCCGCGCCACCTGCGTATTCGGGATGTACAGGCCCAGACCGAACTGACCGGCCTGATCGAAGCCGCGCAGCGCGAACAACAGGCCAAGCGCCCGCTGTATCATGACGCGTTAGAGGGGCACGCGGCGCTGATGTCGGTCTGGCTGCGGCGCCAGATCATGCAGGACGAACATGTGCCCAACCGGCGCAACGCCGCCGCACGGCTCAGCGCGCGGTTTTGCCAGATGGTCTGTGAACGCTACAGCAGCGGCGCGCCGATGGCGCAATACGCCGAAAGCCTGGAGGTCACGCCGACGCATCTGTCACGGGCCGTAAAATCCGCCACCGGCAAGACTGCGGCGGATATCCTGACCGAACGGGTGGTGCATGAGGCACGGCACCTGCTTGGCACGACAGAGCATTCCGCACAGGATATCGCGCGCCACCTTGGCTTTGGCTCCGCCGCCTATTTCACACGGTTCATGCAGCAACACACGGGCCTCACACCCTCGCGCCTGCGGGCAACGGCGGCCTGACGCGTCAGGACCAGTGGCCACAAGGACGCTCGGGTTAGCGCCTTTTCCAAAGTACCGAGTTGACCTGCCACCGCGACCTGTGGCTGACTGGCATTCGAGAAAAACACATCCGCACCGCCCATGTCATGGTGGAAAGCGGACAATAAGGGAGCCGCGCAGCGCGCAACGTATCGGCAAAAGCCGGACCGCGCTGCGACAAATTCAAACGCAGCCGCGCGCCTTCAAGGTGTCGCCGTACCGCCGCGCAACAGGGTCATCACATGGGTATTTTCATATTGCGCCGTTTGGGCGTGATGGTGGTAACAGCGCTATGCCTGACCTTTATCGTGTTCTGGCTGACCAACCTCTATCCGAACCTCGAAAAGCTCGCCAAGACCCAAGGCAACTTCCGCATGTCGGACGAAGCGGTCGCAAGCTATCTGGGGGATCGCGGCTATCTTGACCCGCTGCCGGTCAAATTCGGCCAATGGCTGGGCGTCATGCCCGGATGGGTGACGCAAGAGGAGGACGGCACCCGTTTCGGGCGCTGCTTTACCAAGGACACGCCCGAGGGCGACCGCCGCAGCTTTTGCGGTATCTTGCAAGGGGATTGGGGATTTTCGACTGTTTTCCAAGAGGATGTCGGCCCCACTGTCCTGACGCGATTGGCGCTGACTGGCAAGTTGATGGGCTGCGTGATCCTGCTGATGGTGCCGATGGCGCTGATTGTGGGCGTGCTGGCTGGGATGCGCGAAGGGTCGCGGACGGACCGGACCCTGTCGACCTTTTCAATCCTGACAACCGCGACGCCTGAATATGTCTCTGGTGTCGTGTTCATCGCCTTGCTCGCCTCGTCGCGGTTTGGGCTGTCGCCCCTGCTGGCCGACTGGGGCTGGATCGACAGCAAAACGCTGTTTCTGGGCTCCGCTGCCAGTGCGATGAAAGACGCGACCTTCTGGAATTTCTTTTTGCCGGTGCTGACCATCTCGCTTTACGGGATGGGCTATATCGCGCGCATGACCCGTGCCTCGATGACCGAGGTGATGACCGCGCAATACATCCGCACGGCGCGGCTGAAGGGGGTGAGCTTTGGCAACATCGTCCTGAAACACGCCCTGCGCAACGCACTGATCGCGCCGTTCACGGTGATCATGCTGCAAATCCCGTGGCTTCTGAACGGAGTCGTCATCGTCGAGACCCTCTTTAACTACAAGGGCTTCGGCTGGCTGTTGGTCCGCGCCGCGTCGAATAATGACATCGAGCTGTTGCTGGCCGTGTCGGTCGTGTCGGTGATCGTGGTGCTGACAACGCAGCTGATCTCGGACATCGGCTATGTCGTGCTGAACCCGCGCATCCGGATCACCTGAGGAGACAATGCAGATGGACCCATTGACATGGACAGGTGCGCTGGACTGGGTGAACCCATTGCTGGGGGGCGCGGTGTTGGTCGTGCTGCTTGGCATCGCGATGCAGATGGTCTGGCCCCTGCTGCCCACTTCCCCTACGGGAACGCGCCGATTGGGGCAGCTCACCACCGCGGGTATCGCGGCGGCGACCGCGCTGCTGATGGTCTATGTCGTCGGGGGCATTTTCATGGGCGCCGAGGCCGGCATCTTTGGCGGCATGTCGCAACGTCTGCTGCCGGTCTGGATTGCGCTGATCGTGACCTTTGCCCTGTCGATCACCTTCAAACGCCGGCTGGGGCTTTATGGCAAACTGTTTGACAGCACCGTTGGCATGATCGGCTTTGGGCTAGTGATGTTCTGGGTCTATACGGGGCTGTTCGGCGGGGTGTTCGACATGATCGTGACCCATGACAGCCTCAGCCAGACCTCGGGCATGAAGAACAAGCTTCCCGGCACACCGCTGGCCCGCGCTGAGGACGGCGACTACCCGTGGTTCCTGCTGGGCGGCGATAACCTTGCCCGCGATGTGTTCAGCCGCCTGATCAAGGGGGCTTGGGTGGTGATCCAGATCGCGCCGATGGCGACGGTCTTTGCCTTTATGGTGGGGATCACGCTGGGGCTGCCTGCGGGCTATTATGGCGGCAAACTGGACGTATTCCTGAGCTTTCTTGCCAATCTGATCCTCGCCTTTCCGGTGATCTTGATCTTTTATCTTCTGGTCACCCCCGAGATCGTGCTGACCGGACTGCCGAATTACATGGCAATTGTGCTGTTCATCTTTCCGCTGGTGTTCCTAGGGGTGCTGCTCAACACACGTCTGCGCACGCAGCCAGGCACCCGCACGCCGGTGCTGGTCGTGGTACTGGGCCTGGTGGGCTGGCTTTACCTCGCGATGATCTCGGACGATGGAGCCTTGGTGCGCACCCAGACCTACGAGATCCCGGGCCTGCCTGCGTTTCTGGATTTCCTCGACATCGGGCCGGGGTTGCTGGTGGTCTTTGTCGCGGTGGTTTTCGTCAATGCGCCCACAGTATTCCGCATCGTGCGCGGGCTCGCACTGGACATCAAGACACGCGACTATGTGGCGGCCGCGCAGACCCGCGGCGAAGGACCGTGGTACATCATGCTATGGGAGATCCTGCCCAATGCCCGCGGCCCCTTGATCGTCGATTTCTGCCTGCGCATCGGCTATACAACGATCCTGCTTGGCACGCTGGGGTTCTTTGGGCTGGGACTGGAATCCGAAAGCCCCGATTGGGGCACCACGATCAACGCAGGGCGCCGCCTGCTGGCGCTCTACCCCCATGCGGCAATCGCGCCGGCGCTAGCCTTGCTCAGCCTTGTGCTGGGGTTGAACCTGCTCGCGGATGGGCTGCGCGAAGAGAGTTTGCGGGATTGATTTGGGGGAACCGCCGCGGGGGCCAGCCCCCGCACCCCCGGAGTTTACTTGGCAAAATGAAATATAAGGTTGCGGTTGAAGGTAAGGGAGTTGGACATGGGCGAGGCATATGACGGGCCAATTCTGGAGATCGACGGGCTGTCGATCTCTTTCTTCACACGGCTGCGCGAAATTCCGGCGGTGATGGATTTTTCGGTCTCGGTCAAACCGGGCGAGGCTGTGGGGCTGGTTGGTGAATCCGGTTGTGGTAAATCAACGGTCGCCTTGGGCGTAATGCAGGACCTTGGGGTGAACGGGCGTGTCGTGGGCGGGTCCATCAAGTTCAAGGGGCGCGATCTGTCCCAGATGAGCGCCGCTGAGTTGCGTCAGATCAGGGGCAGCGAGATCGCGATGATCTATCAAGAGCCTATGGCCTCTTTGAACCCCGCCATGCGGATCGGGCAGCAGCTGATGGAAGTGCCGATAATCCACGGTGGCATGTCGAAACGCGAGGCCCATGCCCGCGCCTTGCAACTGGTGACCGATGTCAAGCTGCCGGACCCCGAACGTATCCTCAAGGCCTATCCGCATCAGCTGTCAGGCGGGCAACAGCAGCGCATCGTCATCGCTATGGCCCTGATGTCAGAGCCATCCTTGCTGATCCTGGACGAGCCGACCACAGCATTGGATGTCACGGTCGAGGCAGCGATCATTGATCTGGTCAAAGATCTGGGGCGCAAATACGGCACCTCTATGCTGTTCATCAGCCACAACCTCGGGCTGGTGCTGGACACCTGCGATCGCATCTGTGTCATGTACTCCGGCGAGGCGGTCGAGCGCGGGTCGATTGCAGATGTATTCGACGGCATGCGCCACCCCTATACACAGGCTCTGTTCCGGTCGATTCCGCTGCCCGGTGCCGACAAGACCGCGCGCCCGCTGATCGCTATCCCCGGCAATTTCCCCCTGCCCCATAAACGCCCCGAGGGTTGCAACTTTGGCCCGCGCTGTGATTACTTTGTCGCGGGGCGCTGCGATCAGGGTGCCATTCCGATGCTGGACGTGCCCGAAAACACGCGTCACGCGACCCGCTGTATCCGCCACGATGAAATCGACTGGTCCGCGCCGATGGCGCAAGCGGCGACCAAGTCGAAGGGCGAGGTTGGCGACGTCGTTCTGAAAATGGACAAGCTTAAGAAATACTATCAGGTGGCGGCGCATTCGATGTTTGGCGGCACCGGTACCAAAGTGGTTAAAGCAAACGAAGAGCTGAGCTTTGAAGCGCGTGCGGGTGAAACCCTTGCCATCGTTGGGGAATCCGGTTGCGGCAAGTCCACTTTTGCCAAGGTACTTATGGGGCTGGAGACGGCCACAGCCGGTCATCTGCTGCTGGATGGCCGTGATATCGGCACCACCGCGATCGAGGATCGGGGGACACAGACTGTCGCTGATATCCAGATGGTATTTCAGAACCCTTTCGACACATTGAACCCGTCAATGACCGTGGGCCGCCAGATCATCCGCGCGCTTGAAGTGTTTGGCGTGGGCACCTCCGCGCGTGACCGTAAGGCGCGTATGCTGGAGCTGCTGGATCTGGTCAAACTGCCGCGGGAATTCGCCAGCCGCATGCCGCGCCAACTGTCGGGCGGGCAGAAACAGCGCGTGGGGATTGCCCGTGCCTTTGCCGGAGACGCGCGGATCGTGGTGGCGGATGAACCCGTGTCGGCGCTTGATGTCTCGGTTCAGGCGGCGGTGACGGATCTTTTGATGGAGATCCAGCAGGCCCAACAGACCTGTCTGTTGTTCATCAGCCATGACCTGAGCATCGTGCGTTATCTCAGCGACCGGGTGATGGTGATGTATCTGGGCCATGTGGTCGAATTGGGCACGACGGATCAGGTGTTCTCTCCGCCCTACCACCCCTATACCGAAGCCCTGCTGTCGGCGGTGCCGATTGCCGACACGCGGGTGAAGAAAAAACATATTGTACTGGAAGGCGATGTCCCCTCGGCGATGAACCCGCCGCCCGGTTGCCCCTTTCAGACGCGCTGCCGATGGAAATCTCGGGTGCCGGGAAATCTTTGCGAGACGCAAGTGCCAGAGCTACGGGCGCTGGCGGCGGGACATACGGTGAAATGTCATCTGGATGACGCGCAGCTTGCGGCGATGGAGCCGGTGATCGAGATGGACGTTCCGGCGCGCTGAACCCTTGGCTACGCATCAAAAAAACGGCCACCGCATGTGCGATGGCCGTTTCTGCCTGATCGAGGCAGGGTGGCTTATTTGCTGACGCCGCTACCTGCGGTGTTCAGATTGCCGACCTGTTCGGCCACCTCATCGGCAAAACCGTCGATCATCACTTCGTAAAAAACACCCTCGGTCGGGGCCACGGCGACATAGCCCTCGGGCACGACCTGATCGACCGAATAGGCGGCGACATTCACAGGGAAGCTACGCGCGCCGATCGATTCATTGGGCGATGTGATGTCCACCACACCTTCGATCTCGTTAAATTCCTGACTATCGCTCAGCATCGTATCCCCATCCAGCGAGATCTTGCGGATGTCGATGTTGATCGTCGGATCGCTGGCGTCATCGCTGCCCAAGACGCGGGCGGCCACGGCGGCTTTCAGATCCTCTGTGATCTGGGGGTAATATTCCATCGCGTTAGCGTCCTGCGCGGCGTTGATCGACGAGCTTACGTCAATCGCGGAGAAGGCGACCTTTTCGTCCGCAAATGCGGCAGAGGACAATGCGGCCAAGCTTACACCTGTGGCCAAGGCGATCGATTTAACTGAGTTGAACATGCGAATGCTCCTTATCTTCCTGATGCGCGCAGACCGTAGAAGACGACCTGCTGACGCTGTGGAAAGGGAACATCAGCCGTGGCGATATGGTTCCATCGCCGCGCAAAACGGCAAGCGGAAATCAGCATACTGCGGCGAAATATACTTTATTCAGAGCCACTTATCGGGGTGCATCACAGACCCGCGATCACCTTCACATAGTTCTTGGTTTCGGCGTAGGGCGGGATGCCACCGTATTTCTTCACCGCCCCCGGCCCCGCGTTATAGGCCGCAAGCGCGAGGTTCCATGACCCGAATGCCTGATATTGGCGCTTGAGGTAGCGTGCACCGCCATCAAGATTCTCGTAGGGGTCGGTCGGATCCACGCGCAGGATCCGCGCCGTTTCCGGCATAAGCTGCGCCAGACCAAGCGCGCCTTTGTGCGACCGCGCCGCAGGGTTCCAGCCGCTTTCCTGCTGCACGAGACGCAAGAAGAGATCCGCCGGAATGCCGTGGCGCATCGCGGCTTCGCGCGCCATGCCAAGATAGACGCCCTTGTACTTGCCGCGATATTTGGGTGTGTCCCATTTTGTCGGGGTGACCACGCGTTGTGGCTGCAACCGGACAGAGGCCGCATATTGTTTTGATGCCCGTGTGTCCAGAATCTTAGTCTGGGACGCAAAAAGCTTGGTCCGGTTCTTGGATGAAAACACATCGGCGGCAACCGGTGCTGCGCCCACAGAAAGGCAGCACAGCGCCGCCGTTAATACAATTCGCATATTGTCCCTGCCCCACGCAGTCTCAATTCCCGCAGACCATATCAAACTGACCCGTTGGTGCCACCCTTTATTGCCCCCTGTCACATCTGCGTGGGTCGCAACGGCGATAATCCCGCCCCCCCCCTGTTTATCGCGAACCCTGCTGGGTATAACGTCGGCCAATCCAAGGCGCGTGCGGGATTCGCGCGTGGCCCGTAAACTTGCAGCAAATGGGGGCATCATGGCCGGCTCAGTGAATAAAGTGATCCTAATCGGGAATCTGGGGCGCGATCCCGAAGTGCGTTCGTTCCAGAACGGCGGCAAAGTGTGCAACCTGCGCATCGCGACATCCGAGACATGGAAAGACCGCAACACCGGCGAGCGCCGCGAAAAGACCGAATGGCATTCGGTGGCGATCTTTCAGGAAGGGCTTGTGCGCATCGCAGAGCAATACCTGAAGAAGGGTTCCAAAGTATATATCGAAGGCCAGTTGCAAACCCGCAAATGGCAAGACCAGTCCGGTCAAGACAAATACAGCACAGAAGTTGTCCTGCAGGGCTTTGGCGGCACGCTGACCATGCTCGATGGCCGCGACGGTGGTGGTTCCGGTGGTGGTGGCAACTACGGCGGCGGCGGTGGCGGCTACGACAGTGGCCCGTCGGATCAGGGCGGCTACGGCGGCGGCTATGACAGTGGCCCCTCGGGCGGTGGCAACGACGGTGGTCGCGGTTCCTCGCGCGATCTGGATGATGAAATTCCATTTTGATATCAATGTGATACCAAACATAGTTAAGGCGGGGAATTTCCCGCCTTTTTCTTTGTCGTGACTCAAGACGGGTGGGCGTCGCGCCCTAGCGGCGTTCGGCCAGCGCGTCATCCAGCAGCTGCAGCACCGCGTCCTTGGGGACATCGGCGGTGACAAAAGCATCGCCAATGCTACGGGCCAGAATAAAGCGCAGCTTGCCGTCGATGACCTTTTTATCCTGCCCCATCAGATCAAGCAGATAGGCGGCGTCCGGTAGATCTCCGTCGATGTCGCGCAGGTCGGTTTTCATCCCCATGGCCCGCAGATGCGCGCGGACGCGGCTGGGGTCCTCTTGCGCGCAAAGCCCCAAACGGGCGGACAATTCAAACGCCATCGCACAGCCGATCGCCACACCTTCGCCATGCAGCAGCCGGTCGGAATAGCCCGTCGCCGCCTCAAGCGCGTGGCAGAAGGTATGGCCAAGGTTCAACAGCGCGCGGTCGCCGTGCTCTTTTTCGTCGCGCAGAACAATATCGGCCTTCATCTGGACAGACCGGCGCACCGCCTCTACGCGCAGCGCCATATCGCCGGCGGCCATCGCGGGGGCGTTCACCTCGAGCCAGTCAAAGAAGGCCGCATCCCCCAGCAGCCCGTATTTGACGACTTCGCCATATCCGGCGAGGAAATCGCGCGCCTGCAATGTGCCAAGCACGGCCGTATCGGCCAATACAAGGGACGGCTGATGAAACGCGCCGACAAGGTTCTTGCCCTGCGATACGTTGATCCCCGTCTTGCCCCCGACCGAACTGTCGACCTGCGCCAGAAGCGAGGTCGGGATTTGCACAAAGCGCACGCCACGGCGCAGGATCGCGGCGGCAAAGCCCACCAGATCACCGATGACACCGCCGCCAAAGGCAATCACGATATCGTTGCGTTCGACCTTCTGATCCATCAGCCAATCGACCGTGCGGGTCAGCTCTGCCCAGCATTTCGTCGCCTCGCCCGGCGGCAATGCCAGCGCCTCGACGCTGATGTCAGCGGCGTCCAGTCCGGCGCGTAAACCGTCCAGATGGTGCGCCGCAACCGTTTCATCACTGACCACCACAACACGTTTGCGGCGCAACAGCGGGGCAACCAACGCGCCTGCTTCGGCCAACAGATCGGGGCCGATCACCACATCATAGGCGCGGCCCTCAAGACCGACATGAACCGTTTCTCGCATCACAGCACCTCAAGTACATCTGGGCGATCCGCCAGCGCATCCACCACGCGCTGCGCCATCGCGTCAATCGACAGCGCCGGCGTGCTGGCAACCGTCATATCCGCAAGCCGGTAGATCGGCACACGTTTTTCGTAAAGCTCGGTCAGGGTGCCGCGCGGGTCAGCGGTGCGCAGCAACGGGCGCGAGGTCTTGTACCGGACACGGTTCCACAGCAGATCAAGATCCGCATCCAACCACACCGACACCCCGCGGGCCGAGATATTCTCACGGTTGGCTTCCGCCAGAAAGGCACCGCCGCCGGTCGACAGGATGCCGGGCTCTTTATCCAGCAGACGCGAGATCACTTCGGTCTCGCGCTTGCGAAAGAAGGGTTCGCCGTCTCGCTCAAAAATTTCGGGCACGGTCAGATTGGCAGCGGCCTCTATCTCGTGGTCGCTGTCCACAAAGGGCACGCCAAGTTTCGCGGCCAAAGCGCGACCCACGGCGGTTTTACCTGCGCCCATCATACCCACCATGACAACCGTCTTCTTAAGATGGTACCGAGGGGTGTTTTGGGCCGTATCGGCTGGGGATTGCTGAATTTCGCTCATTCTTGTGTGAATGACGTGATCTTGCCCAAAAGGCCATATATAGAATAGTCAAAAGATGCAGAAGAAAGCAGGCGGATTCCATGGGCAAGCTGATCAAGTTTCTGATTTACCTCGCAATTATCGGGTTCATCGGCCTTGCGGTCTATGCCTATGTGGGGCCGTTCTTCGGGGCGGACTTTGCACCACCCCAAGTCGAAATCCGCGAATCCGTGACGTTGGAGCAGCAATGATCCGATTTGTCAGGCAGCTAAGCGTTTTTTGCCTGATTGCCCTCCCCCTTGGTGTCGCCGCGCAAACCGCAGCGCAGAATGACCGGAACGCGCCTTTGTCGGTGATCGACTGGCTCGGCGAACGTCCCAAGACGCCGCAACCGACGCGCAAGGCCCCCGTAAAGCCGGACGAGGCTCCCGTTGCGCGGACCGCGCTGCCCCCTGTCGTGACCGTGGCCCCCTTGGGCAAAGGCGGGCCGCGCGCCATCGGGTTGGTGCCAACCAAGGTGACAGGGCTGCCGCAGGATTTATGGACGGGCAGCACCGCGGAAGACATCGCCCATCAGCTTGACCGTCTGCCAGAGCTTCACCTGCCCGTGGCCCATTCGCTGCTGTTTACCCTGCTGCTGGCGCAAGCAACCGCGCCGCAGGGGGATGCGAAACAGGGCGATGCGCTTGCCCTCGCCCGTGTGCGCACCTTGATGGATGCTGCGGCGCTTGACCCTGCGATGTCGCTGATCGAACAGGCGGGTGTCGAGACTTCGCCGGATCACTTTGGCCTCTGGATGGAGGTGAGCCTGCTTTTGGGCACAGAAGATCGTGCCTGCCTGCGGCTGAAGGACAAGCCCTTCCTGACCACGGATTATGGCGTGCGCATCCTGTGCGCTGCGCGGTCGGGGGAATGGGACACGGCGGCGCTGACGTTGGGGTCTGCCCAAGCGCTGGCGCTGCTGCCCGAAAGCGATCTGTCGCTGCTGGACCGGTTCCTCAACCCTGACCTTTACGAAGGGGCCGCGCCCCTGCCCGGCCCGCGCGAGATGACGCCACTCAAGTTCCGGCTTCTCGAAGCGATCGGAGAGCCGCAGCCCACGCGGAACCTGCCCGCCGCCTATGCTGTGGCCGATCTGCGCGATATCGCGGGCTGGAAAGCGCAGCTAGATGCGGCGGAGCGTCTGACCCGTATCGGCGCCCTGCCCGACAACCGGTTTCTGGGCATTTATACAGACCGTGAGCCTGCGGCCTCTGGCGGGGTGTGGGACCGTGTCGAAGCGCTCCAGCGGTTCGACACGGCCATGTCCAGCGGCAATACAGAGGCCATCGCCAAAGCCCTGCGCCCCGCATGGCGCGCCATGCAGCAGGCCGAGACCGAAGTGACTTTCGCCACCCTCTATGCCGAGGATTTGCAGAGCACCGACCTTACCGGTGCCAGTGCCGCCCTGCGCGACCGTATCCTGCTGCTGTCACCGCTCTACGAGCAGGTTACCAGCGCCGATACGACACCGGCAGAGATTATATTCCTGTCGCAGATCGCGCGCGGCGAGGCCCCGAAAACCACGCCCGACATCCCCCACGCACAGGGGATTGCCAGCGCGTTCACGACGCCAACACCACGTGAGGGGCTGGTTGAAATGGCGCAAAACGGTCAGTTGGGCAGCGCCATCCTGCATACAATTGCCCTGCTAGAGGACGGTGCCCGCGGCGACACGGCTGCCCTGCGCGATGCGATCTCTACCCTGCGGGCCTTGGGGCTGGAAGATGCCGCGCGGCGGGCTGCCCTGCAGACGTCTTTGCTGGAGCGTGACTGATGCAGACCGAGTTGCTGCACTGGATTTCGACCTTCCTAGAGGCGCAGGCGGCGGAACTGGGCGCGGCCACGAACACGCAACTCGCCTATGGGCGCGACCTGAAGGATTTTGACAGTTTCCTCGCCCGCCGCGCCTTGGATTTCGTCACGGTCGGTCGCAAGGATATCGAAGCCTATCTGGTCTGGTGCGACGCGCAGGGGCTTGCCAAATCCACCCGCGCACGGCGGCTGTCGGCGATCAAACAGCTGTACCGTTTCGCCTTTGAAGAAGGGTGGCGCACCGATAACCCCGCGATCCAGATTGCCGGTCCGGGGCAGGACAAACGTCTGCCCAAGGTGCTGTCAGAAGACGAGGTCGACCAGCTGCTCGACGCGGCGCGCCACTCGGGGCGCAACACCTCGGACCAGCTGCGCAACACCTGTTTGATGGAGCTGCTCTACGCCACCGGCATGCGGGTGAGCGAGCTGGTGAGCCTTAGGGTCAACGCGGCCCGCGGCGACCCGCGTTTGCTGTTGATCATGGGCAAAGGCGGCAAGGAACGTCTGGTGCCCCTGTCTGACCCGTCGCGCGAGGCGCTGGCGGCATGGCTGGTGCAGCGCGATAACACGGATGAGGCCGCACAGGCCAAGGGCAAACCGGCGTCGATCTACCTCTTCCCCAGCCGCGGCAGTGCCGGATATCTGACGCGCCACCGCTTCTATTTGCTGATCAAGGAATTTGCCCTGACCGCCGGTGTTGATCCGTCCAAGGTCACCCCCCACACGTTGCGCCACGCCTTTGCCACGCACCTGCTGGCAAATGGGGCCGATCTGCGGGCGATCCAGACGATGTTGGGGCACGCCGATGTCGCCACGACCGAGATCTACACCCATGTCCTAGAAGCACGTCTGTCCGAACTGGTGCTCGATAATCATCCACTGGCCAAGGCGGCGCGGCGCAGTTCCGGCGGCAAGACATCCTCTGACGGCCAGTGACCGGTCTCTAGCGCTTTATGGTAGCCTTGGGTCAGCCCCGCCTGCACCATCGCGCGGGCGGCGGCGGCATGGTCATAGTCAAGCCGGTGAAACGACACCTGCCCTGCATCAAGCACCGCAAAACGGGTCTGCGGTGCGCCGTCGTTGGGCGGCATGCCGATGACACCGGCGTTGATCCACATCCCCCGCGCTGTCTGCCGCTCAAAAGCCACCCCGCAATGCCCTGCGATGATCCCGTCCACCGGACCGATGCTGTGCTCTACCGCCTGCCATTCCGCGTCAAACACGGCCTCGGGCGAGACGGGCCAGATGAAGCGGGCGATATCATGGTGCCCCCCGTGGATCACGGCATAGCGCTTTCCGGCGTGGTGAAAGCTGAGGATATCCGGCACCTGCCCCATCCAGTCCCGCTGCGCTTGGGTGATCTGCGCGCTGGCGTAGCCGTACCAGCCGACCGACAGCAGATCACAGGCGCTGCCATCCTCGAACCCGCAGCCGCAGTCCATCGCACCTGCGGCAAGCTGCTTTTCACAATTCCCCGCCACCACCGCGATGCCACTGTCCTGCATCCTGCCGCTGACGGCATGGGCATCGGCGCAATAGGCCACGACGTCGCCGGTGCAAATCATCCGGTCCGGCCCCACCCCTAAGGCGCGCGCGCGGTCAAACAGCGCGTCAAGCGCCTGCAGGTTGGAATACGGACCGCCGAACAGCACAATCGGCCCGTTCAATTGTCCCAAATCTTGATGGTTCACCCTGCTCATCCCTTGAATGAAACCGCACACACGCCCATAACCCTATGAGCAAACGGATAAGGTATACTCACAAATGGACACGGCCCCCGCAATCCTAGACGGCGCATTTTGGATCAGCAGCGGTATCATCCTGTTTCTTCTGGTGCTTTCCGGCTTCTTCTCGGGGTCTGAAACGGCGCTGACAGCGGCATCGCGGGGCAAGCTGCGGGGTCAGGCGGATAAAGGGTCCAAGGGGGCGGAACGTGCGCTCAAGATCACCGAGGATAACGAGCGGCTGATAGGCTCTGTCCTGCTGGGCAACAATCTTGTGAACATTCTTGCAGCCTCGCTTGCGACGGCGCTGTTCACGCGGGTCTTTGGCGAATCCGGTGTGGCGCTGGCGACGCTGGTGATGACGCTGCTGGTCCTGATCTTTGCCGAGGTTCTGCCCAAGACCTATGCGATCACCAATGCTGAAACCGCCGCCGCAGCCGTGTCGCGGCCCATTGCGCTGGTCGTGCTGATCTTCAGTCCCGTGGTGTCGGCCGTGCGGTTTCTGGTCCGCGGCATCCTGCGCCTGTTCGGCGTGACCATCGACCCTGACAGCAACATCCTTGCCGTACGCGAGGAAATTGCGGGGGCGCTGCAAATCGGCCGCTCTGAAGGCGTGGTAGAGAAGGAAGACCGCGACCGTATTCTAGGCGCGCTCGACCTGCGCGAACGTATGGTGGAAGAGGTCATGCTCCACCGGTCAGGGATCGAGATGATCGATGCCGCCAATGACCCTTCGCAGATCCTTGAACAGATCCTGGAAAGCAACCACACCCGCCTGCCCGTCTACCGCGATGATCCCGAGAACATCATCGGTGTGATCCATGCCAAAGACCTGCTGCGTGCCATGTACAAGCACATCAGCGGTGCCGAGGATGACAAACCGTTCAAGACGTTCAAAATCGCCGATATCGCGATGAAACCCTATTTCGTGCCCGAGACATCTACGCTGGACGAACAGATGCGCCAGTTCCTACGGCGCCGCACCCATTTTGCGCTGGTGGTGGATGAATATGGCTCGCTTCAGGGGTTGATCACGCTCGAGGATATCCTTGAAGAGATTGTGGGCGAGATCACCGATGAATTCGACCCAGATGCGGACCACGGCGTGACCAAGGCCGAGGACGGGCAATATTTCGTCGATGGGGCCATGACGATCCGCGACCTGAACCGCGCTACGGAATGGGATTTGCCGGATGAAGAGGCCAATACCGTCGCCGGTCTGGTGATCCACGAAGCGCAGATGATCCCGACGCCCAATCAGGTGTTCTCTTTCCACGGGTTCCGGTTCGAGGTCATCGCCCGCGATGGCAACCGGATCACACAGCTGAAAATCCGCCCCCTGTAAAAGCCACCCTCAGGTGGTGTCGGTGTCGGTGTCATTGTCCATCTTTGGCGCGTCATCCTCTGTATCGCTGTGCTTTACCGCGTCACGCACTGCATCGCGCACGTCTTGGCTGGCGCTTTCCATCAACTGCGCCCGGTCGGGTTCAAAGTCGATCTTGGCAAGCGCGCGTCTGAGGTGACGTTCGGCAGCCCTGCGCGCGGCGATGCGCAGCCCCTCGTCAGGGTGCCGCATCAGGCCGTTCAGCGTGGCTTGAAGCCGCTGCTGCACCTCGACCACCGTACACCCGTCCCGCGCCAACGCGCCAAAAGCGTCCTGCATCAGGTCAGACGGGTCCAGCGGTGCGACATAGATGTGGTCCAGCACCTCGTCGCGGTCCCTTTCGGTCTCGTCCTCGTAAAAACTCAGGATGCGGCCAATGCGGGTGATCACATCAATCGCGGTGCCGGGGTCGTTTACGCCGGGCGACAGCGCCTTTGACGCGACCTCTCCCATCACGATGAGGCCAAAGCGCGGATCCTGATCATAGGTACGCAAATCGCCGATGATGATGCTGGCATTGATCCCGGCGTGCAGCGTTTCATCGGTGTGTTCGTCGTCCTTGGGCTGCCCCACGCGGTCGATCATCATCAAAGGTTCGTTGACGAAAACAAAGCTGCCGATGTTGCGCTTGAGATAGATCTTCACCCCGTGGTTTTCCGCCACGGTGTTCAACGCTTCGGGGTAGATATGCTGGATATAGCCATTTTCATCCGCGGTGAACGGCTTTGCACTGTCGGGGATATCGCCCGTCAGCGGGTTGGCCCCGAGGCAGGGGTTACGCAGACGTTCCTTGAAGGTGCGGCGTGTCTGATCCTCCACCTGTCGCGAGGTATCGATCAGGCTGCCAAAGGTCTGCAGATGCAGCACCCAGCGGATCAGGCTGAACACGATCACCGTCAGCACGATCACCGTCATCACGAACAACACGAAAGACCGCTTGTCGTCGAACACCCCAAGTTCGCGCAGGATGATGGCGATCAGCGCATACACATAAGCCCCGATAAAGACGGCCAGCGTATTCTGGGTGGTGCGGTCCTGCACGATCAAGCGATGAATGCGCGGCGTCCATTGGGTCGAGGTGCTGCGATATACTGTGACCATGACGCTAAGCGAAAAGGTGGTGACCGCAAGCATCGCGTTGGCGATGATCGATAGCAACCGGTCCGCCGCACTGCCGGTCAGATAGGTCGCGAGAGATTGCGGGATCCAGCGTTCGATCAACATGCTCAGCAGCAGCGACAAGACCGCCAACAACCCCATGATCAGCACCCGCACCCAAAGCTTGCGGCTGTATTCACGGCCCTTGCGGATCAGTGTCGATGGCAAAAGGAAGTCAAGATTCATAGGGTAAGTCCGCGTCATGAAGTGCCATGTTCAACAAGCTTGCGCGGAGATCACTTGGCTTACAAGCCCAACGCCCTATTCCGCCCGACGGTTCAAAAATGCCGGGCTAAATCAGCGGGTAGGACTGATGCTATGGTCTTACGGTGGTTGAACAATCTGGCTATGGTCGGTTTATGAGCCATGACATCCCCATCATCCTGCTGGCCGCGGGGCAATCCTCGCGGATGCGGGGGCGCGACAAACTGCTTGAGATCGTGGAGGGCGAAGCGCTGCTGCGCCGACAGGCACGGATTGCGCGGGCGGCGACGCGGGGCGCGGTCATCGTAGCCCTGCCACCTGCGCCCCACCCGCGCTACGCGCTTGTGTCTGATATGGAGGTTGAAGCGCTCCCCGTTCCCGATGCGGCAGAGGGGATGAACGCCTCGCTCCGCGCGGGGTTTTCAGTGCTTCCCACCGGTACGCCTGCCGCGATGGTGCTGCTTGCCGACCTGCCAGAACTGACTGAAGATGACTTGAACACCGTCTTTCATGCCGTTGATATTAAATCAAATTACACGGTATGGCGCGGTGCGACGACGGATGGAAAGCCGGGTCACCCCACGGTTTTTGCCGCCTGCCATTTTGATCATTTTGCCCGGATGCAAGGTGACACCGGCGGGAAAGAGATCATCGCACAGGCTCAGGACCAGACGCTGCTGATCCCCCTGCCGGAGAACCGCGCGCGACTGGACCTTGATACGCCCGAAGCATGGGCCGCATGGCGCGCGGCGCGCTGACCGGCCCCTAACTGCATAGCCCTGAACACGAAAGAACGAGACAGTCGCCTGCCCCGTTCTTCGCCCTGCACCCCCTCTAGGGGATGCAGGCCTGTTGCTGCATATAATGTGGCGCTTACTTCGTCAGAAGTTTCGCCTCGTGCTTTTTCAGTGTGCGGCGCGCGGCGACATAGCCGTCCACCCCTTCGCGCGTTGCCAGTTCCGGGAAAAGCTCCAGGATCTCGTTGCGCTGCGCGTTGCCGACACCTGCAAGGCTCATATCGCCCGGCTGGAAGCTTTCGGTCCATGTGCCGTCAGACAGGATCACCTCGTGCTGGTCGAACATCACGTGGATGTAGGTCGTGCCAGAGGTTTCAACGATATCAACACCTTCCAGACCAGTCAGGTGTTTCGCCGCGACCAGAACCTCGCGCTCTTCGAAGTAGAGCGCTGTCTTGTCGTTGGCCACCAGAACGCGGTGGTTGGGGCTGACCAGCATGTCACGCTCGGGCAGGTTGTTGCCCAAAGCGCCCTGACGGATCAGCACCGGCAGCAGATGCGCCTTATGCGCCAGCTCTTGTCCGGTCATCTCGCGGGCACCGACCCAGCGGATTTCCTGGATACCGTTGTCACGGGTGATGACACGGTCGCCCACCACCAGATCTTCGACCCGACGTTCCCCTTTCGGCGTAGCGATCAAGGTGCCCGGCGTGAAGCAGGGAATGATCTCTTCGATATTGGTGAAGTCGAGACGACCGGTTTCAGTGCCGGACGCATCCGTAAAGACGATCGTACCGTCGATGCCATCGTTGGGGCTATCGCCGTCGATGGTGTCACCGGCATCATTATCCGGCGTGACGTTTTCAAGACGATAACCGCCGCCGGGGCTCAGCGCGCCCCTCAGATCGATGATGTCGTAGTCGGAGGCATCTGTGCCGGCACCGCCGTCGATGGTGTCGCCACCGTTGACGTTGGTGAAGGTATCGCGCCCGTCGTTACCTTGCAGGCTATCATTGCCCGCGCCACCGCTGATGATGTCGTCGCCGCCACCTGCGCTGATGGTATCGTCGCCTTCACCGCCTTCGATGGTGTCGTCGCCAAAGCCACCAAGCAGGCTGTCGTCGCCGTCGCCGCCGTCGATGCTGTCGTTGTCTTCACCGCCGTCGATGGTGTCGTCACCCTCGCCACCGAACAAGATGTCGTCGCCGCGCACACCGCTGATGGAGTCGTCACCGGTCCCACCGTCTACGGTATCATTGTCACCGGCCGCGATGATCGTGTCGTTTCCGGCCCCCCCGAGGATGGAGTCGTCGCCAAAGCCCCCAAGGATGGAGTCATCGCCGTCACCGCCGTCGATGGTGTCGTTGCCCTGACCACCGTCGATGGTGTCGTTCCCGGCACCGCCTTTAACGTCGTCGTTGCCATTGCCCGCGAGGATGGAGTCGTCACCGTCCCCCCCATCGATCTCATCATGGCCCTGTGCGCCGCGGATGGTGTCGTTGCCTTGACCGCCCAAGATCGTATCGTCGCCCTGACCGCCATCCAGGCTGTCGTCGTCAATGCCACCGTCGATGTAGTCGTCATCGGCACCACCCAGGATGGTGTCGTTATCGTCTTCACCGTACAGCACGTCATTGCCGGCACCGCCTTCGATATAGTCCTTGCCGTTGTTCGGCTGCGGATCGGTGGCGTCGACTTCCTCGCCCTCGTAGCCGGCGATCGGTTCGTTGCCAAAGCCACCATAGATGGTGTCATTGCCGTCGCCGCCATACAGGCTGTCGGACCCGTGGCTGCCGATGATGCTGTCGTCGCCGTCGTCGCCGTAGACCTCATCGTCATCGATACCCGCGTTGATCGAATCGTCGCCCGTACCGCCGTAGATGGTGTCAGAATCGTCGCCGGTGCGGATCGTATCGTTACCGCTGCCGCCATCGACGAAATCACGACCATCGTCCTTGTTCGGATCGCCGGAGTTGAAGAATGGGTTGGGTCGCCCACCGACGGTCGGCTGATCATTCGCATAATCAGAGAAGGTGTCGATACCCGCTTCGATCAGATCGTCACCGTCACCGCCATAGATTTCGTCCGCGCCTTGGACATCGGTGATGGTGTCGTTGCCGCTGCCGCCATAGATGGTGTCGTTGTCGATGCCGCCTTCGATGACATCATCATCGTCGCCACCGTCGATATAGTCGGCATCATCGCCGCCATCGATCGTATCATTCCCCGCGCCGCCGATCAGCGTATCTTTGTCGTCGTTGGGGTTGGTATCCTGATCAAAGGGTGTGGAGACCAGTGGAACGTCTGTGTCGGGCACGCCAATCGCACCGGGCTTGTTGCCAATCAGTACGTCGTCACCCTCACCACCGACGAGGGAGTCGTTGCCGTCACCACCGATCAGGCTGTCATCATATTTACCACCGTCGATGGTATCATTGCCGCCCTGGCCATCGATGGTATCATCACCACCGCCGGCGTTCACCACGTCGTTGCCGTCACCGGTCATGACATTTTCATCACCGCCGGAACCTGTGACCGTATCGTCACCGCCACCCAGTTCGAGTCTCTCGATCTCCGAGAATTCGGTGGTGCCGGACCCGTTGGTCAGTGTCCCTTCCTCTTTGTCGGTGAAAGTGACTGTCAGGTCGTCATCCACAGCCGTACTGTCGATCACATCGCCGTCGGTTTCGCCGCTTTCGCCGCCGATGATAACGTCATTGTCGACGCCATCGGTCAGTGTGAACGTGTCGTCGCCCGCGCCGCCGTCAACGGTATCGTCGCCCAACCCGCTGTCGATCGTGTCGTCGCCACCGTTGCCAAAGATCGTATCGTTGATCCCGTCTGTGCCGTCGATCTGGTCGCCTTGGGCGTCGGTGTAGCCCGGGGCCATATCCTCGCCACTGTCCAGACCATCAACCGGACCGGCCATCTCTTCGCCGATGATGTTTTCGATCTCGGTGAATTTGAACGAGCCCGCGGATGTGCCGTCGGCGTTGTACAGATCAACCGTACCGTTCTGACCATTGCCGTTGCTATCTGGTTCCAGATCACGCAAGCGGAAATTGAGGCCAGTCAGATCAAGCGTGTCATCGTCGGTGTTCAGCGCAGGGTCGGCATTGAAGCCGCCTGCACCACCGTCAACCTCATCGCCATCGGTGCCGCCAAAGATGGTATCCTTGCCCGCACCGCCGCTGATGTTGTCTTTGCCTTCGCCACCAGTGAGCTGGTCATCCCCGTCACCGCCGATCAGCGTATCGTCATCATCGCCGCCAAACAGCATGTCGTCGCCTGCGCCACCGTCGATAAAGTCGTCGCCGTCGTCGCCCATCAGCAGGTCATTGCCGGCACCACCGTCAACGCCGCCCACGGGCGCGTCGAAATAGACGTCGGTGATGTTGATGCCCGCGTGGTTCCCGGGCGACAGGCTTTGATCCATCGTGTGGGTAATCTCGAGGTATTCGACCGGGCCTTCGATGTCCACTAGGGCAGAGTGGTAGGGATCGGTATCGGGGCCATTACCCCCGCCGCTGATCAGGGTTTCGTAACCGCCAACGCCGTCTTGGTTGTGGGCATTGATGCCGCTGCCTGCATCGACCTTGATCGGCGTCCGTGTCCCATCGGGACCAACCGCCACGATGACGACTTTCGACGCGTTATCAATGTCATTGATGCGGAAGCTGATGTTGGTCACATCCTTCGAGAAGTCCAAACGATAGGTCGCGCTTTCGCCATCCTGGTTCGCCAGCGAGGCCAAAGAGCTGTTTGCATTGGTCGCCTGACCGTCGCCAGTGATCGAATGCACCTTTTGCTGGTCCGTCGAGAATGTCGTCTCGGGTGTTTCATTGCTGCCCGTGACCGAGAAGGTCACATTGACGTTGCCCGTGTCCTGAACAAAGCCACCGCCCAGATTGTCATTATTGTCGACAGCAGAGGTATCGTGGGGGTCAGGTGCCTTGTCCCACTCAAAGCTCTCGCGCTCTGTCGTGCCGCCGGGCGTAGAAGCACCGCCGGTGTTGTTGTCGCCATAGATCGTATCTTTGCCGCCGCCACCGGAAATGGTGTCATCGCCGTGGTTGCCCTCGATCGAATCGTGGCCCGCATTGCCTTCGATGCTGTCGTTACCGCCTTCACCAAAGATCGTGTCGTTGCCATTCCCGCCGGTCAGCACATCGTCGCCACCAACGGTGCCATCGGTTGGGGACGTGCTGTCATCACTCGTGGTGTAGGTCTTGGCGATGTGGTCGTATTTGATCGATGGCAGGTTAGAGTTGTGGCTGACGAAATCGTAGGATTTGCCGACTTCCAGCGGTTTGTCTGTCACGAAACCGACGGCATCGTCGCCGTCAAAGTTCACGACGTAGACTGTCACATCCTGCGAGGAATCTACTGCGCCTTCGGGGCGCACAATATAGGAATACTCGGGGATGATCTTGTCGCCGGACTTTTCGGTATTGTCATCCAATTTGGTGGTTTTCGCCAAGGTTTGCGAGTTGTCGTTGTCATTCAACTTATCGTCGTCATCATTGATGCCAACCGCAACAGGTGCGGAATTTTCGTTGATGGTGAACGACTTGCCAGACAGATCGCCGGAGCCCACATCGCTGTTCTGGAAGGGGCTTGAACCGCCAGCCACCGTCACATTTGCCAGATCCCATGTCAGAACGGTATGATCCGCACCCGATACAGGCTCAACAGTCTTCGACACAGGCTCCGCCTTGGTCAGGCCAGCGCTGTCGCCAAAGATGATGTCATCCCCTTCGCCGCCGTGCAGCGTGTCGTTGCCGACAGTGCCGTCGTCATCCGCCAGCAAAGCCGCTGGGTTGTCAAAGAACACGTCTGTAACGTTGACGCCCGAGTTGCCGCTTGTGGCACCGGTGTGGATGAACTCGATCCGCGATACGGGACCGTCGATGGACACGTTGACGGAATACTTGCTCGACGAGGGGGAATCGTCGCCGCCCTCGCTGGTGGCCGTGTCCACGCCGAACTTGCCGTCACTGTCTGTCAGCTTCACTTTGCTGGAGCTGCTGTTGGCGATCATATCGACGTCGATCATCTTGCCGGATGCGTCGTAGGCCAGCACTTTCACAGCGCCTCTGTTGTCGATGTCGTTCACGTTGAAGGACACATTGCCAACGGCCTCGTCAAACCGCAGTTCGAACTTGGTTTCACCGGTGCAGTTGGCCAGCGATTCAAACGAGCTGTTGTCGTTCACGCCGTGGGCATCGCCCTCGATATTGCCGGTGAACTGCTTGCTGTCGCTGAATTCCTGATCCGCATTGTTGCGCGGCGAAAAGCTCTTGAGCTCGAACGTGACGTTGACGGTGCCGGTATTCTGCGTGAACCCGCCCTTGAGGTTGTCATTGTCGTCGATCGCGGAACCGTCGCCCGATGGGTCGGGTGCCTTGGACCATTCAAAGCTTTCGCGGGTGTCGCCGTAGTTGCCCTTGGTCGCGCCATCACCGATCAGGATGTCGTTGCCCTTGCCCCCGTCAACATAATCATTGCCCGACCCTGCGACGACCGTATCATTCCCCAAACCCGCGTTGACCGTATCATTGCCGCCACGTGCGAGGATGATGTCATCATTGGACCCGACGTTGCCAAATACCGCGTCGTTACCGTCAACACGGTCACCGCTTGGGTCATCATTATAGCTGGCGTCGATCTTGTTGCCCTGCTGGTTACCGTCCACGATCCCGTTCGGTCCGTCGGCCGGAGCCTCGGTCGCGGTTTTCTCGGCTTCGGCGGTCGAGGTTTTTCCAAAGAGCCACAGTTTATTCAAAAAGATGGTCATATCGGTCGTCTCCAAAATCAGGTCAGGCACGCTACGGTTGTACCGTCAGCCGTAAAACTAGGGTGCCCAGTCATGGGCGAGGCTTATTAATTCACATGGCACCAATTCTGTGCCGGGGTACTAAGGCGGGACAAAGCAACGCCCTGCCCGCGACGCTGCTGCAATGAAACATACGGCGCGCGGACGGGTGCATCGCGAGACACGCCCAAATCTGCAGCCGTTTGGATACGGGTCATTTGTGTTCTTGATGTGATCCGAAAACGGCGCTTCGGGGAAGAAATCAAGACGGTGTCGGTAGCGGCGGAGCAACGCAGAGTTGCAACATCACCCATACCCGAACGGTCCGGCAGTCGTGGTCTGTAGATACAGTTTCCCATCAGTTTCTCCTCCTTCCGCCAACGTGGCGGGCCGTTAAAAAACGGCGCACAATACCCCTAACAAAGCTCCGCGGTCACAGACGACACACAAAGAACTCTACCGTCCTGAAGGGAGGATCAGCCGCAGACAGCTGCCCGCTGCCGCGCAACCGGCAGTGGTATATTCATCGGCTCTTATGAGCCAAGCGAACACATCTTCCCCGCACAACATGTGCGTTCGATGCGGTCGCCCCCGAAACCTAAAAAACTTTGCCCCCCAGTTGGGCACGTTCTTATTACCTACCCGTTGACGTTGCTGGAAGGAAAAAATGGCAAGAATTCGCAGACGCGCCTCTTTTCCGCCTTTTTTGACTCGACGGCGGCGCGGAATATGCACGCATAGGTAGCGCATTGTTTCCCATCTCAGGGCGCGAATTTCGATGGAGCGGATGCTTTTCGGGGTTTTTCACCTAATTTTAATGATTTCTCAAACCCAGCCCTCGGCACTGTTTCGCAGCCAGACACAATAAACCATCTTTGCGATTAAATTCGGCGTGGCGGGACTGTGGCGGGGCGTGAATTCGCGATTTGGAACCAATAGCTTGCGACCGCGCCCATTTTTTCGAAAACGCAGCCAGTTTTCTAGCACGAAACCGAATCGCAATACCACCTAAAGGATACTCTTCGGCACCTCAGGTGGGGTGCCATATGCCGATTATTTAGGCCCGACACCACAAGTTTGACACGAGGACATGCGTTTGAGCGAACATCTGCCGCTACAACCGCAAGAGGGTATTTTGGTCAAATTCGCAGCAAAATCCCACTGTCTCATGATGTTAGGGGGTGATATTTACCGCGCGACAAGTATGCTGATCCAACAGATACAGGAACATGGCGTCGTCACTTGGCCTCTGCCACCACCAGAAGAAGCGTTTGATGAGCAGTCGGAAAATCAAGAATATGGAAGAGTTTGCCGCCGTCAGCGGGATCTCCCGTCCGACGCTTTCCAAGTTCTTCAACGACCCCACCAGCGTGCGTAGCAGCACCCGCAAACGGGTTGAGGCAGCGCTGGACCGATATGACTATCGGCCCAATCTTTACGCCATGAACCAGAACCGCCGTTTGACCAAGAACATCGGCGTCGTGGTGCCGCATCTGGCCGACCCTTTCTTTGCCAAGATTGCCCGCACGATCGAAGAACACATCTTGCGGCAGGGCTTCCGGCCCGTTCTGCTCGGGTCGCACGGCAGCCCCGAGATGGAGCTGGAGAACCTCGAAAACCTGCGCATGTTGAAACCGGCGGGCGTATTGCTGGCCGCTTTCGGGCGCAGTTCTGATCACGCGCAGATCCAGACCTTTACCGAAGAGGTCCCTACCGTCCTGTTCGATGCGAACATCGATAAGGTCGGCAAGGCGTTCATAGGCTCCAACAATGAACAAAGCGTTGATCTGATCGTCGACTATCTGTGCCGCACGGGCGAGCCGCCTGCCTTTTTCGAGATGAAAGACCCGATGAACCCCAACGCCTACAAACGGCGCGCGGCCTATGTCAGGGCGATGGAACGTCTGGGGCAGACGCCGCATCTGATCCAGGTCGGTGGCGAGGGATGGGAATTCGAAGAGATCGGGTTTCGCGAAGGCACCCGCGTGATCCGCGACCGGAGCCTGCCGTCGAAAACAATACTGTGCAGCAACGACCGTTTGGCCATCGGGCTGTTGTCCGCCATTTTCGAGGCGGGGATGAGCGTCGGGATCGAGGCCGGCCACGACTTCCGCGTCGCGGGCCATGACGACCATCCTTTCTCGCGCTTCACCTGCCCGCGTCTAACCACCGTGTCCCAAGACTACGAAGCCATTGCCGAGAAAAGCGCGACCACCCTGCTTGCCCTGATCGAGGCAGATGATTCTCTTGATTCGCGTACAGAGACGCTGTTTGACGGCAAGCTCGTGCTCAGGGGCTCTGCCTAAAGAATTGAAAACACGCGCCTAAATCGCAAAACTAGACGCGCGTAAAATTCAAATTGACGCGAGTTCACCAATAGCCCTAAGCTTGTCGCTAACATCTCATCAGGGAGGTAGAAGATGTTTGTTTTGAACGCTTTTCGAACGGCGACCGCCATTTCACTTTTGACGGCAGCCGCTGCTTCTGCGGATACGATCACAATCGCTACAGTCAATAACGGCGACATGATCCGGATGCAGGGTTTTACCGATGATTTTACTGCCAAAACCGGCCACGAAGTCGAATGGGTCACGCTGGAGGAGAACGTCCTGCGTCAACGTGTGACCACGGACATCACCACCAAAGGTGGGCAGTTCGACATCATGACCATCGGCATGTACGAGACCCCGATCTGGGGCAAGCAAGGCTGGCTGGTGCCGCTGGACGATCTGTCGGCGGAATATGACACCGACGACATCCTGCCCGCGATGCGCGGCGGTCTGAGCGTCGACGGCACGCTTTATGCGGCCCCTTTCTACGGCGAAAGCTCCATGATCATGTACCGCAAGGACCTGATGGAGAAAGCCGGACTGGAGATGCCCGACGCGCCCACATGGGAATTCGTCGCTGAAGCCGCCCGCGCCATGACCGACCGTGACGCCGGCATCAACGGCATCTGTCTGCGCGGCAAGGCCGGTTGGGGCGAGAACATGGCGTTCCTCACCGCGACAGCAAACGCCTTTGGGGCACGCTGGTTCGACGAAAGCTGGACTGCGCAGTTTGACCAGCCCGCATGGAAAGAAACGCTTGAGTTCTATGTGAACCTGATGAACGACGCGGGCCCTCCGGGTGCGGCGAACAACGGGTTCAACGAAAACCTGTCGCTGTTCCAACAGGGCAAATGCGGCATGTGGATCGACGCGACTGTTGCGGCGTCCTTTGTGACCAACCCGACAGATTCCACCGTCGCGGATCAGGTCGGCTTTGCGCTGGCACCTGACACCGGCAAAGGCAAACGCGGCAACTGGCTGTGGGCTTGGGCGCTTGGCATCCCTGCCGGCACCGATAACGAAGCCGCCGCGAAAGAATTCATCGAATGGGCCACGTCCAAAGAGTATCTTGAGCTGGTCGCCGAGAAAGACGGTTGGGCAAATGTTCCTCCCGGCACGCGGACATCGCTGTACGAAAACGCCGAATACAAAAAGGTGCCTTTCGCGCAGATGACACTGGACAGCATCCTGTCGGCTGATCCCACCGCGCCAACCGTGGATCCGGTGCCCTACGTCGGTGTGCAGTTTGCAGCTATCCCGGAGTTTGCAGGCATCGCCACACAGGTCGGTCAAGAGTTCTCTGCCGCGCTGGCAGGACAGCAGTCCGTCGATGAAGCCCTGGCCAACGCCCAAGCGTTGACCACCGATGAGATGGAAGCCGCCGGCTACTGATCTGATCGCCCTCGGGGTCAGTCAGCAAAGCTCCCCCTTGCTGACTGGCCCCTTTTTTCCAACACGTGCATGATCGTCCGGGACGGCCCTAGCCCGTCAACGGAGGAGGTATATTCAATGGCAACGCAACATTCACGATCGGCCGCCCGTCTGATGATGGCCCCCGCTGTCGTGCTGCTTCTGGGATGGATGCTCGTCCCCCTGACGATGACGCTGTATTTTTCCTTTCGCAAATACCTGCCCCTGCGCGGCGGTGATCTGGGGTGGGTCGGCTTTGACAACTACGTCCGCTTTGTATCGTCCAGCGCCTTCTGGCCGTCGGTTCAGGCGACACTGGTGATCGTGGGCGGCGTCCTGTTCATCACCGTCGTTCTGGGTGTGTTGCTCGCCGTCTTGCTGAACCAGCCGATGTGGGGTCAAGGGATCGTTCGGATCCTCGTGATTGCCCCGTTCTTCGTAATGCCGACCGTATCGGCGCTGGTCTGGAAAAACATGTTCATGGATCCGGTCAACGGCCTGCTCGCCCACCTGTGGGGCCTGTTCGGGGCTGAACCGCTGGTGTGGCTGACCGAAGCCTCGACCCAATCCATTATTCTGATTGTCAGCTGGCAGTGGCTGCCCTTTGCGACGCTGATCCTGCTGACCGCGATCCAGTCGCTGGACAGTGAACAATTGGAGGCCGCCGAGATGGACGGCGCATCGCCCGTCAAACGCTTTGGCTTTATCACCCTGCCCCACCTGTCGCGGGCGATCACGGTGGTGGTGCTGATCCAGACGATCTTTTTGCTCTCTATCTTCGCCGAAATTTTCGTGACCACCCAAGGCGCCTTTGGCACCAAAACCCTGACCTATCTGATCTTCCAGCGTGTGCTGGAAAGCCAGAACATCGGGCTCGGCTCTGCCGGCGGTGTCTATGCCATCATCCTCGCCAATATCGTTGCCATCTTCCTGATGCGCATGGTTGGCAAGAACCTCGACGCATAAGGAGCCCGTCATGGCACGTGCAACGACCACACAACGCAAGGCTCTGAACACCGCACTCGCATGGGGCGTCGGGCTGCTGATTTTCTTCCCGATCCTCTGGACCATCCTGACCAGCTTCAAGACCGAAGCCCAGGCGATTGCAGACCCGCCGGTGTTCCTGTTCTTTGACTGGACACTGGAAAACTACGCCGCGGTGCAGGAACGTTCGAACTACGGCCGCTTCTTGTGGAATTCGGTGGTGATCGCGGGGGGCTCTACCATTCTGGGCATCCTGATCGCCGTTCCCGCCGCGTGGTCAATGGCCTTTGTCCCCTCCAACCGGACCAAAGATATCCTGCTGTGGATGCTGTCGACAAAGATGCTGCCAGCGGTCGGGGTGCTGTATCCGATCTACCTCATCTTTATCAAAATGGGTCTGCTGGACAGCAAGCTGGGGCTGGTCGTGGTGCTGATGCTGATCAACCTGCCGATCATCATCTGGATGCTTTACACCTACTTCAAGGAAATCCCCGGCGAGATCCTGGAGGCAGCCCGTATGGATGGTGCCAGCCTGCGCGAAGAGGTGCTGTATATCCTCACGCCGATGGCGATCCCCGGCATCGCCTCCACGCTGCTTCTGAACGTGATCCTCGCCTGGAATGAAGCCTTCTGGACCCTCAACCTCGCCGCCGCCAAGGCTGCCCCTTTGACGGCCTTTATCGCCAGCTATTCCAGCCCCGAGGGCTTGTTCTACGCCAAGCTTAGCGCGGCCTCGACCATGGCCATCGCGCCGATCCTCATCCTTGGCTGGTTCAGCCAGAAACAACTTGTCAGCGGCCTGACCTTTGGCGCAGTGAAATAAGGAAACAAAACCATGGGACGCATCACATTAGACAAGGTTTCCAAGCGCTTCGGTGACGTCGAAGTCATCCCACCGCTGGACCTGACCATCGAAGACGGCGAATTCACCGTCTTTGTCGGCCCCTCGGGCTGCGGTAAATCCACCCTGCTGCGCCTGATCGCGGGGCTCGAAGATACCTCGGGCGGACAAATCCGCATCGACAAGCAGGACGCCACCCATGTGCCCCCCGCCAAGCGCGGTCTGGCAATGGTGTTCCAGTCCTACGCGCTGTATCCGCATATGTCCGTGCGCAAGAACATCGCTTTTCCGATGCGCATGGCGGGCATCCCCGTGGACGAACAGAACCGCCGCATCGATGCCGCGGCCAAGGCGCTGAACCTGACCGATTATCTGGACCGCAAACCCGGCCAGCTGTCGGGCGGGCAACGCCAGCGTGTCGCGATTGGTCGGGCGATTGTCCGTGAACCCGCGGCCTTCCTGTTCGACGAACCGCTGTCCAACCTTGATGCGGCCTTGCGCGTGGGCATGCGGCTTGAAATCTCCGAGCTGCATAAACGGCTTGAGACGACAATGATCTATGTAACCCATGATCAGGTCGAAGCGATGACCATGGCCGACAAGATCGTGGTGCTTCAGGCCGGTGTGATCGAACAGGTCGGCTCCCCGCTCGAGCTTTACCACACACCCCGCAACACCTTTGTCGCGGGCTTTATCGGCTCGCCCAAGATGAACCTGATCTCGGGCCCCGAGGCGGCCAAACACGGGGCGCATACCATCGGCATCCGCCCTGAACACATCGACGTATCGACAACCGAAGGCACCTGGAGCGGCGTCGTCAAAGTGTCGGAGCATCTGGGGTCGGACACGTTCTTCCACGTCTATGACACCGGCCTGACCGAGATGATGACCGTCCGTGCCCGCGGCGAAGTGGGCTTGCGCCACGGTGACCGAGTGTTCCTGACCCCGCGCGAGGACTCGCTTCACCGCTTCGACGCCAACGGCCTACGCATCGCATGAAGCGCCGCGTGCCCCTGCCCTTTAATTTTGATTTCTACGAAAGCGGTCTCATGAATGAACCGACCACAACAAACACAGACGCGCCGCCTCCGGTGCCGCTGTCTCTGGATCGCCTTGGTGACCTGCCCGCCCGTATCGGTACGCCCGACTACGATCGCGGCTCGCTCTCGGCGGGGATCATCCATATCGGCCTGGGCAACTTCCATCGCGCCCATCAGGCGTGGTATCTGCACAAGCTGATGCAACAGGGTCTGGCGCAGGATTGGGCGCTGATCGGGGCCGGCGTGCGGGCCTATGACAGCGCGATGCGCGACAAGCTTCAGGCGCAGGATTATCTGACCACTTTGATCGAACTGGCCCCCGGTCGTGTCACGGCAGAGGTCGTCGGCTCGATGATCGACTACACCCCCATCGCCGAAGACAACGCGCCGCTGATTGCCGCGATGGCGGATCCCGCGATCCGCATCGTGTCGCTGACCGTGACCGAGGGCGGCTATTTCATAGACCCCGAAACCGGCGGGCTTGATCTGACCCATGCCGATATCCAGCATGACCGCGCGCAGCCCGATCAGCCCAAGACGGTTTTCGGCGCGATTATTGCCGCGCTCAAGCTGCGGCGCGATGCGGGCCACGGTCCTTTCACGGTCCAAAGCTGCGACAACCTGCGCGGCAATGGCACCGCGACGCGCCAAGCCGTCGTGACCCTCGCCCGCCAAAGTGACGCGGCGCTTGCCCAGTGGATCGAGCAAAACTGCAGCTTCCCGAACTCTATGGTGGATTGCATCGTGCCCGCCACGGGCCCTGACGAAATCGCGCTGGCGCAAAGCCTTGGCGTCGATGACGCGGCACCGGTGACCCACGAGAACTACCGCCAATGGGTGATCGAAGACGACTTCTGCGCCGGACGCCCCGACTGGGACAAGGCGGGGGCGATCTTTACCGATGCTGTGCATGACTACGAGGCGATGAAGATCCGCATCCTCAACGCAGGACATCAGGTCTTGGCCAACGCCGGAGAGTTGCTGGGCCTGGAAACCATCGCCGATTGCATGGCGCACCCCTTGACCTCTGCCATGTTCCGCAAGATCGAGGCAGAGGAAATCGCCCCCTACGTCGCCGCCGTGCCCGGTCAAGACCCGGCGGCCTATGTCGAACTGATTGCCAAACGTTTCGCCAACCCCGCGATCCGCGACACCACACGGCGCGTGGCTTTTGACGGGTCATCACGGCATCCGGGGTTTGTCCTGCCGGTCCTGCGCGACGCCTTGGCGGCCAAGGGCAGTTGCTCCGGTCTGGCCCTGGTAGAGGCGCTATGGGCTCGCATGTGTGCAGGCACCCGCATGGACGGGACAGAGATCGAGCCGAACGACCCGCAGTGGGCGCGCCTCAACGCTGTGGCCCTGGCCGCGCGCGAAGCGCCGCAGCTCTGGCTTGCGCAGCGTCATATCTATGGCGATCTGGCCGAGCATCAGGCCTTTGCCGAGGCGTTTGAACACTGGCTCTCGCTCATCTGGGCAGAAGGCTGCAAGGCCGCGCTTGCGGTCTATACCGATCAGCCGGATGTGGCCGCCGCATTGGCCGGTGACCGCGCGGGGATGGGGCAATGATCCTGTGTTGCGGGGAGGCATTGATCGATATGGTCGCTGCCCCGTCGCTCGACGGGCCGGACGGGTTTGTGCCTCATTCGGGCGGCGCGGTCTTTAACACCGCTATCGCGCTTGGCCGCTTGGGCGCCCGCGCGGGCATGCTGACCGGATTGTCGCGCGATATGTTTGGCGACCAGCTGGCCGATGCGCTGAAGGCCAGTGACGTGGATACCACGCATATCATCCGCTCTGACCGTCCTAGCACATTGGCTTTTGTGAAACTTGAAGATGGGCAGGCAAGCTATTCATTCTTCGACGAAAACTCCGCCGGTCGGATGATCCGCGCCGAGGATATGCCAGCGCTGCCAAGCGATATCACCGCGCTTTTCTTTGGCGGTATCAGCCTTGCCAGCGACCCCAGTGCCAGCGCCTATGCTGCCTTGCTGGAACGTCAGGGCGGGTCGCGGGCGGTGATGATCGACCCCAACATCCGCCCGCTGTTTATCACCGACGCGGAGGGCTACCGCCGCCGGATGGCGGCGATGATCAGCCAGGCGGATATCGTCAAAGTCTCGGACGAGGATCTTAACTGGCTAAACCCCGCCCCGTTGACGCAGGCCGAAAAGATCAGCGCAATGCTCGACACCGGTCCGTCGGTTGTGATTGTCACCCAAGGGGCCGAGGGTGCCATAGCAACGCTGGCAGACGGTACATCCATCACGGTGCCTGCGGTAAAGACCAACGTCGTCGATACAATCGGTGCCGGTGATACGTTCAATGCGGGATTTCTGGCGAAGCTGTCGGAACTGGACCTGCTGACGCCTGAAGCCCTTAGCACGCTTGATCCCGACGCTTTGCGCGACGCAATGACATATGGCGCCCGCGTTGCCGCCATCACCGTGTCACGCGCCGGTGCCAACCCGCCTTGGGCGAACGAGCTTTAACGCAGACCACACCCCCAGACGGATCCTTTCGCAAAGCCGTGCAGCAATTCCCTGCGCGGCTTTTGATATGCAACGGACAAGAGGACGCGACATTGCCAAGGCTGCAAAAGCAACCTTCACACCTATCGACGATCAAAACTGAATTTTACGGAAAGCCTTGCAAGAACAAGGTGGTACCCAAGGCCGGACTCGAACCGGCACGCCTCGCGGCGGGGGATTTTGAATCCCCTGCGTCTACCATTCCGCCACTTGGGCACAATGGGGGTCTGTTACCGTGCCACGCGCCCCACGGCAAGAGCAATTTTACCGCTTTTGCTTGACCTCGTCCGATTGTTCTGGTGTTGCCATTGAACAGAAAACAATACCGGAGACCGCAGTATGATCCGACGGCTATATGACTGGGTTCTGGGCCTGGCAAACCACCCGCACGCGCTTTGGGCCCTTGCGGTTGTGGCATTCCTCGAAAGCTCTGTTTTTCCCATTCCGCCGGATGTGCTGATGATCCCGATGATCCTTGCGCGCCCGAACCGCGCATGGCTGATCGCGGGGATCGCGCTGGTCGCGTCGGTCTTGGGGGGTCTGCTGGGATACGCCATTGGCGCACTTGCATTTGAACAACTGGGCCAACCGATCCTTGCCAGCCTTGGCAAAGGCGACGCGATGGCGGCATTCTCGGACCGGTTCAACGGCGTCGGCTTCTGGGCTGTGCTGACCGCAGGCGTCACGCCCTTCCCCTACAAGGTGATCACAATCATGTCGGGGTGGACGGGGATGCCGCTGGCGACCTTTATCGTGACCTCGATCCTTGCGCGCGCGCTGCGGTTCTTCATCGTGGCGGCACTGCTGTGGAAATTTGGCGCACCTATCCGCGACTTTATTGAACGCCGTCTGCCTTTGGTATTTACGGTATTTGTCGTGCTGCTGTTCGGCAGCTTTTTCTTGCTGAGGTACCTGTGATGACGCGAAACACCTATGTCCTGATTGCTACGCTGGGGTCTGCTGCGCTGCTGTTGGGGGCCTTCGGGTTCCAACACATCGGCGGCTATGCGCCTTGCCAAATGTGCCTATGGCAGCGGTGGCCCCATGCGGCGGCGATTGCCATCGGGGTGATCGTTCTCTTTGGTGCGCCGCAGGCGTTGATCTGGCTGGGCGCGCTGTCGGTGGCGATCACGGGGCTGATCGGGGTTTATCATGCGGGGGTGGAATGGAAATTCTGGCCTGGTCCGTCGTCCTGCACAGGCGGCGGCATGGACCTTGGCGCGATGAGCGGCAGCGATCTTCTGTCCACCAGCGCGCCGTCCGGTCTGGTCATGTGTGATGACATCGTATGGCAGCTTTTCGGTCTGTCCATGGCGGGTTGGAACGCTGTCATTTGTGCCGTCCTGCTGGCGTTCTGGGTCTCTGCCGCGCGCACTCCGCGCTGAACCATCTCGCAGGCCGCAGCCTTAAGGTGCGGCCTGCCCTGCCTTGCGCGTCTTGAGCAAAAGGCTCGTCTCGCTCGCGACCACCCCGTCGAGCTTGCGGATGCGGGCCAGAACCTCGTCGAACTCCTCAAGCGTTTTGGTGCCGATCTCGACGATCACATCCCATCTGCCATTAGTTGAATGCACGGCACGCAACGCCGCCATACCGGCCAGCGTGCGGGTGATGCGGTCAGCGCCACGGCCCTCGATCTCGATCATCATCAATCCGCGCACCGGATCGGCACGCACGTCCGAGCGCGTTACGACGGTAAAGCCCAGGATCTCTCCGCTTTGTTGCAAACGGGCGAGACGCGCACGCACGGTGGTACGTGACAGCCGCAAGGCCGCCGCCAGATCAGACAGAGACGCCCGCGCGTCGTCGCGCAGCGCGGCCAGAATTGCTTCGTCCGTTGTGTCCATTTTGGCTGTCCAGTTTGGTCAAATAATCTCCGATTTGGTCACTTTAGATGATTGTTTCTGACCAGACCAGCTAGATATCGTCGCTGAAACGCTGACGAAAGGATCTCACCCATGTCTGGACAAAACTGTATTCTTCTGGGGGCTCCGCTGGATAGCGGCAAGCGCCGGTTGGGCTGTCTGATGGGCCCCGATGCCTATCGCACCGCTGGATTGGCGGGCGCGCTGACCGATCTGGGTCATAGCGTCACGGACCGTGGCAATGTCGCGCCTGCGCCCTTCACGCCCGGCCAGCACCCGAAACTGCACGCGCTTGAGGAAACCATCGCCTGGACTCACAGTCTGGCCGAGGCCACCCAAGCCGCCTTGCAGGACGGTACCCCGATCATCATGGGCGGCGATCATGCGCTTGCCTCCGGCACCGTTCTGGGCGCGATGCGCCATGCGCAGGCGGAAGAACGCCCCCTGTTTGTGCTGTGGCTGGACGCGCATAGCGATTTCCACACGCCCGAAAGCACCGACAGCGGCAACCTGCACGGCACCCCTTTGGGCTATGTGACAGGGCGCGAGGGCTTTGATGCCTTCCCCGATCTGCCCTATCCGCTGCCGCACGATAATATCGCCATCATCGGCCTGCGCTCTGTCGACGCGGCAGAGCGTGCAGCCCTGCAGGAAACCACCATCCAGCGCGTCGACATGCGCGAGATCGACGAGACGGGCATCGCCACGCCGCTGAACACTTTCCTTGAAAAGGTCGCGGCGGCGAACGGGATGCTGCATGTCTCGCTCGATGTGGATTTCCTTGATCCGTCCGTTGCCCCCGCGGTTGGCACGACCGTCCCCGGCGGTGCAACCGTGCGCGAAGGCCATCTGGTGATGGAAATGCTGCATGACAGCGGGCTGATGACCTCGCTTGATCTGGTAGAGCTGAACCCCTTCCTGGATGAACGGGGCCGCACCGCGCAGCTGATGGTCGATCTAGCCGCCTCTGCCTTTGGCCGCCGCGTATTCGACCGCCCCACCCGCGCCTATTGATTTGAGTAAAGGACCACGACCATGACCAATCTGACCCCCTCTGACAAGGCGCTGGTGCCCTTCGTTTCCGTCGACAATATGATGAAGCTTATCCACCACATCGGGATTGAACCCATGCTGATCGGACTTGGGGAGTATATCGAGGCGGATTTCAAACGGTGGGAGCTGTTTGACAAGACCCCGCGTGTGGCCAGCCATTCGGAACAGGGCGTGATCGAGCTGATGCCGACCTCGGACGGCGAGGTCTACGGGTTCAAATATGTGAACGGCCACCCCTCGAACACCGCAGACGGTTTGCAGACCGTGACCGCCTTTGGCTTGCTGGCGAATGTGGCCAACGGTTATCCGGTGTTGCTGTCCGAGATGACGATGCTGACGGCGCTGCGCACGGCGGCGACCTCTGCCGTGGTGGCGCGGTTGCTGGCCCCCAAGGGCGCGCATGTCATGGCGATGATCGGCAACGGGGCGCAGTCCGAATTCCAGACCCTCGCCATGAAGGCCATTGTCGGCATCGACGAGGTGCGGCTGTATGATATCGACAAAGACGCCACCGCCAAATGCGCCGCCAACCTGCAAGGTCTGGGCATCAAGGTCGTGCCCTGCGACACCGCGGAAGAAGCGATGCTGGGCGCGCAGATCGTCACCACATGCACGGCGGACAAGCAATATGCCACCATCCTGACAGATAATATGGTCGGCAGCGGCATCCACATCAACGCCATCGGCGGCGACTGTCCGGGCAAGACCGAGCTTGCCCCCGCGATCCTGCACCGCGCGGGGATTTTTGTGGAATACCCCGAACAGACCCGGATCGAGGGAGAGATACAGCAGCTTGAACCGGATCACCCTGTGACCGAAATCTGGCAGGTGCTGACCGGTCAGGCGCAGGGGCGCACCGATGACAAGCAGATCACCCTGTTCGACAGCGTCGGCTTCGCGATCGAGGATTTCTCGGCGCTGCGCTATGTGCGCGACCAGATCAAGGCGACCGATCTGTTCGACCCGCTTGACCTTCTGGCCGACCCCGAAGATCCGCGGGATCTGTTCGGCATGTTGCAACGGGCCAAGTAACGGCGACGGGAGCCTATTTCGGCGCGGTCACATCATGGTGGTACAGCCAGTTGAACGCGCCGACCATCGCCCAGGGTGCAAGGGTGCTGCCCAGTTTCAGCCCCAGATGCGCGGCCGACCGCAAAGGCCCGGGGCGCAAGTGATAGCGCGCGGCATTGCCTGCCGCCGCTTTGACGACACGGGTAACACGGGCTTGGCGCAGGCTTTGATAGCGGGCGAGCGCTTGTTCTGCGGGGTGGTTCAGCACGCTGTCGGCCAGCACCCATGCATCTTCAAGCGCCATATTGGCGCCCTGCGCTAGGAACGGCAGCGTCGGATGCGCGGCATCCCCCAGCAAAGCAACCCCGCCCTGATGCCACGTCTGCGCAACCGGATGCAGGTGGAGCCCCCAAAGCGTGCAGACCTCAACCGCATTGATCATCGCGGCAGCCCGCCCGCCAAAACCCGCAAAAGCCTTTCGCAGGTTTGCCGGATCGTCCGCATGGTTCCAGCCTTCGGCGGCCCAACTGTCACGCTCTTCCACCGCGACCAGATTGACCAGCCGCCCGCCGCGCAAAGGGTAGCTGACCAGATGCCGGCCCGGCCCCATGGTAACATGGGCCTCGGCTGGGTGGTTGAAATCATTGCGCACAACCGCGCGCCACGCGACCTGACCGGTGAACTTTGCCTGATCCGCGCCATTCAACACCGCACGCGCCCGGCTGTGGATCCCGCAGGCATCAACGATCAGCTCTGCCCGTCGGCGCGACCCATCGGTCAGGCGCAGTTGCGGTGTGGCTCCGGGGGTCACCTCTGCCACCTCGGCCCCGAGTTCTACCGTCACATTGCCCCGTTTGGCCGCGCCCAGCAGGATGTCCACCAGATCGGCGCGATGCACGAACATATAGGGATATGCGCCCTGCCCGCGCATCAGGTCCAACCGCGCCACACGCGCGCCGGCCTTGTAATCCTGCAAGACCACCGCCTGCCCGCGCACCGCCGCGCGTTCGGTCAGCTTGGCGTCGAGCCCCATCGCACGCAACACCGCGATACCGTTGGGGCTGATCTGGAGGCCGGCACCGACCTCGGTGATCGCCGGAGCCTGCTCCAGCAGCGTGACAGCCATGCCGCGGCGCGATAAAGCCGCTGCGGCGGCCAGGCCGCCGATACCCCCACCAATAACGATTGCGTTGCTGATGCCCATTTCGCTTTAGCCTGTCTTGCCAGCTTCATACACAAAAGCGCCGGGCTCTCACCGCGGCGCTTTCATTATCATTCTCGCGCAAATGCCGTCATTTGCGGCCCGTTACCGGACGATCAATCGTCGCGGTGGACTTTCTCGCGGCGCTCGTGACGCTCTTGCGCCTCAAGGCTCATCGTGGCGATTGGACGCGCATCCAGACGCTTCAGCGAAATCGGCTCTCCGGTGACAGAGCAGTAGCCGAATTCACCCTCATCGATGCGGCGCAGCGCCCCGTCGATCTTGCTGACCAATTTGCGGGCGCGGTCCCGTGTGCGCAGTTCCAGCGCGCGGTCCGTTTCCTCGGAGGCGCGATCGTTCACATCGGGGATGTTGCGTGTCCCGTCTTGCAAGCCCTCGATCGTGTCCCGGCTTCCCGCCAGCAGCTCGGCTTTCCAGTTCAGTAGTTTGCGTCTGAAGTATTCGACTTGCCGATCATTCATGAACGGCTCGTCTTCGGCAGGTGTATAACCATCCGCCAAAAAAACTTCCTGCTTCATATCATTCCCCATCGCGGTCTTAAATCCTGTCATGAAGGCGCGTCTCCCGACATCACTCCCGTGGCGTGCATCTAACGCAGCGTTAGCGGATTGTCACTACACAATGCTTATGTTTGTTGGTTTAAGGACCAAGAATAGCGCGTTGAAGAAGGTTGAAAACAAGATGAAATTCCAAGGTACTCAAGATTACGTCGCCACAGATGACCTCACGATTGCGGTGAATGCGGCTGTAACGCTGGAACGACCTCTGCTTGTAAAAGGTGAGCCCGGCACAGGTAAAACGGAACTTGCCCGACAAGTGTCAGCCGCCCTTGGCCTGCCCATGATCGAATGGAACATCAAATCGACCACCCGTGCGCAACAGGGTCTGTACGAATATGACGCCGTCAGCCGCCTGCGCGACAGCCAGCTTGGCGAAGAGCGTGTGCATGATGTGAAAAACTACATCCGCAAGGGCAAACTGTGGCAGGCATTTGAGGCCGAAGGCAAAACCGTGTTGCTGATCGACGAGATCGACAAGGCCGACATCGAATTTCCCAACGACCTTTTGCAAGAGCTCGATAAGATGGAGTTCTTCGTCTACGAGACAGGCGAGACGATCAAAGCCGAAAACCGTCCCATCGTCATCATCACCTCGAACAATGAAAAAGAGCTGCCCGACGCCTTTTTACGCCGCTGCTTCTTCCATTACATCCAGTTCCCCGAGATGGACACGCTGCGCAAGATCGTCGAGGTCCACCACCCCGGCATCAAGGAAACCCTGTTGACCACGGCGCTGACCCAATTCTACGAAATCCGCGAACAGCAAGGGCTGAAGAAAAAACCATCCACGTCGGAAGTGCTGGATTGGCTCAAGCTGTTGCTGGCCGAAGATATGGATGCCGCCGATCTGAAAAAAGACGGCAAGTCCGCCCTGCCAAAGTTGCACGGTGCGCTGCTGAAAAACGAACAGGACGTGCATCTGTTCGAACGGCTTGCCTTCATGGCACGCGCGCAAAAGTGACCCCAAAGGGGCGCGGTGCGCCGCGCCCTGATCCCGCATAAAGGGAATATCCAACCGCCCGCGCGCTATTTCACGGCAGCAAACGCGCCCGTCCTATTTGTGACGTCTAAGCAACGATGGTCATAAGCCTGCCTTATTTGTTAACATTTTTCTCTGTTTTGACATGGTTGCTCCCTAGAATGGTCTGGATGGCGGGCGAAAAACACCTGTAATCAGCTCAAAAGGGCAGTCAGGTAGATGATGGATATGATTTTTGCACCGTTCGTGCGCCGCGTGTTGGAGACTGTTAAAGTTGTCCTTGCGGTCCCTGCACCTGCCACAACGGGGTCGCATCCATGAAGAAATACCTTTTGCTGCCCTTGATGCTGGCGATCAGCGCCTGCGTTCCGGCCTCGCATCCCGGTGTGGTGACCCGCGCCGCGATGGAACCCGCCTCAACCTCTTCTTTGCCCGCGATGAAACGGTTCACTGTGCATCAATCGCTGCCGGCACCACGATCCAACAACGACCTCAGCCTCGATTTTATCGAACTGTCGTTCCGCATGGAAAGCGGCAAGGAGCTCCCTGTTTTCACCCGTTTCGAAGGTCCGGTCACCGTGCGCGTCATCGGTGCACCGCCTCCGACCCTTGGTCCCGATCTGACCGCGCTGCTCAATCGCTTGCGGCAAGAGGCCCGGATCGACATCAGCCCCACCAGCGGTCCGAATGCCAATATCACCGTCGAAGCTGTCAGCCGTCGCACCATCAGCAAGGTGCTGCCCCAGGCCGCATGTTTTGTGGCCCCGAATGTCAGCAGCCTTGATGAATACAAGAAAGTCCGCCGCACCGCGCAGACCAACTGGTCCTTGCTGAAAACCCGCAGCCGCGTGTCGATCTTCATCCCGAATGACGCCAGCCCGCAAGAGGTCCGCGATTGTTTGCACGAAGAACTGGCCCAAGCGCTTGGCCCTCTCAACGATCTGTATCGCCTGCCGGATTCTGTCTTTAACGACGACAACGTGCATACGGTACTAACCGGATTTGATATGATGATCCTGCGCGCCTACTACGATCCGGCGCTGCGGTCGGGCATGACACGGGGCCAGGTGGCAAACGCCCTGCCGGGTATTCTGGCACGGATCAATCCGGGCGGCACATCGACCAAAGCACGCTTTCTGACCCGCACCCCCCGCGCCTGGAATGCCGCCGTTCAGGGCGCGCTCGGGCCCGGACGCTCCAGCGGACAACGCCAGGACGCGGCCTATAGCGCTATCAAGATCGCACAAAGCCTGGGCTGGCAGGATCACCGCCGCGCGTTTGCCCATTACGCCATGGGGCGCGCGTTGCAATCAGGTGATGCCGAAGCCGCGCATGAACAATACAAGATGTCCGACCTCTTCTACGCCCGCACCCCCGGCACCGATCTGCACCGCGCCTATGTGGCGACGCAACTGGGGGCCTATTCGGTCTCAAAGGGTCAGGGTGCCGAAGCGCTACGTCTGATCGCGCCGCATATCGACACCGCACGCCGCCGCGAGAACGCCGCCCTGCTCAGCACCCTGCTGTTGCTGCGCGCCGAAGCGCTCGAGCTTGAGAACCGCGCGGCCGAGGCACAGGCGGTCAGGCTGGACAGTTTGGGCTGGGCACGGTACGGATTTGGCTCTGACTGGGCTGTGCGGGCCAAAATGCGCGAGATCGCGTCGCTTAACCCGCTCAAATAACTAGCGAAACGGGTTAAAATGATCGTCATACTTCTCGCCGTGATCGGCGCTGTTATCGGGGGGCTGACCGCCCGTAAACGCAACGGCAACCGCAAGGATATCGCACAATACGCGGCCGGGTTTGCGATGGCCTTTATCATCGTCGGCATGATCCTTACAGTCGTTCTGGACCGAGTCCTAACCGGAGCGTAATTCATGTTTCTGCCGTTCTTTGACCAACTGCGCCAACACAAGGTGCCGGTGTCCATGCGCGAGTTTCTCGCCTTTCTCGACGGGATGGCAGCCGGGCTCGCGACCTATGATGTCGATGCCTTCTACTATCTCGCGCGCACCAGCATGGTCAAAGACGAACGCAACATCGACAAATTCGACCGCGCCTTTGCGGCCGCCTTCTCGGGCCTTGAAAACATCAGCCTCGACGATGTGATGGAGGCCGTGGACATCCCGCACGAGTGGCTGGAAAAAATGGCCGAAAAGCACCTCACCCCCGAGGAAAAGGCCGAGATCGAAGCCGCAGGCGGTTTTGACAAGCTGATGGAGACGCTGCGCAAACGGCTCGAGGAACAGAAAGGTCGCCATCAGGGGGGCAATAAATGGGTCGGCACCGCAGGCACCTCGCCCTTCGGGGCCTATGGCTACAACCCCGAAGGCGTGCGCATCGGCCAGAATGAATCGCGCCACCAGCGCGCGGTCAAGGTCTGGGACAAACGCGAGTTCAAGAACCTCGACGACACGGTCGAACTGGGCACCCGCAACATCAAGGTCGCGCTGAAACGTCTGCGCCGGTGGGCCCGTGACGGCGCGAATGACGAACTTGATCTGGGCGGCACCATCCGTGCGACCGCGGAACATGGCTACCTCGATGTCAAAACCCGACCCGAGCGGCGTAACGCGGTCAAAGTGCTGCTGTTCCTGGATGTGGGTGGTTCGATGGACCCGCATATCAAAACCGTCGAAGAACTGTTCAGCGCTGCCAAGTCGGAATTCAAACACCTCGAACACTTCTACTTCCACAACTGCCTGTATGAAGGCGTCTGGCGCGACAATCGTCGCCGCTGGACGGAACAGCTGGACACGATGGAAGTGCTGCGCACCTACGGGCCGGATTACAAATGCATTTTCGTGGGCGACGCGTCCATGTCCCCTTACGAAATCGCCTACCCCGGTGGCGCCAATGAACACTGGAACGCCGAGGCCGGATCGGTCTGGCTCTCTCGGGCGCGCGAACAATGGAACAGCAACCTCTGGATCAACCCGATCCCCGAGAAATACTGGCCCTACACCCAATCCATCAAAATGGTGCAGGAAATCTTTGGCGCAGAGGCAATGGTGCCCATGACCCTCGAAGGGCTGAGCCGCGGGATGAAGACGCTGACCCGGTAATCAGCCGCCACCCCACCACAGATCGGAACATTCCACCGCGCCCCCGCGTTTTCACCATGGACCCAAATGGTGAAAGGAATTCCCATGATCAAGAAATCAGGCTCCGCCAAATGGACAGGCAACCTCAAAGAAGGCAAAGGCCATGTCTCCACCCAGACCGGCGTGATCAGCGACCAGCCCTACGGATTTAACACCCGTTTCGAAGGCAAAGACGGTACCAACCCCGAAGAGCTGATCGGCGCGGCCCATGCGTCCTGTTTCTCCATGGCGCTGTCAATGATCCTTGAAGACTACGATCTGGTCGCCGATAGCATCGAAACCAAGGCCACGGTCTTTCTTGAACAAAAAGACGGCGGCTTCCATGTGCCGAAGATTCACCTTGATGTGGAATGTGTCATCCCCAACGCCACACAAGAGCAGTTCGAAGAGGCGACTAAAACCGCCAAGGAGAATTGCCCCATCTCCAAACTGATGACCGCCGAAATCACGATGGACGCAAAACTGTCATGACCCTACCCTAGGGGCCGCGCCCGCTCGCGGCCCCTACCACGACCCCTTCACCCTTTTCCCAAATACTCATTCCACACTTGCACCCCGCGTACCTGCGTCCATATTGGGTGCATGATCCGCATCCTCCCCATACTTCTCGCCGTGCTCTACGGGCTTGCCATGTATCGCTTTTCCGCTTGGCGCACCGCGAAGGAGCTGGACGAGAAATCGACAGAACTGCTCGACCCTGCCCTGCGCGAGATGACATCGAAACTGGCCAGCGCCCTCGATCTGCCGCGGATCAAAGTCCATATCTACGAAGTCGCCCCCGTCAATGGTCTTGCCGCCCCCGATGGGCGTATCTTCATTACCCGTGGTTTTTACGAGAAATTCAAATCAGGTGCCGTCACCGCCGAGGAGCTCGCGAGCGTGATTGCACATGAGCTCGGCCATGTGGCCTTGGGGCATTCACGGCGACGGATGATCGATTTTTCCGGCCAGAACGCCATGCGCGCGGCGCTTGGGATGATCTTGGGGCGTATCCTCCCCGGTGTTGGCATCTGGATCGCCAATATGCTGGCGACGCTACTGGCCGCACGCCTGTCGCGCAGCGATGAATACGAGGCGGACGCATATGCCGCCGCCCTGCTGACCAAAGCGGGTATCGGCATCGCGCCACAGATTTCCTTGTTCGAGAAGCTGGAGGCGCTGACCCAAAGCAACCATGGCACCGCCCCCGCCTGGCTGCTGAGCCACCCGAAGACCGCAGACAGGATCGGCGCGCTTACTGCGCTGCAAACCGCCTGGGACCGTTAGCCAAGCGCCTTTGCCAGCCGCGGCAGCCGTGCTTTCTTGAGCAACGGTCGCATCTCCCACGGATGGCCTGACAGGCGGCGTGCCTCTTCCAGAATATGTGCGGCGACCGCTTCCATGACCTGCGGCTGCGCCAGCCAGACGCCGTGCAGATAGCTGTCGGGATCGACCCGCGCCAACCCCTCTTCAGCCAAGGTGCCACGGGGGAAATCCTTGGCATTCAGCGTCATGATAATATCGGCATGGCCAGTGATCGCGGCGGCCAGAACGTGCACGTCGTTTTCATCCGGCAGGTACAGCCGTGCCGCCACACCGGGGCTCGGGGGCACTTCCGCCTTGGGCCAGGCGGCGCGCAGCAACGCGATCTCTGCGCGGGCCTGTGCCTCGCCCTCGGGGCCAAGCTTGATCGCGGCGCGCGCCCATTCTTCCAACAGGCGCGCGGACCACAGCGGCTCAAACACCCCCGCCCGCGCCGCGCCCATCACCATCTCGCGCATGACGGTGGGATAGAGCACGCAGGCGTCGATCAGGATGCGCAGCGCCATTACAGGCGGAAGAACAACGACTTGAGGTATCCCGTCTCGGCCAGTTGCGGCAGCTGCGGGTGGTCAGGTCCGGCGAAACCGGTATGCAGCAGCGCTGCGCGCCGCCCCGCACGACCGATACCGCGCACGGATGCGGTGCGGAACTGCGTCAGATCCGCCGCATGGGAACAGGAACACAGACCCAGCACGCCGTTTTCGGCCACCAGTTGCGCCGCCAGACGCGCCACACGTTCATAGGCGCGCAGTCCGGCTTCAAGCGCGGGTTTGCCGGGGGCAAAGGCGGGCGGATCGCAGATCACCACGTCGAACTCTTCGCCCTCGGCCCGCAGGGCTGTCAGGATGTCGAAGGCGTCGCCTTGGCGCGTGGCAAAACGGTCCGAAACGCCCATAGCCTCCGCGCCCTGCTGGGCCAGCTCAAGCGCGGGTGCCGATCCATCTACAGCAACCGCAGAGGACGCGCCATTTGCCAGCGCGGCGAGAGAGAATCCGCCAACATGGGCAAAGACATCCAGCACGCGTTTGCCTTTGGACAGGTTCGCCGCGAAGGCATGGTTGGGGCGTTGGTCGTAGAACAGGCCGGTTTTCTGGCCGCCGGTGAGGTCAGCCATATAGATAGCACCATTCATCGGCACTTGCACAGGCGCGCTTGGTGCCTCGCCATGCAGCACACCGCTTACGTCGTCCAGCCCTTCAAGGCTGCGGGTCCGGCCCGACGCGTTCTTGAGGACGTGGCGCACGCCGGTTTGTTCCACCAGCGCTGCTGTCAGCGCATCGATATGCACATCGGCCCATGCGGCGTTGGCCTGAATGACGGCCGTATCGCCAAAGCGGTCGATCACCACACCGGGCAACCCATCGGCTTCGGCGTGGATCAACCGGTAATAGGGCGCGTCATACATCTGGTCCCGCAGCTGCACGGCGCGGTTGATATGGGCCTCGAACCAGTTCTGGTTCACCACGGCTTGCGCGTTCTGGTCCAGCATCCGGCAGAAGATCTTGGAGGCCGGGTTCACCGCGACCACCCCCATCACCTGACGGGCACTGTCTTCCAGCAGCGCGAGACTGCCGGGCGCAAGCGCCTTGGTGCGGCGGTCGGTGACCATTTCATTGGCATAAACCCAGGGAAACCCGTGCCGGATGGCGCGGGCATTCGCCTTGGGCAGCAGGCGCACCACAGGCAAATCGGAAGGGTCGGTCGAAGCGGGAGGGGAAAGGGGCGTTGTCATACCGCCCCCATTAGTCGGTTCCGCGCGTTTGGGGAAGCGCAGAGTTCGATTGCTGCCTTAATAGGCGGCAAGTTTCGTGCGTTTATAGCTGCCCGGTGTGGCGAGCTGCTGTTCGATCGCACGGGCCAGATCATGGATCATCACCGCATTGTCCGGCTGCGCCTCTGCGACGGGGGGCGCAAAGCTGCTCAGCTCTACCGCGACCTGACGGGGTTCGGCCAACGGGTTGCCATTGCGCGCATCGACGACGGTCAGGATAAACTCTGCCGACGGGGCTTCCGAGGCGGGGTTGTAGAACCGCAAGACCTCGACCTCCAGCGCGGCGGGCACGGGACCATAGGCGGTCACCGCCCCCTGGCGGATCGCGGCCTCGAAGATCGCGCGCACCTGATCGCGGCGGTCCGTGTCTGCTTCGCCATGCCAGACGATGTCGGCCGATTGCAGCAGGCTTGGCGCTTGTGCGACCCGCAGGTGATCGGGCACAGAGACGTTGGTGTGTTGGATATGCACCGCGTCCAGCAACGTATCGGGCTGGTAGGCGTTCAGATTGTCCAGCAAGGACATGCGGGTCGAGGATGTGTCATACATCGCATTCCGGCTGGCAATATCCGCCGGCGCACAACCGGACACGGCAGCGGCACAGGCCAAAGCGATCAACAGTTTATGATGTTTCATTTACCCCTCCAAAAGCTGCTGACGATACGGATTGTGCAGCCATGTAACGGTAATGCTGCTCAATTAAGGCAGGAATGGGGCAAGAATGTTCAAAACCTAAGGCATCATTAGGGTATTTCGGCACGTTTGCGCCTTAATGTCGGCCTGTCTAGCTGCGCGGTCGGGTGCGCCAGCCGCCGCGCCGCCGAGGCGTGGCCATGTCGATTAACCCCTCTTGCATCACTTCGGTCATGGGATGGTCTTGCTTCTCTGCTGCCACGCTGTCCAACAAGGCGCGCAGGGCGGCTTTGGTATCCGCTTCCGCTGGCAGGCTGAGCGCCCAATCCAGAAAGATTGACCGACACTCCGCCTGGGTGATCCCCTCTATGCGGTAGGATTCAAAGATCAGCCCTTTGGGATCGTTGGGGTCCCCTTTGCTCATGCCTGGCCCCCGTCCGCTTTATCTACGTAAGCGGCCAGTGCATCGGCGATGATCGTCGCGGCCTGATCGTAGCTTTGCGCGAGATGCGCGTGCAGTTCTTCGGGCGTGTCCACATCGAGGGAGCGGCACAGAAACCGCAAACCCGCCTGCCCCAGAGAATCCTCGCGCAGGACAGAGGATGACAGCAGCCGCGTCGCGGATTGCAGCGCCCAGCAGGTGCGGTAGACGCGGCGCAGCACCTCTGCCTGATCGGCGGTAATGACGCTCTGCGCCTCCGCATCCCCAAGCGCAGAGGCGATATCCCGCGCCGTGGTGCCCGCCAGCAAGGCCCCGGCCTGCGCCAGCAATTCGATATCCTGCAAGCGCCCCGGCCCGTTCTTGGCATCCCAGATGCCGCCCGCCACCTTGGCCGTTGCCAGACGTGCGCGCATCGCCGCGACCTCGTGCAGGGTATCGGCACGGTCGCGTGAACGGGCGAGCACCTTGTCGCACAGGCGCGCAACATCCTGCATCAACTCATCGGGGCCGGTCACACAATCGGCGCGGGTCAGGGCCAGATGCTCCCACACCCAGGCCTGCCCCATCTGATAGCTTTCAAAACTCGCTAAACTCGTCGCCACCGGCCCCTGCGTGCCCGATGGGCGCAAGCGCATGTCCACTTCGTACAGCTTGCCTTGGGCCATCGGCGCGGTCATCGCGGTGATCATCGCCTGCGTCAGCCGCGCATAATACAGCCGCGAGGCCAGCGGCCGCTTGCCGTCAGAGCTTTCGACGCCAGCGGAATCGTAGACCACGATCATATCAAGATCAGAGGCAGCGGTCAGGCGGCGCGCGCCAAGCGACCCCATCCCGACCAGCACCGCACCGCGCCCGGGCGGCGGCCCGTGACGGCGCGAAAATTCGTCGATCACCACCGGCCAGAGCCCGCGCAACACCGCCCGCGCCAGATCGGCATATTGCGCGCCCACCGTCGCGGCATCAATCAGCCCGCGCAGGTGATGCACCCCGATCCGGAAATGCCACTCCTTGGCCCATCGACGACAGGTATCCAGCCGCGCCTCATAATCCTCTTCGGCCTCCAGCACCTCTGTCAGACTGTCGACCAAAGCGTCCTCTGCCGGCCATTCGCTGAAGAAATCCCCACCTATCACCGCGTCGAACACCTGCGCATTGCGCGACAGATAGGCAGCGAGCGCGGGCGACGCGCTGACGATATCGACAAGCAAATCAGAGAGTTGCGGGTTGATCTTCAACAAAGAGAATAACTGCACCCCTGCGGGCAGCCCGCCAAGAAAGCCGTCAAAGGCCAGCAATGCCTCGTCCGGTTTGGTGGCCCGTGCGAGACGCGCCAGCAATCCGGGTTTCAGCTCTGCAAAAAGCTCCGCACCCCGGGCGCTGCGCAAGGCGGGGTAGTTCAGCCAACGGTCCACGATCGCGGCGTCAAAGACATGTTCGTCGGGCGCGGCGGCCGCTTCAGGGCGCGAGGTCGAGCCCGCAAAGAACCCTTCGGTCAGTTGGTGAACCTCTTCCAGCCGCCGTTCAAGGTCACTGCGCAGCGCGGGGACATCCATATCCATCATCGCGGCCAGCCGGTCGAACCCCTCTTCCGTTTGGGGCAACGTATGGGTCTGGGCATCACGGATCATCTGGACGCGGTGTTCTACGGTGCGATGCGCGCGGTAGTGATCGCACAGCGTCTCGGCCACTTCTGCGGGGATCCATTCCTTTTCCGCCAGCACGGCCATGCCTTCGCAAGTGCCGCGCACGCGCAGATCTGCGTCGCGCCCGCCGGCGATCAGCTGACGGGTCTGGGTGAAAAATTCGATCTCGCGGATGCCGCCGCGCCCCAGCTTCATATTGTGCCCCGAAAGCGAGACACTGCCCCCCAACCCTTTGTGCTCGCGGATCGCAAGGCGCATGTCATGGGCGTCCTGAATCGCGGCAAAATCCAGATGCTTGCGCCAGACGAAGGGCCGCAGCACCGAGAGGAACTGATCACCCGCCGCCAGATCGCCCGCTGCCGGGCGTGCCTTGATATAGGCGGCGCGTTCCCATGTGCGGCCCAGACTTTCGTAATACCGTTCTGCCGCTTCCATCGCGATGCACACGGGCGTCACACCGGAATCAGGCCGTAGCCGCAGGTCTGTGCGAAAGACATAGCCCTCGCCCGTGAGATCATTGAGCGTCCCGCTCATCGCGCGGGTGGCGCGGACAAAGGCGGTGCGGGCATCGTGAAAATCGCTGGCGTCAAAGCGTGTTTCGTCGAACAGGCAGATCAGATCGATATCGGACGAATAATTCAGCTCGCGCGCGCCCATCTTGCCCATGGCCAGCACGACCATGCCTGCGCCGCTGTCGGCGTCCTCTTCCGTCATGCCGGGCAGCTTGCCGCGTTTGATCTGCGCTTTCAGCCCTGCGGTCAGCGCGGCTTGGGCGGCGGCGTCGGCGAAATCGGTCAGCGCGCCGGTCACCTCCTCCAGCGACCAAGCCCCCGCCAGATCAGCCAGCCCCGTCATCAGCGCCACGCGCCGCTTGCCCTGCCGTAGATGACTGGACAACTGGTCCGGGGGCACTGCGCCCGCGCTGTCGATCACCTGCTGCACCGCCCCTGCGGGATCATCGAAGGCCGCATGACACCAGTCGGTTTCCTTTTGCATCAACCCCAGAAGATAGGGCGACGTCGATCCCGCCCCCGCCACAAGCGCGGCAATTTCGGGCGGCGCATCGGGAAAGAGCGCGCGCGCATCCTGCGCCTGATCGGCCGTAAAGATGCGGGGACAGCGGGTGATCTGACTGGCAAGTGTTCTCATACGCCAAGCATTCGCTGGTTCTATGCCCGTCGTCAATGGCGCCGTGGCACCTGCTAACCCCCAACAAACACGTGCAAATCCAAATAATGTAAAAAAGATTTACATTATCCCTTGCAAACCACAGGACGCACCCCGATCTATTGTAATGTGAAAGGCATTTACATTGCCCGCCACCGCACCGGCCCGCAGCGTTCAGGGCCACCACACTCTGACCGAAAGGGAACTTGATGACACAGACCTATGCACCCACCTACACCGCACAACGCAGTTGGCTGGGCCGTACCGAGGACTTTCTTGACGACAAGGGCAAAGGTGCCTGGATCGCCGCCATGGTTGTCGGTTTCATTCTTTTCTGGCCGCTTGGCCTTGCCCTTCTTGCCTATATGATCTGGAGCAAACGCATGTTTAAATCTTCGTCTTGCAGCAAACGCGCCCGCCGTGGGTCTATCACCGGACGTTCAACCGGAAACGCCGCCTTTGATGCCTATAAGGCCGACACCCTGGCCCGTCTGGAGGAAGAGCAAACCAATTTTGAAGCCTTCCTGAGCCGTCTGCGCGAAGCCAAGGACAAGGCAGAGTTCGACCAGTTCATGGCCGAAGGCTCCAAAAACGACGATGATGCGCAAAAGGCCTAAAGCCTGCGCGTTCAATCAACACCCCCTCCGCCTTAGCGGGGGGCCGATATTCACAAGGGACAGGACATGATGACCCCCACCACCCCCGATCCATTCGACCAGCCTGAATTCTATAGCGGTATTCCGACCAAGCGGTTCATGGCTTGGGTTGTTGACGCCCTGCTGGTGTTGATCGCCAGCGTGTTGATCCTGCCGTTCACCGCCTTCACCGGCCTGTTCTTTTTCCCGCTGCTGATGCTGATGGTGGGCTTTACCTACCGTGTCGCGACGCTTGCCAGCGGGTCGGCCACCTGGGGCATGCGTCTGTTCGGCATGGAATTGCGCACGGCGCGCGATGAACCGCTGGATCTGGCCTCTGCGTTCTTGCATACTTCGGGCTATACGGTCAGCGTTGCCATGATGCCTTTGCAGGTGATTTCGATCATTCTGATCTGCGCCACCTCGCGCCATCAGAGCCTGAGCGACGTGATCCTCGGCACAGTCCCGCTGAACCGTCGTGTCGAAAGCGTGAACTGACCCAAACTTGTGCTTGGCGCGCTTCGGACCAGTTGTTAGAATTTCCTCCGAACAACAACGGATTTTCATGCGCCATACACTTCCCATCGCTCCGCAGTTCTATGTGACTGCGCCCCAGCCCTGCCCGTATCTCGACGGCCGGATGGAACGTAAACTGTTCACCGCGCTGCAGGGCGACTCCGCGACCAAGCTGAACAACAGCTTGTCGGGGCAAGGCTTCCGGCGGTCGCAGAATGTACTGTATCGCCCGTCTTGCACGGATTGTGCGGCCTGTCTGTCGGCGCGCATCAACGTGGCCGACTTTACCCCCAGCAAAAGCCAGAAGCGCACGATCAAGCGCAACGCGGGACTGACGCGGCGGGCGACGTCGCCTTGGGCTACGGAAGAGCAATATGACCTCTTCCGCACCTATCTTGACAGCCGCCATGCAGACGGTGGCATGGCCGATATGGATGTCTTCGAATTCGCCGCGATGATCGAGGAAACCCCGATCCGCAGCCGTGTGATCGAATATACCGATACCCAAACCCGCGAGTTGATTGGCGTCTGCCTGACGGATGTGCTCGATGACGGGGTGAGCATGGTCTATTCGTTCTACAGCCCTGACCGGCCCCGTGACGGGTTGGGCAATTACATCATCCTTGACCACATCGAAATCGCCCGTGCGGCGGGTCTGCCTTATGTATATCTGGGCTATTGGGTGCCCGGCAGCCCCAAGATGGGCTATAAGGCCAAGTTCTCGGGGCTTGAGGTCTATATGGGCGGCGCGTGGCAGAAGATGCGCAACCCCGATGATTTCGAACCCGAACAGCATCCGCTGAACACGGACCCGATTGCCGAACAGGTGGCCAATATCGCCCTCCCCGATCTGAGCCCGACCAAAGGGTAAACCGTAGCGCTGCGGCGTATTGAACCGCTGTCATCCGCTGAAACGAAAAAGGCACCCCGCGGGGGTGCCTTTTGTTTTTGTGGAGGCCTGACCCCCGATCAGTTGGGGATCAGGTCCGGCACGATGGTCACGATGACCGGGAACATCCACAACAGCGCCAGTGCTCCGACCTGGATCAAGACGAAAGGAATGATCCCGCGGTAGATATGCGAGGTGGTGACGCTCGCCGGGGCCACGCCGCGCAGGTAGAAGAGCGCGAAGCCGAAGGGCGGTGTCAGGAACGACGTTTGCAGGTTCACCGCAATCATGATCGTCACCCACTTCGGGTCGAAGGTGCCGCCGTAGATCACCGGCCCGACGATCGGGATCACGATGTAGATGATCTCGAGAAAGTCGAGCACGAAGCCCAGCACAAAGAGCACCAGCATCACGATCAGGAAGACCGTCAGCTCGTTGTCGAAGCTTTTCAGCCACTGCTGGATGTAGTGTTCGCCACCAAAGGAGATCACCACAAGGTTCAGCAACTGCGACCCGATCAGGATGGTAAACACCATCGAGGTCACCTTGGCCGTCTCGCGGACCACGGGGCTCAGCACGCCCGAAGTATAGAGGATCCAGCACGAGAACAGCAAACCGAACACCGCGTATAGATACGCGCCATAGGCGACGAAGAAGGCAAACCAGCTTTCGACGCTCACGCCCTCTTGGTTGATGCGCAGGTCAAAGTTCACGCCGACAAGGATCGCGATCAGGATGGCCAGGGTTGACCAGAGGATCACCTTGGGCGACCGGTCCATATCCTTGAGCTTGCGATAGGCGGCCAGCATGATCGCGCCACCTGCCCCCAAGGCCGCAGCGGGCGTCGGGTTGGTGATCCCGCCAAGGATTGACCCCAGTACCGCAACGATCAGGACCAGCGGCGGGAAGACCACGCGGATCAGCTCGTTACCGGCGCAAAGCTTCAGCGCATAGACCACGCCATACATGACAGCCACGAAAGGCAGCGCCATCAGCAGCACCATCGTGCCCGAGGACGTGGCCGGACCGACCAGCAGGATATCGACCAGCAGTGTCAACACCAGACCGATGCCACCGATGATCAGCGGCCGTTTGTCCGCCGATGGGGCGACACCGCGCGCGGTCGTCATGACCAGTGCCATCAGGATCAGGATGATCGCAACACCGGTCCCGATCGGGGCGGCATTGGCGATCTTTTCAGCCTGCTTGGCGGCCAGCGCTTCTTCGGTCAGCTTTTCGCTGGCCTGTTGACCGCCCGCCGCCTCGATCGCGGCTTGCTCGGTCACCGCTTGATCCCATGCGCTTTGCCCGTGCAGTTCGATCATCGCGGCCTGACAGGCCTCGCCTACGTTGGTGCGCAAGCTCGCTCCCTGCCCGATGTCGCTAAAGCTGGACACAACAGTCGACTGGCTGCCCACGATGCCAAGGTTGCCCAGAACAATCGTGCCCACGATCAGCAGGGCTGGCATGCCAAGGAACCAGGTAAAGCCTTCGCCCCGCGTGATGGGTTCGGCGTTGGTTGCCCCCATCGGCACGGCGGGAGCCTTTTCAGGGTTCAGCAGCGCATAGACAAAGGCGTAAAGCGCATAAAGCAGCGCCAGCATGATCCCCGGCAGCAGCGCGGCCTGAAACAGCGTCCCCACAGAAACAACCGCAGGCTGGCCAAGGTAGGTCAGCGCATCGGTACAGCCTACAGCCGTGGCACGCGCTTCCTGGGCGGCGGAGTATAGATCGCCAGCCAAAGTGCCCAGAAGAACGATAACGATGGACGGCGGAATGATCTGGCCCAAAGTACCGGAGGCTGCGATGACACCTGTCGCGATTTCAGGCGAATAGTTGTTGCGCAACATGGTCGGCAGCGCCAGCAGCCCCATGGTGACAACCGTCGCGCCCACGATCCCGGTGGACGCCGCAAGAAACGCGCCCACAACCACAATCGACACCGCCAAACCACCGGGCAGCGGGCCAAAGACGCGCGCCATCGTGGTCAACAGGTCGTTCGCGATCTTCGATCGTTCAAGCGTGATGCCCATCAGAACGAACATCAGAACCGCCAGCAAGGTCTCGATCGACTGCCCCGCCAGAACGCGTTCGTTCATACGGTTCACGATAAAGCTGACGTTCCGGTCCAGCGCGACTTCCCAGCCTTGGGGGAAGACCGATTCACCGATCAGCGGCAACTCCGGATAGCGGAATTTCGATACCGCGTCATTGGGAACGCCCGAGTTCACCAGATCGCGATAGGCTTGCGACGATTGGTCAATCGCCTGATGCACCATCAGACCCGCACTATCGAGTGCGGCGATGATACCGAAAGAGATGATGCCAGCACCGCCGATGGCAAAGGCCACCGGGAAACCGGACAGGATGCCGCCAAAGAGGCAGGCAAAAACAATGATCAGGCCAATTTCGACCCCGTCGAGACCAAATAGCATGGGACGCCCCTTGAATTAATGTGTGCCCTCATAGGCTTCTTCGCCCTCGCCCAACGTATCGCGGTCGAGATATTTATCTTCGCTTTCAGGCCCTTCACGGAACTCCAACAAAGCGCGATAAAACACTGATATTGCTTGCAAGATCACCATTGCGCAGAAGGCGCACAGCAGGATCTTGAACAAGAAGTAGCCGTTGAACCCGTTGGGCGAAAAGCCGATGGTTTCCACGTTCCACTTGAGCAAGCGCGCCTTGCGCAGCAGCAGCTCCAACCGGTCAGAGGCCGATGGGTTCGGTGTCACCAGATGGCGCCACAGGAAGAACCAGCCATAAAGCCATGTGACAATCGCAAAGGGGATCATGAAGAACAGCGCGCCGAACATGTCGATCACGCGCTTGGTGCGGAATTTTGCGCCGGCATAGAAAAGGTCAACGCGCACGTGCCCGCCTTGTACAAAGGTGTAGGACACACAAAGACAGACGACCAACGCGTTGAAAAGCTTCAACTCTTCCGCAAACCAGCTGATGTCGAATTGCAGCGGAATACCAAAGCCGATAGAGATATCAGGCCGGGTGAAAATACGTTGCATGAAGACGATGATGATCTGTTGCAGCACCATCAAAAGCCCGGCCCAAGCAAAGAAACGCCCGGTGACATTGGCGAAGCCTTCAAGCCCGCGCACACAGGCCCACATAAAGCTGCGTTTCCAGATGCCGACAGCCGTGACAATTAGCAGTCCGACGAGCAAGACAAAGAACAGCTCTACCGAGGCACCGTAATAGATGAACCGCATCAAGGCTTCGCTGTTGGACCAGTCCAGCCACATGGACGGGTTCAGCACCGCTGCAAAGAAATTGTAGAACGCTTCAAGTAGGTTGCCCAGAATGAAGCTGATCAGGTTGCCTTCTTGGAACTGATCCAAGCAGCTGATCTTGGCCCCTTCCGCCGCGCGGAAAAATCCAGCGCATACTGCATCTTCTGCCATTGATATCCCCCCTTCGCCCGCCCGGTTTCAGTGTGGGCTTGGTGCGAAAATTATCCTCGCTTTGCGCGCCCGTGTTCCGGATCGCAAAGTCGCGTGTGGGGCCGCCCAAAGGCAGCCCCCCTGTCATCCCGTGGGGATGGCTTACATTTTGCCCAGAACGCGCTGGCGCTGTTCGACATAGTAGGCGTCGGATTTGGACAGCCATTCAGCCGATGCGGACAGCGAGGATTCAAAGCTGTTGCGGATGTCGGCGAACAGGGAGTCGTCCATGTTCTCGTCCATAACCTCTTTGGAGGCCGCACCGAATGCATCCCAGACATCATCGGGGAACTGCATGGTTTTCACGCCCTGCTGCTGCAGACGCGCCAAGGCGGCACCGTTGTTGGCCAGTGTTTCGGCCAGACCGGTGTGCGTGGTCGCCATCGATGCATATTCGATGATCTTCTGCTGCGCCGGTGTCAGGTCGTTGAACACGTCGAGGTTGACCGATGCAGTCAGGCCCGACCCTGGCTCGTGGAAACCAGCGGTATAGTAGATCTTGGCGACTTCCTGGAAGCCCGCGCGCTCATCCGCGAAGGGGCCAACCCACTCGAGCCCGTCAAGCGCGCCGGAGGACAGCGCCTGATACAGTTCGCCACCGGGGATGTTCTGAACAGACGCGCCCAGTTTACCCAGCACCTTGCCACCCAGACCGGGCATACGGAATTTCAGGCCGTTGAAGTCCGCGGCAGAGTTGATTTCCTTGCGGAACCAGCCACCGGACTGCGAACCGGAGTTACCGGCGAGGAACATCTTCATGTTGAAGATTTCACCGATCTGATTGTGCAGGTCATGGCCGCCACCGTGCAGATACCAGTTGGTCAGCTCTTGTGCTGTGGCACCGAATGGCACGGCGGTGAAATACGCCAGACCGGGGTGCTGGCCGATGAAGTAGTAGTCAGCCGCGTGATACATATCCGCCTGACCGGAGGAAACAGCGTCAAAGACCTCGAACGCGCCGACGAGTTCGCCCGGGGCTTTCTTTTCGATGGTCAACGTGCCGTCAGACATCTCGTTAACCATGTTGTTGAGGTAGGTCGCGGCGTCATCAAGCACGGCAAAGCCACGGGGCCATGCGGTGACCATTGTCAGCGTGCGTTTGCCTTGGGCGTAAAGCGGTGCGGCCAGTGTCGATGCAGCGGCGGCAGACCCGCCAAGCGCGGATGTCTTCAGAAATGAACGACGGTCCATATTGGATACTCCTCCCGAGTTATATGAGGGTGCCCGCGCTTCATTTTATGCGCGCGGGTCATTTCAAGTGTCATTTACTCTACGCAAAAGCGGGACGTTGAAAATACCAACTACTACGTAGAGCACATATATTTACCGCCCAAATATGCGGCAAATGTCCCGCCGCACCTGCCATATGTTGTGCATACACGCGTATAGCGGGTGAATTGTGACTGCATCTAGCACTTTGATTCGCGTGGATTTCCCAGTATCAGCGCTGCATGCGCCGCCCGTCTTTCCTCATCGCCCCCACCTACGCCCAAAAGCTGACGCTCATCGCCTCTGTGCCGCTTGTGCTGGCGGTGACGGCGATTGCCTTTGTCGTGGCACTGCAGGCGCGCGCGGTGGCCGACCGCGAGATTTCAACGCTCGAACAGCAGTTGCTGGACGCCAAGAAGGTAGAGCTGCGCAATTATGTGACACAGGCGCGCAACGGGTTCTACTTTGTTTACGGGTCCGCCTCTCCTGATGACGGGGCGGCGAAATCGCAGGTGGCGCAGATCCTCGCGGCGATGATCTACGGCGAGGAAGGTCAGTTCTTTGTCTATGACTACGACGGCACCGCCCTTGTCAGCCCGCGCCAGACCGACCGGATCAACCGCAACTTTGCTGGCGAGACGGATAGCAACGGCACGCCCGTGGTGGACGAGCTGATCCGCATCGCACGCAGTGGCGGCGGGTATCACACCTATATGTGGCCCAAACCCTCTACCGGAGAGGATGCGCAGATGATTACCTATGTCACCTCTTTCCCCAGTTGGCAGTGGGCCGTGGGGACGGGTGTGTTCATCGACGACGTGCTTGCCAGCGGGGCCGCGGCGCGATCCGATGTGCAGGCGCGGGTGCAGCGCACGTTCTTCTATATCGGCGTTATTACGGTGACCGCTCTGCTGCTGGTGTTTGGCACGGGCATGCTGGTCAACCTGCGTGAACGGCGGCTTGCGGATGCAAAGCTCAAAAAGCTGACGCAGCGGGTATTTGACGCCCAAGAGGAAGAGCGCGGCCGCGTGGCGCGCGAACTGCATGATGGTATCAGCCAGATCCTGGTGGGGGTGCGCTATGCGCTCGACAACGCGCGACGCCGGCTGGAAAGGGGCGACGCCCGCGCGGCAGAGCCTTTGGCAAAGGGGATCGACAGCCTTGCACAGTCCATCGCCGAAGTGCGCCGCATCAGCCGCGACCTGCGCCCCAGTATTCTGGATGATCTCGGCCTTGGTCCCGCGCTGAAAACGCTGGTCGAACAATTCGCCCTACGCACCGGTATTCAATGCCGCTTCGATACCGTGGTATTCCGCAACCGCCTGGACGACGAGGCCAAGATCGCGCTCTACCGGATCGCGCAAGAGGCGCTGACCAATATCGAACGCCACGCACGCGCCACCGAAGTTATCGTCGATCTGCGCGGTCACCGACAGGGCGCGACGCTGTCGATCTCTGACAACGGGCTGGGGCTGGCCAAGACACGCTCCACCGCCGGAGGGTTGGGCCTGCGCAATATGCAAGAGAGGATAGAACAGCTAGACGGTACGCTGACCATGCAAAGCTCTGCCCAAGGCGGCACCGAGATTACCGCCACCGTCCCGCTTACCCATATGCTGCGCCCGCCGCCAACCGCCCTGCCCTAAGCCCTGATATGCCCCTTCCCGAAAGCTGCCCCATGACCCTTTCAGACACCCAGCCGCCCGAGTTGATCAAAGTGATGATCGTGGACGATCACCCGATGGTCGCCGAAGGCATCCAGTCCATTCTTGAAAGCTATGACGATATCAATGTGGTCGGCTGTCTGCCCAATGGCCGCGCCGCGATCGAGAGCGTCGTGGAACTGGACCCCGATGTGATCCTCATGGACCTCAACATGCCAGAGATCGGCGGGCTGTCCGCGACCGAGATCTTGCTGGAACGCCAGCCCGACACCCGCATCGTGATCCTGTCGATGCATGATAACCCCGAATATATCTCTTCGGCGCTGAGCCACGGCGCCATGGGGTATATCCTCAAGGATGTGCCGACGGACGAGATCAAGCTGGCGATCGATACGGTGATGCGCGGCGAACGGTATCTATGCACCGGCGCGCAAGGCTCGCTTGAACCCAAGGACGCCGCGCGTGAATCCCTGACCGAACGCGAACAGACGATCCTGCTGCAACTGGCACAGGGGAAATCCAACAAAGAGGTCGCGCAAACCTTGGATATCTCTGTGCGCACCGTCGAAACCCACCGCAAGAATATCAAGCGCAAGCTTGGCATCTCTTCCACCGCAGGGCTGACGCGCTACGCGATGGAACACGGCGTGCTGCAAGGAACCGGAGTGCGACTCTAGCTGATATCGGCCCAAGAAATGCCTTCGATTTTGCAAAAATTAGAAAATTCAGGATTTCGCGCAATAAATGAAAAGATTATTCGCATCTAGCGACACTTTTATCGACAATAGGGCATTGACGCCCCTTTGTGGCGCTCATAATGTCCATGCACGCAATGAGGGGCCTTTGGCTATGACAGATCTAGCTTTGACAGATATCGTCGTCATTCTAAGACACACGCGCATGGGCCGGTAACGGCAGACCATAATAGTCACCATGCGCCCCCGTCAAAATCGGGGGCTTTTTTTTGCGCAACGTATTTTTTGATAAACCACCGCCTGACGGAGCACCAAGATGACACGTAAAATGACCGGAGCGAAAATGATCGTTCAAGCCCTGATTGATCAGGGTGTCGATACCGTATTTGGCTATCCCGGCGGCGCTGTCCTACCGATCTATGACGAGGTGTTCCAACAAAACAGCATCAAACACGTGCTGGTGCGTCACGAACAAGGGGCGGTGCATGCCGCCGAAGGCTATGCGCGCTCGACCGGAAAACCGGGCGTTGTGCTTGTAACCTCGGGCCCCGGTGCCACCAATGCGGTGACCGGCCTGACGGATGCCTTGCTCGATTCCATTCCACTGGTTGTCCTGACAGGTCAGGTGCCGACCTTCATGATCGGCTCTGACGCGTTTCAAGAGGCCGATACCGTGGGCATCACCCGCCCCTGCACCAAGCACAACTGGCTGGTGAAAGAGACCGACAAGCTGGGCGGCGTCCTGCACGAGGCGTTCCACGTGGCCACCAGCGGGCGCCCCGGCCCCGTTCTGGTCGACATCCCGAAAGACGTGCAATTCGCCACGGGGGAATACACGCCCAAGAAGCCATCCACCTCGCATTACCAGCCGCCCGTCAAAGGCGACATGACCGAGATCACCGAACTGGTGGCCGCCATCGAAACCGCCAAGCGCCCGATTTTCTATACCGGCGGCGGCGTCATCAACTCCGGCCCTGCGGCGTCGCAACTGCTGCGCGAATTGGTCGAGGCGACAGGCTTTCCCATCACCTCCACCTTGATGGGGCTTGGCAGCTATCCGGCGTCGGGTGACAAATGGTTGGGGATGCTCGGGATGCATGGTCTTTACGAGGCCAATATGGCGATGCACGACTGCGATCTGATGATCAACATCGGCGCGCGCTTCGACGACCGGATCACCGGCGTTGTCGACATGTTCAGCCCGAAATCCAAGAAAGCGCATATCGACATCGACCCCTCGTCGATCAACAAGATCATCCGCGTGGACATCCCTATCGTCGGCGACGTGGGCCATGTGCTGGAAGACCTGCTGAAGGTCTGGAAATCGCGCGGCCGCAAGACAAACACCGAAGCCGTTGGCAAATGGTGGAAGAAGATCGAGGAATGGCGCAACGTTGACTGCCTAAAGTTCGAGCAAAAAGGCAAGATCATCAAACCGCAATACGCGCTCTCGCGACTTGAGGCGCTGACCAAGGGGCGTGACCGCTATGTCACCACCGAAGTGGGCCAGCACCAGATGTGGGCCGCGCAATACCTTGGTTTCGAGGATCCGAACCGCTGGATGACCTCTGGTGGGCTGGGGACCATGGGCTATGGCTTCCCTGCGTCCATCGGCGTGCAGATGGCGCATCCTGACGCGTTGGTCATCAACGTTGCGGGCGAAGCGTCTTGGCTGATGAACATGCAGGAAATGGGTACCGCCATGCAATACGGCCTGCCGGTGAAACAGTTCATCCTGAACAACGAACGCCTCGGCATGGTCCGCCAGTGGCAAGAGCTGCTGCACGGCGAGCGCTATTCCCAAAGCTGGTCTGAATCCCTCCCCGATTTCGTCAAGCTGGCCGAAGCCTTCGGGGCCAAGGGGATCATCTGTTCGGACCCCGACGATCTGGACGACGCGATCATGGAGATGCTCGATTATGACGGTCCGGTGATCTTTGACTGTCTGGTGGAAAAACACGAAAACTGTTTCCCGATGATCCCGTCGGGCAAAGCGCATAACGACATGATGCTGGCCGGTGTCGACACGCAAGGTGTGATCGACGCCAAAGGATCGGTGTTGGTCTAAGCCGCCAACGGCACAAGGAAACACATCGGCGCGGGGTCGCGCGCCGAGTTTGAACAAATCTTAGAAGGACAGTGTCATGTCAGCCCTAAAGATCAAAAAAGGCTCCAACAGCCATTCCGCCTATAACCTACGTCCCAATTTCTCGGATGTGATCGAACGCCACACGCTGGCCGTACTGGTCGAGAACGAACCCGGCGTGCTGGCGCGCGTCATCGGTCTGTTTTCGGGCCGTGGATACAACATCGACAGCCTTACCGTGGCAGAGGTTGACCACACAGGCCACCTTAGCCGCATCACAATCGTCACTTCGGGCACGCCGCAGGTGATCGAGCAGATCAAGGCGCAGCTGGGGCGGATTGTGCCGGTACACGAGGTGCATGACCTGACCGTCGAAGGCCCCGTGGTCGAGCGTGAGCTTGCGATGTTCAAGGTGAATGGCACCGGCGACAAACGGGTCGAAGCCCTGCGTCTTGCGGATATCTTCCGCGCCAACGTTGTCGATAGCACCTTGGAAACATTCGTATTCGAGATCACCGGCGCGCCCGAGAAGATTGACGCATTTGCCGAATTGATGCGCCCCTTGGGGCTGGTGTCCGTGGCACGGACGGGCGTGGCAGCCCTGTCGCGCGGCGACTGATACGCTAAGGTGGCAGGTTGAGGTCTGGCCAGCTCCGGCCGGACTAGGCCTGACCGCGATGGCGGAATTCTACCGGCGGGGCGGCTTTTGGGCGGAATGGAAGCACCTCGCCGCCTGTTTGCTTTCGCGTAATGCCGGCGGAATGGCGCAGCAGTTTGTTCGGCAAATCAGCGTCCGCCTTGGATCGCACGACCTTGGGGTTGAGCGCCTTGCGCAACTTGGCCTCGTGGTAGACCTCGAACTGGACAAGATCACCGGCATCGAAACAGCTTGTCGTCTGGTTCACTGTCGCGGGGTCACCCTGGAAATATGCAAGGTCGCCGTGATCCTCGCACCAGAACACAGCTTTGTTGGATCGGGCATCGCTCCAAAGTACCACACCGTACATTTAACTGTTCCTTCCAGATGCTTGCAGACATGAGAGATAATCATGTCATTTTTACAAATTGTCGATTTCTTTACGAAATCAATTTGTGTCGCGCGCACCGGAATTTGACGCTGAATAGCGTCATTAAACAGCCATATAGTGCAAATCTCCTTGCAAATTCGTTCAAAGGTTGTGAAGTTTAGTTCAATTAATTTTAACGGACTGATTTCATGACGAACCCCGCCGATATCAGGACAATTTTCGGGTCAAATTTAAAAAAACTTTCAGTAGGTTACCCCTCCATCACTTACCTCGCGCAGGAACTGGGGATCAATCGCACGCAGTTCAATCGATATCTATCGGGTGAAAGCTTTCCGCGCCCAGATATTCTGGACCGGATGTGCAAGTTTTTCGACGTTGATGCGCGTGTCCTTCTAGAGCCCTTGGAAGAGATCAAGAAGATCGAACCCACCCCCCCGGATTTCATGGGCGACTTCATCGTTTCGGGCGCGCTGGACCTGCCCGAAGCCACGTTTCCCAGTGGTTTCTACCGGTTTTCACGCCGCAGTTTTCTTTACCCCGAGAAATTCGCCTTGGGATTGGTTATGGTGTTTCGCAGTGGCCGCCATACCTATCTGCGCGGCTACGAGGCCCCTCACGCCATGCGCATCCAAAGCCTGCCCACCCATTCGGAATTGCGCGAATATCGCGGCGTGGTGTTGCAGCAGGAAGAAGGCATCGCCATTATCGCCTCGCGGCGCGGCGCGATGACCTCTTCGTTCAACTATCTGGGGCGGATCGCGTCATTCAACAATAATTTCTGGGTCGGATACATCACCCGCACGGTGCCGGAAAATTCGATCGGGTTGCGGGCGACGCGGCTGGTCTATGAATACCTGCCGCAAACCCCGTCGGCCGTGTTGCGGACCGCCCGGTCAAAGGGGCTGTGCGAGGCAAGCGATCTTGAACCCTTTCACCGCCACCTTCTGCGCACCGAATTCGCCTTTGAATGACCGCTACGCCAGCGGCGGCGGGCGCATCTGGGGCCACTGCGTTGCCGCGTGCCATTGCTGCGCCAGTTGAAGCAGCGCCGTATCGCTGCCCCGCGGTCCGATCATCTGTAGCCCCGCAGGCAGCCCCTCTGCGCCGAAACCGGCGGGGATATTGACAACCGGCAGCCCCACCAGACCGGCAGGCACCACGACCTGCATCCAGCGGTGATAGGTATCCATGTCCCGTCCGGCGATCTGTGTCGGATGCACCTGATCCACGTCAAAGGGCCAAAGCTGCGCCGAAGGCAGCACCAGCACGTCAACCTCGTCAAACAGCGCGGTGACACGGCGATACCAGTCCGACCGCGTCAGGCTGGCGCGCTGCACCTCCTGCCCCGTGAACCCGAGCCCGCGCTCGATCTCCCATTGGGCGGCGGGCTTGAGCTTGTCGCGGGTTTCCGGATCGCGGTAAAGCGCGCCCAAACCGGCAGCAACGGCAAAAGACCGCAGCGTGGTCCAGCTGTCCCACATCGCGTCTGCGTCAAAGGGGGCTGGCACAGCGGTCACCTGATGCCCCAGTGCGGCCAGTTGATCCAGGGCCGCTTTGCTCACGTCCTCGATCCCGTCTTCATAGGCAAAGGCCCCGCCCCAATCGCCCAGCCACCCGATACGGCGCGCGGGCGACGGGGTGTCCATCTGCGGCAAGCTCGGCGCGGGTGACAGGCCGAGGGGTTGTTTGGGGTCCTCTCCGGTCATCGTGTCCAGTAAGGCCGCCAGATCACGGGGGCAGCGCGCCATCGGGCCTGCCATGCTCAGCTGATGCAGGAACAAATCGCCCTCTGGCTCTGCCGGTACTGTGCCCCAGCTGGGGCGCATGCCGTAGACGTTGTTCCAGCCCGCGGGGTTGCGCAGGCTGCCCATCATGTCGGACCCGTCCGCGATGCTCAGCATCCCCGTCGCCAAGGCAGCCGCCGCCCCGCCCGAAGACCCGCCAGCCGAACGTGTGTGGTCATAGGGGTTCCGCGTCGGGCCATAGACGGGATTAAACGTATGGCTGCCCAAGCCGAATTCAGGCGTGTTGGTTTTACCGATGATGATTGCCCCAGCCGCGCGGATGCGGGCGACAAAGACGCTGTCCTTCTGGGCAATCGTACCGGCAAACAACGGTGATCCCTTGGCTGTTGGCAAGCCCTTGGCATCAGATAAATCCTTGATCGCAATGGGAATACCGTGCAGCCATCCGACCCGAGGTGTGGCATCGGCCCTATCGGCTTCGGCCAGAAGCTCCGCGCGCGGGCGCAGCGCGACGATGGCATTGACCGCGCCGTTCACGGCGTCGATACGCTCTAGCGTGGCCTCCATCAAAGCACGCGCCGTAAGGCTGCCGTTCGCCAAAGCCTCCGCTTGGGCCAAGGCCCCGATGTCTAGTATGTTCATGGCCGAGCCCTCCGTTCGGGGTCATAGAACGGAAGGCGGCAGGGGTATGCAAGAGGCACCGGCAAAACTGCTGCACGAGACAAGGCCACCCGCGCGTCGTTGCCTGATATTTGGCCTTAGCCTTCTTGCGCCTCGGCGCGGGTCTTGCCCGACACGGCAAGCGCCAGCGCGGCGCCCATCAACCCGTCAAGGTCGCCATCCAGCACCCCTTTGGTATCCGAGGTTTCAAAGTTGGTGCGCAGATCTTTGACCATCTGGTACGGCTGCAAGACGTAGGACCGGATCTGGTTGCCCCAACCCGCATCGCCCTTGTTTTCATGGGCTTCGTTGATGGCCGCGTTGCGGCGGTCCAGCTCCATCTGATACAGCCGCGATTTCAGCGCCTTCATCGCGATGTCGCGGTTCTGGTGCTGCGATTTCTCAGAGCTGGTCACGACGATGCCGGTAGGATGGTGCGTGATCCGCACGGCCGAGTCGGTGGTGTTCACGTGCTGACCACCGGCGCCCGAGGACCGATAGGTGTCGATGCGGATGTCGCTGGGGTTGATGTCGATTTCAATGTTGTCGTCCACCACCGGATACACCCAGATAGAGGTAAAGGACGTGTGCCGTTTGGCGGCGCTGTCAAAGGGGCTGATCCGCACCAGACGGTGCACACCGGATTCCGACTTGAGCCAGCCATAGGCATTCGGGCCGCTGATCTTGTAGGTCGCCGATTTGATCCCCGCCTCTTCGCCGGGGCTTTCGGACTGTAGCTCGACCTTATAGCCCTTTTTCTCGGCCCACCGGACATACATGCGCGACAGGATATTGGCCCAGTCACAGCTTTCGGTGCCGCCCGCCCCTGCGTTGATTTCAAGGAAGGTGTCATTCCCGTCGGCCTCGCCGTTCAACAGCGCTTCCAGCTCTTTCTGGGCGGCTGTCTCGGCCAGCTTTTTCAACGCGGTCTCGGCCTCTGCGATGACTTCGTCGTCGCCTTCCATCTCGCCCAATTCGATCAGTTCGATGTTATCGGCCAGCTCTTGTTTGATGCCCTCGTAGGTGGCGATGGAATCGACCAGCGCCTGACGGTCGCGCATCAGTTTTTGCGCAGCATCGGGATCATCCCACAGATTGGGGTCTTCGACACGGGCATTGAATTCTTCCAGACGGTATGGCGCGGTTTCGACGTCCAGACGCTGTGCCAACAGCTCCAGCGATTTGCTGATCTTATCCGCTGTATTTTGTGCATCTGCGCGCATGGTATCCTGCCTTTAAATAGATCGCGGCCCCGAATAGCCGGGGCCGCGTTTCAAATAGACCAGCGCCGCAACTTGGGCAAGCGCTGTAGAATGGGGCCGAGCCTAGTACAACCCACCAGAGTTGATGCTGCCAAAGCTTGCCTTGGGCCCGACACGCGCCTTCTTGCCGGTAGAGGTTGTGACCTCGCGCGCGCCGCCGCCGGCTTCCTCGACCAGAGGCAGATCCGCACCCATCGCAAAGCCGCCATCAAAGGTGATCCCGAACAGTGGCTCTTCGCCGTCGCGGAAGTATTCGGCCACAACGTTGGGGCCTGCGGCGCTGTCAGACAGACGCGCACCGGTGAAGCGGTCGATCTTGATGAAGTGACCGCCGGGGGGCACTTCGAAGGGGCCGCCGCCGTATTTCTTGATCGCTTCGCTCATGAACCGCTGGAACACAGGACCACACATCCCCGCCCCATAGGCACGACGCCCCAGCGAGCGCGGATTGTCAAAACCGATATAGCAGCCCGCCACGATGTTGCTTGAGAAGCCGACGAACCAGACGTCTTTGGCATCGTTGGTGGTGCCGGTCTTGCCCGCGATTGGCACGGGCAGGTTCACCGCCCCACGCGCCGTACCGCGATCCACGACGCCCTTCATCATCGATGTCAGCTGATAGGCCGTGATCGGGTCCATCACCCGTTCGCGGTTAGAGATGATGCGCGGCCCCACACCGGGGGCCAGCGTTTCAAGCTGGCAATCGTTACAGATCCGCTGATCATGTTTGTAGACAGTGCGGCCGTAGCGGTCCTGCACACGGTCCACCAGCGTCGGCTGCACTCGCTCGCCGCCATTGGCGAACATCGCATAGGCCGACACCATCTGGTAAAGCGTCGTTTCCTGCGAACCAAGCGCGTTGGCAAGCACTGGCGACAGGTTGTCATAGACCCCGAACCGTTCGGCATAGTTGCCAACGGTGTTCATCCCGACCTCTTGCGCCAGACGGATGGTCATGAGGTTCCGCGACTGTTCGATACCCGTCCGCAGCGGCGTCGGCCCGTAGAACTTGTTCGACGAGTTTCGCGGCCGCCACATGCCTTGGGGTGTGTTGATCTCGATCGGGGCGTCTACAACGATGGTCGCAGGGGTATAGCCGCTGTCCAATGCCGCAGCATAGACAAAGGGCTTGAAGCTCGACCCCGGCTGGCGTTTCGCCTGCGTCGCACGGTTGAACACCGACGCCTGATAGGAGAACCCGCCCTGCATCGCGATCACGCGCCCTGTGTTCACGTCCATCGCGACAAAGCCGCCCTGCACTTCCGGAATCTGACGCAAAGTCCAGCGGATGAACGACCCGTCACTATCCGCCGTCATGCGGCGCACCAGCACCACGTCGCCGACCTCAAGCAGGTCAGCGGGCACCTGGGCACGGTTGCCGAGCTTGCCATTCTCAAGACGTTTGCGCGCCCACTGGACATCCTTGGCGGGGATGAAATGACCGTCTGCGTCCTCGTCCACGCCTTCGATCCCGATGCGGGCGGCGTCATTGGTCAGGCTCAGCACCACGGCGGGATACCACGGGTTTTCCAGATCGACGTCGCGGGGCACGCGGGTGTCAGACAGGGCTTCGCGCCAATCCGCCTCGGTGGTCAGCTTTTCGGGCGCGATCTTCTTGCCGGTGCCGCGGTAGATACCGATGCCGCGGTCATATTCCTCAAGCTGCTGCTGCAAGGATTGTGCGGCAATGGGCTGCATCTCGTTGTCGATGGTGGCACGGACGGTCAGACCGCCGGTAAAGAATTCGCCCTCGCCAAAGTTCTCGGACAGTTGGCGGCGGATTTCATCGGTAAAGTAATCGCGTGGCGGCAGTTCGGCCTTGAAGCTTTCAAAGTCTCCGTTCTGCACCGACCGTAACGGCTGTGCTACCTCGGTCTCGTAGACGGCGGGGGTGATATAGCCGTTTTCCTTCATCTCGCGCAGCACGAAGTTCCGGCGTGCCAGCAACCGGTCCTTGCGGCGCACGGGGTGATAATCGGACGGCGCTTTGGGCAGCGAGGCAAGGAACGCAGCCTCGTGTGGGGCGAGTTCCCCCAATGTCTTGTTGAAATAGGTCTGCGACGCGGCGGCCACACCGTAGGAGTTCTGGCCCAAGAAGATCTCGTTCAGATAAAGTTCAAGGATCTTTTCCTTGGGCAGCGTTTCCTCAAGCCGTGCGGCGAGGATGATTTCCTTGATCTTCCGTTCAGCCCGACGGTCGCCGGACAGAAGAAAGTTCTTCATCACCTGCTGCGTGATGGTCGATGCACCGCGCACGTCCTTGCCCCTTGTGCGCACCGCATCTATGGCCGCCGCCCCGATGCCGCGCAGGTCATAGCCTTCGTGAGTATAAAAGTTCTTGTCCTCGGCCGAGATGAAGGCCTGTTTGATCAGCGGCGGGATCGTGTTGGCCGGCGCGAACAGGCGGCGTTCCTTGGCGAATTCGTCGATCAACCGCCCCTGCCCTGAATAAATCCGGCTGATCGTCGGGGGCGTGTATTGCGCAAGGGATTCGTGGCTGGGCAGATCGCGGCCATACATCCAGAACACCGCGCCGATGGTCAGCGCGACCATACCGATGCTCATGGTGAGGGTGGTAAAAATACCCCCGAAGAAAGACAGGATCAAACGAAACACGGCTGGCAGTTCCTTGCAAGGAGGGTTGGTGACCCGTCTATACGCAACCCTGCGGGAATCGTCAAAACACGATGCAGTGGCCCTGTGCGGTAACCCGCGCAACACCTAGAGGGGCGTTCGGGTGCGGTTTATTGGCGAATCAAGGGCTTGAGCGCGGCATCCGCGTCGCGCCATTTGGCGATGGAATCCGCAATCGCCGACACCATGACCGCCCGCCAGATCGGGTCTCGCAGATTGGCAAGATCACGCTTCGAGCTGAGGAAGCCGATTTCGATCAGGACAGACGGGATGTCAGCCGATTTCAACACCGAAAAGCCCGCGTTGCGCAGCGGGTGGCGATTCATCGGACCGCCGGCGGCTTTCATGCCTTCAACCAGCACTTTAGCGGCGGCAACCGACCGTGGCTCTGTCTCTTGGCGGGCAAGATCAAGCAGCACGCTGGCGACCTCGTCATCCGATCCGGTCAGGTCGGCCCCTGCGATAATATCGGCGCGGTTGTGGCGTGCCGCCAGATGGTCGGTGGCAGTATCGCTGGCGTCGTCCGACAGCGTATAGACCGTCGCCCCCTTTGCGCCGCCGTGCTGCAAACTGTCCGCATGGAGCGAGATAAACAGATCGCCTTCGGCCTGATGCGCAATGGCGACGCGGGTTTCAAGCGCGACGAAATGATCCGTGTCGCGCGTCATCACCACATCGATCCCGTCGCGGACCAATGTGTCGCGCAGGGCTTGGGCAAAGGACAGCATCAGGTCTTTTTCCAGAATACCATCTGTCTCTGCCCCCGGATCAACGCCCCCGTGACCGGGGTCCAGCACCACGCGAAACGGCACCTCTTTCAGGTCGGCAACCGCCTTGGGCGGTGCGGCCAGCGCCATGGTCCACGCCGGATCAACGGGCGCACCGGCGGCGGCGGCAAATTCCTCGGGGCTGGCGGATGTCAACGCGATCTCAAGCGTGGCGTGACCGGACCCCTTGTTGACCGGCATCCCGATCTCGCGCGGAATCATCGGTTCGGCCAGATCTGCGACAAGCCGCGACCAACCGGGCTGGAACGGGCCAAAGCGCAGACCGGTAATCCGTCCGGGTTCAGGCAGCAGGTCTTTGGTGTTCACACCGCTCCAGTCGGCCTCGCGGAAATCGACCACCAGCCGCGCCGGATCATCCAGCAAGAACACCCGAAACGGCACCCCTTGGCTCAGCCCAAGCGTCAGCGTCGTGCCCCCGAACCAGCCATCCGAGATGGCGCTTTTGGCAGGGTCCACCCGCGCCAGCGCGGTCAGATCCTGCGCGGACGCTGGCAAGGACAGCGCGCAAACCGTTGCGATAATGGGAAGAATACGCATGCCTGTCACCGTTCTGCTCGGGGTGGTTGCGGCAGGTATAGCACCCCGCCGCGACCCGAGCCAGCCTTTCAGCGGGCCGCCATATAGGTCTTGAGCCGCCCCAGCCCTTCGGCAATATCCTGGGTGCTGCGCGCATAGGAAAACCGCAGCCAGTGATGCCCGCGCACCGGATCGAAATCGAGCCCCGGGGTCACGGCCACACCCGCCTTGTCCAGAATATCCCGCGCCAATGCGCGGCTGTCATCCGTCAGCTCGGACACATCGGCGTAGACATAGAAGGCCCCGTCGGGGGGCGCGAAACGGGTGAAGCCCGCCTCGCGCAGGCCGGTGATCATCATCGCGCGGTTGGCGCGGTAGACATCCATATTCGCCTCAAGCTCATCGGTGCAATCCATAGCGGCAAGCGCGGCGACCTGACTGGCGTGGGGGGCGCAGATGAACATGTTTTGCGCGATCCGTTCGACCACGCGCACGTGATCCTCTGGCACAACCATCCAGCCGACACGCCAACCGGTCATAGAGAAATACTTGGAAAACGAATTGATGACATAGACATCATCGGTGATCTCAAGCGCGGTCACGGCCTTTTTCTCGTATTCGATGCCGTGGTAAATCTCGTCCGAGATAAAAGATGCCCCCTGCGCTTGCGTCGCGTCGATCAGCGCGGACATGGCAGCGTGATCCAGCATCGTGCCCGTCGGGTTGCCCGGAGACGCGACCAGCAACCCCTGCAGGTCCATGCCCGCGAAATCCGCAGACACCGGCTGCAGGCGGTTGTCAAGCGAGGTGGGCAGATCGACGGGGGCAAGGCCCAGCGCCTTGAGGATCTGGCGGTAGCTGGGATACCCCGGTGCCCCGATGCCCACACGGTCCCCGGTGTCAAAGAGCGAGGTAAACGTCAGGATGAACCCGCCCGAAGAGCCAGAGGTGATGACCACGCGGTTCGGGTCCAGATCGACATTGTACCATTCCCCGTACATCCGCGCGATCCGCTGGCGCAGCGCAGGCAACCCCAATGCGACGGTATAACCAAGCGCGCCCTGCTCCATCGCGGCGGTCAATGCGGTGCTGGCCCCTTTGGGCGCACCCGTGCCGGGTTGGCCGACCTCCATATGAATGATGTGGCGGCCCTCCGCCTCGGCGGCGGCGGCGGCCTGCATCACATCCATCACGATAAAGGGATCGACCTGAGATCGGGTTGAAATACGCATGGGCTTGATCCTACTGTTGAGCCCGGACCTTTCACCGCACCCCGCCGGTGCCGTCAACCCTTGTGCGCGCTGGCAAAATCGCGCACCACCCTTGCAACCGGTGCCTGCACCCCTGCGTAACAACAAGCGAGTGACCCTGATGAAAAAGCTGATCGCCCCCGCCCTAGTGGCCCTTTCCCTGACAGCCCCCGCCCATGCGATGGACCTGACCGAACTGACCGATGCCGAACGCGCGCAATTCCGCGCCGAGGTCCGCGCCTATCTGATGGAAAACCCCGAAGTGATCATGGAAGCGGTGAACCAGTTGCAGGCCCGTCAGGCCGAAGCACAGGCGCAGGCGGATTTCACGCTGGTGTCCGACAATGCGGCTGCGATCTTCGACGACGGCTATTCCTATGTCGGTGGCAATCCCGAAGGCGACATGACCATCGTAGAGTTTATGGACTACCGCTGCGGCTACTGCAAAAAAGCGTTCTCCGAGGTTGAAAAACTGGTCAATGGCGACGGCAACATCCGCTTTATCGTGAAAGAACTGCCGATTCTGGGCGAACAATCCATGGTCGCCTCGCGCTTTGCCATCGCAACCAAGATCGTTGCGGGGGACGAGGCCTATAAATCCGTGCATGATGCCTTGATGAGCTTTAACGGCGACATCACCCCGACGTCGCTGGGACGCTTGGCCAGCAGCTTCGATCTGGATGCCGAGGCCATTCAGGAAAAGATGGACAGTGCCGAAGTCACCGCCGAGATCGAAAAGACCCGCGCGCTGGCACAGACGCTGCAGATTTCCGGCACACCGACCTTTGTGATGCAGGACGAACTGCTGCGCGGCTATCTGCCTTACGACCAGATGAAAGCCATTCTGGAAGAAAAACGCGGTTAAGATGCGACTGGCATTAGCTTGTTGCGTGGCGGCCTTCCCGGTGGCCGCGCAGACCGACTTTGGCGCGTTGACCCATGCAGAACGGCGCGCCTTGGGGGAAGAAGTGCGGGCGTTGCTTCTGGCAGAGCCGGAGCTTGCAGCACCCGCTGTGGCCCCCCGCAACTATGCTGCCGAAGCCTATCAAGAGAAGGCGCAGGCGGATCTCGCGCTTATCGCATCCCTGACAGATCAAGTATTGGCCGGAGCGCCGATTGCGTTGTTTACCGGCGACGACTGCGCAGACTGTGACGGTGCGCTGGCGGAATTGGAAGCAATAACAGATGCATATGGCATCATCTTCACGCATCACATGATGTCCGATCCTGCCAGCGCCGCCCTTGCGGCACAGCTTGGCATGACCGATCCTCCCTTCTACGTGATGGCAGACCGCATCTTGCGTGGCCACATGCCCGACATCGTGCTGCGGCGGTATCTGGCCCCGTAGCGCTTAAAGAAACCGCTGATGATAGCGCACCATGCGTTTGAAATGCGCATCAAGCGACCGCTTGAGATGCGGGGCCTCTTTCACGTTGAGGATATAATCGACCAGCAAGTCATACTGTTTGATCTGGCGCGGCAGCCGGTTTGACGGGGTCAACCGCGACTGTCGTTCCTCTTCGTCGATGACCTGCACCACTTGCTTTTCCGGCCAGTCGAACAGCGGCGCATCCGCCACCATCGCCTTGCCGTTCATCAGCGGCAATTCAGCGTCGTAATGGGCAAAGATCGCGCGTTCCAGCGGTTCGACCTCTGCCTTCGTCGACACCGGCCAGGCCCAGACAAAGGCGATCTCCCACACGTCGATCTGACGGTTGGCAATCACGTCGGACCGCGCCGATGTCAGATGCCGGCGCACCCGCGTGCGGATTCCATCGACCGACTGACCCACATAAATCGGATTGCCGTCCAGATCACAAAGCGCATAGACGCCGATCTGATTGGTCAGCGCCGCCAGTGCCTTGCCCCGAAACGCCTGCGCCGCGTTCACGCGACTGCCCCCAGTGACTGACGCTCAAGTAGGGGCGCGAACAACACCTCGTCAAGATAGCGCACGACAGGCACGGCGACCCCATCCCCCGCCACGCGGTAGGCGTTGTTGTAGGTGTCGGGCATCTTGTAGCTGTCCGGCAACCCCATCAGCCGCGCCACCTCGCGCGAGGAGACAAGCCGGGCCTTGGTCTGGTTGCCCTTGATAAACATCAGGATCTGCCGTGAGGACCCGCCCGCAGGGGTCCGCAAGCAGCCCGCAATCCCGTCGGTGCGCAGCTCTGCCCGTTGGCGCACATTCCCATCCGCATCGGGGCGCCCGCGTTTATAGATCGTGCCCACCACGGTGCGCCCCGCCTTGCGCGCCACGCGCAACCGTTCAAGGCTGGGGGGCGACATCAGCGTCAGCAGACGGTCGGTATCCGCAGCGCTAAACCACGGCATGGTGGCACGCCGTTCAAGCACACGCTCAAGCACCTGTTCGTCGGCGGGGGCATCCCCCAGCTTCCACCAGACCCAGTTCGACCGCACAGGACGCGACGCAGAGGCCAGGAACTTCTGCAACTTCTTGCCGTGAAAGACATGGGACGGTTTTGGCACCGTCAGCCCCGAGATATCGATATCCTCGCGCACGCACACAACGAACAGGCGCGGCCGGCTTTGCGGCAGGAACCGCCGCGCGTCGATCTCGAGCGCGCCGACCTTATAGCCAAGCCGCACAAAGGTCGCGAGTACGGTGTTCATATCCGCCCCACCATTGCGCGACACCAACCCGACGACGTTTTCAAAGGCGATGATACGCGGCGCAAAGCCTGCTTTTATGGCCGTGGCGATCTTGTCGGCCCAATGGGCAAAGACACCGCTGCGCGCGCCGCCCAGGCCCCGCCCCTTGCCCGCAAGGCTGAAATCCTGACAAGGGCTCGACGCCCAATACATATCGATCTGACGCGCCAGCAGGTCATCGGGCATGGCCGCGATATCGCCCTGATGCAATGCCGCCTGCCCCCAATTCTGGGCATAGACCTTGCATTTCATCGCATCGATATCATTGGCCAGCACGCAATCCCACCGGTCCTGCAAGGCCGCGCGCACCATGCCACCACCGCAGAAAAACTCGGCGTATGTCGGGGTCTTGGCGGCGTGATCAGGCATATCTATTGATATGGAATACGCAAATATCTGTCGATGGCAAATGCGCCGCTTGGGGCAAAGTCACTCGGCTGCTTGCTCTGCCGCTTGGGTCTCCGCTTCGATGGCGGCGGCGCGAGCTTCAACCTGTTCGACGATGTGATCGATCATCGCGTCATTGCCCAGCTTGTGGCTTTGTTTGCCCGCAAGATAGACCATGCCCGCCCCGTTGCCCCCGCCGGTAAAGCCCACATCCGTCATCAGCGCCTCACCGGGGCCATTGACGACGCAACCGATGATGCTCAGGCTCATCGGGGTTTTGATATGCTCCAACCGTTGTTCCAGCGCCTCGACGGTCTTGATCACGTCAAAGCCCTGCCGCGCGCAGCTGGGACAGCTGATGATGTTCACACCGCGGTGACGCAGGCCAAGGGATTTCAGGATCTCGTAGCCAACCTTGACCTCTTCCACGGGGTCCGCAGACAGGGACACTCGGATCGTGTCACCGATACCCATCCACAATAGATTGCCCAGGCCAATGGCCGATTTGATCGTGCCAGAGGTCAGCCCCCCCGCCTCGGTGATGCCAAGGTGGATCGGCGCATCCGTCGCCTCGGCCAACTGCTGGTAGGCCGCGGCGGCCATAAAGACGTCAGAGGCTTTGCAGCTGATCTTGAATTCGTGGAAATCATTGTCTTGCAGGATCTTGATGTGGTCCATCCCGCTTTCGACCATCGCATCGGGGCATGGCTCGCCGTATTTCTCAAGCAGGTGGCGTTCCAGCGACCCTGCGTTGACGCCGATGCGGATCGAACAATTATTGTCCCGCGCGGCCTTGATCACCTCTTTGACGCGCTTTTCGTCGCCGATATTGCCGGGGTTGATCCGCAGACAGGCGGCCCCCGCCTCGGCGGCTTCGATTCCGCGTTTGTAGTGGAAATGGATATCCGCCACGATCGGCACCGATACCTCGCGCACGATCTCTTTCAGCGCCTTGGAGCTTTCGACATCCGGCACCGACACACGCACGATATCGGCCCCCACATCGGCAGCAGCCTGAATCTGCGCAATCGTCGCTTTGACATCCGTCGTCAGCGTGTTCGTCATCGTCTGCACCGTGATCGGCGCATCGCCCCCGACCGGCACATTCCCCACCATGATCTGACGGGACTTCCGGCGGTAAATGTTGCGCCACGGGCGAATGTGATTGAGGGACATGCAAAGCTACCTTTGGCAATGAAACAGTCGAAGGGTCTGTCAGGTTCGGTTCGCCCTACACCTATTCAGCCCGTCGCGTTGTTGCAATGGTATCCGGCTTATTCCGTCGGCGAAGTCGCCGCATTCTTCAGCTCGGCCACCATTGTCGCGAGCGCGGAATTCTCTTCCAGTACGGCTGGCTCGTAAAGCTCCGCCAGCGCCTGACGGTGCAGCGGCAGGTTCGACGTCACAGCCCCACGATCGCCAACAGGCCCGAAGTATTGTCCGTCCATCGCGAAATACAGCGCGCCGGATTCGCCGGTGCGCAGCGTCGGGGGTTCTTCGGTGGCGGGGATATCCCAGCTGTCGCCCTTGTTCATGATGCCTTCAAAGATAACCTTGCCATCTGCGGCGCGTACACGCACCCAGGATGGATAGGCTGCAACCATACGCAACTGCGGCGCGGGCCCTTCGACCACCTGCGGCACGGCACCCGGCAGTACCTCGGGCGTATCCCGTTGGACCACGGTATTCTCTGCGGTGCGCAGCGCATCCCCGACGGAAGGCGAAGGCGAGGTCGAGGCAAAGCTACCGATACTGCGCGGATCAATCGAGGAAATCGGCGCATCCCGCGCGACCAGAACAGGCACATCCAGTGCGGCAGGGCGATAAAGCCGGTCCAGCGCGTCGGAACGTGGCACAGCCATCGCGGTCGGCGCATCGGGGTCTTCTGTCGTTTCGGGGGCGGAGGCAAGCGCGCCTTGAAGCGGATCAAGGTCAGACAGCACAACAGGCGTTTCATCCACCGGAGAGACCTGCACGCGCTGCACTTCTTGCAGAACGCTCCACCCGCCATAGCCAATCCCGCCGATCAAAGCGACGAGCACCAGTAGCGAACCCAAAGCACCGGGCTCTATGCGCGCCAGAAGGGAATCACCGACGGGGGTGAAGGGCGTCGCAGGGCGGGCAAAAATATCGCTCTCGCCATTGCGGGTCATACGCTCTTCGCGGGTCGGTTTTTTGACGACGGACGCTTTGGAGGACATGCCATGCGCCACGGCAAAACCGGATTCAGCACAGAAGGCTGCGAACGCCTTGTCCGGGTCCATGTTCAGATAGCGCGCATAAGACCGCACGTAACCGGCAATAAATCCAGGTGTATCAAAGGCTTCCGGGTCGGCGTTTTCGATCGCGGCAATGTAGGAGGCTTTGATCCGAAGCTCGCGTTGGACATCCAGCAGCGACTTACCAAGCGTAGCGCGCTCACCGCGCATCAGGTCACCAAGGCGCAAGTCGAACGCGTCGAAACCTTTGGCTTCAACTTGCTCGTTATCTGCCGACTTGGAAGACCACCGCCCAATCATAAAAATGTCCCGTAGCTATGCCCGCTGCCCTTAATCGAAACAACATGTTGATTCGAGATTAAGCTTTTCTTTCGATATCGGTAGCATAAATCAACGGACTATACGAAATATTCGGGGTCACCCCGCCATTTCGGCACGATTCAGCGCACAATGGGACCACAAAGCGTCCATCGCGTGGACCAGCCCTTCGATTTCCAACGGGCCATGTACGGGCGACGGGGTAAAGCGCAAACGCTCTGTCCCGCGGGGCACGGTGGGGAAGTTGATCGGCTGCACATAGATACCGTGATCCTCCAGCAGGCGATCCGACAAAATCTTGGTATGTACGGGGTTTCCGACAATCACAGGGACGATATGGCTGCCGTGATCAATGATAGGCAGACCCAAGCCCTTGAGCCGCAGTTTCAGCACTTTGGCCTGCTGCTGGTGCTTCTCGCGCAGTTCGGGCGCGGTCTTGAGGTAGGCGACCGAGGCCGCAGCACCGGCGGCAACCGCTGGCGGCAGGGACGTGGTAAAGATGAAACCCGGCGCGTAAGACCGGATGGCGTCGCACATCTTGGCCGAGGCGGCGATATAGCCCCCCATCACGCCGTAGGCCTTGGCAAGCGTTCCGTTGATGATATCCAGCCGGTGCATCAGGCGATCACGCTCGGCGACCCCTGCCCCACGCGGGCCATACATCCCCACGGCGTGGACCTCGTCGATATAGGTCAGCGCGCCGAATTCATCGGCAATGTCGCAAATCGCCTCGATCGGGCCGAAATCGCCATCCATCGAGTAAATCGATTCAAAGGCGATCAGCTTGGGTGCGGCGGGATCATCAGCGGCCATAAGCGCACGCAGGTGGTCCACGTCGTTATGCCGGAAGATACGCTTGGCCCCGCCATTGCGGCGGACCCCTTCGATCATCGACGCGTGGTTCAGCTCGTCGGAATAGATGATCAGGCCGGGAAACAACTTGGGCAGCGTGCTGAGCGTCGCGTCATTGGCGATATAGGCACTGGTGAACAGCAAGGCGGCTTCCTTGCCGTGCAGGTCCGACAGCTCTTCCTCGAGACGTTTGTGGTAAATCGTGGTGCCCGAGATATTGCGCGTCCCGCCCGACCCTGCACCCGTCGCATCAAGTGCTTCGTGCATCGCGGCCAGAACGACAGGGTTTTGCCCCATCCCGAGGTAATCATTCCCGCACCAGACGGTGATATTCTTCTCTTGCCCGTCGGGTTGGGTCCAGACAGCGTGGGGGAATTGACCATTGCGGCGTTCAATGTCGATGAAGGTGCGGTAGCGACCTTCCTCGTGCAGCCGGTCAATCGCCTGATCAAGCTGTTTGGTATAGTCCATTGCGCCTTGCTCCTTCGTCGGTGGCGGGACCAGCAAAGGCAACCGGATCATTCGCCATATTCGTGCTTTAGAATGAATATAGTTTAGAGCCATTCAATTCAATGCCTTAATAGGAACCGATTGTCGCAGGTGCCGGCCCGGGGCGCATCGCATCGCGCTCGGGTGTCGCGCATCGGAAACCTGCACGCTGTCCCGCTTGCGTCAAAGGCCTGATTCTCAAGCGATTCTCACGCGGTATGGCGCGCAAGCTGCGGCCAGCTCGGGCGGACCACTGGACACGGCCAAGCGCGCTGATACGGTCGCGGCAATCTTCACCCTGACAGAAAGGTTTACCCCCATGTCCCTATCCGACGTATTGGCACGGATCGATCATGATCTGGATGCGGCCACCGACCGGCTGCTCGATCTGCTGCGCATCCCCTCCATCTCGACTGACCCCGCGTTCAAGGAAGACTGCGACCGCGCCGCCGATTGGCTGGTCGAAGATCTGAACAGCATCGGTATCAAGACCACCAAACGCCCCACCCCCGGTCACCCGATGGTGGTGGGCCATGTAGACGGCCCCGCCGACAAGCCGCATATCCTGTTCTACGGTCACTATGACGTCCAGCCTGTCGATCCGCTGAACCTGTGGCACCGCGATCCCTTTGATCCCGCGGTCGAGGACACGGCAAAAGGCCGTGTGATCCGCGGACGCGGTGCCGCAGATGACAAGGGCCAGCTGATGACCTTTGTCGAGGCACTGCGCGCGTGGAAAGCGGTCAAGGGCGATTTTCCCTGCCGCATGACCTTCTTCTTCGAGGGCGAGGAAGAATCAGGCTCCCCGTCGCTGGTGCCCTTTATGGAAGAGAATGCAGACGAGCTGCGCGCCGATTACGCGATGATCTGCGACACGGGCATGTTCCAGTCCAAGGTGCCGTCGATCGTGACGATGCTGCGCGGCTTGATGGGCGAAGAGGTCACCATCACCGGCCCTGATCTTGACCTGCACTCTGGCATGTACGGCGGCGTGTCGATGAACCCCGCGCGCGTCCTATCCAAGGTCATCGCCTCCCTGCACGATGACACGGGCCGCATCACGGTGCCCGGTTTCTATGACGGCGTACCAGAACTGCCCGACGATATTCAGGCGCAGTGGCAAGGGCTTGCCTTTGATCACGACAGTTTCCTTGGCGATGTGGGCCTGTCGAAACCCGCCGGCGAACAGGACCGCATGCCGATCGAGATGATCTGGTCGCGCCCCACGTGCGAGGTCAACGGCATGTGGAGCGGATACACAGGTGCCGGCTTCAAGACCGTGCTGCCCTCGCAGGCTCACGCCAAGATCAGCTTCCGTCTGGTGGGCACCCAGGCCCCTCATGTCATCCGCGAAAGCTTTCGCAAGATGGTGACAGACATGATGCCCGAGGACTGCGAAGCGACTTTCCACGCCCACGGGTCGAGCCAAGGATCGGTCTTCGAGACCACTGCCCCCGCATTCGAAGATGCCCGCAAAGCGCTGACCGATGAATGGAACGTTCCCGCCGCCTATGTCGGCTGTGGCGGATCGATTCCCATTGCGGGGCATTTCCAGAAAATTCTGGATACCACGCCGGTGCTGATCGGATTCGGCAAAGACGACGACGCCATCCACTCCCCGAACGAGAAATACGACCTCGAAAGCTTCCACAAGGGAATCCGAAGCTGGGCACGTATTCTGGATGCGATGACGTAAGCAAACGGGCGGGCCTAACGGCCCGCTTTTCCCTTTTTAGGACGAGGTAAATCAGAGAACTAAAAAGGGAGAAGTGGCGCGGTTGACGGGGCTCGAACCCGCGACCCCCGGCGTGACAGGCCGGTACTCTAACCAGCTGAGCTACAACCGCGCAGTAAGGGCGGAATAAGATAACCAGCGCAGAGCGTCAAGCGATTAACCGCAGAAAACTACAAAGAATTTTGGAAATTTTCACCACGGCATTTTGCGCATGAATCAGCACCGGAAATCCCCTGCTTGTGGCGGCAATCAGGGGTCTGAACGCACAAGCAAACCACGCCCCGAAGGGCGTGTGCTTGTTATCAAAATATCTGATAAAATGCAGCGGTGGCGCGGTTGACGGGGCTCGAACCCGCGACCCCCGGCGTGACAGGCCGGTACTCTAACCAACTGAGCTACAACCGCCCACTGCGTGCTTCGTCGTTGCCGTCGAAGCGTTTGGTGGTGATAGGGTTTGCTCGCGATGGCGTCAAGCGGGGTTTTGCATGGATCGGCAGGAAAATTGAAATTTTCTTTGATCCGCCGTCAGACGCCCTGCCCGACCTACCTTGCGCCCAAGAAAAAACCCGCGCTTTGGAGCGCGGGCTTGGCTTATTTGTCGGAGTATGTGCCCCAGACGTGATCACTGGGCGCTGGCGGCATGTCCTTGGTCTGATGCAGCCTGTGCAAATTCACCTTGGCGATGAAATTGCCGGTGATGGGGGCTGTGACGAACAAGAACGCCATTACCAGAATCTCGTGCAGGGACCCCGTGCCGGAGACGAAGGAATAGATCATCGCCGCCATCAGCAGCGACCCCACGCCCAGTGTCGAGGCTTTGGTCGGTGCGTGCAGACGGGACATGCAGTTGTCCAGCTTGATCAGACCGATGGAACCGACAAGGGTAAAGAACCCGCCCACGATCAGCAGGGCCGAGATGATGATTTCGGGGATTAGGGGTAGATCACTCAATGATATCACCTCGCAGTACAAAGCGCGCGATGGCCACGGTCGACACAAAGCCAAGCATGGCAAAGATCATCGCACTTTCAAAATAGATGTCGGTGCCCAAACGCATCCCCAGCAGGATGATCAGGGCAATCGCATTCACCACCATCGTATCCAGCGACAGGATACGGTCGCCGGTATTGGGGCCTTTCAACAACCGCAGCATCGCCAGAAGCTGCGAGACCGCGACAGCGACAAAGGCGATGTTCAATGCAATCAGAATCATTCGAAAATCTCCTTCAGGCGACGCTCGTAGCGCTGTTTGATATCGTCACGCACCTCGTCGGGGTTTTCAGCATCCAGCGCATGGACCAGCAAAGCTTTCCCGTCTTCAGACACATCCGCCGACACCGTACCGGGCGTGAGGGTAATTGTCCCCGCCAGCATGGTGATCGCCTCGGGGGTGCGAAGTTCTAGCGGGATGACGACCCAGGCGGGGCGCATGTTCTTGTTGGACTTGAACAGGACGATCATCGCGACCACGACGTTGGCGACCAGAATATCCCACATGACCATGATCAGATAGCCCAGAAGCTTGACCGGTTTCGCGACCGGCGGGCGGTCAGGCCAATAGGCCGCGGTGGCAATCGGGATCAGCAGCCCCAGAATGACACCAAAGACAATGGTGCCAAGCTTGATTTCATTGACCAGCAGACACCAGGCAATCGCGAGGATCGCCGTCAGCATCGGGTGCGGAAGCAGTCGGGACAACATATCAGTGATCCTTTTCTGGTGCGGCGGCATCCTCTGCGCCGTGGTCCTCTGTCGCATCGGCTGATCCCTCGGCATCGCCGTGGTCATCCTCTGCGTGGTGGTCCGTGATCTTTTTACCCGGCGTGGTCAGGACCACCGTAAGATAGCGTTCGGGGTTAAACAGCTGGGCAGCGGTCGCATTCAGCACGCGGGTCATGGGCCCCGCCGCAACGGTCAGTGCGACAAGCAGGGCCAGCAGCCCACCAATGGCCACCATCGGCAAAACGCCCTGTCCCTCGGCAACAACCGGTGCCTCATCACCCTCGGCAGGTTCTGGGGCGGACTGGTGCGCTTTCCAGAAAATCTGGCTCCCCGCGCGGGAGAAACCGACAACCGCGATCAGCGACCCGACAAGGATCACACCCCAGACCCACCACATCAGATCAGCGCTGCGGGCCGCGTCAAGGATCAGCAGTTTGCCCAGAAAGCCCGAGAGCGGCGGCAGACCGGTCATGGCGATCGCCGCGACAAAGAACATACCCGCGACAAGCGCCCCACCTGCCAGCGGCGGCGCATCGACAAAGGACACCTCGGCCGCGCCGCGACGGCTGCGGATCACGTCGATCAGCAAGAACAGCGCTGCGGCGGCAAAGGTGGAATGGATCGCATAATAAAGGGCGGCGGAAATCCCGGCGGGGGTAAAGACCGACACGGCAGCCAGCAGCATGCCCATCGACCCGATCACCGAGAACGCGACCATGCGGTCGGCTCTTTTGGCCCCCAACACGCCCGCCATACCAAGTGCGACGGTCAGCAGCGCGGCAGGCATCAGCCAGACATCAAACAGCCCCTGCGTGATCTCAAGATCGGGGGGGAAAACCAGCGTGTAGAACCGGATGATACAATAGGCCCCGACCTTGGTCATGATCGCGAAGAGCGCCGCCACAGGAGCCGGTGCCTCGCTATAGCTGGCGGGCAGCCAGAAATGCAGCGGCAAGATCGCGGCCTTGACCGCAAAGACCAGCAGCAACAGCACGGCAGCAACGCGGATACCCGCACCATCACCCGCATCCAACGTCGCCACACGCATCGCCAGATCGGCCATGTTCAGCGTGCCTGTCTCGGCATAGATCGTGCCAAGGGCAAAGAGGAACAGGGTCGAGCCCAGCAGGTTATACAGCACATATTGCGTCCCCGCGCGCAGACGCCGTTGCCCGCCCGCGTGGATCATCAACCCGTAAGAGGCGATCAACAACACTTCGAAGAAAACGAACAGGTTGAAGGCGTCGCCGGTCAGGAAGGCCCCCAATATCCCCATAAGCTGGAACTGGAACAGCGGATGGAAATGCCGCCCGCGGGTATCCCAGCCCGACCCGATCGCATAAAGCAGCACCGGCACGGCCAGCACACAGGTCAGCAGGACCATGAGCGTCGACAGACGATCCGCGACCAGCACGATACCGAAAGGTGCCGCCCAGTTGCCAAGCTGGTACAGGCTGACCGTCCCGTCAGAGGCCTGCCAGAACAGCCCAAGCGCCAGTGCCAGCAGTCCCAGCGTGCCCGTAACGGACAGCACCCGTTGGATCAGCAGGTGGTAGCGCGCGGCCAGCACCATGAACGCCGCCAGCATGGCTGGCAGAACGATCGGAAGAATAAGCCAATGGGTCATGCCGGGCCTCCTCCGCGTGGGGAGGGTTCTGCGGTATCGGCTCCGGCCAGCGTGTCGGGTTCGTTGACCAGATCATCGCCCGCGCTGAGGTAGGACCCGACCGCGATCATCACCACCACGGCTGTCATCCCAAAGGAGATCACGATCGCCGTCAGCACCAGCGCTTGGGGCAGCGGATCGGTATAGACCTCGACCCCGTCGCGCAGGATCGGCGGGGCGTTCAACGCCAGCCGCCCCGAGGCGAACAGGAACACATTGACCGCATAGCTGATCAGCGAGGTGCCGATGATCACGGGAAAGGTACGCAGGCGCAGGATCAGATAGACCCCGGCAGCGGTGAGAACGCCAATGGCGGACGCGACTAAAAGCTCCATATCAGGTCTCCGTCTCGGTTTTCGGTTCATCCCGTGACGGGTCGATATCCATAGCATGTTCGCTTTCCTCGATGCCGGCGCGACGGCCCAAGCGCGAGAAACTTTCAAGCGACAGCATCACCGCGCCGACGACGGCGAGGAAGACCCCAAGGTCAAAGCCCATAGCGGTGGCGAGCTCGAATTTCTCCATCGGGGGGATGCGGAAATAGCCAAAGGCAGAGGACAGGAACGGCGCACCGGCAAACCACGCACCAATGCCGGTCAGACCAGCGCAAAGCACCCCTGCCCCGATGATCCCGTGGTAATGATAGCGCTGGCGCTTGTCCGCCCAGGCAAAGCCGCTGGCCATATATTGCATCACGACCGCGATCGCGACCACCAGACCGGCGACAAAACCACCGCCCGGTTCGTTGTGACCGCGCAGGAAGATATAGACACCGACCAGCAGAACGATGGGCATCAACACGCGTGTCAGCACCACCATCATCAGCGGATGCGCATCGCCCGCGCGCTCTTCCTCATAGCCACGGTTCAGCAGACGCGCGCGCACAGGACCGGACATCAGCGCCTCTGTCAGCGCATAGATGACCAGCGCGGCGATCCCCAGAACGATGATCTCGCCAAAGGTGTCGAAGCCACGGAAATCAACGAGGATCACGTTGACCACATTGGTGCCGCCGCCGCCTTTATAGGAATTGGCAAGGTGGTAGTCAGCGATAGAGGCAATCGGGAAATCCGACATCAGGATCGAATAGATCAGGCCCGCTGCCGCCAGCCCTGCCACAACCGATACCACGATATCGCGGCTGCGGTGCAGAGTGGTGCTTTCCTTAGGCGTGCTGTTGGGCAGGAAGTTGAGCGCCAGCAGCAACAGGACAATCGTCACCACCTCGACCGATATCTGCGTGAGCGCCAGATCGGGGGCCGAGAAATAGTTGAACCCGACCGATACCATCAAGCCGATGATTCCCATCAGGATCAGGACCGCCAGACGGTTGCGGTGCACCGTCACGAGGAATCCCGTTGCGATCATCAGCATCAGCCAACCGGCAAAGCCGACGGGCGTGATGGGCAGCATCTCGCGCGCGGGGGCGCCATCGGTGCCTGTAAACCACGCATGCGCCCCGATGGCGACGACGGCGGTCACGAAGACGGCGGCGTAGCGGGTAAAGGACCCGTTGTGCAGACGCTCCGATACCAGCCCCGCAAGGCCCACGGCCGCGGCGATGATACGGTCAAAGATGTCCTTGGCCTCGGGGCGCGGTGTGGCGGCCCAAAGACGCGCCAACGGGCCGAAGGCGGCGAGCAGCAGCAAGCCACCCACCACAGCAATCGCCGACATGCCGAGCGCGGGCACGAAGCCGTGCCACAGCTTGATATGCGCGCTTGGCATCTCGGCGGCAGAGCCGATGACCGCTTGGGTCACGGTGCGCACAAAGGGTTCCGCCAGGAACGGTGCCACACCGATCACGATCACGGGGATGATCAACAAGGCCGGTGAAATCCACAGGCCAAACTCGGGGTCGTGGGGTTTGGCGGGGTAATCGTTCCGCTCTTTGCCCAGAAAGGTATGCGCAATAAACCGGAAGCTATACGCGGCCGAGAAAAGCGCGCCGAGCGTCGCCACTGCCGCCACCAGATAGGGCGAGCCGAACAGCGTGGTGTGCAGCGCCTCTTCCAGCATCATCTCTTTGGACAGGAACCCGTTGAGCAACGGGATACCCGCCATCGACAATGCGGCCAACGTGGCAATCGCGAAGGTGATCGGCATCAGACGGCGCAAGCCCCCCAGTCGGGTCATATCGCGCGTGTGCACCGCGTGATCCACGATGCCCGCGCTCATGAACAAGGCGGCCTTAAAGCTCGCGTGGTTCAGAATGTGGAACACCGCCGCCATCGCGCCAAAGGAGGTGCCCGTGCCCAGCAGGAAGGTGATCAGCCCCAGATGCGACACGGTGGAAAATGCCAGCAGCGCCTTGAGGTCGTTTTTGAAAATCGCGATTAGCGCGCCAAGCACCATCGTGATCAACCCGGCAGAGCAGACCAGCACGATCCAGATTTCAGTACCCGACAGTACCGGCCACATGCGCGCCATCAGGAACAGCCCCGCCTTCACCATCGTGGCAGAGTGCAGATAGGCCGACACCGGCGTCGGGGCCGCCATCGCGTGCGGCAGCCAGAAGTGGAAAGGGAACTGCGCGGATTTGGTGAAGCAGCCCAGCAGGATCAGGATCAGCGCAGGCAGATACAACGGAGACGCTTGGATCAGTTCGCGGTTCTCAAGGATCACGGTCAGGTCATAGCTGCCCACGATCTGCCCAAGCAGCAGCATGCCACCGATCATCGCCAGACCGCCCATCCCCGTCACGGTCAGGGCCATACGCGCGCCTTGACGCCCTTCGGGCAGATGCTTCCAGAACCCGATCAGCAGGAAGGACGACAGCGACGTCAGCTCCCAGAAAATGAGCAACATCAAGATGTTATCCGACAGAACAATCCCGACCATCGCACCTTGGAACAGCAGCAGATAGGTGAAGAACGCGCCCATATTGTCGTCACGCGACAGATAGAACCGCGCATAAAGGATGATCAGCATCCCGATGCCAAGGATCAGACCGGCGAACATCAACCCCAGCGGGTCGAGGAACAGGTTCACGTTCAACCCCAGCTGCGGCAGCCACGAGAGGCTGGCGGTCACGACCTCGCCTGCAAGAACGGCCGGTGCATGTGTCGCAAGGCCGATCGCGGCGCAGGCCGTCACCAGAAAGGTCACCAAAAAGCAGCTTTGACGGCCTGCCTGATACATCAGGCCGGGCAGCAAGGCGCCAAGAAACGGGAGGGCTATAATCAGGAACAAAGACATGGCCGCAACTATGTCATGAGCCACGCCAAAACGACCAGCCCTATTTTCGCAAATTGCGATGGAAAAATACGGATTTATGAGCGCTTCTTATCGCAGCAATTGAACTTTGCCGCGGCGCGATGATCCAATTTAGGTCCATTTCACGAATATGTAAGAGAGCAACCGCATCCGCCGCACAAAAAAATGCGGCAGTCGTCTAACTGCCGCATCACATTTGATAATTCCGCGCGCCTTGAGGCGGTGCGGGGCCTACAGATTCTCCTGGTCTTCGGGTAGCGCCCCTTTGAAACCGGTGGCGACCACGAATTTCTCGGAACTGTCGGACCGGCTGGCGGGGGGTTTGATATTGGCGACCTTGGTAAACCGACGTTTGAGCAGCTGTTGCAAGTCGCCCTCCGCGCCGCCGGCCAGCACTTTCGCGACAAATGTGCCGCCATCCTCAAGCACGTCAAAAGCAAAATAGGCCGCAGCTTCGCACAGCGCGATGATCCGGTTGTGGTCGGTCTGTTTGTGACCCGAGCTTGACGCCGCCATGTCGGACATCACGACATCGGCCTTGCCCCCCAGCCAGCCTTTGACGATCTCGTCCGCGTCGTCTTCCATGAAATCAAGCTGGTGCAATTCGCAGCCTGCAATCGGCTCCATCTCTTGCAGGTCGATCCCCAGAATCGTGCCGACGTTCTTGCCCTTTTTCTCGCCAAGAACGTTACAGCGTTTGACCGCGACCTGACACCAGCCACCGGGGGCCGCGCCAAGGTCGACCACCCGCGCACCGGGCACCAGAAAGCGGTATTTGTCGTCAAGCTCCATGATCTTGTACGCCGCGCGCCCGCGATACCCTTCGGCATTGGCGCGTTTGACATATGGATCGTTCAACTGGCGCTGCAACCAACGGGTCGAGCTTAGCTTGCGCCCGCGGGCCGACTTGACCTTAACCTTGAGGTCACGCTGGCCGCGCCCTGATGTATTCTTGCCAGTGGGGGTTTTCCCGCCCGACGCACCGCCCGTGGGCGTCTTGCCTGTCGGAGTTTTCGCCATCAGCCTAATCCTTCTTCCAAAACGCCATCCGCGCTCATCTGGGCATAGAGCAGCCCCTCGCGCAGACCACGGTCTGCAACACTTAATCTATCCGTCGGCCAGCACCGCATCAACGCCTGCAAAATCGCGGCTCCTGACATGATCAACGCCTGACGGTCCAGCCCGATACGCGGATCGGCACGCCGCCCCCCCGGCCCCATCGCGAGATAGGAATGGATCACCTTGTCGATCTGCGCCGAGGTCATGCGAAGCCCGTCTACCTTGGTCCGGTCGTAGCGCTTTAGCCCCAAATGGCTGGCAGCAACAGTGGTGACCGTGCCCGAGGTGCCGACAATCTGGAAATGGTCCTGCGACTGGATCGATTGATAAGGGGTGAAGTCGGTCAAGTTCTCCTCGAAGAACCAGCTCATCAAGGCAAAGCGTGCGGCGTCGTCTTCAACATCAGAGAATTGATCGCGCAAGGTCGCCACGCCCAGAGGCACGCTGATCCAGTCGACCACACGCGCGGCGGGCACATCTGTTTTCGCCTGATGGAACCCGCCATGCAGCCGCATGATGGATTGCGCACGGTCGGCTTTGGGCACCTTGGAGATGTCGATCCAGACCAGCTCGGTCGAGCCGCCACCGATATCGACCACCAGCAGGTTGTGGGTCTTGCGGTTCACCAGCGGCGCGCAGGAAATCACGGCAAGCTGGGCTTCTTCCTCGGGCTTGATGATATCAAGCTTGAGCCCTGTCTCGCGCTGGATACGCTGCATGAATTCCGCACCGTTGGCGGCACGGCGGCACGCCTCGGTCGCGACAAGCCGCATCCGCCGCACCTTGTTACGGCGCAGCTTTTGCTGGCAGATCCGCAATGCCTGAATGGTACGCGTCATCGATCCGCGCGACAATCGCCCGGTTTTCTCAAGCCCTGCCCCAAGCTGGACAGACTTCGAGAAGCTATCGACGACATGGAAACCGCTGCCTTTTGGCTGTGCGATCAGCATGCGACAACTATTTGTGCCCAGATCAAGGGCCGCATAAAGTTCGGTCGATCTGGGCGGAACTGGCGCGGGGCTCAGAGCCGGCGGTACATCGAGCGCGCCCGCACCTTTGGGACGCTGTGGCGCCATGATTGCGCCTTTCATATTGAGTTGCCCCCAAGGTAATGTTTCTGCGGGCAAGGGGCAAGCGGGAAACCAGAGATCCGGCAGCGTAAGCTTATAGTCGCCCTCACAACCATCTTGAGAATTATGACGCCCCGCCCCCCTCGCCTGTCGCGGTTGCGCGCTGTAATGTGACCACGTCGCAGACGCCGTTCTGAATGTCGAAAAACGGCGACGGGGACAGATCAACAGCCGCTAAGAAAAACAAGCACAGCAGAGGAATCAATCATGCCCGAAGTTACCATCGTCTATTGGCGTGATATTCCTGCGCAGGTCATCGTCGGCAAAGGCCGTCGCGGGTCCAAGCGTCCGCTGCCTGAACGGTTCGAACAGGCCATCGACCGTGCCGCGATGAAAATCGGCGCGGATGACAGCGATGCCTATCTGGCCGAATGGCGCAAGGCCGATCCCTATACGGTCGACGGCGAACCCGACGCCGTGGCCGATGCAGAGGTCGCGCGCATCGACGCAGAGTTCGACCGTGACCGCATCAAGACGCTGATTGCCAATGACGGCTGGGCCTAACCGCCCGCTGCCGGTGCAAAAGTTGATCCCTTCATGAAAGAAATGCTCATGTCCCTTTTGAACTTCCGGCGCAAAGAAGCCCCCGTGTCCGATCTGCCTACCCCCGAGGTCGCGGGTTTTTTGCGCGACTACTCGATCGAGGTGATGCCCCGCACGGCGGAAAAGGTCGAAGACTTCCGCGATCTGCTGCCCGAGGGGACACGGGTCTATATCGCGCATATCGATGGCACCCCGATCGAAGACATGGTCGCCACTGCCGCGCGGCTCAATGCCGACGGCTACAAGGTCATGCCGCACTTTCCCGCCCGCATCATCAAGGATCGTGCCACGCTGGAAAACTGGATCGCCATGTATCAGGGCGAGGCTGACGTACGCCAAGCCTTGCTTCTGGCCGGTGGCGTCACAACGCCCCACGGCGATTTCAGCGACTCCATGCAGTTGATGGACACCGGATTGTTCGACAAACACGGGTTTGAACGGCTGCACATCGCGGGCCACCCCGAGGGTAACCGCGACATCGACACCGATGGATCACGTCTACGGGTGGATGATGCGCTGCGCTGGAAGCAGGGTTTCTCCGAACGGACGGACGCGAAGATGGCCATCGCCACACAATTCGCTTTCGAGGCGCAGCCGATCATCGAATGGGCCGATAGCCTGAAACACGCGGGCATCGACCTGCCGATCCACATCGGCATTGCAGGCCCCGCCAAGCTGCAAACCCTGATCAAATTCGCCATCGCCTGCGGGGTCGGCCCTTCGCTGAAGGTGCTGCAAAAGCGCGCGATGGATGTCACCAAACTGCTGTTGCCCTACGAGCCGACAGATGTGATCACCGAACTGGCCGCCCACAAAGCCGCCCACAAAGCCGCCAACCCAGATTTCAACATTACCCATGTGCATTTCTTCCCGCTGGGTGGGATCAAGACGAATGCCAATTGGGCCATTGAAAATGGCGGACCCGCTGCGCAACCAGCCAACTCCGTCTAAGGAAAGACTGAACACCATGACCAGAACTGTCGTCGAATCCAAGACAAAAACAGCGATCATCGGCTTTGACGAGCCCTTCTGCGTGATCGGGGAACGTATCAACCCCACCGGCCGCAAGATCCTCGCCGAAGAGCTGGAGCGTGGCGATTTCAGCCGCGTCGAGGCGGATGCCATTGCGCAAGCCGCGGCGGGCGCGAATATTCTGGACGTGAACTCGGGTGCCGTTTTCTCGAACAAGATGGCCGAAGACCCCCGCTATGCGGATAATAACTTTGTCGAACCGATGCTGATGCCCGAACTGATCCGCGTCGTGCAAAACGTCGTCGACATCCCGCTGTGCATCGACAGCTCGGTCCCCGGTGCGCTGGAAGCGGGTCTTGAGGCCTGCGAGGGCCGCCCGCTGCTGAACTCGGTCACCGGCGAGGAAGAGCGGCTGGAGCTCGTGCTGCCACTGGTCAAGAAATACAACGTGCCGGTGGTTGCGATCTCGAACGACGACACGGGCATTTCCGAAGATCCCGACGTGCGTTTCGACGTTGCCAAGAAGATCGTAGAGCGCGCCGCCGACTTCGGTATTCCGGCCCATGATATCGTGGTCGACCCGCTGGTCATGCCCATCGGCGCAATGGCGACGGCGGGGCATCAGGTCTTTACCCTTGTGCGCCGTCTGCGCGAGGAACTGGGCGTGAACACGACCTGTGGTGCCTCCAACATCAGTTTTGGCCTGCCCAACCGTCACGGCATCAACAACGCTTTCCTGCCGATGGCAATGGGCGCTGGCATGACCTCGGCGATCATGAACCCGATCACCCTGCCCGTGAACCAGACCAAGATTGCCGAGAAGAAGGCCGAACTGGTGACGGCGGGCATCATCCTGCCGGACGAGATCGACGACGAAACCTTTGTAACGCTCTTCGGGATGGGATCGACCAAGCCCACCCCCGGCAAAGAGATGGAGGCGATCCGCGCCGCCAACTTCCTGTTCGACCGCGACCCTCACGGCACCGAATGGATCAAGTTCAACAAGGTCGCGCCCAAGGCCGGTCAAGAGGGGCGTGGCCGCGCTGGCCGCAAGGGTGGCCGCCGCCGGTAATGGGGATTCTCCCTACCCCCAAGATCAAAATCCCCGCAAACCACGGTTTTGCGGGGATTTCTTTTGCGTTCGGGCCAGTGTTTAACCCGTCCAGCGCTTGACCCCACATCCCACACACGCATGATCACGGCACAAAGCTTTACTATGCCTTGTATTGTCTTTGACAAAGAACGACGGCCCCGAACGCACGGGCCTGCTGTCTAACTTCTGTCAAAGTTTCAACACATCCGTATGCCTAGATCGCTTTGCAACGACGCAGCCCGTGGGTGAATGAATGACAACGTGCTTTGAAGGTGTAGCTATGCAGCCCGTGTTCTGGGCTGCCGCAAGCGTGAGCGCTGTCGCCGCGGTCGTTATGGTCTGCATGCTGAAATATCAGCACTTCCACGGCAAGCGGTTCTACGGCCTGACCTTCATCGCCATGATCTGGACCCTGATCACCGTCGGGGCCGAAGCCTCCAACCCCTCCTTTGCCTGTCAGTTTGACATGGCCATCGTCGCGTGGCTGGGCAATGCGCTGGTACCTGTGGCATGGTGCTTCTTTGTCTTCGCCTATGTGCATCAGGCCGAATGGCTGTCGAAAAAGCGTGTGGTGGCCGCGCTGGTGCTAGTGCCTGTGGGCTGCTTTGTCTTTGCTGCAACCAATAGCATGCACCAGCTGGTCTATACCGCCGAGACTGCAATCCTGCCCGGTGACCGGCAGATCACCTATATCCACGGGCCGGGATTCTTCGCGATCACGGCCGTGCTGTATACTTTCGTCGCCGCGACCTTCTATGCGCTGATCAAGGCCTTTGCCCGCGCCCGCCGTTCTGCCTGGCCTCTGCTGGCAATGCTGGCGGTGGTCACGATCACCCCGCTGTCTGCCAATGCGGCTTACGTTATTTTCGGCTTCACCGTCTTCGGACTGGACCCGACGGCCTTTATGTTCACCGTCGGTATCCTGGCCTTTACCTTCATGCTGCTGACGAACAAGACGATGGATATGGCGTCGATCGGGCAGTCGATCCTGTTCAACACGACCAGCGAACCGGTGATCCTGATCGACAACAACCGCCGTGTCACGTTGATGAACTCTGCCGCGAAACGCAGCGGGTTGTGCAACCTGTCCAAAGCCGAAGCCGATGCCCTGTTGGCCAAGATCGATACCCGCAGCCCCCGCACGACGGACGCTTCCCTGACCATCGAACAGCGCATCTATGACCCGCGTATTCAGGAAATCGAAAGCCCGCTAGACCCGAACGGCGCCATTCTGGGGTGGAGCATCACCCTGGTCGATATCACCGACCGTATCGTCATCACCCGCGCCCTCGAAGATGCGCTGCTGCGCGCCGACGAGGCCAACCGCGCCAAGGATGAATTTATCTCTGTCGTCAGCCACGAGCTGCGCACGCCGCTTACCTCGCTCAAGGGCGGGCTGGCGTTGGCGCTTAGCGGGCGTTTGGGCGAGATCGACGCGCGCATCCGCTCCCCCCTCGAAATCGCACAGCGCAACGGCATGCGCCTGTCCCGTCTGGTCGATAACATTCTGCTGGCGCAAAAGATCGACGTGGACGCGCTGTCGCTTGACGCGCTGCCGGTCGATCTGGGGGCGCTACTGAAAGAAAGCCTGGAAGAGAACAAGATGTTCGCCGCCGAGCAGAAGATCGACCTCGTGCTGCCGAAAGGGGATCAAACCGCGACGATCACCGGTGACGCCTTTGCCCTCCGCCAGATCATCGACAACCTCGTGTCCAACGCCATCAAATTCTCCGAACAAGGCAGCACCGTTGAAGGCAGCCTATCCATCCGCAACGGCCATGTGCGCCTGTCGATCAAGGACAGCGGCCGCGGCATCCCCGACGGGATGGAGGGGCAGGTCTTTGGCCGCTTTGAACAGGTCAAGAACGGCGGGCAATATGCGACACAGGGGTCCGGTCTGGGGCTCCATATCTCGCAACAGCTGGCCCGGCAGATGTCGGGAAAATTGTTCTACGACAGCGTAGTCGGCGAAGGCACGACCTTCCACATGGAATTCACCACCGTCGCCGCACAGCAGCCCGCCGTGATCCTGTCAGCCGCTGACAACACGGACGACACCCCTACCTCCGCAACGACCGGCGACACGCCAGAAGCCGTGCAGGCCTGAGGGCGAAGCCCCACATAAACATATCTACTTCAAGGGAAGATGGCGGACCCTAGAGGATTCGAACCTCTGGCCTCTGCCTTCGGAGGGCAGCGCTCTATCCAGCTGAGCTAAGGGTCCATCTAGGGGCGGTATAGCCAGACTACCCGCCCCCTGCAATTACAAAATCAGCCTTGGGTCACGCAAACAAATCATGCGCCAGTTCAAGCGCCTCGATCAGCGTGTCGATCTCGGCATTGGTGTTGTACATCCCGAAGGACGCGCGGCAGGTGGCGGTCTGGCCCAAGTGCTGCATCAGCGGCCCGCAACAATGCTGACCCGCACGTACCGCCACGCCCTTTTTATCAAGAATGGTAGAGATATCATGCGCATGCGCCGCCCCGTCCAGCGTAAAGCTGAAGATCGCGGCCTTGTCCGGCGTGGTGCCCTGCACCTGCACCCAATTCAGCCCCGACAGGCGCGACACGGCATAATCGCGCAAGGATGCTTCATGAGCGGCGATATTCTGCATCCCGATGTTCATCATATAATCCAGCGCCACGCCCATGCCGATGGTCTGTACGATGCCGGGGGTGCCCGCCTCGAACTTCATCGGGGCATCGTTATAGGTGATGCCGTCTTTGGTGACCTCGCGGATCATATCGCCGCCGCCCAGAAACGGGCGCATCTCGGCCATGCGATCGGGGTTGATATAGATCGCGCCGGACCCCGAGGGGCCATAAAGCTTGTGACCCGTGATCGCGTAGAAATCGCAGCCGATATCCTGCACGTCCACAGGCATGTGCACCGCCGCCTGCGACCCGTCAACCAAGACGGGCACGCCTTTGGCGTGGGCCCCTGCGGTGATCGCCTTGACGTCCACTACCGTGCCCAGAACATTCGACACCTGCGTCACGGCAATGAGCTTGGTCTTGGGGGTGATGGCGTCGATCACGGCTTGCGGATCAAGCGCGCCAGAGGCGTCCACATCGACCCATTTGATCACGACGCCCTGACGCTCGCGCAGGAAATGCCACGGCACGATATTGGCGTGATGCTCCATCACCGAAAGGATGATCTCGTCCCCCGCCTGCAGGTTCGGCATGGCCCAACCGTAAGCGACCAGATTGATCCCCTCTGTCGTGCCAGAGGTAAAGACGATGTGATCCTCGTTTCCGGCATTCAGGAACCGTGCCACAGTGCCGCGCACGGATTCATACTGATCGGTCGCCAGATTAGAAAGATAGTGCAAGCCGCGGTGAACATTGGAATATTCATGGCTGTACGAGCGGCTGATCGTATCAATCACGACCTGCGGCTTTTGGGCCGAGGCCCCATTGTCGAGATAGACCAGCGGCTTGCCGTTCACCTCGCGCGACAGGATCGGAAAGTCGCTGCGGATGGTGTTTACGTCATACATCAAGAAGCACTCCTTGGGCGGCAACGCCCACGATAGAGAGAAGCAGGCTGAGCCCCAGAACGATGGCCGCCATAGAAATCAGCAAAACGCCGACAGCCTTGCCCAGTCCGGTAAAGTTAAAGGCGGCGGCGATGAAGTTGACCAATATCCAAAGCCCGATGAGGCCCGTCGCCAAGGATGCCAGCACCGACACCCCCGGAGAGATGAACATCAGCAGGAAAATCGCCACCTGCGCGATGATGCGCAGGACCTGCAAGAACACCACCAGTGCCAGCACATCGCCAAAGTCGCCTTCGCCTCCAAGCGCACGCCCGGCCCAGTAAAGCCCGTGGGTCGTGATCACCAAAACGCCCGAGAGCAGGACAAACATCGCCAGCGGGCTGGTAAAGAACGCAGGCATCGCGGGCGTCGGTTGCAGCACCAGACTGACCGAAAAGATCAACGTATTGATCGCCGCCGCCAGCGCCAGCGCGGTCCACAGCACGTCCCGCCCCAGCCGCCACCCCATGATCTGGTTCGCGGCAGCACGCGGGTCACGCAGGCTAAGCACGACCAGCTCGGTCAGAACCGATCTTATATCAGGGGCATTCATGAGCGTGTCCGATATGCGACCAGCAACCCGCTGATCCAGAACCACAAAAATACGCAAAGCCAGATCAGCCCGACGATGCGCAATTCGATCCCTTCGCCGACGAATCCCGCCGTCAGACCGTGCAACAGCACAAGCGGGCTGGACGCCAGCAAGGCCCAGAACAGCGCCAGACGCGTGCTATAGCCGCTGGGGCGGCCGCGCATCACCTTGAGGATGATCTGCGTCCCCGCCGCCAGCATGTAGAAAATCAACGGCGCGATGAACAGCCATGCCAGCAGGGTCGCCCCCAGCAGCATGTCAAGCTCGGTGCCGTTGACGTGGGCTTCGCGGGCCAGACGCGGGGTCTGGGCCACGAAAAAGATGAGACACGCGACCATCAGATAGACCAGGTTGCGATCCTCCCGCGGGCCCTGCCCCAACAACCGCCGCACAACGGCGGCGGGGTTGCGGTAGCTGGCCACGATATCGCGTGTCGCCGCCATCAGGCTGCGTGCCGCTCAAGCCACGCGGCAAGCCGTGCGGTGATCTCTTCGCGCAGGGTCTCATCCTCGATCTCTTCCACGGCCTCGGCCAGGAAGGACAAGGTCAGCAGATCCGTCGCGACGTTATGCGGCACACCGCGCGAGCGTAGATAGAACAGCGCGTCCTCGTCGATCGCCCCCGACGTGGAGCCGTGCGAACAGGCCACGTCATCGGCGTAGATCTCAAGCTCTGGCTTGGCAAGGAACTGGCTGTCTTCGTCCAACAGCAACGACTGGCTGATCTGGTAGCCATCGGTCTTTTGCGCGTCGGCCTTGACCAGAATCTTCCCTTGGAACACACCGGTCGCCCCGTTGCGCAGCACCTTCTTGAACACCTGACGGCTTTCGCAGTTCACCGCATCATGGGTGATGAACACCGTGTCGTCGTGGTGGAAATCCCCCCCGTCGCCCACACAGGCCCCCGCCACATGGGCGGCAGCATCGTCACCCGTCAGCTCGATCACGCAATCGTTGCGCGTCATCACGCCATTGGCGGTCAGGGTAAAGGATTTGAACGCGGACTCAGTCCCCAAACGGGTAAAGATATGCGTCGCGGCACGTTGTTCGTGATCGCGGCCTTGGGCGCGCACATGGTGGAAAGACGCGTTATCCGCGACCTCAACCTCAAGCACACCGTTAAAGCGCGCGGCGACGGGGCCGTTCTCCAGCAGCGTGAATTCAGCGCCGGCGTCCAGCTTGACGACGTGGTGCAGCATGACATCCGCTGTCTCGGAGGTCCGGCGATAGACGATATTCACCGGCTTGGAGATTTTGCCCGTCACATGGATCAGCACGCCATCCGCGGCAAAAGCCGTGTTCAGCGCCGCCAAGGGGCGTGCCACAGGTGTCTGGCCGTTCTTTTCCAGCGTCCCATAAAGATCACGCGCCCAATGCAGATCGGCATCCGCTTGGGCCAGCCGTTCGATGGTGATGCCTTCAAGCGCCAGATCGTCCGACGCATCGGCATCGAACACACCGTCGACGAACACCAGCTTCAGCCGGTCGATCTGATCAAACAGGGCCACGTCTTCGGACGCGTGCACCGCGGCAGAGACGGCCTGCGGCTGGGTCAGCGTATCGGGACGGGTGTATTTCCAGTATTCGTCACGACGCTCGGGCAGACCTGCCTGTTGCAGACGGGACAACGCATCCTTGCGCGCCGCATCGGACCAGCCCCCTTGGGGCAGGTCCAACGTGGCGATCAACGCCTCGGTCGGGGTTTGTTGTGTCGCTGCTTCGGCCATTACGCCACCTCGGACAGGATGTCGGCATACCCGTTGTTCTCGACTTCCAGCGCCAGCTCGGGGCCGCCGGTCTTGATGATGCGGCCATCAGCCATGATGTGCACCACATCGGGTTTGATGTGGTCCAGCAGACGCTGGTAGTGGGTGATCACAAGGAAACCGCGGCCTTCGGTGCGCAGCGCGTTCACGCCATCAGCAACCAGTTTCATTGCGTCAACATCCAGACCGGAGTCCGTTTCGTCGAGGATGCACATTTTTGGCTCAAGCATCGCCATCTGCAAGATCTCGTTACGCTTCTTCTCACCACCCGAGAAGCCCATGTTCACGGGGCGCTTCAGCATGTCGGCGTCGATCTTCAGCTCTTTGGCGCGGGCGCGCACAACCTTGAGGAATTCCGCAGCAGACATCTCTTCTTCGCCACGGGCCTTGCGCTGCGCATTCACAGCGGTGCGCAGGAAAGTCATGTTGCCAACGCCGGGAATTTCAACGGGATACTGAAAGGCGAGGAACAGGCCAGCGGCGGCACGCTCTTCCGGCTCAAGGTCCAGCAGGTCGATGTCACCCAGATGGGCGGAGCCTTCGGTGACCTCGTAGCCGTCTTTGCCCGACAGCACATAGGACAGCGTGGATTTACCGGACCCGTTCGGCCCCATGATCGCGTGGACCTTACCGGCTTCGACTTCCAGATCGACACCCTTCAGGATTTGCTTGTCTTCTTCTTCCAGTTTGACCTTCAGGCCTTTGATGCTCAGCATGATGGGTTCCTTTTCTTGCGCTTTGGCGCTGCAATGACAGTGAATTGAGTGAATGAAAACCCCGTCGTGGGGCCGTCATCGGTGTAAGATTTCATGCCGCCCTCCCCGCCTGTAAGGCTTTGGGAAAACGGGCATAAAGAGCGGTGCGGCAGGCATCTATGCCCGCCTGATAGGAAAGCGGTGACAGCGGGTCGGGCAGAACCGCCGTCGGGATGTCCTCGACGTTGATAGGGGCCCGCAGGGGCCGGCCGACCGAGGCCGCATAATCCAGATATTTCAAGCGCGACTGCCCGATCGGGGCCAGCCAGCTGTTGGGCACACCATAGGCATCGGCCACGATCAACCCGTGCAGCGAAGACGCAAACACGTGATCACACGCAGCAATCGCCGCGCAGACATCCTGCGCCTCGCCGCGGGGGTCAATCAGCTGATACCGCGTGTCACTGGCGATCAGAGCCTGCAACACAGGGTCCTCCACCAACGAATGATGCGGCACGATGCCTATCTTGCCATTGGGCGCGCGCTCCTGCGGCCACACGGCGTTGATCAACAGACCGGGATCACCGAACTCCGACAGTTCCAACCCCAGCAGCGCGGCAGTGATCGGCCCACGGACCAAGGCGATATCGACATGATCGACAAACCCCGTCCCCTGCACCGGATGCAACAGACCCGCCCCCCAGATCACCGGACGGTGGTCCTGTGCCTCGCTAAAGTTGCGCTTGACCACCTGCAAAAGCGACCCGATGGCCCAGACCTCCGCCTTGCGCACACCGGCATGCGCCACCGGCCGACCCGCGACATGGGCGAGCACCACAGGGCTGAGGGCGTCCCCGAAATTCGGGACCGCCTTCCACCAGTGCAGGCCCAAGGGAGTGGTGTCCGCCGATGCCTGCATCAGAGCGCTGCGCCTTTGGTCCCTACGGTGATCATTCGCCATCCCCCTTGCGCAGCACCAACAGGGCCACTCGGATCGCGGCATAGATCATCGCAAAGATCAGCATCTGGAAGAACGTGTTCTCGAAGGCGACGAGCGTCAGCCCGCCCCCGCGAAACAGCGCCATCAGCACCCAGAAAACGAGCGCGGCAATGGTCACGTTCCATGTCAGCTTGCGCATCATCGTGATTACCCCACGGACCCTTCAAGCGAGATCGCAACCAGCGCTTGCGCTTCCATCGCGAACTCCATCGGCAACGCCTGAAGCACGTCTTTACAGAATCCGTTCACGACCAGGGCAACCGCCTCTTCCTCGTCCATGCCGCGCGAACGGCAGTAGAACAGCTGATCGTCGTCTACCTTAGATGTGGTCGCCTCATGCTCCACCCGGCTGCTGTTATTCTTGACCTCGATGTAAGGCACCGTGTGGGCCCCGCATTTGTCGCCGATCAACAAGCTGTCGCACTGGGTATAATTGCGCGATTCCTTGGCTTTGGGGTGCATGGTCACCAAGCCGCGATAGGTGTTCTGCGCCTTGCCCGCCGAAATCCCCTTGGACACGATGCGCGATTTGGTGCGCTTGCCCAGGTGGATCATCTTGGTGCCGGTGTCGGCCTGCTGCATGTTGTTGGCGATGGCGATGGAATAGAACTCACCCTGGCTGTCGTCGCCGCGCAGGATGCAGGACGGATATTTCCATGTCACGGCAGAGCCGGTTTCGACCTGCGTCCACATCACCTTGGCACGGTCGCCGCGGCAATCTGCACGCTTGGTCACAAAGTTGTAGATCCCGCCCTTGCCGTCTTCATCACCGGGATACCAGTTCTGAACGGTCGAGTATTTCACCTCGGCGTCTTCCTCGATGATGATTTCAACCACCGCGGCGTGCAACTGGCTCTCGTCGCGCTGCGGCGCGGTACAGCCTTCAAGGTAGGACACATAGGACCCCTTGTCGGCAATGATCAGCGTGCGTTCAAATTGGCCGGTGTTTTCCGCGTTGATACGGAAATAGGTCGACAGCTCCATCGGGCAGCGCACGCCCGGCGGCACGTAGACGAACGACCCGTCAGAGAAGACGGCCGAGTTCAGCGTCGCATAGAAGTTGTCATTCACCGGCACGACCGAACCAAGGTATTTCTTGACCAACTCGGGGTGCTCGCGGATCGCCTCGGAGATAGAGCAGAAGATCACGCCCGCCTTTTTCAGCTCGTCCTGGAAGGTGGTCCCGACCGAAACAGAGTCAAAAACCGCATCCACAGCCACCTTGCGGGGCTCGTCGCCCATCTTCTCTGCGCCTTCGACGCCTGCCAGAATCGCCTGCTCTTTCAACGGGATACCCAGCTTCTTGTAGGTTTCCAGCAGCTTGGGATCTACATCATCCAGGCTCTTGGGCTTTTCCGCCATCGATTTCGGGCGCGCATAGTAATACTGCTGTTGAAAGTCGATTTCCGGATAGTCGACCATCGCCCAGTTCGGCTCTTTCTTGGTCAGCCAGCGTTCATAGGCCGCCAGACGCCATTCCAGCATCCACTCGGGCTCTTCGTTCTTCTCCGAGATCAGCTTGACGATATCGGCGTTCAGACCCAAGGGGGCATAGTCCATCTCGATATCTGTGGACCACCCGTATTTATAGGCACCGCCGACTTCGCGCACGGCATCCACGGTTTCCTGATCAACGCCCTCTTTAACGCCGGTGTTCGGGTCGTCCTTGACCAAAGTGCTATCCATGCTTTTCATCCTTCAACTGGCGGCGCGCATCAAGCGGCCCGCGCCTCGTGTTTCTTCAATTTCGCGGTCCAGGCGTCTGCAAAACGCAAGACCTGTTCTTCTGTGGTGTCCGGCCCAAGCGATACGCGCACGGCACAGGATGCCTCAGCGTCGTCAAACCCCATCGCCGTCAACACCCGGCTTGTCGCCACCTTACCGCTAGAGCACGCAGACCCGGCGCTGATCGCAAAGCCCGCAAGGTCCATCTGCATCACCTGCGTCTCACCGCGCCATCCGGGCGTGATAAAGCAAGAGGTGTTCGGCAAACGCGCCACGTCTTTCCCAACAAAAATAGTCTTCTTTGACGCAGCCTCAAGAGCCTTCTCTAGAACATTTCTAAGTTCTGCAACCCGTTCCCATACGCCATCCGCCAAATCCTGCGCTGCGGCAGCGCATGCAGCCCCGAAACCGGCGATGCCGATGACGTTCTCTGTCCCCGCACGACGGCCCAATTCCTGCCCGCCCCCGCGCAACATCGGCTGCATCAATCCGGGCGTATATTCGGGCCCCGCGATCAGCGCACCGATGCCCTTGGGACCGCCCAGCTTATGCGCCGAGACAGCCAATGACGCATGACGCCCCACATCCGAGCGCCAGCGCCCCAGATCCGGCAACTTACCCGCCGCTTGCACCGCGTCACGGAACACGCTTGCGGGCGACGTGCCCAAACGCGCCAGCTCGGCCAACAGGCTTTCCGGCTGCAACACCCCTGTCTCGCTATTGGCACGTTGCAAAAAGAGCGTTTTACCCGCCAAGGCTCCATCCGGCAGCGCGTTCAAATCCACGTGACCATTGCGATCCACAGGCAATTGCTCGGCCTCCGGGCACCAGATGCGTACCGCTTCATGCTCCACGGCTGCGCCGGCCACATTGCCCGCGTCCTGCACCACCCCCGCAATCGCCTCGGTGGCACCGCTCGTGAAAATCACCTCCGACACATCGCAGCCGACCAAAGCCGCCACCTGTCCGCGTGCCTTCTCGACCATCATCTTGGCCGCACGCCCTTCGGCATGGACGCTGGACGGGTTGCCCGCCACATCCATCGCCGCCAGCATGGCCGCGCGCGCCTCTGCCCGCAGGGGCGTGGTCGCGTTATGATCAAGATATACTCTCACATCAGCTTCCAAATGGTCCTAAATCCCAGGGAGTGTGAGGGACAGCGTCCCTCATTCCGCATCCGCCTCGTCCACGATGGCAAAGAGGTTCGGCACCGCCGGACAGGGGGCAAGCTCGTTCGCGACAACATCTGACAGCCGCGTCTGGTGCAGAAAGACATAGACCTGTGCGCTCAACCCCTCCCACAAACGGTTGGTCAGCGACTGCGCCCGGCTGCCCGATGACCCGCCAGAGGCACCGGCCCCCACATGCATCGCATCGACCTTCTCGTCGACCGCCGCCAGAATATCGACAACGCGAATGTCCGACGCAGGCCGCCCCAAGCGGTAGCCGCCGCCCGGACCACGCACCGAAGACACCAGTTCGGCCCGGCGTAGCTTGACGAAAAGCTGCTCTAGGTACGGCAGGGAAATGGACTGACGCGCCGCGATATCGCCCAGATTGACCAGACGATCCGCAGGCTGAAGCGCTATATCGGCCAAAGCGACCATCGCATACCGCCCCTTGGTTGACAGCTTCATCGCAGTGTTCCCTTCCCCATAAGCGCCTGTTTGATTGACGACGACGCCTGAAATGCCTAAACGCAAAGTCTGACCCCCAGAAACGGGGATCACACAAGTTAGAACCGTTCTAAACTGCCCTAGCGAATTCGTCAACTATTCCGCTGCACTTAGAACCCCAAGCAGGGACGCTCATGCCCGAGGTTATTTTTCCCGGACCCGAAGGCCGCCTCGAAGGCCGCTACCATCCACAAAAAGAACGCGACGCACCAATCGCCATTCTGCTCCACCCGCATCCACAATTCGGCGGGACGATGAACCATAAGGTCGTGTATAATATGCACTATGCCTTCTACAATATGGGTTTCACCGTTCTGCGCTTCAATTTCCGCGGCGTGGGCCGGAGCCAGGGTGAATACGATCAGGGCGTCGGTGAACTCTCCGATGCGGCCTCGGCGCTGGATTACCTGCAATCGATGAACAACAACTCCAAGCATTGCTGGGTTGCCGGTTTCTCGTTTGGCGCATGGATCGGGATGCAGCTGCTGATGCGCCGCCCCGAGATCACGGGCTTCATCTCTGTCGCACCACCGGCGAATATGTATGACTTCAGCTTCCTCGCACCCTGCCCGGCCTCCGGTCTGGTGATCAACGGGACCGCTGACCGTGTGGCACCACCCGCAGATACCGTGAACCTCGTGAACAAGTTGCACGAGCAGAAAGGCATCACCATCACCCACCAAGAGATCGAGGGTGCCGGCCACTTCTTTGAAGAGCCGCATATGGAGACGCTGATCACCTCTACCACAGACTACGTGAAGCGCCGCCTGACGGAGACAACCCGCTAATGGCGGATCCGACAGTCGTCGAACTGGCCAACCAAATGGCCGAAGAATGTCTGGCGGTCCAACGCGAAACCGGACAGGAGCGGCTTTTTATGGAAGTCGCTGCTGTTCTGGGCGCGTCGTCGCAGACGATGGAAGAAGCCTTTGTCACGGCGATCCGCACGCGGCTTGCCGCCGCACAGGGGCGTGACTTTATGGCCAAGGCGCTTGCCGCGCACCGTGCAAAGGAAAGCTGACGTATGACCACCAGACTTGAGCAGCAGATCGCCTTTCTGAACGAAGCGGACAAGCTCAAGTCGGTCACACGCGGGACCTTGCTTTGCGATGCGTCGCGGGCCGAAAACTCGGCTGAACATAGCTGGCACCTGACGCTTTATGCGCTGGTGCTGGCGGATCAGGCGGGCCCCGATGTCGACATCACCCGCGTGATCAAGATGCTGATCCTGCATGATCTGGTAGAGATTGACGCAGGCGACAACCCGATCTTTGGCAGCTACGACACTGCCGATATGGAAGCGCAGGAACAGCTTGCCGCTGATCGTATTTTTGGCCTCCTTCCCAACGACTTGCGCGACGATCTTCGCGCGACGTGGGAAGAGTTTGAAGCCAATGAGACCCCCACAGCCCGCTTTGCGAAATCGCTGGACCGCTTCCAGCCCCCGATGCAGAACCTCGCGGCGGGCGGCGGCAGCTGGGTTGAATACAACGTGACCGAAGCGCAATTCGTGGAAAAGGTCGGCAGCAAAATCCAGACCGGCGCGCCGGGTCTTTGGGAGTTTGCCCGCGCCCGTGTCTCTGCTTGGTTCGCCGCACGGGGCTAACCGCCCGCCCCCTCTACCCATCATCCCCCACCACGCGTGTCACACGCCTGTCGCAGCGCGATGCTATGGGCTAAGCCGCGCAACTCTTTTCAGTATACCATTGCATACCGACTATGCATTCACGCCTGAATAGGCTATGCCGGTGTCAGTATCATTTCAAAGGACCGCAGATGATGACCAAGATCAAAGTGGAAAACCCGATCGTTGAGCTCGACGGTGATGAGATGACCCGCATCATGTGGGATTTCATTAAGAAAAAGCTGATCCTTCCCTATCTCGATGTGGATCTGAAATATTACGATCTGGGGATGGAGGTCCGCGACGAGACCAACGACCAGATCACCATAGACGCGGCCCATGCGATCAAGGAATACGGCGTGGGCGTCAAATGCGCGACCATCACCCCTGACGAGGCTCGGGTCGAGGAATTCGGCCTGAAAGAGATGTGGCGCTCCCCCAACGGGACGATCCGTAACATTCTGGGCGGCGTGATTTTCCGTCAGCCGATCATCTGCAAGAACGTCCCCCGCCTTGTGCCCGGCTGGACCAAGCCGATTGTCGTGGGCCGTCATGCCTATGGCGACCAGTATAAAGCGACCGATTTCAAATTTCCCGGCAAGGGCAAGCTGACCCTAAAATTCGTCGGCGAAGACGGGACAGAGATTGAACGCGAGCTGTTCGACGCCCCCGATGCCGGTGTCGTGATGGGGATGTACAACCTTGATAAATCCATCATCGACTTCGCCCGCGCCTCGCTGAACTACGGTTTGAACCTTGGCTGGCCGGTGTATCTGAGCACCAAGAACACGATCCTCAAACAGTATGACGGCCGCTTCCTTGAGCTGTTCCAGCACATCTACGAGACCGAGTTCGAAGATAAATTCAAAGCGGCGGGCATTACCTATGAACACCGTCTGATCGACGACATGGTTGCCTGCGCGATGAAGTGGAACGGCGGCTATGTCTGGGCCTGCAAGAACTATGACGGCGACGTGCAGTCAGACACCGTCGCGCAGGGGTTCGGCTCGCTCGGGCTGATGACATCCGTGCTGATGACCCCCGATGGCCAGACGGTCGAGGCTGAAGCCGCCCACGGCACGGTCACCCGCCACTATCGTCAGCACCAGAAGGGCGAGGAAACCTCGACCAACTCCATCGCGTCGATCTACGCATGGACCGGCGGGCTGAAGCACCGCGGCAAGCTGGATGGCAACGCCGAGCTGACACGCTTTGCAGAGACGCTCGAGAAAACCGTGGTGGATACTGTGGAATCGGGCTTCATGACCAAGGACCTCGCGCTGTTGGTCGGCCCTGACCAAGGCTGGCTGACGACAATGGGCTTCCTTGAAAAGGTGGACGAGAACCTGAACAAGGCGCTTGGCGCGCAGTAAGCCGGATGCTTAAAATAAGGGCCATTCTCACCGGGTGGCCCTTTTTCTGTGCACGATCCCCTGCGTGACGTGATGTCATTGGGAAAAATATTATTCTGCACTGCAGCACCCCTAGACAGGTCAACATAGCTGCCCTATCTGGGCGATATGACATATGCTGATCCCCTCCACCATTCTTCGCTAGATGATGTTCAAGGCCTCAGCCTTGGAGTCTTTCTCTGCGGTATCGGAATTTTCGTGCTGACCTCTGCCGGTCTCATCACCGGGCAGACGGCGGGCTTGGCGGTGATCATCGCCTATCTGACAGGCTATTCCTTTGGCACGGTCTTCTTCCTGATCAACCTGCCGTTCTACTTCCTTGCGTATAAACGGCTTGGGGCCGAGTTCACGATCAAGTCGCTGATTTCCGTGACCATGCTGTCGGTCGTGACCGAATTCCTGCCCTATGGTTTCGCGATCCAGTCGCTCAGCCCTGCCCTCGCGGCGGTGATCTTTGGCGCGCTGGTGGGTCTGGGTCTGCTGGCGATGTTCCGCCACAACGGGTCGCTTGGCGGCCTTGGGGTGGTGGCACTGCTGGTGCAGGACACCACGGGGTTCAAAGCCGGATGGGTCCAACTGATTACTGACGCCGTAATCTTTTCGGTCGCATTGTTCCTGTTTCCAGCCTCCGTCGTGGGCTATTCGCTGCTTGGCGCACTGGTGCTGAACCTGATCATCACCTTCAACCACCGCCGCGACCGCTATATCGCGACCTGATCCGCAGGCGTATAGCACCCAGCCCCGCTCTTGACACCGGCCCGTGACCGCCTCAGGACTGGGCCGGAAAGCAGCAACGGGGGCGTCAGGATATGCATTACGTTTGGTTGATGATCGCGATCCTGACCGAGACGTTGGGCACCAGCGCTTTGCAAGCCTCGCAACAGTTTACGCGGCTTTGGCCATCAGTCGGCGTCGTTGTCTGCTATGCGATTTCTTTCTACCTGATGGGGCTGACGCTCAAGGTGATGCCCGTGGGGATCGTCTATGCGATCTGGTCGGGCCTTGGCATCGTCTGCATCGCGGGTATCGGCTATATCGTGTTCGGACAAAAGCTGGACCTCGCCGCCGTGGTGGGCCTGTCGATGATCATCGGCGGCGTGCTGGTCATCCACCTGTTTTCCAACAGTGCGACCCACTGACGCGCGCTTTCTCGGAACCTGCCGCTGCTTTTAGGCGTTAGCGTGTAACGCAACGACCGAAAGTGCCGCATGTTAGACTCACTAAGCTCCGTTTGGGGCACCCTCCCCGACCCTTTGCGCAATCAGCTAGAAGGCTACGCCATCGGGTTCTGGAGCGTCCTGCCGCAGCTTATCCTGTCGATCGTTTTCCTGTGTTTTCTCTGGGCCATCATCCGCATCGTTCAGGCCGTCGTGCCCGGTGCTCTGCGCCGCGCCCATATGCGGCGGTCGCTTGTCGACGTGATCATGATGCTGATCGTGGTGGGCATGTGGCTCTTCGGGGTGCTGATCGCGGTGACCATCGCCTTTCCCACCATCACCCCCGGCAAGGCACTGACCGCCTTGGGTGTGGGCGGTGTCGCCATCGGTTTCGCCTTCAAGGATGTGTTCGAAAACTTCCTCGCCGGTATCTTGCTTCTGATCCGCGAGCCCTTCGCGGTGGAGGATTACATCGAATGCGAAGGATTTGAGGGTCAGGTCGAAGAGATCACGATCCGCGATACCCATGTGCGCCAGACCGACGGGCAGCTTGTGGTCGCCCCGAACGCGATGTTCTTCAAGAACCCCGTCACCATCCGTACCGCCCGCGATGTGCGCCGGACCACGGTGATCTGCGGCGTGGCCTACGGCGAGGACGTGGATGCCGCGCGCGAAGTGATCGCCAATGCGGTGCGCGGCGTGGATGCTGTACGCGATGACGTGCGCGACGTCGAGATCTTTGCGCAGGAGTTCGCGGATAGCGCGATCAACTTCGAGGTCACATGGTGGACCGGCTCGCGCCCCATCGACATCCGCAGCAGCCGTGACAAAGTCGTGGCCGCCGTCAAACGCGCGCTGGATGATGCGGGCATCGAGATCCCCTTCCCCTATCGCACGCTGACCTTTAATGAACCGCTGCCCATCCGCGACCAGCGCGACAGCACAGAAGACACAGGCACCGGCGGCTAATCGCCTTTAGGGCTAGCTTTCTGATGCCGGGCACGGTAAGCGCTGCGCAAATGCTGCGGTGCGAGAGCGTGCGCGGCCCCCTCCCGTATCAAAGGCATACCCCAATGGACATGCGTAACATCGCAATCATCGCTCACGTTGACCACGGCAAAACGACGCTGGTTGACGAGCTTCTGAAACAATCCGGCACCTACCGCGAAAACCAGGCCACAACCGAACGCGCGATGGACAGCAACGATCTGGAGCGCGAGCGCGGCATCACGATCTTTGCCAAACCGACCTCGGTCGTCTGGAACAACACACGCATCAACATCGTCGACACGCCCGGCCACGCCGACTTTGGCGGTGAAGTTGAACGCATCCTGTCGATGGTCGACGGTGTTGTCCTGCTGGTCGACGCGGCTGAAGGCCCGATGCCACAGACCAAATTCGTGACCTCCAAGGCGCTGAAACTGGGCCTGCGCCCGATCGTCGTACTGAACAAGGTCGACAAGACCGACGCCGAGCCTGACCGCGCACTGGACGAATGTTTCGACCTTTTCGCCAGCCTTGATGCGACAGACGAACAGCTTGAATTCCCGCATATGTACGCCTCCGGCCGCTCCGGCTGGGCCGATGCAGAGCTGGACGGCCCGCGCAAAGACCTTAGCGCGCTGTTCGACCTGATCCTCGATCACGTCCCCGCGCCCAAGCAGATCGAAAATGCCGAGAAGCCCTTCACCATGCTGGCAACCACATTGGGCGGTGACCCCTTCCTGGGCCGTCTGCTGACCGGTCGCGTGGAAACAGGCACGCTGAAAGCCGGCCAAAGCATCAAGGCGATGTCGCGCGACGGCAAACTGATTGAAAACTTCCGCTGCACCAAGATCCTCGCCTTCCGCGGGCTAGAGCAGACAGCCATCGACATGGCCGAAGCAGGTGACATCGTTTCCATCGCCGGTATGTCCAAGGCAACCGTGGCCGACACGCTGGCCGATACATCGGTGAACGAAGCCATCCCTGCCCAGCCGATCGATCCGCCCACCATCACCGTGACTTTCGGCATCAACGACAGCCCGCTGGCCGGTCGTGACGGCAAGAAAGTCCAGTCCCGCGTGATCCGCGAGCGCCTGATGAAGGAAGCCGAATCCAACGTCGCGATCAAAATCTCCGACACCCCCGGCGGCGACGCCTTCGAGGTTGCCGGTCGTGGCGAATTGCAGATGGGCGTTCTGATCGAGAACATGCGCCGCGAAGGGTTCGAGCTTTCGATCTCGCGCCCGCAGGTTCTGTTCCAGGAGATCGACGGTGTGCGTCACGAGCCCATCGAAGAAGCCACCATCGACGTGGATGACGAATACTCCGGCGCGGTCATCGAAAAGATCACAGGCACCCGTAAGGGCGAGTTGGTCGAAATGAAACCCGCCGGTGCCGGCAAAACCCGCATCATCGCCCATGTCCCGTCGCGCGGGCTGATCGGATACCACGGTGAATTCCTGACCGATACCCGCGGCACAGGCGTCATTAACCGCGTGTTCCATTCCTGGGCACCGCACAAAGGCACGATTCCCGGCCGTCGCGCGGGCGTCCTGATCTCGATGGAGAACGGCACCTCCGTGGCCTTCGCCCTGTGGAACCTTGAAGAACGCGGCAAGATGATGATCGGTGCACAGGCTGACGTCTATACCGGCATGATCATCGGCGAACACAGCCGTGAAAACGATCTTGAGGTGAACCCGCTGAAGGGCAAAAAGCTGACCAACGTCCGCGCCTCGGGCACCGACGAGGCCGTCCGTCTGACCACACCCATGACCCTGAGCCTGGAAGAAGCCATCGCCTATATTGATGACGACGAGCTGGTTGAAGTGACGCCAAACGCAGTCCGTCTGCGCAAGCGCTATCTGGACCCGCACGAGCGGAAACGGATGGCAAAGTCGGCGTAAACAAAGCGATGCTGGACCGGGGCTTAGCCCCGGACCCCAGGATTTTATACCATTTGGAAAGCGGGGCTGGTTTGCCCTGCTTTTTTTTATGTCTGGCGAAGTGTGGGGGGGAGGTTTGGTGGGGTCAGCGGCCTTGCTTGGCCGCTGACAAGAGCTTGGGTGCGGCCTTGGCCAGCTGGGCTTAGCCGTCGATTTCTACGACCATCAGCTCGCGTTCTGACGCGTCTTTGGCGTGGCTCAGCGCCTCTTGGTAGGCGTCGGAGTTGTAGCAATCGACCGCATCCTCGACAGAGGCGAAACGGGCCACAACATTGCGCGGACGTTCCTTGCCTTCAAGCTGCACGAAGCGGCCACCACGGGCCAGAAAGCTGCCCCCATGCGCCGCGATGGCGGGGCCAGCGAGCTTGGCATATTTACCGTAGGCGTCCTCGTCAGTAACCGTGACATGGGCAATCCACAAAGCGGGCATCGTTTATCCTTTCAGAACATTTTCGGCTGCGGCAATCGCGGCCTCGGCATTTGCGACATCTTTGGCACCACCCTGGGCCATTTCAGGACGGCCACCGCCCCCCTTGCCGCCCAGTTCGGCAACGACGGTCTTGACGATATCAACCGCCGAGATCGTGGCAGCCAGATCGGCGGTGACACCCGCCGCGACCGCTGCTTTGCCGTCTGCATCAGCAATCAGCAGCACCGCGCCGGACCCGAGCTTGGCCTTATGTTCGTCGATCAGCGCGGGAAGATCCTTGCCGGTCACACCGTTGACCACCTGCGCGATGAACTTGATCCCGTTCACCTCGCGCGGGGCCGCGGCACCGGCATCGCCACCGCCCGACATGGCCAGCTCGCGGCGCAGCTGAGCGACCTCGTTGGCCAAGGCGCGGCGTTCATCCAGCAAGGCACGGACGCGATCGGGCACATCCGCGGTCGAGGTCTTGAGCTCTGCCGCGACGCGGGTCAGCGCGGTTTCCTGCGTGCGCAGCCACTTGAGGGCTTCGGTGCCGGTCAGCGCCTCGATCCGGCGGATGCCCGAGCTGCTGGAGCTGTCGCCCAACAACACAAAGGCCCCGATGTCACCGGTCTGGCGCACGTGGGTACCACCGCAGAGTTCCAGCGAATAGGTCTGCTTGTCCGCGCCCTTGCCCGAACCGGCCTCGCGGCCCATAGAAACAACCCGCACCTCGTCGCCATACTTCTCGCCAAAGAGCGCCTGCGCCCCCATCTCGCGCGCGTCATCCGGGGTCATGATCCGGGTTTCCACGGCGGTGTTCTGGCGGATGTAGCTGTTCACCTCTTCCTCGACCGCGGCCAGTTGGTCGGTCGTCATGGCGTGGTTGTGGCTATAATCAAACCGCAAACGATCCGCCGCATTCAAAGAGCCACGCTGCATCACGTGATCCCCCAAGGTCTTGCGCAGCGCCTCGTTCAGCAGGTGTGTGGCAGAGTGGTTCGCACGGATCGAGGTCCGCCGCGCGTGGTCCACATCCAAGACCGCGGCCTGAGAGGTCTTGACTGTGCCCTCTGTCACCTCGCCGATATGGATGAAAACGCCCGCGGTCTTGCGCGTGTCGGTCACCGTGACCACGCCGCTGTCGGTCTTGATCGTGCCGGTGTCGCCGACCTGACCGCCGCTTTCGGCATAAAACGGTGTCTGGTTCAGCGCGATCTGAACGGCGTCGCCCTGTTTCACCTCGGCCACCTGGGCACCGTCCTGGATCAGCGCAACGATCTGCCCCTCGGCGGTTTCGGTGTCATAGCCCAGAAAATCGGTGGTGCCGGACTTTTCGGCCACATCGAACCAAACGGTCGCATCCGCCGCTTCGCCCGAACCGGACCATGCGGCACGCGCCTTGGCCTTTTGCGCATCCATCGCGGCGTTGAAGCCTTCAAGATCAACCTTGCGGTCCTGTTCGCGCAGGGCATCCTGAGTCAGATCGACCGGGAAGCCGTAGGTGTCATAGAGTTTGAACGCGGCCTCGCCCGGCAGATCGGCACCGGCGGGCAGGCCCTTGAGTTCGTCATCCAGCAGCTTCAGGCCACGGTCCAACGTTTGTTTGAAGCGCGTTTCTTCCAGCAGCAGTGTCTCTGTAATCAGTGACTGCGCCTGCCCCAGTTCGGGGTAGGCCCCGCCCATCTGACGCACCAGTTCGGGCACAAGGCGGTGCATCAACGGGTCTTTCAGCCCCAGCAAATGCGCGTGACGCATCGCCCGGCGCATGATCCGCCGCAACACATAGCCCCGCCCGTCGTTCGAGGGCATCACCCCATCCGCGATCAGGAAGGAGGTCGACCGCAGGTGGTCGGCGATCACGCGGTGGTGCGTCTTGCCCGGGCCATCCGGATCGGTGCTGGAGGCATGGGCGCTCGCTTCGATGAGGTTGCGCATCAGGTCGGTGGCATAGTTGTCGTTCGTGCCCTGCAGCAGCGCCGCGACCCGCTCGATCCCCATGCCAGTGTCGATCGATTGGTTCGGCAGTGCGGTGCGGCTGCCATCCTCGAACTGTTCATATTGCATGAAAACGAGGTTCCAGATCTCGACAAACCGGTCGCCGTCTTCCTCTGGCGATCCGGGAGGGCCGCCCCAGATGTGATCCCCGTGATCGTAAAAAATCTCGGAACATGGGCCGCAAGGGCCGGTCGGCCCCATCATCCAGAAGTTGTCATCTGTCGCGATGCGAATGATCCGGTCGTCCGGCAGCCCGGCGACTTTCTTCCAGATCTCCGCAGCCTCGTCGTCGGTATGGTAAACGGTCACGTAAAGACGGTTGGGATCAATGCCCAGTTCTTTGGTAATCAGCTCCCATGAAAAGGCGATGGCTTCGGCTTTGAAGTAATCGCCAAAGCTGAAATTACCCAGCATTTCAAAGAAGGTATGGTGGCGCGCTGTATAGCCCACATTGTCGAGGTCGTTGTGTTTGCCCCCGGCGCGCACGCATTTCTGCGCTGTTGTCGCACGCGAATAATCGCGGGTTTCAACGCCGGTAAACAGGTTCTTGAACTGCACCATGCCGGAGTTCGCGAACATCAGCGTGGGGTCGTTTCGCGGCACCAGCGGGCTGGACGGCTGGATCGAGTGACCCTGCTTTTCAAAATAACCAAGGAAGGTTGATCGGATATCGTTGAGCGTCTTCATATGCGGGGCCTTTCGAGGGGCAAAAACAATTACCTTCGAATACCCTCGCGAAAGAGCACTGTCCACAGGCAGCCCCCATGAAAAAAGGCGCGCCGTAGGGGGCACGCCTTTTCCAACCATTTGCGGTGCAAGCCTTTACGCTTCGAGGATATCCGCGTCGTCGCTGTCGGAGCCGTCGAAGTCCAGCCCATGGGCCGCGCGGATCTTGTCTTCGATATCGTTTGCCATGGCGGTGTTCTCTTTCAGGAAGGTCTTGGCGTTTTCACGCCCCTGCCCGATCCGTTCATCGCCATAGCTAAACCACGATCCCGATTTATCAACCACGCCAGCCTTGACCCCAAGATCCAGCAGTTCGCCCATCTTGGAGATCCCTTCCCCATACATGATGTCGAATTCGACCTGCTTGAACGGTGCGGCCACCTTGTTCTTGACGATCTTGACCCGTGTGGCGTTGCCGACCACCTCGTCACGATCCTTGAGCGCGCCAATGCGGCGGATGTCCAGACGGACGGAAGAATAGAATTTCAGCGCATTCCCGCCGGTCGTCGTTTCGGGCGACCCGAACATAACGCCGATTTTCATCCGGATCTGGTTGATGAAAATCACCATGCAGTTCGACCGCGAGATCGAGCCTGTCAGCTTACGCATGGCCTGGCTCATCAGACGGGCCTGCACCCCGACAGAGCTGTCGCCCATATCGCCTTCCAGCTCGGATTTGGGCGTCAGCGCCGCGACGGAGTCGACCACCACCATATTCACCGCACCGGAGCGGACCAACGTATCCGTAATTTCAAGCGCTTGTTCGCCGGTGTCAGGCTGGGAAATCAGCAGCTCGTCGATATCAACGCCCAGTTTTCGCGCGTATTGCGGATCAAGCGCGTGTTCCGCGTCAACAAAGGCACAAACGCCGCCGTTTTTCTGCTGCTCCGCAACACAATGCAGGGTCAATGTGGTCTTACCCGAGGATTCCGGGCCGTAAATCTCGATGATCCGCCCCATGGGCAGACCGCCGATACCAAGCGCGATATCCAGCCCCAACGAACCGGTCGAGCTGGCCTTGATGTCCTGAATGGCGCCTTCGGCCCCCAGCTTCATGATCGACCCTTTACCGAACTGGCGTTCAATCTGTGCCAGCGCGCTGTCCAGGGCCTTTTGCTTTTCAGCTTGTTTCTTGTTGTCCATAGTCAAAAGATCTGCCGTTGCCATGATAGGTTATCCTCTTACTGTCACAGTGGTCTGCAAGCCGCAATCATCATACCCCGACCATCTTGATGTTCTTTCTATGTTCCATATGAGATCAAAATGAGAACATTACAATGTATTTGTTTGCCCTTTCATCTATTTATTGAACTGATTAACATTCGGTTGATACGCGAAAATTACTATTCGACTGACGAAAGGTTTTCTTTCAAGTGCTTGTTTTTTTTAAGGAACGCCTTGCGTTTTTGTCGGTTCCAAAAACCGGCACCACCGCCTATGAAACCGCTTTGGCCCCCCGGGCAGATATGGTCATTTCCGAACCGCCCATGCTGAAACATGCGCCGGTCTATCGCTACAACCGGTTTATTCGCCCGATGTTTCTGAAAGTCTGTGATACAGAGCTTGAATTGATGGCCGTCATGCGCGAGCCGATCAGTTGGCTGGGCAGTTGGTATCGTTATCGCCAGCGGCCCTTTATGCAGGGCAAGCCCAATGCCACCTTTGATGTGAGTTTTGATGAATTCATTCTTGCCTATATGAAGGGGAAAAAACCGGGATTTGCCGATGTGGGCAGCCAGCTGAACTTTATGGCAGCGCAACCGAACGGAACGGGCATAACCCATTATTTTCGATACGAGAATCAGGATCGGTTAAAAGGTTTTCTTGAACAAAGGCTCGACGTGACGCTTGATCTGAAACAAGAAAACGTGTCCCCCCAAATGGACCTGCATCTTTCCCCGGAGATAGAGCAACGTTTCAAACGCAAATTCGCAGATGAATTCGCGCTTTACGACTCGATCGAGTAGCGGGCAGCCAGCCTATTGGATCTGACTGTTCACAGTGTTCGTCAGCTCCGTCAGCGAAAACGGTTTAGGCAGGAAAACAGAATTGGGAATCGTCATCTGGGCATCCCCGAAACTATCCTCGGCATAGCCCGAGACAAAGACCACAGGCACCCCCGGGCGTGCTTTCAGCGCCTCGCGTACCCAAGTGGGGCCATCCATCCCCGGCATGATCACGTCGGTCACAAAGACATCAATATTAAGCGCTTGGTCCTCAAGGGTTTTTAGTGCCATCTCGGCCGAATCTGCTTCTAGAACGGTATAGCCGCGCATGCGCAGCGCGCGGCTGGCAAATGCACGCACCGGTGCCTCGTCTTCGACCAGCAAAACTGTCCCGTCCTCTCTTTTCGATCCGGTCCGGGAAGCGGTTAGTTTCATCGGTGCTGATGCCTCCGCGCCCTTGCTATGGCACGGGAAATACAGGGTGAAGGTGGTGCCTTCCCCGATCGTGCTATCGACGAAAATATAGCCCCCCGACTGTTTCACGATACCGTAGGCGGTGGACAGCCCCAGCCCCGTCCCCTCGCCGGTCCGTTTGGTGGTGTAGAAGGGTTCAAACACTTTTTGCAAACGATCCTGCGGGATGCCTTCGCCCTCGTCAGCGACCTGAACAGTTACATATTTCCCGACGGGCACGGTCACCCGATCACGTGTAAGCGGTTCAGCCAGCTGGGTATTTTCTGTCGTGACCTTGATTTCCCCGCCCATGGGCATCGCATCGCGCGCGTTCACGATCAGGTTCATCAACACCTGTTCCAGCTGCCGTTTATCTGCACGGATGGGTTGCAGGATCGGGTCATGGCTGAGCGTCAGAGTCACCGTTTCACCAACCAGACGATTAAGCAAATGGGTCAGGTCGGCAAGCGTGTCGCGCATATTGACCGTCTCGGGGCGGAGCGTCTGCTTGCGTGAAAAGGCAAGCAACTGCCCCACCAAAGCCGCAGCGCGGTTGGCATTCTGGTCGATCTGTACCAGATCGCTGTAATCACGATCGCCCGGGTCATGGCGCAGAAGGAGCAGGTCACAGTGGCCGGAAATAGCGGTGAGCAGATTGTTAAAATCATGGGCAACGCCCCCAGCAAGCTGCCCGATAGCCTGCATTTTTTGACTTTGGGTAAACTGCGCCTCCAGCGATTTAAGCTCGGTCGCGTCATGTAGCACGGCGATCAGCGTGGGCGTGCCGCCTTCGGAAATCAGGCTTAACCTTATCTGAACAAACACTTCCCGATCGCTGCGTTTGAGCCTGAGGAACTCGGGCTTTTGCAGCAATCTCCCTTCCAGCGTATCTTGCAACCAGTCCGAGATTGATCGTCCCAGCCCCTCCATCACGTCGGCAAGCGACACGCCTTCCGTCAATTCCGCGCCCACCAACTGCTCTGCCGGCGCGTTGAAGGACAAAACCTCGCCGCTCGGGGCGACTTTGATGAGCGGGATCGGCAGGTTTTGAAGCGCGGACCATCCTGCGTCCTGAAACCGGTCGTTTGCATGGGGCAGAAAATATAGTGCGCGGCGGTTCGCCGAGGCTCCGATCTCGGCGACGGTCATGCATATGGGGCCTTTGGCAGTCTGCACGGTGACCAATTCCCCCGAAGCGATGGGGATATCGCCGATGATCTGGTTCAACGCCGTCACGCGTCTGCCGACTAGGCTGCGGGCCGCAGCGTTCATGAACAAAATGACGTTCGAGTTGCTGGCCATGACCATTGGCAACCCGTGGTCGCTCGTGCCAGCGCCGTTTTCCGCCGCGTCCCACAAGGTTTCGAGCCGCCAAAATAGATCTTCCCCCACGCGGTGCGCGGACAGGCGCATGGTGCCGTCGCGGGTGTTGATGTCTTCTTTCGCAGCGCCCCCTTCCGTCGCCTTGGCCGCGAGCCGAGACGACAGCGCCTCTGGGTCCGCGAAAAGCGGCGCGAGCAGGTCGGCGATGGTGGGCTGTGCCGGACGCAGAAAGGTGGTTAACGCGACGTTGTTCTGCGCAACGATATCGCCTTCCTTGGTGGTAAGCACACAGGGGTTCGGATCATCAGCCATCGTGGTTTTTGCCGCCGCACGCCGCGCGCGTTGCACCCGCTGGCGGCGCAGCGCGACCACAAAGTTAACCAAGACAGCAAGGCCGACAGTGGCGCTGGCGGCCTGTAGAACGATGGCCAAAGAGCGCGCTGGAGCAATTGAACCAAGGATGGCGGCGAAGATAACAAAGGCTGATAGCACCAGCCAACGCTTACCAAAGACGATCTGACGAGCCGCACTTTCTTGAGCCAACACTTTCCCCCTAAATCATGAAACCGAGTTCATTTAGACTTAGAAGGGTTAATGTGCTGTTAATTTCGTCTCAGGTCAAAGGAAATAACATCTTTAAGTTGTTTCAAAAGATCCTTCAACGACGTCTAAAATGTGCCGTAAAAAATCCGTCACCCTGCGCATCTACATGGAAACGCTTGGCAAATACCTGCGTCCAGTCCGGGTTCCGCGCCAGAAACGCCGCAGCCCGATCTTCGTTTTCATATTGCAGAACCGAGCATGTCGCATAGGCCAGCGTCCCGCTTTCGGCGGTTAACGTGGCGGCGTGATCCAGGATTTTATCCTGAATTTGTGTCAATTCTTCCAGACGACCGGCTGTAAACGTCCACTTGCCTTCGGGCGACCGGCGCCACGACCCGCTCCCCGAACAGGGAGCATCACATAAGACGACGTCAAAGGGGCCGGCCCCGTCCAGTTCATCGGTCGTCACCTGTCTGACGGTTGCACCCGCGCGATCTGCGCGCGCGGGCAGGTCCACCATGCGGCGCGGATCGATGTCATGGGCAAAGACCGTCGCATCGCGCCGCGCGGCCATCGCCAGCGCCTTGCCGCCGCCACCTGCGCAATAATCAAGCATCCGCTCAGCTTCGGGAAGCGCCGCCACAACCGCTTGGCTAGCCGCATCCTGAAGTTCAACATCACCGTGTAAGTAGCTGTCAGAATTGCGAAGTTTCCGCTCCCCCTCTGTCACCGTCAGGGCGGTCGCGCAAAGGTCATTCGTCCGTGTTTCGATACCCGCTTCGGCCAGTGCCTCTGCCACATCCGCGACCGTTGCCTGCGCCGTATTCACCCGGACCGAGATCGGTGCCCGCGATTGCAGAGCCTGCGCGACAGCTTCGGCGTCTGCCCCAAGCGACGCCTGAAACAGCGGTATGATCCAGTCCGGCAGGTTCCACAGGGTCGCCATATCACTTGGCGCGTCGGGGGTCGTGGCCTCTGCGTCCGACAACGGCAGTGGCGCGTGACCTTGCCCGTTGAACAGCGGCGCAAGGTCGATGCCCTGCGCCCGCAAAACGCCAATCATCAGCGCCCGCCCCGTGTCACCCCCCCCAAGGTGCGCGGCCAGCCGCCGCTGCCGCAAGACATCGAACACATGATCGCGCACCGCAGCACGGTCCTTGGACCCTGCATAGCGGCTGCCACGGGCCCAACGGGTCAAGGCTTGCTCCGCCGGGACACCGTCCGCCATTGTGTTCAAAATCTCGATGGCGGCAGAGATGCGCGCGCCGGGGGTCATGCTTGGGTCACGTAGATTACGCCTTTGATTTAAGGGACTTACCCGATCCGGTAGTTCGGGCTTTCGCGGGTGATCTGCACGTCATGCACGTGGCTTTCAGACAGACCCGCATTGGTGATCTTGACGAAAGTGCAGTTCTTGCGCATCTCTTCGACCGTGGCGCAGCCGGTATAGCCCATGGCCGCACGAAGCCCGCCGACCAATTGGTGCACAACGGCATTGGCAGAGCCTTTATACGGCACCTGACCTTCGATCCCCTCTGGCACCAGCTTGTCCGATGCGGCGTCTTTCTGGAAATACCGGTCGGCAGAGCCGCGCGCCATGGCGCCAAGGCTGCCCATGCCACGGTAGCTTTTGAAGCTGCGGCCCTGGTACAGGATCACCTCGCCGGGGGATTCATCGGTGCCCGCAATCATGCTGCCGACCATCGCGCAGGACGCGCCTGCCGCAATTGCCTTGGCGAAATCACCCGAGAACTTGATCCCGCCGTCAGCGATGATAGGCACATCGCCCGCGGCTTTGGCGCAATCCATGATCGCCGTCAGCTGAGGCACGCCGACGCCAGCCACCATGCGGGTGGTGCAGATCGACCCAGGCCCGATGCCAACCTTAACGGCATCCGCCCCCGCATCGATCAACGCACGGGTCGCGTCCCCTGTCGCGACGTTGCCGGCCACAATCTGCACGTCGCTCGACAATTCACGGGCACGGCGCACCGCCTCTGCCACGCCGGCGGAATGGCCATGCGCGGTATCGATCACGATCATATCAACGCCGGCCTCGACCAACGCCTGCGAGCGTTCATAGCCCGCGTCGCCAACGGTCGTCGCTGCAGCAACCCGCAGCCGACCAAGATCATCCTTGCACGCGGTGGGGTTCAGCACGGCCTGTTCGGTGTCTTTCAACGTCAGCAGGCCAGTCAGCTTGCCCTTGGCGTCGGTGACCAACAGCTTCTCGATCCGGCGCGCCTTCATCAGGCTGATCGCCTCGTCGCGGTCGGCGGGCTCTTGCAGCAGCGCCAGATTGTCGGAGGACATCATCAGGCGTACCGGCGTGGCATCATCAGAGGCAAAGCGCATATCGCGGTTCGTCACAATGCCCACAACGCGGCCTGCTTCATCAACAACGGGGAAGCCCGTGACACGGTAGCGTTCCTGTAGCGCTTTGGCGTCGGCCAGCGTCTGGTCAGGGCGCAGGGTGATCGGGTTGTAGACGATGCCGGATTCAAACCGTTTGACGCGGCGCACTTCCTTGGACTGTTCGTCGATCGTGAGGTTGCGGTGAATGACCCCCATGCCCCCCGCCTGCGCCATGGCAATCGCCATGCGGCTTTCGGTGACCGTATCCATCGCAGAGCTGAGTAGCGGAATGTTCAGCGCGATCGATTTGGTAACGCGGGTCCGCGTGTCAGCCGTAGACGGCAACACGTTGGATGCCGCAGGCACCAGTAGTACATCATCAAAGGTCAGAGCCTCACGAATCTCCATTTTGCACCTCGGCTTGCATGGGTTCATTTGGCGGTTTCATATTTCATGGATGGCCTTGATTGGAAAGACCCATTTGCACGCTAACTGCATTGCTTGACGCGCATACGTGATCCGCGCAGCCGCCGTCATGGGGGTACAGGGGCACAGACAGGCGCAGATGGCCGGAATTATGCCGCATCGCGGCTTTCACCTGCCGCCTGCTACGCTATGGTGCGCCAAAGTGTTGAGGATAAAGATAGATGAGCAACGATCCCCTTGTGGTATTCACGCCTTCGGGCAAACGCGGTCACTTTGCCAAGGGCACGCCGGTGCTCACGGCGGCGCGGCAGTTGGGCGTCGATCTGGATTCCGTCTGCGGCGGGCGTGGCATCTGTTCGAAATGTCAGGTCTCGCCCGGATATGGGCAATTCTCTAAGCACGGGGTCACCGTGGCGCAGGATGCGCTGTCCGAATGGAACAGCGTCGAACAACGCTACAAGGACAAGCGCGGTCTGATCGATGGCCGCCGTCTGGGCTGTCAGGCGCAGATCATGGGCGACGTGGTGATCGATGTGCCCGCCGAAAGCCAGGTGCACAAACAGGTGGTCCGCAAACGCGCCGAGGCGCGCGATATCGTGCTCAACCCGTCGACCAAGCTCTTTTACGTCGAGGTGCAGGAACCCGACATGCACGACCCCTCGGGCGATCTGGAGAGGCTCTGCGACGCCCTGCGCGATCAGTGGCAGCTTGAAAATGTCACCGCCGATCTGCAAATCCTGCAAACGCTGCAACCTGCCCTGCGCAAGGGCGCATGGAAAGTCACCGTCGCCGTGCATTTGGGCGATGATGAGAACCCGGCCCGCATCATGCATCTTTGGCCCGGCTTCTACGAAGGCTCACTTTACGGGCTGGCGGTCGATCTGGGCTCCACCACCATCGCGGCGCATCTGTGCGACCTGCAAACCGGAGAGGTCGTGGCCTCTTCCGGCGTGATGAACCCGCAGATCCGCTTTGGCGAAGACCTGATGAGCCGCGTCAGCTATTCGATGATGAACGAAGGCGGCGCGGCAGAGATGACCCGCGCGGTCCGTGCCGGCATGAACACATTGTTCGATGAAATCAGCACCGAGGGCGGCATCGACAAGGGCATGATCGTGGATGCGGTGTTTGTCTGCAATCCGGTCATGCACCACCTGTTTCTGGGCATCGACCCGTTCGAGCTGGGACAAGCGCCCTTTGCGCTGGCCACGTCAAACGCGCTGCGTCTGCGCGCCATGGACCTGGACCTGTACATCCACCCCTCTGCCCGCGTCTATCTGCTGCCCTGCATTGCGGGCCATGTGGGCGCGGATGCCGCCGCTGTCGCCCTGTCGGAAGCCCCCGATAAATCCGACGATCTGGTGCTGGTGGTAGATGTCGGCACCAACGCCGAAATCCTGCTGGGCAACCGCGATAAAGTGCTCGCCTGTTCGTCCCCCACCGGTCCCGCCTTCGAGGGGGCGCAGATCAGCAGCGGCCAGCGCGCCGCCCCTGGCGCGATCGAACGGGTAGAGATTGACCCCGTTACCAAGATCGCCCGGTTCAAGGTGATCGGCAGCGACCTGTGGTCCGACGATCCCGCTTTCCTTTCCGAGATCGGTGCAAGCGGCGTGACCGGTATCTGCGGCTCGGGCATCATTGAAATGGTCGCTGAAATGCGCATCCACGGGATCGTCGACGCCCCCGGCCTGATCGGCACGGCTGAACAAACCGGATCGGCCAATGTCTTTGCCGACGGGCGCACCAATTCCTATCTGGTCTATGATGGCACCGCCGATGGTGGCCCGCGCATCACCGTGACCAACCGCGACATCCGCGAAATCCAGATGGCCAAGGCAGCACTTTATTCCGGCGCACGGTTGCTGATGGATAAATTCGGGGTCGATCACGTGGACCGCGTAGTGCTGGCCGGTGCCTTTGGCGCCCATATCAGCCCCAAGCATGCAATGATCCTCGGTATGATCCCCGACGCCCCGCTCGACAAGGTGACATCCGCCGGGAACGCCGCAGGCACCGGCGCGCGCATCGCCCTGCTCAACACCTCCAGCCGTGCCGAGATCGAAGAGACGGTCCGCAACATCCACAAGATCGAGACCGCCATCGAACCCCGCTTCCAAGAGCATTTCGTCAACGCCTCTGCCATCCCCAACGCGGTAGAGCCCTTCCCGATCCTCAACAGCATCGTCACCCTCCCGACCGAGACCTTCAACACCGGCGGCGACAGCTCCGGCGGCACCCGCAGACGTCGCCGCCGCTAAGGGCCGCCCGGAACCACCGGCAAAGGGCGCGTCAGGCAAAAACCCCGCTTGACGCACCCGCCACATCGGATTAAGTCACCTCACGGCGCGCGGGTATGGTGAAAAGGTATCACGGCAGCTTCCCAAGCTTTAGTTACGAGTTCGATTCTCGTTACCCGCTCCAACATTCCCTAAAATTCATCTCAATCCTTTTCGGGGATCGCGGCATGTCTCGCCGCCAAGGGCCGTTTGTCGATCATCCCCCCTTGTCCCGACCGGTAGCATTCCGCCGTGCTTTGCGGCAGTATCTCTTTCGTAGCTTTGTGATGTCGCCCGAAGGGATACGCCAGATGTTGAAATACGTGTTCTTTTGGCTGCTGTTGATCCCGGCAATGGCCACCGCTGAAAAAGTAGGCCCTGCATCAGAGCTTCTGCCGGAATGCACCGCGCCGCAGACAGATCCGAACGCCGTGCATCGATGTTTGTTTGCAATGGGCGATCAGGTGGAGCGTGACATGGTGCGCGCCTATCTCGATGCCCAAGCGGCGCTGGCTGCGTTTGATCAGGCGTTCTCGCGAAAGGCCGATGCCTCGGCGAGCGCCTTGCTTCAAAGCTCTCAGATCGCATTTGAAGAATACCGCAAATATCACTGCGCGTTTCCCGAGCGTTTGATGTTGGGGGGAACGGCAGCGATCAATGTGACGCTTGGCTGTCGAATTGACCTGACGCGATCGCGCATCGAGCAGTTGCAAGACTACGCCACCGCACGCTGACGCCACCGACCCTTTGGCGCGTTACCGTGCGATGACGATATCGGCGCGCAGACCGCCCAGAGTGTCCGAACTGCCCAACCGCAGCACGCCGCCATGGGCGCGGGCGATATCGGTCGCGATAGCAAGGCCAAGACCCACGCCACCGTTGCCACTGTTCTGATTGCGCGCGGGGTCAAGTCGCGAGAACGGGCGCACGGCCTCGATGCGGCGATCCTCGGGGATGCCGGGGCCGTCGTCCTCTACCCTGATCCGCAGGGTTTTATCCGTCAGCAGCACAGATACCTCGGCCCGCGCCCCATAGCGCACCCCGTTCGAAATCAGGTTATCCACCGCGCGCAAAATCGCCATGCGGCGCAGCCGGACGGTGCCGGTGCCATCGCCTTCGGGTGGGAGCAAGGTCACATTGCGACCAGCGCGTTGCGCATCCTCGACCGCGGTCTGCATCAGAGCGTGCGGGTCCAGGGGTTCGGCCTCCCCCTCTGCGGTGCCTTTGGCGAAATCAAGGAAGGCATCCAACATGCCCTGCATATCATCGACGTCCTGCAACAGCGGCTCCGCATCGTCTTCGTCGATCATCGACAGGCCAAGCCGCATCCGCGTCAGGGGCGTGCGCAGGTCATGGCTGACCCCCGACAACATCAAGGTGCGCTGTTCAATCTGCCGCTCGATCCGTGCGCGCATATCGACAAAGGCCGCCCCCGCCGCACGCACCTCGACAGCGCCTGTCGGGGTATATGGCACATGACGCCCGCGCCCAAAGGCTTCGGCCGCGCGCGCAAGCCGCTTGATCGGGCGCAGCTGGTTGCGCAGGTAAACGAAGGATATCAACGTCATGACAAAGCCGAAGCTGAACGTATACACGAACAGCTGATGCGGGTTCTGCGCCGAAATCCTGCGCCTCTCGAACTGGAGATCAAGTGGGCCAAAGCGCGACTGCACATAAAGATGCACCCCCGACGGCCGCGTCAGATCAAGGCTCAGGAAGGACGGCAGATACTCATCGAACCGCGCCACCATCACCCGACCGGAATAATCATACCACGACATCCGGTTGCGCGTGGGCACCTCGCTGGCTGACACAGGCGTCACCCCCATGTCCAGCGCGGCCAGCCGATCTTGCACCGTGGCGGGAACGGCAGCGGCGGAGGGGGCGTCATCGACCACCTGCATGACCAGTTCGACCTCACGCAGGACCGTGTCGGTCATCTGGTTGGTGACCCCCTCATAGTTCCGCTGTGCAAAGATCACAGTCATCACGAGCTGCAAGATCACCACCGGCAAAAGCAGGATCAGGGCAGCGCGCCCATAGATGCCGCGGGGCATATATCGTTTGAGCCAGACGAAGAACATGGGATAGACCTTAGCCAGCCCCCTGCCCCAGCGAAAGGCCAAACCATGCTGCCCCCTGACGACTTCGACCCCGCCATCGGTATTGCCGAGATCTTGGAACCGGGCTTGCGCCGCATCGTGGCCGACAACCCCTCGCCCATGACCTACCGTGGCACGAATACCTATCTGCTGGGCACGCGCGGCATCGCCGTGATCGACCCCGGCCCCGCATCGCCGCGGCACCTGCAAGCGATACGCGATGCCATCGGACCCGAACAGCACATCAGCCACATCATCGTAACCCATACGCATCTGGACCATTCGCCCCTCGCGCGCGATCTTGCCCGTGCCTGCGGCGCACCGATACTGGCCTTTGGCGACTCGTTTTCTGGCCGCTCTGCGGTGATGCAACAACTGGCCGCCGTGTCCGATATTGGCGGCGGCGAAGGCATTGATGCAGAGTTCATCCCCGATCGCCCCCTAACTCACGGAGAGACCATCGCCGGCGACGACTGGACGCTGAGCGTGATTCACACCCCCGGCCATATTGGTAACCACATCAGCCTTGGCTGGAATGACGCCTGTTTCACCGCGGATCACGTCATGGGCTGGGCCAGCTCGCTGGTGTCGCCGCCGGATGGGGATCTGACCGATTTCATGGCCTCCTGTGCCGAGCTGCAAAAAAACGACTGGCGGGTGTTCTATCCGGGACATGGCGCGGCGGTAACCGACCCCGCGGCAAGGCTCGACTGGCTGGTGTCGCACCGCCTCTCGCGCGAGGCTGATATCCTGCGTGCCCTCGACCAAGCCCCCGCCACCGCCGCGCAACTTGCCGCCGCGATCTACACCGAAACCCCGCCTGCGCTACTGGGTGCCGCGACCCGCAACGTCCTTGCACATCTGATTGACCTTACAGGCAAAAACCGCGTCGCCCCCGTTGAATCCCTCTCTGCGACAGCCACCTTTCGCCGGGTCTGAAAATCTTTTGAAAAAATCTGGAAAAAAGTGGCGAAACCCTCTGGACGCCGGAAATTACCATAGCTATACGGTGCAGACCGTTCCGACGTAGCTCAGCGGTAGAGCAGTTGACTGTTAATCAATTGGTCGTAGGTTCGATCCCTACCGTCGGAGCCATTTAAACCTTAAGACAACCTTATTTTGTTGACTTATGGGGTGTTTGGCAAGAAATGTAGTACACAAATTCAGTACACAGACGGTACACCATGAGCAGTAAATATCTCAAGCGCAGCGTAACCGGCTGGTATTCATACCGTCGTAGAGTTCCCACTCGACTTCAAAAGATTCTCGGCAAGACTGAGATGAAAGAAGCCTTCAACACTAAAGACGAAACGGTTGCCCTCTTGAAGCTTGGTGCGTTCAATCAAGGCGTAGAGAGGCAAATTGCCTTGGCTGAAAAACAAATCGCATTGGGGAGAGCTCTTACCCCTGCTGAGGTTCGGGAAGTAGCCTCAAGGTTCCTTCAGCGTGTGGGCCTTCATCCTGACAATCTACCAACACTCAAAGCCAACGCTTCAAGAGAGGAACGGTTAAAGTTCGATGAGCGGCGAATAGAATGGAAGGATCAATTTGATAGGTTTTTATCCGACTTCTACGACAGCCAAGAGATAGGCACTGACCCCAAGACTTGGAAAACCCTTTACAAGCCCTCAGACCCTTCGGACGTGTTTCAAGCAGCCTACCTAATAGCCACAGGTGACCTTGAAGCCCCGACCAAACGGACATGGGGAAACACTTGTGATGATTATCTAGAGGTAAACAAACAAGAAAAGCGCAGGAATCCGCATAAGCAAAAGACTTTTGAAGCAAAGACACGCGCTTTGTACCATAAGTTTTCTGCTTTCGTTGGCGGTCAAGATACTCCGCTGGAAGATATTTCCCGACCAACAGCCCGTTCCTACCTGAACAGCTACAGACAGGGTGATAGGCCAGCCTCTGAGGCTACCATAGGCCGTTATTCTTCGCAGCTTGGCGCAGTCTTTAATTTCGCTCGAAAAGAGTACCAAGACGGGACGATAAAAAATCCCTTCGAAGGCCTGAGAAATATGGGCTTAGAAAGAGAAACGGCTAACGACAGGCGCTCTTTCAATCCTCTTGAGCTTGCAGCTTATGAGAAGGCCCTCGTAGACAAGCTAACAGAAAGCCTTTCACCTATTGGTTTGATTGGATTAATTATGCTCTTTTCAGGGTGTGCCACGTCAGAAGCTGCTGGCTTAGAGGTTGCTGATATCCGCCTTGATTGCGAAGTTCCTCATATAAGGTTTGGACCTAACAGCCACAGAAGGCTCGACAAAGGACGCCTTGAAAGATCAGTTCCCATAGCTGCCCCCCTGCTTAAACATCTGAAGGCCCTCAAGCTATCGAACAATGGAAAAGCTGGGGCCTTCGGCAAATACTCTGAAGCTTCATCCTACGGCAATGTCAGCACACAGCTAAACAACGTGATAAGAGATAAACTTGAAGTTTCAGACCCCAGTTTAGTCTCATACTCAACTCGCCATACATTTAAAGACAGAGGGAGAGCAGCAAGGGTACGCCCCGAAGTTGTGGACTATTTGCAAGGTCACGTCACCAAGTCTTCTTCCGCTATAGCCCAAAGATATGGTACGGGTGTGCCTCCAAGTGTTTACCTAGAAGACCTGAACAAAATATTGAAAACTAGGGAATGGGGAGACAGCAATTAGCACCTAGACCTCTACTCTCACCTTCAGGAGGCCGATGTGTAGTAACTGGTTGTTTCGGGCAGCATCTAGACTTGAGAGCGATGTGTGCGCTTGCAATCGACTGTGCTGATTGAAGGCGGGCAGCAAGTTACCTCATTCGGCAGCTTAAAGAGAGCACAGCATAGTCCAAAGAGCCCGATTACGGGACACCTTCCCCCTTAGCAGCCTACCCTACCTGACAACTACCAAAGGGCCTTAAAGCGAGGGTTGCGCTGATGCCCGCGCTGGGCGCTCGTTGGACCTCTTATGTCGCCAACCCTAGCCAGTGCGCCAAGGTGCCCTCAGCGGTGAGGACAGTGCCTCCACGGCCTCATTCAATGGAGGTTTAACTTCGATAGATCATCACATGGGCTGCTTATTGGGCGGGCTGTCTATATGGGTAAGTGGAAGAGGAAGGCCCAAGAGCCTCCCTCGAGTAATACATTAGCTCCCAACTAAGCCGAAGGCGTCGAAATCACATTTTGTTTTACACCCTCCACATTTCGGCTTATGACTGGATAACGTTCTGTGCCCCTCGGAATGGAGTGTACAAATCGCATAGTGCCTTATCGGTGTTGGCATTCGACCTCGACGACCTGAAGGTCTAACCGTTTCCTCACTGAAGTACTCACACGGCTCTTCAGGTGGGAAAATCGGACTCTTACTCATAAAGTATCTCCTGTAGGATATTGTATATTTATATATATTTCTACTTAATAGAGGTGTTAGGTTTATAGCCTAGAAGGTCTCTGAAAATCCCCTCCATTAGCCCTTGGACCTGTTTTGCGTCTCTTCTCCTCACAAACAAAGCATCATGTAGTGGGTAGGCTGGAATGCCTATTTGAGCCGCGTTCCACATGGTTTTTGCAATTACTTCGCTTTCCCAAAAGACAACATTCTGGCCATTGAATGGCTGGGATAGGAATGGGTAGGCTCCGTGAATTTGACCAATAAGCTCTTTGTCTGTCTGCGTTGACGCAATCTCACGAAATCTTTTATATTCCTCACCTTTTTTAGGTTCGTATAGTCGAAGTGAGGTAGGTACCTTTGTCAGCTTGCCGTTTTTCATTACGATTGAGGAAACTAGGACTTTAGCAAAATCTCTCTCATCACCTTTGCCAGCAGCTACAAACGGGATCAGTTGGTAGGGGTCGTCAACATCTTCAGGCCACCATTGGCCAGATTGGGCTGCAAGGATGCTAAGGAACGCCGCGCTCAGGTCCACCTCTGCGATGCTTTCGCCGTCAATTGTGGCCAGCCGTCTGGGTTTAACCATGCTCCTAAAGCGTTTCGAAGAAAACCTGAATCGCTGGGGATTCCCAAACTGGTCTGATTGTGATTCATCCTGTTTGGGAGGATGAACTATGTCAGCACCTTTGCCATCAGCGCTTCGGGCGCGGTTTCAGAAATATATTGAGGAAGGGCTAAGCGGGCGAGCGGCGGCAGCGCGCTTGAAGCTATCGCCAGCAACGGGCGCCCGATGGCGGCATCAGATCCAAACGACGGGCCGGGCTGATCCTGCCGTACAGGGTCGTCCAAAAGGGTCAGGGAAATTGGCACCCCATGTTAGTTTTTTCGAAGAGTTGATCACCCAAGACCCTGATATCACACTATTTGAGTTGCGTGATGCGCTTGCTGATGCAACCGGATTGCAAGTCCAGCACTCTGCTATCGGGCATCTGCTAAAGCGCCTCGGATTTACACACAAAAAAAGTCACTGGTCGCTACCGAACGTCACCGTGCCAAGGTGAGGCGACGACGTGAGGACTGGTTCACACACCGTTTGCCAGCCATTGCGCGGATGCCGGAAAGCGTTGTCTTTCTTGATGAAACAGCGGTCAAAACGAACCTCACCCGGCTGCGCGGTTGGGCTCCGCGTGGCGAACGCCTGACGATGGATGCGCCCTTCGGCAGTTGGGGAACCCAAACCCTGATTGCGGGGCTGACACATGAGGCTCTGATCGCACCTTGGGTGATCAATGGCGCGATGGATGGTCCTGCCTTCGCGGCCTATGTGCAGAAGGTCCTGATCCCTGAGATCGCGCCAGGCACGGCAGTCGTTCTCGACAATCTCGCGACCCATCACAACAAAGAAGCCGCTGCGGCGCTCAAGGCTCACGGATGCTGGTTCCTCTATCTGCCGCCATATTCGCCAGATCTGAACCCGATTGAGTTGGCTTTCTCCAAATTGAAGTCCCACCTTAGACGCATCAGTGCGCGATCATTCACCTCGGTGTTCGAAGCCCTTGGCGATATCTGCGCAATGTACTCCCCGCAGGAGTGTTCAAACTACTTTCAGGCTGCCGGATATGCCTCAGGTTAAATTAGAAATGCTTTATCACTACGCACTATCTGCTTTGGTAGGTTTGCATAGCCCGGATAAAATCTACCCCCAGATTTAAGACTGCCATGGTTAAACTTTCTGCGTAGCCCACCGTTGTAAATAGTGCCGTGGATTGAGAACGGATGCTGCTCCAGAAAGTCATTAAGCTCTTTTGTTTCTTCCAAGATTAACAGGTAGGCTTCGCTTTGCTTGATCTCTTTAGCAAGGCTGTCATCATCCTTAATGTCGGACACGCTAACTGGGGCTTTGGGGCTACTGCAAAAGAACGTACAGCCATCTGCCAAGCTTACCGATTTTTCCGATAGCTCGAAGATAGCCGCTTGACCGTCAAAGCAATTGCTGAACCCCTTGAAGGCCAAATTAAAGTAGCCCTCAGCTTCAAGTCGCTTTCTAACCGTTGCTTGAGAGGCTAACGGCCCTCCATTCCGATAAAGCCACGAGAAGTACGGTTCGCGATTTTCAAGGGATTGGCAGGCTTGCAAGAAAGACGCGACCGCACTTAGATTGCTTTTCTTAAGCGGTAGTTTAATGATTTTGCAGATTTCACTGACCCTCGCCTGAGTAAAGTCATCCGCTGCGCATATGTGGGACTGAACAAAATATGACGCATTGATTTGTCCCGGAAATTTAGTGAAGTGATGTTGTTTGCCCATGGGCATTCCTTTCGATAACAATTTTGGACACAAAAAATCCCGCGACCTTACGGGGCGGGTTCGGGTTGGCATGTCGCCATAATACGTTGGAGCATACTTGGGAAATTCCCAATGCTTTCCAGCCGAATTACACTTAAATCTCACGTTTCCTAATGAATGTCAATTATATTCAATATATTGCATGTTTTGTTGTAGTTAATTGCGATTTGGTTAGTTAGCCACAAACGATCAGATACCCTACCTCAAGCTGAAACAACGCCCCAGTTTCCTGCCCTCTCTTCTCTCTGTTGCCTTAACTTTTTACTCGGTGGCCTTCAGCCCGAACCACCAGCTTTAGCTATAGACATTGAAATGTCAGTTAGAACCCCGATGGTCAGGGAGGCCAGTAAGGCTGAGATGCCCAAAGCGACTATGGCGGGGTTTTCATCAGCAAACCCTGCAACCAAGGCAACGATACCACCGAGTATTCCGATAGCTGCTATAAGCCGCGCAAGCTTGGTATAAACTAGGCCTTCCAAGTTCTGAACCTTACTGTTTTGGGGCTCGTGGGGTGATTTATCAGGCATGAAGGCCATAGGATTTCCAATCGTTTAGTTGAAACTGTTCATTCGTCGCTACCCGATGCTAAATGCCGCTATGATCACTACCATCACGGTTATTACTCCAAAAATGATCAGGATAATGACATTTCCTGTTGTAGTGTCCTCACTCGAACTAGCTTCAGTTCTTGCCGCAGTCTCTGTTGGTTTCTCTACATCCGTAGGAACTGTCTTGGTTCCCTTTGTCCGTCTTGCGGTTGGCATACCAGCAATGGCTATCAGACCAAGCAGTGGGAAAATTGCGCCTACGATACCCCAGCCAACAGGATCGCGGTTTTTAGCTGCTGCCACAACACCGGAGAGAACACCGCCCGCCAATGCTAGTACGATCCCAATAGTGAGTAGTATGTCCATGGGTTTTCCTATCGGTAAGCGTTGCCCGTTCGTCTTTAAGTAGAAACCTCTCACTTCATTGCAGGGTTGGCAAGAGTAACATAGGGTGTAGGGTATTGGTGCTGTTACCGCGTTACTACTTTGAGGGCAACATTAGGGTCATTATTCTTGCTGACGTGACTAGAATCAATGTAGTCTAAATTCAAATGTTACTATAGGAGACTGTTATGTCAGTTATCGGATACAAGCGTGTTTCTAGTGAAGGTCAGAATCTTGATCGTCAGGACCTCGGACAGGTCGATAAGACCTTTGAGGAGAAGCTGTCAGGCAAGAGCGCCAAGGACAGGCCAGCACTTCAGGCGATGATTGAGTATGCTCGTGAGGGTGACTCTGTGGTGGTGTATTCCATTGATCGCCTCGCACGTGACCTCAGAGACCTTCAGGACATTATTCAGACACTTAACGACAAGGGTGTGGCCATAAGATTCCTGTCTGAGCGTCTGACCTTCTCCGCTGATGCTGATGATGCTTTTGCTAAGCTACAGCTTCAGATGATGGGTGCCTTTGCTGAGTTTGAGCGGAACATCATCAAGAAGCGCCAAGCTGAGGGAATTGCTAAGGCCAAGGCCAAGGGGGTCTATAAGGGCACCAAGAAGCGTATCGACCGTGACAAGGTTCACCAGATGAAGTCTGAGGGTCACAGCACCTACAAGATAGCCGAAGAGATGGGCATTAGCAGAATGTCAGTTCACCGGATACTTAACACTGAAGCCGTATAGATTTGGCAGGTTATCGCTTGGGAGCCTTAGGAAGGGCAAATGGGGCCCCCCTTGAAAAACAGCCTTTGAATTTGCCTGCGTTGGTTATGGCCTCTTCACTCGGGACCAAATTTTCAGAAAAACCATTATTGCCATGGGACACATGGAAACAGGAAGTACTTCACCTCTACGCTCTGCAACCAAAGACATCTATGGAGCTGGAGCCTAATTCTCAACGACTTTTCCTATTGTAAAAGGTAGACCTAAGGGTCTTAGAATATACCGATAGAAATATGCTTGATTTAGTTGAGGCCTGTCCCTTGGTGATTTCACCTCAATAAACCTAAAGCTTTTCTCGTTCCAAATGAATAGGTCAGGGATTCCCGAGCGTATGCTAAAAACATTTTCTCTGATGTATATGTCTAGCATAGTTCTTACGGGAACATGATTTGCCGCATGCAGACAAGCCGCAACTAAATCGTCGACATTTTTAGCATTGAAAATTGCACGCTGACAAAAAAGAGGCGTCAAGAATGATCTCTTTTCTTCTTCTTTCATCTTTCGCATGCGAGCCATCGTGTCTTTGTTGAAGTGTGAAGCAGCATGTCTCGAAAAGTAATCAATAGCCCCAATTATAGTAGGTCGCAGCCACTCTTCAATGCTGACAAGCGACAAGTCTTGTATGTTATCTAGTTCATGTATTTGACCATTGGTAGGAAAAATACCAGCAATAAGGTTTTCACCTTTCTCTTGTCCATATTTAGATAGATAGACGCTGACAGCGATTGTCTTAGAGATGAAATCGTCTACATTCGCTACATAGAAACCGTTTTCTGAATAATATTCTGCAGCTGCCTGTTCAACCTTTGACGGCCGAGAAGTTGCCTTTGTCGACCAGAGGTCCGGCTTTACTCGTCCAGAAGCAAGTGTTCCTTGAAAGTGTGACGTTAAAGGAATTTCTTCGATAGCCATTTCTGACTTTAGAAGGTTCATACAATTTCTGTTATAGTCCTTCCAAACATCGGTTCGGCTTTCAAACTTCCTCTCAATCAACTCCCGTTCCCAATTTGATAAAAACGGTGATACGTCTAAATCCCTAATTGCGTGTAGGTATCCACGCTTGGTGTAGTCGGCTACTAAAAATTCTTTGATTTCATTTGTACTTTTATTCAAGTTCCCCCCACTTTCTGTCTGCGCTCGCATGATATAAAAAAAATTGTACCTGACACCGCTCCCACCATGTTGAAAATTCAAAACAGAGTCAAAATCGTTCCATCACTTTATAAATTCTGACCATCGCATAGGTGTTGAACTTACAGTATGCCAGCATGGCGGAGCGCAGATTGTCCTTCTCTTCGCTGTCTGCCAGGACAATCAGCCTCTTCCAAGATTGCATCGCATTAGTACCACTTGCCAGGGCCATCCCGTTGTGGGTCAAATCAAGTGCGAGTACTGGCAGTACTTTTTTGATTGAGGTCGAGCCTGCAAATGCAATGTCCACATACCCTCCCTGCAATACCTACTGCATGGCTTTAGAATATCGCTTTCGATACAATTCTTCTCGGGTTTCATTCGCCCAATACGGTACACAGAACAAGAAAGATACGGTACACAAAATTCAGAATTTCGCCGCTAAGTTTTTGATTTTACTTGGTAGCTTATTGCCCTACATCCCTACCGTCGGAGCCAACTTCCCCTAAATTGAGTGAAATCAGTGGTTACCGCCCAGTTTTGGGGCGGATTCGCTTATGCGACACTTCCTGCGACACATTGGACGCAATGGAGTCGCACACATGGCCGCATCCCCGACTTACATCATTCGCAGAGACATGACTCTCGTCTTTCGGCGCAGAGTGCCGTGTCTCGCGCAAAGATTTTATCGAAAAAATTTTTTTTCCTTTTCGCTCCGAACGCATCTCTTTTCCGAGGCGCGGCGGCGGGCTGCGATAGCAGCTCGCTTCACCGACGATCTCATCGGTTTGATAGAGATGTGCGGAGCTGACATGCTCGACGAAAAACAATTGGATTGCATGGTCGACGACCTGATGCGTTTCGAAGTGGCAGCTTCGGAAGCACTTCGTGAGACCTGCGGTCCACGCGGCCCTGAAGCCGTGTCGGCCGCAGTACGATTGCACGAGGCAACCCGGGAAACAATGCGCGCCGCGCTCGTGTACAACGACTACGAAGCTGTCTCATCCCCGCTTGATCGAACACTCGGCCGTCTTGGGGTTGTTGTTGAGCCTGGCAGCAAGGATTGGCTGCGCGCCGCAAGTCACGCCGCCCGGGCCCTGATCGAAGTTGCCGACGAGAACATTTGCCGTGAACAGGGGATCTACCGTACCGACACCCGTCTCCTGTCTTCGATGAGCGCGACCCCGGATAGCATATCGCAGAACGCGCCAGCCCCCATGGCCCTCCAGCTCCCACCCCGGCCTGGCTATGCGAAAGATCTTGACCAATCGCCGCAGCACGACCGTCAGCCGGTCGCCAGTACTGATCATGGTAGTGCTTTACCGTGCCGCATTCCTCACGTAGCCAATTCCGCGCCCATTGAACCGACACAGTACCAGGAGAAACAGTCTGACGGCGTCATCGCAGATAGACTGCATAAGTCTCATGCTACTAATCCGACGTATGCCTGCCCGCAGGGTCTCAGAGAAGTCACCGTAGCCGCAGACTCAGAAGAGATATTGACCGGTGAAAGTCTGTTCAGCGCCTGGTTCGATGCGGCGGTTGATCGAAAGCGAGAAGAGAACCCAGGTTGGGACACGAACAACCTCGGAAATTGGCGGTCAACCAAAAAACTTTTCATTGAAGCCCATGGGGATCGCGCGATGTCTTTCTATAGCAAAGACAAGTTGCTCGAATTTCGCGCTCTGCTTTGCGCGATGCCCAAAAATCACCATAAAAGTAGTGACTCGCCCGGGTTCTACACGATCATTGACCGAGCCGAGGCGGAGGAAGCCGGCAACTTGATCATAGCCGAAAACGAGATCGTCGAGCACAAACTTAGCCGCGGCGACGCCGAACAGCGGCGCGCCAGAGCAAGAGTTGTACGCGTTCGCAGCGCGACGGTTTACCGGCATATGCAAGCCATCCAGTATGTCTTTCGTCACGCTGCGGATCACGGTGCAGCGCCCGCGAACGCAATGAAAGGGGTCATCTGGACAACAAAGCAATTGGACAGGCTTAAGGCTGAGGAAAAGGACATGAGACGCCTACCGTGGGGAGACAAACTTGTCGATCTTCTGCGCACTTGCGCGTTCACCACTCCCACCGGTCCCGGTCGCGATCCCCACGCGGTATTCTGGCCTACGCTGATCGCGCCTCATTCAGGCATGCGCGAAGAAGAGGCGTTACAATTGCGCACCGAGGATTTCGACACGATGAAGGGGATACCCATTATCCGGGTTCAGTCGGGTGAAGGTCAGCATATTAAGGGCGGTACAAAATATCGGATTGTTCCGGTCCATAAGAACTTGATCGAGCTCGGGCTCCTGACGTATGTGCAGGAATGCCGTAGCAAAGGCCAAGACTGGTTGTTCCCCAACATCGACAGATGTGCGGCGAAGGGCCGTCTATCAGGGACTTTTACCAAGTCCTTCGGCCACTACCGTATCCAGGAAGGTGTCTATGACCCTCGCCGGGATTTCCATTCACTGCGTACCCATTTCAATGTCGAGCTGAAACGAGCGAAGTGCCCCTTAGAAATCCGCAAGCGGCTCCTTGGCCACAAGCTCCGCGACATCACCGAGGAACACTACGATCCCGAGGGCTCACCAATCGAAGAATACAAGGAATGGGTCGACAGCATCGTAAGCGGTGCGCCGACCCCACACTTACGGCATATCGCCTGATCTGCGATTCAGAGGCTCTTTTGTTTCAAGGGAGTTTCTCGATGGGAGCTACAAGCGAGTTTCTTGCAATGGTGCCTCGCCGTTCTGACGGCAAGCGGAATTGGCCGCCTGAGTTGAAGGCACGGATTGTTGCGGAGACGCTGATTGAGGGCGAGACGGTCAAGGCTGTGGCGCAGAGATACGAGCTGATCCCCAGCACGGTGTCTGACTGGCGTCGGATGGCGCGGCAGGGTAAGTTGGTTCTGCCCAATTTGGACGGCATGGATTTTGTGCCTATTGAGATCGAGGCACCTGCACCTTTAGCCGAACCTCTGCCTGCCGCTTCCGCCAGCACGATTGATGTGATCAAATGCGATGTCACCATTCGTCTTGATGCTGCGACGCCAGCCGCGCGGATTGCTGCGATCGCCAAGGCTCTGGCCCCATGATCACGCCATCCCATAAGGTGCGGATCTTTGTGGCCAGCGATCCGGTCGACTTCCGCAAGGGCCATGATGGTTTGGCCGCCTTGGTGCAAAGCCAGTTGCGCCAGAAGCCGTTTGATGGGGCTGTCTATGTCTTCCGCGCCAAGCGTGCGGATCGGCTGAAGCTGATCTATTGGGACGGGAGCGGATTGGTAATGGCGTACAAACGGCTCGAAGATAGCAGCTTCACCTGGCCTGCGATCAAGAACGGTGTGATGCGGCTGGAACCGGCCCAGTTTGAGGCGCTGTTTGCGGGTTTGGATTGGCGGCGCGTGCGACCTTTGGAGACAGCGGCCCCCGCTGCGGCGGAGTGACTCATAGGGTCGTTTGGGCGGGTCATTCCGCCCTTGTTTTGTTACGGTCTCGGGCATGAGTGTGCCTGACGAATTGCCCAATGACATTGCCGAATTGAAGGCGATCATCCGCGCGCAACAAGATCAGAATGCGCGACTTGAGGCGCTGGTCGCTTCCTTCAAGAAAGCCCTCTTCGGGAGCAAATCCGAGAAGATTGATCCAGCCCAGTATGAGCTGGAACTTGAGGATATCGAGACGGCCATCGCGCAGGTGGAAGCCGAGATTGACGCCGACGCGCGCACCGCGCCCGCACGGCCAACAAAGCCACGCCAGACCAATCGTGGGTCACTGCCCAAGCATCTGGAACGGGTTGAAGTGGTTATCGAACATGACCTCTCCTGCGCCTGCGGGGCAGAACGTCATGTCATTGGCGAGGATGTCAGCGAACGGCTGGATATCATTCCCGCCCAGTTCCGCGTGATCGTCACCCGGCGGCCCAAGTATGCTTGCCGGTCCTGCGAGGGCGGGATCACCCAAGCCCCGGCACCCGCCCACATCATTGCTGGCGGCATGCCAACCGAGGCCACGCTGGCCCATGTTTTGGTGTCCAAATACGCCGATCACCTGCCGCTCTATCGGCAGGCGCAAATCTACAGGCGTCAGGGGATCGATCTGGATCGCTCGACCCTGGCCGCATGGGTCGGAAAATCGGCGTTCGAATTGACCCCGGTCTATGAGGCGCTGATGGCGGATATCAAGCGCTCAACCAAGCTCTTCATGGATGAAACACCCGCGCCGGTTCTCGCACCGGGGCGGAAACGCACAAAGACCGGGTACTTCTGGGCCCTGGCCCGCGATGACCGGCCTTGGGACGGCGATGATCCACCCGGTGTTGCCTTTACCTATGCGCCGGGGCGCTCCGGTCAGCATGCAGTCACTATCTTGAAAGGCTTCAGCGGCACCCTGCAGGTCGATGGATATGCAGGCTATAACCGTCTGCTCAAACGTCCAGCACAAGACGTGACACTGGCATACTGCTGGGCGCATGCCCGTCGCAAGCTGCATGACGTTACCCAATCCGGCGCGGCCCCGATTGGACAGGAAGGCTTGGCTCAAATCCAAGCACTCTATCGCATTGAAAAAGACCTGCGCGGCCTGAGCGCCGACCAACGCCACGCCGCACGGCAGGCACGCTCGAAACCCATCATCGACGCCTTCGCGCTTTGGCTGGCCCAAAGCCGTGCCCGCGTCTCGGCCAAATCCCCAACCGGAGAAGCCCTGAAATATATTGCCAAATACTGGGACGGGTTATGCCGGTTCCTCGACGACGGTCGTATCGAACTCGACAACAACCCCGTGGAGCGGACGATCCGCCCCATCGCCCTCAACCGAAAAAACGCGCTCTTCGCGGGCCATGACGCAGGCGCACAAAACTGGGCCGTCATCGCGTCACTTATCGAGACATGCAAACTCAACAAAATCGAACCGCATGGCTACCTGTCTGGTATCCTGACGGCAATCGCCGCAGGACACAAACAAACCGACATCAACAAGCTGCTACCTTGGAATTACGTCAGTCCCGTGTGATCGGTGCACCGCTTACACAGCATCGATATCGACATCTCGAATGTTTGCAGCCCGTATGGCAATCGCAACCCGCGTGGTCTCAATGAGAAAGTCGTTGCCTTCGCGCCACGAAGCTAATCTTCAACGACACCCTACGCTGCAGGACGATTTCCCACTCTTCGCGTAGCGGCTCGTCTCTGCGACCCACCACCGTGTCAGTTTGAGTAACCAATTGGGGAGAGGAACCTTATTGATGGGGGGTATCCGGGTGCTTGACGCATCCGTTCGCAACCCCTTGAGAAATAATTTAAGGCTTCCATAAATATTGCCGCCATTCAATCTTAGGTAGAAACAAGCATACCCGTAGAACTTTAATTTTAGAGAACGATAAGATGTGGATAGGCAAGAAATGAAACAGGCGTGGGACATCATTCCAGACATTCATGCGGACATGACGCGTCTGGAAACAACCATGAAAGGGGTTGGCGGTGAGGCCCGCTTTACATTCCTGGGTGACTTCATTGACGCTGGAAAAAATCAGTCTTCGATCGACGACGCTGCTGTTTTGACACGTGTGCGAGAGCTTGTTGAAGCTCAGGAAGCAATTGCAGTCATGGGAAACCATGAATTGAATGCGATCCTCTACCACACGCTCGGAGTTGATGGTGTTGCGCTGCGAGAGAGAAGCGAAAAGAACACAGCTCAACATCGCAGCTTCATCGAGCGCTTCGGTGTGTCCACCTCACAGGCAGCAATTTGGATCGACTGGTTCAGCACACTGCCCCTTTGGGAAGAACGTGACGGTCTACGCTTGGTTCATGCCTGCTGGAACCAGCCAGACATTGACCTCGTTGCTCAGCGTCACCCCGAAGGACGATTGGAAGCAAGTGATTTTGCAGAGATCGCAGCAGAGCGAACCGATTTCGCCAAGGCTGTAAAAAGGCTTGTTACAGGACCAGAACTTGAGCTTCCTCAGGGCTCCCACTTCCACGACTCGCAAGGACACCAGCGAGATCATGTTCGGATTGCTTGGTGGCGCGCAGATGCTACCTCTTGGAAAGAGGCAGCTCTCTCGGTGGCCGATTCTGATGAACTTCCTTCAGGAGACTTCCGGAGGATCGCGCTATCGCCCTATACCCTCGTTCAGCACCGCCGGTTTTGGTCGGGCATTACAAGATGACTGGTTCGCCCTGCATCGAAGCTGAAAGGGCGGCGTGTTTGGATTATCCATCAACGCCCTGCGCCTACAGATGGCGTGGAGAAGCGGACTTGAAGGCGGAGAACATCAAGACCTTCCGAACCTGAGGCCTAAGCTTAAGCTTATATTGTCGATTTTTTTCCAGGCGATTGGTGTCCAATCCAGAAAGCCTCAAGCTGAGCAGGTCTTCCGCCCGAAGCCTGTTTCATCAGCGCAATCGCCCGTTGATAGGTTTCCCTGTCGAACCTTGACCACCCTTTACTCTTCAAGGCTCGCCATTCGTTACGGGCCTCTCCGATGTTCTTTTTTTGAAGCTGCTCCAACAGCAGGCGGTCCACTGGCGGGTGCAACCAAGTAGCTCTGTTTTTCCGGTCGTCTTCGAGCGACTGATTGCAGAGTGAAGTGCTGCTAATCATGTCATTCAGGAACAATGTTTTGGTAAAGCAGTTTACCATTTTCGCGGCAATGCCGTAAGAAAACCCTTCTGGCGAAATGTCGCGCCTGCCGCGTTCCAAGATTTCAGTGCACCACCGGTCATGAACGGTATCGAATTGATCTGCCGGAGGGAGCCAGTGCGCTCCGAGACTCAGGTACCGAATGGAACTCCCCCTCAACAAGTTTGCGCCCCGTTCAACTGAAAAAGTGCAGACACGGCGGCTACTTCGTGATGCAGTCGCCGCGCACCACGCTGCATACCGAAACCGATGCTCTGCAGGATGATACTCCTCAAGTTCGGAGGTGCGCTGGGCCGAGCCCTCAAGTCTGCTCATCAACTCAGGGATGAGGTTCTGGCGCCATACCGAGATGTTGACTCTGCTATTTGGCAACCAGCCTACTTGGAACTCACGTTTCGAGCTCGTCAGGTCTATACCAACGAGCTCTCGAAATGAATTCGCAACTTGTGAACGGCGGAGCAATACTCGGCCACGGTAGCGACGGCATAGTGTTGTCGCGGGCGGCGTAAAAGTCGTCCACTTTTGCCCTTTCGGATTTCGGGAGGGCTTGGGGATATACACCGTGGACTTGTATTTGAAGGTGCGTCACGCTCATTTCCAGGATGGATTGAGCGGGCGTCAGATTGCCCGGGATTTTGGGATCAGCCGGGACAGTGTTGCGAAGATGTTGGCCTATTCGGAACCGCCGGGATATCGGCGGACAGCGCCGATCAGGCGCCCGAAGCTGGATGCGTTCACCAGCCAGATGGACCAATGGCTTGCTGAAGACAGGAGCCGCCCTCGCAAGCAGCGTCACACCGCCAAGCGTATTTTCGAGCGGTTGCGGGACGAGTGCGGTTTTGATGGCAGCTACACCATCGTCAAGGATTACGTTCGAGACCGTAAGCGGACCGGCAAGGAGATGTTCGTGCCGCTGAGCCATCCGCCCGGTCATGCACAGGCCGATTTTGGTGAAGCGCTTGTCGTGATCGGCGGCGTCGAGCAGAAGGCACACTTCTTTGCCCTCGATCTGCCGCACAGCGACGCATGCTACATCCGGGCCTATCCTGCGGCCAATACCGAGGCGTGGCTTGACGGCCATGTCCATGCCTTTGCGTTCTTCGGCGCGGTTCCCCAGTCGGTTCTTTATGACAATGACCGCTGCCTGGTAGCCCGGATTCTGCCGGATGGCTCCCGGCAAAGAACCCAGCGGTTCAGCGCGATGTTGTCGCATTACGTGATTCGGGACCGCTATGGCCGTCCCGGCAAGGGCAATGACAAAGGGGCCGTGGAGGGGCTGGTCGGCTACGGACGTCGCAACTTCATGGTGCCGATCCCGTCCTTTCCGGACTGGCACGCGTTCAACGCTCACCTGGAAGAGCAGTGCCGCAAGCGCCAGGGTGATGTTCTGCGTGGCCACAAGGTCAGCATCAGGGAACGGCTGAAGGCCGATCTCGCGGCGATGCGGGATTTGCCCGGCACCCCCTTTGAGGCTTGTGAGTTGCAAAGTGGCCAGGTCACATCGACATCGGTGGTGCGTTATCGCGGCAATGATTACTCGGTGCCGGTTGCCTACGGCCACCGTGCGGTCTGGATCAAGGGCTTCGTGACCCGGGTTGTTATCGGCTGCGGCGCCGAGGTGATCGCTGAGCATTCGCGCTCCTATGACACCGGCGACATGGTGTTTGATCCACTGCATTACCTGGCGCTGATCGAACGCAAGATCATGTCCTTCGATCAGGCCGCGCCTCTGCAGGGCTGGGAGTTGCCCGAAGCGTTCAAAACCCTGCGCCGACTGCTGGAAGCCCGGCAGGGAAAGGCCGGCAAGCGCGAGTATGTGCAGGTCCTGCGCCTTCTGGAGCGCTTCGAGATTGACGTGCTGCATCTTGCCGTCAAAGATGCCCTGCGAATGGGAGCGGTCAGCTTCGATGCAATCAAGCACCTGATCTTGTGCAGGGTCGAGCAAAGGCCTCCGAGGCTGGATCTGGATGTCTATCCCTTCCTGCCCAGAACCAACATCACCACCACCTCCGCCGCATCCTACATGAGCCTGCTGGCAGGAGGTGGGGCATGACGGATGCACCCGAACTGCTGCTGGCCCACCATCTCAAAACGCTTCGGCTGCCCACGTTCTTGCGTGAACATGACAAGCAGGCCCGTATCTGCGCCGCTGAAGGCGTAGATCACGTGCGTTACCTGGCCCGGCTGACCGAGCTGGAACTGATCGACCGGGAACGGCGCATGGTGGAACGCCGGATCAAGGCCGCAAAGTTCCCGACCATCAAAAGCCTGGACAGCTTCGACTTCAAGGCGATCCCGTCGCTCAACAAGATGATGGTGCTGGAGCTGGCGCGCTGCGAATGGATCGAACGCAAGGAGAATGTGATCGCGCTCGGTCCCTCCGGCACCGGCAAGACCCATGTCGCCCTCGGGCTGGGACTGGCTGCCTGCCAGAAAGGATTGCCTGTCGCCTTCGTGACCGCCGCAGCCCTCGTGCACGAGATGATGGAGGCCCGCGACGAAAAACGCCTCCTGCAACTCCAGCGCAAACTCGCCAAGGTCAAACTGCTGATCATCGACGAGCTGGGATTCGTCCCCTTGAGCAAAACCGGCGCCGAGCTTCTGTTCGAGCTGATCTCACAGCGCTACGAGCGAGGGTCGACCCTGATCACAAGCAACCTGCCCTTCGAGGAGTGGACCGAAACCTTCAGCACCGAACGCCTGACCGGCGCGCTGCTGGACCGGCTGACACACCACGTCAACATCCTCGAGATGAACGGCGAAAGCTACCGCCTCAATCAAAGCCGCGCCCGCCTCGCCGCCGCTAACAAATGAACCTCACAGAATTGGCCTGACGGCCAATGCGCCTTGGACCGGGCTTGCTATATGAGGGCCGCACGCTCCAAGGCGCTCGCCCCAAACTGGCCGACTTTTGCTCCGCCACAATGGCCGAATTTTACTCCGCCGTTGACAGGCGAGGGCGCGATCTGCCGCCTGACGACCCAGTCCTATGACCTCTGCTGTCATATCATCCAGGTTTTTCATGCTCGTGTTGGTCTGCATTTCTTCGGTACTCCATAGCTCGATGCTATTTCGGAGCCGCCACCTCGGGGCTCCTTCAAGAGGGCCGGCCCAATCGGGGCCGATCCTGGGAGGAGGTCATGCGAAATCGCAGAGGACATCATCTTCTTGGCACAGCGCCTGCGTGAACGGATCATTTTCTGCGATGAGGCGCAGAAGCGACCAGAGACCATCCGAAAGCAGGCAACAGTCATCGACAAAAGGTGACTCCAGATCGATGGTCGCGAACAACGCGGACTCAATCCGGTCCGGATCGCCGACATAAAAGAGGGTCAGGATCCGATGGAATTCCATCAGATCTGCAGACTGCGCCCGAGTGAGGTGGCGGCAGTGGTTCACGGCCTCACATAATAGAACTACCTTTGTGCGTGCCCCTGGGCCGCCAAGCTGTTCTATGGATTTAGCTAACTTGACGCCGTTATCTCGCAAAAAGCTACGTACGTAGTCCAGTGTTGGGCAGTGGTTGGCTCGGATGGCTTGGTGATAGGTCATGGGGTTCGTCCCGTGGTGGCGCTGCGCCAATTCGGCACCTTCAAGATGCCCGCTTCCCTCCCTTCAAATGGGGCGTAGTGGCCAGACCGTACTGGCTGTAGCAGCAGCACGATCCATCGGTCCGGCACAGTTTCTATTTGGTTTACTACTGGCCTGTCTGAGGTTCCCGGTTCTGCGCGGCCTTACGAACAGGTCCGCGCAAGATCCGGAAACCGCAAACGGCCCTACCTTACTTCGAGGTCACCTACTGATGTCTGATTTAAGGCGCGATATTCTTCTTAAGAATTTACCGGAATCCAGTCATGCGTCGCCCTGGACAGCAAAACTGGTCTCAGCATTCGCAAGCAAATAGTTAACACATATAGGCACTTGCACGTGTGCCTCGTCTGTGGCACCTTTCCGTTATTCGCAGGGAAGTCGCTCCCTAAGTCTTTGATTTCACTGGCTGGCTTCCGTCCCTACCGTCGGAGCCAACTTCCCCTTAGGTGGTTGGCGGCAAACGAAAAAGCGCTCCTTCGGGGGCGCTTTTCGCGTTCTGGGGGCTGCTTGGTTCATCCTTTGCGTTTTAGCTGATGGGGTGCCAATCCCACGCGAAACGCTGCGCAGAACGGCGCGATGCGCAGGGGCGCTGCGCGGTGGAAAACGAACAAATTTCGGGAAATATGGGCAACGGTGCCGGACGGATGGGGTTCAGCCGCGGGCACCTGGTTTGTCGGAACGGGCGGGCGCGATGACTGCGCCCGCCCGATCTGTTTTTAGGACTTCATCGCGGCAAGCACAGCATCGCCGGTGATCGGCAGGTGACGCACGCGCGCGCCAGTCGCGTTGAAGATCGCATTCGCAATCGCCGGTGCGATCACGGTGGTGCCGGGCTCGCCCAGACCAACGGGTACTTCAGTGCTTTCGACAAAGTCGATTTCAAGCTCGGGCACATCGGCCAGACGCAGCGGCGTATAGGCCCCGAGGTTCAGGTCGATAACGTTGCCATTCTCGATCCTTGTACCTTCATGCAGCGCCATCGACAGCCCCCAAAGCGCCGCACCTTCGCATTGCGCGCGCGCCCCGTCGGGGTCCACCACAGTGCCGCAGTCAAACGCCAGCCACATCTTCTGGACATCGACCTCGCCCGTATCAGGATCAACCGCCAGCTTGACCGCCGCCGCTGTCCAGGTCGGCATGCTGCGCGACTGGCCATAGGTGGTGGCAATACCGATTGCGGTGCCCTCGGGCAGCTCTGCACTGCCATAGCCCGACATCTCTGCCACGCGCTGCAAAACAGCGGCCTGACGCGATGCCCCACCAACCGCATTGGGCGCAGAGCCCGCGTTGATACCTTCGGCCTTCAGGTGATCCAGACGGAACTGCAACGGATCCGCACCGACTTTATGCGCCGCTTCATCCATGAAGCTTTCCACAGCAAAGTTGGTCCAGCCCGGTCCGACAGACCGCAGCCAACCGGGACGGAAGGTCGCATTCGCCAAATCGTTCGAGATCGCCCGCACCTGATGCGCACCCACCGTGTACCAGTGATCGGCACCATCGATGGCAAAGGGGTCATAGGGTTCTTCGTTGACACCTTTAGGCATGAAACCCGGTGCCATCACCTGCGTCGGCCAACCGGCTGCGGCGTGGTGTTCCATACCTGTGACCGATTTGGCATCATCGAACGCCATGCGCAGTTTTTGCACGGACGGCGACCGGATGCTGTCGAACTGCGCGTCTTCCTCGCGCGAGAACACCAGCTTGACCGGCTTGCCGACAGCTTTCGAGGCAAGCGCTGCGGGCACGATATAGTCACCGTTCAGGCGACGGCCAAAGCCCCCACCCAGCATATAGCTGCGCATCACGATCTTATCGGCGGGCACTTCCAATGCGGCGGCCAGCGTGGGTAGGATCAGCGATTGCCACTGGTTGCCCGCGTGGGTTTCCCAAACACCATCGGCGTTCTGGAAGACCGTTGCGTTCACCGGCTCCATCTGGAAGTGCAGCACGGATTGCGTGGTGTATTCGGCTTCGAGCATGTCGGCGGCGGCATCAAAGGCAGCGGTCGTGTCGGGCTGCTCTGTGTGCAGGATCGACCCTTCCTCGCCCTGGATCAGCTCGCGCGAGCGCGCCTGAATATCCTCTTCCGAGACATTCGCCGTCTCGCCCGAGGTCCAGTCGACGCTGATCTCGTAGGTCGCCGTGCGCGCGGCGTGCAGCGTTTTGCCCAGCACCACAACCCAACCCGGCACGGTGCCCGACGGGTCGTCGATCACCACGGTTTCAAGGTAACCCTTGATGTCCTTGGCACCGCTATCGTCCACGGCATTCACCTTGGAGCCATAGCGCGTCGGGGGCAGCATCGGCACGCCGTAGACCATCCCGTCGACCTTGGCATCCAGACCATAGATCGCCTGACCGGTGGTTTTCGTATCCAGATCAAGCGGATGCACGTCCTGCCCCACAAGGCGCAGGTCAGCGTGAGGTTTCAGCGGCAGGGCTGCCAGTTCTTCTTCGGTGAAGCTGCGGTCAAGACCCTCGGCCACCAGATCACCATAGCTGATGGTTTGCGTGCCATCGGTCACCGCACCGTCGCGTGCGGTCAGACCCGAGGCATCAACACCCCATTTGGCCGCTGCGGCTTCGATCAAGGCGGTTCGGCCAGCGGCCCCCGCTTGACGGTAGACAGGCCAGCTTTGCCAGATTGACCAGCTGCCGCCGGTGACCATCAGGCCCCATTTCTCGGCTGTATCGACATGGGTGATGTGTACGTTTTCCCATGCGACTTCCAGCTCGTCCGCCAGAATACGCGCGATGGCGGTGCCGACGTGTTGGCCCATCTCGGCGCGGATGATGTTGACGTTGACCTGACCGTCGGCGTCGATCCAGTACCACATCGACGGCTCGAACGTGTCGCCATTGGGCGTGACCGGCGTGCCATCCGGCACCGCAGGGTTCATTGCGGCGTTCGATGCCTGCGGGAAGCCGAATGCAACGCCAACGGCCGTCATAGAGACAAGGAATCCACGGCGGGTCATCTGGGGTTGCGTCTCTGCGCCTGTGAGGCGGGAAATCAAATTAGCCATTGTCGGAGCCTCCCATAGCGGTGGCGGCGTCGCGCACGGCTTGACGGATTCGGGAATAGGTCATGCAGCGGCACAGGTTGCCGGTCATCACCGCGTCGATGTCGTCATCGCTGGGGTTGGGCGTGTCTTTCAGCAGCGACGCTGCCTGCATGATCTGTCCCGACTGGCAATAGCCGCACTGGGGCACGCGCAGGTTCCGCCACGCTTCTTGCACAGGGTGGTTGCCGTTTTCGTCCAGCCCTTCGATGGTGGTGACCTTCATACCTTCGACATCCGAAAGATAGGTGATGCAGGACCGTGTGGCCGTCCCGTCGATATGCACGGTACATGCGCCACAGGCACCGATGCCACAGCCGAACTTGGTGCCGGTCAGTCCGATCTCGTCACGGATCGCCCACAGCAGGGGCGTATCCGGCTCAGCGTCGACAGAGACCTGCCGTCCGTTCAATTCGAATTCAATCATTAAGTCGTTGTCCTTGGGTAATTTTTGCCTAGGGCGGAGGGCGCGTATAACAGCGTGGTTTCGAACTGGTCAACATAGGTTTCATGGCACCCTTTGACAGGTCTGGACCAAGATGATCACGGGATTGTCAGACGTCCGTGCGCGATACGCGTTTGACGATCTTACACGGAAGGCACGCTTGGCGAAAGAATATTTCGCCACCCCTCACACACGCATGATTTTCCACAGCGCAGTCTCGCCTTGTTTATCCAGTCGCCGGCAGGTACTGCCCCCCATCACCAGACTGTACAGGACAGTCCGGTCATCAAGGGTCCGGCAACGTCATGGCGCAAAATTCTCTGATCTACAAAGTCGAGCTTTCGGTCTCGGACATGGATCGCCACTACTACGAGACGCACAAGCTGACCGTGGCCAAACACCCGTCGGAAACCGATGAACGTCTGATGGTTCGCCTACTGGCCTTTGCCCTGAACGCGCATGAGCATCTTGAGATGACAAAGGGCCTGTCGACCGATGATGAACCCGATATCTGGCAAAAAAGCCTGAGCGACGAGATCGACGTTTGGGTGGCTCTCGGCCTGCCAAGTGAAAAGATCATCCGGCAGTCCTGCAACAAATCCGCGCGGGTCGTGATCTATCCTTATGGCGGCAAAACCGCAGAGGTCTGGTGGGACAAGGTCCGCAGCGGCACCGCCCGTTTCGACAAGCTCGAGGTCGTCAATCTGGCAGAGCATGACACCGCGGCGCTGGCAAAGCTGGCCAGCCGCGCGATGAAGCTTGGCGTGCATATTCAGGACGGTGACGTGATGGTCAGCGTCGATGACAGCGTCGTCTACCTGACGCCCCAGACGTGGAAAGACGCGGGCTGACGCGCCACTGGCTTAGGGGGTGACCCCTCGCCAGCGCGCATTTAAGCGATAGTTGTTCCGTTACTGCATGGAGTGGAAGCCGACCATATTGCCCTCTGTATCCTGACACACGAGGATCCAGCCAAACTCACCGATGGATGTTTTCGGCTGCGCGACACTGCCGCCCGCGCTGGTCGCGCGTTTCTCTTGGGTGGCGCAATCCTCGACCATGAAATAGACAATCGTGCCCCCGACCCCTGGCCCCGCATAAGGCGCTTTGGTCAGCGCGCCCCCCGCGCCATAGGCTGTCATCTCGGTCGGGAAACTCATCATCTGCATCTCACCGCTCGGGTCTGGCATCGGCTCCAGCTTGTTGTCGAGCATGGCTTCGTAGAACCCGACCGCCCGATCAAGATCGTCCACATAGATATCGAACCATCCTACGGCATTCATCTTGGTCATTTCCTATCCCTTTCAGATGTTTGGTGTTGTCGTAAAATCGAATTGCCCCGCCGCTCAGACCGCATTGGACGCGTCAATGCGCCGCTCAAGATGCCAGATCTTCGATACAATCTGCCACCCCTGCGCGCCCTTCACGAAACCAAGGTGATCGACGAAGACATTGTCATGGGCGCGGATGCGGATTTTCACCGTTGCACTCAGTGGCGACAGCATGTCGATCATCAACACCTCTGCCTCGCGCGGTTGCCCGGTGCTGGCAGGAGAGACGCGGGCCCCGACATCACGGCTGAAACTGTCGATCGGCTCTACAAAGACCGTCCCATTGTCGCCGTCAAACAGGCTCGAGTCCGGGTGGAACACGGCATTCAGCTTGTCGGTGTCACACTCGTGTATCGCGTCAAAATAGGTCTCTATCGCGCTCAGCAGGTCAGGGTGCAGGGTCATGTCAAACCTCCGGTATGTGTTGCTGATCCAAGATTGCCATTTGTGCGAAACCCGCGATACTGGCTATATTGACAAGCTTCGGTCGGATTCTGCCAAAATGTCCCAAATTGCGCCCCGAAACGCCCCCTTGGTCTGTGCGCTTGCCTATGACGGGCTGTGCACCTTCGAATTCGGCATCGCGGTAGAGCTTTTCGCCCTGCCCCGACCCGAGTTCGCGGATTGGTACCGCTATGCGACAGTTAAGGCCGAACCCGGTCCGATCCGCGCCACAGGCGGCATCACGATCGAGGCGCAAGACGATCTTGATCTGCTGCGGCAAGCCAGTCTGATCATCGTGCCCGGCTGGCGCGGTGCCGATGCCCCTGTCCCGCCCGCGCTATGCGCCGCCCTGCAAGACGCCTATGCCCAAGGCGCGCGGATCGCGTCGATCTGTTCAGGTGTCTTTGTCTTGGCCGCGGCGGGGCTGCTGACAGGCAAAAGCGCCACAACCCATTGGCGCTACACCGATAAGCTGGCCGCGCGCTACCCTGACATATCCGTGGACCCTGATGTGTTATTCGTGGAAGACGACAGGGTTTTCACCTCCGCCGGATCGGCGGCGGGGCTGGATCTGGGGCTGCATATCATTCGTCAGGATCACGGCGCGCAGGTCGCTGCGTCTGTTGCCCGACGGCTTGTCCTTCCCGCACAACGCGATGGCGGGCAGCGTCAGTTCGTGCCCCGCCCCGAGCCCAAGGCGCGGATGGGGTCTGATCTTGCGGCGCTACAGGATATGATCCGCGCCACACTTGACGAGGACTGGCCGATGGCGCGTATGGCACAAACCGCCGCGACCAGCGGGCGCACGCTTGCCCGCCGGTTCCGCGAAGAGACAGGCGACACCCCTCTCAACTGGCTCAAGCTTGAACGGGTGTCCCGCGCCGCTGAACTGCTGGAAAACAGCGCCATCCCGCTGGCCGATATATCAGACGTCTGCGGCTTCGGCTCGGCCGAGAGTTTTCGCCGCGATTTCCGCAAACTGATGGGCGTTCCTCCGATCCGGTATCGCGAAAGGTTCGGGGCTGCCGCCTAGCCCCGCCCCCTACGCGCGGTTTCCTGAACCCTCTGCACAAACGCGGCTACCCTGCACCTGTCGCGTTTGCTAGGGCTTTGACATAGCATACCAAAAAACCCCGAAGCAGAAGGTGTCGCGTTTTATGTTGACCAATAGTGATCTTGTGGAACTGACCGAATTTCGCCGCGCGCTGCACCGCCATCCCGAAGTCTCTGGCGAAGAGGTAGAGACCGCAAAGACCATCGCTATTGCGCTAAAGCCACTGTCGCCCACCCGCATCCTGACAGGTCTTGGGGGGCACGGCGTCGCGGCGGTGTTTGACAGCGGCACGGCTGGCCCGACGGTCCTGTTCCGCGCCGAGCTTGACGCCCTGCCGATAGAAGAACGCAACAGCGATATCGACTGGCTGTCCGAGGTCGCGGGCAAAAGCCACGTGTGCGGCCACGATGGTCATATGACGATGCTGCTGGCTTTGGGGCGCATGATCGCGCGCAAACCGGTAGCCACGGGGCGCGTGGTGCTGATGTTCCAACCCGCAGAAGAGGACGGCAGCGGGGCCAAAGCGGTGGTCAGCGATCCCGCTTTCGATGCGATCAAACCGGATTGGGCCTTTGCGATCCACAATGAACCGGGCAGCCCATTCGGCTATGTCTCCACCCGCATGGGGCTGATCAACTGCGCGTCGATGGGGCTCAAGGTCAAGCTCAGCGGGAAAACGGCCCATGCCGCCGACCCGCAAGACGGGGTATCGCCCGCGCTCGCGGTGGCACGGCTTATCCCCGCGCTGGATGATCTGGGCCACGGCGACGGCGGCCCGCGCAACGACGACTTCCGGCTGGTCACCGTCACCCACGCCACTATAGGAGAGCCGACTTTCGGCATCGCGCCCGGCGCGGCAGAGGTGTTTGCCACCCTGCGCACCGCCGGCGATGCGGGGCTGGAAAGCCTTGAGGCCGCCGCGCGCGATCTCGCATCAACGATTGCAGCTGACTACGGTCTTGGCGTCTCTTTCGAGGTGCATGACCATTTCGCCGCTTCGATCAACGACGCAGACGCCTATGCCGTAGCGACCAAAGCGATGGAGGCGATCGGCGTGCCCTTTGGCGAGGAAAACGTTCCCATGCGCGCCTCTGAGGATTTCGGCGTATTCGGCTGGGGGGCCAAAGCCGCGATGCTGTGTCTCGGGCCGGGGGAGGATCACGCGGCCTTGCACAACCCCGACTATGACTTCCCCGATGACCTTATCCCCATCGGCAGCGGGATCTTTGACCGCATCGCCCGAGATCTTCTGGGGACGGCGTAACCCGCCCCCTTCTGAACGCGCCGCCCAAGCCCGCTAGTCCTGCGTCGCCAGCAAATCGGTGATCAGCGCATAGGTCGCACGGACCCGCGCCTCGTTCGGGTAGTTGCGATTGGCAAGCACAACGATCCCAAGGTCTTGCCCCGGCAGTAGCGCGACATAGCCGCCGAACCCGTTGGTCGCGCCGGTCTTGTTCAGGATCACATCGCGCTGCGGCGGCAACGGTGGGGTCAGGCGGGTCGCGGGCTGGGGCGACAGGATAAAGTCATAACCGTTGCCCGCCTCCATCCTGGCGACATCGACAGGCCAAGGGTACTGTTCCCATATCATGTCTTGGGTGTAATAGGCCGTCTCTGCCTGCCCCTGCCGTGTGCGTTCAAGCGCTGCGGTCAGCGCGGGATCTGCCCCGCCGCGGCCCAGCTCCAGATCCAGCAGGCGCAGCATATCACGGGCGGTCGATTTCACCCCATAGGCTTCATCTGCCAACACGCCGGGGTTAACGCGAATGGGCGCATCCGTCTTGCGGTCATAGCCAAAGGCATAGCGATCCATCGCGTCATCCGGCACGTCGACATAGGTGCTGCCAAGCCCCATCGCGGGAAACAGCACATCCTCAGCCGCTTGGGCAAAGGACATACCCATGGTCTGTGCCGTGATATGCCCCAGCAAGCCGATGCTGACGTTGGAATAGCTGCGTGTCCCCGGTTGCGGCGGTTGCCAGCTCTCTAGCCAGCGGATCAGCTCGGGCACATTGCCCACCTCGCCGGGAACCTGAAGCGGCAAGCCACCGGTGACATGGGTGGATAGATCAACCAGCCTTATCGCGCCGAAAGCGGCCCCCTCAAGCTGGGGTATGCTGTCCGACACCGGCGCATTCAGATCAAGCATACCGCGGTCTTCTGCCAATGCGGCCAACGTCGCGGTGAAAATCTTGCTGATCGACCCGAGCTCAAAGATCGTATCCGGCGTCGCCGCGAGATTGCCTTTGCGCGCCGCCACACCCGTCGCATAGAAGCTGTGCTGCCCCTGCCAGGTGATGCCCACGACCAATCCGGGGATTCGATACTGCTCGATTACCGGCGCAAAGCTGGCACCTGCGATCTCGACAATCTGCTCGCTCGTGGCGCTTTGTGCGAACAGCGACGCGGGAAGAGCGAAGGGGACCGACAGCACGACTGCCAGCGCGAGGTTGGGGGATTTCATATCTGCTTCGACCTATTCATGGGTGTTGCCGACGTCATTAAGCGGCACGCCTTCAACGCACAAATGCGAAAATGCGCGGAGGGACCGATGCGTGCCCCGCCGCTTGCCGCTTTCACAGTAATTTCCCTTGGCTTCCCGGCTTTGCCCGCTACCTTGATCCCCAAGTTGTGCAAACCAGTCACTTTTTACGCCAAGGAGCCTGCATCTCATGAAAAATTCCCTTCGTATCACCGTATCCGCCGCGACCCTTACCGTAGCACTCGCCTCGGCCGCGGCCGCCGACATCACTGTCTCGTCCAAGATCGACACAGAAGGCGGGCTGTTGGGCAACGTCATCGCCCTTGCGCTCGAGGACGCGGGCCTGCCCGTCGAACGCCGCCTGCAACTGGGCGGCACGCAGGTTGTCCGCGAGGCGCTGCTGTCCGGCCAGATCGACATTTACCCCGAATACACCGGCAACGCGGCCTTCTTCTTTAACGAAGCAGACAGCGACGTGTGGAAAGACGCCGAAGCCGCACACGCCCGCGCGGCCGAGCTGGACGCCGCGCAAAACGATGTCACATGGCTGACCTCAGCCCCTGCCAATAACACATGGGCCATCGCGGTGACCGGCCCCGTGGCGCAAGACAACAACCTGACCACCATGTCCGATTTCGGCGCATGGGTCGCGCAGGGCGGCACGGTCAAGCTCGCGGCCTCGACCGAGTTTGTGTCCTCCCCCGCGGTGCTGCCCGCGATGCAGGACACCTACGGGTTTGAACTGAACGCGGACCAGACGGTGATCCTGTCCGGCGGCGATACAGCGGCCACGATCCAGGCCGCCGCACGCGGCACATCGGGTGTGAACGCCGCGATGGTCTATGGCACCGACGGCGGTGTCGGTGCCACAGGTCTGGTGGTGATGGAGGATGACAAGGGCGTGCAGCCCGTCTACGAGCCCGCCCCCATCGTCCGCGCCGAGGTGCTGGCCGAATACCCGTCGATCCCCGAGGTGCTGAACCCCATTTTCGAGGGGTTGGATATGGCGACGCTGCAAAAGCTCAACGGGCGGATTCAGGTCGGCGGTGAACCGGCAGAGGCCGTGGCCCGTGATTACCTCACCCAAGCCGGGGTGCTGGACTGATCCGGGGCACGATGTCCTTGCAGACCTCTCGGGCGCGGCTATCCGCGCCGGGGGTTCTGTTTGCCGTTCTGGGGGCCGCAGCGATGCTGGCCCCCTTTATGACGCTGGCCGCAAACCGTATCGTGGCGGGGGACGCGGTGCCGATCTGGGCGGTGGTCCCCGTATCGCAGACGATCCCCGGATTGGCAGCGATCGTGGCGGGGCTGGCGTTAGGCCTGCCTGCAAGACACGTGGGACTGCGTCTGGCGGGGCCGCTTGTGGGGCTGGCGGGGTTGCTGTGGCTGCTCGTCCAAGGCGCGCCAGCGCTGCTGGAGGGCGCGGGCGATTACGCAAGGGTCTCTCCGGCGGCGGGGTTCTGGTGCTTGCTGGTGATCTTTGCCTTGCTCATGGCCGATGCGATCACCGTGATGAAACCGGGGCCCTTTCAGCGCGCACTGTTGCTGGCAGCGGTGGTGGGTGCCATGACCGTCGTGCTCGGCTCTGGCGCGCTGGCACCGCTGTCGGTGATGCAGGAATTTGCCGCGCGCCGTGACGCCTTCGCGTCCGAGACGACGCGTCACCTGTGGCTGGCCTTCGGGTCGCTTGGCATGGCGGGGCTGATCGGCTTTCCCATCGGCGTTCTGAGCCACCGCAAACCCGCGCTGCGCAGCGCGATCCTGCCGGTGCTGAGCTTTCTGCAAACCATCCCCTCGCTCGCCATGTTCGGGCTGATGATCCCCCTGCTGGGCTGGGTCGGTGCCACCGTGCCCGGTGCGCGCAGCATTGGCATCGCGGGCATCGGATTTGCACCGGCCTTTGTCGCACTGGTGCTCTATTCGCTGCTGCCCGTCGTGGGGAACACCGTGGCCGGTCTAGCCGCCACTCCGCCGCAAGCCCTGAACGCCGCGCGCGGAATAGGCATGACAGCGGCGCAACGCCTGTGGCGCGTGGAACTGCCCATCGGCCTCCCCGTGATCCTGACCGGCCTGCGCATCGTGCTGGTCCAGAACATCGGTCTGGCGGTCATCGCGGGGCTGATCGGCGGCGGCGGCTTTGGCACATTCGTGTTCCAAGGGCTGAACCAGACCGCGACAGACCTGATCCTGCTGGGCGCGCTGCCCACGGTCGCGCTGGCCCTGACGGCGGCTATCGTGATGGATATTCTGGTCGACCTGACCCGCCGCCTCCCCAAGGAGACCCCATGATAGAGATCGACAATATCACCAAGATCTACGACAGCGCCCGCGCCGTCGATGGCGTGTCGATGACCATTGATACCGGCACGATCACCGTTATCGTGGGCACCTCCGGCTCGGGCAAGACAACGCTTTTGCGGCTGATCAACCGGCTGGAAGAGCCCACCTCGGGAGAGGTGCGGATCAACGGGCAATCAACCCTCGACGTCAAACCGCATATCCTGCGGCGGCGGATCGGATATGCCATTCAGGGGCACGGGCTGTTCCCGCATCACACGGTCGCGCGCAATATCGGCGCGGTGCCGCAATTGCTGGGCTGGACCCGCGACAAGATCGACGCCCGCGTGGACGAACTGCTTGATCTCTTCTCGATGGCACCGCCAGAGTTCCGCCACCGCTACCCCTCTGAACTGTCGGGCGGGCAACAACAACGGGTCGGCGTAGCACGGGCCCTCGCCTCGCGCCCTGATCTGATCCTGATGGATGAACCCTTTGGCGCGCTTGACCCGATCATCCGCACCCGCGCGCAAGAAGATCTGCGCCGCATCCAGCAGGCGCTCGGCTCCACCATCATCCTCGTGACCCATGATATGGAGGAAGCCATTCGTCTGGGCGACCGCGTGGCGGTGATGGATGGCGGCAAGCTGGTGCAACATGCCACCCCGGCAGAGATCATCACCCACCCCGCAACAGATTTTGTGGCCGATATGGTGGGCGATGTCGAACGCCCGCTGCGGCTGCTTTCCCTGACGCCACTGGCTGAGGTGATGGAGGACGGTCCTGCCAGCGGTACGCCCCTGCCCCGCGAGGCAAATCTGCGCGACGCGCTGTCGGCCTGCCTGTGGACAGGGCGCAGCGCCGTGCCGATCACCGATAAGGGCAAGATCATCGGCCGCGTGACGCTGGACGCGATCCGCACCCGCGCCGAGGTGCACGCATGACAGCGGGCAACCTGCTACGCGCCGGTTTGCTGGCGCTGCTGCTCGCTCTGGTCCTACAGCCCGATTGGTTCGCGCCGCTCTTTGCGCCGCTGGCCCCGGCGGGCGGACCGGTCATTTACGCGCGCAGCTCTTTGCTCTCGCTCTCGCTCAGCCATTTGGGGCTGGTGGCCCTTGCCTCTGTCGCGGCGACGCTGGTGGCGGTGACGTTGGCGATCTTTGTCACCCGTCCTGTGGGCGCGTCCTTCCTGCCGCTGTCGCGCACGATCACCAACATCGGCCAGACCTTTCCCCCCGTCGCGGTGCTGGCGCTTGCCGTGCCTGCCTTGGGGTTCGGGGCGGGGCCGACGCTGGTGGCGCTGTTTCTCTATGGGCTGCTCCCGATCTTCGAGAACGCGATCACCGCCCTGTCGACCCTGCCCCCCGCCACGATGGAGGCCGCACGCGGCATGGGGCTGAACCGCTGGCAACGCCTGTGGCGGGTGGAGCTTCCCCTCGCCCTGCCCGTGATCCTGACCGGCATCCGCCTGTCCGTCGTCATCGCCCTTGGCACCGCCACCATCGGCTCCACCGTTGCCGCACGCACCCTGGGCGAAGTCATCATCGCCGGGCTGCTGACCAACAATACCGCCTATGTGCTGCAAGGCGGGTTGATCGTGGGCCTTTTTGCGGTGCTGATCTATGACGCGATGGCCCAGCTTGAACGTTACCTGAGCCGACGCATGGGGGGGTAAACCGCGCCGAGTGGAAGCGCGCCGATCCGCCGCCCCCGCAATTGCGCCCCCTGTCCAAGACTTGTATCACACCCCTATGATCCGACAGCTTGCCCCCTTTGTCCTCACCCTCTGGGCCGCGCCGCTGGCCGCGCACCCCCATGTGTTTATCGACACGCAGCTCTCGCTTGTCGCCGACGATCAAGGGCAACTGACCCATGTGCGGGTGACCTGGCAGTATGACGCGCTCTATTCCTTGCTGGTGACCGAGGATATGGGCCTTGATGCCGACGGCGATGGGGCGCTCACGGAAACGGAGCTTGCGACGCTGAACGGCTTTGACATGCAGTGGGTCGACGGGTTCAACGGCGATCTGGTCCTCAGCGCCGAGGCGAACACCATCGCGCTGTCCGGCCCGACCGAGATTGCGACGCAGTTCGACAACGGACAGATCACCACAATGCATACCCGTGCGCTGGAAACCGCAGTGCCCGCGGGGACAGCGATCACGATCAAACCCTATGATGCGACCTATTACACCGCCTATGATATCACGACCGCAATAGACACCACGCACGCGCCGACCTGTCGCGCCCGTGTCGCCATGCCCGATGTCACCGCCACGATGGAGGCGCTGCAACAACAGCTCGCCCAGCTTGATGCCCAGACCGATCCTTCCGACGCGGGTCTGCCGGATATCGGCGCGCAAATGGCCCCGACGGTGAATGTATCTTGCGCCGCGCCCTGACCGTGATTGCCTTGAGCGTGGTCATCGCCCTTGCCGCGCTGTGGTGGACCGGCGGCTTTGACCGGCTGGCGCAATGGGCTGCGGCGCATCAACGCGCGTTTCAAAACAGCATCGCCCTCTCGCTGCGCGCCGTGCGTGCAGGCCAGCCAGAGGCGGTAACCGCCCTGCTTTCCGCCTGTTTCGCCTATGGCGTGGTGCATGCCGCAGGCCCCGGTCACGGCAAGGTGTTGATCGGCGGCTATGGCGCGGCCAAGGCTGTGCCGATGCTGCGCCTGTCGGTGATTGCGCTGCTGTCGTCGCTGGGTCAGGCCGTGACGGCGGTGGCTCTGGTCTATACCGGCGTGAGCCTGTTTCACTTGGGGCGCGAGCGTATGATTTCGCTGTCAGAGGCGATTATGGCTCCGGTGAGCTATGGCGCGATTGCCTGTGTCGGGCTGTGGCTGTTCTGGCGGGGCCTGCGCCATTTCCGCGCGACGCTTCCCGCGCCGCAAGATCATCACCACCATCACCACCATGACCATCATCACGACCATGAAGGTATCTGCGCCACCTGTGGCCATGCGCATGGCCCCACCGCTGAACAGGTTCGACAGGCAACCACCCTGCGCGAGACGCTGCTGCTGATCGGATCTATCGCGGTGCGGCCCTGTACGGGGGCGTTGTTCGTGTTGATCATCACGCTTCAGATGGGGATCGCAGGCGTCGGGATTGCCGGTGCTTTCGCGATGGCCTTTGGCACCGCGACCATCACCATCGCCGTGGGTCTGGGGGCCGGCGCGTTGCGCGGCGGCGTGCTCGCCGGATGGGCGAGCACCCCCCGTGCAGCCCAGATCGCCGCCCTGATCGAGCTTGCCTCGGGGCTTGGTGTGGCCCTGTTGGCGGGCGGATTGCTGCTGCGGGCGATCTGAGTTTACCCGCTCGACAAGCGAGACGGTCAAAACTATCTATAATCCATGACCCAACCTAGATCAGAGACCCACTCTGCCCGGATTGCGCGCATATTGGCCGACCGCATCATCTCGGGGCAGTTGGCACCGGGCGCACGGTTGCGGCAAGACCACATCGCGCAGGAGTTTGGCGCAAGCCATGTGCCTGTGCGCGAAGCCTTCCGCCTGCTAGAGACACAATCACTTGCAGAAAGCCTGCCAAGACGCGGATTTCGCGTCACTTTCTTCGATATGGCAGAGCTGCGGGAAGTCGCGGAAATGCGCGCCAGCCTCGAAGCGCTCGCCCTGCGGCACGCCGCCCCAAACCTGACGCCCGATATCCTGGCCAAAGCCCACAAGGCCAACCTGCAAGGCGACAGCGCCCAGAATGTACATGAATGGGAAGAGGCAAACCGCTGTTTTCACAGATTAATTCTTGAACCCTGCCAGATGCCGCGGCTGATGCGGTCGATTGACGACCTGCAAGCGGCAAGCGCGCGGTTCATTCTGCGGGCATGGCGGACAAATTGGGAAGCCCGCACCGATCACGACCACCGCCTGATCCTCGACGCGCTGCGTAAAGGTCAGATGGATCTGGCCTGCACCACGCTCTCGCGCCACGTGGGGTGGATCGGCAAGCGCAGTCGCACCCTTAAAAACCAAAGCGGTTCAGGCACTTCCGAGTTTTTCAGATAATTATCTATAATCTGAATTGCCAGACGCCGCATCCTTCGTCCTACTGGGATAGACCTTGAAAGCTATCACTCGGAGGAAACCAGATGGCACTTGCGATTACATCCTTACCCCGTAACCCGTCCTTCGCGCAGGGGCTTGGCCTCGCGCTGGCCGGTGCCGCGCTGATCACGCTGGGGGCCAAGGTCCAGATCCCGTTCTGGCCCGTGCCCATGACCCTGCACACGCTGTCGGTCTTTCTTGTCGCCCTCACCCTTGGCCCGCGTCTGGGGCTGGCGGCGATGGCGGCCTATCTTGGGGCCGGTGCAGCGGGGCTTCCGGTGTTCTCCGGCACGCCTGAACGCGGCATCGGGCTCAGCTATATGGTCGGGCCGACGGGCGGCTATCTGCTGGGCTATCTTGTGGCGGCGGGTCTGACCGGCTGGCTGGCGATGGGGCGCGGCTGGATCGGGCGCGTGCTGGCGATGCTGGCGGGGCTGACCGTGGTCTATGCCGGTGGTCTGGCGTGGCTGGCGCTGTTCGTGCCCGCACCCAAGCTGCTGGCCGCAGGGCTGACCCCCTTCTTGCTGGGCGATGTGGTCAAGGTGCTGCTGGTGGCAACACTATTGTCGGGCCTGTCGCGGCTGAAAGGGCGTGATCAATGATCCGTACAGACTGGACCCTTGACGAAGCGGCAGCGATCCACGCGCTGCCCTTCCCCGATCTGATCCATCAGGCGCAAACGCTGCACCGTGCGCATTTCGACCCCACGGCGATCGAAACCGCCAGCTTGCTGAGCATCAAAACCGGCGGCTGCCCCGAGGATTGCGGCTATTGTTCGCAATCGGCGCATTACGACACCGGCGTCAAAGCGACCAAACTGATGGGCGCGCAGGAGGTCATCGCCGCCGCCAAACGTGCCAAGGATGCGGGCGCGCAGCGGTTCTGCATGGGGGCTGCATGGCGCAGCCCCAAGGACCGCGACATGGACAAGCTGACCGATATGGTGCGCGGCGTGGCCGATCTGGGGCTCGAAACCTGCATGACGCTGGGGATGCTGTCGCCCGAGCAGGTGACCAAGCTCAAGGAGGCCGGGCTCGATTTCTACAACCACAACATCGATACCTCGCCCGAGTATTACGCCGAGATCGCCTCGACCCGCACGATGGAAGACCGCCTTGAAACGGTGGAACATGTGCGCAAGGGCGGGATCAAGGTCTGCTGCGGCGGTATCCTTGGGATGGGCGAGGCAGAAGCGGACCGGATCAGCATGCTGGTCACCCTCGCCACGCTGCCCAGCCACCCAGACAGTGTGCCGGTGAACCTGTGGAACGCGGTCAAAGGGGTGCCGGTGCAGGGGAAATCCGAAAAGGTCGACCCTTTTGCGCTGGTCCGGCTGGTGGCCTTGGCGCGTATCCTGATGCCCGCCTCGGTCGTGCGTCTCTCCGCAGGCCGCACGGGGATGAGCGACGAGCTGCAATCGCTGTGCTTTCTGGCGGGTGCGAATTCGATCTTTGTGGGTAACCAGTTGCTGACCACCGAAAACCCCGCCACGTGGAAGGACAACGACCTTCTGCAACGGCTCGGCATGCATGTGGCACCGGCCAAGCCCGCGTCCAGATCGGCCAAGATCGCGGCGCAGTAGATCCGCCCCTTACACGTGCAAAAGCCCGGCCTGATATCCTCGGGCCGGGCTTATCGTATCGGACGACAGCGTGGCGTCAGGCGAAGATAATCACCGACTGCATGCCGTCTGCGACCATATCCCCATCCGTATTCCAGACCCGCATCACCTGAGAGCTGTAACCGCCGTTGCCGGCGGTCAGCTGCGTCTCCATCATATACCAGCCGTCGCGGGTATTGGCGTGATCGGACAGCAGGTTGATGATCCAGTTCATTGATGAATTCGGCCCCGGTCGCGTCATCATCGGGAAGGCCGCAGGGGGCAGCACGTCGCCAATGGCTATCAGCCCCTCAAGCGTCCCCCACATCGCCGGATCACGGTGCCGCGCCCAAATCCGGACATAGCCGCGATCCGCACCGGAGAACGGCAGGCTGCCCTCGATCAGCTTGACCTCGAAGTTGACAAAGAACCGCACCGGCGGGTGTTTCAGCGCAGGCGGGAAATAAGAGGGCGTGTCGTCCGGCCCTTGGGGGGCGGCGGGCGCGGTATGGCCGACGCTCAACTGGCTTTCCTGCGCATGACCGAAAGAAAACGTGCCCGTTGCCGCGACCTTGCCGTCGATTTCAGCGCGGGTGGCGATGGTGGTGATATTGCGCCCTTCGCGCAGCACCTCTGCATGGATCGTGGGCGGCTGCGACACGGGCGCGGTAAAGTTGATCAGCGCCGACCGCAGCGCGGGCAGATCGGGGCGGTCCCGACGGGCCGCGTTGACCAGCAAGGCGCCGGTAAATCCGCCAAAGGCCGTACGCCCCTGCGCCCAGTTCTCTGGCACCTGATAGCGCGGCGCGGTGCCGTCCTGCTCTGCTGTGGCCAATACCTCGGCTAGGGTCACATCTGTCATGTCGGGTCCTTTATACGTCTGTCACCGCGCGCGGGCGCGCTGTAGCCCAATCGATGCCCGCAAAGCCAAGGGCGCGCAAGACACCCTGCCCCTGAAACGCCACGTCACCCAAAACGCACCCCCGCGGCAAAAAACCTTTGGCGGGATCGAATAGAGGTGTTGACGTCTAATTTGTATTTCACATATTCATGAAATATGAAATCACTACTCACAGATCGACTCGCCACCCTTAGCCACCCGCAGCGGCTGGCCGTGTTTCGCCTGCTGATGCGGCGCTATCCGGATGCCTTGCCTGCGGGGGAAATCACGCAGGTGCTGGCGCTGAAATCCAGCACGGCGTCGGTATATCTGTCGGCGCTGACGCAAGTCGGGCTGATCTCGCAGCGGCGCGACGGGACGCGGCTCTTGTACACCATCAACCTTGATGCGGCGGGCGAGGTCGTATCGGGGTTGTTCGTGGATTGTTGTCGGGGGCGCGCTGATCTCTGCCCGCCCCCGTTCTCTGACCTCATTAACAGGACGCAGATGATGACCCAGACAAAATTCAACGTGCTTTTCGTGTGTACCGGCAACTCCGCCCGCTCCATCTTTGCAGAGACGATCCTGCGTGACATGGCGGGCGACCGGTTCACCGCCTATTCCGCGGGCACCCTGCCGCGGTCCGAGCTTAACCCCCTTGCGGTCGAGATGCTGCAAGCCAAGGGCCACAGCATCGATGCGCTGCGGTCCAAACATATCTCTGAATTCCAAACCGCCGATGCGCCGCAGATGGATTTCGTCTTTACCGTCTGTGACCACGCCGCAAACGAGGAATGTCCCACCTGGCCCGGCCAGCCCGTGTCGGGGCATTGGGGCATGCCCGATCCCGTCAAAGCCGAAGGGACAGAAGCGGAACGCCGGCTGGCCTTCCAACAGACATATGGCGCGCTGCACAACCGGCTGCTGGCCTTTACCGCCCTGCCTTTCGACGCGCTGGACCGCGCTGCCTTGCAAAAACGGGTCGATGCCATCGGGGCCGACCCAGTGACCACAGGATAAACCACCATGACAACCTATGCTTTGAACGGCCTTGGCCGCATCGGAAAACTCGCCCTGCGGCCCTTGCTGGAACAGGGGGCCAAGATCGCCTTTATCAACGATGCCGTTGGCGACCCCGAGATGCACGCCCATCTGCTCGAATTTGATTCCGTCCACGGGCGCTGGCCTGCGACCTTCAGCGCAGAGGAACATGCGATCACCATCGACGGCACGCGTATCCCCGTGACCAGCACCAAATCGATCACAGATCTGCCGCTGGAGGGGGTGGATGTGGTGATCGACTGCACCGGTGCGTTCAAGACAGAGGCCAAGCTTGCCCCCTATTTCGAGGCGGGCGTGAAAAAGGTTGTTGTCTCTGCCCCCGTCAAGGACGGGCCGACGGCGAATATCGTCTATGGCGTGAACGACGACAGCTATGATCCAGCCGCGCACAGCATCGTCACCGCGGCGAGCTGCACCACCAACTGCCTCGCCCCCGTCGTCAAAGTCCTGCTGGAAGGGATCGGGATCAAACACGGGTCGATCACCACGATCCATGACGTGACCAACACGCAAACCATCGTGGACCGCCCCGCCAAGGACATGCGCCGCGCCCGATCGGCGCTGACCAACCTGATCCCCACCACCACAGGGTCCGCCACGGCGATCACGTTGATCTATCCGGAACTGACCGGCAAGCTGAACGGCCACGCCGTGCGGGTGCCCCTGCTGAATGCGTCGATCACCGATTGTGTGTTCGAGGTGGAGCGTGAGACGAGTGTGGAAGAGGTCAACGCCCTATTCAAAACCGCCGCCGAGGGGCCGTTAAAGGGCATTCTGGGCTTTGAGGAACGCCCGCTTGTGTCGTCGGATTACACCAATGACACCCGCAGCGGGATCGTGGATGCGCCATCGACGATGGTGGTGAATGGCACGCAGGTCAAAGTCTATGCGTGGTATGACAATGAAATGGGCTATGCGCACCGTCTGGTGGATGTGGCGCTGATGGTGGGCGGCAAGCTGTGACACGCCCTGCCGGTTTTACCGCCTATATCACTGTCACCGCCGCCTATTGGGCCTTTATGCTGACCGATGGCGCGTTGCGGATGCTGGTGCTGCTGCATTTTCATACGCTCGGCTTCTCTCCGGTACAGCTGGCCTATCTGTTCGTGCTCTACGAGATCGCGGGCGTGGTCACCAACCTGTCGGCGGGCTGGATCGCGGCGCGCTTCGGGCTGACCTCGACGCTCTATGCGGGGCTGTCGTTGCAAGTGGTCGCGCTGCTGGCGTTGACACAGCTTGATCCGGCATGGAGCGTCGCCGCCTCGGTCGTCTTTGTCATGCTGGTGCAAGGGCTGTCGGGCGTGGCCAAGGATTTGGCCAAGATGAGCTCTAAATCCGCGGTCAAGCTGCTGGCCCCCACCACGGGGGGCGGCTTGTTCCGCTGGGTCGCACTGCTGACCGGATCAAAAAACGCGGTCAAGGGCGCTGGCTTTCTGCTGGGAGCGGGGATGCTGGCGCTGCTGGGGTTTGTGCCGTCGACGTTGGTGATGGCGGCGATCCTGTTTGTGATCCTGATCGGCGTCGTCATCGGCATGCCCGCGGGCCTGCCGGTGGGGCGCAAGGATGCCAAGTTCACCGAAGTCCTGTCCAAAAACCGCAATATCAACTGGCTCAGCGCCGCGCGGCTGTTCCTTTTCGGGGCGCGCGACGTTTGGTTTGTCGTGGGCATCCCGATCTATTTCTACGCCGTGCTCTCCGATGGCAGCGTGGAAAGCAAGCGGGAGGCTTTCTTTATGATCGGCAGCTTTATGGCGGTGTGGACGATCCTCTATGGGGCCGTGCAAAGCTGGGCCCCGAAGATACTGCGGGCCACAGGCCGGACCGAGGGCGACACGCTCGCGCAGGCCCGCCACTGGAACCTTGCGCTGGTCGTCGTGCCTGCCCTGCTGGCCGCGCTGGTCTGGATCACGCCTGCGCCATCCCCCGCGTTGACGGTCACGATTGTCCTCGGTTTGCTGGTGTTCGGTGCGATTTTCGCGGTGAATTCGGCGCTTCATTCCTATCTGATCCTCAGCTTTACCGATGCAAAGCGGGTCACGATGGATGTGGGGTTCTACTATATGTCCAACGCGGCCGGTCGGTTGGTAGGCACGCTTTTGTCAGGCTTCACCTATCAACTGGGGGGGCTGGCGCTTTGCCTTGGCACCGCGGCGCTGATGCTGGCGCTAAGCGCCTTGGGGACGGCACAGCTGCGCCCCTCGCAAACGTCATGAACTGCGGCGCGCGGGGATGTCCCCGCGCGCCCAATCTCAAGGGACCGCAACCACGCCGTTGCGGTTGTCCCGCCAGATCAACGCGACAAGCGCCGCCGAGGCGACCCCCGCGATCAGCGTCGTCGTCAGCCCCGGAAAGCTGAAGGCAAAGCCCGCGATCCCCAGCGGCAGGCGTAGCCAGGGCCGCACCATACCGACGCCCAGCAGATAGCCCTCAAGCCCGCCGGACAGCAGCGTGATGCCGATGATGATCGACGGCAGCACATAGATCAGCGGCGTCAGATCGCCCTGCAGCACCAGCGCAGGCTGGAACAGGAAGAACAGCGGCACAAAGTAGATCACCACCCCCAACCGCATCGCGGTGAAAGAGGTCAGCATCGGCTTGGCCCCCGCAATCGTCGCCGCCAGAAACGCCGCAGCCCCCACCGGAGGCGTGATCACCGATAGCATCGCGTAGTAGACGATGAAAAAGTGCACCGCGACCGTGTTCAACCCGCCGATTTCGATGATCGCGGGCGCCAGCGTCACCGCAAGGAAGATGTAGGCCACAATCGCAAGCCCCGCCATCCCCATGATAAAGCAGGCCAAAACCCCAAGCGCGATCACGAGATAGACGTTATCCCCGCCCAAAGCGACCAGCCCCGAGGTCATCGACCCTGTCACACCGGTGATGGTCAAGGCGCTGACCACGAATGCAATCGGCAGGATGATCGCTGCGGTCTGTGTGACCAGCGTGCCCACCTGACGCAGGGTTTCAAAGATGCGCGCAGGTGTCATCATGGTCTCGCGTTGCAGGAAGCTCAGCGCGATCATCAGCGCACTGGCATACCACGGGGCGTAATACTCCCACCGCATATAGAGCAGGCCCCAGACCAGAAAGATCATGACCAGCAGGAAGGGCCAGCCGCGCTTCATCACCTCGCGGGCCGAGGGCAGGTTTTCGGGTTTCATGCCCACCAGCCCCTTGCGCGCGGCATAGGCGTCGACTTGCAGGATCAGGCCAAAGTAGAACAACACCGACGGCAGGATCGCAGCCACCATCACGGTCGCGTAGTCCACACCGATGGTGATCGCCATGACAAAGGCAATCGCCCCCATCACCGGCGGCATCACTACCCCGCCGGTCGAGGCACAGGCCTCGATCGCGCCAGCGTAATGGGGCGGGTAGCCGACCTTTTTCATGGTTGGAATGGTGATCGACCCGGTGCCCGCGATGTTCGAGAAAATCGACCCCGACAGCGACCCGAAAAAGGCGCTGGCCACGATCGATACTTTCGCAGGACCGCCGCGGTACTTGCCAAAGCCCGCATTGGCCAGATCGATAAAGAACTGCCCCGCCCCCGTGGCGATCAGCACGCCTGCAAAGACCAGAAAGCCCAGCACGATCTCGGCCACGATCTTGGTGGTGATGCCCATCAACCCTTCGGTGCGGAAGACATGCGCCTCGATCATGCGTTCAAACGTATAGGGGATGCCCATCAGCAAACCGGGGAAGTAATCGGCCACCAGCGGGTAAAGCCCCAGCACCAGCACCACGAGCAAGAAGGGGATGCCCCCCGACCGGCGCGCGACTTCAAGCATCAGCAGCCAAAGCACGACGCCCGCGTAGAAATTCGTCCAGCCCGCCTGCACGATCTCCCATGCATACATGGAGAACCACATACAGATGCCAAAGCCCACGGCGGCCGCAACGATGTCATAGATCGGCACATGGGTGTGCGATTTCACCGCTGGCAGCGCGATGAACGCCGCCGCAAGGAAGGTGCCGATAAAGACCCAGTAGTATTGCCCTTCAAGCAGACGCCGCCCGCCGATGGGCACGCCGAATACATAGGCCAGCCCCATCCCGAGGCCAAAGGTACACAGCAGCACGAAAGCGATGCTGGTGAACGAGAATAATCCCCCCAGTCGCGTCGTCTCGGACGAGGGTTCGACAGCCGTTTCAGCCGCCGGAGGGTGTTGTGTTGCTGACATGGAAGATCCTGAAAATAAAGGCGCTGTGGCAGTGTCTTAGGAGGACGGAGCACGCTGTGCTCCGCCCTGTCTTATGCCGTCGATGACGGTCCGGCGCGGCGTTACAAGCGCGAGCGGAACGGCTCCAGCCCGTCGGTGTGCTTGGCCAGAATGTCGAGATACTCCTGGTTCTCGAAATTCATCTCGACGCCCTGCTCCATCGCTTCTTTCATGCCGGCGTTGCGTGCCGCGATCCACGCGTCCATCTTCTCGATGGCCTCGTTGTTCCAGGCATCGTCTTCTTCGGTCCACGCCCCGATTTCACGCAGGTATTTCACCGTGCCTTCGTGCACCGGGATCGGGTTGGCATCCAGGAAGTTGCGGAAATGCTCCAGCGACATGCGGGTCGCCAGCGCGTGCGATCCTTTGTAGTTGTCGTGGGATTCATTGATCCACTTCGCCATGTTATAGACGAAATCCTCTTCTGCGGTGACCGGCACGGCATAGACGAAGTTCGACGTCATGGACTCGACACCCTTGGCGGTGCTCACCCCCATAGAGATGGTCGAGGGGATGGTCATGGGGCGGTAGCTCAGGTAGCCGTCCCAGCCTTCTTTGTTGGCGGGGTCCATCGGCAGCCAGCGAATGCCACCCGGTGCGCCTTCCATTTCGGACAGGACGGAAGAGATCGGCGAGCAATAGGCCACGTCGGACTTCCCCTCGACGACGGAACGACAGTTTTCACCGTAGCTGGAGGCCGGGACGAATTCGATCTTTTCCTGTGCTTCCTCGGGCGTCATGCCGATAAAGGCCGGCAGGGCTTGGGTGATTGCCGCGACGATTGCGGGCGAGAACACACCCGAGGTGACCCGCACGCCGCCTTTGCCGATATCTTCAAGGCTTTGCAGCTCGGAATCGCCAGCCACAACAAAGCCCCAAGGCGTGTCGTTGTGGTGCCACAAGATCCGCTGCGGCATGGGTTTCGCCGAGGCGTAGCCGCCGACCCCTTCCGCTTGCAACGCCATTTCCGACGCTGCAACCGACGCGATCGACACGTCTTCGCGGTCGGTCAAACGTTTGTAGCGCATGGGCTCGCTGTCTTCGGGAACGATCCGCACGGTGGTGCCGGTTTCCTTTTGCAACGCAGGCCCCCAACCGTTGGTCGAGGCAAAGCTGCCTGTCGACGTGCCCGGCGTGGCAATCACGAGCATGCGCGGCCACTCATACTCCTGCGCCATCGCGACGCCCGAAAGCGCCATGGATACCGCAAAGGACCCGACAGCGGCCTTGGCAAAACGTGTCATATTCTTCATGTGGTCTCTCTCCCTGTTGTACATCTTTGGATTGTTCGGGATCGCAGAATCACAGGCACCGCAAAAGCTGCGGATGCCCATGCGCCGGACGCAGATGTGATCTTTGCAGATGTCACGCAGCACCTCCCAATGCTTGTCGCGACGCGTCCGGTACGACCCGTAAAAACGGGCCAGAAAACGCATCCCCCCGAGTGTCGGCCCCCTCCTCCCGAGGGTATCCGACTCAATCTGTCAATCAGCCTAGGGGCAAGATATTTCGATGCCAATACCGCAGAACAGAACTTGATACCGCAGCCGCGCGGGGTCTTTGCGCGATCACCCCTAGTTTGCTGATGCCAAAGGGTTAACACCGCAGAATATGGGAAATGTGACGTTACGTTGCTTTGGGTTACGAGGCGTTGTTTCGGCTGACAATCGTCAGGAGGGCTGTCCAAACCGCGCCCGATTTGCCCAAAATATCGCCACCTTTGGTTGAATATTTTGCGGCTTGCACCGTTTGTCGAACTTGGCTACGCCTAAGGTAACGACGCTGCACGTCCCCACGGGGGGCGCAGTTCCAACATCTATCCGTCGGGGTGCCCTAGGGGGCTGAGAGGTGCGTGCACCGACCCGTCGAACCTGATCCGGGCAATACCGGCGTAGGGAACGGGTATCTTTGTGCAACGGCCCTGGGTCCACGCCACAAAGCTCATTCTTGCGTCTGCTTGCCCACCACCGAAAGGCGAGCATGTGACCAAGACGACCCCCATTTCCCTGACCATCGCGGGATCCGACAGCGGCGGCGGTGCCGGTATTCAGGCCGATATCAAGGCGATGTCGGCCAATGGTGTCTATGCTGCCAGCGTGATCACCGCCGTGACCGCGCAGAACACGCGCAGCGTCAGCGCGGTACACGAGATCCCCGCCCCCATCGTCGCGGCCCAGATCGATGCGGTGCTGTCCGATCTTTCGGTGCAGTCGATCAAACTGGGCATGTTGTTTTCTCCGCAGATTATTCAGGCGGTGGCCGCTGCACTGTCCGCGTTTCGGGGGGCCGTCGTGGTTGATCCGGTGATGATCGCAAAATCCGGCGATGCCCTGTTGCAAGAAGACGCCGTCGCAGCGTTGATCGCGGATATCCTGCCGCGCGCCGATCTGCTGACCCCCAACCTGCCCGAAGCCGCCCGCCTGTTGAACCAGCCCGAGGCCGACAGCGCCGACCAGATGGTCACGCAGGCCCGTGCGCTGCTAAAGATGGGCCCGAAGGCGGTGCTGATGAAGGGCGGCCATAGCGCGGGCAATATCTGTAGCGACGCGCTGGTCACCGCAGAGCGTGTCACATGGCTCAGCGCGCCGCGCATCGACACGCGCAATACCCACGGGACGGGATGCACCTACGCCGCGGCCATCGCCGCGGGGCTGGCCCACGGCAACCCCCTTGGCGCGGCGGTACAGGCCGCCCATGACTATCTGCACCGCGCCATCATCGCCGCGGATCAACTTGATATCGGCACGGGCCACGGGCCGGTGCATCACTTCCACGCGGTCTGGTCATGACGCAGGTCACCATCATCGGCGCGGGCGTCGCGGGGCTGTGTACCGCGCGTGTCTTGCTGGATCGCGGGATGCGCGTGCATCTGATCGACCGCGCCCGCCAGCCCGGCCCGCAAGGGTGTTCTTGGTGGGCTGGCGGCATGCTCGCCCCGTTTTGCGAAGGTGAAAGCGCCGAGGAACCGGTGATCCGGCTGGGCCAAAGCGCCGCGGATTGGTGGGGCCAACACACCACATCGCTGCGCCGACGCGGGTCGCTTGTAATCTCTCCGGCGCGGGACAGCAGCGATCTGACCCGCTTTGCCCGCCGCACGACAAGCCACCAAACCCTGACCGGCGCAGAGATCGCGACGCTTGAACCCGACTTGGGCGACCGCTTTGCCAAAGCGCTCTATTTCCAGACCGAGGCCCACCTGTCGCCCCGCATTGCGCTGGCAGAGCTATGGCGCGGGCTGGTGGCCGATGGGGCCAGTTTCGAACAGGGCGAGGCCGCCCCCGAAGCGCTGGCGCAAGACGGCATCGTCGTTGATTGCCGCGGCTATCACGCGCGCGCCGATCTGCCCGATTTGCGCGGCGTGAAGGGGGAAATGGCGCTGCTGTCCTGCCCCGATATCGCGATCACCCGCCCTATCCGCGTGCTGCACCCACGTGTGCCGATCTACCTCGTGCCGCGCGGTGACGGGATCTACATGCTCGGGGCCACGATGGTCGAAGGCCGCGCCGGTGCCCATGCCAGCGTGCGGTCCGTGCTTGAACTGCTGAGCGCGGCCTACGCACTGTCCCCCGCCTTTGGCGAGGCCGAGATCCTAGAGATCGGCGTCGACAGCCGCCCCGCCTTCCCCGACAACCTGCCGCGCATCGAACGGCAGGGCAATCTGATCCGCGCCAACGGTCTGTATCGCCACGGTTTCCTGCTCGCCCCCGCGCTGGCGACCATGGTGGCGGACCTGATCCTTGACGCCAAAACACCGGAGATTTTCCATGAAACTACAGCTTAACGGTGCCCCGCTCGACAGCGACGCGCCCACGCTCGCCGCCCTGCTAGAGGCCGAAGGATTTGGCGGCGCGAAAGTCGCTACCGCCGTCAATGGCAGCTTTATCCCCGCCAGCCTGCGGGCCAGCCACCCCCTGTCCTCCGGCGACAGCATCGAAGTGCTCGCCCCCATGCAGGGAGGCTAAGATGCGCCCCTTTTACGGAGAAACCCTTGCCAATGGTCTGATGCTGGGCACCGCGCAATACCCCTCGCCCAAGGTGCTGTCAGACGCCTTTGCGCGCAGCGGGGCGGCGGTGGCGACGGTCTCGCTGCGGCGCGAAAGCGGACGGGATCGCGCCGGTCAGGATTTCTGGGAACTGATCCGCGCGCTTGACGTCCATGTGCTGCCCAACACCGCCGGATGTCACAGCGTGAAAGAGGCCGTCACCACCGCCCATATGGCCCGCGAGGTGTTCGACACACGCTGGATCAAGCTCGAGGTCATCGGCGAGGAGGACACGTTGCAGCCCGATGTCTTCGGTCTGGTCGAGGCCGCCCGCATCCTGAGCGAGGACGGGTTTCAGGTCTTTCCCTACACCACCGAAGACCTTGTGGTGGCGGATAGATTGCTGCGGGCGGGCTGCGAGGTGCTGATGCCCTGGGGCGCGCCCATCGGGTCGGGGATGGGACTGAACAACCTTTTCGGGCTGCGCGCCATGCGGGCGCATTTTCCGGACGTGCCGCTGGTGATCGACGCCGGCATCGGCCTGCCGTCCCACGCCGCACAGGCGATGGAGCTGGGGTTTGACGCGGTGCTGCTGAACACCGCTGTCGCCAAAGCCGGTGACCCCGCCGCCATGGCCGAGGCCTTTGCCACCGCGATCCGCGCCGGACAGCTTGCCGCCGATGCGGACCCGATGCCGCCCCGCGATATGGCCGCGCCCTCTACCCCCTTGATAGGAAAGGCGTTTCTGGAATGACCCTGGACCGTTTCTACCCGATTTTCGACAGCGCCGCCTGGTTGGAGCGGCTGGTGCCCCTTGGCATCAAACTGGTGCAACTGCGGATCAAGGACACGCCCGCCCCTGCCCTGCGGCGCGACATCCGGCAGGCCAAGGCGATCTGCGCCAAACACGACAGTACCCTCGTGATCAACGATCACTGGCAGATCGCGCTCGACGAGGGGTGTGATTTTATCCATCTGGGACAAGAGGATCTGGACAGCGCCGACCTGACCGCCATCCGCGATGCGGGCGTACGTCTGGGCATCAGCACCCACGACAAGGCCGAACTGATCCGCGCCCTAGACCTGCGCCCCGATTATATCGCCCTCGGCCCGATCTACCCGACGATCCTGAAGCAGATGAAGTGGCACGCGCAGGGGCTGGACCGTCTGCGCGACTGGCGTGAACGGGTGGGGCAGACCCCGCTTGTGGCCATCGGTGGCATGTCGGTCGACCGCGCGGCGGGAGCCTTTGATGCCGGTGCCGATTGCGTCGCGGCGGTGACCGACATCACGCTGAACCCCTCGCCCGAGGATCGCGTCACTGCATGGCTGGTGGCAACCCGATGACCCGCTATGCCCGCCAGATGATCCTGCCGCAGGTCGGCCCATCGGGCCAAGAGGCGCTGGCGGCGGCACGGGTGGTGGTCGTCGGCGCGGGCGGGCTGGCGGCACCGGTACTGCCGCTGCTGGCGGGTGCCGGTGTGGGGCATATCACGCTGGTGGATGCTGATGAGGTGGCCCTGTCAAACCTGCACCGCCAGACCCTCTTTACCGAAGCCGATATCGGCACGCCCAAGGCCACCGCCGCCGCCCGCGCCCTGAGTGCGCGCAACAGCGCGTGCACCGTGGTCGCCCACCCCGTGACCCTTGGGCCGGATACCGTGGCAAAGCTGTGCCATGATGCGACGCTCGTGCTGGATTGCGCCGACAGCTTCGCAGCAAGCTATGTGCTGTCGGATCATTGCCTGAACGCGGGTCTGCCGTTGATCAGCGCCTCGGCCCTTGGGTTTGGCGGCTATGTCGGCGGGTTCTGCGGCGGCGCGCCGTCGCTGCGGGCGGTCTTCCCCGATCTGCCGGACCGCGCGGCCAGCTGCGACACGGCGGGGGTGATGGGGCCGGTCGTCGCCACGATCGGTGCCGCCCAAGCACAGATGGCGCTGGCCTGCCTCCTTGGACTGTCGCCGTCCCCTTTGGGGCAATTGATCAGCTTTGATCTTGCCACCTATCGTTTTGGCGGCTTCCGCTTTGATACCGCGCCGGAGCCTGACCACGGTTTCGGATTTGTCGCGCCCTCGCAGATCCGCGCAAGCGATTGGGTCGTCGATCTGCGTGGGCCGGATGAGGCCCCCACAGCCGCGACACCCACAGCGCAGCGCATCACCCTGCCCGATTTCCTCCGCAACGCTCCCCGCCCGACACATCAACCCCGCGCGGTGATCGCCTGCCGTTCGGGCCTGCGCGCGTGGCAGGCGGCGACCCATCTGGCCAGCTACTGGCATGGCCCCATTACCCTGCTCGCCATGGGCGAGCCTTCCCCGTTGAAAGGACAAACCGATGAAACTTCGTAACATTCTGGCCGCACTGGCGCTGACCTCTGGCCCGGCGCTGGCGCAGGACGAGATGGTCTTGCTGCTGGACTGGTTCGTGAACCCCGACCACGGGCCGATCATCGTGGCGCAGGAAAAAGGGTATTTCGCCGAACAGGATCTGAGCGTAGAGGTCATCGCCCCCGCCGATCCCTCCGATCCGCCCAAGCTGGTCGCCGCGGGCAAGGCGGATCTTGCGATCTCCTATCAGCCGCAGTTGCACCTGCAAATCCACGAAGGTCTGCCCCTGCAACGGGTCGGCACGCTGGTGGCCACGCCGCTGAACTGCCTGCTGGCGCTGACCGATGGACCCATCGCCTCTCCTGCGGATCTGGCGGGCAAAAAGGTCGGATTCTCGGTCGGCGGTGTCGAAGAGGCCGTGCTCGGCGCGATCCTGACCCATCACGGGCTGTCGCTGGATGATGTGGAGCTGGTAAACGTCAACTGGTCGCTTTCACCGTCGTTGATGTCCGGTCAGGTGGATGCGGTCATCGGGGCCTTCCGCAATTTCGAGCTGAACCAGATGGATATCGAAGGCGTCGATGGCACCTGTTTCTACGTCGAGGAAGAGGGCCTGCCGCCCTATGACGAGCTGATTTACGTCGCCAACCGCGACACGATGGACAAGGACATGATCGCGCGGTTTCTGGCCGCGACCGAGAAAGCGACGCAATATATCGTCAACCACCCCGAGGAAAGCTGGGAGGTGTTCGCCGCCACCTCTGCCGATCTGCAGGACGAGCTGAACGCCCGCGCGTGGAAAGACACGCTGCCCCGTTTCGCCCTGCGCCCCACGGCGATGGATGCCGGACGCTACGCCACATTCGAGACGTTCTTGCATGACGCGGGCCTGATCCCCGACATCTCGCCCGTGTCGACCATCGCCATTGATGTGACCGCCCGATGACCGCGCCGGACTATGGCCGAAGCTTCGCGATGTGGCGCGCTGCTGCGGCGCAGGATTGGCAGGACTATACCCACCATGCCTTTGTCGAAGGGCTGCGCGACGGCAGCCTACCGCGCCGTTGCTTTGTGAACTATCTGATCCAAGATTATGTTTTCCTTGTGCATTTCTCGCGCGCTTGGTCGATGGCGGTGGTCAAATCGGAAACGATGGAAGAGATGAAGACCTGCGCTGCCACGGTCGATGCACTGGTCAATCACGAGATGGCGCTGCATATCCGCACCTGTGCTGCGGCGGGTATCGACGAAGCGGCGCTGTTCACCGCGACGGAAGCCCCCGCCAACCTCGCCTATACGCGCTATGTGCTGGATGCCGGGATGCAGGGGGATTTCCTTGATCTGATGGCGGCGCTGTTGCCTTGCGTCATGGGCTATGGGGAGATCGGGCAGCGCCTGACCCACACCCGCAGCGCCGACACGCCCTATGCCGAGTGGATCGAGACCTACGCCGACCCCGACTATCAGGCGCTGTGCCAGACGGTGGGCGCGATGGTCGACGCGGCGGTTGCGCGGCGGATCGGTGACCTTGAAACCGCCCCCCGCCGCGCGGCACTGCAAAACCGCTTTTCCACGGCCACACGGCTAGAGGTCGGCTTTTGGCAGATGGGGCTGGACCTGCCATGACCCCGCCGCCCGCGCTGCGTCTGGCGGGACAACACCGGATTGACGCGCGCCCCCTGTTTGACGTGGACATGGCCCTCGCCGCTGAGGCGTGGACGTGCTTGCTCGGCCCGTCGGGGGTGGGCAAATCCACGGTGCTGCGCCTATTGCTGGGGCTAGAGACAGGCGGCGCGTTTGACGGCACGATCACCGCCTCTGACGGGCAACCACTGGCGGGGCGGATCAGCTATATGGCGCAATCCGACCTGCTGTTACCGTGGCTTACGGTGATCGACAACATCATGATCGGCGACCGGCTGCGTGGGACCACGCCTGACAGGGACCGTGCCTCCGCCATGCTTGCACGGGTCGGTCTGCAGGATCATGCCCATAAGAAACCCGCCGCGTTGTCGGGCGGCATGCGGCAGCGGGCAGCGCTGGCGCGGACCTTGCTGGAGGGTCGCGCGCTGGTCTTTCTGGACGAGCCATTCTCGGCACTTGATGCGGGCACCCGTGCCGCGATGCAAGAGCTCGCGGCAGAGCTGTTGCACGGGCGGACCGTGCTGCTGGTCACCCATGATCCGGCAGAAGCGGCACGGCTCGCCGACCACATCCTGATCCTCTCTGCCACCGGCGTGCAAAGCTGGCCCGTCCCCGCGCTTCCCGCGCCGCGCCCCGTCACCGCCCCCGAGGTTTGGGCCTGCCAAAGCGCGCTGCTGTCCCATCTGCGGGGGGTGCCTGCATGAGGCGATACGACATACCGCTGGCAATCCTGCTGGGGCTCGGCCTTTGGCAGGGAGCGGTGCTGCTGACCGACGCGCCGCACTATATCCTGCCCTCGCCGTGGCGCGTGGCGCAGGCGGCATATCGCGCCCGTGAGACGCTGATCGAGAACGCCTGGGTCACCACCGTCGAGGTACTACTGGGGCTGCTGATCGGCACCGCCCTGGGGGCTGTCACCGCGATCCATCTGGCGCTGTCCAAAACGGCAGAGCGTTTGCTGCTGCCGCTGCTGGTCTTTACTCAAGCCGTGCCGGTTTTCGCGCTGGCCCCGTTGCTGACGCTGTGGTTCGGCTATGGCATGGGGTCCAAGATCGTGATGGCGGTGTTGATCATCTATTTTCCAGTGACATCGGCCTTTCACGACGGGCTGACCCGCGTGCCTGATGGCTACCGCGATCTGGCGCAATCGATGGGCGCGCGGCCGTTGCGGTTCATGCGCTACGTGCAAATCCCCCACGCGCTACCAAGCCTTGCGACGGGGCTGCGGCTGGCGGCGGTCTATGCGCCGATCGGGGCGGTGATTGGCGAATGGGTCGGCGCGTCAAAGGGGCTGGGCTATCTGATGCTGCTGGCCAATGGCCGCGCCAAGATCGACCTGATGTTCGCCGCGTTGATCGTGCTCGCCTGTTTGACGGTGCTGTTGCATCTCTCTGTCGGGCTGCTGGCGCAACGCCTGACCCGCTATGCCGAAGGCCGCAGCGAAAGCGGGATCACGCGCAGCACTCGCGCGTGACCCATACGACTTGCTATTCCGCGTTCGGTCGCACCCGCGCGCCGCTTTTGTCGGCAAAGGCCGCAAGGCGCGCGCGCGCGTCAGGCTGCGTATTGACCACACCGGCGACCACAGCTTCGGCATAGGCGGCATCCATTGCCGACATGTTCTGCATATGGCTCACCGCGCTACAGATCGCGAAGTTCGACAGCGGCAGGTTCTGCGCCGCCTTGCGCGCCAGTTCCATCGCCTTGTCCATGCTGGACCCTTCGACGATATACTGCGCAAGGCCCAGATCGACGGCCTCTTGCCCCTGATAGACGCGCCCGGTGAGCATCATGTCGATCATCCGCGCCTTACCGACCAGATCGGTCACACGGATCGTAGCCCCCCCGCCGGTGAACAGCCCGCGCTGGCCTTCGGGAAGCGCGAAATACGCGCTTTGGTCCATCACCCGCACATGGGCAGAGCTGGCAAGCTCTAGCCCGCCGCCGACAACGGCCCCTTGCAATGCTGCGATCACGGGCACGCCGCCGTATTCCATCTTGTTGAATGCCTCGTGCCAGCGCAAACAGACGTGCATGAAATCGGCAGGGCTGCGGTCTTCGTCATGGTGTTCGATCAGATCAAGCCCGGCACAAAAGTGATCCCCCGCGCCCGCCAGTACCACTGCACGCACACCCGCGCGCGGTGCGGCGGAAAAGAAGGTGACCAGCTCTTCGATCGTGTCGATGTCCAAGGCATTGCGTTTGGTGGGACGGTTCAGGGTCACCACCCAGACGCCATCGTCATGCGCCTTGATGTCCAGGTTACGGTAGCTGGTCGGATCAATCTGAACGGCCATATGAATTCCTCCTCCTATGGGGCCGGCAATTGTGGTCGGCCCCGGTGCCTTGCTGCTGCAAGGGCTTGCTGAATATATGCAAAAGGCTCTCCCACCTTTTACGTGACTGTGCATTGAGTAGCGCGCCAAACACAGCCCGTCTATCGGTCATCCGCCGATTTCAGCGCGGTAACTTCCCCAAGGGTAACGGACCCGCAGGGATTCGCCCCGTCGTAATCTGCCGGAGGCGGCAAAACCGTTTGAAAACGCACTGTTACCGTGTAAATCCCCCCTGATCCGGGGCGGCGTCAGAAAAAAATCGAAAATAATCACCGGGGCGGCAAAAATGGGGTTGAACCCCGGCTGAACCTTGGGGTAGTAGAGCGCTACCGGGTCGTTAGCTCAGTTGGTAGAGCGCTTCGTTTACACCGAAGATGTCGGGAGTTCGAGCCTCTCACGACCCACCATTCCACCACCACAATTCAGTTCTACCAACGCAACCTACGCCGACGGCGACAGGGATTTATGCGTTTGATGTCAAGGGATTGCCTGCGCAGCATGTGGCATCAGCAACGTGAAACCCTCGATACGACAAAGCCCCTCACCAAGGTGAAGGGCTGCTGCGGGCGTCGTAACTTTGCGCCGGAGATTTTAAGCGATTTTCGCCCTCAGTCCTCGGGTTGATCAGCGGTATCGCCGCCGCCCTGCCCCTGTGTCACCTGCCGCACTTTGACGCGGATCATCTTGCCGTTTTTCAGCTCTTTCTCGTTGATCACTTTCAGCTTGCCGAATGGCAGCAGGTTCAGCTCGCGGCTGTCCGACAATGCTTCGCCCAATACGGCGAGCATGGCATCAACGACGGGTTTCGCATCGCGCTTTTTCACGCCCGACCTTTCGACAACTGTGTCGATCAGCTCTTTCTTGCGCATCACGGGGCCGAGGATCACAGGGCGCGGTGCTTCGACCACAGCGGGTGCTGCGGCGGTGTCGGGTGCGGCTGGTTTAGGCGTGGTGGTTTTCTTGGGCGTGGCCATTTGACGTCTCGTCCGTTGGGGAGGTTTCATCAAACCCTAGCGGGGCCACCGGGGAAAATCCAGCGATGCTTGGGGATGACGTAACCGTGTGCGAAAATCGGGGACGTGCCCACGAAAAAGGCCGCCCCGAAGGGCGGCCTGATGTCGGTTTGATCGTTGCTTAATGCGCTGTGGCGCTATCGCCTGCAGCGTTGCGACGGGCCAGTGCGGCGGCTGCGGCGGCATCTTCTGCCTCCTGATCCCATTCGATCGCTTCGGGCTCGCGGACCAACGCATGTTTCAGCACTTCGGACACGTGTTTGACGGGAATGATGGTCAACCCTTCTTTCACGTTATCCGGGATATCCGGCAGGTCCTTTTCGTTCTCGGTCGGGATGAGAACCGTTGTGATCCCACCACGCAGCGCCGCCAACAGCTTTTCCTTCAAGCCGCCGATTGGCATCGCATTCCCGCGCAAGGACACCTCCCCCGTCATCGCGATATCGCGGCGCACGGGGATCTGGGTCAGCACCGACACGATTGATGTCACCATCGCCAGACCGGCAGAGGGGCCATCTTTCGGCGTCGCACCATCGGGCACGTGGACGTGGATATCCAGCGTGTCGAACTTGGGCGGCTTCACCCCGATCTTGGGGCTGATCGACCGCACATAGCTGCTGGCCGCGTCGATGGATTCCTTCATCACATCGCCAAGCTTACCGGTGGTTTTCATCCGACCTTTACCCGGCAGGCGCAGGGCTTCGATCTGCAGCAATTCGCCGCCAACCGAGGTATAGGCCAATCCGGTTACGACACCGATCTGATCCTCAAGCTCGGCCAAGCCGTAGCGGTGCTTTTTCACGCCGAGGAAATCCTCGATGTTGTCGCCCGTCACGGTGATCTCGTCGGCTTCCTTCTTGACGATCTTGGTCAGCGATTTCCGCGCAACCTTGGCAATCTCGCGCTCAAGGTTCCGCACGCCGGCCTCGCGGGTGTAGTAGCGGATCATGCTGGTCAACGCACTGTCTTCAATGGCAAATTCCTTTGCCTTCAGACCGTGGTTCTTGACCTGCTTGGCCACAAGGTGCTGTTTCGCGATCTCGCGCTTCTCATCCTCGGTATAGCCCGACAGGGGGATAATCTCCATCCGGTCAAGCAAAGGCCCGGGCATGTTGTAGCTGTTCGACGTGGTCAGGAACATGACATTCGACAGATCGTATTCCACCTCCAAGTAGTGGTCGACGAATGTGCCGTTCTGTTCCGGATCAAGCACCTCGAGCATGGCCGACGCGGGGTCGCCACGGAAATCCTGACCCATCTTGTCGATTTCGTCGAGCAAGATAAGCGGGTTCGTGGTTTTCGCCTTTTTCAGCGCCTGAATGATCTTGCCGGGCATGGAGCCGATGTAGGTCCGGCGGTGACCGCGGATCTCGGATTCGTCACGCACACCGCCCAACGAGATGCGAATAAATTCGCGCCCCGTCGCCTTGGCAACAGACTTCCCAAGCGAGGTTTTACCCACACCGGGAGGGCCGACAAGGCACATGATCGGGCCTTTCAGCTTGCTGGAGCGTTGCTGCACGGCAAGATATTCGACGATGCGTTCTTTAACCTTTTCAAGGCCATAGTGATCATCATCCAGCACCTGCTGTGCCTTGGCGAGGTCTTTTTTGGTGCGCGATTTCACGCCCCACGGGATCGACAGGATCCAGTCGAGGTAGTTGCGGACCACGGTGGCCTCGGCAGACATCGGCGACATGTTCTTGAGCTTCTTCAGCTCGGCGTCGACCTTTTCCTTGGCCTCTTTGCTCAGCTTGGTGTCCGCGATGCGGGCTTCCAGTTCGGCGACTTCATTCTTGCCGTCTTCACCATCGCCAAGCTCGTTCTGAATGGCCTTCATCTGCTCGTTCAGATAGTACTCGCGCTGCGTCTTCTCCATCTGGGATTTGACGCGGGTCTTGATCTTTTTCTCGACCTGCAGAACGGACATTTCGCCCTGCATCAGCCCGTATACTTTTTCCAGCCGCTCGGAGACGGACAGGGTTTCAAGCAGGTCTTGTTTCTGCTCGACCTCAATGCCGAGATGCCCGGCGACCAGATCGGCCAGACGTGCAGGCTCGGACGCTTCGGTCACCGCCGACAGTGCTTCCTCGGGGACGTTCTTCTTGACCTTGGAATAGCGCTCAAACTCTTCGGCGACGGACTTCAGCAGCGCCTGCGTGGTGGTCTCGTCACCGGGCTCTTCCGTCAGATATTCGGCAGAGGCTTCAAAGAAGCTATCGTTTTCAAGGTATTCCGTGATGCGCACCCGCGCCTGACCCTCGACCAACACCTTCACGGTGCCGTCGGGCAGCTTCAACAGTTGCAACACATTCGCCAAGACGCCGGTGTTGAAAATACCATCGGAATCGGGGTCATCCACGCCGGGGTCAATCTGGCTCGACAGCAGGATCTGCTTGTCATCGGCCATGACTTCTTCGAGGGCGCGAACAGATTTATCGCGGCCCACGAAAAGCGGTACAATCATGTGGGGGAACACCACAATATCGCGCAAAGGCAATACCGGGTAGGACGCGTTCAGAGGCTCTAACATGCTCTTTTCCTTATACTGCAAGATGACACTGGCCCCTATCTTAGGCGACCGTTCGTTCATCTCCTGTTCTGAGTAGGATATCTGGGGACCCTACCCGCCTGTTTCAATCCCCATGATGCTGTGATCCGTTCGTATGCGGGCCATCTGGCGTAAGGGTCGCCCTAGAATGAACCGCCACCGGCGGACAGACAAGCGCGGATCGTATGATTATCCGCGAAAACCGCCAAGAACCATGGTTAACCGGCCCGGATGACAAAAAACGGGCCGGAAATGTGCTTTTTCGCGTTTAACGAGCTTACTCTGCCGCGACCTCTTCGAGGAAGGGATAATCGGTATAGCCCTCTTCGCCACCGGCATAGAAGGTTTTCGTATCCCCCTCGTTCAGCGGTGCGTTAAGTTCCAGCCGTTTTGCCAGATCGGGGTTGGCGATATACGGCCTGCCAAAGGCAACCAGATCGGCTTTGCCGCTGGCCACGGCATCGATCGCCATGTCGCGGTCATAAAGGTTGTTCGCCATGTAGACGCCGTTGAACAGCGACCGCAGCTTGCCAAGGTCTTCGTCACTATCCAGATCGCGCGACTGGCCGGTCGAGCCTTCGACCATGTGCAGATAGGCCAGATTGTATTTGTTCAGCGCATCCACGACGTAGGTGAACGTCTCTTGCGGGTCATCATCCGCGATGCCGTTCGCAGGCGAGAAAGGCGACAGGCGCAGGCCGACGTGATCACCGTCCCATGCGTTTACGACACCGTCTAGCACTTCGAACAGCAGCCGCGCGCGGTTCTCGACCGACCCGCCATAGGCGTCATCGCGTTTGTTGCTTGAGGTCTTGAGGAATTGGTCCAGCAGATAGCCGTTCGCCCCGTGGACCTCGACCCCGTCAAAGCCCGCCTTGCGTGCCATCTTGGTTGCGTGGACATAATCGGCGACAATGCGTGGCATCTCGTCCAACTCCAACGCGCGCGGTTCGGATGTCGGGGTCATTCCGTCTTTGGTAAAGGTCTTCACCTCTGCCGCGATGGCCGAGGGGGCGACGGGCTTTTGTCCGTCAGGCTGGATATCCACATGGCTGATCCGGCCCACGTGCCACAACTGGATCACGATCTTGCCGCCCTTGGCGTGCACCGCGTCCGTCACCTTTTTCCAGGCAGCAACCTGCCCTTCGGTGTAGATGCCGGGGGTTTTGATGTAGCCTTTGCCTTCGGCGCTGATCTGGGACGCTTCGGTGATGATGATCCCGGCACCGGCGCGCTGCGCGTAGTATTCGACGTGCATGTCGCCGACTTCGCCAGTGTCGTCATTGGCGCGGCTGCGGGTCAGCGGGGCCATCACGATGCGGTTCGCGGCCTCGATGCCACCAACCTTCAGGGGGGTGAATAATGCCTCGGTCATGGAAAACTCCTTTGCGGTGTTGTTTCTTGCTACAGCACCTAACCTTCCGCCCCGTCATCGCAAGGACGGGGCCGAAGGTTTATTCCATTCACCGCAGGGTTTTCCTAAAGCGGGTCGATGTCGCCTTGGGCACGCTGGCTATGAAAATCAGCCTGCCAGGCGTCAAATGTCCCCGCCGCAATCGCGTCGCGCATACCCGCCATGATTTCCTGGAAATAATGCAGGTTATGCCATGTCAGCAGCATCCCCGAGATCATTTCCTGACTACGGAACACATGGTGCAGATAGGCGCGGCTGTAGTTCGAGCACGCAGGGCATGTGCAGGCTTCGTCCAGCGGACGCGGGTCATCGGCGTGGCGTGCGTTCTTGATGTTCACAACGCCGTGACGCGTGAACACCTGCCCCGTCCGGCCAGAGCGTGAGGGCAGTACGCAGTCCATCATATCGATCCCGCGGGCCACGGCCCCGACGATATCATCCGGCTTGCCCACGCCCATCAGATAGCGTGGCCGGTCCACGGGCAGCATATCGGTGGCAAAATCGAGACAGCCGAACATCGCCTCTTGCCCCTCGCCCACGGCAAGGCCGCCCACAGCGTAGCCGTCAAAGCCTACGTCGATCAGCGCCTTGGCACTTTCCTCGCGAAAGTCACGTTCCAGCCCGCCCTGCTGGATACCAAAAAGAGCATGGCCCGGACGGTCGCCAAAGGCTTCGCGGCTGCGCTTGGCCCACCGCATCGACATCCGCATCGACTCCGCGATACGCGCGCGATCCGCAGGCAGCGCGGGACATTCGTCAAAGCACATGACGATATCGGAGCCGAGCAGCTTTTGAATCTCCATCGACCGTTCGGGGGTCAGTTCGTGTTTCGACCCGTCCACATGGCTTTTGAAGGTCACGCCCTTTTCCGTCAGTTTGCGCAGCCCCGACAGGCTCATCACCTGAAACCCGCCGGAATCGGTGAGGATCGGCTTGTCCCAGTTCATGAACTTGTGCAGCCCGCCCAAACGGTCGATCCGTTCGGCAGTGGGGCGCAGCATCAGATGATAGGTATTGCCCAGCAGGATATCCGCACCGGTCGCGGCGACGCTTTCGGGCATCATCGCCTTGACCGTGGCAGCCGTGCCCACAGGCATGAAGGCCGGCGTGCGAATATCGCCCCGCGGGGTAGAGATGACACCGGTACGCGCCGCACCATCGCGGGCCTGAAGATCGAACGAGAATTTTTTCATGACTGCGGCTATAGAATGTCCCCCGCATAGGCGCAATCGCGCAGTTGAGCCGTGCGTTCCACAAGGCTGTCATGGAAGCACCGTAAATCTACGCTATGTCCAGCCGGAACCGCCGGGGCGCTGCCCCGGACCCCGGGATTTATGCCATTTGGAAGCCCGTGTCGTGGCTTGAGTAGACGCAGGCGACCTGCTAGGCGGCGGGATGATTTAGCTGTGCCGGAGTGCGTGACATGCAAGAATTGACGTTTGGCTGGGAAGAATGGGTCGCCCTTCCCGAATTGGGGCTTCCCGCGATCAAGGCAAAGATCGACACCGGCGCGCGCACATCGGCGCTGCATGCCCATGACATCGAAGTCTTCGGCCCCGCCTCCAAGCCCAAGGTCCGGTTCAACGTGCACCCTGTGGCCGGCAACGAAGACATCACCATCACCTGCTCCGCGCCCATCATTGACCGGCGCGAGGTCACCTCGTCGAATGGCGAGGCAGAGCTGCGCTATGTCATCTCGACCAAGATGGATGTCGCAGGGCAAAGTTGGCCCATTGACGTGACCCTGACCAACCGTGCGGGCATGACCAGCCGCATGTTGCTGGGCCGTCAGGCGCTGACAGATCACATCACCATCTCGCCCACCGAGAAACGGTTGCAACCGGATCTGAGCTATGACGTCTACCATACCGCCGCTGTGCGTCACCGCGCGCCCAAACGCGCATTGCGGGTCGCCGTGCTGAGCCGTGAGGCCAGCAACTATTCCACCTCGCGGTTGGTCGAGGTCGGCGAGGCCCGTGGCCACACTGTCGAAGTGATCGATACCACCCGTTGCTATATGGCGATCAATGCCATGGCTCCCGAAGTGCATTACGATGGCAAACGTCTGCCGCGCTATGACGCGGTGATCCCGCGGATCGGCGCCTCGGTAACGCCCTATGGCTGCGCAGTGATCCGGCAGTTCGAAACCATCGGGACCTACTGCGTCAACGGCTCTGCCGGTATCCTGTCGAGCCGCGACAAGCTGCATGCGCATCAGGTCTTGGCGTCGAGGAAAATCGGCATGCCGACCACCGCTTTTGCCGCCTCGCCCAAGGACACGTCGAACCTCATGGCGCTGGTGGGCACCGCGCCGCTGATCGTGAAACTGCTGGAATCCACCCAAGGCAAAGGTGTGGTGCTGGCCGAGACCAAGAAGGCCGCGGAATCCGTGATTGATGCCTTCCGCGGGCTCAAGGCAAACTTTCTTGTGCAGGATTTCGTCAAGGAAGCCGCGGGCGAGGATCTGCGCTGTCTCGTGGTGGATGGCAAGGTCGTGGCCGCGATGAAGCGCACCGGCGCGGATGGCGATTTCCGCTCCAACCTGCACCGTGGCGGCACCGCTCAGGTCGTGCGCATCACCAAGGTTGAACGCGACACCGCCCTGCGTGCGGCACGGGCCTTTGGTCTGGGCACTGCCGGTGTGGATCTGCTGCGGTCGGACAGCGGGCCAAAGGTGCTTGAGGTCAACAGCTCTCCCGGGTTCGAAGGGATCGAGAAAGCCACCGGTAAGGATATCGTCGGCATGGTCTATGATATGATCGAAGCGCGGGTAAAGCCGCAGCCGGTGCGCAAGCGCAAAGCTTAAGTTCCGCATTGGATCGCGGGTCCGCCCTCTGGACGGTGCCCGCTGCAATCCCTATATAAACGATAAGAAAAAGGAGCGAGGCCCTGATGACCGACAGCACACAACCTCTTGAAGGCACCCCTCTGATTGCGCCCTCGTCAACGGATCATCCGCTGTACGAGCAGATCACCGAAGCCTGCCGCACTGTCTATGACCCTGAAATTCCAGTCAATATCTATGAGCTGGGGTTGATCTACACGATCGACATCAACGCGGAAAACGAGGTCAACATCAAGATGTCCCTCACCGCGCCCGGCTGCCCCGTCGCAGGCGAGATGCCCGGCTGGGTCGCCGATGCGGTCGAACCCCTGCCCGGCGTGAAAACCGTCGACGTGGAACTGGTCTGGGAGCCACCATGGGGCATGGATATGATGTCTGACGAAGCCCGTCTTGAACTGGGCTTCATGTAAGCCGATAGGCTGAAACCGGGACGCATTTCACGTCCCGGTTGATTTTACATGAGTTTCACGCAATGGTCGCATCATTGTAACATAGGGTAGCCACACCGCTGCCAGATGATTTTATTTGGAGCGATCATGCGACTAACTACTGCCCTTACAGCTTTGGCTTTGGCCCCCACCGCGCTGCTGGCCGACGCCCACAGCACCCCCGTCCCTGTCGAATACGGTGTCCGTCCTGCCTATCTGGTGGACAAGCTTCCCGATGGCGACCTCAAGGACAAGCTGGCGTCCTGCATGGGCCAGACCGCGTCCAAATCCGATTTCTCCATCGGGCACCGCGGCGCGCCGCTGATGTTCCCCGAGCACACCGTACAGTCCAACGTTGCCGCCGCCCGTCAGGGTGCAGGCATTCTGGAATGCGACGTGACCTTCACCGCCGATCACGAACTGGTCTGCCGTCACGCGCAGAACGATCTGCACACCACCACCAATATCCTCGTCTCCGATCTGGCCGAGAAATGCACCACCGGCTTCACCGCGGCTGCGGGCGAAGAAGGTGCCAGCGCGGAATGCCGCACCTCGGACATCACCTTGGCAGAGTTCCGCACCCTGACGCCCAAGATGGACAGCGCCGACGCCACCGCCACCACCGCCGAAGACTATCAGGGCGGCGTGGCCAGCTTCCGCACCCAACTGTACAGCGACGGTGCCGATCTGATGACCAACGCGGAATCGATCGAGCTGTTCAAATCCCTCGGCGCGAAATTCACCCCCGAGCTCAAGTCCCCTTCGGTCGAGATGCCCCACGACGGCTTCAGCCAGGAAGACTATGCGCAAAAAATGATCGACGAATACAAAGCCGCGGGCATCCCTGCCTCGGACGTTTGGGCGCAGTCGTTCAACCTGGATGACGTGCTGTACTGGATCAAGGCAGAGCCCGAGTTCGGCAAACAGGCCGTCTATCTCGTGGAATGGAGCGAAGGTTTCGACGAACAGGACCCCAGCACCTGGACACAGGATTTCGCCCAGCTGAAAGAGCAAGGCGTGCAGTATCTGGCCCCGTCGCTGAACATGCTGCTGACCAACAAAGAAGGCGCTCTGGCCGCCTCTGACTATGCCAAGAAAGCCAGCGAAGCCGGTTTGAACCTGATCGCCTGGACGCTCGAACGCTCCGGTCCGCTGTCCACGGGCGGTGGCTGGTATTTCCAATCCGTTGGCGACATCATCACCGACGACAGCGACTATCTGGTCGCGCTGGACGTGCTGGCACAGGACGCTGGCGTCAAGGGGGTCTTCTCTGACTGGCCCGCAACCGTCACCTACTATGCCAACTGCATGGGTCTGTAACCTACGGGGTCTGATCCGGCGCAATCGCGCGTGAAGACATGGGCCGTCCCTTCGGGGGCGGCCTTTTGCTATTGTGCATCCCCCCGCTTGAGAAACCCTGCCAAAGCCCTTATCTTGTCGGTAACAGGAGTATTCAGCATGTTCGCAATCCCAGGCAAGCAAGCCGTCACCATCACCCCCAAAGCCGCCAATCAGATCACCAAGCTGATGACGTCCGCCGGCCACGCCGGTCTGCGCATCGGCATCAAGAAGGGTGGCTGCGCCGGCATGGAATATACGATGGAGTATGTGAACGAGGCCGACGCCAATGACGAGGTCGTCGAACAGGACGGCGCGCGCGTGATGATCGCGCCGATGGCGCAGATGTTCCTTTTCGGTACCGAGATCGACTATGAAACCTCTCTGCTGGAATCCGGCTTCAAGTTCCGCAACCCCAATGTTTCCGAAGCCTGCGGCTGCGGCGAATCCATCAAATTCGGCTAACGGTATCGCGCCGCGCTGGCGGGGCGTGACCGCAGCTTGCCGTTGCCCTGTCGGGGTGGCGCTGGTATCCCTTTGAAAAACCACATGAAGGATATGCATATGCGCCGCAAGCTTGCCGCTGGAAACTGGAAGATGAACGGCACGCTGGCCGGTCTGGACATGTTGGCCGAGGTCGCCGCCGCGATGGACAGCACCCGTGCAGAGGCGGTGATATGCCCGCCCGCCCCCTACCTCCTGCCAGCGGTCACCAAGGCCCAAGGCACCTCCGTTGGCATCGGCGCGCAGGATTGCCACGCAGAGCCGAAAGGTGCCTTCACTGGCGATATCTCTGCCTCGATGATCAAGGAGGTCGGCGCGACCTATGTGATCCTCGGCCATTCCGAGCGCCGCGATGCCTATGGCGAAACGGATGCTGATGTTGCGGCCAAGGCGCAGGCCGCTTGGGACGCGGGGCTGACGGCCATCATCTGCATCGGCGAAAGCGAGGCGGATCGCAGCTCCGGCACCACGCTGGATGTCATCGCCGAACAGCTTGCAGGCTCCCTGCCCGATGGCTGCACCGGCGAGAATACCGTCCTCGCATACGAGCCTATCTGGGCGATTGGCACCGGCAAAATCCCGACGCTTGACCAGATCGTCGAGGTGCATGACTTCATCCGCGCAACACTGGCCGAACGCTTTGGCACGGATGTCAGCGACGCGCTGCGGCTGCTGTATGGCGGCTCGGTCAAACCGGACAACGCGGCAGAGATCTTCAAGGTCGATAACGTGGACGGTGCCCTAATTGGCGGGGCGAGCCTCAAGGCCGCTGACTTCGTCCCGATCCTTCAGGCGCTCTCTGCCGCCTGATCTTCATTTTGCCAAATAAACTCATGTCATGACACACATAAAAGGCGGCGCATCCGATGGGGTGCGCCGCCTTTTTTGTTTTTCTCGTAATGTCTCGCCCTAGCGGGTGATGATCTCCGGCCCCATCATCAGGGTCGGCAGCCAGGTCGAAATAACCGGGATATAGGTCACCATCAGCAGGAAGATGAACAGCACCACGGTGAAGGGCAGCGCAGCCTTGACCACATTCATCATCGGCATATTCGCCACGCCCGAGGTCACAAAGAGGTTCAGACCCACCGGCGGGGTGATCATCCCGATTTCCATGTTCACCACCATGATGATCCCCAGATGGATCGGGTCGATGCCCAGTTCAATCGCGATGGGGAAGACCAGCGGGGCGACGATGATCAACAGGCCCGACGGCTCCATGAACTGCCCGCCAATCAGCAAGATCACGTTGACGATAACCAGGAACATGATCGGCCCGAAACCGGCGCTCAGCATCGCGGCAGAGATCTGCTGCGGGATCTGCTCGTCGGTCAGCACGTGCTTGAGGATCAGCGCGTTGGCGATGATGAACATCAAGGTGACGGTCAGCTTGCCGGCCTCGAACAGCGTATCGCGGGTATCGCGGTGGAAGAAGACAGTGACCAGCGCCAAGGGCTTGCGCATCAGCGACAGGTTGCGCCCCTCGCCTTCGACGTGCAGCGGGCCCATATCGCGATAGACAAAGGCCGCAATGAAGAAGGCATAGACAGCGGCCACGGCAGCGGCTTCGGTCGGGGTAAAGATACCGCCATAGATACCGCCAAGAATGATCACGATCAGCATCAGCCCCCAGCCCGCTTCACGCCCCGAGGCAAAGACCTCGCCCCAGCCGCGCCATTCGCCCTGTGGCAGCTTCTTGACCCGCGCCATGATGTAGATGGTCAGCATCAGCATGGTGCCCGCCATCAGACCGGGGATAACGCCCGCAAGGAACATCCGGCCCACAGAGACATCCGTGGCAGAGGCATAGACGACCATCACGATGGACGGCGGAATCAGGATGCCCAGGGTGCCCGCGTTGGCGATGACACCGGCGGCGAATTCCTTGGTGTAGCCGGTCTCCCGCATCCCCGCGATCACGATGGACCCGATGGCAACCACTGTCGCAGGCGATGATCCCGACAGGGCGGCGAACAGCATACAGGCAAAAACACCCGCAATCGCAAGACCGCCCGGAAAATGCCCGACCAGCGCGATAGAGAAACGGATGATCCGCTTGGCCACACCGCCCGTCGACATGAAGGACGACGCCAGAACAAAGAACGGGATCGCCAGCAGCGTATAGTGCCCCGCCATCGCCTGAAAGAAGGTCTGCGCGATGGACGCAAGCGAGCTGTCGGACAGCACCAGCAGAAAGACGATTGACGAGAAGCCAAGGCTGACGGCAATCGGAACGCCCAGCAACATCAGCCCGACGATCATGGTAAATAGGATAAGGACTTCCATGCGCTCAGGACTCCGCGTTCATGTGTTTGACGGCTTCGATATCATCTTCGGCCTCGTGACTGACGATCAGTGCTGTGGCCTGTCCGGTAAAGACACGCACACCGGCCTGGATGAAACGGAACAACAGCAGCGCCATGCCGAAGGGCAGCATGAAATACGGGATGAACCGTGGCAATTTGCCATAGCTCTCGCCCTCGTTCATGATCGGCTCGATAAAGCGCAGCCAATCCGGCATGGGGATATCGACGGTTTCATACCACGCCTGATCGCGGCTATCGGCAAAGCCTGTGGGGAACCAGCGGCCCGTGGTGGCGTCCAGCCCCGCGAAGGGGGCCCAGTAATCCCACGCGCCTTTCATCAGCAAGGCCCCGTAGACCACGCAGATCGCTGCCGCAACCAGCGCGAGCACACGGCGTTTGGGCAGCGAAAACAGGTTCACGACCGCGTCCACCCCCAGATGCGCCGTGACCTTGACCGCATAGCTCATGCCAAACAGCGCCAGCCAGGCGAAGAGGAAGGTCACCGCTTCGAGCCCCCAGATGATGCCGGTGTTGAAACCATAGCGCAGGACGACGTTGATAAAGGTGATAAGCGTCATCAGACCAAGGATGATGGCAATCGCCGTTTCCTCAAGCTCGTTGACAATGCGCCCGAGCGCAGAATGAGATTGAACACCATGTGACATGGGAATGCTCCGCTGTGAGAGGAGAGTGGATCAGGCCCGCACGCCGCGGGGCATGTCGGGGCCTGACGCAAGTGATATGCCCCGTCCGTTGCCAGACGGGGCAGAACAGGTTTAGTGCTTGGCGTTGATCGCTTGAGCTTCGTCGATGTTTTCCTGACCGACGTCGGCGGTGAACTCTTCCCAGACGGGCTTCATCGCGGTGACCCAGGCTTCGCGCTGCGCGTCGTCCAGTTCACGGACCACACCACCGGCATCGATGATCGCCTGTTTGGCTTCGGCGTTCACTTTGGACGATTCCGCGTTGCGGGTGTCGGTCACTTCCTGAACGATGGTCGCCAGCTGGTCACGCACATCGGCGTCCAGGCTGTCCCACCAGTCGGTGGAGGTCACGAGCATGTAGTCCAGAACACCGTGGTTGGTTTCGGTTGTCCCGTCCTGCACCTCAAAGAACTTCTGGCCATAAATGTTGGACCAGGTGTTTTCCTGACCGTCGACAACGCCGGTTTGCAGCGCGCCGTAAACTTCCGAGAAGGCCATCGGCTGGGGCGATGCGCCCATTGCCGCCATCTGGGCCTTCAGCACGTCAGAGTTCTGGACGCGGAATTTCAGACCATTGGCATCCGACGGCACGTTCAGCGGCTTGTTCGCCGACATCTGCTTCATGCCATTGTGCCAGAACGCCAGACCCAGCAGGCCACGGCGCGTCATGGATTCCTTCATCGCAACACCGGTTTCGGAGTTCTGGAACTCGTCTACAGCGTTGATGTCCTTGAACATGAAGGGCAGATCGAAGATGCGGAATTGCTTGGTGAACTGCTCGAACTTCGACAGCGACGGCGCGGCCATCTGAACGTCGCCTTGCAGCAGCGCCTCAAGAACCTGGTCATCGTTGTACAGCGTGGAGTTCGGGAACACTTCCATGCAGGCTTTGCCGTTCATCTCGTCATTGACGCGCTGTTCCAGCAAGGAAGCGGCGATGCCTTTGGGGTGACGGTCTGTGTTGGTCACGTGGCTCAGCTTGATGACGACTTCGCCATCGTCACACGCCGCGGCAACAGCACCGGCGCTTACGGAAAGGGTCATAGCCACCAGAGTGGTTGTCAGGAATTTCATGTGATGTCTCCTCCCAGAGAACTGTTTTTCAAGTCTCGGCATCCGGTCGTTCCAAATGCGGTGGCGTTACTAGAGCGTTATTTCGCCGACCTCACAAGGAAGAGAGGTTGAAAGATAAGGATCGCGTTAAATATGTTATTTATCAAATCGTTGATGTATTTAGTTAAGGTTACAAACCAACCCGACACACGCTACCTGTGCGGATAACCGCACAGCACGCAGCGCAGTTGTGCGAAAATCCGCACAGGCTAGCTGCGAAAGTCCTCGGGCCGAATCCCGTAGCGGGCCAGCTTGTCATAGAAGGTCTTGCGCGGCAGTTTCAGCGCCTGCGCCGCCGCACTCGCCTGCCCCTCGGCACGGCGCAAGGCCGCGCGCAGCAGGGATTGTTCCACCTGCGCCATCTGGTCCGCCAGCCCGAGGTTCGCATCCGGCGTCACCTCGTCCGAGACCCCCATGACAAAGCGCATCGCCTCTGACATCAGCGCGCGCGCGTTGCCGGGCCAGTCCCGCGCCATCAGCCCCGCGATCATTTGCGGCGTCACTTCGGGCGGCTGCACGCCCGACTGCTCTGCCGCCTGATCGACGTAGCGGCGAAACATCGTGGCAATATCCTCGGGGCGTTCAGCGAGCGACGGGATGCGCACGGTCATGACCTCGAGCCGGTAATAGAGATCCGCGTGGAACTGCCCCTCGGCCACCAAAGACTGTAGCTCCCGCGCACTGCCCGCAATGAGACGCACATCGGGCACCTGCTCAGGCGCTTCGATCAGGCTCAGTTGGGTCTGCGCGGGAAGCTGCGCGACCTCGTCCAGAAACAGGCACCCGCCCGAGGCGGCGTGCAGCGCATCGCTCACATCATCAGGACTAAGCCCCGCGGCAGCACGTTTGACGAAGGGCCCTTTGGAGCGGCGCGAGGACAGGTGGATCACCTCTGCCACCTTCGAAATACCAGAGCCCGACGGGCCGGTGACCAGCACCTCGGCATTGGCCTGCGCCACGCGCCGCACCTTGTCGCGCAGCCGTTCTGACAGGTCCGACGACCCGAAAATCATCCGCGCCGCCGGATCGCCGGTTTCCACGATATGCAGCAGCCGACGGTTTTCCAACACCAGCGCGCGGGTCTTCAGCGCGCGTTCGATCACGGTGACCAGCGCGGCGGGGGCGCAGGGTTTTTCAAGGAAATCAAAGGCCCCTGCCTCCATCGCGCGCACGGCCATGGGGATGTCGCCTTCGCCTGTCAGCAGGATCACCGGCAGATCGGGGTCCTGTTCATGGGCATAGGCCAGCAGGTGAAACCCGTCGCGCCCGGGCATGCGCATGTCCGACAGGATGATGCCATCGAACCGTTCGGTGATCCTATCCTTGGCGGCGACGAACGACCCCGCGGCGACAACATCAATATCGGCAAGCTCCAGCGTCTGCGCCAGCGCCTCGCGGACAGAGGCATCGTCATCGACCAAAAGAACGGTTCTGCTCATGCCTGCCCCTCCTCGCCCGTATCGGCGCGTTCCAGCGTGACAGAGAACATCGCACCGCCCGCGTCAAGGTTGGTGCCACGGATCCCCCCGCCGAAGCTTTGCACAATCCCGTAACTGATCGAAAGCCCCAGCCCCATGCCCCCCATCGCACCCTCGGCACCGCCGCCCACGGATTTAGTCGTGTAGAACGGGTCGAACACCTTGTCCGGCATCTCGATCCCCGGACCGGTGTCGCGGAACTGCACCCGCACGGGGTCGGCGGGGTCAATCGTGATGCTCAGCCGTTTGGTGTCGCTGCTGCTCATGGCATCGACGGCGTTGGTGATGAGGTTTACAAAGACCTGCCCCAAGCGCACCTCGCCACCACGCACCCAGACGGGGGCATTCGCGGGCTGGTAGTCAAGGGTCACGCCTGCGTCGCGCAGGTAGCTTTGGGTCAGCTCCACCGCGCTGGCGACCACGCGCGTCACATCGACACGGGTCTGCGGCACGCTTTCTTGCCGCGCAAAGGCCCGCAGATTCTGGATGATCCGCGCCATCCGGTCAGCCATCTGCGAGATGCGGGTCAGGTTTTCAGCCGTCCTGTCGGGGCGGTCGCGCTCAAGGAACTGCACCGCGTTTTCCGCAAAGGACCGGATCGCCATCAGCGGCTGGTTCAGCTCGTGGCTGATGCCCGCCGACATCTGGCCTAGCGCCGACAGCTTGCCCGCCTGCACCAGATCCGCCTGCGCGCGGCGCAGGGCGGCCTGCGCCTCTTCCCGCTCGGTCGCTTCGCGGCGCAATTCGGTGTTGCTGGCGTTCAGGGCGGCGGTGCGTTTGGCGACCTGCCGCTCAAGCGCCGCATTCGCCTCTGACAGGGCGCGGCGGCGCTCGGTCGCGAGAAACAGCAGCGCGCCAAAGGCAAGGCAAAGCGCAGCCACCGCCGCCGCCTGTGCCCGTGCCAAACGTTGCGCGCCCTCGATATCCAGCAGCACCTCGCCCGTCATCCCCACCACCGGCAAGGCGCGGGTCAGATGCAAGGCGGCGTCCGGCAGATACGGCCCCCAGCCCATATGCCAGATCTCGTGGCCGCGCACGTCAGACACCGCGAAATCCAGCGCCGCACCATCCGGCGGCACCAGCCCCTGCGCCGCATTGGGACGCGCCCAGAACAGCAGCTCTGACCGGTTGGCGATCTGGACGACCCCGTCGGTGTCGGTGAAGAACGCCGCCGGATTGCTGCCGCGCCAGTCATAATCGATGCCGTTCAGATCAGTCGACACGACAACGGCACCGCGCACCTGCCCATCGGGCGCGAAGACCGGGGCGGCGTGGAAATAGGCACGGTCGGTCAAGGGCGCGGCGGGGCCATGCCCCCAGCCAAGTGCACCGCGCAATGCCCGCTGGACAAAGCGTTGATCCGCGCGCGGCACCCGCACCGCTTCCGCGCCAAGTGCCGCGACGATCACATCGCCGGATCGGTCAAGCACCTGCACATCCAGCGCCGTGGTCTTATCCGCGACCTCTTGCAAAAATGCCTGTGCCTCGACCGCCGGACGCCGGTCCAGCACCTGCGCCACCTGCGGGTGATCCGCCAGAAACACCGCCAGATCACGGTACCGCTGCAACTGCCCGACCAGACGGTCGCTGACCAGCGACAGATCCGCCTGCCCCCGCGCGCGCAGCTGGTCCAGCCCTTGCAGATAGGCATAGCGCCACACCCCGCCGGAGAGGACAGACACGGTGATCAGAAACAGCACAAAGGTTGCGACGCGGCGGCGCATTCCGGAGGTCATGGCGTTATTTGGCACAGACCCGCTTGCAAAGACCAGAGCCGCAGCTATTGCTAGGCCCCATGAAAACACTGAACCTTTCCCCGCTTGATCCCGAATTCGTCCAAAACCCCTATGCCGCCTACACGCGCGCACGTGCGCAGGGCCCCGTGCTGTTCTGGCAAGACTACGGGATGATGGCCGCTTTTGATGCGGCGACGGTGCAGGCCTTGCTGCGTGACCGCCGTTTGGGCCGCGAGCCCCCTGCCGACCAGCGCAAGCCCACGCCCGATCACATGCGCGACTTCTATGCGGTGGAAGACCAGTCGATGCTCGAGCTTGAGCCGCCAACCCACACCCGTCTGCGCGGGTTGGTGCTGCGTGCCTTTACCTCGCGCCGGATTGCCGGTCTCGCCCCCGAGATCGAAGAGATCGCCCAAGCCCTGCTGGCCGACCTGCCCAAGGGCGAAGCCTTTGACCTGATCCCCGCTTTTTGCACCCAACTGCCCGTGCGCATCATCGCACGGCTGCTTGGCGTGCCAGAGGATATGTGGCCCGACCTGCTGCGCTGGTCCAATGATATGGTCGCCGTCTACCAGATCGGCCGGACCCGCGCGACCGAAGAGGCCGCCAATACCGCCGCCGCCGATTTCACCGGCTTCCTGCGCCGCTATGTCAATGAGCGTCGCCAAGACCCGCGTGACGACCTGATCACCCAGTTGATCGCTGCCGAAGAGGACGGCGAAAAACTGAGCACGGATGCGCTGATCGGCACCTGTATCCTGCTGCTGAACGCAGGCCACGAGGCGACGGTACACGCGCTTGGCAACGGGATCGCCTGCTTGCTCGAAAATAGCCCCCCCGCCAGCGCCCTCGCCCCCGATGCGATCAACGCCACGGTTGAAGAGATCCTGCGCTACGACCCGCCCCTGCATGTCTTCGAACGTTTCGCCTACGAGGATATCGAACTGGGCGATGTCACGCTGGAAAAGGGCCGCAAGATTGCACTGGTGCTGGGGGCCGCGGGCCGTGATCCCGCACTTTACGACCAGCCCGATGTGTTCGACCCGACCCGTCCGGCCAAGGCCCACGCGGCCTTTGGTGGTGGTCTGCATTTCTGCGTCGGCGCGCCGCTGGCTCGGCTGGAAATGCAGATCGCGTTGCGTGCGCTTTTTGACCATGCGCCGAACCTGCAACTGGCCGCGCCACCGCGCTTTGCCAATACCTACCATTTCCACAAGCTGGAACGGTTGATGGTGACGGTATAATTCGCGCCTCCCCGCGCCACGGCGTTACAGCGGCAGCATCGTGGTGGATTTGATCTCTTCCATCGACAGCAGCGCTGTGACGTTGTGCACGCGGACCTCTGAAATCAGCGCCTGATAAAAGGCATCATAGGCGCGGGCGTTCTTGACGCGGACCTTCAGGATATAGTCGATGTCCCCCGCCAGCCGGTGCGCCTCTTGCACTTCGGGACGGTTTTTCAACGCCTTGAGGAACGCCGCCTGCCAGTCGGCCTCGTGGGACGACGTGCGGATCAACACGAAGAAGCACGCCTCGAAGCCAAGCGCCTCTGCATCCAGCACAACCGTATGCTGCCCGATCACCCCGGCCTCGCGCAGTTTACGAATCCGGTTCCACACAGGGGTCTTGGAACTGCCGACCTCGCGCGCGATATCGTCCAATGACTGGCTGGCATCGCGTTGTAACTGCGCTAGAATTTTCCGGTCCACGTCATCGATCCGAACGTCCATTCTGCTTTTCCTTCACTCTGTGGTCTGTTGTTCTGTTTGCGCGACTGAATGGAACGTACGTCCTTATATCCCCAGACACCTAGCGCCTTATCGGAATTATTTCCTATATAGAGCTCAAGCTAAGCGCAAGGACCGAACAACATGGATCATTTCCCAATCTACCTGTCCACCAAGGGCCAGCGCATCGTTTTGTCAGGCGGTGGCGAAGCGGCTTTGGCCAAGCTGCGCCTGTTGCTCAAGACCGAAGCCAAGATCAGCGTCTTCGCCCCGACCCCCGCGCCCGAGATCGCGGCATGGGCCGATGCGGGCCGCCTCACGCTGCACACCCGCGCCCTGCGCCACGGCGATGTGCTGTGTGCGAAACTCTTCTACGCTGCCGATGAAGACGAGACCGAAGACGCCCGCACCGCCGCGATTGCGCGTGCCGAAGGGGCCTTGGTCAATATCGTCGACAATCTGCACGACAGCGCCTTTATCACCCCCGCCATCGTGGACCGTGACCCCATGACCATCGCCATCGGCACCGAAGGCGCCGCCCCTGTGCTGGCCCGCGCGATCAAGGCCGATCTGGAAGAACGCCTGCCCACAACGCTGGGAACACTGGCGCGGATCGGCAAGGGGTTCCGCAAGATGGCCGACGCCCTGCCCTTTGGCCGCCCGCGCCGCGATTTCTGGCGTGACTATTACTTTGCCGCCGGCCCCCGCGCCGTAGCGGATGGCAAGGCCGCCGTCGAAAACGCGCTGAACACGCTGCTGGCCGACCACCAGACCCGCGCCGCGCGTGCCGGTCACATCGCCTTTGTCGGCGGCGGCCCCGGTGACCCCGAACTGCTGACCCTCAAGGCGCGTCGCGCGCTGGACGAGGCCGATGTGGTGATTTACGACCGGCTGATCAGCCCCGAGATCCTCGAACTCGCCCGCCGCGAGGCGCTGATGATCGACGTGGGCAAGGAAGGTTTCGGCCCCTCCACCGCGCAAGAAACCATCAACGATCTGCTCGTCGAACACGCGCAAGCGGGTGCCCAAGTGGTGCGTCTGAAATCCGGCGATGCCACCGTCTTTGGCCGCCTGGACGAAGAGATCGACGCCGTGGACGCCCATGGCATCGGCTGGCACATCGTGCCGGGGATCACCTCTGCCTCTGCCGCCGTCGCAACCATCGGGCAAAGCCTGACGAAACGCGGGCGCAACGCCTCGGTCCGGTTCCTGACCGGCCATGACATGAAAGGGTTCGCCGATCATGACTGGGCCGCTTTGGCCCGCCCGGGCGAGGTCGCCGCGATCTATATGGGCAAGAAATCCGCACGCTTTATCCAAGGTCGCCTGCTGATGCACGGGGCCGATCGCAGCACGCCCGTCACGCTGGTCGAAAACGCCTCGCGCGCGGATCAGCGGATTGTCGAGACCACGCTGGACCGTCTGCCCACCGACCTGGGCGCGGCCAATCTGACCGGCCCCGCCCTGACCTTCTATGGCCTGGCACCCCGTGCCGCCGCCCGCGCCACCACCGAATTGTTTCAAGAGGAGATGGCAGAATGGCCAAGCCCTTCACCCCCAAAGTCGTCACCGCCAATGCCTTGCTGGAAGGCGACGTGATCTACCAGACCGTCACCGGCTGGACCCGCAAACTGGAAGAGGCCGAAGTCCTGACCGACGAGGCCGTCGCCGATGTGCGTCTGATCGATGCGATCCAGCAAGCCGACCTGACCGTCGGGGCCTATCTGGCCGATGTCGACACCAGCACAGACACACCCAAGCCTTCGCATTTCCGCGAAGCATTCCGCGCCAAGGGGCCCAGCAACTACACCCACGGCAAGCAGGAGGTTCAATAATGTACAGCTACACCGAATTTGACGATGCCTTCATCGCCGAACGCAACGCACAGTTCCGCGCGCAGGTCGAACGCCGCATCGACGGCTCCCTGACCGAGGATGAATTCAAGCCCCTGCGCCTGATGAACGGGCTATATCTGCAGCTGCACGCCTATATGCTGCGGGTCGCGATCCCCTATGGCACGCTCAGCAGCCGCCAGATGCACAAGCTGGCCGATATCGCTGCCAAATGGGATAAGGGCTACGGCCATTTTACCACGCGCCAGAACATCCAGTACAACTGGCCCCAGCTGCGTGATGTCCCCGATATGCTTGACGCGCTGGCCGAAGTGAACATGCACGCCATCCAAACGAGCGGTAACACCATCCGCAACGTGACCGCCGACCATTTCGCCGGTGCCGCCGCGGATGAAATCGCCGATCCGCGCCCCGTCGCCGAACTGATCCGGCAGTGGTCCACCGACCACCCCGAATTCCAGTTCCTGCCGCGCAAATTCAAGGTCGCTGTCTCTGGCGCGCCCCATGACCGTGCGGTGATCAAGGCCCATGATATCGGCCTGCAAATCGTCGAGAAAGACGGCGAGATCGGCTATCAGGTGATCGTAGGCGGCGGCCTTGGCCGGACCCCGATGATCGGCAAGGTGCTGTATGACTTCGTCAGCTCCGAAGACCTGCTGCCCACGCTCGAGGCCATTGTCTCGGTCTATAACCTGTTGGGCCGCCGCGATAATAAGTACAAAGCGCGGATCAAGATCACCGTGCATGAGAACGGCATCGACGACATCCGCGCACGTGTGGACGCCCGCTATGCGCTGATCCGTCCGCTGTTCACCGGCGTCGATCAGCAAATGCTGTCGCGGATCGAGGCGGATTTCGCCAGCCCGACGTTCAAGACCGCCCCGACCGACGCCTATACTGCGTCCTATAACAGCGATCCCGTGTTCAAAAGCTGGGCCGACACCAACCTGACCGACCACCGCGATCCGTCCTACGCGATCGTGTCGATCAGCCTCAAGGCCCATGGCAAGACCCCGGGCGACGCCACCGCCGAACAGATGCACCGTATGGCCGAGCTGGCGGCCGAATACGGCCATGACGAACTGCGCATCAGCCACGAGCAGAATGTGATCCTGCCCCATGTGCACCGCGGCGACCTGCCCGCCTTGCACGCGGCGTTGAAAGAGGTCGGCCTTGCCACGGCCAATATCGGCCTGATCAGCGATATCATCGCCTGCCCCGGCATGGACTACTGCGCGCTGGCGACAGCCCGCTCGATCCCGATTGCCCAGGAAATCGCGACCCGCTTTGACGAGCTGAAGCTGGAGCATGACGTCGGTCCGCTCAAGATCAAGATCTCGGGCTGCATCAATGCCTGCGGCCACCACCACGTGGGCCACATCGGGATTCTCGGGCTCGACCGCGCCGGTGTCGAAAACTACCAGATCACTCTGGGCGGTGACGGCACCGAAAACGCCGCCATCGGAGAGCGCGCCGGTCCGGGCTTTTCCGCCGACGACATCATTCCGGCCATAGAACGGCTGGTTCTGGGCTACCTGGATCTGCGGTCTGATGCGTCCGAGACGTTTTTGCAAACGTACCGCCGCCTTGGTCTTGCCCCGTTCAAGGCCGTCCTCTACCCGGAAGCACAAGCCAATGCCGCGTGATCAACTGACACTTCCAAATGGGGAGAAAATCCTCCCCGAAGGGCCGGATCGCGTCGCAGCGCTGACCCGTCAGGTGGAAAAGCTGAACGATGGCCTACGCCATCACAGCGCCACCGACGTGCTGCGTGCCGCGATCGACAATGTGCCCAATCTGGCGCTTGTCTCAAGCTTCGGGGCGGAATCCGTCGCCCTGTTGCACCTTGCCTCTATGGTGAAACGTGATCTGCCGGTGTTGTTCATCGACACAGAGATGCTCTTTGCCGAAACGCTGGTCTATCAGCAAGAGCTGAGCGAACGGTTGGGGCTGCGCAATGTGCAGACGATCCGGGCGCAGGACGTGGCAGAGAAAGACCCCGACGGGACGCTGCATCTGCGCGACCCGGACGCCTGCTGTGCCTTCCGCAAGACCGTGCCCCTGCAGCACGCGCTAGAGGGGTTCGACGGTTGGATCACGGGGCGCAAGCGGTTCCAGTCCGGCACCCGCGCCAGCCTGCCCTTCTTCGAGGTCGAAACCCCCGCCGATGCGCCCGCGCGGATCAAGGTGAACCCGCTGGCCCATTGGCAGGCCTCAGACGTGTCGGATTATATCGACGAAAACCGCCTGCCCCGTCACCCGCTGGTGGCCCAAGGCTACCCCAGCATCGGGTGCGCCCCCTGCACCACCAAGGTGAAACCGGGCGAAGACCCCCGCGCCGGTCGCTGGAGAAACATTGAAAAAGAAGAATGCGGCATCCATTTTGTCGATGGCAAGATGGTCCGCACAGGAGCAAAGACATGACACAGTTGATCAATGATCAGGGGTTTGTGGCGGATGATTTCGCCACGCCCTACGCCCCCTTCGATGCTGCTGAAGGCGTAGAGGCGGGTGCGACCGCCCTTGACGTCCCCTCTGACGTGCAACCGGAAACGATCCCTGTTGATGGTGCGATCTCGATGATCCGCGTGGCCTTCCCCAGTTCGGCCGACGGGCGTGGCTTTACCATCGCGCGCCAACTGCGTCTGCGTGGCTACACCGGGCGGCTGCGCGCACATGGGCATGTGATTGCAGACCAATACGCCATGGCGCGCCGGTCGGGCTTTGACGAGGTCGAGATCCCCGATGATCTGGCCGCGCGTCAACCGCAGGACCAATGGCTGGCCCGCGCAAACTGGCAAGAGCATAATTATCAGGCGCGTCTGCGCGGCTGATCGGGGTTTTCGCCCCAAGATGCTTTCCCTGCCCCCTCCCTTCCCCTAGAGAAAGGCTGCGTGCCGCGATCCGCGCGTAGATGAAATTATGACCGAGCAGAATGTAGTGACCCAAACCGACGCCAAACCCGTACCCACGTTGCCTGACGCGCAGACCGTGACTTCTGTCAAACACTGGACGGACCGGCTGTTTTCCTTCCGCGTGACCCGCCCTGCGTCCTTGCGCTTTCGCTCGGGCGAGTTTGTGATGATCGGCCTGATGGGCGACCCGCACCCTGAGACCGGCAAGCAAAAACCGCTTCTGCGCGCCTATTCCATCGCCTCCCCCTCATGGGACGAAGAGCTGGAATTCTATTCGATCAAGGTGCAGGACGGCCCGCTGACCTCGAAGCTGCAACATATCCAGCCCGGCGACCAGATCATCCTGCGGCCCAAGCCCGTCGGCACGCTGGTGCATGACGCGCTGCTGCCCGGCAAACGTCTGTGGCTTTTCGCCACCGGCACGGGCTTTGCGCCCTTTGCCTCGCTGCTGCGCGAACCGGAGACCTACGAGAAATTCGACCAGATCATCATGACCCACACCACCCGCGATGTGGCCGAGCTGGACTATGGCCGCACGCTGGTCGAGAGCCTTGCCGATGATCCGCTGATCGGCGAGATGATCGGCGACAAGCTGGTCTACTACCCCACCACCACCCGTGAACAAAGCCCCAAGATGGGACGCATCACCAATCTGCTGCAGGACGGAACGGTGTTCAAAGACCTCGGCATCGACGGTATCAGCGCCGACACCGATCGCGGCATGGTCTGTGGGAGCCTTGAATTCAACAAGGACATCAAGGACGTGCTTGAAGGTTTCGGGCTCGAGGAAGGGGCGAACTCCGACCCGAAACACTACGTCGTTGAAAAGGCCTTTGTCGGCTGATCCGACGCAGCGGTGCCCTTGCAAGGGGCACCACAAATAAAACAAAAGCCGCGCTCTCTTTCGAGGCGCGGCTTTTTCATGTCTGGCGGATCGGTTTTGCGTGGGCCGCGCTTAAAGCGCCAGCGCCTCGCGGATCCGTGCGAGGATCGCGCGCAGGGCATCGGGATTTTCACCGGCGGTGACCAGCCCTTGCTTCAGCAGCGCTTTTTGCGTGGCGGGCAGATCAGAAGTGTCGATCATGGTTTGCACCTTCTCCAGATCAAAGCCATCGACGGTGGTCAACTGCTCTGGCGTATTGGCATCGGCGGTGACGTCGGCCTGAACTTCTGTATCGGCTGCAGCCCCCGCATCTGTGCTGGCCCGTGAGTCAATCGCGGCGACGGCGGCGGCTTCTTCCGCTTGAACCGCTGCGGCGTTTGCCTCGGCTTGCGGGTCAGCGGCGGGTGCCGTGCCCGCTTGTGTGGTGCTGGCGGCATCGCTTGCCTCTGAAACGCTGGCAGCCATGGCATCGGCCTCTGCGCTGGTGGAAACTTCCGCGTTGCCTTCTGCGGTATCATTCGCCGCTTGCGTTGCATCCTCGGCGATCTGCTTGCCCGCGTTCATGGCATCCTCGCCCGCCTCTGCCGCGGCGTCGGCCACATCCTCGGCCGCTTCCGACAGCGCGTCGGCTGCGGTATTCGCGGCCTCTGTGGTGGCTTCTACCGCCTCGGTCACTGCTCCCTCTGTCGCCTCGACAGCGTCGCCCACAGCTTCGGTCGCACTTTCCAGCGCGGCGGGAGCATTGACGGCATCCGACGCATCGGTCGCAATCTCCTGGACCGAACGGCCTGAATACAACATGTACGCGCCAAGCGCGATCACCCCTGCGATGACAATCCAGATGAGGTTTTTCATGATGCTGTGGTTCCTTTGAACTTTGTTAATCCCCTGCTGCACATACTATATGCCAACACATGGCGTCAAATGCGCGATACGCTGCTTCCCCTTGGGTAAATCCCCCAAAAATACGCGGTTTTACCCTGTATATGCGCCATTTTGCGACTTGAAGAAGACCATGAGCAGGTTTACCTTCCGTGCTCGACATCAGTACAACAATCAAAGGACGACCATCATCGCTCGCAGACCGCATAACGCGCCGCCGCAAAGAGACACCGGCCCGCGCATCAACGAAAACATCCGCGCCAACGAAATCCGCCTGATCGGTGCGGATGGGGAAAACGTCGGCGTCGTGACACCGGATCGCGCCATGGAAATGGCTGTTGATGCCGGACTTGATCTGGTCGAGATTTCGCCCAATGCCAACCCGCCCGTGTGCAAGATCATGGACTTTGGCAAATTCAAGTATGAGACGCAAAAGCGTGAAGCCGAAGCGCGCAAGAAGCAAAAGATCATCGAGATCAAAGAGGTCAAGTTCCGCCCGAACACCGATACCAATGACTATGACGTCAAGATGCGTAACGTGTTCAAGTTCCTCGACAATGGGGACAAGGTAAAGATCACGCTGCGGTTCCGCGGCCGTGAGATGGCCCACCAGAACCTTGGCCGCGAGCTGCTTGAACGTGTTGCCGAAGACACCAAAGAAGTTGGCCGCGTTGAAAACTTCCCGAAGATGGAAGGCCGCCAGATGGTCATGCTCATCGGGCCGCTGCCAAGCAAATAATTCCGGGTCTTACAGCCCCGAGACGCAAAAAGCCCCCGCAGTTTCCTGCGGGGGCTTTTCTATGTCATGAAGGTCGCGGTTACTGACGCAGCAGACCTGTGATGTTGCGCACAACCGCACGACGGTTGGCGGGTTCGGCGGTCTCGGTCGGTACTTTCAACGCGCTTTCACCGTAGCCTTGGGTGATCAGGTTGGCTGGCGGCACGTCAAAATACTCGGTCAGGGCCAATGCAACGGTCTCGGCACGACGGTCAGACAGCGCAAGGTTGTAGCCCGCATTGCCAACCGCATCGGTGTGCCCTTCCACAAGGATCACAGTGCGTGGATCATCCTTGATGGCATTGCTGATCGCGGTCCCGATCTTGGACAGCGCACGGGCCTGTTCAGGCTGGATTGCAGCCGACCCTGTGGCAAAGCGCACAGCGTCCAGCTCGATCTCTGGTGCTAGGGCACGGACCTGACGGACATCACGCACCTGACGCAGCGAATACCGCTGGGCCTGATCGCCACGCAACTGTGTTTGCAACGCAGCACGCAGCGCTTCCTCGTTTTGCTGGCTGGCCAGCGTATTGGCCTGCGGACGGACCTGAGGCAGCTCGTTCACCACGATACGTTCTTCGACTTGGGTGTCATCGAACAGCACATATTCATTGCCCTGTGGATCGACGTTGATCCGGCGCAATACGGTGCCGTCCCGACCCAGAATGGTCACGATCTTGCTGCCGTTAGGCTTGATCACAGTGGTGCGCGAAGAACCGTCGTTGAACGTCTCGCGGCGGACTTCGTCACCGGCCTGACGCACAAGCGCATCATCGTCTTTCAAAACGCGCAGATCCCCATTCGGATCTTCAACAACCAGACGGTCACCCGAGTTGCTCACGACCTTCGAGCCGTTATTCAGGATCGACCCGACAGCCACTGCGCCGATGCCGACAAGCAGGGCTTTCTCGAACTTGCTCAGCCCGTCGTCGTCATCCTTTTTGGCTTCGGTTTTTGCTTCGGCAGAGGTGTCACCGGTGACGGCCGTCGAAAATTCTTCGCTCGAGGCGCGCGTGTCTTCTTCGGTGATTTCTTCTACCACAACGTCGGCCTTGGCTTCACCGCTGTCAGCAGCGGCGGCGGCTTCGGCAGCAGCGGCTGCATCAGCGGCGCGCTGTTCCTGACGGGCTTCTTCCGCAGCCTGTTCGGCAGCCAGATCAGCGGCGATCTGCTCTTCCGTTTGCTGCTGGGTTTCGGCCTCTGCCTGCGTTTCAGTGTCGGAAGAGCTGTCTGCCGGCACATCGGTCTGGGCTTGGGTTTCTTCGGTCGTTTCAGCCTCTGCCGGCTCGGCCTGAGCTTGCGCCTCTGCTTCTACGCCAGCATCGCTTTCAGCGGCAGGGGCATCTGCCTGTGTCTCGGCAGACTGCGCTTCAGGGCTTTCCGAGGTTTCGGCAGCCGCAGTGGCGTCTTGCTCTGCCTCTGCCTCGGCTGCAGCCTTGGCTTCAGCGTCTGCGGCGATCTGTGCAGCGACCGCATCCTCACGCTCTGCTTCGGCCTGCGCTTCGGCGGCAGCAGCTTGCTCGGCCTCGGCGGCTTGTGCGTCTGCAGCGGCCTGAGCTTCGGCGGCCTCTTGTTCAGCGGCCTGCGCGGCGGCGGCGGCTTCTGCATCGGCTGCAGCTTGCGCCTCAGCAGCTTCTGCTTCAGCTGCGGCGGCAGCGGCCTCTGCGTCGGCGGCGGCTTGCTCTTCCGCGGCGGCTTGGGCTTGCGCGGTGGCAGCGGCTTCGGCCTCGGCGGCGGCGGCAGCCTGCTCTTCCGCGGCGTCTACGGTTTCAGCGGCGGCTTCTGCATTGGGCGCGGCTTGCGCTTCGGTTTGGGCTTCCGCCTCAAGACCAAGGGCCTGCGCCAGATCACCGTCGGCACGCAAAGTCATCATCTGATCCGCATCCGCCACGACACTGCCGTCAGGCAGCACACATGGGAACACGGTTTGCTCCCCTTCGGCCACGCAGCTTTCTGTTGTCTGGGCAAAACCACCTGTGGGCAAGGCCAGCGCCAAACACATGGTCAAAGAGGTCGTCGATTTCAAAAGTTTATACATTCCTAATCCTCACGGGGTTATGGACGCCGTTCGGGCAGCGTTACGGCACAACACCGGTGCTGCAAAATCGTTCCCAACCCTGCGCAAGTGATAATCATCCAGACAGCAAAAAACCGCCCCAGGGTTTCCCAAAGGGCGGTTTTCATTAAAGTATCGAGTGGCTTAGGCCAGCGCGGCAACTGCCCGTTTTGTCATCACAGCAACCAGATGCGCACGGTAGTCACCACTGCCGTGCAGATCGCTGATCATGCCGTCACCGGGCAGGCTCAACCCCGACAGGGCATCCACGGCAAAACTCCCGCTCAGCGCGGCTTCTGCATCGCTCCACCGGAAGACGCCATCCTCCGACGCCCCCGTCACCGCGACCCGCACACCGTCCGCGAATTTTGCCACAAACACGGCCACCAGCGGGAAGCGCGAGGCAGGTTGGATGAATTTCTCGTAATGCGCCTTCTCGGGGATCGGGAAACGCACTTCGGTGATGATCTCGCCCTCGTCCAGCGCGGTGGCGAACATCCCCTCAAAGAAATCATCCGCCGCGATCTCGCGCGCGTTGGTCACAATCGTCGCACCGCTGGCAAGCACCCCTGCCGGATAACAGGCCGAGGGGTCGTTATTCGCGACCGATCCGCCGATGGTGCCACGGTTGCGCACGGCCGGATCTCCGATCCGCGCGGCCAGACTTGCCAACCCGGGGTAATGCGCCTCTGCCTCTTTGGCGACGGTCGCATGTACGGTGCCCCCACCGATACACAGACGACCGTCATCGCCCATACGCACACCGCGCATGTCCTCGATCCCGCTCAGCGACACCAGAACCGACGGCATCGCCAAGCGCGCCTTCAGTGTGGGGATCAGCGTTTGCCCGCCACTTAGCGGTTGCGCCTCGTCCTGACCCAATGCCGAGACCGCCTCGGCCACTGTCGCGGGTTTCACTACATCAAAATCATACATCTTGCGTCCTTCCAGTCAGAGAGCGGGCCGCGGCCCCAAACGCCTCTCTTCATTTTGCCAATAAACTCCGGGGGCGCGGGGGCTGGCCCCCGCTTTCCCTTATTTTCTGCGCCAGAGGCACATAGGGGGCTGAACCCTGCACCTGCCCCAACCGTCTTATCCGTTCATCGCCGCCCAAACCCGCGCCGGTGTGACAGGCATGTCGATATGCCCGACATCCTTACCGCCCGATCGCATGGCGTCCAACACCGCATTCACCACCGCAGGCGGCGACCCAATGGCCCCTGCCTCACCGCAGCCTTTCACGCCCAAGGGGTTGTGCGTGCAGGGCGTCTGGCACGAATGGTCAACGGTATAGAACGGCAGATCGCTGGCCCGTGGCATCGCGTAATCCATGTAGGACGCGCTGAGCAACTGACCGTCGCTGTCATAGGCGCAATTCTCCATCAGCGCTTGCCCGATGCCCTGTGCAATCCCGCCGTGGACCTGACCGCTCACGATCATCGGGTTGACGATATTGCCAAAGTCATCCGCCGCCGCAAAACGGTCAATGGTGACATGGCCGGTTTCGGGGTCCAACTCGACCTCGCAGGCATAGGCACCGGACGGATAGGTAAAGTTCGACGGATCGTAGAAAGCCGTCTCTTCCAGACCCGGTTCGATATCCTCAAGCGGATAGTTGTGCGGCACATAGGCAGCCAGGGTCACATCCCCCCAAGCAACGGATTTATCCGTTCCTGCCACGGTAAAGGCCCCGTCTTTCAGCTCGATATCCCCTTCCGAGGCTTCCAGCAGGTGCGACGCGATCTTGGTCGCCTTGGCGATGATCTTTTCTGTTGCGCGGACCATGGCCGACCCGCCAACCGCGAGGGAGCGTGACCCGTAGGTGCCCATCCCCATCGGGGTGTTGGCCGTGTCGCCATGCACGATCTCGACCATCTCTTCGGGGATACCGATCATCTCGGCGATCACCTGCGGGAAGGCGGTTTCATGCCCCTGCCCGTGGCTGTGACTGCCGGTCATCACGACCAGACCGCCCGTGGCATTGACCCGCACGGTGGCGGATTCATACAGACCCGCCCGCGCGCCAAGCTGCCCCACAAGGTTCGAGGGCGCGATGCCGCACGCCTCGATATAGCAGTTCACGCCGAACCCACGCAGCTTGCCCTTGGCCTCGCTTTCCTTGCGGCGCGCGTCGAAACCGGCGAAATCGGCGATCTCTTCAAGCTTGTCCATCGTGGCCACATAATCGCCCGTGTCATATTCCACCGCGACCGGCGTGGCATAGGGGAATTCGGTGATGAAATTCTGCCGCCGCAGCGCAATCGGGTCGACCCCAAGCTCATGGGCGCATTTATCCACCAGCCGTTCCAGCTGATAGGTTGCCTCCGGCCGGCCCGCGCCGCGATAGGCATCGACGGGCACGGTATTGGTAAACACGGCCTTTACGTTCACATAGATCAGCGGCGTCTTGTAGTTGCCCGCCATCAAGGTGCCGTGCAGCCATGTGGGCACCGACGGCGCGAAGGTCGACAGATAAGCCCCCATATTCGCGTAAGTGTCCGTGCGCAGCGCGGTAAAGTTATTCTCTGCGTCCAGCGCCATCTGGATCTTGGTCACATGGTCGCGCCCGTGGGCGTCGGACATAAAGGCCTCGGACCGGCTGGAGGTCCATTTCACCGGACGGTTACAGGCTTTGGCGGCAAAGGTGCAGAACGCCTCTTCCTGATAGTGGAAAATCTTGGTGCCGAAACCGCCGCCCACATCGGGGGCCACGACGCGCAGCTTGTGTTCGGGGATGCCCAGAACAAAGGCCCCCATCAGCAGGCGGATCACATGGGGGTTCTGGCTGGTGGTGTAAAGCGTATGATCGCCTGTCCCGCGTGCATAGTCGCCGACGGCGACGCGCGGCTCCATCGGATTGGCGACCAGACGGTTGTTGACCAGTTCCAGCGTCGTGACATGGGCCGCGTCGTCAAAGGCCTTGTCCACGGCTGCCTTATTCTCTTCGACAAAGCCCCAATCGTAGCAGAGGTTCGAGGTCAGATCGTCATGAACCTTGGGCGCGCCTTCCTGCACGGCCTGCTTCATATCGACGACGGCGGGCAGATCGGTGATATCGACGACGATCGCCTCTGCCGCATCGCGGGCCTGCGACAGGGTTTCCGCCACGACAGCCGCAATCGGTTCGCCCACATGTCGGACCTTGCCTTCGGCCAGCACGGGGTGACGCGGCTCTTGCATGGGCTCGCCATGCTTATCCGTGACCTGCCAGCCGCAGGGGATCGACCCGACCTCGGCGAAATCGGCACCGGTAAAGATCTTCACGACCCCCGGCATCCCCTCTGCCGCGGAGGTATCGACCGAATTCAGCACCCCATGGGCGATATCCGAGCGCAGAAAGAACACATGCGCCTGTCCGTGCAGGTTGATATCGTCGGTATAATTCCCCTCACCGGTTAAAAACCGGATATCCTCGCGCCGCTTGCTGCTGGCACCAATTCCGCCGTCCTTTGGCATGGTCAATTCCTCCCTATGGGGCACGGATCGGGTCCGTACCGTCGTATGTGGCTCTTGCGTTTGGCTTTATTCTTATGTCGTCAATCTATGGGTTGCTGCGGTTCCCCGTTTGCGTGGGAAAGCGCGGTTTTCAGGATGGGTGCGCCGTGTCCTCCCGCCCCTGCATCAACAGGGCCGCACGTCGCACGGTGGTTATTCGGCAGCCAGCGCGCTGACGTCCTGACCGGATGCGGCCATGATCGCCTTGACGATGTTATGGTAACCGGTGCAGCGGCAGATATTGCCGTCCAGATAGTGCCGGACCTCTGCCTCGGTCGGCTTAGGGTTGTCTTTCAGCAGCGCCGAGGCGGACATGATCATGCCCGGTGTACAAAAGCCGCATTGCAGCCCGTGGTGGTCCTGAAACGCCTGTTGGATCACTGTCAGCGATCCATCGGGGTTGGCCATGGATTCGATCGTCTTGACCTCGGCCCCGTCCGCTTCGACCGCGAGCATGGTGCAGGCCTTGACCGCCTCTCCGTTGACATGAACCACGCAGGCCCCGCACTGGCTGGTGTCGCAGCCGATATGCGTGCCGGTCAGGCTCAGGTTTTCGCGCAGGAATGACGCCAGCAACGTGCGCCCTTCGACGGCACCGGATGCAGGTTTGCCGTTCACGGTCATTTTGACCTCGGTCATGATGTTCCTCCCGTTTTATGTCATGTGTTGGGTCGAGTTAAGCACGCCAAAGCGGCGTTGAGAACAGAAATTTTTCGCAGGGGTTGAACTTCGCGGGTGCGGCGCGGCGACGGGCCTTGCGTCAGGGTCGGTCAACCGCGTCTTGGTTGCGGACGGGTGGCGATCTCTTTCAGCAAGCCGCCCACCCCCATGCGGGCGATATCGCGCGGGGATACCTCTATGCCGCAGATCACCCGCGACAGCACCCAATCCGCCCCATTCAACGCAGGAGAGCGCGCGCAGCCCGGCAGGCCGATCACCGGCGTATCGCCCATCTGCCCCAGAAACAGCAGATTACCCGGGTCAACCGGCATGCCAAAGTGCGAGACCTCTCCGCCCGCGGCGCGCAGGGCCTGCGGGGCCACGTCATCAATGTCAGAGGTGGCAGAGCCGGTGAGGATCAGCGTCAGCGCCGTATCCGCCACGGCAATGGCATCGCGCAGGGCGGTGACCTCATGCGGGACCATGACGACTTTTTTCAGATCCACATCCAGCGCAGAAAGCCGGTCTGCGATGGCCTTTTTCCCCTTGTCGCCCGCGCCGCCGTCAATCTCTGTGATGATCAGCGTCGCGTCCTTGATTTGCGGCGGCACCAGCCGGATCGCGCCGCGTCCGGCATCACAGGCGGCGGTAAGATCGCTTTGCGCAACGGCGTAAGAGATAATCTTGATCGTCGCCACCATGCCCCCCGCGGCCATCTGCTGGAACGGCGGGACCGTGGCCAGCGTGATCATCGGGTGCACGGCGTTCAACGCTTCAAGCGCGCTCACATCCAGCTGCGCCACCCCCGGCCCATCGGCCAGCAGGTTCACGCGACCGGTAAAGGCGCGAGACATTGTCAGATGGGGATGCGCCGCCAGCACGGCCTGCGCCACCTGTGCCGCGGCGGTGTTTTCATCCACATCCCCTGACGCGAGCTGCGCCACGATGATGCTATCGATGCCCTCTGCCCGAAGCTCGGCCAGATGGGCGGGCTCTAGCCGTAACCCCTTGCGCAAACGGCCCGAGGGCAGTGCGATGGAATGGGCCAGCACGGCACCCTCGGCCTGCGCCGTGTCGATGGGGCCGAACTTCACGGTTTTCTCAGGGCTTGGATCATCTGCGACAGGATTGACACCGCGATCTCGGGCGGGCTGGCGGCCCCGATGTCCAGCCCGACAGGGCCCTTGATGCGCGCGATGTCGGCGGCGGTAAAGCCCGCCTCTTCCAGCCGTGCCACGCGGGAGGCATGGGTGCGTTTCGATCCGAGCGCCCCGACATAGAAGGCGTCGGACCGGAGTGCGATATGCAGCGCGGGGTCGTCCAGTTTGGGGTCATGGGTCAGCAGCACAACGGCACTGCGGGTATCAACGCCGACGGTGTTCATCGCCGCGTCCGGCCAGTCGTTGATCACCTGTGCATCGGGAAAACGCGCTTGCGAGCCAAAGGCCTCGCGCGGATCGATGACCACGGCGTCAAAGCCCGCGACCTGCGCCATGGGCACCAAGGCTTGCGCGATGTGGACCGCCCCGACGATAACCAGCCGCAGCGGCGGGTTGTGGATCGCGACAAATGTATCGCCATCCTCTTCAACGCCGGAACGGTCCATGCGAAAGCGGTCAGCATAGCCGCCCGTGACCAAGCGCCCCACCCCGCCCGACAGCGGCACCTGATAAGCCACGGGCTGGCGCGCGGCGCGGGCGCGGACGAGGTCGCCCAGAACGTCAAACGGCATCGCCTTTTCACCCACAGGTTCGACCAACACGCGAATCTTTCCGCCGCAGGCCAGCCCCACGGCAAAGGCGTCGCCATCACTGACGCCATATTCCAGCAAACGCGGCGTGCCGTCCTCGATCGCCTCAAGCGCCTCGACCACCACGGCCCCCTCGACACAACCGCCCGAGACAGAGCCCTGCATCTCGCCATCCGCGGCGATGGCCAGCTGCGCACCCACCCGTCGCGGGGCAGAGCCCCATGTCTCCACCACCGTGGCCAGCGCGGCCCCTCGACCCGCTTGTGCCCAAGCATAGGCGCGTTCCGGTGCGTTCTCGAAAATCTCCATGGCGGGTGGTCTCCTTACCTTGTCGCGGCGGCGACTGTTCATATGTAGGGCGTCCCATGCCCCCGCTCAATCAGATAACGGGGAGATAACTTGCACGCCGCCCTGCACACTACTACATCTTGGGCAATGACATGCCAGACGGAGCGCCCCACACATGCCCATGCAAGCCCGCGAAATCGAAGACCTGCTGCGCGAGACCTTTCCAAACGCCAAGATCACCGTCGAAGGCAATGACGGCGTGCATATGGCCGCGATGATCATCGACGAAAGTTTCCGTGGCCAGAACCGTGTGCAACAGCAACGTGCCGTCTATGCCGCGCTCAAGGGCCGGATGGATGGATCGAACGGCGATTTGCACGCGCTGGCGCTGACAACCAAAGCACCGGATTGATCCGGTGGACCCGATCCTGGTCCTGATCCTCAGCGTTTTGGTGCTGATCGTGGCGGTTCTGCGCGGCCTACAGGCGCTGAAACACACACGCGACACCGAACGCGGATCAAAGCCGGGCAAGGGCTATCACGAAATTGACGCGACCTATCATTCGGGTGGCGGCGGCGGCGGACATCAGACCAACTACCGCATCCCCCGCGACCCTCAAGAATACGCGAAACGCTTTATACCAAAGGACAAATCGAAATGACCGACGCAAAGACGCAAATTCAGGAAACCATCACCGCCAACCACGTTGTGCTGTTCATGAAGGGCAACAAGACGATGCCGCAGTGCGGGTTCTCGTCCCGTGTGGCGGGCGTGTTGAACTATATGAATGTCGACTACACCGACGTGAACGTATTGGCCGACGAAGAGCTGCGTCAGGGGATCAAGGATTTCTCTGACTGGCCCACCATCCCGCAGCTTTACGTCAAAGGCGAATTCGTCGGCGGCTGTGACATCATCACCGAAATGATGCTGTCGGGCGAGCTGGACACGCTGCTGGAAGACAACGGCGTCGCCTTCGACAAAGAAGCCGCTGACAAGATCCGCGAAGCCAACGGCTAACGATCGGCTGATAAGAAACGGGTGCGCCTTGGATCAAGGGGCACCCGAACCGCGCCACGCACACCGGCGCACGCCCTGCATAGATCGTGTTACTGTGCCTGACACGCCGCGTAGAGCGTGACATCCTCACCCGCCGCCGCATCATGCCAGAATAGCGTCGCGCCGTCCCCCTTGGTCCACCAGACATAGCCAGAACCGTCCGAGGGCCATGCATAGCGCGCCCCTGATGCCGCGCGGGTCCGGACCAGCGTGACCATGCGGTTTTCCACATAAAGCACAGCCGTCGCCTCCCCCTGTTCGGGGGTGGTATAGGAAGCCGGCACCTCGACCCCGCGCTCGCAGATATAGGTGGTGGTGACCGGCATGGCCTGCGCCAAAGCGCCGCCCCCTACCCCGAGCCACCACGCGGCCGCGGCCCCGAATGCGATTGCGCGCGGCGGGGTCACTGGGCCCCGTCTTGGGCCTTGTCTCGGACCCCGTCTTGAGCCTTGTCTTCGATCTCGCTCGCCAAGGCTTCGGCGCGGGCGGCCATTTCGGCAAGGCTGTCGGTGACGCTTTGCGGGATGACAGGCACCTCGATCCGCTCGGGCTCCACCACGACATTGCGCAGGCTTGCAAGCTCTGCGTCACGCTCTGCCAGTTCGGCGCGGGCTTCCTTGATCTTATCCTCGACGCTGGCGGTTTTATCGGCAAGCAGCAGGCCCGCCATCAACAACATCCGCGCTTCGGGCATCCGGCCCACCTGATCCGACAACACCTGCGCTTCATCGTCGAGCATCTTGGCTGCGGCGTGCAGGTAGTCTTCCTCGCCCTCCTGGCAGGAAACTTCGAATTGGCGACCGCCGATAGAGATGGAAACTTCGGGCATCAGGCAGACTCCTCGGCAGTGGGAACAAGCGGGGTAAGAACAGAGAGGATCGCGTCCGCCTCTGCCACATCGGCGCGCCGGGCGGCATGCAGCGCGTCAAGCTCTGCCTGCAAGGCGGCATTGATCAGATCGGCGTCCCCCACCCCTTCGGCATTGGCTTCGCGCAGCGCAGCGCAGGCATCGGCCAGCTGCGCATTGGCGCGGCGCACCCGCTGGATTTCCAGATCAAGCTTTTCGGTCTGGGCCTGTGCCGCGGCCGCACTGTTGTTGCGCGCCTGTGCTGTGGCCAGTTCAGCCCGCAGATGCGCGGTTTCATCCTCTAGCCGCTTTTTCAGGGCAGTGACCTGTTCAGAAAGCTCTGCGTTGACAGCGCGTTCCTGCGCCAGTTCTTCCGAAAGATCGGGGACCTCCGCCTTGGCGACGGCCAGTTTGTCAGCTCCGCGCGATGCCCTTTCAAGCGCCGCCAGAATACGGCCTTGCAAGTGTTCTATGTCGCTCATCGCAGGGTTCCTCGTAAAACGTCGTATGTCAGTCGTAAAATGCAGTTTGCCAACCATCGAATCGCTGGTCAACGTGGTTTCGGCTGATCCTACCGAAACCAAAGGCGGAATACTGCCCCTTTAAGAACAATGCCTTGGCCCGGCGGAAAAGCTCTGCTGCGCGGGGTGTCCTCTGGGCCTTGATCTTTGCGGGGTGGCTGGTATTGATCCGCGCAATCCCTTTTCCCCCTTATAAGGAAGCTTGCACCGTGGATCTGAACGCCCTCGCCAAAGCCCATCCCGCCCATTGGTCCAAAGCGACCGCCATTCGCGCCCTGACGCTGGACGCTGTCGCCGCCGCCAATTCCGGCCACTCGGGCATGCCGATGGGCATGGCGGATGTCGCCACTGTCTTGTTTGAAAAGCACCTGAAGTTCGACGCGTCCAACCCGCTGTGGCCTGACCGCGACCGGTTTATCCTGTCGGCCGGCCACGGGTCCATGCTGATCTATTCGCTGCTGCACCTGACCGGCTACGAGCAATTCCCCCTCGAAGAGATCAAGAACTTCCGCCAGATGGGCGCACGCACCGCGGGCCACCCTGAAAACTTCCTGGCCGATGCGATTGAAACCACCACCGGCCCGCTGGGTCAGGGGATCGCGAATTCGGTCGGGTTTGCAATGGCCGAGGAAATCCAGCGCGCGCAATACGGCAAAAAGATCGTCGACCACTTCACCTATGTGATCGCGGGCGACGGCTGCCTGATGGAAGGTATCAGCCACGAGGCGATTGCCCTTGCGGGCCGCCACAAGCTGAGCAAGCTGATCGTGATGTGGGACAACAACGACATCACCATCGACGGGCCGGTATCGCTTTCCGACAAAGTGGATCAGGTCGCGCGTTTCAAAGCTGCTGACTGGCACGTCATTGAAATCGACGGCCACAACCCCGATGAAATCGACGCCGCCTTGACCGAGGCGCGCAAATCCCATCTTCCCACGATGATCGCTTGCAAAACGCATATCGCGCTTGGTCACGCCGCGCAGGATACGTCCAAAGGTCACGGCGCGCTGACCGATGCGGACCAGATGGCCGCCGCCAAAGCCGCCTATGGCTGGACAACCGGCCCGTTCGAAGTCCCCGCCGACGTGAAATCCGCCTGGGAAGAGATCGGCAAACGCGGCGCAGACGACCGCCGCGCCTGGGAAGAGCGTTTCGACGCCATGTCGCGCACAAAGCGTGAAGAGTTCAACCGCGCGCTGGCCGGTGACGCCCCCAAGAAGCTGAGCGCGACGATCAAGGCGTTCAAAAAGCAGACGTCGGAAAACGCGCCGAAACTGGCCACCCGCGCCAGCAGCGAAAAGACGCTTGAGGTGTTGAACCCGCTCTATAGCGAAACCGTGGGCGGCTCGGCTGACCTGACCGGTTCGAATAACACAAAGACCGCTGATCTGGGCGTGTTTGATGTGGACAACCGTGGTGGGCGCTACGTCTACTGGGGGATCCGTGAACACGGCATGGCCGCCGCGATGAACGGCATGGCGCTGCACGGCGGTATCCGCCCCTACGGCGGCACGTTCATGTGTTTCACCGACTACGCCCGCCCCGCCATGCGCCTTGCCGCGCTGATGCAGGTGCCAAGCGTGTTTGTAATGACCCACGACAGCATCGGTCTGGGCGAAGACGGCCCGACGCACCAACCCGTCGAGCATCTGGCGATCAGCCGCGCGACACCCAACACCTATGTGTTCCGCCCCGCTGACACGGTTGAAACCGCAGAGGCCTGGGAAATCGCGCTGAGCAGCAAAAAGACGCCGTCGGTGCTGTCGCTGACCCGTCAGGGCCTGCCCACCGTGCGCCTTGAGCACAAGAACAAGAACCTCACCGAACAGGGTGCCTATGTTCTTGCGGACGCCGAAGGCAAACGTCAGGTTATCCTGATCGCCACCGGCTCTGAAGTCGAGATCGCGCTGAAAGCCCGTGACCTGCTGCAAGCCGAAGGCATCGGCACCCGCGTCGTGTCCATGCCCTGCATGGAGCTCTTCGCCGCCCAAGACGAAGCCTACCGCCGCCGCGTCCTCCCCGCCGGCCCCGTCCGCGTCGGCGTCGAAGCCGCCGTACGCCAAGGCTGGGATCGCTGGCTCACCGGCGAGCGTGGCAAGTGGAACAAGGCCGATTTCGTCGGCATGGACCGCTTCGGTGCCTCCGCCCCCGCGGAAGAGCTGTTCGAAAAGTTCGACATCACCCCGCAGAACGTCGCCGACAAGGCCAAAGCGCTGCTGTGATCTGAACGGATACAGTCACAACGAAAAAGGGGGAGCATTTTGCTCCCCCTTTCTATTTTTGTACCACAATGTTGCGGGCCGTCTGACGCTGGCAAAAGCTGCGAGAGGCGTGGCGCATGCCCCTCGGTCTAACTTCAGCGTGGCCTCAAAAAATGGCGCGCGCGATCCGGATAAGTTGCAATGTTTCGAATGCGCTGTCCTGCAACGTCACCAGTTCACCATTCACAACAGCATAGTTATTGCCGGTCTCAAGCTGTGGCAATTTGTAGGTTTGGCGCAATTCGTTCTGCGTCAACGCCGCTGTAGGTGCTATGCGCACGCCGTCTGGTAGGTTTTCAACCCGCGCCAATTCATTGATCCGCAGCAGCGATGTGTAATCTTTTTGGGTGAGCAACACAGGCTGGCCATCGATCAAAGCATAGCGCTTGCCTGCCGGTGCGGGGCGAAGATCGTAAAGCGATGCAATCTGTTCGGAACTGAGCAACAGGGTATCGTCGTCAAGGACGACGTCTTGATTTGCATCTTCTTCGACAACCACGTCCCGATCCGGCACCCTTTCGTCACCAATGACAATGTCCCGATCCAAGAATTCCGTACGCTGATCAAGGTAGATGGCGTCAAGCTGCTTATCGTCGTATGCCACCCATTCCTCATAGGTCACGCCTTTTTTGGCAAGTCCAGGGGGCACGCACGGTGGGTCCATCTTTGCAAGACCAGGTGGGCAGTTGCGATAGGTCAGCCGTTTATCTTCGGGGACATCAGCAAAGGCGATTTGAGAGCCCAAGAGCGCGAGTGGCACGGCACCAAGTAGCACGCTCATGTCACGACCTTCAGGTGCGCGCACTTCGAGAACCTCGTTTGAAATACGCGAACGATCCTCCTTCGACCGTTTGACTTTCACTTTTACCTTTTCGTGCTTTTCAAGCTTCTTCTCTAGCTTCTTGGCCTGTTTCTCGTGTTTCTTCTTGTGTTTCTTCTCTTTCTTCCCGTGCTTGTCCTTCTTATGCTTTTCCTTCTTCGCCTTCTTGGGGCCTTTTTCCTTGTCGTTTTTGATCTTCACGATCTGGGAGTCCTGCCCCATAGGCACGGTCAGGGAAGACATTGTCGCACTGGGCAACGCGACCCCTGCGTTTAGAACGGGCGCTACGGCGCAAGCCAGAATGGTTGCGCATGCAAGGGGGGTGAATTTCACGAAAAGACCTCCATATCAAAGTGGCGGATCAAGCATCCAGCACCGAGTTTCAAAAATGGACATGTCGGGGTGAACGTTATGGCGTCCCATGCCTTACCGCTCAACCGACAAGGCGCGGCAAATGTTCCACCGCATGACAGCCTCAAGGGCTTTTCCTTCCGCAGCCCGCATTCGAACCTAGGGATTGTCTTCGTAGGCAGGGTTCATAGGTGCGCCAACGATTAACCCCGGCCAGCCACAAAAAAGGGGCGCAACCTGCGCCCCCTTCCTCTCCCTCATATCCGCCCCGTTTACGCGTGTGCGCCGGCATCCTTGCGGTTGAAGACCGCGCGCCACAGCGGGGTGATGATCTTTTCACCGACGGGGATCAGCACCAGCCCAAGGGCCAGACCAAACACACCGTCCATCGCGGCTTTGGCGACCCATTCGGCGGCACCTTCATACGCGACCGGCACCATATGGCCGAAAGCGACGGCATAGTCGTGGATCAGGTGGCCAAGCGCGCCGAAGCCAAGCTCTTCCATACCGTGCACGATGATCGATCCGCCGACCCAGAGCATGGCCGCCGTCCCGATAATGGTCAGCGCCTTGAGGAACCACGGCATGCCGCGCACGATCCCGCGGCCCAGACCACGGGTCAGGCCGAGATTGCCGTTCTTGGCCATATAAAGCCCCACATCATCCATCTTTACGATCAGCGCGACAGAGCCATAAACTGCGAGCGTGATGATTACGGCGGCGGCGGCCAAAGCGCCTGCTTCCATCCAGAAATTTGACACCTCGAGGTTTGACAGCACGATGGTCATAATCTCGGCCGAGAGGATAAAGTCGGTCTTGATCGCACCTTTGGCCTTTTGCTCTTCCAACTTGGCGGGGTCCTTGATCACCTTTTCATCGGCACCGGGGGGATGATCCTCGTGTCCTTTTCCCCCTACCCCAAGCGCATGGGCGATCTTCTCAGCGCCTTCAAAACATAAGTAGGCCCCACCCAACATCAACAAGGGCGCGATCAGCCATGGCGCGAAATTCGACAGCAGCAAACCGGCGGGCAACAAGAAGACCAGCTTGTTCTTCAGCGACCCTTTGGTGATGCGCCAGATGATCGGCAGTTCGCGGTTGGCCTCGAAGCCGCTGACGTATTTCGGGGTCACGGCGGCGTCGTCAATGACGGCACCCGCGGCTTTGGCACTGGCCTTGGCGGCCTGGCCGAACACATCATCCACGCTGGCCGCGGCCACTTTTGCAATCGCTGCTACATCATCCAACAGGGCTAATAGGCCGCTCATTCAGTCTCTCCATAATTGTTGGGGTAAGGGTAGCGCAGCGCAGGCAGAAGGCAAAGCCGATCTGAGGGTTATCGCTAACACGAATATTTATCGCTAACATACGGAAATTAGGGGGTTTTAGCCCTTTCCCCTGTTCACGACCACCAGATATAGAACCGGCAAAGTTCCAGATCTTTGCCAAAGGACGCCCCCATGACCATCAAAGTCGGTATCAACGGATTTGGCCGCATCGGCCGCTGCACCCTGTCTCATATCGCGGCGTCGGGCCGGGACGACATCGAGGTGGTGCGCATCAACGCGACCGGCCCGCTGGAGACTGCGGCACATCTGATCAAATACGATTCCGTCCACGGGCGTTTTCCCAATGAAGTCAAGGTCGGCAACGGCACGCTGGATCTGGGGCGCGGAGAGATGGAGGTCATGTCGACCTACCAGATGAACGAGCTGAACTGGGAAGGGTGCGACGTCGTGCTGGAATGCACGGGCAAGTTCAACGACGGGCTGCTGGCAAAGGTCCATCTGGATCAGGGCGCAAAACGCGTGTTGCTGTCGGCACCGGGCAAGAACGTCGACCGTACTGTGGTCTACGGCGTGAACGACGGCGAATTGCAGGCCTCGGACACGATGGTATCGAACGGGTCGTGCACCACCAACTGTCTGGCCCCGATGGCCAAGGCGCTGCATGATGCGTTCGGCATCGAAAGCGGCATCATGACCACCGTGCACAGCTATACCGGCGACCAGCCGACGCTGGACCGCCGCCACGAAGACCTTTACCGCGCGCGCGCCGCTGCGATGGCGATCATCCCGACCTCTACCGGTGCGGCGAAAGCCTTGGGCGAAGTGCTGCCCGCGCTCAAAGGCAAGCTGGATGGCACCGCCATGCGCGTTCCAACACCAAACGTCAGCGCGGTTGACCTGACCTTTATGGCAGGCCGTGATGTCACGGTAGAAGAGGTCAACGAGGCCATGCGCGCTGCTGCAAACGGCCCGATGTCGCGGGTCTTTGCCTATGACGCGGAACAGAAAGTATCGGTTGATTTCAACCACACCGAACATTCGTCGATCTTCGCGCCCGACCAGACCAAGGTCGTTGGCAACCGTCTGGTGCGTGTCCTGGCGTGGTATGACAACGAGTGGGCCTTCTCTGTCCGTATGGCCGATGTCGCCGTTGCCATGGGCAAACTGGGCTAAGACTTGCGACGCGCGGGTTGCCCTGTCATATCTGGGCCACCCGCAGGCAAGGACCACCGCCCCCATGGACACCCCCATCGCTGTCTCTCTCGCTGCTGTATTGCTGACCGCACTGGGGATTGATGCGTTGATCTATGGCAGCGAACATCTGATTTTCCTGACCAAGAAATTTGTCGACCTGATCGAATGGGTGGCGTTCTGGCGCTGATCCGACAGTCGGCCCCTTCCCTCCAATCGCTTCCGGCGCAATATTGCCCTGCACAGGTTGACTCTTGGTCATAAATGTCGATGTTAGCGCTATCACATTCAGGAGGACGCCCCATGGCTACCAAATTGGCAATCAATGGCTTTGGCCGTATCGGTCGTAACGTTTTGCGCGCGCTGATGGAGCGTGGCGACGATGATTTGCAGGTGGTGGCGATCAACGATCTCGCCCCGCTGGAAACCAACGCACATCTGTTCGAATTCGACTCGGTCCACGGGCGCTTTGGCCGTCCGGTCACCCTGGGCGACAACACGATGGATGTGGGCCAAGGCCCGATCCGCGTGACCGCAGAACGCGACCCCGCTGCCCTGCCCTGGGGCGATGTGGACATCGTGCTGGAATGCACCGGCATCTTCACCACCCGCGATGCCGCGGCCAAACATCTGACGAATGGATCGAAACGGGTCGTCATCTCTGCCCCCGGTAAAGACGCCATGAAAACAATCGTCTACGGTGTGAACCACGATCTGATCACCGCCGAAGACACGGTGCTGAGCAACGCCTCCTGCACCACCAACTGCATGGCACCGCTGGCCAAGACCCTGCATGACGCCTTCGGCATCAAGCACGGCCATATGACCACAATCCACAGCTACACCGGCGACCAGCCGGTGCATGACACCGCGCACAGCGACCTGTACCGTGCCCGCGCCGCGGCGCTGTCGATGATCCCCACCACCACCGGTGCGGCCAAGACACTGGGTAAAGTGCTGCCCGAGCTTGACGGGCTGATCGGCGGCACCGCGATCCGCGTGCCCACACCGAACGTATCCTGTGTCGATCTGGTGGTCGAACTGTCGAAAGAAGCCACGGTGGAGGAGGTCAACGCCACCCTGCGCACCGCCGCCGAAGGCCCGCTGAAAGGCATCCTTGGTCTGGTTGACCGTCCTCTGGTGTCGATCGACCTGAACCACGATTCACATTCCTGTGTCGTGGCCCTTGATCAGACCTCTGTCCAAAGCGGGACACAGCTGCGGGTTCTGGGCTGGTATGACAACGAGTGGGGGTTCTCGAACCGTATGCTCGACACCTCACGCGAGGTTGCGAAAACCCTCTGATCGTTATTGCGAGAAACGCTTTAACAGCTCGGCATTGACGGCGGGCGTCACAAATTTGCTGACGTCCCCGCCAAGCCGGGCGATTTCCTTGACCAAACGGCTGGCAATCGCCTGATGCTCGGCCTCTGCCATCAAGAAGACCGTCTCGACGCTGTCATCTAGTTTACGGTTCATCCCCACCATCTGATACTCGTACTCGAAATCCGCCACGGCCCGCAGCCCGCGGATGATCATCTGTGCCCCCACATCATGGGCGCAATCGATCAGCAGGTTCTCGAAGGGATGCACCACGATCTCTGTCCCGGTCTCCTGGTTCAGCTTGCCGCATTCCTCTTCGATCTGGGCGACACGTTCTTCCAGCTCGAACAATGGCCCCTTGTCGCGGTTGATAGCGACCCCGATCACCAGTTTATCAACAAGCGTCGCCGCCCGCCGGATGATGTCGATGTGACCCAAAGTGATAGGGTCGAAGGTGCCGGGGTAAAGGCCTACGCGCATGGGAGAGTCCAGTCATTTCAAGTCGTTATTCGAAGTGCAAGCAAGCATTTACACCGCGAAGATGCAACGCCAATTTCGGTGGGCTAGTGGCCCCTGATCATCCCCTCGAGTGCGTCTTTCTCCATCGAAAGTTCCATCAGGCGGGCCTTGACCACATCCCCCAAAGAGATGAGGCCGATCAGAACCCCATCCTGCAAAACAGGCATGTGGCGAAAGCGGCCCTGGGTCATCTTGGCAAGGATATCATCAGCGGTTTCATCCTTGGCGCAGGTGATCAGATCGCGCGTCATCAGCGCCTCTACGGTGTCGTCCAGACAGCCGCCGCCCTCGCGGCCTAGGGTGCGCACGATGTCACGCTCCGACAGGATACCATCGGGCGTTTTGCCGTCCGCTGACACGACCAGGGTCCCGATCCGCTTTTCCGACAACATCGCCGCCGCCTGCGAGATACGCGTGCCCGGTTTTACCGTCGTGACACTGTCATCCGCTTTGGTTTTCAGGATTTGGGAAACTAGCATGGTCGGCCCCTTCGCAAGAATATTACCTATAGGTCAGGTTCCCTTTAATACTGTTGCGTGTCAAGCAATTGCCTCCAGTTTCGCCACTTCGGCGCGGACGCCCTGCGCCAGAGCTTCCGCAAAGCGGCTCAGACGCAGATTGCGCCGGTCGTCTTCGTGGCGAATCAAATAAAAGGCGCGGCTCAGATGCACGTCGCCGGTCAGGATGCGCGTCACCCCCGGCGTCGCAGGAAGCGAGAAATCATGCACAATCCCGACGCCGCCCCCTTGCCGGATCATATTCACCTGAACGGACACGGAATTAGAGGCCAGAGGCACCCGCGTCATGCCAAGCTCCGCCAGATAATCAAGCTCGCGATCAAAGATCATGTCGGGGATATACCCCACCAACCGGTGCCCCTGCAGGTCTGCAACGGTCCGGATCGCGGGACGCGCGGCAAGATAGCTGTCGGCGGCGGCAAGATGCAGCTGGTAGTCGGCGATTTTCTGCACAACCAGCCGCCCCGCCGTGGGCGCGCTGACCCCGATCGCCATATCCGCCTCGCGCCGCGACAGGTTGAACACCCGCGGCAGGGCGACAATCTGGATATCGAGCCCCGGATTATCCGCCACCAAACGGGCGCAGACCTGCGGCAGCAGATAATTGGCGCAGCCGTCCGGTGCCCCGATCCTGATCTGCCCTGCCAGTTGGTCCGACGGCACGACCACATCCGCCGTGGCCTGCCGCATCGCCTGCTCTGCGGCTTCGGCGCGCGACAGCAACTGCACGCCCGCCTCGGTCAGCGCGTAGCCCGAGGGCGATTTCACGAATAATACCGCTTGCATGGTCTTTTCCAGCCGCGCCATGCGTCGCCCCAAGGTCGCCGGATCCAACCGCAACAGCTTCCCCGCCCCCGATAGGCTCTGCTCGCGTGCGACGGCCAGAAACAGCCGCAGGTCGTCCCAGTTTCCCATCATCGGCCACGGCTCCTTTCACGCTTCGTTTTCTGCACAGACTTCATTTTGCCCCTAAACTCCGGGGGCGTCCGAAGGACGGGGGCAGCGCCCCATCCTACCCTTTCAGCCCGCGCTAGGCTTTGCAATAATGCAAAACGATTTTGACGCCATGCCTCTTTTGCTTTGTTTTTTGCAAGCCTAACCTGCCGCCAAACGCACAGAAGGAGCATTCCATGCAAGAGTTGACCCATTACCTGAACGGCGCCCACGTCAAAGGCACGTCAGGCCGCTTTGCCGACGTGTACAACCCCGCAACCGGCGAAGTGCAGGCCAAGGTGCCGCTGGCCAACGAGTCCGAAATGGATCAAGCCGTGAAATACGCCATGGCCGCGCAACCCGCATGGGCCGCGGTGAACCCCCAGCGTCGGGCGCGGGTGATGATGAAGTTCGTGGACCTGCTGAACCGCGATATGGACAAGCTCGCCGAAGCGCTGAGCCGCGAACACGGAAAGACCCTGCCCGACGCCGCCGGTGACGTGCAGCGCGGTCTGGAAGTGGTGGAATACTGCATCGGCGCGCCCGAGTTGCTGAAAGGCGATTTCACCGACAGCGCGGGCCCCGGCATCGACATGTACTCCATGCGCCAGCCCCTTGGCGTGTCCGCAGGCGTCACGCCGTTCAACTTCCCCGCCATGATCCCCATGTGGATGTTCGCCCCCGCCATCGTCTGCGGCAACGCCTTCATCCTCAAACCATCCGAGCGTGATCCATCCGTACCCCTGATGCTGGCCGAACTGCTGGAAGAAGCGGGCCTGCCCAAAGGTATCATTCAGGTCGTCAATGGCGACAAGGAAGCGGTTGACGCGATCCTGCATCACCCTGTCATTCAATCGGTGGGCTTTGTCGGCTCAACCCCCATCGCCGAATATATCTACGGCACGGGCTGCGCGAATGGCAAACGCGTTCAATGCTTTGGCGGTGCCAAGAACCACATGATCATCATGCCGGACGCCGATCTGGACCAGGCCGCGGACGCGCTGATCGGCGCGGGCTATGGCGCGGCGGGCGAACGCTGCATGGCGATCTCGGTCGCTGTGCCTGTGGGCGAGGAAACCGCCGACCGTTTGATCGAAAAGCTGGTGCCGCGCATCGAGAAGCTGAAAGTCGGGCCCTATACTTCGGGCAATGATGTCGATTACGGCCCCGTGGTCACCGCAGCCGCGAAGGCAAACATCGAACGGCTGGTACAAACTGGCGTCGATCAGGGGGCCACGCTGGTTGTCGATGGGCGCGACTTTAAGCTGCAAGGCTACGAGGAAGGCTTCTTTGTCGGCCCGCACCTCTTTGACAACGTCACCCCCGATATGGACATCTACAAGCACGAGATCTTCGGGCCGGTTCTGTCTACCGTCCGCGCCAAAACCTATGAAGAGGCGCTTGGTCTTGCGATGGATCACGAAATGGGCAACGGCACCGCGATCTTTACCCGTGACGGCGACGCGGCGCGTGACTTTGCGGCGCGCGTCAACGTCGGCATGATCGGGATCAACGTGCCGATCCCCGTGCCGCTTGCCTATCACACCTTTGGCGGCTGGAAAAAATCGGTCTTTGGCGACCTGAATCAGCACGGGCCGGATGCGTTCAAGTTCTACACACGCACCAAAACCGTGACCTCGCGCTGGCCCTCGGGCATCAAAGAAGGCGGCGAGTTCAACTTCAAGCCGATGGAATAAGCCCCATCCTCGCCCTTCGGCGGCTCCCCCGCCGGAGGGTGCTTGCACGACGCCCACGTGCATGCTTACAATTAAACACACGTTCAATTCGATCGGTCTTGGGAGGGATCACCGTTTATGGATTTCGCACTTTCAGAAGAGCAAACCGCGATTTTCGACATGGCCTATGGCTTTGGCCAGGAACATATCGCCCCTTTCGCCCAGAAGTGGGAGAAAGACGAAACAATCCCCAAAGACCTTTGGCCCAAGATTGCAGAGCTGGGCTTTGGCGGGCTTTACGTGTCCGAGGATGCAGGCGGATCCGGCCTGACGCGGCTTGATGCGACGCTGGTGTTCGAAGCGCTCAGCATGGCTTGCCCGTCGGTCGCGGCCTTTCTGTCGATCCATAACATGTGCGCCAAGATGCTGGACAGCTTTGCCAGTGACGACCTCAAGTCGCGGATCATGCCCGACATCCTGAGCATGAACACCGTGCTCAGCTATTGCCTGACGGAGCCCGGATCGGGCTCTGACGCGGCGGCGCTCAAGACGAAATGCACCCGCACGAACGAAGGCTATACTTTGAACGGTACCAAGGCGTTCATCTCGGGCGGCGGCTATTCAGACGCCTATGTCGCGATGGTGCGCACCTCGGATGATGGGGCCGCGGGCGTGTCCACCGTCTATGTCGAAGACGGGACCGCGGGGCTTTCCTTTGGCGGGCTAGAGGATAAAATGGGCTGGCGCAGCCAACCCACGTCCCAAGTGCAGTTTGACGATTGCAACATTCCTGCCGGAAATCTGGTGGGTGAAGAGGGAAAAGGTTTCAAATATGCGATGATGGGGCTGGATGGCGGCCGTTTGAACATCGCCGCCTGTTCCTTGGGTGCTGCACAGACCGCGCTGAACGCCACGCTCACCTATATGGGCGAGCGTAAAGCATTCGGCAAACCCATCGACCAGTTTCAGGGTCTGCAATTCCGCCTAGCCGAGATGGAGATCGAACTGCAAGCCGCCCGCGTCTTCCTGCGCCAAGCCGCATGGAAGCTGGACACGGGCGCGCCGGATGCCACCAAGTTCTGCGCCATGGCCAAGAAGTTCGTGACAGAGGCAGGCAGCAAGGTCGTCGATCAATGTCTGCAACTGCACGGCGGCTATGGCTATCTGGCGGATTACGGTATCGAAAAGCTGGTGCGTGACCTGCGCGTCCACCAGATCCTTGAAGGCACCAATGAAATCATGCGCGTCATCGTGGCGCGGGATATGCTGAAGAACCGATGACCGATATCTCCATCCGTATTTCAGGGCGCGCCGGACGGATCACCCTCACCCGCCCCCAAGCGCTGAACGCCATGACCTATGACATGTGTCTGGCCATCGAAGACGCCTTTGACGCTTGGCAGCATGACCCGAAGGTCGATCTGATCATCATTGACGCCGAAGGGGATCGTGCCTTTTGCTCGGGCGGTGACATCGCCGAACTTTACGCCACAGGCACCAAGGGCAACTACGCCTACGGGCGCAAGTTCTGGGCGGATGAATACCGGCTGAACGCCAAGATCTTCGCCTATACCAAGCCCGTCGTCTCCTTCTTGCAGGGGTTCACCATGGGCGGCGGTGTTGGCATCGGCTGTCACGGCTCGCACCGCGTGGTGGGGGAAAGCAGCCAGATCGCGATGCCGGAATGTGGCATCGGTCTGGTGCCCGATGTCGGCGGCAGCCTGATGCTGGCGCTGGCCCCCGGTCGGGTGGGCGAATATCTGGGCACAACCGCGTCACGGATGAAGGGTGAAGATGCGATTTATGCCGGCTTCGCAGACACTTACATCGCAGAGCTAAACTGGCCCGACGTAATCGCCGCGCTTGAGAATTCAGGCGATGTGGCCATTCTGGAAACCGCAAGCACCACGCCGCCCGCGTCAGCGCTCGAGGCGCAGGCGGCCGAGATCGACAGCTTCTTTGGCGGCGAAACGCTGGCGGATATCCTCAACGCCCTGCGCGCCTCCGACAGCGAATTTGCCGCAGACACGCTCAAGAAGATGCAGCGCAGCAGCCCGTTGGCGATGGCCTGCACGGTCGAGATCATCCACCGTCTGCGCGGCCCCTCGCTGAGCATCGAGAAGGCGTTGGATATGGAATACCGCTTTACCTTCCGCGCGATGGAGCATGGCGACTTCCTTGAAGGGATCCGCGCGGCGATCATCGACAAGGACCGCAGCCCCAACTGGCAATATGCCGATATGAACGTCCCCCTTGCCGCGACAGCGAAGATGCTGCGCCCGCTGGCCGAGGACGCCCTGACACTGGAGAGAACCACATGAGCATGAAGATCGGATTTATCGGACTGGGCAACATGGGCGCGCCTATGGCGACCAACCTGGCCAAAGCAGGCCACGACGTGGCGGGCTTTGACGTGGCGGGCACCACGGCAGAGGGCGTGCGCGTTGCAGACAGCCTTGAAGCCGCCGTGGCGGGCATGGACGCGGTGATCACAATGCTGCCCAACGGGTCGATCCTGCGGCAAGTGGCGGCGCAGGCGATCCCACATATGGCGCAGGGCACGCTGTTCATCGACTGTTCCACCGTAGATGTGGAAAGCGCGAAGAACACCGCGCAAGCTGCTGAAGATGCAGGCATAATGGCCGTTGACGCCCCCGTGTCTGGCGGTATCGGCGGGGCATCTGGCGGCACGCTGACCTTTATGGCCGGCGGGTCGACGCAAGCCTTTGCCAAGGCCAAGCCCCTGTTCGACATCATGGGGCAAAAGGCGGTGCATTGCGGCGATGCCGGTGCGGGGCAAGCGGCGAAGATTTGCAACAACATGATCCTCGGCGTCACCATGATCGCCACCTGCGAGGCATTTGCGCTGGCCGATAAACTGGGGCTGGACCGGCAGAAGATGTTCGACGTGGTCAGCACCTCATCGGGCTACAGCTGGTCGATGAACGCCTATTGCCCTGCCCCCGGTGTTGGCCCCACCTCGCCCGCAGACAATGGCTACACACCGGGCTTCGCGGCGGAGCTGATGCTCAAGGATCTTGGGCTGTCGCAGCAGGCAGCAGAGATGGCAGATGCAGACACCCCGATGGGAGAGCTGGCCCGCGCGCTCTATACGCAATTCGTCGAGAACGAAGACGGAAACGGCAAGGATTTCTCTGCCATGCTGCCCCGTTTCGAAACCCGCGGCCGCAACGGCTGACAGGGAAAAGCAAGCGGGTTCCCGCCGTCTCGTCCCAGCGACGGAAACCCGCGCGCCGTTCGTTTGTTACTGTATCGACACTGTAACGGAGAACGAGCATGAAAACCCTTACCCTCGCCGCAAGCGCCTTCGCCGTGCTGGCCTTCAGCCCAGCCGTACAGGCGGCCTCTGCCTCCTATGGCGCGTCGGGGCATTACGATGTCGCGGCACCACAGGTGATCTTGGCCAAGCATGATAAGCACGATGACAAAAAGCATCAAAAGCAGCACAAAAAAGCTGTTAAAGAATACAAAAAGGCGATCAAGAAACACGAGAAGCAGCACAGCGACAACGGGCGTCATCTTGCCAAAGGGCATGACAAGCACCGCCACGCCAAAGGCGACAAGCTGACCCGCTACGTCGTGATCGAACAGCCCCACCGGCATGGGCTGACCCGCTATAACCGCTATGTTCAGGACGACGGCTATGTCTATGCCGTGGACCCGCAAACCAATGATGTTCTGGCGCTGATCGGTCTGGCATCGCGCCTTCTAAACTAAACTGCGCCGCGAAACCCTAAGATTTCATGAAAAATGCCCCGCCTAAGTAGGACGGGGCATTTTTATGTCTACCGCAGTGTTGGCAATGCTATTTGGCAGCAACCTTACGCGGGGCGAGCATCGGCTTGAGATAATGGCCGGTATAGCTTCCCTCGACCTCGGCAACCTGTTCAGGCGTGCCGGTCGCGACCACCTGCCCGCCGCCATCGCCGCCTTCTGGTCCAATGTCGATGATATGGTCCGCGGTCTTGATGACATCGAGGTTGTGTTCAATGACGACCACAGTATTGCCCTGATCCACCAGTTCGTGCAGCACCTCTAGCAGTTTGCGCACGTCTTCAAAGTGCAGACCCGTGGTCGGTTCATCCAGGATATACAGCGTCCGCCCCGTAGAGCGTTTGCTGAGCTCTTTCGACAGTTTGACGCGCTGCGCCTCCCCGCCAGAAAGCGTTGTCGCCTGCTGACCCACCTTGATGTAGCCCAGGCCCACACGCATCAGCGCATCCATTTTTTCCCGGATGCTGGGGACCGCCTGGAAGAAGCTCTGCGCGTCCTCGACAGTCATATCCAGCACGTCAGCGATGGACTTGCCCTTGAACTTCACCTCAAGCGTTTCGCGGTTATAGCGCTGGCCTTTGCAGGTTTCACATTCGACATAGACATCCGGCAGGAAGTGCATCTCGATCTTGATCACACCGTCGCCCTGACAGGCCTCGCAGCGTCCGCCCTTGACGTTAAAGCTGAAACGTCCGGGCTTGTACCCGCGCGCCTTGGCTTCGGGCAGACCGGCGAACCAGTCGCGGATCGGGGTGAAGGCACCGGTATAGGTCGCCGGGTTCGACCGCGGCGTGCGCCCGATGGCGCGCTGGTCAATGTCGATCACCTTGTCCAGATGCTCCAACCCCTTGATGGTCTCGCACGGCGCAGGCGTCTGGCGCGCCCCGTTCAGGTTCATCGACGCGGTCTTGAACAAGGTCTCGATCGTCAGGGTCGATTTGCCACCGCCTGACACACCCGTCACGCAGACGAATTTGCCCAAAGGATAGTCGACCGTGACATTCTGGAGGTTGTTCCCCGTCGCCTTGACCACGCGGATTTTCTTTTTGTTGCCCTTGCGCCGTTTGGCGGGCACCGCGATCTCGCGTTTGCCGGTAAGGTATTGGCCTGTCAGCGAATTCGGATCATTGGCGACCTCTTGCGATGTCCCGTGGCTGACCACCTGCCCGCCGTGCACACCGGCCCCCGGCCCGATATCAAACACATAATCCGCCTCGCGGATCGCCTCTTCGTCGTGTTCAACGACGATCACCGTATTGCCCTGATCCCGCAGGTTTTTCAGCGTCTGGAGCAAGCGGTCATTGTCGCGCTGGTGCAACCCGATCGATGGTTCGTCAAGCACGTAAAGCACCCCTGTCAGCCCTGACCCGATCTGCGACGCAAGCCGAATACGTTGGCTTTCCCCCCCGCTGAGCGTCCCGCTAGAGCGGGCCAGCGTCAGATATTCCAACCCGACATTGTTGAGGAATCCCAGACGTTCGCGAATTTCCTTGAGGATCGCGCGCGCAATTTCGTTCTTCTGAACGGTCAGATAATCGGGCACTTTGGTGCACCAGTCAAAAGCTTCGCGGATCGACATTTCAACGACTTGTCCGGCATGCAGCAGCGTATCGCTATCGCCATCCGACGGGCCGATCTTGACAGCAAGCGCTTCGGGCCGCAGGCGGTAGCCGTTGCAAGTGCCACAGGGGCGGTTGTTCTGGTAACGTTCGAATTCTTCGCGGATCCAGTTGCTATCCGTCTCGCGGTAGCGGCGCTCCATATTGGGGATCACCCCTTCGAACACGCGGCTGACCTCGTACACACGGCCGCCTTCGTCATAGCGGAACTTGATCTCTTCCTTGCCGGAGCCATACAGGAACACCTGCTGCACCTTCTCGGGCAGGTCTTTCCATCGCGTATTTTCACTAAATTGATAGTGTTTTGCGATGGCTTCAATCGTTTGCTTGAAATACGGGGACTTACCCTTGCGCCACGGGGCCAGCGCACCGTCATAGACCTTGAGGTTCTGATCGGGCACCACAAGGCGTTCATCAAAAAACAACTCTTTGCCCAGACCATCACAGGACGGACAGGCACCGAAAGGAGCGTTGAATGAAAACAGACGCGGCTCGATCTCGGGGATCGTGAAGCCGCTGACAGGACAGGCGAATTTTTCGCTGAAGGTATGGCGCTCGGGCTCGCCCTCGGTCGGGGCGGTTTCCAGCACGGCGATCCCATCGGCCAGATCAAGCGCTGTGCGCAGGGAATCCGCCAAGCGCGTCTCTAGCCCCTCGCGGACCACGATACGGTCGACAACCACGTCGATGTCATGGCGGAACTTCTTGTCCAGCGTGGGCGGCTCGTCCAATTCGTAGAAGTCGCCGTTCACTTTTACCCGCTGAAAGCCCTGCTTACGCAGCTCAAGGAACTCTTTGCGGTACTCGCCCTTCCGGTCCCGAATGATCGGGGCCAACAGGTAGGCGCGTGTGCCTTCGGGCATGGTCATCACGCGATCAACCATATCCTGCACCTGCTGCGCCTCGATCGGCTTGCCAGTCGCGGGGGAATAGGGCGTGCCGACGCGCGCAAAAAGCAGGCGCATATAGTCATAAATCTCGGTAACCGTCCCCACGGTAGAGCGGGGGTTTTTCGACGTGGTCTTCTGTTCAATCGAAATCGCTGGCGACAGGCCGCTGATGTGATCCACATCGGGTTTCTGCATCATATCAAGGAATTGCCGCGCATAGGCGCTGAGCGATTCCACATAGCGTCGCTGCCCTTCGGCATAGATCGTGTCGAACGCGAGGCTCGATTTACCCGACCCGGAAAGCCCGGTAATCACAACCAGCTTATCGCGCGGAATGTCCACGTCGATGTTCTTTAGATTGTGTTCGCGCGCGCCGCGCACTTCGATGTTCTTTAGCTCAGCCATATCGGACCCCCGTTAACGCTTAGTACATAGGTGCGTGCTACGGATTCTCCAACGAAAAAATAAGAACACAAGGGGAACGCCATTGTCGCGACGCATTTTGGGCTACCATTACGACGGCAAACGCCCGGCAACATTGAATATGTCACCGGGCGTTGCAAAGATCAGGACCCCGCTATGCGCGGGCAAAGGCTACATATGGATAACGCGTCCGTAAGCATCCAGCACGGATTCATGCATCATTTCTGACAAGGTCGGGTGCGGGAAGACGGTGTTCATCAGGTCTTCTTCGGTGGTCTCAAGCTGACGCCCCACGACATAGCCCTGGATCAGCTCGGTCACCTCGGCACCCACCATATGCGCGCCAAGCAATTCGCCTGTTTTAGCGTCAAAGACGGTTTTGATCATCCCCTCGGGCTCGCCAAGGGCAATCGCCTTGCCATTCCCGATGAAGGGGAAGCGACCCACCTTAACGTCAAAGCCAAGCTCTTTCGCCTTGGCTTCGGTATACCCGACGGACGCGACCTGCGGGTGACAATAGGTGCAGCCGGCGATGGATTCCGGTTTGACCGGGTGCGCGTGTTGACCCGCGATCAGTTCGGCGACCATCACCCCTTCGTGCGAGGCTTTATGCGCCAACCAAGGGGCACCGGCGATGTCACCGATGGCATACAGCCCCTCGACGCCGGTCCGGCAATATTCATCGGTCACGACATGGGTCCGATCAATTTTCACGCCTAGATCCTCCAGCCCAAGATCCTCGACATTGCCAACGATACCCACGGCGGAGATCACCGTGTCAAACTCATGCTTGGTCACCTTGCCGCCCGTTTCGATATGCGCAGTCACCTTGTCATCAGCGCGGTCCAGTTGTTTGACAACGGCCTTCTGCATGATCTTCATGCCCTGTTTTTCGAACTGCTTTTTCGCGAATTTGCTGATCTCTTCATCCTCGACGGGAAGGATTCGATCCATCACCTCGACAACAGTCGTGTCTGCGCCCAAGGTATTGTAAAAGCTTGCGAATTCGATACCGATCGCGCCAGACCCGATCACCAGCAGCTTTTTCGGCATATGGGGCGGCTGCAAGGCATCCTTGTACATCCACACGCGTTTTCCGTCTGCTTCCAGCCCAGGCAGGTTGCGTGCCCGCGCACCGGTCGCCAGTACGATATTCTTGGCGGTCAGCGTCTCTTCCCCGTCTTTCGACTTAACCGACACTTTACCTTTGCCTGCTAATGTCGCCGCGCCCATGAAGACCGAGACTTTGTTCTTTTTCATCAAATGCCCGATACCGCCGGACAGCTGCCCCGCAACTTTGCGCGACCGTTTGACAACTGCCTCCAGATCATAGCCGATATTGTCTGCCTTCAGGCCAAACTCGCTTGCGCGCTGCATCAGGTGGAATACTTCCGACGACCGCAAAAGCGCTTTCGTCGGGATACAGCCCCAGTTAAGACAAATGCCGCCTAGATGCTCACGCTCTACAATGGCGACCGAAAGCCCCAGTTGCGCGCCCCGGATGGCCGCAACATAGCCCCCCGGCCCCGCACCAATCACGATCAGATCAAAGGATTTCGCAGCCATTATGCAACCTCGCAGCACGTATTGTAATTTAGTTTAGTGGTAAACTATCTCGCGAGCGTCAGCAACTCGGAGAATTCCGATCTAGGATCAAACTGCCTGACCCGCACTTACGTGAGTGTCCGCAGCGTATAGGCATACCCCCCGTCGTCAAGATATTCGGTTTCAGCGGCGGTGCTTCGCCGACCCAAGGCGTTGTTGCGATACGGAAATCTGCCGAATTGCCGGATCACCTTTCGATGCGCGCGCGCATGCCGCAGCGTCTCCTCGGCCTCGGGCATACGGTCACAGACCAGCCGAACGCAGTGATCCTGATCGGTCAGACTTTCTGAATGCATGAACGGAAGGTAAAAAAATTGCCGTTCAGGCGGCGCAATGAGCCTATCCCATTCGGTGCGCACAGCGGTTTGAGCCGCCCGCAAGGCCCGCAGATCGGTCGAAAACGCCTTCCCCTGCCCGCGAAACATATTGCGCGGAAACTGATCCGCTAGAATGAGATAGGCCAAAGTGCCTTTCGCATCGGTCAGCCAATGGTCCAACCGATGGGTCCCGATGAGCGACCAGGTGTCCAGAAACTGTGACCGGATCGCGGAATCGAGGTCATCATCCACCGCATACCATCCCGCAGGCCCAGTTTCCTCCAGCCAGAACCGACGTACGTCCTCAGGCGTTTTCATAGCCTTGCCTCCTTTGACCACAGAAAAGATCAAACTTTTCTAATTTCATTAGACACAAGATGTAACGAATTAGCAAAACGTCTAGGTCGGCTCCGCTTCCGCGGTTTGTTCGCTCTCGATCGCGTATTCCTGCGCCAATTCGACCGCGACGGTCGTCGCAGCGGGGTAAATCGGGATGTAGTTACCCGTTTCATCCGCAGGAATGGCCGGACGTACCGTCGCGCGGTAGGACGCATAGACCGCCAAAGCAAAGAACAGAACCGCCGTGAACAGGTAGAACCCGCCCGGCCCAAGCGCGGTGCCCATCATCCAGCCGGTGATCACCGGACCCAGAATAGCGCCCAACCCGTTAATAAAGATCATGCCGCCGGAGGCCGCGGCCATATCCTCGGGCTCGAGGAAGTCGTTCGTGTGCGCAATAAGAAGCGAATACAATGGGTTAGACATGCCACCTACGACAAATGCGGTCAGCAACAACACGCTAAAGTTATGCCCCAGCAGCATACCGATGACAGACCCGATACCCCCAATGATGGACGTGATAACGATCAAAAGACGACGGTCCATCCGGTCCGAAACCCAGCCGATTGGATATTGCAAAACCACCGAACCCACAAAAAACGTCGCAACGAAGATCGAAATTTGCGCCACGGTCAGCCCGGCTTCGGCACCGTAAACCGAGGCCATCCCGAACTGCGCCGAAAAGACCCCGCCCAACAGGAACATACCCACACACCCCAAGGGCGAGAAGCCGGCCAGTTCGCGCAAGCTCATCGGTTTGGTGGTGTCAAACGCGGGCGTCGGGCTGATGGACAGCAAAATTGGCGTCACCGCCACGCTGACCAGCACCGACGGAATAACGAACAGGACAAAGCCTGAAGGGTCCGCGGTGAGCAAAAGCGCTTGCGCAATAACGATGCCAAAGGTTTGCACGATCATATACAATGACAGCGCCTGCCCCCGGTTTTCGTTCGTCGCAGCGTTGTTGAGCCAGCTTTCCGCCGTCACGTAAACCGCAGAAAAACAAAAGCCGATCAACACGCGGCCCACCGACCAGACAGCGACGTTCGGGAAGGTCGGATACAGAATCATGACAGCCGAGATCATCGACGCCAGCGCCGCAAAGACCCGCACGTGACCGACGCGCCGGATCATACCCGGTGCCATACGCGAGCCGCCCAAAAAGCCCACGAAATATGCCGACATCACGATCGACATTTCGAAGGTCGAAAATGCCTCGATCCCGCCGCGAATCCCCAAGAGCGTACCTTGCATGCCGTTGCCCACCATCAGCAAACACATGCCCAACAAAAGCGCCCATGCGCTGCTCAGTACCTGAAACATCTTACGAATCCTTTAACGCGATCAGCCCCCTCCCTGACGGCGATCCCTAGAGGTGTCACCCCCCCGAACGACATTCAGACGTTTATTTGCGTCTTTGGAAAGAGCAGCGACGCATCGCCATAGGAGAAAAACCGATAATTCGATTCAATCGCGTGATTGTAAATCTTTTGTATAGTTTTCTGCCCCATCAATGCCGAAACCAGCATCATAAGGGTCGACTTCGGAAGATGGAAATTCGTCATCAACGCGTCTGCGACATTGAATTCAAAACCAGGGGTAATGAAAATATCGGTATCCCCTTCCCAGGGTTGGATATTCCCGGACCGCGCAGCGGTCTCGACCAGCCGCAAGGCAGTGGTCCCAACGGGTATGACCCGCCCGCCAGCAGCCTTGGTGGCGGAGATTTCGGCAGCAGCCTGCGCGCTCACCTGCCCCCACTCGCTGTGCATTTTATGGTCAGCAATGTCATCGACCTTCACGGGCAGAAACGTCCCCGCGCCCACATGCAAGGTGACGTGGCTAAAGCGCACCCCCATCTCGGCGAGCTGATCCAGCAGCAACTGATCAAAGTGGAGCGACGCCGTAGGCGCGGCCACTGCGCCCGCATTCTTGGCAAAAACGGTTTGGTAATCCGTCATGTCCTGCGCGTCTGCCGGACGCTTGCCCGCAATATAGGGCGGCAATGGCATCGCACCGGCATCATTCAGCGCGGCGTCAAAATCGTCGCCGCTGCAGTTGAACCGCAGTCGACCCTGGCCATCCTCGACGCCAACCAAACGGGCAGAAAGATCGGCGCTGAAGACGACAGTCTCGTCAATCTTGAGCTTTTTCAACGGCTTGATCAGTGCAGTCCAATCCGCATCGCCCCGTGGCTCCAGCAAGGTTACTTCGATACGCGCCTGTACCGGCCCCTGTACGCTGTTCCGGTGGCGAAGCCCCGACAACCGCGCCGGAATGACCCTTGTGTCATTCAGCACCAGCCGATCCCCGGGACGCAACCAATCGCTCATATTGGCGACAGTCGTGTCAGTCATATGATCCCCCTGCGCAACGAGCATCTTAGCCGACGTACGGGGGACCGCAGGGCGCGTCGCGATCAAACGCTCGGGCAGTTCAAAATCGAAGTCACTGAGTTTCATACGCGCCCGTTAGCGCCCCTCAAAGCGTTGAGCAACAGGTTTTTGCGGCGCGGGGGTGGCAGCCCCCCCATCCTGAGCGGGCGTCGTGCGTGGGGCGCTGCGAAAAATATCCCGCATCGCACCGGGCACAAACCCCGACAGCGGGTTCACCGAGACAGACGGGCTCTGCACCGTCCCGCCGATAGAGTAGTTGAAACCCAAAAGCCCCTCGCCCTTGCGGGTCAGAAAACTGGCTATTCCGTTCAACATATATACAGGAGAGATCACACCCTGCAGCGCCATCTGGCCGGTGTCAGTGGCAAAAACCCCATCCATAGAAATCCCAAGCGACGCCCCCGTCGCGCTGGCTTGGGTCAGGTTGACGCGATTGGAAGACAGGCGAAAATCAGCTTCGACCGTGTCAAAATATATCCCGTCCCCGTTCAACTCGTTGATCAGCCCGACCACGGAAACTGCGTTCACCAGCGCTGCAATCGTCGGGGCGTCCTTGATACGAACGTCTTTAATCTCTGCATGACCGTCGAAAGCACCGCCCGATCCGGCGGGTACCAGGGTCAACGAAAGCGCGCCGCCGTGGACTTGTTGTGCAATGTTGGCAGACCTCAAAACGCCACCAGCATCGGTTGCCGTCAATTGCACCGCGCTACGGCCATCCTTGGGTACGACGCGACCAGAAACCGGCGCGCCCCCGTTCAAGGCTGCCGTGAACCGTCCATCAAGGCCACGCGCGACGTTAAATTCGCCCTGCATTCCTGTCAGGGCAATTTTATCCGTGACTTGCAATCGATCCAGCGACAACAACATCGGCGGGCTCGCGACCCCGCTGGGCTTGCTTTTTCCGAGCTCCGCCGTGCGCAAATCAAGACGCCCGCCTTTAACCACCAGCTGCACCGGGCGACCTGCCCCCTGCCCGATCAGATCCACAGGCACATCCAGCCAGTTCCCGACCTGCAATCGGTGAAATTGCAATCTGTCCAACGCACCACTTGGGTGCAATGTGACATCTCCGTGCGCCGACAACCCCGCGGCGCTGATTTTCAAGGTATCGACGTCTGGAACCGGCCCAAGCCGCCCCGATATTTCCAACGTGCCCGTCTGGGATCGCGCTTTGGTCCAGCCGATCTGTGGAACGGTGATGCGCAAACCCCGCAGATCCGATGTGACGGAAAAATCAGGGGGTTGACCTTTGACCAGATCCATCGCGAACCACGCCCGCCCTTCACCTGCGATCGTATCAGGGGGCAACGCGATCTTGAAAGTCTCGAGCGTTTTGGCGTTCAGCGCAATATCCGCCCTGACACTGCTCGCAGCACCCGGCTTGCCGAAGGGTTGGGACCATTCGCCGTCAAAGGGAACGCCGTCCAGCTCGCCCTCGCCCTTGATCGTCAGGCCGCTATTGGACGCGTTCAATGTCAGCTGGTCGGCACGCAGCGCGCGATCTTTGACCAGACGGTCGCTTTGGAATTCCGCCAGCGTTCCGTTGATGTCGAAGATCGTCAGCTTCGGGTCAGAGCCTTTTTTCATCGGAAAGGACAAAGTGCCCGCCAACTGGGCCCGTGCATCGACGACGTCAACCGGCAGGTTCGCCTTGTCCATCGCCTGCAACGGGGGCCGGTTCAACAGCGCCAGGACCGATGTGATGTCCGCATCGGCGCGCAACCGAACGATGCCGGGAGGGCCGTCCTTGACCGTGACATCCGGCATGATGAACGAAGAGCCGTTCACCGACACAGGCGTCTCGTTGGGCGGTGTGATCACCCCGGTATCCACGCTGACAACAAAGCGATTGCGCGAAAGGCTCGCATGACCGCTGCCGTCGGTGATATTCGGCATGGTGCGCAAAAATCGAACCTCGGCACCCTGAAAATCAAAGTCGAGGTATGCTTGCGGTGCCTCGCCTGGCTTCAAGCGAAAGGCAAGGTCAACGTCGCTCAACGCGCCGGCGTAGATATTTTCGTCCACCCACTTGCGGGTCTTTGGTTTGACGTTTTCTGGCCAAAGCTCAAGCAGGCGCGCTGGTTTCAACGCGTTCAACCCCGCATCCAGCGCAACTTGCCACCCCTGCGGCCCCGCCCGCAAATCCCCCGACAGGTTCAACGTCGTCCCCCCGTCGACGATATCCATACGGCCGACGGACATGTGAAACGGGTTGAAAGTGATTTTGGCATCCAGGTCGGCACCCTCAATCGACACAGGGGTGTCATAAATATCGGCAGGGTCAGCCACCAGGTCGCGCAGACGGACCTGTGCGACCAGCTCGCCCAGTTTACCGCTGTCATCAATACCCAGACTTGCGGCCCCCTCGATCCGGCCCGACACCCATTTGCTTTCGACCGAAAGCTCGTCAAAACGCAGCAGACGCTGATCTGGGTCATAGCTGAAATAGCTGCGGGCCCCGTCAAAGGGGATCGGCGTAGCACGTTCATTAGGCTGAACCACCCCGGCCCCGATTTGCAGAGTCGCGTTCAGCGGCTCGAAGGTGCCGTCCTCGTCAAGGCTGCTGCGCACCGAACCGGAGATAGACGCGCGCAGCACTTTCAACCAAGCGAAAGCCGGGTTCTGCACCGCGATGTCACCCGCGCTCACGCCATCGAAATTCACGCCGAACTGCGACGCGGTATCGCCGATTTTGCTGCTGTAGTTGGCAGAAAGCGTGGCCGCATCCGCCCCGCCACCCAAAACGGCGAGCTCGGCCGTCATCCGCAGGTTATCGCCTTCACGGTCCAGCAACAGCCGCCCGCCATCCACCGTCCACATCCTGCCGGACTGCAGATCGGTGTAGCGCAAGGTCAGGGCGCGCAGCTCTATCGACCGCAGCCGCGACAGCGCCTTCGTCTCGAACACCGTATCAAGCTGGCCGATCAACTGCGGCATCGTGGCCGCCCGCCGCTCTGCCGGGGCAGTCCCGCTCGCCGCGCTCAGCGCGACGCGGCCATCCTTGTCGCGCCGCAGGTTGGCCACAACCCCGGACATCGCAATATCGCGCGGCTGCACATCGCCCGCCAGCAGGCCCTGAATGGAAAAACTGGCCCGCACTTCACGGAAGGCGGCAAAGCTAACCCCTTGGGGGTTGGTGATATTCACGTCGCGCAGCCGAACGCGCGGCCGCCACCCTTCGTCCACGATCAGCACCATCTCTCCAAAGCCGATCCGCGCAAGCGGCATATCTTTGGCAAACCGCTCTTCGATGCGCGTCTCAAGCCATTCCGGCACGACAATGGGGCTGCGGATCATATAGATGGCAGCCCCTGCGATGGTGGCAACAATCAGCGAAATAACCAGCAGCGACCATTTGGTGGCTTGCCAAAGTCGTCTCCGCTTGGGGGTACGGGGGGCTGCGCTGGTGTTGGGCATGGGCGTCCGGTTTTTAGGGCGGCTTGGGGTTTAAGTTTCGCCAAGCCCGACTAGTATGACAGTGCAGACAACGGCTTCCAATACATAAGAAAGTGACCCATGCCAGAGATTTCCCAACCTGCACCAGACTTTACGCTTCCTGTGACGGGGGGTGGCGAAATTTCGCTCTCCGATCTGCGGGGCAAGGCTGTGGTTTTGTATTTCTACCCCCGTGACGACACGCCGGGCTGCACCAAGGAGGCCGTAGGCTTCTCCGAACATCTTGAAGCATTTGCCGACGCCGGTGCCGTGGTTTTTGGCGTATCCCGTGACACGATGGCAAAACACGACCGTTTTGCGGCCAAACATGCCCTGACGGTCCCCCTGCTGGCTGATATCGATGGGGCCGTGACCGAAGCCTATGGCGTCTGGGTCGAAAAGAATATGTACGGCAAAAAGTCCATGGGGATCGAACGCGCCACCTATCTGATCGATGCGAGCGGCAATATCGCCCGCATCTGGCGCAAGGTGAAAGTCGCCGGTCACGTGGAAGAGGTACTGGACGCGGTGCGCGCCCTATGATCGCGCTGGCCCAAATGGCGGAAAACGTGCTGCGCACTGCGGATGGCCGTGAGAAAACCGCGCTTTCTCACAAGTACGCGGCCGAGTGGCGGGCTGCCCGCGCCGCAGGCGAGGCACCGGAAATCGGCACGTCCAACCCGCCGTTGCGCCCGGCCCGCCCCGACAAGCCAGAACTCTTGTCGCCCCGCGATGTGCCCCACCGCAAGCCCGGATCGCCTGAAGGGCGCATCGCCTTGCTGCACGCCGTGGCCCATATCGAATTGAACGCGGTTGATCTGCACTGGGACATTATCGCGCGCTTTACCGATATCAAAATGCCCATGGGATTTTACGATGATTGGGTCAGCGCCGCCGACGATGAATCCAAACATTTCAATCTGATGTGCGATTGCCTTGAAGCTTTGGGCAGCCACTACGGGGCCTTGCCCGCCCATGCCGGTATGTGGCGCGCAGCCGAGGATACGGTGGATGATTTCATGGGGCGTCTCGCCGTTGTGCCTATGGTGCTTGAGGCGCGCGGGCTGGATGTGACGCCCAATATGATTCAGGTGTTCAAAAGTGCCAAAGCCACGCAGGCCGTCGACGCGCTTGAGGTGATTTACGCCGAAGAGGTCTCGCATGTGGCCTATGGGTCAAAGTGGTTTCACTTCTTGTGCGGGCGTCACGAGCTTGACCCGAAAGAGGCGTTCCACGATCTGGTGCGCACCTATTTCCACGGTGTTCTCAAGCCCCCGTTCAACGAAGAGAAGCGGGCAGAGGCCGGGATTCCACCGGATTTTTACTGGCCGTTGACCGAGAGTGTTTAAAATATTCGCCCTCCAAACCGTTGAATCGGCGATTTATTGCCAAATTTGTCGTTAAACTTTCATTAACCGCCGGTGGGAAAGTCTGAAGGGTTGCCCGACGGACCCCCACTGGCTAAGCACGGCGGGTGACAATCAGCGCGCGGTGGGGGCCTTGCGTGCTGTGACAGGGACGGAACAAGGATACCACGCGTGCGGACAAGGTTTGCAATCAAAATTCATTCGGCGCTTGAACGGTTTTTTCCCGAACGCCGCGTTTTTCTGAAATCCGATACCGACACACGCTTTATCCGCCTGCGCCCCGTTACCCAGCTTTTCGTTTTCACCGGGGCGTCACTGTTTGTGGCCTGGTCGATCGTCGCCACCGCCGTGATCCTGATGGACAGCATCGGGTCGGGCAATTTTCGCGAACAAGCAAAACGCGACCAACGCACCTATCAGGCGCGGTTGAGCGATCTTTCAGCGCAGCGCAATGGGCGCGCGGAAGAGGCCGTCGCCGCGCAGGAACGGTTTAACGCCGCGCTGAAGCAGATTTCGGTCATGCAGTCCGAGCTGCTGCAATCCGAGACGCGCCGCCGCGAGCTTGAGACCGGCATCGAAGTCATTCAAAGCACCCTGCGCGACACGATGAAAGACCGCGAAGCTGCGCGCACCCAGGTCGCCGAACTGGAAGGGGCCGCCGCCGGTGAAGGGAAAGCGACACGCGCCGCCAACGGATCCTCCGCCCCGATTTCCCTGCTGGCAGAGGCGCTTGAGCGTACCGCCGCCGAACGCGATCAGGTGGTGATTGATGCGCAAGACGCGCTAATCCAGGCGGATGAACTGAACCAGAAGCTGGCCTTGATGCGCGAACAGAACGACGCGATTTTCCGCCAGCTTGAAGAGGCGATGACCGTCTCTGTTGCGCCGCTTGATAAAATGTTCCGCAGCGCGGGCATGCCGACCGACCGGATGCTGGCCACCGTGCGCCGCGGTTATTCCGGTCAGGGTGGCCCGCTGATGCCGTTAAGCTTTTCCACACGGGGGGAGGCTCCTTCCCCCGACACCCTGCGTGCCAACCGTCTGCTTGGCCAGATGGACAAGCTGAACATGTACCGCATTGCCGCGCAAAAAGCGCCCTTTGCGAACCCTCTGAAATCCTCCTTCCGCTTCAGCAGCCCGTTCGGCTACCGCCGCGATCCCAAGACGGGGGGCCGCCGGATGCACAGCGGGACAGATTTCGCCGCCGGTATGGGCACGCCCATCCACTCCACCGCCGAAGGGGTTGTGACCCACGCGGGCTGGAGCTCTGGCTACGGGCGACTGGTTAAAATCCAACATGAATTCGGGGTCGAGACACGTTACGCACACATGTCTAAATTGCGCGTAAAAGTCGGCCAAAGGGTATCGCGCGGACAGCGGATAGGTGATATGGGAACATCAGGACGGTCTACTGGCGTCCACCTGCATTACGAAGTCCGTGTCGGTGGCAAGGCTGTAAATCCAATGATCTTTATCAAGGCTGCAAACGATGTTTTCTAAAAGCAAAATCAATGATCCCGCTCCTAAGTCCGACGCAGACACGTCCAGCACCGCTGCACCGTCATCCTCTGCACCGGCCGCGCCCAAGCAAAGCGAATTCAAGGCCAGCGCGCCCAAGGCAAAACCACCTGCCTCCGTGCTGTCCTCCGATCTGCACATCACCGGCAACCTGAAAACAACCGGCGACATCCAGGTTGAAGGCACCGTGGAAGGCGACATTCGCGCCCACCTGCTGACCATCGGCGAAACCGCGACCATCAAAGGCGAAGTGATCGCCGATGACGTTGTGATCAACGGTCGTATTGTGGGCCGCGTGCGCGGTCTGAAAGTCCGCCTGACATCGACCGCCCGCGTCGAAGGCGACATCATCCACAAGACCATCGCCATCGAATCCGGTGCGCATTTCGAAGGCTCCGTTCAGCGTCAGGACGACCCGCTGAACCCCGGCGCGAAATCCGCCCCTGCGCAAAAGCCGAACCCCGCGTCCTGATCGGACAAGGGTGATGAATGTGAAAGGGCGTCGCACTGTTGCGACGCCCTTTTTCGTTGAGATATCAAAATCGTCGGCTGCGAAGTGCTGCGCGACCAAAGCGGGGCAAAGGCGCAAGCGCCCCTGCCCTACGCGATGATTATTTGGTCACCTTGACCTCGACCATACGGTCGGGTGTGCCGGTGACAGCGCCGTTGCCGCCGGTCCCGCGCTTGATCGCGTCCAGCACGTCCAGCCCTTCGGTCACTTTGCCCACAACGGTGTATTGCCCGTTCAGGAAGTGCCCCTGGTCAAACATGATAAAGAACTGCGAGTTCGCGGAATCCGGGCTTTGGCTGCGAGCCATCCCGACGACACCGCGGTCAAAGGGGATGTCCGAGAATTCGGCAGGCAGGTCAGGCAGGTCGGAACCGCCCATGCCCGCGCGGCCTGTGTCCCCACCGGCCTTGCCAAATTCGACGTCACCGGTTTGCGCCATGAAACCGTCGATCACGCGGTGAAACACCACGCCATCGTATGCCCCTGCTTCGGCCAGCTCTTTCAGCCGAGCCACATGCGCGGGGGCCACGTCTTCGGCCAGATCGATCTTGATGGTGCCTTGCGCTTCGCCATCCACGGTGATCGCCAGACCATCCGCGAAAGCCGCCCCTGCCATCACGGCAGAAGCAACGCCTGCTGCAATCAGATTACGCATCAGCGGCAACCTTGACGCTGATCATGCGATCAGGGTTCGCTGGCGGCTCGCCACGGGTAATCGCGTCGACATGCTCCATCCCCGAGATGACCTGACCGTAAACGGTGTACTGACCGTTCAGGAAGTCGTTGTCTTTGAAGTTGATGAAGAACTGGCTGTTTGCGCTATCGGGGTTGGCGGAACGCGCGGCACCGATGCTGCCACGGGCGTGTGGCACTTTGGAGAATTCGGCTGGCAGGTTCGGCATGTCAGACCCACCGGTCCCCGCGGCGCGCAGGTTGAAATTGTCTTCCATGTTGCCGTTGGCCACGTCGCCTGTCTGCGCCATGAACCCTTCGATCACGCGGTGAAAGGCCACGTTGTCGTATTTACCGGCGCGGGCCAGTTCTTTCATACGCTCTACATGTTTGGGGGCCACATCAGGCAACAGCTGGATGGTGACAGTGCCGCCCTTCAGTTCCATCAGGATCGTGTTTTCGGGGTCTTTGATCTCGGCCATGCCGGTCTCCTTTAAGAATTTCGTTGGCAATTACCTAGGACGTGCAAGCGCAATTGCCAAGCGGGTCCATTGACCCTGACGGCAATAACGGCAAAACACGACGGGAATTGTGGTTTTACACGAGGGACAAGATGGGCTGGAAAGCATTGGATGACATGGACCTGCGCGGCAAGCGGGTTCTGGTGCGCGTGGATATCAACGTGCCGGTTGAAAACGGCAAGGTAACGGACGACACCCGCATCCAGCGGATCATCCCCACCCTGCGCGACATTCTGGAACAAGGTGGCACCCCTGTGTTGCTGGCGCATTTTGGCCGCCCCAAGGGCAAACGCGTGCAGGATCTGAGCCTGCGTGTCGTCCTCCCCGCGCTGGAGGATGCCTTGGGCCGCAAAGTCGTGCTGGCCGAAACGCTCGAGGCCGCCGAGGCGGGCACCGAAGAGATCAACGCCGCCGATGTATTGCTGCTTGAGAACATCCGTTTCTATCCGGGCGAGACCGAGAACGACCCCGATTTTGCCAAACGTCTGGCCGGTTTGGGCGATATCTATTGCAACGATGCCTTCTCTGCCGCGCACCGCGCCCATGCGTCGACCGAAGGGGTCGCGCGGCTCTTGCCCTCTTGTGCGGGTCGTTTGATGCAGGCCGAACTTTCGGCGCTTGAGGCCGCGCTGGCCACTCCGAAACGCCCCGTGGGCGCGGTGGTGGGCGGTGCCAAAGTATCGACCAAGATCGAGCTGTTGGAAAACCTCGTGAACCGGCTGGATCTGTTGGTGATCGGGGGCGGCATGGCCAATACGTTTCTGGGCGCGCAGGGCGCTGATCTGGGCAAGTCCCTGTCTGAGCCCGATTTTTACGACACCGCCAAGGATATTCTGGCACAGGCCGAAAAGGCCGGCTGCCGCGTTTTGCTGCCCGTAGATGGGCTTGTCGCGCGGGAATTCGCCGCCCATGCCGCGCATGAGGTCGCAGCCCTTGGGGCCGATACCGTGCTGGCTGCGGACCAGATGGTACTGGACGCAGGCCCAAAGACGGTTGAACTGGTCAAAGACGCGTTTGACGGCCTGAAAACCCTGATCTGGAACGGCCCCATGGGCGCGTTCGAGATCACCCCCTTCGACACCGCAACCGTTGCCGCGGCCAAGGCAGCGGCTGCGCTGACACGCAACGGCGCGCTGATCTCGGTGGCGGGCGGTGGCGACACCGTGGCCGCGTTGAACCAGGCAGGTGCGGCGGAGGATTTCACCTATATCTCCACCGCGGGCGGGGCCTTCCTTGAATGGATGGAAGGCAAGACCCTCCCCGGCGTCGCCGCCCTGGACGCCTGACCTTATCCCCCGCCAGTCGTGGCACAGCGATGCGACTGGCGGGAAAGATATGCGACATCCTTGCCCAACCCCCTAAAAATATGAACATTTTCTTGCCAATCGGAAGACGGGGGATTCCCTTCGCGAATCACCTGTGTCATACTGGGGGAACGTCCACTAAGAGACGATTAAAGGCAGATACATGAACCGCAGCAGCAAACCCGCTTTTGGCACTCTCTTGTTTTTCGCGATCGCCTTCGCGCTGAGCCTCTATTTCGCCTTTGCGGCGATTCAGGGGAACTACGGCCTGTTCCGCCGCGCCGAGATTGTGGCCGAAGCGCAGGATCTGCGGGTACAGCTTGCACAGGTGCAGATCGATGTGGCGCGGATGGAGAACCTGACCCATCGTCTGTCTGACGAATATCTTGATCTCGACCTGCTGGACGAACAGACCCGCAAGGTGCTGGGGATGATCCGCGCCGACGAAATCGTGATCCGCTGATACCCGCGCATCATCCGGCATAATCCCCCGCAGCGTCATAAAAAATTCACGCCCCGCCAGCAGGGTATTGCGTGACTTGTAAATGCCTCTCGCCATCATTGCTCGAATCCGATAAGAGATAGTTTAACGCTAAACTATTTTGCGCGTGCGCGGGACAAACTACGGAGGAATTGCCCCATGGCTGCCCAGAAACCGACGAAAAAGACAAACGCCAGCGCTGAAGAGCTCAAGGCCTATTACCGCGATATGCTGCTGATCCGGCGGTTCGAGGAAAAAGCGGGCCAGCTTTACGGCATGGGTTTGATCGGTGGTTTTTGCCACCTGTATATCGGACAAGAAGCGGTGGTTGTCGGGCTTGAAGCCACGACCAAGGACGGCGACAGCCGCATCACCACCTACCGCGACCACGGGCATATGCTGGCCTGCGGCATGAACCCCGACGGGGTGATGGCCGAACTCACCGGCCGCGAAGGCGGCTATTCCCGCGGCAAGGGCGGGTCCATGCATATGTTCTCTAAGGAAAAGAAATTCTACGGCGGCCACGGTATCGTGGGCGCGAACGTGCCCCTTGGCGCGGGCATCGCCTTTGCGGACAAGTATAAGGGCAACGACAACGTTACCTTTACCTATTTCGGGGACGGTGCCGCGAACCAGGGTCAGGTCTACGAGACGTTCAACATGGCCGCCCTGTGGAAACTGCCGGTGATTTTCATCATCGAGAACAACCAATACGCCATGGGCACCTCGCAGCAGCGCTCTACCTCCAGCGCTGAAATCTGGGAACGCGGCAAGGCTTTCGGCATCCCCGGCGAAGCGGTGGATGGCATGGATGTGCTGGCGGTCAAGGACGCGGGCGAACGCGCGGTGAAACACTGCCGCTCGGGCGACGGCCCCTATATTCTGGAAATCAAGACATACCGCTACCGCGGGCATTCGATGTCGGACCCGGCCAAATACCGGACCCGCGAAGAAGTGCAGAAAATGCGCGACGAACGCGACCCCATCGAACAGGTGCGCAACATTCTGCTGGAACATAAACACGCCAGCGAGGACGATCTGAAAGCGATCGACAAAGAGATTAAGGAAATCGTTAACGCAAGCGCGGAGTTTGCCAAAGAAAGCCCCGAACCCGCGGCGGAAGAGCTTTGGACAGATATCTACGCAACCGAAGTCCCACAGGAGGCTTGAACCATGGCAATCGAAATTCTCATGCCCGCACTGAGCCCCACAATGGAAGAAGGCACGCTTGCCAAATGGCTGGTCAAAGAGGGCGACACCGTATCCTCGGGTGACATCATGGCCGAGATCGAAACCGACAAGGCCACGATGGAATTCGAAGCCGTCGACGAAGGTACCATCGGCAAGATCCTGATCGACGCCGGCACCGAAGGCGTCAAGGTCAACACCCCCATTGCCGTGCTGCTGGAAGAAGGCGAAGACGCCTCTGACATCGACAGCGCCTCCAGCGCCGCACCGGCGACACAGGCCAAGGCCGACGATAGCGACCACGCCAAATCCGACAAGGCGCCCGCCGCCGCCAAGCCCGACGCCGAGGCCCCGAAAGCACCGGAAACGGACACCACCCCCGACTGGCCCGAAGGTACCAAGCTGAAACAGCAGACTGTACGCGAGGCCCTGCGCGACGCCATGGCCGAAGAAATGCGCCGCGACGAAGATGTGTTCCTGATGGGCGAGGAAGTCGCCGAATACGAAGGTGCCTATAAAATTTCCCAAGGCTTGCTGGACGAATTCGGGGCCAAGCGGATCATCGACACGCCGATTACCGAACACGGGTTTGCCGGTATCGGTGTGGGTGCCGCCTTTGGCGGGCTGCGCCCCATCGTCGAATTCATGACCTGGAACTTTGCCATGCAGGCGATCGACCACATCCTGAACTCCGCCGCGAAAACGCTCTATATGTCCGGTGGGCAGATGGGCGCACCGATGGTCTTCCGCGGACCAAACGGGGCCGCTGCCCGCGTCGGCGCGCAGCACAGCCAGGATTACGCCGCGTGGTACATGCAGATCCCCGGCCTCAAGGTGGTCATGCCCTATTCTGCCTCCGATGCCAAAGGTTTGATGAAAACCGCGATCCGCGACCCCAACCCCGTCGTTTTCCTTGAAAATGAAATCATGTACGGCAAATCCTTCGATGTGCCCGATGTCGAGGATTATACCGTCCCCTTCGGCAAGGCCCGCATCTGGCGCGAGGGCACGGATGTCACGATTGTCAGCTTTGGCATCGGCATGACCTATGCGCTGGAAGCCGCTGAAAAGCTGGCCGAAGAAGGCATCGACGCCGAAGTCATCGACCTGCGCACCCTGCGTCCGATGGACACCGCCAGCATCATCAAGTCGGTGATGAAGACCAACCGCCTCGTCACCGTCGAAGAGGGCTGGCCGCAAGGCTCCGTCGGGAACTACATCTCAAGCGTGATCATGCAGGAAGCCTTTGACTATCTGGACGCGCCGGTGATCAACTGCACCGGCAAAGATGTGCCCATGCCCTATGCCGCAAACCTCGAAAAACTGGCGCTTGTCACCACGGACGAGGTCATCGCGGCGGTCAAAAAAGTCACCTACAAGTAAGGAGCGGTCCACATGCCCATAGAAATCCTCATGCCCGCCCTCAGCCCCACGATGGAAGAAGGCACGCTGGCGAAATGGCTTGTTTCCGAAGGGGATAGCGTCTCCTCCGGTGATATCCTGTGCGAGATTGAAACCGACAAGGCGACGATGGAATTCGAAGCCGTCGACGAAGGCACCATCGGCAAGATCCTGATCGGTGACGGCAGCGAAGGCGTCAAGGTGAACACCCCCATCGCCGTGCTGCTGGAAGAGGGCGAAGAGGCGTCAGACATTGACAGCGCCCCTGCCCCGGCCGCCAAGGACAGCGCCAAGGAAGATGCCCCCGACCAGGACGCGGCCCCTGAAAAAGGCTACGGCCGCGGCGAAAGCGACGCCAACGACACAGGCAAATCCGCCCCCGCCGCGCCCAAGGGCAGTGACGGAAAACGGCTGTTTGTAACACCGCTGGCCCGTCGCATCGCGGCAGACAAAGGCGTGGACCTGACCGAACTCTCCGGCTCTGGCCCGCATGGTCGCATCATCAAAGCAGATGTGGAGGCAGCCTCCGCCGGTGGTGCCAAAGCCAAACCGGCCGAAAGCACGCAAACCGCCAGCGCCCCCGCAGCCATGGCGGCCCCTGCTGCGGGCCCTTCCGCCGACGCCGTGATGAAAATCTACGAAGGCCGCGCGTTCGAGGAAATCTCCCTCAACGGCATGCGCAAGACCATCGCCGCGCGCCTGACCGAAGCCAAACAGTCGATCCCGCATTTCTACCTGCGCCGCGACATCGAGCTCGACGCGCTGCTGAAGTTCCGTGGTGAGCTGAACAAACAACTCGAAGCCCGCGACGTGAAGCTGTCGGTCAATGACTTCATCATCAAAGCCTGCGCGCTGGCGCTGCAAACCGTGTCTGACGCCAATGCCGTCTGGGCCGGTGACCGCATCCTCAAGCTCAAGCCCTCGGATGTGGCCGTCGCCGTGGCCATCGAGGGCGGCCTGTTCACGCCAGTGCTGAAAGACGCCGAGATGAAATCGCTCTCGACCCTCTCGGCAGAGATGAAAGACCTCGCCACCCGTGCACGCGACCGCAAGCTTGCGCCGCATGAATATCAGGGCGGCAGCTTCGCCATCTCGAACCTCGGCATGTTCGGGATCGACAACTTCGATGCGGTCATTAACCCACCCCATGGCGCGATTTTGGCCGTCGGCGCAGGGGTCAAGAAACCCATCGTCGGCAAGGACGGGGAACTCGCCGTCGCCACGGTCATGTCCGTCACCCTCTCTGTCGATCACCGCGTCATCGACGGTGCCTTGGGCGCTCAGCTGCTCAGCGCCATCAAGGACAATCTCGAAAACCCCATGATGATGCTGGCGTAACCCCTCTTCCAAATGGATCCAAATCCTCGGGGGTCCGTGGGCAGACAGCCCCCGGCCTCACAAAAAAAAGGCCGGCCCCAATGACGGGTCCGGCCTTTTCACATCTCGACGAAGGCGCGCGCCCTCAATCCCCTAGCATTACATATTAATATCGCCCTGCGGCCCCAGCATGTGATCCATGAGGACCGATGGCTGATCGCAACCCGCCTCACCCACGACCCGCGCAGGAATGCCCGCGACGGTCTTGCAGGGCGGCACGGATTCCAGCACGACAGACCCCGCCGCAATGCGCGAGCAATGCCCGATAGAGATATTACCCAACACTTTCGCCCCCGCGCCGATCAGCACGCCGTTGCCAATTTTCGGGTGACGGTCCTGCTCTTCCTTGCCCGTCCCGCCCAAAGTGACCGAGTGCAGCATCGACACGTTGTCGCCCACGACCGCGGTTTCGCCAATCACGACGGAATGGGCGTGGTCGATCATGATTCCCTTGCCGATCGTCGCGGCGGGGTGGATATCGACGCCAAAAATCTCGCTCACGCGCATCTGCACGAAATAGGCCAGATCCCGTTTACCTTGTTTCCACAGGTGATGACCCACACGGTAGGCCTGCACGGCCTGATAGCCTTTGAAATACAGGATCGGTTGCAACAGCCGGTGGCAGGCGGGGTCACGCTCGTAAATCGCCACCAGATCGGCACGTGCCGCCTTGATCAGGTCGGGATCACTGGCAAAGGCCTCCTCCACCATCTCATGGACCACCATCATCGACATTTCATTCGAGGCCAGCTTCGCCGCGATACGGTAGGATAGCGCTTTCTCGATGGATTTATGGTGCAGAATCGTGGCGTGGACAAAACCGCCAATCAGCGGCTCATCGCGGACAGCATTCTGTGCTTCCGTATGGATCTGATCCCAAACCGGATCCACCGTGGCGATATTCGTGCGTGCATTTGCCATAAGACCATCCTTCTTTGTCCCCACGATATAGCAGGTTCCGCCCAAGTGCCAAACGCAAAGCCAAGGGTTTACACGCGCAGTTTATCACAAATTGATCTCGCCAAACAGCGCGGGCCCCGCCCCGTATAGCGCAGAAACCTGCGCAACACTGATCAACGCAGGCCCCGCCGCCCCGTCATCTGCGCGCATTTGGGTGGTATAGGTCCAGCTTGCGCGGTCCACGATCTCTTCGCGCAGGACAACACCGTTTTGCAGGATACGCAGCTGATATTGCTCGCTTTCTTCGGCCAGCGGCACATCGAACTCCGTCCACCCGTCGCCATTGATCCGCGTCCGGCGTATCCAGCCAAACCGCAACGCCCCCGCCTCTTCTTCTATTCGCAGGTGGCAGGGCCGATAGGGGCGCAGCCCGTTGCCGTCAAAGCTCTCGTTTTTTTGAACGTAGCTTGGGTCGTTCAGCGGACGACCCGCAGGCCCGATGCGATAGGTCTGCGCGATCCGCAACAGGTTCGGGCTCAGCGCGATCTGGCGAGGGACAGAGTCGAGCAGCACAAACTGCGATCCCGCCGGCCAGACATCCGGCATCACCCCATCCGACCCCGCTTGCCCGCGGAGCCGGTCGCGCAGAAGATAGGTTTGCGGGGCGATCAGCTCGGCCCGCGCGAACTGGAACACCTCCCAGCGGTCGGCAGAGCCGTCGCCGATCGCCGCCAGATTGGCCCCGCCCAGCAGATCGGCCTCATCAACCCTCTCTAACACGCCGCTGGTCAGCGTGACCTGCAGCGCCTGCCCGCGATCCACCACACCGGGGCACGCATGGGCCATGTCGTTTTGCGTGACCCCCATTGTCGCGCGCAGGGGCATTAGAGTGTTCAACCTGAAATTCGTTTCCCCGCCAGAGGCATAGACCGCGACATTGCCCGGCCATTGCCGTGCGCTGGCCGCAATATGCGGCGCATGGGGTACCTCGTCACCGCGCAGCAGCGGCAGGTCCAGAAACAGCGCGTTCACCGGTACGGGCGCGACAAAGGGTTTCAACGCGACCAATTCGTCATCGAAGGGCGCAGGCTCATAGACTTCGGGCTCAATCCGCACGGCGTCGATCAAGGACATCTCCCCCATCTCGACCCGATCCACGCGGTACAGCGCCTCCCCCTCGCCATCGTCTGGCGGCAAGGCAATCACATCACCCGCGCCGACATCCATCATCGACGGCGGCAACGCCAGACGCACCCCTTCGCGTGCCACACGCGCCTCTGTCAGCCAGCGTTCAGCTGTCTGGTGCCCCTCCGCCCGGGTGAGCGCCATATTGAACTCTGACATCGCCACGGCATGGGTCGCGTCGTCAGGCAAGATCGCCTCTTCCGCGACCACCTCGTAATCCCCATCCGCCTGCACAAACCGCAAACGCAGACGCCCCGAAAGCTCCGCCTCTGCCTCACGGGACTGTTCAACCGGTGCCTCCAGATCACCCGAAACAGCCAACGTCTCTCTGTTCAGCGGCACGGCGTCCAATCCGTCCCGCATGATGAAACGCAACACCCCGTCGCGTTCCACCGCATCAAAGCCATAGCGCAGCATCAACGGCTGCAACGCCGCGCGCGCATCGGCCACCTCGTCCACCACATAGCCGCGGACATAGCCATACAGCCCAGAGGTATCGAAATCGCTAACGCCAGCACGACGGCAAATCGCCGCCACGAGCTCTGACAACGGCAGCGCCGCACTGCGGCCATTCAGCCAATGCCCACGGGCGTAATTTCGACCATCGCTCCACAGCGCGCGATTATTGGGAAAGAAAGGATAGGGCCGCGTGTCCCATGCCCAAACAAAGGCGCGGGTCATATCCACCATCGGCCCGCCATAGGCCGCCGAGATCGGATTATGCGCCGGATCCCGCCAATGATCCGCCACGGCACGCAGATATTGCATTTGCATCAACTCATCCCGCGCGCGCGATGAATAGCGCGGCAAACTGCTTTCAGAGCTTTTGAGGTCAAGAAACTTGTTCGGCTGGTTGGTCCCCTTGTCCACCGCCGCGCAGCCGTATTCTGTGAACCAGATGGGTTTGGCCCCGGGCTGCCAGCCCGTCGGCTCTGCTGCGCGCACACCGCCGATACGATTGTGGTGCAGGTTCTCCCACCAGCCGCGCAGATCCTTGTAACGGTAAACCCAAGGCTCCCCATGGGCGCCATCGGTGATCGGCGTACGGCGTTGCGCCGCGCGCGCCTCGGGCGAATGGTAACACCAGTCAAACCCTTCGCCCCCCGCAACATTACCCGCCAGATAGTCGAGCGCATAGATGCTGTCGCTATGCTGCGCGTCCAGATGATCCGCCCCGTCGCGCCAATCGGACAGCGGCATATAATTGTCGATGCCGATGAAATCGATAGTGTCGTCGGCCCACAGCGGATCAAGGTGAAAGAACACATCACCGCTGCCATCCTGCGGGTGATAGCCGAAATATTCGGACCAATCCGCGGCATAGCTGATCTTGGTGGCCGCGCCCAAAAGCAGCCGCGCGTCTGCGGCCAGCGCGCGAAACGCCTGCACCGCGACAAAGCTGTTCCCCGCCCCGCGGATCTGCGTCAGCCCGCGCATCTCGGTGCCGATGCAAAAGGCCTCTACCCCGCCTGCGGCTTTGCACAGGGCGGCATAATGCAGGATGAACCGCGACATCGACCATTCCTGCGGGCCGGTATAAATGACCTGCCCGCCCGCAATGGTAAAATCCGCCGCCGTGACCGTGCCGAAGAACGCCGCTACCTCATTATGCGCGCTCAGCGTCCCGTCAGAGCTGCCAGCCCGACCCGGCGCTTTCGCCAGTGTGATCCGCCCCCGCCAAGGCAGCTTGGGCTGGGTGCCCGCATCGCTATAGGGATCGGGCAAGGTATTCCCATCAAGCTGGTCCATCAGGATGAACGGGTAGAACATCACCGCCTTGCCCGCCGCCTGAATGGCATGGATCGCCTCGATCACCGCGGCATCTGCGGGGGTGCCACCATAGACCGGACGGTCGTCCTCGCGGGCGATCACCTCGGCGGTGCCGCGGGTCAGACCGGCCACCTGCCACGGCATGTTTTCGCCCTCGACCTCTGCGCTTTCCACCTTGGGGCGCAGGCGGCATTCGCCGCACCGCAGATCATCGCCAAACCACGAGACGACCAGCGACGCGGCAGCCAGCTGCGGCAGGTCCTGCGTGGCATCCTCCAGCGCGGCGGCGAAATCACTGCGCCCGTCGGGGGTAGAGACATTGGCGCTCCACCGGCCACCCTGCCCGTCGGTATAATGCACCGGAGTCGTCGCTAACGCGTATTCCCCTGTGCCGGGAATCAGCGCGACACCTTGGACCCCATGGGTCACACTGATGTCGGCGGCAGGCGCATCCGGTTCCTCTGCGCGCAGCACCTCGAAGGAAAACTGCGGCACGCGGTTGCCAAAGGGCCCCAGCCCGAGGTTCTCCATCACCACATAGGCCGTGCCACGATAGGCCGGCACCGCGTCCGCCCCCTCGATCGCGGCAATCGTCGGGTCGGGCAGTTGATCGCGCGTCCCGCGATAGACCGCCATATTCAGCGCGTGGGCCGAGATTTCCTCCCCATCCGCCCAGATCCGGCCAATGCTGGTGATCTCCCCTTCGCACAGGGCGATGGCGAGGCTGACGCTATAGCTGTATTCCGTCGTCTGCGGGGTCGAGGGCGCGCCCTTGCCACCGCCGCCGCCCGTCGTCGTCTCGGCGAAGTCCGAGGCCCAGATCACCTGTCCCCCGACACGCATCCGGCCATAGACCTGCGCAATCGCCGCGCCCTCGCCCGCCTGGGTCAGACGAAAGCGATCGACCTTGCCGGTCTCGACCGCCTGCGCCCCTTGCCCCAGCAGCCGCTGGTCGATCACACGGCCAAGGGTCGCCCCCACGGCACGCCCAATGGCGACCGAAGACAAGCCCGCCAATGTGCCCCCGACAGAGCCGCCAATCGCCGCACCTGCGGTTGAAAGAAGTATCGTCGCCATCAGATCGCCTCCGCCGGGAATTCAAAACGCGCCACAATGCGCCTGCGCCACGGCAGGCTCAGCGGGCTTTCCGTCACCCCATGCCCGCTGTAGCCGTGGATAAAGCTCGCCTGCGCGCCGACCTCTGCCGCCACGCCCAGATGTTTCGCCACCGCCCCGCTGCGCATCCGGAACAACAGCACGTCACCGGGGGCCTCATCGATCAGGACTTTGGGCGAGAGGTAACGCAGTGCGGCGCGCCAAAGCTGCTCGTCCCCCTGTGGTTCTGACCAGTCCATTGAATAGGAAGGGATCGTCTCGGGCTCCTCCCCCACCACCTCGCGCCAGATACCGCGCAACAGGCCAAGGCAGTCACAGCCCGCCCCCTTGCGCGCCGCCTGATGCACGTAGGGCGTACCGATCCATCCCCGCGCCGCAGCCACCACGGCGGTCCCGCGCGCGCTCATCTCAGCGACCCGCCCGTATTGCTACCCGAGGATTTCGGCACCGCCATCATCCAATCCGCGCTCGGCACATCAGGAAAGCCCTGAAAGTTCAGCAGGTTGTTGAACTTCAGCCGACAGGTGGTGTGGCGTTTGTCGCAGCCTGCCACCAGTCTCAGCCGTTGCCCGACGGTGATTGTACCGCGGATCGGCTCCCACAGCTCGACCTCGCGCCCCCCCTCCAGCACCCGGTCGTGTTTGATCACACCCCAAAGCCCCGCCGCAGGGCCGTCCAGCACCTCAAGCCGCCCCCGCGCGAACCATGCGTCGTCAAACCCGTTGATCCCCTCCCAACGGAACACCCGCCCGTCTTCGTGCTTCTGCGCGGCGAGTGTCACGGCATAGCCCGCCGTCGCCAGATCAAACCCGCAGGCCGCATCCCCCAGCACCGCGGTGCAGGGCTTCTGAAACACCCGTCCCAAGGGCCGGTTCAACGTCTCGGTCAGCCCGCGCAGTTCTGCGCGAAAGGCACCGCCCGCGCGCTGCATCTCGCCAATCGTGCCGCGAAAGATCATGCAGCGGGCGGTCACATCGGCCCAGTTCACCCGCCAGCAGCACACCTCCGCCCCGTCAAAGCGCCCCTGCTCGATCTCGTCCTCGCGGATCGCGTCATCGCTCAGCGCGCCCAGCGCCTCTGTGTTATCCACCGACAAACCCGTGCTCTGCGCCAAGGCCCGCGCACTCAGCCCGCTATCCGCACGAAACGCCAACCCGTCGAAGCCGAGCGGCTGATCATGGTCGGTAAACGCCAGCGTCACCCCGTCCCGCCGCCGGATTGCCCAGGCCGTGCACAGCGTCGTCAGCCCAGTGCGCGCATGCGCCAACACCGCGTCCTTGCCCGCCCCGTTCATACCCGCACCTCGATCACAGGCACATCCGGCACCTGCCCCGCCTGAAAGCTGGCAACGCTGACCAGAATGCGATCCGTGTCAAAGCGGACAGGCACATCGAATTCGAACCCCGCCAACACCTGCATCTCGGGGTCCGGCGCATGGGCGAAACGGATGATGCCCGTGCTCAGATCAACCTCATAATCGCTCCCCTCTTGCAGGGCGTCCTGCTCTATCCCCACGCGCACGGTTCCGGCAACCGGCTTGGTGATCGGCCTGACGTAGCTATGCCCGCCCGAGCTATAGGTCTTGACCAGTTGATAGTCCGTCCGCACACCATCCCCGAAGCCAAGGCTCTGATCCTCGAACGTGACCCCCACCGAAGAGGCGCAGGACTTGAAATCCGCCCAATCCTTCCAGCGAAACCCGTACATCTGCCCCATACGTGCCTCGAAGAACCCCGTGAGCGCTTGGACATCGTCGATAGAGCGCATCCCCAGCCCCGCATCATACACACGGCGTGAATGGGCCCAGGGGGTGTTGCGCTCCTCATACCCGTTGGCGAGCGTCACCACATCGGTACGGCGTTGCGGCCCTCCGAGGGATCCAAAGCTCAGGCTAGGTGGAAATCTGACATCGTGAAAATTCATCGGCTTGCTCCCCTAGCGGTTACGGTTGCCAGCGTTCAGCGCGCGGCTCATCTGAGTGGCGATCTGGCTTTGGCTACGTTGGAACCCCCGCACATCAGGGGTGGTGATGTTCATGACCACGGTCGTCCCGCCGCTCGCGCCCCCTTTGACACCCAGCTTACCGTCCGGCCCCCGTGCCAAGGGCATGATCGCCTCCGGTCCAGCCTCGCCCATCAGCCCCATGCCCCCGCGCATGCCAAAGCCTGTGGCGGTGCTGACAATCCCCCCTTGGGCAAAAGGCATCACACGTCCCTGAGAGAACGGTGCCCCATCGGCAAAGGGGAGTATTCCCTGCACCAGTGATCCCACACCTTGACTGATCAGCCCGCCGACGTGATCGGACACCGGCTTCATCGCCGCGTTGTAGGTCGTGTTCACCATCGACCGCGCCACGGTGGACAGGGCATCCGACAGTTTCATCCCGTCAAACGCGACACCATCAAAGGCCCTGCGTAATCCACGGCTCAGCCCCTTCTCCAACGTCGCGACATCTTTGCCTGTCGCGGCCAATGCGCTGCGCATACGGCGCAGTTCGGCATCGAAACCGGCCACCAGCGTGGCCGTCGCGCCAAGCGTCTCATTCAGCCGCTCTGCGCCATCCTCTAGCCCCTCGAATGTATCATCCTGTGCCATCAGTCTTCCTCTCTCTGCCTATCGGGATAAGCCGCCATCAAGGCCGCCAATCCCTCCCCCAACAGCGGAGCCCGCCCCGCCTCGCTCCCCAGCATCAGTTGCAGCTCTGCCGGCGTGAGCGCCCAGAATGCGTCGGGCGTCAGCGTCAACCCCCTCAGCCCCGCCCGCAGTAGCGCGGCCCAGTCCATACCCGGCGCGGTCTCTGTCGTGGTCCTCTTGGGCGGCACGCTCATACCGGCACGACAAAGGCACGCGCCAAAAGCTCTGCGGCGGCCTGAGAGGCTGCCACCGGCCCACCCTCGATCTCGGCCTGCGCGAGCGTCTCGGCACTTACCTCAGTCCCCCCTGCACGCAGCCCCGCGGCCAGCAGCAACAGCACATCCCGACTGCTGAACCGATGCCCCTCGAACCGCTCGACCAAAGCCACCAGCGACGGCTCCTCCAGCGCGTCCTCCAGCTCGGCCAAAGCCCCCAGAGTAAGCCGTGCCACGCGTCGCTGACCATTCACCACCAGCGCCACATCCCCTCGCCACCGGTTCACCATGATCAGACCCCGCCCTCGGGTGCGTCTGTCGTATCCGCGGTAAAGCTCAGCTGCCCCGCGGATTGCAGGCTCAGCTCATAGGTCGCCTCGCCATTCAGCGACCCGCCATATTCAATGGCCGCCACCTGGAACGGCCCCTCGATAATGCCGAAGCTGGGGATCACGATCTGAAAATCCGGCGTCAGCCCGTCAAAAAACAACTGCCGTGCGCGTTCATCGGTGCCCGCATCGCGAAACACCCCCGACCCGCTGATCGCGGCAGATCGCACGCCCGCGCCCGCCAGCAGCTCCCGCCAGCCCCCCTCACTGTCAAGCGAGGTCACCTCAACCGGCTCCGCGTTAAAGCTCACCCGCGTGGCCCGCAGCCCCGCGATCGTTTCGAACTGACCATCGCTCGTCATGTCCACCTTGACCAAAAGATCTTTGCCCGCTTGAACAGCCATATCCACTCTCCTGTTAATTTCCTGAAACCTCGGCTCAGCCGTCCTGAACCCGCGCCCTGAACCGCATCTCTATCTGGCGGCGCGCATCCGCCGCGACCTGTCGCGCGATGGCCCGCTCGAACCGCAGGCTCACCAGCCGCCCGCGGCTCAGGCCAAACTGCCCACCGACCAGCGCATCACTCACCGCAGCGGCCACCTGTTTCGCAGGGGCGAACCCCGCATAATGCGTGACGACAAGAACCGTGAACCGATGCTCCGCCCCGCCGCCCGTCCCGTCAGAGGCATCGTGCACCGCTTCGGACCCCAACTGCACATACAGCGCTGGCACCTCCCCGGCAGGAGCCGCATCAAAAACCGCATCCCCCACCAGCGCCGTGATCTCCTGATCCGTGCTCAACACGCCAAAGACCGCCTGTTGCAGTGCACACCCCATGCCATAGCTCATACCGCCACCTCCTCATGGGTCAGGCAGGCCAGATACCGCCCCTGTGCGTCCTGCTCGGCCACCGACTGGATCTGATAAACCCGTGTGCCCTCGCGAAAGCGCTGCTGCGGCAAGGGGCGCGCGGGATCGCCCACTGGCGCACCGCGTACCGTCACCACATAAACCCCGCGGCTCACCGCAATGCCGCCACGCCCCAAACGCCGGCCCCGCCGCGCCGTAACATCCGCCCAGAGATCCCCCACACGCACCCAGCTCCGGCTCACTCCGCCCGCGCCATCAGGCTGAGGCACCTGCGCCTCCAACACCAAGCGGCGGCTCAACGACAGCCGGCTCATGCGCGTGCCCCCAAGCCGATCCGCAGCGGGCGGTAGCGCTCGATCAGGCTGCTCACCCCAAAGGGCATGCAGCCGTCCCCAAGGCGGGTCTCGTGGCGGTATTCATAGTAATGCGCCGCCAGCATCAGCACGGCCTGCTGCAAATCCGCGGGCACAGCGCCCCAGCTTTCACCAAGCCCCGCCTCGAACACGACCTGCACGGACCCTTGCGGCGGAATGAACGGCAGCATCGCCCCTGATGGTTTCAACAACGGTGCCTGCATATCGCGTACCAGCCAATAGCGCTGCGGCTCGATCACCGTCTCCATCGCATCCCGCGCCACCACGGTGACACGCACGATCTGCCGGACCGGCCCCACGGGCAAAGCCTGCGCCTGCGGGTCCGCCCACTCTTGCACGGTCATGGTAAACAACCGCGAGATCAGCGCCTTACCTGTGCGCGCCTCAATCGCGGCAATGGCGGCACGCAAAAAGCTCGCCAAAACGGGCTCTTGTACGGTTTCGGTGCCAAAACCGCTACCCATCCGCAAATGCGCCTTGAACGGCTCCAGCGGCAGATCGGCCTCCGCCACCCCTGTCTCTTCGATCAACATCTCATCGCTCCAAATCTAGCCCGCCAAAGCCCCCCGGACGCGCACCCCGGCTGCATCGCTCGGTCGGAGGCAGCAGCTAGGCAATGCACCCGGCGCATTACGGCGCGCCCGGGGGATGGGGCCAGCCACCGCCAGCCCCCTGTTCGACCCCGCGCCTTAGGCGGTGCCGAATTTCAGCAGCTTGATCGCGGCAAAGTCGCTCACGTCGCCGCCCACCCGTTTGGTCGCATAGAACAGCACATGCGGCTTGGCGCTGAAGGGATCGCGCAGGATCCGCAGGTCGGGCCGCTCTGCTACGGTGTAACCGGCGGCAAAGTCCCCAAAGGCGACCGAGAATGAATCCGCCGCCACATCGGGCATATCCTCGGCCACCAGCACCGGATAGCCCATCAGCCGCGCGGGCTGGCCCTGCGTCATCCCGTCAGACCACAGGAACCGCCCGTCCAGATCCTTGAGCTTGCGCACAATGCCCGCGGTCTTCGAGCTCATCACAAAACTGGCCTGCGCGCGGTACTGCGCCCCAAGCGCATAGACCAGATCAACCACCGCATCCGCCGTGATCTCGCCTGCGACGCCGGTGGGCACATAGCCCAGATTACCCCACTCCCAGATCACATTGTCGACCGTGGCATGGGCCAGAAACCCCTTGGGCTTGTCGATCCCGTCCCCGTGGATAAAGGCCGCGGCCTCGGCCCGCGAGAATTTGTCGGCGATCCGCCCCGCCAACCACGCTTCGATGTCAAAGGCACTATCATCCAGCAACCGCTGCGAGGCTTTGGGCAGCGCGCTCAGCTCATGCAGCGGGATGGTGATCCGGTCGATCTGCGGCGTGTCGGTCTCGGACACGGCCCCCGTTTCGGTCGCCCAACCGGCACCCACATCCGCATGATCCACCAGCACGTCGTAAGAGGTCGCCTCGACCTGCACCACCGACGCAATCGCCCGGATAGAGGCCGTTGCGTTCAACACCGACTTCACCCGATCCGAGGTCTGCGGGTCCACCAGATAGCCACCATCCGAATTCACCGCCGCCGACAGCGCCTTGCTCTCCAGCTCAAGCCCGCGCAACCCGTCGTCGTCGCCGTTGCGGATATAGGCATGCAGCGCCTTCTGATGCGGCGCGCCCGTCTCTACAGCCCCCGCCAATGGTGTGCGCGCCGGCAAAGTCATCTTTCGATCCAACATAGTCATTCGCTCTTCTGTTTGTTGCAACTTGGTCGTCATCTCGTCCTGAAACCCTTTGAAATCCTGCACAAATCCACCCACAGCGCGGCGCATCTCCTCGACCGCGCCTCGGGGCTCGGTGCCCATGTCATCATCAAGTCGTTCCATCCGCTTACCCTCCGTTCCGTTTCAAATTCCGCCGCGCCTCGTCAAAGACACCAGCCATGCCGCGCAAGACGTCTCCGATGGCGATAAAATCCCCCTTGGCCGCGATCCGCGCCGTGGGGAGCATGGGAAAGGTCACCAGCGACACCTCCCACAGGTCCAGGGTCTGCAGCACCCGTTGGCCCGCGTCATTCTTGGCCGCGCGCTGCGTGCGATAGCCGATGCTAAGGCCATCAATCGCCCCGGCCTCGACCAAGGCCGCCGCCTCGCGTCCCCGCGCCACACTGTCCAGCAGCCGCCCCTTGACCCAAAGCCCCCGCGCGTCCTCGCGCAGCTCGTCCCACACGCCGATCGGCTGTGCCGGATCATGCTGCCACAGCATCTTGATCCGACGCCCCGCGGCCTCCGCCGCCGCCAGCGACGCGCCATAGGCCCCCCGTGCCACCAGATCACCGCCCTGATCGACCCGCCCGAACAGGCTGGCATAGCCGCTGATCTCGGTGCCGCCCTCCACCACAAGCCCCTCGTCGAAACGCGCGAACTTATGCTCCAACCCAGCGCCCATATGGGGCAAACCTCTCCCGTTCTCCGACCCGAGGCCGAAGCGCATGCCATCTTCCATGACACCCTCCCTTGCGTTCAAATTGCTACGGCGCGACCACCAGAAACGACTGTACCGCCTGCGCCAAAATCACCGCGACCACACCATAGACGGTCAACCACAACCGCCGCTCCAGCCGCTCCATCATCTCCTCCAGCCGGTCGAGCCGCTGCAAAAGATTCTCGTGGTGGATCGCACTCACTCTCTCATGCGCCTGCAACCGCAACCCCGGCGCACATTCAAACCGGTCATATCCCATCTCCTCAACCATCCGCCGCCACCGCTGGCAGCCCCAACAAGGACCGCTTTTCCGCCTGCGTCAGGAAATCCGCGCCCGCCACCCGCGCCCATTGCGCGTCACGCTCCTGCGCCAGGGCGGGCACCTGATCCAGATCGGGCTTCAACGTCACTGCCTCATGCGTGAACCCCGCCAGCCATGCGCCAAGCGCCACGGCAACCCGCGTGGCCAAAGGCAGGACCGTCAGCCGGTAGAACGCCTGATGCGCCTCCTGGTAATTGGCATAGGTCGCATCCCCCGCGATCCCCAGCAGCATCGGCGGCACCCCAAAGGCCAGCGCGACTTCCCGCGCCGCCGCCTCCTTGGTGCGGTGAAACTCCATGTCCGAGGGCGAAAACCCCATCGGCTTCCAATCCAACCCGCCTTCCAGCAGCATCGGCCGCCCCGCATTGCGCGCGCCTTGATGATGGCTCTCCATTTCGGTCACAAGACGGTCATATTGATCGTCGCTCAGCTTGCCCTGCCCCTCCGCACCGCGATACACAATCGCCCCCGATGGCCGCGCCGCATTGTCCAGCAAGGCCTTGCTCCAGCGCGAGGCCGCGCCATGCACATCCAAGGCCATCGCTGCCGCCTGCAACGGGCTGAACCCATAGTGGTCATCCTGTGGGTGGAAATTCTTGATATGACAGATCGCGGCCGTATCCCCGGCCACGTCAAACCGATGCTTGCGCCCGCCGACGGCATATTCATAGGCCACCGGCCAGCCATCCGCCCCCGGCACCACCGACATGCGATCCGAGCGCAAGACATGCAGCTCCACCGGCACAGGCCCCGCGCCAACCGCCTCGATATAGCCGTTGCCCGTCAACAGCAGCTGCGCATAAAGCGCCTCCAGCAGCTCCGCACGCCCCTGCGCCCCATTGGGCCGTGCCACCAGATCCAGCAGCGGATGCGCCTCGAACCGTTGCGCGGCATCCTGCAACACCAGCGGCAAGGCCGCCGCGGCCTCCGCAATCAGCTTCACCGACCGAAATCCCACAGGGTTGCCGCAGAACCCGCTGCGCGTCAGGCTGACCACATCGCGCGGGCTCCAGGCCACGCGCCCGCTGGTCTGAACCGCAACGACAGGCCCCGTGGCAGAGGCTTTCTTCTCCGCAACCACCTCAACCGCCCCCCGTTTGAGAAAATCAAAAACCATACCGCTGCTCTCCCTGCTCATTGACCGCCCCATGAAGATCTCACCAACCCCTTAACGCCGCCCGACCAGAGCGAACGCCCCGCCGGCAACAGCGCTTCATTTTGCCCGTTAAACTCTCCCCGAAGGGCCGTTCTCCTCCGCAACGCGCTCACAATCCACGCACCCCGGGCATCCGCCACTGTGCCGCAGGCTCGATCATCAGCTCATGCAGCGCCCAGACCAGCGCATCGACGCGGTCCGGCGATCCGCCGCCCTCATAGCCCCGCGCTGTCATCCGGCACATCTGGTCCTCCAGCGCGTCCAACCCCACCACATGCCCCACGCGCCCCTGCTCATAAAGTGCCGCCACAGGCTCCGCCCGCGCCACCTTGCCACGGCTGGCATGAACCGATTTGACCGGCACCAATGGGTCGACCTGACGCAAGACTTCCGCCACCATTTGCCCACCTTGGTTAACCTCGGCGACCAACCGGTCTGCGCCGTACTGCTCCATCGCGCTGATCGCCGCGCGTGCCCATCCCGACGGGGTCGCCCCTTGCACCGTACAATCGGCCAGCACCACGGCGCGCCAATCCTGCGGCGGGCCTTGGGTCTGCGCGCCCACCACCACGATCCCGCATTCATCCGCTCCCGCGCCGGCGGTGGTGGCAGGGTCCAGCCCCACGACGATCCGGTCCAGCAGCGGCACATCCCGCACCCGCCCCGCCTCGATCCGCTCGGACGTCCACAGCGCCCCTTCGGCATCGGCCAGCAACACACCGTCCAGTTCCTGTCGGCCCAATCGCGTCCCGCGATAGCGCGCCCGCACCTCCTCCAGGAAAGAGCCCGCAAGGTTCGCGGCATTCGCCTCTGTCGGGGCATGGGTGGTCACGGTCGACGGCGACGCCAGCAGGTTTTTCAACACGCCGACATTGCGCGGAGTCGTGGTCACACAGGCCCGCGGATCCTCCCCCAACCGCAAAGCGAACTGCAACTGGTCCCACGTCTCTTCGGCCTTCTTCCACTTGGCCAGCTCGTCCACCCAGGCCGCGTCAAACTGCGGCCCGCGCAGCCCCTCTGGGTCATGCGCCGTATGCACCGTCGCCACCGCCCCGTTTGGCCAGACCAACCGCTTGCGCGTCGCCTCCCAATCCGGTCGCCGATCCGCGGGCGAGCACGCCAATATCCCGCTATCGCCAAAGATCATCACCTCGCGCACCTGCTCGATCGTCTCTCCCACCAGCGCCACGCGGCGACAGCGCCCCGCATCCAAGGGCCGCGACCCTTCGACCTGCGCGCGCACCCATTCCGCCCCCGCGCGCGTCTTGCCCGCACCGCGCCCGCCCATGATCACCCAGGACCGCCAGTCGCCTTCAGGGGGCAGTTGATGCGGCATGGCCCAGAACTCGAACAAAAAAGGGAGAGCCAAAAGCTCTCCCTCCTCCAGATCATTCAGGAACCGGTCTTGCACCGCAACATCGGCGGAGCCGATCCAGCTTGCACCCGATGTCAGCCCGCGCCCTTTCCATGTCCAGCGTGTATCCCCCTCGGGCAATGCCCGCTTGTCTGTTTCTGCACTCATTCAGATAGGTCTCCACCTTGACGCAAGTCGCCACCATGCCACTGGCCTTACCCAATGCCTTCGACGCTGCTGTTTCGTTTACTTCCTCCCCGGATCGGGCCTGTTCTCGCAGGCTCTCTATCTCGCGGCGCAAATCGCGGATCGCGACCTGCAACGCCTGAAGCTGCTCTTCACTGGCAGCAATTTCCTGTTCCGGGGTATTCATCGTCATCTTGCTCTTACCTCTCGTTTTGGACCTCCAACCCGAGCAGACACGAAAAAACGGCCACCGGAACTTAATCCGGGGCCGTTTGCCCATGTCTTCTAGCATGGACGTATTTCTATGTCAGAGCGGACGCAAAGTCAAGGAAAACAAGGTTACCGAAACCTTCCAAGCCCTTACGATGGTTAACAAATTCCTAACTTAAACCCAAATCCGCGCCCGCTCTGAAGCTTAGTTTCCGCCCGTCGACGCATTGCCCGCCGCTTCCGCGCCACGCTCCGCCTCGATCTTGCGCCAGCGTGCGACATTGGCGTTATGCTCTTCCAATGTCTCGGCAAAAGCGTGACCGCCGGTGCCATCGGCAACAAAGAAAACATAGTCCTCGCTGGCCGGTTGTGCCGCAGCCATCAGGCTCGCACGTCCGGGGTTCGCAATCGGCGTCGGTGGCAACGCGTCGATGACGTAGGTGTTGAACGGAGTCTCCTTGCGCAGCTCGCTGCGGCGCAGACCACGCCCCAAGACGCCCTGCCCGTTGGTGATCCCGTAGATCACGGTCGGGTCCGTCTGCAGACGCATGCCCTGATTCAACCGGTTGACGAAAACGCTCGCCACCTGTTCGCGCTCTTCCGGTACGCCGGTTTCCTTCTCGACGATAGAGGCAAGGATCAACAGCTCCTCAGGCGTCTCGACGGGCAGCCCCGGATCGCGAGCCTCCCAGGCTTCGGCCAAACGCTGTTCTTGTGCCGCGGCCATACGTGTCAGGATTTCGGCGCGGTCGTCCCCTTCGGACACCTCATAGCTGTCGGGGGCCAAGGATCCCTCCGCAGGCACCGCCGCGATCTCGCCTGACAGCAGGTCAATGGCTTTCAACGCCTCGGCCACCTGCCAGCTTGTCACGCCCTCTGCCATCGCGATGCGGAACCGCGTGTCGGCCTTCGCCTTGGTCTGGGTATAGACCTCTGGCACCTCATCCTCACCGGGGGTGAATTCGGCACGCTCGACGAAACGGCTTGTTACGGGGTCCAGCTCACGCACCTGTGTGCTGATGCGGTTCACACCGATGCGGTAGACAACTTCGGTACCGCAGGTGCTTGCCCCGCCGCGTGTCACCGTGTCCACGATCTCTTTCATCGAGGCTTCGGGCTGGATCAGAAAGCTCCCCGCCTTCAGGTCGCGGGTCTTTTCCTCATACTCCGCCCCAAGACGGAAGATCGCAGCCGAGCTTACGGCCTCTTGCGTAGCAAGATCATCGCCCACGGCACGCATGTTCGACCCGCGCTCCACCTGCAGGCAGATCGCCTGCGACAGCGGACCGGGGGCATCATACTGCCCCCGCCCCCACAGGATGATCCCGCCTAACAAAAACAAGCCTAAAATCAGAAACGTAACAGCGTTAGACGCGATATGACGCCACATTAGGATGCTTTCCCGAAGATCACGCTCGCGTTGGTGCCACCAAAGCCGAAAGAGTTGCTCAGCGCGACATCAATCTTGCGCTCGACCTTCTTGTTCGGAGCCAGATCGATCTTGGTTTCAACCGCAGGATTGTCGAGGTTGATGGTCGGTGGGGCCACCTGATCGCGGATCGCGAGGATAGAGAAGATCGCCTCGATCGCGCCAGCAGCCCCCAACAGGTGACCGGTCGCGGATTTCGTCGACGACATGGTGACCGTCTCAACCGCGTCGCCCAGCATCCGCTCGACCGCGCCCAGTTCGATCACATCAGCCATGGTCGATGTGCCATGCGCGTTGATATAGTCGATGTCTTTTGGCTCCAGCCCGGCACCACGCAGGGCGTTGCGCATGGACCGTTCGGCCCCGTCGCCATCCTCGGCAGGGGCGGTGATGTGATAGGCATCGCCCGACAGACCATAACCCAGCACCTCGGCATAGATCTTGGCCCCACGCGCCTTGGCGTGTTCGTATTCTTCCAGCACGACAATACCCGCGCCCTCGCCCATGACGAAACCGTCACGATCCGCGTCATAGGGGCGGCTTGCCTTGGTGGGGTCATCGCCCCGCTTGGTGGACAGCGCTTTACAGGCGTTGAAGCCCGCCATGCCGATCTCGCAAATCGCGGCCTCGGCCCCGCCGGCAATCATCACATCCGCGTCGCCATGCTGGATCAGACGGCTTGCATCGCCGATCGCATGGGCACCGGTGGAACAGGCGGTCACAACCGAATGGTTCGGGCCGCGGAATCCATAGCGAATCGATACCTGACCCGAGATCAGGTTGATCAGCGCGCCGGGCACAAAGAACGGGCTCACGCGGCGCGGGCCTTTCTCGTGCATCATCACGGCCGTGTTCGCGATAGAGTTCAGCCCCCCGATGCCCGACCCGATCAAGACGCCGGTGCGTTCCAGATCTTCGCGGTCCGTGGGCATCCAGCCGGAATCCTCGACCGCTTGCTGTGCTGCGGCCATGCCGAACAGGATAAAGGTATCCACTTTGCGCTGTTCTTTCGGCTCCATATACTTGTCGCCGTTAAAGGTACCATCCGTACCGTCGCCAAGCGGCACTTCGCAGGCGTATTGAGTGACCAGCTTGCTGGGATCGAAGCCCGTGATCTTGCCCGCCCCGGACTGACCATCCAAAATTCTGGACCAGCTGGCCTCCACGCCATCGGCCAACGGAGTTACCAATCCCAAACCTGTCACTACTACTCTGCGCATATCCAAGCCCCTTGGTGTTTCTTTGCGTTGACCGGCTATACCTTGCCGAGACCGTAAATTTCAAGACGCGAAGCGCCCAAGCCACGGTCAGACCGGCGGGCCTTTGCGCGTCATCAGACGTATCTTGTCGCCGTCAAGCTCTATGTCGCGCAGCGCGGTATATCCCAAGGTCTCGGCCAGACGCAGCGACGATGCATTCGCCACGGCGATCATGCACACCGTGCGCCCCGTCACCACGCGGTCGAACCAGTCATGCGCCGCGCGCGCGGCTTCCAGCCCCAGCCCCGTGCCCTGCGCTTCGGGGGCCAGTACCCAACCGGCCTCGGGAAAGGGATCGAAATCGTCGCCAAACCCGCGGGAACCAAAGAAAAACCCGACCTGACCTTCCATCTCGCGGGTGCCGCGCGACTGGATCGCCCATTGACCAAACCCGACAATCTGCCAATGGCCCGCATTGCGCAGAAACGCATCCCAGCTTTCGGCCTTGGGTTTGGGCTTGCCGGTAATATGGGTCACCACGGCGGGCGTCGCCCAGATGTCAGCATAACGGGGGAAGTCTTCGGCCCGCATGGCGCGCAGGGTGAGACGGGCGGTATTGATGGTCGGTACTGATCGCGACATGTGGTGAATTACCTTCACGCTTGAATTTCTGTCACCGTCAGTGTCACGCCGGAGCCCGCGCAAGACAAGTGACGTGCGGTCCCCCCAAGCAAAAACGGCGCCCTTCCGCTAGGAAGAACGCCGTTCTCTAAATCTCGTGCCGCCGCGACGCCTATGGGGCTGCGGCTGGCGAAAACGTCTTAGGACGCTTCTTTGATGAACTTGACCGCGTCGCCGAAGGTCTGGATGTTCTCGGCTGCGTCATCGGGGATCTCGATGCCGAACTCTTCTTCGAACGCCATAACCAGCTCAACAGTGTCGAGGCTGTCTGCGCCAAGATCGTCGATGAACGATGCGTTCTCAACAACTTTGTCTTCTTCAACACCCAGGTGCTCTACAACGATCTTCTTTACGCGGTCTGCGACGTCGCTCATATTCAGTCCTCATTCATTCGGGCAACCCTGCCCTCTTCTGTTTCCGTCAGAACCTTATGTGGTCCGTATGGATCGTGCCCCGAGGGGCGGCTATGGCCCTTGTTGTCACAAGGTAAGGGGGGCAATCAAGCCTCCCTATGATGGATTCTGCGCCCCATTTAGCACAAGACGCAGATTTGGCAAACGCTTTGCAGCGCAGGGTCACAACATGGCCATGCCGCCGTTCACATGCAAGGTGGTTCCGGTAACATAGGCGGCTTCCGCACTTGCCAGATAGACAACAGCCGACGCGATTTCGGATGCTTCGCCCATACGGCCCGCAGGGATTTGCCCCATGATTCCCGCCTTTTGGTCGTCGGTCAGCTTGTCCGTCATTGCCGTGGTAATGAAACCGGGGGCGACCGCGTTCACGGTGATCCCGCGGCTGGCAACCTCATAGGCAAGTGATTTGGACATGCCCACCATACCGGCCTTGGACGCGGCATAATTCGCCTGACCGGGATTACCGGTGGCCCCGACCACGCTCGAGATATTCACGATCCGGCCCCAACGCGCCTTCATCATCCCGCGCATCACGCCTTTGCACAGCTTGAACGTCGCGGTCAGGTTGACGTTCAGGACCGAATTCCATTCATCATCCGACATGCGCATGAACAGGTTGTCGCGGGTGATGCCGGCGTTATTGACCAGAATATCAACCGATCCCATCGCTTCGGCCGCCTGTTTGGGCAGCGCGTCAACGGCCTCCATATCGCTCAGGTTACAGGGCAGCACATGGGCGCGCTCGCCCAGTTCGGCGGCCAGCGCCTCAAGAGGTTCGGTGCGGGTGCCGGACAGGCCCACGGTCGCGCCACGGGCATGCAGGCTGCGCGCGATTTCCGCGCCGATACCACCCGAAGCCCCGGTGACCAGCGCATTTTTTCCAGTAAGATCAAACATATGTAATTCCTTTCGCAGCCTGTCTCAGGCCGTTTTCACGGCAGCGGCATCGGCAGCGGTGCCGATGTTCACGCAGGTGATTTCCTTGTTGATGCGGCGGATCATGCCGGACAGCGCCTTGCCCGCGCCGATTTCCCAGACCTCGGTCACGCCCTGCGCGCCCATCCATTCAACCGACGACATCCAGCGCACCTGACCGGTGACCTGTTCGATCAGCAGCTTGCGGATCTGTTCGGGATCGGTGACCGCCTCGGCGACCACATTCGCCACCACAGGCACGGCGGGGGCGTTCATTGCCACATCCGCCAACGCACCGGCCATCTCTTCTGCGGCGGGGGCCATCAGGGCACAGTGGAACGGAGCAGAGACAGGCAAAAGCAGCGCACGCTTGGCGCCAGCCGCTTTCGCCAGATCAATCGCGCGTTCCACGGCAGCCTTGCTGCCCGAAACGACATTCTGCGCCGGATCGTTCTGGTTGGCGACCTGACAGACCTCGCCCTGTGCGGCCTCTGCGGCGACGGCCTCGGCCTGCTCAAAGCTCAGCCCCAGAAGGGCGGCCATAGCGCCCTGCCCCACGGGCACAGCCGCCTGCATCGCGCGCCCACGGATGCGCAGCAACCGCGCCGTATCGGCAAGCGAGAATGTCCCCGCCGCGCACAGGGCCGCATATTCACCCAGCGAATGACCCGCGACATAGGCCGCCTTATCGACGGTAACGCCTTCGGCCTTCAACGCCGCCATCGCCGCCATCGAGGTCGCCATCAGCGCAGGCTGCGCGTTCTGTGTCAGCGTCAGCTCCTCCGCATCGCCTTCCCAGATCAACTGCGACAGCTTTTCGCCCAAGGCTTCGTCCACCTCGTCAAACACGGCCTTTGCCGCCGGATAGGCGTCGGCCAGATCGCGGCCCATACCGATGGTTTGCGCGCCTTGGCCCGGATATACGAATGCAATGGTCATAAAGTCCCCCGAATTTGCGTTTCCAGCGCTTTAGCGCGTGGGTGGCCGTCAAACAAGCCTGCACGGCGACTGTGCGCTGATCCGCATTGGTCCCCAAGCCCCGTTGCAGTATGGAGAAACCACCCCATTTCGCGACGGAGCACCCAGATGGCCTTAACCAATACCTCAATCCGCTACGGCGGGGTGACCAAGTTCTTTCACTGGCTCACCGCCCTGCTGATCCTTACCCTGATCGCCCTTGGCCTTTATGCCAGCGATCTGCCCCACGATACGCAAGCGGCGCTGACCCGCAAAGCGTGGCTCTTCTCGCTGCACAAAACACTGGGCGTAACGGTCTTCTTTGTCGCCCTTGCCCGCATCGTCTGGGCCTTTACCCAACCCAAACCGGGGCTGCTGAACGCGGATCACCGTCTTGAAAGCTGGCTGGCGGAAACGGTGCATTGGGTGCTCTACGGGTCGCTGGTGATCGTCCCGCTGGCCGGCTGGATCAACCACGCCGCCGCCTCTGGCTTCGCGCCGATCTGGTGGCCACTGGGGCAGTCGCTGCCGTTTATCCCCAAGAACACAACAGTAGAACACGCCTTCGGCGCGCTGCACGTCATCTCGGGCAAACTGCTGATCGGCGCGTTGATCCTGCATATCGCCGGCGCGGTGAAGCACCACGTTGTGGACCGCGATTCGACCCTGCGGCGGATGTTGCCGGGCGAAGCCGTCGTCGGCCCGCTGCCTGCGCAGCACCACTCTGCCGCGCCGGTGATCACCGCCACTGTGGTCTGGGTCGCCGCGATTGCCGTCGGGCTGGGGCTGGGCCTTGGCTTGGGCCAGCGAACCGAACAACCCGCCCCGACCGAAACTGCCGCGCTAGAGGATGTCGCCTCTGACTGGCAGGTGCAGGATGGGACCATCGCGATAGAGGTCACGCAGTTCGGGTCCGTCGTGGCTGGCAGCTTTGCCGATTGGACATCCGCGATCACATTTGACGACACCGTACAATCCGGCAAAGCGGGCGACGTGACGACCACGGTCGCGATCCCGTCGCTGAGCCTCGGGTCGGTGACGGATCAGGCGATGGGGGCCGATTTCTTCAACAGCGAGGCCTTCCCCACCGCGACTTTTCAGGCCGATATCAATGCCACCGCCGACGGCTATGTCGCGGCGGGCAGCCTGACGATCAAGGATCAGACGATGCCTGTCGACCTGCCTTTCACCCTGACATTGCAGGGCGACACTGCCCGGATGACAGGCTCCACCACGCTGGACCGCCGCAACTTCGGCATCGGGGACACCGTGACGGATGAAAGCTCGCTGGCCTTTAGCGTCACGGTGAATATCGACCTCACCGCCACACGCGGGCAGTAATCCCGCCCCCCACAAATGCAAAAACGCCGGGGTTCTGCCCCGGCGTTTTCGTTTCTTAATAAACAGTGGAAAGCTTATTCAGCCTTCATCGCTTCGATAGAGATGTTCACTTGCACTTCGTCGCTGACGAAAGGCGCGAACTGACCAAGGTTGAAATCGGTGCGTGTGACCGTGGTCGTCGCGTCGAAACCGGCCCAAGGCTTCTTGGCCATCGGATGCTCGCCCATCTGGTTCAGCTTGGCATCCAGTACAACGGATTTGGTCACGTCGTTCATGGTCAGATCGCCGGTGATCAGCGCGGTCTTTTCGCCTGTGACCTCGATACCGGTCGATTCAAACGTCACCATGTCGCCGTCTTCAGCGCCAAAGAAATCAGCGGTCATGAAGTGTTCGGTGCGAGGCTCCCAGCCGGTGATCATGTCTTTGACCGGGAAAGATACGGACACAGAGGAGTTCGCGGGCTCTGCCTCGTCCAGCATGATTTCACCGTCAAAACCGCTGAACATCGACGTGGTGGTCGAGAACCCAAGGTGGTTATAGGTGAAGACGATCTGGCTGTGGCTTGCGTCCAGCACATATTTTTCGGCAGCGAAAGCAGAGGTGGCACCCAGTGTCAGGGCGGTGGCAAGAAGGACAGACTTCATGGTCATTGGAATACTCCTGTTGGCGTTTGTCTGCACCATACATGAAGCATTTCAGCGTTTCAGCAACCCAGCAGCGTTCAACAGTTAATGCGCATTGGCGAACAGTCGCGCGTCGGACATGCGCTAAACACGCACATATCGATCAAGCTGCGATCAGATCGCCTGACCCGAGTCGCGCAGGCTAAAGGTCAGGTTATCGACCACGCGGCGCTCTGCAATATGGACATCAACGATGAAATTGCCGCGCCCGTCCCAGAAGTGAAAGTTGCGGCCAACACGCTCCACCCGTCCCAGATCGCCAAAACTGCAGCGTTGCAGCACCCGTTGCGCCCCCACCGTGCGCGGACGCACCAGACGCAGCTCGCGCCGCAGCGTGTCGATCTGGATCTCGGGCAGCGCGGGCTTTTGCCCCGAGAGCATCAGGCTTGCCCCCAACATCACAGACACCGCCGACAGCCCGACCTTGAACAGCATCACATCTGACCCAAAGTTCGACCCCGGCGTCAGCCACAACCCCGACGCCGCCAGCACCAAGGCCGCCCCCAGCAACCGCTGGACGCTGCGCACCACCGCCCGAGAGCCATCTACCATTCCGGCCTGTGCCGAAAACTGAAGACTATCCGCCGAGAAATTCGTAACTGCGCCCATTGCTCTGATAAACCTTGCTTAACCGTGTGATCTCCCCTTCAGTTCTCGTATGGGTTCATGACGAAAAAGAGGCGCGACCGTGATCGAAGTGGTACTTTTCAAAGGATCACCCGCCCCAAATTGATAGACGCCCGTGCCATAGCGCCAACGCACCCTTGCCCTGCCTGCAAAACCGTGTATATCGGCCCTTCGTTTTGCATCATCTTTTGAACCGCGCAGACTCTCGTGGTGGGGCCGCAAAACGCAAATGCCCTGCCTATGAAATGCGCCTTGATATAAATAGGAGTGCACATGCCGCTTTATGAGCATGTTATGATTGCGCGTCAGGACTTGTCCAACACGCAAGCAGAAGGCCTTATCGAACATTTTGGCACAGTTTTGGCTGACAACGACGGCAAGCTCGTCGACAGCGAATACTGGGGCGTCAAAACGATGGCCTACAAGATCAACAAAAACCGCAAGGGCCACTATGCCTTCCTGCGTTCGGACGCACCAGCGACCGCCGTACAGGAAATGGAACGCCTGATGCGTTTGCATGATGACGTGATGCGCGTTCTGACCATCAAAGTTGATGAGCACAAAGAGCTGCCATCGGTTCAGATGCAGAAACGTGACGAGCGCCCCGAGCGTGGCGAACGCCGCGAACGTCGTTGATCATCAGCTTGCAATAAAGGACATAAACCATGGCCGCTAAACCATTTTTCCGCCGTCGTAAGGTCTGCCCCTTCTCGGGCGACAACGCACCGGCAATCGATTACAAAGACACACGTCTTCTGCAGCGCTACATCTCTGAGCGCGGCAAAATCGTTCCTTCCCGCATCACCGCAGTCTCCGCGAAAAAGCAGCGTGAATTGGCCCGTGCCATCAAACGCGCCCGCTTCCTCGCCCTGCTGCCCTACGCCGTTAAGTAAGGAGAAAGCACATGCAAGTTATCCTTCTGGAACGTGTGGCCAAACTGGGCCAAATGGGCGAAGTCGTGGACGTAAAGCCCGGCTACGCACGCAACTTCCTGCTGCCCCAAGGCAAAGCGCTGTCGGCTTCCAAAGCCAACATCGAAGCCTTTGAAGGTCAGAAAGCCCAGCTTGAGGCACAAAACCTCGAGACCAAAAAAGAAGCCGAAGCACTGGCTGACAAGCTTAACGGTCAGCAGTTCATCGTCATCCGCTCCGCCTCCGATTCGGGTGCGCTTTACGGTTCGGTTACGACCCGTGACGCGGCAGACGTTGCCACAGCCGAAGGCTTCACCATCGACCGCAAACAGATCGTTCTGGGCAGCCCGATCAAAGACCTGGGCCTGCATGACGTCACCGTCATCCTGCACCCCGAAGTCGAAGCCACAATTCAGCTGAACGTTGCACGTTCCCCTGAAGAGGCCGAGCTTCAGGCCGCAGGCAAGTCGATCCAGGAACTGGCCGCAGAAGAAGAAGCTGCAGCCGAATTCGAGATCTCTGAACTGTTCGACGATATCGGCTCCGCCGCATCCGACGACGACGATCTGGCAGAAGCTGTCGAGAAAACAGACGAAGACGAAGCGCAAGCCTAAGCCTTCCGATCTGATTCCAAATGAAACGCCGCCGCTGACCTCTCAGCGGCGGCGTTTTTCATTGCGCGATCGGCAATATGCCGCCCTGTGCTAAGCGACCCTCTGCCCATCCGGCGCTGCCCTTGTTGCGCGGTGCCCCCGGCGTTGTAAGCATTTGGCTCCCGTCAACGATGCGAGTCACCCGCATGATCGCCCTCACACGTCGTTCCCTTTGCCAGATGTTGCTTTGCACACCTGCCCTCTCTGCCTGCGCCAGTACCGCGCCAGAGCCCGCCCCCGCGCCCCGCAAGCTGCCGCTCTATCCCAACGAGACGCCCGAGCTACGCGGACTGATCAACAAATGGGCCGACCACTACGACGTGCCCCGCCCGTTGGTCCACCGTCTTGCCATCCGTGAAAGCACCCACCGTCCGGAGGCCCGCAATGGGCCCTACTTCGGCCTGCTGCAAATCCTGCCCGCCACCGCACGCGGCATGGGGTTTCGCGGCGATGCCGGCGATCTTCTCGATCCTGATGTAAACTTGAAATACGGCGTCAAATACCTGCGCGGCGCTTGGCTGCTGTCTGATGGCGATCACGCCACCGCAATCAAATGGTACGCCCGCGGCTATTACTACGAGGCCAAACGGCGCGGTATGCTGGTTGAAACCGGCCTGCGCAAAGGCTGAGCCCCCCTAAGGCGCGCCGCGCTGCCCCATAGGCGCAGGCGTGCGTCTCTCAGATCCAGTCGAGGTTCACCTGTCGCGCAGGGTATTTCGCCGCAAAGGTTTCGCGCAGCGCGCGGAACCTCGGTCTGAGATCCGCGAACTTGCGCTCATGGGTTTCCACGACCAAGCACCTGATCCCCTTGATCAAATCCGCTGCATCCATCGCCTCAAGCAGATCAAGCTCCGCGCCTTCGATGTCCATCTTCACAAAAGCGATCTCGCCGCGTTTATCGATTTCAGCCCTGATGATTTCCAGAAAATTGAGCAATGCGACATCGACATAATTGTCTGCGTCAATCGTACGCCCGCCGTCGACGATTGTGCTTTTGACCGATGCCCCCTTCATATTGTCGTCAAAGTTCGCAGCCCGCATCAGCCGCACAGTGCCCGAGCTAACCCCAACCGCCGCGTTGACAAGACGCACGTTCGCGCGGTCTTTCACAGCCGCTGAGAGCTGTTCAAACGCATAAGGGTCGGGTTCATAGCTGATCACCTCGGCGCCTGTGTCGGCCAACAAACGGGTCACGACACCCACATTGGCCCCGCAGTCCATCGCCAGATCGCCAGGCTTCAGCATCGCCGTCACCCCCTTGAGAAAACCCATCGCCTCGGCCTGACGCAGGTTCCGCTTTGCACGCCGGCGGGCTTTGCGCTCCTCCTCGGTCAAGGGTGTCTTTGCTCTCGCGGCGCGGCGCGCCCTGTTGCTGGCTTGATCTGACATGTGTCTACCACCCTCCCCTTGACCGGAACTGCCGCATTTTGCTGCACTAAAACGGATAACTCCCCAGCCGTCTAACGAAAAAAGCCGCCCCGAACGGGACGGCTTTGATCTTTGTGATACCGAAAAAGGGGAAAGACTTATTCGTCTTCCAGCTCTTCCACGGCTTTCTGCAGGTCTTCTTTCGACACTTCTTTCTCGTTCAATGTCGCCTGTTCAAACACGTGATCAACGACTTTGTCTTCGAACAAAGGAGCGCGCATCTGCTGTTGCATCTGCTGGTTTTGCTGAACGAATTCAAAGAACTGACGTTCCTGACCGGGGTACTGACGTGCCTGGTTCATGATCGCTTGCGTCATTTCCGCGTCGGTGACCTGAACTTCGGCTTTCTGACCCAGCTCGGCCAGCAGCAGGCCAAGACGCACGCGGCGCTCGGCGAGCTTCTTGTGCTCGTCTGTGGTTTCGATTTCCGGGTGGTCATGGCCCTGAACGTCAGGGTTGTCTTCGTGCCACAGCTGGTGCGCGATCTGGCCTGCTTCGGCTTCGACCAGCGACGGCGGCAGGTCAAAGCTGACCAGCTTGTCCAGCTCGTCCAGCAGACCGCGTTTCATGACAGCGCGCGACGCACCGGCATATTCCGCTTCCAGACGCTCTGCGATCTGGGATTTCAGCGCAGCCAGATCTTCGGCACCGAATTTCTTGGCCAGCTCGTCGTCCACTTTCGCGGCAACAGGCTTTTTCACTTCTTTAACCTTGCACTCGAACACGGCTTCTTTGCCGGCGAGGTGAGGCGCTTGGTAATCTTCCGGGAAGGAAACCGTTACGTCTTTCTCGTCGCCTGCTACAACACCGACCAGCTGCTCTTCGAAACCGGGGATGAAGGAGTTGGAGCCCAGGACCAGCGGGTAATCTTCCGCCGCGCCGCCTTCAAAGGCTTCGCCGTCTACTTTGCCGAGGAAATCGAATGTGATCTGGTCGCCGTCTTCTGCCTTGGCACCCTCTTCGCGGGCTTCAAAGTCCTGTGCGGTCTCTGCCAGGTTGGCCAGCGCTTCTTCAACGGCGGCGTCATCGGCTTTGACAACCATTTTTTCCAGCGTGATGGACGACAGGTCTACTTCTGGGATATCGGGCAGTGCTTCGTAGGTCATGGTGACCTCGACGTCGTCGCCTTCTTTCCAGTCTTCATTCGCCATTTTGACGTCGGGCTGCATCGCAGGGCGATCGCCGGACTTTTCAAAATGCTCTTGCATGGCGCCATCAATGCTTTCCTGCATTGCTTCGCCCATAACCTTTTGGCCGAACTGCTTTTTCAGCAGCGCCATTGGGACTTTACCTTTGCGGAAACCCTTCATCTCGACTTCGGGCTGCGCTTCGGCCAGCTTTTCGTTGACCTTGGCCTCCAGCTCAGCTGCTGTCACAGTGATGGCATAGCCGCGTTTCAGACCTTCGTTCAGCGTCTCGTTGACCTGCATGTTTGCTCCATAGGGTAAGGCCGCGCATTGCGGGGCGCGGGCGGAAAAATTTCCGCTCTTCTATTGGGGCCTGCGCTTGGGCGCAAGCGGATTTGGCGGCGGGGTCCCGTGGGACGGGGCGAATTGCCCCCTGCCCCCGCGTACCGATGGCATTTAACGTCTCGCGCGGCGTCCAGTGGGCGCATAATCAGCCCCCGAGGCACCGCATCCGGCTCAGGACATACCAAGCGCTTCTTTGTACATCTCAAGCACGGCTTCTTCTTCGGCGATATCATCGGCTTCGCGCTTGCGCAGAGCGATTATCTTGCGCAGCACCTTTGTGTCGTAACCGCGGGATTTCGCTTCGGCCATGACCTCTTTTTGCTGTTCGGCGAGGTCTTTCTTCTCGGCATCCAGCCGTTCGATCCGCTCTACGAACTGGCGCAGCTCATTCGCGGTCACGCGATATGTGGCATCACCGATGGCGTCTTGGGATTCGGGATTGGTGGCACTGTCGCTCATCTGGGGCGTCCTATGTCTTGAATGGGTCAGCGCATTGACTACCCGCGTGCCTGCGCTGCCGCAAGCCACTCTTGCCCATTGGGCGGAATTCGGATAGCTCGCGGCCTATGGAAAATGCATCTCTTTCAATCTTTGACGTCCTGATCTGGGCGGGCGCGGCGATCTCCTTTGTAGGGTTGGTCGGGCTTGTCTGGTGTATCCTGCGCGTGGCCCGTGCCAAACGCGCCGCCCTGCCCGAAGAAGAGATGCGGATCGTCCTGCAAAAAGTGCTGCCGATGAACCTTGGCGCATTGCTGCTGTCGGTGATCGGGCTGATGATGGTCGTGGTCGGTATCATCCTCGGCTAAGGCAGGTGACGGCCACTTTCCGCCCCTGTCTTTATAAATAACAAACGCCCAGAGACCGACACAGCGTCAACCTCGCGCTTGCGGCTTGCCACACATTCAGCATTCATTATATGTTTTCCCGACACCCGCCGCTTACGGCGGTACGAAAGGGCGATATAGCATATGATTGAAGCAGATTGGATTTGGGGCCTGATTGGCGGGCTGATGATTGGCAGCGGCGCTGCGGTCTACCTGTTGGGGAACGGCCGCATCATGGGAGCCAGCGGCATTATTGGCGGGCTGGTGGACGGATCGGCGCGCGGCGCTTGGGCCGAACGCGGCAGCTTTCTGGCGGCGCTGATCATCTTTCCTGCGGTGATCGCATTCTTTGCCCCCGTCCCTGCGACCACCAACCTGACAGAGAACCTGTGGCTGGTCGGTGCGGCCGGTCTTCTGGTCGGGCTGGGCACGCGCATCGGCAATGGCTGCACCTCGGGTCACGGGGTCTGCGGCATTTCGCGGCTGAGCCCACGCGGTATCGTTGCCACGCTCGTTTATATCGCGGCAGGCGCGCTGATGGTTGTTGCCCTGCGCGCCCTGGTCGGAGGGGTCTGAGATGCGCAATATGCTTGCCGCCCTCGCCGGGGCCTTGTTTGGCACCGGGCTATATCTGTCGGGCATGACCGATACCCAAAAGGTCCAGGGGTTTCTGGATTTCTTCGGGGAGTGGGATCCGACGCTCGCCTTTGTCATGGGCGGGGCCATTTTGCCGATGGCAGTCGCTTGGGCGTTCACCCGTGGGCGGCGGCCCGTGGTGGGCGGTGACTTCCCCGATCGCCCCGACCCGCGGCTGGACCGCAAGCTGATCGTGGGCGCCGTGCTCTTTGGCGCGGGCTGGGGGCTGGTCGGGCTGTGCCCGGGGCCTGCGCTGGCGTCGCTTGGGTTTGGCGGCTTGGGGGGCCTGATTTTTCTGATCACCATGCTGGCGGGTATGATGATCGCCCCCAAAGCGCGGCGGATACTAGACACAACGCGGGCGGCTGGATAAGTCAAACTATGGATATTCGTCAAATCACCCCCCGCTTCTTTGCTGCCCCTCAGATCGACCCCTCCGATATGGAGGCGATCAAAGAGGCTGGCGTTACCTTGATCCTGTGCAACCGTCCCGACGCGGAAGTGCCCCCCAGCCACCAGCATGCCGCCATCCAGGCCGCGGCAGAGGCGGCTGGCCTGCGCTTTGCGGTGCAAGAGCTAACGCACCAAACGATGACCCCTGATGTCATTGCCCGTAACCGCGAGATCGGCGTGGCGCAGGACGAGGTTGTTCTGGCCTATTGCGCCTCGGGCACACGGTCGACCATCGCTTGGGCCTTGGGTCAGGCAGGCGAACAACCGGCAGACGCGCTGATTGAGGCCGCACGGGCCGGTGGCTACGACCTAAGCCACATGCGCGGCGTGCTCAGCGCCCCCTACGCGTAACCGCAACGCGCCACGGATCATCGCGCCACGGGTCAACGCGCCACCGGTCAACGCGCCACGGGTCGATCCGCCAAGGATCAGGCCAGCCGCGCCGTTGCCGAAGCCATACCAACGGATAGCGCCAAGACGGCGCTGTCACCCTGCGACTGATGTCCCCGGCATCATTTGACGAAACTCACATCCCTTACACCATCGCACGCCTCCATCACTGCCATTTCACCCCTATGAAATGACGCAGAGAGGTTACGATTCCCTTTAGAGAACAGAAAAAATCGCCCTAGGCCCCGTTCTGCGCCAACGGCAGTTCAACCCGAAAACCGGTGCCCGACACCTCGGTAAGATACGAGATATCCCCCTGCAAACGTTTGATAATCTCGCGGCATATCGCCAGTCCCAGACCGGCCCCTTCGCCGCCCTGCCCGGGCAAACGGCTAAACTTTTCGAAAATCAATTCCTGCGAGGCAGCATCGATCCCCGCGCCATTGTCGATCAGGTCCACAATGATGCGGGGCCCCTGCTGGTGGGCGCGGATCGACAGCTGCGGGTCGTCGGCAACACAATACTTCTGCGCATTTGTGATAAGGTTGATGAAAACCTGCACGAGCCGGTCCAGATCCGTCTCCAGCATCACCTCCTCGCCCGGCAGATCGCGGTCGATGGTGATCGCGCGGGTATTGGCGGCGCGCGCTGTGGTCACGGCCTGATCCAGCACATCGCGCAGCGACCCGCGCTGACGGTTCAACGACACCTCGCCGTTTTCCAGCACAGACAGGTCCAGCAGATCGTCCAGCAACCGCGTCAGCCGGATGGTTTCGGAGTGGATGATCGAGGCATAGCGCGTCTTTTCCTCGGGCCCGAGCCCTTGGGCGTCGCGCAGAATCTCGGAGAACGACCGGATAGAGGTCATGGGCGTGCGCAGTTCATGGCTGATCTGGCTCAGAAAACTGTCTTTCTGATGCGACAGTTGCGTCAGCTTGTCATTGGCGCGGCGCAGCTTCGCGGCGGTATCGGTCAGCTCGCGCGATTTGATTTCAAGCTGGCTTGAATACTCCAGCATCTGCGCCGATTCGTCCGCCACCGCCAGCAGATCCTGCACCGAGACAGAAGCACCGCCGACCAGCTGCGACACCATCGCATGGGCCGTCGCCGCCCCGACCGAGGCCGCCAATTCACGCTCCAGCGCCTGAACAAAACGCGGCGTGGGCTCTGGCAAACCATCCGATTTTTCCTGCAACTGGGCTTGCGCGCGGAAAAATCCCTGCGCCTCGGCGGGGCCCAAAATCCGCTGCGCCATGATCATCAGATCCTCGCTGGCCGCGACGGACGCGCTCCACCCGCGGGCGGCGGTGGAATGGTCGAAGATATTGACAAATTGCGCGCCTTGCAGCCGCTCGACAGGGGCCGGAAAGCTGAACAGGGACACGGCGACAAAGACCAGCGCATTGAGCGAAAGGCTCCAGATCACTGCGTGAACAGTGGGGTCCAAGCCGTTGATTCCAAACAAGGCTTCGGGGCGCAGCCAGGTCATGCCGAACAGCCCGTCCTGAAAGGTCGCGACCGACAGCGCCGCGCCTGCGCCAAAGCTGGGCAAGAGCATCGTATAGACCCAGATCGCGAAGCCCACGCTTAGCCCGCAGACGGCCCCCGTGCGCGTGGCCCCGCGCCAGAAGATACCGCCCAACAACACCGGCAGGAACTGCGCGACCCCCCCGAAAGAGATCGTCCCGATCGCCGCCAACGCACCGCCGCCGCCCGACAGCCGGTAATAGAAATACCCCAGCGAGATGATCAGCAGGATCGACAGCCGACGCGACAGGATCACCACATGACGCACGTCGCCCGATTGCTGCACCGTGTTCTGCCCGTAGGTCAGCCAGATCGGCATGACGATATGGTTGCTCACCATTGTCGACAGCGCCAGCGTCGCCACGATCACCATCGACGTGGCCGAGGAAAAGCCCCCCAGAAAGGCAAACATCGCAAGGCTGTTCTGCCCTTGGCTGAGCGGCAGGCTCAGCACGAACAGATCGGGGTTCGACCCTTCGGGCAGCAGGTCCAGCCCGACCACGGCAATCGGCACGACAAACAGGCTCATCAGCATGAGATACAGCGGGAAGGCCCAGCTGGCGGTTTGCAGGTGACGTTCGTCGTCATTCTCCACCACCAGCACCTGAAACATCCGCGGCAGGCAGATGAAGGCGGCAGCAGCCAGCAGCGTCAGCGCGGCCCAACGGCCGCCCTCGACCTGCCATTGACCAAGGGCCGATCGGTCGATCTGCGCCAGCGCCTGATCGACGCCGCCCGCCAGCCCCCAGACCACGAAAACGCCGACGGCCAGCAGGGCCAGCAGCTTGACCACCGCCTCGACAGCGATGGCGATGACCACGCCGTGGTGGCGTTCGTTCACGTTGAGATTGCGGGTGCCGAAGAGCACGGTGAATAGCGCCAGCCCCACCGCGACCCAAAAGGCGGCCTGTGCGGAATTCAGCGGATCGCTGCCCGGTGTCACCCCCGGCTCGGCGCTGGCAAAGATCGACAGGGACAGGGTAACCGATTGAAGTTGCAGCGCGATATAGGGCGTCACCCCGATCACCGCCATGATGGTGACCAAGATCGCCAGCAGGTTCGATTTGCCGTAGCGCGAGGAAATCAGATCCGCGACAGAGGTCACCCGATGCGACCGCCCGATGCGCACCAACCGCCGCAGCACCCACCACCAGCCGATCATCACCAGCGACGGGCCAAGGTAGATCGTCACAAACTCCAACCCCGACCGCGCGGCATAGCCAACGGCGCCGTAAAAGGTCCAGGCGGTGCAATAGATCGAAAGCGACAGCGTATAGACCAGCGGAGAGCGCAACAGCCAGTCGCCCCGCCCCCGTGCCGCCGCACGCTCTGCCGCGAAGGCCACGGCAAAGAGCCCGACCACATACAGCAGACAGACCGCGACCAACTGGTTCAGCGACACCATCAGTCTTGCGCTTCCTGAGCAATCTGCCGCGCCGTGCGCCGCCAAAGCAGAAAGCACAAGACGATTCCCGCCAGCCAGACGCCAAAGACATAGCGCAGCGCGTGCGACATGGGCACGGCCGCGCCCACGGGGGCATCCTGCACGGGCCAGAGCAGCGGCACCATCCAGAAGGCCAGCACCAGCAAGGGTAGCAGCCGGACGGCATCCATCATGCGGCGAAACCGGTAGCTGCGCCGTTCCAGAAACAGCGGCGAGCCGGGGGGCTTGCTCATGCTTTTGCGGTGCCTGCGGCGGTCAGATCGCGCACGGCTGCCAGCATATCGGCGTTGGAAAACGGTTTGGTCATAAACCGGCTGACCCCGGCCTCTAGTGCGATTTCGCGGTCGCGGGTCTGGCCACGGGCGGTCAACATCAGGATCGGCAGATCGGCCAGCGCCGCATCCGCACGCAGTTCCTTCAGGATTTCGAAACCGCTTTTGCCCGGCAGCATCACATCCAGCATCACCAGATCGGGGCTGGCGTTGCGGATCACCTCCACGGCTGTCGCGCCATTGGCCAGCGTTTCGACGCGCCAGCCCTCACGGCCGAGTAAAAATCGTATCGCCTCGGCGATGTTCGTCTCGTCTTCCACGAGCACCACATGCTTGCCCATTGGCAAAATCCCTCCCTGTGGCCCTGGTCGCTTGTGCCGCGATCTCGGTAGGCCGAGCGGCAAGATGCACGGAAAACCCTGCCCTGTCAAAAGCCTGTTGCCCCGCGCTATACCCCGTCATTCAGGATCGACGGTTCGCGCCGCGCCGGACAGGCCGCGCGCGGGCAGACGCGACAGGTGGCCCCAACATCAAGCGCGGGCGCGCTGTCCGGCCCCGCGGGCAGGATCAACATCACCGAATGAAGCAAGGGTACCGCGTTGTAATCGCGCACATTCTGCGTTTCGCAGGTGGCAAAGCAGTCAAAGGCGGAATGGCCCCGCCCCAATTGCGCAACCCGTTGTTTCTGTACCATGCCCGGGCTGCCCAGAACAGCGAACAGCGGCCAGAGCGGGCAACAGGCCCCAAAGCGCGGCACAACGAAACCGTCGATGGATTTGCGAAAGATCAACGTGCCCGACCGGTCGCAGATCACCAGCCCTGCCCCCAGTTCCGGCACCGTTGCCATGCGCCGCAAGACGCGGGCCACGGGCTGGCGCAGCTCTGCACCAAGCGCGACGGGGTCGGGTCCAAGCCGGTCAAGCGCCTGTGTCAGCCGCGTGATCGGCAGGGCTTCGGCGTCGATGGCGATCTGCTGCAACACATCGCGCGCGATGTGATGCGCGGCCACGCTTTGCAGTTCGGGGGCGGTCTGGATCAGCTTGTCGATGGCATCCGCATCCCCTTCGGTGACCTCGAGCGTGGCAAAACGATAGCGATGCGCGGCCAGAAACGCCTCTACCTCCTCTTGCGGGGAATCGGCGGCGGGGGTGATTTCGGGGTCGGCCTCAAGATAGCCCACAAGCGCCTGCGCGCTATCGGCAAGGCGACGGCTGTCCTGATCGATGTTGATGTGAAACCGGTCGCGCCATTCGGGTTCAAGCGTTTTGGTATCGGCCAAAATCGACGCGGTGGACCGGATCGCGGCAGCGGTCGTCAGCAGTTCGTGCATAGAGGCCGCCAGATGCGGGTCATGGGCCAGCCGGTCGGTCAGGGTTTCGACCGTACGCTCCAACGTGGCGATCCGGCGCTGTGCGTTGGCCAGCACATCGGCCCAGCCCGGGAACCGCCCGGCAAATTCATCGGCGCGGGTCGCCTCCGGCCCGCTGAGCCGCGCATCATCCGCCGCCTCGCGCAGGGTGGCGATCAGCGCAGCCTCCGCCCCTTCGGTCAAGGCCGTCGGCTCCACCCCAAGGGCAGCCGCGATGTTAAGCAGCAGCTTCCCGCCGATTCTGCGACGGTTGTGTTCGATAAGATTCAGATAGCTGGCCGAGATGCCGATCCGCTTGGCAAGATCCGCCTGTTTCTGCCCCGCCATCACCCGACGTTCACGGATACGGCTGCCGGTCAGCGCATCGCGGGTCACGCGGCACCCCCGCGCGAATTATATCGCGTTATCAACGGCTTTCTGCGCTGCAATATCATTAAATTTACAACTCCCTCACAACCCGTGCGAATATATTTACAGAATAGTTGTTTTTATCAAGGGGCTTGTTGATCGGTTTTCAGTTTTCCTCTCATATCATATTTGCACCTCTGTGCATCATGGACCCGGAAAAATAATCGGGCCGTGATTTCAACATTTGGGAGGAAATACATGTCATTTTCTAACTTGACGCGTCGTGGCGTGATCAAAACCGGCGCTGCTGCCGGGGCCGGTCTGGCGCTGCCGACGTATCTAAGCGCGGCCGCGCATTCCGGCTTTACCAACGCGCCAACGGGCAACACGGTGACGCTTGGCTTTAACGTACCCCAATCGGGCCCCTATGCGGACGAAGGCGCAGATGAGCTGCGCGCGTTCGAGCTGGCGGTCGAGCACCTGAACGGTCAGGGCGACGGCGGTATGCTGAACACCTTCAGCTCGAAGGCGCTGGAAGGTAACGGGATCATGGGCAAGAAAGTCCAGTTCGTGACCGGCGACACGCAGACCAAATCGGACGCGGCCCGCGCATCGGCGCAGTCGATGATCCAGAAAGACGGCGCGATCATGATCTCGGGCGGCTCAAGCTCGGGCGTGGCGGTTGCTGTGCAGGGCCTGTGCCAAGAGGCCGGCGTGATCTTTATGGCGGGTCTGACCCATTCGAACGACACCACGGGTAAAGACAAGAAAGCCAATGGCTTCCGTCACTTCTTTAACGCCTATATGTCCGCTGCGGCTTTGGCACCGGTGCTGAAAAATCTCTATGGCGATGATCGCAAGGTCTACAGCCTGACAGCCGACTACACATGGGGCTGGACGCAGCAGGAATCCATTCAGGCCGCGACCGAAGCCATGGGTTGGGAAACCATCAACGACGTGCGCACGCCGCTCGCCGCGACCGATTTCTCGTCCTATATCGCCCCTGTCCTGAACTCCGGTGCGGATGTTCTGGTGCTCAACCACTACGGCGGAAACATGGTCAACTCGCTGACCAACGCCGTGCAGTTCGGCCTGCGTGAAAAGCAGGTGAACGGCAAGAACTTCGAGATCGTCGTGCCGCTCTATTCAGAGCTGATGGCCCGTGGTGCGGGTGAGAATATCACCGGTATCGTCGGCTCGCAGAACTGGGACTGGAAGCTCGAGAACCAGATGGGCGACCGCTACAAAGGCACCAACGCTTTCGTTCAGTCCTTCGGCGAAAAATACGGCTTCCCCCCCAGCCAGGCGGCTCAGACCTGCTATGCGCAGACGCTGCTGTACGCGGATGCGGTGGCCCGTGCCGGGTCGTTCAACCCCTGCGCCGTCGGCGAAGCCCTTGCCGGGTTCGAATTCGACGGTCTGGGCAACGGCCCGACGCTGTACCGCGCCGATGACCACCAGTGCTTTAAGGACGTTGTGGTCGTGCGCGGCAAAGAGAACCCCGAGAATGAATTCGATCTCGTGGAAATCGTCGAAGTCACCCCAGCCGATCAGGTCACCTATGCACCTGACCACCCGATGTTTGCGGGCGGCGAGTTGGGCGACTGCAACCCCGGCGCGTAAACCAAGTCTAAGGCAGGGGGCGACCCCTGCCTTACCTTGCCGGCGGGCTTTTCCGCCTTTCACTTCTTAAAAATTCGAGGGCACCGCGATGGACGCCATTCTTTTGCAACTTCTTAACGGGTTGGACAAAGGTTCAGCCTATGCGCTCATCGCGCTTGGTCTGACGTTGATTTTCGGCACGCTGGGTGTCGTGAACTTTGCCCATGGGGCGCTGTTCATGATCGGTGCCTTCTGCGCCGTCACGCTAAGCAAGATTTTCACGCTCAGCCATAAGGCATCGGAACCCTCCGGCGTCGATTTTCTGGGCAAGCCGAAATACGAGGACATTCTCTATATCAAGGACTGGTTCGGAGAGACCGCCGGTGCTTGGATGCTGGATTGGTCCGTTCCCCTGTCGATCCTCTTTGCCGTGCCGATCATGCTGGCCATCGGCTTTGTCATGGAGCGCGGGTTGATCAAACATTTCTACAAGCGCCCCCATGCCGACCAGATCCTCGTGACCTTCGGTCTGGCGATCGTGCTGCAAGAGGTGATCAAGTATTTCTACGGCGCGAACCCGATCCCCACCTCCGCCCCGGAGGCGTTTCGCGGGTCGTTCGACTTTGGCGTGATGCTGGGCTTTGATCCCAATGCGATCATCTACCCCTACTGGCGCCTGATCTATTTTGCTTTCTCGGCCGTGATCATCGGCGGCGTTTTTGCCTTCTTGCAGTTCACCACCTTCGGGATGGTCGTGCGCGCCGGTATGGCCGACCGCGAGACCGTCGGTCTGCTGGGCATCAACATCGACAAACGTTTCACCATCATGTTCGGCATCGCCGCCGCTGTCGCCGGTCTGGCCGGTGTCATGTACGCGCCGATCAATTCGCCCAACTATCATATGGGTATGGATTTTCTGGTGCTGAGCTTTGTGGTCGTCGTGGTCGGCGGCATGGGGTCGCTGCCTGGTGCCGTTCTGGCGGGGTTCTTGCTGGGTATTCTGGAAAGCTTTGCCTCTATGAACGAGGTCAAGAACATCCTGCCCGGCATTGACCAGATCATCATTTACGTTGTCGCGATACTCATCTTGCTGACACGCCCCCGTGGCCTGATGGGCCGCAAAGGCGTGATGGAGGAATAACCCATGCACTCACTCACGAAAAAAGACTTTCTCCTGCTGTTGGTGGTGGCATTCCTGACCATGGCAGCCCCTATCATCCTCAACCCCTTCCCCGCCGGATCAGGGCTGGCGCAGTTCAACGCGGGCTACCCTGACCTGATGCAACGCTTTGTGATCTTTGGCATCTTTGCCATCGGTTTCAACATTCTGTTCGGGTTGACCGGATACCTCTCTTTTGGTCACGCGGCCTTTCTGGGGGTCGGTTCCTACTCTGCCGTGTGGATGATGAAGCTTTTGTCGATGAACGTGATCCCCGCGATCCTTTTGTCGGTGATCGTGGCGGGGCTTTTCTCTGTCGTGATCGGCTTTGTCTCGCTGCGCCGGTCGGGGATCTACTTTTCGATCCTGACGCTGGCCTTCGCGCAGATGTCGTTCAACCTTGCCTATTCGGTGCTGACGCCGATCACCAACGGGGAAACCGGCCTGCAAATCGCGCTGAGCGATCCGCGTATCCTTGATGGCGCGAATGCACCCAGCTACCCCAATCTGTTCGGGGCGCAAATGAATGCGGCGACGACGCTGGATTTCGGGGCGTGGTCCTTCACCTTCTCGGTCGGGTATTACCTGTGTGCCGTGATCATGCTGCTGGCGTTCTATATCTCGATCCGCGTCTTCCGGTCGCCTTTCGGCATGATGCTGCGGGCGGTGAAATCGAACCAGCAACGGATGAACTACACCGGCCTGAACACCAAACCCTACACGCTGGCGGCCTTTGTCATCTCTGGCATGTATGCCGGTCTGGCCGGTGGCCTGCTGGCCGCGATGGACCCGCTTGCCGGTGCTGAACGGATGCAGTGGACCGCCTCGGGCGAGGTTGTTCTGATGACCATCCTTGGGGGTGCGGGCACCCTTCTGGGGCCGGTTCTGGGCGCGGGCTTTATCAAGTACTTTGAAAACATCTTTTCCAAGATCAACGATAACGTGCTGCACGGTTGGTTCGCCTTTATGCCCGACGGGCTGGAAGACACGCTGATCATGTTGATCCACCCCTTTGTGGGCAAGGGCTGGCACCTGACGCTGGGCCTGCTGTTCATGCTGGTCGTGATCTTCCTGCCCGGTGGTCTGGTCGAAGGCGGTCAACGTATCGGTCGCGTGTTCCGCCGCAAGGACCGGAACGCCGGATCGGTCGAGGCAGACGCCGCCGCACAACGCAACACACCCCCAGCCGAATAAGAAGGAGCTGAACAGATGGCCATTCTCGAAGTCAAAAATGTCGGCAAACGTTTCGGCGGGTTGCAAGCGCTGAGTGACGTGAACCTCAGCGTCGCGGAAAACTCGGTCCATGCGATCATCGGGCCGAACGGGGCGGGTAAATCCACGCTGCTGAACTGTCTGGTGGGCAAGCTGATCCCCGATACCGGATCGGTCATGTTCGACGGGCAGTCGGTGCTGGGGCGCAAACCCTACGAGATCAACCAGATGGGGATTTCCCGCGTTTTCCAGACGCCCGAGATCTTTGGTGATCTCAGCGTGCAGGAGAACATGATGATCCCCTGTTTTGCCAAACGTGACGGGGCGTTCCAGATGAACGCGCTCACCGCCATGTCGAGCCAGCGTGACGTGATCGAAAAAGCCGAGGAGATGCTGGTCGAGATGAAGCTCGCCGACAAGCGACATATGCACGCGGCCTCTATGTCGCGCGGCGACAAACGTCGGTTGGAAATCGCGATGTGCCTGTCGCAAGATCCGCGCCTGCTGCTGCTGGATGAACCCACAGCGGGCATGGCGCGGGCCGATACCAACAATACCATCGACCTGCTGAAGCAGATCAAGGACGAACGCGACATCACCATCGCCATCATCGAACACGACATGCATGTGGTGTTCTCGCTGGCGGAACGGATCACCGTGTTGGCGCAAGGCACCCCGCTGGTCGAAGACACCCCTGACAACATCAAAGGCCACCCCAAGGTGCGCGAGGCGTATTTGGGCGAATCCCAGGACGCCGCCTGACGCGCGGGGGCTCCGCCCATCCCGCGTCGCACCGCACCAGAGGCTTTGCAAGGACAAGACTATGAACACGAAACCCGATTTCTCGAACAGCGCCAACCACGCCGCCACCGCCCCCGCCTATCTTTCGGTCTGGGACATCCACGCCTATTACGGCGAAAGCTACATCGTGCAGGGCGTCAGTTTTAACGTGCACGAAGGCGAGATCCTGGCGCTTCTGGGCCGCAACGGGGCGGGGAAAACCTCTACCCTGCGGGCCATCGCGCAGATCGGCGACCCCGAATTGCGCAAAGGGGAGGTCTGGCTTGACCACCAGCCACTACACAAGATGGCCAGCCACGAGGCCGCCGCAAACGGTCTGGCGCTGGTCCCCGAAGACCGCCGCATCATCGCGGGTCTCACGGTCGAGGAAAACCTGCAACTGGCGCAGATCGCCCCGCCCATCGGCTGGTCGCTTGACCGCATCTACGAATTATTCCCCCGCCTCAAGGAACGCCGCAAGCAAGAGGGCGTGACCCTATCGGGCGGCGAGCAACAGATGCTGGCGATTGCCCGCGCGCTGGCCCGTGACATCAAGGTGCTGCTGCTGGATGAACCCTATGAAGGGCTTGCCCCCGTCATCGTGGACGAGATCGAAAAGACCCTGTCGCTGATCAAATCCCAAGGCATCACCACCATTCTCGTCGAACAAAACGCGGTGCGTGCGCTTAAACTCGCGGATCGTGCGGTGATCCTTGATACCGGCGGCGTGGTGTTTGACGGCACCGCCGAAGAGGTGCTGAACAACGCCGAACTGCGTGCCGAATATCTGGCAATCTGACGGCCAAGCCTCGACGCGCGCGGGAAAACTAGACGAAACATATGTTTCACACCGGCATTTTCCCGCGCCCGCGTCCCCCTGTCACATCCCCCATATCCCTCGCCCCGATCCGCTGCCCGATCCCGCGCTTTGCGCGGCCAAGCTTACGTTAGGCAACTGCTTGCTTTTCATGGCTGCGCCCATGCCCTATAAGGCAGCAATTCAAGGGCACAGGCAGCGCCCGATCGACTTAGACTGGCTGAGGAAAATATGACAAAAAACACCCATGACGCCGATGTGGCTTTTATCCAGGCGCTCGCCGAGTTGCTGAATGAAAACGATCTGACCGAATTGCAGGTCAAGCGGGATTACGCCGAGGATGACAGCCTGAATGTGCGCGTCAGCCGTAAACCCCCACAACAAATCGTCGCGCCGCAACAGGCGCAGTCGGCCCCTGCACAATATGCAGCCCCCGCCCCCGCGGCCCCAGCAGCGGCAGCAGCCCCTGCCGCAGACAACAGCGACCCGGCGGATCACCCCGGCGCAGTCGTCTCTCCGATGGTGGGCACTGTCTATATGCAAGCCGAACCCGGCGCGCCCGCGTTTATCTCTGTCGGGACAAGCGTTTCCGAAGGCGACACGCTGTTGATCGTCGAAGCGATGAAAACCATGAACCACATTCCTGCGCCACGCTCGGGCACGGTCAAGCGGATCCTGGTAGAAGACGGCGCCGCCGTTGAATTCGGCGCGCCTTTGGTGATCCTGGAATAAGGCGAAACCCATGTTCAAAAAAATCCTAGTCGCAAACCGCGGCGAGATCGCGTTGCGCGTGATCCGTGCGGCCCGCGAGATGGGCATCGGGTCTGTCGCCGTCCATTCGACGGCTGACAGCGATGCGATGCATGTGCGCATGGCAGACGAATCTGTCTGCATCGGCCCGCCCTCTTCGCAGCAATCCTATCTGTCGATCCCGTCGATCATCGCCGCCTGCGAGATCACCGGTGCCGAAGCGATCCACCCCGGATACGGTTTCTTGTCGGAAAACGCGGGCTTTGTGCAGATCGTCGAAGACCACGACCTGACCTTTATCGGCCCCACAGCGGAACACATCCGCATCATGGGCGACAAGATCACCGCCAAGGACACCATGAAAGAGCTTGGCGTGCCTTGCGTTCCCGGTTCTGACGGCGGCGTGCCCACATTGGCCGACGCCAAGCGTATCGGCGAGGAAATCGGCTATCCGGTGATCATCAAGGCGACCGCCGGTGGGGGTGGCAAGGGCATGAAAGTGGCGCAATCCGCCGCTGAAATGGAACGTGCCTTCATGACCGCCCGCGCCGAGGGTAAATCGAACTTCGGCAACGACGAAGTCTATATCGAGAAGTATCTGACCACGCCCCGCCACATCGAGATTCAGGTCTTTGGCGACGGCAAGGGCCGTGCTGTCCACCTGGGCGAGCGTGACTGTTCGCTGCAACGCCGTCACCAGAAGGTTTTCGAAGAGGCCCCCGGCCCGTCGATCACCGCCGAAGAACGCGCGCGGATCGGTAAGGTCTGTGCCGATGCGATGGCCAACATCAACTACATCGGTGCCGGCACCATCGAATTCCTTTATGAAAACGGCGAATTCTATTTCATCGAGATGAACACGCGTTTGCAGGTGGAACACCCTGTGACCGAAGGCATCTTCGGGGTCGATCTGGTGCGGGAACAAATCCGTGTTGCTGCTGGTATGGATATGTCCTTTACCCAAGAAGACCTGCAGATCAACGGCCACGCGATCGAGGTCCGGATCAACGCCGAGAAACTGCCGAACTTCTCGCCCTGCCCGGGCAAGATCACGCAGTATCACGCCCCCGGCGGGCTTGGTGTGCGGATGGATAGCGCGCTGTATGACGGCTATAAAATCCCGCCCTATTACGACAGCCTGATCGGCAAGCTGATCGTCCACGGGCGCGACCGTCCCGAAGCGCTGGCGCGTCTGCGTCGCGCCTTGGGCGAGCTGATCGTGGATGGGGTCGACACCACGGTGCCGCTGTTCCATGCGCTGCTGGACGAACAGGACGTGCTGACAGGGGACTATAACATCCACTGGCTAGAGCATTGGCTTGAAACCAACCTGGGCAATGCCTGACCTCACGCCCGAGCTGTTATTACACGGCTATTCCATCGGGATTTTCCCCATGGCCGAACACCGCGACGACCCAGAGATTTTCTGGGTCGATCCGCGGCGTCGGGGTGTCTTTCCCCTCGACGGGTTCCATATCTCGCGGTCACTGGCGCGCGCGATGCGGCGCACGCGCTTTACCATCACCACCAACACCGCGTTCAACGACGTTGTCACCGGCTGCGCCGACCGCGCCGACACTTGGATCAACGCCGAGATTTTCAGCCTTTATGCCCAGCTACATAGGCTTGGTCATGCCCACGCCCTTGAGGTCTGGGAGGATGACATGCTGGTGGGCGGGGTCTATGGCGTCACGCTGGGGCGTGCGTTCTTTGGAGAAAGCATGTTCTCAAGGCGCGACAACGCGTCCAAGATCGCGCTGGCCTGTCTGGTAGACCGGCTGAACCGCGGCGGGTTCACCCTGTTTGACACGCAGTTCCTGACCCCGCATCTGGCGTCCCTTGGCGCGCAAGAGATCACCCGCGCGGCTTATCACGCACGGCTAGAGATGGCGTTGATGAAAACCGCAGACTTCACAGCGCCCGCTGCGGCCAGCGCTCAAGAGGTGGTGCAGCGGATGACCCAGATGTCATAGCGCGGATGCTCCAGCGCCGACAACGCGGGGGCAGAGGCGATCATCCAGCCTGCAAAAAGCCGGTTCTCGTCGCCCGTCTCGACGATCTCGAGCTCGGCATAGGCGTCGCCCGCAGGGTTGCCCGACGGATAGCGACATTCGTTCATCGTCACATTCAGATTGCCCACGCGCGCGGTTTCGCCACGGCGCATTTCAACGTCACGCGACACACCCGATACCTTGTCGAGCGCGCGCAAAATACCGCCTTCAGCGCTGGCGACCTGCTGTGCCTGCACCGGTGCGGCCATTATGGCGAGCATCATCAATATCTTGCGCATCACATGGGTTCCTTGAACGTCAAAGGGCGTCGCCAGCAGAGCCGGGCAGCGCAGCAGCGCGCGCCCGATCACGGGGCGCGCGTGTGGCGTTTATTCGGGCTGCCACGCCTCGTAGTCACCGCGGTCCGCAGGCTTCTCGCGGCGGATCGATCCGGCGGGCGCATAGGCCAGGGCGGTGCCGGTCAGGTTCTCTTGGTGGGGCTTTTCCCAGGTCTTATGCGCCAGCGGACGCGCCTCGGGGGTTTCATCCCACGAATGGTGCAGCCAGCCGTGCCAATCCGCGTTGACGCGCGTCGCCTCGATCTCGCCGTTGAAGATCACCCAGCGTTTGCTGCTGTCCGCGTTGCGGTAGTACACATTGCCCTCGGCGTCTTCGCCGACCTTGATGCCCTTGCGCCATGTGAACAGTTGCGTGTTCAGCGTCTGGCCGTTCCACCATGTCACGCCGCGCAAAAGAGAGTTGAGAATGCCCATAGAGGTCTCCTGAAGCTTTGATGGATATATGCACCAAGGCCGCGCAAAGGTCTAGCGGGCTTCGGGGCACATAGCCGCGGTTTTCAGCCGGGTAGGCAGGCGGTGACTTCGATTTCGATGCGGTATTTGTCGTCGATCAGCCCGCATTCGATCATTGTCGCGGCGGGTGGTGCGTCGCCAAAGACCTCGGACAGGATCGGCCAGCAGGGTTCGAACTCTGCGCGGTCGGGCAGATAATAGTTCACGCGTACCACATCCGCCATGGTGCAGCCTGCCTCGCGCAGGGCGCCTTCGATGGTCGCAAGGGCGGCGCGGCACTGGTCGGTCACGGTATCGCCCTGCCCCACGGTGCCCGCCACATGGACAAAGCCCCCCGCCACAACGGCGCGGCAGTAGCCGATCTTGGCTTCGAACTCACCGCCGGAAAAAATACGTCTTGTCATGATGCGCCTCTTGTCTGTCATGCCTGCCCCTGTCAAAGCGCCTGCCCTTGCTAAGGTCAAGCGACAAAGCGGCGGCCCCCTGCCAGATACGAAAAAGGCGCACCATCGCTGGCGCGCCTTGATCAGATAACATGCATGCGATGCCTAGCCGGCGGTTGCAGGCTCTTTCTCGGCGTCGGCGTGGATCATCAGCGGTGCCGCGTCAGAGGTCACCGCCTCTTCGTTCACGACCACCTCGGTGACGCTGTCCATGCCGGGCAGATCGAACATCGTGTTCAGCAAGATGTCTTCGAGGATAGAGCGCAGACCACGGGCACCGGTTTTGCGTTCGATGGCGCGTTTCGCGATCGCCAACAGCGCGTCATCGGTAAAGGTCAGCTGTGTATCCTCGATCTCGAACAAGCGCTGGTACTGTTTGACCAATGCGTTTTTCGGTTCGGTCAGGATGGTGACCAGCGCGTCCTCGTCCAGATCCTCGAGCGTCGCCAGAACCGGCAGACGGCCCACGAATTCAGGGATCAGGCCGAACTTCAGCAGATCTTCCGGTTCAAGGTCGGTGAAAATCTCGCCAATGCCGCGGGCATCCTGATCGCGCACATCGGCACCAAAGCCCATGGCGGACCCTTTACCGCGCGCGGCAATGATCCGGTCCAGACCGGCGAAAGCACCGCCGCAGATGAACAGGATGTTCGTGGTATCCACCTGCAGGAATTCCTGCTGCGGATGCTTGCGCCCGCCCTGTGGAGGGACAGAGGCCACGGTGCCTTCCATCAGTTTCAGCAAGGCTTGCTGCACGCCTTCGCCGCTCACATCACGGGTGATGCTGGGGTTTTCGGATTTGCGCGTGATTTTATCAACTTCGTCGATATAGACGATGCCGCGCTGTGCGCGCTCGACATTGTATTCGGACGCCTGCAACAGCTTGAGGATAATGTTTTCAACATCTTCCCCGACATAGCCCGCTTCGGTCAGTGTCGTCGCATCGGCCATGGTAAAGGGCACATCCAGAATACGCGCCAGCGTTTGCGCCAGCAGCGTCTTACCGCAACCGGTGGGGCCGATCAGCAGGATGTTGGATTTCGCCAGTTCGATGTCCCCACCCTTCTGGGCGTGGTTCAGACGTTTATAGTGGTTGTGCACGGCAACCGACAGCACCCGTTTGGCCATCGCCTGCCCGATCACGTAATCGTCCAGAACATCACAGATGTCTTTCGGGGTCGGCACACCATCGGTGGCTTTCAGCCCCGAGGCTTTGGTTTCCTCGCGGATGATATCCATGCAAAGTTCGACACATTCGTCACAAATGAAGACAGTCGGACCTGCAATCAGCTTGCGCACCTCATGCTGACTTTTGCCACAAAAGCTGCAATAAAGTGTGTTCTTGCTGTCGCCGCTCGAAGTATTAGCCATTTCAACCCTTTCAGGTCTGTCGTTTGATCGTGTCCGCCATAGGGCAGCCATCTATATATTTTTTTGCTCGGTGCCAGCTTAGGCCAGCGGTGCGTGGTCCACAATCGCAAAATAACGGGCCACGCACGCCTTATTTACTTGCCTTTTTTGTCGCCATCTTTTGGCGCATCAGGATCATCCATCTTGCCGCGGTTCTCGACGATCTCGTCGATCAGGCCCCAGTCTTTGGCTTCTTCGGGCGACATGAAGTTGTCACGCTCAAGCGCTGCTTCGACTTTTTCCAGCGGCTGGCCGGTGTGTTTGACATAGATCTCGTTCAGGCGCGTTTTCAGCTTTTGCGTTTCCTGCGCGTGAATCATGATGTCCGTCGCCTGACCCTGATACCCGCCGGAGGGCTGGTGGACCATAACGCGGCTGTTGGGCAGCGAGAATCGCATGCCCTTTTCGCCCGCTTGCAGCAACAGCGACCCCATGGATGCCGCCTGCCCGATGACCAGCGTGGACACCTTCGGTTTGATGTACTGCATGGTGTCGTAGATCGACAGGCCAGAGGTCACAACGCCGCCGGGGCTGTTGATATACATGGAAATTTCCTTGGAGGGGTTCTCTGCCTCGAGGTGCAGAAGCTGCGCCACGATCAGCGACGACATGCCGTCATGCACAGGCCCGTTGAGGAAAATGATCCGCTCTTTCAGCAGACGCGAGAAGATGTCGTACGCACGTTCGCCCCGGCTGGTTTGTTCAACCACCATAGGGACCAGCGTGTTCATATATGTATCATGTGGATCGTTCATAAAGCCTGCCTGATATTGCCGTTCGCCGGACCATACCCGCGAAACCTTGGCTTAAGATTAATCGCGCCACCTAGGGGGTTCAAGGGGGGCAGGACCGATCATCCCCTTGGCTTTGGATTTGGCCCTGCGCCACCGCCCTGCCCCGCTGATCTGTGCTGCGGATACCGGCAGCCGATTTTCGCCCACATCCTGCCGGTTCCTGCGCTAGGGTGGCGCGCAACACAGCCCACCGCCGCGCGCCCTGTCACAGAACTGTCATGAAAGCGGAACACATTTGTAGCACATCGCGACGACACAAGGCGCAACCGCGAGTCACCTCGCCAAACGCAATGCCAAACGCACTGCCCGACACAATAAAGGAATAGCCATGACACGTCGCCAAATCCTCGATGATCCCGAAATCGGCAACAAGGCCGAAGCCTTCGAAGCCTTCGACGACATCCCCACCAACCCCAATCTGCAGCGCACCATCGGCGATGTGATCAACGCGCGCTACGGACGCCGCGACATCTTGCGCGGCATGCTGGGGGTCACGGCGACAACCGCATTGTTCGGCACCTCGGCGATGGTCGCGCCGCGTCAAGCAAGTGCCGCCACCGCCGACAGCCGCTATGTCTTTGACGAACTGGCATGGGGCAATGACGAGACCCATCATGTGGCCGATGGCTATGACGCCAATGTGCTGCTGCGGTGGGGTGATCCGATCACCGCCGACGCGCCCGAATTCGACGTGATGAACCAGACCGCGGCGGCGCAGCTCAAGCAGTTCGGTTATAACAATGACTACGTGGGCTTTGTCCCGCTGAATGATGAGGGCAGCCGCGGGTTGCTTTGTGTGAACCACGAATACACCAACGAAGAGGTGATGTTCCCCGGGCTTGGCCGTCAGGACCGCGCGCAGTTTTCCGGCATGACGCCCGCGCTGATCGACATTGAAATGGCCGCCCACGGTGGTTCGGTGGTCGAGATCGCCAAGGACGACGCCGGGGTCTGGCAGGTGGTGCGCGACGGCAAGATGAACCGCCGCATCACCCCGCTGGACACCGCGATGACCATCGACGGCCCCGCCGCGGGCCATGCGCGGATGAAGACCGACGACGACCCCGACGGGGTGAATGTGATCGGCACGCTGAACAACTGCGCCGGCGGGCTGACCCCTTGGGGGACGTGGCTCATGGCCGAGGAGAACTTCCACGGCTATTTCTGGAGCGACCAACTGGACGCTGACGGCAAACCCGTGATCGCCGATGACCACCCCGAAGCCGCGTCCTACAAACGCTATGGCGTGCCGGGCATGTGGTACGCCTGGGGCGCGCAATACGACCGTTTCAACATCGATAAAGAACCCCTCGCCCCCAATAAATTCGGCTGGGTGGTCGAGGTGGACCCGATGGACCCGACCTCTACCCCCGTCAAACACACCGCTTTGGGCCGCTTCCGCCACGAAGGTGCGGAAACCACGGTCAGCAGTGACGGGCGTCTGGTGATCTATATGGGCGACGACAACCGCTTTGATTACCAGTATAAATACGTCTCGGGGGGCAAGGTCTCGGACGACCGGGCGGCCAACGCCAAACTGCTGAGCGACGGCACGCTTTATGTCGCGCGCTTTGACGAAGATGGCACGGTGACCTGGCTGCCGCTGACCCACGGCACAGGCCCGCTGACGGCTGAAAACGGCTTCAATGACCAAGGCGACGTGATGATCGACACGCGGATCGCGGCCGATCTGTTGGGCGCGACCCCGATGGACCGCCCCGAAGACGCGCAGCCCCGTGGTGACGGCACGGCCTATATCATGCTGACAAACAACACAAAACGCACAGAGGATGAGGTGAACGCCGCCAACCCGCGTGCCGACAGCAGCTTTGGCCACATCATCGAGATCAAGGAAGACGGCGGCAACCACGCGGCAACGCAGGGGCGCTGGTCGATCCTTGTGAAATGCGGCGATCCGTCGGTGTCGGACGTGGGCGCACAATGGAACCCCGAAACCTCTGAAAACGGGTGGTTCGGCAGCCCCGACAACTGCGCTATCGACGCCGATGGCCGCCTGTGGGTCAGCACGGATCAGGGCAGCAACTGGGCCAAGACGGGCAAATCTGACGGGCTGTATGCGGTCGAAACCGAAGGCGAGGCGCGCGGCACGTCCAAGCTGTTCTTCCGCTGCCCCGTCGGCGGAGAGATGTGCGGCCCCTACTTTACCGACGACGGCGAGACGCTGTTTGTCGCCGTGCAACACCCCGGCACGGACGGGACCAAGAACATCCCCGGGTTCGAGCGTGAAAGCACCTTTGAAGATCCCGCCACCCGCTGGCCCGATTTTGACCCCAAGATGCCCCCGCGCCCTGCGGTGGTTGTGGTCACCAAACAGGGCGGCGGCAAGATCGCCGTCTGACGCCCCGACCCTATTCCAACCAAATTCATTTCAAAATCGCTGCGCCCAAGGGTTCCCCCCCTTGGGCGCAATTTCTTTGTCGCTCCGGCAAATGCGAATCATCTTTACAAAACTAGTTTTATAGTTTTATTTGGTGCTATGACAGAACATCAAACAACTGCCCGCGCCCTCGCCGCCCTTGGCCATGATACCCGCCTCGCGATCTTTCGCCTGCTTGTCCGCGCCGGTGAAGACGCGCTGACCGTGGGAGAGATCGGTGCCCATCTCAATGCGGCCCCCTCCACCCTGGCCCATCACCTTGGGGCATTGGTCGATGCGGGGTTGATCATCCAGCGCCGCGACGGGCGCAACATCGTCAACCGCGTCGATTTCGACGTGATGCGGGCGACGCTTTCGTTTCTCACCTCGGAATGCTGCACCGGCGTTTCGCTTTTGAAGGAGACCGCCGCATGACCGACCTGCCCCACCCCGCGCGCAGCCCGCTCAGGTCGCTGGCCCATCACATCTGGACGCAAGAACGCGTGTGGCTGGTCTGTATCGCGGTGCTGGCCGCTGTCGCAGCCCTTGATGCGCCGCTTGCCGTGACCAGCGTGCAATTTACCGCGACCAACCTGCAGGATGTCGCGCCGTTTCTGATCCTGTCCATCGCGGTTGCGGCCTATGCCGGTGCCACGGGGGCCGACGGGCTGATCGCGCGGGCCTTTACCGGATCACCCGCCGTGATGATCGCCATCGCGGCACTCGCCGGCGGGGTGTCTCCCTTTTGTTCATGCGGAGTGATCCCCTTGATCGCGGCGCTGCTGGCGATGGGGGTGCCCCTGTCCGCCGTCATGGCCTTCTGGCTGGCCTCGCCCGTCATGGACCCGTCGATGTTCGTGCTGACCACCGGCGTTCTGGGGGTGGAGTTCGCGGTGGCCAAGACCATCGCGGCCGTCGGGCTCGGGGTATTTGGCGGGATCATCGTGCATCTGCTGTCCCGCGCGGGTGGCTTGACCGACCCGCTGCGCGACGGCGTGGGCAATGGCGGCTGCGGCGCGTCGAAGGTGCGCGCATCGCACCCAGTGGTCTGGGCCTTCTGGCACGACAAGACGCGATCCGCCAAATTCCTGCGCGAGGCCGCCAAGACCACGATCTTCCTGATCAAATGGCTGACGCTGGCCTTCCTGCTTGAAAGCCTCATGCTGGCGTGGATTCCCGCAGAGACGGTGACCCGCGCCCTTGGCGGCAGCGGGCTGGCCCCGATCGGGATCGCGACCTTGGTGGGGGTGCCGGCCTATCTGAACGGCTATGCCGCGCTGCCGCTGGTGGGCGGGCTGATTGGACAGGGCATGGCCCCCGGTGCGGGTCTGTCGTTTCTGGTCGCGGGCGGGGTGACCTCCCTGCCCGCGGCCATCGCCGTCTGGGCCTTGGTCAAACGCCCTGTCTTCGCGCTGTATATCGGGATCGCACTGACAGGGTCGTTTGCCTCGGGGCTGCTGTTTCAACTTTGGGCGTCGCTGTGACGCCCAAAGCGGGGCTTATTCTGCCAGACAACTGGTAAAAGCTGCGGCCAGATCGCGCAGCAAAGCGGGGTACATGTCCACCCCCGGCTCAAGTGCGGCGCCAATCGGATCAAGCGAGGCGGATTTCAGCGCCGTGCCGTCTTGGAGTGCCTCAATCAGACCGGCGTTGAACTGGGGCTCCGTAAAGACGCAGGCGGCCTGCGTGTCCTTCACCACATCGCGCACCTCTGCCAGACGCGCGGCACTGGGGGCGGCCCCATCGCTAAGAGAGATCGCAGCACTTGCCTCGACATCAAAGCGGGCTTCGAAATAGTGATAGGCGTCGTGAAAGACGACAAACTTCTGCCCCCGAAGCGGCGTCAGCTCGGCCTGGATACCGGCTTGAAGATCTACCAGCTGCGCTTGGGCCTGCGCAGCGTTATCTGCGTAAAGCGCTGCGTTTTCAGGGTCTTGCGCGGACAAGCTTGCAGCGATGGCATCCAGCCAGACGACTGCGTTCTGCGGATCTAGCCAGATATGCGGGTCCAGCGCGCCGGGTGCATGATTGTGTCCTTCGTGAGCGTCTGCCTCTTCATGTGCGTCATGGTCGTGGTCGTCATGGTCGTGGTCATCGTGACCTTTGTGGTCATCATGGCCTTCGTGGTCGCCGTGATCGTCGTGCTCGGCATGGTCGTGCCCTTCGTGATCCCCATGATCCTCGTGCCCCGCGTGATCATCATGACCGTCGTGGTCATCGTGCCCTTCATGATCCCCGTGATCATGGGCTTCGAACGCAACGCCGCTGCGGTTGGTCAGCAGGCGGATACCCTCTACGTCTTGCAAGGTCAGACGTTCGGCCCCCTGCGCCAGACTGCTCATCGGCTCTTCAAGCCACGGAGCCAGCGACGGACCGACCCAGACCACCAGATCGGCCTTGGCCACAGCGCGCGCCTCGCTGGGGCGCATGGCATAGCTGTGGGGCGACGCGCCGGGCGGGATGATCAGATCGGGGCTGCCTGCACCCTGCATGACCATAGAAACCAACGAATGTACCGGCGCGATATCGGTGGCGACACGGGGCACCTCTGCATGGGCCAGACCGGCAGAGAAAAGAAGGGTTGTGCAAAGCAGGCGGCGCATTGGCGGGCTCCAAATAATGTTATACTATAACCTTGATGGATCACACGTTATAACATATCAACACCGAACCCTGCTACGGAGGCGAAATATGTCGACCATTGGATTTGAAACGCATGATCACGGGGCCTGCGTCGACGACGCAATGGCCGCCGCAGAGGCGCGTTGCGCGGCCTCGGACCTTCGGCTGACACCGATACGTCGCCGCGTGCTGGAACTGCTGCTGGCCGAACACCGCGCCTTGGGGGCCTATGATATTCTGGGGCATCTCTCTGCCGAAGGGCTCGGGGCGCAGCCGCCCGTCGCCTATCGCGCGCTGGACTTTCTGGTGAAAGCGGGGCTTGCCCACCGGATCGAGGCGTTGAACGCCTATATCGCCTGCAGCCACGTCGGTGCCGATCACACGCCGGCCTTCCTGATCTGCCGCAGCTGCCAATCGGTCGCCGAAAGCGACACGACGCTGACCCAAGGGCGCTTGGGCGATGCGGCCCGCGCGGCGGGGTTCCAGATTGAACGCACGGTGATCGAGGCGCAGGGCCTCTGCCCCTCCTGTCAGGACGGAGCCACCGCATGAGCCTGATCGCCACCCGGAACCTGACACTGCGCATTGGCGGGCAAACGGTGCTGCGCGATGTCGATATCGCCGTGGAGCGCGGTGAGATCGTGACCATCGTCGGCCCCAACGGGTCGGGCAAGTCGAGCTTGCTGCGGGCGTTGATCGGCGCGCTGAAACCGGCGTCGGGCACGATCACCCGTGCCGCGGATCTGCGCATCGGCTATGTCCCGCAGAAGCTGCAGATCGACGCGACGCTGCCGTTGACGGTGCATGGCTTTTTGAACCTGCCCCGCCGCCAGCCCCGCGAGACCATCGCGCAGGCGCTGCTACAGACGGGGGTCACGGATCTGGCGAAAAAGCAGATGACCGACCTGTCGGGCGGCCAGTTCCAGCGCGTGTTGCTGGCACGGGCCCTGCTGAACAAACCCCATATCCTGATCCTCGACGAGGCGACGCAGGGGCTGGATCAACCCGGTTCTGCCGCGTTTTACCGCCAGATCGAAGAGGTCCGCCGCGACATGGGCTGCGCCGTCTTGATGGTCAGCCATGATCTGCATGTGGTGATGGCGGCTTCGGATCGGGTGCTGTGCCTGAACGGTCATGTCTGCTGCGAAGGCACCCCCGAGATCGTCGCCGATGCGCCGGAATACCGCGCGTTGTTCGGCACTGGCACCCAAGGGGCGCTGGCGCTTTACCGGCACGAACATTCGCACTCGCATGATCATGCACATGATCCTAGCCATACCCACGACCACACCCACGACCATGCGCAGGGCCATACCCATGGTGCCGGCTGCAACCACGCCCACGGGGACCAAGATGCTTGATGACTTTTTGATACGTGCCGGGCTTGCCGGTATCGGTGTGGCCTTTGCGGCCGCGCCTTTGGGCTGTTTCGTCGTCTGGCGGCGCATGGCCTATTTCGGGGATGCGACCTCGCACGCGGCGTTGCTGGGGGTCGCGCTGGCCTTGGCGTTCGAGCTGCCGATTTTCGCGGGGGTGCTGTTGGTGGCCCTGTCGATGGCGCTGATTGTGACGGCGCTGAACGGGCGCAGCCTCGGCACGGATACGCTGCTGGGGGTGCTGGCCCACGGGGCGCTGGCCATCGGCCTTGTGGCGGTGTCGCTGCTGCCGAACCAGCGTGTCGACCTCAGCGCCTATCTGTTCGGAGAGATCCTGGCCGTGACCAAGACCGACCTTGCGATCATCTGGAGCGGGGCCGTCCTGTCGATCGCGCTGCTGGTCTGGCGCTGGCAGGCATTGCTGTCGTCCACGCTGAACCCCGATCTGGCGACGGCCAGCGGGGTCAATCCGCGCCGTGAACAGCTGATTTTGACGCTGGCGCTGGCAGTGACGGTCGCGGTCGCGATCAAGGTGGTCGGCGCGCTGCTGATCGCGGCGATGCTGATCATCCCCGCCGCCGCCGCCCGCCCCTTTGCCCGCACGCCCGAAGTCATGGCCATGACGGCCTGCATCATCGGGATGATCGCCGCCTTGGGCGGGCTGGCCGCGTCCTTCACGCTCGACACGCCGACGGGGCCCAGCATCGTCAGCGTCGCGGCGGTGCTGTTCGTGCTGTCGTCTGGCGTGGCCCCGTTGCTGAAACGCTAGGCGCTGATCTGCACATACAGCAAGGGCCGCAGCATCACGCTGCGGCCCTTGCTGTTTCGGGGTGTGTCCCTGCTTCGATCAGGCGGCTGCCGCGAAAGACTGCGACGGGCGGCCGGTGCTCACCAGACTATGCGGGAAGAAGACCGAGAATTTGGTGCCCTTGCCCACCGTGCTGGAGACCGAGATATCGCCCCCATGCGCCAGCGCCAGCTTCTTGCAGATCGCCAGCCCGAGCCCTGTACCGCCTTCTGACCGGTTGTCGGCGCTTTCGATCTGGGTAAAGGCCTGGAAGATCGATTCCAGATCCTTCTGTTCCATCCCGACACCATTGTCTTCGACCTCGAAGCGGAAGCCGCCGCCGTCCACTTCGGCCCGCAGGAAGATATCCTTGCCCTTGGAAAACTTGAGCGCATTGCCCACCAGATTGATCAGGATCTGCAAGCAGCGGCCACGGTCGGCGATCACGTCAAGGCTGCCGTCGGGGATATGCAGGGTCACATCCTTGCCCTGCGCCATGCCCTGAAACTGGTCCTCGACCTGCGCCAGCAGCGCCCGTGTGGGGAATGTCGTCTTGGCCAGTTTGATGTCGTTCAGCTCGATGCTGGTATAGTCGAGAATATCGTTGATGATCGTCAGCAGGTGGTTGCCCGCGAATTTGACGCGCTGGCCGTAAAGCTCTGCCTGATCCCCGATGATATTATAGTGTTTTTCGGTGATCGGCTCACCTGGCGACAGTTTGGCCGTGGTCGTGGTCTTGAGCTTGGTCAGGAAGCCCGCATAGCCGATCACGATGGTCAGCGGCGTGCGCAGTTCGTGGCTGAGAACGCTCATGAATTCGGATTTCGCGCGGCTCGCCCCTTCGGCAGCGTCGCGGGCCTTGCGCAACTCCTCGATGCTTTCCATGCGGGTCCGGTTTTCGATGAAATAGGTGAACAGGCCGCCAAGGGTGATTGTCGTCGCCGTGCCCGCGATCACCAGTGCCAGCAGCTTGTATTCTTCGGGGTTGGTATAGCCGGGTTTCAGCCCGATGCAGTCCACGCTGAACGCGGCCATGCCGGTGAAATGCAGCCCGATGATGGCCAGCGTCAGGACGCCCGTCATTTGCAGCCCGCTCCACCGTGCGCTGCGGCTGCCCAGATACAGCGCGGCAGTCGACAGGACCACCGCCAGAATAACAGACCCGATGAGGTAGCCACGGTCCCATGTCACCACGCCTTCAACGCGGTAGGCCACCATGCCGGTGTAATGCATCGCCGATACCGCAACGCCAAAGATCGTACCGCCGATGATCGTGCTCGCGAGCGACCGGAACATGCCCGCCACCATGATGCCCACAGTCGACCCTGCAATCGCGATCAATAGCGAGACAAAGGTCAGTTGTAGGTTAAAGGTTACCGGTGCCGAAGGCTGATACGCGAGGATTGCGATAAAATGCGTACACCAGACCGCAACGCCCGCCGTGATCGCCGTGAGGAAGTACCAGATCAGCGCCTGTCTGCGCGGGCGCCCCAAGGCGTGCTGATACAAACGCGACACCACCCAGCAGCCAAAGGCGCAAAGCAGCCCGGCCAGAAGCACGAGACCAAGGTCGTGATCATGATGGATCGTATGGGCTACTTTGAACATGTCGGCGCACTCTACCTGTTGATTACCGGACAGTTAATCGGCGGAGAAAACGGCAGATTTGAGGCGTGTTTACGTTATACTGGTGGTAACCAAGAAAAATTTCCGGTCTTTTTTGCCATGGGAAACAACAGCTTGCAGGGTGCCAATCCGGCGGAAACGGCCAGTATATAAGGGCTGATGCCGCCGCGACGGCTGCACTTCAAGCAAAGCGCAGGGGGCTGAACGCCCCTCCTATTGCCCTTTGATCTTGATAGAATACTGCCGCCGCGCGCCAGCGGGGGGACGCGGGAAAGGGGCGGCCTTACGGATCACCGATACCGCCGCCCGGTCCAGCGCGGCAGAGCCGGACCCCCGTGCGACTGACACAGAAGCCAACCCGCCATTGCTGGCGATGGCAAAAGCGATCGTCGCGGTGCCCGTGGTCCGGACCCGCGGCTTGCCCGCCCGCGAGATGCGGCGCATGACCTGACCGGGGTAGTTGCTGGCGGCGGCATTGCCTTGCGCCGATGCCGCGGCTTGGCGTTTGCCGGTGCTCGTGGATTTGGCCGATGTGCTTTGGCCCGACGAAGACCCTTTGGTCGCATTGCGCTGCGCATTGCCACGTGCGGCGGCTTGCTGCTCTGCCTGACGGCGTTCACGCTCCGCCTGCTCTTGCTTGGCGCGTGCCTCGGCGATCTTGGCAGCGGTTTCAGGGTTCTTGCGCATGGGGCGGCGCGACAGGACGGGGGCGTCGCTATCGGGGTCTTGCGCCTGCAGGGTTTCGGGCGGCGGTGCGACTTGCGCGCTCTCGGAGGGGGGCACGGCCAGCGGTGTAGGTGCCAAGGCGGCGGGTGCTGCGGGGGCCGCAGGCGTCACCGCTGCCACATCGGGCGGGGTCACGGGCTGCGCCTGCTCCGGCGGGGTAACCGGCTCGGCCTGCTCGGGCGGGGTTTGTTCTGCTGTGGTGGGGCGCAGGGGTTCTGCGGCGGTGGGGGCCTCGGCCACGGGCGTCTCTGCCGGTTCTGCCGGTTCCGGCGTGAGCGTGCCGACGGCCATATCCTCGAAACTGCTGCCCATCATCGCCTCGACAGGCGCACCGCCCCCTTCGATCGCGATCTCTTCTTGCGGCAGTCCGATGGTGACCGCCCCCGCGACGATCCCGACCGCCAAGGCGAAAGAGATCCCTTTGGCTGTAGGAGAATGCGATATCATTGCAGTGCCCTTTGCGTGACGAGCATCACCTTTTGCGCCCCCGCCGCGCGCAAGTCGCGGGTCAGCGTGACCAGCGTCTCGGCAGGCAAGGCGCGATCCGGCACAAGGCGTATGATCTCGCGGTCTTCGTCGGACAGGCTGGCGACATAGGACGCGGCATCTGGCTGCGCCGCGCCTTGGTAAGTCAACCGCCCGTCGGGGTAGATCACCAAAGCGTCCGGCGGGGCCTGCCCCTCAAGCGCGCGGGTCTCGACCAGCTTCAGATCGGGGTCCAGCGGCTGCGCCAGCGTGCCCGCGACCATGAAGAAGACGAGCATCAGAAAGACGATATTGATCAACGCGATGGTCGGCTCACGCTGCGGTTTGGATTTGGCAAATCGGCGCATCTGTCAGCCCCCCAATACCGACACCTGCAAGGCAGGCATCTCGCGCAGTTTGACCAGCACATCCGTTAACCGCTGCGCGTCCACATCCGCCCCGAGCGAGACCAGCAGCACGGTGCCCTTCTCGGCCTCGGCCAAGGATGATCCGGCCAGCGCGTCCAATGCGATTTCGTCGCCATTCAGACGCAGGGTATCGGGGCCAAGCTGCAAGAACACCGGCTTGGCATCGCTGGCCTGCGCGACCGCGCCCGAACCGGCAGCGGCCAGCGGCACCTCGGAGAACTTCGAGAACGTCGAGGTCAGCATAAAGAACAGCAGCAGCAGAAAGATGACATCAATCAGGGAGGTCATCGACAGCCGCCGTCTGCGCGTGCGCGGCCTAGCCATGCGCGGCGACCATTTCTGGTGTCGGCGATGTCGTGGCGGCGGCAGGGGCTGGCATGTCGTTGGACGGGTTCAGCACCGTCAGGATCGCCTTATCCGCGATCACCCGCTCTGCCTCCATCCGCTGTTCCAGCCAGCTGAGGATCAGTGCCGTGGGCATCGCCACCACCAGACCAACAGCCGTTGTCAGCAGCGCCACCCAGATACCGCCCGCAAGGACCGACGGATCGACCTGCGATCCGGCGGCTTGCAGCGACCGGAACGCCTCGATCATGCCCAGAACCGTACCGAACAAGCCCAACAAGGGGGCCAGCTGCGCCACGGAATCGAGCAGGCGGAAACCGGTTTCGAGCTTGGCAAAACGCGTCTCTGCCTCGGCTTGCAAACGCTCTACGCCTGCGCCGCTGCCCTTGCCGTTCGACACCATCGCCAGCTTGATCACGGGGGCGAGGTAGCTTTTCGACCGGCCCAAAGCCTCGCGGGCGACGGGTCTGTCGCCCCGGTCCCATGCCTCTACCGCTTCGGTCAGCGCCTTGTGCCGCCCCACGGCCGAGCGCCAGAACTGCCAGACCTTATAGATCGCCACCGCCAACGTCAGCACGGCGACGCCCATCAGGACAACAACAACCGGCCCGCCGGTCTCGGCGATCTGGCGAAACGACGCGATCAATGCAGAGAACATATCCATCAGCCCAGAACCTCGATTGACGTGCGCGATGTGGGCAGCAGGCCGGTGTCACAGACGCCGCTGGCGCTACCGCCGGTCTCGCAGGCGTTGGCCCCGTTGAACAGGATGCGGCCCAGGCCTTCGCAGGTGGTTTGCGGCACGACGAACTGGCGCACGCGCGGGCGGGCCGGTGGCAGGGTGCCGAAATCAAACAGCGTCAGCCGGTCCACCTGCCCTTCGGTGTCAAACAGCACCGCCTCGTAGATGATCTTGTCGACCGGTGTTTCCAAGCCATTGGTGATCATGAAGGTCAGCTTGCACGCATCTTCTGTGGTCTCTGCCGCGTTCAGCTCGACCGAGATTTGATCCTTGATATCGGTCTCTTGCGCGGCGACCAGCGGGGCTGCGATCACAAAGGGCAGCGACAGAATAGCGGTACGGAAACGGGACATGGGACCTCCTGACCGTGGGATGAAACGATGAGATTTTTGGCTAAGGCGCTATGGGCACCTTTGGCTCTGGCGCGGCGCAGCGGGCAAACAGCCCTTTTGGCACAGCGCAATTGCGCCGTGCCTAGCAAAGATCACGACAAGGCGCAATCCTGACTTTAACAATCAACTATTCAGGAATGCACGCGCCAGCGACAAACCGCAAAGGTAGCCCCTGCGCCGCCCACGTTACCGAAGCTTGCGCAGATAGGCCCAAGACACGTGACCGCGCACGCGGCGGGCCTGATCAAGCGAGACGTCGCACCAGCGCGTGCCGCCGGTTTGCTGACAATCGTGCACCTGCAAAATGGTGCCGTTGGGCAGGCCAAGCAACACGATGAACCCTGTCCCCGGCCCTGCCCGCATCTTGAGCATGTCATCCTCACCCACGCCCGTTACCTCGAAACGGCCCAACGATCCTGCGGTGGCGGGGGTGGCCCCCAAGGTGGTCGCGATCACGATTGCCGATACGGCGGCGGTCACTGCTTTGCGCATTTTTCTTGCCCTTGTTCTGATAGCCTCGGGTTCGGTGGTAGCCTGTGGGGGCCACAAAATAAACCGTGATATCGCGCAAGGGGTCATCATCCGCCGATCCGCCGATGCGCGGGCGTCAGATGTTGGGGACGATGAAATCGGGCGACAGACCGGCCTGCGCGATGGCATCCGTCACATCCAGCCCCGTGAGCGAGCCATAGCCCGTGACCAGCGCCGTGGCAAAGCCCGCCTGCGCACCGCCCAGAATATCGGTATGCAGCGTATCGCCGACCATCAGCACCCGTTCGGGACGCAGGGCGCGATTGAACCGGCCGAGGGCGATGTCAAAGACCTGCCCGAACGGCTTGCCCAGAAACACAGGCCTCACACCGGTGCGATCGGCCAGCCGGTGCGCAAACCAGCCCGGTTCCCGCGAGAGGCCCGTTTCACGCGGTGCCACCAGATCGGGGTTGCCCACCAGCACCGGACGGGGCGCGCGTTTCAGCGACGCCTCCAGCAATGTCTGCCGACGGTCGGTCCAGCCGTCTGCGCCCACCAGCAAGAACCCGTCCTGCGCATCGTAGCTTTCGGCGTCATCCCCCAGCACAGTCGTGTTCAGCGTCGCCAGTTCCCCCAGATCGACGGCGGGGTTGATCATCACGCCCCATCGGCACGGCGGCAGCCCCGCGATATGCGCGGTCAGCGCCTCGCGGCTGGTGGTGACCTCGGGGGCGGAGAAATCGAACCCCAGACGAGCGTAGCGCGCCATCATATGCGCCTTGGGATAGGCGGCGGAGTTTGACACCACGCCAACCGCCTTGCCCGCCGCGCGCAGCGCCGCGATGGTATCGGTCGCGCCGGGGATCGCGGTTTCGCCGACGTTCAGTACGCCATAGGCGTCAAACAGGATCAGATCGAAGCGCGCCGCAAGGTCGATGAACACGCCCGTTTCCGCCAGACCGCCCGCAGCAGTGCGCGGCAGACGGTCGGCAATTTGCAGATAGCGCGCGAAGGCGCTTTGCGGGTCGACGCCGATGCTCTGGGTCACAGGATACGGCGGCGCAGATAGGCAGAGATGACTTCCCCCACCACCACCAGCGCGATGATCGCCAGCAGGATGGTCGCCACCTCGGGCCAGTTGAACGTGTCGATGGCACCTTGCAGGATGATCCCGATGCCGCCTGCGCCCACCAGACCCAGCACGGTGGATTCGCGCAGGTTGATATCCCACCGCAGAATGGCCACCGCCCAGAAGGTCGGCATGACCTGCGGCACGATCGCATAGACGATCACCTTGAAGCGCGACGCGCCCGTCGCCTCAAGCGCTTCGACGGAGCGTGTGTCGATCTCCTCGATTGCCTCGCCCAGCAGTTTACCGATGAACCCGATAGAGCGGAACATGATCGCCACGATACCGGCCACCACCCCCGGTCCGAAGATCGCCACAAACAGCAGCGCCCAGATGATCGTGTTCACCGACCGCGAGGTCACAAGGATCAGCCGCCCGAGCCACAGGGTCACTCGGTTGGGTGTGGTGTTCTGCGCCGAGATATAGGCGACCGGCAGCGACAGCAGCACCGCGAAGGTGGTGGCGAATGTCGCGATGTTCACCGTGTCCCACAGCACCTTGAGGATGGTCTCCAGATTACTGGGGTCCGGCGGGTACATCCGGCCAAACAGATCGGCGATCTGTTCAGGGGCGCCCCAGACCCACGGCCAGATCACTTCAATCGAGGTGAGCGCCCAGGCGATGGCCAGTGCACAGCCCAGAAAGATGGCATAGCGCGTCATACGTTGCTTGAACGTAAAGCGGGACCAGTCGTCGCGCCCGAACTGCGTAGAAAGTGAGGTCATTGGATACGCTTTCGGATGACGCCGCTGACGGCCTCGGAGAAAAGGATCACCCCGACGATGACGATGGTGATGGCAAGGGCAAAATCATAGTCATAGCGGCCGAAGGCATTGGCGAGCGTCGCACCGATGCCCCCAGCCCCCACAATCCCCACCACGGCAGAGGCCCGCAGGTTGGAATCAAGCTGGTAGATGGTCAGACCGATCTGGCGCGGCATGATCTGCGGGAAGATCGCGTAAGACAGCGTCGAGAAATACGGCGCACCGGCGGCGCGCATAGCCTCGACCTGCCCAAAGTCGATCTCCTCGATCCGCTCGGCCAGCATCTTGGCGACAAAGCCGATGGAATAGACGGTCAGGGTCAGCACACCGGCGAACGGCCCGAAGCCAACGGCCTTGACGAAGAGGATCGCGACAATGACCGGATGGAAGCTGCGCGCGATGATGATAATGGCGCGGCCCAGATAGAACACCGGCTTGGGGGCCACATTGCGCGCGGACATAAAGGCGATGGGGATTGACAGAAGCACGCCAAGCGCCGTGGCCAGCACCGCGATCTTGAGGCTTTCGAGAAAGCCGTCAATCAACAGCCCGCTGCGTTCAAAGCTCGGGGGGAAGGCCCCGCCAAAGATCTTGCCCGCGCGGCCGATACCTTCGGCGACGCGGTCCCAGTCGATGGGCATGGTCAGCCCGACCCAACCGAAATAGGCGATAACGCCCAAATACACGGCCCACCGCAGCACGGGATTGGCAATAAATGGCGGCTTGACCCAAGTGTCGCGCGGCGCGGTCATGATGCGGCTGCCTTGTCATCCGGCCCGCCGCTGCGGTCGGCATGGGGGCTGCCCGCATAGATCGCCTCCATCGCGGAGGGGTCCAGCATATCGGGCTTGTCGTCAAAGATGATCCGGCCATAGCGCATGCCGACGATGCGGTCGGTGTATTCCTTGGCCTCGTTCACATTGTGGATGTTGATCAGCACCGGCAGCTTGAGCTCGCGCGACAGGTCGCGCAGCAGGCCCATGATCTGTTCCGATGTCTTGGGGTCAAGCGATGCGGTGGGTTCATCCGCCAGCAGGATATCGGGCTCTTGCATCAGGGCGCGGACCACGCCGACACGCTGACGTTCACCGCCCGACAGCTGATCGGCGCGAGTGTCGGCGTAATGGGCGATGCCGACCCGTTCCATCAACTCGTAAGCGCGGCGGATGTCTTGCTTGGGATAGCGCCGCGTGATGGCGGACCATGTTGAAATATACCCCAGACGGCCCGACTGGACGTTCTCCATCACGGTGAGACGATCCACGAGGTTGAACCCCTGAAACACCATCCCGATCTTGCGCCGTGCGGCCCGCAGGTTCTTGCCCCGCAGGCGGGTCAGGTCGGTGCCGTTCAGCTCGATCGTGCCGGAGGTGGGTTCAACCAAACGGTTGATGCAACGCAGCAACGTGCTTTTGCCCGCACCGGAAGACCCGATGATCGACACGACGCTTTCGCCCTCGATGGTGAGGTCAAGATTCTTGAGGACCGGATCGCCAGAGCCGTAGCGTTTGACGAGGTCAGTAATTTTCAACATGTAGGATACCTTATGCGTGAGGCCGGCCCATTGGGACCGGCCTCGACGGGAAAATCATTCAGCAGCAAGGCCTTGTGGCGTGTACTCAACACCGTTGGCAGACTGGATCTGGCGAATGACGGCCCATTGGTCTTTATAGGTGATCGGGACGAATTTGCTCACGCCCGAAAACTCTTCGCCCAATGCGGTGCCGGTGAAATCGTAGCTAAAGAAGGCTTCCTTGATCTTGTCCTTCAGCTCGGGCGTCAGGTCGTGGGCCACGCCATAGGATGTCGTGGGGAACGGATCGCTTTCCCAGACAATGCGCACCTCGGCAGGATCATAAAGCCCGCGTTCCGCCATGCGGTCCACCACTTCAGACGCAACCGGTGCCGCATCATAGTCGCCCGCAACCACACCCAGCATGGATTGGTCGTGGCTGCCCGAGTACGTCACTTCGTAGTCCTGATCCGGCACGACGCCCAGATCAGGGAACAGCGCGCGCGGTGCCTGATTGCCGGAGTTCGACGTGGGCGATGTATGCGCGACGCGTTTGCCAGCAAGGTCGGCCATCTCTTTGATATCGCTGTCGGCTTGGGTGTAGACCTGCAGCTTGTAGCCGAATTGCCCGTCTTCGGAACCCATGATCGCGAAGGGTTCAACGCCCGCAAGGTTCACGGCAAAGGGTGTGGGGCCGGTCGAGAAGCCCGCGATATGCAGACGGCCCGAGCGCATCGCCTCTACCTCGGCAGAGTTGGATTGCACAGCAAAGAACTGCACCTTCTTGCCCGTCACCTCGGACAGGTGGTCAATGAAGGGCGTCCAGATGTCTTCGTAGATCGCGGGATCTTCGACCGGTGTATAGGCAAAGACCAGCGTCGACGGGTCTTTGAGCATGCTTTCGTCCGTGGGCGCGTCGGCCACCAGATCGCCGTTGGCGTCACAGAACATCGCGTCCAGCGCGCCGCGCTCGGCGCATTCTTCGGCCAGTGCGGTGGTGCCGGTCATGGCAAAAGCGGCCATCAGGCCTGCCGTGATAAAGCTGCGTTTGATCATCTTGTTTCTCCTCCCCGAGAATACCCGCGCAGAGTGTGCTGCACGATTAATTACGCGATACGAGCATTGAAGCTTTCGATTCGCAACATTTTCCGCCTAGTAATTTGGCAAGTGCCAAATATTGACGGTCGGTTGCATCGCCCCGACCGCCGAAAGGAACCGCAGAATGGATACCGGAACGGAACGCCGAAACCTACGCAAAGCAGAGCGCCATGCGCAAATATTGCTGGAACTGCGCCTTGCCCCGCATGTGCGGGTTTCGGACCTTGCGGCCAGCTTTGATGTGACCACCGAAACCGTCCGCCGCGATATTGCCGAGCTCAGCGCGCAGGGGCTTTTGCAGAAATCCTACGGCGGGGCCTCCCCCCGCGCGCCGGGGGCGCAAAGCGTGCTGGATGAACGCCAGCGCGAACATGTGGACGAACGTCGCCAGATGGCGCAGCTTGCCGCAAAACGGGTGACAGACGGGCAAACCCTGATGATCGACGCAGGCGCCACGATGATGGAATTCGCGCGGGCGCTGACCCTTTCCGGCGTGACGGCGACGGTATTAACCAACAGCCTGCAGGTCGCGATGATCTTGGGGGCCTCCGACAGGGTGCGGGTGATCATGACCCCCGGCGACTATATGAATGCAGAGGCCGCGCTGACCGGCACTGCCACCTGCGACTTTCTGCGTGGTTTCAATGTCGACGCGTGTTTTCTTGGGGCCTCCGCGCTGGATGAAACCGGCGTGAGCGAGGCCATCGCAGGCTTTGCCGAGGTGAAACGCGCCATGCTGGACCAAAGCCGCGCCGCGCATTTCCTGATCGACGCCAGCAAGTTCGGCAAACGTCACCTGACGCAGGTTACCCCGCTTGAGCATCTGGGCCATCTGATCACCGATGCAGCCCCCAAGGACGGGCTTGCCCTAGCGCTTCGACAGCATCGCACCCCCGTGATCACCCCCGAAAACGCCTGACAGTAACCGGCATGACCGCTTTGCGCAAAAGTCTACAAAATGCCTCGATTGCGCCCGTATTTTGTCCGTTCGATAAACAATGATGCAGTCAATAAAGGGGACAAAGGCAGGCAAACCAGCAACGACAGAAAGTCGTGCGGCGGCCTACCTGGACGGAAGAGGGTGGCACTTTGCTCAACAAGTTCACGGGGTATTTAGCCTCTAAGGTATTCGTCGTTTTGACGATTGTCCTGCTCGCAAGTATCGGCGGGATTGCCTATTCTATTGTGAAGCTCGACCGCGACAATCACCTCGCCGCGCTGCGCCTTGAGGTGGAGCAGGCCCTGCATTCGGTGGCCGACCAGATTCAGCTGCGTTTCTTCGAAGCCGTGCTGGTGGCCAAGAACATCGAGAATACGCTTGCCGTGGCGGGTGAGATCGACGAGCGCCAGATCGCGCGCACCGTGAGCGACCTGCAGCGACACAACCCCGACGTGATTGCTGTCGCTTTGGCCCCTAACCTGTCGATTACACACAGTTTCCCACAAACGGATAACCGCGAGACGATCGGTGTCAAATACTGGCAACTGCCCGCCCAGATGGCGAGTGTGGCCCAAGCTTACCGCACCCGCGCGCCTGTGGTGGATGACCGCGTAAACCTTGTGCAGGGCGGCACCGGCTATATCATGCACTACCCTGTGTTCCTGCCGAACGCCGAGCTGAACACCGATCAATTCTGGGGCGTCATCTCTGTCGTGATGGATCAGGAAGGTCTGCTGCAAGCCCCGCAACATGATTTCTCGGACCCCGCGCAATATAGTTTCGAGCTGCACCCGCTCAAAGCCTCTGGACTGGTAGAGGCCCTGCCCGATCACCGGTTGAGCGCGCTGAAAGACAAGCCCGTCGTGACCACGTTCAACGTTCTGGGCACCACATGGGAAGCCGCCGTGCGCCCCGCCGCCGGATGGCCGGCTTATTCACCACAAAGCCGGAATCTGGTGGGTTTCGCCCTCATTTCCGCCATATTCCTGCTGGGCGTGCTGCTGGCGTTCCGCCGGTTGGCGTTGAACCAGACCAACGCCCACGCCCTGCTGGCCGAGGCCATCGACGCGATCGACGAAGGCTTTATCGCGTTTGACGACAAGGAACGGGTGATGGTGGTGAACCAGAAGTACCGCGACTATCACCCCCAGATCGCCGATCTGATCGTCCCCGGTGTCACCATGGGAGAGCTTGTGGTCAACTGGGCCAACCGGACCGAAAGCCTCAGCGGATCGAAAAGCAAACAGGCCTGGGTACGGGAGCGGCTGCAACGTTTCCGCAATCCGGGTCAGGCGTTCTTGCAAGACATCGGCAACGACAATTGGCTCAAGGTGACAGAGGCAAAGACCCCCCACGGCTATACCGTCGGCATCTGGACGGATGTGACCGCCGAGAAGCGCGCGCAAGAAGCCGCTGAAGCCGCCGACCGCGAGAAGACCGAGTTCCTGAACAACGTTTCGCACGAGCTGCGCACCCCGCTGACCGTGATCTTTGGCCGCTCATCATTCATGCGGCACAGTGATAAGATGCCTCAGGCGCAGCGGTTGATGTCGGCGCTGACCGCCGATGGCAGCGGCTGTCCGAAATCGGCTGCCGCCGCGATAGAGTATCAGAAGTTCATCACCGATCAGGGTGCCGGAATCGCGGAATCATCGCAGCATATGATCCGCCTTGTCGAAGATCTGCTGGACTGGACCAAAGTGTCCCGCGGCCAGCTAGAGCTGGACATGGCCCCAACCCAGCTGGACGAGATCGCCCGGACCGTCACCCAAGAACTGCAACCCGCAGCAGAGGCAAAAGGGCTGACCCTCACCTATGCCGGCGACGGCCCTGCTGCCACCGTAGCGGATAAGGTGCGCGTCAAACAAATCCTGTACAATCTGATTACAAATGCGATCAAATTCACCAGCGAAGGCAAAATCCACCTGTCGATGCTACATTCCACCGACGAGATCGTGTTCAGCGTCACCGACACCGGCAACGGCATCGCAGAGGAGGACGCCAGCCGCGTGTTCCAGCGTTTCCAACAGGTTGACGGGTCCATGACACGGCAAAACGGCGGTTTGGGGCTGGGGCTGGCCATCTCCGAGCAGCTGGCAGAGCTCCACGGCGGATCGCTGTCACTGGAAAGCAAACTGGGCGTCGGTAGCACCTTTAGCCTGACGCTGCCCTGCACCGGCGCGACCGATATCCAGAAGACGGCTTGAAGCGCAGAGGGGCGCGGTACTTTAAATTCTAACGATAAATATTTGGGCAAGCGCCGGTTTCGCGCTTATGATGCCCTAGCGTAACGATGATCTTGTTTATGACCTGAAATTTTTTCCAAGGGCATTTTCATTGGACCTCAAAACAAACAGCTATGTCGTGGACAACAAGAATCGGATCATCTCTGTCGGGTCCGAATGGGACGCCTTCGCCATAGAGAATGACGCGCCGGGGGCGACCTCCACCCATGTGCTGGGGCGGGAGATTTGGGATTTCGTCGAAGGGGCCAACACGCGTACCTATCTGTTCGGCGTGTTTCAGGCCTGCCGGATCGAACAGCAACTGTTCAGTATCCTTTACCGCTGTGACGGGCCGGATGTGCGGCGGTTGTACCGACTGACGATCTGGCCCTCCCCCGACGATAGCCTGACCATCGGCAGTATGCTTGTCCATGCGATCACCAGCCCCCCTCACCCTACGGTCAGCGCCTTCGAGGAATACTACGATACCACGCGATGTTCGGTCTGCTGCGCATTCCAGATCGGCGACAAATGGATCGATCTGCGCACCCCGCCAGATGCGGATAACTTCGCCAAAAGCTATTCCATCTGCCCCACCTGCAAAGACGCCGCACAGGTGGAGTTTGCGCGGATGAAACGAAAATCAAACATCATCCCCCTACCCCGCACCAAGCAGTGAGGCGCGCACAAAAGTGGGAAAAACATCGCGGATGCGGCGACGCCTAAAGCTGTCAATGTATTGAAATCAGGGAAAAAGTGGTGCCCCCACACGGACTCGAACCGCGGACCTACTGATTACAAATCAGTTGCTCTACCAGCTGAGCTATAGGGGCACTGAGGGAGCGTTTAAGAGATTGCTGCGGGCCGTGCAAGAGGGGAAATGTCAATTTTTTGCAGTTTTACACAAGTCGCAGGAAAGGCTATTGGAAAGCCGGTATCAGTAAGGGTGAGAAGACGTTCATGCAGTTGATTTTGCACACAGGTGCCCATTACACCGAAGAAGACAGGCTGCTGAAAAGCCTCCAGTCGAACCACGATCTTTTGACGCAGGCGGGCACGCATGTGCCGAGCCCCGCAACCTATCGTGGTCTGTTTCGCGATACGTTGAATGCGATGTATAAAACATCCGCCTCGGATGGGGCGCGGGATGTCTTGCTGGACGCGGTCATGGGAGATTCTGACGCGGATCGGGTGATCTTTTCCGACGCGAACTTCTTTCGCACCCCTGCAACGGCGGTTGTTGAAGGGATGCTTTATCCCGCCGCCCCTGTGCGGATGATGCGCATGGCGCAGCTTTTCCCCGAGGATGAACTGCAGATTTTCATGGGCATTCGCAATCCCGCGACCCTGCTGCCGGTGCTGTATGATGTGTCGGCCGATAAATCTCCGCCGCAGTTCTGGGGCGACAAGGATCCTCTGGATGTGCGCTGGTCCGACACGCTGGCGCTGCTACGTGATTCTGCGCCCGAGATTCCCGTGACCGTATGGTGCAACGAAGACGCCCCCCTGATCTGGGGGCAGATCATGCGCGAGATGGCGGGCCTGCCCGCGATGGCGCCACTGGACGGGGAATTCGACCTGCTGGAAACGATCATGCGCCCCGAAGGCATGAAACGGTTCAAATCCTATCTGGCCTCCCATCCCGAGATGACAACGGCAGAGCACCCGCGTGTGATCGCGGCGTTTCTGGACAAATACGTGATCGACGACGCGCTTGAGGAAGAGCTGGACATGCCCAGCTGGACCGAAGAGCTGGTCGAAGAGATGACCGAGGTTTACGACGAAGACGTTGCGCGCATTCAGGAAATTCCCGGCGTGCGGGTCATCCTGCCATAGCGGCGGGATCACCGCCTAAGGTCAGCTGTCAAATGGCAGGCTGCGCAGGGTTACGTTGCGGGCCTCGTCCCCGATGACGACGTGGAGCGACGCTTGCTTTGCATCCGATGCGATCATCCCGACGCCGATATTGGCCTTGAAACGTTTGGAATAGACGTAGTCGCTAAGCACACCGCGCGGCTGGCCTTTGTCGTCCAGCACGGGAATCGAATGTCCCGCCGCCGTCAGTGGCGCACCCGCGATGACAAAGCCTGACCTTTCCCGTTGCGCTCCTTCATCCGCAATACGGCGCAGCGCCTCTTTGCCGATAAAATCCTCGGGGGTCTCAAGATCGACCAGCTTGCCCAGGCCGATGTCATACGGTGTGCTGGGGTTGGTCTGAAGACGACCATCCGCCCCATAGGACACCAGCCCGCTTTCGATCCGTTCAACGTCATTGGGCGCACCGGGGCGGATACCAAAGGGCGCGCCTGCGGCCTTTACCATCGCCCACAGCTCGCCCCCGCGGCTGCTGTCCTGGAGATACATCTCGAAGCCGCCCTGTTTCGACCAGCCCGACCGCGCCAGCACCAGCGGGATATCCCCCAACTGCGTTTGCTTGAAGCCGAAATACCTCAGATCGCGCACCCAGTCGCCGAACAACGCGGTGATCACCGCCTCGGCCTTGGGGCCCTGAACCGCCAGCGGGGATACGTCTGGCTCGGCCACGGTCACGTCCCACCCGCGCTCTGCCGCGATGGCGCTGGCCCATAGGGCGATGTCACTGTCCGCAATCGACAGCCAATAGCGATCCTGCGCCAGCATGAGCAGCACGGGGTCGTTGATAAGCCGCCCCCGATGGTCGCACATGGGCACATAGCGTCCCTGCCCGATCCGGGTTTTCGACATATCGCGCGTGGTCAGATACTGGATCAGCCGCGCCGCATCCGGTCCCGACAGTTCGACCTGCCGTTGCGCCGCGACATCCCACATAGCCACACCGTTCATCAGCGCGTCATATTCCCCCTCGGGGTCGCCGTAATGCGCTGGTATGAACATGTGATTATAGACCGAGAAACAAGCCACGCCGTCTGCGACGGTCGCATCGAAATAGGCGGATTTGCGATTATTCGGGCCAATGCCGATCTGAAACGTCATGGGGGAGATCCTTTTACCAAGGCCCACCGTACCACCCCTGTGCCCTAACCCAAGGCGCGGGGGTCAGGGAACGGCGATACCATCAGGCGGGCGTTCGCTTTTTCTGACACGGCAAAGCCCCGCACATCAACCGGCATCCTCCCAAAGGTTGGGGATGCGCGGGCAATGGCGGGGCCTGGGGTGTGTCTAGGGTGTGAAACGCCCCCTCGGCATCCTTTGCCGAAGGGGCGCGTCAGGTTACTGCGCGGCCAGCAGTTCGGGCACGCTCAGCAGCACCACTTCGTTATCTGCAGCGGCATCCAGCTTGCGCCCGGATGAGAACGGCAGGTTGTTGTCCACGGCGACCATGATGTGCGTCTCGTCCACCCGCATCACGTCCTCGATGGTGAAGAACGGCAGGCTGAACCGCCCTGCCTCGCCGCCATCGGTTTCGATGCGGGCCTTACCCTCAGGGTCGGCGATGTTCATCAGGTCGATCTGGCCGATGCGGCGCACATAGCCCTCGGCATCCACATCGGCGGTATCGATCAGCACCACATGTTTGACCATCGCGGGGTTCGGGAAACAATCTGCCTGCGGGTCACCGGCGCATTTCAACGAAGGCTCGCCCTCGCCATTGTCACGCTCGATCACCAGCGCGCGGGTCTCGTCGATAAAGTTGAAGTCACCGATCGCCGTGGCCCCTTCGGCCAGCTTGAACTTGAAGCCCTCGCCCGTCCAGTCGCGTGCCTCGGGGTCAAAGGCCATGACGCGCAGGAAATCACCTTCGTTCTCGCCGCTCGCAGCCAGCAGAGGTTTCTCGAGCATGGCCCACAGCAAACCCGTTTCAGGCTGCAGCGCCATGCCCTCGTACCCGCCCGAGCGTGGCACGGTCCAATCCGTCCCCTTCACCGATGTGGCCGAGATACCGGGCGTGTCCGGCCCTTTCAGTTGAACACCATCCACCATCGTCGGATAGACGCCCTTGATCCGCCCGTCCAATGTGGCCTCGATCAGATAGGGGCCGAACTCCTCGCCGATCCAGATGCTGTCGCCGACGCGCTGGATGCTCTCCAGATCGAAATCCGCGCCGGTCAGATAGCGGCTGTCTGTCCCGCCATAGGAAATGCGGAAGGGCACTTTGAAATCGGGATCATGCAGAAAAACGGTTTCCTTGATCTCGACCTCGCCTGTGTCGAAATCAGCGTCCATCCGGCTGAAGAACAACAGCGTATCGGGGCTGTTCGCCTTGGAGCCAAAGCCGTTGTCCGTCAGCACATAGACCGACCCGTCCTCGGCACGGTTCATCGCGAAACCGGAAAACCCCTGCAACGGCTGGCCAATGAAGGGCAGGTTCAGCCCCGTCAGCCGTTTGCCATGCAGCCCGCCCGTATCGCCCGGCACCGACATCGGCACACCATTGCGCGCGCCACCAGTGAATTTACCACTGATCCACGCATCCTTCGGCGCATCCGCAGGCGGCGCGACAAGGCTCAGCGCAGGCAGGTAGGCATGGCCCGCAAGCGTGGCATCAAACGTCTCTTGCGCGACAGCGGGGACGGCAAGAAGGGACAGGGCAAGGGGAAAAATAGGGTGTTTCATAAGGGCTCTCCGTTAAAGACGGCCCCTGATGCGCGATTCTGGTAACAGCCGCGTAACGCAAAGGTGACGGTTCCACGACAGGCGCGGAATTGGGGAGAGACGTGATGGAAAGGTGGGATATTGGCGGAGGAGGTGGGATTCGAACCCACGGTACGCTCTCACGCACGCTGGTTTTCAAGACCAGTGCATTCGACCACTCTGCCACTCCTCCGCAGCAAGCACCGCATAGAGGGGTGTCAGCGATTCTGCAAACCTGGAAATGACGCGCACTGTGGCACCGTAACGCAAGACAGCGGCAGCCCGTGTTGGGCGGGTTCCGGCCGGGTGGGGAAATTTGCCGATGCCGTCCTGTCAGCCTTTCCAAAACCCCTGTACCCGCGTTAGTGTAGCGCAAAGACCCCGGCAATGGGGCATCAAACATGCCGTATTGACGGCGCGATCAGGCGGCGGCGGACAACGCCGCGCCAGCAGGCAAGGACGACGGACATGAACAGCCTCAGGCTACACCCTTTTTCTGGCAACCGGCCGCTGCGGTGCACGGTAGGGGTTTTGCTGATGATGACGACTTTGGCGGGCTGCGATGCGGTCGGTAATCTGACCGGCGGTCAGAAAGGCTCTGCTGCGGCACCATCCAGCTCGACCAAGCTGGTGGAGCGTGACGTCGAAGCGCCCGAGGTTTTTTCGGTCAGTGATCAGGGGCTTTGGGACGGACGCCCCAGCCTTGGCGGCGTCTGGGTCGCGCATCCCGATGTCACAGATCCCGAACGGGTGATCATCCGCAACGAGGCCAATGGCAAATTCGTCATCGGCGCGTTGTTCCGCCGTGAACGCGATCTGCCCGGGCCCAAGCTGCAGATGTCTTCGGATGCGGCGGCGGCCCTTGGTATTCTGGCCGGTGCCCCTGCGCCATTGAACGTCACTGCCCTGCGCCGTCAGGAGGTCGACGACACCCCTGCCCCCGACGCAGCCCCCGAAGGCACGATCGAAACCCCGTCGGAAGTGACAGAAACCACGCTTGATCCGGTCGCTGTCACGGCTGGTGCCGCGATTGATGCAGCCCCCGCTGCGGCCAAACCCGCTGCCCCTACGGCCCCGAAACCCGCGGCACCCAAACCTGCGTCTTCGCTGGCAAAGCCCTTTGTCCAGATCGGCATTTTCAGCGTAGAGGCAAATGCCGAACGCGCGGCCAACCAGATGCGCAGCGCGGGCATGTTGCCCACCGTCAAACGGAGCGAGATCAACGACAAGCCGTTCTGGCGCGTGGTGGTCGGCCCGGCGGCTACGAAATCCGAACTGACCAATTTGCTGAAATCCATCAAGACCGAAGGGTTCTCTGACGCCTACGCCGTGTCGAACTGACCCACCGCCAAAGGAAACTGCCATGATCCGTATTTTTGCAGCCACGATTGCCACCCTTCTGTTGGCCCTGCCCGCGCAGGCGTTCGAGACACAGGCCCGCGCGGCCTATGTGGTCGACCAGACCACCGGCACCGTGCTGCTGACCAAGAACGCGGATGAACCGCTGCCGCCGGCCTCCATGTCGAAACTGATGACGCTGTATATGGCGTTCGAGGCAATCGAGCGGGGCAAAAGCAATGGCGGGCTGGACCTGACAGAGGAACTGCCCGTGTCACAGCACGCCATGTCCTACGGCGGATCGACCATGTTTCTGGACACCACCGACCGCGTAAAGGTCGAAGACCTGCTGCGCGGCATCATCGTGCTGTCTGGCAATGACGCCTGCGCCGTGATCGCCGAAGCGCTGAGCCCCGATGGGTCAGAGGCCGGTTTTGCCCGCCTGATGACCCAGCGGGCGCAGCAGATGGGCATGACCAACTCGACCTTCGCGAACTCCAACGGCTGGCCTGCTGCCGGTCACCGCATGTCGCTGCGCGATCTGGGGCTGCTGGCCACCCGCCTGATCGAGGATTACCCGCAGTACTACCCAATGTTCTCGCAGCGCGAATTCCTGTTTGACGGGCGCGCACCGCAAAACAAGACCAACCGCAACCCGCTGCTGGGGCTTGGCATCGGCGCGGACGGGCTGAAAACCGGCCACACCGAAGAAGCAGGCTACGGGCTTGTCGGCTCTGCCAAACAGGGCGACCGCCGCGTTGTGTTTGTTCTGTCCGGTCTCGAAAGCGCCGCGGCCCGCGCGCAGGAATCGGAATCGATTGTGAACTGGGCCTTCCGCCAATTCTCGCAACGGTCCATGGGCAAAGCCGGCACCATGATTGCCGAAGCCCCCGTGGCGCTTGGGGCGCAGGGTGCCGTTGGCCTTGAACTGGAAAGCGATCTGTCGGTGCTGGTGCCTGTGTCCGGCGGCAGCGATGTCTCGGCCGAGGTGGTATATACCGGCCCGCTGCGCGCGCCCATCACCAAGGGCCAGAACATCGGCGAACTGGTGCTGACCCGCGGTGACCTGCCAGAGGTACGTGCCCCGCTGGTTGCCCGCGACAGCGTTGCCGCAGGGGGGTTCATGGTCAAACTTGAAGCCGCCGCCCGCCATCTGCTGACCCGGTTGAACGAAGGGCCAGAGGCCGCTTCGTGAGCACCGCGGCCAAGGGCCTGTTCATCAGCTTCGAAGGCATCGACGGCTCGGGCAAATCGACCCAGACCAAATTACTGAAAGACCGACTTGAGGCCGACGGGCATCAGGTCGTGCTGACCCGCGAGCCCGGCGGCTCCCCCGGGGCCGAGGAAATTCGCGCATTGGTCTTGCAGGGCGATCCCGACCGTTGGTCCGCCCGAACCGAGATCCTGCTGTTCACCGCCGCCCGTCGTGATCACCTGGAACGCACGATCCTGCCTGCGCTCGAGGCGGGCAAGATCGTGATCTGCGACCGCTTTGCCGATTCCACCCGGATGTATCAGGGGCTCAGCCGTGGTGACCTGCGCGGTGCCGTGGACCAGCTGCACAGCCTGATGATCGGCGTCGAGCCCGATGTGACTGTGCTGATCGATATGGACCCCGGCGAAGGGCTCAGCCGGGCCTTGTCGCGCAACACGGTCGAGGAACGGTTCGAGGATTTCGGCGAAAGCCTGCAGGTCGCCATGCGCGCCGGCTTCCTGTCGCTTGCCGCTGAATTCCCCGACCGTTTCGTCACCATCAACGGCGCTCAATCCATCGATGCGGTCGCGGCGGATGTGATTGCGCAGGTGCGCCCGCGTCTTGATGCGCGCTGACCCCTTTTCCTGCCGTCGCAATCTGCTAGACCACCTGACATGAGTGATGACGCCCCCCAGCCCGACCGTATCGACGGCGCGCGCCACCCGCGCGACACGCCGCAGCTTTTCGGCCAGTCGGCGGCAGAGGCCGCCTTCCTCGATGCTTTCAACTCGGGCAAGCTGCACCACGGCTGGCTGCTGACCGGCCCGCGTGGGGTGGGCAAGGCCACCTTGGCGTGGCGTATTGCGCGGTTCCTGCTGGCCACCCCCGATGCGGAGGACGGCGGCATGTTCGCCCCCCCCACCCCCACCAGCCTTGATATCGATCCCGACCACCCCGTCGCCCGCCGCATTGCGGCCGGGGGCGAAGGTGCGCTGAAGGCGATCACGCGCTCTGTTGACGAGAAAACCAAACGGCTGCGCAAGCAGATCGTCGTGGATGACATCCGCAAGCTGAACGGGTTTTTCCAGATGTCCGCTGCCGACGGCGGGCGCCGTGTCGTGATCGTCGACGACGCCGACCTGATGAACCCCAATGCCGCGAACGCGCTGCTCAAGATGCTGGAAGAGCCGCCCGCCCGCGCAATCATGCTGCTGATCAGCCACCGCCCCTCCGGCCTGCTGCCCACCATCCGCTCGCGCTGCCGGACCCTGCGGCTTGGCACCCTGACGCCGGATGATATGGCGCAGGCGCTCGGCCAGTCCGAGGTGGATATTCAGGGCGATCCCGCAGCGCTCGCGGCGCTTTCCGGCGGGTCTGTCGGCGGCGCGCTGTCCCTGTCGCTGATGGGCGGGCTCGCGATGTATGGCGAACTGGTCGCCCTTCTAGATACGATGCCGCGGCTGGACCGCGCCCGCGCGCTCAAACTGGCAGAGGCCGCCGCCGCCCGCGGGGCCGAAGAAAAACTGTCGCTGCTGTTCACGCTGGTGGATCTGCTGATGCTGCGATTGGCCCGCACCGGTGCCCTTGGCCGCCCACCCGAAACCGCCGCCGCCCAGAACGAGGCCGCAGTGCTGACCCGTCTGTCGCCTACTCCCGCCCAAGGACGGGTCTGGGCCGAGACCGCGCAAGACATCGGCACCCGCGCGCGCCACGGGATGGCAGTCAACCTTGACCCTGCCGCACTGGTCCTAGATACCCTGTTCAAGATGGGCGACGCCGCACCGCGATAGCCCACGCAAGACGAACAGGCAGGACCCCAGGCATGACAGACAGCACCCGCGACATTCACCCGATCACCGACAGTCACTGCCACCTGGACTTTCCCGATTTCGACGGTGAACTGCCCGATGTGATCGCCCGCGCCCAAGCCGCAGGGGTGACACGTATGGTCACCATCTGCACCAAGCTCAAGAACGAACCCGCCGTGCGTGCCATTGCCGAGGCGCATGCCCCGGTCTTCTATGCCGCCGGCACCCACCCGATGAGCGTCGCGACAGAGCCGATGGCCAGCTATGACGATCTTATGGCGCTGACCAAACACCCCAAGATGGTGGGCATCGGCGAAACGGGGCTGGATTACCACTACACTGCCGACAGCGCCGAGGCGCAGCAAGCCAGCCTGCGCACCCATATCGCCGCCTCCCGTGACAGCGGCCTGCCCCTGATCATCCACGCCCGCGACGCCGATGACGATATGGCCCGTATCCTCAGAGAGGAACATGCCAACGGGGCCTACCCTTGCGTGATGCACTGCTTCTCCTCGACGCAGGCGCTTGGCCGTGCGGCGCTGGATCTGGGGTTCTACCTGTCGATGTCGGGCATCACCGCCTTCCCCAAATCCCAGGACCTGCGCGACATCTTTGCCGACGCCCCCCTGGACCGGATATTGGTCGAAACCGACAGCCCCTATCTGGCCCCGCCGCCCCATCGCGGCAAACGCAACGAACCGGCCTTTACCGCCCATACGGCGCGGCGTGGAGCCGAAACCTTCGGCATCGATTATGCCAGCTTTGCCGCGCAGACGCAGGCGAATTTCGACCGGCTGTTTACCAAGGCCGCCCAATATCAGGACGCCGCCTGATGGCCGAGATGAAGATCACCATCCTGGGCTGCGGCTCGTCCGGCGGGGTGCCGCGTCTTGGCGGGCACTGGGGGGCCTGCGATCCGGCCAACCCCAAGAACGCAAGACGCAGATGCTCCATCCTGGTAGAGCGGATCACGGATGTGGGCACGACATCGGTGCTGATCGACACCTCCCCCGATATGCGCAGCCAACTGCTGGATGCGGGCGTCGGACGGCTGGACGCGGTGCTTTATACCCACTCCCACGCCGATCATGTGCACGGGCTGGATGACCTGCGGATGATTGTGATCAACATGCGCCAACGTCTGCCGGTCTGGGCCGACACGCCCACGCGGGAGGCGCTGCTGGACCGTTTCGGCTACGTCTTCATCCAGCCCCCCGGATCGTCCTACCCGCCCATCCTCGAGATGAACCATATTGACGGCGACGTGACGATCGACGGGCCCGGTGGCACGCTCTGCTTCACGCCCTTTCTGGTGAACCACGGCGGAATGGATGCGCTTGGCTTCCGCGTCAATGATGTCGCCTATCTGCCCGATGTGGCGCAGATCCCCGATGACATCTGGCCCCACCTCAAGGGCCTGCGCTGCTGGATTGTCGACGCGCTGCGCCGTGACCCGCATCCGACCCACAGCCATCTGGCCCAGACCTTGGGCTGGATCGACCAGATGGCACCGCAAACCGCTGTGCTGACCAATATGCACAACGACCTCGACTATGACACGCTGGCCGCGGAAACCCCCGACCATATCGAACCCGCCTTTGATGGCATGACCCTGAGCTTTCCGGTCTAGCCCCCGCCCGCGGGGTCCGGACTTCATTTTGCCCTATAAACTCCACGGGGGCGTGGGGGTGTGAAACCCCCACTCCGACAGCGCCACCCGCACCCAAGGCCATATCTCTCGTGCAAACGCTTCTCGAAGTCATCCTGCCCGTCTTCCTTGTCATCGGCTTTGGCTATGTCTCTGTCTGGCGAGGGTATTTTCCGGTCTCGGGCATCGACGGGGTCATGCGGTTCGCGCAAAGCTTCGCGATCCCCTGCCTGCTGTTCCAATCGATCGCGCATCTGGATCTCTCGGCCTCTTTCGACCCGCGACTGCTGTTCAGCTTCTACACCGGCGCGGCCGTCTGCTTCACGCTGGGTCTGTTCGGCGCGCGCATCCTGTTCAAACGCGACTGGGAAGACTGTGTGGCCATCGGGTTCTGCAGTCTCTTTTCCAACTCGGTCCTGCTGGGGCTGCCGATCACCGAACGCGCCTATGGGCCCGAGGCGCTGATCGGGAACTTTGCGATCATCGCCATCCACTCGCCGTTTTGCTACGGGCTGGGGATCACGGTGATGGAGTTCGTGCGCAACCGGGGCCAATCCGGTCCGGCCTTTGCGCGCAATGTGGCGCGGGCGATGTTCCACAATCCGCTGGTTCTGGGCATCCTCGCGGGCTTTGCCGTAAACTTTAGCGGGCTGGCGATCCCCGGTGTGATCGACGACGCGCTGTCGCTGATCGTACGCGCTGCCCTGCCCGCGGCCTTGTTCGCCTTGGGCGGCGTGTTGATCCAGTACCGCCCCGAGGGCGACAGCAAGACCATCGCCATGGTCTGCCTTTTGGCACTGATCGTCCATCCCGCGATTGTCTGGTTCATGGGCAGCGGCTTTGGCCTGCCGCAGGATCTGTTCCGCTCGGGCGTGCTGACGGCAGCGATGGCACCGGGGTTCAACGCCTATATCTTCGCCAATATGTATGGCCGCGCGCGGCGGGTCGCGGCAAGTTCGGTGCTGGTGGCGACGGTGGGGTCGGTGCTGACCGCGTGGCTCTGGCTCAGCGTGCTGCCATGATGCCCGTGCTCTATTCCTTTCGGCGCTGCCCCTATGCCATGCGCGCGCGGCTGGCGCTTCGGTCGGCCCGCCAGCAGGTGCAGCTGCGCGAGGTCGTGCTGCGCGACAAGCCCGCCGCCTTTCTGGCGACCTCGCCTAGTGGGACGGTGCCCTGTCTGGCGCTGGATAGGGGCGAGGTCATTGACGAAAGCCTCGACATCATGATCTGGGCTCTGCGCCGACACGATCCCGAAGGGCTGCTGAACATGCCTGACGCGGGATGGGACTGGATCAACCGCTGCGACGGGCCGTTCAAACAGGCGCTGGACCGCACGAAATACGCCACCCGCTACCCCGACGCCGATCCGGAGGCAGAGCGGGCCAAAGCCGCCGCCCATCTGGCGGCGCTGGACGCGCAAATTCGCACCTATATTTTCGACACCCCCAGCCTTGCCGACATGGCGATTGCCCCCTTCGTGCGGCAGTTCGCCTTCATCGACAAACCCTGGTTCGACGCGCAGCCCTGGCCGCGCCTGCAGGCGTGGTTGGACCGGTTCCTGACCGCGCAGGCCTTTACCGCCGTGATGGATAAATACCCGCAATGGGCAGAGGGCGACGCGCCTACGGTCTTTCCTGCCTAGGCCGAAAAACCCTTCGCCCCGCCCCCGCGTACGCTGCATTGCGGCACAAGTTACCCTACGTCACAAAGCCGCGCCGCCGCCCTGACAGCCGTCAGGCCGGTTGCCACAGCAGCGTACACGCTCCTAACCTCGGGTCGTGGTCCCACCGGATCACAACAACCGGGAGGAGATATAATGAAACATTTCAGATCAGGTCTGGTCGCCGGGGCGCTGGCCCTTGGCACCGCCTTTGCCACCCTAACCCCCGCATGGGCCCAAGAGCTGCCCCGCGGCGATGCGACCGCTTTGGGGTTCGACCCTGACCGGCTGGCGCGGATGGATGCCACCTTTGGCGCGCTGGTCGACAAGGGGATGACGCCGGGGGCCGTGCTGATGCTGATCCGCGACGGTCAGATCGCGCATCTGTCCACCATGGGCAAACGCACCCCCGACGGGGAGCCGATGACCGAAGACACGCTGTTCCGCATCTACTCCATGACCAAACCCATCACATCCGTCGCCGCAATGATGCTGGTCGAAGAAGGCAAACTGCTGCTCAACGCGCCCGTTTCAACCTATCTGCCCGCCTATAAAACCCTGACCGTGGTCACCGGTGAGAAAGACGCCGAGGGCAAGCCCGTGACTCGCCCCGCCAAAGGCGTGATGACGGTGCGCGACCTGATGCGCCATACCTCGGGGCTGACCTATGGCTTCTTCGGAGCCGGTCCCGCGCGCGAGGCCTATATCGCGGCCGGGGTCGCCTCGCCCGAGAACACGGCAATCGAACAGGCCAATCTGCTGGCGTCCCTGCCGTTGGAGCATGACCCCGGCACCACATGGGAATACTCCCGCGCGACGGATGTTCTGGGCGCGGTGGTAGAGGTCGCGTCAGGCCAGACGCTTGAAGAATTCATGAAGGCGCGTATTTTCGACCCGCTGGGGATGGAGGATACGGCCTTCTACATCGATGACGCTGCGGATTTCCCGCGGATCGCCGAACCCTTCGCCGATCAGGCCAAACTGGGCAGCCGCGATGTTTTTGACCCGCGCGTGCGCAAGCCGAACCAGTCGGGCGGCGGCGGGCTGATGTCCACGGTGCATGACTATGCCAAATTCGCGCAGATGATGCTGAATGGCGGAGAGTTGAACGGCACACGGCTGCTGTCGCCTAAGTCGGTGCAGCTGATGACCTCGAACCACCTTGAGGGCATCAAACCCGGCAAATACTACCTGCCCGGCCCCGGCTACGGCTTTGGTCTGGGGTACGCTGTGCGACTTGAAACCGGCAACGCCCCGTCAATGGGCTCCGCCGGTGAATACAACTGGGGAGGTGCCGCGGGCACCGGCTATCACGCGGACCCTGCCGAAGATATGATCGCGCTGCTGATGATCCAGTCACCTGCCAATCGGGGGCCGCTGCGGCTGATCTTCAAGAACCTCGCCTTTAGCACGCTGGCCGACAGCCGCGTCGACGATTGACCTCGCGGGGCCACGCGCCCTGCCCCATACCTTCGCGCAAAAGGCTCCTGACGTCGGGGCCTTTTGTCGTTCAGCACGACAGATCGCTGGCTTGCCACAGGGAAACCCCCTAAAATTTCACACCGGCCATTGTCAGCGGGATGGTCCGCGTTACGTCATCGCTTTGATTATAAAGGGTTCACATTGTGGCAACAGAAACACTCGGCGCGCTAAATCCTGTAACTGCGATCGCATTGGTCGGCGCGATCGGGGTGGGGTCTCAATGGATCGCATGGCGGCTGCGCATGCCCGCCATCGTGCTGATGCTGGTGGCCGGCATCCTGATCGGGCCGGTTCTGGGCATCTTCGACCCCGCACGGGATATCGGGCCGTTGATGGGGCCGATGATCTCTATCGCCGTGGCGATTATCCTGTTCGAGGGCGGTCTGTCGCTGAACTTTCACACGCTGCAGGACGCGGTCGGCGGTGTCCGGCGGCTGGTCTATATCGGCGCGCCCCTTGGCTGGCTGATGTCGGCGCTGTCGCTGCATTATGTGGCGGGGCTCAGCTGGTCCAGTTCTGCCGTCTTTGGCGGGATCATGATCGTGACCGGCCCCACGGTCATCGCGCCGCTGCTGCGCACCGCGCGGCTGTCGCGCCGCCCTGCCACCCTGCTGCAATGGGAGGCGATCCTGAACGACCCCATTGGCGCCTTGGCCGCTGTGCTGGCCTTCGAGGTCGTCATCGCCCTGAACACCGCCACAACAGCGTCCGAGGCGATGCTGGAGCTGTTTATCGGTGCCGCCGTCGCCACTGCCGCCGGTGTCGCTGCGGGGATCGGCCTATCGCGCGCCTTCAAACGCGGCTGGGTGCCCGAGTATATGAAGGTGCCCGTGCTCTTTGCCCTGCTGCTGGGGGTCTTTGCCGCGTCCGATGCCGTGCTGCATGAAAGCGGGCTGCTGGCGGTGACCATCATGGGGATCGTGATTGCGAACTCCAAACTGCCCAGCTACGAGGAAATGCGCCGCTTCAAGGAACATGCCACCGTGCTGCTGGTGTCGGGCGTGTTCATCCTGCTGGCCGCAGGGCTGGATGTCGAGGCGCTTGGCAACCTTGACTGGCGCGCGGCGGCCTTTGTCGCTGTGGTCGTGCTGGTCGCACGGCCTGTGACGGTGTTTATCTCGCTCGTCGGGTCGGGCATCCCGTTCCGCGAAAAACTACTGGTGGCCCTGACCGGACCGCGCGGCGTCGTGCTGGTCGCGGTCGCGGGTCTGTTTGGCGAACGCCTGCTCAGCCTCGGGTTCGAGGACGCGGCCCTGATCGCACCGCTTGCCTTTGCGCTTGTGGCGGTAACCGTGGTGGTCAACGGCTTCACCCTCGCCCCCCTTGCACGGCTTTTGGGGCTGACCGGTGCGGACACGCCCGGCGTGGTGATCATCGGCGGCTCGGACTGGACAACGCAGTTGGCCGAAGTGCTGAAGAAAGCGAAGATTCCGGTACTGATGACCGACCCCAACTTCATCCGCCTGCGCAAGGCGCGTGCGGCGGGGATCGATACATTCTCGGGCGATATTCTGTCAGAGGCGGCAGAGCAGCGCGTGGAACTCGTCAGCTATGCCACGCTGATCGCTGCCACGGATAACGACGCTTACAACACGCTGGTCACCACCGACCTGGCACCGGAATTCGGCCGCGAGAATGTGTTTCAGGTGATGCGCGAGAAATCCGAAAGCAGCCGCCACCAACTGCCCCGCACCCTTGGCGGTCGGCCCTTGGGCCTAGAGGCGACCCATGCGGAACTGCGTGATCTGATCGCCCAAGGCTGGCGCTTCCGCAGCACGCGTCTGTCCGAGGAGTTCACGCTGGAAGACTGGCGCGCCGAAAGCCCCGAGGCGCGGTTGCTCGCCCAGATCACCACCAGCGGCGAGATCAAATTCATGCGCAAGAACGAGGAGTTCAAGGGCGGCGATGGCATCCATGTTATCGCTCTGCGTCCGCCCGAGGAGTGATCAGACCACACCCACCCGCGCAGCATACTATCTGCGCGGGTATTTCAGCTTTGCATTAACCTTAATTGGACCATTTTTTCGCCACACCGGTCAGGCAGGTGCTTCAGTCATGTAGGTAACCAACTGAAAAGGCACATCTATGTTAGTAAGTTCACTTTTCTCTGGCGGCAGCCAGCAGTCTCAGCCCAAAGGGGCCGAGAAACAGAAAGATAAGTCCGAGACCGGTAACACCGAAAAGAACACCGCCAAAGCCAAAGACGACCAGCCGGCCGCGCAAGAGACGCAGCCCACCGCTGAAACTGCCCCTGCGCAGTCGTCTCAGGCCGCCGCCCCTGCGCAGAAAGCGCAAGCCCCCGCGGCGGAGGCTCCGGCCCCCGTCGCCCCAACCCCGGTTGCCACCTCGGAGGCCGAAGACAGCGGCATGAGCGAGGCGCAAGCCCGCGCCGCAGCCGAAGCCCGGATCGAAGCCGCACAGGCCCGCAGCCTGATCGACTCGATCGCGCCGGTCAGCAGCTCGCCCCAGCAGGCCAGCAAATCCTACCTGTCGGCCCTGCTGAAATCGAACGCGCCAACAGAGGCCGCATCAACGGCCAAATCCGCCGCTGAGCCCGTCGCCGACAAGGCCGACAAAGCGCTGAAAGCCGCCGCGTAACCCACGCAGCCCCGCCGCGCCCGAACACCCTTCGGGCGCGGCGCATGGTTCACAGCCAAGACAGACATCAAAACGCAGGCGCTGAAGCGCGCGAATTATGTATGATTATCAATAAGTTGAGATGGTGCGGGTGAAGGGACTCGAACCGTTGTAGGGGGTATAAAAACTACTGATTGATTGACCGGTTGCTGTCGGGCTCAATCTCTGAGCTACTCCCTATCTGTTGGACAGGATCTGGCGTAATTTAAGCTACTCTCTGCACCTGCCGATCGGGTTGATTGATATCATTTCTGTCAACGGCGGAGTAAAATTCGGCCATTGTGGCGGAGCAAAAGTCGGCCAGTTTGGGGCGAGCGCCTTGGAGCGTGCGGCCCTCATATAGCAAGCCCGGTCCAAGGCGCATTGGCCGTCAGGCCAATTCTGTGAGGTTCATTTGTTAGCGGCGGCGAGGCGGGCGCGGCTTTGATTGAGGCGGTAGCTTTCGCCGTTCATCTCGAGGATGTTGACGTGGTGTGTCAGCCGGTCCAGCAGCGCGCCGGTCAGGCGTTCGGTGCTGAAGGTTTCGGTCCACTCCTCGAAGGGCAGGTTGCTTGTGATCAGGGTCGACCCTCGCTCGTAGCGCTGTGAGATCAGCTCGAACAGAAGCTCGGCGCCGGTTTTGCTCAAGGGGACGAATCCCAGCTCGTCGATGATCAGCAGTTTGACCTTGGCGAGTTTGCGCTGGAGTTGCAGGAGGCGTTTTTCGTCGCGGGCCTCCATCATCTCGTGCACGAGGGCTGCGGCGGTCACGAAGGCGACAGGCAATCCTTTCTGGCAGGCAGCCAGTCCCAGCCCGAGGGCGACATGGGTCTTGCCGGTGCCGGAGGGACCGAGCGCGATCACATTCTCCTTGCGTTCGATCCATTCGCAGCGCGCCAGCTCCAGCACCATCATCTTGTTGAGCGACGGGATCGCCTTGAAGTCGAAGCTGTCCAGGCTTTTGATGGTCGGGAACTTTGCGGCCTTGATCCGGCGTTCCACCATGCGCCGTTCCCGGTCGATCAGTTCCAGCTCGGTCAGCCGGGCCAGGTAACGCACGTGATCTACGCCTTCAGCGGCGCAGATACGGGCCTGCTTGTCATGTTCACGCAAGAACGTGGGCAGCCGAAGCGTTTTGAGATGGTGGGCCAGCAGCAGTTCGGGTGCATCCGTCATGCCCCACCTCCTGCCAGCAGGCTCATGTAGGATGCGGCGGAGGTGGTGGTGATGTTGGTTCTGGGCAGGAAGGGATAGACATCCAGATCCAGCCTCGGAGGCCTTTGCTCGACCCTGCACAAGATCAGGTGCTTGATTGCATCGAAGCTGACCGCTCCCATTCGCAGGGCATCTTTGACGGCAAGATGCAGCACGTCAATCTCGAAGCGCTCCAGAAGGCGCAGGACCTGCACATACTCGCGCTTGCCGGCCTTTCCCTGCCGGGCTTCCAGCAGTCGGCGCAGGGTTTTGAACGCTTCGGGCAACTCCCAGCCCTGCAGAGGCGCGGCCTGATCGAAGGACATGATCTTGCGTTCGATCAGCGCCAGGTAATGCAGTGGATCAAACACCATGTCGCCGGTGTCATAGGAGCGCGAATGCTCAGCGATCACCTCGGCGCCGCAGCCGATAACAACCCGGGTCACGAAGCCCTTGATCCAGACCGCACGGTGGCCGTAGGCAACCGGCACCGAGTAATCATTGCCGCGATAACGCACCACCGATGTCGATGTGACCTGGCCACTTTGCAACTCACAAGCCTCAAAGGGGGTGCCGGGCAAATCCCGCATCGCCGCGAGATCGGCCTTCAGCCGTTCCCTGATGCTGACCTTGTGGCCACGCAGAACATCACCCTGGCGCTTGCGGCACTGCTCTTCCAGGTGAGCGTTGAACGCGTGCCAGTCCGGAAAGGACGGGATCGGCACCATGAAGTTGCGACGTCCGTAGCCGACCAGCCCCTCCACGGCCCCTTTGTCATTGCCCTTGCCGGGACGGCCATAGCGGTCCCGAATCACGTAATGCGACAACATCGCGCTGAACCGCTGGGTTCTTTGCCGGGAGCCATCCGGCAGAATCCGGGCTACCAGGCAGCGGTCATTGTCATAAAGAACCGACTGGGGAACCGCGCCGAAGAACGCAAAGGCATGGACATGGCCGTCAAGCCACGCCTCGGTATTGGCCGCAGGATAGGCCCGGATGTAGCATGCGTCGCTGTGCGGCAGATCGAGGGCAAAGAAGTGTGCCTTCTGCTCGACGCCGCCGATCACGACAAGCGCTTCACCAAAATCGGCCTGTGCATGACCGGGCGGATGGCTCAGCGGCACGAACATCTCCTTGCCGGTCCGCTTACGGTCTCGAACGTAATCCTTGACGATGGTGTAGCTGCCATCAAAACCGCACTCGTCCCGCAACCGCTCGAAAATACGCTTGGCGGTGTGACGCTGCTTGCGAGGGCGGCTCCTGTCTTCAGCAAGCCATTGGTCCATCTGGCTGGTGAACGCATCCAGCTTCGGGCGCCTGATCGGCGCTGTCCGCCGATATCCCGGCGGTTCCGAATAGGCCAACATCTTCGCAACACTGTCCCGGCTGATCCCAAAATCCCGGGCAATCTGACGCCCGCTCAATCCATCCTGGAAATGAGCGTGACGCACCTTCAAATACAAGTCCACGGTGTATATCCCCAAGCCCTCCCGAAATCCGAAAGGGCAAAAGTGGACGACTTTTACGCCGCCCGCGACAACACTATGCCGTCGCTACCGTGGCCGAGTATTGCTCCGCCGTTCACACTAAAGTCGATCTAGCCGCGTTCGGCGTCAGCTTGAACAGCTTGGAGCAGGGCGAATGGCTGCGCTTGATTACAGGCTCCTTTATCTCGCACGATGCGGATATGCTGGTTCGTCAACTGATGCTTGCGGCATTCGCTATAGGTTGGTTTGAATGGCGCAACGGGGCCCTGCGAACATTCGTAATGTTTTTTGCTCTCGATGTTTTCGGCACGCTATTATTGATGTTCGGCCTCATCGTATTCATCGGGTTTTTCAATTTCAGTGACTTCGCAGGGCTTCCAAATACCTATGACGTGGGTATGTCAGCCGGAGGATTCGGCTTGATTGGCGCAAGTCTCTACTATCTGAGTTGGCGAAAGTGGGCGATGACGGCGGGCGTCATGACGCTGGTCGTTAAGGCTGCGTTATTTCCAGAACCGATTGCCGATCTGGCGCATCTGATGATGTTGCCCACCGGATTTCTTGCTGAAGCGCTGATCTCTCGTGCCCTTGTCAAGTTTGCGGGGTGACTGGGGGGCGACACGTTCCAATCAATGGCACGCCTTTTGCCGGGGCTAAATCTGTGCTCCGATCATAGAGCCCACGATATGGGTGACAGTCATTGCAATTACTCCCCAAAAGGCAACGCGTAGGGCCGCTTTCCCCATTGGTGCCCCTCCGAGCTTTGCTCCGGCTGCGCCGAGCATCAGGAGCATTGCAACCGTTGTGATCGCGACCAAGTAAGCAAGTATGCCGCTCGGCGACACTAAGGAAACCACTACTGGAGGAAGCCCGCCTACAATGAATGCAACCGCTGAGGCCAGCCCTGCTTGTATCGGGTTGGCTGAGTTTACCTCCGAAAGACCAATTTCTTCGCGGACATGTGTCCCGATCGCGTCGTAGGCGGTCATTTCATCAGCAGCTTTGATCGCTGTGGCCCGGCTCATCCCGCGAGAAATCAAAATCTCCCTAAGTTCTTCAAGCTCGCCACCGGGATTCCGAACAAGTTCTGCTTTTTCCAGCGCTATATCAGCTTTTTCAGTATCCGACTGTGAACTGACCGACACATATTCTCCGGCGGCCATAGACATTGCGCCTGCTACAAGCCCGGCGACGCCCGCCAGCACAATCTGTGATGACGATGTCGCTGCCGCTGCCACGCCGACAATCAAGCTTGAGGTCGACAGCAATCCGTCGTTCGCGCCTAGTACAGCCGCTCTTAACCAGCCTGAACGTCCCGAGTAGTGTTTCTGATCATGCGCCTCCTCAACCATCGGAGCTATCCTTTTCAAATGTCATTGCAACGCGCAGGCCGGGCTTATTATCGCTCAGCTCGATCTCTCCATCATGCATGTCGACGATTGCCGCGACCAAGCTTAAACCCAATCCGTTTCCGGGTGTCGTCCTGCTTGTCTCCAGCCTATAAAGGCGTCTCAGCACATTTTGCCGTTCATTAGCGGGCACGCCTGGTCCGGTATCACTAACCTCAAGGCACACTTTGTCAGCCTGCGTCCTAACAGCAACCTTGATCGAGGCCCCTGCTGGTGTATGGCGCAAGGCATTTTCAATCAGATTTGCCAGCACTTGGCCAAGCAACCCCTTTTCCCCCGAAATCATTGCCGTGCCACCATTCGGCAGAACGGCTTCAATTCGATGGCTGGTTTCTTCTGCAGCGGGCTCATAGACCTCGACAAATGTTGCAGCCAGAACGCCTAGATCCACGGGTTGGAATCTGCTCTTCGGGCTCCCGCCTTCGATCTGAGAGATTTGCAGCAATGATTGAAACGTCGCGACGATGCTGGCCGTCTCTTGCCCTGCGTCATTCAAAATGGGTTCCAGCTTTTCGGGCAAGTCTGGCATCTCGCGGGCCTTGTTCAACAGCACCGCAACGCGCTGAATAGGCGTCTTCAAGTCATGCGCGATATCCGCGGAGACTTGCCTGAGCGCATTGACAGAAGATTGCTGCGCGGCTGCCATACTGTCGACCAAGCCTGCAATCGAAGATAGATCATCTTCGCGACCAACCATGGTCCTGACGCGTGCTGATAAATCGCCCGCAGTAAGCTGCTTCAGCGCTCCACCAATAGCATCTATGCGTCGTCCGCTTCGCCGCGATATGAGCAAACCAGCGGTCAGTGCGATAACGGTGGTAGGAAGAACGCTGAGAAAAAGGATGTTGAGAAAGAGCTCTCCCAGATCCTCGATCTGAGAACGGCTGTTGGCGACCGTCAGCTGTCCGCCGTAGAGGTTGGAGGTCAGTGCAAGATAGGGACCTTCTGAAAGCTCGTGCTCATCTGGCAGCGAAAGAATACGAAACCCTTCGTTTGAACGTGAAACCCTAACGTTACCGGAGTATTTTCCATCTGCTGTGACGTAGCTGAGGATGCGCCGTTCAGGATCCGTGACGGCAGCTTCGGCTGCGATTAACCGGGCGACGGCGCTTGATGAAGCGGCTGCCTGAAAACCAGCAAGCTCTTGTCGTAAATCTGCTTCCATTGATTTGTTGAAGGAATCCCGAATGACTAGGTAGGAAGCGCCGAGACTAAGTAGGCTGACAAATGCGAATAGGACTACGAGCGCCAGTGCGAGACGTAACGGTGTAGACCTGAATAGGGTTCGGGAACTCTCTAGGAAGCTTGTCATTCTTCGATCCGGTAGCCAGCGCCCCTGACCGTTTTGATCAACTCCACTTCATATGGTTTATCGACCTTCGCACGTAGCCGGCTGATGTGGGTTTCGACAACGTTGGTCTGAGGATCAAAGCTGATGTCCCACACCGCTTCCAACAACATTGTGCGGGTCTGAACCCGACCTTTGCGTCGTAAAAGGTGCTCTAGCAAAGCGAACTCTCTCGGCAGCAGGTCAATAGGCTGCCCTGCACGTGTCACCTTCCGCCGAACCAGGTCCATTTCCAGATCACCTGCGCGCAGTACTATTTCATCCTGTGTTCCACGCGGTCGCCGGGCTAGTGCCGCAACCCGGGCGGATAATTCTCCGAAGGCGAATGGTTTCACGAGATAGTCGTCACCGCCTGCATTAAGGCCCTCTATTCGGTCATCGACACCGCCCAAAGAGGTCAGGAATAAAACCGGTGTCTGATTTTTTGTGCCTCGCATCGTTTTGACGACCGACACACCGTCTAATCCGGGCAGCATACGGTCAACAATGAGAATATCATAACTCGTGGTGCTGGCTTGCAGCAAAGCATCCTTGCCATCTGTCATCAAATCAACAGTATGTCCCTCTTCGCGGAGGCCTTCGGCAACGTAGTTCCCGGTCATTTTGTCGTCTTCGACCACAAGAATTTTCATCATTTATGTCCGTGAGTTTCTGATGGCCCCGTAATCGAGGCCATCAGCAGTCTTACACCTTTATCAGATGTATGCGACTTACTTGTCATTGTCGTCGTTAGTTTCGTTCTCGCCATCGTCGTCTGTTTCGGCGTCGTTGTCGACGTCATCATTCTGATCCTCAGCGTTAACTGTCATCGAGTTGTCAGCCAAAGTGTACAGAACTTCCTGTTCGGACCCATCCGCCATGACGACTTCGAATTCGACAACACCGTTCCCTTGAGCTTCGTCATCAAACTCGGCTTCCATGACTTTGCCGCCAGTTTTGGTTTCAACGTCCGCGACGACGGCTGCGACCTTGGGATTGGCCGTCAGGAACTGCTGAAGTTCTTCGGCCGATTTTGCATCGGATTGGCTTGCAGCATATGCCATCGATCCCGCAAGAACCGAGAGGCCGACAAGACCGGAGGTGGCGGCGAGTACTAGTTTGTTACGTTTCATTTTCGTCTCCTTGGTGTAGGGCGGGACCATCCCGTCCGATGAGACTGATTTAGGAGGCGTCATTCTCGAATGACTGACTGTTGAATTACATCTATGTAAGGTTGGAAATTCCGTTTTGCACAAACGGGTCTGCCCATTAAACGGAATCCCAGTGCTTACCCAGACCCGGAGCCCTACAGCCTATCTGCCACTGTTCACAGGAATGGCACTGGTTTTGGATGCTTAAACGACCAGCGGCGGGGAACTTCCCCGCCGCTGGTGTGCTTGTAGAACTGATTTTAGAGGGAGGCAGGCTGCGCCTTAAATGGCCCGACCGGATCAGCTTGTGCGCGTTTCTCGGCTTCGGCTAGAATACGGGGTGCAGCCAGGCGCAGAGCAAGCGCGAATGCCCCGCCGAGCACGATCGCGAAACCAATGGCCATAATCCCAAAGCCGAACCCGGCGAATACGATCACGGCCAAGAGCATACTTGCCAGAATAGATTTAATACGTTCCATAGGTCAGATCTCCTTGTTTCTTGTCCTAAGGATATGGGTGGCATCCCGTGTCGCGGCCTGACGGCAACAATACAACGATGTAATAAACTACGGCTCCGAGTTTTCGGGCAACCAAGATATTCCAGCACGCAGATACAGTCGCACCGAACAGAGCGCCCCAAGTCATGAAAGCGGTGCATTACACAGATTTTTGTCAGCGACAGACTAGGCAGCGATGATAGGAAGTCGGCATGTTGCCTGGACCGTTGGAAGTGGCTGCCCCGGGAGCGCAGAGGTAAAATGCGCTGTAGGCTGTGTCGACCTGAGTTATTGAGGAAACGAATGTGATCGAAAAATTTCAAGAGCACGCGTCAAACGAGAGAACCTATCTATCGTGGATCAGAACCGCTGTCGCAATTGCAGGCTTCGGAATTGTTATTGAACGATTGCCGAGCAACGCGAATAGTACATGGACAGGGCTGGCATTGGTGATCTCCAGTGCGGTGCTTGTGGCCCTCGCATCGTTGCGATTTTTGGTTATCCGGCGACAGATTGAGCGTTCAGATGCGGGGCGATCCATGTTCGGCGCAATCGAAGTTCTGTTTTCCTCGATGTTGGCAGTACTGCTGTTAACAGTCTTTGTCTTTCTGCTCGGGCTTGCGCGCGGGGGCTGACGTTGGCAACGATTTCACGACGACATTTTGGTATGCAAAGGGGATTTCAATATCTTCCGTATCGAACCGTTTTTTGATCGCTTCAGTGAGGTCGTATTTGACGCCGGCCCCGATCACGGGGTCAGGGCACCAAACTCTCAGAGTTAAGTCGACACTGGACGGGCCGAGCAATACCACCGGGCATCCTGCCACCTCTTCTACCTGCGGGTGAGCCTCTGCAAGTTCCAATGCGAGCGTTCGGGCTTTGTCGATATCCGTGTCATAGCCGATAGAGAACGGCACGATTGCCATTACCCGCGGGTGTACTGCGGTCAAGTTGACCATCACAGTGTTGGAAATTACCGAGTTCGAAATGATCACCCGCCGGTTATCGAAAGTTTGCAGGATTGTGTACCCAAGTGAGACATCCTCGACGACTCCCGTTTCTAGCCCCGTCGGCGCGTTGATCTGAATGCGATCCCCAAGGCGAAATGGACGGTAAAAGATGAGGCTGAGGCCCGAAACGAAATTTGCGAGCGTCGATTGAGCGGCAAGTCCGATCACGATCGAGGCAACAGATACACTGGCTAACAGTGCGGTACTCAGGCGGTCCAGCGCCGGAATCATATGGGCATAGAGCATCATGATTATGAGCCAGACAAAGACACTTGCCACCTTGGAGAGAAAGCGGGCAGCCATACGGTCAATGCGTTGATCACGATCGCGTTCTATCACCAACCAGATTGCGCGATGTAGCGTCCACGATAGAAGCAATCCGCCAACCCAGAACAGAATAGCCAGGGCGAACGCCCCGGACCATGTATCTGGATGAAGTTTCACGAGCCAAGACTGTAGCGATTGCCAATTCATTCCGCACCTCCGCCTTCACTATTGACCAAGGAGATGCTTTTGAAAACACTGGTGAAATACTAGGGAGATTCATATCGACTATAAATCACGATTTCGGAGCGCGAAGCGACTTGGTCTTTTTAGGCGGCGAAGTCGTCCGGTTGGTGGATCTCCGGTTGAGATTACAGCGCCACAGAACGCCCTTCCAACAGAGATCACCACGCATATCTACGGCGCAACGACATACGAAGTGCAAGACCGGCTGCTGCCCGCGCAAGTGGGGCAGTTCCGTTGGATTGACATTGTCGGGCTTGAGAATGACGCGGAAATCTCGAAATTAGCTCAGGACTTGGGTCTCAGTGATCTTTCGATCGCGGATCTATTTCACCTGGACCAGCGTCCCCACACAGATATTGATGGCGATCTCGTTCAAACCGTTTTGCGCATGCCGGTCAGAAACCAGCCGTTCACAGATCAGATTACACTTGTTCTGGGGCAAGATTTTGTTCTGACGCTACGCGAACAGCGCCGCGACTGTCTTGATGGCGTTCGTAAACGCTTGGCTGGCGGCAAGGGGCGCATACGTAATTCCAGCGAGTATCTTTTTTATTCTCTCTGCGATGCAGTGGTCGAAAGTTTCTTTCCTGTTCTGGAAGAACAGGGCGATTTGATCGAGGCTTTGGAAGAACGCATTTTGCACAATCCCAGCGATGGTGCGATGCGCAACATCCATATGTTAAAACGCGATCTTTTGGTTTTGCGACATGCGATTTGGCCGATGCGTGACGCGTTAACCATACTTCAGCGCGATGACACGCCCCAGATAAACACAGATTTGCTGCCCTACTTGCGGGATTGTTCTGACCATGCCTTTCAACTTCTCGATATGGTAGAAGTCTATCGCGAAACCGCGCAAGGCCTCGTCGACTTGCAACTGTCGTCGCTTTCCAATCGAATGAACGAAGTTATGAAGGTCTTGACGATGATCGCGACAATATTCATCCCGATGACCTTCATTGCAGGTCTGTACGGTATGAACTTTGATCGGGCATCACCTTACAATCTACCCGAACTGGGTTGGCGTTTCGGCTATCTTTACGCCATCGGGCTAATGGTCATTTCCGCCGCTGTCATGTTGTTCACATTTTGGCGGCTTGGCTGGATCTTTGGTCGGTCTGGCGCTGATCCAAATGCTGCCCCTCCAGACGCTGACTAGCCGTATGGCACAATCAGTCCGGGTGCGCAGCTGACGCGGATGCTTTCCATTACCAATCCGTAATCTCTCCGTCAGGTCGGAGTAGATCCATTTGACGTAGCTGTGCCCCAGACACTTAGGGTGCCGCCTAGGATCTAGGATGCGGTAGCCAGAGACTTGGGAAGAGTAAGCATGTTCGATATCATTACAACTTGGATGAGTGGTCTCGGACATGTTGGCGTCGCTGCTCTTATGCTTGCCGAAAACGTGTTCCCCCCGATCCCGTCAGAGCTGGTGATGCCCCTTGCTGGATATCTATCGGCAGAGGGTCAACTCTGGCTACCTGCGGCGATATTCGCCGGCACCATCGGCTCTGTTTTAGGTGCGTTGTTTTGGTATTACATCGGCATCTGGATCGGCGAGGAGCGGTTACAGCGGTTCGCCGCACGGCACGGTGCCTGGCTTACGCTTTCTCCAAAAGACGTGGACAGCGCAGGGACGTGGTTTCGCGACTATGGCTGGCGCGCGGTCTTTTTCGGCCGGATGATACCGGGCGTGCGTACGCTGATTTCGGTTCCTGCCGGAATGGCACGTATGCCGCTGAGACCTTTCCTGATTTTCACGACACTCGGCAGTTTGATCTGGACCGGCTTGCTGGCTGCGGCGGGTTTTTTGTTGCAAGCACAGTATGATGCCGTGGCGGCTTGGGTTGATCCGGTTTCGACACTCGTGATAGTGGGCTTGATCGGCGTCTACATTTTTCGGCTGATAAAGCAGTTCATGCGCCGATGAGAGCACGACGCCAGTTGATGCGCCAAAATCAAGAGGCTACCCTCTGCCGTGCGGTCGTCAGGGAAGTCTAAAAATGCCAGATCGCTCGTCATTTCAGCGCTGTATGCAGGCGGTGGAAGTTTTGAGAATGTGCCAGATATAAAGGGGCCGCAGTGTCGATTTCGCAGTTCGTACGATCAACCGGAATTTGGACGCGGATCAAGCCGATCGCGCCGTATATTCTGACCGCGGGATTGTTCGCGCTCGGGGCTTTTGCCCTTTACCACCTGTTGAAGCCAGTAAGCTTCCGGGAGGTTATGGATCAGGTCCGTGGAACACCCTGGCACATCATCGCGCTGGCGCTTCTGGCAATGTTCACGGGCTACGCCGCGCTGATTGGGTATGATTGGTCCGCCTTAAGGTACATTGGCAAGAAGCTACCCTTTCCAGTTGTGGCGACCGGAGGGTTTCTTGGATATGCTCTTGGAAATACGTTGGGGGCTGGCCCGGTGACCGGCGGTGCCGTGCGCTATCGTATCTATTCATCACTAGGGCTTACAGCATACGATATTGCAGCCATCGCGGTTTTTGGATCTTTGTCCTTCGGTCTTGGTGCGACGATTGTCGGATTCGGGGCGCTCGCCTACCACCCATTTGCTCTGCAGTCCCTTACATCAATCAGTCCGCAAGTCCTCAGATGGGTCGGTATCGTGGCTTTGATCGTCTCACTCGGTTTGTTGGCGGCACTCGCTATCCGAAAGTCAGAGATGACAGTGCGCGGGCACAGCTTTCAGACACCTTCATTGGGGTTAATGACGGGTCAATTGCTGTTCACCGCCCTTGATATCCTCATGGCTGCGACTGTTCTCTATCTTCTGTTGCCGCCCAACGATATGGGGTTTGCCACATTTCTCGCTGTCTTTGCGGCGGCCATTTTTGCAGGCGTTGCCAGCCATGTGCCTGGCGGTGTCGGTGTGTTCGAAACCATCATTATCACGGCCCTCCCCGCCTCTGTTCCCGTCGATCAGGCGGCCGCCGGACTACTGTTGTATCGTTTGATCTACTATCTTGTGCCCTTCGGGCTCGCCCTTGTTCTTCTGGCGCTGACCGAACTGCGCATGGCAAGCACGAAGGTCCAGTCACCACACATGAAAGCTCTCGCGCCAGTCTTCGGTGCGGTTAGTTCAATTGTGCCGCTGGCCATGTCGGCCATGATCTTCGCATCTGGCGTTTTCATGCTTTTTTCAGCGGTCATTCCCGCGTCAAGCGAGGTTGCTGAAGACATGGAACTGCTCCTTCCATTGGGGTTTGTCGAAGGCGGCGCGTTACTGTCCAGCGCCATCGGCGCGGCCCTTCTTATCATTGCGCATGGCATGATGCGGCGTATCGAAGGCGCTTGGTGGCTGGCCATCGGGTCATTGGCGATCGGGATAGTTGCATCGCTATTTCACGGCCTTGATTATGAACGGGCGCTCATCCTATTTGTGATGATCTTTATCCTGCTGCCTTGTAAGCGCGAATTCTACCGGAGCGCGCGATTGACAAGAAGCCCCTTGTCGCTTCGTTGGGCTTTACTGTTGGGGTCAATAATCGTTGCGGGGCTCGGCGTTTATTTTTTCGCCTATAAGGCAACAGCTTATAGTCATGAACTCTGGTGGCAGTTCGCTGCAGATCAATCCGCGCCACGGGCAACGCGCGCAGGGCTAGTCGGCGCGCTTCTTATTGGCCTCTTCGCGCTTTTGTCCGCTTTGCGGCCACCAAAGGTAGCCGCAGAACTGGCCTCCGCTGAGGATACGGCGCTGGCGCGTACAATCATTGCAACACAAGCCAACCCGGACGCGAACTTTGCCCTGACAGGGGACAAGTCATTGCTGTTTTCCGATAGCGGCCGATCTTTCCTGATGTACAGGGTCCAGGCCCGGTCGTGGATCGCGCTTGGCGATCCCGTGGGTGACCCGAACGAAGCGGCTCAATTGGCATGGGAGTTTGTAGACGCAGCCAACGCTGCAAATGCGCGTCCGGTATTCTACGAGGTTGCGGCGGATAATCTGGCCCTCTGGGCCGAGATGGGACTCGCCATGCACAAAATGGGTGAAGAAGCCGTGGTGTCCTTGTCCGACTTCTCGCTCGAAGGCAGCCACCGCAAGAAACTTCGCACCGCGTACAATCGCGCGGGCCGCGATGGGCTTAGTTTCGAGATGATGAATGCACCCGTAGACGATGCAACCATGGATGTGCTGCAACAGATTTCGGATCAGTGGCTGGAGGACAAAAATAGCTCTGAAAAGCAGTTTTCCGTCGGTCGCTTTGATAAAGATTATCTGCGTCAGTTCCCTATCGCCGTTGTACGCCATGACGGGCGCATCGTGGCCTTTGCCAATGTCCTGAGGACCGAGATAAAAGAGACCGCCACTATAGATCTGATGCGGCATGTCAGTGATGCCCCCTCGGGCTTAATGGATTACCTTTTCACCACTTTGATGCTGTCATTGAAAGAGGACGGGTTTTCCAAGTTCAGCCTAGGAATGGCACCTCTGTCGGGCCTTGAAGGCCGACGGGGTGGTCGTTGGACAACGAAATTGGGGGCGCTTGTCTATCGACACGGTGGGCACTTCTACAACTTTGATGGATTGAGAAACTTCAAAGACAAATTTGATCCCGAATGGGAGCCCCGGTTCCTTGTCGCTCCTGCTCGGGCAAACATACTGCTTATCGCCACCGACGCGGCTGCGCTGATCGCAGGTGGCATGCGCAAGGTTGTCGTTGTGAGTTGAAGCAACCATGTTTCGCACCGTCAAAACAGAATGGCTTTACCAGTGCCAATCGGATTGTACAGTCATTTGGCGCGCCAAAGGATTGGGTGGGCTTCATTTAGGGAAAAAAAAAAATGATAAGATAAATGGGCCGCGACCAACCGGATCTAGATCAATCGCTTTCTCTCAACCTTTCCGGAAAGGTATCCATCCGAACAAAACCCACTTGAAAGCCAAAGGGGCGACTAACTTTCTTCAGGGTTTCGAGCGTTGGATTGCCTTTCCCGTTTTCCAGATCAATAACTTGCTTCCGAGTTAAGCCGAAATGGCGGGCGAATTCTGCCTGCGTCATATCGATTGTGACCTGCCCCCCCACCAACCATTGGAATAATAGCCATGAGCAGGTTCAAGTTGAACTCGCTGGCGAGCGTCGGTTCACCGTTCTTGTTGTAGAAGGCAGGCATCGATCTACTCCGTCGGCATCCGACTTGCAGTAGTTTCAGGAGAACATCTTGATCAAAACCACGCTTTTTATGCAGAACGCCAAGGGATCTACTGCTGTCATTGGGCTTGCCAGAGTACGTTCTTGGTGTGCCGAGATGGTAGAGAAGCGATCTCGCCCTTTGATACTCACGCGCTCTTGAGCTGACTGCCACCTGACAGAACCGAGTTGTTATGATGGTTCCTTCGTCGCTAAAGTCCTGAAGGGCTTCAAGGAACTGCCGTAAATAGGATTTCCTAACTGCGTATCTATCGGGACTCGACGGCTTCCAGCGCAGCCCTGTCGGGTCCCCACCGTCCCTTAATATTGTCCCTCTTGATACGGCGAGAAGGAAGTTTCGGACCAGCATATGCTGGTTAATTGCACCGCCAAAGCCAAAGACGACCAGGCGGCCGCGCAAGAGACGCAGCCCACCGCTGAAACTGCCCCCGCGCAGTCGTCTCAGGTCGCCGCCCCTGCGCAGAAAGCGCAAGCCCCCGCGGCGGAGGCTCCGGCCCCCGTCGCCCCAACCCCGGTTGCCACCTCGGACGCCGAAGACAGCGGCATGAGCGAGGCGCAAGCCCGCGCCGCAGCCGAAGCCCGGATCGAAGCCGCACAGGCCCGCAGCCTGATCGACTCGATCGCGCCGGTCAGCAGCTCGCCCCAGCAGGCCAGCAAATCCTACCTGTCGGCCCTGCTGAAATCGAACGCGCCAACAGAGGCCGCATCAACGGCCAAATCCGCCGCTGAGCCCGTCGCCGACAAGGCCGACAAGGCGCTGAAAGCCGCCGCGTAACCCACGCAGCCCCGCCGCGCCCGAACACCCTTCGGGCGCGGCGCATGGTTCACAGCCAGGACATACATCAAAACGCAGGCGCTGAGGCGCGCGAATTATGTATGATTATCAATAAGTTGAAATGGTGCGGGTGAAGGGACTCGAACCCCCACGCCATAGGCGCCAGAACCTAAATCTGGTGCGTCTACCAATTCCGCCACACCCGCATTGCGCGTTCACTATCAAAGAAATTTCCCAGTGGCGAGGGGGAAAAACGCGCATGACGTATAGTTTTTGTCACCTGCCACGCGTGCCTGCACCCGACGGCCGCTAGAGATCCAGCGCCTTGAAGACGCGAGGGATTTCTTCGACCAGATCTTCGGCGATCAGCCCCGGTCCGAACTGACGCGCGGCCTCTACATGCAGCCATGTCGCGTATTGCGCCGCCTCGAAAGGCGCGATGCCGCGGGCCAGCAGACCGGTGATCATGCCCGACAGCACATCCCCCGCGCCTGCGGTGGCAAGCCACGGGGCCGCGCGATCGCCCGTGCCGTGATGCGCCGTGACGCGGCCGTCGGGATGCGCGATCAGGGTGGTCGCCCCCTTATACAGAACAACCGCCCCCGCCTTTTGCGCCGCCATCAGACAGGCCTGCGCCTTATCGGCGTCACTCTCGGATATGTCCTTGAAAAGACGTACGAACTCTCCGCCATGCGGGGTCAGCACACAGTGCGGGCCAAGGCGCTCCCACAGGGTGGGCTCCTGCGCGATCAGGGTCAGCGCGTCGGCGTCCAGCACGCAGGGCTTGCCGCATTCAAGCACTGCCCGCACCAGCGCCACATGGGCCGGTTTCAGCCCCAAGCCCGGCCCGATGCACAGCGCCCGCACACGTTTGTCACCGGCCAGTTCTGCCAGATCCTCGGGGCCTGTGACGCGCGACAGCATCAGGGCGGTGATCTGCATCGCCACCTCCATCTGCGCGGCGGGCGGTACGGCCAGCGTGACCAGCCCCGCCCCCATCCGCAACGCCGCACGCCCGGACAGCCGCGCCGCACCCGTGCGCCCGGCCCCACCGGTCACGACAATCGCGTGCCCGTGATCGAACTTATGCCCCTGCCCCTTGGCCAGTTGATCAAAGTCCAGCGTGTCTGCGGTGATGGCAGTCGGTTGCATGGCAGCCCCTTTCTGGTCCGTCTTTTGCCCAAAGATAAACCACCTGCCCAAGCGATAGCCAAGCCTGCCAGCACATCGATTTTCAAACTGCACAGATTTTAATCGCGACGCACATAAAACAGCCGATGCGCACAAATTTTCGCCTCTTCCGGTGGACTCCATCGCGCGTCTGGTAGACCGTCGGCCCGCACGGTGAGATGACACCGATGTAGACCGAAAATCACCCGTCTGGCAGGGAGGCCTCAGATGAAAAAGATCGAAGCTGTAATCAAGCCGTTCAAGCTTGATGAAGTCAAGGAGGCGCTCCAAGAGGTTGGCGTTCAGGGCCTTAGCGTTATCGAAGTCAAAGGCTTCGGGCGTCAAAAGGGCCATACAGAATTGTACCGTGGCGCTGAATATGTCGTGGATTTTCTGCCCAAGGTAAAAATCGAGATCGTGTTGGACGACGATCAGGTAGACGCCGCCATCGAGGCCATCGTATCGGCCGCGAAGACCGAAAAGATCGGCGACGGCAAAATCTTCGTCAGCCCCATCGAACAAACAATCCGCATCCGTACCGGCGAGACCGGGTCAGACGCGCTTTAATCGAATTTCCGAGATTCAAGAAAAGGATATCATCCAATGAGCACCAAGGACTTCCTGAAGAAGATCAAGGACGAGGACATCGAATACGTTGATGTACGTTTCACCGATACACGCGGTAAACTGCAGCACGTGACAATCGTCTCCGATCTTGTTGACGAAGATTTTGTCGAAGAAGGGTTCATGTTTGACGGCTCCTCCATCGCGGGTTGGAAAAGCATCGAAGCCTCCGACATGAAGCTGATGCTCGACACGGACACCGCTTATGTTGATCCGTTCTATGCCGAAAAAACCATCTGCGTGCACTGCTCTGTTGTAGAGCCCGACACAGGCGAAGCCTATGAGCGTGACCCCCGCGGCACCGCGCAAAAAGCCGAAGCCTATCTGAAATCCTCGGGCATCGGCGATGTGGCCTATATGGGTCCGGAAGCCGAATTCTTTCTGTTCGACAACGTCAAATTCTCGAACTCGATCAACAAGGTATCCTACGAAGTTGATGCGTCTGACGCGTCCTGGAACACCGACACCGACTATGAAATGGGCAACATGGGCCACCGCCCGGGCCTCAAGGGCGGCTACTTCCCCGTGAACCCCACGGACGAAGCACAGGACCTGCGCGCCGAAATGCTGTCGACCATGAAACGTCTTGGCATGAAGGTCGACAAACACCACCACGAAGTGGCGTCCTGCCAGCACGAACTGGGCCTGATCTTCGGCACGCTGACCGAACAGGCGGACGAGCTGCAGAAATACAAATACGTGATCCACAACGTGGCGCACGCCTATGGTAAATCCGCAACCTTCATGCCCAAGCCAATCTATGGCGACAACGGCTCCGGCATGCACGTGAACATGTCGATCTGGAAAGACGGCAAGCCCCTGTTCGCAGGCGACAAATATGCCGACCTGAGCCAGGAAGCGCTGTATTTCATCGGCGGCATCCTGTCCCACGCGAAATCGCTGAACGCCTTCACCAACCCGGCGACCAACAGCTACAAGCGTCTGATCCCCGGTTTCGAAGCCCCCGTTCTGCGCGCCTATTCCGCACGCAACCGCTCGGGCTGTGTCCGTATCCCATGGACCGAATCCCCCAAGGCAAAACGCGTAGAGGCCCGCTTCCCCGATCCGGCGGCAAACCCCTACCTGTGCTTTGCCGCGCTGCTGATGGCCGGCCTTGACGGGATCAAGAACAAGATCGATCCGGGCGAAGCCATGGATAAAAACCTCTATGATCTGCCCGCCGAAGAACTGGCCGATATCCCGACCGTTTCCGGTTCCCTGCGCGAAGCGCTGGAAGAGCTGCAGTCGGATATGGATTACCTGCTGGCCGGTGACGTCTTCACCAAAGACCAGATCGAAGGCTATATCGAACTCAAGATGGAAGAAGTGCACAAATACGAGCACACCCCCCACCCTGTTGAATTCGGCATGTACTACAGCTGCTAAACGGCGGCCTTCCCCCCGCACGGGTGGCCAGACCAACAGCAAAGGGCGTCCCTATCGGGGCGCCCTTTCGCTTGGAATGCGTCTTGCTATTTGAAGTTCGAAACAGCTGAGCTAGAGTCAGCCGAAGTTTCATATAGTCAGAGGTTATTTCATGCGCCCCACCAAACGTCTTGCCACGGCACTTATGCTTTCTTTGGGCTTCGCCGCCCCAGTTGCAGCGGCCCAATGTGGCAACAACGCGGGAGGCTTCGACGCCTGGAAACCCGCCTTCGCGAAAGAGGCCGCCGCCGCGGGTGTCGGTCAACGGGGGCTCGATGCACTGGCCAACGCGCGCTATGCCAGCAGCACCATCGCCGCCGACCGCAACCAGAAATCCTTCAACTATTCGCTCGATAAATTCATGCAGGTGCGCGGTGCCGATACGATCGTCGCCCAAGGTCGCAAGCGCAAAGGCCGCAATGCAAGCTTCTACCAGTCACTCGAAGCGCGCTACGGCGTGCCAGCGGGGGTGATCATCGCGATCCACGGGATGGAAACCGCCTTTGGTGGCTTCATGGGCGATACCTCGGTGGTGTCTGCGATCACAACGCTGACCTATGACTGCCGCCGCTCCGATTTCTTTGCCCCCCACGCCATCGGCGCGCTGAAGCTGGTTGATACCGGCGCGATCAACGGCGGCACCAAAGGCGCAAAACATGGCGAACTTGGCCACACCCAATTCCTGCCCGGCAACGCCCTGCGCTATGGGGTGGACGGTAACGGCGACGGCCGCGTTGATTTCTACAACCAGACCGATGCGCTGGCTTCGACCGCGAACTTCCTGCGTCAGAAAGGCTGGCAACCCGGTGCCGGCTATCAGGAAGGGCAAACCAACTTCAATGTGATCAAACAGTGGAACGCTGCCGGCGTGTACCAGAAAGCCATCGCCATTATGGCCGCCCGCATCGACGGCTAACCCCTCGAAAGTAAAAACAACCGCCACGCGCGCGCCGGTCCTGCGGCGCGCGCGTTTTGCTTCCAAATGGCTGAAAATCCTCGCCGAAGGCATCCGCCCCGTGCCACCCGCACCGCCCCATTGCAATTGCAGCACCCAAGCGCCATATAGCGCCCATAGGGAAAGGCCCCTGCCGTCCGCATATCGGTGAAGTCCTTGATCAAGAACACACCTTCAATCTCGCGGATTGACGGGCAACGCGGACCCCCTTCGACTTTTGCGAGAGCAGGAGTGTTATGATGACAACCCAAAACCATCCCACCGCCGTACCTTCGGCTGATGTGCTGAAATCCCAAGCCAAACGGCTGCGTGCGGACCTTGCAGCCCAAGGCACAGCACTGTCCCATGCGGCGACGCTGGAAATGGTGGCCCACCAATGGGGCGCGCGCGACTGGAACACGCTGAGCGCGCAGGCCGCGGCCCCTGCGCAGGGCTGGACGCCCGGGGACCGCGTGCAAGGCCGCTATCTTGGCCATCCCTTTACCGGCGTGGTCAAGGCGGCGCGGCTATCGGGCAGTGGCATGTGGTCGCTGACCCTGCGCTTTGACACGGCCATTGACGTTGTCACCTCGCCCCTGTTCAGCAACATGCGGCGGCAGATCAATGCGGTGGTCGATGCGCAGGGGGTTTCCCCGCGCAAGACCTCTGACGGTCAGCCGCATCTGGTCCTGACCTAGCGCCATCACTCCCGAACCATCGCGCCTGTCTGGGTTCGCTCAGGCAGGCGCATCTCCGTCGCGCACCACATAGGTGTGGATCGTAAAGACGACCGCATCGCTTTCGGGCAGACGCAGGATGCACTGCCGCTCTGACCGGATAAAGGGCATGTCGCTGCCTGTCTCGCGCCGCCGCGGCTGGTGCAGATCCGCATCCGCATAGCGCAGCTTGTTGAACCGCCACAGGGGCCGCCCTGCCCGCACGCCATCAAACAGACGTTGCACGCGCCGCGCGATGTCGGCGTCATATTCCTCGACCGGGGTGTGAATACCCGTCAGGGGTCGCTCTATCTTATCCGCCAGCCGCCAGTTCGCCGGAAAGCACAGTGCCGCAGCGGTCAGCACATGTTCATCGCCGCGTTTTTGCAGGATGCAAAGGTCTTCTTGCACCAGATGCGCCAACGTCCACAGCGGTTGCGACCGGTCCAGCGTGACCTTGCGCCCGTCAGGACAGACCACCGCATCCGCCCCGAGGGTGAAACCGAAGCGCGGCAGAAGGGTCAGCGCCTGGGACAACAGCTCTGCCGCGGCGGGTCTGGCGGCCTCGCTTTGGTAGAAAACAGCCTCGGGTCGTTCCGCCAGCAGCGCTTCGCGGTAGACCATCTGCGGCGCGTAGGCTTCGTCCATCAGCAACCAGTCCTCCGCCCCGCAAGGCCCCGTGCCCGGCAATCCGGGCGTGCCGGTTTGCGCGTCCGGTAGTCTGGTTTGCAATATCACGGGCATGAGGTCTCCTTTTTTGGTCAGCGGATGAGCGCCAGCCCGGGGGGCAGCCGGTGCGAAACCGGCGGTGTGGCGCATAGGCCCGCTATCGGGGCGCAGCCTGCTACGGGCCATGCCTTCGGCGAGGATTTAGGGCCACTTGGAAGCGGGTGTCAGTTCTTCAGAGCGTCTTGTAGCGCCGGCAGGAAGCGTTGTTCGTAGTCACTGCCGACCAGCGGACCGGCGTAGCGGAACAGAACCGTGCCGTCGCCTGCGATGATGAACGTCTCTGGCGGGGCGGTGACGCCCCAGTTGATGGCGGTGCGCCCCTGCGGGTCAAAGGCGACGCCTTCGAAGGGGTTGCCATCATTGGTCAGGTAGCTGGTTGCGGGGCCTATCGTGTCTTTGAAGTTGACCCCGATGATCGACAGCCCCTGCGCCTGCATATCAAGCAGCTGCGGATGTTCGGCGCGGCAGGGCGGGCACCAGCTGGCCCAGAAGTTGACCAGCGTCACCTCGCCATTGGTCAGCACATCCGGTGCCGCGGCGGGAAACCCTTCCAGTGGTTTTTCCGGCAGCGCGGGGGCCATCTGCCCCACCAGCGTCGAGGGCAGCCCTTCGGGATCGGGGCGGAACATGCCAAAGGCGGCGAGTGCCACGAAACCGGCGAAGACCAGCGGTGGCGCGATCATGAGCGGAGAGATTTTAGCCATCTTTACGGGCCTCTATATCAGCAAGTGTGGCGCGGGCCTTGCGCCCTTTGTTCAGGCTCAGCCCCACCAGCCCCGCCAGCAGCAGCAGCGACACCCCATAGGCGGCCAGCACCTCGGCGGCGTATTTCCCAAGTTCCGGCATCATGCGCCCCTTTCGCTGCGCGCCAGCAGCGCGCGGGCGCGGCGCAGGCGGATTTCGGTCCCTGTGCGGTACAGAACCAGCGCCAGAAACAGCAGGCCAAAGCCGACCATACTGAACAGCAGAGGGTAGAAAAACACATCCGACACGGTACGGCCGCCGGTGGCCAGCGGAACAGAGGTGCCTTGATGCAGCCCCTGATTCCAGAACTTGACCGCATAGCGCGACAGCACCGCAAAGACCGAGCCTACCAGACACAGGACCGAAGTCAGGTCTGCTGCGGTATCGGGGTCCTCGACCGCTTCCCACAAGGCGATATAGCCAAGGTAGAAGAGGAACAGGATCAGAAAGGACGTCAGCCGCGGATCCCATGCCCACCAGGTGCCCCACATGGGCTGCCCCCAGATCGCACCGGTGATCAGCGCGATCACTGTCATGGTGACGCCCACAGGGGCCGCCGCCTTGGCCGCGAGGGCGCTGACGTGATGCCGGCGGATCAGCCAGACCAGCGAGGCCACAAGCATCATGAACCATGCGTTGATCGCCATCAGCGCGGCGGGCACATGCAGGTAGATGATCTTGACCGTCGATCCCTGACGGTAATCATCCGGCGTGCCGAAAAAGCCCCAGCCCAGACCGACCATCAGACACAGCGCCGCCCCCCCCCAGACATAGGGTTGCACGCGGGCCGAGAGGCCTAAAAATTTCACCGGATTGGCGTATTCCCATAAAGACATGGCGGGGTTCTATCGCTCCGTTTCCTGGCACTCAATGGTCAAAAGCACACACTCACCTTAAGGTCATCCGCAGCACCGCGGCAGAGGCGAAGGGCATGAGCGCGATGGTGCCAAAGGTGATGCCGGCGAGTAGTGTCAGCGGGGTCGTGGCATCCAGCCCCATTGCGCCGCGGCGCGCGGCCTCTGCCCCGAAGATCAGCGTCGGCACATAAAGCGGCAGCACCAGCAACGACATCAGCAACCCGCCGCGTTTGATGCCCACGGTCAGCGCCGCGCCAAAGGTGCCGATCACCGACAGCGCGGGCGTGCCCAGACCCAGCGAGGCCACCAGCCACAGATACCCCGCGGGCGCGAGGTTCAGCATCACCCCCAACACAGGGGCCGCCAGCACCAGCGGTAGCCCGGTCGTCACCCAGTGGGACAGCGCCTTGACGCTCAACGCCGCCTCAAGCGGCAGCGGTGCCGTGGCCAGCAGGTCCAGCGTGCCATCCTCGTAATCCAGCGCAAGCAACCGGTCGAGCGAGAGCAGGCAGGCCAGCAGCGCTCCCAGCCAAAGCACACCGGGCGCGATGGTCCCCAACAGATCCGGTTGCGGCCCGACCGAGAAGGGCACCAGCACGGTGACAATCAGGAAGAACGCCAGCCCGAGGCCAAAGCCCCCGCCCGCCCGAAAGGCAAGCATCAGGTCACGGCGCAGCAGGGCGATCACAGGAAAGCCTCGTCACTGGCACCGCTGCGCTGTGATGGTTTGGCGCGAAACGGGGTGATGTCAAAGCTATGCGCCTTCAGGCCAAGGTCGATATGGGTCGCGATCAGCGCCGTGCCGCCGGCCTCCAGATGCGCCGTCACCGCCGCGGCGAAAAGCCCGACGGCGGCGGCGTCCAGCGACACGGTCGGCTCGTCCAGCACCCAGATGGGCCGCCCCGTGACCATCAACCGCGCCAGCCCCAAGCGCCGCTTTTGCCCCGCAGACAAGGTGCCCGCCAGCCGGTCTTGCAGCGGCTTAAGGTCATAGGCGGCCAATGCGTCAGAGATATCGCGTTGCCCGAAGACCTGCGCCCAGAATGTGAGGTTTTCGCGCACGCTCAGCATCGCTTTCAGCCCGTCGGCGTGCCCGGCGTAGGCGATGGTTTCCTCTGCCCCGTCGATCTGCCCCGACAAGGGCGGTTGCAGCCCCGCGATGCAGCGCAGCAGCGTGGTCTTGCCCGCCCCGTTCGGCCCACGCAGGATCAAGGCAGCCCCCGGTTCGATCGCAAAGGACACCCCGTCCAGCACGGGCACACCGCCGCGCGCGACGGCAAGGTCGGTGACACACAGGGTCATATCAGACGGGGATCATGGCCAAGGCGATGCGACGGCCTTCGCTGAGCAGGACGTTATATGTCCGCGCCGCAGCGGGGGACGACATGACATCAACCCCGATGCCCGCATCTTCGAGCGTGCTGCGCAGGTCGGCCGGGATATGCGCAATCTCGGCCCCGGTGCCGATGAACAGGATGTCGATCTTGCCCGCCAGCGCCAGCAATGGTGCGTGATCATCGAAGCCCTGCCACGCAGAAACCCCAGAGGTGCCTGCGATCATAGGCCCTTCGAACACCGTGCCGCCAATGCGGAAGAAACCGGGGCCATAGCCTTCGACGGGTTTGGCATCCGAATACACGACCTCGTTCAAACGCATGATGTTCTCCTTCTCGCGGGGGCTGCGCGATCATAGCGGATCACGCGCGGACAATACAGGTCAACTGGCGGTGAAATGGGGCGGGCCCTATGGGCAAAGCGTCGCGCCCGATGCGTGCGCGGAACGGTGCTGCCAGCAAGGGGTGCCCCGCTGGCAGCGAAATACATTACGCGTCAATGTTGGCGTATTGGCCGGTGTTGTTGTCTTTCTTGGACCAGTCGCGTTTGACGCCCAGAAACAGCACGACGTTCTTGGCCACATAGACCGAAGAATAGGTGCCCACAACAACGCCCCATGTAATCGCGAAGACAAAGCCACGGATCACATCGCCGCCCAGAACCAGCAGCGCGATGAGCGCGAGCAAGGTGGTGCCCGATGTCATCAAGGTACGGCTCAGGGTCTCGTTCACGCTGAGGTTCATGATCTCGCGCAGGTCGCGTTTCTTGTATTTGCGCAGGTTTTCACGCAGGCGGTCAAAGATCACCACGGTGTCGTTGATCGAATAGCCGATGATGGTCAGGATCGCCGCGATCACCGCCAGATCGAACCGGATCTGCAGGGCCGAGAAGACGCCGATGGTCAGCACCACATCGTGGAACAGCGCCGCGACCGCCCCGACAGAGAACTGCCATTCGAACCTGAGCCAGATGTAGATCAGGATCGCCCCGAGGGAGGCAGCAACCGCCAGAAACGCAGTCTGGATCAGCTCGCCCGACACTTTGGGGCCAACAGATTCGACCGAGGTGAAGACGATATTCGGGGCCACGGTTTTCAACGCTTCCTCGACATTCTGGATCATCTCGGGGGATGCGGCCTCTTCGCCCTCCTGGGCCTGGATGCGGACCATCGCGACATGTTTGGTGCTGTCGCTGGCAGGGTCAAACACCTCTGAGATGGACACATCGCCAAGCTCCAGCGGTTCCAGCGCCGTGCGGTAGGCCGCCACGTCCACGGCTGCGTCACTTTGCGTGCGCAGGGTCGTGCCACCGCGGAAGTCAATGCCGTAGTTCAGACCCATGGTGAACCACACGGCCAAGGCCAGCAGCACCGCCACACAGGACGCGCCAAAGGTCAGTTTGGCGTGTTTGAAGAAGTCGATATTCGTATCGTCGGGGATCAGTCTCAGCCGCATGGTGCGCGTTCCTATACCGTGATTGTCTTGGGACGGCGGCGTTCAAACCAGAACACCACGATCAGACGTGTGACGAAATACGCCGTAAAGACCGACGTGACGATGCCAAGCCCCAGCGTCACCGCGAACCCGCGCACAGGGCCGGAGCCAAGCACAAAGAGGATCGTCGCAATGATGAAGGTGGTGATGTTGGCGTCCAGAATGGCGCTAAGCGCGCGTTCATAGCCAAGGCTGATAGCGCGGGCCGGTCCCTTGGCGGTCTTGAGCTCTTCGCGGATGCGTTCAAAGATCAGCACGTTGGCGTCCACCGCCATACCCACTGTCAGAACGATCCCCGCGATACCGGGCAGGGTCAGCGTGGCACCAATCAGGCTTAGCAAACCAAAGATCATGCCGACGTTGATGATCAACGCGATATTGGCAAACAGCCCGAACAGCCCGTAGCTGGCCCACATAAAGAACAGCACCGCGCCAAAGGCGACGCTGGTCGCGATCTTGCCCGCGTCAATGCTGTCTTGACCCAGTTCCGGCCCGATGGTGCGTTCCTCGACAAAGGTCAGCCCCGCAGGCAAGGCCCCTGCCCGCAGCAAGACGGCCAGATTGGTGGATTCCTCGACCGTGAAGTTGCCGGTGATGATGCCTGACCCGCCGGGGATCGCGCTTTGGATGGTGGGGGCGCTGATGACCTCGTCATCCAGCACAATGGCGAAAGGCGCGCCGATGTTCTCTGCCGTGTAGGTGCCGAACTTGCGCGCGCCGGTGGTGTCAAAGCGGAAGCTGACAGCGGGGCGGCCGTTCTGGTCAAAGCTGGGCTGCGCATCGACCAGCTGTTCGCCGGTTACGACGGGCGCGGTTTCGATGATGTAGAAGACACCGGGCGCTTCGGCGTCGGGCAAAAGCGAATTGCCCAGACCCGGTGCCGCGTTTTCATTGGCACCACGGTTCACCACGGGGTTGAACGTCAGCTGCGCGGTGGTCCCGATGATCGCTTTCAGCTCTGCGGCCGACCCGATGCCGGGCACCTGAATAAGGATACGGTCCGAACCCTGACGCTGGATCGTGGGTTCGCGTGTGCCCACCTCGTCGATGCGGCGGCGGATGATTTCCAGCGACTGCTGCATCGTGCGCTCGTCCGTGGCTTGTTTCTCGGCATCGGTCAGCGTGATGGTGATGATGTCATTGGCACCGTTTACCACGATGTCGTTTTGCCCTGTGCCCGTCAGCGACTGCACGGGGCGGGCCAAGGCACGGGTCGCCTCTAAAGCTTGTGCCATGACAGAGGCATCGTTGATGCGCACGCGCAGCTCGCCCTTGGGGGCGTCAACGCGGCGGACCGGCGTGATCGAGCGTAACGCATCGCGGACCTCGGGCCAGGCGGCTTCCATCCGGTTGGCGTAAACGTCTTCGACATTCACTTCGGCCAGCAAATGGGCCCCGCCGCGCAGATCGAGGCCAAGGTTGACCAGACGTTCCGGCATCCACTCGGGCCAAAGCGCCTTTTGCGCCTCAAGCTCGGGGGTGGAGCCAGCAACGCTGATCGCCTTGACCGCATCATTGTGCTGTTCGACGGGACCGTAAAACGCATTGGGCAGCGCCAGCCACAGGCCAGCGGCACAGGTGAGGATGATCAACACCCGTTTCCACAGATCAATCTGAAGCATGGTACTGCCCTTTTCTCGACACGCCCGAAGGGGCGCTTACTTGGCTGGTTCGGTCTTGGAGACGACGGTGGCGATGGTCGATTGCACAACGCGCACTTTGACGTTGTCGGCCAGTTCGACTTCCAGCTCGCCGTCATCTTTGACTTTGACGACTTTGCCGATCAGACCGCCAGCGGTGACCACTTGATCGCCACGACGCAGACCGTCCACCATTGCCTTATGCTCTTTCACCTTCTTTTGCTGAGGGCGGATAAGCAGAAAATACATGATCGCGAAGATCAGGATCAGGGGTACAAATTGCTGAATGGCTTCCATGGAGGTCGTCCTTTGTGTTGGGCGCATGCCGCAAACGGCCTGCCGTCTAAGTTTGGCGGAACCTATGGTCAGACGCGGGGCTTTGCAAGGTGGGTTCCGGGGGGAAATGGCGCTGCCCGGTGTCGCAGCCTGCAATAAGCTGTTTGCGCAAGCATCCAAGGGCCGGATCCCTCCCCGGCGCAACCACATCTGGCACCGCGATCCACAATCGGGCATAACGCGCGCAACGCAGATCATGCGACTCGGACGACAAAGGAACAGCCCATGCACGACATCAAAGCCATCCGTGAAAACCCCGATGCTTTCGACGCCGCCCTCGCACGGCGCGGCGACACCCCTGTAAGCGCGCAGGTACTGGCACTGGACGAGGCACGGCGGGCCAAGATTTCAGCAGCGGAAACGGCGCAGGCCGAGCAGAACAAGGCCTCCAAACTGGTGGGCGCGGCCAAGGCCAAGGGCGACGAGGCCGAATTCGAACGTCTGCGCACATTGGTCAGCGACAAGAAGGCCGAAGTCACCGCCATGCAGGCAGAGGCCAAGGATCTGGACGCGCAGTTGACCGACATGCTGGCGCGCATCCCCAACCTGCCCGCCGATGATGCCCCCGATGGCGCGGACGAGGCTGACAATGTCGAAGTGAACCGCTGGGGCGATGTGCCGGCGTTTGATTTCAAGGCGAAAGAGCATTTCGAGATCGCCAGTGTCGCGGCGTCAATGGATTTCGAAACCGCTGCCAAAACCTCCGGCGCGCGCTTCGTGATGCTTAAAGGGGCCGTGGCGCGGATTCACCGTGCGCTGGCGCAGTTCATGATCGACACCCATGTGGATGAAAACGGGCTGACCGAACATATGACCCCCGTGCTGGTGCGCGACGAGGCGATGTATGGCACCGACAAGCTGCCCAAGTTCGGCGACGACAGCTATCAGACCACAAACGGCTGGTGGCTGATCCCCACCTCCGAAGTGACGCTGACCTATTCGGTCGCCGGTGACGTGCTGGAAGAAGCCGCCCTGCCCCGCCGGATGACCGCCCACACCCTGTGCTTCCGCTCCGAGGCGGGCAGCGCGGGCCGCGACACCTCTGGCATGCTGCGCCAGCACCAGTTCGAGAAGGTCGAGATGGTATCGGTCACCCACCCCGATCAATCGGACGACGAACAAAAGCGGATGCTGCGCTGTGCCGAAGACATGCTGGAACGTCTGGGCGTGCCTTACCGCACCGTGATCCTGTGCACCGGTGACATGGGCTTTGGCGCGCGCCGGACCTTTGACATCGAGGCATGGCTCCCCGGTCAGAACGCCTACCGCGAGATCAGCTCTGTCTCGACCACGGGGGATTTTCAGGCGCGTCGGATGAACGCACGGTTCAAACCCGCAAATGGCGGCAAACCGCAGTTCGTGCACACGTTGAACGGGTCCGGTCTGGCCGTCGGGCGCTGCCTGATCGCGGTGCTGGAAAACGGCCAGCAGGCCGATGGGTCGGTCAGACTGCCCGACGTGCTGGCCCCCTATCTGGGCGGCAAGACCACTTTGGGCGTTGACGGCACGCTCAGCTGATTGAACGCGGGGATCATCGGGCTATCTGAGGCGAGAACCACTTTTCGCAAGGTAGCCCGATGTCCCGTTCCCTTATTGCCCTTCTGACCTTTCTGCTGGCGATCGGCTTTGCCCTGTCGCCTTTTTTTGTCTCCGGCTTCAACGGCTTTTCGCCGGACCAATTCCCCATTCCCCAAAACAACCCGCCGGTGCAGCCTGCGGGCTATGCGTTCTCGATCTGGGGGCTGATCTATGTCTGGCTGATCGTCGGCATGGGCTGGGGCCTTTGGAAACGCCGCGCGGATTACCTTTGGCACGACATGCGTCTGCCGCTCGCGCTGTCGCTGTTTGTGGGATGTTTCTGGCTTGCCGTGGCCGTGGCGAGCCCGATCTGGGCGTCGGTGCTGATCTGGGTGATGCTGGTGTCGGCGCTTTACGCGCTGTTCCGCGCCCCGCGTGAGGATCGCGGCTTTGCCGCCCTGCCCGTGGGGCTTTATGCGGGCTGGCTGAGCGCAGCCTCCTGCGTGTCTTTGGGGCTGCTGGCGGCCGGTTATGGCTGGATGAGCGGGCCAACCGCGGGGCTGGTCTTTGTCGGGCTGGCGATTGTGATTGCAGCGGGGGTCCAATCATCGCTGATGCGCGCGCCGACCTATGGGATCGGGGTGATCTGGGCGCTGATCGCTGTGGTGGTGGCGAATGTCGCGACGGCCCCGACCGTTGCTGCGCTGGCCGCGGGGGGTGCCATTGCGTTGATCCTGCCCACCTACCGGTCATGGCGGCGCGGCTAAACGCAAAGAACCGGAGTTTTGCAAACTCCGGTCCCGATTTTTGCAACTTCTAGCGGTCCTTGCGGTGCCCGTCGGTATGTTTGCGCAGCTTCGACGGTTTCGCTTTTTTGCGCCCCTTGTAGGGGTTGGCGTCCGACTGGCCGCGCATCCACAGGCGGATCGGCGTGCCCGGCATGTCAAAGTCCAGCCGTAACCCGTTGACAAGATAGCGGTTATAGCTTTCCGGAACCTTATCGGGGTGGCTACACATGACCACGAACCCCGGCGGGCGGGTCTTGGCTTGGGTCATATAGCGCAGCTTGATACGCTTGCCCTGCGGCGCGGGGGGCGGGTGCGCCTCGATCATGCCAGACAGCCAGCGGTTGAGCTGTGCAGTGGTGACACGGCGGTTCCAGACCTCATAGGCGCGCATGATCGCGTTGTGCAAGCGGTCCATTCCGCGCCCGGTCTTGGCCGAAACGGTCACCAAAGGCGCGCCCTTGAGCTGCGGCAGAAGCCGTTCAAAGCTTTCGCGCAGGTCTTTCAACTTGCCCTGCTTGTCCGTCTCAAGGTCCCATTTGTTCACCGCAACCACAACGGCGCGGCCTTCGCGTTCAGCCAGATCGGCGATGCGCAGGTCTTGCTGTTCAAAGGGGATATCCGCATCCAGCAGAACCACCACAACCTCGGCGAATTTCACCGCACGCAACCCGTCGCTGACGCTCAGCTTTTCGAGCTTTTCCTGCACCTTGGCGCGTTTACGCATCCCGGCGGTGTCAAAGATCCGCATCGGCACGTCGAACCAGTCGGTTTGCAGCGAAATCGCATCACGGGTGATCCCCGCCTCCGGTCCGGTGAGCAGACGATCCTCGCCCATAATCTGGTTGATCAAGGTGGATTTACCCGCGTTCGGACGGCCTACGACGGCCACCTGCAAGGGCTTGGTCTTGGTGGGGACCGGCATGGGTGCCTCTTCGTCGCCCAGTTCGGCTTCTTCCTCGGTCAGGTCCACATCTGTTTCCGGCGCATCGGTTTGCGCCCGCTCGGCGAAACCGTCGGCGATTGGCATCAGATGGGTGTAAAGATCGTTCAGCCCCTCGCCGTGTTCGGCAGACAGGCGGATCGGTTCGCCAAGGCCAAGGCTGTAGGCCTCGATCACACCGGCGTCGGCGGCTTTGCCCTCTGCCTTGTTGGCGGCCAGAATGACATGGGCGGATTTCTTGCGCAGGATATCGGCAAAGACCAGATCGGACGGTGTGACCCCCACGCGGGCGTCGATCATGAACAGGCAGATGTCCGCCATATCCACGGCACGTTCGGTCAGGCGGCGCATCCGGCCCTGCAGGCTGTCGTCGGTAACTTCTTCAAGTCCGGCGGTATCCACCACGGTGAATCGCAGGTCGGCAAGCCGCGCCGCGCCTTCGCGCAGATCGCGCGTCACACCGGGCTGATCATCGACCAACGCCAGCTTTTTACCGACCAGACGGTTGAACAGCGTGGATTTCCCGACGTTGGGACGGCCCACAATGGCGAGGGTGAAAGACATGGAACGGCTCCGAAGACTAGGTCAAGCCCGCCGCTTAGCCTATTTGCGGCCTAACGGAAAGCGTGCAATTGCCCTTTCGCGGATACGACGTACAGAACGCCCCCCGCCACGACCGGCGCAGTGGTCGCCCCGCCGGGGATCGTCACCTGTGCAACCAGCGCGCCATTGGTGGGGTCAAAGCTGCGCAGCGTGCCATCACTAGAGGCCACGATCACGCGGCCGCCGGCAAGGATGGGGCCGTAGTTGCCAAAGACCTCGGACTGGCGCTTGGGCTTGTCCTTGACGAAATTCGGCAGCGGTGTGCCCCAGATGCGGGTGCCGGTGCTGGCATCCAGACGCACCAGCTCGTTCAGGTCGGTCACGACAAAGACGCTGTCGCCTGCGGGCCAGACGGGGCCGATCGCGCCTTCGCGCGCGGTCCACTGGCGTTCGCCGCCGCCAAGGCTCAGCGCCGCCAGACGGCCCGACTGGTTGCCCACGTAAACGGTATCGCCAGAGATTACCGGCGCGCTTGTCACATCAGAGATATTGGCCAGCGCGCGCCCCGGGCGTTTGCCCACGACGGACGTGTTCCAACGATCCAGCCCGCCCTGACGGAAAAGCCCTTGCACCTCGCCCGAGCCGAAGGCCAGCACGGCGATCTGCGACCCCACGGCGGGGGCCGGTGCGCCAAGCACATTGTTGATGCTGCTGGTCGATCCGGTCTGCCATTGCACGCGGCCGTTGGATTTGTTCAGCGCCCAGCCGGTATCGTCGCCGGAGGTGAAATAGACCATATCGCCAAAGACTGTCGGGGCCCCCGATCCGGTGCCATCGATATCCTGCGTCCAGCGCGTGCCGCCACTGTCGACATCCAGCGCCGTGACCGACCCGAAGCCGAGCGAGACATAGACTGTATTGCCATCAACGGCCAAGCCGCCGCCCGTCGCATCGCCCTGCCCGTCGCTTTGCGGCGTCAGGTCACGGGTCCAGAGGGTCGCCCCCGATGTGGCAGAGGTCGCGGTGACCGTCGCGCCGGAATCGATGGTGAACACACGCCCGCCCGACACGACAGGCGTCGCGGTGATGCGTTGCTTGCGGCTGTCGCCCTTCCCGATAGAGGCGGACCACGCAAGCTGCGGGGCCGCACCAAGCGCGGGGTGGCTGACGCGGGTGCTTGGCGTGCCGGGGCTTTGCGACCAGCTTGCGTTTGTGGTCGCTGCGGGCAGCGAAATCGCGCGTGTTGTATTGGCTGGCACCGGCGCATCGGCGGGGGCTGCAAAGCCGTCGCTGCCTTGCAGGACCGATCGCACATCCTCGCGCACGCCGGGCAGGATCACCTCAGGTTCGGCGCAGGCCGACAGCAGCAGCGATGCCACCACCGCCCCCATCCCAAGTGAGGCACGGCGCGTCGACGTGGGTTTCAAGGAGATGCTGTGGAGAATGGTCATGGCCCTGCTCGCTTTGCTCTTTAAGTCCGTGTCACCTGAAGGGTTCAGGCAGGATTAGTTATTGTCTGCATCCAGCGCCGGCACGGTGTCCGTTTGCGGCGCGGGGGCTGCGGCACCCATTTGCGGATCCCCCCCCAAGGCGACAATCACCTGAAGGGCGCGTTGTTGCAAGTCCGAGGTCACATCCGCGTCGTTCAGGATGCCCTGATAGCGTTCGATCGCCGCCTCGGGGGCGTCTTCTTCGATGTCGATCATGGCCAGTTGTTCTTGCGCCAGCAAGCGCAGGCTGCTGCCGGGCTGCGCCAGATTTTCCAACGCCAGACGGCGTTCATTGGCGGGCATATCCGATCCTTGCAGGGTAATCGCCTTGAACTGGGCGATTTCGCGGTAGATCGCGGGCACATCCGCATCCAGCCCGACGCCGTTCAAGGTGGCGACGGCGGCGTCGGTCTCGCCTGCTTGGGCTTGTTCGGCGGCGGTCAGCAAGCCCAGCATGGCACCGGCGCGGGGGTTTGTGGCCTCGATTTTTTCAAAGGCGGAAGCGCGGGCGGCTGTGTCTTCAGCGGAAAGCGCTGCAAACATCGCGTCGCCAAGGGTTTCCGCCTCTGCGCGGGCCTGCGCTTTCTGGTATTCGTTCCACGCGGCCCCACCGACCAGCAGGATCACGGCCAGCACCGCAATCCAGCCATAGCGCTTGAGCATAAAGTAGAACCGGTCGCGGCGGACCTCTTCGTTTACTTCGTCGATGAAACTGTCTGTATCGCTCATGTGGTACCCGTCCCGCCTGATTTAACGCCCCTCTTAACCTGCGGCTGCGGGGCTGCCAAGGGCTTGGCTGCACAGCAAGTGACCCACGCGTTGTTCACAAGGTCGCATGTCGCAAGTTTTTTCAATAGTGAACTATGCAGTTCAGTTTTATTCGCTTAAGCATTTGGCCCTATAGCATACGACATACTGCGGTGCCGCAACGCCCGCGTTTCACTGAACCGAGGCCCGAATGCGCATCTTCCCCCTTCTTGCGGCCATCGCCGTATCCGCCCTGATGTATATGGCAATTTTCGAACGTGACGCCCTGTTGGGGCTGGCACAGGGGGCCGCGCAACCTCCGGCGCCTGCGGTGGATGGCGACAGCACCGATACCGCGTCCCCGTCAGAAGTGGCAGAGCCCGCGCGGGTGAAGGTCGTGGTGCAGCGCAGCGCGGCGGCACCGCTTGCCTCTGCCGTGATCGTGCGCGGTCAGACCACGGCGGCGCGGCAGGTGGCAGTCAAGGCGGAAACCTCTGCCGTTGTGGTATCGGCCCCGCTGCGCAAGGGCGCGACCGTGAACGCGGGCGATGTGCTGTGCGAGCTGGACCCCGGCACCCGTGGCGCGCAACAGGCAGAGGCGCAGGCCCGCCGCGACGAAGCACAATCCCGCGTCCCGGAGGCACAGGCCCGCGTGGCCGAGGCGCAGGCCCGTCTGGATGAAACCCTGATCAAGCTGAACGCGGCACAAAAACTGGGCGAAGGCGGGTTTTCGTCGCAGACCACGCTGGCCACCGCCGAAGCTGCTGTCGCCGCCGCGCGCGCCGCACTCAGCTCTGCCGAGGCGGGGCTGAATGCGGCACATTCCGGCATTGAGGCTGCGGAGGCCGCCGTTGCCAGCACACAGGCCGAGATTGACCGGCTGACCCTCACCGCGCCGTTCGAAGGGCTGCTGGAAAGCGACACCGCAGAGCTTGGCAGCCTGCTGCAAACCGGATCGCTCTGCGCACAGGTGATCCAGCTTGACCCGATCAAACTGGTGGGCTTTGTCCCCGAGACCGAGGTTGACCGCGTCAGCCTTGGCGCGCAGGCGCAGGCGCGGCTGGCCGCGGGCGACCGCGAGATCGCAGGCACCGTCACCTTTATCTCGCGCGCCTCCGATCCGACGACGCGCACCTTTCAGGTGGAAATCGAGGTGCCCAACCCCGATCTGAGCATCCGCGACGGCCAGACCGCCGAAATCGCCATCGCCTCGGCCGGGGTCGAGGCGCATCTGCTGCCGCAATCGGCCCTGACGCTGAATGATGACGGCACCCTTGGCCTGCGTCTGATTGACGCCGAGAACACCGTAAGTTTCGCCGCAGTCACGCTCGTGCGCGACACGCCCGAAGGCATCTGGGTCACCGGCCTGCCTGAACAGGCAGATGTCATCGTTCTGGGACAGGAATATGTCACCGCTGGCGTGACCGTCACCCCGACCTTCCGCGACGAGGCCCCGGAATGAGCGGCATCGTCGATTGGGCCGCGGGCCGTGCCCGTATGGTCATGGCGTTTATCCTGCTGAGCCTCGTGGTGGGGGGCTATGCCTATTCCACCCTGCCCAAAGAGGGCGAGCCCGACATCGAGATTCCGGCGCTTTTCGTCTCGGTCCAGTTTCCGGGCATCTCTGCCGCGGATAGCGAAACCCTGCTGGTCAAACCGATGGAGACGGAACTTTCCGATCTGGACGGCCTGAAGACCATGACCGGCACCGCCGCCGAAAACTACGCCGGTGTCGCGCTGGAGTTCGAATTTGGCTGGGACAAGTCCAAGATCATGGCCGACGTGCGCGACGCGATGAGCACGGCGGAATCCAAATTCCCCGAAGGCTACGAGAAATATTCGATCACAGAGATCAACTTTTCCGAATTCCCCATCATCATCGTCAACCTCACCGGCCCCGTGCCCGAACGTACCATGGCCCGCGTCGCGCGTGATCTGCAAGACGCGCTGGAAGGCGTGGATGCGGTGCTTGAAGCAGGGTTGGCGGGCAATCGTGACGAGATGCTTGAGGTGCTGATCGATCCCTTGCGGCTGGAAGCCTATGACGTGACCGCGGGCGAGCTGATCAATGTGGTGCAGAATAACAACCAGTTGATTGCCGCGGGCGAAGTGCAATCGGATCAGGGCAGTTTCTCGGTCAAGATTCCGTCCTCCTTTGATGAACCGCGCGATGTCTATGCGCTGCCGGTCAAGACCAACGGCGACCGCGTGGTGACACTGGGCGATCTGGCGACCATCAACCTGACCTTTGAAGACCGCGAAGGCACCGCGCGGTTCAACGGGGAAAAGACGCTGGCGCTGCAGGTGGTCAAACGCAAGGGCTATAACCTGATCGACACCTCCACCCAGGTGAAAGAGATCGTCGCCGCCCAAAGCGCCGCCTGGCCCGAGGGGCTGAAAGCCGCTGTCACGCTTGGCACCTCGAACGATCAAAGCCGCATTGTCGACAGTATGGTGCAGCAGCTTCTGGGGTCGGTCTTTACCGCGATTGCGCTGGTGATGATCGTGGTGCTCGCCGCCCTGGGTATCCGTGCGGCCTTGTTGGTGGGCTTTGCGATCCCCACGTCGTTCCTGCTGTGTTTTGCCTTTCTCGCGCTGATGGGGATTTCCATCTCGAACATCGTGATGTTCGGGCTGATCCTTGCGGTGGGGATGCTGGTGGATGGCGCGATTGTTGTGGTGGAATATGCCGACGCGCGACAGCAACAGGGCGAAGGCCCCATGGCCGCCTATGTCGAGGCCGCCAAACGCATGTTCTGGCCCATCATCTCGTCCACCGCGACCACGCTTTGCGCGTTCCTGCCCATGTTGTTCTGGCCCGGCGTCCCGGGGGAGTTCATGGGCATGTTGCCGGTCACGCTGATCTTTGTGCTTTCCGCCTCGCTGGTGGTGGCGCTGATCTATCTGCCCGTCATGGGCGGCGTCACCGGACGGCTGGAACGCTGGATGGCGCAGAATATGACTGCCATCGCCAAACTGCGGTTCTATCTGCATCTGCTGCTCTTTCCCATTGTCGCCGCGATGATCGCCCTGCCATTGGCGCTGATGCAACCGCTGTTTGCCGTGATCTCGGCGCAGTTCGCGGGCATGGACGGGCTGGATATCCTTGGCTCGGTCATTCCGGTCTTTGCCGTGGTCTTTATCTGCATCGCAGTACTCTGCGCGCTGGTGGCGGTGGCGATGTCAGGCGTGATTTTGGGGCTGACCAGCTTTTTCGCGCTGTTCACCCGCATGGGCCGCCGGGGCCGCTGGGTCACATCGCGGCTGTTCCGCAAAGAGCCCACCGTGATCAAGGCGGGCTACCGTCGATCAGCCTTCGGGCGGCTCATTGCCTTTATCGCGGGCAATCCGGTGATGCCGCTGGTGGTCGCGGGGGTCGTCTTTGTCTTTGTCGGCACCACGATGATCTTCTTTGGCAACAACAGCAAAGGCGTGGAATTCTTTGTCGAATCCGAACCCGAGCAGGCGATCGTCTATGTGCTGGCAAGGGGCAACCTGTCGCTGGCGGAAAAAGACGCGATCATGCAGCAGGCGGAGGCGATCGTGCTGGCGCACCCCGGTGTCTCTACCGCCTTTGCCTTTGCTGGTGAAGGCGGGCTCGACAGCAATACCGGCGGGGCGCAGGCCCCCAAGGACAGCATCGGTCAGGTGCAGCTTGAAACCATCCCGTGGGAAGACCGCGCCCTGCGCCCGGAACTGGACGGCGACATCGTGATCGCAGAGCTCACCGAAGCGCTGAGCGCGATCCCCGGCATCAAGATCGAAATCCTTGCACAGGCGCGCGGCCCTGCGTCGGGCAAGCCGGTGCATCTGCGTCTGAAATCCGACAGTTTCACTGACCTGATCGCCGCCACGGCACAGGCCCGCGATACCTTCGAGAAAACCCCCGGCCTGACCCTGATCGAAGACACCCGCCCCCTGCCCGGCATCGACTGGCAGATCGACGTGGATGTCGCCAAGGCGGGGCAATACGGGGCTGATGTGGTCACCGTCGGCGCAATGGTACAGCTGGTCACCCGCGGGCTGCTGCTGGACACGATGCGGGTCGACAGTTCGGACGAAGAGATCGAGATCAGGGTGCGCCTGCCGCAAGAAGACCGTGTGCTCAGCACGCTGGACACGCTGAAGGTGCGCACGGCGGATGGGCTGGTCCCGCTGTCGAACTTCATCACCCGCACCCCCGTGCCCAAGCTGGCAGAGATCAACCGGATCGACCAGAAACGCTATCTTGATGTGAAGGCCGATGTCTTCCCCGGGCTGGTCAAGCTGGTGCGCACGGTGGATGCCTCCCAAGGCACCGCGCAGGCGGGCACGGCACAGGCGGGCGAGACGACAATCACCCTCGCTACGATGCGCCCTGCGGGGGACGCTGGCGAAATCACGGGGCCAGAGGGCGCGTCCTTCAAGATCACCAACCGGACCAATGCCGCCCAAGGTGTCGATCTGCAACAAGAGCTGGACAATGGCACCCTGCGCATGATCCCGATCAATGCCAACGAACGGATTGCGGAGCTGACCAAATGGCTGGAAACCCGGCCCCTGCCCGCGGGCGTCGGATATGAATGGACCGGCGACCAAGAGGATCAGGCCGAAAGTCAGGCGTTCTTGTCCTCGGCCTTTACCGCGGCACTGGGGTTGATGTTCATCATCCTGCTTGCGCAGTTCAACAGCATCTACAACTCGGTGCTGGTGCTGCTGGCGGTGGTGCTATCGACCACGGGCGTACTGATTGGCATGTTGGTGATGGATCAGACGTTTTCGATCATCATGACGGGCACGGGGATCGTGGCGCTGGCGGGGATCGTGGTGAACAATAACATCATCCTGATCGATACCTATCAGGAGTTCAGCCAGTACATGCCGCGGATCGAGGCGATCATTCGCACGGCGCAGGCCCGTATCCGCCCCGTTCTGCTGACCACCATCACCACGATGGCAGGGCTTGCGCCGATGATGTTCGGGCTGAGCCTCGACTTTGCCAATGGCGGCTACACCATCGACAGCCCCACAGCGCTGTGGTGGAAACAGCTCGCAACAGCGGTGGTCTTTGGTCTGGGCATCGCGACGGTGCTGACGCTGCTGGTCACCCCGTCACTGTTGGCGATCCGCGTGTGGGCCACCACCTATGCCCGCTGGATCGCGCGGCTGCTTGCCAAAATGTCGCTGGGGCGCGCCAGCAAATCCGCGCAGGACTGGGCGCTGGCGCGCGACGCACGCAGGCTGCAAACAACCGTGATCCAGTGGGAGGACACCGGACCGCCGGCCCATACCCCACCGGCGGAGTGACCCTTAGGCCGCGGCGGGCATCTGGTCGGCCGCCGCGGCCTCCTGCTGCTGGCGCAGCTTGGGCATGGTAAAGATCACCAGCCCCAATGCAGCCACACCACAAAGCGCGATGCTCACCACCATGGGCACGGCGGTGCCGTCAAAGAACGGCGTCGTCGCAGCGATGCAAAAGGCCCCCGTCAGCATTGTCAGGCTTCCGCTGAGCGAGGACGCCATACCCGCGCGCCGCCCATGCGCATCAAGTGCCGCGACCATCGCCGAAGGCACAACGACCCCCAGAAAGGAATAGGCCAGAAACAGCCCGATCAACAGCACCGGAAGCGTGCCGAAACCGGCCAGCACAACGCCCGTCAACAGCGCAGAGCAGACGGCAAAGCCGGTGACACCGCGCCCGATCAGCGTGGCGAGCCCCCACATATCGGCCAGACGCCCCGCCGCTTGGGTGGCGATAAAGAACCCCACCGCGTTAAAGGCGAAAGCCAGCGAGAACTCGGTCGGGGTCAGCCCGAATTGACCGGTGTAGACGAAGGACGCGCTGGAGATGAACAAGAAGAAGCTTGCCATGCCGAAACCCGCAATAAAGGTCAGGCCGACGAACACCGGATCGCGGAACAGGATACCACAGCTGCGCGACAGCTCGCGCAGATTGACCTTGCGGCGTTTGTCTGCGGTCAGCGTCTCGGGCAGCGCGATCTGCGCCATCGTCAACGTCGCCGCCGCAAGGATCGCAAGGGCGAGGAAAATCTCGCGCCAGCTGCCAAAGCTGACCACCGCGCTGCCCGCCAAGGGCGCCAGCATGGGCGAGACCGAGATCACCAGCATGATCGACGACATCAACCGCGTCGCCTGCGCACCGGTGTACATATCGCGCACGATGGCACGGGGAATGACCATCACCGTCGCCCCGCCGATGCCCTGCACCAAACGCCCCAGCACCAGCGTCTCGATGTCGGGGGCGACAGCACAGATCACCGCGCCGACACAGAAAATGCTCATCCCGATGGCAAGGGTCTTTTTACGCCCGATCTGGTCGGACAGCGGCCCATAGACCAGCTGCGACACGCCGTAGGCGAGGAAATAGGCGACCAGCGTGATCTGGGCCGCCGAGACAGAGACATCCAGCGCCTCTTCGATCGCGGGCAAGGCAGGCAGATACATGTCGATGGCAAAAGGACCTGTCACACAGATAGAGCCAAGAATAATGGCGGTACGGAACATTCCGGCAGGCATGGGTAGTCCTTCAAATTTATGGGCAAGGCTGTGGGGGTGCCGCGCGTCGTGGCGCTCGGCCAGCGCTGAGCTAGCACATATGCCCCCGACGGCAAGAATGCACCATGTTGTTTGTATGCATATACCGGCAATTCACTGCTTGTTGATCGAATTTTGCTCGTTCATGGGGCAAGACGTACTAGGTTCCAGAGGGAAGCCGTGGCCTGCGGGCCGCGCAAACCAAAGGAGAGACCTCATGATCCGCAAGACACTCGCCGCGACAACGCTCGCTCTAACGACACTGGCCGCCCTGCCCGCCGCCGCCGACATCATCACCAAGAAGAGCCCCCATTCCGTGCCCGACACAATCGACCGTCTGGAAACTGCCGTGACCGAAGCCGGTGCCACGGTCTTTGCCCGCGTGGACCACGCCGAAGGGGCGACCAAAGTGGATATGGAGCTGCGCCCGACCACGCTGCTGATCTTTGGCAACCCCAAGCTGGGCACGCCTGCAATGCTGGACGGTCAGACCGCCGGTCTGGACCTGCCCATGCGCGTGCTGGCCTATGCCGATGACAGCGGCATGGTGCATGTCAGCTACCACGACCCCGCCACATTGGCCGCAGACCACGGGTTGCCCGATGACGCGGAGTATCTGACCAAAATGACCGGCGCGCTGGACAAGCTCACCGATAAGGCCATCGCGGAGGAATAACCCCCGCGCCGACCAAACCTTGGTAACGCCAGCTATTCGCCCTCGGATTGCTGGCGTTGCCACAGTTGCGCGTAACGCCCGTTGCGTGCCAGCAGATCGTCATGGGTGCCCTGCTCGACCACCTCGCCTTGTTCCAGCACGACGATACGGTCGGCCTCGGCCACGGTGGACAGGCGGTGCGCGATGGTCAGCACCGTGCGCCCCTTGCCCGCCTGACGCAGGGCATCCTGAATCTCGTGCTCCGTCTCGCTATCCAGCGCGCTTGTGGCTTCGTCCAGCAGCAGGATCGGCGGGTTTTTCAGCAGGGTCCGCGCGATACCGACACGCTGCTTTTCCCCCCCCGACAGTTTCAGCCCGCGTTCACCAACAGCGGTTTCATACCCGTGGGGCAAACGCTGGATAAAGTCGTGGATCTGCGCCGATTTTGCTGCCGCTTCGATGTCTTCTTGCGTGGCGTTATCGCGGCCATAGGCAATATTATAGCCGATGGTATCGTTAAACAGCACGGTATCCTGAGGCACCACGCCAATCGCGCGGTGCAGACTGTCTTGGGTCACATCGCGCACATCTTGCCCGTCCACACGCACGGCACCGCCCTGCACATCGTAGAACCGGAACAGCAAACGCCCGATGGTGGATTTCCCCGATCCGGTAGAGCCGACAATCGCCACCATCTCTCCCGGGGCGGCTTCGATCGACACGCCCTTGAGGATTTCTCGGTCGTTGTCATAGCCAAAGCGCACGTTGTCCAGCGTGACACGCCCACCCGAGACGTGCAGCGCAGGGGCATCAGGCTTGTCCGAGATTTCGGCCGGTTGATCGAGCAGCGTGAACATCTGACCCATATCGACCAGCGCCTGCCGGATTTCGCGATAGACGGTGCCAAGGAAGTTCAGCGGTACGGTCAACTGCACCATATAGGCGTTGACCATAACGAAATCCCCCACGGTAAGATCACCGTTCTGCACCCCGATGGCGGCCAGGATCATCACGCCGACCAACCCGCAGGTGATCAGCAACGACTGGCCGAAGTTCAGGAAGGCAAGCGAGTAGTTCGTCTTGATCGCCGCCTCTTCATAGCCCGCCATCGCCGCGTCATAACGCTGCGCCTCGCGCTGTTCGGCGACGAAATACTTGACGGTTTCATAATTCAGCAGGCTGTCGATGGCCTTTTGGTTGGCATCTGTGTCGCGGTCGTTCATCTGGCGGCGCAGCTTCACGCGCCACTCGGTCACCGCGAAGGTAAACCAGACGTAAAGCCCGATGGTGACCGTCACGATCAGCAGATACCACGCGTCAAACAGCACGGTCAGGATGATGCCGACCAGCAGCAGCTCCAGAATCAGCGGCCCGATCGAGAAGAGCAAGAAGCGCAGCAGGAATTCCACCCCCTTGACCCCGCGTTCGATGATCCGGCTCAGCCCGCCGGTCTTGCGCGTGATGTGATAGCGCATCGACAGCTTGTGAATATGCTCGAACGTCTCCAGCGCAAGCATCCGCAGGGCGCGCTGGCCGACACGGGCAAAGACCGCGTCGCGCAGCTGTTGAAAGCCCACGTTCATCGCGCGGGCCATACCATAGGCAATCGTCAGCCCCACCGCGCCAAGCGCCAGAAACGGCACGCCCTCATTCGCGAGCGCATCCACCGCGTCTTTGTAAAGTACGGGAATAACAACAGAAATCAGCTTGGACACCACCAAGAAGATCAACGCCCAGACCACGCGTTTCTTGACCCAAGGCATATCGTCGGGCCAGAGGTACGGGGCCACTTTGCGCAAGACAAGCAGGTTCGACTGCCGCTCTGCAGCTTGGGCGATCTCCTCTTCTGTCATGGGATATTGGGTGGCGGGTTTGGGCTGGCTGGCAGTGCGCGGGCTATCGGCTGACATGAACGATCCTGTGTGGTTGTCCCTTACATAGGGCCGTCAGCCGGATCATGCCAGTGCAGCAGTTTCATCTGTCCGCATAGCCGCGCGTCAATCGGGCAGATCAAAGACCTGACCGGGGTAGATCAGATCGGGATCGCGGATTGATGAGCGGTTGGCGGCAAAGACGCGCACATAGAGCGTCGGGTCGCCGTAACGTTCGCGGGCGATGGCCCAAAGCGTGGCCCCTTCCTGCACGGTCACCGCCTTGATCGGGCCGTCGTTGTCTGCGGTGGCACGGGCCAGCACCTCGGGGGATTCACGTTTAAAGGGGGTTTCCACGCGGCTGATCACGTCGCCGCCCTGATCCAGCTCATCCACGCGCAGGGTGTAGATGCCGGTCTTGATATCCTCGATATCGCCGCGCCAACGGCCTTGGGGGTCCACCTCAAGCGCGCCGACGCTGCGGTTGTCCAGATAGACCCGCACGGAAGACGCCTGCGCCTGTGCGCGCCCCGCCAGCCGGACCTCGCCCTCATCCGAATAGGTGATCGTGTCGAGCGCGATGCGGTCGGTTACCTCGGGCGCGGTGCCGGGCAGTAATTCCACACCATCGGCGTCGGATTTCAACAGGGCGACGGGGGTATCAGCAGACGGGGGCGCGGGATCGGGCTGCGGCGCCACGGCGGCGACCTCGGTCATCTCGGGGGTGCTGTCCTCGGGTGCTTCACCCAGCGGTTCCACGACCGGAGCGGAGGCCGTTTCAGGGGCCGTGTCGTCGGGCGTGGCCTCTGATGTGGCACCGATGGATACGTCTGCCGGTGCCGCCAGTGCCACCTGTGCCACGGCAGGTGCGGTGATCGGGGCCAAGATGACTTCCTCGACCGAGGCGACGGGGCCTGTTTCTGCATCCGCGCTCAGGCTCAGGATCTTGCCGCTGCCGTCGGGCGGCAAAATGGCAAGCGTGGCGAACTTGCCAGAGCGGTCGGCCTGCGCGCTGGCGACCTCTGCCCCGTTACTGATGACGCTGACGCGGGCCCCTGGTGCTGCGCGGCCTGCGATCACGGTCATCCCGTCCCCCTCGCGGCGGACCTCGTCAAAGCTGGGGGTGGCGGGCGACGCGGCGGGATCAGGCGTTTGGGGCGCAGGGGGAACCGTGGCGGCGGCCGTGGTGTCTTTGGGTGCGGTGGTGGTCTGCGCGGGGGGCTGGGCCGCGGGTTTCGGCTGGGCCGCGGTGTCCTTCGCCGTATCCGGCACGACGGGACCCGCATCTTGCGACCAGATATATCCCGCAACGGCAACCGCCACGACCAGCGCGGCGCCCGCAAACTGAGCACCCCGCGTTTGAAACACCGACATCCCGTTCATCCCTTTGAACTTCCCCACATTGAGGACTTGTACCAAGCAGGCTATCACGGGTCAAAATGCAGCTGCATGCCATGTGCATATTCGCAAAAAGGACCCCCGTTTATGGTCCAGAAATCCGTATGTGTTTACTGCGGCTCACGCCCCGGTGATGACCCCGAATATACCGCACAAGCCGACGCTTTGGGCCGCGCTTTGGCCCAGAACGACTGGCGGCTGGTCTATGGCGCGGGGGACGTGGGGCTGATGGGCACCGTTGCACGCGCGGCACAAACGGCGGGCGGCACGACCTTTGGCGTGATCCCCGATCATCTGGTGAAATGGGAGGTCGGAAAGACCGATCTGACCACCTATGTCGTGACCGAAACCATGCATGAACGCAAAAAGGTGATGTTCATGAATTGCGATGCCGTGGTGGTCCTGCCCGGCGGTGCCGGATCACTGGACGAGCTGTTCGAAGTGCTGACCTGGCGCCAGTTGGGGCTACATCAGAAGCCGGTAATCCTATTGAATACAAATGGTTACTGGAATCCCCTAACAGCGCTTCTGGATCATGTCGTCGCCTGTGGCTTTGCCGAAGAAAGCCTGCTTGGCTATGTGGATACGGTCGATGACGTTGGCGGCGCGCTGGACGTTCTGCGCCGCAGCCTGACCGCGTAAAGTGAGGCACGGCAGCCCGCGCGGTGGTGCAGAAAACGCCTGCGCGGCAACGGGTTGATCGGCGGCGAAGCAGGATCAGGAGTGCTATAGGCGGTAGGTGAAAACCGCCAACGCCATTCACCCTGTTCGCCGATAGCAAGCGCGATACAGCAAAGGGCACCCAGGTTTGGATGCCCTTTCAAATCACCGCCCTGCGGCAACCCGAATACCTATAGATCCGGCCGCATAGCCAGAATTCAACTGTTGCTATGCGGCCACATCCTCACGCTGTTTCAAGCGTCGATTTCACGATATTCTCGATCTCTTCGATGGGGTGGTTCGTCAACGTCTTGGGGATTTCGCCCACGACTTTGTCTGCGACCTCTTTGTGCATCTCGTGACGCAACTCACCCAGAGTGTTCGGCGGTGCGACCAGAATGATCTTGTCGAATTTGCCCTTATGCGCCTGTTTGTACAGGATATCCGCCAGCTCGCTGGCAAAGCGGTCCTTGGACAGTTGGTGCCAGTCGGTGTCGTCTACAGCCGAGCGGTGCACAGACGGGCCATCATTAAAGCGTCCACGACGATTGGCGGCCTGATCGCGGTTCGGCGGGTTGTCCTGCTCTTCCTCGCGGAAGACCTGCAGGAACGGATCCTCTCCGTCGGTTTCATTCACCATGAACAGCGCTTTTTCACCGTCTGCGATCAGCACCCAAGTGCCATTTTCAATCTTGGTCATGCGTCTTCTCCGTGGTTGCGTTTGTCTTCGCCAGTGACGCGGGTGTCAGCGCCGGGTTTGTCGACCACCTGTTTCTCTTCGTCTTGCGTGCCGACATCGCGTTGCAGCCCCCCGCCCGAGCGGCCCTGATGGTCAATATCATCGGCTTCGCTGATGTATTTGTCGGTTTCCTTGACGCCGTCCTTCGATCTGTGACGCTCTGCCATCGTGGTCTCCTTCTCATCTTGTGGGTTCACAGGTAAAACGCCCCAATCACGTTGGTGGTTCCACAAGAAAAGGCCCCACAGCGGATTGCTGCAGGGCCTTTCATATAAATATTTCAACAGGTTGGCGTGATGCCTTAACCCATCATATCGCGATTACATGCGCGATGCGACGTTGTCCCAGTTGACCAGATTGTCGAGGAAGTTCGACAGGTAGTCGGGGCGCGCGTTGCGGAAATCGATGTAGTACGAGTGTTCCCAAACGTCGCAGCCCAGCAGTGCGGTCTGACCAAAGCAGACAGGGTTCACGCCGTTTTCGGTCTTGGTCACTTTCAGGCCACCGTCGGTGTCCTTGACCAGCCACGCCCAACCGGAGCCGAACTGACCGCCACCGGCTGCCTTGAATTCATCCTTGAACTTATCGACAGAGCCAAAGCTTTCGGTGATCGCTTTTTCCAGCTCGGACGGCATTTTGCTGTCTTCGGGGGACATCATTTCCCAGAACTGGTTGTGGTTCCACAGCTGGCTGATGTTGTTGAAGATACCGCTTTGCGCAACCGCGTCAGGGTTGTAGGTGCCCTTGATGATTTCCTCGAGGGTCTTGCCTTCCCACTCGGTGCCTTCAATGGCTTTGTTGCCGTTGGTCACATAGGCATTGTGGTGCTTATCGTGGTGATATTCCAGCGTTTCCTTGGACATACCTTTGGATGCAAGCGCATCGTGGGCATAGGGAAGATCAGGAAGAGTAAAAGCCATGAGAAAAGCCTCCGTTATTGAATTGCGTCTGGGTCACATGAAGCCCGTCCCGTCATAAGGTCAAGTGCTGATCGACCCGCAAGGGGGAAACCGGCACGGCTGACGGGGCGCTTCTATCGTCACCCACTTAAGGGTAAAACGGCTGGCTGGGGCGAATGTTCCCGCCAGTCTGCCGCCCTGCCCCTGACCAGCGGCTTACCGCGCTGTGCTATGATATTCGGGGGCGGACCCGGCCTGTGCCGCGGTTTTGAGCAGATCAAACACATATTGCGCGACCGAGCGGAAGCAAACCAGACGGAAGCTGTCACCGTCCTCGATCCAGAACGCGGCGGGCACCTGCGCCAGCCGCGTGCGGCGGATCATGCCGGGGGTGAAACTCTCTGGCGACAGATCCACCGGGGCGAGCTTGGCCAGCACATCGCGGCTGTGCGCCCCGCTGATGCGAAACACCGCCCGCGCATCGGATACATTGACCGCCAGCGTGTGATTGCTGCCAAAGCATTTGGTCAGCATGTCGATGGTGTCGCTGACCTGATCGTAGGGGCAGAGCAACAACAGCTCGTCCGGTGACATCCACGCGACACCGCGATCCCCGTTGATCTGGACGCTGCGGGTGTCGGGAAGGCCGAGGCCGACGGCCTTTTTCAGCGCCTTCTTCATATAGCCCGCCCCCAGATCCCCGCGAACAGAGATCATGCCAATCGGGTCCATCAGGGTGACCTCGGCAATGCCGCCGGTGAATTCCGCCGCTTTCAATGCGCTTACCGCCTCAGACATTTTGCTTGGCCCCTTCTTTGTCATAGAACACCGGATCGACGATTTTCGCCTGATAGGTCTTGCCGTCGGTCCCGGGGAAATCGAGCACCTCGCCCATGCGGTCCGGCCCGTTCAGGACCAGCCCCATCGCGATCCCCTTGCCCAAGGTCGGCGAATGATAGGTCGAGGTGACGCGCCCGATCATATTGCGCTGGCCGTTCTCGTTCTCGCCCTCGCCCACGGCATAGGCCCCATCCGGCAGGGTGCTGCCGTCGGTTGTTTCCAGCCCCACCAGTTTCCAGCGCGTCGGGTCCACCATATGGGACCGCTGCTGCGCGCGCTTGCCCAAATAGTCATCCTTCTTTTTCGAGATCGCCCAGTTCAGCCCCAGATCCTGCGGGATCACGGTGCCGTCGGTTTCGTCCCCGATCATGATAAAGCCTTTTTCGGCGCGCAGGATGTGCAGACATTCCGTACCATAGGGCATCACGCCCAGATCATTGCCCGCCACCATCAGCGCATCCCAGAAGGCCTGCCCCTGCCCTGCATCCACCGCGATCTCGTAGCTTAGCTCGCCCGAGAAAGAGATCCGGTAAACGCGGCACTTGAAGCCCCCCAGCGTGCCGTCCGCCCACTCCATAAAGGCCAGCGCGTCCTTGCTGACATCCATGCCGCCCAGCTTTTCCAGACATTTGCGTGCATTGGGGCCGACCACGGCGATCTGCGCATATTGCTCGGTGACATTGGCAACATAGACGTTGAAATCCCACCACTCGGTCTGGAGCCATTCTTCCATATGCTGGTGGATGCTTTCCGCGCCGCCTGTCGTTGTGTGGCACAGGAAGGTGTCGTCATCGATCCGCGCAACGACACCATCGTCGATCAGGAACCCGTTTTCCGAGCACATCAGGCCATAGCGGCATTTACCCGGTTTCAGCGTGCTCATCATATTGGTGTAAAGCATATCGAGGAAACGCCCCGCGTCCGGTCCCTTGACGATGATCTTGCCAAGGGTGGAGGCATCCAGCATCCCCAGTTTGCTACGCGTGTTGGTGACCTCGCGCATCACCGCGTCATGGGTGGTTTCGCCCTTGCGCGGATAGGCATAGGGGCGTCGCCATTGGCCGACGGGCTCCCATTCAGCGCCGTTCGCTTCGTGCCAGTCATGCAGCGGGGTGCGGCGGATCGGCTGGAAGACATCGCCACGCGCCTCGCCCGCAATCGCGCCCATCGAAATCGGGTGGTACGGCGGGCGGAAGGTGGTGGTCCCAACGGCGGGAATATCCGCATCCATCGCGCCCGCCAGCGTTGCCAGCCCGTTGATATTGCTGAGCTTCCCCTGATCCGTCGCCATGCCAAGCGTGGTATAGCGTTTGGCGTGTTCGACGCTGACAAAGCCTTCTTGCGCGGCAAGCCGCACGTCTGACACTTTGACATCGTTCTGATAATCCAGCCACGTCTTCTCGCGCAGCTTCACATTTGCGCCTTGGGGCATCATCCAGACGGGGGCGAGCGGCGCTTCCTCTTGCCGGTCGGCATTCGGCGAGACGGCATCGGCGGGCAGCTTGAACCCCAGCGTCGTGACCACCCCATCCGCGGCGGCATGGGCGTCGTGCAAGATGTCATCCAGCGCAAAGAACCCACCCGCGGCACCGGCAGCGGTGACAAAACCATGCCCGTCCGCCCCCAGCGGCGGATTGTTCACATCGGGGCGGAACATGGCCCCGGCGGTATCCCAGGTCAGCTTGCCGCCGCAATGGGACCACAGATGCACCACCGGCGACCAGCCGCCCGACATGGCCACGGCGTCACAGGGGAAGGTTTCAAGCACCGCACCCTCGCCCGCCTGGCTGCACACCTCTACGCCTGTGACGCGTTTGCCGCCCGTCACCCGCGCCACGGCATGACCCATCATCACGCGAATGCCCAGATCTTTGGCGCGCGTCATCAGCGCGGAATCCTGCGGCAGCACGCGGGCATCCAGAATGGCGGGCACGGTCAGACCGGCCTCGGTCAAGGCGATGGCGGTGCGGTAGGCGTCGTCGTTATTGGTGACCACCACCGTGCGATCCCCGACCAACACGCCATAGTTCACCAGATAATCCCGCACAGATGCGGCCAGCATCACACCGGGGATGTCATTGCCAGCAAAGGACAAAGGCCGTTCAATCGCGCCGGTGGCGGTCACGATATGACCGGCGCGAATGCGCCAGAGCCGGTGGCGCGGCCCGGCAGTCTCGGGCGCGTGGTCCGTCAGACGTTCATAGCCCAGCACATAGCCGTGGTCATAGACCCCCGCCCCCATGACACGGGTGCGCAGGGTGACGTTTGCCATCCCCGACAGCTCTGCCACCAGCGCGTCGATGAAATCGGCGACAGGCGTGCCATCGACCGTTCCACCATCCACAGGCGCGCGGCCGCCCCAATGGGCGGTCTGTTCCAGCACGATGACCTTGGCACCGGACAGGGCCGCCGTGCGCGCGGCCTCGAGCCCCGCGACACCACCGCCGATGATCAGCACATCGCAAAAGGCGTGGAAATGCTCATAGGTATCGCCATCGGTCTCCTTGGGCGCTTTGCCCAGACCGGCAGAGTGGCGGATGATCGGCTCGTAGACATGCTTCCAGAAGGGGCGCGGGTGGATGAACATCTTGTAGTAGAAGCCCGCGGGCAGAAAGCGGCTCAGGTGTTTGTTGATCGCGCCAATGTCGAATTCGAGGCTGGGCCAGTGGTTCTGGCTTTCCGCCTTGAGCCCGTCGAACAGATCGGTGGTCGTGGCGCGTTGGTTGGGCTCGAACCGGTCGCCCTGCCCGAGGTTCACCAGCGCGTTGGGTTCTTCCGGGCCCGCCGCCACGATGCCGCGCGGACGGTGGTATTTGAACGACCGCCCCACCAGCATCTGGTCATTCGCCAGCAAGGCCGAGGCCAGGGTATCGCCCTCGAACCCGCGCAGCTGCTTTCCGTTGAACGAAAAACTGACAGCATTTGATTTGTTCAGCAGGCGGCCGCCTGTGGCAATTCTGGTGCTCATGAAGTCAAACCTTGGTGTGGGGCGAAAGCGCGGGCGCCTCCGGCGGGAGTTTTCTTGGCAAAATGAAGAACGGCAGCGGTCATGGGGCGGCGGAGGCCTGCCAATCGGGGCGACGGTCCTGTATCTTGTCGATGATCTCTTGCGGGACCGTGCTGGTCTGGGCGGTATAGGTGCCGAAGACTTCGAGCGTCATGGTATCGCGCGCGGCGTGGAACCATTTGCCACAGCCATAGACATGCCGCCAGCGTTCAAAATGCACGCCCTTGGGGTTTTCCCGCATGAACAGGTATTTTTCGAAGTCGCTGTCAGAGGACCCCGGACCAAAACGTTTCAGATGCGCCTCGCCGCCCGCGTGGAATTCGGTTTCCTCGGCGGTGATGCCGCAGTTGGGGCATGTCAGGGTCAGCATGGGGCGCTCCTTTCTAGGGTCGGTTGAAACGCAAAAAGGCCAGCCCCCGCGCGAGGGCCAGCCTTGATCATATTGGATAGAGTGGAAAGCGGCTTAGTTGCCGGTTGCTTCCTCGGCCGCGCCTTCAACAGCATCGGCAGCACCATCGGCCGCGCCTTCGACGTTGACGTTGATGTCGCCAGAGTCGTCCATCGGGTTGCCACCGGCGAAGAAGTAAAAGCCGAAGCCAAGGACCAGAACGACGAGAACGCCGATGACGATCCCCGATCCGGTGCCGCTGGTTTTGTTGACGGTGGTGTGTGGCGCTTGGTTGTTGTCAGGCGTAGCCATGGGAATGGTCCTTCATAAACTTGATATGAAGTGCAAACCCCGTTCACGGGCAAAAAGTTCCACAGCCCCATTGTGCGGGCAGGTTTCCGCGCGCCGATCAATGCGCCACCCCGGCGGCCACGGATTCGTCGATGAACCGCCCTTCCTGGAACCGGTTCAGGCCGAAGGCATCCGTCAGCGGCGACCGCCCCTTGGCCATCAGCTCGGCCATGGCCCAGCCCGAGCCGGGGATCGCCTTGAACCCGCCGGTGCCCCAGCCACAGTTGACGAACACGCCCTCGACCGGCGTTTTGGACAGGATCGGAGAGCGGTCCCCCGTCACATCCACAATACCGCCCCATTGGCGCAACATCTTGAGACGGGACACCATCGGAAAGGTCTCGACCAAGGCGCGGACCGTTTCCTCGATATGATGGAAAGAGCCACGTTGGGTGTAGTTGTTATAGCCGTCCGTGCCGCCGCCGATCACCATCTCGCCCTTGTCGGACTGGCTCATGTAGCCATGCACGGTATTGGCCATGACCACCACATCCATGCAGGGTTTGATCGGCTCTGACACCAGCGCTTGAAGGGCGACAGATTCGATCGGGAGACGGAAGCCCGCCATATCAGCAAGATGGCCGGAATGGCCGGCGACCACCATGCCCAGCTTGTCACAGTCGATATCGCCACGGTTGGTCGACACGCCCGTCACCTTGCCGTTTTCCTGACGGATGCCGGTGACCTCGCATTTCTGGATCACGTCCATGCCCATGTCGGAACAGGCCCGCGCATAGCCCCAGGCCACCGCATCATGGCGTGCCGTGCCGCCACGGCGCTGCCAGAGCCCGCCCAGAACCGGGTAGCGTGGCCCGTCGATATTGATGATCGGCACCAGTTCCTTGACCTTTTCGGGCGCGATGAATTCGGTCTGCACCCCTTGCAGCGCGTTGGCATGGGCCGTGCGCTGGTAGCCGCGCACCTCGTGTTGGGTCTGCGCCAGCATGATCACGCCGCGCGGGCTGAACATCACGTTATAGTTCAGATCCTGGCTCATCGTCTCGTAGAGCGAGCGCGCCTTTTCATAGATCGCAGCGGAGGGGTCTTGCAGGTAGTTGGACCGGATGATCGTGGTGTTGCGGCCCGTGTTGCCGCCCCCGAGCCAGCCTTTTTCTAGAATGGCGACATTGGTGATGCCGAAGTTTTTACCCAGGTAGTAGGCCGTCGCCAGACCATGCCCCCCGGCCCCGACGATGATCACGTCATAGCGTTTCTTCGGCTGCGCATCGCGCCAGGCCCGCTGCCAGCCGGTATGATGGCGCAGGGATTCGCGGGCGACGGCAAAGGCTGAGTATTTCTTCATGAAAGCGGTCTCCGGCAAAGATTCGTACGCCGTGGCGTAGGCTTGGCTTCTTTCTGGGTCTTCGGGCGAAAAAGAGGATACCCGGCGCGGCATTCCTTAACAGTTTTACGACATCCGCCGCAATCTGGCAAAAACCAACCCGCCGCCGCGACAAGGTGCAGCAATATGGGCTCTTTTGTCATCCCGCCGTAGCGGTTAGATGTGCAGCACCTATAATTACTGGACCGCATCTTTATGAGTTTCTGGATCATCGCCGCCGCCGGTGCCGCCCTTGTGACCGTGTTGCTGGCGCGTGCCCTGACCCGTGGGGCCAGCGCGCCTGCCGAGACCGGTGCCGCCCATGACGTGCAGGTCTATCGCGACCAGCTGGCCGAGGTTGAACGCGATGTCGCGCGCGGGGTGTTGCCCGAAGCAGACGCCATCCGCGTGCGCACCGAAATCTCGCGCCGTATTCTGGCCGCGGATGCTGCCGGACAAAATACTCCCGCCGCAAGTGGCACGCCGTCGCCCATCGTCATCGTGGTGATCGCGTTGGTCTTGCTGGGCGGAAGCCTTGGGCTCTACTGGCAGTTGGGTGCGCCGGGCTATGGGGATCTGGCGTTGCAGGACCGTATCGCGCGGGCCGAAGACATGCGCCGGAACCGACCCGATCAGGCCACCGCCGAGGCAGAGCTGCCCGCCGCCGATCTGCCGCCCGAGCTCAGCCCCGAATATGAAGCGCTGCTGACCCGCCTGCGCGAAACGGTTGCCGCGCGGCCCGATGATGTGCAGGGCCATGTCCTGCTGGCCCAGAACGAGGCGCGCGTTGGCAACTATGCCGCCGCCGCCGCCGCGCAGGGCAAGGTTGTGCGCCTCAAGGGGGCGGAAGCCTCGATTGACGATGTGTCGGGCTATGCGGAGCTGCTGGTGATGGCGGCGGGGGGCTATGTATCGCCCGAAGCCGAGGCGGTGTTGCGCGCGGTGCTGACCCGTGATGTCGAAAACGGCACGGCGCGGTATTATTGGGGGCTGATGCTGGTGCAAACCGGGCGCCCTGATCTGGCGTTCCGCATGTGGGACGGGTTGCTGCGCCGCGGCCCTGAGGATGCCCCGTGGATCGCGCCAATCCTGGCGCAGATCACCCCTATCGCCACGATGGCCGGTGTGGACTATACCGTGCCCGAGATTGGCAGCGGCGCGCTGCGCGGCCCCTCGGCCGAGGATATCGACGCGGCGCAGGATATGACCCCTGCCGAACGGATGGAGATGATCGGCGGCATGGTCGAAAGCCTGTCGTCGCGGCTTGCCAGCCAGGGCGGGCCGGTCGAGGATTGGGCGCGGTTGATCACGTCGCTTGGCGTGCTGGGGGAAACGGCACGGGCACGGGCGATTTACGAGAATGCGGTAGAGGTCTTTGCCGATGACCCCGCCGCGATGGATGATATTCAGCGCGCGGGCGAACGCGCCGGGGTAACCGAATGATCTATGACGACATAACAGATTTCGCCGCCGCCCTGCCCCCGATGCAGGCGTTGATCGGGCTGGACCTTGGGGAAAAGACCATCGGCGTTGCGGTCAGCGACAGTTTTCTGTCGATCGCCACCCCGCTGGAAACGGTGCGCCGCAAGAAATTCGGAGTTGATGCCACCCGCCTGTCAGAGATCATTGCCGCCCGCGGGATCGGCGGGGTGGTGCTGGGCCTACCGCGCAATATGGACGGATCGGAAGGCGCGCGCTGTCAGTCGACACGGGCCTTTGCGCGGAACTTTGACCGGCTGGGAGATATTCCTATCGGGTTCTGGGATGAACGGCTGAGCACGGTCGCCGCGGAGCGTGCGCTGCTGGAGGCCGATACATCGCGTCGCCGCCGCGCCGAGGTGATCGACCACGTGGCCGCGGGCTATATCCTGCAAGGGGTGCTGGACCGTTTGCGTGTGATCAAGGCGCAGGGCGCGTCGGCCTGAGGCCAGATAAGCGCGACAGCGCGAGGATAAAGCGATGAGTGACGAGATCTGGAAGCGGAACGAAGTCGAAAGCCCCTGCGTGAAACTTTGCGTGGTGCACCCCGAGACGCGCCTGTGCACAGGGTGTTACCGATCCATTGACGAGATCGGCGCGTGGTCGCGTATGACGCCCGAGGAGCGCCGCAGCATCATGGCAGAGCTGCCATCGCGGGCGGGTGCGTTGACGAAGCGGCGGGGGGGCCGTTCTGCGCGGCTCAAGCGTGACAGCATCGGCTGATCTGGCGAACCGGCTAGGCCGTCCGAACCGTTGAAGAGGATTCAGCGGGCCACGCGGTACAGAAAATCAAGCATTTCGCTGCTGGTCTGGGCCCCTTCGTGATCTTGCGGGGCGTAATTGTCATTCGCCGCTGGCACCACGGGGGTCGCCCCAAAATGCTGCGCCACGGTCACGCATTGCCACGTCGCCGCTGCGGGCACGAAGCGAAGGATATTGGTCTGCGGGTCTTGCGCTGTATCTGTCATGTTCATCTCTGCCATCTCTCGGGTCGTTCAATTTGTGCGCCGGTCGATTCGATTCTCGGTCGCCTGTCGGTAGTTTGGCTCCGACAGTGTGATATAAGTGTTAAGATATGGCAGTATTTGGGCAAAATCAGGGTAATAAACGCATCAGGCCCTGCACATTCCGGCCCAATGCCGCGGATTTAGGCAGACAACAGGCGCGTGATATCGGCCCCCTGCCCCTTGCCATGCCCGCCCCGCTATAGCATTGACCCTCCCGAACCCCCATATTTCCAGCTCGATAGACGATAAGGCTTAGACCATCATGGGACATAGATCCGATCTCACCCGCGCCGCACGGCTTTCGGTCGCCCCGATGATGGACTGGACCGACCGGCATTGTCGCTACATGCATCGGCTGTTTTCGAAGCAGACGTTGCTGTATACCGAAATGGTGACCTCGCCTGCCTTGGTACGCGGCGGTGCGTTGCATTTGCTGGATCATGATACCTCTGAGCATCCCGTGGCCTTGCAGCTTGGCGGGTCTGACCCGGACGAGCTGGCAGAGGCGGCGCGGATCGGGGCGCAGGCGGGGTATGACGAGATCAACCTGAACGTCGGCTGCCCGTCGGATCGCGTGCAATCGGGCTGTTTTGGCGCGGTGCTGATGGAGCAACCGGCGCTGGTGGCCAAATCCGTCGCGGCGATGCGCCGCGCGGTGGATGTGGACGTGACCGTCAAATGCCGGATCGGCGTGGATGACCAGAACCCCGCCGAGGTGCTGCCCGAGTTTCTGGCGCAGATCGTCGGCGCGGGCTGTGAACGGGTGACAATCCACGCGCGCAAGGCGTGGCTGCAGGGGCTCAGCCCCAAGGAAAACCGCGACATTCCCCCCTTGGACTACGAGCTGGTGCACCGGATGAAGGGGCTGTTCCCGAACCTTCATATCTCGATCAACGGGGGCATCACCTCGCTCGATCAGGCAGAGGCGTTTCTGGACGCCGGTTTGGATGGCGTGATGATCGGGCGCAGCGCCTATCATAACCCGACCGATATTCTGGCGCAGGCGGATCGCCGCATTTACGGCACCGGCGCAGACACCACACCCGAGGATGTCGTGGCGCAGATGCTGCCCTATATCGACGCGCATATCGACGGCGGCGGCAAGCTGAACCAGATCACGCGCCATATGATGGGGCTCTTTGCCGGTCGCACCGGCGCACGGGTCTGGCGGCGTACCCTGTCCGAGCAGGCCTCCCGCCCCGGTGCCGACCGTCAGGTGCTGCTAGAGGCGCTGGACGCGATGCAAACACTGGCCGAGGCGCAAGAAGCGGTATAGCAACAGGGGCAACCACTCGACATTCAGGATCGCCCCCCATGCAAGACCCCACCCTCCTTCTGCAAATTGTCCTTATGATCATGGCCATCGGTGCCTTTGCCGGTGTGCTGGCGGGGCTGCTGGGTGTCGGTGGCGGCATCGTCTTGGTGCCCGCGTTTTTCTATGCGTTTCGAGCGCTTGGCTATGACAGCCCGCAGCTCATGCAGATGTGTCTGGCGACCTCGCTGGCGACGATCATCGTAACCTCGCTGCGGTCGGTGCACAGCCACAATAAAAAGGGCGCGGTCGATTGGGCGATCCTCAAGACATGGGCACCGGGGATCGTGATCGGGGCCATCATCGGGATGCTGGTGGTGGCACAGCTGCGCACGAGCGTCTTGCAGGGCATCTTTGGCGGGCTGGCGCTGGTCGTCGGACTATACATGGCCTTTGGGCGGGCGCATTGGCGCTTGGGACAGGCGATGCCCCGTGGGGCCGCCCGCGCGGCGCTGTCGCCATCAGTCGGGTTTCTATCGGTGCTGATGGGGATCGGCGGGGGCAGCTTTGGCGTGCCGCTGATGAGCCTGTTCAACGTGCCGATCCACCGTGCCGTGGCCACCGCTGCGGGGTTTGGCGTGCTGATCGCCGTGCCCTCTGTCATCGGGTTCCTGCTGGTTGATGCCGCGCCCAACAGCCCGCCGCTGACGGTGGGGGCGGTGAACCTGCCCACCTTTGCCATTGTCATCGCCATGACGCTGATCACCGCGCCGCTGGGGGTTAGGCTGGCCCATGCGATGGACCCGAAACCGTTGAAACGGGTGTTTGCGGTCTTCCTGATCCTCGTGGCGCTGAACATGCTGCGCAAATCGCTGGGGCTGTAACCCGCCCCGATAAGCGTCAGGCGCGCAGGATGGCGATCAGTTCGTCCTGCGTCAGCGCGAAGGGCGTGCCCTTCATCGAGGATGCACCGGCAGAGAGGCGTGCCACCTCTGGGTGATCCTCGGGGTTCAGCCCCATCTCGGCCAATGTCCGCAGCCCCATCTGACGGGACCAATCGCGCAGGGCGGTGATCCCTGCCCCGTTTTCGACGTTGAAGGCATCGTCGATCAGGCCAAGCACCCACATCAGGCGCGTGTGGACCTGCGTGCCTGCCTCTGCCTTTTCCAAGTGAGACGCCAGCACCGCGGGCAGAAGCGCGCCGCAGATCTCTCCGTGGGGGGCACCGGTCTGGCCGCCGAGCACGCCGGCAAAGCCATGCACCGCCCCCAGCCCCGCATTCGCCAAGGCCAAGCCACCGCAGGTGCTGACCCAAGCCATGTCCTCCCACGCTTCCGCTGCGTCTTGTTCAACCACGGCACGCAGGGCGGCCAGCCCCTTAGGGATCGCTGCCTGACACAGCGCATCTGTCATCGGCGTCGCTTTGATGGACAGGTAGGGTTCGATCACCTGCGTGACCGCATCCAGCCCCGCCGCAAGGGTGACGCGGCGCGGTGCGCCCTGCATCAGCCCGGCATCCACGATGGCGATATCGGGAATCATCCGCGCGTCGCGCAGGCTGACCTTGACCCCATGTTCCGGCACGGCAATCACTGCGTTCTTGGTCACCTCTGCCCCCGTGCCCGCCGTGGTCGGCAGCGCGATCATCGGCAAAGGTGCGCGGTCGAGCGGTTTGCCGCCCCCTACCCCTTCGAGGTAGTCCAGCGGTGCCCCCGCGCAGGGGATCAGCGCCGCGAGCGCCTTGGCAAAGTCGATCACCGATCCGCCGCCAAGCGCTACAACCACATCCGGCCGATCAGCTGACACACGGCCGAGCCCTGCTTCCAGCGCTGGCAGGCTCGGCTCGGACCCGCAGCTTTGTGTGGTGACCGACAGGCCCGCCGCGCGGCAATCCTCGACCAACCAAGCCGCGCGCGCTGCATTGGACCCGTGCACGATCAGCACATGCGTCCCAAAGCCAGCGGCCAGCGTGGCCGTCTGCGCGGCCTGTCCACGCCCGAAATACAGCGCTTGCGGAGAGAAGAACGAGAACATCGGCTTAGCTGTCAGCGGCGTCTTTGTGGTAGCTGTCAAGCACGGCAACCTCGTCGCGCGAGCCAAGGATCACCGGAACGCGCTGGTGCGGTGCCGTGGGGGCGACGTCCATGATCGCGCCCTGCCCTGTCGATGCCGCACCGCCTGCGGCTTCGATCACCATCGCCATCGGGTTCGCCTCGTACATCAGACGCAGCTTGCCGCCGGTTTTCTGGTTGTTGCTGTCAGCGGGATACAGAAAGACGCCGCCACGCGTGAGGATACGGTGCACATCCGCGACCATCGACGCGGTCCAGCGCATGTTGAACGACCTGCCACGGGGGCCTTCCTTGCCGGCGACGGCCTCGTCCACATAGCGGCTGACGGGGGCATACCAATAGCGTGCGCGTGACGTGTTGATCGCGTATTCCGAGGTCTCGGCGGGCACGGTCATCTTGGGGTGCGTCAGGCTGAATTCGCCGGTGTCCGGATCGCTGCTGAAGCCTGCAACCTCGTCACCCTTGGTCACCACAAACATGGTCGAGGGGCCGTAGATCGCATAGCCCGCGCAAATCTGGTTGCGCCCGTTGTGCAGCACGTTGCGGTCACCATCGGCCTGCACCTGCATGACCGAGAAGATCGACCCCACCGACAGGTTCACATCAAGGTTCGACGACCCGTCCAGCGGATCGAAATACAGCAGGTAGTCGCCCTTTTGCGGCTCTTTCAGCCAAGTAACCTCTTCCACCTCTTCCGACACAAGTGCTGCGACACGCGGGCTGTTGGCACACTCACGCTCGAACACGTCATTGGCCATGATATCCAGCGTCTTTTGCGCCTCGCCTTGCACGTTGATCTCTCCGGCGGCACCAAGGTTGCCCTCGAAGGCACCACGACGCACGAGACCGGCGATCAGTCGCGACGCCGATGCGATGTCTTCCAGCAGAAACACCAGATCGGGGTCAAAGCTGTTTTGGGTCAGATACCGGCGAAGCGTTGGGGCTGTCATGGGGAGTTCCTTAAAAATTCAGGGTCGCGTCAACGGCCTTTTTCCAGAGCGCATATTTCGCGTCGCGCTGGTCATCGTCCATTTTCGGCGTGAATTGGGTTTCCTGTGTCCACGATTTCGCGAACTGTTCCTGATCAGGATAAACACCCGCGTGCATCCCCGCAAGCCACGCGACCCCGAGGGCGGTGGTTTCATGCACGGTGGGCCGGTCAACGGGGGCGGCGATGATGTCGGACAGGAATTGCATGGTCCAGTCGCTGGCAGACATGCCACCATCGACGCGCAACGTGGGCTGCACGCCATCGGCTTTCCAGTCGGCGGACATCGCTTCAAGCAGGTCGCGTGTCTGGTAGCCGACGCTTTCCAGCGCCGCACGGGCCATTTCGGCGGGCCCCGTGCCACGGGTCAACCCGAACACCGCGCCGCGACAATCGGGGTTCCAATAGGGCGCACCCAGCCCGACAAAGGCGGGGACGAGTACCACGTTCTGATGCGGGTCCGCCTGTTCGGCCAGCCCTTGCGTCTCGGCCGAATCCTGAATGATCTGCAAACCGTCGCGCAGCCATTGCACCACGGCCCCCGCGACAAAGATCGACCCTTCGAGCGCGTACGTCGGCTTGCCGTCGAATTGATAAGCAATGGTGGTGAGCAGCCGGTTTTCCGACCGCACCCGCGTGTCGCCCGTGTTCATCAGCGCGAAACAGCCCGTGCCGTAGGTGGATTTCAGCATCCCCGGCTCGAAACACGCCTGCCCCACCGTGGCCGCCTGCTGGTCGCCCGCGACCCCGTGGATCGGCACGGCAGCGCCCAGAACATCCGCATCGGTATGGCCGAAATCATCGGCGCAATTCTTGACCTCTGGCAACATCTCCATCGGGATGTCGAGCAGGTCACAGATCGACCGGCTCCACCGGCCTTTGCGGATGTCATACAGCATGGTGCGCGCGGCGTTGGTGGCATCCGTCGCATGGGAGGCCCCGCCGGTCAGCTTCCAGATCAAAAAGCAATCGACAGTGCCGAACAGCAGCTCGCCCTTGGCGGCACGGTCGCGCGCGCCTTCGACATTGTCCAATATCCACGCCAGCTTGGTGCCCGAGAAATACGGGTCCAGCAGCAGACCGGTGCGGTCGGTGAACATCTCTTCGTGGCCCGCGTCGCGCAGCGTGCGGCACTGGCTGGCGGTGCGGCGGTCCTGCCAGACGATGGCGTTATAGATTGGGCGGCCGGTTTGCTTGTCCCAGACCACAACGGTCTCGCGCTGGTTGGTGATGCCGATGGCGGCGATATCGCCCGCCGCGATCCCTGCCTTGTCGATCGCCCCGCGGCAGGTCGCCTGCGTGGTGCGCCACAGATCATCGGGATCATGTTCAACCCAGCCGGACTGGGGGAAATGCTGGGGAAATTCTTCCTGGGCGCTGGCAATCGACGTCATCGTGTCATCGTAAACGATGGCCCGTGTGGAGGTGGTGCCTTGGTCAATGGCAAGGATATACGTCATGCGCGTCCCTTTGGAAGTGTAGCAACCGTCAGATGGTGCCGTATCCTAGCAAGGGTCGGCAGGCCCGACCAGATGTCAGGGCAATGACGGATGTCGGCGTTGTTGGAAAATCAAAGGTTCCGGGGCCAGCGAACCGGCCCCGGAAAGAGTGGCTTACTGCCAGGATTTGATCAGCTCATCATAGGCGATGGTCTGTGGCTCTTCGTCTTCGCTTTCCAGTTTCGCTTTGGGCGAACCGGGCTGGGACAGCCAGTACTCTGGGTCACGCTCTTCGTTCATCTTGGGGCCAATGTCCCCTTGAACGCCGGCACGCTCCAGACGGATCAGGACTTTTTCCTGATCCGCGCACAGGGCATCAAGCGCTTCCTGAGGGGTCTTCGCACCGGACATGGCGTCGCCGATGTTCTGCCACCACAGCTGCGCCAGCTTTGGATAGTCAGGCACGTTGGTACCAGTTGGCGACCACTGAACGCGCGCTGGCGAACGGTAGAATTCAACCAGACCACCCAGTTTCGGTGCACGCTCTGTAAAGCTTTCGTGCTGGATCGACGATTCACGGATGAAGGTCAGGCCAACGTGGCTTTTCTTGACGTCCACAGTCTTGGAGGTGACGAACTGCGCATAGAGCCACGCGGCCTGTGCACGGTCCACCGGAGTGGATTTCATCAGCGTCCACGACCCGGCATCCTGATACCCGATCTTGGTGCCTTCGGTCCAATATGCACCGTGGGGCGAAGGTGCCATGCGCCACTTGGGCGTGCCATCTTCGTTCATCACGGGCAGGTCAGGCTCTACCGACGCGGCGGTAAAGGCGGTGTACCAGAACATCTGCTGGGCCACATTGCCCTGCGCCGGAATTGGGCCCGCCTCAGAGAAGGTCATGCCCGCAGCCGCCGGAGGCGAATACTTCTGCAGCCATTCGATCGCTTTGGTCACAGCATAGACCGCTGCTGGCCCGTTTGTGGCACCGCCACGCGCAACGCAAGAGCCCACAGGCTGCGAGTTTTCGTTGACGCGGATACCCCATTCGTCGACAGGCAGACCGTTTGGCTCGCCTACGTCACCGGCACCGGCCATCGACAGCCACGCATCGGTGTAGCGCCAGCCAAGCGACGGGTCTTTCTTGCCGTAGTCCATGTTGCCAAAGACTTCGCCTTCGACGCCAAGACGCGACAGGTCGCGACCGGTGAAGAATTCGGCGATGTCCTCATATGCGGACCAGTTGACCGGAACACCCAGATCGTAGCCATATTTCTCTTTGAAATCAGCTTTGTTCTGTTCGTCGTTGAACCAATCGTAGCGGAACCAATACAGGTTCGCGAACTGCTGGTCGGGCAGCTGGTAGATCTTGCCATCGGGGCCGGTCGTGAACGACAGGCCGATGAAGTCTTCGAGGTCGAGACCGGGGTTGGTCACGGCCTTGCCTTCGCCTTCCATCCAGTCGGACAGATTGCGGGCTTGCTGATAGCGCCAGTGCGTCCCGATCAGGTCGGAATCGTTGATATAGGCGTCATAGATGTTCTCGCCCGACTGCATTTGCGTTTGCAGCTTTTCGACAACGTCACCTTCGCCGATCAGGTCATGGGTGACCTTGATGCCGGTGATCGCTTCGAAAGCGGGGGCCAGAACGGTGGATTCGTATGTGTGCGTGCCGATTGTCTCGGACACGACGTTGATCGACATGCCCTCGAACGGTTTTGCAGCGTCGACAAAGAACTGCAGTTCGGCTTCCTGGTCTTCGCGCGACAGCGCGGAGAGATCGCCGATTTCCTTATCAAGGAAAGCCTTTGCGGCCTCCATGTCGGCGAACGCAGGTGCGGCAAACATGCAAGCCGCAAGCCCGATCGCAGTCGTTCCCTTTAAGCGCAAGTTCATGATGTTCCTCCCTAGAATTGAACATTTGAGAGGTCCGGTTCTTGCAGGCCGGCCCCCCTTATTTTCCTTTCCTAGACCCAGCGGAAAACCGCGATGGCATAGAAAAGGCAGACGACCAATGCCCCCCATTGGGGCGCACTGAGCAGCCCGAGCCAAGCCAGATTGATAAAGGCCGAGCCCAGAAGCGTGATGAACAACCGGTCACCGCGCGTCGTTTCCATCCCCAGTATACCGGCGCGCGGCACTTCGGGGAATTTGATTGCAAGGATCGTAAAGGTGATCAGCGTCACCGCGATGATCCCAAAGAAAGCGGCGGTGGGCCAAGTCCAAGCCATCCAGTCCATAATGTTTCCTCCGGTCTTTCTTTGTTAAACGCGGCCCAAGGCAAAGCCTTTGGCGATGTAGTTGCGCACGAAATAGATCACCAGGGCACCCGGCACGATGGTCAGCACCCCTGCCGCGGCCAGCACACCCCAGTCGATCCCGGCGGCGCCCACGGTACGGGTCATGGTGGCAGCAATCGGCTTGGCGTCCACGCTGGTCAACGTCCGGCTCAGCAGCAGCTCAACCCAGCTGAACATGAACAGGAAGAAGGCCGTGACCCCGATCCCCGAGGCGACCAGCGGCGTGAAGATGCGGATGAAAAAGCGCGGGAAGCTGTAGCCGTCGATATAGGCCGTCTCGTCGATCTCTTTCGGGACGCCACGCATGAACCCTTCGAGGATCCACACCGCCAGCGGCACGTTGAACAGACAATGTGCCAGCGCCACCGCGATATGCGTGTCGAACAGCCCCACAGAGCTATAAAGCTGGAAGAACGGCAGCGCGAAAACCGCGGGCGGGGCCATCCGGTTGGTCAGCAGCCAGAAAAACAGGTGCTTGTCGCCCATGAAGCTGTAGCGCGAGAAGGCATAGGCCGCCGGCAGCGCCACCGCGAGCGAGATCACCATGTTCATCACCACATAGGCCATCGAGTTCAGATAGCCCGTGTACCATGACGCATCCGTCAGGATCGTCATGTAGTTGTCGAACGTCAAATCACGCGGCCACAGGGTAAAGCTGTTGAGGATCTCTGTGTTGGTCTTGAGGCTCATGTTCAGCAGCCAATAGATCGGCAGCAGCAAGAACAGCAGATAGAGCGCCATGACAATCGCATTGCCCTTGATCTTGGGCAGGGCGAACCCTCTTTTTTGTGCAAGATCGGACATCAGTGGCCATCCCTTTTATCAAGGTTCGTCATCACGGTGTAGAACACATAGGAGATCAGCAGGATCACCAGATAATACATGATCGAGAACGCCGCCGCAGGACCAAGGTCAAACTGTCCGAGGGCCATCTTGACCAGATCGATCGACAGGAAGGTGGTAGAGTTACCAGGCCCCCCGCCCGTCACGACAAACGGTTCGGTGTAGATCATGAAGCTGTCCATAAACCGCAACAAGATCGCGATCATCAACACCCCCATCATCTTGGGCAGCTCGATATAGCGGAAGACTTTCCAGCGGCTCGCCTGGTCGATCTTGGCCGCTTGATAATAAGCGTCGGGGATGGATTGCAGACCGGCATAGGCCAGCAGCGCCACCAGCGACGTCCAGTGCCAGACATCCATCACGATCACAGTGATCCATGCGGCATAGAAATCCTGGGTGTAGTTATAGTCGATGCCCAAGGCCGACAGCGTATAACCCAACAGGCCAATGTCCACGCGGCCAAAGATTTGCCAGATGGTGCCGACGACGTTCCACGGGATCAGCAGCGGCAGCGACATCAGGACCAGACACAGCGAGGCCCAGAACCCTTTCTTGGGCATGTTCAGCGCCACGAAGATGCCCAGCGGGATTTCAATCGCCAGAATGATTACTGAGAATGTTACCTGACGCCCCAAGGCATTCCACATCCGTTCGCTCGCCAGCATCTGTTTGAACCACTCGAGCTTGTCGTCAAGCGGATAGAAATCTCCGGCGAAAGCATCCTGCACCGAATAGTTCACCACGGTCATCAGCGGGATCACGGCAGAGAAAGCCACCAGAAGCAGCACGGGCAGCACAAGGAACCAGGCCTTTTGATTGACGGTCTTGTTCATGACGCGGTCCTTTCAGCGAGGGTCAGCGGGAAAGCGGCGGATTGGATCATCTTAGGCCCCCTGCGGCGCAACGCGCCAGCTGTTGGCATAGACATTCACCCCGGCAGGGTCGAAAACAATGCGGTTCATATCCGGCGAAATCTCGGCACCTTCTTCGGCGATCACGTTGATTTCATTGCCATTAAAGTCAGCACGCACGATCTTGTGGCGGCCCACGTCCTCGATCCGCTTGATCGTGACAGGCAGCCCCGCCTCGCCCGTGGCAAGCCGTGTGAATTCGGGGCGCACGCCCAGTTCGACCTTGCCGTCCAGCGGCGCAAAGCCCTGGCCCAAGTCGATCTCGTGGCCGCCAATGACCGCCTTGTCGCCGGTCACCGTCGCGTCGAGCACATTCATACCGGGCGAGCCGATGAAATAGCCCACAAACGTGTGCTGTGGTGTCTCGAACAGCTCTTGCGGGGTGCCCATCTGCACAACGCGGCCGTCATACATGACGACAACCTTATCCGCAAAAGTCAGCGCCTCTGTCTGGTCATGGGTCACATAGATCATCGTGTGACCGAATTCATGGTGCAGTGATTTCAACTGCGTGCGCAGCTCCCACTTCATATGGGGGTCGATCACGGTCAGCGGCTCGTCGAACAGCAGCGCGTTCACGTCCTCGCGCACCATCCCCCGCCCGAGCGAGATTTTCTGCTTCGCATCCGCCGTCAACCCACGCGCCTTGCGGTTCAGCATGTCTTCCATGCCGATCATCCCCGCGATCTGCTGCACGCGCTGCGCGACATAGGCCGCATCCGCACCCCGGTTGCGCAGCGGGAACGCCAGATTGTCGCGCACGGTCATCGTATCATAGACCACCGGAAACTGGAAAACCTGCGCGATGTTGCGCTTGGTCGTGGGGTCGTTGGTCACGTCACGGTCGTTGAACAGGATGCGGCCCTGACTGGGGTGCAGCAGGCCCGAGATGATGTTCAGCAACGTGGATTTCCCGCAGCCCGACGCCCCCAAAAGCGCATAGGCTTCGCCGTCCACCCAATCGTGGTTCAGCTCTTTCAGCGCAAAGTCATCTTCGCTGGTGGGGTTGGGCAAATAGGAATGCGCCAGGTTATCAAGGGTGATTTTTGCCATTGGTCCGGTCCTCCCTCAGGCCGCTGCCGCATAGGATGCGGGGGCCACGGATGTGCCGTCTTCGGCAAAGATGTAAACATGTGTCGGGTCAAGATAGACGTTCAGCGGAGCCCCGATCTTGAGGTCTTTGACCCCGTGCACCAGACCGACCCAGTTTTCACCGTGGTGATCAAGGTGGATAAAGGTTTCCGACCCTGTGATCTCGGTCACGTTCAGCTTGCCCGCAAACTCCAGCGCGTCGTCAGATTGCTTGGACAGTTCAAGGTGGTTCGGGCGGAAGCCCGCAACATAGCTGCCATCGGCCACGGTCTTGAAGTTCCCGAAGGTCGCGACCGTGTTGCCATCGCCAAAGGTCAGCGTGTCGCCGGCCTTGGTGATGTTGAGGAAGTTCATCGGCGGATCAGAGAAGACGCGCGCGGTCGTGGCATCGACGGGCTGGCGGTAGACCACGGGGGTCAGGCCGAACTGCGTGATGCGCCCTTCCCACAATGTGGCAGTGTGCCCGCCCAGCAAAAGCGCCTCTTCGGGTTCGGTCGTGGCATAGACGAAGATCGACCCTGCTTCTTCAAAGATTTTCGGAATCTCGGCCCGCAGCTCTTCGCGCAGTTTGTAATCGAGGTTCGCCAATGGCTCGTCCAGCAACACTAGCCCCGCATCCTTGACCAAAGCCCGTGCAAGCGCGCAGCGTTGCTGCTGCCCGCCCGACAGTTCCAGTGGCTTGCGGTCTAGCATCGGCGTCAACTGCATCAGATCGGCGGCCTTGCGCACGGCGCTGTCGATCTCGTCCTTGGATTTGCCCAGCAATCGCATGGGGCTCGCGATGTTGTTATAGACGGTCATCGACGGGTAGTTGATGAACTGCTGATACACCATCGCCACACCGCGATCCTGTACGCGCATGCCGGTGACATCCTCGCCGTTCCAGATCACCTTGCCGGTGTTGGGCACATCCAGCCCTGCCATCAACCGCATCAGGGAGGTCTTGCCCGCAGATGTCGGCCCCAGCAGCACGTTCATGGTGCCGGACTGCAGCTCAAGATCTGTCGGATGAATATGCGTCTGGCCGTTTACGACCTTGGACACGCCTTGCAAAACGAGCGACATGTTCCTCTCCCCTTCACGCGCCAGTGGCGGCTGTAGTGTTGTCGGCGGGCGTGGCGGTGGTTTCCACCATCCATGCTTCCAACGTGTTCAATTCATCCGCGTCAAGCCGCAGGCCCAGTTTGGACCGGCGCCAGATGATGTCGTCAGCGGTGCGGGCAAATTCCTTGTCGATCAGCCACTTGGCCTCACGCTCGGTCAGGGTCGCGCCGAAATCACGCCCCAGATCTGCCGCGGTTTGCGCGTCGCCCAAGACATCAAATGCCTCGCGCCCATAGGCTTTGACCAGACGATCCGCCCAACGTTGGGTCAAAAAGCCGTAGCGGTCCTGCAACTCTTTTTTCAACGCCGCCACGCCGTCTACCGGAAAATCGCCGCCAGGCAAGGCGACACCCGCCGTCCAGGGTTTGGCGTCATTGGCGAAATAGGGCTGGATCTTCTCTAGCGCGCTTTCGGCCAAACGGCGGTAGGTGGTGATCTTGCCGCCAAAGACGTTCAGCACCGGCGCACCGGCGGATGTGTCGACCTTCAGCACATAGTCCCGCGTCGCCGCCGTGGCAGAGCTCGCCCCGTCGTTATACAGCGGGCGTACGCCGGAGTAGGTCCAGACGATATCGTCGGTGGTGATCTGCTTTTTCAGGTATTTGGACGCAAAACGCACGAGGTAATCCTGCTCCTCAGGGGTGCAGACCGGCTTTTCAGACACATCCGTGTGGTCGGCATCTGTGGTGCCGATCAAGGTAAAATCTGTCTCGTAAGGAATGGTAAAGATGATACGCCCGTCTTCGCCTTGGAAGAAGTAGCATTTGTCGTGCTCATACAGCTTGGGCGTCACGATATGGCTGCCCCGCACCAGCCGCACCCCTTCCGAGGAATTGATGCGCACGGTGTTGCGGATCACGTTTTCCACCCACGGCCCACCGGCGTTGACCAGCATCTTGGCCTGTACCACGCGTTGGGGGCCGCCGTCTTTCGGTTCCAGCGTGACCTGCCACATGCCGTCGACCTGCTCGGCAGAGACGACCTTGGTGCGGGTGTTGATCCGCGCACCACGGGCTTGGGCGTCACGGGCGTTCAATACCACCAGACGGCTGTCTTCGATCCAGCAGTCGGAATACTCATAGGCCTTTTCGAACTTGTCCTGCAGCGGTGCCCCCTCGGGGGCCTGGGTCAGATCGACCGCGGTCGTCCCCTTGAGGATCTGCCGCCCGCCCAGATTGTCATACATGAACAGACCCAAGCGGATCAGCCACGCAGGGCGACGCCCCTTCATCCACGGCATGAACACGTTGAGCAGCTTTGAGGTGGGCGTATCCCCCTCGAACCGCATATCCTTATGATAAGGCAGCACAAACCGCATCGGCCAAGAGATATGCGGCATCGCTTTCAGCAGGGTTTCGCGTTCGATCAACGCCTCGCGGACAAGGCGGACCTCCCAGTATTCCAGATAGCGCAACCCGCCGTGAAACAGCTTGGTCGAGGCCGAGGAGGTCGCCGAGGCCAGATCGTTCATCTCTGCCAGCTCGACGGTAAACCCACGGCCCACGGCGTCGCGTGCAATGCCGCAGCCGTTGATCCCTCCGCCGATCACAAAGAGATCGACGCTGTGTTCTGTTTCAAGCTGGCTCAATGAAGCCTCCCCGCATCATTTTCGCGTCTCGCAGCTAGGTTTGCGGGACGTCGTGACAAAAGACACCAAGCCCCTTCGTTTTTCAAGATCGAACGTTCGTTTCTTTTCGTTTTCGACTATAGCCTTGATTTTAGGCGCATTAATCCTTCGCCTGACGCGCATTTCTGCGCCTTACAGACGATATACCACGATTCGCGGCCTTGACGTGCTTCGCTTTCCGTAGATTGTAAGTTTTGGTCGGGCGTGCAGAAACCTTGGGCATCCCCAGCCAAAGACGGGGGGATCTATGTCAAATTTCAGACAGCGCGAGATTTTGGAGCTGGCGCGCAAGGACGGCAAAGTCACCGTCGACGGGCTGGCAGAGGCGTATAACGTCACCGTGCAGACCATCCGCCGCGACCTGTCCGAGCTTGCTGAAAGCGGCAAGCTGGAACGGGTGCATGGCGGCGCGGTGATCCCGTCGGGGGTGGTGAATATCGTCTATGACGAACGCCGCCGCCTGAACGAGGAAGGCAAACGCGCCATCGCCGAACATTGCGCGCAGGCTATACCGCATGGGGCGTCGGTGTTCATGAACATCGGCACCAGTACCGAGGCAGTCGCGCAGGAAATGCTGCATCACGAAAACCTGCTGGTGGTGACAAACAACCTCAACATCGCCAATATCCTCGCCGCCAACCAAAGCTGCGAGATCATCCTGACAGGCGGCGTCTTGCGCCGCGCGGATGGCGGCATGGTGGGCGGGCTGACTGCCGAGATGGTCAAGCAGTTCAAGTTCGATTTCTCGGTTCTGGGCTGCTCTGCCATTGATGCGGATGGCGATCTGCTGGATTTCGACGGGCAAGAGGTGCTGGTCAGCCGGTCCGCCATCGGGCGGTCACGCACGGTGATGGTCGTGGCCGACCACCTGAAGTTCCAGCGCAAGGCCCCGCTGACGATCTGTTCGCTGCGCGATGTGAACACGCTGTTCACCGACCACCACCTACCCGATGCGCTGAAGGCGGAGTGCGCGGGCTGGGGCACCTCGGTTGTGACGGCCTGACCAAAACATGGACAGAACCCCATGAAGCAGCATGACTCGCGCGGCTGGCTTTTTGTCGCCCCCGCCTGCCTCTTGCTGGGGGTGGTCGGGCTGATCCCGCTGATCACCGTCATCAACTATTCGTTCTTCGAGATTTTCACCCTGCAATCGCGCTTCTGGATCGGCACCGAATGGTTTCGCGACCTGATCACCGCCCCGCGTTTCTGGGCGAGCTTCGGGCGCAGCGCGCTGTTCTCGACCTTCGTGCTGTGCATCCAGATCCCGCTGGGGATCGCGCTGGCCCTGTGCATCCCGCGCGGACGGATCTGGGCGGGGGCGGCCTTGGCTGTGCTGTCGCTGCCGCTGCTGGTACCTTGGAATATGATCCCTGCGCTCTGGCTGAGCCTGATGAACGACGACACAGGCATTTTGGGGCAGTGGCTGGCGGGCTACGGCTGGCCCGCCGCGTGGAAGGACAGCGCCGTGCTGACATGGGTGGTGATCTTGGCAATGGACACGTGGCATTGGACCAGCCTTGTGGTCATCCTCGCCTATAGCGCGCTGACCACGATCCCCGACCCGCTTTATCAGGCGCCCGCCATCGATGGGGCGCGCCCGTGGCAGGTGTTTCGCCATATACAGCTGCCGCGGTTGCAGCACGTATTGCTCATGGCGGTGCTGCTGCGGTTCATGGACAGTTTCATGATCTACACCGAGGCCTTTCCGATCAATGCCGGCGGCCCGGCCGAGGCCAGTCTGTTCCTCGCCGTCGATCTGGGCGAGGAGATCAAGGCGTTCAACTACGGCCCCTCGGCCGCGCGGTCGGTGCTATATTTTCTGATCGTGCTGTCGGTGGCATGGGTCTTTACCAAGGTGCAGGCCAAGCTTGACGATCCCAAACCGGGGGTGCCGTGATGATACCGCGTCGGGCATGGCCCGTGATCAAACTGGCGCTGCTGGGGGCGTTCATCCTCTTTACTATCCTGCCGCTGGTGCAGATGACGGTGCTGAGCTTTACCGCGACGCTGGCGCAGGACGGGCTGAGCCTGGGCGAGACGACGCTGCGCAATTATCGCGCCATCTGGGCCGACCCGAGCTTGCGCGCGGCCTTTGGCAATTCAGTCGCCTATGTGCTGATCAATATCGCGATCACCATCCCCGTCGCCCTGCCCGCGGCCTTTGCCTTTGCGCGGCTGTCGTTTCTGGGGGACAAACACCTGTTCTTCAGCTTCATCGCCTTTCGCATCACCCCGCCGGTAGTGCTGACCCTGCCGATCTTCCAGCTTTTTTCGGTGCTTGGCATCGTCAACTCGGTCACCGGCATCGCGCTGGCCCATTGTCTGTTCAACCTGCCGGTATCGATCTGGATTCTGCAGGGCTTCATCGCCGCCGTCCCGCGCGAGATGGACGAGACGGCGTTTCTGGATGGCTATTCGCGCCCCCGCTACATCTGGAAAATCCTGCTACCGCAGATCGCGCCCGGCATCGCGGTGACTGCGTTTTTCTGTTTTATGTTCAGTTGGGTAGAAGTCGTCTTTGCCCGCATCCTGACCACCACCAACGCCAAGCCGATCTCTATGGCGCTCAGCGCGATGTTCGGCTTTCAGACCGATATCGGGATGGTCATGGCCTTTACGCTGACATCTATGTTGCCCGGCGCATTGCTGCTGTTTGCCATGTGCAATCATCTGTCCCGCGGGTTCAAGGTCGGGCGGGTCTAGAGCCCGCCTCCCCTTCAAGGCTACCCGCGTGCCGCCTGACGCGAGGTGCGGCGCGTCACCAGCAAACGGTTGATGAAGGCGAGGACAAAGATCACCGTCAGGATCAACACGATTGTCGGCGCCGGTGCGCTATCCAGAAAGAAGCTGGCGTAGACGCCCGCGAACATCGACAACAGGCAGACCAGCACAGATACGATCAGCATCGGGCCAAAGCTGCGCACCACCAGAAAGGCAATCGCCCCCGGTGTGACCAGCAACGCCACCGCAAGGATCAGCCCCGTCGCCGTCAGCGTCGCCACGATGGTCAGCGACAACACCGCCAGCAACCCATAGTGCAAGAACCCCGTGTGCAGCCCGCTGGCCTGCGCCTGTGCGGGGTCAAAGGCGTGCAGCAGCAGATCTTTCCACTTGAGCACCAGAAACGCCGTCACAAAGGCCGAGATCAGCCCCGCCGTCCAAAGATCCTGCACGCCGACGCCCAGCATATTGCCGAACAACACGTGATCCAGATGCTGGTTCGTGGTGATCGAGGTGTACATGATGATGCCGATCCCGAACATGCCCGAAAAGACGACCCCCATCACGGTGTCCTGTTTGATCCGGCTATTGTAGCTCAGGTATCCGGTAAGCATCGCGCAGGACATGCCCGCGGCAAAGGCCCCTACAATCAACGGCAAACCCGTAATCCAGGCCAGCACGACCCCCGGCAGGACCGCATGGCTGACGGCATCGCCCATCAAGGCCCAGCCCTTGAGCACGAGAAAGCATGACAGCAACGCCGTCGGCGGGGCGACCAGCAGGACGATCCAGAAAGCGTTCTGCATGAAGGGAAACTGGAAGGGAAACAGCAACGTCTCGATCATGGGGCCACCCCGTCTCGCAAGGATTTGAGCGCCGCCGCAGCCTTGCGCCGCGCGGCCAGCACACCGTGTTTGGGCGCAAAGATAAAGGCCAGCAGGAAGATCGCGGTTTGCAGTGTGACGATCACCCCGCCCGTGGCACCGTCCAGAAAATAGCTGGCATAGGCCCCCAGAAAGCTGGTGATCGTGCCGATCAGCACCGATACGATGATCAGCCGTGGGAAACGGTCACACAGCAGATAGGCCGTCGCCCCCGGTGTCACGACCATGGCGATCACCAGAAAGGCCCCGACGGTCATCATCGCCGCCACCACCGCCGCCGACAGCAGCATGAAGAACACCGCCTTCAACAGCTCGGGCCGCAACCCGATGGAGCGTGCGTGGTTTTCGTCAAAGAAGGTGACCATCAGGTCTTTCCACTTCAGCAGCAGCACGGTCAGACAGACGACCCCGATGATCGCCAACTGCACGATATCCTGCGGCGCGATGGCAAGGATATTGCCCATAATGATGGTCTGGATGCTGACCGACATGGGCGATAGCGACACCATGAACAGGCCCAAGCCGAAAAAAGCGGTAAAGATGATGCCAATGATCACGTCGATCTTCAGCCCCGACCGCCCCGACAGAAACAGCATCGCCCCCGCCGCCATACCGCCCGCCAGAAACGCGCCAAGCGCAAAGGGCAGCCCCAGCATATAGGCCCCCGCCACACCGGGCACGACAGAATGGCTTAACGCGTCGCCGATCAGCGACCAGCCCTTGAGCATCAGATAGCACGACAAAAAGGCGCAAACCGCCCCCACCATCGCCGACACCCACATGGCGTTGAACATATAGTCATAGCTGAACGGCTCTAGCAGCAGGTCGATCATGTGTCGTCCTCGGAGGTGTCGATGCGTTCGCCGTAATGCACGAAGGGGCGTTCGTCGTCGGTGATGATCCGCAGCTCGCGCCCGTCGTCATCATCGTGCAGGTCTTGCCCCCCAAGGGTAAAGTGCCGCAGCACCCCGCCAAAAGCCGTTTCCAGATTGTCATGGGTAAAGACCGTTTCCGTCGGGCCATAGGCCAGCACCGTGCCCTTGACCAAGACGGTCCGGTCACAGAATTCCGGGACAGAGCCCAGATTATGCGTCGACACCAGCATCACCCGTCCTTCGTCGCGCAACTCTCGCAGCAGGTCGATGATCTGGTCCTCGGTCTTTACGTCTACGCCGGTAAAGGGTTCGTCCAGCAGGATCACCTGCCCGTTCTGCGCCAAGGCGCGCGCCAGAAAAACGCGTTTGCGCTGCCCGCCGGACAGTTCTCCGATCTGGCGGTGGCGGAAATCGGTCATATTGACGCGGCGCAGGGCATCGTCCACCGCGGCATGATCGGCGGCTTTGGGACGGCGCAGAAACCCCATATGCCCATAGCGCCCCATCATTACCACATCCTGCACCAGCACCGGAAAGGCCCAATCGACCTCTTCTGACTGCGGGACATAGGCCACAAGGTTTTCTCGCAACGCCTGTTTGACGGTCTTGCCCAGCAGGGTGATCTGCCCCTGCGCGGCGGGCACAAAGCCCATGATCGCCTTGAACAGCGTGGATTTCCCCGCCCCGTTCACCCCGACCAACGCCGTGATCGTACCGCGCGGGATCTCGAAGCTGGCATCATAAAGCGCGGTGTGGCCGTTGCGATAGGTCACGGTCACATCTGTGGCCTTGATGCCGATCGCATCGGGCGCAAGGCTGACATCTGAGATCGTCGTGGGGGCGGGGTGCATAGCGGTATCCATTTACTTCAGGCCTGCATCCAGCCCGTCCGCGACAGTCTGCGAGGTGACGCGCAGCAAGTCCAGATAGCTTGGCACGGGGCCCTCGGCGGTGCTGAGGCTATCGACATAAAGCACACCACCATAGGCCGCGCCGGTTTCCCGCGCGACCTGCTTTGCAGGCGAGGTATTCACCGTGCTCTCACAGAAAACGACCGGAATATCATTGTCGCGCACGGAATCGATGACTTTGCGCACCTGCTGCGGCGTGCCGGTCTGGTCGGCGTTCATCGGCCAGAGGTACAGCTCTTTCATCCCGAAATCCCGCGCGAGGTAGCTGAACGCCCCTTCACAGGTCACCAGCCAACGCTGGTCTTCGGGGATCTGCGCAATCCGGTCCCGCAGGGGCGTGATCGTATCGCGGATTTCCTGTTTATAGCTTTCAGCGTTGGCGGCATAGGTCGCCGCATTGTCAGGGTCGTGTTCGGCAAAAGCTGCCGCGATATTGTCGACGTAGATCAGCGCGTTATCCAGCCCCATCCAGGCGTGGGGGTTCGGCTTGCCCTCATACTCCCCCTCCCCGATAGAGATCGGCTCCACCCCGTCGGTCAGCGTGGCCGACGGAATATCCCCGAGGTTCGAGATGAACTGCTCGAACCACAGCTCTAGGTTCATGCCGTTCCACAGGATCAGATCGGCATCCACCGCGCCCACGATATCGCGCGGGGTGGGCTCGTAACCGTGGATTTCGGCACCGGGCTTGGTGATCGATACCACCTCTGCCGCATCGCCGCCCACCTGCTGCGCCATATCGGCAAGAACCGTAAAGGTCGTGACGACTTTGAAATCAGCCGCAACCGCAGGCACGCCTGCCATCGCCGCAACACCAAGAACCGGAGCAAAAACCGACGCCAGCACATTCTTTCTCATTCTGTTCCTCCAAGGAGCAATGCGTTCGCTAGATGTAAATGCGAATTAGTCGCATATGTCAAACATGCAAATAAGAATAGGTCGCATAAACTTGCGGGCAAGATGAATCTTGCGTAACAAGAAGGCAGACGAGAAAGGACATCGGTTTGACCCACAGCGCTGATTACAAGCAATTGCTGCGTGAAGCGGGCCTGCGGGTCACGCCACAGCGCACAACCATCGTATCGCTGCTGTCGGAAACCGACGATCACCCCAATGTCGAAGACCTGTATGAAAAGGCACGCAGGCTGGATGACACCGTGTCAGTCGCCACGGTCTATCGCACGATGTCAGTGCTTGAAAACGCGGGGCTGGTGCGCAAACTGGTGCTGGATGATGCCCCTGCCCGCTACGAGATGATGCCCCACACGGACCACGACCATCTGGTCGATGTCGACAGTGGGGATCTGGTGGAAATTCCAGGGATCGAGATCGCGACGCTGCTGGATCGTGTCGCAGCCGAGATGGGCTATGAGCTGGTCAGCCACCACACGGTCATTCGCGCCCGCAAGCTTTAGGTCTGCGTCTGATCCGCAAGCGATCTGACCATCGCCGCCGCACCGGCCGAGATCGTGCGCAGGATCACCTCGTCCGGGATGTCACGGATCAGCCAGTCGCGCATCGGGCCAAAGGCTGACAGGAACACCATCAGATTGGCAACGATATCAAGCCGTTGATCGTCGCTGTGCGTCCCCAGACGCGGGGCAAGCTGGTCCGCCAGATCCTTCATCACGGCAAACTCGCGCGCGTGCAGGGCGCGGCGGTCTTCGGCCTGCATATGCGGCACGCACCGATAGGCCAGCAACGTGCCATCCCGTTTCATCGACCAGCTTTCGCGGAAGTATTTCTCGAACGCGTCCTCGAGTGACAGGTTTTCATCCAGCAGGATGATCGGCAGCGTCGACACGTCCTCGCGGAACCACAGTTGGTTCAGCAGGCGGCGCAGGATGTCGTTCTTATTCGCGATATAATCATAGATGCTGGCTTGATTGACGCCCGAGCGCGCACAGATGTCGCGGATCGTGGTGGCGGCAAAGCCTTTCTCAAGAAACAGCGACAAGGCCGCCTCGCAAATCTGTTCGCGGCGGCTTTGGATCAGCGACTGGTTCTGCACGCTGGTAATCTCCGCCTCTGCCAGCATTTGGGTGCGCAGCGCAGACAGCCGATCGCTGCGAATGGCCGTCGTGGATGTGTCGTGCATGGGGCTGTCCTTCATTTGAAGTAAATCCTATCGGCTTTCGATATGCGAAACAACCGGCAGCGTGCAGACGCGCCCCACGCAAAACCCCCGCCGGTGCAGGGACCGACGGGGGCAGCGTTTTTCCAGCGATCTGGGGCGGGTTTAGTCGCCCAGACCCAAGGCCACAAAGCGCGGGTCACCTGCGCGGCGCACCAACAGCAACAACGACTTGCGGCCGCCGTCTTTTGCCTCGGTGATCCGGTCCTCCAGATCGGTGATGGACAGGATCGGCTGTTGGCCCGCCTCGGTGATGATGTCCCCTACACGCAGGCCTTTCTCGAAGGCTTCCGACATCTCGTCCACCTCGGTCACGGCCAGACCCTCGACTGAATCATCCGCCCCAAGCTCGGTACGCAGATCATCCGTCAGCGGCGTGATTGTCAGACCAAGCACCGACTTTGACGCAGGCGCTTCGGGCTCTGCCTCATCCTCTGGTGCCGAGGCCGACGCCCCTGCCCCTTCGGCATCTTCGCGGCGGCCCAGCTTGACCTTGAGCGTCTGGGATTTCCCCTCGCGCAGGACAGTCACGCGGACCGAGGCCCCGACGGTGCTGTTGCCCACCTGACGGACCAGACCGCGGGTATCTTCAACCTCGACCCCTGCAAAGCTGAGGATCACATCACCGGTTTTCAGGCCCGCATCCTTCGCAGGGCCGTCCGGTACATCGGTGATCAACGCGCCGGACGCTTTGGCAAGCCCCATCGCGTCGGCCACATCCTGAGTAACGTCCTGAATACGCACACCCAACCAGCCGCGACGGGTTTCGCCGAATTCCTTAAGCTGGTTCACAACACGCGTCACGACATTCGACGCCATCGAGAAACCGATCCCGATGGAGCCGCCGTTGGGCGACAGGATCGCGGTGTTCACGCCGATAACTTCGCCGTCCATATTGAACAACGGCCCCCCGGAGTTGCCGCGGTTAATGGCAGCATCCGTCTGGATATAGTCATCGTAGGTGCCCGACAAAGCACGGTTGCGCGCCGAGACGATTCCGGCCGAGACGGAAAACCCCTGCCCCAGCGGGTTGCCCATGGCCAGCACCCAGTCACCAACGCGGGCGGCATTGCTGTCGCCAAAGCTGACGAACGGCAGCGCACTTGGGGCTTCAACCTTAAGCAGGGCGATATCGGTGTTGGGGTCGGTGCCGATGACTTCGGCCTTCAATTCAAGACCGGTGAAAAATTCGATGGTGATCTCGTCCGCGCCTTCGATCACGTGGTTGTTGGTCACGACGAACCCGTCTTCAGAGATGACAAACCCCGACCCAAGCGCCGAAGATTTGCGTGGCGCGGGGGCTTCGCCACCATTGTTGCGGTCACGGAATTCCTTGAAGAAATCCTCGAAGGGGGAGCCTTCGGGCACGATGCCACGGGGGCCCGTGCGCCCTTCAACGGTGGTGGAAGTGGTGATATTCACGACCGACGGGCTGATCTTTTCCGCAAGCGGCGCAAGGCTTTCGGGTTTGGCCAGTGCGACCACGGCCTGCATCAGGACAAAAGCCAGCGCCAGCATGCCCATCATCAACCATTTGATCTGGGGCGATATTGCGTCGGTACGCGACAGGGAAACGGCCTTTGGCTGCATTCGTCAACTCCGGTTTTATAAGGGGCGATACACCCCGTTTATGTGTCCTTGGCAGAGTGCATCCGCAAACCCACTGCTGCAAGGTGAAAGATGGTCATCCTCACGCGCATGTCAACGCGACCTTCGGTTTCTATGCGAAATTGCCGCCCCTTATCCCGTTGATCCCGGGGTCATGCCCCCAAACGAAACAGGGGCCGGCATTTCTGCCAGCCCCCGTTCAATGGTTCACCGTGGATCGGATCAGTTACCGGTCCCGGTGGTGGTCGCGCGCTGGCTGCGGCTGCCTTCGTCCGACTTGAGGTAGTTAAAGAACTCGCTGTCGGGCGACATCACCATAGTGGAATTCTCGCCTTTCAACGCTTGCTCGTAAGCGCTGAGCGAGCGGTAGAATTCAAAGAACTCCGCATCCTTGGAGTAGGCTTGCGCAAAGATCTTGTTCCGCTCGGCGTCGGCCTCACCTTCGGTGATACGGGCGTCACGACGGGCTTCCGACAGGATTTCCTCGTAGGTACGATCCGCAAGGGCGGTGACACGTTGCGCCGCCTCGCGGCCACGGGCGCGTTCATCGGTCGCTTCGCGGTCACGTTCAGCGATCATCCGCTGCAGGGTCGCGTCAAAGTTCTGCTCTGGCAGGTTGGTCTGGCGCAAACGCACATCGACCACATCCAGACCAAGCGCCTGCGCACGCGCGTCAGAACGTTCGCGGATCTGGTCCATCAGTGCAGAGCGTTCGGGCGACAGGATGGTGTTGGATGTCACACCCTGCGAGCCCAGAACCGCACGGATCTGACCGTCAAGAATACCGTTCAACTGGATTTCAGCCTGACGGCCACCGTCGGTGCCAAGGGCCTGACGGAACTGGCGCACGCTGTTGATGCGGTACAGCACAAAGGCATCCACTTCGAGACGACGGTCATCGGCGGGGGTGACCTCGATCATCGGCGTTTCAAGCGACAGGATACGGTCGTCGTAGCGGACGACCTCGTCCAGCAGCGGGATTTTGAACCCGATGCCCGCGTCTTCACGCACCTGTTTGATCTGGCCGAAACGCAGCACCAGCGCGCGTTCACGTTCGTCCACGATAAAGATCGACGACAGGGCGACAACGGCTGCGATCACAACCACGGGGATGAGGATATTGAGTTTACGCATCAGTTCGATCCTCGGTTGGAGTTGCGGAGTTCATTGAGCGGCAGGTAAGGCACGACCCCCTGCCCGGTCCCGTCAGAGCCGTTTTCGAGGATGATCTTGTCCACGTCTCCCAGAACTTTCTCCATGGTTTCGATGTACAGACGGCGACGGGTTACATCGGGTGCTGCTGCATATTCCTGCAATACCGCTTCAAAGCGGCTTGCCTCACCCACGGCGTCGTTGACCACACGCGCACGGTACCCTTCGGCGGCTTCCAGCAGACGGGCGGATTCACCACGGGCTTCGGCGGTGCGGCGGTTGGCGTAGGCGTCAGCCTGACGTTCCACCCGATCGCGTTCCTGTTCGGCAGCTTGCACGTCGCGGAAGGCGTCGATGACGGATTCCTGCGTCGTGTTGCCGTTTGCATCCGTCACGGTGACCGTCTGGCTGGGCGGGTCCACCTTGTTGAAGTTGACGCGGATGATGTTGATGCCGGTCTGGCGGTTGTCCAACGTCGTCTGGATCAGCTCGCGTGCAGAAGCCTCGATGGTGGCACGGTCACGGTTGAGGATCGGTGCCAGTTCGGACTGGGCGATGATCTCGCGCATGGCGGATTCAGAAATCGCACGCACCGCCATTTGCGGGTCCCGCAGCGAGAACTTGAAGTTCTCGGCATTCTTCACGTTCCAGACGACCTGAAAGTCGATGTCGACGATGTTTTCATCCGTGGTCAGCATCAGCCCTTCGTTATCGTCGCCACTGCGTCCTGCGCCAATGGTTTCGGCGCGGTTGGTGGTCACGTCAAAGACTTCGGCGGTGACAAAGGGCCAAGGGGCAAAGTTCAGACCCTCTGTCCCGATGCCAGAAAATTCGCCAAGGAAGAGTTCGATCGACTGCTGTTCAGGGCGCACGGTATAAAAGCTTGCCATCCCCCAGACGACAGCGGCCGCCACCAGACCCAGACCCACTGTGCCGCGGGTGAACTTGGGGCCTGCGCCGCCCATATTCCCGCCAGAGCCGCCGGAATTACGAGTGCCGCCTTTGCCGCCCATGAGGACGCGCAGCTGTTCCTGACCCTTTTTCACCAGATCGTCGATCTCGGGCATCTGACCTTTGTCACCACCCGGACCGCGCCCGCCACCACCGGTGGGCCGCTGCCCTCCGGGCCGGTTGCGGTCGCCACCATTGTTCCCACCGCCTGAGTTTCCTCCGCCGCCCCAAGGACCGCCTGTATTTCCAGCCATTAATTCTTCCCTATGTATGGCCGCTACAGCGGCCCTATCCCAACCGCCTACGCGGTTTTATCTTGTGCAGAGTTGGGCATATTCGCCCGAACTTCAAGCAGTGCGTGTCGGACTGCGCATGGTGACCAGCTCTTCGGACATGGTCGGGTGCACGGCGCAGGTCGCGTCGAATTGCTCTTTTGTCAGCCCCGCCTTCACGGCAATGCCCACCAGCTGGATCAGCTCGCCCGCGTTCGGTGCGACGATGTGGCACCCCAGAACGACGCGTGTTTCCTTGCTGACGATCAGCTTCATCATCACACGTTTGTTCTTTTCGGCAAAGGCCGTTTGCATGGGCCGGAACGACGCCGAGTAAATCTCGACCGGTTCCTGCTCTGCCGCTTGCTCTTCTGTCAGGCCGACGGTGCCGAATTCGGGCTGTGTGAACACGGCCGACGGGATCAGGTCGTGATCCACGGGCGTCGGGTTGCCGCCAAAGACGGTTTGCACAAAGGCCATGCCTTCGCGGATCGCAACAGGTGTCAGGTTCACGCGGTCGGTGACATCGCCGATGGCATAGATCGACGGTACGCCCGACTGGCTGTATTCGTCGACTTCGACCTCTTGGCGACGGCCCAGCGACACGCCAACCTCTTCCAGCCCCATGCCATCGGTATTCGGTGCGCGCCCTGTGGCGAACAGCACCATATCAAAGACCTTCTCGGCCCCGTTGGAGGCTTTGACCCAGATCGGCCCCTGCGTGCCTGCGCGCGCGTCGCAATTGTTCAGCTCGTTCGATTGTTCAGCCGTGGCCCCCATCGCCGCGTCAGAGTTGCTGGGCATGGTGCCCGCCTCGTGTTCGGATTCCAGCGCCATTTCGACGATGTTGGTGCCGCAGTGGATATCGACGCCTGCATTTGTCATCGATTCAGCGATCAGTCCGCGGGCCTCGTCATCAAAACCGCGCAGGATCTGTGCCGCGCGGTTGTACATCGTCACCTCGACGCCCAAGCCATTCAGGATACAGGCGAATTCACAGCCGATATAGCCACCACCCACAATCAGGATCGACTTGGGCAGGCTTTCGAGATGGAAGATATCGTCCGACACAATCCCAAGCTGGGCGTTCGGTACATCAGGGCGTACCGGACGGCCGCCGGTGGCCAGCAAGATGTGTTTGGCCGTGCGGGTTTCGCCATTCGCCAGCTGCACCGTATGCGCGTCCTTGATCGTGGCGCGCTGGTCAAAGGTATCGACGTCCGAATTGGCCAAGAGCTTGCGGTAAACGCCTTCCAGCCGGTCCAGTTCAGTGTTCAAACGGGTCTTGAACGCGTGCCAGTCGAAGGTGCCCGGCTTGATGTCCCAGCCAAAGCACTGCGCCTCGTCCACCAGCTCGGCGTAGCCCGAGGCAAAAACCATCAGCTTTTTCGGCACGCAGCCCCGGATCACGCATGTCCCGCCATAGCGGTCCTCTTCGGCGAGGGCGACTTTGGCCCCGTATTCGCCCGCCGCAACACGCGCCGCGCGCACACCGCCGGAACCGCCACCAATGACAAAAAGGTCGTAATCAAAATCGCTCATCTGGGCCGGGGCCTTTCTTTGTTAATCGCTCAGGTCGGAGAACAGGTTATCCGTCTCGACAAACTCCATCTTATCGCGATCAACAGTGCCTTCGTTGATGTCGCGCACTTCGACGCGGCCATCGCCATAGCCGATCACCACGGCATCACAGATATCAATGAATAGCCCGTTTTCAACTACGCCCGGCATCTGGTTCATGACCAAGGCCATCTGGCGGGTGTTGCCGATCCGCTTGAGATGCAGGTCAAGGATGTAGTTCCCCTCGTCCGTCACGAAGGGGATGTCGCCGTTCATACGCAGCGTGGAATTGCGCCCCAGCACGTCCATCGACACCAAAGTCTCTTCGACAAGCGCTTGTGTGGTCTGCCAGCCAAAGGGAATAACCTCTACCGGAAGGGGAAATGCGCCCAGTGTTTCGACCTCTTTACCGATGTCGGCAATCACGACCATTTGATCGGAGGCTGTGGCCACGATCTTTTCTTGCAGCAAGGCACCGCCGCCGCCCTTGATCAGGTTCAGCTCTCCGTCGAACTCGTCCGCGCCATCGATAGTCAGGTCCAGCCACTTGGCTTCATCAAGGCTGATCACCTCGATCCCCACTTCGCGCGCCAGCTGCGCGGTACGGGTCGACGTGGGCACGCCCTTGATCCGCAAGCCGTCGTCGCGCACCATCTCGCCCAAACAGCGTACCAGCCACGCGGCGGTAGAGCCGGTGCCCAATCCGACGCGCATTCCGTCTTCTACAAATTGTGCAGCGCGTTTGGCGGCGACAAATTTGGCCTTATCGATGGGTGACAATTCTCCGGTCATGGCAGCGACTCCTCGTTAATCGACGCCCTTATAGACGCAGCCGCGCCGGCGCGCGACCCTCAAAACCGCATTGTCGTCGCGTCGCGTGGCCTGCGGGGGGGGGGACACATGGTCTGCGCCACGGTGCCACGGGGGTGTTACGCGCCGATAATCTGGATAGAGTACCGCAAACCGCGCAGATCGGTCGTTTTCAATCGCCCGCCTCCGGCGCAATGGGATACCACCGGCCTATGACCGATTACACGCTGCACTACGCCCCCGACAATGCTTCCCTGATCATCCGCCTCGCGCTTGAGGCGCAGGGCGTGGCTTATGACACCTGTCTGGTCGATCGCGCGGCGCAGGCGCAGTCTGCCCCCGCCTATCGGGCGCTGAACCCGCACGGGCTGATCCCCGCGTTGCAGACGCCGGACGGGCCGATGTTTGAAACCGGCGCAATCCTGCTGTGGCTGGCGGACCGGCACGGGGGGCTGGCCCCTGCCGCGACGGATGCCACACGGGCGGATTTCCTCAAGTGGTTGTTTTTCGTTGCCAATACGGTGCACCCTGCCCTGCGTATGCTGTTTTACCCTGAAAAATACGTGGGCGACGACGACACCGCCCAAGACGCGCTGCACACAACCGTAACCCAAGCGTTGCAGACCCACCTGCGCAGGCTGGAGGACCGGGCCGCGGCGGATACGCTGCCCCTCGCGCTTGCGCTTTACCTCGCCCCGCTGTTGCGCTGGTGCGCGCTGTATCCGCGCAACCGTGATCGCCGCTGGTTCGATCTGCGCGCCACCCCGCATCTGCACGCGCTTTGCGCAAGGGTCGAAACGCTCCCCTGCACGGCGGCCGCGCAAACCGCCGAAGGGCTGGGGCCCACGCCCTTTACCGCGCCCCAGCTTGCCACCCCACCCATAGGAAGTGCCACCTGATGTTTCTCTCTGTCTTCGATATGTTCAAAGTGGGCATCGGCCCGTCCTCCTCGCACACGATGGGGCCGATGGTGGCGGCGGCACGGTTTCTGGACCTGATGCGCGCCTCGCCGTTCAAATTCGCGGGCCTGCGCGCGTCCCTGCACGGCAGTCTGGCCTTTACCGGCGTGGGCCACGCCACGGACCGCGCGACGATCCTTGGCCTCGCGGGGTTCACGCCGCAAGACTACGACAATGACCGTGCCGAAGAGGTACTGGCCGAGATCAATCGCACGCAGACGATCACCCTGCCCGAGTTTGGCACGCTGAGCTTCGCGCCCAAGTCCGATATGATCTTTGACTACGACACCAAGCTCGACGGCCACGCCAACGGGATGATGCTGATGGCCACCGACGCCCAAGGCGACGTCACCCTGCGCGAGACCTATTATTCCATCGGCGGCGGCTTCGTGATGACCGAAGCCGAACTGGCGGCGGGCAAGGACACGGACGAAGGCGCGCCGATACCCTTCCCGTTCAAATCCGCAACCGAGATGCTGCAGATGGCGACGGAGTCCGGCAAGAGCATCGCCCAGATGAAACGTGCCAACGAGGAATCGCGCGGCGGGGCGGCGCAGCTGCGCGACGGCACCAAGCGGCTGTGGCAGGTGATGAACGACTGCATCAACCGCGGGCTCGAAACCGATGGCATCCTGCCCGGCGGGTTGAACGTCAAACGCCGTGCCAAGGCGATCCATGATGCGCTGCAGCAAGAACGCGGCCAGAACCAGCGCGCGCCTCATACGATCAACGACTGGATGAGCGTTTACGCTATGGCGGTGAACGAGGAAAATGCCGCCGGTGGGCAAGTCGTCACCGCCCCCACCAATGGCGCGGCGGGTGTGATGCCCGCTACCTTGCGCTATTATCTGGATCACGTCCCCGGCGCATCAGAGGCGCATATCGAGGATTTCCTGCTCACCGCTGCGGCGATCGGCGGGCTGGTCAAATTCAACGCGTCGATCTCGGGGGCGGAAGCGGGCTGTCAGGCCGAAGTGGGCAGCGCGGCCGCCATGTCCGCCGCCGGGCTCTGTGCCGTCATGGGCGGTACGCCGCAGCAGATCGAGAACGCCGCCGAAATCGCGCTGGAGCATCATCTAGGCATGACCTGCGACCCCGTGCGCGGTCTGGTGCAGGTGCCTTGCATCGAACGCAACGGGCTTGGCGCGATCAAGGCGGTGTCCGCCGCGTCGCTTGCGCTGCGCGGAGACGGCACGCATCTGGTGCCGCTGGACGCCTGCATCGAAACCATGCGCCAGACCGGTGCGGATATGTCTGAAAAGTATAAAGAAACCTCGCTTGGGGGGCTGGCGGTCAACGTCCCTAACTGCTGATCTGACGCAGCGGCACGCGGCCCCACCCGCGCTTGACCCCACGGCGGAACTGCAACAGTCTGACAGCCGTCAGGAAATTTGCGGGAGGGCAAGATGGAACTGAAACAGGCAATGCAGGAACGGCGCAGCATCCGGGGCTTCAAGAAAGACCCCGTGCCGCGCGCCCTGCTGGAAGAGGTCATCGCACTGGCCAATCGCGCGCCATCCTCGATGAACACCCAGCCGTGGCATCTGCATGTGCTGACCGGCGAACCGCTTGAGAAAGTCCGTGAAGGGAATTCGACCCGTATGTTGCAAGGCGTGCCGCCGGTGCGTGAAATCAGCGATCACGGGGCCTATGGCGGTGTCCACCGCGACCGGCAGGTCGGCATCGCGAAACAGCTCTTTGCTGCCATGGGGATCGAACGCGACGACAAGGAGCGCCGTCAGGATTGGGTGATGCGCGGCTTCCGTCAGTTTGACGCGCCGGTGTCCATCGTCGTCTGCTTTGACAAGTCGCTGGATGACAATGGCACCATCGCGCATTTCGATCTGGGCGCGGTGACCTACGGCCTTGTCCTCGCCGCGTGGAGCAAGGGTCTGGGCTGCGTGATCAACGGTCAGGGCATCATGCAATCGCCTGTGGTGCGTGAACATGCGCAAATCCCCGACGATCAGGTGATCATGACCTGCGTCGCCATGGGCTGGCCGGACGAGGACTTTTCGGCCAATGCCGTCGTCTCTACCCGCCGCCCCGTCGAAGAGGTCACGCGGTTCGTCGGCTTTGACGAGTAACGCCCTGCGCCCCTGAGCGCCTTGAAAACCAGCGTCACGCGCGGGGGCCTAACCCGCCGTGACGGACTTGCGCACCATATCCCAATATTGCGCGATCACCTCGTCCAGCGACAGCCGTCCGCCGGCGCGAAACCACGTATTCACCCCTGTCAGCATCGCAATCACCGCCAAGGTCGCGATCTTGGTATCCGCGATGGCGAAATCCCCCGCCGCCGCCCCGTCTCGCAAAATCGTCTCTAGCCGGTCTTCATACTGGCGGCGCAATGCTTCGACCTCGGCGAAATTCTCGGGCGTGAGGTTGCGCAGCTCCATATAAGAGATGAAAACCTCGTCCGGGCGGTCGGCGTGAAAGCGGATGTGAAAATCGACGAATTGGCGCAAGCGATCCACCGCGCTTTGGCTGGGGTCACTTTCGCAGGCCGAAAGCAGGTCGTTCATATGGTCTTGCAACAGGCTGAACAGCAGCGTCTGCTTGTCCGGCGTGTAATTGTACAATGCGCCCGCCTGCACCCCGACTTCCGTCGCCAGTGCCCGCATGGATACGGCGGCAAAACCGTGACGGGCGAAAAGCCGCAACGCTGCCGCGCGGATTTTGGGCCGAGTGATGTCAGAATGTGATCCGGTTGTGCGCGCCATGGGTCAAAGGTTAATTGAACGCATGTTCAAAGGCAAACCCCTGCTTGCGCGAATTCCGTCGCTGGTGCATGACTGATCTATGACGCACCGTATCCTTCTTCCGCTCTGCCTTGCCGCGCTGACGCTGCCCGCGGCCTGCACGCAGTTTCCCGCGCTTGACAGCCGTGCCACGCCCGAGCTTCTCGCCTCGGACTATCCCGCGATTGTGCCGGTCGATCCGCTGCTTGCCAAGGCCGAGGCCGGACAGGTGAACATCCCGCAAACCGAAAACGGGCTGACATCGCGGGTCGAACGGTTGCAGGCGCGCGCGGCGCGCTTGCGCGGATCGGTTCTGTCGGGGTCGGAAAAGCAGCGTTTGTCCCAAGGTTTGCAATAAGGCGCATGCAATGTCGCGTTGCGTGCGCGGTGGGAAAGGGCTACATCGCGGCTAAACCCCCGAAACGCCGCAGCCCGCTGCCGCGCACCACCAAAAGGATTGCACCATGTCACAACCGCTTCGTCTTGGGATTGCCGGATTGGGCACCGTTGGGGTCGGCGTGGTGCGGATCATCCGCAAGCAGGCTGCCTTGATCGAGGCCCGCACCGGTCGCCCCGTCACCATCACCGCCGTCTCTGCCCGCAGCCGCGACAAGGACCGCGGTGTCACATTGTCGGGCTACGCGTGGGAAGATGATCCCGTCGCACTGGCGAAACGTGACGATGTGGATGTCTTTGTCGAACTGATGGGCGGCGACGAAGGCCCCGCCAAGGACGCGACCGAAGCCGCGCTTGCCTCGGGCAAGGATGTGGTCACCGCCAACAAGGCGCTACTGGCGATCCACGGTCAGGCGCTTGCCGAACAAGCCGAAGCCGCGGGCTGCCTGATCCGCTATGAAGCCGCTGTGGCCGGGGGCATCCCCGTGATCAAGGCGCTGACAGAAAGCCTTGCCGGGAACGAGATCACCCGCGTCATGGGCGTGATGAACGGCACCTGCAACTATATCTTGACCCGCATGGAAGAGACCGGCAACGGCTACAACTCCCTGTTCGAGGAGGCCGAGGCGCTTGGCTATCTTGAAGCGGACCCGAACCTTGATGTCGGCGGGATTGACGCGGCGCATAAGCTGGCGATCCTGTCCTCGATCGCGTTTGGCACACAGGTGGATTTCGACGGGATCGAGATCGAAGGCATCCAGCGCGTCAGCATCGACGACATTCAGGCTGCCGCGAATATGGGATACAAGATCAAGCTTCTCGGCGTCGCGCAAATGACCGGCCGCGGGCTGGAACAGCGCATGCAGCCCTGTCTTGTGCCCGACAGCTCTCCGCTGGGGCAACTCGCGGGCGGGACCAATATGATCGTGCTGGAAGGCGATGCGATCGGGCAGATCGTCCTGCGCGGCCCCGGAGCCGGCGAAGGCCCCACCGCCAGCGCCGTATTGTCGGACATCTGCGACATCGCACGCGGCTGGCATGGCCCGGTCTTTGGCCAGAAGGCGGCAACGCTCGCCTCGGCCACCGCAGCCTTGTCGCAGCGCCCCGCCGCCTTCTATCTGCGCATGGGCCTGCTGGACAAACCCGGTGCCCTGGCCAAAGTCGCCACCGTTCTGGGCGAGGCCGGCATCAGCATCGACCGCATGCGCCAGACCGAACACCGCAGCGATCAGGCACCCGTCTTGATCGTTACCCATAAATGCAGCCGCACCGCGCTGGACGAGGCTCTGGCCGCGATGGAGAAAACCGGTGTGCTGGCAAGCGATCCTGTGGCGCTGCGGATCGAGGATCTGTAACCCCGAGGGGCGCGGCCGCGTCCCTGCCCTGCCCATTGTGGGGAGGATGGGACGGATGCCTTCGGCGAGGATTTTTGACCATTTGGAAGGGGGAGATGCATGAGCTTTCTAGGTGTTGATGCGTCTTTGACGGGGCGTCGCTGGGTGGGCCCCGGTGTCGAGGTGGAACGCGCGACCGAAGTTCTGGTGCAGCAGACCAGCCTGCCGCTGGCCCTGTGTCAGGTGCTGGCGCGGCGCGGTGTGGCGGCGGAAGAAGCCGAAGCGTTTCTTGCGCCGTCGTTGCGCGATCTGCTGCCTGACCCGCGTTCCCTGCGCGACATGGAAAAAGCCGCGACGCGGTTTCTTGCTGCGGTCAAAGCGCGTCAGCGGATTGCCGTTTTTGCGGATTATGATGTGGATGGTGGCAGCTCTGCCGCGCTGCTGCTGGTCTGGCTGCGCGAGATGGGCTGCGCCGCGACGCTTTATGTGCCGGACCGGATCGACGAAGGATATGGCCCCAATGACGCCGCGATGGCCGAGCTGGCCGCGGCCCATGATCTGATCGTCTGCGTTGACTGCGGGACGTTGTCGCATGGGCCGGTGGCCGCAGCGGTCGGGGCGGATGTCGTTATTCTGGACCACCACCTGGGCGGAGAGACCCTGCCCGACGCCTTGGCCGTGGTGAACCCCAACCGGCAAGATGAAGACGGTGCCTTGGCGCATCTTTGTGCCGCGGCAGTGGTGTTCTTGATGCTGGTCGAGGCAGGGCGCCAACTGCGCGAAGCGGGCGCACGCGGGCCTGACCTGATGGCGCTGTTGGATCTGGTGGGGCTGGCCACGGTGGCCGATGTCGCCCCGTTGATCGGCGTGAACCGCGCCTTTGTGCGTCAGGGGCTACGCGTCATGGCGCGGCGCGACAGGTTGGGGCTTGCCGCCTTGGCCGATGTGGCGCGGATGGATACGGCCCCGGCGGCCTATCATCTTGGGTTTCTGCTTGGCCCGCGGATCAACGCGGGCGGGCGCATCGGGCAAGCGGATCTGGGGGCAAGGCTGCTGGCCTGCGATGATCCCCATGAGGCGCAGTCGCTTGCCGAAAAGCTGGACCTGCTGAACACCGAACGCCGCGATGTCGAAACCGCTGTCCGCGCCGCCGCGCTGGATCAGGCAGAGGCCCGCGGCTTTGACGCGCCTTTGGTCTGGGCCTCGGGCGCGGGCTGGCACCCGGGCGTGGTGGGCATCGTCGCCTCGCGTTTGAAAGAGGCGTCCAACCGGCCGTCGATCGTGATCGGGTTCGAGGATGGCATCGGCAAAGGCTCTGGCCGCTCTGTCTCGGGGATCGATCTGGGCGCGCCGATCCAGCGGCTGGCGGCCGAGGGGCTGCTGATCAAGGGCGGCGGGCATAAGATGGCCGCCGGTCTGACCGTGGCCGAAGACAAGCTGGACGCCGCCATGGCGCGGCTGTCAGAGCTACTGGCCAAGCAGGGCGCGCATCTGGCCGGTGCCGCAGACCTGAAGCTGGACGGCATGTTGATGCCCGCCGCCGCGACGGTGGAACTGGCGCAGCAAGTGGAACAAGCAGGCCCCTTCGGGGCCGGTGCCCCTGCCCCGCGATATGCCTTTGCCGACATGCAGATCCGCTTTGCCAAGCGGGTGGGTGAAAGCCACCTCAAGATCAGTTTTGGTGACGGCAACAACACCAAAATGGACGCCATCGCCTTTGGCGCATTTGACGGCCCGCTTGGCCCGGCACTGGAAAATCACGGTGGTGCACGGTTCCATCTGGCCGGTCGTCTGGACATCAATACCTGGCGCGGCCGACAGTCTGTGCAGCTGCGTCTGGAAGATGCGGCACCTGCGTAAAAATTTTTCATTTTCTTTCGATTTCTGCTTGCGCGCCTGCGCCGCATTCCTTAGAGAAGCGCTCACAAGCTAAGTGGCCCGTTCGTCTATCGGTTAGGACGTCAGGTTTTCAACCTGAAAAGAGGGGTTCGACTCCCCTACGGGCTGCCACTTGTACCTTTACCCGACATTATGAAGACAATACCCCATGAGCCCGGGCGAGATGTGTTTGCCGCTGTTTCTGCGCTGTTCGATCTCGCGCGGCGGGCTGGAAGGCTAAGCTCTGATGTCTCTGACGGCGGTTTGCGTTTCGCCTATTACATCCATAATCAGAAAACTGAGCTCAAGATCAGGTCAATTACATGAATCACGGCAGTCTTTAGGTGGGCATCAGACACACCCGAGGATGACCACCATGAAAGCCATGACCCTTACCGCCTAGGGTGGCAACGCGACGTTCGAGGCCGCCGCCCTGAACGCCCATATCGCGTCGACCTTTGGGCTGCTGGAAATCGGCCTGTCCCCTGCGCACTTCAAAGGGCTGTCGCTGCATATCATCTTTATGCTGCTTCCAATGCTTGCCAACCAAGGCCGTGAAAAGCACGAGGAGATCCTGACCAAACTGGCAGAGTTTGTGGACGCAGGGGCGCTCAAGCCCTTGCTTGATGACCAGAGATTCGACCTCGATACGGTGGGCGGGGCCTATGACCGCCTGACCAGCGGGCAGGCCATCGGCAAGGTGGTTGTAGACGTCTGATCATACCACCAGACTTGTGCAAAGGAGCTGCCAACGCACAGGCGCTGGCAGCCCCTTATTGGCCCATTTCAACCGGAAACTGCTGGGCATCCCCCCATTGGCGCGGTGATTGCCCGTACATCCGCCTGAATTCGCGACTGAATTGCGACGGGCTGACATATCCCACGTCGACCGCAGCCTCGTTCACCGACATGCCGCCTGCGATCTTCATCGCCGCATTGTTGAGCCGCATGGATTTGACAAACTGGATCGGGGCCATCGTCGTCACCTGCTTGAACTTACGGTGAAAGGCGGCGCGGCTCATCCCGGCGCGGGACGCCATATCATCGATAGAGATCGGCGCGTCCAGGTGAGAGGATACATGCGCGATCGACCGTGCAATCGCATTGCCCGCCCCGAAGGCCTGTCTGGCAAAGCGCCCTGCCTCCCCCTTCAGGATCGCGTAGTAAAGCTCGCGCAGCCGTGCCTCGCCAAGGATCGCCGTATCCGCCGGATTGCCACCCAATTGCAGCAAACGCAGCAGCGCGTCGGCAAAGGCATCATCCCAAGCGGCCAGCCTGATCCCCTGCGCGCGCAAACCGCCTTTGACCTCGGGAATCACATTGCCGGTATTTTCCATCTCCATCGACAGTTCTGTCATCATCCGCTTATCGAGCGAAATGATAGCCCCGTAGAGCGGGCTTTCGGCAGAGGCGGTCGGCGTGCCGGCCTTCACCGGCATCGACATCGGGCAGCACATATATCGGCTGTCGTCATAGATGTACCTGTGCCCGTCCAGCACGGCCTCTTTCGCCCCGCTGACGATAGCAATAACGCTGGGTTCATAGACCGCCGGCACGCAAGGAATCGCCTGCGTGGCCCGAAACAGGCGCACCCCGTCAATGCCGGTTCCCGTCAGCCCCTCTTGGGTCGCGTTGTTCTGAATTAGCTGTCTGATCTGGTCTTTGCTCATGAGCGCAATCTACTGCGTCACATCCGCCTTTCGCAAGCGCGTGATACAATCAGGCAAGTATTCGCGACGATCTCGCCTGTTTTGAGAGCCAACCGAGAGCTATTTACCCTTCAACATCAAACACAGCGCGCATCGCTGCCGCGCTGACATCGAAAAGGAACATGACGATGAAGGACACGACTTTCGGACCCAAAGGCTGGACACCTGATCGCCTTGGATCGCTCAAGGGGAAAACATATCTCATCACCGGCACGACGGCCGGTGCGGGCTTTCAGGCCACGCGCATCCTGCTGTCCAAGGGGGCAAAAGTCGTCATGCTGAACCGCAACGCCGACAAGTCCCTCGCCGCGGTCAAAACGCTCAAGGACGCCTTCGGTCCCAACGCCGAGGTGAGCTTTGTGCGAATGGACCTGTCTGATCTGGCCAGCGTGCGCGCCGCGGCTGAAGAGGTGCAAAGCACCGTTCCCCGGATTGACGCGCTGATCTGCAACGCTGCCATCGCGCAGGTGCCAACACAGCAACTGACCGTTGACGGGTTCGAAAGCCAGCTTGGCACCAACCACTACGGACACTTCCTGCTGTGCGGGATGCTGTTTGATCGCATTCAGGAAAGCGCGGGCCGGATCGTCGTGGTGTCCAGCCTCGGGTACAACATGGGGATCAAGACGATCCAGTTCGACGACATGAACTGGGACAAGAACTATAGCGCCAACGCGGTCTACAGCCAAAGCAAGCTGGCGCAGATGATGTTTGCCTATGAGCTTCAGGACCGGCTGAAAGCGACCGACAGTCGCGTTGAGGTATACGTCTGCCACCCCGGCGCGTCGGCGACCTCGCTGATCAGCACAAGCGGCGGGCTTTTCACACGGGTCACCTGGTGGATGATGAGCAAGACGCCAATGGTGCAATCCGCCGAAAAAGGCGCGTATCCCGAGGTCATGTGCGCGACCGAAGACGGGTTGGCGCAGCGCGCGCTTTATGGCCCGACCGGATGGCTGCAAACCGGAGGGCCCGTTGGCAAAGGCACGCTGAACCCCCATGCCTACGACAAACCCGTGATGGAGAAACTCTGGACCGTCTCCGAAAAAGCGACGGGTTTTCACTGGGAAACCTAAGGGAAACGCGCGCCCGCATCCCGAGCGCGGCGCGCGTTTCACACGGCGATCCCCTCTCGCCATACGCCCCTTGGAATACGGCATTAAAATCTGTGATTTTTTTGCCGTATTTCCCCGCTTTCTCATGCGGCTTACACTTGCGCCCGCCGATGGCTTTGCCTAAAGAAGCGCTCACAAGTTAAGTGGCCCGTTCGTCTATCGGTTAGGACGTCAGGTTTTCAACCTGAAAAGAGGGGTTCGACTCCCCTACGGGCTGCCACTTGGTTTTCCATCCGTTTGTTATTTGCCTCTCGCCCGTTCTGCGGAACCGTGGCCTGCGTTATTTGCCTTTGTCACGCGATGACGACCGCAAAAACGCAACTTGACGGGTGGGCGGACAACTGTCATCGAAACCGGGTCGGTTTCCTTCGGGAAATAATAGGGAATTCGCCATCCGCGCTTTGCTGTGGATGAACCGGAACTGCCCCCGCAACTGTAGACGGTGAGCTACCTCCATCATGCCACTGGGCCTAAAGGTCCGGGAAGGCGGGGACAGCCGCGATCCGTCAGTCAGGAGACCTGCCGACACTGAACCTGAAACACCGGGCGGGGTTGCTCGGGAGAGGATGATGATGGGACCGGATCTTACCACAAGCGCAGACCAAAATGCGCCCGCGCGCCGTTTGGCTGGCCCCTTCTCTTTCTATTCAAAGACCCCGGCATCGGACCAACCGGAGCCCTTGATATGAAACCATTTTTTTCCAGCCTGACCCTGATTGCGAGCCTTGCAGGCAGCACCGCGCTTGGCGCAGAGACAGACTATCCGCTGACCATCGACAACTGCGGCCATACGCTCAGCTTTGACGCGGCACCCCAGACCACCGTCACCATCGGGCAATCCACGACAGAGATCCTGTATCTGCTGGGCCAGCAGGACCGGATCGCGGGAACCTCTGTCTGGTTCAGCCCCGTTTTGCCAGAGTTCAAAGAGACAAACGATGCGATTGAACGGCTGGCGGACAACGACCCCAGCTTTGAAAGCGTGTTGGGCAAACGCCCCGATCTGGTCACCGTGATGTATGAATGGCACGTCGGCCCCGAAGGTATGGTCGGCACCCGCGACAGCTTTCACGAGGTGGGCGTGCCGACCTATGTGATGCCCACCGATTGCGCGGCCAAGGATAACTCTGTCGGCGCGGACGGCACGCGATCCGAACTGTTCACGACCCAGCAGCTGTATACCAGCATCGAAGAGCTCGCCCTGATCTACAACGCGCAAGACGCCGGTGCCACGCTGCTGGCAGACCTGCAATCGCGCGAGGCAAAGGCGGTCGAGAAAGCCAAATCGCTGAACCTGCCCCAAGGCACCTCGGCGCTGTTCTGGTTCTCGTCGTCCGAGATGGCGGCGGACCCTTATGTCGCAGGTCAACAGGGTGTGCCCGCCTATATGATGGACAAGCTTGGCGTCGAAAACGTCGTGACCTCGGCCGAGGAATGGCCGCTGGTCGGCTGGGAGACTCTGGCGAAGTCCGACCCGACGTTCATCGTGCTTGCCAAAATGGACCGCCGCCGCTTCCCCGCGGATGACATCGAGAAAAAGCGCGCCTTCCTGATGAACGACCCCGTCGCCCGCGAGATGACCGCGGTGAAAGAGGGCCGCATCATCACGATGGACGCCCATGCGATGGACCCGACCGTGCGTGCGATCTATGCGCTGGAAACGATGGCTGACGCGCTGTCCGGTTTCGATCTGGCCGAATGACCGCAATCGACCGCTCTGTGACGCGCAGGCCGCAGTGGCACTGGTGGGTGATTATCCCGCCCGTGCTGTTGGCCGCACTGCTGTTTGGTGCGGCCATCGGCGAGGTCTCTATCCCGCCGCTGGTGGTGCTGAAGGTGCTGGCCAACAAGGCGCTGAACGCGGGCTATGCGGTCGACAAAATTGACGAAGGCATCGTGTGGAACTACCGCATGGCGCGGGCCGTGGTGGCGATGTGCTGTGGTGCCGGTCTGGCGCTGTCGGGCGTCGTGTTGCAGGCACTGCTGCGCAATGCGCTGGCGGATCCCTATCTGCTGGGCATCTCTGCGGGGGCGTCCACAGGCGCTGTTGCGGTAACCATCCTCGGGCTGGGGGGTGGTGCCATTTCGCTGTCTATCGGTGCGTTCAGCGGGGCGCTGGTGGCCTTTGCCTTTGTCGCCTTGCTGGCGCAGGCGGCGGGGGGCGGTGTGGGCCTGCGGGCCGCGGGCGTGATCGTGCTGGCCGGTATTGCGGGCAGCCAGATGTTCAACGCCCTGACCGCGCTGATGATCACGAAATCGGCCAATGCCGAACAGGCCCGTGCCATCATGTTCTGGCTTTTGGGGAATATGTCGGGCGTGCGCTGGCCCGATGTACTAAGCGCCCTACCCGCGGCGATGATCGGTCTGCTGGCCTGTCTGTGGCACGCCCGCGCGCTGGATGCCTTTACCTTCGGCAGCGACAGCGCCGCGTCCTTGGGCATTCCGGTGCGCCGCGTGCAACTGCTGCTGATCGGCACGGCGGCGCTGGTCACGGCGGTAATGGTCTCGGTGGTGGGTGCGATCGGCTTTGTCGGGCTGGTGATCCCCCATGCCATGCGCATCGTCGTGGGGCATCGTCATGCGATCCTCGTGCCTGCTTCCGCACTGGCGGGGGCGGTGTTTCTGGTCTTTGCCGATGTGATTTCGCGGGTGATTGTACCGGGCCAGGTGCTGCCCATCGGCGTGGTGACCGCTTTGGTCGGCGCGCCTGTCTTTGCACTGATCCTGATTGGCAAAAGGACGTCGCCATGATTCTGTCCTGTCACGAACTGGGCTGGCGGGTGCGCAACCGCGCCATTGTCAACGATGTGTCCCTGTCCTTGCGGCCGGGCGAAAAGCTGGGGCTGATCGGGCCGAACGGGTCCGGCAAATCCACGTTGCTTCATATGCTTGCCGGTATTCAGAAACCCTCGCGCGGGCGGGTCGAGCTGGACGGCGCACCGCTGGCAAAGATGCGCCAGCGCGACATTGCACAGCGGCTGGCCCTGGTCGAACAACACGCCGATACCGCAGATCGCATCACCGTGCGCCATGCCGTTGAACTGGGCCGCACCCCGTGGTTGTCCGCCCTGCGCGGGTGGAGCGCAGGGGACGACGCCATCGTCACGCAGGCGCTGGCGGATGTGGATCTGTCGGGCTTTGGCGACCGCCACTGGCATACGCTGTCGGGCGGTGAACAACAGCGCGTTCATATCGCCCGTGCACTGGCCCAAAGGCCGCAAGTGCTGCTGCTGGACGAGCCGACAAACCATCTGGATATCCGCCACCAGCTGTCGATCCTTGATCTGATCCAGCGCTTGCCGACAACGGCGATCATCGCCCTGCATGACCTGAACCAAGCCACGCTCTGCGACCGGATCTGCGTCTTGCAAGATGGCAAGCTGCGCGCCATTGGCACCCCCTCCGAGATCATGACCGAAACCCTCCTGCGCGAGGTCTTTGGCGTCTGCGGGCATTTCCTTGTCGATCCGGCGGATAACGCGCAGGTGATCCGCTTTCACACGGCGACCCACTAAGCGCGCCAGGCGGCCACAGCTCTATCCAACTCCTTACGCATTTGGACGGGAACCATCCGTCACGCTACAGGTTTTGCCTGTGGACCCTGAAGGAGTAGCTACAGATGACCGACAAGAAGCAAACCCCTCCCACAACCACAGACGCCGGCATTCGCGTTCAAAGCGATGAACATTCGCTGACCGTAGGCCCCGATGGCCCGATCGTGTTGAATGACCACTATCTGCTTGAACAGATGGCGAATTTTAACCGTGAACGTATTCCAGAGCGCCAGCCCCACGCCAAAGGCTCGGGCGCATTTGGCACCTTCGAGACGACGCAAGACGTGTCGAAATACACGATGGCGAATATCTTCCAGCCCGGCGCGAAATGCGATGTGGTGATGCGGTTTTCAACCGTGGCAGGCGAACGCGGCAGCCCCGATACATGGCGCGACCCGCGCGGCTTCTCGGTCAAGATGTACACCGACGAAGGCATCTTTGACATGGTCGGCAACAACACCCCGATCTTCTTTGTCCGCGATCCGATCAAGTTCCAGCAGTTCATCCGCAGCCAGAAACGCCGTGCGGATAACAACATGCGCGACCACGATATGCAGTGGGACTTCTGGACGCTCTCGCCCGAAAGCGCACATCAGGTGACCTATCTTATGGGCGACCGCGGCATTCCGAAAAACTGGCGCGAGATGAACGGCTACTCCAGCCACACATATTCGCTGGTCAATGCCGAGGGCGAAAAATTCTGGGTCAAGTTCCACTTCCACACCGATCAGGGCGACGGCAATGCCTACCTTAGCCAGGACGAAGCCGACAAGCTGGCGGGGACCAACGGCGATTACCACCGCGCCGATCTGTTCAACAACATCCGCGACGGGAACCACCCCAGCTGGACGCTCAAGTGGCAGATCATGCCTTACGAGGATGCCAAGACCTATCGCATCAACCCGTTTGATCTGACCAAGGTCTGGCCGCACGAGGACTACCCGCTGATCGAGGTCGGCAAGCTGACCCTGAACCGCAACCCTACCGATTTCCATACAGAGATCGAACAGGCCGCGTTCGAGCCGAACAATATGGTGCCGGGCGTGGGTCTGTCGCCAGACAAGATGCTGTTGGCACGGGGCTTTTCCTACGCGGACGCGCACCGCGCGCGGCTGGGTGTGAACTACAAGCAGATTCCGGTCAACAAACCTGTCTCGCCCACCCATAGTTATTCGAAAGACGGGGCGGGCCGGACTGAAAATGTGTCTGATCCGGTATATGCGCCCAACTCCTACGGTGGGCCCTCTGCGCAGCCGCATCAGCATGAAGCGGGCCTGTGGTATTCCGATGGCGACATGGTACGTCAGGCCTATACCCTGCGCCCCGATGACGATGATTGGAGCCAGGCCGGCAAGCTTGTCCGCGAGGTGATGGACGCCGATGCCCGCGAACGTTTGGTGTCGAACGTGGTGGGGCACCTGTGCGACGGTGTCAGCGAAAAGGTGCTGGTCCGTGCCTTTGAATACTGGCGCAACATCGACAAAGACACCGGCGACAAGATCGAGGCCGGTGTGCGCGAGAAGCTGGGCGGGGAATCCAAAGCCCCCGGCATGGCTTCTGCCCTCAGCATCGGCGGCAAGTAACGCCGATACATTCCAAGCGAGACGATCAGCGGGGCCTTCACGGGCCCCGCTTTTCTTTGTCTAACCGATGAAGATTTAACCGACGGCGATATTGTCGATCAGCCGCACACCGGCCAGCCACGCGGCGGCCAACAGACGTGCGGGGCGGTCGGGCGTGGTCATCAGCTCCAACTGGTCAGCAGATCGCAGGTCAAGGTATTCTACCTGCGTAAAGCCCGCACGTTCCACCCGCGACACTGCCGCCGCGCGGATCGTTTCGAGATCGCCACCAGCAAGCAGCCCCTCTGACATCTCCTCCATCGCGCGGTGAAGTTCGGGGGCCCAGGTGCGGGCGCGATCCGACAGCAGCAGGTTGCGCGAGGACATGGCCAGACCGTCCTCCTCGCGGATGGTGGGGCAGCCGATCACCTCTATCGGCAGGTCCAGATCCCGCGCCAGACGGGTCACTACCTGAAGCTGCTGATAATCCTTTTCGCCAAAGAACGCCTTGTCCGCCTGGGTCTGGGTAAAGAGCTTGGTCACGATGGTTGCAACCCCGTCGAAATGCCCTGCCCGATGCGCCCCGCACAGCCCTTGGGTGATGCCTTCGACCGACACAGTTGTCGCGAAACCGTTGGGGTACATCTGTTCCCCATCTGGCACATAGACGACATCCGCCTTCAGCGCGATCAGCTTGCGCGCGTCCTCTTCCTCGGTGCGGGGGTAGTTCTTGTAGTCCTCAGGGTTGTTGAATTGCTTGGGGTTGATGAAGATCGTCACGATCACACGGTCGCACGCCTCTTTTGCGGCCCGCACGAGGCTCAGGTGCCCCTGATGCAGCGCGCCCATCGTCGGCACCACGGCGACGCTTTCGCCCGCGGCTTTCCATCCGGCGACCTTGCTGCGCAGTTCAACCAGCGTGCGGATAATTTCGGGTGTCATGTTTTGGAAACCTCGTCAGAAAATACATGCTCGGGTCCGGGGAAGGATCGCGCCGTGACCTCGTCGGCATAGGCCTGCACCGCGGCCTTTGCATCATCGCCCAGATGGGCATAGCGTTTTACGAATTTCGCCTTGAAGGCGGTGAACAGCCCCAGCATGTCATCGACCACCAGAATTTGCCCGTCGCATTGCGCTGACGCGCCGATGCCGATGGTGGGAATGGCGACCGTTTCAGTGATCTGGTCCGCCAAAGCCTGCGGCACTTTCTCAAGCACCACGGCAAAGGCCCCTGCCCGCGTCACCGCCTGCGCATCGGCCATAAGCTGCGTGGCCGCCGCACCGCGCCCCTGCACCTTGTACCCGCCAAGCGTGTGGATCGACTGCGGCGTCAGGCCGATATGCGCCATCACCGGAATGCCGCGTTTGGTCAGGAAGGCGATGGTGTCTTCCATCACCTCCCCCCCTTCAAGCTTGACCGCACCGGCACCGGTTTCACGCATCAAACGTGCCGCGTTCTCAAAGGCTTGTGCAGGGCTTTGCTCGTAGCTGCCAAAGGGCATATCGATCACCAACATCGACTGTGTCAGCCCGCGCCGCACCGCTTGACCGTGCAGGATCATCATCTCCATCGTGACCTCAAGCGTCGAGGGCAGCCCGTGCAGCACCATCCCCACTGAATCGCCCACAAGCACGAAATCGCAGATGCCATCCATCACTTGCGCCATCGGCGTGGTATAGGCGGTCAGGCTCACCAGCGGAGCTCCCCCTTTGCGGGCCAGAATATCCGTCGGCATGGGGGCGGTCTTGCGGGCAGTGGCGCTCATCTGTGGCGGTCCTTTTTGGTAAGGTCGTCATTGCAATCTATCGGGGCCATGGCGGGGCATGGGGCGGCTTGGCGATGCTTCTAGACTAAAACGCCGCGATGTAGGTAGCAAAAGCGCAAGAATTTTACCCATGTCGCTGCGTCAGTCGAATCCGATACTACTTGGGCGGGATCGGAGCCACTGGCTGTGCGCCCCGCCCCGTGGGCACGGTCAGCACCAGCAGGCAAAGCACGACCAGCCCCACGCCCGCCCAGCCAAGGGGGGGCAAGCGTTCGCCCACCACGACCACGGCCAGCAGTGCTGCGACCACCGGCTCGATCAGCGTCAGGGTCGTGGCGGTACTCGCCCGCACCCGCGACAGCCCGTAGCCGAAACAGATATAGCCCAGAAACATCGGCACAAACGCCATATAAAGCCCGACCGCCGCGTTCCCCCACGAGGCCAGCAGCGGGCCGCCGGTCGCCAACAGCACAGGCATCAGCATCAGCCCGCCCAGTCCAAAGGTGGCACCCATGGCCACCGAAGACCGCAGGCCGCGCAGCATCATCGCGCGCGCCGTCCAGCTATAAAGCGCATAGGTAAACCCGCCAAGCAGACCCAGCACGACCCCAAGCGGCACATTGGTGCCCCCCACGGCCCCATGCCCGCCCTCGGCCAGACAGATCAGCACCATGCCCGCCACGCCCGCCAGCGCGCCAAGGCTCCACCGAAGGGTCAGCAAAGATCGCTCCATTACATATTCGATCAGCGCGGCAAACAGGGGCGCGGTGCCGATGGTGACGACGGTCCCGATGGTCACCCCCGCCAACCGCATGGAGCCATAGAACGCCAGCGGATAGATCATCACCGCCAAGGCCCCCAGCAGCAGCAACCCACGCTGCTGCCAAAGTTGCGCACGCGCATGGGCGATGCCCCGCAGCGCCAGCAGCGCCTGCCCGATGCCGCCGATCCCCATCGCCGCGGCACCGATCGCCGCAGCACTCACGTCAGGGGCAAAGGTCGCGGCGGTGCCGGTGGTGCCCCAGACGGTGCCCGCAAAAAGCACGCCCGCCACGCCAAGCGCATTGCTCTGGCGGCCCGAGCTTCCCTGATCCGTCATCCTCTCATCCCCTGCGCTGCGCGGTCCTGTGGCGTAGTGATGACCCGCCAAGCGCCTGAGGTCAAAGCATCATTCGGACTGCAAGCGCGATACGATACTGCCTGCGGTCACGGTGCCGATCGTCTCTCCGTCCTCGACCACGGGGATCGCCTGCGCATCATCGCCGATCTTGCCAATCAGCTCGGCCACCGGCGTCTCGGCGGCGACGGCCCCGTCTGACTTCGCGGAGGGTGGGCCCATCACATCACGGGCAGTCAGCACGCCAAGCGGGTTCATATTGGCCACGAACTCCGCCACATAGTCCGACGCGGGGTTCGAAAAAATCTCGCGCGGGGTGCCGCACTGCACAATGCGCCCGCCCTCCATAATCGCGATACGCCCGCCCAGTTTGAAGGCTTCGTCCAGATCGTGGCTGACGAAGATGATCGTGCGTTTCAGCTCGCGCTGCAGATCAAGCAGCTCGTCCTGCAGGCGGGTGCGGATCAGCGGATCAAGGGCTGAGAAAGGCTCGTCCATCAGCAGGATCGGGGCTTCGGTGGCAAAGGCGCGGGCCAGCCCCACCCGTTGCTGCATCCCGCCCGACAGCTCGCTGACCTTGCGGTCGGCCCAATCGGCCAGCCCGACAAGCCTAAGCTGCGCCTCTGCCCGTTCAAGCCGTTCGCGTTTGGGAACATCGGCCAGTTCCAGCCCAAGCGCCACGTTATCGCGCACCGTGCGCCACGGCAGCAGTCCGAACTGCTGGAACACCATCGACACACATTCGCGGCGCACGCGGCGCAGATCCGCGGCAGAGCTGGCAGTGACATCGCAGCTCCAGTCGCCATCATGCACCCGCACCGATCCACGCACCAACGGGTTCAACCCGTTGACCGCGCGCAGCAAGGTGGATTTGCCAGAGCCGGACAAGCCCATCAGCACAAGGATCTCGCCCTGTTTGACGTCAAGCGTGCAGTTATGCACCCCGAGGATCTGCCCTGTCTCGGCCTCGATCTCGGCACGGTCTTGTCCGGCGTCCATCAAGGGCAGCGCCTTGGCCGGTTTCGGGCCAAAGACGATGGATACATTGTCGAATTCGACGGCGTTTGCGGGGTTGGTCATTTGATCGCTCATTTACGTGTCACCCGTAGCATCCGGTCCAGCATGATGGCGACCACGACGATGATCAGCCCCGATTCAAAGCCAAGCCCCGTGTTCACCTGATTAAGCGCGCGCACCACCGGCACGCCAAGGCCATCCGCCCCCACGAGGGCCGCGATCACCACCATCGACAACGAAAGCATGATCGTCTGGTTCAGACCGGTCATGATCTGCGGCAGCGCATAGGGCAGTTCGATCTTCCACAGGGTCTGGCTGGGCTTCGCCCCAAAGGCCTGCGCGGCCTCAAGCAGCGCCTTGGGGGTGGAGGCGATACCAAGCTGCGTCAACCGGATCGGCGCAGGCAGGACAAAGATCACCGTCGCGATCAGCCCCGGCACCATGCCGATGCCGAAAAAGACAATCGCGGGAATAAGATAGACGAAGGTGGGCAGCGTCTGCATCAGGTCCAGCACCGGTGCCATATAGCGGTACATGCGCGGTCGATGCGCCGCGGCGATGCCGATGGGAACGCCGACGCCCATGCAGACCACACAGGCCGACAGCACCAGCGTCAGGCTTTCGGTGGTTTCTTCCCAGTAATCCTGATTGAGGATGAACAGGAACCCCAACACGATCAGCAGCGGGGTTTTCCAGTTGCGCTGGATCGCCCAGGTCAACGCGCCAAAGACAGCGATAACGATCAGCGGATGTGGCGTTTGCAGCACCCAGAGGATCGCGTCAATCAACCACTCCATCGCGACGGCCAGCCCGTCGAACAGCCACCCCGCGTTGATCAGCAGCCAATCAAAAACCGCCTCTGCGGCGTCATCAATCGGGATCTTGTTATCGGTGAGCCAGTTCATGGGAACCTCCGGAGGCTGGTATCATGCAATGATGGCAAAAAGGGCCCGCCCGATGGCAGGCCCTTTTCACATCCTAAGGGTAGATTACTCGACGATGGTCTTGGCGGCCGCCATCGCGTCGCCACCGTCCACGGTGGTCACGCCGTCCAGCCATGTGTCGAGCACATCAGGGTTCGCCTTGATCCAGGCTGTCGCCGCATCGCGGGGCTCTTCGCCGTCATCCAGAATGGCCCCCATGATCTCGTTCTCCATGGCGAGGGTGAATTCCAGATTGGTCAGCAGCTTGCCCACGTTAGGGCATTCCTCGACAAAACCGGCGCGGGTGTTTGTGTGCACGGTCGCACCGCCCAGATCGGGGCCAAAGAAATCGTCCCCGCCTTCCAGATAGGTAAGATCAAAGTTCGCGTTCATCGGGTGCGGTTCCCAACCAAGGAAGACGATAGGCTCGCCCTTGGCGGACAGGCGTTTGACCTGTGCCAGCATCCCCTGCTCCGAGGATTCCTTGACCTCGAACTCGGCCAGATCAAAGGCGTTGTCGTCGATCATCGACTGGATCAGGCGGTTGCCGTCATTGCCCGGCTCGATGCCATAGATCTGACCGTCCAGCGCGTCTGCATTGGCAGCGATATCGGCAAAATTCTTGATCCCCATATCAGCGGCGGCTTTGTTCACGGCCAGCGTGTATTTCGCGCCAGTCAGGTTCGCGCGCACTGTGTCAACGCTGCCATCCTCGCGGTAGGGGGCGATGTCCGCCTCCATCGTGGGCATCCAGTTGCCAAGAAACACATCCACGTCGCCTGCGGCCATCGACGTGTAGGTCACTGGAACGGAAAGGATTTTCACGTCTGTTTCATAGCCCAAGGCGTCCAGCACAACGGTGGTCGCGGCAGTGGTCGCGGTGATGTCGGTCCAACCTACGTCGGAAAAGGTGATCTCGTCACAGCTTGCGGCAGCAAGGCTGCTGGCAAGGGACAGGGTAAGGGCGGTGGTTGCTGCAAGAACTTTCATGGCAGAGGAACTCCCGTTATGTTTATTGTTGATCGCGTAATAGAGCGCGATTGCGCGCTTTGATGCAACCCGATTTCTACACGACCGCGCGACAAGACGCGGCTCAGGCAAGGAGACACCCCATGATCGGCACCCCCTATTTCACCATTCCCCTCTTCACAGGCCCCCGCGCGTGAGCGCTGCAAGCCCCGCGTGGATCGGGGTCGATGTCGCGGATGGGCATATGCATCTGTGGGTGCATGATCCACGCGGCGATGTGCTGGCGCAGGCCGACGGGCCGGTCGCTGCTTTGCCTGCGGAAGACGGCTTTGTCGCGGCCCTGACGGATTTGCTGTCGCCCTATCTGTCGGACCATCAACGCCTGCCGGTGATCGTCGCGGGGCTGCCCGCCCTGCCCGCCAGCAGCCTGCGCCCCGTTCCGGCAGAGCCCTTGGGCGGGGTGCTTGCCCTAGAGGTTGATGACCCGCGGCTGGAACTGCGCGCGGTGCCCGGCCTGAAACAGGCCAGCCCACCCCAGATCATGCAAGGGGCCGAGACGGCGATTGCGGGCTACCTTCAGGCAGCGCCCGAGTTTGACGGGGTGATCTGTTGCCTTGATGCGCAGTCCACATGGGCCCACATCAGCGCCCGCGAGGTCGTCAGTTTTCAAAGTTTTCTCACCCCCATGATGGCCGCACAGTTGTCCGCGACAGCCCCGCTGTCAAAGGCGGTTGTCGGTGGTGCCTTGGATGAGGATGCTTTCGATACCGCCGTGAATGATGTCATGGCTCGCCCGCAAATCTTTGCCACCGCGCTGGCCGAGATTTCGGCGCAAGCCACAATCGACGGCCCCACGACGGACGCTGGCTGGTCACGGTTGATGGGTTTGCTGATCGGGCTAGAGCTGGCCGGTGCCCGCGCCTATTGGCTGGGCCGCGAGGTGGTCATTCTGTCCGACAGTCCGCTCGCCCCGCTTTATGCACGCGGGCTTGCCGCCCAGGGTCTGACGGCCAGCCACGTCTCGCGCCGCGACCATGTGCGCGCCGGGCTGCAACTTTGCGCCGACGCAAGCGCCAGTTGATCTGAGCCGCGCGCGATAAGCGACGACGCCCCCGGCCCTAGGCCGGGGTGCCACCGTTTTCAGGAAAGAAACACGCCGCGGCATGATGCCCCTGCGGCAGTTCGGGCCGCAGGGCGCGGCATTTGTCGCGCACTTTCCAGCACCGTGGCGCAAAGGGGCAGCCATCGGGGATCGCCAGTGGCGATGGCAGTTCGCCTTGCAGCTTGATCCGCTCTTTCGCGCCGCGTGGGTCCGCTTGGGGCGTGGCCGACAGCAGCGCCTTGGCATAGGGGTGGAACGGCGCACCGAAGACATCATCGCGGCTGCCGCGTTCGACCGCGCGCCCCAGATACATCACGATCACCTCATCCGCCACGTGACGCACAACGCTCAGGTCATGGGAGATGAACAGATAGGCCAGTTGCAGACGTTCCTGCAAATCGACCAACAGGTTCAGCACCGAGCTCTGGATCGACAGGTCCAGCGCGGACACAGGCTCGTCCAGCACCAGCACCTTGGGGTCCAGCATCAACGCACGCGCAATCGCGATCCGCTGGCGTTGACCGCCGGAAAACATATGCGGATAGCGGTCAAAATGTTCAGGCCGCAAGCCCACCAGCCCGAGCATCTCGCGCGCTTTGGCGGTACGCTCCTTGCTGCTCATGTCGGGGCGGTTGATCTTGAGAGGTTCCTCGAGGATCGCGCCGATCCGCTGGCGCGGGTTGAGCGAGCCATAGGGGTCTTGGAACACGATCTGCACCGATTTGCGCAGCGATGCCCAGTCTTCGCGGACCACGGGTTTGCCATCCAGCGTCAGCGATCCGGCGGTCGGGTCTTCGATCATCGTGACCATCCGCGCCAAGGTCGATTTCCCGCAGCCGCTTTCGCCGACGACGGCCAGCGTTTTGCCGGGATAGAGCGCGAAATCAAGCCCGCCGACGGCCTTGAGCGTACGCGGCTTGCGAAACAGCCCGCCGCCGACTTCATAGTGACGCTCTAGCGCCGTTGCAGTCATCACAGGTGCGGTCATGATGCGACCCTTTCGTCTGTGTTCAAGGGGTAGAAACAACGCGCATAGCCCAGATCAGCGCCCAAGGCGGGCGGCGCTTCGGACTTGCATTTGGCGTTGGCGAATTTGCAGCGTGGCGAAAACAGGCATCCCGCGGGGCGGTCGAATTGCCCCGGCACCACGCCCGGGATGGTCGGTAGCCGCTTTTCCGTCGCCCGTTCTGGCAGCGCATCCAGCAGCGCCGAGGTATAGGGGTGGTGCGGCGCGTCAAACAGCGGGATCACCGGCTGCTCTTCGATCTTCTGGCCGGCATATTGCACGCTGACCCGTTCGGCGGTTTCCGCAACAACACCCATATCGTGCGTGATCAACACCAGCCCCATGCCCGTTTCCTCGCGTAGGGACGCGAGCAGATCAAGGATCTGGGCCTGAATTGTCACGTCGAGCGCCGTGGTAGGTTCATCGGCGATCAACAGCTTGGGCTTGCAGGCAATCGCCATCGCGATCATCACCCGCTGGTTCATCCCGCCCGACATCTGGTGCGGGAAGGCCGACAGGCGCTTTTCGGGATCGGGGATGCCGACCTGTTCAAACAGCTCGATCGCGCGTTTCTGACGCTCGCGGCGGCCCATGCCAAGATGCACCCGCAGGGCCTCGCGGATTTGCCAGCCCACGGTGAAACAGGGGTTAAGCGATGACATCGGCTCCTGAAAGATCATCGCCAGATCATTGCCGACGATCTTGCGGCGCGCTTTGGCATCCATCGTCAGCAGGTTGTGCCCGTCAAAGGTCAGCTCGTCCGCGGTGACGGTGGCGGCCCAGGGCAGCAGCCCCATCAGCGCCAGCATCGACACGGATTTACCCGACCCGCTTTCCCCCACAATCGCGAGAATCTCGCTTTCGTTCACGTCCTGGTCGACACCGTCCACCGCCCGGAACTTGCCCGAGGCCGTGGCGAAATCAACGCTTAGGTTTCTGATACGCAAAAGTGTCATGGCTCAGCTCCGTTTCAGTTTCGGATCAAGCGCGTCGCGCAGGCCGTCACCCATGAGGTTGATCGCCAGCACGGTCACAAGGATCGCCACGCCGGGGAAGGTCACGACCCACCAGGCGCGCAGGATGAACTCGCGTGCTTCGGCTAGCATCGTGCCCCATTCAGGCGTGGGCGGCTGCGCCCCCATCCCCAGAAAGCCCAAGGCCGCCGCATCAAGGATCGCGGTCGAGAATGACAGCGCGGCCTGCACGATGATCGGCGCAAGGCAGTTGGGCAGCACGGTGACAAACATCAGCCGCAAGATCCCCGCCCCCGCCACGCGGGCCGAGGTCACGTAGTCTTTTTGCCGTTCTGACATGACGCTGGCGCGGGTCAGGCGCACATAGTGAGGCTGCAATACAATCGCGATGGCGATCATCGCGTTGGTCAGCGACGGCCCGAGGATCGCCACCAGCACCAGCGCCAGCAGCAGGGACGGGAACGCCAGCACAATATCCATGACACGCATGATGATGCTATCGACCCATTTGGGCGCAAAGCCCGCGATCAGCCCGATGATGATCCCGCCGGTCGCCGCGATAGAGACAACGACGACCCCCACAAAGAAGGAATAACGCGCGCCTACAATCAGACGCGACAGCATATCGCGCCCCAGCGGATCGGTGCCCAGGATATGGGTCCAAGTGCCGCCCTCTTGCCACGCGGGGGGCTGTAGGGTGGCGGCGCGGAATTGCTCTGTCGCGTCATGGGGGGCGACCCACGGACCGAACAGGGCCAGAAAGGCAAAGACCGCAAAGATCCACAGCCCGATGACAGCGCCGCGGTTTTCGCGGAAGTAGAACCAGAATTCGCGCAAGCGGCCCGGACGTTCCTGGACCATTGCGGCTTCGGCAGAGAGTGCGTCGTCCATGTTATCGCTTTCTGATTTTGGGGTTGATGACGCCGTAAAGCATGTCGACGGTCAGGTTCACGACCATCACCATCACAGCAATCAGCAGCAGCCCGCCCTGAACCACGGGGTAATCGCGGCGGAAAATACTATCGACCATCCACTTGCCGATGCCCGGCCAGCTAAAGATGGTTTCGGTCAGGATCGCACCGGCCAGCAATGTGCCGACCGACAGACCAATCACGGTGATCACGGGGATCAGCGCGTTGCGCAGGGCGTGGATGCCGTTGATCCGCCCCGGAGACATGCCCTTGGCGCGGGCGGTGCGGATGTAATCCTCGCCCAGAACCTCCAACATGGCCGACCGCGTCTGGCGTGCGATCACGGCCAGCGGGATTGTCCCCAGCACAATGGTTGGCAGAACCAGATGGCGCACCGCTGACAGGAACGCCCCCTTCTGACCCGACGCCAGACTGTCGATCAGCATAAAGCCGGTGGGGTTGGGGAAATAATACAGCAGATCAATCCGCCCCGACACAGGCGTCCATTGCAGGTTACCCGAAAAGACGATGATCAGCAGCAGCGCCCACCAGAAGATCGGCATCGAATAGCCCACCAACGCCGTGGACATCAGCGCCCGGTCAAAGAATTTGCCCCGGTTCACCGCCGCAATCACCCCCGCCGGAAGGCCAAGCGCGATGGCAAAGATCATCGCGCAGACCGCCAGCTCAAGCGTGGCTGGGAAGAGCGTAAAGAATTCGTCGAACACCGGCCGCTTGGTGACAAAGCTATTGCCCAGATCACCCTGCAGCACGCCGGTCAGATAGTCCCAGAATTGCACATAGATCGGCTGGTCATAGCCGAATTGTTTGGCCAGTTGGGCATAGCGTTCATCAGAGATGCCGCGCTCGCCCGCCATCACCTGGATGGGGTCGCCCGGCAGCGCGCGGATAAACCCGAAGGAGATCAGCGTCACCCCGATGAAGGTCGGGATGAACGTCAGCAGTCGTCCCAGAACATAGTTCAGCATTTTATCACCATCAGCTCTTTGGGGAAGTTGGTCAGCGTTTCATAGCCGTCGTCGGTAATCAGCACGTCATCCTCGATGCGCACGCCGAAATTTCCGATCTCGTAGAGGCCGGGTTCATTGGTGTAAACCGTTCCGGCGGGTAAAGTCATGTGGTTGCCCCGCATGATATAGGGGGCCTCATGGACCTCGCGGCCCAGACCGTGGCCGGTCTTGGTGCGGATGCGGTCCCCATAGGGCGAGGCTTCCAGCACAGAGATCACGGCATCGTCGATGTCATGGGCGGTCACCCCCGCGCGGGTCACGGCAAGCCCTGCCATATTGGCGCGCAGCACGGTGTCATAGACATCGCGCCCCTCGTCGGTGACGTGATCCAGAAAAACGGTGCGGGTAATGTCGGCGGCAAAGCCGTTCTTGCGCGCGCCAAAGTCCAGCAGCAGCGCATCGCCCGCCTTGACCGCGTAATCCTCGCGCGCATGGGCATGGGGGCGGGCCGAGCCATCCGCGGCGGCCACGATGGGACCAAAGGACAGGTCATCCGCCCCTTCCGCAAAAAGCGCCTGCACCAGCGTCTGTTCGATCTGCTTCTCGCTCTGGCCCAGCTTGACGCTGTCCAGCGTGCGCTGGAGGGCGCGTTCGGAAATGCCGATCGCCTCGCGCAGGGCGGCGATATCCTCGGGGGTTTTGATCATCCGCAGGGCAGAGATTTCACGCTCTGCATCGGTGATGGTCAGATCGGGCTGTGCCTGTTTGAACGCATGGTGCACGAAGACGCGCATCACCTGCCCTTCGACCGCCAGCGACGTGATGCCCAAATGCTGCGTCAGCGCGGCAAAAGCATCGGCATAGCCGGTCTGGTCGCGCCAATCAAACACCGCGCCGTCAAAGCCGACCGTGTCCCAGCTGCCCAGTTCAAGGTTCGGCAACAGCACCGCCGCGGGTTTCTCCGCAGGGATCACCAGAACAAAGGGGCGTTCGTGGCTCATGAAGCTTTGGCCGACAGCGCGCGAGAAATTGGGCCCAGGCACCAGCGCCACGGCATCGACGCCCAGATCGGCGGCCACAGCGGCATAGTCGGCAAGACGTTGAGAGAGGTTCTTTGACACGGGGGCTTGCGCCTTTCGTTAACGTGGCCGGGGCCTAGAATAGAGGAAGGGACGGCGCGACATGCACCGTCCCCATTGCTTTGTCATCGCTGTTATTGCGACAGGCCAACCTGGTTGAAGATGTGGCCACCCAGCGGGTGCACAACATAGTTTTCAACTTCGGGGCGCATTGGCATGTAAACAACCGAATGCGCGATGGTGGCCCAAGGGGCTTGGTCCTTGAAGATTTCCTGCGCTTTTTCATACAGCGGCGCACGCTCTTCTTGTGTTGGCAGAACCTTGGCTTCCTGAACCAGCGCGTCGAATTCCTCGTTGCACCATTGTGCGCGGTTGGATTTCTCTACGCCGTCACAGCCCAGCAGAACCGCGAGGAAGTTGTCGGGGTCACCGTTGTCACCGGTCCAACCCAGCAGAACGGCACCATCGCGGTCTTTCGCTTTGGAACGCTCAAGGTATTCACCCCATTCGTAGGACACGATCTCTACGTCGACACCGACCTTCGAGAAGTCTTCCTGCATCAGCTCGGCCATACGGCGGGCATTGGGGTTATAGGGACGCTGGACCGGCATCGCCCAGATTTTCAGCGTCAGGTCGGATACGCCTTCGGCTTCCAGCGCGGCTTTCGCGGCTTCCGGATCGTATTTGTCGTCCTCGATCGCATCGTTATAGGACCACATTGTCGGCGGCAGCGGGTTCTTGGCGATTTCGCCGGAGCCCTGGAACACCACGTCGATGATCGCTTGCTTGTCGATCGCCATGTTCAAGGCTTTACGCACATTGGCGTTGTCGAACGGAGGCATCTGCGTGTTGTACGCCAGATAGCCCACGTTCAGACCCTCTTGCTCCATCACGACGATATCTTCGGCGTCTTTCATCGCCTGCACGTCCGCAGGGTTCGGATAGGCCATGACGTGGCATTCGCCCGCTTGTACCTTCTGGTAGCGCACGGAGGCGTCCGGTGTGATCGCAAAGATCAACGCTTCGACTTTCGCCGGGTCACCCCAGTATTCGTCGTTGCGCACGTAACGGATCACGGCGTCTTTCTGGTAGGCTTGGAAGGTGAACGGGCCGGTACCGATAGGCGCCTGGTTCAGCATTTCCGGCGTGCCGGCTTCCAGCATCGCGTCGGCATATTCCTTGGACACGATCGAGGCAAAGTCCATTGCCATGTTGGCAATGATCGGCGCTTCGGCGCGGGTCAGGTTGAACTGAACGGTGTAATCGTCAACCTTTTCGATGCTTTCGATCAGGTCAGGCATCGACATCGCACCGTAGTATTCCCAGGTGCCACCCGATACTTGGTTGTAGGGGTTGTCGGCGTTGCCCTGACGATCAAAGCTAAAGATCACGTCATCGGCGTTAAAATCGCGTGTGGGCGTGAACTGGGCGTTGCTGTGAAACTTGACGCCTTTGCGCAGCTTGAACGTCACGGTCTTGCCGTCTTCGGACACTTCCCAGCTTTCGGCCAGCGCGGGAACGGTTTCGGTGGTACCGACCTTGAATTCCGCCAAGCGGTTGTAGATCGGGTGGCTGGACGCATCAAAGGTCGTGCCTGCGGTATACAGGGCCGGGTCAAAGCCTTCTGGCGACCCTTCCGAGCAATAGACCAGCGACTGCGCCTGCGCCGCAACGCCAAGCGTGCTCAGCAGCAGGCCCGTGGCCATGATTTTCTTGAAAGACATTCGATTTACTCTCCTAGTTGGTAAAGTGTTATCTCCCCACGGCCTCTCTGGGCCGATGAGGGCGATAGGGTTAACGCCTGAGGGGTAACATTTCGCGCGAGCTCTCTGCTGGCGCGGCCTCACTCTGTCCGATTTCCCCGGACTTATCGTATTTCATGCGACCGACCCATAAGATGCGGGCCTGCCGGTCTGTCCTGTTGGCCCAGCAATGGGGCGTTGTACCCAGATAATGCAGGCTGTCGCCCGCCGTCATCAGATACTCCCGTTCGCCAACCATCTGCGAGATCTCACCCTCAAGGATATAGATGATCTCTTCGCCAACATGGGTCACCGTTTCGGATTCATAGCCGGGCGGCACGTTCATCACATAGGATGTCATCTCGTGGCCCGCGCGTTCGGCACCGATCTGTTCATATTCAATCGACGATCCTGCCACCGCGAAACGGGGCCGTGCGGCACCGCGGGTCAGGCTGTCGACCGTGCGCGGGGTCCGCACGAAAAAATCCGCATCAACGTCAAGCGCGGCAGCGATCTGGCTCAGCGTGCCAAGCGTCGGTGTCGCGTTGCCCCGTTCCACCTGGCTCAGATAGCCCACCGACACACCGGAGGCCGCCGACAGCTGCTGCAATGTCATCGCCATCCGATGACGCTGCATCCGCATGCGGTCGCCTAATCCCTCTGGCGGCGAAAGCGCCGCCGCCTGTATCGCAGTTGTTGACAAATAATCCCCCGAAGCACGCTTTGGCGTATCTTGGCGCTCAGACTGTCGCGCAACTTTGTTTACGTCAACAATAAAAATTATTGTCAGAGTGAAAACAGAACCCTTGGTCGCGACGTCACCTGACATCTTTTACCCCGGAGCCTCCCCCCGAAAGCGCCCCTGTGATTCTATTTATACGTGCGCATCTACGCAGTCCAGTTTCTGCACATTTTTTAGGCAAAAGCTAGAAAAACAATGCAAACCGCGCGATGAACACCTGTGCACAGTTGCAACAATCGGTCCCGCACCACACGCTTGATCTATGGCTATGTCTTTACCCCTGCTGGTGTTTACCGACCTTGATGGCACGTTGCTGTCACATAGTTCCTATCGCTGGGATGCGGCCACCCCGGCCTTGAATACATTGCGCAAAATCGGGGCCGCAGTGGTGTTGGCGAGCTCGAAAACCGCGCCCGAGATCGCAGAGATTCGCGCCGAACTGGCATGGGATCACTGCCCCTCGATCATCGAAAACGGTGCCGGTATTTTACCGCCCGACAGCACCGACACGCCCAAAACGGACAGTTACGTGCGCCTGCGCCAAACGCTCGACAGCCTGCCTGCGGAGCTGCGCGACCCGTTTTGCGGGTTCGGCGATATGACGGTGGCGCAGATCGCACAGATCACCGGCCTGTCGCATAATGACGCCGCCAACGCGGCAGAGCGGGCCTTTTCCGAACCCGGCATCTGGTCGGGCAGCGCCGAGTTGCGCGGCGCATTTATCGACGCCCTGCACGATCACGGCATCCATGCCCGCGAAGGGGGACGGTTTCTGACCCTCTCCTACGGGCGCACCAAAGCCGACCAGATGGCCGCGCTGACCGACGCCTTTGCGCCGCGCCATACGCTGGCGCTTGGCGATGCCCCCAATGACATAGAAATGCTGCAAGCAGCCGACTTTGGCGTCATTGTCGCCAACCCGCACCGCGACCCCCTGCCCCCGCTGCCCGGTGAGGATACCGGCAGGATCATCCGCACCACGCTCCCCGGCCCTGCCGGATGGAACGGTGCCGTGCTGGACCTGATCGCGCGGCTTAACCTGAACTAAGGAATGACAAAGCATGGCTGATTTTCATCAAAACGGAAATATCGCGACCCTGCACAATCTGCGCACCCGCTCGCTGGACGAAATGACCTACGAGCTCGAGACGTTTGCCCAGACCCGCAAAATGGCGCTGATCCTGCCTTGCCTCTATTCCGAGCTAGAGACAGAGGCGATGCCCCGCATTCTGGCAGAGCTGTCCAAGGTCACCTATCTGCACCGCATCATCATAGGTCTGGACCGCGCCGACGAGGCACAGTTCCGCCATGCGAAAGAGTTCTTCAAGGGTCTCAACCAGAACCACATCGTGATCTGGAACGACAGCCCGCGGATGCTGGCGCTTGGCGCGCAGCTGAAAGACATGGGCCTCGCCCCCGCGGAACAAGGCAAAGGCAAGAACGTCTGGTCCTCGCTCGGCTACCTGATCGCCTGCCAGGACAGTGCGGTGATGGCGATCCATGATTGCGATATCGTGACCTATACCAACGACCTGCTGGCGCGGCTGATCTACCCCGTCGCCAATGCGAATTTCCCCTATCAGGTCGCCAAAGGCTATTACGCGCGGGTGGGCAGCGACAAGCTGAACGGCCGGGTCACGCGGCTGCTGGTCAGCCCGCTGCTGATCGCGCTGAAAAAGGTCGTGGGCGACCGTGACTATATCGATTACCTGCGCGCCTTCCGCTATCCGCTCTCGGGCGAATTTGCCATGCGGACCAATATCCTGCCCGATCTGCGCATCCCCTCCGACTGGGGGCTGGAGATCGGCGTGCTGTCAGAGGCATGGCGCAACCTCGCGCCGAAATCCGTCTGTCAGGTCGAAATCGCCGACGACTATGACCACAAGCACCAAGATCTGAGCGAGGCCGACGCCGATGCGGGGCTGAACCGCATGTCCACCGACATCTGCAAGGCGATTTTCCGCAAGCTGGCGGCAGACGGCACCGTGTTCACGCCCAATGTCTTTCGCACGCTCAAGGCGACCTATTACCGCTGTGCGCTCGACCTGCTGGATGCCTACTACAACGACGCCAAGATGAACGGGCTGAGCATCGATCGCCACAAAGAAGAACGCGCGATCGAGCTTTTTACCGAGAATATCATGCGGGCGGGACACTTCTTTCTCGATAACCCGCACGAGACCCCCTTTATCCCCACATGGAACCGCGTCCACGCCGCCGCGCCCGAGTTCCTTACCAATCTGCGCGAGGCCGCCGCAGCGGATGACGCCGAATACACCTAGCTAGGGGCCGCGCGGGCGGCGGGGTCAGAACCGGTTTGTGATCCACAAGCATTGATAGGGGGCCAGCGTGATGTGATCCGCGCTGGCGTCAATCAAATCGCCGCTGATCAGGTCCTGCCACGGTTGATCCTCGATCAGGTTCAGCGCCGCCGCCGAAATCGCGACAGAGGCGTCGCTGACGTTATGCAGCGCAAAGATCGACTGTTTGCGGTCCAGACCTTGCCGCCACACGCCGAACACGCGGTCATCTTGCAGGTTCACGGTGAATTGCGTCGCGTTGGGATGAAACGCCTTTTGTTTCTGCCGCACCTTTAGCCGCGCCGACAGATCGCCCAAGACGCGCGCCTGCGCGCTGGACGCATCGGCCAGCCGGTCGCGCAAGCTCGGATAATCCCATCGGTGTCGGTTGATCGCGCGGCTCATCCCGCGATGTTCGACCTGCGCGTGATCATTGGGCGTCGCCAGCATGGCGTGGATGTAGAAGGCGGGTATCCCCTCCAGCGACATGACGATGGTCTGCGAACAGATGAACCGTGCATGATGATGGTCATCCTCGCCCTTAAAGGTCCGCGACAGCGCGTCGTAAAAGGTCGTGTTCAGCTCGTACGGGCCTTGCCCGCCGTCGGGCAGGCTGCGCATCGACACCAACCCGCCAACCTGTAGCACCGTATCAATGACCTGTTGTTTTTCATCCTCGGGCAACAACCCTTCGGCGGGGCGCATGCCGATGCCGTCGTGACTGGCGGTAAAGTTCAGATAGGCGCAACCCATGGGAGCCGGCGGCATCGTGCGTTGCCAGCGCCGCAGATGCGCCCCATTGCCCGACATCATCGCATGCAAGATCAGCGGCGGCAGTGGGAAATTATAGATCGCATGTGCCTCGTCCCCTGCCCCGAAATAGCTGAGGTTTTCAGCCTTGGGCACATTGGTTTCGGTCAGCAGGATGATCTTTTCCGGCGCATAGTCGCACAGCAACCGCATCAGCCGGATAATCGCATGGGTTTGCGGCAGGTGGATCGACGGGGTGCCGATCTGCTTCCACAAGAACGCCACCGCATCCAGCCGGATGATCTGCACGCCATTATCCACATGCAGGCGGATGATCCGCAAAAACTCAAGCAGCACCTCGGGGTTGCGGAAATCAAGGTCGATCTGGTCATGGCTGAAGGTGCACCAGACATGGCGCGGGCCGCTTGAGGTTTCTACCTCTTGCAACAGCGGCGTCGTGCGCGGGCGCACCACCTCGTGCAGATCGTCTTGCGGCGAGGCTTCGAAAAAGAACTTGTCATAGGGGGCCTGCCCCTGACGGTAGGCGTTGAACCAGTTCCCCTGGCTCGACACATGGTTCAGCACCAGATCGGACATCAGCGTGAAATCGGCGGCGATGCGGTTGATATCAGGCCAATCCCCAAGCTGCGGGTTCACCGCGCGAAAATCGGAGACGGCAAACCCGTCGTCAGAGGTATAGGGGAAGAACGGCAGGATATGCACGCTGTTCAATGTGCCGCGCAGGTAGCGGTGCAAGAAGTCGTTCAACAAATCCAGCGGCTTATGCGCCCCGTCTACGATCGAGTTGCCATAGGTGATCAGCAGCGCGTCACGTTCCGACCAAAGCGTATTGCCGGCAATCCGGCCTCTTTTGCGGCGGGTTGTCCCCTCGGGCCAGAAGGCATCAAGCACCATGCTGGAAAGGATGTCCGCATCCAGATCGGGATAGACCTCTGCCAACACCGCGCTGAGCCGAGAGCCGAGAGAACGGGCACTGTCCGTCATGATGTCCTGCCTTGCCTGAATATTCTTTCCCAAAACCCTAACGCAGCCGCGCCGGTGTGACGAGCAGCCAAAAGCGGCGCCCCCATAATCCTGTCGCCGCAGCCCCCTGCGGCGCGTTTTGAGGCAAACTGCACAATCTTGAAGCATTGCGCAGATTGAACGCCCGCAGATCTACAGGCCCCGCTTTTATGACGCGTACCAAAGCCAGCACGCCCAGCGCGCGCCGTCATCTACTGCAGCGCGTGTGGTTTCTCCCTCCCCTTCTGCATGGCGTCTGGCACAGTTTCACCGTGCACCGTGTGCCGCGCACGCCCAGCCTGCTTAGAGCGGTAAAGCGCCGCATCGGCGTCCGACAGGACATCTTCGGCCACGGCGTTCTGCCCCGCTTTAACCCATATGCTGCCGACGCTGGCGGAGACCCGGCACGCCGCGCCATCAAATCCGATCGGCCATTCCAGTCGCGTGATGATCCGTTCGGCGACCTGTGCCAGATGCGCGCTGCCGGTAACCCCAGGCAACAGCAGGGTAAATTCGTCACCGCCGACGCGGGCGACGGTGTCGATGTCCCGTGTTGCCTCCACCATGATCCGGGCCGCGGTTTGCAACACGTGATCCCCCGCCGCATGACCCAGACTGTCGTTTACCGCCTTGAAGTAATCCAGATCGATCTGCATCACGGCGAACCCCTTGTTCCCCGCGATAAGCCGGGACAGCACGTGATCCATCGCGCGCCGGTTTTTCAAGCCAGTCAGCGTATCGGTAAACGCTTGTTCCTCCGCCGCGATCTTTGCGACCTCAAGCTTCTGGTTCAGCGCACGCGACGCCGCCATCGCCGCCGATTTCGCCTCCATCAGATAAAGCATCTCGACCGCGAGGTCGGTCGGCGCGAAATCGGCATTGCTCAGGCGATGGGTGCGGACGCCGTTCAGGATCGATATCCCGAATGACAGGTTTATCAGACAGTCGGTTTCCGAGCTTTCCATCTGTTCGGTGCCACAAGGCAGCGGGACCAGAACCCCCTTAAAAATCTGCTCGGGCCGGTCGTGCAACGCCAGATGCAGCTTGCGCCCCGCCATTGGGCGAATTTGCGCAATACTGTCGGCCATATTCGGTCGGCGCATGACAAACTGGTCGAAAAAATTGCTCCCGATCCAAGTGCCACGATGGCGCAGTTTGTGGATGGTGGGGCCCACATGCCGGATACGTCCGCAGGGCTGCACGATCACATGCATCGGGCATAGAACATCTAATGCCGCCTCATAAGCTGCCCCTACTGTCACCCGCGCGCACCCAGATCAAAGCTGCGCCCCTGCGCGTAGTGCCGGTCAATAATCGTGACGGTAATCACCTCCCCCTCCGGTGGGGCGGCTTTGCAATCAAGCAGGGCCAATGTGCCATAATCATCCGCAATCACCCGCATCACGCCCATCATCACATAGCCAAAGCCTTGCACTTTCCCGCGACACGTTAGCGTAAAGCGCCAGTCATCAAGCTGCGCGACCTCCATCTGGGGCAGTTGCAGGTCTTCCACGGCGAGGGTGGCACGTTCTGGCAAGTCGTTGAGAGAATGCAAGAACTCTTCAAAATCGTCGCCGCCAAAGCGCAGCAAGCGCCGCACGCCTTCGCGGTCGGGGTTGGACACAAGCCAGGCACCCAGATCTTCCAGAAGATCGGGGATCGCGCGTTTCATCACGGCAGACAGGCGGTTGATAACCCGCGGCGTGATGGCATCGTCATAGGTGAGCATCGGTTCGAAATCCGCCGTGCCCATAACGGCGCAAAGATCGGCGCGCAGGGCGACCTGCGCCCAGACACGGTGGCCAAAGCTATCCAGCACGAACCGTTGGATCGTATGGTTGATCAGCCCGTGCATCGCGCCCCTTTCCGCCGTTTCACGGGGAAGATGGCGGCTGAGAGTTAACAAAGGCCGAAGGCTAAACCTCCGCCGCGGCGGAATGCGCTTTGGTTTTGTCTCAAATGCAATCTAGCTGTCAGCCCTGCGGGTCATGCCTCTGCCCGTCCAGCCACGCCGGCAGATGGCCGATGTCGGGCAGCACCACATCGGCGGCCCCTTCTAGGTCCTGACGTGTGGCCAGCCCCGTCAGCACCGCAACGCAGGCCATACCCGCCGCACGGCCCGCCGCCATATCGTGCAGGCTGTCCCCGATCATCGCGACTTCACACGGGTCCACCCCCACGGCTTTGGCAAACGCCAAGAGCTGCCCGGGCGTGGGCTTAGCACCGTGGCCGCTATCGAAACCTGCGATAAAGTCAAAATATCCGGTCACCCCCGCACCGCCCAAATGCGCGCGGGCGGGCGCTTCGGCGTCATTGGTGGCGACGCCAAGCACCAGCCCGCGTGCCTTGAACGCCTCTAGCAAGGCAATCAGCGGCACCGCCTCTGCCTGAGGGGCGTTTTCGGCCTCGTGGTTCAGCAGGTCCAAGAGATCCGTCTTCGCCATCTCGACCACATGGGGGGCCAGCGCATCGACGACCTCCCCCGGCGTGCCCGCAATAACGATGCTGTCGGGCGAGAATTTCTGCGTGCCGTAATCAAAGCCGATCTGCTGCCCCAGCAAAGCCGCTCTCTCTCCGTCGCCCTTGCTGATCCGGGTCAGGAAGGCATTGGCCCATACCTCCCATGTGGCGGCGAAGTCGAACAGGGTTCCGTCTTTGTCGAACAGCAAGGCTTTGATCATTTTCAGGTCCAATTCATCTGCGCGCCACCCGGAAGCGACTGACGGGCTTGCATGATACGATCGTAAGGGATGTTCACCGTATCACAAAACGCCGTGACCCAGGCGTCATCCATCATGATGAAATCCAGCACCGCGCCAAGAAACACCGGATCACCGGCCTGCGTGCGCAGATCTTCGGCAGATGCGCCCGTTGATCCCATAAAGGTGGGCATCAGGTCTTCGTTCGCGGCCAGCCAGGCCAAGGCCTGCAGGGCGACCGTCTCGGCGGCATCTTGCTTCATCATATTAATTTCCATCACGGTTTCCCAAACGAAACCCTTTGTTAACCAATCACGGCAACAAAGGGCGCTTAAGCCAGTTACACGTGAGTGGAGAATGAAGACAAGTGCCCGGTAAAGTCCTGATTGTGGATACGGTTGCGACCAACCGCATCGCGTTGAAAACCAAACTCACGTCCGCCTCCTACGAGGTATGGCAGGCGTCCACCGTGGCCCAGGCGGTCGACATCTCGCGCCGGTCGGGGCCTGATTTGGTCATCACGGCGCATCATCTGGACGGGCAGGATGCGACGGCCCTATGCACGATGCTCGCGGGGTCTCCGCGGACGTCACGGATACCTGTCTTTGCCTTAGCCGATGGCGGTGGCGCGGCACTGTGTTTGCACCTGCTGGCGAATGGCGCACAGGAAGCGATGGTCAAACCTGTCTGCGACAAGCTGTTTCTGGGACGGGTGCGCAGCATGATACGCGCGGGCCACGGGGCCAGCCCCACGGCCATGCGCGACGCGATGTGCCCCCCGCTCGGGCTGGAAGAAACCGCCGCCACCTTCACCCGCCCGGGCACGTTCCAGGTCGTCAGCCATGACAAGGCAGAGACACAGGTGCATGTCACCCAGCTACGCAAACGTCTGAGGGGGGCAGTCAACCAGACGACCATCCGCGACGCTTTGACCGGTATCCGGCAGAACGCGCTGCCCGATGTCTTCATCCTGCCCCTGACCGGTGTCGAAACGCGCGACGAGGCGCAACTGCGCCTGATCTCGACCCTGCGGGCGAATACGACGACGCGCCACTGCGGTATTCTTGTGCTCCAATCCCGCCCCCACCCCGATGGTGCCGCCCATGCGCTGGATCTGGGGGCCGACGACCTGATGCAGCATGGCTTTGATATCGAAGAACTTTCGCTGCGGCTGACCGGGCTTCTGGCGCGCAAACAGCAGGGTGACACGATCCGGCGTGATGTCGATACACGCCTGCGCGAAGCGGTTTTTGACCCGCTGACAGGGATCTACAACCGCCGTCACGCCCTGTCAGAGGTCGCGCGGCTGGCCCTGCGCACCCGCCGCAAAGGGATACCGCTGGCCGTGATGCTGGCAGACATAGACCACTTCAAACGCGTGAATGACGCTTTCGGCCATGCCTCGGGGGACGCCGTGTTGGTCGAAACGGCACGCCGGCTGAAATCATGTCTGCGCCCGCTCGACGTTGCCGCCCGCATCGGAGGGGAGGAGTTTTTACTCATCCTCCCGGGCATCACAGAGGCAGAGGCCACCCGGATGGCCAAACGCATGTGCGAAGCCTACCGCACGACGCCATTTACCATCCCCGCCAGCGCGCAGCCTATCCATGCCACGATCAGCATCGGGCTATGTACCGCACAGCCTGAAACCAGCGACGCCTTCCCCGCCCCACTTGATGCCTCGGCCATCGCGGCAGAGCTGATCGACCGCGCGGATCAAGCTTTATACAGTGCGAAACACCGAGGGCGCGATCGCGTCGGTCTGATCCGGTCAGCGGCGTGAAATCATCCTCTCCCCACGGTTGCAAAGCCGGAAAAATGCCGCCACTCTCGCCGCGATATGCCTGCACATCCGGGGCGTATCCCCCTGATCCACGACAAAGGCTTTGCCATGCTGCCCGATAAACCGATGACCGGTATTGCCATGATGCTTGGCTTTTGCATCGTTGCCCCTGTGGGTGATGCGATTGCGAAACTGCTGGGATCGTCCGTGCCGCTGGGTCAGGTCGTGTTTATCCGCTTTGCCGTGCAATTGCTGATCTTGCTGCCGCTCGTGCTGCTGACGGGCAGGCCGCTGGCGATGCGGGGCCGAACGCTGTGGCTCGCCTTTGTGCGCACAGTGTTGCATGTCATCGGGATCGCGATGATGTTCACCGCGCTGAAATACCTGCCGCTGGCCGATGCGGTGGCGATTATCTTTGTCATGCCCTTCTTTATGCTTCTGCTCGGCAAATACGTGCTGGGGGAAGAGGTCGGCACCCGCCGGCTTCTCGCCTGTATCGTCGGCTTTTGCGGCACACTGCTGGTGGTGCAACCCAGCTTTGCCGAGGTGGGCTGGCCCGCATTGCTCCCCGTTGGCGTAGCGCTGAACTTTGCGCTGTTCATGCTGGTGACACGGCAGATCGCCAAACACACCGATCCGATCAGCCTGCAAACGATCAGCGGGTTTATGGCCGTGGTGATACTGCTGCCCTTGCTGGGTCTGGGTCAAACCGTAGCGGTGCCCGCCTTGGGCTGGCGCGTCCCTGACGCAAACGCCTGGATGCTGCTGATCGCAATCGGCATCCTTGGCAGCGTGGCACATCTGCTGATGACATGGTCGTTGCGCTACGCCCCCTCGGCCACGCTGGCACCGATGCAATATCTCGAAATTCCCGTGGCGACGCTGGTCGGGTTGATCGTCTTTGGCGATCTGCCCGATGCGCTGGCGGCGCTCGGGATGGGGATCACCATGGCCGCCGGTCTCTATATTATTCTGAGGGAGCGGGCCACGCAGCGGCGTCTGGCTGCAGCAGCGATTGTGCAACCTGCGGAATGAGCACCCTGGGCACCATCACCAACGCAGCGGGACGATCGACCCTAAGGGTCGCGGGCCCCGTCGCACGGTTCGATGTGCCCAATCGTCCCAGCGGCGAAAGCTCTAGCCCGTCAAGCGGCCACTCAAGCCCGCTGCTTTCCCCGTGGACCGCCGCCAGCGGGTATATCGACACCACATCCCCCGCCCGCGTCGGCAGATCAAGCCGGGGCGGCGCGAGGAAAATCACCTGCTCTCCGGCGATGAGCAGGCAACGCTGGTGCGGATGCCGCGCCAAAGAGCTCAGGGCGGCAAGCTGATGGTCCACGCGCCCGCCCGAAAACCCCACCGCCACGATCAACGGCGCGGCCACCGACCGCAGCGCCTTGTCGAAATCGGTGGTTTCCTGCTCTGCCAGTTTGAACTGCCGCGCGAGCGGGATTTGCGACAGGGTCTCGGGCGTGACGGAATCGAAATCGCCCACCAGCGCCGCGATCTCTACGCCTGCGTCGCGGGCCAGATTTGCCCCGCCATCGACCGCCACACACATCGGGGCAAGCTGCAACGCCTCGTTCAGGTCGTTCGGGCCGGGCTGCCCGCCCCCAATGACGGTGACAGGGCTGCGGCTTGCCACAATGGTTGTTTTCACGCGGTTTTACCTCAAATTGGAAACAATGCCGCAATTTTGACATTAAATGATACGTTGCAGGGCACAGATTCGAGCCGAATTGGTCTTGAACCTTATGGTAAACAGTAAGCTGCAAATAGGCAGAGGACGACCATCCGATGATGAATAACAACAAAATTCTGACGGTCTCATACGGCACTTTCTCGTGCACGTTGGAAGGCTTTGACGATTCATTCGGCACCATGAAGGCCATCGCAGAGTATTTCCGCGACCTGTCGTCGGAGGATCGGTATTTCGGTGCAGAACCCGCACAGCCCGATGCGGAGATGCTGGCCCATATCGCCCAGAAAGAAATCTCGCGTCGCGTCGAGGCGCGCCAGCAGGACGGTCAGATCGTCCTGAGCGCGCAGACCCCGGAAGAACCCGCAGCGCCAGCGCAGCCCGCCCCTGCGCCTGAAGCCGCCGAAACACCCAAGGCCCCTGCCGCGCCGCAGCCGCAGGTCAGCAGCACCGCTGCCGGTCCGTCGGTGGTGTCGACCTCCTTCGCGCCGCGCCGGCCCAAGGAAATCTCTGCCTATTATGACGCCTACCGCATCAACGCGCTGAAATCTGCCGAGCCAGTGACAGCGCCAGAGGCCGCACCAGCGCCTCAGGCCGAAGCCGCCGCACCGCGCGACGAGGTGGTCAGCCGTGATGTTGCCGCGCCAAAGCCGGAAGCCACGCAAGCCGAAGCGGCCCCTGCTTCTGCGGCACCTGCTTCTGCGGCCCCCGCCCCCGAGGTGGATATCGTCCCCGGCCAACCCGACGAAGATGTCGAAGCGTTTTTCGCCGACAGCCCGCGCAACGAGGTGACCGTCGACGACCAAGACGCCGAGATCCAGCCCGTTGCAGCCCCTGTCGTCGATAGCATCGCGGCCAAACTTCAGCGCATCCGCGCCGTGGTCGCCAATCAGGATGCCCCCGCCGCACCGCAGCCTCAGGTCTTTGACGACGAGGACACAATCGACGCCGAAGATAGCACCGACGATGTCATCGCGAACGCGATCAACGACATTGAGGGCGCGCTGGACGCCGACGATACGGTCGAAAATATCGCACAATCTTCCGACCTCGAAGCTGAAGAAGACGTTACCGCTGCACAAGAGAGTGAAGAACAGCACGAAGACGTTGCGACTGATGAAGTCGAAGAAGCTGACGCCGCGCAGGTTGACGCTGACGAAACCGATGAAGCTGAAGAAGACACAGCGCCCCGTGGCCGTGTGCTCAAGGTCAAACGCGCCGACATCGACCGTGCCATCGCCGAAGGCGAGCTGGAAGAGGTCGAAGAAGACGCGCCTGCGGTACTGGAAGAGCCTGAAAAACCCGCCCTGCGTATCCAGCGCGACCCCGAATCGACGCTCTCTGACGAGGATGAAGAAGATCTGGCCCGCGAGCTGGCCGAGCTTGAGGCAACATTATCCTCTGCCGCTGCCGACACGCTGACCGACGCGCCCGAGGACGCTGAAGAAGCTGTCGCCGATGAGGACGACGCGCCCGAAGAAGAGACCGCCAAAGAAGAGACCGCCAAGGAAGACTCGCAGGAAGACACGGCCCAAGAAGAAACACTCGACACTGATGTTTCCGAGGATGACGCCGAAGAGGTACAGGCCGAGGTCCAAGCCGAAACCGCGGCAGAGCCCGCAACGGAAGCCCCCAAAGCCGCCCCGCAACGCCGCAGCCTGCCAACGCTCGACGCGGACAGCGGCCCGGATATGAACCGTCTGCTGGCGGAAACCGACAACCAGATGGACGAACCCGAAGCCGCCACACGCCGCGACGCGATCACCCATCTGCGCGCCGCCGTGGCCGCGAAAAAGGCCGATATGGCCCTTGGTGCGCCCGATGCTGCTGAACGCGAAAACAACGCTTACCGCAGCGATCTGGCCGAGGTGGTCAAACCGCGCCGCCCCGCGTCAACCACGGCCCGCACCGAACGCCCCGCCGAACCGCGCCCTGCCCCGCTGAAACTGGTAGCGGCACAGCGGATCGACACGGACCAGCCGCGCAATGTGGCGCCCGTACGCCCTCGCCGCGTGGCCGCAGTGGCCCCCGCGCCGGTGCCGCAAGCCGGTGGCTTTGCCGAATTCGCCGAGGAAATGGGCGCGACCCAGCTTCCCGACCTGCTGGAGGCGGCCGCGGCCTATATGGCCTTTGTCGAAGGCATGGACGATTTCTCGCGTCCGCAGTTGATGAACACCGTCCGCCAAGGCGGTGCCGAGGATTTCAGCCGCGAGGAAGGTCTGCGTTCCTTCGGTCAGCTGCTGCGCACCGGCAAGCTGCAAAAGCTGGAAGGTGGCCGCTTCAAGGCCTCCGAACAGATCGGGTTCCAACCGGATGCACGCGCCGCTGGCTAAGCGGACAAAACATGACAACCGAAACGAAAAACGGCCCCCGAGGGGGCCGTTTTTTTATGCGATAATTGCGATTAGCAACGCTGAAAGACGTGCAGGCGAAACGGGTTATTCCGCGTCGTGATCCGCGTTCGGGTCCGCCTGACCGATCCCCTTGAACACAAATTTGAACGGGATCGCCCAGACCACGCCAAGCGCGATATAGATCACCAGTTCGATCCAGAAGGGTGGCCGGTCAAACAGCGACACGGTGACCACCGCCGCAATGATATAGAGCGGCAGACCAATCAGCAGAATGACCAGCGCCCACCGGCGGCGTGCTTTATATCCAAGGGCCATTGTGTCGTCCTTTCATCACGTGCCAAGGGCCCCGAAGGGCCCCGGCGTGTCAGATCAATCGGCGAAGGGGTCGGTGACCAAAATCGTGTCGTCCCGCTCTGGCGAGGTGGACAGCAGCGCCACGGGGCACTGGATCAGCTCTTCGACGCGGCGCACGTATTTGATCGCGTTCGCGGGCAGATCGGCCCAGCTGCGCGCGCCTTCGGTGCTTTCGGACCAACCGGGCATTTCCTCGTAGATGGGGGTGCAGCGGGCTTGCTGGTCGGCCGCTGTGGGCAGATAATCCAACTGCTCCCCGTCCAGCTCGTAGCCGGTGCAGATCTTGAGCGTTTCAAACCCGTCCAGCACGTCCAGTTTCGTGAGCGAGATGCCGGTGACGCCGCTGGTCGCACAAGTCTGGCGCACCAAAGCCGCATCAAACCAGCCACAGCGACGCTTACGCCCGGTGGTGGTGCCGAATTCATGGCCCCGCTCGCCCAAACGCTGACCGTCCGCATCATGCAGTTCGGTCGGGAACGGGCCTTCGCCGACGCGGGTGGTATAGGCTTTGACGATGCCCAGCACATAGTTGATCGCGCCCGGTCCGATGCCGACTCCTGTTGCCGCCTGCCCTGCAATCACGTTCGACGACGTGACGAAAGGATAGGTGCCAAAGTCGATGTCCAGCAGCGCGCCTTGCGCCCCTTCGAACAGGATACGCTTACCGGCCTTGCGCTTTTCGTTCATCACCTTCCAGACAGGTGCTGCGTATTCAAGGATCTTCGGTGCGATCTCTTTCAGCAGTTCAACCAGCCCGTCGCGGTCGATGGCTTCGACGCCCAGACCCTTGCGCAGCGGATCATGGTGCTGCAACGCGCGGTCGACGCGGGCTTCAAGCGTGGCTGTATCGGCCAGATCGGCGACGCGGATGGCGCGGCGGCCGACTTTATCCTCGTAGCACGGGCCGATGCCGCGACCGGTGGTGCCGATTTTGGTCCCTTTTGATGCGGCCTCTTCACGGGCGCGGTCCAGCTCGCCGTGGTAGGGCATGATCAGCGGCGTGTTTTCCGCGATCATCAGCGTTTCCGGCGTGATTTCTACGCCTTGGGCGCGGATCGTCTCGATCTCTTTCAGCAGGTGCCACGGGTCCAGCACAACACCGTTACCGATGACCGAAAGCTTGCCGCCGCGAACAACGCCCGAAGGCAGCGCGTGCAGCTTGTAGACCTTGCCGTCGATGACCAATGTGTGGCCCGCGTTATGGCCGCCCTGAAAACGCGCGATGACATCGGCCCGTTCGCTGAGCCAGTCCACGATTTTGCCTTTTCCTTCGTCGCCCCATTGGGCGCCTACGACTACGACGTTGGCCATGAAGATATTCCTTTAACAGTTCAAATAACCGTGCAAACCCGTGGAGGTATAGCGACGACCGTCGGGGACCGAAACTGTAAAATGCAGCCAAAACGCCGCCGCGTCATTTTTCTGGGCATTTATCAGCTTGGGGCCGTGAAACTTCGCATCGGGCCATAGACTTTGCCTGGGCTGCACCGATATTCCATGCCGGATCAAAGAAGGAAGTACCGCAGATGGGATTCATCATACGTTGGGCCTGCGCCTTTGTCTTGCTGGCCGCGACCTTTAACCCGACCCCCTATAACTATGTCACATGGGCGCAGCGATACGGGCATATGAACCTGTCCATCGCGGTGCTGCTGGGGCTTTTGTTGTTCATCGGCTACGTGATCTATCTCCGCGCGACGCTGCGCTCTATCGGCGGGCTGGGGATGCTGCTGGTGCTGGCGCTCGTGGGGTCAAGCCTTTGGGTGCTTTATGATCTGGGCATCCTAAGTGTCTAATCGGAAATGGGTTGAGTGAATTCAGCAGGTTGTGATTCTGTTCGGTTGCGAAACAAAACGGAGATCACGATGGCCTGGACCGAACTCACCCGTGCGCAGCATAAGCGCAAGACGAAGCGCTATCCAAGCGATTTGACCGATGCGGAATGGAAGATCGTGCGGCCATTGTTGCCCGGTCGCAACCGCCTTGGGCGTCCGCGCAAGGTGGAGTTACGCCGGGTCTGGAATGCGATCCAGTATCTTGCCGCCGCCGGGTGCGCATGGTCGCTCCTGCCGAAGGACTTTCCGCCGGTCTCGACCGTGCGCTACTATTTCTACCGTTGGCGCGATGATGGCCTGCTGGCCGAGATCAATCGCCACCTGGTCGCGGACGCGCGCCTCGCGGCAGGACGCGATGTGCAGCCGACAGCCGGTGTTATCGACAGTCAGAGCGTGAAAACCTCTGAAAACACGTCCCTTTCCGGCTACGATGCGGGCAAGCGGATCAACGGACGAAAACGCCATATCATCACTGACACCTGCGGCAACCTGATCGCATGCGAGGTTCATACCGCCAACATTCAGGATCGTGACGGTGCGCTCGGGGTCTTTGCCAGGCTCCGCCGCGAGGCTCCGAAACTGCGCCACATGTTCGCGGACGGCGGCTATGCCGGACCGAAGCTGCGGGGCGCCCTCGTGAGCCTCGGACGCTGGACGCTGCAGATCGTCAAGCGCTCCGACACCGCCAAGGGCTTCGAGGTTCTGCCACGCAGATGGGTCGTGGAACGCACCTTCGCATGGCTCGGTCGTTGCCGTCGTTTGGCAAAGGATTGGGAGAAATCCATCGAGAGCGCCGAGGCCTGGCTGCTGATCGCCCATATCCGGCGCGTAACCCGGCTCCTTGCAACAGATTGAAATCGTTCATCCCGTTTTGAATCGGACTCTAAGGCTGGACAACCGCAGCTTTAACCTATGGCTCGGCCTTGTCGCGTTGAGCTTTGTGCTGGGCATCGGCCTCAGCTGGAGCATCTTTCGCAGGGCGGTATCCGGTCAGGCAGACGTGGACGATGTGGAAACCTGAGGCGGCTTTCACACGGGCTTTCCGCCCAAGCGGCACCGCGGGTGCCAATCCTCCCTTGCCCCCATAGGCAAACTTGCCTAGACACGCCCAAAGTCCAAAACGCAGAGCCGTAGGTACCCATGGAAAATGTAGTCCTGATTGTCCATCTCATTCTGGCCCTTGGCCTGATTGCAGTCGTGTTGCTGCAACGGTCCGAAGGGGGCGGCCTTGGCATGGGCGGCGGCGGTGGCGGCGGGGCCGTTTCCGGTCGTGCAGCAGCCACAGCCATGGGCAAACTGACCTGGGTTCTGGCCGCGGCCTTTATCGTGACCTCGATCACGCTGACCATCATCGCGGCTGAAAAATCTGCCGGTTCTTCGGTTATCGATCGTCTGGGCGGCACGCCACCCGCGCTGAACCAGGGTGACGCACCAGCGCTGCCCGATGCCGACGCGCTGCTGCCACCGACACCTGCGGAAAATACACCGCAAGTGCCGACTGCGGATTAATCCAGACACTACAACAGCTTGAGGTTGGGCCAAGATACGCAACAGGATGTTGCGGCTTGGCCTTGCTTTTTCCATCCGAATCCTGTTAGGCTTAAGTCCCGTGATGCTGCGGTTTTCCGCAGCTCAATTGCTTGGCTTTTGCCGCATCAAATCTGAACTCACGGGGGCCTTCATCACATGGCACGCTATATTTTCATCACCGGTGGTGTGGTTTCCAGCCTTGGCAAAGGCCTTGCCTCTGCGGCCTTGGGGGCCTTGTTGCAAGCGCGCGGATACTCCGTCCGTCTGCGCAAACTGGACCCCTATCTGAACGTCGATCCCGGCACGATGTCGCCCTTTGAACATGGTGAGGTTTTCGTCACCGACGATGGCGCCGAAACCGATCTGGATCTGGGCCACTACGAACGCTTTACCGGCGTGGCCGCGCGCAAGACGGATTCGATCAGCTCGGGTCGGGTCTATTCCACCGTGCTCGAGAAAGAGCGCCGCGGCGACTATCTGGGCAAGACAATTCAGGTGATTCCCCACGTCACCAACGAGATCAAGGATTTCCTGCATGTCGGCGATGACGAGGTCGACTTTATGCTGTGCGAAATCGGCGGCACCGTCGGCGATATCGAAGGCCTGCCCTTCTTCGAAGCGATCCGCCAGTTCAGCCACGACAAGCCACGCGGCCAGTGTATCTTCATGCATCTCACCCTGCTGCCCTATCTCGCGGCCAGCGGCGAGCTGAAGACCAAGCCGACGCAACACTCCGTCAAGGAACTGCAAAGCATCGGGATCGCGCCCGATATTCTGGTCTGCCGCTCCGAACACCCCATCCCCGAGAAAGAGCGCGAGAAAATCGCCCTGTTCTGTAACGTCCGCAAAGAGGCCGTGGTCGCGGCCTATGACCTGAAAACCATCTATGACGCGCCGCTGGCCTATCACGCGCAGGGTCTGGATCAGGCCGTGCTGGATGCTTTCGATATTTCCCCCGCGCCCAAGCCCGAACTGTCGGTCTGGCGCGATGTCTCTGACCGCGTGCACAACCCCGAAGGCGAAGTGAACGTCGCAATCGTCGGCAAATATACCCAGTTGGAAGATGCCTATAAGTCGATTGCAGAGGCGCTGACTCATGGTGGCATGGCCAACCGCGTCAAGGTCAAGATCGACTGGGTCGATGCCGAGGTCTTTGATCAGAGCGATGATGTGTCGGCCCACCTCGAAGGGTTCCACGCGATCCTCGTGCCCGGCGGCTTTGGCGAACGCGGCACCGAGGGCAAGATCAAGGCGGCGCAATATGCCCGCGAGCAGAAAGTCCCCTATCTGGGGATATGTCTGGGCATGCAGATGGCCGTGATCGAAGCCGCGCGCAACGTGGCCGGTCTGACGACCGCAGGCTCGGAAGAATTCGACCACGAATCCACCGGCAAGAAACGGTTCGAGCCCGTGGTCTACCACCTCAAGGAATGGGTGCAGGGCAACCACAAGGTTGAACGCAAGGTCGACGATGACAAAGGCGGCACCATGCGCCTTGGTGCCTATGACGCGACGCTGAAAGAAGGGTCGAACGTGGCCAAAGTCTATGGCACCACGTCCATCGACGAACGTCACCGCCACCGCTACGAGGTCGATACCGCCTACCGCGAGCAGCTTGAAAAAGCGGGTCTTACCTTCTCGGGGATGTCGCCCGACGGCATGCTGCCCGAGATCGTGGAATGGTCTGATCACCCGTGGTTCATCGGTGTGCAGTTCCACCCCGAACTCAAATCCAAGCCCTTTGATCCGCACCCCTTGTTCAAGGATTTCATCCGCGCCGCCAAGGAAATGTCGCGGCTGGTCTGACCCTCGCGAAAGGCGGCCAACGGCATGCTCAGCTACCAACATATCTACCACGCCGGCAATCTGGCCGATGTTCACAAACACAGCCTGCTGGCGTGGATGTTGGGGTATCTGACCCGCAAGGACAAACCGCTGTCCTATATGGAAACCCATGCGGGGCGCGCGCTGTATGACCTTTCCGACACCCCGGCGCTGAAAACAGGCGAGGCGGCGCAGGGCATTGGCCGCGTGCGCGGCTGGTTCGACGATGCCCACCCTTACGCACAGGTGCTTGACCAGATCACCGGTGAACATGGCGCAGACGCCTATCCCGGCTCTCCCCTGATGGCGGCCAAGCTGCTGCGCGACAGCGACAGCATCCATCTGGCCGAACTGCACCCCGGCGAACATGCCGCCCTTGATCTGGCGATGTCGCCCTATGACGTCAAATGCCACCACCGCGACGGGTTCGACATGGCTTTCGCCCTGACCCCGCCCACGCCGCGCCGTGGCCTGATGCTGATCGACCCCAGCTTCGAGATCAAGACAGACTACGCCGATATCCCGCGCCACATCGGCAAGCTGGCGCGCGCGTGGAACGTCGGCATCATCGCGCTGTGGTATCCGATTCTGACCAGTAAAGCGCATCAACCGATGCTCAGCGCGCTGATGGGGGCCCACCCCGAGGCCCTGCGCCACGAGGTCAGCTTTGCCCCTGCCCGCCCCGGTCACGGGATGGTCGGTTCTGGCATGTTCGTGCTGAACCCGCCCTTTGGGCTGAAAGAAGAAGCGGCCCGTCTGGCGGCCAAGTTCAAAACCCTACCCCGATAAGGAGCCTCCGATGCCCAAAGGTTACTGGATCGCTAACGTCGACGTGCATGATGCCGAAGTCTACGACAAATACCGCGCCGCCAACGCCAAGCCCTTTGCCGATTTTGGGGCGAAGTTTCTGGTGCGTGGGGCCGCGCCCGACATCCGCGAAGGCACGTCGCACCCGCGCATCGTGGTGATCGAATTTGCCTCGCTGGCCGATGCCGTGGCCTGCTATGAAAGCGAGGGCTATCAGGCGGCCAAGGATATCCGGTCGTCCGTGTCCGATGGCAATCTGGTCATCGTCGAAGGGTATGACGCCTAAGGCCGCGACAGGCTCCCCGACGCCCCCGCCCCGCCTGCCCCTGCGGCATTGCGCTTTTTATACATCACCCCTTTGCGAATATGGGAAAAACGGAACGCTGCGCGCGGAATCGGGTTAGCCTCATGTGCCCGCAAGTATAAAGAGTTGCCATGTTTGAACGTCTATTCCCCCGCCGCAAGCCGGACCCCAAGCCGCTGCCACAGCCGACCCCCCAGCTTGCCCTTGGGGCGTTGCTGGTGCGTGTGGCGCTGGCCGACCGCACCTACCGCGCTGCCGAAGTGGGGCAGATCGACCGCATCCTCGCCCAGACCTTTGGTCTGAAACCGATCGAGGCCGCGAAACTCCGCGCCACCTGCGAAGCGCTGGAACGCCACGCCCCCGGTACGCCCGAATTCGCCCAGATCCTGCGCGAGGAAGTCCCCTATGAGGACCGCAAGGCGCTTGGCGATGCGATGTGGTCTGTGGCGCTGGCCGATGGTGCACGTGACGACGACGAAGAGATCCAGCTGCTGGCGATTGAGACCGCGCTAGGCCTCAGCGACGCCGACATGACCGCCGCCCGCGAAAAAGCGCTGAACGCTTTGTGACCTTGGCCTTGCGCCGCAACCGCTCTATATCACGCCCATGTTCGCAGAATTCATCAAACGGCTGACCCAGCCAGATCCCGCCCAGCTTCCCGATGGGGATGCCCGCCTTGCGCTGACCGCGCTTTTGGTGCGCATCGCCAAGTCGGATAATGATTACGCCCCGTCCGAGCGCGCGCGCATCGACCAGATCATCGCGAAACGCTATGCGCTGGACGCTGACGGCACCGCCTCCCTGCGGGCGGACGCCGAAGCGCTGGAAGCCGAAGCCCCCGATACCGTCCGCTTTACCCGCGCGATCAAGGATGCCGTCCCCTATGACGACCGCCTTGCCGTGATCAAAGCCCTGTGGGAAGTCGTGCTGGCCGATGGCAGCCGCTCTGACGAGGAAAACGCATTGCTGCGGTTGGTGGCCAACTTGTTGGGGGTCACAGACACCGACAGCGCCATCGTTCGCAAGCAGATTGAAGACAAAGACTAGTTTACGCGCAGGCGGTGAATTTACGCGGGGTCAACCGTTGAATTATTGGGCGAAACCCAAGTTCTGGATTGCAAATCCCCCTTGAAATCACCTTAACTTGCTGCGGAATGCACAATAAGGCAGCACAGTGACAGATCAGCCCCCCGTTATTGAGATCAACAATCTTCACAAGGCTTATGGCCCTCTGGAGGTGCTCAAGGGGGTATCGGTCAAGGCCCCGCGCGGGCACGTCATCTCGCTGATCGGGTCGTCGGGCTCTGGTAAATCCACGCTGCTGCGCTGCTGTAACCTGTTGGAAGACAGCCAAGAGGGCGATCTGCGCTTCAACGGCGAGGCCGTCACCTGGAAAGGCACCGGCCACCACCGCCGCCCTGCCGATCCCAAACAGGTGCTGCGCATCCGCACGAACCTGTCGATGGTGTTCCAACAGTTCAACCTGTGGTCCCATATGACGATCCTGCAAAACGTGATGGAGGCCCCGCTGACCGTCCTGCGCCGCGACCGTGCCGAGGTTGAGGCCGCCGCGCGGGCCTATCTCGACAAGGTGGGTATTGGCGACAAATGCGATGTCTTTCCGGCGCAACTGTCGGGCGGCCAGCAACAACGCGCCGCCATCGCACGCGGGCTGTGTATGGAGCCCGAAGCACTACTATTCGACGAACCGACCTCGGCGCTGGACCCCGAGCTTGAGCAAGAGGTCGTCAAAGTCATCAAGGATCTGGCCGCCGAAGGGCGGACCATGATGATCGTAACCCATGATATGAAACTGGCGGCCGATGTCTCGGATCACGTCGTGTTCCTGCATCAGGGTTTGATCGAAGAACAAGGGGCCCCCGAAGACCTGTTCGGCGCCCCTAAATCAGAACGTCTGCGCGGGTTCCTCTCGGCCACTCACGCAGAGTAAAACCACCTAAAAACAATAAACTGGGAGACTTCAAAAATGAAAACACTCGTTCTTGCAACCGCCGCACTGGCGCTCAGCACCGGTTTCGCCATGGCAGACGCCCACGGCAAGACCATCCGCATGGGGACCGAAGGGGCCTACCCTCCCTATAACTTCCTGAATGACGCGGGCGAAGTAGACGGCTTTGAGCGCGAAGTCGGTGACGAGCTCTGCGCCCGCGCCGAGCTGACCTGCGAATGGGTCACCAACGAATGGGACAGCATCATCCCGAACCTGACATCGGGCAACTACGACACCATCATCGCCGGTATGAGCATCACCGACGAGCGCGAAGAAGTGATTGATTTCACACAGAACTACTTCCCGCCCGCGGCTTCCGCCTATGCGGCGAAATCGGCGGATGCCGATGTGATGGGCGGTGTTGTTGCAGCACAGACCAGCACGATCCAGGCCGGTCACGTGGCTGAATCCGGTGCCACCCTGCTGGAATTCGCCACCTATGATGAAACCGTCGCAGCCGTGAACAATGGCGAAGCGGATGCGGTTTTCGCCGACAAGGACGCGCTGGTCCCCACGGTCGAGGAATCCGGCGGCGAGATGGTCTTTGTCGGTGACGACGTGCCACTGGGCGGCGGCATCGGCCTTGGCCTGCGCGAAAGCGACACAGAGCTGAAAGCGAAATTTGACGCCGCGATCCAGTCCATGAAGGACGATGGCAGCCTGAACAAGCTGATCATCAAATGGTTCGGCGAAGACGCTAAAACATTCTGATCTTGATCGGGGCGGCGCAGAGGCCGCCCCTTTTCTCTGCCTGCCGATCTGATTAAAGACCCAAATCCAGACGCCCGCCAAAGGGCGCATACCACCGGGACATTCCGCCATTTTTGCCTGCACCGACCCAGAAACGCTTTCCGGCCTGTCGTGGCTGACGTGCTACCTGACCACGGGCAAGCATTTGGCCTTTTATGGTGCATTCGGCACCGTCTTGCTGCTGCTCGCCATCACCGCCCCCGCAGCACTTGCCTTTGGCTTTGGCGGCGCGATGGCCGCGCGGTCGCCCTTTGCGCCGCTGTCATGGCTGGGCCGCGCCTATATCGCCATTGTGCGCGGCGTGCCCGACATCGCCTTCTTCCTGTTTTTTGTCATCGCGCTGGATCAGGGTATCGAATACCTGCGCCACAAGGTGAAATGCCCCGACTGGGATCAGCCGATCCGTCAGGGCAGCGACTTTATCGTCTGTCAGGCCGCCAAGATGCCGCTTGGCAACTCTGCCCAATGGGTCCACGAGGCCTATGGATTCTCGCTCGCGGTACTGACCTTTGCCATCGTTTTCGGGGCCTTTGCCGCCAATGTGCTTTATGGCGCGATGCGCGCTGTGCCACGCGCCCAGATCGAGACCGGCGAGGCGTATGGCATGACCCCGCGCCAGACCTTCTGGCGTATCCTTGTGCCGCAGATGTGGGTCTATGCGCTGCCCGGTCTGGGGAACCTGTGGATGGTGCTGATCAAGGCCACCCCGTTGTTGTTCCTGCTGGGCGTCGAAGACATCGTTTATTGGGCGCGCGATCTGGGCGGAGCCAAGACCCCGCGCTTTACCGATTACCCCCACCCCGACTGGCGCATGTGGTATTTTCTGGCGCTGCTGGTGTTCTACCTCTGCTTTACCCGTGTGTCTGAAATCGTGCTCGACCGGCTGATGCGCCGTCTGACCAAGGGTCAGGCCACCGCTGGCGGCGAAGCACAGCGAAAGGCAGCGGCATGACCTGTTGGGAAACCATCCAATCCTATGGGCTGCGCTCGCTTGGCTATGGCGAACGGCTGCTACCGCGCAGCGACTTTACGCTATGTGACCAGTTCACCCTGATCGGGTCGGGCATGATCTGGAACATCTACTACGGGTTTTTCGCGCTGGTCAGCGGCTTCCTGCTGGCGACCGCGCTGGCCGTGGCCAAGGCCCACCCCAGCCCTTGGCTGCGTAAACCGGCGGAGTGGTTTATCTTCCTGTTCCGCGGCTCGCCCTTGTTCATCCAGTTCTTCTTTGGCTATTTCCTGTTCCTTAGCCTAAAATCTGTGCACCCGTTCTTTGATATGTTCACCTCTGCGTGGCTTGGGGCGCTGATTGTTCTGTTCTTCAACACCTCTGCCTACTCGGCCGAGATCTTCTATGGCGCACTGCAATCCATCCCCAAGGGCGACACCGAAGCTGCCGATGCCTACGGCATTTCCGGCTGGCCGCGGTTCAAGCGCATCATCTGGCCCACCATGCTGCGACTAGCATGGCCCGCCTACACAAACGAGGCGATCTTCCTGTTTCATGCGACAACGCTGGTGTTTTTCACCGGTTTTCCGGCGCTGCAACAACGCGGGGACGCGCTGTATTACGCCAGCTATTTCGCGGATAAGACGTTTAACCCGTTTATCCCCTACCCCATTCTGGCGGGCTACTTCATTTTGCTGACGCTGGTGATCATCGCCATCTTCGGGCTGATCAACCGCCGTTTGAACCGCCATGTGCCTCAGGCTGCGGTGCGGAAAATTCGCTTGCGTCTAAATCTGATCCGGTAGTATCTGTTTTTTGATCAAATTATTTAGCGCGTGGGCGCTACCCCCGGTTTTCACGTTGTAAGAACGCCGTTCATGCCCGCCGCTTGCAAGGTGTGATATGAAAAACTGGCTCCGCAAACATCCTCAGGTCCGCACAATTCGTGTGGCCGCCGCCGACCTCAATGGTCAGGCCCGCGGCAAGCGCATCCCCACGCGCTTTGCCGACAAGGTGGTAGAGGACGGCACGCGCTTTCCCATGTCGGTGCTGAACCTCGATATCTGGGGCGAAGACATCGACGACAGCCCGCTGGTGTTTGAAAGCGGCGATGCCGATGGCATCCTGCACCCGACCGAACGCGGTTTTCTGCCGATGCCCTGGCTTGATGCGCCCTCGGCCCTGCTGCCGATCTGGATGTTCCACGAGGACGGGCGCCCCTATGGCGGCGACCCGCGCCATGCCCTGCGCGCGGTGGTCGAACGCTACAAGGATCGCGGGCTGACGCCGGTCTGCGCCGTCGAGCTTGAGTTTTTCCTGATCGACGATTCGGGCCGCAAACTGCAGGTGCCGCTGTCGCCGCGGTCGGGCAAACGCCGCAAGGCCGCCGAAACCCTGTCGATCCGCGCGCTGGACCAGTTCGATGAATTCTTCACCGATCTTTATGACGCCTGCGAAGAGATGGACATCCCCGCCGATACCGCCATTTCCGAAGCGGGTCTGGGCCAGTTCGAGATCAACCTCATGCATTGCGACGACGCCCTGCGCGCCGCCGATGATGCCTGGCTGTTCAAGATGCTGGTCAAGGGCCTCGCCCGCCGCCACGGCTTTGCCGCAAGCTTCATGGCGAAACCCTACGAAGATTACCCCGGGTCGGGCCTGCACACGCATTTCTCGGTGCTCGACAAGAACGGTAACAATGTCTTTGACGACGGCGGCCCCCAAGGCACGGCGATCATGCGTCACGCTGTGGCGGGCTGTATGAACGCCATGGCAGGCTGCGCGCTGGTCTTTGCGCCCCATGCCAACAGCTTTGACCGTATGGTGCCCGGTGCCCACGCCCCCACGGGGATCTCTTGGGCCTACGAGAACCGCACCTCCTCCATCCGTATCCCGTCCGGCAGCCACAAGGCGCGGCGGATCGAACACCGTGTGTCGGGCGGCGACGTGAACCCCTATCTGATGCTGGCCGCCGTGCTGGGTGCCGCGATGAACGGCATCGAGGACGGGGCAGAGCCCCCCGCCCCGATCACCGGCAACGCCTATGCCGCCGACCTGCCGCAAATCCCCGGCGACTGGAAATCCGCGATCGACGCCTTTGAAAACTCCGCCGAGGTAAAGCGTATCTTTGCCCCCGAAATGGTGCGCAACTTTATCCTCACCAAACGGCAAGAGCTGCATTATATGCAGGAACTGACCCCGCAAGAGCAGGTCGAAATCTATCTGGACACGGTGTAATCAGATGCCCCCCATGAAAATCGGTATCCTTCAAACCGGCCACTCCCCCGACAACATGACGGACGCGCTTGGCGATTATGGCGATATGTTCGTCAAATTGCTGGGCGGGCACGGGTTCGACTTCCAGATCTGGTCCGTGGTCGATGGCGACTTCCCCGCCTCGGCGGTGGATGCGGACGGCTGGCTGATCACCGGATCGAAACACGGTGCCTACGAAGATCACGACTGGATCCCCCCGCTGGAACAGCTGATCCGCGCCATCCACGAGGCAGGCCGTCCGCTGGTCGGCATCTGCTTTGGCCACCAGATCATTGCACAAGCCCTTGGCGGCAAGGTCGAAAAATTCGCCGGCGGCTGGTCCGTGGGCCGCACCGAATACACCATCGACGGAGAGACCCTGGCCCTGAACGCCTGGCATCAGGATCAGGTCACCCAACTGCCCGAGGGGGCCAAGGTGGTCGGCGCGTCCGACTTCTGCGCCAATGCGGCACTGCTGTATGATGATCACATCTGGACCATCCAGCCCCACCCCGAATTCACCCAAGACTTTATCGACGGGCTGATCCGCACCCGCGGCAAGGGCGTGGTGCCCGATCACCAGCTTCAGGCGGCCTCTGCCCTGCTGGACGCCCCCACCGACAATGCAAAAATCGCCGACCATATTGCAGATTTCCTCAAGAAAGAGAGATTATGATGTCCGACTGGCTTGAAGAGCTTCCCCCCGCAGCACGCGAATATCTGGAGGGCAAGCGGCTCGACGAAGTTGAATGTATCATCCCCGACCTCCCCGGCATCGCACGCGGCAAAGCGGTGCCCGCCACAAAATTCGCACGGCAGGAATATTTCCACCTGCCCGACAGCATCTTCTACCAGACCATCACCGGTGAATGGGGCGACGCCGCCGGTGCCGACGGGTTCATCGAAAAAGACATGATCCTGCGGCCCGATATCTCGACCGCGACCGCCGCCCCCTGGACCGGCGACTGGACGCTGCAAGTGATCCACGACGCCTTTGACCGCGACGGCAATCCGGTCGAATATTCGCCGCGCAATGTGCTGAAACGCGTTGTCGATCTTTATCGCGCGCAAGGGTGGGAGCCGGTTGTCGCCCCCGAGATGGAATTCTTTCTGGTCGCGCGCAACCTCGACCCCGCGCATGAGATCAAACCGATGATGGGCCGCTCCGGCCGCCCTGCTGCCGCGCGTCAGGCCTATTCCATGACCGCTGTCGATGAATTCGGCCCCGTGATCGACGACATCTACGACTTTGCCGAAGCGCAGGGGTTCGAGATTGACGGTATCACCCAGGAAGGCGGCGCGGGCCAGCTTGAGATCAACCTGATCCACGGTGACCCCGTGCGGCTGGCCGACGAGGTATTCTATTTCAAACGTCTGATCCGCGAAGCCGCCCTGCGCCACGATTGCTATGCCACCTTCATGGCGAAACCCATCGCCAACGAACCCGGCAGCGCCATGCATATCCACCATTCGGTGCTGGATGCCACGACGGGCAAGAACATCTTCTCCGGCCCGCAAGGCGGCGAGACGGACGCGTTTTACCACTTTATCGCCGGCATGCAGAACCACATGCCCGACGCGCTGGCCGTCATTGCGCCCTATGTGAACAGCTACCGGCGCTACGTCAAAGACCATGCCGCGCCGATCAATCTGGAATGGGGCCGCGACAACCGCACCACCGGCATCCGCGTGCCCCTGTCCGGCCCCGCGTCGCGCCGGGTCGAGAACCGCCTCGCCGGGATGGATTGCAACCCCTACCTCGGCATCGCCGCCTCGCTCGCCTGCGGCTATCTGGGCCTGATGGAACAGAAAAAGCCCAAAGCCGAATTCAAGGGCGACGCCTATGACGGCGACGGGGATATCCCGCAGGTGCTGGGATCCGCGCTGGATCTGTTTGAAGAGGCCACGACCCTGCACGAGGTGTTGGGCCCCGAGTTCGCCCGCGTCTACGCCATCGTCAAACGCGCAGAATACGAAGAGTTCCTGCATGTGATTTCCCCGTGGGAACGCGAGCACCTGTTGATGAACGTCTAGGCCCGCCGCACCCGCGGGAGCCTTCGGCGAGGATTTAAGACCATTTGGAAACGGCCAAGGGGGCCGATCTGCAATGAACCTGCTATACGCAAACGACGCGCCGGGCCTCTATCCAGACAGCTGGTACGCCGCGACCGCAACCCCGACCGATGCCTACCCCACGCTCAAGGGCGATCAGCGCGCGGATGTCTGCGTTGTGGGGGGCGGCTATACCGGCCTGTCGGCTGCGCTGCATCTGGCACAGGCCGGTCGTCGCGTCGTGCTGGTCGAGGCGCAGCGCGTGGGCTTTGGGGCCTCGGGGCGCAATGGCGGGCAATTGGGGAGCGGTCAGCGCGTCGAACAGGACGCGCTGGAAAAGATGGTCGGACGCGACGCCGCAACGCGCCTATGGGATCTGGGCGAGGACGCCAAAGCGCTTGTCAAAAGTCTGATCAAGACCCATGACATCGATTGCCACCTCAAGCCCGGCGTCGCCTGGACCGCCAGTTCTGCCGGTGACGTAGAGCATCTGCACGCCTATGCCGGCTTCTTGCAGGACCGCTATGGCTACGACCGGATAGAGGTGTTGGACCGCGACGCGCTGCGCAACGTCTGTGCGTCGCCTGCTTATCGCGGCGGCATTCTGGATATGGGGGCCGCGCATCTGCACCCGCTCAACCTTGCCCTCGGGCTGGCACGGGCGGCGCAGGCAGCAGGGGTCGAGATCTATGAACGCAGCGCCGTGCATCACATCACCGAAGGCAGCCCCGCCACTGTGCAGACCGATGGCGGGCGGGTGACGGCGGACCATGTGATCCTGGCCTGCAACGGCTATCTGGGCGGGCTGAACCGCAAGGTTGCGGCCAAGGTCATGCCTATCAACAACTTTATCGTCGCTACCGAACCCTTGGGCGACCGCGTGAAAGACGTGTTGCCCCGGGATGTCGCCGTGGCCGATAGCAAATTCGTGGTGAATTATTTCCGGCTCAGCCATGATGGGCGGCTGCTGTTCGGCGGCGGCGAAAGCTATGGCTACCGCTTCCCCAGCGACCTCGCCGCCAAGGCGCGCAAACCCATGGGCCAGGTTTTCCCCGCGCTGCGCGACGTCAAGATCGACTACGCCTGGGGCGGCACGCTGGCGATCACCATGAAACGGCTGCCCTTTCTGGCCCGCGTGGCCCCGAACATCCTGTCGGCTTCGGGCTATTCCGGCCACGGCGTCGGCACCGCGATCCACGCAGGGCAGCTGATGGCCCGTGCGATCCAGGGCGATGGCGACGGCTTTGACACGATGAGCGCCCTGCCCACGCCGACCTTCCCCGGCGGCGGCGCGCTGCGCAGCCCGCTGCTTGCGCTCGCCATGAGCTGGTTCAGCCTGCGCGACCGTCTGGGGATATAGTCACAAAACATTCATGAAGCGGAACGGGGAAAAGGCTTGGTCCCATAGGCGCATTGCTTTACCATTCTGAAAACAAACATTCAGGATATTGAAATATGACCCTGCCCGACATGCACAGCGCCGAAGCCATTCCCGACACAGCCCGCGCCGAGATAGAGCAGCTGCTGCAAAGCGGCGATCTGTTTCGCTACACCGCTGCCGCCGATGCGCCGGTGTCCCTGCTGGAGGCCGAGTTTGCGCAGATGATGGGCAGCCGCTATGCGCTGGCGGTGTCGTCCTGCTCTGCCGCGCTGTTTCTGTCGCTGCTGGCGCTCGACCTGCCGCAGAATGCCAAGGTGCTGATCCCCGGCTTTACCTTCGCGGCCGTGCCCTCTGCCGTGATCCACGCCAATTATACGCCGGTGCTCTGCGAGGTCGGGGAAAACTACCGTATCGATATGGCGGATTTCGCCGCCAAGCTGCCGGGTGTCGACGCGGTGATCATCAGCCACATGCGGGGGCATACCTCGGATATGGATGCGATCATGCAGCTGTGCGATGCCGCAAACGTGCCGGTGATCGAGGATGCGGCTCATTCGCTCGGCACCCTCTGGCACGACCGCAAGATCGGCACCATCGGCAAGATCGGCTGCTTTTCCTTCCAGTCCTACAAGATGGTCAACGCGGGCGAAGGCGGCATCCTGATCACCGACGACGCCGATCTGGTGGCCCGTGCGATCATCATGTCCGGTGCCTATGAACACAACTGGAAGAAACACCCCGGCATCGCGGACGCCTGCGCGCGCTGGCAAAACAAACTGCCGCTTTATAACCTGCGTCTCAATAACCTGTCGGCGGTGCTGGTGCGGGCCCAACTGGCCGAACTGCCCCGCCGTGTGGCCGACGGGCTGCGCAACCACGACTATGTCGCGGCCAAGCTGAACGCCGCCCCCCAGATCGACGTCCCCGCCCCCCTGCCCCCCGAAACCCGCGCGCCGGATTCCATACAGTTCAATCTGGTCGGGCTGGACGATGCCGCCATCCGCGCCTTTGCCGAAGCCAGCGCCAAGGCCGGCGTCAAGGTTCAGGTCTTCGGCCAAAGCACCGACAACGCGCGCGCCTTCTGGAACTGGCAGTTCATCGAAGACCTGCCCGACCTGCCCCGGACCCGCGCCATGTTGATGACCGCCTGCGACGTGCGCCTGCCCGTGCAACTGCAACCAGCCGAGCTCGACGCGATTGTGAATGTGCTGCTCGGGGCGCTGGCGACGGTGACGAAATCCGCCGCGGCCTGAGGCTTCATTTTGCCAGATAAACTCCCGCCGGAGGCATCCGGCAGACACACCAAAGCCCACCCGTCAGCGGGTGGGCTTTAACCGTTCAAACGGGGGCCAATCGCCGTCACTTCAGCTTGGAGAGTTTTTCCTGCAGCTCGGCGAGTTGTTGTTTGATCGCATCCAGACTTTCGGCGTCATCGCCCTTGGCGCTGGCGGGGCGCTGGTCGGTCTTGCCCATGCCGTTCCAAGGCGTCGGCATATTGCCGGTCATCGCCTTCATGAACGCCTCTTGCTGGGCCTGCATGACCTCGAAACCGGGCATCTTCGCCATCGGGTTGATCGTGTTCATGTTCTCAAGCACCCGCGCCTGACCGTCGCGCAGCATGTCAAACGATGTCTTGAGGAACTGCGGCACAACGCTCGCATCGGGGGACATATAGCTGCGCACAAGATCGTTCAGCACATCCACCGGCAGCACGGATTCACCGCGGCTTTCGTGTTCGGCGATGATTTGCAGCAGATATTGGCGGGTCAGATCGTCACCTGATTTCAGGTCGACAATCTGCACCTCGCGCCCGTCGCGGATAAACCCCGAGATATCATCCAGAGTCACATAGTCACTGGTTTCGGTATTATACAGGCGGCGGCTGGCATATCGTTTGATAAGCAGGGGCTTGACTGTTTCGGTCACGGTAGATCCTTCCCAAATAGCATGCTGCATTGCAGCTTAGGGCAGCTTAAATGAAAAAGATAGGTGCCACAAAAAAGGGCAGACCGCAAAGTCTGCCCTGATCAATCTTTACCTGAACCAAAGGCCGGTGCGATTACTTCGCAGCGGCTTTCTTTGTGGCGGCTGTCGCGTCGGATGTCGCTTTTTTCACAGCAGCTGTTGCTTCTTCGGACATGTCTTTGCCCGCAGCCATCATCAGCTCGACTGTGTCCATCTGGACCTTTTTCGCGATTTCAGCGAAAGCGGCCATATGCTCGGACGCGACTTCAGCAGAGGCCGAGGTGAACTCGGTCATTGCTTTGGCGTAATCTGCTGGCTCTTGCTTGGCTTTCGACATCTCGGACATTTTTGCCAGAGTGTCTTTTGTCCATTTGCTGGAAATCTCGGCGGATTTCTCGGCAGCGTTCAGCGCTACGCCGGACAGCTTTTCGTTCAGTGTCGCGGTTGTTTTGAACGCGTCGTTCATTGCGGATGTGTCAACTGGGAATGCACCCATCATGTCTTTCATCATCGCGGCGAAATCTGGTGTCTTCGTCATGGTAAACTCTCCTTCTGGGGTCAAGCGGCGTCTACCGCTACGTTATGACTACCCCATAGATAGATGCTGCGGTGCGGCATTGCAAGTTTTTTCTGCAATGCAGCATCAGGCCATTCCGGCCCACCGCCCCATAAAAAATTGACTAATCAGATCAGCCCCTTGCCTTGCGCACCACATAGGTCCCCGGCGCGTCGCCCAAGGTATCACGGCCCTTTTCACCCGGAATACGGGCATCGACTTTCCCGTCAGAGCGATTCTCTAGCCACGCGCCCCAGCGGGGCCACCACGACCCTTCCTGGAACTTTGCCCCCTCCAGCCAGTCCTCGTGATCCAACGACAGGTTGTCGTTTGTGTAGTGGCCGTATTTGCCTTTGCTCGGCGGGTTCACGATCCCCGCGATATGGCCAGATTGGGTCATCACAAAGGTCTTGTCCGCGCTGCCCATCATGCGCACACCGCGATAGCTGTCTTTCCACGGCGCGATGTGGTCGGTCTCGCAGCCGATGGCGATCAGCGGCACGTCGATATCCTCCAGCTTCAGACGATGACCCAACAGTTCAAAGCCGCCCTCGACCAGCTTGTTCTGCTGGCAAAGCCCGCGCAGATACTCCATCGCCATGCGCTGCGGCAGGTTCGCCCCGTCGCCGTTCCAATACAGCAGATCAAAAGCCGGCGGCGTGTCGCCCAGCATGTAGCTTTTGATCGCGGGGCCATAGACCAGATCATTCGACCGCAAGAAAGAGAACGTCCGCGCCATGATGACCGAGGGCAGAATCCCCTTGTCCTTGGTCTCTGCCTCGATCCCGTCGATAAAGTCATCGGTCAGGAAGGGCTGGAACTCCCCCTGATCGGAAAAATCGGTGAGCGCGGTAAAGAAGGTCGCGGATTTGACGGATGTATCGCCGCGCTGCTTCATCAAGGACAGCGTCAGCGACAGCGTGGTCCCCGCGATGCAATAGCCTACGGCGTGTACCTGTTCCTGCGCGGTGATCTCCTTGACCTCGCGGATCGCGGTCAGGAACCCGTCCTCGATATAGTCGCCCATGCCGATGTCACGATGACTTTGGTCCGGATTGACCCATGACACCATAAACAGCGTATAGCCCTGATCCACGATCCATTTCACCAGGCTGTTCTGGGCCTTGAGATCAAGGATATAGAATTTATTGATCCAGGGCGGGAAGATCACGATCGGCGTGGCGTCGACCTTTTCGGTGCTGGGGCTGTATTGGATCAGCTCGAACAGATTGTTGCGATAGACGACCTTGCCGGGGGATGTGGCGATGTTGCGGCCCAGTTCGAACGCGCTTTCATCGGCCAGCCGCACGATCAGCTCGCCGTTATTCGCCTCCAGATCGGCAATCAGGTTCTCCAGCCCGCGGATCAGGCTTTCGCCCTCGGTCGCGACAGCGCGCTCCAGCGCATCGGGGTTGGTGGCCAGAAAATTGGTCGGGCTCATCATGTCGATGATCTGGCGGCTGAAGTATTGCAGCCGTTTCTTTTCATGCGGGGCCAGATCGGCCACGTGATCCACCGCTTGGCCCAAGGCCTCTGCGTTGATCTGGTACTGCTGTTTGACAAAGTTGAAATAGGGGTGCGACTTCCACAGCGGGTTGGCAAAGCGGCGATCCTCGGGCGAGGTATCTTCCGGCGCGGCCAGCTTGCCTTTGGCCAGCGCCTGCTGCGCCTCCATAAAGTGGCCGACGGATTTGCTCCAGTAGGATACCTGCTGTTCGATCATCTTGGCGGGGTTCTGTACGGCTTCGGTCCAATAGGACGCGGCGGCCTTTGCAAACAGCTCTTGATTCGGGCCGTCCAAACTCGCCTGATGCGTGTCCCGCCCGACCATGATCTGCGACAGCCGCGCGCCAAGCGCTTCGACCTTACGCAGGTTTTCCTCCATACGTTCCTGTGCCTTGGAGCTCTCTGCGTCGGTCTTGGTTGTTTTTATTGTCATAGTAACCGTTCCTCCCTATGTTTGCACCTGCAGCATCGCGCCGACCTTTGGGGGAGGGTCTGACAAGATGCCGGGCACAAGGCCCCCAACAGGAGACCCCTTACATGAAGTATATGGCATCTTACGATTTAATGGAAACGATGAGAAACACCAACCAGTGGCTGGGTGCCACGGCGTTGGCGATGGCATCGTATCCCGCTTTTGCCGCCATCCCGAACCCTGCGCTGAACTGGATGGCCGCATGGGGCGAAGTGACCGAACGCAGCTTTTCGCGCATGGTGGTCAAACCTGATTGGGATATCCCCCCCGCCGTGGGCGTTGATGGTGCGGATCATCCCGTCCTGATCGAGAAAGAGCTGGAAGGTGCCTTTGGCGATCTGGTGCATTTCGTCGTACAGGGCCGCGACGCGCCCAAGCGCAAGATCCTGCTGGTCGCGCCCATGTCGGGCCACTATGCGACGCTGCTGCGGTCGACCGTGATCAGCCTGATCCCTGACGCGGACCTTTATATCACCGACTGGCACAACGCCCGCGACATCCCCGTCAGCGCCGGCAAGTTCGACGTAGAGGATTATACCCTGCGGCTCGTTGACTATATGCGCCATCTGGGCCCCGACGTGCATGTCATTGCCGTCTGCCAACCCGCACCGCTGACCCTCGCCGCGACGGCCTATCTGGCGGAACAGGACCCCAAGGCGCAACCAAGCTCGCTCACATTGATCGGCGGCCCCATCGACACCGCGGCCAGCCCGACAGAGGTGACGGATTTCGGTCACCGCGTGAACATGAACCAGCTGCAAGAGATGATGATCCAGCAGGTCGGCTTCCAGCACCAGGGCGTGGGCCGCAAGGTCTATCCCGGTCTGCTGCAGCTGAATTCCTTTATCACGATGAACGCCGAAACCCATGCCAAGGCCTTCCGCGACCAGATCATGCGTGTCGCACAAGGGGTGGCGGGCGACCACGACAAACACAACAAGTTCTACGACGAATACCTCGCCGTGATGGACATGCCCGCTGAATTCTACCTCTCCACCGTGCAGCGGATCTTCAAGGACAACGAGATCGGCACCAACAGCTTCTCGATCAAGGGTCAGCCCGTGGACATCGGCAAGATCACCGATGTCGCCGTCAAAACGGTCGAGGGCACCAAGGACGATATCTCGGCCCCCGGTCAATGCATCGCGGCGCTGAACCTCTGCACCGGTCTGCCCGACGACAAAAAGGCAAGCCACCTTGAAGACGGCGCAGGGCACTACGGGATCTTTGCCGGCAAAAGCTGGCGCGAGAATATCCGCCCGCTGGTGCTGAAGTTCATCGACGACAACCAGCGCACGGCCAAGGCGACAGCCCCCAAGGCCCCTGCGGCTCCGGCCAGCGCGGGTAAAACCTCGGTCCCCGCACAGAAGTCGACGGCATAATGCCCGCCGCGCCGCGTGACCTGCCCTTTGCCTGTGCCTGCGGCACGGTCAAAGGGACCCTGCGCGGCGTGACACCCTCGCGCGGCAGCCATGCCCAATGCCACTGCATCGATTGCCGCGCGGCCGAGGTCTACCTCGACCAGCCCGACCCCGCGCCACGGGCGATCCAACTGTTCCAGACCACCCCCGACAGGTTCCACTTCGACCAGGGTTTCGACAAATTGTCAGTGTTTTCCTTCGGAGAGACAAATCTGCTGCGCTGGTATGCCTCTTGCTGTGGCACGCCGATGTTCAACACGCTGCGCAAGCCCAAGCTCGCCTTTGCCAGCATCATGACCCGTACCCTGTCCGACCCTGCCCCGCTTGGGCCGATCGTCGGCACCGGCTATATCCCGACGCCCTCGGGCAAACTGCGGAACGAAGGGCTGCCACGGTTGATCTGGGGGGCGCTGTCGCGGGCGGCCGGGGCCAAGGTGACAGGCCGCTGGAAGGTAAACCCCTTTATCGATCCGGACACGGCAACGCCCAAACGCCCCGTGCACATCGTTCCGCGTGACCAGCGCAAGGCGATCACCGAGGCGCTGCGCTAACCGGCACTTGACCCGTCCCGATCACGCAGGGGTCAGGGGCATCTTCAACCATTCCTTGATCGCGGCAGTCGTGGCTTCGGGCTGTTCCAGCGTGGGCAGATGCCCTGCCCCCTCGATCACGCGCAAAATCGCATAGGGCAGCAGTTCAGCCATGAAACCATGGCGTTTGACGGGGTTGAGCCTGCCCACCTCGCCACACATCACCAACGTCGGCACCTTGCACTTGCGCAATACCGTCTGCTGGTCACGGGCCCGTTGCAAGGCGCGGGCTTGGCGCACATAGACTTCCGGCCCCAGCGTGTCGGCCATATCCAGCGCGATCTCCAAAATCGCCGCGCGGTTCGGACCGGGGGCGAGCCAGACGGGGTTCAGCTCTTCACGCATGGCATCGGCCAGCCGCCCCGACTTGACCTTGACGATCAACATCTCGCGCGCGGCGGCACTCTGCGGCGTTTCGGCCAGCGGGCTGGCATCGATCAACGCCAACCGCGTCAACCGATCCGGCGCACGGCGCAAAATCTCGAGCGCGACAGCACCGCCCAACCCCAACCCCGCCAGCGCAAAACGCTTGGGCAACTGGTCCAGCAGACCAGAGGCGATTTCCTCGATCCGCTCGCCTTGGGTAATCGGGGCGACAGTCACAGCGGTTTTCGCCGACAGCTCGGCGATCTGCGGCCAGAACACCCGCGCGTCAGACATAAGGCCCGGCAGAAGAACAAGAGGGTCAGCCATGTATGTCCCTGTCACTAGTCATAAATTCGCGTCACTTCGGGACACTGCTGCTGCGCCGCACCTCATCACGGATAGGCGATGCCACGCAAGGGCGGAAAATCGCCATAGCGCGCACGGCGCTGCGCCAGGGGCTCCGACGGCGACTTCCCGCCGCGCAACAGCATCCCGCGCGGCGCGATATAGCTTGAGATGCTGCGCAGCGGCTGCGGTCTCCACGTCAGGTTGAAGGCGGCGAGCTTGGGAAAGAACCACATCTCGGAATAGGGCAGATGGTCATGCACCCACCACGCCAGATCACGCCAGTCGCGCCCCTGATCATACTGGTCGGCAAACCACGGGATCACGATGGTCGCCCCCGCAATCGCCCCCGCGCCACGGTCCCAGATGTGACATTCGATCGGGTTGTCATTGGCCGCGCAATTCAGCTTGTGCCGGTTGCCATAGGCATTCAGCGCCGCCGACCGGTACCCCGACCGCACGGCGATGCGGCCAAAGGTTTCCTCTAGCGGGTCCAGCAGGGTCGTGCAAAAGGCCCGCCCGTTTTCAATGGCAAGATCGGGATTGTCGGGGATATTGGGCTGCCCGTGAAACCCCGAGATCTCGGAGTACATGAAATCGCGCATAAAGAAATGCCGCGACAGCCGGACCCGCCCAAAGGTTTCAAGGCTCCACATGCTGGCCGGTTTACGCATGGCAAAGCCCCTTATCCTCAGGTCGTGGCAGAGACCTCTTCCACCGCTTGGATCAGCAGCTCCAGACAGCGGTCGTCGGAAAAGCGGTGGTCCGCATCCTTGACCAGTTGCAACTGCATATCCGGCCCCTGCGCATGTTCCAGCAGACGCACGGCTGTGGCGACGCTGACAGCGGTATCTGCGGTGCCTTGCAGAAAGCGCGTCGGGAACGGCAGATGCAGCGGATCGCGCAGCACCAGCTGCTTGCGCCCGTCCTCGATCATCCGGCGGGTGATGATGTAAGGCTCCATATAATCGGATGGCAGTTCGACCTGCCCCGTCTCGGCCAGAGTCTTTTTCTGCGCTTCGGTGAAGCTGGCCCAATAGCCGTCTTCGGTAAAATCAGGGGCCGCGGCGATGGTCACCAGCCCCGCGATCCGCGCGGGCAGCGCGCGCACCAGCAGCAGCGATTGCCAGCCGCCCATGGATGATCCTACCGGCAGGATCGGGCCCTCGGTCAACGCCTCTACCGCGGCCAATGTGTCTTCGGCCCAATCGCCAATGCAGCCCTCCGTGAACGCGCCAGAGGATTCCCCGTGACCCGAGTAATCGAACCGCAAGAACGCCCGCCCCTCGCGTTTGGCCCAGTCTTCAAGGAACACCGCCTTGGTGCCCATCATGTCGGATTTCAGACCGCCCAGAAACACCACGCAGGGGCCTGTGCCTTCGGTCTTGTGATAGGCCAGCCGCCGCCCTTGGGGCGTCTCCAGATACATCGGCGCCGTCATCCTCAGCCCCCCAGATAGGTGCCCTTGGCGGGGCGATAAAAGATTTTCTGGTTGTGCAGACGGCCCAGCAGATCGTCGATCCGGCGCAGGCTGTCTTTGGCGGCATCGGCGGGCAGCATCGATGCGGTCTCGTCCAGCGCATCCATCGACAGATCGCGTTTGGTCACATGTAGCGCTGCCTCGATCAGGTCGATATCGCTGATCGTCAGCTCGAAGTTGCGGTTGTGTTTGGACATGGGCGAACCTCTTTGGATCAAATGCGCGCCCCAGTCATACGCCTCGCAGCCCCGACGATCAATCCGCCGCTTCGACTTCGTGCAGCCCAAGCGCCGCAATCGCGGCCCCTGCGGACATGACGGCGAATAGAACCAGCGTTGCCACCGGCCCGATCAGCGCGGCACCGCCCCCCGCCACGCCCGCGACCAACAGCAGCCCGCCAATCACCGTGTTGGACACGGCGGCATAGGCCGACCGCTGGTCCTTGGGCGACATATCCACCAGATAGGTAGACCGCCCCTGCCGCACCCCGTGATAGGCGATCATCAGGATGAACAGCACCAGCGGCATGGCCCAGATCTGCGTCGCCATCCCAAGCAGTGCCAGCGCCACCGCACCGACCATCGCCAAGGCCCCGACAATGCCGGTCAACATCAGCACACGACGGCTCGATTGATCCGACAGCCGCCCCCAGACGTACGAGCTTAACAGCGACGCCAAGGCCGAGGCGAGCACCAGCGCGCCAAGCTGGCCGAGGGCGGATTGGTCCTCGCCCCCCGCCAGTACCACAAAATACGGCGGCGCAAGCGATGTGGCGACCAGCAGCCCGCGCACCAGAATGAACCGCCGCAGGTTCGCGTCCTCCTTCAGGATAGAGAAACTGGCAGGCGTTGCTTTGCCGCCCTCGCTTTTGGCCTCGTCCAGCGTGGAAAACAACAGCGCCGCCCCGCCCCACAGCAGCGCGGCCAACGCAATCGCCGCAATCACCACGCCGCGATCCTGCACCAACCCCGACATCAGCAAAAGCGCAAGCACCAGCACCCCGGCAGAGGCGACAGACCCCGCCGTGCCCGTGATCGACCCGCGCCGCGACTTGCCCACGGTCTTGCCAAGGATATCCTTATACGACACCGAACAGGCCGCACGGCTGACCGCCAGCCCCGCCAGCGCCGCGCAAATCGCCAGCCCCGCCGCTGATCCGTCCAACGTGAGCGCCGCCAGTACGATCAGCGCCGCGAAGACGCCCTGCCCCGCAGATCCCGCGACCCACGCCCATTTACGCCGCGCCATCGCCTGCACCCAGCCCGCCATCACGATCTGCGGCAACAGCGCCCCCGCCTCGCGGATCGGCACCAGCGCCCCGGCATAGACCGCAGGCGCGCCAAGTGCCGTCAGCAGCCACGACAACATGAGCTTGGGGTCAATCAGCCCGTCAGCCACTTTGGTCATGGTCAGGCTGGCGATATGGCGCAGGGCGTTCGGGGCCTCGGCCTCTTGCGCATGGGGCGACAGATCCTGCGCGTCGCCCTCTGCCCCTGAAAGCGTCTCAAACGCCCGCTGCGCCACATCATCCTGCATGTCTTCGCGTCCCGTCGCTACCCGTTAATCTGATGTTATCTATGGCACCGCGCCCCCAAGGAAAGGACAGCGCCCCATTTCACACGCCGCGCCCCCGCGCCCCACCGCGATATTGACAAGCCAGACCACCGACGCCAAACAGCCCGGACGCATATAACCCGCAACCGGGCGTCTCGTAGGCGCCAAACCGACGAGGAGGCCCAGATGGCCCAGATCACCCTCACCCTTCCCGATGGCAACGCACGTCAGTACGACGCAGGTATCACTGCGGGCGACGTGGCGAACGACATCTCCAAATCGCTTGGCAAGAAAGCGATCAGCGCCACCGTGGACGGTGCCCATTACGATCTGGCATGGCCGATCAACGCGGACGCCAGCATCGCGATCCACACCATGGCCGACGAAGCGCAGGCGAACGAGCTGGTGCGCCACGACCTCGCCCACATCATGGCCCGCGCCGTGCAAGAGCTTTGGCCCGACACAAAAGTCACCATCGGCCCCGTCATCAAGGACGGCTGGTACTATGACTTCGACCGCAAGGAATCCTTCACTCCCGAAGACCTTGGCCTGATCGAAAAGAAGATGAAGGAAATCATCAACAAGCGTGACCCCGTCCGGACCGAGGTCTGGGACCGCGAGCGCGCGATCAAGCATTACGAGGACAACGGCGAACCCTATAAGGTCGAGCTGATCAACAGCATCCCCGGCGACGAACCGCTGCGCATGTATTGGCACGGCGACTGGCAGGACCTCTGCCGTGGGCCGCACCTGCAACACACCGGACAGGTGCCGGGCGACGCGTTCAAACTGATGTCCATCGCGGGGGCCTATTGGCGCGGCGACAGCGACCGCGCGATGCTGCAACGCATCTACGGCGTGGCCTTCACCGGCAAGGAAAAGCTGAAAGCCCACCTGAACATGCTGGAAGAGGCCGCCAAACGCGACCACCGCAAGCTGGGCCGCGAGATGGACCTTTATCACATGCAGGAAGAGGCCCCCGGTCAGGTCTTCTGGCACGCCAACGGCTGGCTGATCTACACCCAGCTGCAAGACTACATGCGCCGCAAGCAACGCGCCGGCGGCTATGTCGAGGTGAACACACCGCAGGTCGTGGACCGTAAACTCTGGGAGGCCTCCGGCCACTGGGAGAAATACCAAGACCACATGTTCATCGTCGAAGTGGACGAGGAACACGCCCGCGAGAAATCGGTCAACGCGCTGAAACCGATGAACTGCCCCTGCCACGTGCAGATCTTTAACCAGGGTCTGAAATCCTACCGCGACCTGCCCCTGCGCATGGCCGAATTCGGATCGTGCAACCGCTATGAACCCTCGGGCGCGCTCCACGGGATCATGCGCGTGCGCGGCTTCACACAGGACGACGGCCATATTTTCTGCGCCGAAGACCAGATCGAAGCTGAAACCGCCAAGTTCATCGAATTCCTGTCGGGCATCTACAAAGACCTCGGCTTCGAAAACTTCAGCGTCAAATTCTCAGACCGTCCCGAAAAACGCTCCGGCTCGGACGAGGTCTGGGACAAGGCCGAGGCGGCGTTGCTCTCGGCCACCCGCAAGGCAGGCATCGAACCCACGCTCAACCCCGGCGAAGGCGCGTTCTACGGCCCGAAACTGGAATTCGTGCTGACCGACGCCATCGGCCGTGACTGGCAATGCGGCACCCATCAGGTGGACTTCGTGCTGCCCGAACGGCTGGACGCGACCTATATCGGATCGGACGGCGCGAAACACCGCCCCGTCATGCTGCACCGCGCCACCTTGGGGTCGTTCGAACGCTTTATCGGCATCCTGATCGAAGAACACGCGGGCAAGCTGCCCTTCTGGCTCGCCCCGCGTCAGGTCGTCGTCGCCTCCATCACCTCCGAGGCGGATGATTACGTGCACGAGGTCGTGGCCACGCTCAAGGCGCAAGGCGTCCGCGCCGAGGCCGACATCCGCAACGAAAAGATCAACTACAAGGTCCGTGAACATTCGGTCGGCAAAGTGCCGGTGATCCTTGCAGTCGGCGCGCGCGAAGTCGAAGAGAAAACCGTGTCCGTCCGCCGTCTGGGGGAAAAGCAGACCTCGGTTCAGGCGCTGTCGGATGTGGCGAACGCCTTGGGCATCGAAGCCACACCGCCCGATTTGCGCGGCTGAAAACTGTAACAAACCTCTCGGGGCGCAACGATCTTGCGCCCCGAACATGTCACTATGTTTCAAAATTGCGCCTCCCAACGCTGGAATCTCGCGAATTGTTACAAAAAAACCGGCGATTTTCTGACGCCTCCGTGACACACTCCGATGTGAGTAGCTTTGTCGCACCCCACGCGGCTTAATGTCCTTATCGACAAGCAACCAACCTCAGGAGGAAACACCAATGTCCAACACAATGAAAACACTCGCCGTTGCAGGCGCAGTTGCCGCTGCCCTGTCCGCACATTCGACCGCAGCAAACGCCGCGTCGAAAGAAAAATGCTACGGCGTGGCGCTTGCCGGTCAGAATGACTGCGCCGCAGGCCCGGGCACCACATGCGCTGGCACATCCGTCACCGACTACCAGGGCAACGCCTGGAAACTGGTTGACGCAGGCACCTGCGCTGACATGGAACTGCCCGCAATGGCCGACGGGTCCGAGCGTATGGGCTCCCTCGAAGCGCTGGACCGTGACCTGCCAGCCTAAGCCCTTAGCGGCTTAAACCCTTCGCCTGCGCGGCACGCCCCGTGCCGCCGCGCAGGCCCCTTTACGCGACCCCTCGGATAGGGAGCCTCTTATGCCAGACGGTGCCACCCGTTTCGACACATTGCCCGCGAGCCCGGGCGTCGGCTATAAACCCCAGCATTTCAAAGATCTGCAAGACGATCCTGGTCCAGTTGAATGGATCGAAATCCATGCAGAGAATTACATGGGCGATGGCGGCCGCCCGCTGGCACAGCTGCGCGCCCTGTCCGAAAAATTTGCCCTATCTGTGCACGGCGTCGGGCTGAGCATCGGTGGCGAAATGCCACTGGACCGCGACCACCTCGCCCGTTTGAAAAAGCTCTGTGACTGGGCAAACCCTGCCAGTTTCTCCGAACATCTTGCATGGTCTACCCATGACAGCGAGTTTCTGAACGACCTGCTGCCCCTCCCCTATACCGAAGCCACCCTGTCCCGCGTGGCGGATCATATCAGTCAGGTGCAAGACACGATCGGGCGTCAAATGTTGCTGGAAAACCCCTCCAGCTATCTCGCCTTTGATGAATCCACCTTGTCTGAAACTGACTTTTTGGCCGAGCTAACCCACCGGACCTCGTGTGGTTTATTGCTGGATGTCAACAATGTCTTCATTTCTGCGAAAAACCTCGCCCTCTCCCCGCGCGACTATATCGACGCCTATCCGGTAGACGCCGTGGGCGAGCTTCACGTCGGCGGTCACGAGGAAGACAGCGTCGGTTTCAACCAGCCGCTGCTGATCGACAGCCACAGCCGCCCCGTGGTCGACCCCGTTTGGGATCTGCTGGCCTATACGCTGGACCGTACCGGCCCCAAGCCCGTGCTGGTGGAATGGGACAATGACGTGCCCGATTGGCCGACCCTGCGCGCCGAGGCAGAGCGTGCGGCGGATGTGCTGGCCCGATGACCACGCTGCACCGGTTTCGGACCCCCCTGCTGGACCCAACGCAGGACCGCCCCGAAGGGTTGCGCGGTGCCGCTGGCGCGCCCGCTGACACGCGCTATGACGTTTACCGCAACAACGTCACCCATTCGCTGATCGGCGCGCTGCACAGCGCCTTTCCCTTGGTGGTCAAGATTCTGGGCACGCAGAACTTCGACCAGATCGCCCCCGCCTTTGTGCGTGCGCATCCGCCGAGCTCTCCGTTAATGATGCACTATGGCGCTGATTTTCCGCAGTTTCTTGCCGCGCAACCGCCTTTGTCAAAAATGGGTTACCTGCCCGATTGCGCCCGTCTCGACCTCGCACTCCGCCGGTCCTATCACGCCGCCGACAGCGCGCCCTTTGACCTTGCCGCCTTCCAGCAGATTGCGCCCGACGCGATGATGCAGGCGCAGTTGCCCCCCGCCCCCGCGACGGTGTTGCTCCGCTCCGACTGGCCGCTGTATGACATCTGGCGGTTCAACATGCAGGCGGATGCCCCCAAGCCGCAGATGCAGGCGCAGGACGTGTTGATCACCCGTCCCGACTTCGACCCCGCCCCGCATCTGTTGCCCGCCGGCGGCGGCGCATGGTTCGCCGCCTTGGCTGGGGGTGCCACGCTTGATCAGGCCCATGACACCGCGCTGGCCACGCACCCCGATTTCGACCTTGGCGCGGCTTTGGGCCTGTGCTTTGCAACCGGCGCGTTTTGCGCAAAGAACGGCGGATAAGATGCTGAAGACCCTCACCCTTTACGATCGCGCGACCGGCTGGATCACCGCGCAAGACTGGCTGCTGCCCACATTGGCGCGGTTTTTGTTCGCCGCGGTGCTGACGCAGTATTTCTTTACCTCCGGCCTGACCAAGCTTGACGGTCTGTTCACGCTGAGCACCGGTGCCTATGTCCAGATCTTCCCCCGCGCGTTCGAGGCGGCGGGCTATGACGCGACCGCGCTGTCGGCGTGGCACGGGCTGGTGGCCTATGCGGGGACGCTGGCGGAGTTCGTGCTGCCCGCGTTGATCGTTCTGGGGCTGTTCACACGGTTTGCGGCCTTGGGGATGATCGGCTTTGTGGTGCTGCAATCGCTTACGGATCTATACGGCCACGGGCAATGGAGCGCGCTTGGCCAGTGGTTTGACCGCCTGCCGGACGGGACCATTCTGGACCAACGCGGGCTTTGGGTGATGCTGCTGGTGGTGCTGGTGGTCAAGGGCGGCGGGCCGGTTGCGCTGGATCGCGTCTTGCTGGCGCGCCGCCGCTGAGGGTTACTGCGCGGCTTTGACCTTTGCCTCTGTGGCGTCGTTCCAGCCGAGGAACAGATCCTCCCCCACCGCGATCAGGGGGCGTTTCATCAAGGCGGGATGGGCCGCGAGCAATTCCAGCGGATCGGCACCGCGTGCCGCCTCGTCCAGACCGCGCCATGTGGTCGACCGGGTATTGACCAGTGCTGCGCCGAATTGCGCGTGGGCGCGGGCCAGCACGTCGGCGGGGACACCGTCCTTGCGCACATCGACGAGCTGCGCGTCGGGCAGCGCCTTGATCGCCTTGCGGCAGGTATCGCAGTTTTTCAGACCGTAGATCAGCATTCTCACCTCACTTTTTTGGGGTTTCATATGTCCTAAGATAATCGGGCAGCGCAAAATTTCTTGATTTCCGGCGCGGGTGAACAACCTTTTATCGCGTAAGGCGGCGAAAGCAATTTTTCGACGCCGTGACAGCGATTAATGAGGAGCGTTGAGAAATGCCAACGGGTACAGTCAAATGGTTTAACACCACCAAAGGATACGGGTTCATCGCGCCGGAGGGCGGCGGATCGGATGTGTTTGTCCATATCTCTGCGGTGGAACGGTCGGGGCTGACCGGACTGGCGGACGAGCAGAAAGTGTCTTTCGAGATGTCCGAGGGCCGTGATGGCCGTCAGATGGCGACGGATCTGGAACTGCTGTAAAAAAGCCCGATGCCCAAGGGACACCGGGTTTTCTGGTCGTCATGCGGGCAGAGGCACGCGGGGCTGCGGCTTAGCGGCAGCCCTTTTCCCCCGGCACGCAGGAATAGGTGACGGGACGCGGCGTATAGTGCCGCACCTTATGCTTTTTCGGCGCGGGGTGCGCCATCATCTGCTGGTAGCTGGTGCTGGTGTTCGGCGTGCCGCAGCAGATGACACCGGAAATGGTGATCGGCTGGAGCCCTGCGGGGCAATAGTTGGCCGAGGACGGGTAGGCATAGATCTTGGGCTCTGCCGAGACCTGCGCGGGCAGCAGAACCGCGCCCATCAGACCCAATCCGGCCATCATTCCTGTTGTTAGACGCATAATATCCCTCGTTATTTTCAATTTCCCTTAATTTGCCCCGCGTCAGCGGCCAAGTCTAGCCTTTTTGCCCCCTAGGGGTGTGTTGCTGGTACGGCGTGGCGGGAGAGGCGCGGGCTGCGGAGCGGGGCTCGGGTTACCCATGGGTAACTTAAGTAATTGTTATTGTTGGTTTATTTTTGGTTATACCGGCGTGCGGTGGGGGGCGTTCGTTGGTGTGAGGTTTGGTTCGGCAAAGCCGGATTGAACAGTCCAGTGGACTGTTCGAAGGGCCGAACGCGGAATGCGCAAGCATTTCGCCGGAGATGTGTGAGGTGACCTAAATCGGAACCGCCGCGCCCGAACCGAGGGGTGGAAGCGAAGCGCCGACTCCGCGAAGGCAAGCCTTCGCTCCGTCGGTGACGCGGATGCTTTGCATCCGCTGACCCGCCCCGTGGGGGCGGTTCGGGCGCTGCCCAATCGGAGATTGGGCATGGACGAATGTTGGCTCCAGGGTTCGAAAGGATGCGCTCTGAAGGCTTAAGTCATTGATGAATAGTAGGGTGTTCTACTACAATATGCAGAATTAAGGAGGGTGTGATACCTGAGAGGTGTTTAGGTTGTATGCAACCAGAAATTCAGAAAACTTTTCAAAACCAATAACCAAAGCGACAACCAACAGCAAAAGACCAAATAGAAGCGGCACCCTTTTCTCAGTATCTGTAAACGAGCGATACTTTTCCTTCCGAACCCCTTTTCCTAATGCTATCCATTCGGCCGAAAAAATCTGACATGACAATTGGCGTTCTAGTCGATTAATAACCTTAAACTTCGCTCTATTAAGCTTCCCATAGTTGTCCAATAAATTCCACCAAGACATACACAATAACAGCCCGAGCATAATTGGTACTAAAAGTAGCCAACTAGACCTATCCGCAACAATGTTTTCCTTAAGTAGGAAACCAGATCCTGCCAGCAACCCACCGATAATCGTTATGAAAAAGCCATTTGTTATTTGACGCCTGCGAATGAGTTCCTCTGAAGTCTCGAGCATTGTCTTAAATAACAAAAAGCGATCTTCTGATTTACCCTCGTCGGAAACGAAACATTCTTCAAATTCTTCCTCAAAATTATAAGCAAGCTTAAGATCCTGAAAGCAATTATCTTTCCCTATTGTTCTATCATATCTGACAATCGGCTTACTCAGCTTTTCAGCGACTTCTATCTCCCAAAGCGTATTTTCAGACTCCGAGCATTGCTTAGTATCGTAAACCAAAACAAGCTCGCAGGACCTAATTTCGCCTTCCGCGTGGCTCTTCCAATTCGGCGCAGACGAATTCTTCAGCATCCGGGGTGAAAGCTTTATACTTAGCGCAGTTTTCGCATCCTTGATGAAGCTGTTGGCACTATCATAATCGCCAGATCTATGGATGATAAAAATGTCCATCTCAAGCCTTACTATCGAGACAACCGCCAAACACCATTGACAACTGAGTTCTTTGCCCAACCGACCGTTTCTGCAGCGGCCATAGACACGACTGAAGAACTTTTCTTCTGCCCCCAAGGATTAACAGCTAATATGGGTTTTTGATGATATGAGCATCCAGCAATTTCTTTTTTAATCCACGTAGAATAATTGGCATACATCCCTGTGGGAATGATCACGACTTGGCTTTGCCTTATGCGTTCGTAGATCGCGCTTTCGAGCGCACCCGAATTTGGAGCATTATGAATTGGGTTATCTTTCGGTACAGAGGTATCTGAAAATTCGAGACTAATACCACCCACATTCCATGATCCAGAAAATATCCATGAACTAAGCGTATCATAGTGATGTGAGTACTTCCAAGAATGACTAATGAAGATCGCGACTCTATACACTATCCAATCACTCCAATAAACTCCCGCCATTCCCCCTTGCTCATGCCAGAGGTCTCCTGCGTGACCTCCTCACCCTTCACCATCCGGCGGATACACTCAAGAGCTGTATTGGACATGGTTGCGCCACCTAGACGGTAATCCTCGAAGGCGCGGTAGGCGGCGGGCACCCAGTCGGCGACGACGTTGCAGATGGCATCGGCATAGACGCGGATCTCGTATTGGGCGTGGGCATCGGCGCGCAGACGCAGGAAGTGGAACAGGTTGTGCAGGTCCACCTTCCAGTACCATTGCGTGTAGATGTTCGACGGCAGGTTCATCCGTGCCAACTCTCGTGCCAGACCGTCCTGCGGTTCCCCGTCGGGGCCGGTTTCGGCGATCATCGCCTCGTAATTGTCATAGGCGCGGTTGCTGTCGGACTTGAGGATCTCGAGCACACGGGCGGCCTCTGCCCCTTCCAGAACGCCACCACGGCCCTGATTGTTCACCACGCTTTGGGCGTTCACATGGGACGGCTCGGGGATGTAGAATTCGCGGTCCAGGATCGAATAGCGGGCGGAGTATTCGTTGACGTTGGCGGTGCGGTGGCGGATCCACTGGCGCGCGACGAAGACGGGCAGTTTGACGTGGAGCTTGATCTCGCACATCTCGAAGGGGGTGGAGTGCCAGTGGCGCATCAGGTAGCGGATCAGCCCTTCGTCGTTCTGCACCGATTTCGTGCCGCGCCCATAGCTGACGCGGGCCGCCTGACAGATCGCCGCATCGTCGCCCATATAGTCGATGACGCGCACAAACCCGTGGTCGAGCACGGGAAGGGCCTTGTAGAGATGGGCCTCCATCCCTTCGGAGACGGCGCGCAGGGTCTGTTTCGGCTCTGCCCGCAGAGCGTCGATTTCGGCTTGTTGGTCGGGGCTGATCGGCATGGGGGGCGTCCTGTCATATGGGCGTGGATTCGGGGTCTACTATATCTGCGGCAGCAGGCCACCGGAACCGCCATATGCGGTATTGTTTTTGGGTAGCACTTTGGCGGCAAATGCACGTGGGGCAAGGTGGAGCGTTGACAGCAGGGCGCACGATTGGCGACTGTCGCGGCAATCAACAAGAAATTTTCGAGGCAGACAGTTATGAAATTCGGGACATCAGCGCTGGCGCTGTGCGTATTTTTGGCAGCATGTGGCAGTGGCACGCCGTTTAACGGCGAGACGGGGGCAGATACGGGCACGGGCACCGGCGGGAGCACAGGTGCCAGTGCCATTCCCGCAGAACTGGCGAAGGACCTCAAGAGCTTTAGCTATGATCCGGCGTCCCAGACGCTGTCGATCACGGGTATCACCGCAGATGATAGCGAGTTCACCGCCAATTATCGCCGCCGCCCCGGCTTGGACCGCAACGGATATGAAGCCTACACCGCGCAGGACGGGTCGCTGGACCGCCACGTCACCGCGTATGTGAAGGGCATCGATGGCACCCGCGCCGCTGTGGTGATGACGGGCGGGCAATTCGAGCAGGTCTTTTCGGGTGCCGGATATTCCAACACCTCGTATTCAGCGCCGGTCGCACCGGGCACGCAGTCCGAGGGCGGGCTGGTGACCTATGCGGGGAATTACATCGGGTTGCTGAACGGCGCCGGGTCAGGGGAAGATCTGGCACCGGTTGCAGACGGGACTAACCCCGACACCCTGTCGCGTCAGGCCGCCGAAGTGACGGGCAAAGTGGTTCTGACCGGCGACTTTACCGACGCGGCGGTTACAGGGATCATCTATGAACGCAAGGTGACCGACTTTGATACAGGCGGCACCTACGATCCCAACTCCGCCACCCCTTTCGAGGCGCAGAACATCGCGCTGGACAGCACTGGCATCGCGGACGACGGCTCTTTCTTCGGGACCGCGTCACAGTCTAACGGCGCGGTCGGCGAATACGGCGGTATTTTCGGGGGCACGGGTGCCACGGAAGTTGCTGGTGTGATCCACGCCGAGAACCACATTGCGCTTGGCGGATCGGGCACACCGATCGAGTATGGCGCGTTTGTCCTGACCCAATGTGGCCAACCCGGTGAAGACGCGATCTGCAATCAGCCCCAGCGATAGAGCGGCTGTCTCGTGTCTTTCGCCAATTGCGCCATCGGCTGTGCAGTGGCCGGGCTCTGCCTGCTGAACAGTGGCTCTGCCGCGGCAGAGCAGTCGGTCGCGTTGTCCCTGCCCGAGGCCCGATCATTGGCGGTCCATGCGCTGAATGGTGAACGCCCCGCTCTGGCGTCGCAGATCGCGCAAGGGTTGCTGGTCGCGGACCCGCATTCGGCGTATGCGCATTATGTTCTGGCCACAGCGCATGCAGATATGGGGCACGGAACGGATGGGCGAAAGTCTGCGGCCCGAGCCTACCGCTATGCGGACACCAGGGTACAGAAGTTTCAGGCCGCGGAACTGGCAGCACGGCTGACCTTTGCAGAAGGGCACCCGACCCTCACTCAGCTTTGGCTTAGACGTGCCGTTCAAAACGCCCCGACCCCTGAGATAGAAGAGCAGCTTGCGCGTGACTATGCCCGTGTGCGGCGTGAAAATCCGTTTCGCTTTTCCATTACAGGCGGGGTGAAGCCCTCTAGCAATGTCAACAATGGTGCTGACACCGCACAGCAGGTGATCGACGGCTTGCCGTTTACCGGGCGGCTCAGCGGATCGGCGCAGGCCCTATCGGGTATCGTCGGTACCGTCGACGCGGTCGTCGGGTACCGTTTGCGGAGCACTCAAAAGACGCGGACGGATCTTTCGGGTCGCCTGTTTGTACAACGTGTGGCGCTTGATAGCGGGTCGCATGATTTGGCACCTGAAGCACGTAACAGTGATTTCGGAGCAACCTATGCAGATATTTCACTTCGGCAATCCTTCGCGGTCGGCGCGGCGGGCGGAAGCGCCGATGTAACCGGATCGCTTGGCGAATACTGGTCGGGAGGCGATCGCAGCTATTCATTCATGCGTGTTGGCGTCGGTCGCCGCTGGCAGATGTCTGCTTCGACTTCGGTCTCCATGGGCGCGACGCTAGAAAAACGGTTTAGTGACCGAACTAGTTACTTTGACAGTAACACCGTGTCCCTGATTGTAGGGTCCCAACACAAGCTCGCTTGGGGTGATGGTATCGGCGTTTCCGTCAATCTACGCGAGACCGACAGCGACTTCGTTAACTATGCCTCGCAAGCCGCATCTCTACGGTTAAGCTATAGCTTCGCCGATCAAATCGGTCCGGCGGTTGTGAATGCAGGCTTAACCTTGGGAAAAACCGACTACGACACCTATTTTGCGGTTTTCGATGTCCCCGGTGGCAAGCAAGACTACGCAACCTATGCTGACGTCAACATCATGTTACCTGATGTGGACTATGCGGGGTTTGCGCCCAGTGTGACTTTACGCGCCGGACGGACGCGATCCAATGTCAGCCGGTTCGAAACGAGCGAGTTTTCCGTCTCGTTGGGATTTCAGTCAAAATTCTGACATCCGCTGGCAACCGCCGCCAGCCGTGCTACCCTGCAGGTCGAAGACGAAAGCAAAGGAGCCAACCCATGCCGATCAAATATTTGCACACGATGGTGCGCGTCAAGGATCTGGAGAAATCGCAAGCCTTCTACGAGCTGCTGGGCCTGAAAGAGCGCCGCCGGATCGACAATGAGGATGGGCGGTTTTCGCTGATTTTCATGTGCCCTCCCGGGCAGGACGACGGCCATGCGGATGTGGAGCTGACCTATAACTGGGACGGCGATGATGCGCTGCCCGATGACAGCCGTCATTTCGGGCACCTCGCCTATACTGTTGAAAACATTTATGAAACCTGCAAGATGTTGCAAGAGAACGGGATCACGATCAACCGTCCTCCGCGCGACGGGTATATGGCGTTCATCCGGTCCCCCGACAATGTGTCGGTCGAATTGCTGCAAGAAGGGGACCGGCTGGAGCCGCAGGAACCCTGGGCCAGCATGGAAAACACCGGCCATTGGTAAGCCGATGATCCGGACGGCCTTCCTTGCCACAGCGCTGGGCGTCGCACCCGCGGCCCTTGCGGCGGCGGAGTGTCGGCTGGCGTTGCTGCTGGCGATGGATGTGTCCAGTTCGGTTGATGCGGTCGAGGACCGTTTGCAGCGTGGCGGCACCGCCGCCGCGTTGCTGTCGGACCCGGTGCGGCGGGCGTTTTTCGCCAGTGATCTGCCGGTGGCGCTGGCCGTTTATGAATGGTCGGGGCGCTATAACCAACAGATGGTGCTCGATTGGCAGATGATAGACTCGCCCGACGATCTGACGCGCGCGGCCGGCGTGGTGGCGGGTAGCCAGCGCAGTCACAATGATTTCCCCACGGCCATGGGCTATGCGCTGGGGTTTGGTGCGGCGGTCATGGCGCGGGCACCGCGTTGTTTATACAAGACAATTGATCTGGCGGGGGATGGTCAGAACAACGAAGGCTTTGGCCCGCCGCTGGCCTATCGGTCGTTTGATTTCGACGATGTGACGGTCAACGGGTTGGTGGTGAATGCCGCCGATTTCGAGGCCGAGACAGGGCTGATCGCCTTTTACAAACGCGAAGTCTTGCACGGCCCCGGCGCGTTTCTGGTGATCGCCAACGGGTTCGAGGATTTTGAACGCGCCATGCGGATCAAGCTGGAACGCGAGCTGACGCCCCCTGCGATTGGCAGCCTGCCCGTGGTCGAGGACGCGGGATGATCCGCGCCGGGGTTGCGGCCCTTGTCGGCGCAACGCTTTGGGCGTCGGCTGGCGTGGCGGAGTGTCGGCAGGCCTTGGCCTTGGGGCTGGATGTGTCGGGGTCCGTCGATGCGCGGGAGTACCGCTTGCAATTGGACGGGGTTGCCGGGGCCCTGGACGATCCGGCGGTGCGCGCGGCGATCCTGTCGGCACCGGAAGCACCGGTGTCCCTGTTGGTCTATGAATGGAGCGGCCCGACAGACCAGCGCGTTATTGCCCCGTGGCGGTCGATCAGTAATGCCGCCGCCCTGCAAGAGCTGATCGACGGGCTGCGACAGGTAGAGCGCGCGGCGGCGTCGCCCGGCACCGCGCTTGGCGTGGCGGTGGCGGCGGGGGCGGCCTATCTGGCGCAGCGGCCCGCATGTTTGAAGCACACGCTTGATATCTCGGGCGACGGGATATCCAACCTTGGGCCCCGCCCCCGTGACGTGAAACGACAGCTTGCGGGACGTGACCTGACGGTAAACGCGCTGGTGGTCGAAGCGGCGGGGGAGGACAGAACGCTAACGGGGTATTTCGTGGCAGAGGTGATCACCGGCCCCGGTGCCTTTGCCCTGCCCGCCGCGGGGTTTGATGCCTATCAATCTGCCATGACCACCAAGCTGCTGCGCGAGCTGGCGGTGCTGTCGCTGGCGCAACTAGCTGACGAAGCCCCGCCCGCCCTGCGCGGTCAGTAGATATAGCGGATCTGGTCCGTCCAGTAGCGTTCCATCCGTTTGAGCGCGCGGGTGATGTCATCCATGCCCGATGCGCCCAGCGCGCCCTTGTGCATCAGCCCGCTGGCGTGGCGACCAAACAGGTCTGACACGACGCCGCTGATGTGACGCCCCTTGCCGGTCAGCCGCACGCGCACCGAGCGGCGGTCGATCTGGCAGCGCTGGTGGTGCATATAGCCCATATCCACCAGTTTTTTCAGGTTATAGCTGACGTTGCTGCCCTGATAGTAGCCGCGGCTTTTCAACTCTCCGGCGGTGACTTCATTATCGCCGATGTTGAACAGCAGCAGCGCCTGCACGGCGTTGATGTCCAGCACGCCGACGCGTTCGAATTCATCCTTGATCACGTCCAGCAACAGGCGGTGCAGCCGTTCGACCAGCCCGAGCGCATCGAGGTAGCTTTGCATGAATCCCGCCTCTGACGGGGGGATGGGGATGGGGTTTTGGATACTCATATTCAACTCCGACATTGCGATTGGGGCGGAAGCTGAAGATAAAAATAAAATATATCGTTAAACCGGACGGATGTCGGCGTGCGGGGGCCGACATCCGCAGGGGAAACCGCGCCTAAAGCGGGTTTGCAGCCAGATGAGTCTGGATGTCCGCGATCAGCGCGGTAAAGGGTTCGGGCGCAGGTGTTTGCCCCGTAACCCATTGATAAAGATCGTGATCATTCTCGCTTAGCATGTCGTCATATAGTGACAATGCCGCGTCATCCATCGTCGCGAGACGGGTCGAGGCATAAGAAGGTAAAATGAGATCCATTTCCTTAATACCTCGCCGCATGGAGCGCATATGCAGACGTTTGACCTTGTGTTCGTGCAGCTCAGCCATGGGTGTTCCCTTTGAAAATCCGGCGTAGTTTCTTTTCGAGACGGCCCATTTGTTCGGCCCGTTTCAACAGATCGGCGCGCATGTCGCGCAGTTCGATCAATGCTTCTTTGATATTGGCGTCGGTGGCGGCTGTGTCATCGGGGGCGTCGATGCCTTCGCCCTCGCCGTTGATCAGCCACATCATCGACACGCCCAGGACCCCGGCGAGCGTGGACAGGCGGTTGGCGCGGGGTTCGGACAGGTCGTCTTCCCAGCCGCGCAGGGTGGATTGCTTGATCCCCAACCGCTTGGCGAGCGCGGCTTGTGTCATATCCGCGTTCTCGCGCGCGGCGGCGACCCGGTCGCCAAAGGTTGCCACGTCGGATGCGTACCAGTCTTCGTTCTCGGCCATTGCGTCTCTCCTGTTTGGACCGATCTGGCTTGATCGGTGCGGGGGTCAGCCCTATGAGTATCACGAACACATAACAAACTGAGGCCGAAATGGAACTGCTGTCCAAGACCCTTGCGCGCGTAAAACCGTCGCCCACCATCGCCGTGACCCAAAAAGCCGCCGAGCTGAAGGCCGCAGGCAAGGATGTGATCGGGCTGGGTGCCGGAGAGCCGGATTTCGACACGCCGCAGAATATCAAGGACGCCGGTATCGCCGCGATCACCGCGGGCAAGACGAAATACACCGCCGTGGACGGTATCCCCGAGCTGAAGCAGGCGATTTGCGCCAAGTTCAAGCGCGACAATGGGCTGGACTATACGCCGTCTCAGGTCAGCGTCGGGACCGGTGGCAAGCAGATCCTGTACAACGCGCTGATGGCCACGATGAACCCCGGCGAAGAGGTCGTGATCCCTGCGCCCTATTGGGTCAGCTACCCCGATATGGTGCTGCTGGCCGGTGGCACGCCGGTGATTGCCCCCGCGACGCTGGAGAATGATTTCAAGCTGACCCCAGAGGCCTTGGAAGAGGCGATTACGCCCAATACGAAATGGTTCATCTTCAACTCGCCCTCGAACCCCACGGGCGCGGGCTATAGCTGGGATGAGCTGAAAGCGTTGACCGATGTGTTGATGCGTCACCCCCATGTCTGGGTGATGACCGATGATATGTATGAACATCTGGCCTATGATGATTTCAAATTCTGCACCCCCGCGCAGGTGGAGCCCGCGCTGTATGACCGGACGTTGACGGTCAACGGTGTGTCCAAAGCCTATGCCATGACCGGCTGGCGCATCGGCTATGCGGCGGGGCCGGAAAAGCTGATCGGCGCGATGCGCAAGGTACAATCGCAATCCACGTCGAACCCCTGCACCGTCAGCCAATGGGCCGCGGTGGAGGCGTTGAACGGCACGCAGGATTACATCGCCGAGAACAACAAGATGTTCACCCGCCGTCGCAATCTGGTGGTGGATATGCTGAGCGAGATCGACGGCATCGTCTGCCCCAAACCCGAAGGCGCGTTCTATGTCTACCCGTCCATCGCAGGGCTGATCGGCAAGACCACCCCGTCGGGCGTCACTATCACCGATGACGAGGTTTTCGCCACGGCGCTGCTGGAAGACACCGGTGTTGCCGTCGTCTTTGGCGCGGCCTTTGGCCTGAGCCCGAACTTCCGCATCAGCTATGCCACCTCGGACGAGGCGCTGAAAGAAGCCTGCACCCGTTTGCAGCAGTTCTGCGCCGCGCTGAGCTAAGCCAGACCGTAAAGGAGCCCCCCATGGCGAGCGACCTGCCAGAGTATTACTTTCGCGTGCGCGAGAATGGCGCGGCGGTGTTTCGCGTGGATGCAGAGAACCGCCAGCGGCGGATCGAGATGGACCAGATCGCCGTTGTGAACATCCGCAACGGCGAGATCAAACCCCAAGGCGATCGCGTGCTGTCGGAGGGCGATCTGGCGCGTATCCGCCAGTGGATGACCGAGCGCGCACAGGTGCTGGCGCAGCGCGACATCGACGATATCCACCGTGCGGTGGATTATCTGAACCTGACAACGCAATGGGTGCAGTCAAAGGCCACGGACGACCAGCTTGATGCTGTCACGGACGCGCTGCTGTTGGCGATGCATGATCTGCGCAGCACCTTGGTACGCAAGAAGGCCGACCGGCTGCCCTAGGCGGCTGCCGGTCAGGAAGCGGTGTTACGCGGCTGCGGGGTCTGTTGGCCCCAGACGTTTCAGCACGCTGCCCCAGAAGCGCGCGTTCAGCAGGATCGCCGCCACGCCAAGGCCAAAGACCAGCCCAAGCCAGACCCCGACCCCTTCAAGATCAAAGACAAAGCCCAGCAGATACGACGCGGGCATGCCCACGATCCAATAGCTGAAGCCCGCAAGGAGCATCGGCACTGTGGTGTCCTGCACTCCGCGTAGAATGCCCAAGGCCACGGCCTGCGCGCCATCGACAAGCTGGAACAGTGACGCCATCGCCAGCAGCCCCACCCCGATCACAAGGATCTGGTCACGCGCGGGTTCGTCACGTTGCATGAACAGGTTGATCAGCGGTTCGGGCCACATAACGAAGACAAAGATCGTCAACACTGCGACCAGCGCCGACATCACCGTCGCGGTGATCGCGCCACGCGCCAGATGCGCCGGATCGCGGCGGCCATAGGCATTGCCTGCGCGGATCGTAGCCACGTTGCTGATACCAAGGTGCACCATAAAGGTGATCGACGCCAGTTGCAGCGCGATGCCGTGGGCGGCCAGTGCCACAGTGCCCAGCCACCCCATCATAACGGCGCTGGCGGCAAAGAGCCCGACCTCGCTTAACCCTGTGAAGCCGATGGGCAGGCCAAGGCGGAAAACACGGGCCAACATCTCCCAATCGGGGCGCCAGAGGCGGACAAACATCTGGTGTTGCGGCATTTTCCACAGCACATAGATCACCACGGCAACCAGCGACACGCTGTGCGACGTGACAGAGGCGATGGCCGCACCGCGCACGCCAAGCTCTGGCGCGCCCCAGTTGCCGAAGATGAACGCATAGTTGGCCAGCACATTCGCGACGCCCGCCAGCAGCGTGATCCAGAGCACGACCTGTGTGCGTTCCAGCGCGGCGAGGTAGCTTTTCAGCACCATGACCATCAGCGCGGGGAAGATGCCCCAAGCGGCGATGAACAGATAGCCGTCGACCATATCGGCCAGCGCCTGATCCTGCCCCATCAATGCCATGATCGGCCGCGACCAGATCATCAGCGGCAGCGCCAGCACGGCAAAGCCCATCGACAGCCACATGCCCATGCGGGTGGCGCGGCGCAGGCCGACCTCGTCGCCCTCGGCGTCAAAGGCGGCGACCAGCGGCATCACGCCCCATGCAAAGCCCGATCCGAAGATCAGCAGCACGAAGAAATATGTGCTGGCGAGGGTGACAGCGGCCAGCGCCTCTACGCTGTACCAGCCCGCCATGACCGTGTCGGAGACCCCGATCGCGATCTGCCCCAGATGCCCGCCTACAAGCGGAAGCCCCATCACGGTGATGGCTCGGGCGTGGCCCGGATATGTCATTTGCTGTGTCATGCGCCTTTCCTACGCCGCCCCGCCCGCAAGGGAAAGAGCCGATGACCTAGGGGAAGGCAGCGCGGCTGTCTGCGTCGTCGGGCGGGCTTGCACCCTGCGGCTGGCCGCGCCACAGTCGCGACACCGAAGTTGGGAGGATACCGCCTTGCACAACCGCATCGATCTGCTGCGCCCCGACGCGCCAGCGCTGGCGCAGCGTGGCCCCCATCCCATTGGCGTGACCACCCTGACCGCCGCTGTGTCCGACACGCGCCAGTTGACGCTAGAGGTCTGGTATCCGACGGCCGAGGGCACGGGTGCGGGGACGTCCTATGCCACCTTGCTGCGCGACGGGGTGACGCCGACTGTCCTGCACGGGTCGGCCTGCCGCGAGGCTTTTGTCGCCGCGGGAATTTCTGCGCCGTTGATCGTGATCTCGCACGGGTATCCCGGGAACCGCTTTTTGCTGAGCCATCTGGCGGAATCCCTTGCGCGCCAAGGGTTTGTCGTGGCGGCACCGGATCACGCGGGCAGTACCTATGACGATCAGCAGGCCTTCGGGGTGACGTTGCTGAACCGTCCGCTGGACCAGCGCGCGGTGATTGACGCGATGGAGGCGCTGACGGGGCCCTTGGGCGATCTGGTGGATTGTCGCCGCGTCGGGCTGATCGGCTATTCCATGGGCGGCTACGGGGCGATGATCTTTGGCGGAGCCGGTCTGGCCGAGACGGCGTTGCAGCATCCCCGCGCGCCCGAGGGCGACAGCCTTGCGCGGCATCTTGCGGGGTCCAAGACCCACGCCGCCCTGCGCGACCCGCGGCTGTGCGCGATCATGCCCATCGGCCCTTGGGGCAACGGGCAGGCGATGTGGGATGCCGGTGGGCTGGCGCAGATGGACACGCCGCTGTTCATGATGGCCGGCACCGTAGATGATGTATCAGACTATGCCGCGATGCGCCGCCTCTTCACCGGCTGCGCCAGCGACCGCTATTTGTTAAGCTTTATCAACGCGGGCCATAATGCCGCCGCACCGATCCCTGCCCCGCTGGAAAGCTGGGCGCATTCGGATCTGCTGGGGTGGGCACCGTTCCAGCACTATGCCGATCCGGTCTGGGACACGCTGCGCATGAACAACATCGCGCAACATTATGCGGCCGCCTTCATGGGGATGCATCTGCGCGGTGACGACACCGCCGGGATGCTGGACGGGGCTGACTGGCCCGGTTTCGCCCCGGGCTCCGCCGCAGGGCTGCGGCTGGAGCATTTGCCCGCCGGCCCCGCCCCGGACAAACCGAAAAGGAAGACGACATGACCGCCCATGGGACCGAAACCCGCCGGATCAACGGCAATCCTTTCTTTATCCGCCACTGGGGCCATGAGGACGCGCCCAAGCTGCTGATGCTGCATGGCTTTCCCGAGTATTCGGGCGCGTGGAACGATCTGGCCCCGCTGCTGGCCAAGCGGTTCCACTGCATTGCCCCCGACCAGCGCGGCTATGGGCAAAGCTGGCGACCCGCCGAGGTAGAGCAGTATAAGACATCGAAGCTGGTGTCGGATATGGCGGCGCTGATCGGGGACGACCCCGTGATCCTGCTGGGCCATGACTGGGGGGCCTCTGTCGCCTATGCGTTGACCATCGGGCGGCCTGATCTGGTATCGAAACTGATCATCATGAACGGCGTCCACCCCGCCCCCTTCCAGCGCGAGCTTGCCAAGGGCGGTGCGCAGACCGATGCGTCGCAATACATCCATTTCCTGCGCCGTGAGGGGTCAGAGGATATTCTGGCCGCGGATGATTTCGACAGGCTGATGGGGCTGTTCTCGGCGCATATGGATATGAGCTGGCTAGAGGGCGAGACGTTGGCGGGCTACAAGGCAGCGTGGCGCGATGCGGCGGGGCTGCGCGGGATGGTGAACTGGTACCGCGCCTCTCCGCTGAAACTGGGGGCCGAGGGCGAGGCGATTGACGACGCGCTGAGCTTTGATCCGGCGCGGTTGCAGGTGCGCTGCCCGCACCTGCTGGTCTGGGGCACCGATGATACCGCGCTGCTGCCCGAGACGACCCGCGGGCTTGAGGACTACGCCCCTGACCTGACCCGCGTCACCATCGAGGGCGCGGATCACTGGCTACACCACCAAAAACCGCAAGAGGTGGCGGAGGCCATATTGAACTGGCTTTAGGCCACGCCTGCCCCGTCCTGCGCGTTATTTACGGGCGCGGGTAAAGACCATTTTCTGCTGGTGCAGATCGGCAGGATCGCCCATCCACGCATAGGCCAGAAGCGCCGGTTCGCGGTCGCCCACTGTGATGCGGTGCAGATGTTCGGGCGGGTTAAAGATCATCGAACCGGGCACATAGACGCCCTGATGGTTCTCGGACACCGCGCCTGACAGACAGACGTAGCTTTCGGTGATCCCCTTATGGGCATGGGCCGGATAGGTGCAGCCCGGCGCGAAGAGCACCACGCCCAGAATGATATCATGGCTGACCACCGGTCCCTGCGCTCCTGCAAGTTCGGCATAGGCGTAGCTGTTGGTCAGCCCCTTGGGGACTTTCTCGTAGCCGTATTGCCAGCTGAGGTCATGGGCCACGGCATCCAGCGCCCGGACCGCGGGGGCCAAGGCCCCCTGCTTGCCCTCGTCCAGCGCGCGGCGCAAATGGGCGGTGACGGGCTTTTCCGCACGCGGCTGCAACCGCAGTTCGGCATTGCCCCGCAGCAGCCTTGCGATGGCCTCGCGCGCCTTGCGTTGATGGCTTTTGATCCGGTCGCTGCCGCCCGCGGGCAGGTAGCGATAAAGCTCGTCACATTCCTGCATCATATAGCGCCAGTCGGGCACATCGCGCAGGGTGGTGGGGGTAACGGTGTCAAACGTCATAGCAAGCCTTCCAACGGTTTCTTGCAGCGATGATAGCAAAGGCACAGCCACAGGAAACACCGCATTGCGACGTCATCCGCCCTTCCCCCGACCATAGCGCTCTGGCATAGTGGGAGGCTCAACAAAAGCAACAGACAGGCAGGCCCCTACATGTCCGATCTTCTTTCCGGTGCGCAGAGCAACGCCAAGGAATATGATGCCTCTTCGATCCAGGTTCTTGAGGATATGGAGCACGTGCGCCTGCGCCCCGGCATGTACATCGGGGGCAAGGACGATCGCGCGCTGCACCATATGGTCGCGGAAATCATCGATAACTCGATGGACGAGGCCGTCGCGGGCCATGCCACCTGGATTGAGCTGGAATTGCATGAAAACGGCCATGTCACCGTGCGTGACAACGGGCGTGGCATCCCCACCGATCCGCACCCCAAAGACCCCAGCAAATCGGCGCTGGAGATCATCTTTTGCACGCTGAACGCGGGCGGCAAATTCTCGGGCGATTCGTACGAGACTTCGGGCGGTCTGCACGGCGTGGGGTCGTCCGTGGTCAACGCGCTGTCGGATCACCTGCGGGTCGAGGTCGCGCGCAACCGCGAGCTGTTCGCGATGGAGTTTTCGCGCGGCATCCCCCAAGGCAAGCTTGAGAAAATCGGCGCGGCCCCGAACCGGCGCGGCACGGCTGTCACCTTCCACCCCGATGCAGAGATCTTTGGCCCGCTCAAGCTCAAGCCCGCGCGGCTGTTCACGATGGCGCGGTCCAAAGCCTATCTGTTTTCCGGCGTTGAAATCCGGTGGAAATGCGGCCAGCAGGACGGCGACACCCCGCAAGAGGCGACGTTCCACTTCCCCGGCGGCCTGTCGGACTATCTGAACGAAACGCTGAAAGGGTCGACAACCTACGCCGAGCATCCCTTTGGTGGCACCGTCGACTTCCGCGAGAAGTTCAACGCACCGGGCAAGGTCGAATGGGCGATCAACTGGACGCCGTCGCGCGATGGCTTCATCCAGTCCTATTGTAACACCATCCCCACACCCGAAGGCGGCACCCACGAGGCCGGCTTTTGGTCCGCGATCCTGAAAGGCGTAAAAGCCTACGGCGAGCTGGTCGGCAATAAAAAAGCCGGCACCATCACCCGCGACGATCTGATCACCGGCGGCTGTGCGCTGGTGTCCTGCTTTATCCGCGAGCCTGAATTCGTGGGCCAGACCAAGGACCGTCTGGCGACTGTGGACGCGCAGCGCATGGTGGAAAACGCCGTGCGCGACCACTTTGACAACTGGCTGGCGGCGGATACCAAAAGCGCGGGTGCGATCCTTGATTTCCTTGTGCTGCGCGCCGAAGAACGCCTGCGCCGCCGTCAGGAAAAAGAGACCGCGCGCAAGACCGCCACGAAAAAGCTGCGCCTGCCCGGCAAGCTGACCGACTGTACCTCCAAGACCCGCGAAGGCACCGAGCTGTTCATCGTGGAGGGCGATTCCGCCGGTGGGTCCGGCAAGGGTGCGCGCAACCGGAACACGCAAGCCTTGCTGCCGCTGAAGGGCAAGATCCTCAACGTGTTGGGGGCCGCGTCGAGCAAGCTGAACACCAATGCCGAGATCAACGATCTATGCGAGGCGCTTGGCGTCGGGATGGGCACGAAGTTCAACCTTGATGACCTGCGCTATGACAAGATCATCATCATGACCGATGCGGATGTCGACGGGGCCCATATCGCGGCGCTGCTGATGACGTTCTTCTACACCCAGATGCGCCCGATGATCGACGCCGGGCACCTCTACCTCGCCTGTCCGCCGCTTTACCGTCTGACCCAAGGGGCCAAGCGCGTCTATGTGGCGGATGATGCGGAAAAGGACATGTGGCTCGAGAAAGGCCTGGGCGGCAAAGGCAAGATCGATCTGCAACGGTTCAAGGGTCTGGGCGAGATGGACGCGAAAGACCTGAAAGAGACCACGATGGACCCCACCACCCGCAAGCTGATCCGCGTCACCGTCGACGAAGACATGCCCGGAGAGACCGGCGATCTGGTCGAGCGTCTGATGGGGAAGAAACCGGAGCTGCGCTACCAGTATATCCAGGAGAACGCCCAGTTTGTGGAGGAGCTGGATGTTTGAGGAACGAAAATCGTTTGTGGACTACACAAGCAAGATACCCGCTTTGTTCGATTTGTTGATGAATGAACCACTAGAGATGTTCCGAGCAAGCGCCCAGGATAAAGGGAAATCCGGAATCTACATTCTGTATGAGGCCGGAGAACCAGTTTATGTCGGCCGCACTCGCAACCTTCAAGGGCGCCTTCGAGCGCATGTTACGAGATCGCATAACTCAGCTTCGTTCGCCTTGAAGCGCACCAGAGCAAAACATGGCGAAATTGCGAAAGCGACTTACTCATCGCGCAATAGTAGGCAGGAAATCGTAAATCACGCCGTATACGGAAAAACATTCATTTCTGAAATCGCCTTGATAAAAAAAATGAGCTTCAAGTTTCTAGAAGTTCCTGATCCCATCGATCAATATTTACTGGAACTGTATACTACCATTGAGCTTGATCTTGAACTGACCGGCTTTGACTCTCATTAAGAGGTCCTTCCTAAACAACTTCCCTAACCTTATCGCATGCGCGTTCGGCACATACCCCGTTCACCTATGGGAAGGCGCTTCGACAGAAAAGAAGCTGTGGACCGCCTACGGAATTGAACTGCTTTCTCCTCGGTATCACGCGATCGCCCGAGGCCACGCCTCGGGCCGCGCCCGACCCTCCCGACGGGAGGGCGCACTTCGTGCCCCCTGGTCTTCGACCGCTCCAGCCTCAAACTGTCCCCCGGACAGTTTGCAAGACGGCCTCCGCCCCAGGGTCAGGCGCGGCCCTTAACATCTGTTCCGCAGGATATCCGCTCCGCCCGTTCGCCCCTGAAACCTTCCCTCGGACGATTTCAACACAGGCCTCGTGTCAAAAATACCGCTTGATCCGCACTGCGCTTTCACTCAACGTTTCGCCATGATCCGAGCCTTCATCCTCCTCATGTTTCTTGCCTCTTGCGGGCGGCCGTTGACCCAGAATGAGCTGCTGTTCGCGGGCGATATCATGGGGGATACGCTTAATTACCCCAAGGTGCGGCTTCATGACGGGTCGCCCTCGCGGGGGGTGACGATGACGCGCAAGGCGCGGCCGCGCACGACCTGTCGCGAACGTATCCTGCCGCCCGAAAAGGTCGGCGAGGTGATCACCACCAAACCCGCCGCCGTGGCGCTGTGGAATACGGTGCTGTTTGACGAAGACTGGTATCTGGACGATTACCTGCCCGACTATCCCGACCGGATCGGGCTGATCGCGGCGATGATCTTTGCCCATGAGTTGACCCATATCTGGCAGTGGCAGAACCGCAAGACGACGGGCTATTCGCCGCTGCGTGCGGCGTTTGAACATGGCGGCGGGGCGGACCCGTATCTCTTTGATCTGGAGAGCGACCCGAAGTTTCTGGATTTTGCCTTTGAACAACAAGGCTCTATCGTCGAGGAATTCGTCTGCTGTCGCGCGTTGGACCCGCAGGCACCGCGCACCAAAAGGCTGCATGCGCTGATCTCGCAAGAGATGCCCGTAGCACCCCTGCCCCAAAGCCGGCCCTATGCGGTGCGTATGCCCTGGGACGGGGTCGAGGTGAACGGGATCTGTAGTTAACGCTGGATGCTTTCAAGATAGACCAGCAGCCCCGCCAGCGCCCGTGGTGTGGGCGTCAGCTGGCCATCCAGATCGACAGGCACCAGATCCAGCGCCATGCCCTCGCCAAAGTGTGGCATCACCCGTTGCAGGTGGCTGTCTGTAGCATCGCCTGCAGGGTCGCCGTAGATATAGGCCAGCGTTTTGGTCTGCGGAAACCGCCCGCCATTGTCGCGCGCCAGTAGGGTCAGGTCGCGGGGCTGTGGGCGAAGGCCCTTGGCCGCGGCGCCGGCCCCTTGGGCGTTCAGCCCGTGGCATTGCACGCAGTTTTCGGCAAAAAACGCCGCCCCTTCCGCGCGGTCGGGGGCCTCGGGCGGGGTCTGTGCGGGCATACAGGCAGCCAGCCCCAGAAACAGCGGCACGCCGAGGGCGATTATGGTTTTCATCATATGATCCTCCGGTAGGTCACGGGGATGCTTGCCCTTGGCGGGGCTCTTCGCCATGATCTGGATCAAGAAACGGGAAAGATTAGGAATACTCATGGCGCATTATGCAGTTGTGATGCTTTTGGCCGGGGTTGGCATTCCCGTTCTGGCCGCGTTGAACGCGGGGCTTGGCAGCCGGATCGGATCCCCTGCGGCAGCGGCTACGGTGCTGTTTGTGGTGGCTTTTTCGGTCAGCTTGCTGGTCGCGATGCTGGTGGGGCGGCAAGGGTTTGCGCAGATCCCCGCGGCCCCGAAGCATCTGCTGCTGGCCGGATTTCTGGTAGCCTTCTACATCCTGTCGATCACCTTTATCGCGCCGCATTTCGGGGTCGGCAACGCGGTGTTCTTTGTTCTGGTGGGCCAGCTTTTCAGCGCCGCGGCGATTGACCATTTCGGGCTGTTCGGCGCCCAGGTGTCGCCCTTGGGGGCAACGCGGGCCGCTGGCATTGCCCTCATGTGTGCCGGTGTCTGGTTGACCCAGCAAGCCTGAGGCCGATCACGCCGCGTCTTGTAGCGGGTTGGTCAGCACAAAGAGGATTTCATCCTCCGCCAAGGGGTTTTCGATCCCCGGCAGGGTGATGGTGAGCCCTGTGCTGAGCGTGACCGTCAACTCTCCATCCGCGACGGTCTGATCGGTGACAGAGGCGTTTTCATCGTCGGTTTCGACAATCAGGGCATCGGTGCCCACGTCATAATCGCTGACCGTGATCCCGCCTGTGGCGCCGTAGATCGCAGTGAAACTGTCCGCGCCCGTGCCCCCGATGCCAGTGTCATTCGCCCCCAATCGCAGGCTGTCGTCGCCGTCTTCGCCGATCAGCTCGTCCGCGACCCCGTCGTCGCTGCCGTCTTGGGCGTTGACCCCGCCCGAAAGCGTGTCATTACCCTGCCCGCCAAACAGAATGTCGCGCCCGTCGGTGCCTTGCAATGTATCATCCCCCGCCGTGCCGGTTTGCGACTGTGTGTCGTCCTCGGGGGGTTGCGCGGTGTCGTCGATCGTCTCGACCGCTGGATCCTCCGCGGTCGGCACGTCGGTCGGCGTGGCGGTTGGCGCGTCGGCTTCAGGCTCTGCCGGGTCGGGGGTCAGTGCATCGTCCATGCCTGCGCCCGTGGTCGTCCCCATATCGGGCATGCCGATGGGGATTTCTTCGTCCTCGACCTCATCCTCCGTATCCTCGCCAAACGGGTCAAACACGGCCAGCATGGGGCCGAAAGCGGCAAAGAGCATGACGAGCAAAGGTGACATGGCAGCATCCTGTTTTGACACAGTTTGCCCCCTGCTCGTGGCGCCCGTTGGGTCTGGGTAAGGATAAATTAAGGCAGCCGCCTTAAAGCGCGACGAGCTGCCCTGCCTCCAGCCGGATCTGGCGGTCCATCCGCGCGGCAAGCTCAAGGTTATGGGTCGCGATCACCGCCGACAGCCCCGTGCCCCGCACCAGCGTCATCAGCGCGGCAAAGACCTGATCCGAGGTGGTCGGATCAAGGTTGCCTGTGGGTTCATCCGCCAGCAGCAGCCGCGGCGCATTGGCGAGCGCACGGCAGAAAGCGACCCGTTGCTGTTCGCCCCCCGACAGCGCCGCAGGGCGGTGGTCGGCGCGGTGGCCGATACCGACCTCCTCCAACAGCGACAGCGCGCGGGTCTGCGCCTCGGACTGCGAGACACCGTTTGCCAGCTGCGGCAACACGATGTTTTCCAGCGCAGAAAATTCAGGCAGCAGGTGGTGGAACTGATAGATAAACCCCACATCGCGCCGCCGCACGCCAGTGCGTTTGCGATCGGACTGCCCTGTCATATCGGTGCCGCCGATTTCAACCGTGCCGGTGTCGGGCGTGTCGAGCAGACCCGCGATATGCAGCAGCGTTGACTTGCCCGCGCCAGAGGGGGCGACCAGTGCGACGACCTCTCCGGCGGCGACGGTCAGGTCGATGCCGCGCAGCACGTTGACTTCGTTCGGTTGGCCGGGGTTGTAGGATTTGCCAATCCCCGAGAGCCGCAAAACAGGATCATTCATAGCGCAGCGCCTCGACTGGGTTCATGCGCGCGGCACGGCGCGCGGGGAAGATGGTGACGACGAAGGACAGGCCAAGCGACAGGCCGATAGCCGACATCACGTCACCGAATTGCAGTTTGGCGGGCAGGAAGTAGATGCCGCGGATCGATGGATCCCATGCGTTGCCCCCCGAGATGTAGTTCACGACGGCAAAAATCTGATCGACATAGAGCGCGAAGAGACAGCCAAGGATCACCCCCATCGCGGTGCCGATGATGCCCGTGAAGGCCCCGCAGATGAAGAACACGCGCAGGATTGACCCTTCGCTCAGCCCCATGGTGCGCAGGATCCCGATGTCGCGCCCCTTGTTCTTGACCAGCATGATCAGGCCCGAGACGATATTCATCGCCGCGATCAAGACAAGGATGCTGAGGATCACGAACATCACGCGGTCCTCGATATCCAGCGCGCTCAGAAACGACCCCGACGCATCGCGCCATGTCCAGATCAGGCCGCGTTCCCCCGCGGCGGATAGCAGCGGCACGGTCAGATCATCCACGCTATCGGGGTTTTCGACCATCACCTCAAGCTCGTCGGCGACGCCTTCGCGGTTGAAGAAGGATTGCGCCTCGGCCAGAGGCAGATAGGCGCGGGTGCGGTCGATGTCATAGCGCCCGGCCGAGAAGATATAGGTCACCTCGTAGCCATTCACGCGGGGGGAGGTGCCAAAGGCGGTTTTCACCCCGTTCGGCGAGATGATCTTGATCGTGTCGCCCAAGCCGACCCGCAGCGCCTGTGCCACGCCGGACCCGATGGCGATGCCCTGTTCGAAATCGGCCAGATCGCCATCGGCGGTTTCGGGGTTGGCGATGCGCGGGATATTGGCCAGATCGGCGGCCTCGATGCCGAAAATCTCGATCCCCGCGTTGGCCTGCCCCTTGTTGGCCATCACCTGACCGCGCACCAAAGGGGCCACCTGCGTCACGCCCGGCACCTGGGCCACACGCGCGGCCATCTCGGTGTAATCGGGTATCCCCGTCTGGGACACGCCGTTCTCATCCACCGACGCCATATTATACACGGTCACATGGGCATTGGCCCCTAGGATCGTATCGACAAATTCAGCCCGAAAGCCCGACCGCACGGCAAGGGTCGCAATCAGGGCAAAAACCGCCAGCGTGATCCCGATCAAGCTGATCCAGGTCATCACGCTCACGCCGCCTTCGGCGCGACGCGCACGCAGATAGCGCCAGGCGATCATCCATTCAAAAGGGGCGAAGGGCGGTGTCGAGGATACTGGTTTGGCCAAGGGATGGTTCCGATCTGGGATCAATCGCGCGCAACCTCGCGGTTTCGGCGCATCGGGTCAAGCTAGGAATAGGGTCAAGCGAGGAGTGGTCGCGCGGCAGCTTGTACCGCAGGTAAAGGCGTGCGTGTCAGCGGCCCTGCGCCGGTATGCGGGCACCGCGCCGCCGGAACGGGGCGCGTAACAGTCGCAGCAGCATCGCTAGCCCCAAGCCGCCCGCGACAAAACCGACGCCAGCAAACACCACCCCGGCAAAGTTCAACGGTACGGCGGGCTGAAACGCCTGCCACGCTGCCCCCGCGATCTGCGGGTCCGACATCTGCGGCAGGTGGTAGGCGCGCATGAAAGGCCCCTGCCCCTGCAATCGGGTCAGGGCGGTTTGCAATGTCTCGTAGCGGGCAAAGGTCGCGGCCATATCGGCGCGGCGCCGCTCCATAAACGCGGTGCCGGTCATCTGCGCCAGGGCATCGCTGCGCGACAGGCCGACGGCTTGGGCGCTGGCATCGAAATCGGCAACGACCTCGTGCAGCGCATCGACCGCCCCGCCCAACCGTTGCAAATATTGCTGAGAGTATTCGGGGAATTGCGAGGTCACCGCCGCGCCCGCCACACCGCCAGCAAGGGTCAGCGCCCGCAGGATCATGAAACGCCCCAAAGGTCCGTTGTGCAGCGCTTCATGATCCGCCCCCGTTTTTCAAGGCCCCTCGTTCCAAGGCCTGTCGTTAAAGGTTAAGCGATACCGCGATAAATCCCGGCGATCTTTTCGACCGCGGCCTCGGGCGTCATCTCTTCACTTTCGCCGGTGCGGCGCGAGGTCAGCTCGACCACACCGTTTTTCAGCCCCCGCGGCCCGACAGTGATCCGCCATGGGAGGCCGATCAGGTCCATCGTCGCGAACTTGCCACCCGCGCGTTCCTTGGTGTCGTCATACAGCGGGTCCAGACCCAGAGCCTGCAGGCTGGCATACAGCGCGTCACAGGCCGCATCCGCCTGTTCGTCGCCCTGCTTGAGGTTCACAATCCCCACATGGAACGGCGTCACGCCCTCGGGCCAGATGATGCCCTTGTCGTCATGCGACGCCTCGATGATCGCGCCCAGCAGACGGCTGACGCCGATGCCGTGCGACCCCATGTGCACCGGCACAGGCTTGCCATCGGGCCCCTGTACGGTCGCCCCCATCGGTTCGGAATATTTCGTCCCGAAATAGAAGATCTGCCCCACTTCGATCCCGCGCGCGCTGCGCTGGCGTTCGGCGGGGACTTCGGCAAAGAGCGCTTCGTCATGGGTCTCGTCCGTGCGGGCATAGCGCGAGGTGAACTCCTCCATCACGGCCTGACACTGGTCGACGGAATCATAATCGATCTCGCGGTCGCCGAACTTCAGCTCGGTGATCTGGCTGTCATAGAACACCTCGGATTCGCCGGTTTCCGCCAGCACGAGGAATTCATGCGTATCGTCGCCGCCGATCGGGCCGGAATCCGCACGCATCGGGATCGCCTGGAGCCCCATGCGTTCATAGCTGCGCAGATAGGTCACCAGATGGCGGTTATAGGCGTGCAGCGCGTCTTCTTTTGTCAGATCAAAGGTATAGCCGTCCTTCATCAGGAACTCGCGGCCCCGCATCACGCCGAAACGGGGGCGGACCTCGTCGCGGAATTTCCACTGGATGTGGTACAGCGTCATCGGCAGGTCCTTGTACGACCCGACGTGGCTGCGGAAGATATCGGTGATCATTTCCTCGTTCGTGGGACCATACAGCATGTCACGGTCCTGACGGTCCTTGATACGCAGCATCTCGGGGCCATAGGCGTCAAAGCGGCCGGATTCCTTCCACAGGTCCGCCGATTGCAGCGTCGGCATCAGCATCGGGATGTGGCCCGCGCGCTGCTGTTCTTCGTGCACGATGGTTTCGATCTTGCGCAGCACCTTGAAGCCAAGCGGCAGCCACGAATAGATCCCCGCCGCCGATTGCTTGATCATGCCCGCCCGCAGCATCAACCGGTGGCTGACAATCTGCGCCTCAGAGGGGTTTTCCTTGAGCACAGGCAAAAAATAACGGGACAGACGCATGATGATCCTCTCAGAGTGAATTGGCACCTGACTATGATAATCCCCGCGCCGAGACAATCACGAAGAGACGGGGCACCAACAGCGGGGCACCAGGTCCCGCGTCCCGCAACCGATTGACCCTCGGCGCACAGACGCGTTTGTTGTCAGCGGCACAAAACAAAAAGAACGCCCCATGACCCTGATCCTAGAGCCCGCGCGCGAAACCCCTGTGATCCACGAGACTGGCGTGCTGGTGATCGGCTCCGGCCCCGGTGGTCTGGCCGCGGCCCTTGCCGCCGCCCGCGCCGGGGCAGAGGTGACGCTGCTCGACCGGTTCGGCTGCTTTGGCGGCAATATCACCGTGGTCGGTGTCGAAGGCTTTGCCTGGTACCGCCATGAACAGACGATAGAGGCCGGCGGCATCGGCTGGGAATTCGAGGAACGCGCCAAGGCGATGGGGGCTGCCAGCCCTGAATCCCAATCGCTCAGCTACGAGCTGGACAGCGAGGGGTTCAAACTTGTCGCTGACCGGCTGGTGACCGAAGCAGGCATCCACCCGATGCTGCACCGCCAGTTCGCAGCACCCATCATGGAGGGCGACACGATCCGGGGCGTCATCGTCGAATCAAAAGCGGGCCGCGAGGCGATCCTCGCCAAAATCGTGATCGATGCCACGGGCGACGCCGATGTCGCCCACCGTGCCGGTGCCCCGACCTACAAGACCCCGGTCGAAGAGATGCAGGCCGCCTCGGTCATGTTCCACATCGCGGGCGTCGATAAGGCGGCCTTCATGGCGGGGGTCAAGGCCGACCCGCAGACTTACGCCAATTGGTCCACGGGCGAATGGGTGGTCGAAACCGATGGCAAGGAAGACGCGATGTTCTCTCCGTTTCTGGCCAAACCCTTTGCCCAGGCCATCCGCGACGGGCGCATGCCCGCCAACCTCAATACCATCGGGGGCACATGGGGCGCTGTGCATGACAGTGGCGAGATGACCTATATGAACCTCGTCCACCTTGCAGAATGCGACGGCACCGACCCCGACAGCATGACCCGCTTCGAGATCGAGGGCCGCGCGCAGGCGATGCATGCGATTGACGCGCTCAAGGCCTATACGCCGGGCTGCGAGACCGCGCGGCTGCGCAATTTCGGCATGAGCATCGGCATCCGCGATACGCGCAAGATCGACGCGGTCTACAACATGACCGAAACCGACGTGCGCCAGCAGGCCCGTTTTGACGACAGTATCGGCATCTACCCCGAGTTCATCGACGGCTACGGCGTGCTGATCATCCCCACCACGGGACGCTACATGCATATCCCCTACCGTGCGATGCTGCCTAAAGGGGTGAAGAATCTGCTCGTCGCGGGCCGCGCCATCGGCGGCGATAAAATCGCCCATGCCGCCACGCGCAACATGGCGTGCTGCACGGTGGCGGGCCAAGGCGCGGGCGTCGCGGCGGCCATCGCGCTGGCTTCGGGCTGCCCGCTGGAAGCCGTGCCGCTGGAGCCCGTGCAAAAAACCCTGCAAGATCAGGGCGTCCGCCTGTATTGACCGCGCCACGCCCGCTTCCAAATGGCTCTAAATCCTCGCCGAAGGCACCTGCCCTATCGGCGGGTGCTGCCGATCCATTTCACCACGGGCCTTGAAAAACCGGCCCCGTTGCGCAATGTCGACCGAAACCAGAATGCGAGGATGCGGCATGGGCCTGCCTATCAGAGATCAGATGAAATACTGGGGTGTCGCGGGGGCGATTTTTCTGGTGTTCCTGTGGTTCACCGGTAACGTGCTGCTGCCGTTTCTGATCGGGGCGGCGATTGCCTATTTCCTGGATCCCGTGGCCGACCGGCTTGAAGCCATGGGCCTAAGCCGCGCGATGGCCACGATGGTGATCACGCTTGTCGCCTTGCTGATCTTCGTGCTGATGGCGCTGCTGGTGATCCCGACCTTGATCAATCAGGCCGTCAACCTGTTCGAGGTCGCCCCCGAGCTGACCCGCAATTTCACCAATTTCCTGACCGAACGTTTCCCCGCCCTGCTGGACGAAGGATCGACCCTGCGCAGCTCGATCAACTCTATCGGGTCGACCATTCAGGAACGCGGCGGAGAGGTGCTGAACACGGCGATCTCCTCGGCGGCGTCGCTGCTGAACGTGATGGTGCTGTTTGTGATCGTGCCGGTGGTTGCCGTCTATCTGCTGCTGGACTGGGACCGTATGGTCGCCCAGATCGACCGCTTGCTGCCGCGCGACCACGCGCCGGTGATCCGTCGCCTTGCGCGTGACATCGATCGCACGCTGGCGGGGTTCATCCGCGGCATGGGCACCGTCTGCCTGATTTTAGGGGCCTATTATGCCATCGCGCTGATGCTGGTGGGGCTGCAATTCGGCCTTGTGGTGGGCTTTATCGCGGGTCTGGTCACCTTCATCCCCTATCTCGGCGCGGTTTTGGGCGGAGCCTTGGCCATCGGTCTGGCGCTGTTCCAGTTCTGGGGGGATTGGTTCTCGATCGGGATGGTGGCGGGCATCTTCGTGCTCGGCCAGATGATTGAAGGCAACTTCCTCACCCCCAAGCTGGTGGGCAATTCGGTCGGGCTGCATCCGGTCTGGCTGATCCTCGCGCTGTCGGTCTTTGGCTCTTTGTTCGGCTTTGTCGGCATGCTGGCCGCCGTGCCGATTGCCGCCGCCCTTGGCGTGATTGCACGCTTCGCGACCGAGCAATATGTCGAAAGCTCGCTATATCAGGGCACGCAGCGCAAGACCTTGGACGAAACGGCGGACTGACACGATGGCACAACAGCTTGGACTTGACCTTCCCAGCCGCCCGGCACTGGGACGGGACGACTTTTTCGTCGCCCCGTCCAACGCGATTGCCGTGGCCATGATCGAGGGCTGGCAGGCCTGGGCGGGGCGCAAGATGGTGCTGACCGGCCCGCCCGGATCAGGCAAGACCCATCTGGCGCATGTCTGGGCCAATCTGTCCGGCGCAGGTATCATCGACGCGCGCGACATTGCCACGGGCGATATCCCCGCGCTGGCGCAAGGCCCGCTGGCGGTCGAGAACGTCCCCGACATCGCAGGCGATAATGCGGCCGAGACGCATCTTTTCCACCTGCACAATCTGGTGCTGGCCGAAGGCCATAGCCTGCTGCTGACCGGCACCCCGGCGGTGCCCCAATGGGGGCTGCATCTGCCTGATCTGACCAGCCGTATGCGCGCGGCGACGGCGGCCGCACTTGAAGCGCCCGATGACAGCCTGCTCACGGCCGTCATGGCCAAGCTGCTGGCCGACCGCCAGCTGACGCCCAAACCCGATGTGATCCCCTATTTGCTGCTGCGTATGGACCGGTCTTTCGCAGCCGCGGGTGAGCTGGTCGCGGCCCTGGATGCCGCCAGTCTGGCGCAACAAAAGCCGGTGACACGGGCGCTGGCGGCACAAGTGCTGGACAATGGGTTTAACGCCGCGCGATAATCTTCTCAGATTTCGTCACAAACCCATTACAATGCAACGCCATAAGGCCGTCATGACAAACGCTGACTTTCTCGAATCCGCCTTCGTTCCGCCGCAGGATATGCCCGAACTGGACATCACCGGCCCCGGTCGTTTCTATAACCGCGAGCTCAGCTGGCTCGGGTTCAACTGGCGTGTTCTCGAAGAGGCCAAGAACCCCCGCGTGCCGCTGCTGGAACGCCTGCGCTTCCTGTCGATCTCGGCAGGCAACCTCGACGAATTCTATACCGTGCGTGTCGCGGGGCTGCGCGAGCTGGCTCAGGCGGGCAACACCACCCCCGCCAGCGACGGGCTGACCCCTGCCCAGCAACTGGTGCTGATCAACGAAGACGCGCGCAAGCTGATGACCGAACAACAGCGCGTGCTGGTCGATCTGATGTCAGAGATGGACGACCAGAACATCATGCTCGAACGCGCCGCTGATCTGGACGCGGCCGATCTGGCCTATCTTGACGATGTATTCCTGCACCGCGTTTTTGCGGTTCTGACCCCGCTGGCGATTGATCCCGCGCACCCCTTCCCCTTCATCCCCAACACCGGTTACGCGCTGGCGCTGCAACTGGAACGCACCAGCGACAAACGCCCCCTTCAGGCGCTGCTGCCGATCCCGGCGCAGATCGACCGTTTCGTCGCCCTGCCCGCCGCCGAAGGCTCGCTGCGGTTCCTGCCGCTCGAAGATCTGCTGGTGCTCAAGGTGCCGGGGCTGTTTCCGGGCTACAAGCTCAAGGCGCATTTCGAATTCCGCGTGCTGCGTGACAGCGACCTTGAGGTCGAGGAAGAGGCCGAAGACCTGGTGCGCGAATTCGAGGTCGCCCTGAAACGCCGCCGCCGCGGCGAGGTCGTGCGCCTGACCCATTCCGCCGGTGCCCCCGAAAAGCTGAAATCCGTGGTTATGGCCGAACTGGGCGTGCGCCCGCAGGATGTGATCGAACTGGACGGGATGATCGGCATCAACGACCTGTCCGAACTGGTGACCGATAGCCGCCCCGATCTGCTCTGGCCGCAATTCACCCCGCGCATCCCCGAACGCGTGACCGACCACGAAGGCGATATGTTTGCCGCGATCCGGTCCAAGGACATGCTGCTGCACCACCCCTACGAGACCTTCGATATGGTGGTCCGCTTTCTGGCACAGGCCGCGCGCGATCCCGATGTGGTGGCGATCAAACAGACGCTTTACCGCACCTCGCGCGACAGCCCCATTGTCGAGGCGCTGTGCGAAGCCGCCGAAGACGGGAAATCCGTCACCGCGCTGGTCGAGCTCAAGGCGCGTTTCGACGAGGCTGCCAACATCCGCCAGTCGCGCCGGCTGGAACGCGCGGGCGCACATGTCGTCTATGGGTTTCTCGACCTCAAGACTCACGCCAAGATCTCGACCGTGGTGCGCCGCGAGGGCGATCAACTGGTCACCTATACCCATTATGGCACGGGCAACTATCACCCGATCACCGCACGGATCTATACCGATCTGTCGCTGTTCACCTGTGACCAGAAGCTGGGCCGCGACGCGACCAAAGTGTTCAACTACCTGTCGGGCTACGCGCAACCCGACACGCTGGACAACCTCGCCATCTCGCCCATCTCGTTGAAGCCGCGCCTGCTGGCGATGATCGCCGCCGAGGCCGACCATGCCGCCGCTGGCAAACCGGCAGAGATCTGGGCCAAGATGAACTCCATCGTGGATGCGGATGTGATCGACGCGCTTTACGCCGCGAGCCAGGCAGGGGTGAAGATCAGCCTGGTGATCCGCGGCATCTGCGGGTTGCGCCCCGGCATCAAGGGGCTGTCCGAAAACATCCGCGTGAAATCCATCGTCGGGCGCTTTCTGGAGCATTCACGCATCGTCTGCTTTGGCAATGGCTACGGGCTGCCGCATAAGAAATCGCGGGTCTTCATGTCCTCCGCCGACTGGATGGGCCGCAACCTGACCCGCCGCGTCGAAACCCTGGTCGAGATCGAGAACCCCACCGTCAAGGCGCAGATCACCAGTCAGGTCATGGCCGCCAATCTTGCGGATGTGGCGCAAAGCTGGGTCATGTCCCCCGATGGCAGCTTTGCCCGCCCCGAGATTGCAGAAGGCACCTTCGCCTTCAACTGCCACCGCTTCTTCATGGAGAACCCCTCTCTCTCCGGGCGTGGCACGGCGGGCGCATCCGACGTCCCGAAACTGACCCATACCGAAGACTAACCGCTTCATTTTGCCTGTAAACTCTCGCCGAAGGCGCATCTGTCCGCTTGCGTTCCCGCTGGCGTTTATATCCCCCCATCGCGGCGGAGTTTTTCACGTGCCCGTTTGCGTTAACGATTGACGCGGCGGGCCGGCTGGGCCAACTTGCCCCCCAAACAAAGGCCCCCGCAGGAGCGTCCGTGGCAGATAAAACCGACACCCCTCCGCCCTCTCCCGTCCCCGAAACGGGCGTCGCTGATCTGGGCCTGTTCGGCAAACCCCTGTTCCAAGACCCATCGGCCCGTGCGCTGGCGCGTGTGGGCGTGGTCGATGTGGGGTCGAACTCTGTCCGGTTGGTGGTGTTTGACGGGGCCGCGCGGTCGCCTGCCTATTTCTACAACGAAAAAATCATGTGCGCCCTTGGGGCAGGCATGGCCGAAACAGGCCATCTATCGCCCGAGGGCCGGGTCCGCGCCCTCTCTGCCATGCGCCGCTTCAGCAAGCTGGCACAGGGCATGGGCCTGTCCGAGCTGACCGTCGTCGCCACCGCCGCCGTGCGCGACGCCAGCGACGGGCGTGATTTCTGCGACGAGGTGCAGCGCGAGACGGGCCTGAAGATCTGGGTCATCGACGGCGAGGAAGAGGCGCGGCTGTCAGCGCAGGGTGTTTTGCTGGGCTGGCCCGGTGCCTTTGGTCTGGTCTGCGACATCGGCGGGTCGTCGATGGAACTGGCGGAAATCTCGGGCGGGCGCGTGGGCAAACGGGTGACCTCGGCGCTTGGGCCGCTGAAACTGCGCGACATCAAGGGCGGTGCCAAGGCACGGCAGGCGCAGATCAAGACGGTGATCGAAGGGCTGGCCGAAAAGATGGGCGCACAGCGCGACCGTCTGTTTCTGGTGGGCGGCTCGTGGCGTGCCATCGCGCGCATCGACATGGTGCGCCGCGGCTACCCGCTGCACGTGCTGCATGAATACCGGATGACCCCGAAATCCGTCCGCGAGACGGTGAAACACATCCAGACCAGCGACCATGAAGAACTGCGCAAGATCAGCGGCGTCTCCTCCAGCCGGATGGCGTTGGTGCCCTTTGCCGCCGAAGTGCTGTCGCGGCTGGTCAAGACCTTCAAACCAAAGGATATCGCGATCTCCAGCTACGGGATCCGCGAGGGGATGCTGTATGAACAGATGCCCCAACGCCTGCGCGACCGCGACCCGCTGATCGAGGCCTGCCGCTTTGCCGAAGCCAAGGACGCGCGCACGCCGGGGTTCGGCAAGGCGCTGTTCGACTTTATCCTGCCGCTCTATAAATCCGCACCGCCGCAACGCAAACGGCTGGTGAAGGCCGCCTGCCTGCTGCACGACGTCAGCTGGCGCGCGCATCCCGACTACCGCGCCGAGGTCTGTTTTGACAACGCAACACGGGCGAATCTGGGCGGGCTGAAGCATTCAGAACGGATCTATCTGGGGCTGGCGCTGCTGCACCGCTATTCCAACAAACGCGAGAATACCCGTTTCGAAGACCTCTATGAAATGGTCGATGAAAAGACCCGGCTAGAGGCCGAGATTCTGGGCAAGGCCATGCGCTTTGGCGCGATGCTGTGGATGAACCCCGAGGAAGAGCGCGGCCATCTGCGCTGGTTCCCCAAGAAAAAGCTGCTGGAGCTGTGGCTGACCGACGACATGATGCCCCTGTTCGGAGAGGTCGCCGAAGCGCGGCTGAATTCCCTCGCCCTGTCCCTGGGGGCCGAGGTCCAGCTTAAGACCTGCAAGAAATAGCCTGTCTTACAGGTCGATCTGCGGCACCTCGTCCAGATAGATCGCGGGCGGGGGCGGCGTTTCCTCAGGTGTCTTGTCTTCGGGCATGTCATCTTCCGGCGCGGGGTCTGGCTTGCGGCGGATCACGATATCGCCGTTGGGCATCTTTTGGGGCGGCTCATAGACGCTCCAATCCTCGACCTCTTCCAGCAGATCGGTAAAGGCGGGCCCCATCTCGGAAATGAAATTCCGCAACGCGGGGCTGGCCTTGCGCCCCCACTCGCCCAGTCCTTCCAACGCGGGGGCCATCTCTTTCTTCATACCGTCAAAGAAATCCCGCGCCCCGCGTTCCATCAAGGAAAAGCCGGAGCCGTCGTTTTCCTGCTCCTGCGCCACGGCGACACTGGACAGGCAGATCAGGGTGGTGGTCAAAAGAAACTGTCTCATGCGGCGAAGACTGCCCTATTTCATCTTGTGATGAAAGCGGGATCAAAGGCGCGTCGACAGGTCCAGATCAATCGTCACCGGAAAGTGATCCGACGCCGTGATCAAGGCGTCGCGCAAGGTGGCATCCCCCCAGCATTCGGGGTCGTCCAACGGGTGCCAGATGCGCCACTGCGGCCGATGCGCGGTCAGGGCAGGGCTGATCATGATGTAATCCAGCAGCGCCTGCAGATAGCGTTTTTCGGGCGCGATCCAGAAGCGTGACGTGGTGGGCATCGCCCCGATCCGCTGGCCCAAGGCGCGGGTCGCATGGGGATCGACGAGCGCGCGATCCTGCCGGTGGCCCATCACAATCTCGACCGAGGACCGCCCGAAAAGATCCTCGAAACTGTCCAGGCCCGGCCCGTCGTTCAGATCGCCCAAGACCATCAGCGGCGTACCATCGTCCAGCCGCGCATCGATCCGCCGACGCAACCAGATCGCCTGCGCCAGCTGCTTGCGCCGATTGGCGATCCCTATGCGCAGCGCATCCTGCGGCGTCTTGGCCCCATGGGGGGCCTTGGATTTCAGATGCGCGCCGATCATGTGAAATGCCACCCCTTCGCGGGTGACGATATCCAGCTCGAGCGGCGGTTTGGAAAAGACGACATGATCCTCGCGCGCGTCGATATCCAGATCAATGTCCAACGTCCCGTCAAAGCGCGGCGCATCCCCCTGCCCGACCGCACCACCGGGCGCATGGGTGGCCGACAGCCGGTCGGGATCGAACAACAGCGCGATTTCCTGCTGCGTGTCATTGGCAAAGCCGATCACCGCCTTGCGGGTGCGCAGATCGAAATGCGCGGCAAAGCGTTCCAATGCGGCCACCGTGCCGCGTTTGCGGCTTTGGTCAGGGGCCTCGATCACCATCACAGCATCGGCATCCATCGCGCGAAACACAGTGCCTAAAGCCTGCGCCTGCTGCGCACGGGTGATATTGTGGCGCGCCGACCAGCCGTCATCCAGCAACAGTTGGTCCTCATCGTCGAACAGACCGGTGAACCATTCGACGTTATAGGTCGCGATCCGCATTACTGCGCCTTGCCTGACCAGGTCTCCCACGCGCGGTTGATGTCGATCATGCGTTTTTCGGCCATGGCGATGGCCTCTTGCGGCAGGCCGCGGGCGACCAGAGCATCGGGGTGATTGGCCCGCACCAGCTTGCGCCAGGCCGCGCGCCCCTCTTCAAGCGAGGCATCGGGCGGAATGCCCAGAACCGCATGGGGCAACGGCGAGGTATCGGGCACGAACCGCGCCCGAAGCGAGGCAAAATCGCTGTCATCCATCGCGAAGATCTGCGCGACCCGCACCAGAAACGCATCCTCGTTCGGGTGGTACATGCCGTCGGCCATGGCGATGTGGAACAACCCTTCGATCAGGTCATGCAACGTCTCTGGCTGGTCCGCAAACATCTGCGCAATGCGCGCGGCGTAATCCTCGAACCCGGCCACATCGTGCCGTGCCAGATTGAACACCCGCGCCGCCCCCTGCTGGTCGGCCTCGGCAATCTGGAACACTTCGCGAAAGGCGGTAACCTCGTCGCGGGTCACCTGCCCGTCGGCCTTGGCCATCTTGGCCCCAAGCGCGATCACCGCAATGGTAAAGGCCACCGACCGCTCTGGCGGGGTGCGCAGACGGTCGAAAACAGCCGACAGCCCCTCACCGGCGGTGAGCGCTGACAAAGCTTCGGTGATGCGAGACCAAATAGACATGACGCCCACCATACGGGGCAGCGCCGGGGAAGTCAGCGGGGCGTCAGCATTTTCTGCATCAAAATTAGGTCAAGCTGCTGCCCGTTCTTCTGCCCGATGCGCGGCATCCTGCCCACGTGGTCAAACCCGAGCGCTGCATGAAAGCCGACGGCACCCGGATTGGCCCCGCTGATCGCCGCCACCATGACGCGCCGCCCCTGTGCGACGGCCGCATCACAGGCGGTTTGCATCAAGGCACGGCCGGCACCCGCGCCCTGTGCTGCGGCATCCAGCACGATCGAATGCTCCACCGCATCGCGATACCCCACCCCGCTGCGAAAGGCCCCGTAGGTGATGAAACCGGCGACACCCTCCGCGTCGGCCACCCAGAACTGCCCCGCGCGACCGGCGATCAGCGCCTCGACCTCTGCACCGGTCTTGGGCTGCGACGTGAAGGTGAACAGCGTTTGCGTGATCATCACATTCCACAGGGCCGCCACCACACCGGCGTCACTGCCCTTTGCAGGCCGGATGATCATGCCAGTACAGCGCGGCCCGCAGGCGTATCAAAACGGGCAGACAGCGCCGGTGTCCCGACCTCGAACACCACGCGCGCATCGGTGAAGATCGGGGCAAGCGTTGCCGCCAACGTCTCTGCCTGCGGGTGCTGGACCGTCAATGTCAGCAGACGACAGCCAGAGGCATCAAGCCGCTGGGTCGGATGGGCCTCGCCTTCCCATTGCATCAAGGCAGGGGCGCAATTGTCATAGGGCAGCATACCGGTTTCCGGCACCGCCATACGCCAGCGCAGATCCCCGCGCTGCAACGCCACCGGCGCGCCATAACCTTCGGGCAAGGCTTCCAGCGCCGCCTCAAGATCATCGCAGCGGCAAATCCAGTTGGACAGCCGCGCCGGGCCGTTGAACCGGTCCAGATCAAACCAGCGCGCATAGGCAGGCGCAGGCGCGTCGGGGTCTACGGCAATCGCCTCCAGATACAGCGCATCCGCAAGTCCCAGCAGATGGTTATGCGTGCCAAACACCGCATGTGCGCCGCCCGGTTGCAACGGCACCCCAAGCACCTGTGCGGCCATGTCGGACGCGGCTTTCAGGCTCTCGCCCGCGACGGCAAGATGGTCCAGTTCGATCATTGGTCCTGCTTCCAAATGGTTCAAATCCTCGGGGGAGTGTGAGGGGGCAGACAGCCCCCTCGCGCCCGTTTAGCTGCGTGCGGCACGGATCAGTTTCAGGATATCCTGCGCGGCATTGGGGATATTTGTCCCCGGCCCGAAGATCGCCTTGACCCCCGCATCCTTGAGGAACTTGTAATCCTGCTGCGGAATGACGCCGCCGCAGATGACCAGAATATCCTCGGCCCCTTGATCCTTCAGCGCCTTGATCAGCTGTGGGGCGAGCGTTTTGTGACCCGCGGCCTGGGACGAGATGCCGATGACATGCACGTCGTTGTCCACGGCGTCCTGCGCGGCCTCGGCGGGGGTCTGGAACAGCGGCCCCACATCCACGTCGAACCCGATATCGGCAAAGGCGGTCGCAATGACCTTGGCTCCGCGGTCGTGCCCGTCCTGACCCATCTTGACCACCAGCATACGCGGACGGCGGCCTTCGGCTTCGGCAAAATCCTCGACCGACTTCTGGATTTCCGCAAAGCCGCTGTCGCCCTCATAGGCCGCGCCATAGACGCCGGCCAATGTCTTGACCTCGGCGCGGTGACGTCCGAATTTTTCTTCCATCGCCATGCTGATCTCCCCTACGGTGGCGCGGGCGCGGGCGGCTTCGACCGCCCCTTCCAACAGGTTTCCGCCCTCTGCGGCGCGGCGGGTCAGCTCGGCCAGGGCGGCTTTGCAGGCGTCTTCGTCACGCGCGCCACGGATCGCTTCGAGACGCTTGATCTGGCTGTCGCGCACCTTGACGTTATCGACATCCAGAATGTCGATCTCGTCCTCGACCTCGCGGCGGTATTTGTTGACCCCGACGATCACCTCGGTGCCGCGGTCGATCTTGGCCTGACGCGTGGCGGCGGCTTCTTCGATGCGCAGTTTCGGCATGCCCGAGGCGACGGCCTTGGTCATCCCGCCCAGCTCTTCCACCTCTTCGATCAGCTTCCATGCGGCGTCTGCCAGATCGGCGGTCAGCTTCTCGACATAGTAGCTGCCGGCCAGCGGGTCGACGACATTGGTAACGCCGGTTTCTTCTTGCAAAATCAACTGCGTATTACGCGCAATGCGCGAGGAGAAATCGGTGGGCAGGGCAATCGCCTCGTCCAGGGCGTTGGTGTGCAGCGACTGCGTGCCGCCCAGAACCGCGCTCATCGCCTCGTAGGCGGTGCGGATCACGTTGTTATAGGGGTCTTGTTCCTGAAGGCTCACGCCGGAGGTCTGGCAGTGGGTCCGCAGCATCGAGGATTTGGGGTTCTTCGGTTTGAATTCATCCATGATCCGCGACCACAGCAGACGCGCCGCGCGCAGTTTCGCGGCCTCCATAAAGAAGTTCATGCCGATGCAGAAGAAGAAGCTCAACCGGGGTGCAAACCGGTCCACATCCATACCCGCCGCAATCGCCGTGCGCACATATTCGCGGCCATCGGCAAGGGTAAAGGCCAGTTCCTGCACAAGGTTCGCCCCCGCCTCTTGCATGTGGTAGCCCGAGATCGAGATGGAGTTGAATTTCGGCATGTGGTCCGAGGTATATTCGATGATATCCCCGATGATCCGCATCGAGGGCTCGGGCGGATAGATATAGGTGTTGCGGACCATGAACTCTTTCAGAATGTCGTTCTGAATGGTGCCCGAGAGCACGGATTTATCATGCCCCTGCTCTTCGCCCGCGACGATGAAATTCGCCAAGATCGGGATCACCGCGCCGTTCATCGTCATGGAGACCGATACTTTGTCGAGCGGGATACCGTCGAACAGGATCTTCATATCCTCGACGCTGTCGATGGCCACGCCCGCCTTGCCGACGTCGCCCTCTACACGCGGGTGGTCGCTGTCATAGCCGCGGTGGGTGGCCAGATCGAAGGCCACCGACACCCCCTGCTGCCCCGCCGCAAGGGCGCGGCGGTAAAAGGCGTTCGATTCCTCTGCCGTAGAGAAACCCGCATATTGGCGGATCGTCCACGGGCGGCCGGCATACATGGTCGCCTTCACCCCACGGGTAAAGGGTGCCTCGCCGGGGATGCCGCCCAGATGGTCAAGCCCTTCGGTGTCTTCCGCGGTATAAAGCGGTTTGACATCAATGCCTTCCAGCGTGTGCCACGTCAGATCATCGAGGCTACGCCCGCGCAGCTCCGCCTCAGCCAGATTGCGCCAGTTTTCTTTGTCCGCTGTCATGGTGGTGTCCTTTTCTTCTATCGCCGTCTGGCCAGCTTGTGCCGGCTCTTGGGGCGGTTGAGGTCTCTGTCAGGGTGGCAAGACCATCCGCACCGGCTGTCAGCCAGAACAGATCGTCCGCATAGGTTTCACGCAAGGCCGCGGCCTGCGCGTCGCTAAAGGGGTGCCAGTTGCCCAGCCCGTCGCTGCGCAGCCCTGCCGCGGCAGGGCCCATCTGCGCACGCAGGCTGGCCTCGTCCGGGCGGCGGTTCAGCCAATAGCCTTGGGTGGTGGCGGGGGCGGCACGGCCGGTGAGCTGCGTGAACAGCGCATCGGGGCGGCCAGCGTAATCGTCATAGCGGGCGATGCTGATCTTCGCCTCGGGCAAGGCGCAGGCAAGATCGGTGATGACATCGCGCCAGCCGCGCCGGTCATGGGCGATGCGGGCGATCTGGTCGGCGTCCGGTACGGGATGCCCGCGCCCCACGGTATAGGCCAGCGCAGAGGCCCACCAATGGTCCGTCTGCCGGATGGTCAGCACCACCTGCGTCACGCGCCCGCCAAAGCTGGCCCCGAACCGCGCCATACGTTCGCCGATGGCCGGAAACAGCCGCCCGCTGCGCACCGAATGGCGCGCCGATCCGATCATATTCTCGTCCGAGATCAGCAGCTGATCCGCCCCGAGGTCCCGCGCCTTGCCCATCAGCAGCGACACGCGCCCGTTTACCAAATTCGGCCCCGAGGCCAGCATCCCCGACGCCGGGAACAGCCCCGCAAACAGCCCGCCACGGGTCTGACGTGGCCCCCAGACGCAGGTGCCCTGCGCCGCAATGGGATCGGCGTGATCCGCCAGATAGCGTTGAAAACTGGTGGTTCCTGTACGGTGTGCACCGACGTGAAGAAGAATATCCATGATCTGCTTGCCCAATCCTTGAACGGGGGCCAGCCACTGCGGCCCACTAAGAGTTTGAGCCACAGTCATGCCCGCAAACCTGTTGCAGAGTGCTTAATATGCGCAGATGTCCGGTTGTGCATCGCAATCGCGTCGCGCAAGCTTATATCTGTACGGACAGGAGACAAAATGAAACCAGTGATAGCCCTTGTTTTTGCAGGATTGTTTGCGGTCTCGGCGGGGGCGCAAACGGCCACGGAACCCGAGGTTCCCGGCTTGTTCCTGCCCGCAGATATGGAAGATTTGAGTGAATTCCACTGGAAAAAAAGACCGGTTCTGGTCTTTGCGGACAGCGAGGATGACCCCGCCTTCCAATCCCAGATGGAGCTTTTGCGCGAGCAGCCTGAAGACCTGATCGAACGTGACGTGATCGTCCTGACCGATACCGATCCGGGCGCGCGCAGCCCGTTGCGGCTGCGGATGCGGCCGCGCGGGTTCATGTTGGTGCTGGTGGGCAAAGACGGCGGGATCAAGCTGCGCAAGCCCCGCCCCTGGGATGTGCGCGAAATCACCCGCAGCATCGACAAAATGACCATCCGGCAACGCGAAATTCGCGAAGCCAAGGAAAAGTCGGGTAAAATCTTCGATTGAACAGCCACCAGCCGCTGCAATATGGGCCGGTGCTGCGAAGGGATCCCCCGCAGCGCCGTGTTGTATCCCATGATGGCAACGGCTGGCATGGCGCTTATTCGAATTCGATGATGACATCATCCACAGCGAGGCTATCCCCCGCTGCGGCATTGACCTTGGACACTTTGCCCTTCTTCTCGGCGCGCAGGATGTTCTCCATCTTCATCGCCTCGATGGTGCAGAGGTTCTGGCCTTCCTGCACCTCGTCGCCGACCTCTACATCGATTTTCACCACCAGACCCGGCATCGGGCACAGCAGCATTTTCGATGTGTCGGGCGGCAGTTTCTCGGGCATCAGACGGGCCAGTTCGGCCTGACGCGGGTTGCGCACATGCACTTTCATATCCGCGCCACGGGCCCGCACGCGGAACCCGCCAGAGATTTTGCCGACCTTGAACACCAGCGGTGCGTCGTCGATGGTCATCTCGGCCAGTTGGTCGCCCGGTGTCCAGTCGCCCGCGACGCGCAGCGCAGTGCCGTCGTCGAAGGTCACCGTCGCGCCCTTTGGATCAGCCTGAATTTCCACATCAAACGACTGGCCTTGCAGCGCGACGTTCCAGGCGGTGCCGACCTTGCGTTCGTGGTTGTCCATGCGGCCCGACACGCGAGTCCGGCGGATCTCTCCGACGCGGTGCATGGCTGCCGTGGCCGCCGCGATCCGACGCAGTTCCGCCTCAGGCAGCTCTACCCCGTCAAAGCCGTCGGGGTATTGTTCGGCGATAAAGGCGGTGGTCATGTTGCCTTCGACAAAGATCGGGTGATCCATCACGGCAGAGAGGAACGGCAGGTTGTGCCCGATGCCTTCGACCTCGAAGCTATCCAGCGCCACGCGCATGCGTTCAATCGCCTCGGCGCGGGTCGGTGCCCATGTACACAGCTTGGCGATCATCGGGTCGTAATACATCGAGATCTCGCCGCCCTCGTAGACGCCGGTATCGTTACGCACAGCCGTGTCACCCGCAGGCGCATCGCCCTGCCATTTGTCGTTGGTCAGCAAGGGGCCCGCCGCGATCTCCATCGGAGGGCGGTAGCGCGTGAGACGCCCGATGGAGGGCAGGAAGCCGCGGTATGGATCTTCGGCATAGAGCCGGTTTTCGATCGCCCAACCGGTCAGTTTCACGTCGTCCTGGGTGATGGTCAGCTTTTCGCCATTGGCGACGCGGATCATCTGTTCGACCAGATCGACACCGGTGATCAGCTCGGTCACGGGGTGTTCCACCTGAAGACGGGTGTTCATTTCAAGGAAGTAGAAGTTCTTGTCGCCGTCCACGATGAATTCGACCGTACCGGCAGAGGTATAGCCAACGGCCTGCGCCAAGGCGACGGATTGCTCGCCCATTGCTTTGCGGGTGGCTTCGTCAAGGAAAGGCGACGGGGCCTCCTCCACGACCTTCTGGTTGCGGCGCTGGATCGAACATTCGCGTTCGCCCAGATAGATACCATTGCCGTGGGCGTCGCAAAGCACCTGAATTTCGATGTGGCGCGGCTGGGTGACGAATTTCTCGATAAAGATACGGTCATCGCCAAAGCTGTTGGCGGCCTCGTTCTTGGACGACTGGAACCCCTCGCGGGCCTCTTCGTCGTTCCATGCGATACGCATCCCCTTGCCGCCGCCACCGGCAGAGGCCTTCAGCATCACCGGATAGCCGATTTCGTTCGAGATCTTCACCGCCTCGTCCGCGTCTTCGATCAGCCCCATGTAGCCGGGGACCGTGGAAACACCGGCCTCCTGCGCGATTTTCTTGGAGGTGATCTTGTCGCCCATCTTCTCGATCGCGCCCTTAGGGGGGCCGACAAAGGCGACGCCAGCGGCCTCTAGTGCCTCGGCGAATTTCGCGTTCTCGGACAGGAAGCCATAGCCCGGGTGTACGGCCTGCGCGCCCGACTGCTTGATCGCGTCCATGATCTTGTCGATCACGATATACGACTGGTTCGCGGCAGGCGGGCCGATGTGGATCGCCTCATCGGCCATCTGGACGTGCAACGCCTGCGCATCAGCGTCGGAATAGACGGCGACGGTTTCGATGCCCATCTTCTTGGCGGTCTTGATAACGCGGCAGGCAATCTCGCCGCGGTTGGCGATCAGGATCTTATTGAACATCGACTGTCCCTTTTGGTCTTGAGTGAACGGAAAAACCCCGCATCAGCACGCGGCTGAGCGGGGCAAAATCTTTGGCACTACAGCTACCGCGACCCGAGGCCGCGGCAGATGTCAGATTATTGGCAGCGCACTGCGCCGGATTGGCACGCCAGTACGTTTGCGCCGGCACCGATGGCCGCGCCTTGCGCGAGGCTACCGCCTGTGACGGCTGCAGCACCGGCACCCACGACACCACCGCCGAGCGCTTGTTCGCCCAGTGTGTCACCGCATGCAGCAAGGCCAGCGGAGGCAGTAACGGCGAAAAGAATTGTTTTGATGGACATGGGATTAAACCTTTTATTGATCGTGCGTTATTCGTGATGTGATACTGATAAACGCATGGTTTCGCAGAAGGTTCCACCGCGGTTTGAATAACGGCGCGCGCCCCTGCCCCAACGGGCAAATTACCGCCCAACATGCCGTGCACGTGGCGAAAACCAGCCGAAAGGAAGGGGGCGACGCGCATGATCAATCCTCGAACGCGTCGGGGAAAGACGCCCGGGCAAGGGCTTCGTTGATGACCAGCATCGCGTCATAGTCGGCTGGGTCAAAGGGGTCGTCTACCGCGACGACCTCGCGACCAAAGAGCCACGACAAGCGGCCCGCGTCCAGATTGCCCCTTTCGAACGGCTGGTCGCCAAAGGCTTCCCACAGCGCGCGCATAAAGGCCGTGTCAACGCGACGGTCCGCCGCCTTGCGGTCGGAACGGCGTTCGCGACGGGTCAGCGGGGTGACCCCACGCGGATTGGCGCGACGGATAACGAATTGATAGTCTGATCCGGGCATACGCCCCGGAAAACCGCGATGTTTCAGCATGATACCCCCCAGACTGCGAGGGCGATGCGCGGTGCTACCCCTGCGTTACATGCCGCAGAGGGGTTGGAGACAGGCGCAAAGGCCTGTCCCCGACAAGCATTACTTGTACTTGCCTGTGTACACTGGCTCAACCGAGATGGGCTCGGGTGCGACCACGACATATTCTTCTTGCTGCTTGGGTGCGCATGCCGCAACGGCTGCGATAAGGCCGAATGCGGCCAGCATTGTGATGCTCTTGGACATCTAAGTCTCCTGTCACTGTTTAAAGGGCCCGGCACTGCCTCATGCCAATCAGACCCCGATGTTAAAGTAAGAAATACGTCGGTATTCCCCGCCGCGACATTATCGCAGTTCATTGGCGTTGCATACGGTGCGCTTTCCAATGCGGCCAGATGTGACGCCAAAGCCGCAGTTCGGCGCGCTGGTGCCGCAGCGCTCGCAAGATGTTGTGGGTGCATCAAAGGCCCTCCCAGATACAGGTGTCGTTGCTCAGGCGAAATGCCTCGAAAAACTGTGTGGCATCGGGGTCGGACACCCCGAATTCCGTGACGCGATCAGCCAAAGAGATCACGATGACCTCTCCGTCCAGCGCATGTTGCGCCATGTAGGGAATGGCCAGCGCGTCGCACAGATAGGTCATATCGGCCCCAACCTGCGCAAAGTCCACAGCGCCCGTATCGCGCGCGATATAAGGGGCAACAAAACGGAAGCGCAGCCATGTCTGCACGCCCACCTCGTCTATCAGCACCTCTTGCAATTCGATGCTTTCGTCCGACGGCACCTCAACGGGCTGCGCCGCGGCAGGGGCCGTGGCGAAAGCTGCGCAAACCGCAAGCCACTTCAGTGCCGCACCCGCTAGATGCATACCGTAGGGCAAAGACGCGGAAAGAGAGGGGTGATCGGTAACCAAAGCGGTCTCCTGCCCCTCGAGGCACCTACAAAGGCACCGCGAGGGATATGGATTAAACGACGTTAGAGCGGGATGTTGTTATGCTTTTTCCAAGGCATCGCGGCTTTCTTGTTGCGCAAAGAGGCAAAGGCGCGGGCAATCCGCTTGCGCGTGGTCCGCGGCTGGATCACCTCGTCGATAAAGCCACGCTCTGCCGCCACAAAGGGGTTCGCGAAACGCTCTTCGTAATCGGCGGTATGGCGTGCGATCTTTTCGGGGTCGTTCAGATCGGCACGGTGGATGATCTCTGTCGCGCCCTTGGCCCCCATCACGGCAATCTCGGCTGTGGGCCACGCGTAGTTGAAGTCGGACCGCAGGTGCTTGGACGCCATCACGTCATACGCGCCGCCATAGGCTTTGCGGGTGATGACCGTCACCATCGGCACCGTCGCTTCGCCATAAGCGAACAGCAGCTTGGCACCGTGTTTGATCACGCCGCCATATTCCTGCCCCGTACCGGGGAGGAAGCCGGGCACGTCCACCAGCGTCAGGATCGGAATTTCGAACGCATCGCAGAAGCGCACAAACCGCGCCGCCTTGCGCGAGCTGTCGATATCAAGGCAGCCCGCCAGCACCATCGGCTGGTTCGCGACCACACCCACGGTGCGCCCTTCGATACGGATAAAGCCGGTCAGGATGTTCTTGGCGAAGTCTTCCTGAATTTCGTAAAAGTCGCCTTCATCCGCAAGCTTGTGGATCAGCTCTTTCATGTCGTAGGGCGTGTTGGCGTTGCTGGGCACCAATGTATCAAGCGACGCCTCGATCCGGTCGGGTTCGTCAAAGAAGGGGCGCACAGGCGGCAGGTCGCGGTTGTTGGCAGGCAGGAAATCGACCAGACGACGCACCTCGGCCAGTGCTTCGACGTCATTTTCAAACGCGCCATCCGCGACGGAGGATTTGCGCGTGTGCGTCGTCGCGCCGCCCAATTCCTCTGCGGTGACCTGTTCGTTGGTCACGGTTTTCACCACGTCAGGGCCTGTCACGAACATATAGGACGTGTCTTTAACCATGAAGATAAAGTCAGTCATCGCAGGGGAATAGACCGCCCCGCCCGCACATGGCCCCATGATCACGCTGATCTGCGGGATCACACCGGAGGCCTCGATATTGCGCTGGAACACCTCGGCATAGCCCGCGAGGCTATCGACGCCCTCCTGAATACGCGCACCGCCGGAATCGTTGATCCCGATGACAGGCGCACCGTTCTGGATCGCCATATCCTGAATCTTGCAGATCTTCTGCGCGTGGGTCTGGGACAGCGATCCGCCAAAGACCGTGAAATCCTGACTGAAGACATAGACCAGACGGCCGTTGATCGTGCCCCAACCGGTGACAACGCCGTCACCTGCGGGTTTTTGCTGCTCCATCCCGAAGTCGGTGCAGCGGTGGGTGACGAACATGTCGAATTCTTCAAACGACCCATCATCAAGCAACAGGTCGATCCGCTCGCGGGCGGTCAGCTTGCCACGGGCGTGTTGCGCATCAATGCGCTTTTGCCCTCCGCCCAGTCGGGCGTCGTCGCGGCGGGTTTCAAGCTGTTCCAGAATATCTTTCATCACGCACCTCTATAAGATTTCCGCCACCGTAACGCCGCCCCCGCGCGAACCAAAGAGCATTTTTGCAAATTTGCAAAAACTATACACCCACGCATCTGCTAATTGAAAACTTGCAAATCGTTCGGTTACCGTATGGTTCTGGATAGACAAGATGCAACCGCAGGCATACTGATATGCAATGATCAAGGATAACCCCGTCCGTTTTCTGGATAAAACATCCCCCCCGCATATTTCCACGCTGATCCTTCTTTCGGGGATCGGGGCGCTGGCGATGAATATGTTCTTGCCAAGCCTTCCCGCTATGGCTGAATATTTCGACGCCGATTACTCTGTGATGCAGCTTTCCGTGCCGCTTTATCTGCTGTGTAGCGCGGTATTGCAGGTGCTGATCGGCCCGATTTCGGACAATCTGGGCCGCCGCAATGTGCTGCTATGGGGGTTGGCGATATATATGGTCGCGACGGTGGGCTGTATCTACGCCCCCACGACGGCTGTGTTCCTTGCCTTCCGCTGCGTGCAGGCCATCGTCGCCGTGTCGATGGTGCTGAGCCGCGCAGTGGTGCGCGATATGTTCGCCCAGGATAAAGCCGCCTCGATGATCGGCTATGTCACGATGGGCATGGCGCTGGTGCCCATGATCTCCCCCGCTGTGGGCGGGTTGCTGGAACAATCCTTCGGCTGGCAGGCGACCTTCTGGGCGATGTTCTGGATCGGGGCGCTGGTACTGGCGATCACATGGTTCGACCTTGGCGAGACCCACGTCGCGTCAGAGCGCACGCTGACCCAGCAATTCGCCGAATACCCCGAGCTGCTCGGCTCTCCGCGGTTCTGGGGGTACTCCATGGCGGCGGCCTGCTGCTCGGGTGCGTTCTTTGCCTACCTTGGCGGCGCGCCCTTCGTCGGCAGCGTCGTTTTCGGCATGGAACCGGCCGAGCTTGGCATCTATTTCGGCGCACCCGCCGTGGGCTATTTCCTTGGCAACTTTATCACGGCCCGCAAAGCGACTGTGGTCGGCGTCAACACGCTGGTGCTTTGGGGCTGTCTGGCCAATGCGATTGGCGGGTCGGTGTCGATGATGATCTTCCTGCTGGGTTATGGATCGCCGCTGTCGTTCTTCGGGATGATGACGCTGGTGGGCCTTGGCAACGGGCTGTGCATCCCCAACGCCACCGCGGGCCTGTTGTCGGTGCGCCCGCATCTGGCGGGCACGGCATCCGGGCTTGGCGGCGCGATCATGATTGGCGGTGGTGCGGGACTGAGCATTTTGGCCGGTGCCCTGCTGAGCGAAGAAACCGGAGCCTATCCGCTGCTCTGGATCATGCTGGCTACCGCCGTCGCGGGCGTCGCGTCGATCTTGGTCGTGATCCGCCGTGAACGGGCGCTTGGTATCGCCTGACGGGCCTTGCCGCCGTTAGTTTGCAAAGATACGGTTTGCAGAACCGGTAACTTTGCAAAGGCCCCACCCCGATGGCGATCCAAAAGCTATACGCTGGCGCAAAACTGCGCGAGCTGCGCACCAATCTGGCTCATACCCAGAAAGAATTTGCCGCGCGCCTTGGCGTATCCCTCCCGTACCTTAACCAGATGGAGAACAATAACCGACCTGTCAGCACCACGGTCGTGTTGGCACTGGCGTCTGAATTCGGGATGGATGTCACCGAACTGTCGAGCGGGGACAGCGAACGGTTGGTCAGCGACATGCGCGAAGTCCTGTCCGATCCGGTGTTCGAGGGCGATGTGCTGCCGCTGGCCGATGTACAGCTTGCGGCCTCCAACGCGCCGGGGTTGGCGCGGGCGTTCATCAAGCTGCACCAAAGCCACCGCCAGACCCAGGAACGGCTGGCCTATCTGGACGAAGCCTTGGGCCGCGAAGATGCCCGCCCCTCCCCCAGCCCGTGGGAAGAGGTGCGCGACTTCTTCCATTATTGCGACAATTATCTGGATGCCGTGGACCGCGCCGCCGAGTATTTCGCCCGCGACACCGGCACTGGCCAAAGCCTGCGCGACACCACGCTAAAGGCGCTGTCCAGCGCCGGCATCACCGTCGCCTTCGACGAGACAGATGCCCTGCGCCGCTATGATCCGGCCAGCGGCGTATTGCATGTCTCGGCCCGCGCCTCGCAGGCCACACAGACGTTCCAGATGTTGCTGCAAGTCGCCCTTGTGCGTCAGAACGACCTGCTTGAGGCAACCTTGGATTTCGCGCGTTTCAACAGCCCTGCGGCCCGTGACATCGCGAAGATGGGGCTGGCGAACTACTTTGCCGGGGCCGCCCTGATGCCCTACGCCCGGTTTCTGGAGCGCGCCCAAAGCTGCCGCCACGACCTCGAGGTGCTGGCCTCTGATTTCGGGGCGTCGATCGAACAGGTCGCGCATCGGCTGTCGACGCTGCAACGCCCCGGGTCAAAGGGGATTCCGTTCTTCTTTGTCCGGGTGGATCAGGCGGGCACGATCACCAAACGCCATTCGGCCACCCGTCTGCAATTCGCGCGGTTCGGCGGAGCCTGCCCCCTGTGGAATGTGCACAGCGCCTTTGAAACGCCGGGCCGCTTCCTGCGCCAGCTGGCCGAAACGCCGGACGGGGTACGCTATATCTCGTTGGCGCGGGACATCTCGAAGCCAGCGGGGCGGTTTGGCGCGCCCGTGCGGCGCTATGCGATTTCACTCGGGTGCGAGGTGCGCCACGCGCCCGCGCTGGTCTATGCCGACGGGATGGACACCACCCGCGCCTCGGCGTTTGAACCCATCGGCATATCTTGCCGTATTTGCGAACGTAAACATTGCCACCAGCGCTCTGTGCCGCCGCTGGAACGCCAGCTGGTGGTGGACCCGAACCTGCGCGACGTGCTGCCCTATCAGGTGGATTGACCGCTTACCGCTTGGCCGCCCGCCATCCGGCGGCACGCGCCTGCGCCGCGCTGCAGAACCAGCGTTCGCCCTTGTCGGTGCGGATCACGGTCCGATCATAGTCGTGCTGTCCGGGCACGTGAAAGATCCGCGTGCCCTTGCTGCTGACATTCCCCTTGATCACACAGCCGCCCGGCCCCGATGACGCAACGGGCTTTGGCGCTGCTTTAGAGGCTTTGCGATAGGCATCGGGGCGCTGCGTCTCATAGGCATGTACCCCCCGTCCCGCCCGCTTGGCCGCCGCTTCACGCGCGACATAGGCGCGGCTGTAGCGCGCGTAGGAAAAGGCCAGCCCCGCCGAGACCAAAGCTTCCCCCATATCCTGCCCCAAGGCGGCACAGCGCGCGACAATCCGGCCATAGCGGTCGGCATCCACCCGCTGGCAGTCGGCCCGCTGTCCGTCATAGGTGGCGCGCACCTGCGCCGTCACCCAAGCGCCGCAGTTCAACACGCGCCCATCCGAGGCACGGCAAGGCTGGTCCCCTTCGACCGCATCGATGCCGAAAAGCCGGATCCGCGTCTCACCCAATGCGATCGTATCGCCGTCGATCACCCGGATCTCGCCCGTCAGGCGCGGTTCGACCGCCGCAGCGGGTTGCGTGAAAACGGCGACCAGCGCCGCGGCGAAACATGAATGAAGGATGGTTTTCATATCCCGTTGATTGGGGCGTTTCCACGCCCCAATCAACCAGAGATATTAACTAAGGTTAACTTTCGTTAACACTTGTGGCCTCTCGACCAAGGGAGGGGCCAGCCCCTTAGCGCTGCGCGGTTTCCCAGTCGGGGTGGATCCAGGGCGCGTCATTCGCCGCCGCCAATGGATCAAGCCCCAACACATGGTCCGAGATTTTCTCGCCCACCATGATCGACGGGGCGTTCAGGTTGCCATTGGTGATCCGCGGGAAGATCGAGCTGTCGGCGACGCGCAGCCCCTCTACCCCGATCACACGGCCCTGCGGATCGACCACCGCCTGCGGGTCATCGGCGCGGCCCATGCGGCAGGTGCCACAGGGGTGATAGGCGCTTTCGGCATGTTCGCGGATGAAGGCATCAAGCTCTTCGTCGCTTTGCACATCGGCCCCCGGCTGGATCTCGTGTTTGACGAAGGGTTTGAAGGCGTCCTGCGCAAAGATCTCCCGGGTGAGGCGAATACAGGTGCGGAACTCCTCCCAATCCTTGTCCTGCGACATGTAGTTGAAAAAGATCTTCGGCGCGTCGGCCGGATTGCCCGAGGCCAGCGTGACAGACCCGCGCGAGGTCGACCGCATCGGCCCCACATGCGCCTGAAACCCGTGCCCTTCGGCGGCGGCCTGCCCGTCATAGCGCACGGCAATGGGCAGGAAGTGATACTGTATATCGGGATATTTGATCCCCGCCTTCGACCGGATGAAGGCCGCGCTTTCGAACTGGTTCGACGCGCCCATGCCGGTTTTCGTGAACAACCACTGCGCGCCGATCACGGCCTTGGAAAAGATGTTCCAGTGCTTGTACAGCGTAATCGGCTGGCTGGCGGCCATCTGGATATACAGCTCAAGGTGGTCTTGCAGGTTCTGGCCAACACCGGGGCGGTCGGCGATCACCTCGATACCATGCTCTGCCAGATGGGCCGCAGGGCCGATGCCCGACAACATCAACAGCTTGGGCGAGTTGATGGAGGACGCCGCGATGATCACCTCGCCGCTGGCGCGCAGCACCTCGGTCTTGCCACCGCGCAGCACCTCGACGCCGACAGCGCGACCGTCTTCGATCACGATCCGCTGCGCCAAGGCGCGGACCAGTTCGACGTTGCCGGTCTTTTGCGCGGGCCGCAGATAGGCGTTTGCCGCGGACCAGCGACGGCCCTTCCAGACCGTCTGCTCCATCGGGCCGAAGCCTTCCTGTTTCTCGCCGTTATAGTCGTCGGTCGCCTCGTATCCCGCTTGTTTGCCCGCCTCGACAAAGGCTTCGAACAAGGGGTTTTCGCGCGGGCCACGGCTGACATGCAGCGGGCCATCGGTGCCGCGCCAGTCGGGGTCGCCCCCGTGGCCGCCGTCGTGCCAGCTTTCCATGCGTTTGAAATAGGGCAGCACATCGGCATAGCCCCAGCCGTCGGCCCCCTGCTCTTCCCAGTGGTCATAGTCCATCGCGTGCCCGCGCACATAGACCATCCCGTTGATCGACGACGATCCGCCGATCACCTTCCCACGCGGGGTCGCCAGACGACGGTTGTTCAGATGCGGTTCGGGTTCGGACTGGAACCCCCAGTCGTAGGTTTTCATGTTCATCGGGTAGGACAACGCCGCCGGCATCTGGATGAACGGCCCCGCATCACTGCCACCATGTTCGATCACCATCACCTTGCGCCCTGCCGTGGCCAGGCGGTACGCCATCGCGCAGCCCGCGCTGCCTGCCCCTACGATAATAAATTCAGCTTCCATCCTATCGCCTTCCTTCCGTGAGTCTTGCGCGGGTCAAGGAGGCCGCAGGCCCCGCGCCCCCGGCGCGGCTTGTCCTTGACGCGCGCAAGACTCGCATCCCAACATTAACGAGGTGACTTGAGGATCAGACCGATCCCTCAAGCACCTCTCAGCATATTCCCGCACGCCCTGCCCAAGCCCCCCTATGTTGCCGAAGGAAAGCTCGGGCCGGATGCGCGCCCATCTATCGCATGCGCGTCAGCGCAGCGTTTGATCAGCGCCCTAGAAAGGCGCTTCCATATCGCCCATGCGCACATAGACGGTTTTCAACTGGCTATAGTGATCAATCGCCGCCTTGGAGTTCTCGCGCCCCACGCCCGAATTTTTCATGCCGCCAAAGGGAGCTTCGACCGGCGCGTCATTGTAGGTGTTGATATAGCAGGTGCCCGCCTCGAACCCCGCCGCGACGCGGTGCGCGCGGGACAGGTCTTTGGTGAACACACCGGCGGCCAGACCGAATTCGGTCGCATTGGCGCGGGCCATCACCTCTGCCTCGGTCTCGAAATCCAGCACCGACATGACCGGCCCGAAAATCTCTTCGCGGGCGATGGACATGTCGTCGGTCACATCGGCAAAGACGGTGGGCTGCATGTAAAATCCGTCCCGGTCGATTGCTGCCCCGCCATAGACCAGACGCGCGCCTTCGGCCTTGCCCTTTTCGACATAGCCAAGCGCGATCTCCATCTGACGTTTTGACACCATCGGGCCAAAGCTGGTGTCAGGGTCCATCGGGTCGCCGATCACGGCAGTGTCCAGACGTTCGGCCAAGCGTTTCAGGAATGCCTCTTTGATGTCGCGGTGCACGAAGACGCGGGTGCCGTTCGAACAGATCTGACCCGAGCTGTAGAAATTGCCCAAGATCGCGCCGCTGATGGCGTTTTCGATATCGGCATCCTCGAACACGATCATGGGGGACTTGCCGCCCAGTTCCATCGTGACATGTTTGATGCCGTCGGCAGCCGCGGCATAGACCTTGCGGCCCGTGGGCACAGAACCGGTGAGCGAGACTTTGTCGACGCGCGGGTCTGTCACGAGGGAGGCCCCCACTTCGCCCATGCCCTGCACAACGTTATAAAGACCGGCGGGCAGCCCTGCCTCTACCAGAATTTCCGCGACTTTCAGCGCGCAAAGCGGCGTCGTCTCGGACGGTTTGAAGATGATCGAGTTCCCGCAGGCCAGCGCCGGTGCGCCTTTCCAGCAGGCGATCTGCGTCGGATAGTTCCATGCGCCGATGCCAACACACACCCCCAGCGGTTCCCGGCGGGTATAGACCCAGTCTTCGCCCAGCTGGATATGCTCCCCCGTCAACGAGGCCGCCAGACCGCCGAAATATTCCAGCGCATCGGCACCGCTGGTCGCATCCGCAACCGAGGTTTCCTGATAGGGTTTGCCGGTGTCATACGTCTCGAGGATCGACAGATCGTGGTTGCGTTCGCGCATGATGTCAGCAGCGCGGCGCAGGATACGGCCCCGTTCGGTGCCGGTCATCGCGGCCCAAGCAGCCTGCGCGTCCCGCGCGGCGGTGATGGCTTTCTCGACGATTTCCGGCGTGGCGGCATAGACGGTCGCGATGACCTCGCCCGTGGCCGGATAGATCACCTCGATCGGGGTGCCGTTGGTATCTTCGACATATTCGCCGTTGATGAAATGGCTGGCGGTGGGTTGCGTTTGCATAGGTCTCTCTTTTCGGTTGGGCCCCGCCCGTATGGCGGGGCCGCTTAGGTTTAAGGGTTATTCGGCTGGGATATTGGCGTTGCCATCCAGCCCGTGCAGGTGACGGCGTTTGACAAAGAACATATAGCCAAGCGCCAGCAGGTAGATGCCGATCACGATGGTCCCGACCCACTGGATCTGCAGCCATTGGCTTTGGAACAGCAGGGTCAGCACAAACAGGCCGATGGCGTTGGCCAGCACATAAGACACAGTGCCAAAGCGTTCGGTCGTGAAGTTGAGGTTATCGGTGTAGAGCCGGATCAGACTGTCGAAAGAGTTGATCACGAACACGATGCCCACGATGGTCATGGCCCAATTCGGGAAGCCCGCGGTGCCGATGCCGTTCAGGTGGTAGTAATACAGCACCGAGAACCACAAGCCCAAGGGGATCGACGGGAATACCAGCAAGGACGCCAGCAGTTGCCATGTCTTCAGCCCGCCGACAAAGCGGCTGACGAACTGCCCGATCATGATCGACCAGGCGAACCACCAGAACAGGTAGAATTCGTGGTAATCCGTCAGCGGGATGATGAACTTGTGGATATTCGCGAAATAGCCGCCAAGGTTGCTTGCCGTTGAGGCAAATTCGCCCAATCCCATGCCGGCATTCAGCCACATGTAAGCGATCAACGCCAGAAACAGCAGGGTCGAGCTGACCGACAGCACACGCACGAACTTCAGATCGGTGGAGCTGAAAGCCGCAATCAGGATCACGAGGAAGCAGATCAGGTAGAAGACCGGCAGGATCGTCTCTCCGTCGCCGACCTCGGCGATGTAATAGGGCATATAGATCAGGAACAACGCACCGGTGAAGGCGCAGGTGGTGATGATCACGATGTTGTTCAGCAGTTTGATCGCGGGGATTTCAAAGAACTTCACCCGCGGCTCGATGGCACAGAAATAGAAGGTCGTCAGGAAGTAGAACGTCCAGATCAGAAACCCCCAGAACCCGAATTCAAGCGCCAGCGGGTTGGTGAACCCATAGGCCGGCTCGGTCGCCGTATCCGCATAAAGCGGAAAGTCGAAGGCCAGAGGGAACATGATCAGCCCTACATCCAGCCCCGACGTGAAGAGGATCGCGATAAAGGTGAACAGCGGCACCGGCGTCACGCCGGTCAGCGGCAGGTTCCACCACTTGATCGTACAGAAAACAGTTAAGCCCAAAGCCAGTATGACCCCGAACGAAATGATGGTCGTTAACATTGTGTCCCTCCGTGTTGGGGGTGCATTATTGGTTTGGTTGCCCGCACGCCCTTGGGCGGTCGTTCTATTCGCCGCGCGGAAAACGTTTGTTTTCTTCCAGCACGTTCAGATCCATGTGGTTGCGCATGTATTGCTCTGACGCATTGCGCAGCGGCTGGTGATCCCACGGATAGTACCCGCCCTTGCGCAGCGCCTCGTAGACGACCCAGCGGCGGGCCTGGCTTTTGCGCACATCGGCATCGAAGGCGGCCAGATCCCAGCGGGCGTCGGCCTTGGCCGACAGGGTCAGCCGCGTGCCCTGATGGGCAGGTTCTTCGGCAAGGTTGGTCAGCTCGTGCGGATCGGTTTCCAGATCGAACAGTTGGTCCGGGTCAAGCGTGCAGCGGTTGAACTTCCACTTGCCGTAGCGCAGCGACACCATCGGCGCGTAAGACGCCTCTGCCGCGTATTCCATCGCAACGGGTTCGGTGCGTTCCACCCCCTGCCCCATGGGTACCAGCGATTGCCCCGTGGTCCATTCCATCACCTCGTCCATGGACACGCCTGCCAGATCACAGACGGTGGGGCACACGTCGATATTGCTGACCGGCGTGGTTTGCAAACCGGGTGCCATCTGCGGGGCGGCGATCATCATCGGGACGCGGGACGACCCTTCGAAAAAGCTCATCTTGAACCAAAGCCCCCGCTCGCCCAGCATATCGCCGTGGTCCGAACAGAAGACGATGATCGCCTCTTGGCGCGTGTCCTCTAGCGTTTGCAGGATCTCACCGATCTTGTCGTCAAGATAGCTGATGTTGGCAAAGTAAGCCTGACGCGAACGTTTGATATCGCGTTCGGTGATGTCGAAACTGCGCCAATCGTTCGCGTCAAAGATACGTTTCGAATGGTTGTCCTGATTTTCATACCCCAGATCGGGCACCTCGGGCAGCAGGTGGTCGCAATCGTTATACAGATCCCAGTACTTCTTGCGTGCGACATAGGGGTCATGGGGGTGCGTAAAGCTGGCGGTCAGGCACCACGGGCGCGGATCCAGACCGCGGGACAGGTCGTAAATCTTGCGCGTCGCCTCATAGGCCACGGCGTCGTCATATTCCATCTGGTTGCTGGTTTCCGCCACACCTGCGCCGGTCACCGACCCCATGTTGTGATACCACCAGTCAATGCGTTCCCCCGGCTTGCGATAGTCCGGCGTCCAACCGAAATCGGCGGGGTAGATATCGGTGGTCAGGCGTTCCTCGAACCCGTGCAGCTGATCGGGGCCGACGAAATGCATCTTGCCCGACAGGCACGTCTGATAGCCCGCGCGGCGCAGATGGTGGGCGTAGGTGGGCACGCTGGACGGGAATTCAGCCGCGTTATCATAGACGCCCGTGGCCGACGGGAGCTGCCCTGACATGAACGCCGCCCGCCCCGGCGCGCACAGCGGGCTGGCGGTATAGGCGTTTTTGAACCGCGTCGACCGCGCCGCCAGCTTTTTGAGGTTCGGGGCATGCAGCCAGTCAGCTGGGCCGTCGGGAAACAGCGTGCCGTTCAACTGGTCGACCATCAGGATCAGGATATTGGGTTGGGTCATTTCGCACGCTCCACCAGCATATGAAGCACCGACAGGGCGCGGTCGCTGGCGGCGCGGGCGCTGCCCTCGTCCGACAAGGCGGCGCGCAGGTAAAGCCCGTCGATCAGGGCGGCCAGCGTATCGGCATCCCCCGCCGGATCATTCGAGATCGGGCGCAGCGCATAGGTCAGGTTCGACCGCAGCCGCTTTTGATACACCACCAGCAAACGGTAGGTTTCGGTATTGGTCCGCGAGGAGGCATAGAGCGTCATCCAGGCGCTGACCGTTGCCGGATCGAAATAGCTTTCCTCAAAGCTCGCGCGGATGATCGCCTCGGCCCGTCCCAGCGGGGATTTGTTCAGACGCAGCTCGCGGCGGACCTCGGCGCTGTATTCCGTCAGGATATAGCGCATGGCCGCCAGAAAGATCTGGTCCTTGCCCCCAAAATAGTGATGCGCCAGCGCCGAGGACATCCCCGCGCGGCGCGCGATCTGGCCGACCGTCACATCCAGTGACTGGGCAGCACCGATTTCGGCAATCGTCGCTTTGACCAAGGCGTCGCGGCGAATAGGCTCCATTCCGACTTTGGGCATAAAGAATCCTTAGTGGTTTGATAGCGTCTGGCCATCAAACCTACGTTCATTGACTGACAAGTCAATAAAAACCTGAGCGCGGATCAACTCAGGGTTTAGTCATTTTCCAGCCCGCGGCGTTGCTAGAATTTCGTCGCCGGCGTGGCGGGGGTAATCTGACGTTTCAGCATCGCCTCGCGCCATGTGATAAACGTCACCGACCCAAGGATCACCGCCCCGCCAAGAACGACCCAGATATCAATGGGTTCAGCAAAAACGACAGCACCTAGCGCCGTGGCCCAGACCAGTTGCAGGAAGGTCACCGGCTGGGTCACCGTCAGCGGTGCTGCGGCAAAAGCCAGCGTCATGGTATAGTGGCCTGCGGTTGCAAAACAGGCGACAGCGGCGAGGATTCCGATCTCTTCCCACGTGGGGGTGATCCAGTTGGCAAGCGCGAAGGGGGCCAGAAACAGCGTCACGAACAGCGACATCATCGCGACGACGACCGACGGGCGCACCTCATCCGCAAGCACCTTGGCCAGCAAATAGGCCCCACCAAACACCACCGCCGCGATCAGCATCGCGAAATGCCCGCCGGTCAGCTCTCGAAACCCGGGTCGTAGGATGATCGCGGCCCCGACCAGCCCCAGCACGACCGCAATGATCCGGCGCAGGGCCAAGCTCTCGCCCAGAAACAGCGCGGCCCCGATGGTGACATAGATCGGAGCAAGATAGTTCATTGCCGTCACCTCGGCGATAGAGATACGGGTCATGGCGTAGAACCACAGGATAACGCCCACCCCATGCAGCCCGCCGCGTACCGAAAAAAGCGCCCATTGGCGGCGCGACAGCTTCGCCTCGCGCAGCGCGCCAATCGCGGGCAGCAGGAACACCAAGCCAAAGCCATAACGGATAAAAGCAGCTTCGGAGGACGGCAGGCGCGGGCCCATATGTTTGACCAAGGCGGTCACGCAAATGAAACACAGGCCGGTCACGACCATCCAGAAGATACCGGTGACGGGGCGTTGGGGATGGGCAGTTGTCATGGGCGCAACATTCCCCAACCCTTCCCCAAGGGCAAGGTCACATCAGCAGAAGTTTCAAAGCAATCGCCCACATGGTCAGCGCGATCACACCATCCAGAATTTGCCAGCTGCGCGGCTTGCTGAAAAACGGCCCCAACAGGCGCGCGCCATAGCCCAGGCTGAAAAAGAAAACAAAGCTCGCCGTGACCGCACCTGCCCCGAAGGCAAGGCGGCTGTCATATTGCGCGGCGATAGACCCCAGCAGCACGACGGTATCAAGATAGACATGCGGGTTCAGCCAGGTCAGCGCGAGCAAGGTCAGGATCGTGCGGCGCAGGCTGGTTTGCGCGGCCCCGTCAGCGGCCAGCGCATGGCCGCCCTGCCAAGCCGATCGCGCGTTCTGGAAGCCGTACCAGATCAGGAACGCCGCCCCGCCGTAGCGCATCAGCGTTTCGAACCACGGCACCGCCGTTGCCAGCGCACCGAACCCCGCCACCCCTGCGGCGATCAGCACCGCATCTGACAAGGCGCAGGTCAGGCAGACCCAAAAGACATGCTGCAACCGCAAGCCTTGGCGCAAGACAAAGGCGTTCTGCGCCCCGATCGCCAGAATCAAGGTCAGGCCCAAGGCAAAGCCGGGAAAGAAGGCGGTCATATGTCAAAAGCTCCGTCGGGAATCTGGGCCGGTCTCGGGCAAGATGCACCGCCGGGCCCCACCCAAAAATAAATTTTCATCCCCTGCAACCCCAACTTTATTGTTGCGGCCGCGAAACATTTGCGTGATTGGGCCCGTTACTACTAGCGAACCACAGATACAGCGCCTATCTGATCCGCATACAACCAAGGAATAATGTCATGTTCGACGACAAACAGAAGCTGGAAATCAGCCAAGATGAATTGGCGCTTATCGAAGCAGCCCTGCACACACAGTCCAAGATCCTGAGCGTTCAGGCAAGCGCAGGCGGATCAAAGGCCTTGGGGCACCTGAACGAGGTCAAACGCGTCCTCGCCTCTATCTCGCAGCAGCGCGTGCGCGACACAACGACCAAACCGGCCTGGGGTGGTCTTTTTCGCATGGCGCGCCTTTTGGGATAAATTCGGCCCCAAACGCTGACACAAAAAAACCGCCCCGCAGCTATGCTAGGGCGGTTTTTTTGAGTCTCGCGGGCGCGTGACGCACCCGTCACCCGCCAAAGCAAAGCCCCGCCGCGACGTGGGTCGCTGGCGGGGCGTAAATGTTACAGCTGCTCCATCACCTCGTCAGAGGCTTCGAAGTTCGCGGTGACCCGCTGCACGTCGTCGTCGTCTTCCAGGGCGTCGATCAGCTTCATCAGCTTTTCCATCCCTTCCAGATCCATTTCGGTCGTGGTGGTCGGACGCCAGACCAGCTTGGTGCTGTCGGATTCGCCCAACTCGGCCTCTAGCGCGGTACTGACATCGTTCAGGTCGGTATCCATGCACCAGATGACATGTCCGTCATCCGAGCTTTCGACGTCTTCCGCGCCCGCTTCGATGGCGGCCATCATGACGGTGTCGGCATCGCCAACGCTGGCGGGATAGGTGATTTCGCCCTTACGGTCGAACATGAAACCGACGCTGCCTGTCTCGCCCAGATTGCCACCGTTCTTGGTGAAGGTGGACCGCACGGTCGATGCGGTGCGGTTGCGGTTGTCGGTCATCGCCTCGACGATGACGGCAACACCATTAGGGCCGTAGCCTTCATAGCGGATTTCTTCGTAATCCTCGCCCTCGCCGCCGACGGCTTTCTTGATCGCGCGTTCGATGTTGTCCTTGGGCATGGACTGGCCCTTGGCCTCTTTCACCGCAAGACGCAGACGCGGGTTCTTGTCCGGATCGGGTTCGCCCATCTTCGCCGCGATGGTGATTTCTTTGGAGAGCTTGGAAAACACCTTGGCGCGCAGTTTGTCCTGACGGCCCTTACGGTGCTGGATATTTGCCCATTTTGAGTGACCTGCCATGGTGACCTCATATGCTAAAGTTCTCGGTTGGCTCTCTATACGGCAGCCCACGCGCCTGAACAAGCCACCGCGCACGCGCGCGGTATGGCTGGGTTTGGGGCAGACAGGCGTGCGGGCGGCTGCTAGGGCTTTGGTCGCAGTTCACGCAAGGTACGCCCCCATGACCACCGATCAAATCATCCTATTCACCCTGTTTGCCGCCGTGTTTGGCATGCTCTTGTGGGGGCGGTTCCGCTATGACCTTGTCGCCTTTGCCGCGCTGATGGTTGCCGTGGTGCTGGGGGTGGTCGACAGCAAGGATGCCTTTGCGGGTTTTGGTCACCCTGCGACGCTGGTGGTCGCGCTGGTGCTGATCGTATCGGCGGGGCTGACGCGGTCTGGCGCGGTGTTGCTGATCACGCGCACGCTGGTCGATGCCTCGCGTAGCCTTGGCGGGCATATCACGCTGATGGGGGTCATCGGCGGGGTGCTGTCAGCCTTCATGAACAACGTCGCGGCCCTCGCGCTGCTGATGCCGGTCGACATCCAGACCGCCCGCAAAGCCGGGCGATCCCCGGGATTGAGCCTGATGCCGCTGAGCTTTGCCACGATCCTTGGCGGCATGGCGACGCTGATCGGGACGCCGCCCAATATCATCATCGCCTCGATCCGACAGGAATCCCTTGGCGAACCGTTCCGCATGTTCGATTTCGCCCCTGTGGGCGGGATAGCGGCGGCGGCGGGGCTGGCCTTTGTCGCGCTGATCGGCTGGCGGTTTATCCCGCAGCGCGAGAATAACGTGCTGGGCCCCGAAGACCTGTCCCCCTATCTGGCAGAGCTGACAATTCCCGAAGGCAATGCCCAGATTGGTAAACGTCTGGCAGAGCTTCAGGACGCAGCCGAGAAGGCCGATGTCGCCATGCTGGGGGTGATCCGGGACGGCAAGCGCCGCTACGGCCAGTCACGCAACCTGCCCCTGCGCGCAGGCGACGCGCTGGTGCTTGAGGCGACGCCCGACGCGCTGGACGAATTTCGCAGCACGCTGGACCTGCATGTCGCAGACGCCGACCGCGAAGACCGCCTGCGCGCCGATGGCGAAGGGGTCGAGATCATCGAGGTCGTGGTCACCAGCGATTCCCGGCTGAACGGCCGGTCGGCTCAGGCGGTTGGCCTGTCGTGGCGGCAGCGCTCCGTGCTGCTGGGGGTATCGCGGCGCGGCAAACGCATCACCTCGCAACTGCGCAAGACCGAGCTGCAGGTGGGGGATATTCTGCTGCTGCTCGTGCCGCGCGATACCGCGTCCCATGTGGTCGAATGGCTGGGCGTGCTGCCCCTTGCCGACCGCGGGTTGGCGGTGACCGAAAACCACAAGGTCTGGCTGGCCATCGGCCTGTTTGGCGGCGCGGTTACGGCGGCGAGCTTTGGGTTGATCTACCTGCCCGTCGCCTTGGGGCTGGTCGTAATCGCCTATGTGCTGGCGCGGATCGTCCCGCTATCGGAACTTTACACTCATATCGAATGGCCCGTCGTCGTCTTGCTGGGGTCGATGATCCCGTTGGGGGCGGCGCTCGAAAGCTCTGGCGGGACGGAGCTGATTGCCGGTGCGCTTGTCGGATTGACCCAAGGGCTGCCCGCATGGGTGGTGCTGACGGTGCTGATGCTGGTCACCATGACCCTGTCGGATGTGCTGAATAACACCGCCACCACCATCGTAGCCGCCCCCGTGGGCATCCAGATGGCGGCAAGCCTTGGTGTCTCCCCTGACCCGTTCCTGATGGCGGTCGCCGTCGCCGCATCGAGCGCGTTCCTGACGCCCATCGGACATAAGAACAACACGCTGATCCTTGGTCCCGGGGGCTATAGCTTTGGCGATTACTGGCGCATGGGGCTGCCGCTCGAGATCATCGTCGTCGCGGTGTCCATTCCGGCTATTCTGGTCTTCTGGCCGCTTTAGGGGCAGAGCCAAGGGAAGGAGCCGGGGGCCAGCCCCCGGACCCCCGGGATTTTTGCCATTTGGAAGCGCGGGAACGGTGCTACCAGAAGAGCGGGATCATCATGGAGACGAGCAGCGACATCGACAGGTTGAGCGGAATACCAATGCGCATGAAGTCGGTGAAACGGTAGCCGCCCGGGCCATAGACCAGCGTGTTGGTCTGGTAGCCGATGGGGGTGGCAAAGGCGCAAGACGCCGCGATCATCACCGCCACGACCAAGGGGCGCGGGTCCATGCCAAGTGCGGACCCGAGGCTGATGGCAATCGGTGTCATGATCACCGCCACCGCGTTGTTCGACACGATCTCTGTCAGGGTTGTCGTCAGCAGGAACACCGCGAAGATCACATAGAAAGGCGACAGCGTGCCGAGGAAGGGTGCGATATTGTCAACGATCAGGCTGATCGCGCCGGAGTTTTGTAACCCTGCCCCGACCGCAAGCATCGAGAAGATCAGTGCCAGCAGCCGGCCATCGACAAAGCTGAAGGCCTCTTCCGCGTCGATACAGCCCGTGACCAGGACCAACGCCACGGCCAGCACCGCCAGCAGCAGGATCGGCGCGACGTTCAGCGCGGCCAAGACCACGATCCCCACCAGCGCCGCGATGGCGATCGGGGCATGGCCACGCCGGAAGGCCCGTGCGGACGGCTGCGAGACGTCGACCATATCCATATCCGAGGCAAGGCGCTGGATATCCTCCATCGCGCCTTCGAGCAGCAGCGTGTCACCGACCTTGACGATGAGGTCGTCAAGCTGACGACCGATGTTCTGGTTCCGCCGGTGTACCGCCAAAGGGTACACCCCATAGCGTCGGCGCAGACGCAGCGCGCCGAGCGTGCGGCCCACCATCTTGCAGCCCGGCGTGATCAGCACCTCTACGGTCGAGGTTTCCACCGCCGAGACCTGATCGACGCGCTTAAGCTCTTTATTCGCCTGAAGGCTGAGCAGTTCCGTCATCTGGGTCCGCAGAACCACACGGTCGCCGACCCGCAGTTCGACACTGGCCAGATCGCGGCGCAACGACTGATCGCCGCGCACCACGTCGATCAGCCGCACGCCTTCGCGTTTGAACAGCTGCACGTCAAGCACCTCGCGCCCGATCAGGTTGGAGTCGGGCGGGATCACGGCTTCGGTGAAGAACTTCATCTTGGAGCGGTCGGACAGCATATTCGCCATACTGTCGCGCGCGGGCAGCAGTTTGGGGGCGAAGACGGCCATATAGATCAGGCCCCAGGCGCAGACGACCAGACCGATGGGCAGGATTTCGAAAATGCCAAACGGCTCCAACCCTTGCGACCGTGCGACACCGTCCACCAGAAGGTTGGTCGAGGTCCCGATCAGCGTCAGGGAGCCGCCCATGATCGCCGCATAGCTCAGCGGGATCAGCAGTTTGGAGGCTTTGGTGCCAAGCGTCTGGCTAAGCTGCACCACGACCGGAATCATCACCACCACCACGGGCGTGTTGTTCATCACCGCCGAGGCCGCCATGACCGCCACGATCACGCCCACCACCGCCGTTTTCGGATGCGTCTTGGCATAGCGTTCGGCCATGCGCGTCAGCACATCCAGCGCGCCCGTGCGTACCAGCGCGCCCATCACGATGAACATCGCGGCAATGGTCCAGGGGGCAGAGTTCTGCAGCACCGCCTGCGCATCGTCATAGGGCAAGATGCCAAGCGCCAGCATGATGGCCGCCCCCGATAGGGCCACGACCTCGGTCGGGAGGGATTCGCGCAGGAACATGACGAACATGATCACAACGACGGTCAATGCCAGGATGGCAGAGGTGCTATCCGACAGGTTTAGAAAGTCCATTCAGGTATATCCGGCCTTGGGCAGATGAAAATCAGACTGCAGTGTCGTTGATTGCAACGTCCACGGCAAGCGTCGCCTTGGGGCAAGCGTCAGATGCGCCTGCCCTGCGCTATTCCGGATACGGGTCTAGATCGTGCCAGCCGCAACGCGGTCAGGGCGCGCTTTGCTGCAACTTGCCGCCCTGACGCACGGGCACGATGCGGGTCGCCTTGCCGGTGCGGTCGTCGGTTTCGATATAGACGCCGGATAGGGTCGCTTCTTCGTTGGCGGGGGTGAAGCGGTCTTTGGGCATGCCGGTAATGAAGCGGCGCAACGGCTCCGTTTTCTCCATGCCGATCACCGAATGGTAATCGCCGCTCATGCCTGCATCTGTCAGATAGGCCGTCCCGCCCGGCAGGATCATCGCGTCAGACGTGGGCACATGGGTATGCGTGCCCACAACAAGGCTGGCGCGGCCATCACACCAATGCCCCATCGCCATCTTTTCCGAGGTCGCCTCGCAGTGCATATCGACAATCACCGCCGATGCCATGCCGCCTAGAGGGTGCGTCTTGAGCACAGGCTCAAGCGCCGAGAACGGATCGTCAAAGGGGCGTTTCATAAAGACCTGACCAAGCGCTTGGGTGACCAGCACCTTGCGCCCGTTCTTGGCGGTGAACAGTCGCGCGCCCTTGCCCGGTGCATTTTTCGAAAAGTTCAGCGGCCGGATGACACGCGGCTCCTGTTCGATAAAGCTCAGCATGTCTTTTTGGTCAAAGGCGTGGTCGCCCAGGGTCAGACAATCGGCCCCTGCGTCCAGCAGCGTTTTGGCGTGGCTGCCAGACAGCCCCATGCCAGAGGTGGCGTTTTCACCGTTCACCACCACAAAATCCAGCTTCCATTCCGTCCGCAGACGGGGAAGGTTTTCGCTGATTGCGCGGCGGCCCGCGCGGCCCATGACATCGCCGAGAAAGAGTATTTTCATGCCCCAAGCGTTAGGCTGCGCAGCGCCCGAGGGCAAGGGGCGGGGCTGCGGTTTTTGCGCGCGGGGTGCGGGCGCGCCTAGGCGATCTCGATCACGCCCGTCTCTGTCACGATCAGATCAAGCGGCTGGTCGGTGGGTTCAAGCGGCAGGTCGTCAACCTCTTGGCCCGCAAAGGCGAAACCGATCGCCAAGGTCGCCCGCCGCTCACGCAGCTGTTCCAGCGTGCGGTCATAAAACCCGCCGCCATACCCCAGACGCCCACCAGCGCGGTTGAACGCCAGCAGGGGCACAATCACGATTTCCGGGTCAAAGAAATCCTCGACTGCGGGGATCTGAGCGCCAAAGGCACCGTCCACCAAAGGGGTATCCGGGGTCCAGCGCGAAAACTGCAAAGGCTGCGCCGCGCCCATGATCACCGGCACGCCCACGGGGCCGTGGGCCGCCGCCTCGGCCATGGCGGGGCGCGGGTCAATCTCTGTACGGATGGGCAGAAAACCGGAGAGCGGGACGCCGCGATACCCCGCGAGCACTTCGCTCAGATAGCCGGCTTGCGCGGCGTTGGCACCATCAAACAGCGGCTTGCGACGGGCAAAGGCCGCCTTGCGCGCTGCCGCCTTGACCGCCGCCATATCCGTCACAGCAAGACCGCCGCCGCCAGCCCCAGAAAGGCGAAGAAGCCCACGACATCCGTCACCGTCGTCACAAAAGCACCAGAGGCAAGGGCCGGATCCACGCCGAAACGTTCCAGCAGGATCGGGATGCCCGTCCCCGCAAGCCCCGCCACGACCATATTGATCACCATCGCCGTGGCGATCACATAGCCAAGCGCGGGTGACCCGAACCACAGGATCCCGACGATCCCCATGATGATCGCGAAAATCAGGCCATTCACCAGCCCCACAAGACATTCACGCCGGATCACGCGCCAGACGTTCGATCCGGTCAAATCCCGGGTCGCGATGGCGCGCACGGCCACGGTCAGACTTTGCGTACCGGCATTCCCCCCCATAGAGGCCACGATGGGCATCAACACCGCCAACGCCACGATCTGCGCGATCGCCGCCTCGAACTGCGAAATCACCATAGAGGCCGCGATGGCCGTCACCAGGTTCACCGCCAGCCAGGGCAATCGCTGCTTGGTTGTCTCGATCACACGGTCAGACAGCGACCCTTCGCCAACACCGGCCAGACGCAGGATGTCTTCTTCGTGTTCCTCGTCCAGCACCGACATGGCGTCATCAATGGTGATCACCCCGATCAAACGCCCCTCGTCATCGACGACCGGCGCAGAGATCAGGTGATACTGGTTGAACGCATAGGCGACATCGCCCTCGTCTCGCAGGGCGGGAATGACCTGAAACGTATCCTCCAGAATGTCGCGCATGGGGGTGGCGCGTTTGGACCGCATCAGCTTGCCAAGGGTGACATTGCCCACAGGGTGCAACCGCGGATCGACCATGACGATGTGATAGAACTGGTCCGGCAGGTCTTCCTCGGGCGTGGCGCGCAGGTGATCGATCGCCTCGCCCACGGTCCAGTGTTCAGGGGCCATGACAACTTCGCGCTGCATCAAACGACCAGCGGAATATTCGGGATAGGTCAGCGCCTGTTCGACAGCGACCCGGTCCGCATCTTCTAGGGCCCCCAGAATGGTCTCGGCCTGCGCATCTTCAAGGTCTTCGATCAGATCGACAACATCATCGCTGTCCATGTCGCGCACGGCGTCCGACAATACCTCGGGCGTCAGAATCGCAACGACTTCCTCGCGGATCGATTCGTCGAGCTCCGACAGAATCTCGCCATCGAACTCGCGGTCATACAGCCGGATCAGCTTGGTCCGTTCAAAGGCGCTGATCTGTTCCAGAAGGTCGGCGATGTCGGCCGCGTGCAGCGGCTCCATCAGCTCTGTCAGCTTGGCGGCGTCATCGATTTCCACCGCATAGAGAATGGACGCCACGGCCTTCTTGTTCAGCCGATATGCCTCGCCTTCATCCTCGGCGTCGGGGGAGAGTTCAAGTTCCTGTGCGTCGTCAACCATGGCTGCCCCCACTTGCGATTTTGCGCAGACCATAAGCGTGCCACAGCGCGGATACAATGGCGCGGAACCCTGCGCTATCGGATTGTCGGCACGGCGGGCTGCGGTTAGACAGGCGGCATGAAAACACAAACACTCCTCCTCGGCCAAACGCTCCGGTTTACGGGCAATCCCCTCTCTGACCCGTGGGAGGAGACGGTTCATATCGACAGCGACGGTGGCGTGCTGATTGAAGGCGCGCAGATCAAGGCCGTGGGCCGCGGCGCCGACCTGCGCAAGGCGCACCCGCAGGCGACGGTGCAGGACTATGGCGAGCGGCTGATCTGCCCGGGGTTTGTGGACGCCCATGTGCATTATCCGCAGACCGCCATCATCGCGAGCTGGGGCAAACGGCTGATCGACTGGCTCAACAGCTATACCTTCCCGGAGGAAATGCGCCTGTCAGACCCCGCCTATGCCCGCGACATCGCCGGTCGCTATCTGGATCTGACTCTGGCCAACGGCACGACCACCGTCTGCTCTTTCGCCACCATCGCCCCCACCAGCGTCGACGCGATATTCGACGCGGCAGCAGAGCGTGGTCAGCGGATCGTGGCGGGCAAGACCTGCATGGACCGCAACGCCCCCGACGGGCTGCGCGATACGGCGCAATCGGCCTATGACGACAGCAAGATGCTGATCGACCGCTGGCACGGCAAAGGCCGCGCCAGCTATGCGATTACGCCCCGTTTCACGCCGACCTCGACGCCGGAGCAACTCGCGGCCCTGGGTGCGCTCTGGACTGAGCGCCCCGACTGCCTGATGCAGACGCACCTGAGCGAACAGATCGACGAGATTGCTTGGGTCCAAGACCTTGTGCCCCACGCCCGCGATTATCTGGACACCTACGAGGAACACGGGCTGGTGCGCGATCGCGCCGTCTTTGGCCACGCCATCCACCTGACCCCGCGCGAGATCGACCGACTTGCGGACAGCGGCGCATCGGTGGTGCATTGTCCCACCTCGAACACCTTCATCGGATCGGGACTGTTCGACATGGCGCATATCGCCGCGCAGCAGATACCGATTGGCTTGGCCACGGACACCGGCGGCGGATCGTCGTTCTCGATGCTGCGCACAATGGCTGCAGCCTATGAGATCGGTCAACTGCGCGGCACCCCCACCCATGCGGCGCAATTGATATGGCTTGCCACCGCCGGCTCTGCCCGCAGCCTGCATCTGCACGAAAAGATCGGCACACTCGCCGAAGGCTTCGAGGCCGACATCACCGTGCTCGACCTCGCCTCCACCCCCGCGATCAAGCAGCGCAGCGACAATGCGCACAGCATATGGGATCAGCTTTTCGCCACAATCATGATGGGCGATGACCGCGCCATCAGCGACGTCTGGGTCAACGGGGTGCGCCGAGGCTGACGCCAGCCTCCTTCATTTTGCCCTTAAACTCCCCGCGGCGCGTCCCGCAGGCGCGCCTTGCGGCACGGCTTCGGGCCCATCCTAACAGGGTGCGGCCAGAACCATTGCCCAAATCCGGTCCGGCCCCTGAAACAGGCCAAAACCCGTGGCATTCCGGCTCATCATATTGCGGTAATGCGGCGCCGACTGCGCCCATCCCCGCATGACTTGCGTCAGATCCCCCTGCCCCTTGGCAAGATTCTCGGCCACGTAACACCAGCGATAGCCCTGCGCCCGCACCCGATCGCCGACACCAGACCCATCGCGCCCCGTGTGCGCGAAATACCCGTGCCGCGCCATGTCCAGCGCATGTGCCCGTGCGGCGGCCTCTAGCCGTGGTGCATAGGACAGCGGGGCCACCCCCTGCTGCGCGCGCATGGCATTCAACATCTGAACCGCCTGTGGGTCGGCGCGCAAAGGCGATATCGCGGCAATCAACAGAGCCACGGCCAAAGCCAGCCTTCGCAGAATATTCATACTGTCAACTCCCCCCGCCTTCGCGCTACCCGCGCCTCTACCTCCTCCCGAGATAGAGCTATGCGTGTTTATATCGCGTCCCGCAGCGCCCGCGCGAGCTTGTTTTGCTGCGCGATCTGCGCGGGTAGATCTATGGTCACGACCTGCCCGTCCCGCACGACGCTGCGCCCTTCAACAAGCAAATCGCGGACTGTTGTCGGCCCTGCGAGCAGCAACGCTGCCGGATCCCAGCTCCCGGCGCTTTCAATCCCGCTCACGTCCCAGATGGCGATGTCTGCACGCGCCCCCACCTCGATCCGCCCGCATTCGGGGCGGCCCAGGATGTCTGCACCGCCGCGCGTGGCAATCTCGAGCGCTTCGCGGGCGCTCATCGCATCCGCCCCGCCAGCAACGCGCTGCAAAAGCATCGCCTGCCGAGCCTCCGCGACAAGATTACCGGCGTCATTGCTTGCGGATCCATCTACCCCGAGCCCTACGGGAACCCCGGAATCTCGCATCGCACGAAGGGGCGCGATCCCCGAGCCCAAGCGGCAGTTCGAACAGGGGCAATGTGCAACGCCAGTCTTGGTCTGCGCGAATAGCGCGATCTCGCTCGGGTCGAGCTTCACGCAATGGGCATGCCATACATCGGGCCCGACCCAGCCCAGATCCTGCGCATATTGACCCGGACGACAGCCGAATTGCGCCAATGAATAGGCGATATCCTCGTCGTTCTCGGCAAGATGCGTATGCAGCATCACGCCTTTCTCCCGCGCCAACAGCGCTGCGTCCCGCATCAGGTCCCGACTTACCGAGAAGGGCGAACAGGGCGCGATCCCAACCCGACACATGGAAGAGGCCGATGGGTCATGAAAACCGTCGATCACACGAATGCAATCCTCCAGTATCGCAGCCTCGCGTTCCACCAAAGCATCAGGTGGCAACCCACCGTCGCTTTCCCCGATGCTCATCGCGCCGCGCGTGGGCTGAAACCGCACGCCGATCTCTGCCGCGGCGTGTATCGTATCCTCCAACCGGCTGCCGTTCGGATACATATACAGGTGGTCCGAGCTTAAGGTGCAGCCGGACAAGGCAAGCTCTGCCAACCCCACCTGAGCCGAGACATACATGTGATCCGGCGTAAACCGCGCCCAGATCGGATAAAGCGTTTTAAGCCAGCCAAATAGCAGCGCGTCCTGCCCGCCCGGCACCGCCCGCGTCAGACTTTGATACAGGTGATGATGGGTGTTCACCAACCCTGGCGTCACAACGCACCCTGATGCTTCTACCACCTCCCCTTCAGTTGTCAGGTTTTGTCCCACCGCCACGACAACCCCATCGCGCAGCAAAACATCAGCCGATACCAATTCGCGCCGCGTCTCATCCATCGTCAAAAGATAATCAGCGTTGCGTATCAGCAGTTCGGTCATATCGGACAATTCCTAACAAACTCTAAAGCTTCGGCGTGAATATCGGCATTGGCCGCCGCGATGGCACGTCCCCCATGATGGGCGGGGCCGCCATCCCAGTCGGTAACGACGCCACCGGCGGCATGGACAAGGGCGATTGGCGCTTGAATATCATAGGGTTGCAGGCCCGCTTCGATGACCAGATCGACCTGCCCCGAGGCCACCAAAGCATAAGCATAGCAATCCATCCCAAAGCGCGCCAAACGCGCATGTCGCGCCACCTCGGCAAAGGCGGCACCTTCGGATGTCGTCCCGACTTCTGGGAAAGTAGTGAAAACGGTCGCCTGTGACAGTGCACGCGCCCCACGTGTCCGTAGCGGATGAACGCCAGACGGGCCCGACACCTCGGCTTGGCCGCTGTGCCCGACAAATCGCTCGCGAATATAGGGTTGGTCGATGATCCCGAAAAACGGCCCATCCGCATTGCTGACCGCGATCAACACGCCCCAGGTCGGCGTGCCGGAGACAAAACCCCGCGTGCCGTCGATGGGGTCTAAAACCCAGGTGAGCCCGGACGTCCCTTCCGCAGTCCCATATTCTTCGCCTAGGATGGCGTCGTTGGGGCGTTCGCGTGCCAAGATATCGCGCATGGCCCGTTCGGCCGCACGATCGGCTTCAGTGACGGGATCATAGCCGGACTGGAATTTGTTGTCCGCAATCAGATCTGCTTGACGAAAATGGGGAAGTATCGCGGCACGGGCGGCGTCCGCCAGCAAATGGCCCACACGCAATATATCGGGATCGGAGTGCATATTTGGTATCATAGCTACCGATCTGACACTTTCGCCAGATCCTTGCAAGATAACACTTCCCGCTAAAGGTTAAGCCACATCACTGAGGACACGCGCCAGTTCGAACAGGCGGCGGCGTTGGTTTTCGGGGATCGCGTAGTAAGAGCGGATCAAATCCATCGCCTCTTTATCGCCGCTCAGATCGGCGGGGATATTGTCCAAGGCCTTTTCGGGCTGAGGCTTTTCGGCTTCCAGACCTTCAAAGAAATGCGAAACGTCCACGTTCAGGGCAAAGGCGATGTCCCAAAGTCTGGACGCGCTGACACGGTTTGCACCGGTTTCATACTTTTGGATTTGCTGGAATTTTATGCCAACAAGTTCTGCTAAGCGCTGCTGTGTCATGCCTGTCAGCCAACGGCGCTGCCGTATTCGCTGACCAACATGAACATCTACTTTATGAGGCATCACGATCTTCTTTCTAACTCAGCGCCCATAATTTCGACGCTTGTATTTGTGGAGAGGAAGTGACCAATTCACGTGGTCATTTCCGACAAAACGTGCTACTTGCAAATATACTCACTATGCGCAAATAAAATGAAAATGGACATACGTTCAGTTATCATTCCAATCAGCGCCAGCACTTAATCAAGCGTTGTTTCCGCGAGAAAAATACCCCTTATACGAGAATTGAACGTAGCAAGCGTTCGGGAACTCGCAAAACTTTTTACCTGAGCCGAGCACCATAAATTCGCCGCAATGCTGTGTGTCAGCATTTCCAACACATTGAGACCTGCTCCTCTCACGCTCAAGAATACCATATTTGTCAGTAAGATAGCCCCGTCCCTCAGCTTCGCCACTACATTCTGCGCGGGTGCGCGATGTTTTGCTCACGGCACCCAAATACCGCCTGATTTGCGCTAATAACGAAAACGTTACGGCACAATTGCGCATATCACAGGGAAGAATCATCCTTTTCATGGGCAAAAGGCTTGCAGTCTAAACCTTAAAATACCGTTCAGAGCCGCGAGAACGGCGCGGCAAAGTGCCGCGACGCAAAATTCGCAAACGCGTTAGGAAAATCTTCATATTTTTTCTTTAGCTCATTCATCACGGACACGCAGATGTGCAACCGAAAGGCTGCGTGTTCCGACGGTAGAAATGCCTATGTTGCGCCACATTTGGCAAAGCAAAACGCCAATAGTGTCCGCTGCGCTAGAATTGGATGCGAAAGCTCTTGAAAACAAAGACGTGTGTGCCGATATTTGACCCAATACCGAGGTCGGAGAACCGACTTTGCAACACGTCTATTATTTGGAGGATATTCATGGCCGACGTGAACACCATCCGGTCTGCGGCCGGATCCCGCGCCGCCGCTATCGATGAAGGGCTGCGCACCCATATGAATAAGGTGTATGGCACCATGTCGATTGGCATGTTGATCACCTTTGCAGCGGCTTGGGCCATTTCCGGCCTGGCCGTGACGACCGATCCTTCGGGCGCGGTTGCGCAGATTGGCACTGACAAATACCTGACCTCCTTCGGTTCCGCGCTGTATATGTCGCCGCTGAAATGGGTTGTGATGTTTGCACCTTTGGCGTTTGTCTTCGGCTTGGGTGCCGCGATGAATAAAATCTCGGCCGCGACTGCGCAGACATTGTTCTATGTTTTCGCTGCCGTCATGGGCGTTTCGATCAGCTCGATCTTTCTGGTCTTTACGGGCTATTCGATCATCCAGATTTTCTTGATCACTTCGATCGCTTTCGCGGGCCTCTCGCTTTGGGGCTACACCACGAAAAAGGACATCTCCGGCTGGGGTAGCTTCCTGATCATGGGCGTCATCGGCCTGGTTGTTGCGTCGATCGTGAACATCTTCCTCGCCTCCCCTGCCCTGGTGTTCGCGATCTCGGCTATCGGCGTTCTGATTTTCGCTGGCCTCACCGCCTATGACACGCAGAACATCAAGAACACTTACTTGGCACATGCACATCACGGTGACCAAGAATGGCTGCAGAAGTCCGGTATCATGGGCGCATTGAGCCTGTACCTGAACTTCATCAACATGTTCATGATGTTGCTGCAATTGTTCGGCAACCGCGAATAACAGACTGCCCCACGACGCGGGGAAATACCTAAGAACGAGCGCCCATCGACATCTGTTCGGTGGGCGCTTTCTTTTGCCCTAGGCGCTATCACAACCGTCGGCCCGACTACCTAATCTGCCCGCGACGCTTCCGCTTAACTGCGATCCATCTAAGCAGTCTTTTCAGTAACATTCGGTTCAACAAGCGTGCTGGCACGACCTTGCGACTGTACGTCTTCCAGTCGGGCGCGCAGAAAAGCACACCCGCAGAGGAGCGAACCTCTTCTCGAAATGCTCACAGAAGTGATGATTTCGAAGGTCTCAGCTTAGGCGCCAGCTCACCCCCGACCAAGCTAAACCGCAACGTGGAAGGCTTGCCCCAACGCAGCGGTCACGGCCATCGCAAGCGCGCCCCAGACCACCGCACGGATAATCGCCGAACGCATGGGCGCACCGCCAAGCCGCGCACCGCCGCCGCCAAGCAGTGCCAGAGCGAGCACAGCGGTCACGGCAATCGCAATCAAAGCATACCCGGCAGGGGCGACAAGTGCTGCAATCAACGGAAAGGCCCCACCCAGAGCGAAGGCGAGCGCGGAGGCCCCGGCGGCCTGCAGCGGATTCGCCTGCCCTGCCAGGCCAAACATACCGAGTTCTTCGCGCGCATGCGCACCAAGAGCGTCGTGGTCGGTCATCTGCGTGGCAACCTTAACGGCGAGCGCGGCATCGACGCCGCGGTTCTCCAACCCTTCGGCAAGCTCTTCCAGCTCGTAGTCTGGGTCTTCCTCCAGCGCGATACGCTCACGCTCCAGATCGGCGGCTTCCACATCGGCCTGCGCCGAGACAGAGACATACTCCCCCGCGGCCATGGACAGCGCGCCAGCGGTCAATCCAGCGAAACCGGTCAGGGCGACATTTCCGGTCGCCATCCCCGCTGAGGTAACGCCGACCAGAAGGCTAGAGATGGAAACAATCCCGTCATTCGCCCCCAGTACAGCGGCGCGCAACCAGTTGCTCCGGTTGATGTAATGGCCTTCTTTGGGCATTGCCCGTCTCCTTGCGATCACATCCGGTACTTAGCCGCGACAGCGGGGCTGTTCCCATGTCCGAGGTAGAAAAACGCAAAAGGCCGCGCACGAGGCGCGGCCTTCATATCGCGTCGACGGTAAGATCTTACTTGATCTTGCCTTCTTTGTATTCAACGTGCTTACGAATAACGGGGTCGTACTTTTTGATGACCATTTTCTCGGTCATGGTACGTGCGTTTTTCTTGGTTACGTAGAAATGGCCTGTGCCCGCGGACGAGTTCAGACGGATCTTGATCGTGGTTGGCTTCGCCATAGTCGTTCTCCTGCAACGACGAGCAGGCCGCTGATCGACCGCTCGTGAAATCCTGAGTTTTGGGTTCTAGTCACGCCTGCGCCTGAGTCAACCGCTATTTCCTGCCCATGGCCCAAACGAACCGGAAAAATTGAAGTTTTCCGGACCAAGCCCCCGAAGAACAGGGGTAAAGACCATGATTATGCGCGGAAGGCCTATAAGCCGGATTTTGTCCCCGCCTTGCGACAGGGGATGACCATTCCTCTGACCATGCAGTTGCCTGCACAGCTACAGCTGCCAACCCGGACCTGCTGGGGCAGAAGTGGCCCCGCCTTGCCTGTTGCCAGACGCGGCGCGCGGTCCCTATTTGGCATTGCTCCCGGTGGGGCTTGCCTTGCCAGAGATGTTACCACCTCCGCGGTGCGCTCTTACCGCACCGTTTCACCCTTACCTCCCCGGTGGTATCGGTTGCCCGACCCGTCGAAGCGGCGGTCTGTTTTCTGTGGCGCTTTCCGTCGGGTTACCCCGCCCGGGCGTTACCCGGCACCGTTTCTTCTGGGAGTCCGGACTTTCCTCGACCCTGTTGCCAAGACCGCGGCCATCCAGCCTTCCGCGCGCTGCACGCCTAGCGCTTAACTTCAGGTGGGGTCAATCAGTTTCACCCGCCGCGATGCCTTCGGCGAGGATTTTAACCATTTGGAAAAGGGTGTGGTGCTAGAGATCATGCCCGAGGGTCATATCCGCGGCGCAGAGCGGCCCCTTGCGCCAGGGGGCATACCGCAGACGCGTGCTGTGCAGCAGGAGGTCAATATCATCGGTGGCGGTGTAGCCTGCCGCATGTGCCGCCGCGATAAAGGCAGCCGGCGTGGGGTCGGATCCGGGGTCGTTTTCCGCGTACCGACTGCCTTTGCCGGCAAGGTTCTGACGCGCCAGACGTGGCCAGTCGAATCGCGGTCCGGGGTCGATCTTGCGTCCGGGGGCCATATCCGAATGGCCGATGACCCCTTCGGGCGGGATCGACCACCGCTGCATAATCCCGCGCAGCAGGGTTTCAAGCGTGGCCATCTGCGGTTCGGAGAAGGGGTGATTTCCGCGGTTATCCAGCTCTATCCCGATAGAGCGTGAATTGATGTCATCGCGACCCTGCCATCCCCCCGCTCCGGCATGCCAGGCACGCTGGTCTTCCGGGACGAGTGGTACAGTCTCGCCCTTGCCCGTGATCAGGTAGTGGGCGGAGACTTCGGCCGCAGGGTCACAAAGACGTGCGCAGGCCGCTTCTGCACTGTCCATCGCGGTATAGTGGAGCACGATCAAAGAGGGCCGCAACCCGTTGCGGCGCGGCCCATGGTTCGGGGAAAGGTAGCGGTCAGGCGCGTCTGCCATAGGGCCTAGCCCTGCACCCCTTTGCGATAGGGGCTCGGGTCCCAGTTGCAGGCGTATCCGTCGCCGTCAGGGTCCATGCCAGAGCGGTCCTTTTCAGGGCCGCCCGCACTGAGGAAGGCGATCTGCGCCTGATCCGGGTGCGAATACTGGGCGCAGGCCCGTGCGAATTTGCGCTGCTTGTTGAACCCCCGACGGGTGTAGATCGGGGTGCCGACGGCGTGATTGTTCTGCAACGCATAGGCCACGATATTGGGCCCGGCATCGGCGCGGTCCGGCAGGGCTTCGGGTTGCACCACACGGTATTGCGCGCGGTTGGCCGCGATGCGGGCCGCGTCGCCTTCGATGCTGCGCTCATCGGCCACGGCGTCAAAGTTGTTCTCTTGCGAGATTCCCCCTGCCCCCAGCACCGGTGGCGCAGGGTTGGATGGGCTGGCGTTCACAGGGGCTACGCCGGAATTGGTCGCGGCATCATTGCCAAGCCCACCGGGGCGCGTGGCATCCAGGATACGTGCCGTTTCTGCAGCCGTCGCCGCAGCGGAGCCATCATCGACAGTGTCCAGCGGCGTGGCGTCCACCGTGGCGGGTGCTGGCATCGTTGCCACCGCCCCGCCTGCCAGGGCTGTATCCCGCTGGGATTGCGCGGCGTCGAACGACCCGTCAAAACCGACACCCCGTCCACTGTCGGGGATTGCGGGCTGGCAGGCCGCCAGGGCGAGCCCCAAGGCTGCAACAATTGAACAACGTATCATCATCGGACCTGCTTTATCTGCTCTGGTTTATCGGCGGGGGTTTACCACCATTTCTGCGGCTTGGCTACAAAGCCCGCCGCCTGCTCCAGCGCATAGGCGGTAGACAGCAGATCGGCCTCTTCCCATGGGCGGCCTATCAGCTGCAAGCCAAGCGGCAGGCCGGTCTCGCTGGTGCCAGTGGGCAATGCGATACCGGGCAGCCCCGCGAGGTTCACGGTGACCGTGAAGACGTCGTTCAGATACATCGCCACAGGATCCGTATCCGTCATCTCGCCCAGACCGAAGGCCGCCGAGGGCGTGGTCGGGGTCAGGATGCTGTCGATACCGGCCGCAAAGGCGTCTTCGAAGTCTTTCTTGATCAACGTGCGGACCTTGCGCGCCCGGTTGTAGTAGGCGTCGTAGAAGCCCGCGCTTAGCACATAGGTACCGACCATGACACGGCGCTGCACCTCGGCCCCGAAGCCTTCGGCGCGGGTCTTTTCGTACATCTCAGTGATGCCGTCGCCGTGGTCCAGCTTGGCGCGGTGACCATAGCGCACCCCGTCATAGCGGGCGAGGTTCGACGAGGCTTCCGCCGGTGCGATCACGTAATAGGCAGGCAAGGCGTATTTCGTATGCGGAAGAGAGATATCAACGATCTCGGCCCCGGCATCGCGCAGCATGGCAATACCGTCCTGCCACAGCTTGTCGATCTCGGCAGGGATACCGTCGATGCGGTATTCCCGCGGGATGCCGATCTTTTTGCCACGGATGTCGCCGGTCAAGGCGGCTTCGAAATCAGGGACCGCCAGCTCGGCAGAGGTGCTGTCCTTGGGGTCATACCCCGCCATGGCACCCAGCATGATCGCCGCATCGCGCACGGTCTTGGTCATCGGGCCCGCCTGATCCAGCGACGAGGCAAAGGCCACGACGCCCCAGCGGGAGCAGCGGCCGTAGGTTGGCTTGATCCCCACGGTGCCGGTAAAGGCCGCAGGCTGGCGGATCGATCCGCCGGTATCGGTGCCGGTGGCCGCAAGACAAAGATCCGCCGCCACAGCCGCCGCCGACCCGCCCGAAGATCCGCCGGGTGTCAGCGCTGTCTCATCGCCCGAACGCCGCCACGGGTTGACGGCATTGCCATATACGGAGGTTTCATTGGACGATCCCATCGCGAATTCATCCATGTTGAGCTTGCCCAGCATGATGGCCCCGCTGTCCAGCAGGTTCTGCGATACGGTGCTTTCATACTCGGGCAAGAAGCCTTCAAGAATACGCGACGCAGCTTGCGACGGCACCCCTTTGGTGCAGAACAGATCCTTGATGCCGATGGGCAGACCGCACATGGCAGGGGCATCGCCGGATTTGATCCGCGCATCGGCTGCCTTGGCCTGATCCATCGCCAGATCACCGGTGTGGTGGACAAAAGCATTCAGCGCGCCCGCGCCCTCGATCGCGCTCAGACATGCCGCCGTCAGCTCGGCCGAGGTCACATCCCCCTTGCGCAGCGCGTCACGTGCATCGGCAAGGCCCAGTTTATTCAGATCAGCCATTATTCAACCACCTTCGGAACCGCAAAAAATCCTTCGCGCGCGTCGGGCGCATTGGCCAGCACCTTGGCCTGCTGGTCGCCATCGCGCACCACGTCCTCGCGCTTTTTCAACACCTGAGGCGTGACCGATGTCATCGGCTCTACCCCGTCGACATCGACTTCGTTCAACTGCTCGATAAAGCCGAGGATATTGTTGAACTCTTGCGCCAGCGCGGGCAAGGCGTCGGGTTCGACCTTGATGCGGGCCAGTTTCGCCACCCGTGCGGCTGTGGACTCGTCAATGGACATGGGCGCTCCTTCATCTGATTGGGTGCCGTTTATCGCCCCCTGCCCGCCCCCGCAAGTCTGGGGGCTGCCTCTGACCCGCAATCGCGCCGGTTGATCCTTCATTTTGCCAAATAAACTCCCGCCGGAGGCTCCCCAAAGCGGCATCACGCGCTACAGTCCGCTAAAGACACGGAATAAGGGAGACCCAAATGGATATCATCTGGCTTGGCCACGGCAGCTTTCGCATCGAGATCGAGGATCAGATTCTGCTGGTCGACCCCTGGCTCACCGGCAATCCGATGCTGGACGACGCGCAGCACGAGGCCGCTCTGGCAGGCGTCACGCAAATCCTGGTGACCCACGGGCATTTCGACCACACTCAGGACCTCAAGATGGTGGCCGAGAAAACAGGCGCGCCGGTTGCAGGCATGGTCGAACTGATGAGCTATTTCAGCGCGCAGGGCGTGGAAAACACCACCGGTTTCAACAAAGGCGGCACTATCCGCTGCGGCAAGGTCGATGTAGCAATGGTCCCTGCGTCGCATTCCTCTTCCGTCGATGGGGACGCGGGGCCTGTCTATATGGGGGCCGAGATCGGCTTTATGATCAAGGGCGAAGGCCGCACGATCTATGTCTCGGGCGATACGGATATTATGGCGGATATGGATTGGATGGGCGACTACCACAAACCCGATATCGGCATCCTGAGCGCGGGCGGCCATTTCACTATGGATATGGCCGGTGCGGCCTATGCGGCGAAACGGTATTTTGACTTCAAGACCGTCATCCCCTGCCACTACCGCACCTTCGACGCGCTTGAACAATCGGCACAGGTACTGATCGACGGCTTGCCCGGCGTCGATGTGATCGAGCCCGAGGTGCTTAAACCGATCAGCCTGTAAAACGGCCTAGTTCACAGAACCGGCGCGATCCCCGATGAAACAAAGGGTGTGGTTGGCGCGCAGGGCGATGGTGTCTTGATCAAACGCAGCTTTGCGCGCCTCTGCCGGATCAAGCGCCAGTGTGGCGCAGACCTCGAACGCGGTATCGCTGAGGCGGTGATAGGCGTAAGGCGCGCCCGTTGCAGGGTCGCCTTGGGTCAGCACATCGCGCAGACCGGGCCGCGTGCCGGGACAATAGCTGTCATCCGCAAGCGCTTGCGGCAATGGTTTGCGCGGGTGACCAAGGCACATCAGATGCGTGTGCAAGGTCCGCAGATCGCTTAGGCGCTGACTGTCCTGCTGGGCGAGCCTTGCGTGCTGCGGGCCACCCACCACGACCAGGCCGCCAATGATGGCACCACCGACCAGCACAGACATACACATCAGCAGCAACTTGTTCACGCCGGAGCCTCTTCGCGCAGATCGCGCAAATAATAGGCAAAGATGCCCCCGGCGACGACCAGCACCACCAGCGCCTTGAGCAGGAATTGCGCCGTCAGGTCACCGGTCAGCAGCGCATAGATGGTGGCAATCGAATCCCCTAACATCGTCAGCGCCGCCAAAAGCAGGCCGATGTAGATCATCCATTTGCGGATCGCAGAGCGGTAGAGCGCAGGGTCGCGCGCCAGTTTCCGCCGCTCGCGCAAGGTCAGCCACAGATACATCGGTCCGGTCACGATCAACACCGCAACACCCCAGCGGATCGACCGGTCGCTGCCGCCGTCGCCCGTGGCAAAGACCACATCGACCAGCGCCTGTAATACGACAACCAGATTGAACGCGCCAAGGATCAAGACGCAGAACGTCAGCGCATAGGTAAAGAAGTCCCGCGCAGACACCGTCGCCACAGGCCGCGGAATGGGCGGAGAGAACGGCATCTCGTCCCAGCCGTTCAGCGCGTCCTGCACCTCGGCGCTGCGCCAGCCCGCATGGGTCAGTGCGGCTGTGATCTCGGCCCGTGACTTGCCCGCAGCCAAGGCGTCGCGCACGAAAATGCTCAGCTCGTCCCGTCGGGCCATATGGGTCTATCCTTTTCGTTTCTCTGCAAAAAACGCCCTTAGAAGCTGTTCGCTTTCGGGCGCTGCGATGGCGTCATAGACGTCGGGGGCGTGGTGACATTGCGCGTGGGAAAACACCCGCGCCCCCTGCGCCACACCGCCAGACTTGGGGTCTGACGCGCCGTAGTACAAGCGTGCCACCCGCGCGGCAGAGATCGCGGCGGCACACATGGCGCAGGGTTCCAGCGTCACATAAAGCGCATGCCCGCCCAGCCTTTCGGACCCCGCCGCCGCACAGGCAGCGCGGATCGCTAGCACCTCGGCATGGGCGGTGGGATCGTTCAGTTCGCGCGTCCGGTTGCCCGCCTGCGCGACGACCTGTCCGTCGGGCGCCACGATGACCGCGCCCACGGGCACTTCACCACGGGCAGCGGCGGCGCGGGCCTCTTCCAGCGCTTGGGACATATAGGACGTAAAGCTCATGCCCTCTCTTGCCCGCAAACGCCGCCCTTTCGCAAGCGCGGGAAACAGGGTAAGCGCTGAAGTATGAGCGCAGATACACCCTCCCAGCCCCCGAAATCCGGCACCCCTCCCGGTGACCGCATTGCCAAAGTCCTGTCCCGTGCCGGCATCGCCAGTCGCCGCGAGGCCGAACGCATGATCGAGGCCGGTCGCGTGCGCGTCAACGGTGCGCAGATCGATTCGCCTGCGTTGAACGTGACGCCCTCGGACGCGATCACCGTCGACGGCAAACCGGTGGGCGAGCCCGAACCACCCCGCGTCTGGCTGTTCCACAAGCCCACGGGGCTGGTCACCACCAACCGCGACGAAAAGGGCCGCGGCACGATCTTTGACGATCTGCCCGAAGACATGCCCCGCGTCATGAGCATCGGACGGCTTGACCTCAACTCCGAAGGGTTGCTGCTGCTCACCAATGATGGCGAGGTCAAGCGCCGCCTCGAACTGCCCTCGAACGGCTGGCTGCGCCGCTACCGCGTGCGCGTCAATGGCCGCCCCACCGACGATATGCTCGAACCGCTGCGCAAGGGCATCACCGTCGATGGCGAGGATTTTCAGCCGATGACGGTCACGCTGGACCGGCAACAAGGGGCGAACGCCTGGCTGACCGTCGGGCTGCGCGAAGGCAAGAACCGCGAGATCCGCCGCGCGATGGAGGCGGTGAACCTGTCGGTGAACCGGCTGATCCGCACCAGCTATGGCCCGTTCCAGCTTGGCGAGCTGAAAACCGGCGAGGTCGAGGAGCTCAAGCGCAAGGTGGTCCGTGACCAGCTGGGCCTCGAGATTGCCGATACCACCGGCACCGCGGTCAAGAAAAAGCCCGCGCGCATCATCAAGCGCAAGGCCCGCAAACCCGGAGAGCCGGGCCCCGGTCGCCCCGGCCTGCCCAAGGAACCGGGTGACAAGACCGCGACAGGCAAGACCATCCCCGGCAAGCCCAAGCCCGGCTATGGCAAGTCCAAGCCCGCACGCCCCGCGTCCGACCCCGCGCCGCGCAAGTTCGGCACCCGCGTAAAATCCACCCGTAAACCCTGATTTCTGTGGGTTTACGGCCCTTTGGCCGCTACTTTTGCGTGCGTGACCCTAGCGGGTGGCGGGCACTGCGACTATATGTCGTGCAAAGGAAGGTCCGATGGGTCGATTGCTTGTCTTTGTCGCCACGCTGGCGCTGATTGTTGCGTTTGTCGCCGTTTTGGTGACAATCATCGCAAGGATTCTGGACGCGGGCCGTCGTGCATCGACACCAGCGCATGGACAGGAGGTTTATCGCCCCATGGCACCGACACCGTTTCAGAAAATCACCTATGCCGCGCTTGTTGTCTTGCTGTTCGGTGTCTCTACCGGCTGGCTCGGGGGGCTTTGATCCATGGCGCAGCGCTTTGGCGGTAAATACAGCAATCATGACACGAACGGCAGCACGCCGCCTCCGCAGGGCACCCGTGCCAAACGGATAGAGGTCGACCCCGCAAGCGGGCGGGCCAAAATCTTGTTCATCCCCGCCATTCCGCTTGTGTTCATGTCGTTGAACGACGGGGCGCAGGGGCTTGCATTGGGGCTGCTGGCGGCGGCGACGCTGACCGGTGCCGCATGGATGCTGCGCGAGGGGCTGAAAGCCGAAGCCGCCTATACCGCGCGCAAGGTTGCCGAACGTCCCGCCCTGCCGCGCAAGATCATCGCCAGCCTTCTGACCGGTGCCGGCGTGGCGCTTGCAGCCTATAAGAATGACCCCGGACTGGCGGCCCCTGTGCTTTATGCGCTGGCCGCGATGGGGCTGCATGTGTCGGCCTTTGGCATCGATCCGCTGACATCCAAAGGGATGGAGGGCGTGGACAGCTTCCAGAAAGACCGCGTTGCCCGTGTCGTGGACGAGGCGGAAAAACACCTTGCCGCGATGAACACCGCCATTGCACGCGCGGGCGATCGCAAGGCGCGCGACCGGCTGGCGCAGTTTCAGGACACCGCGCGCACCCTGATCCGCACCGTGCAGGATGATCCACGTGATCTGACCGGTGCGCGGAAATACCTGTCGGTCTATCTGCTGGGCGCGCGTGACGCGACAATCAAGTTTGCGGATATCTACGCCAGCACCGGCGATGCGCAGGCACGCGCCGATTATCTGGCTTTGCTCGATGATCTGGACAAAAACTTTGCCGCGCGCACCCAAAAATCGCTATTGGAAGACAAGACCGACCTGAACATCGAAATCGACGTGCTGCGCGAGCGGCTTTCCCGAGAAGGCGTGCGTCTCGACTGACGCGCCCCGCCCCAAGAGCATAGGAATACTTGAAACATGTCTGATACCGTTCGTGACAAAGCGACCCAATCCGTAGCGTTGGTGGAAGAGGTCAACGCGCAGATCCTGCCCGACCCCGCCCCTGCGGATGCCGTCGTCTCGCTTGAGAAAGCCGATGCGCCACAATCGGCAGAGATCAAAAGCCGCATGGCAGAGATCGACATGGGCGACACGCAGTCGATCATCGGTTTCGGGTCCGGCGCACAGGCCGAGCTGCAGGAGATCAGTCAGGCGATGTTGCAGGACGTGCGCAACAAGGATGTGGGCCCTGCCGGTGACAGCCTGCGCACGATCGTGACAACCATCCGCGGCTTTTCCGTGTCCGAGCTGGACGTGCGCCGTGATCGCAGCTGGTGGGAGCGCCTTTTGGGCCGCGCGGCCCCCTTTGCCAAATTCACCGCCAAGTTCGAAAAGGTACAGGGTCAGATCGACCGCGTCACGGACGAGCTGCTGACCCATGAACATACCCTGCTCAAGGATATCAAATCCCTTGATATGCTGTACGAAAAGACGCTGCAGTTCTATGATGAGCTCGCGCTTTATATCGCCGCGGGCGAGGCCAAGCTGGCAGAGCTTGACGCGACCACAATCCCCGCCAAACAGGCAGAGGTCGACGCCGCACCAGAGGCGGATCAGGTCATGGTCGCACAGGAACTGCGCGACATCCGCGCCGCGCGGGACGATCTCGAACGCCGTGTACATGACCTGAAACTGACCCGTCAGGTGACGATGCAATCGCTCCCCTCGATCCGCTTGGTGCAGGAAAACGACAAGTCGCTGGTGACCAAGATCAACTCGACCCTCGTGAACACCGTGCCGCTGTGGGAAACCCAGCTGGCGCAGGCGGTCACCATCCAGCGCAGCGTCGAAGCCGCCGCCGCCGTACGTGACGCCAATGACCTGACGAACGAGCTGCTGACCTCTAACGCGCAGAACCTGCGCGAAAGCAACAAGGTCATCCGGACCGAGATGGAACGCGGCGTCTTCGACATCGAGGCCGTCAAACAGGCCAATGCCGACCTGATCGGGACCATTCAGGAATCGCTGCAGATCGCCGACGAAGGCAAGGCGCGCCGTGCCTCTGCCGAGAAAGACCTGCAAGAGATGGAGGCCAATCTGCGCGACACGCTGGCCTCTGCCAAAGCGGCCAAGCCCGCGTCCCCTGCGGCATAACCCCGTCACAACCTGGAGCGCGCGATATGGTATGGCAACGGTTGGGGCGAACAGGATGGATCGGCACGGCGGCTGTGGTCGCCGCGCTGGCCGCCTGCACCCCGCAGCCCCCTGTGGAACCGACGCTGAAACCCATCGCGCGCCCCGACACCCCGCCGGCACCGCCCCCCGTGGTGGCCAAGCCCACGTCGCAAAAAAGCGCCAAGCTGCGCAGCTATTTCAACCAGGTGCAGCAGGCCCAGTTGAGCCAAGGGTTGCTGCGCCGGGATGGTGGGGGGCAGGACACGCCCTTTACCGCCGACATGCTGGTGCGCAACTTTGAACAGATCGCTTTTTACAACGAATATAACGCCACCCTGACCGGACGGGGCGATAAGACCCCCATGCGCCGCTGGGAACGCCCCGTCCGAATGGAGGTCGTCTTTGGCGACAGCGTTCCCCCGTCCGAGCGCGACCGCGATGCGGCCTCGATCCGCGACTATGCCACCCGCCTCGCCGCCACGACGCAGCATTCCATCACCGTGGGCGGCAAGCCGAACTTTATGGTGATCATCGCGGGCGAGGATGACCGCCCCGCCGCCCTTGCCCAAGCCGCCGAACGCATCCCCGGTGTGACCGCCGAAAGCCTTGCCGCGCTCAGCGATCTGCGCCGCGATACCTATTGCATCGTCGCCGCCTATGCCGGTGGCGCGGACCCCAGCACCTATACCGCTGCCGTCGCCGTCATCCGTGCCGAGAACCCCTCGCTTATGCGGCTGTCGTGCATCCATGAAGAACTTGCGCAGGGCCTTGGCCTTGCCAACGACAGCCCCACCGCACGCCCGTCGATCTTTAATGATGACGATGAATTCGCGCTGCTCACCCGTCACGACGAGCTGCTGCTGAAAATGCTCTATGACCCGCGCTTGCACGCCGGCATGACCGCCGAAGAGGCAACCCCCGTGGCCCGCAAGATCGCGTTCGAACTGATCGGCGGGCCCGTTTAACCCGCCACCGACCTCCCCCGAAAGGACCAAGACATGGGTATTCTCGATTTTCTCTCTGGCCAATTCATCGACGTTATCCATTGGACGGACGACACCCGCGACACGATGGTGTCCCGGTTCGAGCGCGAAGGCCACGAGATCAAATACGGGGCCAAGCTGACGGTCCGCGAAGGGCAAGCGGCGGTCTTTGTCCACGAAGGTCAACTGGCCGATGTGTTCACGCCCGGCCTTTATATGCTTGAAACCAACAACATGCCGATCATGACATCGCTGCAGCATTGGGATCACGGCTTCAAAAGCCCCTTCAAATCCGAGATCTATTTCGTCAACACCACCCGTTTCAACGATCTGAAATGGGGCACCAAGAACCCGATCATCGTGCGCGACCCCGAGTTCGGCCCCGTGCGCCTGCGTTCATATGGTACCTACTCTGTCAAAGTGTCGGATCCCGCGCGGTTCCTGACCGAAATCGTCGGCACCGATGGTGAATTCACCATGGACGAGATCAGCTATCAGATCCGCAATATCATCGTGCAGGAATTCTCGCGCAGCATCGCGCTGTCCAATATTCCGGTCATGGATATGGCCGCCAACACCCGTGAACTAGGCAAACTGGTGAGCACCGAAATCTCGGCCACCATTGCAGAATACGGGCTGACCATCCCCGAACTTTATATCGAAAACATCTCGCTCCCCCCCGCCGTGGAGGAGGTGATGGACAAACGGTCGTCGATGGGGGTGATCGGGGATTTGAACAAGTTCACGCAGTTCCAGGCGGCAGAGGCATTGGGCCGCGAGGGCGCCGCCGGCGCAGCAATGCAGACCGGTCTGGGCGCCGGATTGGGCATGCAGATGGGCCAGGCCGCCGCCGCGCAGGCAGGCCCGTGGGGCCCGCGCCCCGCGGCTGCGGCCCCCGCTGCACAGACGCCCCCGCCCCCGCCGCATCCTGAAAAGGTCTGGCATCTGGCAGAGAACGGCCAGACCAAGGGCCCGTTTTCAAAGGCCGCATTGGGCCGCATGGCCACGGATGGCGGGTTGACCCGCGAGACCTATGTCTGGACCCCCGGTCAGGATGGCTGGCTTAAAGCAGACGATGTGGCCGAGCTGGCGCAGCTCTTTACCGTGCTGCCGCCCCCGCCGCCGCCTGCGTAAGGCTCTGTGAAACTTGGAACGGGCAAGGCGCGTGTCTAGGCTATGACCCCGCGCCGTCGCCCCTTGCTGCCCCACCGTCGGACCCTGATGAAGCTTTTGCATTGGGGCATGGTGCCGCTGTTTATCTGGTTCCTGCTGGTGCAGCCGGCGGATGTGGCGCGGATCGGGCCTGCGGCGGTGCGGTTCCATTCGGTCATGGGCTTGGTCTTTGTCAGCGCGGCCCTGCTGTGGTGGGTGTCTTACATGCAGCGCGGCCTGCTGGGGCGCCCCGGCCCCAAGCTTCGGGGCTGGGCCCGCTGGCTGCATCCGGCGCTGCATAAGACCCTGATCTGGGGTATCTTTGGCGTCGCTCTCACAGGGCTGCTGATCGGGGTGACTTCTACCGTGCAGCTTTGGGCCGGCGGGATTGTCCCGATTGCCGTGCCCCTTGATATGCCGCGCGCCAACGACCTCGTCGGGCTGATCCACAGCATCGAATTCTACGCTCTTGCAGGCATCGCGCTGGCCCATGCCGCATTTCACATCTGGCGTCACCTTCGCCTGCACGACAACGCCCTGCGCATCATGGCCCCTAAAGTGCTGCACCGTTTTTTGTGACCCTGCTCTGGCGGCAGGGGGCGCACTGCCCTATGTCTGGGGCAGGCCTGACCAAAGGACAGCTCTATGCCCGCCAGCACCGGCTTTGACGACCCCGACCTGCCCCCCACACCGACCGAGGAACACCGGTTCCCCTGTGATACCTGCGGGTCCGATCTGCGGTTTGATCCCGAAAGATATCTGCTGGTCTGCGACCACTGCGGCAATACCGAAGATATTTCAGGCACGCGCGGCCTGCATACCCCTATCGCCGAGCTGGATTTCCAGGCCGCACTGGCCAGCGCTCTCCCCCAATCGCAGATGGAGGATACACGGGTCACAACCTGCCCCAACTGCGCCGCACAGGTAGAGTTCGCCCCCGGCAAACACGCCACCGAATGTCCGTTCTGCGCGACCCCTGTGGTGATCGATACCGGGGTGAACCGCCATATCAAACCCCGCGCCGTGCTGCCCTTTGGCCTGACCGAGGATACAGCACGCGATGCCATGACTGACTGGCTGGGCAGCCTGTGGTTTGCCCCCAATGGCCTGCAGGAATACGCACGCAAGGGCCGCAAGATGCAAGGCATCTATGTGCCCTACTGGACCTATGACGCCGACACGCGCTCCAGCTATTCGGGCGAAAGGGGCACGGTCTATTACGTCACCCAAACCGTGATGCGCGACGGCAAGCGGGTGCAGCAGCAGGTGCCGAAAATTCGCTGGCGGGCGACCTCGGGTCGGGTGGCGCGGTTCTTTGATGATGTGCTGGTGCTGGCGTCGAAATCGCTCCCCAAACGGTTCACCGATGCGCTGGCCCCGTGGGATCTGGCGGCCCTTGAACCCTATGCCCCGGAATACCTCGCCGGTTTTCGCGCCGAAGCCTATGCGGTTACGCTTGATGAAGGCTATGCACAGGCACGCGAGGTGATGGACGCGATGATCCAGCGCGATGTGCGTTTTGATATCGGCGGCGACCGTCAGCGCATCCACAATATCCAGACGCAGGTCAGCGATGTGACATTCAAACATATCCTGCTGCCGGTCTGGCTGGCAGCTTACAAGTACCGCGGCAAGACCTATCGTTTTGTGGTCAACGGCCGCACAGGCAGCGTACAGGGCGAACGCCCCTATTCCGCTGTGAAAATCACCTTTGCCGTGATCCTTGGCCTGATTGTCGCCGGGGTCGTTGGCTATTTTATGGCGCTCCAGAAATGACGCAGATCGATACATTCACCGACATCCTGCGCGCGCGTTCTTCGTGCCGCGCCTTTCGCCCCGATCCGGTCGACGACGCGATCATCACCCGTATCGTCGACGCGGCGCGCCACGTGCCGTCGTGGTGCAATGCGCAGCCTTGGCAGCTCACCGTTACCAAAGGGGCCGCGACCGACCGCTTCCGCGACGCTTTGGCGCTAGAGATTGCGAAGGGCACACCCCCCGCCCCCGATCTGGACTGGCCGGCCTCTTACAGCGGCGTCTACGGCGACCGGCGGCGGACCTGCGGGTTCCAGCTGTATGACGCCGTCGGGATCGAGAAATCGGACCATGCGGGCCGCATGGCGCAGATGATGCGGAACTATGCCTTGTTTGACGCGCCCCATGTGGCGATCGTGACCTCCCCTGCTGAGCTTGGGGCCTACGGGGCGATGGACAGCGGCGGCTTTGTCACGGCCTTTACCCTGGCGGCTACGGCGCTTGGAGTGGCCACCATCGCCCAGGCCGCCATCGCTGCCTATGCGCCCACCGTGCGACAGCATTTCGACCTGCCGCAAGACCGCCTGATCCTTTGCGCGATTTCCTTTGGCTATGCGGATGACGCGGCACCGATCAACCGGTTCCGCACGCAACGGGCCACCCCTGAAGACATCATCGATTGGAAATCCTGATATGCGCGCACTGCTACAACGCGTCAGCAACGCCTCCGTCACTGTCGACGGCCAGATCATCGGTCACATCGAACACGGGCTGCTGATCTTCGTCTGCGCCATGCCCGACGATACACATGCGACCGCGCAAGGACTGGCACAAAAGATCGCCAAACTGCGTCTGTTCAAGGATGATGCTGGAAAAATGAACCGCAGCCTGCCGGATACGGGCGGCAGCGCGCTGATTGTCAGCCAGTTCACCCTTGCCGCCGATACCTCCCGCGGGACCCGCCCCGGTTTCTCGCGCGCCGCCAAGCCCGATCAGGCCAAAACGCTATACGAAGATTTCGTCGCCTGCGTCGACGCCCTCGGCATTCATGTCCAAACCGGTTCATTCGGGGCCGATATGTCCGTCGCGCTCACCAACGACGGCCCCGTCACCCTCTGGCTCGACACAGAAAACCCCTGATCTTCCAAATGGAAAAAATCCTCGGGGGGTCAGGGGGGCAGACAGCCCCCCTTGTCCCGCCTAAGGCTCCCGAAACGCCTCTTTGGACTTGTAAAGCGGCTTCAACAGATACTGCAAAACCGTCTTTGACCCTGTGTGCAACTCCACGCTTGCCTGCATGCCGGGTCGGATCTGCAAAGACGCCTGCCGCGGGGTGAGGTGCTCGGTGTCCACCTGCAACGTGACCTTATAGTGCGGATCCCCATCCGGCGCGCGGGATCGTTCGTCCTTGAACGTATCGGCCGAGATCAATTTGACCGTGCCTTTCAACGTGCCGTAGATCGTATAGTCATAGGCCGACAGCTTGACCGTCGCCTCTTGCCCGGGGCGCACGCCGGCGATGTCTTCGGGCTTGACGCGGGCCTCGACGAAAAGCTCTTCGTCCAACGGGATGATCTGCAAAATCTCCTCGCCCGGGCGTACGACGCCGCCGATGGTGGTCACGCTCAGGTTGTTGACGATGCCGCGCAGGGGGCTGACCAGGACGGTGCGGTTCAACTGGTCCGTGCTCGCCTTGAGGTTCTGTTTCAGCGTCGCCAGTTCTTTGAGCACATCGGAATATTCCTGCGCACGCTCCAGTTCTGTGCCGGTGACGATCTCGTCCAGCTTGATCCGCGCATCCGCATGGGTCTTGCGCGCGCGCGTCACCTCGATCAGCGAAACGATCTTTTTCTTGAGCATGTTCTCAAGCAGCTCACGCTCTTTCAACGCCTCGGTCAGCACCCGCCCCGCCCCTTCGGAGCGCGAGACAAAGTCCGATTGCCGCGCTTTCAGCAATGCCCGCTCAGAGGCGACGATATCGGGCGTGCGCGTGGCATAGGCGTCGGGCACGTCAAAGTCGTACTGGCCGGCCAGCTCTGCCTCCAGGCGCAGACGGCGGATTTCAAAGGCACTGATCTGGTCGCGCAGGTCGTCCACGGCAGATTGGAACTGGGTGCCATGCAGACGGGCCAACACGTCGCCCTTCTCCACGTGATCGCCCTCGCCCACGGCAAGCTCTGCCAGAATCCCGCCTTCAAGGTTCTGGATGATCTGGGGCCGCGAGCTGGAAATCATCGATCCTTCGGCACGCACGATTTCATCGACCCATGCAAAGGCAGCCCACAGCAGGAAGACCAGCACCGACGCGCCGCAAAGCCAGATCACCATGGACGGCCCGCGCATCTGCCCCGTCATCTGCGCGCCCAGTGGCGTGGTGCTGAGACTGCTCATGCGACGTGCCCCTTCTGTCCCGCCAGATGGGCAAGCACTTTTTCCTTGGGCCCGTCAATGGTCATACGGCCATCCTGCAGCACCAGCGTGCGTTCGGTCAGCGCAAGGATCGGGGCGCGGTGGGTCGCGATGATCGCAGTGCGCCCTGCCATCCAGCTTTGCAACCGCGAGACCAGCGTTGCCTCCAACCTTTGGTCCAGCGCTGCTGTGGGTTCGTCCAGCAGGCAGATCGCTGGATCCTGCAACCACAGGCGCGCCCAACCGATGGATTGACGCTGCCCGATGGACAGGCCCGCGCCTGCGTCCTTGATCTCTAGGTCCAGCCCCTTGTGGTGGTTGCGCACGAACGGCCCCAGCCCTGCGAAATCAAGGGCTGCGTGAAGGCGGTCGTCGTCGCGTTCCAGCATGGTGAGGTTCAGGTTGTCGCGCAGCGTGCCCGAGAACAGGCGCACGTCCTGTCCCAGATAGCCGATCAGCCGGCGCAGGTCGCGCGGCTCGATCTGGCCCAGCTCCGTGCCGTCCACCAGAATACGCCCTTCGGTCGGGGCATAAAGCCCGCTGAGCATCTTCAGCAGTGTCGATTTGCCCGATCCATTGGCCCCCAGCACGGCGACATGGTGCCCCGGCTGGATCAACATGGCTTTGATGTCCACCGTCGGTGCGCCGTCATCTTCGTAGCGGAAGATCACGTCGCGCAGCTCGAACTGGCCTTTCAGCTTTTCACGGCGCAGATAGGTGCGCCCCTCTGCGGTGTCCTGCGGCGCGGCGACAATCGCGTCAAGCCCGTCAAGCGCGCCTTTGACATTGCCCCACCGCGCCATCGTGCCCGACAGCTGCGTCAGCGGCCCCAGCGTCCGGCCCGTCAGGATACCGACCGCAATGATCGACCCCACGGTAAATTCCCCCGCAAACACCAGATAGGTGCCCACGATGACCGCCGCGACATAGGTGGCCTGCTGGACCCCTTGGCTCCAGAACGTGAGGAAGGACGCGAGCTTGCGTTGTTCTGACGATTTGACGGACGACAGGGTGTTCAGCTCGGTCCACAGGCGCAGCACGCGGTCCTCTGCTCTTTGGGTCTTGACCGTATCAAGCTCGAATATCGCCTCGTGCAGCAGCCGCGAGGATTTGGTCGACGCGCCTTGGGTCTCCTGCGTCAGTTGGATCGCTTTCTTTTGCAGAAAGAACCCCGGCACAAGCATCAGGATACCGCCAAGCACCAGCACCCAGACGACATTCCCCGCAATACTGGCCACGAGGAAGAGGAACACGAAGATAAAGGGAATATCCGCGATCGTGCCAATGGTCGACGCGGTAAAGAATTCACGCACCGACCCGAATTCGCGCATCGCGGAAAACAGCTGGTTCGGGGCTTGGCCGCGCGTGTCGGACCGCATCCCCAGCAACCGGCGCATCAGGATGTCCTGCACCGACAGCTCGATCTGCCGCCCTGCCCCATCCATCAGACGCGCCCGCGCCATCTTGAGGAAAGCTTCCATCAGCAACGCGAGCCCCGCACCGGCGGCGAGCACCCAAAGCGTCGCTTCGGACTGATGCGGGATCACGCGGTCATAGACCTGCAAGGAAAACAGCGCCACAGCGACGGCCAGCAGGTTGGCCACGAAAGACCCCGTCGCGACCTCTATCAGCTGGCGACGAAAGCGCGGAAACTGCCCCCAGAACCAATGCGCAGGCGCGCCATCGGTCTTATGGGTTTCGGCCACCGTTTTCAGGGAGGCTTCGGCCCGCAGAATCAGCCCCGCAAAGAAGGGTTTGAAGTCGCTGATCGGCACCATCGCGCGATTGTCGGTGCAAGTTGTGTCATACAGGATCAGATCGCCACGCTGCTGCCCCATGACAAGCAAGACCTGCCCCGAGGTCATATAGGCCAGCGCAGGCCACATATCCTTGGAAATCCCCCGCGCCCGGCTGACTTGTGTCACCAGTCCGGCGCTTTCCATCCCGCGGGCCAGTGCTTCGGCCTCTACCTGCGGATCATTGCCCTGCAAGGGGGCCGTGGCGACGATTTCAAAGATGTCGCGTGGCGCGGTGGTGACGCCCAGCAGTCCGGCATAGGTCGCGGCCAGTTTGGCCCGCGCCATCAGTCGGTCTTCGGGGCGGTTGGCGTTCTCTGCCTTGGGCCGGGCTGCATCCGCCGCCGCCATCCGACCCTGATTGCCGTTGGTGATTGTCAGCGTAAAGGTCGGCTTCTGGGTCAAATCGCGCTCCCGTCCGCCAACACGCCCTGTATCTGCGCCATCTCGATCTTCAGACGCACGGCCTCGTACTTGAGGCTGATCTGCGACTGCTGCTGATGCGAATAGGTCTCGTAGACGCCGACAACATCCATGACCTGACGCTGACCGGCGTCATATTGTTCCTGAAACAGGTCAAGGTTGCGTTTGGCCTGTGCCGCAAGGGTCGCGGCCTCGGTGGCCTGACGGGTCTTGGCGGCAAGCTGTTTCTCCAGACGGCGCAGCGCGCGGTTGGCATCCTCGACCGATTGCCGGACCTTGCGGGTCGCGGTTTCCTCGGCCATGGCCGAGGCATCAAGCGAGGCTTTGGTGCCCAGACCCAGAAGCTGATCCGATTCAAGGCTCAGCCCTGCGCCGCCCCCTTCACCGATGGTCGCACCCGCCGACAGCCCCGGCAGCAGTCCGGCGCGTTCCACCTTGGCGGCGGCGATGGCGCGGGTCTTTTCGGCCTCGGCACGCACCACGGACAAAGGCGCACCGGCAAAGCTGTTCACGGGCACTTCGGGCAAGCCGTGCAGCGTATCCAGCGGGCGGATCGACATGGCGTTCAGCTCGGACATTGACGTGGCTTCGCGTTCGACGGAGGCATCAAGCGTGGCGCGGATCTCAAGGAGCTTCTGGCGCAGGATCGTCAGGTCGGACACATCGGACACGCCGCCTTTGACCCGTTCCTGCATCACCCATTCGAAATGCGTCATATCCTTAAGCGCGACACGGTTCAGCGCGGCGGTATCGCGCGCCTCAATCGCATTGGTGTAGAGCTTCAGCGCGGTCGCCACGCGGTCGTTCGTATCTTGCGCCAGCGACACGGCAGCGACCTCGACATCGGCCACGGCAAAGGCGCGTTCACCCGCACGGCGGCCATTGTCAAACAGCACCTGATCCACCACCAGATTGGCCGCCAGCGACCCCAAGGATGTCAGGCTGACCTGCGGCCCGATCTTGGGCAACCAGTTCTTGCTGGCGGCTTCCGAGCGGAGGGTGGCGGCGCGCAGCTCTGCCTCGGCGGTACGGCTGTTGGCGGCCAGCACGGCAGAGGCCACCTGATCCGACACGGTGTCATCGGGCAGAACAGAAGACCGCAGCGCCAGACCCTGGATGATCTGGCTGTCTGCGGTGATTTTTTCGGCGTAGGTGGGTTTGATCGCCTGCGAGGCATCGGGGGTGCGGAACCGGGTAACGATGTCAGATTGCATCAGGTCACCGGGCACCATGCCGCTGCCGAAATCCGACATGCAGCCGGATAGGGCCAGCGCTGCTGCGCACATGCCCCCTGCCCGTTTTACACTCTGCCTCATTATCCTGCCCTTAACGTGCCGGTTTTTTATTCTGGAAACGCCTGCGGTCGTTGCCGCCTGCGTGTGCCAACCGCGCCCCCTTGAACAGAGGGCGCGGTGCAATCTTTAGACGATGACGTTGATATCGTTGTCGATCATCAGCGTGGCTTCGTCGCCCAGAGTATAGATGTCATAGGTTTGATCCCCACGCACCTCTGAACCGCCACGTACCGCGCCTGTGATCGTCACGGTGTCGTCGTTATGCCCGTCGATGATCAGCTCGTTCGTGTTGCTCGACAGGTTGACCAGCGCGGTTTCCGTGATCGTCAGATGCGCCTCTTCGGCGAATTGCAGATCAACGGTTTCGATGTTGTAGTTTCCCAGGTTCGGGTTAGTCAGGCTCAACTGCGTGTTCGCCGCTTCATCATCCAGCGCCAGATACGTGCCGGAAAAGTTTCCCGCAGCGTCAGTGGCCGTGACAATCAGGTCGGACCCGTCTGGCACATTGCTTTCGAACTGGAAGTTCCGCTCGCCAATGGCGTCGATGTCAAAACTGGTCGATTCCACTTCCGAGATGGAGCGGTCTGCGTTCACCTGATGCACCTCCAGCGTATCGGGGCTGATCTCGGTCGAGATGCCACGGATACCGTCGCCGTCGCGGGTATAGGACGCGATGACGGGGCCTTCGGGCGCATAGGTATCGATTGCGAGCGTGTCGGTGATCGACGCGATGTTGCCCACATGGTCCGTCGCGGTGACAGAGATGTCGGCGTCATAGGTGCCCTGACGGATTTCCGAAGGCGGGATCGTGACCGACCAGTTGCCAGCACCGTCCACAAACGCGGTGTAGTTGGTGCCGTCAAAGTTGACCACAACGCTAGATCCCGCCTCGACTTGACCGTTCAGATCAATGCCCGTCCGGGCTTCGCGTGCGCTGACCACAGCGTCGCTACCGCCCGCTTGGTTCATGTCGAGCGGATCCACGACCGTGTCGATCAGCACCGCGTGGCTTGCCGTGGCAGAGTTGCCCGCGGCATCCGTTGCCTTGACCGAAACGGTGGTGTTGATCGTGCCCTCGGGCACTTGACCCGGCGCAAAGGTGACGGACCAGTTGCCATTCGCATCCACCGCGCCGTTCACCGATGCCGCGCCAAGCGACACGACCACGGACGAGCCGATTTCAGAGGTGCCGGTGACCAGAACGCCGCCATTCGCCAGACGCTCTGCCCCGCTCACGATGTCATCGCCTTCGACGGTGTTCAGCGACAGATTGTCGACGCGGGTGTCCACACGCACGCTATCAGAGGCGCTGCGGCTGTTGCCCGCCGCGTCGGTCGTGGTTGCGGTGATGTCGGCGGTATAGACGCCTTGAGCAACTTCGCCCGCGGCGTAATAGGCGGTCCACTGACCGTTGCCATTTGCCACAACCGTATGGGTGACACCTGCCAGCGTGACCTGCACAACGGCGCCCGCATCGGCGGTGCCCGAGATGGCCACACCGTCGCTTGCCTCGGCCGCGTTGACCACGTCGTCGCCCTCAACGGGCAGCGGGCTGATGGTCAGCGAACCGGCTTCGGTATCGACTGAAACAGACTGCGATACGCTGTCGACGTTACCTGCCGCGTCGGTGGCGGTGGCGGTCATTGTGCTGGTGTAGGTGCCTGCGGGGATGTCGCTGGGGGCGAAGCTGACGGTCCATGTGCCATCCGCCGCAACCGTGGCCGCACGCGACACCTGGCCAAGCTGGACCATAACAGTCGAACCGGGTTCAACCGTGCCGGTCATCACGATGCCCTGCGCCGCCTCTGCCGCGTTCACGACCCCGTCGCTGCCGCCGGTCTGGCCGGTGAAGGCAAGGTTGTTGACCAAAGTATCGACATCGACTTGGCCGGTTGCGGTGGCCGTGTTGCCCGCCGCATCGGTCGCGACTGCGGTCACTGTCGCCGTTGTCTCGCCCGTCGGGATTTCGGAGGCCGCGAAATCCGCGGACCAGTTGCCGTTTGCGTCAACCACCGCGTCACGGGTCACACCCCCAAAGGTGACCTGAACGGTCGACCCGGGCTGCGATGTGCCGGTCAGCGTCACGCCGTCGCCACGCTCTGCGGCGTTGATCACGCCGTCAACTTCGACAGTATCCGCCGCAATCGCGACTTCAGAGACGGTATCAACGACCAGCTGCTCGGTCGAGGTGGAGCTGTTGCCGAAAGCATCGGTGGTCACGATGGTGACATCGCTGACGTATTCGCCTTCGGGCAAGGTGCCCGCCTGCCATGTCGCGGACCATGTGCCGTTGTCGCCCACAGTTGCGGTGCGGGTGATGCCACCGATGGTCAGCTGCACAGTTGAACCGGGCTCCCCCGTGCCGTTCAGGGTGACACCGTTGCCAAAGGATGCGGCATTATAGCTGTCGCCCACGGATTGCGTGCCCGATGTCACAGCGACGGTCGGTGCGATGGTATCAACCACCAGCGTTTCGGTGGTGGTGGAGGTATTGCCGTATTGATCGGTGGTCTTGATCAGCACCTCTGTCTCGTATTCGCCCCCCTGCAGCGTGCCGGGTTCGAATGTGACGGACCATGTGCCGTCTTCGCCGACGGTGGTGCTGCGTGTGACATCCGCGACGGTCACGTCAACGGTCGCGCCCGCTTCACCGTTCCCGGTCAGCGTAACGCCATTCGCAAAGGAGTCACCGTTAAAGAAGTCGCCGACACTCTGCGTGCCTTCGGACATGGTGACCGTGGGGGCTGTGGTGTCGATGACGAAGCTCGGCCCGTCAAGCACGATCTCATTGCCGTCCGTGGTCACAACGACCTCGGCTTCATAGGTGCCGTCGTCGGGGAAGTTATCGCCTTCGAACACGGCTTCGAATGTGCCGTCGTCGCCAACTGTAGTTGTGACTTCTTTATCGCCGATGGTGACCACGACATCCGATCCGGGCTCGCCGCCGCCAGTGACAACGACCTGCTCTACCGCGCCGTCGCCGCCGACCGTGCCGGTTGCGTCAGGTTCATTCACGAACGGAGGGGCGACCGAAGGGCTGCCGCCATTGCCGCCACCGCCGCCGCCACCGATGACAGCTGCACCACCGACAACCGCCGCACCGGCTGCTGCCGCGGCACCACCACCGCCAACGACGCCGCCCAGCAAGGGTGCCGCCAACATCGACACTTCGTCGTCACCCGCGCCCGGCATGACACCGCCCGGCACAGAGGCCACATCGCTGCGGCCCAGATAGATCAGATCGTCAGAGGGGCTCCATTTGCCCCACTGCTCGGTCGGGCCGTATTGCGCATAAAGCCCGCCACCTTCGGCCTCGACGAATGCGACTTCGTTCAGATAGCCATCTGACGAAATGAACAGGCGGTTCGCGGCACCGGTTTCGTTAAAGTAATTCTCGATGGTGATGACCGACCCGTCATTCAGCGTGAGCACAAGATCGTTGCCCGACCGCTGATGCGATTGAAAATCGGTCTGACGCAGGTTCAGCGAGATTTCCTGACCTGATGTCGCTTGGATAACATGGAAGTTTGCGTTTTCCGCAACCGTGCCACGCTGCAATGCGCCCGCTTGATCGCGAACGACGAAATCTATCGTCTTCATAATATCTGCTCCACCTCGGTGCGCATTCTGCGCGCGACACCTGAGAAATTTTATGACCGCCAACGCGTTGATCGCATCGTGCAGCCGCCTGATTATGTCCGTCGTAAAAAACGAAACGTATTATTGAGGCAGAAGGTAGCCGCTTAGACACATAAAAGCCAAGGTTAAAGTGGAACGCCACATTCTTGCCTTATTTCAACAGTGCAACACGGCCACAGTTTCTACTACTGCGGGAAAGCGTTAATAATAGTTAACGTTGCCAGATAATTAACCACCTCATTTCACTCAGGAAAAATCCCCATGGGTGCCACACCGCAAGCCCGTGCAAACGGTTGACAATACTGGGCTCCCCCCTGACCTTTGCGGCATGGATACCGCCCAGAACACCCCGCTATCACTGATCGAAGACCCCGACATGGGCATCACCCTCTCGGATGGATGCCGGCTTTCCGCTCGAGTCTGGCGGCCTGAAAATTCCGATACCGCACCTGTGCCGGTGATTCTGGAATACCTTCCCTACCGCAAACGCGACGGCACCACCGCACGGGATGCGCTGACCCACCCTTGGTTTGCCGAACGCGGATATGCCTGCGTGCGGGTCGATATGCGAGGCAATGGCGACAGCTATGGCGTGATGGAGGATGAATACACGCCCCAAGAACAGGCCGACTGCATAGAGGTGATCAACTGGCTTGCCGCGCAACCTTGGTGCAGCGGGACGGTGGGCATGATGGGCATCAGCTGGGGCGGTTTTAACGGGCTGCAGGTCGCAGCCCATGCGCCTGAGCCGCTGAAGGCGGTGATTACGCTATGTTCCACCGTCGACCGCTTTGCCGATGACATCCACTATAAGGGCGGGTGCCTGTTGAACGAGAACCTTGGCTGGGGGGCGACGATGTGGGCCTATTCCAGCCGCGCGCCCGATCCCGCCTTGCGCCCCGACTGGCGCGAAATGTGGCTGGAGCGGCTAGAGGCAGAACCGTTTCTCCCCGCGCTTTGGCTGCGCCACCAATCACGCGACGCCTATTGGAAGCAAGGGTCGGTGATCGAGGAGTATAGCGCGCTCAAGGCCAAAGTGCTGGCGATTGGCGGCTGGGGCGATTCCTACAAGAACGCGGTCCCGCAGTTGGTTGAAGCCTTGCCCGGTGCAAAGGGGATCGTTGGGCCTTGGGTGCACAAATACCCGCATTTCGCCATCCCCGAACCCCGTATCGGCTTTCTGCAAGAGGCGCTGCGCTGGTGGGATAGGTGGCTCAAGGGGATCGACACGGGCGTCGAGGACGATCCCGATTATCGCGCGTATCTGATGGACGGCATGCGCCCTGCCACGTGGACCCATGAACGCCCCGGCCGCTGGATCACCGAACCCACAGGCGCGACATCGCATCTGCCTGTCAAGACGTTGCATCTGACGGATGAGGGCCTGCAAGACACCGCGGCCCCGCTGGACCGCAGCGTCGCCTCCCCCGCGCATTGCGGGGCGGATGGCGGGGAATATTGTGCGATCTGGCTTGGCCCCGAAATGCCCGGCGACCAGAGGCAAGACGATGCACTATCGGTCTGTTTTGACAGCGGGCCCTTGGCGCAGCAGATGGATATCCTTGGCGCGCCGCGTCTGCGCCTGCGTCTGGCCTGCGACAAACCACAGGGCCAGATCGCGGTGCGGTTGAACCATATCCACCCTGATGGGGCCTCGGCCCGGATTACCTATGGCGTGCTGAACCTGTCCCATCGCGACAGCGCCGAAAATCCGCAGGCGATGGCGCCCGGTGCCATGACCGACATCACGCTGGACCTTGACCACATCGCCTATCGCATCCCCAAGGGGCACCGGCTGCGGGTGTCGATCTCTACCGCCTATTGGCCCCTGCTCTGGCCTGCGCCCGAAGCGGCAGAGGTCACGCTGTCGTCCGGCCAGATCGACCTGCCGCAACGCCCGACCAGCGGCGGGGACGAATACAGCTTTGCCCCGCCCACCTCTGCCGCCCCGTGGGAGACAGAGACCCTGAGCCCCGAAAACCACATTCGCCGCCAAGAGATCGACCGCGTCACCGGCATCGTCTCTCTGATCATCGAGGATGACTTCGGCAAGCTGCGCGATGCCGATCACGGGCTGATCGCGGGCTCTGTCGCGCGGGAGGTGTGGCGCATTCACCCCGACGATCCGCTGTCCGCAAAAGGCACCTGTCACTGGACCGAAGAGCTGGAGCGGGACGACATCATCCTGCGCACAGAAACCCGGTCGCAGATGTGGTCGGACGCGACCCATTTTCATCTGACGGCCCGTCTTGAAGCGTACGAAAACGACAAATTGATCTATGAACGCGACGTGACGGAAGACATTAAGCGACACTTTATGTAACAAACTCGTCACATGGCCGCCGGTATTACCACTTGCGACACGGGCCGAAATGCTTAACGTTGTGCCACCAGTCAATAAAAAAACCTGCGCACCAATGCGCAGAAGTATCACCTAAAACAGGGAGTTCTCATCATGGATGATCAACTGAAACATATGACCGGCCAAGTGGCCAAGGGCACTATGACACGCCGCGAATTCGTCGGGCGTGCCGCTGCTTTGGGCGTGACAGCCGCCGTCGCCAACTCGATGCTGGCGAACCACGCGCAGGCTGCAGCCCACGAAGCACCGATTCGCGGTGGCACACTGAAAATCGGGTCGTCGGGCGGTGAATCCACCAATACGCTCGATCCTGCGCTGACCGCCTCCGAAGTGCCGCTGAACAACCTGCGCCACCTGTACGAAAGCCTTGTAGAGGTCGATCCCAACGGGGAAATCGAAAACCGCATGGCCGAAAGCTACGAGGCCTCGGCCGATGCGAAAACCTGGGCGTTCAAGATCCGCAAGGGCATCCAGTTCCACAACGGCAAGGAAATGACACCCGAAGACGTGCTGAAAACCATGCAGCGCCATTCGGATGAAAACAGCCAATCCGGTGCCTTGGGCATCATGCGCGGTATCGAGAACATGAAGGTCGATGGCGACAACTTCATCGTTGAACTGGGCGTCGGCAACGCTGACCTTCCCTACCTGCTGGCCGACTACCACCTGATGATCCAGCCCGATGGCGGCATGGACAACCCCGGCGCGGGCATCGGCACCGGCCCTTACACGCTGGAAGTTGACGAACCCGGCGTGCGCCACGGCTTCAAGCGCAACGAAAACTACTGGGACGCCGACAACCGCGGCCACACCGATTATAACGAAGTGCTGGTGCTGAACGATGCCACCGCACGGACGGCGGCGCTGCAGTCGGGTCAGGTCAACATGATCAACCGCGTTGATCCCAAGGTTGCCGCCCTGCTGGGCCGCGCGCCCAACCTGACGGTGAAATCCGTTGCCGGTCGAGGCCACTATGTGTTTATCGCCCATGTCGACACCGCACCGTTCGACAACAACGACCTGCGTCTGGCGCTGAAATATGCGATCAACCGCGAGGAAATGGTCGACAAGATCCTGCGCGGCTACGGCACCATCGGGAACGACATGCCGATCAACGCCTCTTATCCGCTGTTCGATGAATCGATCCCGCAGCGTGAACATTCCATCGAGAAGGCGAAAGAGCATTACGCCGCCTCCGGTCACGATGGCAGCCCGATCATCCTGCGCGTTGCAGACGGTGCCTTCCCCGGTGCGGTCGATGCGGCATCCCTGTTCCAGGAATCCGCCAAAGCCGCCGGTATCCCGCTTGAGATCAAACGCGAGCCGAACGATGGCTACTGGTCCGAGGTCTGGAACAAACAGCCGTTCTGCGCCTCTTACTGGGGTGGCCGTCCGGTACAGGACCAGATGTATTCGACCGCCTATCTGTCGACCGCGGACTGGAACGACACCCGCTGGAAACGCCCCGAGTTCGACGAGATGCTGCTGTCGGCCCGCGCCGAACTGGACGAGGCCAAGCGCAAAGAGACCTACTCCAAGATGGGTCAGATGATCCGCGACGAAGGCGGGTTGATCCTGCCGATGTTCAACGACTTTGTGGATGGTGTTGCCAACAATGTCGGCGGCTGGGTCGAAGATCCCAACGCGGAACTGTCCAACAACAAAGCCGGGATCAAATGCTGGGTCAAAGACGCATAAGGTAAACCCAGCTTATGCATCCCATCGTCAAACTGATCGCCCAACGCTTAGCGTTGGGCCTTCTTCTCCTTTTTGCCGCGTCGATCCTGATCTTCGTAGGCACCTCGATTTTGCCCGGCGACGTGGCACAATCCATCTTAGGTCAATCCGCCACGCCCGAAGCGCTTGCGAACCTGCGCCGAGAGCTTGGCATGAACGATCCCGCCATGACCCGCTATTTCGCCTGGCTGGGCGGCGTGCTTCAAGGAGACTTGGGCACCGCGCTGACCAATGGCCGCGACATCGCAGAAAGCCTTGGCGGGCGTCTGAAGAACACGCTTTTCCTCGCCTTCTGGGCTGCTGCAATCTCTGTGCCGCTGGCGATCTTTCTGGGCCTGCTGGCCGTGCGCTACAAAGACCGCTGGCCCGACAAGCTGATTTCGGCCGTCACGCTGACCACGATTTCCATCCCGGAATTCATGATCGGCTATGTGCTGATCTATTGGGTGGCGATCAAATGGCGGCTGTTTCCGTCGGTGGCGATCATCAACGACAGCATGAGCCTCGGGGCCAAGCTGAACGCGATTGCCATTCCGGTGATGGTGCTGACGCTGGTCGTATTGGCGCATATGATGCGTATGACCCGCGCCGCGATCCTGAACGTGATGCAATCGGCCTATATCGAAACAGCCGAGCTTAAAGGCTTAGGCATGCTGAAGATTATCCGCAAGCACGCCTTCCCCAACGCCATCGCCCCGATCGTCAATGTGGTGATGCTGAACCTCGCCTATCTGGTCGTCGGCGTCGTGGTGGTAGAGGTCGTCTTTGCCTATCCCGGCATGGGGCAATATCTGGTCGATCACGTCTCCAAGCGCGACGTGCCCGTGGTGCAAGCCTGCGGTCTGATCTTTGCCGCCGTTTATATCGGGTTGAACCTTGTGGCCGACATCGTGTCGATCCTTGCCAACCCGCGCCTGAGGCATCCCAAATGAGCGCCGCGCATCTCCCCCCGAGGCAATGCGCGACGCACGGGGCCGCAGTTCAGCTTCGCATCAACGCGACCCCCTGCCGCAGGCCCGTATCGCCACCTGACGTTGACCCATTCATTTGTTTGGGAGCGAACTCATGAAAAACATTCCAATCTCCGCCATGATCGGCCTGTTCTTTACCAGCGTCTATTTCATCATGGCCGTCTTTGCCCCTTGGCTCGCCCCCTATGGCATGGCTGAAATCGTCGGCGACGTGTGGGAGCCTTCGTCGTCGGAGTTCCTGCTGGGCACCGACAGCATCGGGCGTGATCTGCTGTCGCGTATGATCTACGGTGGGCGCACCACGATCTTTATCGCCACTGCAGCCACCATCCTCAGCTTTACGCTGGGGTCCATTCTGGGCTTCTTCGCAGCCGTCTCCGGCGGTTGGGTCGACCAAGCCATTTCGCGCTTTGTCGATCTGATCATGTCGATCCCGTCGCTGATCTTTGCGCTTGTCGTGCTGTCGGTGATGCCGACCACCGTGCCGATCCTGATTATCCTGATGGGTCTGCTAGACAGCACCCGTGTCTACCGTCTGGCGCGCGCTGTGGCCGTGGACATCACCGTGATGGACTATGTCGAGGCCGCCCGCCTGCGCGGCGAGAAGATCGGCTGGATCATTTTCCGTGAAACCCTGCCGAACGCGCTGTCGCCGCTGATCGCCGAGATGGGTTTGCGGTTTATCTTTGCGGTGCTCTTTGTGTCGACGCTGTCGTTTCTGGGTCTGGGCGTGCAGCCCCCTCAAGCCGACTGGGGCGGCATCGTGAAAGAGAATAAGGAAGGCATCAACTATGGTATTCAGGCGGCGCTCTATCCGGCCTATGCCATCGCCACGCTTTGCATCTCTATCAACCTTGTTGCGGACTGGATTTTGAACCGCACCACATCGCTGAAAGGGGGCCGTGGATGACCGAGCCACTTCTCAAGGTACGCGGCCTGAAAATCGGCGCGACCGCCTATCCGCCCGGCGAAAAGCCGATTGACATCAAAATCGTGCACGGCGTCGACTTTGATCTGCAACCCGGCAAGGTGCTGGGGTTGATTGGGGAATCCGGCGCGGGCAAATCCACCATCGGGCTGGCCGCGATGGCCTATGGCCGCGGCGGGGTAGAGATCACCGGCGGCGAGGTTTGGGTCAACGGGCGCGACATTCTCAAGGAGCGTCTACGCGCCGTGCGCCGCCTACGCGGGGCCGAGGTGACCTATGTCTCGCAATCCGCGGCGGCGTCTTTCAACCCCGCGAAAAAGATCATGGATCAGGTGACCGAAGCCGCGATCTATCAGAAAAAGTTTACCAAGGCCGAGGCCGAGGAACGCGCGGTTGATCTGTTCCGCAAGCTTGGTCTGCCGGACCCTGAAACCATCGGTAACCGCTACCCCCACCAAGTGTCTGGCGGGCAGTTGCAGCGCTGCATGACCGCGCTGGCACTGTGTCCGCAGCCCGATCTGGTGGTCTTTGACGAACCCACCACGGCGCTGGATGTGACCACGCAGATCGACGTGCTGGCCGCCATCAAAGAAGCCATCGCCGCCACCGGCGTTGCCGCGCTCTATATCACCCATGACCTCGCGGTTGTGGCGCAGGTCAGCGATCATATTATGGTGCTGCAACAAGGGGATATGGTCGAATACGGCACCGTTGACCAGATCATCAACGCGCCCAAGGAAGACTACACCAAAGCGCTTGTGTCGGTCCGGTCGATCCGCCACGAGGAAAAGACACCGACCGATACCCCTGTTCTACGGGTCGAAAACGTCACCGCCCGCTATGCCGGCACGGATTTTGACGTGCTCAAGAAGATCAACGTCGATATTCACCCGGGCCAGACATTGGCTGTCGTGGGGGAATCCGGCTCGGGCAAATCCACGCTGGCCCGCGTGATCACCGGCCTGCTGCCCCCAAGCGACGGGACGATCACCTTTGACGGGCGCGAGCTTGCCCCCGCCCTGGCGCAACGCCCCATCGAAGACCTGCGCGAGATGCAGATGATCTACCAGATGGCCGATACCGCGATGAATCCGCGCCAGACCGTAGGCACCATTATCGGTCGCCCGCTCGAGTTTTATTTCGGGCTGAAAGGCAAGGCAAAGCAGAAGCGCATTCAGGAACTGCTGGACGAGATCGAATTGGGCGACGGGTTTCAGGACCGCTATCCGGCAGAGCTGTCGGGCGGGCAGAAACAACGTGTCTGCATCGCCCGTGCGCTGGCCGCCAAGCCCAAGCTGATCATCTGCGACGAGGTGACAAGCGCGCTTGACCCGCTGGTGGCAGATGGCATCCTCAAGCTGCTGTTGAACCTGCAAAAGATCGAGGATGTCGCCTATCTGTTCATCACCCACGATCTGGCGACGGTAAAAGCCATCGCAGACAGTATCGCTGTGATGTATCAGGGCGAAGTGGTGCGGTATGGCACCAAAAGTCAGGTGCTGTCACCGCCCTTTGACGATTATACCGACCTGCTGCTGAGCTCTGTCCCCGAGATGAAGATCGGCTGGCTGGAAGAAACCATCGCACATCGCAAAATGGAAAGTGCTGGCAATTAAGCCTGTGGGCAACGCAGCGGATTGTATCGGACAAATACAAGCACTGTGGCCCGCCGAAAAGGTATCGACATGAAGAACAAGCTGCTTTTGATCATCCTCGACGGTGTGCCCTACCGCAATTTCCGTCGGCTGTTCGGCAATCTGGAAGGCTGGGTCGATAGTGGCGAGGCGCGGGTCTGGACTCAGCGTGCGGTGCTGCCGTCGATCTCTGCCTCCTGCTATGCCTCGATACACACGGGTGTGGCACCGGCTGAACATGGCTGTACCGGCAACGGCAATGTGTTCCGGATAAAGCACAAGGATGTCTTCGCCCAGACCCGTGCGGCGGGCGGCGTGACAGGGGCCGTGGCCCATTCTTTCTGGTCGCAATTCTTCAACCGCCACCCCTTCGACTATGTGCGCGACGTGGAATATGATGAACCCGATAGCGACACGATCAACCACGGGCGGTTTCACACGATGACCGGCTACGGGCTGGTGAACCAGATGACCCCTTCGGATGTGGATCTGTTTGGCTCTCTCACCAATCTGGCGCTGCGGTTCGGGCTGAACTACGGGATGTTGCACACCTGCACGCTAGACAGCATGGGGCATCGTTTCTTCCACGACTGTCAAGAAATGGACCACGCCTGCGCCGTCATGGACGAGATGCTGGCCCCCTTCATCCCGAAATGGCGCGCCCTGGGGTATGAGGTGATCGTCACAGCCGATCACGGGCAGGACGAACGCGGCCATCACGGCGGACGCAGTGCGTTGCAGCAGGAAACCGCGCTGTATTACTTTGGCGATGCCGAAGGGCCGTCCGAAGATACGGTGATCGACCAGCTGCAGCTCGCGCCGACGATCCTTGGCCGTCTGGGTGCGCCTGTGGCCGATACGATGAAGGCGCAGTCTTTCCTGAAATGATGCCGTTTCTTAGGCCGTGCTGATCGCAGGCCATTCCCCTGCCCCGACAGCACCGATCGCCGCTGTCACCTGTTCAAAGAACGCCGCCGCCTTGCGTGACATCACCCGCGCGCGCAGACAGCCGTGGACAAGGCCCGCGGCCTCGTGCCAATGGGCCTGCCCGCCCGCCCTGTTGATCGCGGCGGCATAGGCTTCCCCGTCGCTCGACAGCGGGTCACAGGCGACCATCAGGATCACCGTAGGCGGCAAGTCGGTAAAGTCTGTATCGTGCAGCGGGGCGTAGCGTGGATCATCCACAGGCGGTGTCCCACCGGATCGCACCTGCTGGTAAAACTCCATATCCGCAACCGTCAACTGCGGCGCGTTGGCGTGGGTGATATAGCTGCCCTTGCTGCGATCCCCGCCCAGTCCGGGATAGATCAGAACCTGACCTGCTATGCGCCCCTGAAAAGATGCTCGCGCGGTATGGGCAACGGCAGCAGCAAGATTGCCGCCCGCACTGTCCCCCGCCAATACAATCCCGCCGTCATATGCAGCTGCAATCGCCTGAAACGCGGCCCATGCGTCGTTGAAGCAAGCGGGAAAGACGGCCTCGGGGGCGAGCGCGTAGTCGACAGAGATCACACGGTAGCCGGTCGCGGCGCAAATCTCGGCGCAGACATCATCGTGACTGTCGAGCCCGCCAACAACAAACCCGCCGCCGTGATAGTAGACGACCGTGATATCGGATGTCTCGACCTCGTAAACGCGACATGGGACGCCGCCGAAGGCCACGTCCCATGTGCGGACCCCATCAGGGTAGGGTTGGTGAAAAGCAGCGCACATCCGGTTATAGACAGCGCGCTGCTGATCGATGGTGAGTGACACCGCGTCCGGTGGATAGAAACTGTCCGAGCGGTCCATATAGGCCCAGACTTCCTCATCCAGTAGAACGCGGTAGTCGGGTTGGATCACGCGGCCTCCCAACCGAAGGTAAAGACGTCCAGCGACGCGCCGACATCAGCCTCGCTTGCGCCGTTCATGGCGATTTGCGCAACCAGACCGCGTTTCTTGTCATCGGTGACAGAGGCAACACGCGCGGGCAGACCGGCGGCTTCCAACGTCTCGTCATAGACGCGCGTGATCGCGTTTTTGCGCAGGTCGGGCTTGAAGATCTTACCGACGGCGGTTTTGGGCAGCTCGCTCATGATGGTCATATGCTTGGGCTGCGCCGCGCGTTCCTGCACGTGCTCTTTGCAGAACTCCAGCAGTTCGGCTTCGGTGATCGACGCACCTGCGACCAGTTCGACAAAGGCGCAAGGCACCTCGCCCGCGTGGGCATCGGGCTGACCGATGGCACCGGCAAAGGCGACCGCCTCGTGACCCAGAAGCGCCTCTTCGATCTCGGCGGGGTCGATGTTGTGACCGCCACGGATGATCAGGTCTTTGGCGCGGCCCGTGATCCAGAGGTATTTGTCGCTGTCGATACGGCCCAGATCCCCTGTCCGCAGGTGCGTGCCCTGATAGTAGAGATCCTTGTTCTTATCGGCTTCGGTATAGGTGTTGCCCGCATAGACGCCGGGGTTCGAGATACAGATTTCGCCGATCTCGTCGACCTCTGCCTCGACCAGCCCGTCGCTGGTGCTTTTGACAATCTTCACATCCGTATAGGGGAAGGTGATGCCGATACTGCCCACTTTGCGCACGCCGTCCGTCGGGTTCGACGACACAAGGCAGGTCGCCTCTGTCAGGCCGTAGCCTTCGATCAGCGTGATGCCGGTGGCCTTTTCAAAGCGGCGGAACAGTTCCAGCGGCAAGGGTGCCGAGCCCGAGAAGGCGGTTTTCACGGTCGAGATATCAGCGTTGATCGGGCGCTGCATCTTGGCGGAAATCGCCGTAGGGACAGTGATGATGAAAGTGATTTTCCAGCGCTCGACCAGTTTCCAGAAATTGTCGAACACCCCGTCCCCGCGATAGCCCTGAGGCGTCGGGAAGACCACATGCGCACCGGATTTCACCGCGGCCATAAGGATCACGTGGCAGGCGAATACGTGGAACAACGGCAGCGGACACATGATGTTGTCGTTTTCCGTATACAGCAGCGTGTGCCCAAGCCAGCCGTTATAGACCATGCCGGAATACTTGTGCTGCGCCACTTTCGGCATGCCCGTTGTCCCGCCGGTGTGGAAGTAGAAGGCGACGCGATCCTCTTGCGGATCGTCGAATGTCAGCTCGGCCGGTTGCTTGGCGATTTCGGAATTGAAATTCTTGTAGGTCGCCTGATTGGTGACCTTCAACTTTGGACGGATCAGCGGCACGATCCACGACTTTGGCGCGGTCAGATAGCGGCACAGGTCCACTTCGAGCACGGTCGTGACATTCGGTGCCAGCTTGACCGCCTCGGCGGTTTTCTCGGCCACATCCGTCTTGGGGAAAGGCCGCAGGGTCACAACGACCTTGGCATTGGTTTCACGCAGGATCGATCCGATCTGCTCTGCCTCGAGTAGCGGGTTGATGGGGTTCGCGATCCCTGCGACGGCACCGCCCAGAAGCGTGATGACCGTCTCGTTACAGTTTGGCAGGACATAGGCGACCACATCGGTCGGCCCCACACCCAGCGACCGGAACAGATTGGCCGCACGGCCCACCTGACCCCGCAGCTGCGACCAGCTTAGGGTTTCCGCGTGATCTTTCGGCCCAGAGAAAATCTGGTAGCTGATTGCGTCGTGGCTTGGAAACTTTCCGGCGGTTTCGCTCAACATGCTCCAAAGTGTTTTGGGCACGTCGCGGTCTGCCCACGGCATTTCTGCTTCGATCGCGTTACGGTCTTCTACACCGGCAAATGACATTATTTTCCTCCCTTGGTGGTGCGGTTTGCCCGCATCCCGTTATTCCCTGTTGTCAAAGATGATTGCTAATTCCAGCTTTCGCAAGCATTTGCAGGCGCTCAAACGCTGCGTTCAAGCCCACTGACCCAACGGAAGGCTCGAAAAAGAGCGGCAGACGCCGCCTGCCGCTCTCTTTTATGGGGTAAAAGCGCGTGGCACACCCCCTATGTGTGGTGCGATTACTTGGCAGGAATACGCAGCATCTGACCGGGATAGATTTTATCGGGGTGGGTCAGCATGGGTTTATTCGCTTCGAAGATTTCTTCATAGCGCGCGCCATTGCCAAGGGTCTTGGCCGCGATAGCCCAAAGCGTGTCCCCCTTTTCAACGGTGTGGAAGGTGCCGTCGCCCTCGCCGCCGTCCATGTCTTCTTCAACCGCGGCAACGCCTTCGACGTTCCCCACGGCCAGAATGACCTTTTCTTTCATCTCCTGGCTCGCCGCCTTGCCCGAGACCTTGACCTTGTCACCTTCGACAGAAATATCGAGCCCTTCGGCATCAAGCCCGAGGTCTTTCAATTCATCCTGAAGCGCGGCTCCGGTGACTTCGGTATCATCACCGCCGCCAAATACTTTTTTGCCGGCGTCTTTTACGAAACTCCACAAACCCATGTTGTTCTCCTTCTGGATCCATTCGGGTGTGATTGTTTCCATTTAACCGTGAAATTCACAAGGTTTTTTATACGTCCGTGCGGCCATCGGTGAATTGCAGCCGCGCCAGGCGCGCATAGAGCCCCCCCTTGGTGACCAGCTCGTCATGGGTGCCCATATCGACGATCCGCCCTGCTTCCAGCACGACAATGCGGTCGGCCTTTTTCACCGTCGCCAGACGGTGCGCGACGATCAGGGTGGTGCGGTCCGCGCTCAACCGATCCACGGCGGCCTGCACGGCGCGTTCGCTTTCGGCATCCAAGGCGCTTGTGGCTTCGTCCAGCAGCAGCACCGGCGCGTCGCGCAGGATGGCGCGGGCGATGGCGATACGCTGCTTTTGCCCGCCCGACAGCATCACCCCGCGTTCGCCCAGATAGCTGTCGTAGCCGTCGGGCAATGCGCTGATGAACCCGTGGGCGGCGGCGGCCTCGGCCGCGGCGTCAATCTCGGCGTCTGTGGCGTCGGGGCGGCCAAAGCGGATATTCTCGCGGGCAGAGGCGGCGAAGATCACCGGATCTTGCGGCACCAAGGCCACCGACCGGCGGAAGGCCGCACGCGAAACATCGCGCAGATCGACCCCGTCAAGGGTGATCCGGCCCGAAGCAGGGTCATAGAACCGCAGAATCAACTGGATGATCGTGGTTTTGCCTGCACCCGAGGGCCCGACGAACGCGACCGTTTCACCGGGGTTGATCGACAGGTTGACCCCGTCCAGTGCCTGTACATCAGGGCGTGCAGGGTATCTGAAATGCACGTCCTCAAAAGCAATCCGACCGGCGACAGGGCTGGGTAGATCAATGGCCGCAGCGGGGTCTTGCACGGTGTCTTCGGTCCGCAACAGCTCTACCAGACGTTCGGTGGCACCGGCGGCGCGTTGAAGTTCACCCCAGATCTCGGACAGCGCCGCGACCCCGCCTGCCACCATCACGGCATAAATCACGAATTGCACCAAGGCACCGGGGGTCATCTGGTCGGCACGCACATCCCGCGCGCCCATCCACAAAACGCCCACGACGCCGGCAAATACCAGAAAGATCACAATAATCGTCATCAGCGCGCGGGTCTTGATCCGGCGCTGCGCCGCATCATAGGACGCCTCGGTCATCTGCGCGAATTGCGATTGGCTGGCGGCCTCGTTGGTAAAGGCCTGCACGGTCTGCACCGCGCCCAAACTCTCGGACGCATTGCCCGAGCTTGCCGCGATCCAGTCCTGATTTTCACGGCTCAGCACCCGCAAGCGCCGCCCCAGAACAAGGATCGGCACAATTACCGCCGGTACGATCAACAACACCATCGCCGTCAGCTTGGCCGAGGTGAACAGCATCAGCACCAGCCCACCGGTCACGATCAGCATATTGCGCAGCGCGATGGACACGGACGACCCGATCACCGACAGGATCAGCGTGGTGTCCGTGGTGATCCGGCTCAGCACCTCGCCGGTCATCAGGTTCTCGTAGAACGCCGGGCTCATCGAGATTACGCGATCGAACACCGCCTTGCGGATATCGGCAACGACCCGTTCGCCAAAGCGCGTCACCAGCGCATAGCGCAGCCCCGTGCCTACAGCCAGAAGTGCCGCGATGATCAGGGCGGCAACGAAATACTGGTCCAGCAATTCGGCCTCGCCGGTGCCGAAAGTATCGATCACGCGGCGCACGGCCAGCGGCAGCGTCAAAGAGATCATCGCCGTGAGCACCAGCGCCAGAATGGCCGCGATCATGAGCCCGCGATAGGGCGCAAGAAACGGCAGCAGCGCGCGCAGGGCCCCCAACTCACGCGATTTTTCGCGTTCTTCGGTGCCGGGGCCGGGCGTCGGGGTACGTGCCATGAGATATCCTTTGGAGTGCTGTCATGTCATCGCCCGCACATCGCGCGGGGTCAAGGGCTGCACCCCTAGGGCGCTTGCGACAAAAGCGCATTGATCCAGCGCAAATAGCCAAAATCAAAAGGATGTCGGGAAAGGAGTGGAGCGGGCGGCGGGAATCGAACCCGCGTCTTCTGCGTGGAAGGCAGAGGTCTTACCATTACACAACGCCCGCGCTACGGGAGGAGGGGTAAGTCATACGCTGCGGGTCGTCAAGGCCGTCTGCACGCGCGAAATGCAGCAAAGATCAAAATGCGCCATTTGCCGCCCTTTACCTGGCCCTGCCGATGGCGCAAATTCCGCGCTACCAAAGGTCAGAAGGAGACGACGATGCCAAACCCGCTTTACGACGCTTTATTCGGTCGCCACATCGGGCAAAACACGCCGTTCCTGATCCCGCCGGACGGGCGCACCATCACCCACGACCAATTCATCCGCTCTGCCGCGCGCTATGCCAATGCGTTTTCGGACAAGGGGCTGACAGCGGGCGACCGTGTCGCGGTGCAGGTCGGCAAATCGCCGGATGCGCTGGCGCTTTATGCCGCTTGCGTGCAGGCAGGGCTGGTGTTCTTGCCGCTCAACCCCGGCTACACCGCGTCCGAGGTGGATTATTTCGTCGGCAACTCGGGCGCGCGGCTGCTGGTTTGCGATCCCGCCGATGTTACCGAACTCACGCCGGTCGCTGCCGCCGCCGGTGCTGCGGTAGAGACGATGGACAACACCGGCCGCGGCACGCTGCGCGATCTGGCGGCCACCCTGCCCGACACATTCGAGACCGTCGACCGAACGGCCGAGGATCTGGCCGCCTTCCTCTATACCTCGGGCACCACGGGCCGATCAAAAGGCGCGATGCTGAGCCAGCGCAACCTGCTGAGCAATGCCGAAACGCTGGTTGAGGTCTGGCAATTCACCAAGGCCGATGTGCTGCTGCATGCGCTGCCGATTTTCCACACCCACGGGCTGTTCGTGGCGACCAATATCATGCTGCTCAGCGGTGGCGCGATGGTGTTCCTGCCCAAGCTCGACATCGATCAGTTGATCCGTTTCATGCCGCAGGCCACCGCGTTGATGGGCGTGCCGACCTTCTACACCCGTTTGCTAGGCTCTGATGACTTCACCGCCGGGTTGACGGCGCATATGCGTCTGTTCATCTCGGGCTCTGCCCCCTTGCTGGCCGAAACGCACAAGCAGTTCGAGGAACGCACAGGCCACCGTATTCTGGAACGCTACGGGATGACGGAAACCAATATGAACACCTCGAACCCCTATGACGGGCCGCGGCGCGGCGGGACTGTCGGCACGCCCCTGCCGGGGGTCGAGCTCAAGATTTGCGACCCCGATACCGGCGAGACCCTGCCACAGGGAGAGATCGGCGTCGTCGAGGTCCGCGGGCCGAATGTTTTCCAAGGCTATTGGCAGATGCCCGAAAAAACCGCCGCTGAACTGCGTGCGGACGGGTTCTTTATCACCGGTGATCTGGGGTTGATTGACGAAGACGGCTATGTGCAGATCGTCGGGCGCGGCAAGGATCTGATCATATCCGGCGGCTATAACATCTATCCCAAAGAGGTCGAACAGGTGCTGGACGATCAACCCGGCGTGCTGGAAAGCGCCGTGATCGGCGTGGCTCATGGGGATCTGGGCGAGGCACCGGTTGGTGTTCTGGTCGCCGATGGCAGCCGTGATCTGGACCTGGAAGCACTGTCGCAGACCGTCGCGCAATCGCTGGCGCGGTTCAAATGTCCGCGCAAGCTGGTGTTGGTTGATGCCTTGCCCCGCAATACGATGGGCAAGGTGCAAAAGAACCTGCTGCGCGAAACCTATGCGGATCTGTTCAAGGGCTGACTAGGGGTGCGGGTCGCCCGCACAGGGCGTGCCGCCTGCCACCCAGATCGCCAGCGCCTCTTGCATCTCGGGGAGGCTACCGGGGGCCGCCGCGCGCCCTGCGCCGGGGTCAAAGCCCCATGCAACAAAGGCCGACGTTCGCAGGTGATCGGACAGGTCTTCGGGCGTAAAGGCACCGTTGCTGTCGGGGTCACGCAGTTGTGCGCAGATCTCGGCGCTGGTCTTGCCTTTCCACGCCATCTCTATCGGGGGAAGCCGCCATGCGTCCGCAATCATCGGTGGCGCGTGGGGGACGGTATTTTCTGACGCGGCGCTGATGTGACAAGTGCGGCAAGGCATCGTCTCGGCCCCGATGCGGCTTTCATCGGCAAGGATGTTCATGCCGTGCACGGGAGCTTGGTCGGCAGCCTCCTCGTGGCCCAACCCCTCCCAGAGCGGCACGCCAGCGGGGCCCACGTGGCAATTGGTACAGCGCGGATGCGAAACGACCGTGTGGATATCATCCCACGCCGCCAGCGCCGCCGCGCGATCGGGTGCTTCTTGCGCAAAAGCACCGCCCGCGTAGGCCAGCGCAATGATCCCGCCGATGATCGCCCTGCGAAGGGAGATCATACAAAATCGATCGACTTGGACAGCGGCAGCTCGCGGATACGCTGCCCCGTCGCGGCAAAGATCGCATTGGCCAAAGCAGGTGCTGCGGGGGGAACGGCGGGTTCGCCGATGCCCCTGATCTTGTCGCCATTCTCAAGCCCGCGCACCATGATCAACGGCGTCTGGTGCAGGCGCATCCCCTCAAAGGCGTGGTAGTTATCCTGCTCTGCCACGCCGTCGCGGTAGGTCAGCTCGCAGTTCATCGCGTGGCCCAAGCCAAAGATCACACCGCCTTGCAGCTGCGCCTCAAAGTTCACGGGGTCCAGCACGCGGCCCACATCGGCGGCGACGAACACCTTGTCGATACGGATGCCGTCTGGGGTGTTGGTGACCTCGACCACCTCGGCCACGGGCACGCCAAAGGCCAGCGTAAAGGCCAGCCCCCGGCCCCTGTTCGGCCCCAGTTCGCTGCCCCATTCCGACATCTCGCCCACGGCCTCCAGCACCTTGCGCGATGCGTCGTGCCAACACAGGCGCAGCCGCTCTTGCAACGGGTCGACCCCCGCGGCGTGGCACATCTCGTCCATGAAGCTTTCGTGCATGAACCCGTTGCCCGACGCCCCGACCGACCGCCAAGAGCTAATGGGCACCATCGCTGGCGTGCGGTAGCCGGTGACGCGGTAGTTGGGGATCTGGAACGGCTGGTCCCAGGCCCCCGCGACAATCGCCACATCAGGACCGAAGGCGGGCTGGTTCAACCTTGCGAGCGAGGATTCAGCGACCGAAGGGGCCGCGATCGACAGATCAAACGCCGCGATACCGGCATCCGCCACAGCACCGCGCCCGCGCGCAATGGCCAGCGGGCGGGGGAAATCATGGGTGAAGTCTTCCTCGCGCTGCCAGATCATCTTGATCGGCGTGTCAGGCATCTGCATCGCGATCTCGACCGCTTGGGCGATATAATCATCCTCAAGGCGCCGGCCAAAGCTGCCACCGGACATCAGCACATGCACGTGGATGTCATCCCCGTCCAACCCTGTCAGCCGCGCCATATTCGCCTTGACGAAACGGGGGATCTGCGTGCCGGTCCAGATATCCAGCCGCCCCTCGGTCAGCTTGACCACGACGCTCATCGGTTCCATCGGGGCATGGGCCAGATAGGGGATGCGGTATTCCGCCTCGACCACCGAGGCATCTTGCAACGCCTCTTCTACATCGCCGTCGTCCTTGAACCGGCTGTCGCGGTGATCGTCGGTGAAAGAGGCCGCCACAGCGGCAAACTGGTCAGCGCTGTCACCGATATAGGGCGACGGGCCCCAGTCACATTCAACCGCCTGAGCCGCCTGAAACGCGCGCCATGTGTTATCCGCCACCACAGCGATGCCGCCGGTGATGGGCAAGACCGCGCTGACCCCGCGCATCTGGCGTGCCGCCTCGGCGTCAAAACCGTTCAGCCCGCCGCCAATCGCCGGATTGGTGCGGGTCGTGGCGATCACCATATTGTCCATCTGCATGTCGATGCCGTAGATCTGCCGACCGGTGGATTTCGCCACGATGTCGGTCCGCTTCTGCGGCTTGGTCAGATAGCGCCATTCCGACGGATCACGCAGGGTGACATCCTGTACCGGCTCGATCTCGGCGGCGATGCTGGCAAGGTCGATGTATTCGATCTTCAACCCATCGGGCAGCACGATGCAGCCGTTCTCTGTCCCCAGTTGGTCACGCGGCAGGCCGGTCTGCTTCATCGCGGCCTTGATCAGCGTCTCGCGTGCGACGGCACCGGCCATGCGCAGGCGGTCATACATATCAGGCACGGTGGACGAGCCGCCGGTGATATGCAGCCCCATCAGCTTGCCCATGACATCGACCGCACCGCGCCCGCCGCGTGCCAGCATCGTGTCAGAGGTCGCGGCGATCGGCAGCGCCTCTGCCCCGACAACGCCGTTGTAGTAAATCGCATCCGCCGGACCGGGCGACAGCTTGGCGCTGCGTGGGTCAATGTCGAGCTCTTCGGCGATCATATGCGCCTGCATCGACCACGCGCCCTGCCCCACATCCGCGCGCGGCGTGATCAGCGTGATCCCTTGAGCGTCGATTTTAACGTAGGGGGTGATCGCGGTTTCGCCGGGTTTCAACCCATCAAGCAGCGGGTTCTCGCCCTCGCGTTTGTAAAGATAGGTGCCAAAGACGACGCCGCCTGCAACAGCGGCAGAGCCGATCAGGAAGCTTCGGCGCGCAATTGTTTTCACACGTCCCATATCACACCGCCTTGAGCTTGATCGCGGCGGATTTCACCGCCTCGCGAATACGGGGATAGGTACCGCAACGACACAGGTTCCCGCTCATCGCGGCGTCAATCTGGTCATCCGTAGGGGTCGGGTTCAGCTCGAGAAAAGAGGCCGCCTGCATGATCTGCCCCGATTGGCAGTAGCCGCATTGCGCGACCTGCAGGTCGATCCAGGCCTCCTGCACCGCATGGCGCACCGCCGGAGAGCCCAACCCTTCGATGGTGGTAATCTCGCCCTCGACATCGCCCGCAGCCAACTGGCACGACCGGACCGCGATCCCGTCCATATGCACGGTGCAGGCCCCGCATTGCGCGATCCCGCAGCCGTATTTCGGGCCGGTGATCCCCAGAACGTCGCGCAAGACCCAGAGCATGGGCATGTCTTCCTCGACGTCCACATCATGGGTCACGCCATTCACTGTAAGTTTCATGCCTTGTCTCCCGACGTTCACTCTATAAATACCAGCGGGAACGGGGTGGTAAACCCACTCTATCCCGCATCCCCTCGTGCCCTCACGTCAAAACATCGTGTCACGAGGGGTTTCAGAAAACATAAAACGCCGCCCCCGTGAGGACGGCGTTTGTCGCAAGTTTTACGAATTCGCGCCTAGAATTCAACGACGGCGCGAATGGATTCACCTTTGTGCATCAATTCGAACCCTTCGTTGATCTGGTCCAGCGTCAGCTTGTGGGTGATCATCGGGTCGATCTCGATCTTGCCGTTCATGTACCAGTCCACGATCTTGGGCACATCGGTGCGGCCCTTGGCCCCGCCGAATGCCGTGCCTTTCCAGACGCGCCCCGTGACCAGCTGGAACGGACGGGTCGAGATTTCGGCCCCCGCCGGTGCGACGCCGATAATGATCGACTCCCCCCAGCCCTTATGCGCGGCTTCAAGCGCCTGCCGCATGACCTTGGTATTGCCTGTGGCATCAAAGGTGTAATCCGCGCCGCCTTTGGTCAGCTCGACCAGATGCGCGACCATATCGCCCTCGACCTTGGTGGGGTTCACAAAGTCGGTCATGCCGAAGTAGCGGCCTGTCTCTTCCTTGTCGTCGTTCAGATCGACGCCGACGATCTGGTCGGCCCCCGCCATGCGCAGGCCCTGAATGACGTTCAGCCCGATGCCGCCCAGGCCAAAGACCACGCAGCGCGCGCCGATCTCTACCTTGGCGGTGTTGATCACCGCGCCGATGCCCGTGGTCACACCGCAGCCGATATAGCAGATCTTGTCAAAGGGCGCGTCCTTGCGGACCTTGGCAAGGGCGATTTCAGGGATGACCGTGTGATTGGCGAAGGTCGAACAGCCCATGTAGTGGTGGATCGGCGTGCCATCCATCATCGAGAACCGCGTGGTGCCATCGGGCAGCAGCCCCTGACCTTGGGTCACGCGGATCGCCTGACAGAGGTTGGTTTTACCCGACAGGCAATACTCACACTCGCGGCATTCGGGCGTGTAAAGCGGGATCACGTGATCGCCGACCTCGAGCGTGGTGACGCCCTCGCCGACCTCAAGCACGACGCCTGCGCCCTCGTGGCCCAGAATGGCCGGGAAAATCCCTTCGGGGTCGTCGCCCGAACGGGTGAATTCATCGGTGTGGCACAGGCCGGTGGCCTTGATTTCGATCAGGACTTCACCCCGCTTGGGGCCTTCGAGATTTACGTCCATCACTTCAAGCGGTTGACCTGCGGCAACGGCGACGGCGGCGCGTGTTTTCATCATAAGAAGCGTCCTTTTGCTGTTTCGGCCAAAAGGACGAAAAAGCGCTGCGATGTCAAGGTCAGGGGGATGCCGGACAGGCCTAAGGGGGCGCTGCCCCCGGCACCGCTTTGCGGCCCCTCCCCCGGGATTTTCAGCCATTTGGAAGGGCGGATATGCGTTTGCGCGCCGCGTGTTTTTCCTGTCCAATCGGCAGCGCGACAATGAACACCCACCGTGACCGAGGAGAAGAACATGGCCGACCGAACCGAGATCGGTATGACCACCCGCCGCGCCGTTTTGGGCGATGCCCATGTGGACCGCGCCGAAGCCGCCAAGACCGAGCTGGACGCGCCGTTCCAAAGTCTGATCACCGAAAGCGCCTGGGGCACCGTCTGGGCCAGCGACAAGATCAGCCGCCGCGAACGGTCGATGCTGACCTTGGCACTGCTGGCGGCGACCGGCAACTTCGAGGAAATCCCCATGCACATCCGCGCCACCGCCAATACCGGTGCCAGCAAATCCGATGTGATCGAGGCGTTCCAGCATGTTGCCATTTATGCGGGGGTGCCAAAGGCGAACCATGCGCTTAAACTCGCCAAACAGACCTTTCAGGAAATGGAAGCCGCCGAATGACCGATCAGAACGGAGCGTTCTTTCACCGTGACCGCAGCTGGCACCCGCCCGCGCTGGCACCGGCCTATAAGACATCGGTGGTGCGGTCGCCGCAAAAGGCGCTGATCTCGATGAATACCACGCTGAGCGAGCAGACCGGCCCGGTCTTTGGCCACAACATGCTGGGGGCGTTGGATAATGACCTGATCCTCAACTACGCCGCCGAGGGCGAGATGGCGATTGGCCAGCGGATCATCGTGCATGGTCGTGTGCTCGACCAGAACGGGCGCGGTGTGCCTGGTGTGTTGCTCGAATTCTGGCAAGCCAATGCGGGGGGGCGCTATCGCCACAAGAAAGAGGGCTATCTGGCCCCGCTCGATCCCAATTTTGGCGGATGCGGCCGCACGGTGACCGATGCGAACGGCGGCTATAGCCTGCGCACAGTCAAACCGGGTGCCTACCCCTGGCCCAACGGGGTGAATGACTGGCGCCCTGCGCATATCCACTTTTCCGTTTTCGGACAGGGTTTTGCGCAGCGCTTGATCACGCAGATGTATTTTGAGGGCGACCCGCTGATCTGGAAATGCCCCATCGTACAGACGATTCCGTCGCGCGCCGCGGTAGAGCAGTTGATCGCGCCGTTGGACATGGACAATACCGTGCCAATGGATGCGCGGGCCTATAAATTCGACATCGTGCTCAGGGGCCGCCGGTCCACCATGTTTGAAAACCGGATGGAGGGGAACTGATGCAAGAGCTGACCCAGTTGAAAGAAAGCCCGTCGCAGACCGCAGGGCCCTATGTGCATATTGGCTGCGTGCCGAATTTCTGCGACATCACCGGCGTCTACCCCGAGGATCTGGGCGCGCGTATGGTCAATGCCGAGACCAAAGGCGAACGGATCACGGTGAAGGGCACGATCTATGATGGCACCGGCACGCCGCTGAAAGACGCGCTGGTCGAGATCTGGCAGGCCGATGCGGCGGGGCTGTATCCGGGCAATGACCCCCGTGGGGCCGCCGATCCGAACTTTACCGGCTGGGGGCGCAAGGCCGGCGATTATGACACCGGCGAATGGCAGTTCGACACCATCCGCCCCGGTGCCGTGCCCTTTCCCGACGGGCGTATGATGGCCCCGCATATCAGCTTGTGGATCGTCGCGCGCGGGATCAATATCGGCTTGAATACACGTATGTATTTCCCCGATGCCGATAACAGCGCCGACCCGTTGCTGACCCGTATTGAACATCAAAACCGCGTTGCGACCCTGATCGCGGAGAAAGAAGCCGATGGCGTCTATCGGTTTGATATTTACCTTCAGGGCGAGAAAGAAACAGTGTTCCTAGATGTCTGATCCATGCATTCTTTGCGTTGCCATCACCGGCAGCGTACCGACCAAAGCCGCCAATCCCGCCGTACCCGTCACGATTACCGAGCAGATTGAAAGCACGCATGAAGCTTTTGAAGCCGGGGCAAGCATCTGCCACGCCCATGTGCGCAATGATGACGAGACGCCCTCCTCTGACCCAGAGAAATTCGCGCGGTTGAAAGAGGGGCTGGAGAAACACTGCCCCGGGATGATCATCCAGTTCTCGACCGGCGGGCGGTCAGGTGCGGGCAAGGCGCGCGGCGGCATGCTGTCGCTGCGGCCTGATATGGCCTCGCTGTCGGTGGGGTCGAACAACTTTCCCACCCGCGTCTACGAGAACCCGCCGGATCTGGTGGATTGGCTGGCGTCCGAAATGCGCGCCCATGAGGTTGTGCCCGAGATCGAAGCCTTTGATCTGAGCCACATCCTGCAGGCGATCCAGCACCACAAGGACGGCAAGCTGTTCGGGCGGCTTTATGTGCAATTCGTGATGGGGGTGAAAAACGCCATGCCCGCGGATAAAGAGGTTTTTGACTTCTACGTCGCGCAGTTGAAGGCCCGCGCGCCCGAGGCCGCGTGGTGTGCCGCAGGGATCGGGCCGAACCAGATCGTCGTGAACGAATGGGCGATTGCGGCGGGCGGTCACACGCGGGCCGGCCTGGAAGACAACGTGCGTCTGGACCGCAACACGCTCGCCCCATCCAACGCGGCGCTGATCAAACGCGCGGCGGATCTATGCGAGAAATACGAACGCCCCGTGGCGACCTGGCAGCAGGCGCGCGACATTCTGGGGCTGCGCAGCGCCTAAGACATCCGCTGTCGCCCCGGGCTTTCGGCGGGCGACAGCGCTTTCATCGGCTTTGCTGGATCTGCGACTGTAATTGACTGGCGCTGACGGCGGCGTTGATCCGCACGACGGCGACGCCGAGCCTCAGTTCCGCACCACGGCCTTCGTCGATTGTGATGGTCGGGGCGGCCGGCCAGTCGGATAGGTCGAGCGTATAGTCGTCCTCCCATCCGGTAAGTGTCGTCACGCCGCCATAGGCCACGTGGAAGGTCGCACGCCCCTTGCCGGGTTCAATCGTGTTGTGCCCGCTGCCGATATAGATCGTATCATCCCCGCCTGCGGATTTCACGCGGTTACGGCCGGGGCCGGTGTGGATTTCGGACCCGCCTTCGCCGTCGGAAATATCGTCATTGCCCGGCCCGCCGTAGATCTTGCTGCGCCCTGCCCCGCCACGGATCACGTCGTTGCCCGCGCCCCCGTCGAGGATGTCGCGCCCGTTGCCGCCGATCAGCGTGTCATTGCCCGCGCCGCCGTAGAACAGGTGCACATCCTTGCCGCGCCCCGATTTGGCGATCAACATATCGTCGCCGGCACCGCCATAGAAGGTCGCGCCCGCGTATTTTGCACCGATCATCACATCGGCCCCGCGGCTTCCTTGGACATTCACCGCGACCCTTTCGGAGGTTTCGAAGTTCATCGGGGTATCGGGATGCGCCACAACCGCAATGGGCTTGCCCTTCGAGGGGTCTTGCTCTTCCCGGGCGACGACAGTGGCGATGCGGATATTCTCGATATAGGCGGGCATATGCAGCACATAGTCATCTGGCCCCGCCATATACCACAAGGTGTCATTGCCGCCGTCTTCATCTTCCGAAATCTTCTCGGCATTGGCCCCATAGGCCCAATAATCATTATCCGCCGTGCCTCCTGCCAGCACCACAGAGCCGTCCAGCGCCATCATCGCATTGACCCCGCGCTGCGGGTTCTCGAACCCGCGCAGGTCAAGCCCGAGGTCGAGCGCATTATCCACCATCGTGCGGCGCAACGCGTCGAGCGGGGCCGTTTCCACGATATTTGTCGTCTCGCCGGGGTCGGCGACCAGATCATAGATATGCTCTTCGCCGTTGGGGTAGCGGAAGTAGCGGTATTGGCTCAGATCGGGATCGGCGGCGCGCACGGATAGCGTGCCGAAAACGCTCGTCACCGGAGACTTGCTATGGTCATACGATCCGAAACTGTCGTCGATCAGCGGCAGCAGGCTTTGGCCCGACGTCCAGTCGGGGCGGTATGGCAGCCCTGCCAGGTCCATGATTGTCTTAGGCACATTGTGCAGCGATACGGGCATCTCGACCACGCGGCCCTGCGTCATGCCTGCGTGCCAGATCCCCAGCGGCACATGGGCGGCGCTGTCCCACTGGCTCATCTTGTGAAAACTGTCGTGGGTGCCAAGGTTGAACCCATTGTCTGACAGCAACAGGACGGTGGTATTTTGCGCCAGGTCCGAGCCGCGCAAGGCGTCCATGAAGCGGCCGATTTCCGCATCCACATGGCTGATGGCCGCGAAATAGGCGCGTACAACCTGTCGCCACGCATGATCGCCCGCCTTCTCCGGGGTCCAGGGACCGTTGGCGATATAGGCGGCCTCGTAGACGGCCATGCCCTCCTGCGGGCCAAAGTAATCTTCCGGCGCGGCAGAATTGGGCCAGACAATCTGCTCGGGATCATACTGCTGATAGAAGCGGTCGGGGCATTGCAGGTTGTAATGCGGGTGCTTGAAGCCCAGCTGGATCAGGTGCCGCCGCGCAGGGTCGGCCCGATCCAGATAGTCGATGGCATTCTGCGCCACCCTATTGTCGTAGAAGCGGTCATCTTGGCTGCCATCGTCATCGGGATGGTTCACGCCCGCGATCCCCGGCCCCTTGTCGAGGTATTTCTTGACCTTGGATCGCCGCCCCGCATCCTTTGCCTCAGGCTGTTCATGAAAGAGGATGCGCGCATATTCATGGGGCATGGGTTTGTAGTTGCTGTCGACCTTGCCCGTTGTGAACGTGCGAAACCCGTTGCGGCGCAGATCGTATTGCCAGCCCGCCGTTGGCGGCAAGATATCGCGCCAGAACCGGTTGAGATCGACCAGCCCCGTGCGAAACGGTGACAAGCCCGTCGCCAGTTCCGCCCGGCACGGCGCACAAAGCGGCACGGTGGCATAGGCATTGGAAAACCGCGTCCCCTCGGACATGAAGCGGTCGATATTGGGCGTGCTGATCTGCAGCCCGAAGGCCGTTCGCCACGTGAAAATATCGATCATATCATCGATCCAGATGACACAGATATTGCCGCCAGCGGTGTCGGTTCTGGTAAAGCTCATGGGCGTTCCCCTGTGTTTCGGGGCGCTTCGGCATAGCGGCAAGCGCGCGCGACCTGTTCAAGGGCGGCGGGCGTGCTGGCACCGTGATCAAGCCAGATCAGCACATCATGAACTACCGATGTGCCCAGGGTCTTGAGGATCCCCTTGCGGTGGGACCGGCAGCCGATGAACAGATCAGCCACACCGTTCAACTCTGCCGCCAGTTCAGCGCTTGGTCGGATGCTCTTCTGCGGGATCGGAAACACATCCCCGACCGGTGCGGCGGTCAGGTGCAACTGCCCTTTGTCAAAACCTGCCAGCACCCAATAGTCCTTGCCCGGTGCGGGCATGGAAACCTCGACCATACCCGCATCATCCCGCCAGATCAGCCGGCCCTCGCTTTCGCTGAGAAACAGGTAGTTGTCGCTGGCGTCGGGGTTCACCGTCAGGAGGCTACGCGCCTCTGCGTCGGGCGACGTGACGCGGATGGCAAGGCAAAAGCAGTCCTGCTCGACCAGTGCCGCATCAACGACAAAGCCGCAATTCACCCCGCGCGTGAATGCCACCCCGCCGCGCTCCAGCAGCGTGCCATTGTCGTCATTCGGATCGACAGGGCGCGCGGGGGTGCCGAGGCCGTTCTCGGCGGCCCATTGGATGATCGCCTTTTGCGTATTGAGGGTCATCGCAGGGGCATGGGCGTGATACCAGATCGCCTGCGCATCATTGGGGTGACAGGCGTCCACGACGCTGGCCTGCGCCGCATCATCGCGCAACAAGACACCTTCGGGCAGGTCGATATCGACATAAAGGGGCGTGAAATCTTCCATCAGTGCACCGGCAGCGCGGCTGGCAGCGCCCAACGGTGTAACATCGCGCCGGTTCGACTGGCATAGCAGAACCCGTCGCGCAGCGCCCCTCGATTGGCGGGCATCCCGTCGTCGCTGGGTGCGGCCCCGATGGCATAACACAGCGTCAGCCCCTCCCCCGTCGGAGGCTTGTCACAGGTGATCAGCAGATCGTTACGGTCTTTGGCATCAAGCTGCACGCTGGTAATCTTGGCACCGGCGCTGTCCCCTTCCAGACGGAAACCACAGGCACGACCGGCATTCAGCGGGTCGGCGGCATCCAGCACAAAGGGGCCCATCCCCTCCCCGCGGCAACGGATCACGCTGGGGTTGTCGGGCTCACGCTCTGCCAGCAGAAGAACGGGACAGTTCCACGGTTGGTCGCTGTTGCGCGCCTCGATCGCGCAGGCCTCCATCTCGGCCATCTGCAGCCGCGCGATATCTGTGGGCCGGCCAAATTCATCCAGCGCGAACATATAGCCCGGTGCCGCGTAGACGTGATCGTGCCCGCCCTTGTTCCATGCCAAATCCCACTGCGCGCGCAGCACGTCCGAGTCCGATACATCCCGCGTCCCTGCATCAAAGACAGCTGTAAATAGCGGCTTACGCAATCCGTGGTCGGCGAAGATATCCGTGATACGGCGCATCAGCGCGTGCATGGCGGCGCACCATTCGGGCCCCGCGCTCAGAACATCTTCGAGCGTGAAATCCAGCCCCACAGACAGGACCTTGGCCGGTTTACCCAATGCGCGCGCGGCGGCACAAAGGTTGGCGACAGTCTGATGAAAGCTGGTAAAGGCGGCCCCGTCGATCAACGCGGTGATGCTGGCGCTGCTGTCGGTTTCGGTGCGCGCATAAAGCAATGGCAGGGCGCGGTGCTCCGCGTGTCTGCGACGCAGAATTTCGTCGGCGATCAGGCTGTCGCGGGTCTGTTCGGTCAGGCGCTGCATCAGGTCAGTGGGTGCCAGCGTTTCTGTCCCCGCAGCCCCAGCGGGCCCCAAGTCATCACCGGTGGTCACCACGTGGTAGGGGAAGGACAGTGTTTCATCTGCAGTCACCGCCCGCCGCGTGCCCCCGATGGCCAGAACACCAAAGACCGCGCCCGACGTGTCGGCAATGATATCAGGCGCGCTGGCGTCCGGGGCAGCGGTGATCTTGCGGCGGAATTGCCGCGTGCCTTGGGCACCGGGCAGGTTCGCGTCAAACACGTACCATTCCCCCTGCTCTCGAAGGTTCCACGCATCGACATCGCCCAACACAGCCGCATCGACGGGCAGCGTCTGCCCTCCGGCAGGCAGGCGGCGGTGGATGTCGGCGATGACGCTGTCCGAGAGGTTCAGGCGCAGGCCCGTTTCGTCAAAGCCGATCACGTCGCCGTTCTTTGCCCGAAGAAGGACACCGCGTTTACTGGGGGCGTGGTCTGGCATTTGATACGTTCCTATTGGCGGGTCGGGCGCCGTTTCGCGCCCCCTTCAGCATCGTTTATGTCACCATCCCCGAGGCGGCAAAAGCACCGCAGCCGCCATCCCCTTCGGCAAAGCCGTCTCAGGTCGCATGGGCAGCCTGCTTTGGCTCGATGATAACAAACTCGGGCATGCTTTGGTCCTGGTCGGGCGACAGGCTCGGGTCTTTGACCTTGCTCCGTTGCGCGTGGAACGCGGCAACGGCAGGCCCGAACAACACAACACGCGTCACAGGACCAAGCGTCACCCGGCTCAGCAATCTGCCGCCCAGTTCCTCGTAGCTGATGCGCAGCACATCCGGCTGATGGTCCGCGATCATCTGGTTCACCCGCGCAAGGGTTTCGGCATCGTTGTCGCAGATCACCGGCGTGTCGATCATGGACAAACGGTCGCCCAGTTCAAGCGCGTTATGGTCCAGCACGTCGCGCATGATCGCCAACCGCGAGCTGTTATCCTCCTGCGCGAGGACCGTCGCCTCTGACACCGTTTGCGCTGCATGGATCGACAGAAAACCGATCCCCGCGCCAAGGTCGAGCACCTTTTGGCCAGCTTCGACCATACGCCCGGTCATGCGCGCCATACGTCTTTGGTATTTGCCGCGCATCACAAGCTCGAGCGTGCTTTGCGCAAAGATACGTACATCCGCAGGCAGGGCGATATCGTGGTTGGGCACCCAGTCCACCGCCGTTTGAACCGATACGTCAATGTCGCCCGGAACGAACCCGTCGCCGCCCTCTGCGACATCCGCGAACGCGGCTTCCGGCACGCTACGGCGTTCCTCGGCGGGGCGGTCGGCGACGTTTTTCTCGACCTGAGACATCAGCTTGGCGATCTCTTCGGGGTCGCGGGCCTTGGGCGGTTTGGCCACGATCTGCGTGATCGGCACCTCGGATGCCTCAAGCAGCGATTGCTTCAGTTCTGCATAGGCGTCGGTCGCGCGGTATTCTTCAAGCCGTGCCTCGACCTTTTCGATGGCGGCATAATGGAGACGCGACAGAACCGGATCAGTCAGCAGTTCGTCCATGATCTGCTTGCGCCGTTCGGTATAGCGCAGGATCTTGTCGTCATAGACCTCGTTTCGGTCCTGCAGCGACCAGTAGTCGGCGTTATACTTGTCTTTCTTGTTGTTCACATTGCCGCGAAACTTGCGGATCGCATAGCTGTCGATCGATTTGACCGCATAGTGGTTCATCTGCGCCCATTGATAGCCCACGGTGCGCCGGATCGACCGCCAGCCGCGAAACTTGAAGTAATCCTCCATCGGCTGGCCGGATCCGTTGAGCCATTTCACAGTGTCGGGAAAGCCGGTCTCCAGATGCTTGTTCTTGATCGACGGCCGATGGATGCCGATCTTCCATTTGTCAGGGTCGAACTTGAACAGCGTCTTGACGCCCCAGCCCTTGTTCCACGTTGGCGGGGCCGCATAGAGGTATTGTTCGGTCACCGGATCGCGGGACCAGTCGACCACATTGCCAGAGCCGAAGATGCGCCAGGTGATCACGATGCCGTTGGCATCCCCCGCCGCGTCCAGCATCGGGTCCAGCGTGCCGTCACCATAGTTGATGCAGAGGAATTCATCGGCATCGAACATCAAGATCCAGTCGGCCTCGGCGACTTTGGGTTCGGCCTGCGCGTATTTCATCGCAGATGGCTGCGGCTTCACCCCTTCGGGGATGTCGTTGCGCCGGTGGTAGCCCAGACCCAGCTCTTCAAGCCGGATCAGCATGTCATCGGTGCCGTCGGAACAATCATTCGTGTAAACGAGTATCTTGGTGAACCCCACGGCAAGGTGATGGGCGTACCACTCCAGCAGGAATGGCGCCTCATCCTTCATCATAGAGATGGCCAGCAGCTTGCCGTGCCGGCTGGTGTGCGGTTTCAGATTAATGGCAAAGGCCCTCTGTAACGCGGCTTAGCGCAGTGCTTTGGACGGGTCGATCCCGATCTTCTCGCACATCCGCGCGGCATAGGAACCGGGCAGAGGTTCGTTCTTTTCCCACCACGGTTTCGTGCCATTGGTATAAAGGTGCACCGAAAGCGTCTGATCGGTGAAATGCCCTTCGACACGGCCATGCGGGTCATAGAAGATGTCGTTCAACTGGAACGGCACCGGATACAGCACCTCGCGTTCGCTGGCTTTTTCATACTGGCCGGTCTGCTTGGCGAAATAGGTAAACGCCTGCGGGCCAAAGGCCGTACGCTCGGCATTATAGATGCGGTGCGCGTGGGTCAGTTTGGGGTCTTGACGGTCGTATTTCTTGCGCTGGTTCTTGTTCCACCATGCGGGATAGTCCGGTAGGTTATCGTAGTAATCCAGAAGTTGGTCCATCAACTCGCATTCCTGCGGCAACCCCACCACACCACAGTTGAGCGCGCCAGACATGCCGTGGCGGCCAAAGATATATTCCTGATCCTCGGGGAAAGGCTGGTGGCAGAAAGCGTCACAGTCGATCCAGATCGCGCCGGTCTTCTGGATCATCTTGTAGCGGAACACATTCGACAGGAAAGACGCGCTGGTCGCGGCGACCAGTTCGCGGTCAATCTCCATGATCTCGGACGCGGGGCGCACCTCGACCCCTTCGGGAGCGTTGTCCACTTTATCGGCGCAATACAGGATCGTTTTATGACCCGCAACGACATGGGACTTAAGGCAAAGCTGGTTCAGATAATGAAGCTTTTCGCCGATCCAAAGGGAGGCGACAGGGCGACGGGTGTTCATGATATAAGGGGCCTCTCTGGTGGCGCGAAACGCGGGGCTGAAATGCACCGTGGTGTTTTCAAATACATTGGCAGAACGATAGCTTAGCCGACCCCAGCTTGTAAACAATCCTAAGCCGGCGCAGCATCGCCCGTGGCAAAGATTGACTTGCCCTGACCCGCATGAGAGTCATTTACCCAACCTTTGCCACCCTGACCCAAGGGACCGCCCGCCCGTGACACGTATCCTTGCCGTAACCTGCATGCGCAACGAAGGGCCCTATTGCCTTGAATGGATCGCGCATCACCGCGCGGCGGGGGTGACGGATTTTCTGATCTTTACCCATGATTGCACCGATGGCACGCCGGCCCTGCTGGACCTGTTGGATGATGTCACCCATGTGCCCTTCACCCCCGAGGGCGACACATCGGTGCAATGGCAGGCCATGCGTCTGGCCGACCGCCATGAGCTGATGAAACAGGCCGATTGGGCGCTGTTTTTCGACGCTGACGAGTTTCTAACCCTCGCAGCACCGATGCGTGGGCTGCCCGATCTGATCGCCTCTGTCCCCGCGGATACCGATGCGATTGCCCTGCCGTGGCGGTTTTTCGGTGCGGACGGGCAAGAGGCGTTGCAAGATACGCTCACCCCGCTGCGGTTTCGCCATGCGGCCCCTGATCCGTTCTTTCTGCCTGCGGGCAGCTTCTTCAAGACCCTGCACCGGCCCGCTGCCTTTCAGAAGCTCGGCGTGCATCGGCCCAAGAAAAAGCGCGGTGTCAGCCCGCTGTGGAATCTCGGCGGTGTTCAGGCCGCCCCCGGGGGCTTTGCCGAAAATGATAACCGGATCAACTTGTTCGGCGTGATGCAGAGCCAAGCGCGGGCGCGGCTGAACCACTATTCCCTGCGCTCGGCGGGCGAGTTTATGGTCAAACGCGGGCGCGGCCTTCCCAACCGAACGACAAAGCGGCTGGATCTGCATTACTGGGCGGAGCGTAATTTCAACACCGTGGCTGACACGATGATTGACCCGATGCTGGACGCCACAATGGCAGAGGTCACCCGCCTGCGCGCCCTGCCCGGTGTCGCCAACGCGCACGCGCAGGCGGTGCAGTGGCACCATGACAGCTTTGCCGCATTGATGACCGATCCGGCAGAAGTGCAATTCTACTGGCATCTGCTGTTGCTGGGCAGCAGCACCCCGCCCACGGCAAAGCAGGCACAGGCCCACCTGCTGCGCCACGCGGGCAGCTAAGCCCTGTTTCATCTGACACCACGACACCAAAAAGGGCGCGACCGGATACCGGCCGCGCCCTTGGCACTCGTTACCTACCCTTAGGCGAGGTCAAAACGGTCGAGGTTCATCACCTTGGTCCAGGCGGCGATGAAGTCGGTCACGAATTTGTCTTTCGCGACATCACCTGCATAGACCTCTGCAATCGCGCGCAGCTGCGAGTTCGACCCGAAAAGCAGATCAACAGCTGTCCCGGTGTGCTTCAGCTCACCCGTGGCGCGTTCGCGGCCTTCATAGATGTCGTCCGTCGCGGTCTCTTCCGCCTTCGACCACACGGTGCCCATATCCAGCAATGTGGTGAAGAAGTCGTTGTTCAGCGTGCCGGGCGCATCGGTGAACACGCCGTGTTTGGCGCGGCCCACGTTCACGTCCAGTGCACGCATCCCCCCGACCAGAACCGTCATCTCTGGCGCGGTCAGCGTCAGAAGTTGGGCGCGGTCGACCAGCAGCTCTGCCGTGGTGACCGAATAGCGGGTCTTGGCAAAGTTGCGGAAACCGTCGGTGACGGGTTCAAGATAGGCGACGGAGTCAACTTCGGTCTGTTCAAGCGAGGCATCGCCGCGGCCCGGTGCGAAGGGCACGGTCACGTCGTGGCCCGCGTCCTTGGCGGCTTTCTCGATCCCGGCGGCACCGGCCAGCACGATCAGGTCAGCGACAGAGATTTCTTTGTCCCCCGACTGCGCGTTGTTGAAGTCTGCGCGGATCGTTTCCAGCACGCCAAGCACTTTGGCCAACTGATCGGGTTCGTTCACCGGCCAGTCTTTCTGCGGTGCCAGACGGATACGCGCGCCATTTGCACCGCCGCGCTTGTCAGACCCGCGGAAGGTCGCGGCAGAGCCCCAAGCGGTGGCCACCAGTTCCTGAACGCTCAGCCCCGACTCCAGCACTTTGGCTTTCAGCGATGCAACGTCCGCGTCATCGACCAGCGTATGCGTCACGGCGGGGATCGGGTCCTGCCAGATCAGCTCCTCGCTGGGGACGTCCTTGCCCAGATAGCGGGCAATCGGCCCCATGTCGCGGTGGGTCAGCTTGAACCATGCACGGGCAAAGGCGTCGGCGAATTCCTCGGGGTTTTCGTGAAAGCGCGTGGCGATCTTGAAATACTCGGGGTCTTCGCGCAGCGCGAGGTCAGAGGTGAACATGATAGGCGCGTGACGTTTGGACGGGTCATGCGCATCCGGCACGGTGCCTGCGGCGTCGCCGTTCTTTGGGGTCCACTGTACGGCACCGGCAGGGCTTTTGGTCATTTCCCACTCGAGCCCCAGCAGGTTGTCGAAATAGGTCATGTCCCAGCTTGTCGGGTTCTGCGACCATGCGCCTTCAAGCCCGCTGGTCAGGGCGTGGATGCCGTGGCCTGTCTCGTGCTTGTTGGTCCAGCCAAAGCCCTGAGCTTCCAGCGGCGAGGCTTCGGGATCGGGGCCGGCATTCTCGCCACCCACGGCACCATGCGCCTTACCAAAGGTGTGACCACCCGCGATCAGCGCGACGGTTTCATAGTCGTTCATTGCCATCCGGCCAAAGGTGTCGCGGATGTCATTGGCAGAGCCTTGCAGATCGGGTTTGCCGTCCGGCCCTTCGGGGTTCACATAAATCAGGCCCATCTGCACAGCGGCCAGCGGGTCTTCCAACGCGCGTTCCTGGCTGTAGCGTTTGTTGTCCAGCCATTCGTCCTCGGGGCCCCAATAGACATCCTCTTCGGGTTCCCAACGGTCCACGCGGCCACCGGCGAAGCCGAATGTTTTCAGCCCCATCGATTCCAGCGCGATATTGCCGCACAGGATGATCAGGTCACCCCAGGAAATCTGGTTGCCGTATTTTTGCTTGATCGGCCACAGCAAGCGGCGCGCCTTGTCGAGGTTGGCGTTATCCGGCCAGCTGTTAAGAGGCGCGAAACGCTGCGTGCCCGTGCTGGACCCGCCACGGCCATCCGCCGTCCGGTAGGTGCCTGCCGCGTGCCATGCCATACGGATGAAGAACGGGCCATAGTGACCATAGTCCGCGGGCCACCAGTCTTGCGAATCCGTCATCAGCGCATGCAGGTCAGCCTTGACCGCGTCAACGTCGAGCTTCTTGAACTCTTCGGCATAGTCAAAGTCTGGCCCAAGCGGGTTCGAATCGATGGTGTTCTGGTGCAGCAGCTTGAGGTTCAGCTGGTTCGGCCACCATTCGTTCAACGACCGCGCACCGCGCTTTGAGTTGCGGCCGTGGCTGCCGACGACCGGGCATTTGCTGATGTTTTCGACGTCATTTCCGTCCATGGTGGTCTCCGATGTTATCTGTCTGGTGCGCGGTTTTGCACCGCGTCACGGGGGATGGATGTCGGGGGCGCGATACGGTCTGCCCCGTCTTTCTGGAATTGTTCTAACAGCAGTTATTGATTAGTTTAAGTTGGCATTTCCTATCAGTTTGATAATAATAAACTATGACCAACATCACCCTTAAACAGCTTCGCTACTTTGAAGCCGTTGCCCATCACCGTCACTTTGGCCACGCCGCCGAGGCCTGCGCGATCTCGCAGCCCGCCTTATCCGTGCAAATCAAGGAGTTGGAGCAGAACTTGCAAACGCCCCTCTTTGATCGCGGCGGGCGGAATATCACGTTGACCAGCTTTGGCGTCGATTTCGCGCCGCGCGCGCGGGCGATCCTGCAGGGGGTGGACGAGCTTCAGGATATGGCGCGCGCCTCCAAGGACGGGCTGATGGGCCGGCTGAGAATCGGCATCATCCCCACCATCGGCCCCTATCTGCTGCCCTCGATCATCACCAAGCTGACCCGGATGAACCCCGCGCTGGATATCCATGTGCGCGAAACCATGACCCCGCGGCTGATCACCGAGCTGACCGAGGGGCGCATCGACACTGCCATCGTCGCCCTGCCCGTGTCAGAACCCTCCCTGACCGAAGTCACCCTGTTTGACGAGAAATTCATGCTGGTGCGCCCCGAGGCTGATCGCGGCAAGCCGATCCCCAGCAGCGCACATCTGAACGAGATGAAGTTACTTCTGCTTGAGGAAGGGCATTGCTTTCGCGATCAGGCCCTGTCGTTTTGCGATATGCAGTCGGAAACCGCGCGCGAGGGGCTGGATGCGAGCTCCCTGTCCACGCTGGTGCAGATGGTCGGCGCGGGCATCGGCGTGACGCTGATCCCCGAAATGGCCGTCGCCGTGGAAACGCGGTCGGCGCAGGTGGCGGTCAACGCCTTTCCCGCGCCCGAGCCGACGCGCCGTGTGGGGATGATCTGGCGCAAGACCAGCCCGCTGGCCAGCAAACTGTCCGAAATCGCCGATCTGATCCGCCCGAGCTAAGCGGGCGGATCATCGTTTCATCGTGGTATCAGCCCAACCGCGCCAGCAGCTCACGCGACGGGTCGCCGGTTGCGGGCAGCCCCTGGCTTTGCTGATAGGCGGTGATCGCCTTGCGGCTGTTCGGGCCGATCACACCATCGGTGCCGTCCGTGTCGAAGCCACGGGCGGTCAGCCGTTCTTGCAACGCCTTGCGATCATCAATGGTCAACCCGTATTTATCGGGGCCAAAGCTGGCCTGAATAGGCCCGCCCCCTGCGATACGGTCCGACAGATGCCCGACGCCAATCGCGTAATTGTCCGAGTTGTTATAGCGCTTGATCGCCTTGAAGTTGTTAAAGATCGCAAAGCGCGGCCCGCCCGCATCCGGCTGGAGGATCTGCACCGGTGTGGCAGAGCTTGCCGCCGCGGTGCCCATCTCTGCGCCCCATTTCTGGCCGGACTTCCAGCCCGACTTCGCCAGATAGGCGGCCGTGGAGGCCAGCGAATCCGACGGGTCGTCAGACCAGATGTCGCGTTTGCCGTCGCCGGTGAAATCTACGGCGAAGGATTGATAGGATGTGGGGATGAACTGCGTGTGGCCCATGGCACCGGCCCAGCTTCCGGTCAGACCGGCAGCCGAGACATCGCCGCGCTCAAGGATACGCAGCGCCGCAATCAGTTGTTTCTCGAAAAAGGCCCCGCGACGCCCGTCATAGGCCAGCGTCGATGTCGCCGACACGACCGGCACATTCCCGCGCCGTTCCCCGTAAAAGCTTTCCAGCCCCCACACGGCGGTGACGACTTCGGCAGGCACGCCGTAGCGCGCCTCTATCTGGCGCAGCACGCCTTGGTGGCGCGCGAATGCTGCCCGCCCTTTGGTGACACGTTCGTCCGATGCCGCAATGGCAAGGTAATCTTCAAGCGAGCGGCTGAATTCCGTCTGGTTGCGGTCCCGTTTGACCACCCCCGGCAGATAGCCCGCCCCCGCAAAGCCGCGACGCAGCGTGCTGTCGGAAATGCCCTGCGCCGCAGCGCGTGACTTGAACGCCGAAACCCACGCGTCATAGCCCGCATTCGGTTGGGGTTGCAGGTCCGGTGCCAGCGCCGCATCGCTGCGCGGCGCAAAGCTGCCTGCCCTGTTGCCGGTGCTACAGGCCGCAAGGCCCAATGCTGCCAATCCGACGGTGAAACTTCTTCGAGAAATGCTCATACTGCCCGCGCCCTTGTTTGTTATGACTTCGGCATAGAATAGCCGAAGCACGGGGGCGGGCAAAGCGGATGATACGCCTTGGCAAAGCTTTGCCTATTTGGTCGGCACATAGAGCGGCACGGTCGACATCGACATTTTAGCAGACCCGTTCTGCACATCGCGCGCGTGGCTGATATAGACCAAGGTGTTGTTTTCTTCGTCGAAAATCCGTTTGACCTTCAGCGTCTTGAAGATCACGGACCGGCGTTCGCTGAACACCGTCTCGCCCTCGTCATCGCGCGAGATGTCCCCAATCTCGATCGGGCCGGTCTGGCGGCAAGAGATGGAGGAATTCGACGGATCCTCGAACCAATTACCCTTTTGCAGACGGTCGATCAGGCCCCGTTCAAAATAGGCCAGATGGCAGGTGACCCCCTTGACCTCGGGGTCTTGGACCGCCTCTACCACGATGTCATTGCCCAGCCAGTCCACATCGACATTGCCCACCACATCAGCGGTAGCTGCAAGAGGAAGGGCAAAGCCAAGGGCGGCAATGGGGGCGAAGGCGGCGCGTTTGAAAATACTCATGCATCCATACGCGCGGCGTGCCTGTTGGTTCCCACGTCGTGGCAAGAAAAGACCCAGCACGCGCAGATCAGGTCACCCGCGTCCAGAACCCTGCTTTATGGGCATAACGTTTGCGCAAGCGCCGGACAAAGGCGTCGTGGCTTTCGAAAGCTCCGTAATCCTCGATCTCGATATCCGCGGCGGCGCAGTCCATCAGATGATCGGCCGCCTGCGCGTACCGCGACTTGGCGCTTTCCCACAGCGCGGCTTCGATCATGGCGCGCCAACACAGCGCTGCCGCCAGAGGATGACGCGCCCGCAGCGCATCGGCGGCATCAGAGAGCGGGACGACATGGGTGCCATTCAACGTCTCGGCGCGCGCCTCGATCATCGCTGCGAGCCCGCGCAGGTCGGGCCACGCGAGGAAAAAGGCGATCGCCGCGTTGAGATCCTTGAACGTGGCCGCATGGGCCTTGGCGGCCTCCTCTACCTCAAGATCATCGAAATCCGGGAGCTGTTTGAGGTGCGCCCGCAGCATCTCGGGGTCGAGCGTTTCGGTAAAACAGCGCCAGCGGTGGGCTTGGGCCTCGTCTTCGCGCCCCGATGCGATCAGCGCGTGGAGATAGGCCGCGTCCCACGCCTGCCGCCCCGCCTCTTTACCCTTCGGGCGCGCACCCTCAAGAACATCAAGCGCGGCATCGTGATTGCCAGCAGCCGACCAGAGCGCCGCCACCTCGACCGCAACGGTGGGCCGCGCCAGATCGGTGGGAGAGAACAGCGAGATGTAGGTCTCCGTATCGCCCTGTGCCCAGGCCACCTCGCGCAGGTGCATCTGGACAAAGCGTTTTTTGCGTTGCGCGGCGTAGTTTGCATTGCGCCCGCGCAGCTCGCGCAGGAATTGCAAGGCGGGGTGATCCTCTGTCGCGTCCAGCGGTGCCGCGTCAAAGCTTTGGATCAGCCCCTTCAAATGTGCGAGCCCGCTGTCGCCCAAGGACGGGGCCATGCGCGTGATAATCTCGTCAAAAGCGCCATCCGTATTCCCCTGCACCGCCTCCCACGTGCGTTCCGCCAGCGCGATCGGGTCCAGCGGGGCGCGGGCGGCAATCTGGCTGATCTCAGCAAGCGCATCGGCAAAGACGGCCCCCACGTCCCCCTTGCTGTCGTCCACCCGATCCATGACCGAAGGGGCGAGCGCTAGAAACTCCCACAGCAGGTCGAAAGCGTCGGCGGGGGCGTCTGGCGCGATCTTGTCGATGATCATCGCGGATTGGGTGCGCAGGTCTTTGATCAGCGCCGTCCGCTTGCGCCACCCGACATAGCTTTTGGCCCGCCGGATCGTGACCAGCCGCTTGCGCACATCACGCGCGAGTTCAGCAGGGCCGAGGTTGTGGCTCAACTCAAGCCGCAGACGGCGTTTCATATCGGCGCTGCCGGTGCTGACCTCGATCAACAGTTCGGCCAGCCGCTCCGCCCCGAGGGCGGCAAGATTTGCGGTGTTCAGGGTCTTTTTCGACATGGGGCCTTGCTACATCGGATTTGCGGCCGGTCAAAGGGGCCGCGCGGCTCGAAGGTGTCAGGCAAAGAGATAGACGGTGACGCCCCAGCCCGCCAGTTCGGCCAGTTTCTGCATCGCGCCGATCACGTCGCCGGTCTGCCCGCCGATTTGCCGCAGCGCCAGCGCGGCCACCAGCGCGGTGGCCACAACGACCCCCGCAAAGATCACCGCCGCCGCGCCAAAGCCCAGGGGCAGCAGCCCGACCAAGCCAAAGGCGACCGCGATATAGACGCAAGTCGCCGGCACCTGCGCCGCGCCGTGCCCCAGCCCGTCGGCCCGCGCGGCGGGCATCCGCGCCAGCCAGAACGGCAGCATCGCGCGGCTGGCCATCGACAGACCAAGCGCGGCAGGCACGACCAGTGCAGGATGATCCAGCCGTGTGATCAGCGCCACCTGCAGCGCCACCGTCAGGATCAGGGCCATCACCCCGTAGCTGCCAATGCGGCTGTCGCGCATAATCTCGAGCTTGCGCGCGCGGGTCTGCCCGCCGCCGAACCCGTCGGCCATATCCGCCAGCCCGTCTTCGTGCATCGCGCCGGTCAGCAGTGTCGTGGCAAAGATCAGACCAAGGGCCGCAACCGTCGGGCCAAAGTCTGCCGCGTGCAGCGCCCAGTAGATCAGAGCGGCAGGCAGCATCGCGACCGCCCCCGCCAAAGGCCAGCCCCAGGCCGAGGTTCCTGTCGCGGGGATCGGATCGCGCAGATATCCCACGGGGATACGGGTCAGCAGCAGCATCGCCAGCCGCGCCTCTGCCACCCGGGCGCGCAGCATCAGCCGTCCGCCACGCCGGCTTCGGCAAATGTCGCCATGCCGCTATGGCACGCCAGCGCCGAGCGCAGGATACCGAGCGCCAGCGCGGCGCCCGATCCTTCGCCCAACCGCATGTCGAAATCGAGCACGGCCGTCTTGCCGATCGCATCCAGCAGACGTTTATGCCCGGGCTCGACGCTCAGGTGCCCGATCAGACAATGGTCCAGCGCCGCAGGGGCCAGCGCGAAAAGCGGTGCGACAGAGGCGGTGCAGATGAACCCGTCAAGGATCACCGGTATACGCCGTTGCCGCGCGGCCAGCACCGCGCCGCAGATCGCCGCCTGCTCGCGCCCGCCCAAGGTCATCAGGATAGACGCCCCGTCCTGCGGGGTGGCGGCGTGGCGGGCAAGTCCGCGGGTGATGGCGTCGACCTTGCGGCGCAGACCTTCGTCGTCCGAACCGGTGCCACGCCCGACCCAATCTTGCACTGCCCCACCAAAGACCGCCGCCGTCAGCGCTGCCGCGACGGTGGAATTACCGATCCCCATTTCGCCCAGGATCAAGACACTGGCCGCCGGATGCAGCGCCGCCGCCCCTGCGTTAAGGGCCGCGACACAGTCCGCCTCGCTCATCGCGGGGCCTTGCGTGAAATCGGCAGTGGGGCGGTCAAGGTCCAGGTCAATCACCGACAGCTGCGCGTCATTGGTGCGGCACAGCTGGTTGATCGCAGCGCCCCCCGCCTTGAAGTTCTGCACCATCTGGGCCGTCACCTCTTGCGGGAAAGGGTTCACCCCCTGCGCGCAGATCCCGTGGTTACCGGCAAAGACGAGGGCCTGCGCCATGTCGATCTGCGGCACCACCTGTTGCTGCCAACCCGCCATGAACACCGCCAGCTCCTCCAGCCGGCCCAGTGATCCGGGCGGTTTGGTCAGCGCATTCTGCCGGTCGCGCGCGGCGTCTTGGGCGACGGCATCAACCTGAGACAAATCGCGGGTCAGCGCGTCAAGGTCGGACAGGGAAGTCAGGGGAAAAGTCACATGCGCCATGCAAAGGGGTCTCTTTCGTTTGGAAATCTATCGTATGTCGGGATCATGGGTCAGGCAAGCGAGGCCGGAGCCTGCGCACTGCCCTTCAGCGTCAGGGGCAAACCACAGCTGACCAACACCACATGCCCCGCCACCGCTGCAATGCGCTGGTTCATCAGGCCCGAGGCATCGCGGTAGCGCCGCGCCAGCGCAGACATCGGCACGATGCCCCCGCCCACCTCATTCGTGACCAGCACCACCGGAGAGGACTGTGTGCGCAAGCTGTCCAGCACTTTTTCAAGCTCCGCCTGCCAGTCGCGTTCGGCGTGCATCACGTTGGACAGCCACAGCGTCATACAATCGACCAGCCGCGCGCCCACCCCATCGGTGCGCATCAGCGCGCCGCATAGATCAAGCGGCTCCTCCACCGTGTCCCAACCGTCACCGCGTTGTACCTTATGTGCGGCGATGCGGTCCTCCATCTCGGGGTCGAAGGCCTGGCTGGTGGCAATATAGACCAGCGGCAGCCCGTAGGCGCGCAGGTGGTTTTCGGCAAAAAGGCTCTTGCCCGATTTTGCACCGCCGGTGACCAGCGTGATCTTGTCCATGATATCCGCCCTTTGCCAAGCGGGGCGCGGGCAAACGCCCTGCCCCGGTAGCGATCAGAATTCCACACCGGCCTGTGCGGCGATACCCTGTTTGCGGAAAGGATGTTTGATTTCCTTCATCTCGGTCACCAGATCCGCAATCTCGATCAAGGCGTCGGGCGCGTTGCGGCCGGTGATCACCACATGGGTCATATGCGGCTTCTCGGCCTGCAGGAAATCGACCACATCCTGCACCTCGATATAGCCATAGCGCAGTGCGATGTTGAGCTCGTCCAGCAGCACCATGCGGTTGTTGGGGTCGCGGATCAGCTCTTTGGCTTTTTCCCATGCGCGTCCGGCGGCGGCGATGTCGCGTTCGCGGTCTTGCGTGTCCCAGGTAAAGCCCTCGCCCATCACATAGACCTGACAGATGTCGCTAAAGCGGTCCTCAAGCAGTTGACGGTCCGCCGACACCCGTGCGCCCTTGATGAACTGCACCAGCGCGCAGGGGAACCCGTGCCCGATGCAGCGCATGATCATCCCGAAGGCAGAGCTGCTTTTACCCTTGCCGGTCCCGGTGTGGACGATGATCAACCCCTTGGTCACGGTCTTTTCCGCCATCATCTTGGCGCGGGCAGTCTGGACCTTCGCCATCTTTTCGGCGTGGCGCTTGTTCTGGTCTGGGGTGCTGTCGGTCATCTGTTATCTCTCCTCGTGGCGTATCTGGTTGCCTGCCCTGCGTACGTCTTGCACCGCCCGCAACGCCAGCGGCGTGCCGCAGACCCAATCGGGCGAGCTATACACCATCCGGCCGGTCTTGGCGTATTGTGCGAGCGCAGGATGTAGCATGATCTCTTCGGATCGGGAACCTCCCGGATAGGGCGTCGTGGTGACCAGAACATCGGGGGCGTTCATCACCAGTTCTTCCAGCGCCAGACGCCCACTGTTCCGGCGTCCGAGTTTCTGCGAGAGGTTGCGCAGTCCGCCGGTGGTCACGATGTCGTGGCCCAAAGTATCCACCCCCAGCGAATAGCCGTTCGGGTAATAGAACGCCGCAACAGGGGCATCGGAGGCCAGTGCGGGCTGCGCGGCCAATGTCTGTTCGACGTCGCGGGCCATCGCCTCTGCCCGCGCGGGCTGCTGCAAGAGGTCGCCCATCCACCGGATCTGCGCGGGAATATCGTCAAGCGCCTTGGCGATCGGCATTTGCTCTACCCGCAAGCCGAGGTGGCGCAGCATCGCGAGGGTCGCTTTGTCGGAGTATTGCCCCGCCAACACCAGATCCGGCGCGGAAAGGTATATTTCTTCAGCACCGCCCGCGTTCTGCGGATGTGCTGCGGCTTCCTGCGCCAGCGACGACGATCGCGGATCGCGCGCCAGACGAGAAAGGGAGGTGATTTGATCAGGATCCGCCAGCAGCAGTACCATCTGGTCCGTGCACAGGTTCATCGACACCACACGGGGCAGGTCTGCGGCGCTGGCTGAAGTGACGGCTATCAGGGCGGCTACCAGCCCCAGCAGCACCCGCCGCCCTCTCATTGTGATGCGCCGGATCACGCGCCGTCTTTCAAGGCGGTCTCTAACCGGGCCCAATCACCGGCCGGACCGGGCAGGCCCAGACGGATCCAGCTGTCGGAATAGGGGAAGATCCGCGACCAGATGTGATGTGCGGCCAAGGCGTTTTGCGCAGCCGCGGCATCCGGCGTCGCGTAGGTGCGAAACAGCGGGGTGCCGCCTACCAGCACCCACCCTGCCCGCGCCGCCATCGCATCCAATTGCGCCGCCTCGCCTTGCAGGCGCGCGGTGGTCTGCGCCGCCCAATTCGTGTCGTTCAGTGCGCGCAAGGCGACCTCTATCGCCATGCCGGAAACCGGCCAAGGCCCCGTCATCGCGCGCAGTCTTTCGGCCAAAGGCTCTGCCCCCAGCACAAAACCCAAGCGCAGCCCCGCCAGCCCGTAGAACTTGCCAAAGGACCGCATCACAAGGATATTCTTCGCCAGTTCGGCCCCGCCGCGGACCAGCGACACCTCTGGATCAGGGTCGGCAAAGCTTTCATCCACGATCAGCAATTCGACGGTTTCGGCAAGCGCGCGCAAGGCGTCAGGGGCGTGGCGCTGCCCGTCGGGGTTGTTCGGGTTGACCACCACGGCAAGGGCGTAGCCTTCAAGCGCGGCAAGATCGGTGGCTTCGGTGACCTGCCAGCCTTCGGCCCGTAGTGCGGCGGCATGTTCGTTATAGGTGGGCGACAGGATCGCGGCTTGGCCCGGCGCGATCAGGCGCGGCACCAACTGGATCGCCGCCTGCGCCCCTGACACAGGCACAACAGCACAGCTTGCGCCATAGGCCCACCGCGCGGCGTCTTCCAGCGCGCCAAGGGCACTGCGTTCGGGCAGACGGGTCCATGCCTCTGGCGAGATCGGCCCCACCGGATAGGGCACCGTGTTAATCCCGGTGGACAGATCGATCCAATCGGCGCGGTCACCGCCGAACGCCTTGATCGCCCCATCCAGATTGCCGCCGTGGTCCCGCATCGCTTGCCCCTGTCAGATCAGCGCCACCAGCGCCAACACGACTGCTAATACGAACATGGCGCGAAGGTAAAGCGTCAGCGCCCGTCGCAGGCTGGTCGCATCAGCCTCGGTCCCTTCGGCATTGAGCCAGGGTTCATCCGCGATCTCTGCGCCGTACACACGCGGGCCGGACAGGCGCACGTTCAGCGCACCGGCCATCGCCCCTTCGGGCCAACCGGCATTGGGCGACCGGTGGTGGCGCGCATCGCGCAACATCACGGCGGCGGCGCGACGTGGCTGGCCCGAGACGATCACGAACAGCAGCCCCGTAGCCCGCGCCGGGATCAGATTTACCAGATCGTCGAGCCGCGCAGCCACCATCCCGTAGTGGCGGTAGCGCACGGACCGGTGCCCGATCATCGAATCCATCGTGTTGATTGCCTTATAGGCCACCAGCCCCGGCAGCCCCAGCAGCACGCCCCAAAACACCGGAGCCACCACCCCGTCCGAGGCATTCTCGGCCAGGCTTTCAATAGAAGCACGGGCAATCGCGGCAGCGTCCAGCTGATCAGGATCGCGCCCGATGATCATCGATACGGCATAGCGTGCCCCAGCGATGTCGCTCTGCACCAAAGGCGTGGCGACGGCCTGAACGTGGTCGAACAGCGACCGCGGTGCCAGAAAGGGCCACGCCAGCAGCCCGCCGACAACGTAGCCCGCCCAGCCAGGGGGCAGCAACGCGGCGACCACAATCGCAGGCAAGACGGCAAGCGCAAGCACGAGGCAGACCCCGACACCGCCCAACAGGCGCAACCGTGCGGGCGATGTATCAGCGCTATTCAACCGCGCCTCGATCGTGCGAATGGCGTGGCCGATCCAGGACACCGGATGGCCGATTTTCGCATAAAGCGGCGCAGGCCAGGACAAAGCCGCCTCGATCACAAACCCCAGCAGGATGCCCGCCGCACCGATCATGCGTCCCCTCCGGTTGTGAACCGCATCGCGCCGGTCAGCCCGTGGTCGGCCAACAGCTGTTCAGCATCCTCGGGGGCAGTGCCCGGTGCAAAGATGAACGCGCGCGCGGACCCTGTGTGCGCACGCGCATAGCCCAAAGCACCGAGACGCTGCGCCAGTATCGTGCTCGGGTCGTTCAGAGGGCCGCGCAACGCGGTGGTGCGGTCTGCGCTGATGCGCGCCAATCGCGCCACCTGAGGCAAATCACCCCGCGCCACCGCGCTTTCCCACGCGGGCAACAGGTCGGCAATATCCGCAAAACCGCTGTCCGCCGCATCGGTCCGGATCGGCTCGCCAAAGTAGCCGCCGATGATGTCAGCCCGTGGCGGCGCGCCCAGCGCGCCCTTACTTTGCGCCAACCGCGAGGCCCAGATCACGCGGTCCGGATGCGGTAACATTAACGGATCGGTGGCCCCTTCCACCGCCAGACACAGCGACGGCAAACGGTCTTCAGCAATACCCGCAGCCCGCGCCAAAGCCACCAGCGCCGCAGTGGATGCACCTGCCCCGACCCCGACAGGAAGGTTACCAGACAAGGTAAAACTGCCCGCATCTTCCCCTGCGGCCTCTAGCAGGTGTCGAAGCTGCGCGAGGCTGACCGCTGCGGGTTCACCCTGCGTCAGGTCCAATGCCCCCCCGCGGGTAAACCGCGCCCGCACCCCATGTGCACGGCACAGCATCGTGACCAGAACCACCGGGCCCTCCGGCCCCAACCGCCCCTGCACCCATTCACCGAAGTGACCGAAAACAGGTGGAGTTTCTGCAGACGCTCCTGATTTGTCGAAAATTGTCTGCAAAATACTGGCTTTCGTGCGGCGCGAGAGAATTGGTGCCGACATATTCACCATCCACGGGCAAACGGCAACAGAGCAAGGGCCTATGGATTAAAGGCTTTTCCGCATCGCGCTGCCTACCGATTCTGGGTGGGACGCTCTCGAAAGTATAGGGCGCTATTCTGGAAGGCAGGGGGATTGTACCTGCGCATTGTCGCTCGCGTTAACCTTGTATGAGAACTTTAGACATATCCCGGGGGGCAGGAAAGACGGCGAGGTCGTCTCCGGCCAATGTACAAGGTGTTTGGGACACCGCAACAAGAGGTCCGTCTGATGTCGATTTCAAAGTTAACCTTTACAACACTGAATTGTGCCGCCGCTTTGGCGGCTTTGGTCGTTACAGGTTCTGGCAAAGCTGATGCCGGCGAGTTCGAACTTGATTGGGGCACCTACGACTGGCCCGGCGGCAATCTTGGCCCGCTGACGCGCACCTTGCGGGACCAATACGGGTTCGAGGTTGACCTGACCTTTGAACATACAGGCAACTACACCGGCTTCAGCGGCGAAGGGACACCCAACGATTCGACCATCTTTGGCGGCAATGTGGAATCGCTCGTGGTCATTTCGAACGCGCCGCCAAACCGCGGGCGTATCGGGGATGCGCGGACAACGTCCTCCATCTCCTCCAGTTCGGGCGGGGTCGCCTTTCCGATCGACAATCTACAGATCGACATTTTGGATATTGACGCCAGCGATAGCAACGCCGGGTCTGACCGTTGCGATTTTGTGACCGCCTTTGGCGATAACGGCAATCCGGCGCTGGCACCGGTTAGCGCGGCACCCGCACTTCTGGTTGGCCCCGGTCCCGGGTCTGGCTTCACCGGCACCATCGGCGCGAACCAGGCCCAATGTATCTATGTCGAAGGGTTCGGGGCCTCGCCCACATCGAACAACGATGACACCGGCACCGTGCGCGCGACGTTCCCCGACAGCACCTCGACGGTCACCTTCTGGTATGATGAATCTATTGCCGACGTGCGCAATTACAACCAGTTCACCAATTATGACCCCGCGCCGCGGGGCATCGGCATGTTTGGTGCGGCAACGTTCAATGTGGATCAAAGCATTTCGTTGACACGTACCGCCAGCCCCAGCACAGGGACGCAGGGTGAGACTGTGACCTACACTTACACGGTCACAAACACCGGCGCGTTGCCGTTCAACACCGGGCAGGACATTGTGATCGACGACGATCTGCTGGGGCCTGTGCTCTGCCCCGCGATCACCACGCCTGTCGCCCCGGGTGGAACGGTCGTCTGTCAGGAGGACTACACCATTCAGGCGGCCGATGTGCTGACGGGGTCCGTGGACAGCAACGCGGTTGCGGGCATTGGCCGTATCGGCCAGCCTTTTGTTTCACGGTTGCAGTCGAATTCTGAATCCCTGTCCATCGTCAGCAGCGTGCTGTCAGGCGAGACCGGTTCGCAAAGCTGCACGCCTCAGTCCGTCTTCCGCCAGCCATCGACCCAGTTGGCAGGGTCCGGCAGCCGGACGAATGTAACCCCGTCAGACATCTTCCTGTTCGACGACGTGACAACCGATATCAACGGCAACCCGATCGATGTCGTCATGCAGGTCACCAGCATCAATAATGCGACCGCGCTTACCCTCGATACATCCCTCGAGGCGCGCATGACGCCAGAGGACGACGCATACATCACGTACCGTCTGCGGCTGGTACAAGATGGCACGGCCACGGCGGCCAACCCGCAAGGTCTGGCCATTGACCAAAGCCGCATCAACGGGGTCATTGTACAGCAAACGGATGTCGACAGCCGCGGCGCGGGCGATGACTCTTCGGATGTGGTGGGCTCGCTCACCAATCCGACGGTGACCTCTTTCTTCAACACCGCGCCCTTATCCTCCTTTCCCGCCGGACCGAACGCGATCGCGATGGATCCTGCAAAGGTGGGCGACCCGTTTGATTGGGAAGACGAGCCGAATGAATCGAGCTTTGACAACTACGCCACCTATGAATTCAACACCTTCGTAGAAGCTGAATTTATCCACGGCTACACAGGGTCATCCGACCGTAGCGCGACGCGCGGGTCCGGCATCCAGCTGTGCGCAATCTCGAACACCTCGCCCGATATTGTGGCGCAAGACGACGACTACACCGCGTCGCCCGTGAACACCTTGCTGGGCGGCACCGCAGGCGAAGTTATGTCGAATGACACGATCAACGGCCTGCCCGCCGCCTTCCCGACCGCGACGCTGACTGTATTGACCGAAGCCGTGCCGCAGAACACGGGCGATCCTGTGCCGGTTTTGGAAACAGCCGGTGCCGAAGCCGGTCGCGTTATTGTGCCCGCGGGCGTTCCCGCTGGCGTCTACACCATCGAATACCAGCTCTGCGATGCGCTGGACCCCGCTGATTGTGACCGCGCGTTGGTCACCGTGGCGGTCTTTGCCGGGCTGGGTGTGGACTTTGGCGATGCACCGCTTAGCTACCTCACACCGACCCACGGCGTTGATGCCTCTCCGGGTGTGTATCTGGGCCTGATCGAGCCGGATATCGAACTGGTTGCACAATCGGATGCGACGGCAACGGCGGATGACCTGATCGGCACCGACGACGAAGACGGGATCACCTTTCCCGTCCTGACCCAAGGCACGATCAGCACGCTCGACGTGACCGTAACAGGCAATGGTAACCTGCAGGCCTGGATCGATTTCAACGGCGACGGTCTGTTCGAAGAGACCTTGGGCGAGCGTATCGCGCTTGACCTCAAGGATGACGGTACGCAATTCGACAATGTCGCGGGCGATGGCGTGATCCAGATCGACGTGACCGTGCCGTCGGATGCGACCACATCAACCACCTACGCGCGCTTCCGCTACGGCTCCGAGACGGGGTTGAACACATCGGACTTTGCCGTGGATGGCGAGGTAGAGGATTATTCGCTGGTCATCGCGGCTGCTGATCTGTCCGACCGCGGCGATGCGCCTGCAACCTATGGCGATCCGCGTCACATCGTGGCGCAGGACATCTATCTGGGTGCCGGCGAACCTGACACCGAACAGACCCCACAGCATAGCCCCGATTCCGATGCGGATGACCTGTCGGGCTTTGACGACGAGGATTCCATCGCCGTCTTTCCCATCCTGGAGGCTGGCACAACCGTGCCCCTGACCATCGTGACCCATGAAACCCTGAGCGCTCAACTTGCCTTGGGCATTCCGGTAACCGCGGGGATCACAAACCTGCAGCTTTGGGTCGATTTTGACCAAAGCGGCACCTTCGATCCCTCAGAACACATCGCGGTCGACTACCGTGATGGGGGCGCGGGCGATACCGACGGGGTGTTCAACAACCAGATCACGCTGAACATCCCTGTCCCTGCGAATATCACCAGCGGCTTTTCCCATGCACGTATCCGCTGGTCGACCTCTAGCGCCGTCGCGGCGGACCCCTTTGATGGTCTGAATTTCGACGGCGAGGTCGAGGACTACAAAGTAATCCTCTCGGCTGGGGCGGTGCCCTTTACCTGCGATGGCTCGCTCTACCGTGTGACGCAGACGGATTCGCAGCTGCAGCGGCTCAGCTTCGCGGAAAGCGCTGGCGTGTACAGCATCACCGCGACCGACATCGGTGCCCCTGCGGGCGTGCAGTATGACGGCGGTTGGGGCTATAATGCGCTCGACGGGTTGTTCTACGGGGTGCGCGCTGCAACGCGCGAGCTGATCCGCCTGGACTCCACCGGCAACTACGAGGTCGTCTCGACCCTCCCCGCGTCGGCGGCGGTGGGCTCCACCGCGGGCGACATCCTGCCCAACGGGGTGATGGTCTATCGTGTGAACGGCGCCAACGCGTTGCAGCTGCTGGATCTTTCCGATCCGTCCGCCCCCGTTGATCTGGGCCTGATCACGCTGTCGGCTGCGGTTGAACCGTCGGACATCGCCTATAATCCGAACGACGGCATGCTGTACGGCGTCAACGAGGCCTCTGACCGTTTGTTCTATATCGACCCTGCGGATGGTACGTCAGGCACCCGCGCGCCGGTTGAATTCGGCCCGACCGCCTGGACAGGTTCCTATGGCGCGGTGTGGTTCGATTTCTACGGCCGCATGTACATCAACCAGAACGTCACAAACGAGGTATACGAGGCCGACGTGGGACTTCAGGGCTCCGGCTCTGGCGGGGGTCAGTTGATCAATACGGTGCCTGTCGGCGAGGGTGGCCTGAACGACGGTGCCGCCTGCCCGTCGCGCTTTGGCCCGCTGCCGCCCGAAGGTGACCTGTCCGGCGTCGTCTACCGCGACACCAACTACTCGGACAGCTACCAGCCCGGTGAAACCGTGCTCAGCGCCGTGACCGTGTCCCTTTACGACGACAATGGCACAGCCGACACCGCGGATGACACGTTCCTGACCAGCGTAGAGACAGCCAGCAACGGCACCTATCTCTTCTCTGACCTGTCTGCCACAGCGACCTACCGCGTAGAGGTCGACGCAGCCGATCCCGATATGCCCCCCGGGCTTGTGGCCGGTACCGTGAACCCGCAGACGGGCGTATCAATCACCGCCGGCAGCGTGCGCACCCTTGATTTCGGGTTTGTGAACGGCGGGGCGACGGCGGATCTGTCCCTGACCAAGGGCGTGTTCGACACCAGCGGCCAGCCGGTGACCCAAGCGGGCCCGGGCACAGAGCTTGATTTCGTGCTCACCGTGACAAACGACGGCCCTGACGGTACCACCGGTGTGCGGGTCCGTGATCTGATCCCCGACGGGTTCACCCTTGTCTCTGCCACACCCGCGGATGGCACCGATACCTATGACGCCGACACCGGTACATGGGACGTCGGCGAGGTGGCCAATGGCGCGAGCGAGACCCTGACCGTGCGCGTGACGATGAACGCCACAGGCGAGCATACCAACGTGGCCGAGATCATCGGCTCTGACCTGCCGGATCCCGATAGTGATCCGCTGGTGGGCCCGCTGACGGACGATCTGGGCGACGGCGTTGCCGATGACGACGAAGCCGCCGTGAGCGTGAGTTTTGCCGGGTCCGGCCCAAGCTTGTCTGGTAAGGTCTTTATCGACAATGGTGCAGGTTCCGATACAGCCTATGACGCGCTGCAAGGGGCCTCGGAAGCCGACACCGGTGCGGCGGAAGTCCGGATCACCGATAGCAGCGGCACGTTGATCGGGTCGCCGCAGGTTGCCAGCGATGGCAGCTGGAGCCTGACCCTGCCCGAAGGCTTTGCCGATGACGTCACCATCACCGTGGTCCCGGACAACGGCTTGCTCACCGTGTCCGAAAACCCCGGTGCCCTGCCCAGCCTGGTCAACCCGGCCAGCGGCGATGGTACCTTTACCTTCACGCCTGCGGCGGGGACATCCTATCCTGATCTGGATGTCGGCCTGATCGAGGACGCTCGGCTGAGCGAAAGCCAGCAAAGCGCGATCCGTCCGGCACAGGTGGTGACCCTGCGGCATGAGTATCTTGCCGATGCAGAAGGCTCTGTGGTGTTTGACACCGATATCCAGTCGATCACCGCGCCGGGGCTCTTTTCCGTAGCCCTGTTCGAGGATGCCGCCTGCGACGGGACGGCCACCAGCCCCATCACCACCGCCCTGCCCGTGACCCCTGACACGCGTATCTGTCTGGTGGCTCGTGTCGCCGCCTCGGGTGCGGCGGCACCGGGGTCGACCATCGCCTTTGATGTGGTCGCCGACACGACCTATGGCGCGACCGGCGCGACCGAGCAGGACCGCAACACCGATCTGGTGCGGGTAGAATCCTCCGAAGGGGTGCTGAAACTGCGCAAGACGGTCCGCAATGTGACCCAAGGCACGCCCGAAGGCGTCAGCAACGGTGCCGCTGCGGGGGATGTGCTTGAATATCGCATCTTCCTCGATAACCCTGGCGAACTGCCCGCGACCAACATCGTGATCCACGACCGCACGCCGCCCTACACAGAGCTGGCATCCGCCATCCCAAGCCCCGTATCCATCGGCGGCGATGTGGTCTGCACGATGACCACGCCCGGGGCAGATACGGCGGGCTATGCGGGGGCGCTGCAATGGGACTGCACCGGATCACATGAACCGGGTGCAACGGGGTCTGTGTCCTTTGAGGTGCGGATCGCCCCCTAAGGCGGCCCTTTTGGTCAGGCACGGATGGGGGTTTTTCCGCGCCCCAAACGAACAAAAATCCCCCCGTACCGCGGATGCGGCGCGGGGGGATTTGCAATAGGAATAGGCACCAAGCCCGCTGAGCAGGTGCCAGAATATTACCCGAAGAGCCGTACCAGCATCCAAAGCCCCATGCCCAGCATCATCACGTTCTCGGTCAGCGACACAAAGCCAAGCGGCACATTGCTACTGCCGCCCACGCAGGCGCATTTCAGCTCGCGTTTGTCGATATAGACCGCCTTGATCACCGAGATCGCCCCGATACCGCCGATCACGATCGCGATCGGTGCTGCCAGCCACAGCAGCGCCCCTGCGGTCATGGCGATGCCTGCAAAGGCCTCTCCGAACGGGTAGATCTTACCGTAGGGCACCCAGCGTTTCGCCAGCAGGTCATAGTTCAGGAACATGGTCGAGAAACTCTCGATGTCCTGCAATTTCTGCACGGCGAGGAAACACATGGAGATCGAGATAAACCACTGGAACGCCTGCACGGTAAAGATGCTTTCGAAGGCAAACCACGACAGGCCAAGCGCCATCAGAAAGGCGACCGAGAAGATGGCGATCACCGGCTGGTACGACGTGTCAGATTGCTGATCCTTGGGTTTGTCCAAGCCAAAATAGACCCGCAGATCGTCATAGCCGCCGATGCGTTCCCCGCCGATAAAGCTCTGCGGCGTCGTTTCGACATCATGTTTCGCCTTGAACGCGTCTGTCTCTTCGCGCGTTGTCAGGTGGTGATCCTCGACCTCGAAGCCCTGACGCTCCAGCAGGTCTTTCGATTTCAGACCGTAGGGACAGGTGTGGTCGGGCATCACCATACGGTAGAGTTGTGCCGGTTGTGTCTGCTGTTGCGTCATTATGTCCTCACTTCCCGTCGATTTCCGGTGTGGCGGCCGGCCCGCCTTCAAGATCCGCGATCAGGGCCTTCATCTCGTCGATCTCAAGCCGTTGCGCTTCGATGATATCATCCGCCAGCTTGCGCACCCGCGGGTCCGAGATATTGGCACGCTCGCTCGTCAGGATCGCAATGGAATGGTGCGGGATCATCGCACGCATCCACGCTGTATCATCGACCGTGGACTGGCTGCGCACCAGAAACAGCGACACCGCAAAAACCAGCGCGCTGCCTGCAAAAATCGCGATATTCACCCCACGGTTGCTGTACATCCCCAGCATGAACGCCAGCATGATGACCGCCATCACCGCGCCCATATACAGCGCCATATAGCTGCGGGTTTCGCTAAAGAACACGTGATCGATTGCGTAGGTGTTCAGATACATTAAGCCGAACATCACCACGGTAGAAGTGATGATCATTGCAAAGAAGCGCCAGTATGACATGAGAAGACCTTTCGTGATGTTGCTATGACAACAAAACCGCCTTCCCACGCAGGAGGGTTCCCGCCGACCTGCATTATTTGACATATCTTGCGCTAATGACTGCGGGCGAAAGCCCTGCCCTCGCCCGCAGAACTGACTTGAGATTAGCTATAGGCACCGGCGGAATAGGTCAGCTCGTAGCTGTGGCTGTACAGCTCGAACACGATGCCAAAGGGGTCTTCGACATAGACCATGCGATAGGGTTTATCATCGGGGAAGTATTCGCGCACCGGCATCCGCTGCTTGCCACCTGCCGCGACAATCTTGGCCAGCAGGTCTTCGAGGTTGGGATCCTGAATGGCGAAATGGAACGTGCCGTGCTGGCGGAAATTCAGCGGGTCTGCGGGCGCGTGGTTGCCGTCAAATTCAAACAACTCGATCCCGATACGGTCTGCCGTGGCAAGATGCGCGATACGCAGGCGGCCCCAGCCTTCGCCAAAGACATCGGTACACATCTGCCCGATATCGCTGCCGTCTTCGACAATCTCTGTCGGTTGCATGATGACGTAGAACCCCAGCACGTCGACGTAGAATTTTACGGCTTGGTCCAGATCCGGCACGGAAAGCCCGATATGAGAGAAACTGCGTGGTGTCGGTGTCATGGTCTATCCTTTGTTCTGTGATACCCCGTGATTTAGGTGGACCGCGCGCAAACATAAAATTATCATATGGAATTGAAATGATAACTTTGTGGAATGATCCGCGTGCTAAACGCCTCATGGCTCGAAACCTTCACCACCCTATGTGACATCGGGCATTTCACCCGCACCGCAGACCGGCTGGCCATGACCCAGCCGGGGGTATCGCAGCATATCCGCAAGCTGGAACAACAGGTCGGCCAGCCGTTGATCCTGCGCGAGGGAAAGTCCTTTACCCTCACCCCCGCCGGAGAAGAGCTGCTGTTGATCGGCCGTGCCCGCCGGACAGAGGAGCGCGCCTTGCGCGAAAGGATGCAGCGCGATGATCCGTTGTCAGGCACGGTCAGGATAGGGTGTTCTGGCAGCTTTGCGTTACGGCTGTATCCGCATCTGATCGCGCGGATGCAGCAGGCCCCGAAGCTGGAAATGCACCTCAGCGCCGCGCCGCAGACGCGTATTCTGGCGGATATACTGGCAGGGACGCTTGATCTGGGCGTGGTGACCGCGGTGCCCGATATGCCCCGCGTTCAGGCCACGCCCCTGTCGCAAGAGGAACTTTGCCTCGTGCTGCCCGCCACCTTTAACGCGGCGGATCTGACCCTGCAGAGGCTTGATGACTTGGGGTTCATCGCGCATCCCGATGGCAATGCCTATGCCGATGATCTTCTCGGGCGCAACTTTGATGACTACCGCGGGGCAGAGCATTTGCGGCTGCGCAGTTTTATCAACCAGATCGGGCAAATCCCCCTGCCCGTGGCCCAAGGACTGGGCTATACCATCCTGCCGCGGTCGGGGGTGGAGGGGTTTGCGCACCGCGACGCGCTGGCGGTGCATACCCTGCCCCAACGACGGTTTCACGACCTCTGGCTGATCGCACGTAAAGACCGCGCCGCATTCGCTCGCGTTGCCGCCACCGCTGACGGCATACTTGGGCTGCAATAGCCCGTTGGCGGTGCCCCGACCTATCTGACCACATGCACCGCGCATTTGGCGTGACGCACCACATATTGCGCGACCGACCCCAGCAGGATGTCGGAAAACGCGGGCTGATGCGACGCGATCACGATACAGTCGGTCCCGTTTTCCTCGGCCCAGCGTGTCGCCCGTGGCCCGGCGCGCCCGTCCGCAATCGCTGTCGCGGCCCCCGGCACGCTTAGCGCCAGCGCATCCAGCTGCGCCTGTACCGCCTCGCGCGTGGAGGTCACGATGTCGGTGGGGATGTATTCTGCGACATAGACCGGCACTGCCTCTATCACATGCAGCAGGGTCAATCTGGCATCCGGTGCCGCCAGCGCCTGCGCCGCATCAAAAGCGGTCTGGGTGATCTCGGGGGTTTCGAAAACAACGGGGATCAGGATATTCTTGTACATTCTGCACTCTCCTATGAAGGTGCAGACAGTGAACGCCTTGGGGCGCCCTGCGTCGTTGATACAGATCAAATCAAAGGGAATATTTCCCTAGTCGCAGTCGTCGCCCGAGGCCGCGTGCAGCGCGTCCACATCGGCCACGCGAAAACGGCGACGGTCGACAAAGCTCAAGATACCCTCTTTCTTCATCGCGCCAAGCTGGCGGCTGACCGTTTCAAGCGTGAGCCCCAGATAGTTGGCGATCTCGTACCGTGTGAGAGGCAGGACCAGCTCTTGCCCAGGGGTATCCGCATTGGCCAATTGCTGCCGCCGCGCCAGCATTTCAATGAAGGTCGCGATCTTTTCGCGTGCGGTTTTGCGGCCCAGCAACAGCATCCAGTCACGCGCCGCGTCCAGTTCATCGAGGGCCATCTCCATCAACCGTTGGGCGATATGCGGCGTGGTTTCAATCAGCGCCTCGAAGGGTTTGCGCTGGAAGCAGCACAGCGTCACATCGGTAACGGCGACCACGTCGAAATCAATCGCCGCGCGGCCCGGACGGCCGATGAAATCCGACGGGAAAAGCAGCCCGACCATCTGGGTGCGCCCGTCCTCCATCGTTTTGCCAAGGCTCGCGACGCCCGACACGACCGACGCGACATAGGTCAGCCCGTCGCCCCGCCAGAGCATCGGATCACCCGCCTTGAACGACCGATAGGTCTTGATCTGCTCCAGCATCAGCAGTTCATCATCGTCACAGCGCGCGCAAACGGCGCGGTGGCGGATTGGGCATTCACTGCATTTCGGGCGCGACTGAAGATCAAGCATGGCGCGATCATAGCGTCCATTCGCGCGGACCACCATCACCAAGACGCACCGCCACCGCGCTGTGTCCCGATGTCGCTTGCCCCTTCAGGTCACGTCGCGCTTCTGGTGATACTCGGGCCGGTCCCAACTGCGGGTCGCAAGGATGTCGGCAAGGATATCGACCGCGCCACGTACGTCACCTTCGTCGATATACAAGGGCGTGAAGCCAAAGCGCATGATGTCAGGCGCGCGGAAATCGCCGATCACGTCCCGTGCGATCAACGCCTGCATCACCGCATACCCGTTCTTTGACGCGAAAGACACCTGACTGCCGCGCTGGTTTGCATCCCGTGGGCTGGCCAGCACAAGCTCGGGGCATTTTTCTGCGACCAGCGCGATGAACAGCTCACTGAGCGCGACAGACCTCTCGCGCAGCTCGGCCATATCCACCTCGTCCCAAAGCCCAAGCGCATGCTCCAGCGCGGTCATCTGGATCACGGGGGGCGTGCCGACGCGCATGCGCTCGATGCCCGCAGCGGGGCGGTATCCGGCCTCGAAGGCGAAGGGCGCATCATGCCCCAGCCATCCGGCCAAAGCGGGCTGGATGTCCGCGACGATATCGGGGCGCGCATAGATGAACGCAGGGGCCCCCGGCCCGCCGTTGAGGTATTTATAGGTGCAGCCGACGGCGAATTCCGCGTTGCAGCCAGCCACATCGACGGGCACCGCGCCTGCGCTATGGGCCAGATCCCACAGCATCACCGCCCCTGCCCCATGGGCCGCCGCGGTCACTTGCGCCATGTCATGCATGCGGCCCGTGCGGTAGTCGACTTGGGTGATCATCGCGACAGCCACGTCATCGGTCATGGCGCTGGCGACATCCTCGGGGGCGACAATGCGCAGCTCGTAGCCTTGCCCCAACTGCTGGATCAGCCCCTCGGCCATATACAGGTCCGACGGGAAGTTGCCGCTGTCCGACAGGATCACCCGCCGGTCGGGGCGCATCTTGAGAGCGGCAGACAGGGCCTGAAACACTTTGACCGACAGCGTGTCGCCCATGGTGATCGTGCCCTCGGGCGCGCCGATCAGGCGGGCAATACGGTTGCCGACCCGTGTGGGCTGCGCCATCCAGCCGTCAAGGTTCCAGCCCTTGATCAGATGCGCGCCCCATTGCGCCTGCACCACGTCCTGCACCTTTTCGGCCGTCCCCACAGGCAGCGGCCCAAGCGAGTTTCCATCAAGGTAGATCATGCCCTCGGGCAGGGAAAAGCGGTCTTTCATCGGCAATCGGGTCACAGGGCACCTCGTACGTTCCAGAGTTCGGGGAAAAGTTCGACCTCGAGCATCCGGCGCAGGTATTTCACCCCCGACGTGCCGCCCGTGCCGCGTTTGAAGCCGATAATGCGTTCCACCGTGGTCACATGGTTGAAACGCCAGCGGCGGAAATAATCTTCGAGATCGACGAGCTTTTCGGCCAGCTCGTACAGCTGCCAATGGGCGCGCGGGTCTTGATAGACGCGCACCCATGCCTGCATCACCGTGTCATCCGCCGCATGAGGCGTGTCCATCGCATAGGCTTGCGGGTCAAAGGTTTGCCCCGTTGCCTCTGCCAGCAGATCAAGCGCCACATGGTAGAGCGATTTTGTACCCAGTTCCTGCGTCAGCATCTGGTGCAGTTCGGGGCGGTGTTCATGCACTTTCATCATCGCGCGGTTGCGGTTGCCGAGGATGAACTCGATCAGCCGGTATTGATGCGACTGAAACCCCGAGGACGCGCCAAGGTCGTCGCGGAAATCGCTGTATTCACTGGGAGTCATCGTGCGCAGCACATCCCACGCGCTGTTGAGCTGTTCAAAAATGCGCGCCACACGGGTCAGCATCTTCATCGCCGGCGCAAAATCACCCGCCGCGAGATGGGTGCGCGCCGACGACAGTTCGTGCAGGCACAGGCGCATCCATAGCTCTGACGTTTGATGCTGGATGATGAACAGCATCTCGTCATGCGCGTCGGATTTGCAATTCTGCGCCCCGAGGATCGGGTCGAGCGACAGGTAATCGGTATAGGACATATCCTTGGCGAAGGACATTTGCGCCCCTTCGTCAGCGGGGTTGTAGCCGGTCATGCGGGGGTCTCCGATTGGGGGCCGAGGGTTCTTGCAAAGGGCGAATGGGCCGGCATCAGCGTCGAAAGCTCCTCGAACGCGGCGATGCTCAGGCCGGTGTGATGGCGAAAGGCCGCAAGCGCCGCCGCCGGATCATGATCAAGTGCCGCCTGATAGAGCGCGCGATGCGGCTCTAGCGCCATACCGGCAGAGAATACCTCTGCCGCTTTGGCCGCAAGCGGGCGCGCGCTTTGGGTCAGATCGCGCAGGCCCGCCTGAATAAAACGGTGGTAGCGCCCCAACTGGTCCTGCAACTGCCCTGCAAACCGCGCCATCCAATCAGACCGCGCCCCCGCCACCAATGCCTGATGAAAGGCCAGATGCCGCCGTGTCCATTGGGCCAGTGCCTCGTCATTATGGATCACCGAGGGCACGGGCGTTTGCGACAGGTGGTGATAGGCACCGATCACCCCTGCCTCCCACGCGTCATCGGCGTGGCTGACGGAATGGGCCAGCATCGCGCCTTCGATGGCATCGCGGCTGCGTTCCAGGTCCAGAAGATCGGCACGGGTCAACGGGGTGACGCAAAAACCCTTGTTATGCTCGGGCACGACAAGCTGTTCAGCCGCCAGCCGGTTCAGACATTCACGCAGCGGCGTCAGGCCAATGGCATAGCGTTCCGACAGGGCCGGTAGGCGCAGCGCCATGCCCGGTGGCAGATCCAGCGTCAGGATATCGTGGCGAAGCCGGTCGAATAGAATGTCCGATTTCGATTGCCGAAGTGTCATGATGCGCCCCTTTCGAAACACATCATGTCAAATACATACGATCTTGTAAATCGTATACGATATTTTTCAGCGTAGGTCCGCATTGAGTTCTTCGGACCCTTTCTAGACTAGAGCGCGTTCGGCGGGGACTCTCCACGGAAGAACGCGTCAAGATTGTCCAGCGCCTTGAACCCCATCGCATCGCGTGTCTGCACCGTGGCGCTGCCCACATGGGGCATCATCATCACGTTGTCATAGGACGCGAAGGCCGGATTGTCCCCGGGTTCGGTGACAAAGCAATCCAGCCCCGCCGCCCCGATATGCCCCGCATCCAGAGCGTCGACCAAAGCGGCCTCGTCGATCAGATTGCCGCGGGCCGTGTTGACCAGCACTGCCCCTTTGGGCAGCTTCGCCAAACGGTCGGCGTTCATGAGCCCGACCGTATCGGGCGTCGCGGGGCAATGGAGCGACAGGAAGTCGGACACGGCCAGCAGGCTTTCCAGTGTCTCGTGATAGATCGCGCCCGCTTCATCCTCGGGCGAAAGACGGCTGCGGTTGTGATAGTGGATCTCCATATCGAAGCCGCGCGCCTTGCGGGCAAAGGCACGGCCCACACCGCCCATCCCCACGATCCCCAGCCGCGCACCGGTCAGCTGTTTGCCCACCAGAAAGGCCGGCGACCAGAAATCCCATGTGCCGGACCGCACAGTCCGGTCCCCCGCGACCGCATTGCGCGCAGCCCCCAGCATCAGCATCATCGCCAGCTCTGCCGTGGCATCCGACAGCACATCGGGCGTATTGGTCACGACGATCCCCTTGCCGCGCAGCGCGTCCAGATCGCAATGATCCACCCCGACCGAATGGTTCGCGACGATTTTCAGCCGCGGGTCGAGCTGCGCCACCACATCTGCGCTGAAATGTTCGGAGTGGCACGGGATGATCCCGTCGACGGATGCGCTCATCTTGATGATATCCTCGGCGCTGCCGGGGGTGTCGGCGGCATCCCAGATCACCTCGTAGTCGCGGCGGGCGCGTTCCAGCGTGGCATTCGACAGGGTGCGGGTGATCCAGATCACGGGCTTGGACATCGGCTAGTCTTTCTTGTTGCGACTGGAGGTGAACAGATCAAAGGCGATGAACGCCAGCGTGATCGCCACGATGATCACAAGATCGGGGCTGGGCACCTTGACAGCCAGTATCAGCAAAAAGGTGGTGATGGTCGCAAACGCCAAAAATGCGAGAAGTCGGTTCATATCAGATATCCTTTATGCAGAGGCACCGGCGGCCCAGTCGGTCAGCCATTGTGCCGTGCGCAGCAACCGCGCGTCATTGTGGCGTGCGCCGACCAGTTGGACGCCCATGGGCAGCCCTTCCGTCGAGGTGAAAAGCGGCAGGTTGATGCAGGGCGTGCCGCAGAAGGTCCACAGCCCGTTGAACACCGGATCGCCCGTGGTTTCCAACCCTTTGGGTGCCGGACCGGGGGCCGAGGGGCACAGGATCACATCGCAGCGGGTGAACATCTCGTCCAGCGCGGCGTTCAGCACCTTGGGCATGTCGCGGGCAGACAGGTAATCGCGGGCGGGCACGGCGTTGCCTTGCTCTATCGCGTCGCGGGTGATCGGCCCCAGCGTGTCCGCGCCCCGGTGCCAATAGGGGTAGTAGTGATAGGACATCTCGGCCAGATTGATCAGCTTGCGCTGGTCTGCTGCCGTGTCGAACACCGCGGGCAACGGAAGCTCGAACGCCTGATCGCCAAGCGCGTCCAGCAGCTCGGCAAAGGCGTCATGCAGTTGCGGCTCCGCATCCTCCCATCCCGGCGGGCGGATGAAACCGAACACGAGCGGCAGCGGCGGGGCCGAAGTCGCCGCCGCATGCAAGGCGGGCGCAGCACAAAGCGTGGTCGCGTTGTCTTCGTCATCCTGCCCGAAAAGCACCTCGGCCAGAAGTGCTGCCCCTGCGGGATCGCTGGCAAAGACCCCGATCGTATCAAGCGAGGGCGATTGCGTCAGCACCCCCCGCCGCGGGATCGCGCCGAAGGTGGGTTTATATCCGGTCACCCCGCAGAAGGACGCCGGTCGGATCACCGACCCGCCGGTCTGGGTGCCGATGGCAAGCGGCACCATCCCGTCCGCCACCGCCGCGGCAGAGCCTTGCGACGATCCGCCGGGCGTATGCGCCAGATTATGCGGGTTCGCGGTCTTGCCGGGCTGCATGAAGGCAAGCTCGGTCGTGACCGTCTTGCCCATCAGGATCGCTCCTTCCTTGCGCAGCCTCTCTACCACAAAGGCGTCGCGCAGGGGCACGCGCCCCGCATCCTGAACGCAGCCGTTTTCCGTGGGGATACGTTGTGTGTCGATCACGTCCTTCAGCGCGACCGGCAACCCGTGAAGCCGCCCCAAGGGACGCCCTGCCCGGCGATGCGCATCCAGCGTGCGGGCCTGTGCACGCGCGAATTCGGGATCGAACCACGCCCAAGCACCCACCTGCGGCTCGCGCGCCTCGATCCGCTTGATATAGCTGTCGACCAGCGCCAGCGCATCCAGCGCGCCGGACGCCAGCCTGTCGCGCAGCAGCGTCACGCTGGGGGTGCCGTCCACCCCGTGACCCGTCATCCGATTACCGTCCATAAAACAGATCCGGCAAATAGAAGACGATCTGCGGGAAGACATACATCAGCACCATCGACAGGATCACGCAGAAGAGGAACGGCATGACCCCCTTGAAGATCTGCGTCAGCAGGAGCGACGGCGGCGCGATGCCTTTGAGGTAATAGGCCGACATCGCCATCGGCGGGGTCAGGAAACTGGTCTGCAGGTTCAGCGCCACGAGGATACCGAAGAACAGCGGATCAATCTCGAACACCGCGAGCAGCGGCAGGAAGATCGGCACGAAGATGATGATGATCTCGGACCATTCCAGCGGCCAGCCCAGCAGGAAGATGATGAGCTGCGCCATGATCAGGAACTGGATCGGCGACAGGTTCATGGATTGCACGAACTCCGAGATCACATGCTCCCCCCCGAGATAGGAGAACACGGCAGAGAAGGTGTAGGAGCCGACGAACAGCCAGCAGACCATCGCCGTGGTGCGCACGGTGAGATAGACGCTTTCACGCAAACGCTGCCATGTCATCGCGCGGTAGATAAAGGCAAGGAAGATACCGCCCAATGCACCGATGGACGCCGCCTCTGTCGGGGTGGCGAGACCGAAAAGGATCGACCCGAGCACCGCAAAGATCAGGAAAGCCAGCGGCACGAAAGAGGTGATGATCATCATCACCAGCTTGCCCATCGGCATGTCCGGCACCTCATCCGCCGTAGGCTTTGGTGCCGACGATGGCTGCAGCAAAGACCGCCCGACGATATAGACCAGATACAGCCCCACCAGCGTCAGCCCCGGCAGCAGCGCAGCCGCATAGAGACGCACGATCGACACGTTGGTCGCCGCCGCATAGACGATCAGCATGATCGACGGCGGGATCAGGATCCCCAGGGTGCCGCCCGCACAGATGATGCCCGCCGCGAAGGACGGGTCATAGCGCGCTTTCAACATCGCCGGCAGCGCCAGCAGGCCCATCAAGGTCACAACCGCGCCCACGATCCCTGTCGCCGTGGCAAACAGCGCGCAGGTGATCAGCGCCGCCACCCCCATCGATCCGGGGACATTCTTGGACGCGATGTTCAGCGTGGTGAACAAACGGTCCACGATGTTGGAGCGTTCGACGATATAGCCCATGAACAGGAACAAGGGCACAGCCGTCAGCACCTCGTTCGACATCACGGTAAAGGTCTGGTTCACGAAGAGGTCAAATATTCGGTTGTTATAGAATCCCTCTATCCAACTCGACCATTGCTCCCATTGTCCGGCGGTTTCATCCAGCCGGTCAAAACCGCGCCACATGCGGCGCGCGTCGAAATAGGCGTAGTAGCCAAAGCCGATGCCCATGGCCATCAGGGTAAAGGCGATCGGGAAGCCCAGGAAGACAAAGATGATGAACAGCCCAAGCATCATCAGGGCGATTTGCGGATCGGTCATGTGATATGGTCTTTCTCGGCCATGTTGGCCTTCTGGATCAAAAGGTCTTCGGTCTCGAAAACGTCTTCGTCCGCTTCAAGCCAGTAATTGTCCCGGATCGCGATAATGCAGCGGCATACCTGCGCGATCCCCTGGATAAACAGCAATATGCCCGCCGCCACGATCACCGCTTTGAACTGATAGATCGGCACACCCGCGGGACTGTTGACGGAGACCTCTCCGTATTGCCAGGACCGCGCAGCGTATTTCCAGCCGGACAGGATCAGGGCCAGCACACCGGGGAAAAAGAAGACGATATACAGCACGATATCGATCTTGCCCTGGGTCTTGGGTTGCAGCAGCCGGTACAGGAAATCGCCCCGCACATGCCCGCCACGCGACAGCGTATAGGCCCCGCCCATCATGAACAGCGTGCCGTACATGATAAAGGAAACGTCCAGCGCCCAGGCCGTCGGGCTGTTAAGCACATAGCGTACGAAAACCTCGTAGCCCGTGCCGATGGACATCAGCAGGATCAGCCACGCGAATGACTTGCCAAACCATGCCGACAGGCTGTCGGCGAACCGTATAAATGAAATCATGATGTCCCCATGCCTCGTCTGAAACCCCGGCACACAAAGGTGCCGGGGTTCTGTACTTTACCTGTCAGCGGGATCAGAGCTTGATCTTGCCAGGGAAGTAATGCTCGTAGGCCAGACCGTAGTCGGGCGAGTTCATCAGCTCGTAATACGACACACGGCTGACCCACTCGCGCTGGCTGTCGAGGGTCTTTTTCATGAACGGATCGGCTTCCAGCTCGGGGATCAGTTCGTCCCATGCCTTCAGCTGTGCGTCTAGAATCTCTTTCGAGGTGCGACGCACGGTAACCCCTGCTTCATTCTGCAAGAACTGAAGATCCGCGGAATAGCGGTTCATCGCCTTGGCTGTGTTCGCGGTAGAGGCCGCTTCGACAGCATATTTCAGGATCGCCTGCAGGTCCGGGTCCAAATCCTCAAGGAAGGTCCGCGAGAACAGGAACTCGAAGCTTTCCGACGCCTGGTGATAGGACGACAGATAGTAGTTCTTGGCCACGTCCTGCGCGCCAAAGTCCTTGTCCGACGAGGGGTTGTTGAACTCGAAAGCGTCGATCACGCCACGCTCCATCGCGGGCACGATTTCGCCGCCCGGCAGCTGAGCGACGGACATGCCCAGCTTGGCCATCAGATCGGCCGCCAGACCCACGGTGCGATACTTGAACCCTTGCAGATCCTCGACCGAATTCACCTCTTCCTTGAACCAGCCAAAGGGCTGCGCAAACATCGGAAAGCCCATATAGCCGACCACGTCGAGGCCCATGATGTCCTGTGTCAGCTCGTTATACAGCTCTTGCCCGCCGCCTTCGTAGAACCACGACAGCATCGTCGTTGCGGAGCCGCCGAAAACCGGACCTGTGCCGAACAGCGACGCGGCCTTGTTCTTGCCGTACCAATAGACAGGCACCGAATGCGCAGCATCGATCAAGCCGTCGTTCACAGCGTCCAGCACCTGGAACGCCGCAACAACCGCGCCCGCAGGCAGCACATCGACCTTGACGCGCCCGCCCGACATTTCTTCGACGCGGGTGGCATAGTCGCGTGCGAAGTCCTGCCAGATGTTTGCGTCATTCCATGACGTTTGCATTTTGATCACCAATGGCGCTTGCGCCAGAACCGCCGGAGCCGCCAGCATGCTGCCAGCCGCAGCCCCGCCAGCGACGGCCGATTTGGTCAAAAACGAACGTCGATTAATAGTATTATTAGTCTTCATTTTGTTCTCCTCCCAGAGCGACTGCGCGGCCCTTTTTCGAGTTCCCTACCGGCAATCGTGTCCCGACCTTACCGCCTTGACTGATTTAATCAAGAATTCTGATCATTGCTCTCCGCGTGGCTTGCTTGTAGAGAAATGGTTACGTTATAACATAACGAATCACTTCTCTACCGATCCTGAATGGAGCCCATGATGACCCGCATCCACACCGCATTTCTTTCCGCTCTGGCCGCGACCTCTCTTGCCGCCACAGCTCTGCCCGCCCTTGCGGATCACGCCAAAGACAAGGCGCATGACCACGAAGCCCATGATCACAGCCACGATCACGACCATGATCACAAGCACGACCACGGCGACGACGACATCTACAAAGGCTACTTCGACGATGCGCAGATCAAACCGCGCCCTCTGGCCGACTGGGAGGGCGACTGGCAGTCCGTCTACCCGCTGTTGCAAAGCGGTGATCTGGACGCGGTGATGGCGCATAAGGCGGCCAAGGGTGACAAAACCGCCGAGGCATACAAAGCCTATTACGCCACCGGCTATGCCACCGATGTCGACCGGATCGTATTCTCGGGCGATACCGCAACCTTCTACACGGGCGAGACATCGGTGCAGGGGCGGTATGAAAGCGACGGCTTCGAGGTGTTGACCTATGAAAAGGGCAATCGCGGTGTGCGCTATATCTTTGAAAAGGTCAGCGGTGACGCCGAGGCTCCGATGTTCTTCCAGTTCAGTGACCACAAGATCGCGCCCGCTAAGGCAGACCACTATCACCTTTATTGGGGGGATGATCGCGCGGCCCTGCTGAAAGAGGTCACCAACTGGCCGACATATTACCCCGCGGCCCTAAGCCCCGCCGACATCTCTGCCGAGATGCAGGCGCACTGACATCCTGCGCCGCTGCCTGCCTTGACGGTGGCGGCGCACCCCTTGCTTCCAGCGACAGACTTACCATGCCGAAAACCACCCCTCGCCAGCCCAACTGCCGCAGCAGCCTTGCCGCACGCCGCCGCACACAAGACCCGATGGCCGCCTATGACCGCTTGCCGCCGGAACTGCGCGGCTGGCTGGCCCAAGCGGCATTGCCTTGGTCCGCACGCTCTGCCCTGCGGGCGTGGCAGCGCGCCTTGCAGCGGTTCAGTGGCGATACGGATGCCGCAAAACAGCACCTATCGCGCTGTGAGCGCAACACGCTGACCCGCGACCGTCTGCATATGCCGGACGCCCCTGCCACATGCGCAGGTGTCCGCCCCCTCTGATCCGCTGATCTGGCCTTTGGCCCGCGCCGCCCTACCTGAGCTGACAGAATGATACGGGATGCCGCCGCTAGGTGGTGCCCGTGATCGACCCTTGATGTGATAGGAAAGCTATGTGCCGCGTTCTCGCCTATATCGGGCCTGAAATCCCGCTTGAAAGCCTGCTGATCAAGCCGGAAAACAGTCTGATCAACCAAAGCCTTGACCCCGAACTGCACCCGAGCCTGCAGCTGGCTGGTTGGGGCTTCGGATTATGGAGCGCGCATTTGCTGAAGCCCGAGGAACCGCTGCTGTATCACCGCCCCATGGCCGCGTTCCACGATGACAACGCCCCCGGCATCATCCCCAGCTTGCAGGCCAGCACCATGCTCGCCCATGTCCGCGCTGCGGCCTATGACGCCCGCAACGTGCTGGCGGACGAGAACTGCCACCCGTTCTCGTTCAAGGGCACCCCATGGATCATCGCGCAAAACGGAGCCCTGCCCCATTGGCGGCTGCTGCAGCGCGAATTGCTGCCCCTGTGCAAAGACGATTTCCTACGGCAGATGAAAGGCACGACAGACACGGAATTCTTCTACGTGCTGCTGCTGTCCCTGCTGGAGGGCGATAGCGATGACGACGTGCAGGCAGCGTTCGAGAAGCTGCTTGATGCCGTATTGCAGGCGATGCGCAAACTGGATCTGGTCGCCCTGACCAAGTTGAAGATCGCGCTGGTGTCCACCGACCGGATCATCGGCGTGAACTATGGGGCCGGGCACAAGGGCGAAACCGCGCCCGAAGGCGACTGGAAAGAACTGCGCAAAGCCGGCCCCGGCACCGATGACTACGCCCTGTCGATGCTGCTTGAACCGATGTACCTGTTGATGGGCGAGAATTTCGAGGACTACGCCGACAGCTACAAGGTTGATGCCAGCCCCGAGGGCGAAGCGACTTCGGCCATTTTCGCGTCTGAACCGTTGACCGAGGATGGGTCAGACTGGCTGCACATCCGCTTCGGAGAGATGGTGAGCCTGCGTCGCGTCGGCGGCAAGATCAGCAAAACGATCACCAAGCTGGACGTCTAAACTATGGCCGACCGCTACCCCGATTTCGCCACGCTCGCCGCGGCGCATGATCACGACAAGGACTACCGTATCACCGTGCAGGATCGCGGCACGCGCGTCGCGATCCTTGCGCCCCACGGGGGGACGATCGAACCGGAAACGGCAAGCATCGCACGGGCTGTCGCCGGGGATGATCTGTCGTTCTATCTGTTCGAAGCGCTGCGCGCCGGGGCGCATGGCGATTACCACATCACCTCGCATCGGTTTGATGATCCTCGGGCGCTGGCACTGGTGGCAGGGGCGGACACGTCGATCGCCATTCACGGGCGCAAGGATGATGGCACCGACACGGTCTGGCTGGGCGGGCGTGACGAAACCCTGCGGGATGCTGTAGGCGACGCATTGCGCGCGGCGGGGTTCGGGGCCGCGCTGAATACGGCCCTGCCCGGCGTGCATCCCAGCAACATCTGCAACCGCACCCGCAGCGGCGCGGGCGTGCAGTTGGAACTGCCCCGATCCCTGCGCCGCAACTTGGCAGAGGATGGCAGGATGATGGCGCGCTTTAGCACAGCGCTTCGGGCGGCAATTTCAGCGGCGGGCCTGGACGGCGACGCGGCTACCCGCCGAGTTTGATGCTCACCGGACCGACCGACAGAGATTGCGGGGCCAGCGCATCGGCGTCTCGCAACCCCTTTATCAGCGCGATGGCAGAGGCAGAGGTGCCCGGCAGGAAGTGATTGCTGCCCGTGTCGGCGATGCCCGTCATATCCACCACGAAGACGCCAAGCCCTTCAAGCTGGTCCAGATCCTCTACCGATCCCAGACGGGCAGCCCCCCCTGACAAGCCCGACGACAGGCGCAGCAGCCGGTCGTTCTGTGCAATCGCCACGGTAAAGGGCTGCGGCAAATGGCCAAGCGCATGGGCCTGCGCGCGGAACAGATCCATATCGATATCGGGCGAGATCAGCGTCGTCGCAGACAAACGGTCCAGCAAGGCGCGGTCCCCGCTCAGCGCGATCTGGCGCAACGTCTCCATGATCAGCAGCCCGCCCATCGAATGCCCCACCAGCGACACGCGCAGCCCGTCCTCGCGCAGCAGGCGCCGCAGCAATGTCGCCAGCGCATCGCGGGCGATCAGCACGCTGTCGCGGTCATAGGTATATTCGAACGGGTTGGCTGCTGACGACCACGAAAAGTGGATCTGCGGCCCCTTCAATTCATAGTCCCAGGCCACCTGCGCATGACGGTACGCGGCTTTGGCAAAGCCGTTGTTATAGCCATGCACAAAGACCACCGCCTCTTGCCCCGGTGTCGATGCGGCGCGGGCGGCAAAGACCAGCGCCTCCAGATCCGGCAAGGTCTCTGCCCCGGTGAGGGCGAAATGGCGTGCGGGGTCGGCCCGCGATCCGCGGCTGCGTTCGATCTGCCCGACCTTGTGGTTCGGCGGGATCGAGATGGCAAGCCGCGCGAAATCCAGCGTTTTGGCCCGCCCCGCCCCATAGGCGATCGGCGCGGGATCGGCGGTGCGTGTGGTCGCAACGAGCAGCTGCTGCACGCCCGCGCCCACATCCGCCCCTGCACCTGCGCTGGCGTGGTCCGGATCAACGACAGAGAACCCGCCCTGCCCGCCACATCCGGCGACGGCACCCGCACTGGCAAGGGCGATAAAGTGGCGGCGGGTCGGTGTGCGCATCAGGGGGCCTTCCGGTCGTGTCGGGCGTATATACGCGCCGCCGCACCCTGCCCGTCAAGCCGGATGTCACGTCTTGGCGGCTTTGGCCCCATGCGCCGACGGTCAGCAGGCTTGACAGCGACGGGCGCTTCTGGTCCGCCTGCGGCAGTTTTAGAAGGGCTCCGGACGGGGCATATTGGGCGGCAATCAACACAAAGGGCGCAGCATGGCGACACTCTTGATCCACACGGGCGGCACGATTGGCATGGCCCAGACCCCTGACGGTTTTGCCCCTCGCGACGGGGTGGTCGAAGATGCGGTCGCGGCGCTGGTGGCCAGCGGCAAGATCACCGGAGAGGTCGAGGTGCTGCGCCTTGATCCGCTGATCGATTCCGCGCTCGCCACGGCGCAGGATTGGGCGCGCATCGCGCAGACCATCCATCAGCATCGAGGCCGCTTTGACGGCTTCGTCGTGACCCACGGGACGGATACGCTGGCCTATACGGCCGCCGCCCTGTGCCTTGCGCTGCCCGGTCTGGCGCAGCCTGTGATCGTGACCGGCGCGATGCAACCACTGACTGTGGCTGACACGGACGGCACGGCCAATCTGATCGATGCGCTTGCCGCAGCGCGTACCGCACCGGCGGGGGTCTGGGTGCAATTCGGCGGCAAACGGCTGCATGGCGGGCGGGTGCGCAAGGCCCATTCGCAGGCGCTGGACGCCTTTACCGCCGCGCCAACCGACAGGGCACCGCGTGCCACCGCCCCCGACCCGCAGCTCAGCCCCCTGCGTGCCCACGAGGTTGCCCTTCTGACCGTCACCCCCGGTTTCAGCGCCGCCCTGCTGGATCATGCGGCGACCACCTGCGACGGGATCGTTCTGCGCTGCTTTGGCGCGGGCACGGTTCCCGACAGCCCCGCCCTGCGTGCCGCCTTGCGCAAAGCGCAAGGCAAGGGCGTTCCCGTGGTGGCCGTCAGCCAATGCGCCGAGGGCGGCATGCAGATCGGCACCTACGCCGCGGGCAAGGCGCTGCGCGACAGCGGGGTGGTCGACGGCGGCCAGATGACAGCCGAGGCGGCCTTCGTCAAAATCCACCTCGCGCTGAGCTGCTTTGCGCAGTTTGACGCGCAACACGCCTATCTGGCTGCGGATCAATGCGGAGAAATGGCCGAATAACGCGCGAAGAGCCAACCCGCTAGAGTTGAATTGCGAAATAACCTGTATAAGGATCAACGCACTAGACGTCGCACCGGGGCTGCGTGCTTCGCGCTGCGTCATTCGGCTTTACGCTTTGGCCAAGAACACCGTAAAACGCGGCAAAACAAAGGGACATTTATATGGAATTTCTACAAACGCTCTTCGGCTGGATCGGAGACTTCACTTGGGGATGGTCGCTGATCCCGATCCTCGTCATTTTCGGTATCTTCATCACAATCGCGACCGGTTTTGTGCAGATCGAATACTTTGGGCGCATGTTCCGCGTGCTGTCGAACAAGAACAACGCGGATGATTCCAACCAGATTTCAGCGCGCGAAGCCTTGCTGGTGTCGGTCGGTGGACGTGTCGGCGGCGGCAACATCGCGGGCGTCGCGGTTGCGATCACCCTTGGCGGCCCGGGTGCGGTCTTCTGGATGTGGGCCATCGCGTTGGTCGGTATGGCCACGAGCCTTGTCGAATGTTCACTGGCACAGCTGTTCAAGCGCAAAGTCGGAGAGCACAGCTACCGCGGCGGCCCTGCAGCGGCCATCATCCACGGGTTGGGCAAGGAATACCGCTGGCTGGCGGTGGTCTATGCGATCTGCCTGATTGCGGCCTTCGGTCTGGGCTTCAACGCGTTCCAGGGCAACACGGTTGCGGGGTCGATGCAGGACAGCTTTGGCATTGACCGTCTGTGGACCGGTATCGCGCTGGCGGCCATCTCGGGCTTTATCATCTTTGGTGGCATCCACCGCATTGCCAAAGTGTCGGACGTTGTCGTGCCGATCATGGCCATCGGCTATCTGGCAATGGCGCTGATCGTGATCCTGCTCAACATCACCAGCCTGCCCGGCGTGATCTATGACATCGTGACCAATGCCTTCGGCCTGCAAGAAGCCGTTGGTGGCGGTATGGGTGCTGCGGTTGCGCAAGGCCTGCGGCGCGGTCTGTTCTCGAACGAGGCGGGTCTGGGCTCTGCCCCGAACGTCGCGGCCACCGCCGAGGTACGTCACCCCATCAGCCAAGGCATCACGCAGTCGTTTTCAGTCTTTATCGACACGATCATCATCTGCTCGTGCACGGCTTTCGTGATCCTGCTGGGGGATGTCTATGTCCCCGGTGCCGAAGGCATCGACGGCGTGGCGCTGACACAGCAAAGCATGGTGTCACATCTGGGCACATGGGTGCAGTATTTCCTGAGCGGCGCGATCCTGCTCTTCTCGTTCTCGTCGATCATCTACAACTACTATCTGGGTGAAAACGCGATGACGGTACTGACCAAGAGCCCCTTGGGCATCCTCGGTCTGCGGATCGCGATCATCGCGATTGTCTTCCTGGGTGCGACAGCACCGGCGGCGACTGCGGTGTTCTTCTTCTCGGATCCGATGATGGGTATCCTGGCGTTGGTCAACTTGCTGGCGATCATGATGCTCTTCCCCGTGGCCATGCGCCTGCTGCGCGACTTCCGTCGTCAGTTGAAGGCAGGCGTCGAGCGCCCCGTGCTGAACCCGGACGATTATGCCGATCTGGATATCGACCGCGACGCATGGAAGCTCCCGGCAGAGTGATCCGGACGCATCTTACCTGAATTCGAGACGGGCCGTAGCATCTGCTGCGGCCCGTTTCTTTTGCCCCCCGACGCAGCGTTCTGAAACTCGGCAATGGTCAATACCCTCTGCGCTGTCCCATAGTCGGCGCAAAGACATGCAACCAATCGGGGAGGAACGGCACATGGCAGAATTCGATATCATCATCTACGGCGCAACGGGGTTTACGGGACGGCTGGTCGCGGAATACATCCACGCGACCTATCCGGACCGTCCTTGGGCGATGGCAGGGCGCAGCGCGTCCAAGCTGGCGCAGGTGCGCGACGAGATGGGCCTACCCGCCGATACCCCCCTGATCGAGGCCGATGCCTCTGACCCTGCCTCGCTTGACGCGATGGTCGCGCGGGCGCGGGTTATCATCACCACGGTCGGCCCCTATCTGCTGTATGGCGAGCCGCTGGTCGCAGCCTGTGTCAAGGCGGGCACCGATTACGTCGATCTGTCGGGCGAGCCGCCCTTCATGTGGGACATGATCGAAAAGTACAACGATGCCGCCAAGGCCAGCGGGGCCCGGATCGTACATTCCTGCGGCTTTGACAGCATCCCCTTCGATATGGGCGTCTATTTCCTGCAGCAAGAGGCACAAAAACGCTTTGGCGCGCCGCTGAAAGACGTCAAAGGACGCGTGCGCGGGATGAAGCGCACGTTTTCTGGCGGGACGGCGGCGTCGGGCAAAGAGACGATGAAGCTGGCCATGGGGGATCCTGATGTGATGAAACGTCTGGTCTCGTCCTTCGCGCTGACACCGGGGTTCGAGGGGCCGACACAGCCTTACGGCAACAAGCCCTACGAAGACCCTGATTTCGGCATCTGGGTCGCCCCTTTCGTGATGGCGTCGATCAATACCAAGAACGTGCACCGGTCCAACATGCTGATGGGCCACCCCTATGGCACGGATTTCACCTATGAAGAAATGATGTTCACCGGCAAGGGCGAAAAAGGCGAGGCGATCGCCAAGAGCATCGCCAAGTCCAACCCGATGGGCGACGATGATATCAAACCCGGCGAAGGCCCGTCGAAAGAAGAACGCGACAACGGCAGCTATGACCTGATGTTCACCGGCACCTCCGCTGACAAAGAGCGGCTGACCGTTGGCGTCAAGGGCGACCGCGATCCGGGCTATGGCTCCACCTCCAAAATGCTGACCGAAGCGGCGCTTTGTCTGATCGAGGAAGCCGCCGACACCCCCGGCGGCGTGCTGACGGCGGCCCCTGCCTTTGGTGGTGCGATCATTGACCGGCTCACAGCCAATGCAGGGCTGACCTTCGAGGTAGAGAGCTAAGGAGCACCCCCTCGCGGTGGTCACCACTGCGGGGGATGCGACCTCGGCGCGGGCCAGAGCGGCTGACATAAATCGCGCGGCGTAGCCTCTTGCACCTGCCAGAGGGATCGGCAACCCTACGCTGTGCACCACTACTTCGACGCGAACTCTGGGGAGGAGATCACCGATGAAAAAACTATTTACACTACTGGGCATCGCCCTGCTGGCCTTGCTTGCCTACCTCGCGTTCTGGCCCGTATCCGTCGCCCCCGTCGCGTGGGAGGCCCCGCCCGATCAGGGCTACACCGGTGATTTCGCGGTCAACGACCGTTTGACCGCATTGAAGATCGTCGAGCTTGAGGGCCGCAGCGGGCCGGAGGATGCCGATATCGGCCCGGACGGGCTGGTACATGTCGCCACCCATGATGGTGAAATCCTGCGGATCGAAGAGAACGGGGCCATCACCGTCTTTGCGCAGACCGAGGGCCGCCCCCTTGGGATCGAATTTGACGACAGCGGCACGCTTTACGTCGCCGACGCCTATCGTGGCCTGCTGTCGGTGGACCGCGGCGGCAAGGTGACCCTGCTGGCCGAGACGACCAAGGACGGCAGCCCGATCCTTTACGCCGATGATGTGGATATCGCCGCCGATGGGAGCGTCTATTTCTCAGATGCCTCGACCCGCTTTGGTGCGCAGGATAACGGCGGCACGCTGGCGGCGTCGGTGTTGGATCTGGTGGAGCATTCGTCGAACGGCCGCATCCTGAAATACGACCCCGCATCGGGCGAAACGACTGTCTTTGCCGACGATCTGAACTTTGCCAACGGGGTGGCGGTGGATGACGCGAACAGCGCGGTATTTGTGGTCGAAACCGGCAGCTACCGCGTCTGGCGCTTCCCCATGGACGGCAGCGCAGGCACGGTGGTGCTGGAGAACCTGCCGGGATTTCCAGACAATATCAACAACGCCCCCGATGGGACATTCTGGGTCGGTCTGGTCAGCCCGCGCAACCCCGTCATGGATCAACTGGCAAACAGCCCCTTCCTGCGCCGCGTGATCATGCGCCTGCCCGAAGCGATGAAACCCGCGCCGCTGCGCTATGGCTTTGTCCTGCGAATGGATGCCTCGGGCAAAGTGCTGGAAACGCTTCAGGATCCGGCAGGGGACTATGCATTGACCACGGGTGCCGTGACCCTGCCCGACGGGCGCATTGCCGTGACCTCGCTGACAGAGCCGCGTCTGGGGATGCTCGACGCCGCTCCGCGCTAAGACCTACAGGCGCTGGCCCAAGGGGCGGGCCAGTGTCACGCCTGTGACACCTCCCGAAGCGCCGCCGCGACCTGTTCGATCTGCGTGCTGCGCAGACCGGCGATATTGATCCGACCGGTGGCCGTGCCATAGATCGCGTGGTCACGGCGCAAGCTGTCCATCTGGTCGGGCGCGAGGGGCAGCAGGGAAAACATCCCCTGATGGTGCCGCAACGCCTGAAACGCGGGGTCCGCATCAATCGCGGCCAGCGCATCTGCCAATTGCTGCCGCAGCGATTGGACACGGGCGCGCATGCTGTCGAGCTCTTCCTCCCAGATGGTGCGGGTGTCAAAGACGTGGCAGGCGACAGCGGCACCATGTTCGGGGGGCATCGAATAATTCGCGCGGGTCAATGTCTCTAGGTGGCGGCCCACATGGGCGATGGACGCCGCATCCGGCCCCAGCACCATCGCCGCCCCGATACGTTCGCAATATAGACCCATGTTTTTGGACCCGCTTGCCGCAACCATCGCCACGGGCACCGCATCGACCATCACCCGCAGCCCCGCCGCATCTGCGTCGAGCCCGCGGCCAAAGCCCTGATAGGCAATGTCGATCAACGGGATCAGCCCCCGCGCCGCGCAAAATCGGGCCAGCGCATGCCACATATCCGCATCGGGATCGATGCCCGTGGGGTTGTGGCAGCAGCCGTGCAGCAGCACCACATCCCCCGGCTTCGCCGCCGCCAGATCCGCGAGCACGCGGTCAAGATCCAGCGCGTCGCCCTTGGCCTGCCAGCGATACAGTTGCAGCTTCAGCCCGGCCCCCTCGAATATCGGACGGTGGTTCACATAGCCGGGGTCCGTGCTCCAGACCGTGGTGTCGGGGCGCAGGCTCGCCAGCATATCCCCCAGCACGCGCAAGGCTCCTGTCCCGCCGACCGTCTGGATCACATGGCTGCGCGCGATCCGCGCGGGCGCATCGCCCAAGACCAGCCGCGCCATGCCCGCGTTGAACACTGCATTGCCCGCCAAAGCGCGGTAGGTTTTCGGCGCACTGTCCTGCGCCAAGGCGCGCTCGGCCATGCGCACCGCCTTCATATTCGGCGTGGCCCCGTTGTCATCGCGGTACACGCCGATGACCATGTCGATCTTGTGGGCGCGCGGATCGGCGCGAAAGGCAGAGGTCAGACCCCAGATCGGGTCTTCGGGAAGGGCGGCAAGCGCGTCGAGCATCGGGGTTACTCCTTGGGGCGGTTGGCCAGCATGACGCCAGCGCAAATGATGAGAACGGCCAAAATCGTGCCAAGCGTCAGGGCCTCGTGCAGCAGCGGCACGGCAAGCACCGCCGCAATCGCAGGGGCGAGCGACCCGATCGCGGCACATTTCGCGACACCAAGACGGGCGATGGCGATGGCATAGGTCAGGCTCGAGACAAGGCCGACACCGACCCCTTGGGCAAGGATGAACGGCATCGCCTCGGCCAGTCGCACCTGCGTCAGGTTGCTGGGCAGCACCCCCGTGGCGAGCAGCGGCAGCAGCACCAGCGTGGACGGCAGCGCCAGCACCAGCGCGCAGCCAATCGGGTCCAACCCGCTGCCCCGCAGCCCCAGCGTATAGCACCCCCAGAGCAGGCTGGCCGATAGCAGCAGCGCCACGCCGGTCAAACTGCCTGCGGCCAAATTGCCCGAGGCACCGATCAGCGCCGCCACCCCCACAAGGATGATCCCCAGCGGCAGCAACACCGCGGGGCGCTGGCGGTAGATCACCCACGTCAGAACCGCCACCGATACCGGTGTCGTCCCGGCAATCAACGCCCCCACATGCGTGGCCGAGGTCTGCGCCCCGCCCATAGCCGCGAGCCAGAAGAACGGCAGCCCCGCCCCCGCCGCGATCATCAGCCAGCGATGCGCGGGCAACTGCCTTAACACGGCGATACGTTTTGGCAGGAAGGGTAAAAAGAACAGCGCCGGAATACCCGACCGGATCAGCGCCACATCGCCAAACGTCAACTGCGCCCCGCTGGCGGCACGGGTGGACAGCGCGAACCCCGCCCAGACCAGCACGGTCACCGCAATCGCGAGATAGCCAACCAGGGGCCGAAGGGGGATCTGCCGCGGACCAAGTCCATGTGCGGCGGGCAGTGAGGGGGAACTGAGCATATTCGTCCTGCGCGTAGTATTTGCGCTGTTTTACGCTGTATCCACGGGCAGATGCTTGCTAATGATTGCTCAATAGTATCAATTTTGGGCATATCCTGCCCTTAGAGGGCCAAGATGGACGGCAAAGATCGCGAGATCATCAAAGCCCTGCAGCGTAACGGGCGTCTGACCAATCAGGATCTGGCAGCTCAGGTGAATCTGTCGCCCTCGCCCTGCTTGCGGCGCACCCGCGCGCTTGAGGAAAAGGGCGTGATCAAGGGCTATACCGCGATTGTGGATGAACGCGCCTACGGGCTGCCCGTGACCGCGCTGGTGCGCATCCGGCTGAGCAGCCACACGGGAGACGTGGTGAAACTGTTCGAGAAGAAGGTGCACGAGACCGAACAGATCCTCGATTGCTATGTTATCACCGGCAGCGAGGACTATCTGTTGCGCGTGCTGGTCGAGGACCTGAAAAGCTACGAGGAATTCGTGCGCCACAAGCTGCACAACATCCCCGGCATCGCGTCGATTGATTCCAGCTTTGCCTATGGCGTGCTGAAGCAGTCGAACGTCTTTCCCGTGGTGACCTAAGCCACCCTACGGATCGTCGAACCGGTCGTGAACCCCTTCAAGCAGCCTATCCAGCGCGGATAGGAAATGCGCCGCCGCTTGGGGGTCGAGCTTGTCCAGAAACCGCGCCTGATGCGCGTCGACCAGCACCCGCGCCCGCGCCAACAGGTCTTGCCCCGCCCCGGTCAGCGTGATCGCACGGGCGCGCCCGTCGCCTTCCGTCAGGTTCTGCACCAGCCAGCCTTTGTCGCGCATCTGCTTGAACGTCCGCGATGCCGTGGGGCGGGTGATGCCGATATTCTCGGCGATACCGGAGGGCGCGGTGATGCCTTCCAGCGCGATACTGGCCAAAACGCACCATTCCAACCGTGTCAGCCCAAGCTGCGAAAGCTCTGCATCCAGACTGGCACGCATAACCGCGGCCAGCCGCGACACGCGAAAGCCCAGCCTGTCGTGCAGACGATAGGAGGCAGGGGCAGAGGTGTTCTCGGGTCCGGTCATAAGGCATGAATACTTCATTTTTGCCGCACCGCTACTGTTTGCTTGCAAAATAGTTGATCCAGGACAACTATAGCGCCGAATTAAGAGGCAATATCTATGACACCACGGCTGCGTTCACGCAAAAACCGCCCCATCCATATGGGTGCCTACCCGACTGAAAAGCTGCGGCGGGCGGAGGGTGTTGCAGGGCCGGCGCCGGTCTTCACCCCCTTGGGGGTGACGGAGGACGCGCGTCCGCTGGCCCAAGCGACGCGGGATCACCGCGCCATGCTGGATGCGATCCGCGAGGGTCTGGTGAACAAGGCTTTGGCCGAGATCCCCGCCGATCTGACCGAGCGGGCGCAACATCTCAAGGCGTTTGCCCATTTCAACGATGCGACGATGGTGGGGATTTGCAAACTTGCCCCCGACCACCATCTGGCACAGCCTCTGCGCAACGCGGATGTGGCGCGGCTGGCGCAGGATTTGCAGACGCGTCAGGTCAAGACGCTCGCCTCTGGTGTGGATGCGATCATGGCCGACCTGCGCGACTCCGTCACCGCACCCGAGACGGATATCGCAGGCCATACCCATGCGCTGGTACTGCTTTTCGCGCATCCTCGCGCGGCCGAGCAGGATGAACCCGGTGCGCCATGGATCGCGGGGATGGAGGATCATCGGTCGTCCCTTTTGGCCGCGGAATCGGCGGCGGTATTGTCGAATTACATCCGCCTGCTGGGGCGTCCGGCGCGCGGTCACACGATGACGGCAAGCGATGTGGACCTGAACCAGCTGGCGGTCGCGGCGGGGCTGGCGCTGCCGCAAGACGGTCAGCTGACCGCCCCTTTCGTTGGCACGCGCTTTTCGCTGGCTGCCGTCACCATGGCGATGGATCTGGCCTGTGACCGCCCTCTGGCCGCCGCCGCCCTGCCCCGCACGCCGCCCGCCTATGCAACGCGACGCTTTGTCGATGGCGCGCAGCCTTTCGAAAAGCTTAAACGCGTGGACAGCCCCACGACCTATATGGACGAACCGCGCATCCCGCGTCTGCCCAAACGCACCGATATGTTCAGCCGAGCGCTGTTCGGGGACATGGGCAAAAAGCTGCAAGACGGGGCCACCGGCGGGCGCTACATCCGCAAAACGCCGACCTCCATGGCGCAGCGGCGCGCGCTTGGGGCCTTTGGCCTGCTGCAAGACGGGAAAGCCGCCGAGACGCGAACCGCCCTCGCCCCACAACAGGCGGCAGAGATGGTCAAGGCGGTTGCCTATTTCCTGGGGGCCGATGCCGTGGGCGTCAGCCGTTGTCCCGATTGGGCGTGGTACAGCCATGACGCCACCGGCACCGCGATCGACCCGCCCCATGATCAGGCGATCAGCCTCGTGATCGATCAGGGTTTCGACACGATGGAGGGGGCCTCGGGCGATGACTGGATCAGCGTGGCGCAATCCATGCGCGCCTATCTGCGGTTTAGCCTTGTGGGCGGCGTGCTGGCGCGGTTGATCCGCGATCTGGGATATCCGGCCAAGGCGCATACGGTGATGGATGGCGATGTGCTGCAACCCCCGCTGCTGCTGCTGTCGGGCTTGGGCGAGGTCAGCCGCATCGGCGAAGTCATCCTGAACCCCTATCTTGGCCCGCGTCTGAAATCGGGCGCGGTGACGACCACCTTGCCGATGACCCATGACAAGCCGATCGACTTCGGCCTGCAGAAATTCTGCGAAAGCTGCCAGAAATGCGCGCGGGAATGTCCCTCGGGGGCGATCACGGCGGGGCCGAAGCTGATGTTCAACGGCTATGAGATCTGGAAATCCGACAGCCAGAAATGCGCCACCTACCGGATCACGACCGAGGGCGGCGCCATGTGCGGGCGCTGCATGAAGACCTGCCCCTGGAACTTTGAGGGGATCTTGGCCGACAGCGTGTGGCGCTGGACCGCGATGAAGCTGCCCGCCACCGCGCCAGCGCTGGCCAAGCTCGACGATCTGCTGGACCGTGGCGACATCAACCCCGTCAAGAAATGGTGGTGGGATCTGGAGGTGCAGGACGACGGCGGCTACCGCCCCACGGACAAGCCGGTGAACACCCGCGGTCTGCAAAAAGACCTGAAGCTGCACGCGACGGACCAGACGCTGGCCGTCTACCCTGCGCCGCTCGCCCCGCATCCCTACCCCTACCCCGACCCGATGGACCGCGAGGCCGGCATCCGCGCCTATGGCGCGATGATCCCCGCCGCCACACACCGCGCGCGGGTCGCACGCGGAGACACGCAAGGGCTGGTCCCTGCGCTCAAGCCCTTGGCGGATAGTCCGGTATTGCCGCTGACCGTCACCCGCGCGGATGTGTTAAGCGATGGCATCACGCGCTATGAACTGCGCGACCCTGACGGAGCGGATTTGCCCGCGTGGCAGGCAGGAGCGCATCTGGATGTGGTGATCGCGCCCGAATACCTGCGCCAGTATTCCATGTGCGGCGATCCCACAGACCGGTCGCGCTATGTGATTGCCGTCCAGCGCGAGGATCAGGGCCGCGGCGGCAGCGCCCTGATGCACCGTATCTTCACGCGGGGGCGCAAGATTTTCGCCGCCCGCCCGATCAACCATTTCCCCCTGACCGAAGACGCCCCCTTCAGCGTGTTGATGGGCGGTGGCATCGGTATCACCCCGATGATCGCCATGGCGCACCGCCTGCACCATTTGGGCCGTGACTTCGCGCTGCATTATTCTGCCCGCACCGCCGCTGATCTGGCCTTTGCGGCAGAGATCGCTGCCGCCCCTTGGGCCGCCCATGCCGTGCTGCACGTCAGCGATCAGGGCAGTCGGGCAGAGTTTGACACGATCCTGTCAGGCCATCCTGCGGGCAGTCACGCCTACGCCTGCGGCACCCCCGCCTATATGGAGGCCGCAATGACCGCCGCCGCCCGCGCGGGCTTTGCCGAGGATCAGTGTCACATCGAATATTTCGCCGTCCCCGAAGCCCCCCCGCGAGAGAACCACAGCTTTACGGTCCATCTGGCCAAGACCGGCAAAGACATCCACGTGCCCGCCGACCGTAACCTGTCTGATATGCTGACAGAGGCAGGCGTGCCCGTGGATGTGAAATGCGCCGACGGGATCTGCGGGGTTTGCGCTTGCGGGCTGGTCGAGGGTGACGCCGATCACCGCGATTATGTGCTGTCACAGGCACAGCGTGAAACCACGTTGATCACCTGCCAGTCACGGGCGGCGGCAGCGGGTGGGCATCTGGTGCTGGACCTGTGAAAACCTAGCGTTCACTGCATCGGTAAAGTCAGGGCGGGTATGCGAAAACTGCGCTTGCAATGCCCCCTGCCTTTCTGTCTACGGGCGCCACCGCAACCGACCGCAGGCTGGACCGATCATGACAGAACCAAATGGCGCTTCGATCACGTTCGAGAACGTGGGCAAAGCCTATTCCAAATCCGGCGGCACGACTGTCACGGCGCTTGAAGGCGTCTCTTTGGCGATGGAGCCGGGTTCAATCACCGGCATCATCGGACGGTCGGGGGCTGGCAAATCGACGCTGCTGCGCATGGTCAACGGGATTGAACGGCCTACAACGGGCGCGGTTCTGGTGGGCGGACAGAATGTGGGGGCTGCAAAAGGGTCCAAGCTGCGTGCGATCCGCCGCGATGTGGGGATGATCTTTCAGCACTTTAACCTGCTCGCCTCGCGCACAGTGGCGGGCAACATCGCCCTACCGCTGGAAATCGCCGGTGTGCCGTCATCGCAAATCAAACCCCGCGTGGCCGACCTGATCGAACGGGTCGGACTTAGCGCGCACGCCACACGCTATCCGGCAGAGCTGTCGGGCGGGCAAAAGCAGCGCGTCGGCATCGCGCGGGCACTGGCCACCGGCCCCAAAGTGCTGCTGTCGGACGAGGCGACATCCGCGCTGGACCCTGAAACGACGCAAACGGTGCTGTCGCTGCTCAAGGACATCAACCGAGAGCTGGGGCTGACCATCCTGCTGATCACCCACGAGATGGCCGTGGTCCGTGACATCGCGAGCCACGTCGCCGTGATCGACGGGGGCCGCATCGTCGAACATGGCGAGACCTACGATATCTTCACCGCGCCTCGGCATGCGACCACGCGGTCTTTCCTGTCGGGGGTGACCGGCGTCACCCTGCCCGCTTTTGTCAAGGATCGTCTGGTCCCAAACGCCCCCACGCAGGGCGGCGAAGAGGTGATCCGCGTGACCTTTGCGGGCCAGCACGCCACCGACCCGATGCTGGCCCGGCTGACGCAGGACATGGGCATTCCGGTCAATATCCTTGCCGGCGCGGTCGAGGAAATCGGCACCCGCCCCTTCGGCAATCTGCTGGTATCGCTGCCTGTGGTCAAGGCCGCAGAGGCGCGTTCATTTTTGGAAAGCCACGGGCTTATGACGGAGGTGCTTGGCTATGTCGGCTAACCTTATCAACCTATTGATCGAGGCCACGGGCCAGACGCTTTATATGGTCGCCATCTCGGCGCTGCTGGGGACGCTGCTTGGCCTGCCCTTGGGGCTGTTTCTGGCGACCTCGCAACGCGGCGAGCTGCTGTCGGCCCCGTGGGTCAACAAGGTGCTCGGGCTGGTGGTCAATGCCACGCGGTCGGTACCGTTCATAATTCTGGTGGTCGCGATCATCCCCTTCACGCGGATGGTTGCCGGCACGTCGATCGGCACGACAGCCGCGATTGTGCCATTGACGATTGCCACCGTGCCCTTCATCGCGCGACTGGTGGAAAACGCGATCCGCGAGGTTGACTCCGGCCTGATCGAGGCGGCGCGCGCAATGGGCGCGACCCCGTTGCAGATCATCCGCAAGGTGCTGCTGCCCGAAGCGCTGCCCGGTATCACGCTTGGCCTTACACTCGCCATCGTGAGCCTGATCGGCTATTCCGCCATGGTTGGCGCCGTGGGCGGCGAAGGCCTGGGCGATCTGGGCATTCGTTATGGGTATCAACGGTTTATGCCCGACGTTATGGCGGTTGTCGTGATCATCCTCATCGTCTTGGTGCAGCTTGTGCAATCGATCGGCGAACGCATCGCAGCCGCTGTCGACAAACGCGCCACCAAAAGCGGCGGGCAATAGCGCCCGTCTCCTCCTCCCAATTTCGTTTCCCAGTTAAAGGAGCATATACATGCTACGCATTGCGACCCTGACCTCTACCCTCGCGCTTATGGCGACATCGCTGATGGCCGAGCAGATCAAAGTCGGCGTTTCCCCCGGCGAGCACGCCGAGATCATGGAAGAGGTCGCCCGTGTGGCCGAACCGATGGGCCTTGAGATCGACGTTGTCGAATTCGCTGATTATGTGGTGCCGAACCAGGCGCTGGCCGATGGCGACATCGAGGCGAACTCCTTCCAGCACGTGCCTTACCTTGAAGCACAGATGAAAGACCGCGGCTTTGCGCTGGCGGTTGTGGGCAACACGATCACCACGCCGATGGGCATCTATTCGGACAAGATCACCGATATCGCCGCGCTTGAAGAAGGCGCGACCTTTGGCATCCCGAACGACCCCACCAATGGCGGGCGCGCGTTGCTGGTGCTGCAACAGCTTGGCATGATCAAGGTCGATCCCGCTGCGGGTCTGGTGCCCACCGTTCTGGACATCACCGAGAACCCCAAAGACCTGTCGTTCAAGGAACTCGACGCGGCGCAGCTGCCCCGCTCGCTGGCCGATCTGGATGCGGCGCTGATCAACACCAACTACGCCATCGCCTCGGGTCTTAGCCCCAAGGAAGATTCCATCGCGATGGAAAGCGCCGACAACCCCTATGTGAACGTGATCGTTGTGCAAGAGGGCAAGGAAGACGCGCCTTGGGTCCAGACCCTGCTAGAGGCGTATCACTCGGACGAGATCAAAGCCTTCATCGACGAAAGCTACCACGGGACCGTCATCACTTCGTGGTAAAATGACGCGCCGGATACCGCCAATGACAGGGCGGTATCCGGTCTTTTGGGCCGCGCCCCTTTGGTCAGACCGGCACACGCAGAACGCCCGCGGCGGGCAGTTCGACACCGTGGCAGGCAACGTCTGCATCTGAATAATTGAACCAGAACCGTTCGCCCCCCGTCGTGCGGGTACGTACCCCTTCGGGCATCGGCAGCACGTCGATCCCTGCCTCGCCGCACAGACCGCTGACAAATCGGTCGAGCGTGTCCTCATCCAGCCAGCCCCCCAGATAGATCTGCTGCCCGTCGCGCATGGCGACCGGCTCTGCGTCTGTGGTCTGCAAGATCACCTTTGCCGTGCCGTCCAGCACATCACGGTAGCGGATCACTTTCCCACCGCCCTCCAGCGGTACGGAGATGTCATGCCGCAGGCTTTCGACCTGCGTGACCGTCACGTCCAACCCGTCGATTGCGGGGGGCAGCGGCACAGGGATTGCCATCTCGGACGTGCGCGCGCCGCTGCGAGGGCCATAGACGACCGTCGCCGCGCTGCGCGCCAGCGCCTGCTTCAGACCGTCCGGCATGTGCATCACCCCCGGCGCCATCACCAGCCCGTAGCCGTCAAAATCGCGGCAGGTGGCGGGCAGGATATCAACCGACAGCCCCTGACGCCGCAGCGCCTTGTAGGTGTGAAAGACCAACCCGAAATAGCTTAGATCCGCGCCATGGGGCTGGGTTGCCCATGCGAAATCCGCGTCATAGTCGAACAGCAGTGCGACCGGTGCCTGCGCGGGCTGCACGTCCGGAGCCTTGGCCATCTCTGCGCCGACCTGCCGGACCTCCGCCATCGCGAAGGCGTCAGCACTGTCGGGGCGCAGCAAGCCGGCGTGCAGTTGCTCTTGGGCGAAAGGGGCCTGTCGCCAGCGGAAATAGCACACCGCTTCGGCCCCGTGTGCGAAGGCCTCCCATGTCCACAGACGCACCATACCGGCCAGTGGCACAGGGTTGTGCGGGGCCCAGTTCACCGGCCCCGGCTGCTGTTCCATCACCCACCAGCGCCCCTTGCCCACGGCGCGGTAAAGATCGTGGTGGAACGCCTGAAAGTCAGGGTCGCCCTGCCGCGCATAGCGGTGCTGCTGCGCCGCATCCGCGCCCACCCGATCCTCGAGAAAGCCCAGCGGGTAGCTGTCCCATGTGGCGATATCAAGATTTTCACCCACCGCGAAATGGTCAAAGTCGGTGATCCGGCCCATGTAGTTATGGCTCACGGGGGCGGCGCTGTGCTGGCGGATCACGTCAAGCTGACGCCGGTTGAATGCCACCACCTGATCCGAGCTGAACCGCCGGAACGCCAGACGATGCGCAGGGTTGGCTTCGGTCACGGTCAGGTTGGGCGGGTCGATGTCGTCGAAACTGTCGTAGTCCATCGACCAGAAAGTATTCCCCCACGCGGCATTCAGCGCGGCGGGGGTACCGTAGCGTTGTGCCAGCCAGCCCCGAAAGGCATGGGCTGCCGCATCACTATACGAGATCACCGTGTCGTGGCAGCCGTATTCATTGTCGATCTGCCACGCGGCCACATGGGGGTTCGCGCCATAGCGTTTGGCCATCAACGTGGCAATCGTGACGCATTCCTGCTGATAACCCTCGTGGCTGAAACAGTAGTGCCTGCGCGACCCGAACTTGCGCGGACGCCCTTCAATATCCACGGCAAGCATGTCGGGGTGGCGTTTCAGCATCCAGCGGGGCGGGGTGGCAGTGGGGGTGCCCAGCACAACCCGCAGACCGGCAGCCCCTAAAACCTCGATCGCGCGGTCCAGCCACGCCCAGTCATACTGGCCGGGTTGCGGTTCTAGTTTGCTCCATGAAAACTCGCCGATGCGCACCCATGTCAGGCCCGCTTCGACCATGCGGCGGGCGTCGGCTTCCCACATCTCTTCGGGCCATTGTTCAGGGTAATAGCAAGTCCCTAGGGTTCGTTTCATCACGCCTCACAAAATTATCCGGTGTTCCCGCTGGCCTCGCACGTCCGATGCAAGCTGGAAGGTCTGGCCATCCTCCGCCCCGTCGCGGCCCTGCGCGGCTGAGGTGACAAAGAGCGTCCGCAGATCCGCACCGCCAAAGGCCGGACAGGTGGCCTGCGCTGCGGGAATATCAACGGTCTGCAACAAGGTGCCATCGGGGCTGTAGCGGGCGACCTGACCGGCCCCCCATTGCGCGTTCCACAAGCAGCCGTCGCTGTCGACAACCGCGCCGTCGGGATTACGCTTGTCTTTCTTGAGATCGACAAACACCTCTGGCGGGGCCGAGGGCCAGCCGTCTGCGGCATCAAGGGGCACGCGCATGATCTGGCGCGTGGGCGTGTCAGTGAAATAGGCAAATCGTCGGTCGGGCGAAAAGCAGATCGCGTTCGAAATGGTAATCTTCGCGAAAAGCTGTCGCAGCGCGCCTTTATAGTAGCGGTAGATCGCCCCCGCCCCTCGCTCTGCGTTGAAGCCCATTGTCCCGATCCAGAAACCGCCCCACGGGTCGGCGCGCCCGTCGTTGGATCGGGTCAGGGGCTGATCCGCCTCAAGTGGCACGACGAGGGAACGCTCCTCTCCGTTTAGGTCGAACCGCCACAGCGCGGTTTCGGACGCGACAAGCAGGGTATCCCTATCGATCCACCCGGCGGCAGAGACGCATTCGTCAAACTCCCACGACAGCGTTTTGTCGCCCTGCCGCGACATCAGGGTTTTGCCGAGGATGTCGAACCAGAACAACTGGCCACGTTCGGGATGCCACAGCGGCCCTTCGCCCAACGCGCACGTCCGCGCATCAAAGAGTGTGGCGCTCAAGAGAGAGCCGCCTTGTCATAAGCGCTTACCGCCGCGCGCGCGCTTTGTGCCACATCAGCCGCGCTTTGCCCCGGTTTATACAGGCTGGACCCAAGGCCAAAGCCCGTCACCCCTGCCGCAAGCCATTCCGCGAAATTCGACGGGCCGACGCCGCCAACCGCATAGGTTTCGGTCTGCGCCGGAAGCACCGCCCTGATCGCCTTGAGCCCTTCAACCCCCAGCAGGAACGACGGAAACAGCTTGAGCCCATCGGCCCCCGCCTTAAGCGCGGCAAAACATTCCGTGGGCGTCATCACACCGGGATAGGACATCATGCCCGCCGCCTTGCTTGCCGTGATAACAGCAGCATCCGCATTCGGAGAGACAATCATCCGCCCTCCCACAGCCGCCACCGCTGCAACGTTTTCAACGTCCAACACCGTGCCCGCGCCGATCAACGCGTCAGCCCCATAGGTTTGGGCCATCGTCTCGATGGATTTCAGCGGTTCTGGCGAGTTCAGCGGCACCTCGACGCGGGTGATGCCTGCGTCGATCAAGGCGGCGCAGATGTCGGCGGCCTCATGCGGCTGGATGCCACGCAGAATAGCGATGATATTGCGGCTCATACAAGGGCCCCTTTCAATGAACGATAGGCAGAGGTCAGGCCCGCCAGCGTCAGGCCCGTGTTATCCAGTGTTTCGGCCTGCACACTCTGTGCGGCCAATGCGCACCGGTAATGCGCGGCGACGCTGTCTGCGCCCAGAATGGCGACATGGCGGCCCAGCCAATAGGGGCGCGTGCCGGCCAGCTCTAGCCCCACAAGCAGCCCTGACAGACGCGCCCGCGCCGCTCCTGCAGATGTGCCCTGCAACAGCCCCGCTGCACGCAAACCGAACAGTCTGGAGGCGAAGCTTTGCGGGCTGTCCATCGCCTGCTTGACTCCGTCGATAAAGCTGTCCTCGTCCCACTCTGCCGTGGTGACCGAATGGCGCAGGACCGATTGGTTGGCCAGCAGCGCGAAGATCTCGCCGGTCATGCAGGTCTGGAAGCTCACGATCTCGCCCGCACTGATATGGACCCATTTGGTGTGGGTGCCGGGCAGACAGAGGATGCCGTCAAACGCCGGCTGACTGTGCAGCACCCCTGCGATCTGGGTTTCCTCGCCGCGCATCACGTCAGGAGCAGCCATCTGTTTCACGCCGGGCAAGATGTGGACCGCGATCCGCGGGTCATGGGATTGTACCGCAACTGCCGCCCGCGCATCCGGGGGCGCGCAGGGCGTGGCGACGTAGGCGGCCTCGCGCCAGCCTTCGCGGGCGCCCACCATACCCGCGCAGATCACAGGGGTCACATGGTCCGGATCTAGGTAGGGGTCTATCAACGAAAGCAAGGCAGGTTCGAACCCGTCCTGCGTCAGCCCCGCCATCCCCTTGTCAGACCTGTCAGAGGCAAAAGGCTTGCCATCGGCCCCCATCATCCAGACCCGCAGGTTTGACGTGCCCCAATCGACAGCGATCCATTCAGCGTAGTGTTGCACGGTATCCCTTCCTATCCGGTGACCACAACGCCGCCATCGACGGCCATCAACTGCCCCGTCATCATGCGGCTGGAGGCAGAGGATAAAAACAGCACCGCATCCACGATGTCTTGCGGCTTCAACGTATCCTTAAGGCATTGCCGGTCAATATGCGCCGCCAGCGCTTCGGGCGTGACCCATTGTTCGATCTGCTTTTCCGTCAACACCCACCCCGGTGCCAGCGCGTTAAAGCGGATCTTGTCCGGCCCGAATTCCCGCGCCAGCGAACGGGTCATCCCGTTGATGCCGGCGTTGGCGGTCGTATAGGCAGGATAGCCCGCATTTCCCATCATATACGAGATCGAGCTCATGTTCACCACGGCCCCGCCGCCCGCGGCGCGCATCCCTGCCACCACGGCCTGACAGGCGAAGAAATAGGACTTGAGGTTGATCGCCTGCGACTGGTCCCAGAAGTCTTCGGTGACCTCTTCGGCGGTGTGGCGGGCATCATTGGCGGCGTTGTTCACCAGAACCGTGACCGGTCCATGCTCATCGGCGGCTGCGGCCAGACTGGACCGAAGTGCCGCGATATCCGAGATATCGCAGACCTGCGCAAAGGGGCGCTGGCCGTGTTTTTCTTCCATCTCGTTGCAAAACGCGGTGGCGTCGCTGCGCTGGACAAAGCTGACCTTGGCCCCCTGCGCCAGAAAGCCGTCGGTCAGAAAGGCACCGATCCCCGCGCCGCCGCCGGTGATGAACACCGACCGGTCGCGCAGATCGGGGAATGTTGCGTTCAGGGTCATCAGTGGCTCTCCCGTGTGACGGGGCGGGTGTCTTTACCCACCAGAAAATCAAGGTCCGCGCCTTTATCTGCCTGCAATACCGTCTCGGTATAGAGCTTGGCATAGCCGCGGTCGTATCGGGGTGGTTCGGGTACCCACACCGCGCGGCGCTCTGCCAGCACCTCGTCAGAGACAAGCACGTCCAATGTGCCCTGTGCCACCGACAGCCGGATACGGTCGCCGGTCTGTACCAGCCCCAGATTGCCGCCTGCGTTGGATTCAGGGCTGACGTGCAGGATCACAGTGCCATAGGCGGTGCCGGACATACGCGCGTCGGACACGCGGACCATGTCGCGCACACCTTCTTTGACCAGACGCGCGGGGATCGGCATATTGCCGACTTCGGGCATACCGGGGTAGCCCTTTGGGCCGCAGCCCTTGAGCACAAGAACCGTATCCGCGGTCACCGGCAGATCCTCGCGGTCGATATTGGCTTTCATATCCTCGATATTCTCGAAGACATATGCCTCGCCCTCGTGTTCCAGCAATGCGTCCGTCGCCGCCGAGGGTTTCACGATCGCCCCGTTGGGCGCGATATTGCCGCGCAGCACCTTTAACCCGGCCGCAGGGCGCAGCGGATTATCCAGCGGGCGGATCACATCCTCGTTGTAGCATTCGGCCCCTTCGGCATAGGCAAGGATATCCCCACCCATGACGGTCTGCGCGGGCCGCAGCTTGTCGCGCAGATGGGACAGCACCACGGGCATCCCGCCCGCATAGCAGAAATCCTCCATCAGATATTTACCCGAGGGCATGCAGTTGACCAGCAGCGGGATATCCGCCCCAAGCTCGAAATCATCGAGCGTCAGGTCGATGCCGACGCGGCCCGCGATGGCCAGCAGATGAATCACGGCATTGGTCGACCCGCCGACAGCGGCATTGGCCAGAATGGCGTTCTCGATAGAGGCACGGGTAACGACCTGCGACAGCTTGATATCTTCCTCGACCATCTCGACGATGCGCTTGCCGGTCAGATGCGCCAGCGCCATGCGGCGCGCATCAACGGCAGGCAGCGCGGCGTTGGTGGGCAGCGACATCCCCATCGCCTCTACCACGCTTGCCATCGTAGAGGCCGTGCCCATCGTCATACACACGCCCTTGGACCGGCTCATGCCGGATTCAGCGGCCATGAAATCCTGCAAGGTCATCTCGCCCGCGCGCACATCTTCCGAGAACTTCCACACATCCGTGCCAGAGCCGATGTCCTTGCCCTTCCACTTGCCGTTCAGCATCGGGCCGGAGCTGACAACGATCGTCGGCAGATCGACGCTTGCCGCGCCCATCAGCTGACCCGGCGTGGTCTTGTCACAGCCGCCCAGCAGAACCACACCGTCGATACCATAGGCGCGAATGCTTTCTTCGACGTCCATCGCCAGCAGGTTGCGAAACAGCATGGCGGTCGGCTTCATCTGGGTCTCGCCAAGGCTCATCACCGGAAATTCGACCGGAAAGCCCCCTGCCTCCCACACGCCGCGCTTCACCCCTTCGGCCAGATCGCGCAGACCGGAATTGCACGGGGTCAGTTCGGACCATGTATTGCAGATACCGATAATGGGGCGGCCATCAAAGGCGTGATCGGGAAAGCCCTGATTTTTCATCCAGCTGCGGTGAATGAACCCGTCCCGATCATTCTTGCCGTACCAAGCGCGGTTGCGTTTCTCTTTTGTCATAGCCGTGTTCCTTCAATGACCCACATGCGTTCAGGGAACGACCATGGCAGGGTCACGCCATGGTTCATGAGGTACTGGCCCGACAGCACCAGATCGCGGGTCTTGAGCGCGGCATCGCCCCGTGACAGCGCGACCGCCTCGTCGCGGTTTGCCAGCGTGATCCGGTAGCGCGCCTGCGGGTCAAGTGCGGTCAGCCGCAGCGGGCGCGGTGAGAACTGGGCCGAAGTCGCGGCCTTGCCCGCGAACACCACGAAACGCGCACCATCGGTGGCCTGTTGCTGCTCTGCGATCACCGCCGGATCAGCGCTGTCGAGCCGCAGGATATCCGCGGTGCGCATCCATGCGCGATTGTCCTTCCACCACTGCGTGACCTGTTTCAGCATATCGGTTTCGCGGGTGTCGAGCTCGCGCGGGTCCATCTCGAACCCCATGTGGCGCTGCGCGGCGACCCAGGCGCGAAAGCTGATGTCCAGCGTGCGGCCAGAGGTGTGGCAGTGGCGGGGCCCGACATGGCTGCCGGTCACGGCAGCAGGCAGGAACAAGGCAGCGTCATGCTGGATGCGCAGCCGTTCCAGCGCGTCGTTGCTATCCGACAGCCAGACCCGCTGGGTCCGCGCCATGATCCCGAAATCGATCCGCCCTCCGCCTGACGCGCAGCTTTCAATCTCGACCAGCGGGAAATCGGCGCGTAACCGGTCCAGCAGCGCATAGACGCCCCGTGTCTGCGCCGCGTCGGGTGCGGGCAACACGCGATTATGATCCCATTTGATATAGTCGATGGCATTGTCGCGCAGCACCGTGGCGATACGGTCGTACAGCAGCTCTTGGACCTGCGGCAGCGCCATGTTCAGCACCAGTTGCTGACGCCCCTCTATCTGATCCTGCGGGCCCAGGATCCAATCGGGGTGGGCGCGGTAGAGGTCGCTATCGCGCGAGATCATCTCGGGCTCGAACCAGAGGCCAAAATGCATCCCCAAGCCCTGAACATGGTTGATCAGCGGGGTCAGCCCCTTGGGGTATTTGCGCGGATCAATGATCCAGTCGCCCAGACTGCTGGTGTCGTCGTCGCGCTGTCCGAACCAGCCGTCATCCAGCACGAAACGCTCTGCCCCCAAAGCGGCAGCACGGTCGGCGATATCGGTCAGGACAGACCAGTCGTGGTCGAAATACACTGCTTCCCAACAGTTATAGTGGACGGGGCGCGGGGTGTCGGGCTTGGGCCATGTCACGATGCGGTCGCGCAGATGACGCTGAAAGCTGACGGCACAGCCGTTCAGGCCGGTGTCTGAGTAGGTCAGGTAAAGCGGCGCCGTCTGGAACTGTGTCGCGGGGGCGTCATGGGTGCCAGCCGCATGGCCCCATTGCACCTGCCGCCGCCCGTCCGGAAGCTCTTCGGCGATCATCGTATGACCGCCCGACCAGCCATAATGGAACCCGTAGCATGTCCCTTGGGTGTTTGTGGTCCCCGTGGTCGGGATCAGCAGTCCGGGGAAGTGTTCGTGGCCCGTGCGGCCTGTGCGGTTGTCGCGCGCGTGAATACCTGCGTGCCACGGGGTGCGGTTCAACTGGAATTCACCGCACCACCGGCCCGAGAAGTCGATCATCTCTGTGCTCAGCTGCGGCGCGGGCATGACCGGCGCGGCAAGCCAGTGCAGGCGCACGGGCTGCGCGGCCTCCAGTGTCGTCTGGCAGGTGATCACGCCGGTTGCTGCATCAACCGCAAAGTCAAAGGTCAGCGTAAGCCCCTCGTCCGGTGCCGCGCAGACAAACCGCAGCCCTGCATCCTGCACCACGTTGCGCAGGTGAAACACCGGGCGCAGCGGCGTGCCATCGGCGCGCGCAACCGCGATCCCCGCCTGCCCCGGAAAGCTACGCCCGGCTTCGGGGCACAGCGACAGATCAGGGGTCTCGTCCAGCATGCCGCCGGTCACGTCGATGGCACGGGCGGCGCAGATCTCTTCGAGATTTTCGCCGTCGGGCAGCGGGCTGCCCCAATAGACCACCTGCGGCAAGCGGTCGTGCGCAGAGGCCAGAACAAGCGTCTGGTGCCCGTCATCAAGGCGGTAGTTCTGTGTCATAACTCTCTACTTTACTGCGCCAAGTGTGAGACCGGCGATGAAGTGCTTTTGCATCAGAAAGAACATCGCGACCGGCGGAAAGGCGGCGACAATCGATCCCGCGCTCATCAGGTGATAGGCTGCGCGGAACTGCGAGTTGAATTCGGTGATGCCCGCGGTGACAGGTTGCGCGCTTGGCCCTTGGGTCAGCACGACGGCCCAGAAATAATCGTTCCAGATGAAGGTAAAGACCAATACCGCCAGCGCGGCCAGCGCGGGCTTCATCAGTGGCAGCACGACAAAGAAGAAGATGCGCCATTCGGCCACGCCCTCGACGCGGGCGGCCTCGATCAAGGGGAAGGGCAATGCGCGGATGAAGTTGCGCATGAAGAGCGTGCAAAAGCCCGTCTGGAACGCCACGTGAAACAGGACCAACCCCTGAATGCTGTCATACATCCCCAGCGATATGGTCAGGTCGCGCACGGGCACCATCAGGATCTGGAACGGGACAAAGTTGCCCGCGATAAACATGAAGAAGATCAGCAGGTTGCCCTTGAACTTATAGATACCCAAGGCGAACCCCGCCATGCTGGACAGCGCAATCGCCCCCAGCACCGTGGGCAGCGTGATAAAGACCGAGTTCATCAGATAGCGCGGCATATTGCTTTCAAAGAAGACCTTGCCATAGTTCGTCAGCCCCTCGAAGCTGGACGGCCATCCCCAGTAATTCCCGGCGGCGAAATCGGACCCCGGTTTGATAGAGAACAGCGCCACCGCGATCAGCGGCAAGAGCCACAGGATCAGCGCGACGGGCAGCAACGTCTGATAGGTCAGCTGGCGGCTGCGCGATTGTTTGGCGATCGGTGTAGGGAACATCAGCGAGCCTCCCGCTCTTCGCGCCACATGGCATAGAGGAAATAGGCGATGAACCCGAGCATGATGAGGAACAGGATCACCGCGATGGCAGAGCCATAGCCCATGCGGAAGCCGAACTCCGACAGGGCTTCTTCGAACATGTAGAACGACAGCACGCGGGTCGATCCGAAGGGGCCGCCGTTGGTCATGACGCTGATCAGGTCAAACGACCGCAGCGCGCCGATGATGGTGACGACAAAGGCGATGAACGTCGCGGGCTTGAGCTGGGGCAGGATAATGTACCACAGCATCTTGCGCCCCTTGGCCCCGTCCAGTCGCGCGGCCTCGATCTGTTCGGGGTCCACCGCATTCAGACCCGTTAGATAAAGGATCATGCAATAGGCCGTCTGCGGCCACAGCCCCGCCGCGATGATCCCGTAGGTTGCCGTAGACGGGTCGCCCAGGATATTCACCGGCCCTGCCCCGAAAATCGCCAGCATCGCGTTCAGCAGCCCTTCGCGTGGCAGGTAGAACCACGAGAACACCAGCCCGACGACCACCTGAGAAATGACAAAAGGAAAGAAGAACAACGACTTGTAGATACGGATACCGCGCACGGTCTGGTTCAGGAACAAGGCGATGAACAGCCCCGCGGGCACGGCCAGCAAATACAGCACCAGCCATTTGAGGTTGTTCCAGAACGAGATCTCGAACTTGCGGTCCATCTTCTGGTCGCCGATCCCCAGCAACCTTTCATAGTTCGCGGTGCCGACAAAGGTCTTCTCCCCCAGTCCGTCCCACTGATAGAAACTGATCGCGACGCTTTGGCCGATGGGAATGATCACATAGACCGCAAAGAACAGCATCGCCGGCAGCAGGAAAAGCCACGGCGTCAGCGCGATCTCGTTGCGTTTGTACCAACTGCGCGCGGGGGGCGGTGTTGTTGCTGCCATGCCGTGGTCTCCGGTAAATCAACACATGCGAAAACCGGCCGTCGGCGGGCTTGCGAATGGATTGAGGCGGTGGGTTGCGTCCCCCCGATGCGGGAGGGCGCGACGCTTTAGCGTTATTCGTAGATGCGCTGACGCGTTTCTTCGAGACGCTCTAGGATGTCGTCAAGGTTGTCGGGAACCACCATGAATTCCTGCAACCCCTCCATGCCGACGCTGGCCATCTCGGCGCTGAAGTCGCGGTCAAAGAACTGGGCCACACCGCCCTTGGCGCTGGTGTTCAGCATCTCGAAACCCTGCTCGAGGAACTCGTCCTTATCGACCGAGGATTCAGAGTTGATGGGCAGCTGCCCCAAGGCGTCGCCTGCGTTGATCTTGGTCTGCACATCAGCCGATGTCACATACTGAAGGAACGCGCGGGCGTTTTCCTTGTTCTTGGCACCTGACGGGATGTGGAACGTGTCGGTCGGGGCATCCTCGCCCTGTGGCACATCCGCGATCTTCGGGAACTGGTAGAAGTCGATCTGGCTGTCGTCCAGACCGCCTTCGCGCATCGCGGCGACGGCGAAGTTCCCCATAAGATAGGCCACCGCCTCGCCTTCGATCATGAAGTTCAACGCTTCCTGCCAGGAATAGGATTGGTGATCGGCGACATAGCCGCCCATGTCGATGATCTTGCGCCAGTTGGCAAAGGTTTCGCGGACGCGCGGATCGGTCCAGGGCACCTCGCCACGGGCCAGTTCCATGTGGAAATCAAACCCGTTGGTGCGCATGTTCAGATAGTCGAACCAGCCGCCAGCGGTCCACAGGAACTTGGTCCCGATGGCATAGCACGCACGACCCGAGGCAACGATCTTTTCGCAGTTCGCAAGCTCTTGTTCAAAGGTTTCAGGCTCGGTCAGCCCCAGTTCATTGAAGATATCTTCGCGGTAGTACATGCCCCACTGATAGTAGGTATAGGGCACACCATATTGCTTGCCGTCGATGGTCAGCGCGCCTTTGACAGACTCAAGCCCGGGCAGATCGCCGTTGGCGTACATATCAGAGATGTCTTCGAACAACCCGGCAGAGACATAAGGGCCCATGCGGTTCGCGGCATACCAGTTGACCACATCGGGCGGGTTCGCCCCCAAGGCGTTCCGGATCTGCGTCTTCCACGCTTCGCGGTCGACGATCGTCAGTTCGATATCGACGTCCGGATGCAGCTCTCCGAAACCGGCTGCCAAACTCTCCATCACCGCGCGCGGCGCGGGGTTCGACATGTCAGAGGTGATCTTGAGCTCCCCTGAAAGCTGACTTTCGTCCGCGACAGCAAACGATGTTGAAAATCCCGCAGCGACAACAGCCGCGAGTGACCTCTTGAGAATGGAATGCATGGTATCCTCCCTGATGCTTCCGCAATCCAAAACTGTCTCATTATTTGAAACTTAGTTTTGTATATTGATATATAAGATCAAGCTCGCTAGCCTTGTCAACAGTTTGGTGCGCCGCATGGGGGATGGGTCAGTCAAAAGACCCCACAGGATGCAGCGCCCTGAGGGACGGAGAACGATATGAATGTGGTGAACAGTGACGGGACTGTTGCAAAGGCGCTGAGCGTGCTGGATCAGGTGACAGCAATGGGCCGCCCTGTCCGCATGCGCGAATTGCTGGAGACATCGGAGTTTCCAAAACCGACGCTGTACCGGCTACTTCAGACGCTCACCAGTCAACGTATGCTAAGCTATGACAAGGATCAGCAGACCTATGCGCCGGGCATCCGTCTGGTCAGCCTTGCCCATTCCGCATGGTCGCAAGCCTCGCTTGCACCGATTGCCGCCCCCTATATCAGCGCCCTCGGCGAACGCCTGCGCGAGGCGATCCACCTTGCGCAGATCGACAACGGTCAGGTCGTGTTCGTCGACAAGCGTCAGGCCAGCAGCCGCTTTGCCACGCTGGCGCGCACCGGTCAGGTCGCCCCTGCCTATTGCACAGGAGTCGGCAAGGCGATTCTCGCGCATCTTGAACCCGAGGCACAGGCGCAGGCGCTACAGCAGCAGGCGTTTTTGAAATATACCGATGCGACCCATACCAGCACCGAAACCCTTGTGCGCGAGCTGGAACAGATCCGCGCCGAGGGCATCGCCTTTGACCGCGAGGAACACGAGGCCGGCATCATCAGCATCGCCGCCCCCATTCTGACCGACGCGGGCCGCGTCGTGGGTGCCGTATCCATCGCAACCGCAACACACCGTCATACGCTGGACGGTCTGAATGCGTTCCGCCCTGCCCTGCTTGAGTGTGCCACCCGCATCGGGGCCGAGGCGCAGTCCTGGCAGTCCCCCTCTGTCCCCTCATAAAAGGAAGTCGTATATGGCCGGTGTCGTCATGAAAGATGTCGTGAAACGCTATGGCGGTGTTCAGGTGATACACGGGATCGACCTTGAAATCGAAAATGGCGAGTTTTGCGTTTTTGTCGGCCCGTCAGGCTGCGGCAAGTCGACCTTGCTGCGCATGATTGCCGGGCTGGAAGAGACCACCGAAGGCAGCATGAGCATCGGCGACCGGGATGTGACCCGCATGGACCCGGCAGAGCGCGGGGTTGCCATGGTGTTCCAGACCTACGCGCTGTATCCGCATATGACCGTGCGCGACAACATGGGGTTTGGCCTGAAAATGAACGGCCACCCCAAAGCCGAGATCGCCCAGAAGGTGGCCGAGGCGACGCGGATCCTGAAGCTGGAAGAGTATCTTGACCGCAAGCCCGCCGCCCTGTCGGGGGGCCAGCGGCAACGCGTATCTATCGGGCGCGCCATCGTACGCGGCCCCGAAGTCTTTCTGTTCGACGAACCGCTCTCCAACCTCGACGCCGAGCTGCGTGTCGAAATGCGCGTCGAGATCGCCCGCCTGCATAAGGAAATCGGGGCGACGATGGTCTATGTCACCCACGATCAGGTAGAGGCGATGACCCTTGCCGATAAGATCGTCGTGCTGCGCAAGGGCCGGATCGAACAGGTCGGCGCACCGCTTGACCTGTACCGCGATCCTGACAACCGCTTTGTGGCCGGCTTCATCGGTTCGCCCGCGATGAACTTTCTGGATGGCACCACCAGCGGCGGCAACGTCGTGCTGGACGGGTTGGACGGCAGCTATGCCCTGCCCGTGACCCCACCCGAAGACGGCCGGGACATCACCCTTGGCATCCGGCCGGAACACATCGAAATTGACCCCCAAGGCAAAGGCTTCACCGTCGAAATGACCGAGGCCCTCGGCGGCGTGTCCTATGTTCACCTGCTGTCCGACACCGGTGCCAAGATCATCGTCGAGGAACGCGGCGACGACCGGTCTCGCGAGGGGGCGCAGGTTGGCGTGAAAATCCCACCCGAGCGGGCGATGCTGTTTGACGCCAACACGGAACAACGTTTGCGCTAAGGCGCAGGCGGGTCATCGGTCACGTAAACCTAGACAGAACCGGACATTCCTGAAAAACAGTTGGGGCGTGCAAGCGAGCCTTGCGCGACAGCCCCGCCGGAGCCGACCGCCCGGGCGGGACGGGCACCGTAGATAGGGAAGCAGACTAATGGCGAAACCAAGACTTACGCTCACCTATATCGTGGAACCGCCCTCTTACGACATCATGGCCTGTAGCCTGCTTGCCTCTGTACGCGAGCAGTTTTCCGAAGACGTGGCCTGCATCGGCTACGTGCCCGAACATCGCATGAACGATGTCCACCCCTCGGTGTTCATCGCACACGAGAAAATGGGGGCGGAGCTGCGCCCGATGAAAACGGAAGGCATGTGGCGCGAGCCCTATCCCCACGGCAACAAGATCATCGCCGCGATGCAGCCCCGCGAGAGCGAATTTTCCGCCTTCGTGGATTCCGACGTCTTGTTTATCCGCCCCAATACAATCGACAATATCGTGAAATCCGGCCATGTTTCCTGCTCTGTCGCGGCAAGTATGTATTGGGCGCAGAAAGACATCTGGGATCTGATCTACGGGGCCTTCGATATGGAGATCCCCGAAGAGCGCGTGTACCTGATGCGCCAGTCGCGCCGCCCCAAAGTGCCCTATTTCTCGTCCGGTTTCGTCCTTTTCCCCGAAGCCGAAGGACCACAGGGCCGGTTTGCCGATGTCTGGTACGAGACGGCCCGACGGATTGACGAGATTGACACGCTGGAAAAACGACGCCCTTATCTGGATCAGATGAGCCTTCCTGTCGCCATCCGCCGTGCGGGCCTGACATGGAACCCGCTGGCGGAAGAGCAACATTATATCCTGGGCGGCAAGATACGGGGGGAGCCCCTGCCCGAAGATCGCGATATCTTCACGGTGCATTACCGCAACCCCAAGGTGCTGGAAGAAGTCGGCCTAAAGCATAAATCCCGACGCATGCTGCGCCGTCAAACGGGCGTCAGCTTTGTGCGCCGCTTGGCCCGGACAGACGAGCCCACGCCCGAGTAATCCCGCCGCCTCACGCAAACCATTGATATTGGCGCGCCTTGCGCCATCTTGACCCTCAGCGGTTGTTGACGATGACGACCCTGAGGGAAGCGGTATGTCCAATCAATGAACAGTCTACGCAGTAGGATTAAAGCTTTATACGATGGGCAAAACACGCGCTCGCGCCGGTTTCGCTACGGGTTGATCCTGTTTGATTCCCTGACGATCATCTATTTCATCGCCACCGCCGCGCTGCCGTCCACGCCGGTGATTACGGCGGTCAATGCGTTCTTTGGCCTGTTCATCATGTTCGACCTTGCCGCGCGTCTTTGGATCTCTACGAACCTGCGCAAAGAGCTGACGCGCATCTACACCCTTGCAGATCTGGTGGTGGTGATATCGCTGGTGCTGGCACCCCTTATGGCCGAAAGCTTTGCGTTCCTACGGGTCTTGCGCGGTTTGCGGCTAATCCATGCCTATCACCTGCTGCACGACCTGCGGCGCGAAAGCGCGTTTTTCCGCAAACACGAGGACGCGATCCTTGCGGCGGTCAACCTGCTGGTGTTCATCTTTGTCATCACATCGCTGGTGTTTGTGCTGACCTTTGAAGAGGACGCGGGCGTCGCGGGCTATGTCGATGCACTGTACTTTACAGTGGCGACGCTGACGACAACGGGTTTTGGCGACATCACGATGACGACAACGGGTGGCAAACTGCTGTCGGTGTTCATCATGGTGGTCGGGGTCGCGTTGTTCGTGCAATTGGCGCGAACGATTTTCCAACCCTCCAAGATCAAGCACACCTGCCCCGAATGTGGCCTGAACCGCCACGAGACAGACGCCGTTCACTGCAAACACTGCGGCACCACGCTCAAGATCGAGACGAAGGGCGATACGGGCGGTTAATGTCGCGGGGTATCAGACACGTGCATGGCTGTTCTAGCGCGCGGATCCCTTCATAAAGGACGCACGCTGATCTTTCTTGATGAATGTCCAGGCGATGAACCGGCTGGTTTTTTGTCCCTGCGCCATCTCGACCACATCGCAGTTGGCGACCTTGGCCTTTTTCAGGATTTTATAAAGCGTCTGCACGTTGTCCTTTTTCGACACAAGCGACGTAAACCACAGACATTGCCCCGCAATCGCGCGGCTTTGGTCGACCATGTTGGCGATGAACCTGATCTCGCCGCCGGGGCACCAGAGCTCGGCGTTTTGCCCGCCGAAATTGAGCTTGCCTGAACGCCCTTTGCCAAGGTTCGCCCATTTCCGTTGCGTGCCCTTCGTCGCCCTTTCCATCGAGGCATGAAAGGGCGGGTTGCACAGGGTGACGTGGAAACGGTCGTCAGGATGGATCACCCCGTCGAAAATATCCTCGCGGTTCTCTTGCAGCCGCAGGTCCACGTCCAGCGCGTTGGCCTTTGCAATCTGTTGCGCAGACTTGATGGCCACAGGGTCGATATCGACACCGGTAAACTGCCAGCCATAGGCGCTTTGTCCCGTCAGCGGGTAGACCAGGCTTGCGCCGGTGCCAATGTCCAACGCCTTGATCTGCGGTCCACGCGGGATCTCGTTGTTGTTGCTGCGCGCAAGCAGATCGGCCAGATGGTGGATATAATCGACGCGCCCCGGAATGGGCGGGCAAAGGTAGTTCGGCGGGATGTCCCAGAAATCAATGCCGTAATCCGCCTTGAGCAGCGCCCGATTGAGCATACGCACAGCCGCCACATCCCGAAAATCGATGGTGGTCTGACCCGCCGGATTGGGGGTCGTAAACGGCCCTAGCTCGGGGAGGGCCGCAATCAGGCGCGCGAAATCATACCCCTCGTTGTGGAGGTTGCGGGGGTGCAGGTTGGTTTTGGTGGCCATGGGAAAGCCTTTGTTGAAAGTGGTGAAAAGCAGCCAGGCCGTTGGCCTGTCTTACCCCCTGAAGGCCCCATAGTAAAACCGAAGACGCGGCCGTTGGTCTCGGGAAAGACCCAAGTTCCCTATTTTCAGCATCTTACCGCCCCGCCATCGTGGACAGGACATCATCCCGCTGAATCAGGCGATGCCAAACGACTGCCATGAAGATATGCCCAAGCACCACAAGGGCAAGGATCCAGCCCAGCTCTCCATGCCATTCCGCGGGCGCTTGCATCCAGGCGACCTCGGCGGTTTGGGGCGGGAATATCTGCACCCCGAAATAGCTTAGCCCACGGGTGCCGCCCGCTGCGGCCAAGAGCCGTACGCCCGGGACGATAACCATCAAGGCATATAGAACCACATGACCCGCGACAGCCGTCTGCCCCATCAAACCGGCATGCGCAGGCCGCCGTTGGATGTTCGCCAGCCCCCACAGACCACGCACAAGGACCAGCGCAAACAGTGTCACCCCCAGCGTCGTATGGTAGCCCCAAAGAAGTTCGCGCAGGGTGTTCTCTCGCGGAAGCGCCCAATGCGCCGCGGCGGAGATAAACTGTGCCACAAACAATGCGGCCATGCCCCAGTGAAGCAGCCGGCTTACGGTGCCGTAACGGGTTGGTGTATCAGATAGTTGTGTCACAAAATGCCCCTGTCTCTGGCGATATCACGATCGTTAATTACAGCGTCCGCGCGGTCACCTTAGGCAGACAACTGCGCTGGATGAAGCTTTAACAGACCATCCAGCGCAGCTGTCGCGCAAATCATTCCAACCGCGTCCCGTTCAACATACGGATATTCCTGCCCCTGCGGTCGACAAATCGGTCAGATCGACTTCTGGTTCACGCGCTTCGACAGCTCGGCGGCGCTTTCCTTGCGCTCGCTATAGCGATCCAGCAGGTAGTCTTTCCTGTCTTTGGTCAGCATCGTGAACTTCACCAGCTCTTCCATGACATCAACGACCCGATCATAGAACGGCGATGGCTTCATCCGATCCGCGTCGTCAAACTCCAGAAAGGCTTTGGGGGTGGAGGACTGGTTCGGGATCGTGAGCAACCGCATCCAACGCCCAAGAATGCGCAGCTGGTTCACGGCGTTAAAGCTTTGTGACCCCCCGCTGACCTGCATGACGGCCAGCGTTTTGCCCTGCGTCGGACGCACACCGCCCAAGGACAGCGGAATCCAGTCGATCTGGGTTTTCATGATGCCGGTCATGGCCCCGTGGCGTTCGGGTGAACACCAGACCATCCCATCGGACCACGTGACCAGATCGCGCAGCTCCTGCACTTTGGGGTGACTGGCGTCGGCATCATCCGGCAGCGGCAGGCCAGACGGCGAATAGGTACGCGTCTCGGCCCCCAGCCGTGTCAGAATGCGTGCGGCTTCTTCGGTCATGAGCCGGCTGAACGACCGGTCCCGCAGTGATCCGTAAAGCAGCAGGATACGCGGGCGGTCCGCGTCTGCTGCGGGCTCAAGCAGACGCGCCGCATCAATCGCTTTGAAATGGGTGTCATCAAGGTTCGGGGTATCAGGCAACTCGGTTTCCTTCCGCGTCAATCAGTAAAGAGCCGTCTTCCTTGGTCAGCGGCCCCTGTGGCAGGTGGTCCAGCAAGTCCAGCACGGCCTCGCTTGGGCGGCACAGCCGGACGCCTTTGGGCGTGCAGACAATGGGGCGATTGACCAGAATGGGGTGTTCCAGCATGGCGGCCAGAAGGGCTTCGTCGCCCACGTCGGGATCCAGCAGCCCCAATGCCTCTGCCGGAGATCGCTTTACCCGCAAAGCGCTGCGCGGTGTCAAACCCGCCGCCGCGAAAAGCCCCAAAAGCTGTCCGCGCGTCCAGCCGGTATCAAGGTAAGGGATCACCACCGGCTCCACGCCCGATGCTTTTATGATGGCCAGCACATTGCGGGAGGTGCCGCAATCGGGGTTGTGGTGAATGACAACACTCATGCTGACCCCTCCGAGGCAGGGAACCAGTGGCGGGTTCTATTCGCAAAAGCGACAAGCGACAGCATGACAGGCACTTCGACCAAGACACCGACCACCGTCGCCAATGCTGCACCGGATCCGAGCCCGAAGAGGCTGATCGCAACCGCGACGGCCAGCTCGAAAAAGTTGGAGGTGCCGATCAAGGCGCAGGGGGCCGCGACGTTGAACGGAATACCCCAGGCCCTCGCGACCCCATAGGCCAGAAAGAATATCCCGTAGGACTGGATCAGAAGCGGCACAGCGATCAGGGCAATCACCAGCGGCCGGTCCAGGATCACCTCGCCCTGGAACGCGAAAAGCAAGACCACCGTCACAAGCAGACCGATGATCGAAAACGGCTGCACACCCGCCTTGAACCGATCCACCGCCGCTTCGCCGCCTTGCGCAATCAGCCGCTGGCGCGTCAGATACCCCACAAAAAGCGGCAGCATCACGTAAAGGCCCACGGACAGCAGCAGCGTATCCCAAGGCACGACGATATCCGTGGCCCCCAGCAAGAAGGCAACGATGGGCGCGAAGGCGAACACCATGATGACGTCGTTCACGCTCACCTGCACCAGCGTATAGGTCGCATCCCCCCGCGTCAGGTTCGACCAGACGAACACCATCGCGGTACAGGGTGCGGCCCCCAGCAGGATAACGCCCGCAAGATAGGCCTGCGCGTCATCCGGCGGGATCAGGCCTGCGAAAAAATAGTTGAAAAACAATACGCCAAGGGCGGCCATGGTGAAGGGTTTGACCAGCCAGTTCACCACCACCGTGACAACCAACCCTTTCGGCTTGTCCCCCACCTGACGCAAGGCTCCGAAGTCCACCCCGACCATCATCGGGAACACCATCGCCCAGATCAGCACCGCAACGGGCAGGTTCACCGACGCCACCTCAAGCCCGGCAAGCATACCAAACGCAGTCGGAAACAGATTGCCAAGCAGCAGCCCCGCGCCAATCGCCAGCGCCACCCAGACGGACAGCCATTTTTCAAACGTGCCCAGTCCCGCCGCCGCGGGAAGTGTCGTATCAGTCATGTCGAACCTTCAAAAATTGCAGCCCCGTGGCCGTGAATATGTGGTTGCCCAATGTCAGCACAGGAATGTCACAGGACCAATGCGGCACCTCCCCCATACGCGCCTAACAGGGGCAGGCGAGCTCGTTTATGATGGGCTGGCAGAGTTCCGGGCGCCCGCCGCAGCAATCCTCCATCAGAAAGGCGAGCAAACCGCGCAGCCCCTCCATATCGGCAAAGTAACGAATGCTTCGCCCTTCGCGCTTGCTGCGAATAAGGCCCGAACGTGCCAAAATCGCGAGGTTGGTCGACATCGTGTTCTGTCGCACCCCCAAGGTGTCGCCGATATCGCCTGCCGACATCCCCCCTTCTCCGGCTGTGATGAGAAGACGGAAGACATCAAGGCGGGTGACCTGACTGAGCGCCGCAAAAGCGTCGAGAGCGTGATTCTTATCCATATATCAGGAATTATTGATTCATTGGACGCAGGTCAAGCCCTGATGAGCAACCCGTTGCGCTTGCGCGAAACTATGGGCAATCCACGCGCCCCTTCAAAGGCACAAGGGACGCGGGGGCGTGGCGCGAACATGGCACCACGCCCCCGCGTGATTTCTATTACTTAAAGTCCGCCAAGCACCTGCTTGCCAATCACGCGACCGCTTTCCTGCCGCAGATGCGCCGCGCGCAGCGCCTCGACGGTCAGCGCCGCGCCGCGCTCGGTGACTGTCGACTGCAATGTGCCTGCGTCGATCATCGCTGCGACGCGGTTCAGCAGGTCTTGCTGGGCATCCATATCGTCGGTTTCGAACATCGAACGGGTGAACATGAACTCCCAATGGATGCTCAACGCCTTGGGTTTGGCCGCCTTGATATCCAACGCCTCGGGGTCGTCGATCAGCGCGATCTGGCCGCGGGGCGCGATCAAGTCGATGATTGCGGGCCAATGCTGATCCGTGGCCGTTAACGCGGCGACATAGCTTGGGGTCTGGCCCAGCTCTGCCAGCTGCGCGGCTAGGTCACCGCGATGGTCAACCACGTGATCCGCCCCCATCTTGCGCACCCAATCCTCGGTCTCGGGTCGAGAGGCCGTCGCAATGACGGTAAGCCCGGTCAGCGCTTTGGCCAACTGGATGAGGATAGAGCCGACGCCGCCAGCGCCACCGATCACCAGCAAGCTTTGCCCCGCGCCGCCCCCTTCGGTCAGGCGGAATGCGTCGAACAACATCTCCCACGCGGTGATCGAGGTCAGCGGCAGCCCCGCCGCTTCGGTAAAGTCGAGGCTGGCCGGCTTGCGCCCGACGATCCGTTCATCGACGGCATGGAATTCCGCATTGGTGCCGCGCGCGTGACGTCGCCCGCATAAAAGACCTCATCGCCGATCTTATAACCGGTGACCGACGCGCCCACCTCGGCCACGACACCTGCCGCGTCAAAGCCCAGAACGCGCGCGGCGCCCTCGGGTTGGGCGGCTGCGCGCAGCTTTACGTCGACCGGATTGACCGAGATGCCTTTCACCGCGACCAACAGATCACGCGGTCCCACCTCGGGCCGGTCGATTTCAATCAGATCGAGCGTGTCCGCAGGGCCCGCCGCGCTATAGCCAATAGCTTTCATTTCTTTGTTCCTTCATTGTATCGCTGAAAAATAGGTCTTGTGAAACGGTAGAAAACCGGCATTTTTCCGATTTGATTATTCGGATAGCGGAGATAATAGCGGTGGATACTGACAACCTGCGCCTTTTTGTGATGGCCGCCGACCGGCTGAATATCTCTGCTGCCGGACGGAATCTGGGTCTTGCCCCTGCGGTCGCCAGCGCCCGCCTTGCCAAACTGGAACAGGAGCTTGGCGTAGAGCTGCTGCGACGGACCACCCGCAAAGTGTCGCTGTCGCTCGAAGGGTCCGACTTCCTTCCTTACGCGCGGGAGATTCTGGCGCAGGCAGAGGCCGCGAAGGCCGTTCTTGGCAGCCATGAAACCAGCCCCAAAGGCACCATCCGGTTTGCCGCGCCAAGCAGTTTCGCGCAGCGCCACATCATGCCGCTTCTGCCGCAGTTTCACGCGGCGTTCCCCGACCTTACGCTCGAACTTCGCCTGTCTGACGCACGGTTTGACGCGATCGAGGGCAGTTTTGACCTTGCGTTACGCGCGGCCCCCCTGACCGACAGCAGCCTCAAGGGGCGCAAGCTGGCGGATGATACCCGCGTTCTTTGCGCCTCTCCTGCATATCTTGAGGAACATGGCGTACCGCAGTCGCCGGCAGAGCTTCGAGGGCATCGCTTTCTAGCATGGGTCGACCTTGAGCCGCGCGATTTGATCGGCCCAGAGGGCGAAACCGCGCCGCTTGACCCCGCCCAGATGATCTGCCGGACCATCGTTGACGATGGTGACGCTCAGCGTGAGGCCACGCTTGCCGGGGCCGGTCTGTCGATCAATTCTCTCTGGAGCGTCTCGGACGAGCTGCGCTCGGGCCGGTTGATCCGTGTCCTGCCGGAATGGAAGCTGAACGACAGTTCGGTCTTGTGGTTGATGTACCCGCGCTCAAACGTGCTTACCCCCAAGACGCGCATCCTGATCGACTTTCTCATCGCGCATCTTGGGTCACATGCAGAATGGGGCGCGTAGCAGCCAGCCCCGCGCCCACAACACGCCCGTTATCGGTATAACCGTCACTCACGCCGCGGACTGGCACAACGCCTATCCTATGCGGTCATCGTCGCGCTGGACGAAAGCGACCTGCGGCCCACGGGGTTGATCACCGGTGGCTCTGCCGTGGCATTGGGCCTGCCGGATGATTTTCATCCGCGCAAGACACCTCACACGTTGTAGCCGCCATACTGCCGGATACGGTCCTCAAAATTCGATACCCGCTCTGCCGCGTCATCTGAACGCGCGGCCATGCCGACCAGCAGCATCTCCACCGCTAGAAACGCCGAATTGAGCGACGGCAGGAAATGGGGCCCGGCCATGGGCAGCGGTACCACTTTCCAAGCGCCAACCGCGATTGGGGAGGCATGACTGTCCGTCAGCGCCAGAACCCGCGCGCCGCGGGACTGGGCGATCTGGCAGGCCTGAACCACCTCTGCCGCGTAATGTTCATAGGTGATCCCGACGATAATATCCTCGGACGTGGCCTGAGACAGAACATCGACAATGCCCCCCGGCAGGGTTGGCACGTCTACGAAGTTCGAAAACGCCATGCCGCCCACATACGAGAAATAATGCGCGATCGCATAGCAGCTGCGCACGCCGACCACATAGACTTTGCGCGCCCCGAGCAACGGGTCGATGCACGCATCAAGCGTGTCCAGAATATCTGCCGAGAAAAGCATCGCCGTGTTTTTACCATGCGCTTCCATGAGCGCGGCAAACGCGCTGTCGCGATGTTCATGCCTTAATGTCTGGGCACGCGCGCCGTAGTTTGGCGCAGGTGTCTGGATCGTTGCCTGCACATCCGTGCGGAAGGCGTCAAAGCTGGTATAGCCAAGCTCCTTCGCTATACGGGTCACGGTATTCGGATTGACCCCTGCCTGCTTGGCCAGCCCGCGAATCGAGCTAAAGGCCACGAGCGAAAGGTTATCCAGAAGCCACCGCGCAAAGGACCGAAGCGCGGGCGTACCTTGCGCACTTACCTGTGACAAGCGGTCTTTCAGCGTTTCATCGTTGCTCATCAAACCCTTACCTTTTGTTTATGCGTGCCAGCTTTCACGCCGCTGTCACGCCCGATGCACAGCAAAAATACATTTGCTTAATATATAGCAATAAAATAATACAAACGCATCATCGCGCAGGCAAGTGCTGATGTCACGTCACCCAAAGCGCGTCTTCAAGCAAGGACTACAGTCATGAAAAGTCATATCTTCGGCAGATCCACCAAAGGCGCGCTGCCGGTCGCCACCAAGGGGGACGGCTGCTATCTGATCGATGCGGACGGACGTAGATATCTTGATGGTTCGGGCGGCGCTGCTGTTTCCTGTCTGGGGCATTCAAATCAGGCCGTCCGCGCTGCCCTGCACGCCCAGATTGACCAGGTTGCCTTCGCGCACACCGGCTTTTTCACGTCGGATCCGGCAGAGCGTTTGGCCGATCGCCTGGTCGAGAACGCGCCGGCGGGCATTGATCGGGTATATCTCGTCTCTGGCGGCTCCGAAGCGGTCGAGGCGTCGATCAAGCTCGCGCGGCAGTATTTTCTGGAAATCGGGCAGCCCAAGCGCCACCGCGTCATTGCCCGCCGCCAAAGCTATCACGGGAATACATTGGGCGCTTTGGCAGCAGGGGGGAATGCGTGGCGTCGCACCCAGTTCGCGCCCCTGCTTGCAGACACCACCCATATCAGCCCCTGCTATGAGTACCGCGACCGGCAGGACGGCGAAACGCAAGAGGCCTACGGCCTGCGCGTGGCGAACGAGCTGGAAACCGAAATCCTGCGGCTTGGCCCTGATACGGTGATGGCCTTCCTCGCGGAGCCTGTCGTGGGTGCGACCTCTGGCGCGGTTCCTGCCGTGCCGGGATATCTCAAGCGCATCCGCGAGATTTGCGACCAATATGGCGTGCTGCTGATCCTGGACGAGGTGATGTGTGGCATGGGCCGTACCGGCAAACTGTTCGCCTGCACCGAGGACGGCGTCGCCCCGGACATGATCACCATCGCCAAAGGACTTGGGGCGGGCTATCAACCGATCGGCGCGCTGCTGACCTCGGCCGCCATCTATGATGCGATTGCAGCGGGCACCGGTTTCTTCCAGCACGGCCACACCTATATGGGCCACGCCTTGGCGGCCACGGCGGCCAATGCCGTGCTCAGCGAAATCCTTGACCGCGATCTGCTGGCCCATGTTACCAGCCAAGGCGACAAGCTTGACGCAGCACTAAAGGCGCAGTTCGGCGATCATGACAACATTGGCGATATACGCGGGCGCGGGTTGTTCCGCGGGATCGAACTGGCTGCCGACCGCAGCACCAAAGCACCCTTCGATCCGTGCCGTGGCCTTGCCGCGCGGATCAAGAAAGAGGCCTTTGCCGCCGGTCTGATCTGCTATCCGATGTCTGGCACAATCGATGGCCAATATGGCGACCACGTGCTGCTCGCGCCGCCGTTTATCATTGAGGACGCGCAGATTGATGAGCTGGTGGGCAAGCTATCAACGGCCATCGACAAGGCGCTTGCCGCATGACCGCATTGCCCAGATTTATGGTCGCGCCGAATGGGGCGCGGCTGACCAAGGCGGACCACCCTGCCCTCCCCGTCACCATAGAAGAGATGGTCGCCTGCGCGCTAGCCTGCCATGCTGCGGGTGCCGATGGCCTGCATGCCCACGTGCGCGATACCGAGCAACGGCATGTTCTGGACCTCGGGCTTTATGCCGAGCTTCTGAGCGAGCTCGGCCAGCGCGTCCCTGATCTATATGTTCAGATCACCAGCGAGGCCGCGGGCAGCTTTACCCCCGCTCAACAACGCCATCTGGTCGAAACCCTGAAACCTCGCGCCGTGTCGGTCGCGCTGCGCGAGATCACGGCCGATCAAGAGAATGCCGTCACCCGACAGTTCTTTGCCGTGTGCGCCGAAGCGAAGATCGACGTTCAACACATTCTCTATGACACCGCGGATATTGCCCATCTTGCCCGGCTTGTCGCGCAAGGGGATGTCCCCCGCGACGGGCTGAAGACCCTGATCGTTCTGGGGCGTTACACCACCGGCCAGACCAGCACACCCGGGGAAGTCGCAGCACTGGCACAAAGGCTAAAATCGGCCTTGCCGGACGCAGACTGGGCCGCCTGCGCCTTCGGCCCCCAAGAAACCGCCTGCCTGATCGAGGCCATGCGCCACGGCGGCAAGACCCGGATCGGATTCGAGAACAACCGCTTGAACGCAGACGGACAAGTCGCGGCAAACAATGCCGAGAGGGTCACCGAACTGATGACACAGGCAAAGCGCGCTGGATTTGCGTGACCGTTATCGCGAGACGCAAGTGAAGCGGGTTCGGTGAGGGTCTTGAACGCTGACTCGAAGCAACACCACACAGACCCGCAGCCTTGATTGTGCATTCAACTGCAGATCGTGGGGATCCGAAAATTGGACGCACCGCTTACAATCGAGCGCGAAACCGGAAAACTGTGCAAAGGATACGTCGTGATAGTCTTCAATCTTCGGCATGGCCGCGTGCCCGCTCGCGCGTAGTAACCGTGAGAGCCAGCGCCGGTCGAACTCCGGCGCATCGGACACAGGTATTTTCCCTTCCAGGAGAGGGAGCAAATCTTCGACGACCGCCGATACAGTAGGTGCGTCGAGTAAACCTTCGAACACAATGCCATGAACGGCACCACTCTGCGTTGACCAATCGGAAAAGCTCCAACGCGCCGCGGGCCGGATCAACGAGGTCCAGGTTTGAACGCCCCCATTCTTCAGCCAAGACAGGCCAATTTCTATTGGCCAACTCTGCGGCGTAAAACTTGATGCTTCAAAGTCCAAGGCTGCGTATGCTTCGATGTCAGTAGCTTTTTTCATATCGTGTCTCACCTCATGCAAGCTGCATCGGCAACGACATTGGCCGTCTTTGTCTGAAAAGAAGAAGAAATCTAAATTTCAGCATCCCCGACGTGAAATTGCCGCAGTTTAACTCAACAGATATCCTAATCTGTTGGACTTGAGCTGCAACTTCCGGTGGATGCAACATCCGCGAGAGTGTTGAAATGGGCGGATTCCGGACCTTCGCTGCGCCCGCAATACTGGGGTCACCGCCTGACCGGCGTCGCCGCAACGGACGTCACCTCGCTGGGCTGTCACACCGACCTCTGGAACCCGCATGAGGGGAGGTTTTCCTCGCTGGTCGACCGGCTGGGGATCGCCGACAAGATCGCCCCAGCGCGCCGCTCGGCCGATATCCTTGGACCGATCCTGCCCGAAATCGCGACACTTACGGGCCTGTCCCCCAACACGCCGGTCCACTGCGGAATCCATGACAGCAATGCCTCACTGCTGCCGCACAACCTGTCACAAACAGAACCTTTCTCGGTGGTGTCCAGCGGCGCATGGACCATTGTGATGTCCATCGGCGAGCAATCCGTGCCTCTCGATCCGGACAAGGACGTCTTGATCAACGTGAACGCACAAGGCGCGGCAGTGCCGTCCGCGCGCTTCATGGGTGGTCGCGAACACGATCTCGCCAAGGGCGGACCTTACCGCGAGGCGACGGAGACCGCCATGGCCGAGGTGCTTGCCAAAGGCATCATGCTGACCCCAGCAGTGGTGCCTGAAACCGGCCCCAATCGTGGCTGCACCTCCCGCTGGGTCGGCCCGGAACCCCGGATTGGAAGCGCTGAACGCGGGGTTGCGGTCGCCTTCTATCTTGCATTGGTGACCAGACGTTGCCTCGAACTTGTCGGACATCGCGGCTCGATCATCGTTGAAGGGCCGTTTGCAAAGAACAGCGTCTATCTGCAGATGCTTTCGGCCGCGACAGGCTGCTACGTAGCCCCGATGGTCAGCGCAACCGGCACGAGCCAGGGCGCAGCGCTGCTGGTCAGCGGCTCGGTGATCTCTCAGAACGCGGCTGGATCTTCATTGGTCTCCCAGAAGCCGGAAACCGATCGGTGGGCGGAGTATGCAAGCCAATGGGCCGAGATTTGTTGCTGACAAATCCGTTCATTCCGCAGTCACGGCCAAATCTCCGAGCGAGATGGTTGGGGTGAGAATGTGGATTTTGTCACTCTCAGTTTTAGTGCCCTCGATTGTCTCCAGAATGACCCTGGCGGCCGTCTCGCCGATCTCGCGGCGGGCGGTGCGGGACGTGGCGATCTTTCCGGGGAACCCATCAAGGAGGCCCAGCCCGTTGAACCCTGAAAGAGCGACCGTGCCCGGAACGTCGATGTTCGCGGCGATACAATGGCACAACCCGCCAAAGGCGAGGTCGTCGTTGGAGAAATGGATGCAATCGAGGTCCGGTTGACGGGCCAACAGGTCGGCCGTCATAAAGCGCCCGCAGGCGATGGCCGATAGCGTGGCCTCATCGCTCTCCAGGTGGGACCCGTCGATTGTGTCGATGAAATCGAGGCCCTGGTCGCGCAACGCGTCTTGGAAGCCTTTCTTTCGCTTGGCGGCCCTGAGATCCTTGTCGAGGTTGCGCCCGACATATCCGAAACGCCATCGGCCCGTCGCAAGAAGTGCGGTCGCCATGTCACGCCCGGCCCCGGTCTGCGAGAACCCGACACAGGCATCCACCGGGTCGCCATCGCAATCCATTATCTGGACGATGGGAATACCGGCGTCGGCCAGCAAGCTCCGCGTATCGTCCGGCTGGTCCAGCCCGGCGACGATCAGCCCAGCAGGACGCCATGACAGCATGTTGCGGATGATGTCGTATTCTGCCTCGGGATCGTAGTCGGTCACGCCGAACACCGGTTGCAGCGTGGACCCCTTCAGGGCGTCAGTCACCCCGGACATGACCTGCGGAAAGACGATGTTGGACAGGCTGGGGACGACTACCCCGATCAGATCGGTGCGCTTGCTGGACAGCGACGCGGCGAGGTGATTCCCGTAGTAGCCGATCTCGCGTGCGGCACGTTTCACCTTCTCGACATTGGCATCTGACACGTCCTTGTCGCCCCGAAGCGCGCGTGAGGCCGTCATTTTGCTGACACCTGCAGCAGCCGCGACATCCACCAAGGTTTTTCTTTTTTTCATGCGCTTGCTGCCCCTTCGCAGGTCGTTCTAACCACTATCCGGGTCTCAACTCCCGATCGTTCGATCTCGAGACGCGAAAACACGGTGTTGACACATCATTGCAGGATGTGCCAGTGGTATCAATACCGGTACCGATACCGGGATCGATATTAACTTTACCGAAACCGGTCGAAACCGCGAATTGGAAAGAATGCGCACCGGCCATCACCAGCACCTGATCCGGGTGTCCAAAGGGGGGAAACCATGAAGACCCAATTTCTGAAAACTACCGTTGCAGGCGTTGCGATTGCCGCCTCGCTGTTTGCCACCGGCGCCATGGCGCAAGAGTACCAGTGGACGTTCCAGACCTCGGCGCAGGCCGGCGACAACTTCTTCCCGATCGAGGAGGCCTGGGCCGACCGCGTCAACGAGCTGTCCGACGGTCGGATCGAGATCACCGTCGTGCCGGTCGGCACCGTCGTGGCGCACAACGAAACCCTCGACGCGGTGGGCGCAGGCATCCTGCAGGGCCACATCACCGACCCGTCGTATTTCTCCGGCAAGGACCCGGCCTTTGCCATGCTTGGCAACCTCGTCGGCGCATGGTCGGCACCCGAGCAGATGTTCGACTACATGGAGAACGGCGGCGGCAAAGAGCTTTTCAACGAGCTGGTGAACCCCTACGGGCTGCAGTTCCTCGGTGCATCGGCGACCGGGGTCGAGGCCTTCCTGTCGACCAAACCGATCCACGGTGTCGATGACCTCAAGGGCATCAAGATGCGCGCGCCCGAAGGCATGGTTCAGGAGGTGTTTGCCGCCGCCGGTGCAGCGCCAGTGAACCTGCCCGGTTCCGAGGTCTATACCGCGCTGGAAAAGGGCGTGATCGACGCGGCCGACTATACAGTGTTCTCGACCAACCACGCCCAGGGCATGCATGAATTCGCCAAATACCCGCTCTATCCCGGGTTCCACTCCATGCCCGTGATCGAGGTGTCCCTGAACAAGGCGATCTACGATGGGCTGCCGGAAGACCTTCAGACTATTCTGAACGAGTCGGTCTCGGTTTTTGCAAGGGACATGATCGCGCAGCTCGATGCCCAGAACGAGGTCGCTGTGGCCGAAGCCCAAGCCGATCCGGATATCACCGTGATCAACTGGTCGGACGAAGAGCGCGCCAAGTTCCGCGGCATTGCCAAGTCGCAATGGGCCAACTGGGCAGCACGCTCGGAAATGGCGGGCAAAGCCTATGAGAGCGTCACCGCCTACCTGACCGAAAAGGGCCTTCTGGCCGAGTGATCGCCGTCTGACGGCAAGACCCGAGGGGGCCGGTTTCGGCCCCTTCGTTTTCCACTGTCCAGCTCACGTTTCGGGAGGAAACAATGGCACAACATGACGCGGCGATGACCGAAGCCGAAATCGAAGCGCAGCTCGAGGCGCTCAAAAAGGCCCATGACGAAGACAGCGCCGGCCCCCAGAACGCGCTGGACCGTGGCATTGTCACGGTTGGCACCGCCTTCAGTTTCCTGTTCGCCATTGCAACGGTGATCTCGATCTACGAGATCATCATGCGATATTTCTTTAACGCTCCGACGATCTGGGCGCATGAAACCGTGATCGCGCTGATCGCGGCCTGTTACCTCTACGGTGGCATGCAGTGTCTTGCAGCCGACAAGCATATTCGCATTGGGCTGATCTATTTCAACACCAGTGGCGGAACGCGGCGGCTGCTGGATATCGTAAACGGTCTGCTTGCGCTCTTCTTTGCCGTGGCGATTGCCTATGCGGCCTACACCATGGTCGAGAAATCCTGGTGGACTCCACAGGGTGATATCCGACTTGAGCGGTCCGGTTCGGCTTGGAACCCGATAACGCCCGCCATCATCAAGATGATGCTCCTGATCACTTCGATCGTGCTGGCGGTGCAGTCGGTCGGCCATATCTGGACCGCCTGGAAAGGCACAGGCTTCCGTCAAAGCTCCGGAGAGGCGCCGAGCAAGTTTGCCCTTGCTGCCATCGGGATCGTCTTTGGCATCTTGGTCATCGGTGGCTACCTGCTGTTCTCCCAAGGACGGGACCTGGGAATTCAGTCAGGATCGTTCCTGCTTGTGGGTTCGATCATGATCCTGATCCTGACCGGCATCCCGCTTGCCTTCGTGACCGGGTTGATTGCAATCCTGTTCACCATCGCCTGGTTCGGGCCGATGGGCGTGCCGCTGGTGTCGTCGCGGATCTATTCCTTCGTCAACGAATACGTCCTTGTCGCCATTCCGATGTTCGTGCTGATGGCCTCGCTGCTGGACCGGTCGGGCATGGCGCGTGACCTCTATGATGCGATGCGCCTGATCGCAGGCCGGATCAAGGGCGGTGTCGCTGTTCAGACGCTTGTCGCGGCGGTCTTCCTTGCGGCGATTTCCGGCATCATCGGCGGCGAGATCGTGCTGTTGGGCCTGATCGCACTGCCCCAGATGCTCCGGCTTGGATACAACCGGGCGCTGGCCATCGGCACCGTCTGCGCCGGCGGCTCGCTGGGCACGATGATCCCGCCGTCGATCGTGCTGATCGTCTACGGGCTGACCGCCAGTGTCTCGATTGGAGATTTGTTCCTCGCCACCGTGACACCCGGGCTCATGCTGGCGTCTTTCTACATCATCTACATCCTCATACGCTGCTACGCCAACCCCGAGATGGGCCCGCCGATCTCGAACGAAGAACTGGACATTCCGATGTCGGAAAAACTGCGCAAGATGCGTGGCGTGATCCTGCCGGTCGGCGTGGCGGTAACAGTTCTCGGTTCGATTTACGGCGGCATCGCCTCGGTGACCGAGGCCGCGGCGATGGGCGTGGTCGGCGTGTTCCTGTCGGCAGCGATCCGGCGCGAAGTAACTTGGGAGCTGATCCGCGACAGCCTGAAGCAGACACTCGAGACTTGCGGCATGATCATCTGGATCGGTCTCGGTGCGGCGGCTCTGGTGGGGGTCTATAACCTGATGGGCGGCAACCGTTTCATCGAAAGCACTATCCTCGACAGCGGTGCCTCGCCGATGGTCATTGTGCTGATCATGATGGGTATCCTCGTGGTGCTGGGCCTCTTCATGGACTGGATCGGGATCGCGCTTCTGACAATGCCGATCTTCGTGCCGATCATCATCAAGCTGGGCATGGATCCGGTCTGGTTCGGCATCCTCTTCGCCATGAACATGCAGGTCAGCTATCTCTCGCCGCCCTTCGGCCCGGCTGCCTTCTATCTGAAGTCGGTGGCGCCCAAGGACATGAGCCTGTCGGAGATCTTCCGCGCGCTGATCCCCTTCATCTGTATCCAGGTCGTGGCACTGGCCATCGTCCTGTTTTTCCCCGACGTTGCCCTGTGGCTGCCCGAATGGGTCAAAGGAGACTGAACATGACTATTGAAAGCAAGAACGTCGCCGTCATCGGCCTGGGCTCGATGGGATACGGAATGGCCGCATCGGCGCTGCGTGGCGGGCACAAGGTCTGGGGCGGAGACATCAACCCCGACCAGGTGGCACGGTTCCAGGCAGAGGGGGGGCAAGGCAGCGCCCTGACCGAGGCCGCGGAAGAGTTGGACGCAGTCGCCGTCGTCGTGCTGAACGCCGCCCAGACCGAAAGCGTGCTGTTCGGGGAGGACGGCATCGTGGCCCGGCTGAAGCCCGGATCGGTGGTTCTGGCCTGTGCCACTGTGCCCCCGGCCTTTGCCCGGGACATGGCGGCGCGCTGCAGCGCAAGCGGTGTCCACTATCTCGATGCGCCGATCTCGGGCGGAGCGGCCAAGGCTGCCAGCGGGCAGCTGTCGATCATGGCCTCGGGCACGCCCGATGCCTTTGCCGCCGCCCGGCCGCTTTTGGACAGCATCGCCCAGACGGTGTTCGAGCTTGGCGACGAAGCCGGGGCGGGTAGCGCCATGAAGGCGGTCAACCAGCTCTTGGCCGGGGTGCATATCGCCGCCATGGCCGAGGGGCTGACCTTCGGCATGACCCAGGGCGTCACCCCGGAGAAATTCGTCGAGGTGATCAGCAAGTGCGCCGGCACCAGCTGGATGCTGGAAAACCGCGCGCCGCATATCGTGGCTGGCGACTACAGGCCGCTCAGCTCGGTCAATATCTGGCCCAAGGACCTGGGCATCGTTCTGGACATCGCCAAGTCGGCGCAGTTCAGCGCCCCGATCACCGCCGCCGCGATGCAGCAGTTCCTTGCTGCCGCGGGCATGGGGCTGGGTTCGGAAGACGATGCCGCCGTGGCCAAGGTCTATGCCCGCAACGCCGGGCTGACATTGCCGGGAGACGACACATGACCACCGCTCTTGGCTGTATCGCCGATGATTTTACCGGGGCGACCGACCTGGCGGGCCTCTTGGCCCGCAGTGGCGTGCGCGTGTCGCTGCGCATCGGGGTGCCGTCCGAGCCCCCCGCCGATCCGGCCGCCTTCGAGGTGATCGCGCTGAAATCGCGCACCGCCCCGGTGGGGGAGGCCGTGGCCGAGACCCGCGCTGCGCTGAAATGGCTTCAGGCAGCGGGGGCGCGGCGGTTCTTCTGGAAATATTGCTCGACCTTCGACTCGACGGCCGAGGGCAATATCGGCCCCGTGGCCGAGGCGCTGATGGCGGACCTGGGCACCGACCAGACGATCTATTGCCCGGCCTTCCCGGAAAACGGGCGGTCGATCTTCATGGGCAATCTCTTTGTCGGCCGTCAGCCGCTGGCGGAAAGCCCGATGAAGGATCACCCGCTGACGCCCATGCGCGACAGCAACCTGGTGCGGCTGCTGGAACCGCAGGTGACGCGCCCCGTGGGTCTGGCGGACCGGCTGACGGTGGCGCGCGGGCCGCAGGCGCTGCGGGCGGAACTGGAGGCGCTGAAGGCGCAGGGCGTGGCGCATGTTGTGGTCGATGCCGTGGCCAACGAAGACCTCGCGGTGATCGCCGAGGCCTGCCGCGACATGCCCCTGATGACCGGCGGCAGCGCCGTGGCCATGCCGCTGCCGGCGCTTTACCTGGCCGATGGCACGCTGTCGGCGGATGCGCCCAGGGCCGAGGCGCCGAGGCTGGACACCGGCACCATCGTGCTCTCGGGCAGTTGCTCGGCGATGACCAACAAGCAGGTGGCGGACTACACCAGCCGCGGCGTGCCCGCCTTCCAGCTGGACCCTCTCGCCCTGGCCGAACACGGCCCGCAAGAGGCGCTCGACTGGCTGGCGCAGCAAGACCTGGACAAGGCCCCGCTGATCTACGCCACGGCCAACCCCGACAGCGTGCGCGCCGCGCAGGAAAAGCTGGGCGTTGCCGGCGCCGGTGAGATCGTCGAGGCCACGCTCTCGGCCTGCGCGGTCGCGGCCCGCGACAGGGGCGCACGGCGGGTGATCGTCGCGGGCGGCGAGACCTCGGGTGCCGTTACAAGGGCGCTAGGTGTCACGCAATTGGATATCGGCGCCGAGATCGCACCGGGCGTTCCCTGGACCTATTGCTGCTCGGGCGGGCACCAGGTCGCGCTCACCCTGAAGTCCGGCAATTTTGGCGCCGAGACCTTCTTTTCCGATGCGCAGGAAAGGCTGGGGTCATGAGCGCAGAGGCGCGCTTGCGCGAACAGATCTGCCTGCTGGCGAAATCCATGTTCGACCGCGGTCTGACCGGCGGCAGCACCGGCAACATCTCGGCCCGGACCGAGGACGGCGGCCTGCTGGTCAGTCCCACCGGCACCAGCTTCGGGCGGCTCGATCCCGCCCGGCTCAGCCGCTTCGATGCGGCGGGCAACCACGTGGATGGCGACAGGCCCACCAAGGAAATGCCGCTGCATTCGGCCTTCTACGACACCCGCAGCACGGCGGGCGCGGTGGTGCATCTGCATTCCTGCCACTCGGTCGCGCTGTCGATGATGCCGGACGTGGACGAGGATAACTTCCTCCCGCCGCTGACACCTTACGGGATCATGAAACTGGGCCGGGTAAAGCTCCTGCCTTTCTTCCTGCCGGGCGACCCGGCGATGGGCGAGGCCGTGCGCGGGCTTGCCGGCAAACGCACAGCGGTAATGCTCGCCAATCATGGTCCCGTGGTGGCCGGCAAGGACATCGAGGCCGCCTGCAATGCCATCGAGGAGCTCGAAGACACCGCGCGGCTGGCGATGCTGACGCGCGGGATGAACCCGCGCGCCCTGACCGAGGCGCAGGTCCGGGCGCTGATCACCAAATTCGACGTGGAGTGGGACACATGAAGTTCTCTGCCAACCTGGGATTCCTGTGGAACGACCGACCGCTGCCCGAGGCCATCCGCGCCGCCAGGGCGGCCGGCTTCGACGCCGTGGAATGCCACTGGCCTTATGTCATCCCCGCCGACGAGGTGAAGGCCGCCCTGGATGAGACCGGCCTGCGGATGCTGGGCCTCAACACCCGGCGCGGCGATGTCGACGCCGGTGACAATGGGCTGTCGGCCATCCCCGGACGCGAAGCCGAGGCGCGGGAGGCCATCGACGAGGCCATCGCCTATGCCACCGCCATCGACACGCCGAACATCCATGTCATGGCGGGGTTTGCCGCGGGGGACGCGGCCCGGCGCACCTTTGTCGCGAATCTGCAATACGCCTGCGACCAGGCCGCCCCCCACGGCATCACGATCCTGGTCGAACCGCTGAACAAATACGACGCGCCGGGCTATTTCCTGGCGACGACCGATCAGGCGCTGGCGATCATCGAGGCGGTTGGCGCGCCCAACCTGAAGCTGATGTTCGACTGCTACCACGTGCAACTGATGGAGGGCGACCTGACCCACAGGATCGCGGCGCTGCTGCCGTCGATCGGGCATATCCAGTTCGCCTCGGTCCCGGATCGCGGCGCCCCGGATCATGGTGAGATCAACTACGACCACCTGTTCCGGGTCATATCCGACCTCGGCTACACCGCCCCGCTCGGTGCCGAATACAAACCCGCAGGAAACACCGACGACACCCTTGGCTGGCTGAACAATCGGGCATCCGGTAATCGGTAGCCCGCACACACCTCCGAAACAGGATACCTGCCATGAGCGCCCAACAGATCACCTTCCGCGAATTCCTGATGTCGGAACACAGCCAGCACCAGCTGGACAAGGACCTGATCTTCCTGTTGGAGGAAATCGCGACCTCCTGCCGCATCATCTCTCACCAGATCCGCGGCGGCGCCTTTGCCGGCCGGCTTGGCGCTACTGACGCGACAAACGTGCAGGGCGAGACCCAGAAACAGCTCGACGTGATCGCCAACGAGGTATTCGTTCGGCATTGTTCGAACTGCAAACGGGTCGCGGCGCTGGTGTCCGAAGAGGTCGACGAGGTCTACTGGCTGAAGGACCAGCCGCAGGCCGGCGACTACCTCGTCTATTTCGACCCGCTGGACGGCTCTTCGAACCTCGACGTCAATCTCTCCGTCGGATCGATCTTCTCGATATCGCAGCTACCGACCGCGATCGATGCCACCGACGACCGATCGGTGCTGCGCGCCGGATCCGAACAGATCAGCGCCGGATATTCCGTCTACGGTCCCTCGACCGCGCTGGTCGTGACCACCGGCAACGGCGTCAACGGCTTCACCCACCAGCAGGGCACCGGCGAATTCCGCCTAACTTTTCCCGAAATGGTGATCCCCGAATCCACCAGTGAATTCGCCATCAACGCGTCTCGCTACACGCTCTGGGAGACACCGGTGAAACGCTATTTCGACGAATGCATCCGGGGAAAGGAAGGCCCGCGCGGCAAGACCTTCAACATGCGCTGGACGGCCTCGATGGTGGCCGAGGTGCACCGGATCCTGACCCGCGGCGGCGTTTTCCTCTATCCAAGAGACGCCGGAAACGCCGATGCCGGCGGCAAGCTGCGGCTGATGTACGAGGCCAATCCGATGGCGCTGATCGTCGAACAGGCCGGCGGCGCGGCCACGACCGGTTCGGACCGCATTCTGGACCTGCAGCCCACGTCGCACCATCAACGTGTGCCCGTGATCCTCGGGTCACGGGAAGAAGTCGCCGTACTGGACCGATACCACCGCGACGCCTGACCCACGCGTCCTTTCAACCAACTACCGCAACTGGCGCACTGCGCCAGAAAGGAGCCCCCATGCCCCTGATATCCCTACGCCAACTGCTCGATCACGCCGCCGAGAACGGCTACGGCCTGCCGGCTTTCAACGTCAACAACATGGAACAGATGCTGGCCATCATGCAGGCGGCGGACAAGGCCGACAGCCCGGTCATTATGCAGGCCAGCCGTGGTGCGAGGGCATTCGCCAACGACATCGTTCTTGGCCACCTGATCCGCGCGGCGATCGAGATGTACCCGCACCTGCCGATCTGCATGCACCAAGATCACGGCAATTCGCCGCAAACCTGCCTGTCGGCCCTGATGAACGGCTTCTCCTCGGTGATGATGGACGGATCCCTGAGCGAGGACGGCACGACGCCCACGGACTTCGAATACAACGCCACCGTTACCGCCAAGGTCAGCGAAATGGCCCACCTGGTCGGCGCATCGATCGAGGGAGAGATCGGGCATCTGGGCTCACTGGAAACCGGCAAGGGCGAGGCGGAAGATGGTCACGGATTCGAGGGCGAACTGAGCCGGGAACAGCTGGTGACGAATGCCGACGAAGCCGCGGAGTTCGTGCGTCGCACCGAGGTCGACGCCCTGGCCGTCGCCATCGGAACCAGCCACGGAGCCTACAAGTTCACCCGTAAGCCTGATGGCGATATCCTCGCCATGGACGCGCTCAAGAAGATCCACGGCAAGTTGCCGGACACCCACCTGGTAATGCACGGCTCCTCCTCTGTTCCGCAGGAACTGCAGGAAATCATCAACCGGTACGGCGGGGAAATGGCCCCCACCTGGGGCGTGCCCCTGGAAGAGATCGAACTGGGCATCAAGCACGGGGTGCGCAAGGTCAACATCGACACAGACCTGCGAATGGCTTTGACTGGCGCGATCCGCAAGGTGCTGGCAGAGGACAAGGGTCAGTTCGATCCGCGCGAATACCTGGCACCGGGCGTGGAAGCGATGTCGGCGGTCTGTTTCGACCGGTTTGAACGGTTCGGCTGCGCTGGAATGGCGTCAAAGATCTCGGCCATTCCGCTCTCGGACATGGCCAAACGATACCAATCCGGAAGCTTGAGGCCGTTTTTAGGTTGCTAAGGCCTGACGCGTCCGTCTTGGTAGCCATCGCATGCTTCAGGCGCGCGGCTAATGCAGCCCGCGCTGAGACCATTTAGTGCCTCCATTTTTGTATCAGTACATCAACTCCATCGGCTTACATTGAATTGGGTTTCGCAAGTCGCTTTCTCGGTGAATTTGGGTTGTCCGCCCAACTCTCGGATCATCCGTGGTTACAGCATTTAACAATCAGGTGCAGAGAACGGCAAAAAGGTCCGCGAACTGTGAGTTGGCTTGGACGCCGATTATGCTTTCGCAGCGAATGGCAGCAATGTGGGCTACGACCGCAGCATTTGGACACATTGCTCAAGGTCCGCTCAGGGCCGTCCGTGAAGACGGCCCAATTGTTTAGATTTCAATGGCTTCAGCGATAGCGAGGGCATCTTCCAACTCTACGCCGAGATAGCGCACCGTGCTGTCCATCTTGGTATGACCCAACAGCAGCTGAACCGCCCGCAAGTTTCCAGTCTTCTTGTATATTTGGGTAACTTTCGTGCGTCGCATTGAATGGGTCCCATATGCCGTCACTTCCAAGCCAATCGAGGAAACCCAGTCCCGAACGATCCGAGCATACTGGCGGGTTGAGATGTGCAAACGCTCGTGGAAGCGGCCAGGCCAGAGATACTCGGACCCGACCATCAGCGGATCTTCCATCCACTTCGTGAGCGAAGCTCTGGTCCCTTCGGAGATCTCGAAGCGCACCGGTTTCTGGGTTTTGCTTTGTAACACTGACGCCCTCTCTTTGATCTGACGGGATGCCATGACATCGACCACTTTCATTTTGACCAAGTCGCAGCCGCGCAATTTGCTGTCGATGGCCAGATTGAACAGCGCGAGATCGCGGTGTTTCTCGGCAAGCTCAAGCCTAACCCTGATTGCCCACACGTGCTTTGGCTTCAATGGGCGTTTTTGACCGACTATGCGGCCCTTGTTCCAAGCGGGGCGTAGCGCGCGAATGGCAGGTAAGTTTGGTGTTTCCATGACTGATCCTCCGATCCACCATGCCCTCCCACATCGACAACCCCACGTTGACCGAACCTACATATCACAGGATGCTGCAACGCAGCCAAGGTCCGCTACGAGCCCAAACCGACCGCACCGAGATTGACGCTATTTGCTGTCGCAGCATCGCCCTTTTACGGAGGGGAGACGGCCCAAAGCCACCCCCCGGCGCAGGAGCATCGCTGTTGTTCAGATTTCATTTGTCGACCATTCAACATCAGGGCATACGCTTGGAAGCCTGATCCTCTATGGCTGTCATACCGTTTGATGCCAAGATACGCCTATGACAGAATTGGTTGACATCAGTGCAGCCTCAAAAGGGTTCATGAAGCCCGCCGACCCAGCTTTATCTACCTGTTCAGAGATAGAGGCTGATGTAGGGTCGGATGGGCAATTGCATCTGAACATCGAATTAAATCCGCTCGAGCTTGGGTTCCCCACATTCAGGTGATCGGAATGAAACCGTTTTGGCTTCACAGCAAATTGGAATCGTATATCCAAGTTGGACTTGCCATGTTCGCATTCGATCGAGAATGGTTCGATTTCAAAGGCGGCGAATTTGAAGAGAGCTTCGTTGACGGGTTCAGCTTCTTCAAAGGCAAAGATCCGGTCGGAAACACTTGCTCATTCGCATATTTTGTTAATGGCAAAGGAATGCATGAGTACACGTTAGAATGGTCAAGCCAAGAATGCTTGAATTGTCGATTTCTAATCGACAATTCAATTCATCGCTTGCATCAATAGCACCGGCAGCTTGCCAAAGCGCTTACGTCGCATTGACTGCCTTGAAGAACTCGCCAAATTGCTGCGACACCATTTGACGTCTTCGCCTATTGTTTGCTTTAGCTATGGCCAGATAAGACCTTTTTCTCTCGCGCACGACGTACTGCCTCGGCGGAAGGCGTCGGTAGGTCAAAGTAATCAAATGTGCCTGAATAGCCGTCCCCACCCATTCGCCCCAAGGCGTCGAGCTTCTTGTGGTCCGAATGAAAGGTGACCGGATCGATAATGTCTTCGCGGATGTGCGCCCGAACAATCCGCCCGAGGATAATTTCACGAGCGGAACTGACCGCAATACCAAGGTAGCGTTCGCACTCAAAAGCGACCGGTGCCTCAGCAATGCGGGGACATATGACCTTCTCGCCAGCGACGGCCGTTAGTCCGGACATTTCCAACTCGTCCACCTCTGAAGCGAACCCAGCTGCCGTTGCTGCCATCGCTTCTACATTGACGCGATCCACAATATTCACGGTGAAGCATTCTGTCATCCGAATGTTGTAGGCCGTGTCTTTGAAGCTGCGGTCGGGCTTGTTTTCGACGCCTAAAGCGAGGATCGGCGGATCAGCAGACAGACAGTTGAAGAAGGAATAGGGTGCCGCATTTACCACCCCTTCGGGCGAGACCGTGGTGACCCAAGCAATCGGGCGGGGAACGATGGTACCGATCATCACCTTGTATGCCTCGCGGGCTGAAAGATCAGCGAAATCGAAGGCATGGTAGCCGTAGCTAAGGGTCATTGGGCCAATTCCTTGCCGTAATGTGAAAGAATAGATTGGATACTGTCTGTCTTGTCTGAAAGCTCGGCTCGGGTAGCAACAGCACCAAGATGGTGCTCCATGATCTTAATGGCGCGTGGCGCGTCGCCGGTTCGAATCGCCTCGATAATCTGGGAATGTTCATCTACAGCGCATTCCGAAGAATGGCTGCGAGCATAAAGCGACATGATCAGCGAACATAGCAGCACAACTTCCGACACGTAGCGCTTGAGCACCGGGTTGCCCGTCAGCTCGGCCAACAGCATGTGGAACTCACCAGCAAGGCGAATCGATACCGGACCATCCTTGCCTTTCACGGCTTGTTCCTGGCGCACATGGGCTTCCAGTCGTTCATAGCCACTGTCAGGAATACGCTGGCAAAGTATGCGGATCACGTCGTTCTCCAAGCAGCGACGAACCTCAAAGACATGCTTTGCCTCGTCCCGGGTGGGTTCCGCCACAAAAGCACCTCGGTTGCGACGGGTGACCACCAGCCCTTCGTGCTCCAGCCGCACCAGTGCGTGGCGCACTATGGTGCGCGAAACGCCAAATTGATCGCCTACCGTATCCTCGGGCAGTCGCATGCCCGGCTTTAACGCCTGTTCGATAATCGCCTTCCGCAGCAGGTCATGCACCGCGTCAGTCAGCGTCGTTTTGTTTTCAGTCATGGTCTGCTCTGCCTGTAAAATTCGCACAATTACTATCGAATACAATTAAGACAGTCAATTGGATACAATACAGTTGATTCGAAGCATTCGATGTGCCATCTCAATCACATCGTATCCAATCTTACTCTCTTCAAAAGACAATCGACGGAAAAAGGTACAGAAACATGAAGCTTCGACATCTCATGCTTGCTACTGTGGCAGTTGCCACTTTGTCTGGCACTGCGCAGGCCGAAAACGTGCTCAAATGGGGCGCCAACCGCGATATCGGCTCGCTTGACCCCTACTCCTTTGGCGACAGTTTTACGATCAACGTGCTTAATCACGTTTACGAAGGCCTGGTCCGTTACAACAAGGACCTCAAGATTGAGCCAGCTCTGGCGGAGAGCTGGGAAATTCTCGACGATCAAATCACTTGGCGCTTCAAGCTCCGCGAGGGAGTGACATTTCACAATGGCAACCCTTTCACCGCCGAAGACGTTGTGGCGTCTCTTACACGCGTGAGCCACGAGACATCACCGCTTAAGGGTAATTTGCCCGCCTATGTTAGCTCCAAGGTGGTGGATGACCTTACCCTCGACATTACCCTGAACGGCACATATGTCAACGGCGGAGTAAAATTCGGCCATTGTGGCGGAGCAAAAGTCGGCCAGTTTGGGGCGAGCGCCTTGGAGCGTGCGGCCCTCATATAGCAAGCCCGGTCCAAGGCGCATTGGCCGTCAGGCCAATTCTGTGAGGTTCATTTGTTAGCGGCGGCGAGGCGGGCGCGGCTTTGATTGAGGCGGTAGCTTTCGCCGTTCATCTCGAGGATGTTGACGTGGTGTGTCAGCCGGTCCAGCAGCGCGCCGGTCAGGCGTTCGGTGCTGAAGGTTTCGGTCCACTCCTCGAAGGGCAGGTTGCTTGTGATCAGGGTCGACCCTCGCTCGTAGCGCTGTGAGATCAGCTCGAACAGAAGCTCGGCGCCGGTTTTGCTCAAGGGGACGAATCCCAGCTCGTCGATGATCAGCAGTTTGACCTTGGCGAGTTTGCGCTGGAGTTGCAGGAGGCGTTTTTCGTCGCGGGCCTCCATCATCTCGTGCACGAGGGCTGCGGCGGTCACGAAGGCGACAGGCAATCCTTTCTGGCAGGCAGCCAGTCCCAGCCCGAGGGCGACATGGGTCTTGCCGGTGCCGGAGGGACCGAGCGCGATCACATTCTCCTTGCGTTCGATCCATTCGCAGCGCGCCAGCTCCAGCACCATCATCTTGTTGAGCGACGGGATCGCCTTGAAGTCGAAGCTGTCCAGGCTTTTGATGGTCGGGAACTTTGCGGCCTTGATCCGGCGTTCCACCATGCGCCGTTCCCGGTCGATCAGTTCCAGCTCGGTCAGCCGGGCCAGGTAACGCACGTGATCTACGCCTTCAGCGGCGCAGATACGGGCCTGCTTGTCATGTTCACGCAAGAACGTGGGCAGCCGAAGCGTTTTGAGATGGTGGGCCAGCAGCAGTTCGGGTGCATCCGTCATGCCCCACCTCCTGCCAGCAGGCTCATGTAGGATGCGGCGGAGGTGGTGGTGATGTTGGTTCTGGGCAGGAAGGGATAGACATCCAGATCCAGCCTCGGAGGCCTTTGCTCGACCCTGCACAAGATCAGGTGCTTGATTGCATCGAAGCTGACCGCTCCCATTCGCAGGGCATCTTTGACGGCAAGATGCAGCACGTCAATCTCGAAGCGCTCCAGAAGGCGCAGGACCTGCACATACTCGCGCTTGCCGGCCTTTCCCTGCCGGGCTTCCAGCAGTCGGCGCAGGGTTTTGAACGCTTCGGGCAACTCCCAGCCCTGCAGAGGCGCGGCCTGATCGAAGGACATGATCTTGCGTTCGATCAGCGCCAGGTAATGCAGTGGATCAAACACCATGTCGCCGGTGTCATAGGAGCGCGAATGCTCAGCGATCACCTCGGCGCCGCAGCCGATAACAACCCGGGTCACGAAGCCCTTGATCCAGACCGCACGGTGGCCGTAGGCAACCGGCACCGAGTAATCATTGCCGCGATAACGCACCACCGATGTCGATGTGACCTGGCCACTTTGCAACTCACAAGCCTCAAAGGGGGTGCCGGGCAAATCCCGCATCGCCGCGAGATCGGCCTTCAGCCGTTCCCTGATGCTGACCTTGTGGCCACGCAGAACATCACCCTGGCGCTTGCGGCACTGCTCTTCCAGGTGAGCGTTGAACGCGTGCCAGTCCGGAAAGGACGGGATCGGCACCATGAAGTTGCGACGTCCGTAGCCGACCAGCCCCTCCACGGCCCCTTTGTCATTGCCCTTGCCGGGACGGCCATAGCGGTCCCGAATCACGTAATGCGACAACATCGCGCTGAACCGCTGGGTTCTTTGCCGGGAGCCATCCGGCAGAATCCGGGCTACCAGGCAGCGGTCATTGTCATAAAGAACCGACTGGGGAACCGCGCCGAAGAACGCAAAGGCATGGACATGGCCGTCAAGCCACGCCTCGGTATTGGCCGCAGGATAGGCCCGGATGTAGCATGCGTCGCTGTGCGGCAGATCGAGGGCAAAGAAGTGTGCCTTCTGCTCGACGCCGCCGATCACGACAAGCGCTTCACCAAAATCGGCCTGTGCATGACCGGGCGGATGGCTCAGCGGCACGAACATCTCCTTGCCGGTCCGCTTACGGTCTCGAACGTAATCCTTGACGATGGTGTAGCTGCCATCAAAACCGCACTCGTCCCGCAACCGCTCGAAAATACGCTTGGCGGTGTGACGCTGCTTGCGAGGGCGGCTCCTGTCTTCAGCAAGCCATTGGTCCATCTGGCTGGTGAACGCATCCAGCTTCGGGCGCCTGATCGGCGCTGTCCGCCGATATCCCGGCGGTTCCGAATAGGCCAACATCTTCGCAACACTGTCCCGGCTGATCCCAAAATCCCGGGCAATCTGACGCCCGCTCAATCCATCCTGGAAATGAGCGTGACGCACCTTCAAATACAAGTCCACGGTGTATATCCCCAAGCCCTCCCGAAATCCGAAAGGGCAAAAGTGGACGACTTTTACGCCGCCCGCGACAACACTATGCCGTCGCTACCGTGGCCGAGTATTGCTCCGCCGTTCACAGCGCATGACAACTCTGGCTCAATGACAACCTCCACCCGTTCCAGATGTTTGGGCAGTGATCCGCGATTAGTTTGGCGAGGCTTTGGGGGCCGCACAGGCGCGGTGCGCGCGTCGGCGTCGATCTCGGCTTCCACCTGCGCGATGGCCGTCTCGATATCTTCGAGTTCCAGCTCATATTGGGCCGGATCGATCTTCTCGGACTTGGCCCCGAAGAGCGCCTTTTTGAAGGAAGCGACCAAGGCTTCCAGCCGCGCATTCTGATCCTGCTGCGCACGGATGATCGCCTTCAATTCGGCAATGTCATCAGGCAATTCGTCAGGTGCAGTCATGACCGATACCATAGCAAAACAAGGGCCGAATGACCCGTGCAAACGTGCCAGTGAGTCACTCCGCCGCAGCTGGGGCTGCCACCTCCAGAGGCCGCACGCGCCGCCAGCCCAAACCCGCAAACAGCGCCTCAAACTGGGCCGGTTCCAGCCGCATCACTCCGTTCTTGATCGCAGGCCATGTAAAGCTGTTATCCTCCAGCCGCTTGTACGCCATCACAAGCCTGCTGCCGTCCCAATAAAGCAACTTCAGCCGATCCGCCCGCTTAGACCGAAACACATAGACCGACCCATCAAAAGGCTTCTGACGCAGTTGGCTCTGAACCAGAGCAGCCAACCCATCGTGGCCCTTGCGGAAGTCCACCGGATCACTGGCGACAAAAATCCGCACCTTGTGGGACGGCGTGATCACGTGACCAAAGCCCGGGCGATCTCAGCGATCCGTGTCGCAGTCGCCGCCGCATCAAGACGAACGGTGACATCGCCTTTGATCACATCAATCGTGCCGGAGGATGTCGCCGCCAGAGGCTGGGCCTCGGGCGCAGGCGCTTCAATCTCGACCGGCACAAAATCCATGCCATCCAGGTTTGGCAGAACCAGCTTGCCCTGGCGCGCCAACCGCCGCCAATCCGACACGGTGCTGGGGATCAGTTCGTATCGCTTCGCCACCGCCTTGACCGTCTCGCCTTCAATCAATGTCTCAGCAACAATCCGAGCTTTCAACTCAGACGGCCAATTCCGCTTCCCGTCCGCACGACGAGGCACCATTGCCAGAAACTCGCTTGTAGCTCCCATCGAGAAACTCCCCACAAAACAAAGAAGCCTCTGAATCGCAGATCAAGCGCTAAGCTGTAAGTGTGGGAGCGGCGCACCGCATACGATTGATGTGCCTTCAAGTAACAAGAATACGGTCACGAGACAACACACAGCATTGACACGCCGCTCCCCACAACGTTGGGCACATTAATCAGCGGCATAAAGCGACTCGCCTCCTCGCAAAAAGAAAGAACAGACCGGAAACAAAAAACAACCATTGGCGTTGCGGAATCACCAAACACACCATATATTGATGATCAAGATCGATTGAGGGAGGCAATCGGCAACTGGGTAATAGAGGAGTTGTCCATGCCCCTTGATCACACGTCCCCCGGGCTAGACGCCCTTCTAATTGCGACCGTTCTCCAAATGGAGCTCAGCCCCCGCGACAACAGCGTCGCTGAGAAGCGCTACAAGCTGATCCCGTCACATCTTGAACGCGAAGGCAGTCCTTTGCGCCTCCATGTCGATAATGCCTTGGTCTACGCACAGGGCTCCAGAGCGATTGGAACCACAATCGTCCACGGGGCGGATGAAGATCGCTTCGATCTGGATGCCATCCTCGAGTTCGACACGCCATTTGGCTGGACCCCGCGCCGGGTATTGGATGAACTCTTCGAGGCCTTCCAGGGTTTCCCGGACGTGCAGGAGATCGAACGTTGCACGCGATGCATTCAGCTTCGCTTCGCCTTCATGCACCTCGATGTGACACCCATGGATCCTGCGCTGAAGCCGCGGCCAGAACGAGTCGGCGACATCTACCACAGCCCAGACGAAGGTCACGACGAACGCCACAAGGTGAACCCTTATGGATTTGCGGAATGGTTCAAAGGGCAAATTTCCCTTCCCAGCCAGATGTTCCAGGCCCAAGTTCGGAGCCTGCGTAGTCAGCTTGAGATCAAGGACCGGCTTCAGCCTGGAAACATCGTCGCCGATGCAGACATCGATGAACTGCCAGAGACAGTTGATCCCATCCAAGATGCGCCACAGGTTCTCGCCCTGAAGCTGATGAAACGTTATCTGAACCTCAGGTATGCCAACAGGAACGAGAAACGCCCCATCTCGGTCTATCTGTCAAAAGTTGCCGCGCAGATCCCCCCGAACTCCTTTGGAGTCTGCGCTCAGCTTGAAGATCTTGCAGCTGAACTCGATCGTCAGATGAAATACGCTCTCGAGACCGGTCTTCGTCCGGAAGAGCGCAATCCAGCATTTCCCCAAGAGAATTTCAACGATCGCTGGCCGCAGAATACGCGCCAGATGGAAATGTTCCGCGGGGACCTGAGGCACCTTTTTGACGAGCTTCAACGAGCTCGGACCTCCGAAGTCGGGCAGATCCAGAAAATCTTCGATGGATTGTTCGGCGAACGGATCAGCGGCAACGCCGTCAGGACATACATGGACAGCCTTTCCAATTTTCCGCAGAAAAGCGCGTATGAGCTCGGGAAGGGCTTCGTCGCAACACCCGCACTCCTGACACCGGGCCCTGCACGCGCAGCCGCGACCTCCAAGGCACCTGCACACAACTTCCATGCGGGTGAGCTGCGGAAGAAATGAAGCGGACCAAGCCCAGATCAGCGGAATCTCAGGTTCAGCGGATGGCACATCGGTGGCCCTCCCTGAAGATGCGCGTGTACCGGCCGATGATAATCGATGCGACGCCATCGATCCAATGGATAGGGCCGATCCGGGGCTTTCAGCGTGAGTATCGGATACTTGCCCAATGGAGCTGGCTGGAAGTAGCGGCAGTTCCGTATGTCTTCTTGCTCGACCCAGCTTTGAAGCCGCGGGACGGCGAGGACTATATCGACATCCCCCACCTGATCCTGGACGGCGAGACACCCGAAAACTCCGCGCTCTGCCTGTTCGACCCTGACGAGGGTCAATGGGACAATACCATGTGGATCTCGGACACGATCATCCCCTGGGCATCGGAGTGGCTCCACCATTACGAGTTCTGGCACGTCGATGGCGTCTGGCGGGGAGCCAATGCACCCGGCCCGATCAACATACGTGAAATGCGTCGGCTTGCCGAAGGAGGTCAAGATGGCCAGAGGAGCTAAGCCAGACAACAAGACGCGGATGCTCGTCTGGGGCCGTGCTGCCGGCCACTGCCAGTACCCTGGCTGTTCCAAACGCCTCGACGAAGACTTGGTGGCAGGCGACTTGCGTAAGAACAATGCCTATCTTGCCCATATCATCGCTTCCGACCCCGGCGGAGAGCGTGGCGACCCAACCTTGTCACATGAGCTTTCCAACGATCCTGACAACATCATGCTGATGTGTGACCCGCATCACCGTGAAATAGATGATCCCCAAAAGAAGGACCGCTACACCGTCGGCGCCTTGCGGCAGATGAAACAGCAGCACGAGGACAGGGTCGCACACCTGTTCTCCAATCCGTTGATTAAACCTGCCCATGTCCTGCGGGTCGCGGCTTCCATCGGAGAGAATGAAACCAGCATTCCCCTTTCGGATTGCATCAAGGCCATGGGGAATGAGTTCTATCTGGCAGATCGCCGCCCGATCGACATCCAGATGCGTGACATCGCGACCAAGGACAGCGATCCCGATTACTATCCAACGGTGCTGAAGCTCCTGCGCTCGAAATATGACCGTGAAATCAAGGGAAGGTTCGAGGAAGGTGATCTGCAGCATCTGGCGATCTTTGGCTTTGCTCCGATGCCTGTCTTGATAGAGCTGGGCAGGCTGCTTTCCGACCTCTCGGCTGTCTCCGTCTATGGGAAGCACCGTGAACCGAAGTCAGGCTGGGCCTGGCCAGACGATCAACCTCCTCTCAGCTTCTCGATGGCCCAAGGCAACCCCGGACCAAAGAAGGTTGCTCTAAAGCTGGCTGTCTCGGCAGAAATTACTGACGAGCGCGTGCTCGCCACTTATGAGGAAAACGACGTTTCCATATGGGCAATTCGGAGCGATCAAGTCGGCACTTCGGAGCTGAGAAACCAGGCCGATCTGTCTGCATTTCGCCAGATTGTCGGCAAGACCTTTGACGCGATTAAAGATCAGCACGGAATGGACGTTGAACTCTCCGTTTTCCCTGCTGTTCCCGCCGCCTGTGCCATCGAGTTCGGGCGAACATGGCAGCCGAAAGCCCAGCCGGGGTTTCAAGTCTTCGATCAGGTGCCGGGGCAGGGCTTCATTGGGCGTCACTCAATTTCCTAGGGCTGGATGTCTGAGACAAACGCTGATCTTGAGGGGTGGAAATATCGAATTGGACAGCATGATGGCAAAGGATAAGGGGGGCGCTTCGGTCATGGTCTGATGTTAAGAGGCGCTCGCTTTACCCGCAGCCGCGCCTTCTAGGTATTTCGGGAGCTCATGCCACGCGGCGTTATGCATTGAATGTGAACCTAGCCTATACATAAAGACGCAACCCTCTGGAATGCCCCCACTGAAGTGGTCCACCTTTTGGGATAGAATTATCCCGTTTTCAGGAGGACGACGAGATGACTGGCAAGCGAGAGAAGCCCGAGGACATCGTGCTGAAGTTGCGACAAGTCGAAGTGCTGCAAGGGCAAGGACGGTCAACTGCGGAAGCCGTGCGACAAATCGGCGTGACGGTTCAGACCTATTATCGGTGGCGTAAAGAATACGGCGGCATGAGTCGTGATCAGCTCAAGCGGCTGAAAGAGCTGGAGACTGAGAACACTCGGCTCAGACGTGCCGTGTCGGATCTGACGCTGGACAAAATGATCCTCGCTGAGGCTGCACGGGGAAACTTCTAAGCCCTTCCCGCCGCAGGCAATGCATCGATTATGTGCGGCAGACCCTCAGCATATCTGAGCGCAGGGTTTGCCGCACATTAGGTCAGCATCGCTCAACGCAGCGCAAGGTGCCCTGTGGTCTGCCGGACGAAGCACGGCTGACCGAGGACATCATCGCACTGTCTGAAGAGTTCGGACGCTATGGATACCGCATGATCACCGGAATGCTGAACAACAGCGGCTGGCATGTAAATCACAAGCGCGTCGAACGAATTTGGCGGCGGGAGGGGCTGAAGGTCCCACAAAAGCAACCCAAGAAGGGCCGGCTCTGGCTGAACGATGGATCTTGCGTAAGGCTACGGCCAGGACGGCCGAACCACGTCTGGTCCTATGACTTCGTCCAGGACCGGACCCACGACGGTCGGATATTCCGCACACTCAACATCATAGACGAGTTCACGAAGGAGGCGCTGATTATCCTGGTGAAACGCAGACTTAATTCAACGGACGTGGTCGATGCTTTGACTGATTTGTTCATTCTACGCGGCCCGCCCGCATTCATAAGGTCGGATAATGGCGCGGAGTTTATCGCCAAGAAGGTCCGGGCCTGGATCGGGGCCGTCGGCGCGAAGACGGCATTCATCGCCCCAGGTTCACCTTGGGAAAATGGCTATTGCGAGAGCTTCAACGCCCGCTTCCGGGATGAGTTGCTCAATGGCGAGGTGTTCACCACATTGCGCGAGGCTCAAATCCTGATCGAACGGTGGCGTCGCCACTACAATACAGTCAGGCCGCACAGCGCCTTGGGCTACCGACCGCCTGCGCCCAAAAGCATCGTCCCGATAGACCAAAGGCCGACCATGCACTAACATTCAAACTGGACCACCCAATGGGGGCACACCACCTCAGTAGTCTCAGGTTCAGAAATGCAAAAAGAAGAACGGAAATAATCGTATAGTTCATTTTTACGTAATAAAGTCTGCTTAACGAATTAGAATTTATTCAGTGAGTTCAAAGCTAATGTTCTACCCGTTTCTTGTGGTCGATCCCCGCTCCGGCCTGCATTACCGCCTGACAGATATCAGCCTCGCGGAGCTATCACTTGCCCCCAAAGCACCTGAATGGACTCCGGGGCGAGCGATTGCGGAGGACCCCCATCCGGTATGGGGGGAGAGCCTAGCCAATGCGCCGGTCGAGACCATCTCAGCCGTTAGTACGGCGTTGGAAGGTCTGGTGCTGGCCACTGCCGATCTGCGCGTTCCATCAGCGGGCGCGATGGGCGACAGCCGTGCAGGGCGACATCTGGATGCTCTGATCGCACTTTGGCGCAAGCTGGGTGACGCATTGCCCGAGGGGCTGGCTGCGGTCCGCCATGTTCTGGACCTGCCGCATGGGCGGTTTCTTGACCCATTGCCGGTTGTTGAAGGGTCCCTTGACCCGCATGCACCAGCCGCGATGAAGGCACTTTATGGAAGACTTAAGGATGAATTCGGGGCTGTGGCCGCACCTGCAAAGAGGTGCGCTGCGCGTGAGGGGGCGCGACTGCACGCTTTGCAGGGCGGGGTAGCAGAGGCTGGAATTGAGGCCGCGCCAAAGGATGACAGCCTCGCCTTTTATGGATTACGCGATGTGGCTGCCTGCGCTGATTTTGCGGCTGCCCAAGCGCGTGCCCTGATCGAAAGTGGTATCCCGGCGCGCGATATTGCCGTTCTGGCCGCTGGTGATACGCGCCAGATCGCGCGTGCCTTTGCCGAGCAGGGCGTGCCGATTTCAGGGCTTCCCGGCAACCTGCCCGAGCGCGACATCGTTGGGGAAACAGCAAATCAACTGGCGCTAGCCAAGCGCACACCCACACCGACGATTGTCCTTGCGAGTCTGGCTTTGTCACCGCTGATGCCATGGCCAGCCCAAACCGGGCGCGACCTTGCAGAAAGCATTATGAATGGTGACTTTCGCGGCGATGTCCTGTCGCCCGCCCAAGCGCACAAAGACCTCTGGACGGACATGCGCGCCTCAGCCGGCAGCCTTGCGCAACTGCGTTTCCTGATCGACCGTATCTGTGAGCGCATTGCGCAAGGGAACGAGGTTCGAGCCCGTCTGTCGATCCCGCCCGGCGAGGGTAGCCCAGACTGGGAAGCTATTCTGCGCGGTATCCAGATTGCATCCCCGTCAAGTCCCGATCCAGAGCGCAACCTTGAAGGTGTAAGCCTCTGGTCTGCGCACGAAACTCCGTGGCGGCAATGCCGACATCTGATCATCACGGATTTCACCGACGGTCGGTATCCGACCCGGCCTCGCGCCAACCCGCTGTTTCTGGACAGCGAAATCACTGCAATTCGAACCACCACCGGTTTGCAGCTTCGCGGGAGGGCAGAGGGTTTGGCTGAAAGCCTCTTCCTTTTTGACCAGCAGCTTCAGGCGGTTGCGGAGTCTGTGACATTTCTGGTCCCGTGGCGCGATCTGTCGGGCGTGCGGCAGCAACCTTCAGCTGGGCTATCACTGGTCGCACGCGCAATATCGGATGTAGAAGAAGCTCATGATCTGATCCTCGACCTGTCGCGCCTGCCGCCTGGCGACTGCCCTGTGGCACACCACCGTCTGCCACCGTTGCCGGAATCGGACGAACTCCCCGAGGCGCTCTCGTTCCCACGCCTCGACCTGTTGGCGCTCCGTCGCAAAGATGACGGAACAAGCAAACCTCAGTCGCCCTCACGGCTTGAAACACTTCTGGTCAGCCCGCTGGCATGGCTTCTGGACGAGGTTGGCGCGGGCGACATGTCTTGGTCCGCTGAGGAACTCGATGTGATGGCCAAAGGCAACATTGCCCATGACGTGTTTGAACATGTGTTCCTGAAGGACCAACCCCTGCCAGAACCTGCGGCACTGACCGCTGCAGTTGCCGAGGCCTATGATCTAGCGCTGACCCGCCATGCTGGGTTTCTGCGTAGCGCATCATGGGAAATGGAGCGCAGCGGGCTCGAGCGTGAGATCCTTCAGGCGGCGCTGCGCTGGCGCGAACATCTGCTGGCGCTTGGCGCAAAAATCATCGGCAACGAGATCTGGCTGGCGGGTGAGGCGCATGGCATCAACCTGCACGGTAAGGCTGATGCGATCCTTGAGTTGCCAGACGGTACGCTGCTTGTCGTCGATCACAAGAAAAGCGGCACATCGGCCCGGCGCAGGCGAATGGAGGCTGGGTGGGATCTGCAAGCAGGGCTATACCGAGACATGCTCGCCCGTCCTATCCGGCGCGACGGCGACGGGATGGACCCGCTGATTGGCCGACAGGTCGGTATTGCCTATCACCTTATGAATGATGCTGGGCTCTTAACCTCCGGGCATGTGCCTGCAGAAGGATCTCCCGCCCGCGACATGGGCGACGCCGTCAACGATGCGGCTGTTGCAATGCTTGCTGAGCGGCTGGCGCAGCTAGGGGCCGGCCGGGTGGTGCTGAATACCTCAGCCGATGAGGGCTTTTTCAAGAAAGAAGCAGGATTCACGCCCTATGCGCTGACCGATGGCTCGACCCTGGTTACCGCGTTCATCCGCCAGATCGAGGAGGTATGACCATGGACGGAGCAGATTCAGACCGAGGGTTGGTCATCGTTCCCGCCGGCGCGGGCGCGGGAAAAACCCATCGTATCAAGACCCAGCTTTCTGACTGGGTGAAGCGCAAGATCGTACGACCCGAACGCATCCTTGCGGTGACCTTTACCGAAGCCGCTGCGGGCGAATTGCGCGAACGTATCCGGGCGGGTCTTCTGGCGGACGGGCTGGTCACCGAGGCTATGGCCGTGGAGCGCGCATATGTCTCTACCATCCATGGCTTAGGCCTGCGTTTATTGACGGAACATGCGTTGGCAGCAGGTGCATCGCTGCAACCCCGTCACCTTGGCGATGCTGAACGCGAGCTGCTGATCCGGCAGGCGCTGGCCCATGCGAAATCGCTTGATCCTATCAAGGCTGAACCCGAGCGGTTCAGATATCAGCCCAACTGGCAAAAAGGCGAAACGGTCGAAGATTCACTCCGGGGCCGGGTTCTGTCGATGATCGACCTGTTACGGGGGCTCGGCGACAAAGGCCGTGATCCCGGGCTGATCGCACCCGCACTAACGCGGCTCGATGAAATCTATGGCAAGGTGATCGCAGACCCCACAGCCGCCCGTGATGCGTTGGCGAAGGCGGTTGCTACCATGCTCACGGCCTTTCCGGTCGGTGGAATGGACGGCGTCACAGCCAAGGGCCCCCGCGAGACGCTGGAAAACAATCTGGCCCTGTTTCGCCGTGTCGAACGTGATCCGGCGATGCTGGATCGGGACTGGAGCCTTTGGCAGTCCCTGCGCAGTCTCTTCACTTCGAACAGCCGTACGAAAACGCCAGAGGGCTACGATGACCTTGCTCTTGCGATCATGCAGGCTGCCGAGGTGCTGCCTTCACATCCCGGCCCCTTGGCCGATGCGAAGCTGCACTTTCAGTGCCTGATCGCCTGTGCGCAGGAAGTGATGGAAGCTTATGAGACACGCAAAAAGGCGCTTGGGCTGATTGACTATGCCGACATGATTGCAGGCGCCGAGCGGCTATTGCGGACCGATCCGGCAGTGCGACAGGCCGTGCTGGATGAAATCGACTGCGTCATCATCGACGAATTCCAAGACACCAACCCGGTGCAATTCGCGCTGCTCTGGCAGCTCGGTGCCCGCGCGCCGCGCACCCTGCTGGTGGGGGATGTCAAACAGTCGATCATGGGTTTTCAGGGCGCTGATCCGCGCCTGTCTCAGGCGCTGGCGGCGGCCAACCCCGATGCGAAGCAGCCCCTTGACCGCAATTGGCGGTCTACACCGGCGGTGATGGACTTCGTCAATGCTATGGGCGCCGGGTTGTTTGGCGCAGGCTACAACCCGTTAGCCCCGACGCGTGATCCTGTGTCCGGTCCTGCCTTAGAGGTTTTGAACATCGTCAAAGGCCGCGGGGTAAGAAAGTATTCGAAGCCGCAAGAGCATGTTGCAGAGCGCATCGCCCAGATCTTGCAGGTGGGGGAAACGATCACCGACCGGCACAGCAAGGCCCCGAGGAATGTGCGCCCCTCTGACATCGCTCTTCTGGTCTGCCGGCACGCGACCGCAGCCCGCTATGCCGAGGAATTGCGCGCTCGCGGCGTACCTGTCCGCATTGCCGAGGACGGCTGGGCGACAAGCCCGGTTGTTCAGGCGGCTCGCGCGGCGCTCAGCTATGCCGCGAACCCAGACGATACGAATGCCGCGCTGGTCCTGCGTACCCTCGGCCCCGATCCGCTCAGCCTACAAGCCGCCATGCAAGCGCAGATCCAAGGGCGGTTGGAGGATGATCCGGTCCTCCTGCGCCTGGCGGCGCTGTCGGACCGACTTGCTCGCTTGCCGATTTCCGATGCAGTGGACCTGGTGATCAATGCTTCTGGGCTGCGTATCTGGGCTGACCGTCAACCCGACCCAGCACAGGCGCGTGCAGACCTTCTGCGGCTTGAAGCCGAAGCAAACGACTTCGAATCCGCGCACCGTGATCTCAAGGCGGCAGCCGGTTTCCACGGCGAAAGCGCCAAGGTGTTTCTTGGCTGGCTGGATGCCCGCGCCAGTGAGCGCGATTCCGACCGCCGTCCCGACCCCGCCGCCAACAGCGCCGAGGCGGTCGAGATCGTCACATGGCACGCCAGCAAGGGGCGTGAATGGCCGATCACCGTGGTTGCGGAATTCGACCACGGGATCGAAGACTGGCCGGGCAGCACCGCGACCCGGTTCACCGCGCTTCACGAGATCGACGATATGGACGCCGTGCTGGCCTCGGCCGCACTGATCCACACGCCGGGACTTGCCGCCCCGGAGGCCGAGCGGCGGTTCATTGAGGATCGGCGCTCGGATTTCGAGGCAAATGCGAAGAACCTTCTTTACGTCGCCATGACCCGGGCACGGGATCGGCTGGTGTTGGAGTGGCCAGGCTTCCTAAAAGAGCGTGATGAGGAAGCTCCGGAAGCCAAGTGCCTGTTCCATGTTTTCACGGATGCCTGCACGCCGCAGATCGGTGGTGATACACTGCGCATCGGCGGGATTGAGTGTCCGGCCATCATCAGGCAGTTGCCCGAACACGCGGGCTTCACCGCGTATTCGGAGGCCGAGATCACGGATACACCACGGCTCGGCCGCGATACCCCCTTGCCTGCTGTGGACTTGACCCCTTGGAGGTTGCAACCATCGCAAGCTACCACGGCCCTGTCTGCACCAGAAAGCCAGGGTATCAAATTGGGAACACCATGGTCCCGTACAGTTAGTGACGCGGCCCGTGGGACAGCGATCCATCTTGCCTTGCGGACTTGCCTGACGCGTCCTGATCTGACTGAATCCCTGCCCAAGGCTACCGGATTGGACGATACAACCCTAGCGCTGGTCGCGGAGCGAGCAGCTGCACTGAAAGCCTGGCTTGCGGCCGATGGCTACACCGATCTGCTTTGTGAAATCCCTCTTCTAGGACGTACTAAAGAGGGTGCGGAAATTCCCGGAATGATCGACCTGCTGGCAGTTGGGCCGAGGGGTTGTCTTTTGATCGACCACAAGACCGGCGGTGAGGGTTTTGGCCTCTACTGGCCGCAGCTTTCTGCCTATGCCGACTTGGTCCGAAACGTATTCCCGACGTATGAATTGAATGGCGTGGCAGTACTTTGGGTTGATCATGGACGGCTGGATTTTCTGGACCTGGCCTCTATTCCTGCCCACGGGCATCAAGAAAGTACTTTTTGATGCCCTGGGGAATACTCGCGCCTGACACCATCATTACGCAGCGCAGGCAGCAGAACCTGGGCCTTGCCAGCGCCGTGCGGCACTTCAATGATCGTTCAGTACCAGGCTTGGGTGGCATGTGGTTTCCGATGCCGATTCTCTGGTCGGTTTTGGCGGTGTCCATTGCCGAGGAGCTAGGTGTATCGGCCTTGCCAGTCGGCAACGCCGTCGAGGCTTTGATGATGCGAAAGGCCACCGAAGAGGGCCTGGCGGACCGTCGCGTGCGCGGTCTACGCAAGATGCAAGGGCTGAAAGACTGGAGTTTCAAGAATCTCAAACGACGCGGCACCTATGTGGTTCAACCCATCCGCATGGCCATGGTGCAACCGCTGGTCGCGCTTGGTTTTGTGCGGGGCAGTCGCTTTGGTGCTTTCACCATCCAGACCGCAGGCGCGCAGATGCTAAACCTGCCAGTGATGGCAAACTACCGTCGTGTTCTGGCCGCATGGGCACATGGGGGATCCCCTCATGGTTTGAATAAGGTAATTGAAGACCTGTCGCCAAATGCTGCCGTCCCACCCGATGTGCGTAAGCTGATCTTGGCTCGGCTTGTCGGAGGTGATGATCCGTCAACGTCGCGTCGGCGTGCTCTCGTGGCACTCAAGACCGGGCCCAGTGCAGGCCAGCTCGATGCCGTCGAACCGCTCAGCGGGATAACTTCCGACCATTGGACGGACCTGCGCGCGGGGGTGGCTTTCATGGATTTACGTAGTGCCGCACTGGCGGTGTTGTATCGCTTGGAAGAAAGTCTGCTTCAGCTTCGCGATGCCAATGAGGCTGCTTGGCTGCCCTTGGACGAGGCCAATAAAACCGTGGGCGAGCCCCTCGCGGCGCTTCGCCAATGCGCCCGCCAGCTGGGCGCCAGAATTGACGCAGCAGATGAGTCAAGCAGCCGGAAATTCCTTTCAGAGGTCCGGGATTTGCCGGACCAACAGCTTCTTCAAAAGCTGGCCGATCGCGATGGAACGGTGATCAGGTGGCGAGACGATCGTATCGGTCTGGGACCAGCGGCCGGCGAGATGCCAAGCATCGATGCAGACGAATCCGTCAATGATGCCGAGTTCGCGCCTCAGTTATTCCGACTTTTCAATCTTCATTGCCTTGCGACCGAACTGAACGGCGATGTGAACCCGGTATGTCGGGTCTCAGCAGGTGAAGAACCGGCATCATGAACACAACGCTTATCACCCTCTTTATGCCGCCCAAGGATTGTTTCGGGGATTTCGGTTTCTTCTGCGGTTTTACGGCAACGCCCAAGGTGATGGGGCAGATCCGGCGCAGCTTTACTGGCGAAATGGCGCGCCCCGTACTAGCCGCGTTCATTCACCCGACAATGAACGCAATTTCGGACATATCGGGTCTAGCCTGGATGTGGATGCGGCCGCAGGATCGAGGTTACAACCTCTTGCACGCCAAGGTTGCATTGCTGGGATTTCGCAAGCGCGATGAAGATGGATATATCATCAGGCTCGCGGTCAGCACGGGAAACTGGACGCAAGACCCTTTAACGGACAGCATTGACCTGTTCTGGTCAATTGACATTCAGACCGATGATCCGAGAGATCAGGATATCGCAGATATTCGGGCGGCCTGGAACATGTTCGAATGGCTGCGCCAGCGTGGGGATTGCACGCTGATCGAACGGGAATATGACGGCGCACTACCCTATGCGCAGCTGGAGGACGAGATTGAGCGCCTTCCGGACTCTACCTTGCAGCCACGCTTCATCGACAGCCGGTCTAAGGCTTTGCTTCCTCAGGTCGTCGATCGACTGGGAATAGGAAAAAAGGCAGATCGCCTAGTCCTTGGATCCGGTTATTTTGAAGCAGAAGGCGATGGTGGCGCGGGGCTGCCTGAGAGGTTTCGCAAGAAGCTGGTCGAAGAAAAGCTCTTGAAGAAATCTGCGACTTTGGACCTGTTTCTGAACCCGATGTCCTGTCAAGGTCTGGCCATGCGTGGCCCGGCTCTGACCGCGGTCGGTTGGAATCTCCGGTGCCCGATTTCCGCTATGCATGGCGAGGACGGGCGACTTCACGCTAAGTTTGTATTGCTCGGCGCAGGTCACGACGAGGCCGTTGGGCGCGTCTACTTAGGGTCGGGGAATCTCAGCCGGAACGGATTTGAAAAGGCCGCCAGCGCGGGTGGCAATCTTGAGGCGGGCGTTGTCGTCGATCTTCCCAAAGGCTTGAAATGGCGCAGCCGAAAGAACAGCAAGCAAGGTTTTGCGACCCTGTTGCCAATCCAGTTCAACGAGACCGTCGAGCCTTCGAAACTACAGTCTGGCAGCGGGTTTGTGCCCCCCGAAGAGCCTGAAACCCTGCCGCCAGCGTCTTGGTTGAACTGGAAGGATGATACGCTTTGTGCGCCAGGCAGGATTGTTCTGGATGTCATAGGTCCGGACGGTGCATCGTGCCCCACGCCCTGCATCTGGCCTGCACCTGCTCCAGCCGTTGTCACGCTGACACATGGTGGCTGGCGCGTTCCCGTGATCGCGGAGGGAGTGCTTGTTGTGCCACGGCCATCCGAATTGACAGTGGAAGACGTCTTGGCCGGCCTGCAGGCGTTCCCAGAACCCTTGGACGCAGATCAGCCCGATGACGGACCCGAAGGCGGTGAGCCAATGGTGGAAGCCTCAGATACCCCGGATTTGCCACCCGCAACCTATGCTATTCGCCGGATGATGAGCCTTCTGGTGCGGCTTGGCGAGACCCAGGCAAGACTTGACCCGCGAGATTGGCAGCGTTGGTGTCGAGAACTGCGTCACACCTTGCGCGCGATCTGCAAGCAGGAGCAGCCGATGATTGGCTTTTTTCGCGATGCGAAGGCAAATCCATTGCCGGCACTAATGGACCCGCGGATGTGCCCTGACGATATCGACCTGACCCTGCTGGAACAATCGTTGAAGGCTGTAGCTCGGGAATGGAAGATCGATGACCTTCCGTCGCTTTGGGCTGACGAGGGCATGTGACATGGATTGGATGAAGGCCGCTGATTATCTTGAGCAGCTCGCGTCGCAACAGACGGATGAACCGCTTGATGCTGGACAGCGCGCATCTGTTGCGCAACTTGCTGCGCGGATCAGATCCGGTCAGCGGGCCGCTTTGCTGGCCGACGAAGTCGGGATGGGCAAAACCCGAATAGCGGTTGCACTCATTTCAGCAGTCCGCAAAGCAGGCGGCAGAGCTGCGATTGTGCTTCCGGCTGGGTTGGGCGTGCAGTGGCAGAAGGAACTGAGGCTATTTCACCCTGATGACCAGACCCTGCTGCCATTGCGCAGTTATGACGGATTTATCGCAGGTTTCCTCACCGAGGAAGATGCCGAAGGAACCCAAAAGCGAAAAATCAAACACGCGGACTGGCTAAAGGATCGCAGGCAGCAGCGGGAATTGCCGAAAAATGGCTGGGCCAATGAAGAGGTCCTGATGATCTCGCACACATTTGCAGCCATGCGCTTTCCGAACGCAGGCAACGGTCCGGCGGGGGGATGGCGGCGTGAATTGCTTCCGAATGTTGCGCGATTGCTGGCCGGGAAACGGCGCAATCTCATGCGCAACAGCTTTCACCGTGGTGAGGTCAGCCAGGTCCATGCCACCCGCCGCGCCGCCCGCACGATTGCCGACACTATCATTGAACACGGTTTGTGTCGGAGCGTGCTCGATGATTTGGTCGGCGACCACCGATGGCTTGCGGCCGATGAATACAAGCGCAAGATCCTTCCACTCATAGGGTACGGGCTGGGTCGGTTCGACCTGATCGTCGTTGATGAAGCCCACAAGGCCCGTGGGGAGGGTTCCAGCCTTTCGCGCATTCTCGGGCCAGTCAGTTGGGAGACCGATGATCCATTCCGCCTCGGGATGACGGCCACGCCTGTTGAACTGGATTCTGCTCAATGGATTGACACACTGGGCCGTATCAGCGGTCGGGACGACGGCGAGGATGTTACTTCGCTCGCCGATCTCGCCGAATGGATCAGCGGTTATGTCGACATGGTCAAACGCATCCAGATTGAGGAACTGGATAACCCGTTGACCGAAGGTTTTGAGAGCACTTCCTCGCGATTCCAGCATGCCCTGCGCCCGTTTGTCCTGCGGCGTGACAAGCGCCACGACCGACAGATTCGCGAATTTCAAGAAGCGCATGGAGATTATCGCATCGTCGAAGACTTGAAAGTATCTCCCGCAACGGAGGGGTTCACGCGCGACTGGCTGCGTCGGTTCTGTGCAGCTGAAGCGCTTTCTATCCTGCCGCAGGATGACCATCGCGTGAAGCGTGTAAGACTTTCGGTCGCCCAAGGATACGGTTTTGGTCTCGCACCCGAATCCGAAACTGCTGAACAGCTGCCGCAGGACGATGAGTTAGAAGGCCAGCAGTCATTCTGGTTCGATGCCTTCCGTGGCCAGCCCGCGGATATCTACACCCATCCTGCGATACTAGCCGCTGTTCGACTGGTCGAGTCTTATGTCGAACGGCACGAAAAGGTTCTCGTTTTCGGGCGTTTCATAGCTCCGATGGATGCGCTGACCCGCCTATTGGACGCGCGCGAAATGCTCCGGCGGCTCAGAGATGGACGGCACTGGCCGGCCTCAAAAGTACGGGACGAGAGCGAACGCGCCGTTCTTGCCGCCATGAATGACCCTGATCTCTGTGTGACGACAGGCGGTATCACTTCGATCAACCAGATACTGACCGAGCGATATCGAAAATGGTCCAGTGCGCGCCGAACAGAGCTTGCAAGGCTGCATCGTGAAATCGAAGCCCTAGCACCGCAGGATGATACCGCCGCGCTGTTGGTTGGCTATTTGCGCCAAGATGACGATGGTGAAGAGCTGCAAGGCGATATCGGGGCACTACTGGAGGCGCTTGGAGACAGGCGTGCGAGCGCTGACGCACCGTGGTCCGGCAACGAAATGCTAGCGCTGTTCAAAGGGCTGCTGGATGAATTATCAACCGATGAAGAGCAAGAAAACGACAGTGTTTTGCAGTCCAGGCTGGCCTCGTATCTTCAGGACTTTTCCGGGCGCGAGGGCAATTTTGCCCGTATGATGTCTGGCGCGACCCTACCTCAAACACGCCGCTTGTTGCAGTCCGCATTCAACCGCGCCTCCAGCTGGCCAATGGTACTCCTCGCTCAGTCCCGCGTTGGGCGAGAGGGGTTAAACCTGCATGAAGCCTGCCGCACCGTGGTCATACTGCATGCAGAATGGAACCCGGGTATTGTCGAACAACAGATCGGTCGCGTGGACCGCAAGGGTAGCTGTTGGCTGAAAGACTTGGATTATTGGCATGAGCGCGCCGAGGGCGACCCCCCACGTATACGCATCCATCCCGTCGTTGTCAGCGGAACCTATGACGATCATAACTGGCAAGTTCTAAAGGCACGCTGGATGGAATTGCGCGCACAGTTACACGGAGAAGTGCTGCCACAGCAAGAACCGCACACAGCGATGTTGCCAGAAATCGAGGCACTGCGGAAGCGTATCGTCGCGGCCACTCCAAACTTTGCGCCTGATGAAAGTGATAACGATCCATAACCATTTCTTCAGTCAAGGCATCGCACCATCGACGCAGCACTCAGCCATTTTTTCAGAACTTAAATAGATCGACGTTTTCTTTCCGAGCGACAACCAAGCGTCAATGCTGCACCCCAGCGGGCACCTCATCATCAGTCTCCAGCCGAAGCGCTTCCCTCCAAAGCGCCGTCTTGAAGCACATCCAGTCCCGCCGACTGCCACCCTCAACCTCATGGACCGAGATCAGCCCGGCCCATTCCAAGGGCTTCAAAACGTAGCTGGAGAACGCCGCCAATTCTCGCCACCCGGCATTATCCCAATCCGGCCCATCCCCATAGAACAGACCATACAGCTGTCTTTCTGTCAGCCCCTGCTCCAGTTCGACATTCATCACGTTGAGCCAGACATCCCATGTCCCGAAAGGGCGCTCATCCAGACGACCGTCTGAGGTGTGATCAACTTCGAGCAGGAAGAACGGGATCAATTCGCCGAAGAGTACACCGGGGGTTGTTAGAAGGTCCTTCCCCTTCCTCGTCAGAAGAAATTTCCCCTTGTAATGACGCCCGAGCTTCAGCTGCAGAAGTAAGAAATGCACGACCTGGATCGGCGGAAACTCGTACTCGTTGACTACCTTGCTGACGCTGAAGGCCTCCGCGGGCCCGTACCCTGGCCAGTCGACATGCTCCACGGCCCAATGGACGAACTTGCGCTGAAATGCCTTCGTGGCGGTCAGGCCGATGCCATTGTTCTCGGCGGCATACTGCATGGTGCGATGTGCAGCTCGGAGCAACGGAGACAACTGCAGCGCGGGCTCGACGTCAGTGAGTTTGCGAAAATCAATCATGGATCGCTTCTCGCATCCTCGACAGAAGCTGACGAGGCACATTCCCATGTAGATCTACCACTCCCGAAGGCGACGCACCGCCCCGCCAACAGTTCGGCCTTCATACCTATCATCACAACAAGGTATTGTTTTTTCATAATTTTGCACCTCCTCATACCCCGCGCCCCTCCGAAGGACAGCAGCGTCAACCGCATGACGGAGTGACATGAAGGAACCATGCGGCCTTTAAAGACGTCCCCACTTTTCGCAACAAATACAGATACTTAAATGACAAGACCTTCGGATTATCACTTGCCATAGGGCACGTCCTATACATACCTTCGAACGCGACTCGACAGACGATCAGCTCCGACCACACATCCAAACGACCACACCCACACCTTAAGAATGTTAGGCTACCCCCATGAACCTTTCCGACTTCGCCAAGCAACTTCCCAAGAACTTCACCGAGCAGGAGTTCGTCGATTTGATGAACCGGGTGATTGACCTTAAGACAATCGTTGACCTTCCCGTGGAAGAGCGCAGCGCCTTGTTCGATGGCGTTCAGTACCTCCTCGACTACATCATGTTGGCACAGGAAGCGAATGGGGAGCTGCGTACTCATCAAGGCCAGCCCGTGATGGACTACAACGGTCCGTTCATCCCGCATGTGTTGGTTCGGCCGGAGGGGACTGAACTTGACCGTGGGGCACTCGAGACATTGGGGGTCGGGGAAGCTGACAAGTATTTCGGGGATGAATAGGCCCATGGTCCTAACCTGCCATGGGGCACCCTCTTAGCACTACTGACAACATTGACCTGGTCGCCAAAACCAAGATCATCGCCGTGATGGCATTGGCGGCAAGGCTTGCCAGGGAGAAGCGACAGACAGCCCATGAGTGATCGCCCCACCTTTGATGACATCCGGCGCGAGCAAAAGAGCTTCATCGGCCCTCCTGAGCCCCCAACGGGGGCAAAGATGCCACGGAAGCTGACTAAGGCCGACGAAGTTAATGAGGCCACCCTGGTTACTTTGTCGATTATCCGCAGAGCGCTCAGGGCTGGACAGCCTATCGATCCAAAGCACCTCCCTGAGAGGGTTGTCGAAATCCTTGAGGCGAATTGCGTGTGCTCGAAAATGCCTATGGCGGATGGTCGGCCGCATTACCAGATTGATGATGTCATCAAGGCGTTGGACCTTCTCATAGGTGAGGCAACCGGTGAATAGCCCGATGAGCTTGGTAACGCAGAAGGGCGGCTGATGCTTCTAGGGCTATCGAATGGGCATGCCCTACTCGAAGGGCGGATTGCCGTCATTCTCTGCACCTGCGAACTGGAAAAGCGGGGGGACCAAGAGCCGACATTCCCAGCAGGATAAATTTTAGCACTTTTGCAGCGCCACCGCATTGCTCCTTCGAGGCTAAAGTGGTTGTCAATGAGGTAGCGGCCGACGACGGCTGGGCTGAGCTATCAAAACCCGTCACGTTACGGAAATCTCGAGAAGACGGTTTCGACAGGCGGTATTGCAGGCCGCTGAAAAAGTCAGGGCCGAGCCGTTTCGTCGCGAAAGCACGTCAACTTTCGAGCTCTCTCGTTGAGCTGATGAAAATTGATCGCGCCGGGGACCGACGAGCAGGACGAGAAGTGCGTTCGTAAATCCTTTTTCAGCACCCTGATAGTGATACCGAACGCTGTGGGTTAATGCAGCTCTTCGCGAAAAGCAGTGCCTGCTTAAGAGGACCGAACATGATACATGCCAACATTTAACCTGGAGAAATCATCGACGACATTCGACTTTCTGACTGTCGTTTGCGCATCTTACGGCTGCCTCTAGTGTTCAATTCGGTCGAAACGATGATACCCTCAACTCCAAAGGCTTCTGTGGGACCTCCCGCCTATTGCCGAATCGACCAAAGCGTTCAGACCGGAGGGGTAAATTGAAGCAGATCACAGCAAGACGATTTGATGCGCTTTGCTACGTCAGGGCACCATACATGCACCTAATGGCCGCAGAGGTCCGGCACTATGAAACAGCTGATCTAACTAATCTTGGCCTAGTGGTATTTGACCGCACTGACCGGGATTTTGGCTACATCATTTTGGGCAGAGACCAACGCAAAATATTCAGGGCGCTAGAAGTTGGTGGCACTTGGTTCAGAACTCCGGATGAGGCGGAAGCCGCACTTAAAGAAGCGATAAAACCGTATGAAGCAGATGGTATAGCTGTCTACCCGCAAGGTGACGAGATCGAACCAACTCTCGATATTTTTGCGCCGGTAGTACCGGAACAGCAGCAGCATCAATATTTCAAATTTCTTATAGAATCCGAATTTCGGGAAGCGGCACGAAACCTCATTCAGGAGATCGCCTATTCCTTCGTCGATGTCGATGGAAACTACGTTCAGCAATTTCAAACTTCTGGATTTGATCAAAGGTTATGGGAACTTTTTCTGTACGTTCTTTTTCACAAGTCTGGCTTTGAAATCGATAGTTCCCATCCCGTGCCGGACTATTGCTTGTCAAAATTCGGATTCAGCCTCTTTGTCGAGGCCGTAACCGTTGGTCAAAATCCCGACTTTGACGTGCCTGCAAATAGTGCGACCGAGATTGCAGAGCTGTCGAAAGACTATATGCCGATCAAGTTTGGCAGCCCTCTGTTCAAGAAACTCAGTCGGAAAACCAAGTATTGGGAGCTACCCCACGTCGCTGGCCACCCGTTCGTGCTGGCGATCCACGACTACCACGGTCTCGCGACGCAGGACACGCCTGGTTCGATGACTTGGTCAAGGGCCGGACTGGTCAACTATCTTTACGGGGTTCGTGACGACGTTATTGTCGACGGCGACAGAGTCTCTCCCAGGATGGTTGTAGGCCGAAACGGACTTGAACCGGCTATAAGAGTGGTCGCGGAACACACGCACGGAACGAAGACGATACCAAGCCGCTTCTTCGCCCAACCTGGAGCCGAAAATGTCAGCGCCGTTCTGTTCTCGAACGGAGCAACGATAACCACCTTTGGCCGAATGGGGAAGATTGCTGGCCTCGGAAATGCCAATGTGAAAATGCTGCGCATGGGGATGTGGATAGGTAAAGATCAAGTTAGTTCCGAACCCTTTGTCACAGATGTGGACTCTGAGGATTACGACGAAGGATGGGGCGATACAGTGACCATGTTCCACAATCCTTGGGCGAAGTTCCCTGTGCCTGACGAGCTATTTCCAACTATTAGCCACGCGATCTTCGATCCAATTACATGTCGCGTACACTACAAGTTCACACCCAAACACGTCCTCACCTCGGTCACCAATGTCATTGTACCGACGTAAACGGGTGCGGGGACAGCGCCGGAAATATCTGAACGATCACCAATGAGGGTAATTTCGATTGATTGCGGCCAACGAAAAATAGGACCGTATCCTGATGCTAAATTGTTCTCGGGGACAAAATGTGGTAGCCGTTTGGTCTCCCCCCTATTGAAAGATGCGAATGTCGAAGGTCGTCACAAACAACCAGATTACAGGTGAGGCTGGTGAGGCAATCATCAAGGCCGAGTTCCTGAAGGTTGGACTGATCTATCAGTGCTTCGGACGCTTGGAGTCCGGCACGGACGGCGTGGTCGAGCTACGCGATCCGAATACGGGGGTCACTTCATCCCAGTTCGTCGCCGTTCAGGCGAAAACCACGGTCAAAGGGCGCTACTCGTTCGAAACGGACACTTCGTTCGATTACCTGATCGACCCAAAAGACCTTGCGAACTGGAAGCAAGCCAATCTTCCGGTGATAATCGCACTTCATCGGCTGGAAGACAATTCAACCTTTTGGAAGAGCATATCGGATCATGTTCCGGGTGAAGAGCGCCGTCTTCGGTTCGATAAGGTGGCAGATCGGCTCATGCAGTCCTCCGTAGACGCGATTGCCAATCTGATGATCGACCAGGCGTCACCGGGTGTGTGGATACCGCCACTGAATTCCGGTGAGAAGGCGGTACTCAACATGTTCCGAGTGGTTCTGCCGGATGAGATTTTCGTTGCAGTTCCGGCCTACCCCAACGGGCGTCAGGCCAGCGCTGTGATGGCCGAGGAAGATGATGGGCGCTTCGACTGGTCGATCAGGGGCAATCGCTTTGTATCCTTCCATGACCCACGTGGCGAAAGCTCTGAGTTGTTGGTCGAGCCGGATACCGTTGAAGCTGTGGACACCAAACTCGTCGCGAGCACAGACGACCAGGATGATCAGAATGATATCGCGCACCTTCTCCGGAGATGTCTGGAGCGACAGTTCGAAGATCGCCTGATGTTTGGTCGTCACCAGGGTCGACCTCTGTTGATGTTCCGACCTGAGGACATCTGCAAACCCCTCGACTATGCCTACCGTTCGGCGACAAACCCGGCAAAAGCCCGGGTGGTTGCCGTCAAGATGCGCAAAGATGAAGAAGATCGTGTGGCATATGTTCGGCACCATGCCTTTCATCCCAAGTTCGAACGCATCGGCCAGCATTGGTTCTTGGTGGTCGAGCCAACCTATTTCTTCACCCACGATGGCTTCCGGTGGCACCAAAGAGCCGAGGCGTTCCTGAGCGGAAAGAAGCGGTTGGAAAAGAACTCCGCCATCTGGGGCCAGGTGCTGATGTGGCAGCACCTGCTGTGCAAGGCTGATGAACGGGAGATCGACGATCTTTTTCATGAACCTTCACAGAGAGTGCCGGAAACTCTGAGATTTGAACCGGCTCCCGTCATTGAGTTGCCCGTCGCGACACCTGAGGCTGCTTGGTCGAGGAGTAGCGGCTCCGATGCCGTGGTGGACGAAAGTGACCAGTGGGAGTTGCCGGTATGACGTTCAAAGCTACTGTATTCGATGAACCGGAATTGCAATTTGGCGATGGGCAGAAGCATGTCGATCCACGAGAAGGGCTCCGCCGTTTGGGACCGCTTCAACTCCACGCCGGTGAGGTCGTGACAGTCGGGGTTATCGGATCATCGGAAACCGCCGAGGGCTTTACGCAGTTCTTGACAGAGTCGCAGCAGGGCGTGGAAGCCGCATCGAACACGCTTCCGAACCTCAACCCTGACTTCCCAGGATTGGGCAATGCGAATCCGTTTGGCTGTCGTTTTGTTGTGCCGAACACCGGACAACGGGCCCTGAGCAAGCGGCAGATCAAAAAGATCGTCCAGGCCAGTTCCACTCAGGAGGCTATCAACCTGCTCTTGGATGCGGTGGAGGCAGAAGCTCGGGTTCTCCAAGAAAGCAGTGCAAAGCCTGACGTTGTTGTGTTCTCCATGCCAATCGATCTGATTGAGAAGGTCGTAATGGCAAGGTCGGAGAACGGGGAACCCGATGACGATGGCGGTCCGGACGTTCTGAACTTCAGAGACATGATGAAGGCCAAGATGATGGAGTTGGGCGTGGCGACGCAGATCGTCTGGCCGGACGTGTTCGATCCGGACGCGAAGATTCCGCAAAAAATCAAACGTCAGAAGGATAGGAAAATCCAAAGCCCTGCCACTCGAACCTGGAACCTTCTGAATGGCCTGTTCTACAAGGCGGGCAAGGTCCCATGGCGGCTCTATGAACCCCGTGACTACACCACCAACTTTCTCGGGATCGGGTTTCACCGGAGTCTGGATGGTCAGCAGCTTTGGACATCGACGGCCCAGATGTTCGACGAGACTGGGCACGGCCTGATCCTCCGTGGGGCAAGGGCACAGACCGAAACGAGAGGGCGTCGTCCCTACCTAACCAGGGCTGACATGAAGGCGTTGGTGCTGGATGCCCTGCGGTCATACAAGGAGCACCACAAAGCCCTTCCTGCCCGGCTCGTGGTGCTAAAAACCTCTCACTTCCGGGACGAGGAGGCTGACGGCGTTGACGACGCCCTGGAGGAACTTGATGTCAGCATGTGTGACATGGTTTGGGTCCAGGAAAGCTCTCCGATCTCGTTGCTCAGGAACGGGAGCTATCCTGTCCTTCGGGGCACATTTGTTGAACTGGACGGAAAGGGCCTCCTCTATACCAGGGGCAGCGTTCCTTACTATTCGACATATCCAGGGATGCGGGTCCCAAACCCTTTGCTCTTATGTCCCCACAAGCAAACCGATAGGAGCATCACGCAGATCGCGGAGGAAATCCTAGCGCTGACCAAAGTGAACTGGAACTCCACCCAGTTCGACCAGAAGTTGCCCGCTCCAATACGGGCATCAAGAGAGGTAGGGCGTGTCCTCAAGCACGTCGCGCAGAGCGGCATGGTTAGGGCGGACTTCCGATTCTACACTTGAAGTGGTTTCGCTGTCATTGCCGCATCGTTGTCCCGTTTGAAACCATTCTGAACTGATGCGGTGGATGCGCACACCCAACGGCATCTCGTATGCCATGAAAGGCTGCTTCGGGGAAGCCGCGCCGCAGCGATAGCCGACCTTACCAAGGTCCGCTCAGGGCCGGAAGCGGCCATGCCTCGCGCCCGCGTCCAAGCGTTACTATTGGGCCGTCACTTCCTGCGCCAACGCCGAACGAATTGAGCAAGATCAGGCCCTGCGCTCCATCCCCAACCGGCACCAATTACTGTGAAGACTGCAACACCAGCAATCGCGCCGAACGCTCCGCCAACGATGCCGGTACCAGCACCTAGAAGGAAGCCGATTGCTCCCCCGATAAGGCTGCCCACTATTCGATTTCCCATCGCATCACCGTAAGCGATGCACCGACCCCACCTTCCTTGTAAGCCCCTGATCTGAGATTCAGCCCTTACGGATGGATTATCAGGGAGTTTCTCCATGGAGCGCTCAACGGAGCTTCTCAGTAACATTGATTTGGTTGTGGGCCCGCGTGGTCACCGCCGGTGGCCGGATGCGGTGAAGGCGCAAATTGTGGCCGAGACGCTGGTGGAGGGTGCCTCGGTGGACGCAGTTGCTCGGCGGTATGACATGCGGGCCAATCATTTGTCGGAATGGCGGCGGATGGCGCGGGAGGGCAAGCTGGTTCTGCCTGCCTTGGCTGAAGAACCGAGCTTTGCAGCGCTGGTTGTGCGCGAGGATGTCGATGTGGCACCTGAACCTGCGCAGCTGTCGCCGTTGGATCTGATCTGTGGTGCTGTCACCGTGCGATTGGATGCAAGAACATCAGCGGCGCGCATTGCCGAGATTGCTCGCGCCTTGAATGCGCCCTCATGATGTTCCCTTCAAACCGGGTGCGGATCGTTGTGGCGACCAAGCCGGTAGACTTCCGCAAAGGTCATGACGGTCTGGCAGCGCTTGTCAAAAACGAGTTACGCAAAGACCCCTTCACGGGGACCGTATTTGTTTTCCGCTCGAAACGGGAAGATCGGCTGAAGCTGTTGTATTGGGACGGCACCGGGCTGGTCATGGCTTACAAGAGGCTGGAGGAGCATATCTTCACCTGGCCCGCCATCAAAGATGGCTTGATGGCGCTGAACCACGCCCAGTTTGAAGCGCTATTCTCAGGATTGGACTGGCGGAAAGTAAGGGCTTTGTCCGCGCGTCCGCCGACTGCGGCAGAATGAATCAGGCCGTCTTTTGCAGGGGTATTGAGGTGCAGGAAATGGTAGTCATTCCCCATGTCAAAACCTGCCGAGCTCCCTAATGATATTGAGGCCCTGAAGGCGCTGCTTGCCGCCTCAGAGGACCGCAATCTGCGCAAGCAGGATCGTATCGATCAGTTGGAGAAACTGGTTGCTGACTTCAAGCGTGCGCTGTTTGGCGCACGCTCTGAGAAGGCCGATCCCGAGCAGTTTGAGCTGGCGCTGGAAGACATCGAAACGGCGATGGCGGCGGTCCACGCTGAAGATGACGCCGTGGATCCACCTGCATCGCGCCCGACAAAACCGCGCAATACCAACCGTGGCTCACTCCCCAAACATTTACTGCGTATTGAAGAAGTGATTGCGCCCGATAGCATGACCTGCGGCTGCGGTGCTGAGCGCCATATGATTGGTGAGGATACGTCTGAACGATTGGACATCATCCCCGCTCAGTTCCGTGTGATCGTTACCCGCCGCCCAAAGTATGCATGTCGGTCCTGCACCAATGGGGTTGTTCAGGCACCCGCACCCGCCCGGCTTATCCCTGGTGGTATGCCGACAGAGGCAACGGTGGCGCATGTTCTTGTCAGCAAATACGCAGATCACTTGCCGTTGTATCGCCAAGCACAGATTTACAGCCGTCAAGGCATTGATCTGGATCGCTCCACCCTTGCAGGATGGGTCGGCAAGGCAGCCTATGAACTCCGTCCTGTCTTCGATGCGTTAATGGCTGATCTGAAAAGCTCAACCAAATTGTTCATGGATGAAACAAGAGCACCAGTGCTTGATCCTGGCAAACGTAAAACCAAAACTGGTTACTTCTGGGCACTGGCCCGCGATGATAGGGCTTGGTGTGGAGCGGCTCCACCGGGCGTTGCCTTTACATATGCGCCCGGGCGTTCCGGCCAATATGCAGATGACATTTTGAAAGGCTTCTCTGGCATCCTCCAAGTGGACGGATATGCCGGGTATAACCGCTTACTCAAACGCGCCGATGACAATGTCGACTTGGCCTACTGCTGGGCCCACGCACGCCGCAAACTGCACGAAGTTGCACAATCTGGCACTGCCCCCATCGCCGAAGACGGGCTGAAACAGATCGCTGCGCTCTACCTGATCGAAAAGGATATCCGGGGTCTGGCACCCGAGGTGCGATTGGCAGCACGGCAAGACCAATCGGCACCGTTGATCGTCGCGTTTGAGGAGTGGCTCACGACCAACCGCGCGCGGCTGTCTGCTAAAGCCCCTTTGGGTGAAGCGCTCAAATACATCGCAAAATACTGGGACGGGCTGTGCCTGTTTTTGACCGACGGCCGCATCGAAATGGACAGCAACGCAGTGGAACGCACGATCCGTCCCATAGCTCTGAACCGCAAAAACGCACTCTTCGCTGGCCACGACGACGGGGCCACAAACTGGGGCGTCATCGCTTCCTTGATCGAGACCTGCAAATTGAACAGTGTCGATCCGCATGCCTATCTGACAGATACGGTCACTGCCATCGTCGCAGGCCACAAACAAAGCCAGATCAACGATCTGCTACCGTGGAATTACGTCAAATAGGTGGGATCGGCGCACCGCTTACGCATCACCTCATTTTCTGTCACCCTATCGTCAGCGACCGCTGCGCGAAAGCTACGTTGCAGCGTGGAGTGTCTCTTCAGATGGCGGCTTTGGGCAGTCCTCTTCGTCTGCCAAAGCAGATTGCGCCGCGTTCGGTTGCACGCCATGGTGCGATCCGGCACGCTGCAGGTCACTGAACGAAACGGGGAGAGAAAATGGCACCCGACACCGCCCCGCCCCTGGAACGTCACGAGATCGAACGCCTATTAGGGCAGTGCCTCTTGCGTCTGCAGGCCTTTGAGTTACGGCTGAAGGCTATCGTGGCGACCCATCGGTTATCCGGCCCCGCAGATTTGCTGGAACAGCTGCGGGCGCAGAGGATCGACGAAACGCGCCGAAAGACGATGGGCGGGCTGGTGGGCGATCTGATGGGAAACGTCCTCGTGCCGGAGGGGCAACAAGGATTGCGGGACGAGGCAGAAGATGCTCCGGCGTTTTCCTTCCTGATGCAGATCGCGCTTCCGGCCGACGAGTTCTCGCGCATTGAGGCTGAGCACCGCAAACTGACTGCCAAGCGCAATGCATTGGTCCATCACTTTCTTGAGGAGCATGACCTTCTATCCGAGGAAGGCTGTCGTGTCGCAAAAAGGGACATCTCGGGCATCATCGAACGGGTCACCCGTGCCGACAAGAAGCTGGACGTTCTGGCGGCGGACATGGATCAAGTCCGCAAGGTATTTGCTGAACATCTTGCATCTCCCGACGTTCGCGACTGGTTTGTCAGCGGCCGGCACCCTTGGCGCCTCACAACGATTGCGGGCGCCCTGCACCAAGCTGCGACGGCGCTGTCACAGGACGGCTGGACTTCGGTCGAAGCTGCAACGACATGGATCACCGCGCGCTGCCCCGACGAGCGGCCGGAGAGCCATGGCTGCCGCACTTGGCGTCAGCTGATCCATGAGACCAGACTATTCGATCTGCAAATCCGTAGGGAAAATGGTCGGCGCCAAGCTTGGTATCGCCCACGACCCGGGCGAGGCGAACCCACCTGAGGCACTGGACGGAATCGCTCCTACATAAAAGGAGTATGGGTCCGCTGCGCGTTGACCGGATGACCAGAGCTGGGCGTCAGCAGCGGGCAAATCCGGCATAGATGTACCTCCGGCTGCATCTGCTTCCTGAGCTTAGCCGAGATGAAAACCGGATGCAGAATCCGTCACGCAAACCGAAAAATAGTTTCGTTACCTTGCACGCATTTTAATTGCCGATCCGCTGAAGGCATCAAAGATCCGCCGACTTTCTGCATAATCCGTCGCCTCATGAACCTCGAGCCAGATCAACCCACTCGCCTTGCAGTGTTTAGAGCCACAGACCAAGGCGCTCTCGGGATGTCCTACCGGTTCAACAGCGGCTTCGTAGGTCCGGGTCCTGCCCTTTGGTGGGTGGTCTTTGCACCGAATGATTGCCATGTTGCCTCTATTGGTAATCGGGTCAGGGATCTTGCAGCCATGCAATCGAAACGGTTGAAAGATGTCGAGGCCTTTTACAGCATTCTCGCACAGCTGCCGACACGGCGACTCGGCGAGTGCAGCGGGCAGAATGCCTGGCCCGAGCGCGGCGTCTACTTCTTCTTTGAAGACGGAGAGACACGCTCGGATGGGTCTCCGCGCGTTGTCCGAATTGGCACCCATGCATTGACAGATGGAAGCAAGTCCACGCTCTGGGGGCGCCTTAGCCAGCATCGCGGCACGGTTAATCCCAAGGGCGGCAATCACAGGGGATCCGTTTTTCGCGATCGTGTCGGACGGGCGCTTTTAAGAAAAGCCGGAGCCGATATTCCCGGTTGGGGAGACAGCAAGCGTGGCACGCCTGACCAGCGCGCAATCGAGGCCGATCTCGAAGCGCGGGTCAGCGATGTCTTGGGGCAAATGACAATCGCATGGCTGGACGTGCCTGATGCGCCAGGCCGGGCCTCTCTGCGCGGCTTTGTCGAACGCAATGCGATCGCCCTTCTGGCGGGCCAAGAGCGCCCGTCGCAAGGATGGTTGGGCCACATGAGTGACCGCGCGCCAATACGCCTTTCCGGGCTGTGGAATAGCAATCATGTCGCAGAGGACTATGACCCGGACTTCCTGAAGGTTTTTGCACAGATCGCATCTGGTTCCGCAACGACACCCCCCGAAACCGCAGCCAGAAGAGTTGTGATGCAATGCGCGAAGTCGAAGCGCACCGGCGGTTGGTTCCTGGATCTCGATGGGACAGAGATCCGGTTTGTGGCTGATCCTGCCTTGGCGCCTTCCGTTCCGGGCACCCGCGCAGCGCATCCTGATGACATCGCGCATGACGGTCAGAGCTGGCGGAGTTTTGTTCTGGCCTACAATGCCCGATACCGCGCGACCAGAAGCAACCCTTTCGGCCTCCATCCGGCTGGCAAGCTTTATACCAATCCGGCGTACGACAGTCTCTGCAAGTTGACCGATCATGCGTATATCCTCTCGGCCTGCTGGGGGATCGTGCCGAGCAATTTCCTGCTGCCGAACTACGATGTCACCTTCAGCCGTTCACAGGGGACGCCGGACCATGCCCTGCGCCGAAGCGATGACGGTTGGCTGGACTTCAGCATGCTTCCCCAAGGCTCCGATACAGACCTGATTTTCGTCGGCGGACAAAGCTACCTGGCAGCCTTTGAACGGCTCTCCCGAGGCTACGCAGGAAAGAGGATTGCATACCACGCACTCTCCGATGCTCCGGTCATCCCGGGCGTCGAGATGCGCCGGTACGACACGACCACGCGCACCAACTGGCATTACGAGCTGGCCCATCAGATGACCGTGGGCAATAAGCCTCAAGAGGCGGAAACCAATCCCGAAAACATCGCCGCAACCGCTGAGATGAAGTCGAGGTCGCACGCGGTCGTCCCAAGAAGGCTCGGCCAGTATGGCAAGTACACGCCGTTCAACGCATACCTGCTGACGTTGCCGGACTCGCAGCAGACAGCAACGCTCAGCTTTGCGGCAATGGAGCAGATCCTTGAGGCAAGTCTTCCGCCGTCATCGCGGTCCCGTGTCGCGGTTTGGTGGGCGAATGGTGGGCACTCTCAAGCAAACGCCTGGATGGATGCCGGGTTCAGGAAAGCCGCCCACAGGATGACCGGTGACGATGCCTCTTCCTGGGTCCGTTTCGAAAGAGTGTAAGAATCTCATCTTGTGTTGCCGGCTTTGCGCAGGCGCGCGCAATACGAGGGCGCAAACCCGTCACACGCCGAATTGCGGCCGGCCCTTGTTGTGCAACGTCAATCCTCACTGCCATCTTCGGCCCCGCGTTTCCGCTCCAAGGACGTCCATACGAACTCGCCAGTCTTCTTGTTCCTATGGATCGCCACCCGGTCGCGCCTGAGTTTTCGAAACGGCATGTTCTCCTCCTGCAGTTCCCGCGGTGAGATCTCCCCACGTTCCAGCCGCTCCTCGTCGTGTTGCCGAGCGCGCGCTTTCTGCCGTTGCCGTTCCGCGAAGTTGAAGTGCTTGGGGCCTTCTTCATCGGACATGTCAGCCCTCCCCACTGTCGTTGAACACCATACGTTCTCGCCAGGCCCCCAACAGTTCATCAAGCAGGGACAAGTCATCCAGCGGCCGATACCCAGGCACGTCGATCTGCACGAAGCCGGAAGGTGCCTCGTCCATCCCGAGCCCCTTGGCTATGGACCTCTCATAGTCGGAGAACGGGCGACCCAGCGCATACCACCGGGATGCCGTGCGTGCCCAACCCCGGTTGGCGTCAATCGCGACGAGCTGTGAGGTCGTGATCCAACCGCCCGCAAGTCTCGGGTGACCCGACACCATGCCCCAAAGGATTGGTGCGCCGCGGCGAGACACATGGGGACGCCAGTAGTTCAGCACAGGTGCCTCGGCGAGGTCAGTTTCGGAAGGGCCACCATCGGCGGCTTTGATGGCGGCACGTATCTTTTTGGCCCAGTGGGGCTGAGCAGGTTTCTTGTTCATGGCGAACTCCAAAATTGAAAAAGGCATGATTGATGGACGACGGCGGTCGGGGAGGTCATTGCCATCCCCTCGCGACAATTCTCAGTGCAACACAGGGCGGTTCACTGCATGCTCGACAGCATCCAGCATCCGAACGACCGATCTCAGGCTGACATGGTGCGGGGTCCGGATGGCCTCGACGACCTCCTTGACCGCATCAACGGCATCCTGGGGAAGATCACGACGCGCCCCTTCCTGGTCCGCAAAGCCGGTCAGATGTTCCTGTGTGAGGGCCGTCAATTCGGTGGGAGGGCAACGGCTCAGAAACGGCTCTGACAAACCGCGGAGTGTGTTGGCTGTGAGCACCCACGTGATCCAGGACATGTCGAAAGAAATACGGAAGTACGGACACGCCCAACGAAGCGCGGTAGACCTTTCGAGGAGTGGCAGCAGCCCCTCATCCAGAGAATAGCGCTGACCGCCAGTCGACTGGACACCCCCAGCCTTCTCGATCTCGTCGATCACGATCACAGGATTGGCTATTTGAGACGCCATGATCCCTTCCAGAACCTTTCCTGGGCTTGCGGATCCCCAGCCCCGCTGAGACCCCGTAACAGCAAATGGCGCAGGCTCCCCTGTGGCTTCGATGATTGTCGTTGGCACGGAGAGCAGATCCCCAAGCAGGCGGGCAAAATAGCTCTTCCCGATCCCAGGCGGGCCGACGAGAAGCATGGGCCGGACAAGGGGCGCAGGATCGCCGTTGCGGACCGAAGCGCGCATGTCTTGCCAGAGACGCTCTGTTGCAGGAGCCATCCAGGGCATCTCCGTGTGGAGGGCGCTGGCGATCTCGTCGGCGCGATGCTCGGTCTCGACCGGCATAAGCATTGCACCCTTCCGGAAGACCTCGAGCCGCGCACGGTCTTTTCTGTCGAGGTGCGCCAACCCGGATTGGTTCGCGACCGTGCGGAGATATTTTTGCGTCCGGCGCTCTATCTTCGCGCGGTCCTCTTCCGACAAGCCCAACTCATCTGGAGGATTCTCCATGTTCTCCCTGTACCGCCACAGGAAACGTTTCAGGCGCGTATTGATCTCGAATTCAGACTGCAGGTTTTCGGGAGGGAACCTGACATCGGCAAACGGTATTCGGGGCATTGGATGTCCTCTCTGAGCCGGCGCGCCATTCGATTGGCGACCAACATTCGGCAGCGCGGGGCTGCCAGGGGTTTCAGTAAGAGGATCCGGATCCTTAAGAAGGTTATGAGAACATGGCGCCGGCCGGGTCAACCTAGGCGCCAAGGAGACCGCCCGGAACGCAAGAATGCCGGCCTCCTCGGACCGGCATTCTTCAGATCAAGCAATATCAATGACTTAGCTTCCAGTGGTCATTTTATACCCAGCAAGAGTCCGTTTTTCTGGCCGGAATGTCCCTCAATTGCCCGCCGAAACAAGGACAAACACTCACCCCAACTCCAATCAGCCACACTTACTATGGCCGCAGCTGCCGCAGGTCATGCAGCCTTCGACCATGCGCAGATCGTATTGGCCGCAGCTGCTGCAGGCTTTGCCGCGGGGGGCCTCCAGGCCGACGACCTTGGCTTGCGGGTCGGATTTCAGCCCCTGCCCTTCGCCCGCGATAAAACCGGTGGCGATCAGGTGTTGTTCGATCACGCCCCCGATGGCGGCCAGCATCGACGGGATGTATTTGCCGCGCATCCAGGCGCCGCCGCGCGGATCAAAGACGGCCTTCAGCTCTTCGACGACAAAGGACACATCGCCACCGCGACGGAACACGGCAGAGATCATGCGGGTAAGCGCGACCGTCCAGGCAAAATGCTCCATGTTCTTGGAGTTGATAAAGACCTCGAACGGACGACGATGCCCGCCGATCACCACATCGTTGATGGTGATATACAGCGCATGCTCGCTGTCGGGCCATTTGATCTTGTAGGTGGAGCCCTCAAGCTCTTCCGGGCGGTCCAGCGGATCGGACATATAAACGACCTCGCCGCCTTCCTCTGCGGTGGCTTGGGCCGCAACCTCGCCCGGGGCTGTATCGGCGCTTTCCGACACCGACAGAACCGATCCGGTCACGTCATTGGGACGATAGGTCGTGCAGCCTTTGCAGCCTTGATCCCAAGCGGCCATATAAACATCCTTGAACGCGTCAAAGCTGATGTCTTCGGGGCAGTTGATGGTTTTCGAGATGCTGCTATCGACCCATTTCTGTGCCGCGGCCTGCATCTTGACGTGATCCAGAGGGGCCAGCGTCTGTGCATTGACGAAATAGTCGGGCAAGGGCGCGTCGCCCTTCAGATCGCGCCACATCTGTACGGCGTAATCGACGACTTCTTCCTCGGTGCGGCTGCCATCCTTTTGCAGAACCTTGCGGGTGTAGGCATAGGCAAAGACCGGTTCGATCCCCGAGCTGACGTTGCCTGCATAAAGGCTGATGGTGCCTGTGGGCGCAATCGAGGTCAAAAGCGCGTTGCGGATGCCGTTTTCGGCAATGGCGTCGCGCACATCCTCATCCATCTGCTGCATGGTGCCGGAAGCCAGATAGGCGTCTGCCTCGAACAGCGGGAAGGCACCCTTTTCCTTCGCCAGATCGACGGAGGCCAGATAGGCCGCCCGCGCAATCGCCTTGAGCCACGCCTCGGTCTGCTCTGCCGCCGCGTCCGAGCCATAGCGCAGCCCGACCATCAACAAGGCATCCGCCAGACCGGTGACACCCAGACCGATGCGGCGCTTGGCTTTCGCCTCTGCCTGCTGTTCGTCCAGCGGGAATTTCGACACGTCAACGACGTTGTCCATCATGCGCACAGCGGTCGCGACCAGCTTGTTCAGCGCCTCGACATCCAGCTGAGGGTTGTCGCCAAACGGATCGGATACCATCCGCGCCATATTGATCGACCCCAGCAAACAGGCACCATAGGGCGGCAGCGGCTGTTCCCCACAGGGGTTTGTGGCGGCGATGGTTTCGCAATAGCTCAGGTTGTTGGCCTCGTTGATGCGATCAATAAAGATCACACCGGGCTCGGCGAACTCATACGTGGCTTTCATGATCCGGTTCCACAGATCACGGGCCTGAACGGTGCGATAGACCTTGCCGTTGAACTGCAGATCCCAGCTGGCATCGGCCTTGACCGCATCCATGAAAGGGTCTGTGATCAGCACGGACATGTTGAACATCCGCAGCCGCGCGGGGTCGGATTTCGCGGCGATGAAGTCTTCGACATCGGGGTGGTCACAGCGCATTGTGGCCATCATCGCGCCACGGCGCGACCCGGCGGACATGATGGTCCGACACATCGCATCCCAGACATCCATAAAGCTCAGCGGGCCCGATGCGTCAGCAGAGACCCCCAGCACGTCCGCGCCACGGGGCCGGATGGTGGAAAAGTCATAGCCGATCCCGCCCCCCTGCTGCATGGTCACGGCGGCTTCCTTGAGCATGTCGAAGATGCCGGCCATGCTGTCAGGCACGGTACCCATGACGAAACAGTTGAACAATGTCACACGGCGCGCAGTACCTGCCCCGGCAGTGATGCGGCCCGCGGGGAGGAATTTGAAATCCTCCAGCGCTTCGTAAAATGCCTCTTCCCATTTTTCCGGTGCTTTTTCGACCTGTGCCAGATCACGGGCGATTCGCCGCCAGCTGTCTTCTACCGTCACATCACGCGGCGTGCCGTCGGCATCTTTAAAACGGTATTTCATGTCCCAAATCTGTTCGGCAATGGGGGCGGCAAATCGTGACATATTCGATTCCTTGAGGGCTGTTTGGGAAGGTGTTCACCATACCCCAAATCAAAGCGCAAGCACAACAGGTTGAAGAAAGTGTGTATTAGAATACATGATGCTGTAGCAGCGACGGAGGATTCTGTGAAAAATCATATACATCTCATCAAGTTGTCCGTTGGCACGGAAACCGTCGATGACCTGGCCGCATGGCAGGAAAAAAAACGCGTGCAAACCGAGGACGGTTTTCCCCGTCACGTGACGCGCATGTGGCCCAAACGCGAACCCGAGATTCTGAACGGCGGGTCGATCTTCTGGGTGATCAAAGGTGTGATCCAGTGTCGTCAGAAAATCCTGCGTCTGGACGAGACATCGGGCGCGGACGGCGTGCGCCGCTGCGCGATCGTGCTGGACCCCAAGATCATCCGGGTGCAAGGCAGCCTCAAACGCCCGTTTCAGGGGTGGCGCTACCTCGCGCCGCAGGATGCCCCTGCCGATCTGCCCGAAGGCCGCGACCACGAAGAGCCCCTGCCCATCGAGTTGAACCGCGCGCTGGCCGAGATCGGCGTGCTCTAGCAGCAGCGCCTGCGCACGCATCCCCCGCGGGGTTCGAGTTTACTTGGCAAAATGAAGCAGGGCCGCGCGTGCCTCTTCATTTTGCCCTTAAACTCCCGCCGGAGGCGCATCCGCAGGATGCCGCGCGCATGCGCGTCAGGACAGCCGCGCCAGCAGGGCCGTCATCGTCGCGCGATCCGTATCATCCATCTCTGCCATCCGGCTGCGCCAAAGCGTCGCCTGTGACCGCAGGATCAGCCCGTCGGACAGGATCTTGAGGTGATTGGCGCGCAATGTCTCCCCGCTCGAGGTGATGTCGGCGATGGCCTCTGCGGTTTCATTCTTGATCGTGCCTTCGGTCGCCCCCTGGCTGTCGACCAGCGCATAATCCGCGACACCGGTGCTGCGCAGGAATTCCCGCACCAGCCGGTGGTATTTCGTCGCAATGCGCAGGCGGAACCCGTGCTTGTCGCGGAACGCCGAGGCGGCGGCATCCAGATCATCGAGCGTATCAACATCGATCCAGGCCTGAGGCACCGCGATGATCAGATCGGCGTGCCCGAAGGCGAGCTCTTCTACCGGGGCGACGAGCTGATCCCACAGCGCCAGTTTCTCTTGCACCAGATCGGTGCCGGTGACGCCCAGATGGATACGGCCAGCGGCGAGTTCGCGGGGGATTTCGCCCGCAGAGAGCAAGATCAACGACACGCCCTCAATGCCTTCCACGGCCCCCGCGTATTCACGTTCGGAGCCCGTGCGCTGCAAGGTGATCCCGCGCGCGGCAAACCATTCAAAGGTTTTCTCCATCAGACGCCCTTTGGAGGGCACACCGAGTTTGATCGTCATTGGCCTGCCTCCAGTTCCAGCATCAGCCCGGGGCGCATGACCCCGCCCACCGCGGGGATTTCGCCGCCCTGCCCCAGCCGCCGTGTCAGCGCGTCATAGCGTCCGCCTGTGGCGATGGTGGGCAGATCGGGCCGTGTCGCCGCGCGGAAGCCGAAGACGAACCCGTCATAATATTCCATCGACACGCGGCCAAAGCTGGCTTCGAACATCAGGTTACCGGTATCGACACCGCGGCCGGCAAGCGCCTTTTCCCGCGCCGCGACACGGTCCACCGCATCAGAGATCGCGGGCATATCGACGGCAAGGTCATGCAACTGGCTGATCGCATTGGGCATGGTTTCACGCACATCCAGCAGCGCCAGCAGCAAGGACACCTGCGTCCGCGACAGGGCCGGCTCGGTGGCGTCGGCGCGCAGGGCGGCGATGCGTGTTTCAATCTCGTCCAGACTGCGCAGGCCGATCAGAGGTGCGGTGATAGCACCGTCACTGGCCAAGAGCGCCGCGCGGGTCGCGGGCATCGGCGTTTTGCCAGCATAGCGGTCGAGCAGCGCACGGAACCGGCGGGGCCGCCAAATGTGCCGCATCAGTGCCGCCTTGCGCGACGCCGATGTATCCAGCCCCGCAACCGCAGCCATCAAGATACCGATATCCCCCGTCACGGCAGTGACCGGAAGCCCCTCCAACGCGCCCTGGATCAGGGCAAAGACTTCGGCATCGGCTGCCGCGGGATCGCCGCGGTCAAAGACTTCGTAGCCCGCCTGAATATACTCATTGGCGCGGTTGGGATCACGTTCCTGACGGCGGAACACTTCGCCCGCGTAGGTGTAGCGTGCCGGGTCCGCCCCATGGGCCATATGCATCTGCACCACGGGCAAGGTATAATCGGGGCGCAGCATTTGTTCGCCCCGCATCGCATCCGAGGTAACATAGGCGCGCGCGCGGATGTCTTCGCCATAAAGGTCGAGCAGGGTCTCGGCGGGTTGCAGGATCGGCGGTTCCACCACGGCGGCGCCCTGCGCCTCGAACAAAGAGCGCAGGCTTGCGGCTTTGGCGAGGATATCGGATCGTGTAGCCATCAGCGGTTCAGCTCCAGTATCTCGCGCACTTTAGAGACAAGATCCCCACGCGCCACTTCGTATTGGCTGGGGCGGTCTTTCCATTCCTCCAGCGTGGCGCTTTCAGCGATTTTCGCGCCAAGGATCAGGTCCTTGATCTGGATCATACCCTTGTCGAATTCATCCCCGCCCGCGATCACCGCCACCGGGCTGGCGCGGCGGTCTGCATATTTCAGCTGGTTGCCAAAGTTCTTTGGGTTGCCGAGATAAACCTCGGCCCGGATGCCTGCCTGACGCAATTCGGCGACCATCGCCTGATAGTCGGACATGCGTGCCTTATCCATCACGGTCACCACCACGGGCCCTTCGGCCTGCGCCGACATCCGGCCCTTGGCCTGCAGTGCTGCAAGCAGCCGGTCGACGCCGATAGAGACCCCCGTTGCAGGGACTTCCTGACCGGTGAAGCGCTTGACCAGATCGTCGTACCGCCCGCCCCCTGCGACAGAGCCAAAGTTGCGGGGCCGGCCTTTTTCGTCCTGGATCTCGAAGGTCAGTTCCGCCTCGAACACCGGACCGGTGTAATAGCCAAGACCGCGCACGACAGAGGGATCGATCTCTACGCGGTCAGCGCCGTAGCCGCCGGCCGCCATCAGATCGGCGATGGTTTCCAGCTCGTCCACGCCCTGCGCCCCTGTTTCGGAACCCGCGACCAGTTCACGCAGCCGCGCGACGGTTTCCGCACCGCTGTCGCGTTTGGCTTGCATAAAGCCCATGACCACATCGGCCTGAGTATCGCTCAGCCCTGCGCCATCGGTAAAGTCGCCGCTGTCATCCTTGCGGCCCGCGCCCAGCAATGCGCGTACGCCGTCCAGTCCCAGCCGGTCGAGCTTGTCAATCGCACGCAGCACGATGCCGCGCTCGTGGGCGAAATTGTCGGGGTTGGCGGGGTCGAGCACGCCTGCGACCTCCATCACACCGTTAAGCACCTTGCGGTTGTTCACCCGCACGATGTAATCGCCGCGGTCGATCCCGACTTCTTCCAGACAATCGGCCAGCATCGCGCAGATCTCAGCATCGGCCGCGACCGACGGTGCGCCGACCGTATCGGCATCACATTGATAGAACTGGCGGAAGCGGCCCGGCCCCGGCTTTTCGTTGCGCCAGACCGGCCCCATCGCATAGCGCCGATAGGGCGTGGGCAGATCATTGCGGTGTTGAGCATAGACGCGTGCCAGCGGTGCTGTCAGGTCATAGCGCAGGGCCAGCCAGTCGCCGGGCTTGTCCGCCTCTGCATCCTCTTGCCACGCGAAGACGCCCTCATTGGGGCGATCCACATCGGGAAGGAACTTGCCCAAAGCCTGCACCGTCTCGACCCCGGAGCTTTCCAGCGCGTCAAAGCCATAGCGATGATAGACCTGCGCAATCTTATGCAGCATCTCGGCACGCTGTGTTACTTCTGCACCGAAATAGTCACGAAACCCCTTTGGCGTTTCGGCCTTGGGGCGGGGGGTCTTTTTTGGCTTGGCCATTGGATCACATCCTGTGGGCTGAATATCGCGCTTCGCGTCTAGCCCAACCCCCCGCCAAGGGCAAGCGACGCGGCCCCGCCGCGGCACGCATCCCCCCTTATCGAACGCCATACAACCTGTTAGGAGGACGGCAAACGCGCAAGCTGCAAGGTGCCCTCATGGATAAGCTCGAAGAACAAATGGCCCATCTGATCCGTACGGTGGATGACCTGTCCGATGTCGTCGCCCGTCAGGAGACAGAGATCGCGGTGCTGACACGGCGGGTTCATATGCTGATGCAGCGCGAGGGCGAACGCGAGGCAGCGGGCGCCGACGGGGTTGTCATCGGCAACGAACGCCCGCCGCACTATTGATCGGATGCCTCATCCAGGAAGCTGCCGTCGCCCCATTGGGCCGCGTTAGATTTCCTCTACCTCCATCACGCCGGTCAGGGACCGGATCGCGCCCTTGATCTTGGGGGTGACAGGGTATTCGGCGCAGAGGTCTACCTCCACCTCGCCGGGCAGGGTCGGGTCCATCAGGCACAGTTGCACCGGCCCCTTGCCCGCGCTGCGCGCCGCGGATCGGGCACCGGCCAACACATCGGCGACCGCCTGAATAGCCCCCGCATCATCCACAAAGATCCGCAGCCCCATGTTGCCCGCATCCTCGACCACCGTATCGATCGGCACCACGGACCGGCCCAGCAGTTTCAACTGGTCGCTTTCCATCGTCGCCTCGACCATAACCACGACCTTCGACCCTGTCTCAAGGTGGTCGCGCGCCAGTTCCAGCGTGTCCGAGAACAGCGTCACCTCATAAGCGCCCGTCGGGTCCGACAGTTGCGCAAAAGCAAAGCGGTTGCCGCGCGCTGATTTACGTTCCTGCCGTCCGGCGACGATCCCTGCCAGGCGGGCATTCATCGCCCCTTTGACCGAGACTTTCTCGGTCAGCTCGTCCAGCGTCAGGAAGGGCACACCGCCTGTTGCGGATTTGCGCTTCATCGGCCCCATGTAATCGTCCAGCGGGTGGCCGGACAGGTAGAAGCCCACGGCCTTGAACTCTTCGGTCAGGCGCTCGGCGGCTTCCCAATCGTCGCAAGGCACGATGCGCGGCTCTGGCAAGTCATCCCCCGCCTCGCCAAACAGCGACACCTGATTGGAGGCTTTCTGCTCGTGGATCGCGGCGGAATAGCTGACCAACCCGTCCAGCGACTGCCAGACGCGGCGGCGGTTGTTGTCCAGCTGGTCGAACGCTCCGGAGCGGGCCAGCATTTCCAGCGGGCGTTTCCCCACCCGTTTCAGATCAACCCGCCGCGCCAGATCAAAAAGCGTGGCAAAGGGCTTGTCCACACCGTCAACCTTGCGGCCTTCGGTGATCAGCTTCATCGCCTCTACCCCGACGTTTTTCAGCGCGCCCAAGGCATAGACCAACGCGCCCTCGACCACCTTGAACGTCGCGTCACTGCGGTTCACACAAGGTGGCACCCAGGGCAGTTCCAGCCGTTTACGGACCTCTTCGAAATAGACCGCCAGCTTGTCGGTCAGATGGATATCGCAGTTCATCACACCAGCCATGAATTCGACCGGATGGTTCGCCTTGAGCCATGCGGTCTGATAGCTGACCACCGCATAGGCGGCGGCGTGGGATTTGTTGAAACCGTAGTTGGCAAATTTTTCCAGAAGGTCGAAAACCTCAGACGCCTTTTTCTTGTCGACCCCGTTGGCCATCGCACCCTTTTCGAACTTGGGGCGTTCCTTGGCCATTTCCTCGGCGATCTTTTTACCCATCGCACGGCGCAGCAGGTCAGCGCCGCCAAGGCTATAGCCCGCCATGACCTGCGCGATCTGCATCACCTGTTCTTGGTAGACGATGATGCCCTGCGTTTCCTCGAGGATATGGTCAATCGACGGATGCACGGATTCCCGTTCGCGCTGGCCGTTCTTGACCTCGCAATAGACCGGAATATTCTCCATCGGGCCGGGCCGGTACAGCGCGACCAAGGCGACGATGTCTTCGATACAGGTCGGCTTCATCCGCTTGAGCGCATCCATCATGCCGCTGGATTCCACCTGGAACACCGCCACCGTCTTGGCGCTGGCATAAAGCTTGTAAGAGGCCTCGTCGTCCAGCGGGATGGTGGCGATATCGTCGATCAGCCCCTCGGGCGGCTCGAACAGCTCTGTCCCGTCGGCGGCCACATGCAGGTGACGGCCCGAGGATTTGATCTGGTCTACCGCGTTCTGGATGACGGTCAGGGTCTTGAGGCCCAGAAAGTCGAACTTGACCAGACCGGCCTGTTCGACCCATTTCATGTTGAACTGCGTCGCGGGCATATCGGAGCGTGGATCCTGATACAGCGGCACCAGCGCGTCCAGTGGCCGGTCCCCGATCACAACCCCCGCCGCGTGGGTCGATGCGTTGCGCAACAGCCCCTCGACCTGCTGGCCATAGTTCAACAGCCGCGCGACGACTTCCTCGTTCTTGGCCTCCTCGCGCAGGCGCGGTTCATCCGCCAGCGCCTTTTCGATGCTGACGGGTTTCACACCCTCGACAGGAATCATCTTGGATAGACGATCCACCTGCCCGTAAGGCATCTGCAACACCCGCCCGATGTCACGCACCGCCGCCTTGGACAAAAGCGCCCCGAAGGTGATGATCTGCCCCACCTTGTCGCGCCCGTATTTGCGCTGCACATACTGGATCACCTCTTCCCGGCGATCCATGCAAAAGTCGATGTCAAAGTCGGGCATCGAGACCCGTTCGGGGTTCAGGAACCGTTCAAACAGCAGTTGATAGCGCAGCGGGTCCAGATCGGTAATCGTCAGCGCATAGGCCACCAGACTGCCCGCCCCCGAGCCCCGTCCCGGCCCGACGGGAATATTATTGTCTTTCGCCCATTTGATAAAATCGGCAACGATCAGAAAGTAGCCGGGGAACCCCATGCCCTCGATGATGCCCAGCTCGAAATCCAGCCGCTTTTCATATTCCTCGACGGTGGTGGCATGGGGGATCACCTTCAGCCGGTTTTTCAGCCCCTCATGCGCCTGCCGCTTGAGCTCTTCAATCTCGTCATCCGCAAACTTCGGCAGGATCGGATCACGGCGATAGGCCATAAAGGCACAGCGTTTGGCGATCTCGACCGTGTTCTCGATGGCTTCGGGCAGATCGGCGAACAGCGTCACCATCTCGGCCTGCGACTTGAAGTAATGCTGCGCGGTCAGCCGGCGGCGTTCGTGCTGCTGATCGACATAGGCCCCATCCGCGATACAGATCAGCGCGTCATGGGCCTCATACATATCGGCGTTGGGGAAATAGACATCATTCGTCGCGACCAAAGGGATGCCCATGTCATAGGCCATCTCGACAAAGCCCCGTTCGGTCAGCTGTTCGGCTACGGGCTGGCCATCCTCGCCGGGGTGGCGCTGCAACTCGACATAAAGCCGGTCGGCAAAAGCCCCGTGCAGCCGTGCCATCAATGCCTCTGCCGCGGGACGTTGACCGCCCTGCAACAGCTGCCCCACGGGGCCGCCTGCCCCGCCTGTCAGACAGATCAGCCCACCGTTCAGCGCCTCCAGCTCCTCCAAAGTGACCTGCGGCAGCGCCCCGCCCTTGTCGATATAGAGGCAGGAGTTCAGCTTCATCAGGTTTTCATACCCGGCCTCGGATTGGGCCAGCAAAACCACAGGGGCCGGATCGCGCGGCTTTTCCCCTGGTTGCACCTTCACATAGGCCAGATCCACCTGACAGCCGATGATCGGTTGCACACCGGCCCCCGCCATGGCGACCGAGAATTCCAACGCGGCGAACATGTTATTGGTATCCGTCAGGGCCAGCGCCGGCATATCGGCCCCCTTGCACAGATCAGGCAGCTTTTTCAGCCGCAACGCCCCTTCCAACAACGAATACTCGGAGTGCGTGCGCAGGTGAATGAATCGGGGTGCTTGTGCCATGGGGGCAACTTACCCAAGCCCACCCGCAGTCACCAGTCCCACCGGCACCCTGCGCCCGTTTTTCCAGCAACACGACAGGCCCTTGAGCGCAGGACGCCACGAAATCTCTTGCCAAGCCCCCTTGCCCCCGCCTAGCCTCGTTCAACATTTGCCCGCGCCGCGTTCTACGTCGCATCGAACGCCGCGCAGATCACGGGCTGAGGTACCGCGGCGGAACGAACCCTATGGACATCACTTTTCTCCTCAACGGGGAAGTCGTGTCACTGACCGGCGTCTCTCCCACCATGACGCTGCTGGACTGGCTACGCGAAACCCGACATCTGACCGGCACCAAGGAAGGCTGCAACGAAGGCGATTGCGGCGCCTGTTCCGTCATGATCAGCGACGACCAAGGCCACCGCGCCCTGAACGGCTGCATCCTGTTCCTGCCCCAGATCAACGGCAAATCCGTCACCACCGTCGAAGGGCTCTCGGCACCTGACGGCAGCCTGCATCCCGTGCAGCAGACCATGGTAGACTATCACGGCAGCCAATGCGGCTTTTGCACGCCGGGCTTTGCCGTCACCATGGCCACCGACCATCTGAACGGGGCCACTGATCACGACACGCAGCTCGCGGGCAACCTGTGCCGCTGCACTGGGTACGCCCCAATCATCCGCGCCGCCAAAGCCGCCGAGGCCGCCCCCGTGCCCGCCCACCTGCGCAACCTCAAACTTCCAGATGGCCTTAAATCCTCGGGGGGGCCGGCGCAGCCGGACGGGGGCGGACAGCCCCCTGCGACCTCGCGCCCCACGACCACGGATGAACTGGCCCACTGGTACGCCGATCACCCCGATGCGACCCTGATTGCGGGGGCAACGGATGTCGGCCTCTGGGTCACCAAACAATTCCGCGATCTGGGGCCGGTCGTGTTTCTCAACCAGATCCCCGACCTGCGCGGCATCGCCGATGGCGGGGATCACTGGCGCATCGGCGCAGCCACCACCCTTGCCACGCTCACCGCGCATTTTGCCCCGCTCTACCCCAGCTTGGGCGCGATGCTCCGGCGGTATGGCTCGGCGCAGGTGCGCAATGCGGCCACCATCGGGGGCAACATCGCCAATGGCTCGCCCATCGGGGACGGCCCTCCGGCGCTGATCGCGATGGGGGCAACATTGCACCTGCGTCACGGCGACACCCGCCGGAGCCTGCCGCTTGAGGATTTTTTTATCGACTACGGCAAACAGGACCGCGCCCCCGGAGAATTTGTCGAGGCGATCACCGTCCCGAAACTCCCCACCGGCAGCGACGACACCCTGCGTTGCTACAAGATCAGTAAACGTTTCGATCAGGACATCTCGGCGCTGTGCGGCTGCATGAACATCACCCGCGCCGGCGATGTGATCACTGACGCACGCATCGCCTTTGGCGGCATGGCAGGCACGCCGAAACGGGCAAGCCAGACCGAAGCGCTGTTGATCAACCAACCTTTTGACGAGGCGACGATCCGCCGCGCGATGGATGCCTTGGCACTGGATTATCAGCCGATGACCGACATGCGCGCCTCGGCGCAGTATCGCCTGCTGACCGCCCAGAACCTGCTGCTGCGCTATCTGCATGACGTGAACGGCCTGCCCACGGACCTGCACGAGGTGACAGCATGAGCGTTGCGAAATCTCTCCCCCATGATGCAGCCAAGCTCCATGTCACGGGGGCTGCGCGCTATGTCGATGACATCCCGACACCGGCCACAACGCTGCACATCGCCTTTGGCCTGAGCACGGTGGCCGCGGGCACGCTCAACGGCATGGACCTGCGCGATGTCGCTGCTGCCCCCGGTGTGGTGGCCGTACTGACGGCGGCAGATCTGCCGTTTGACAATGACGTATCGCCCTCCAACCATGATGAACCCCTGCTCGCCACGGATGCGGTGCATTATGCAGGCCAGCCCGTCTTCATGGTCATCGCCACGACCCACCTTGCCGCTCGCCACGCCGCACGGCTGGGGCATGTGGACATCACCTCGACCACCCCGATACTCACCATCGAAGAGGCGCTGGCCGCCGATGCACGGTTCGAGGATGGCCCCCGCATCTACCAAAAAGGCGATGCCACAGCCGCGCTGACCACCGCCCCCCAAACTCTGAGCGGGACGATCAATATCGGCGGGCAAGAGCATTTCTACCTCGAAGGTCAGGCCGCCCTCGCCCTGCCGCAAGATAATGGCGACATGGTTGTCCATTCCTCGACCCAGCACCCGACCGAGATCCAGCACAAGGTGGCAGAGGCGCTTGGCACGCCGATGCACGCCGTGCGGGTAGAGACGCGGCGCATGGGCGGTGGTTTTGGTGGCAAGGAAAGTCAGGGCAATGCGCTCGCCGTGGCCTGTGCCGTGGCAGCCGCCCGCACGGGACGCCCCTGCAAAATGCGCTATGACCGCGATGACGATATGATCGTCACAGGCAAACGCCACGATTTCCGCATCGACTATACCGTAGGCTTTGACGCCACTGGCCGCATCTCGGCGCTGGATTTCACCCATTACACCCGCTGTGGCTGGGCGATGGACCTGTCCCTTCCCGTGGCCGACCGTGCGATGCTGCATGCGGATAATGCCTATCACCTCGATAACATCCGCATCACCTCGCACCGCTTGCGCACCAACACGCAAAGCGCCACGGCGTTTCGTGGGTTTGGCGGGCCACAGGGGATCGTGGGCATCGAAAGGGTCATGGACCATATCGCGCAGTCACTCGGGTTTGATCCGCTGGCTGTGCGGCGCGCCAATTTCTACGCCGATGTGATGCAGCCTGACGCAAGCGGACAGGCCCATGACCACCGCGCCCTGCCCCATGATGCCGAGGCTGATCTTGCGTCTCGCGGGGCACCGCCCGCACCACAAGAGAGCACGCCACCCAAGGCCACGGGTCTGCAAACCACGCCCTACCACCAACCGGTGCAAGACTGTATCATCAACGCGCTAACCGACCGGCTGGCCCAGACATCAGACTACGCCGCCCGCCGCGCCGCCATTGCCGACTGGAACGCGACGCAGCCGGTTCTGAAACGCGGCATCGCGCTGACGCCGGTCAAGTTCGGCATCTCTTTCACCCTCACCCACCTTAATCAGGCGGGGGCGTTGGTGCATGTCTATCAGGACGGGTCGATCCACCTGAACCACGGCGGCACTGAAATGGGTCAGGGCCTGTTCCAGAAGGTCGCGCAGGTCGCCGCCAGTCGCTTTGGCGTTGACCTCTCGGTCGTCAAGATCACTGCAACGGATACCGGCAAGGTGCCCAATACCTCGGCCACGGCGGCGTCTTCGGGGACGGACCTGAACGGCATGGCGGTGCAAGCGGCCTGCGACACGATCCGCGACCGCATCGCCGACCATCTGGCCGAGCGTTATCAGACCACCGCAGACCAGATACGCTTTGCCGATGGGCAGGTTCATATCGGGGAGGAGACGATCAGCTTTGCCCAAGCCGCCGCTTCCGCCTATGAAAACCGCGTGTCGCTGTCGTCCACCGGCTACTACAAGACGCCCGAAATCGAATGGGACCGCATCAAGGGCCGCGGCCGCCCGTTCTTCTATTTTGCTTACGGCGCAGCCGTTACCGAAGTGGTGATCGACACGCTAACGGGCGAAAACCGCATTTTGCGTGCGGACATCTTGCACGACGCGGGCGCATCGCTGAACCCCGCGCTGGACATCGGCCAGATCGAAGGCGGCTATGTGCAGGGGGCCGGCTGGCTCACGACCGAGGAACTCGTCTGGGATGCCAAAGGCACGCTGAAAACCCATGCGCCGTCGACCTACAAAATCCCCGCCATCTCGGACCGGCCCGATGTGTTCAACGTGGCGCTTTGGGACGAACCCAACCCCGCGCAAACGATCTACCGGTCAAAAGCGGTGGGGGAGCCGCCGCTGATGCTGGGCATCTCGGCCTTCATGGCGCTGTCGGATGCGGTGAGCGCCTGTGGCGACGGGTTTGGCGACCTGCAAACACCCGCCACGGCCGAAGCTGTACTGACCGCCATCGGGAAGGCCCGCAATGCCCTTTGACCGCGCAGCCCTGGCGCAGGCCGTTGCCGCGCATGGCACGGTGGCGCGCATCGTTCTGGTGCAGGTCAAAGGCTCTGCCCCGCGTCCGGCGGGGACGTCGATGCTGGTCTGGGCGGGCGGTGCGTCCGGCACCATCGGCGGCGGCCAGCTTGAGCTACAATCGATGCGCGGTGCCGCGACCATGCTCGCGGGTGGCCCGCGCAGCAAGCTGACCCGCGCCGCCCTTGGCCCCGCGATGAACCAATGCTGCGGCGGGGCGGTGACAGTGGTGACAGAGCGTTTCGACGCCGGCACAGTCGAAGCCCTGCCCGACACCTACCCCGACATCTACCTGCGTGCTGTCGATCCTGCGGCCCCGCCCCTTGCAGACAGTTTTCGCGCCAAGATCGACCGTGCCAGTGGCAGCACGACACCGCTCGCCATTACCCTGCACGGTGGCTGGCTGGCAGAGCCGCTGTGGCAGCCCTCGCGTCAGGTGGTCATTCACGGCGCGGGCCATGTCGGCAGCGCGCTGGCGCGTATTCTGGCCCCGCTACCGCAGTTTCGCGTCACACTCGCCGACCCGCGCCCCGGGTATCTGGACGATCTACCAGAGGGCGTCAGCGGCGTCGATGCCCCTTGGGGTGCCGCGCTGCACAGCGGTGAAGATGACGCTGCGCATTTCATCATGACACCGGCCCATGACGACGATCTGGAGCTCTGCCACCGCTTGCTGCAACGCGATTTCGCCTTTGGCGGGTTGATCGGGTCAGACACGAAATGGGCGCGGTTTCGCAGCCGTCTGGCCGCCCTTGGCCATGCCCCCGAACAGATCGCCCGCATCACCTGCCCCATCGGCGCGCGGCAATTTGGCAAGCATCCTCAAGCGATTGCGCTTGGGGTGGCCACGCAACTCTTGCAATTTGAACCCGCCCGCACGAATAAACAGGTTCGTTTGACACAAAAGGAACGCTGCGCATGACCGACACGCCCCTTCTGGCGCTTTCCGGGCTGACCAAAGCCTACCCCGGTGTTGTCGCCAATGATGACGTGTCATTGCGGATCGCGCCGGGCGAGGTCCACGCGCTGCTGGGGGAAAACGGCGCGGGCAAGTCGACGCTGGTCAAGATGATCTATGGGCTGGTCAAACCCGATAGCGGCACGATGCAGATGCACGGAGCCAGTTTCGCCCCGCACGAGCCCCGCGCCGCACGCGCCGCCGGTGTGGGCATGGTGTTCCAGCATTTCTCGCTGTTTGACGCACTGAGCGTGGCCGAAAACATCGCCCTGGGGATGGAGAACGCGCCCAAGCTGCGCACCCTCAGCAAGCAGATTCGCGACGTGTCCGAGGCCTACGGCCTGCCGCTGGCCCCCGACCGCATCGTCGGCGACCTTTCGGCCGGTGAACGCCAGCGGGTCGAGATCATCCGCTGCCTGCTGCAAGACCCCAAACTGTTGATCATGGATGAACCCACCAGCGTTCTGACCCCGCAAGAGGTTGAAATCCTGTTCAAAACCCTGCGCAAGCTCAGCGCCGAGGGCACCGCGATCCTCTATATCTCGCACAAGCTCGAAGAGATCCGCAGCCTGTGTGACAGCGCCACGATCCTGCGATTGGGCAAGGTGGTAGGCCATTGCACCCCGTCAGAGACAACGGCACGGGATATGGCGGAAATGATGGTGGGCAGCACGCTCAAGACACCGACACGGGCGGGCAAGACCCCCGGCGCGGTGAAGCTGGACCTGAGGGGGTTGTCCGCGCCCTCGCCCAGTTCCTTTGGCATGCCGCTGCGTGACATCACCGTGCAAGTCCGCGCGGGCGAGATTTTGGGCATCGGTGGCGTGGCGGGCAACGGGCAGGATGAATTGCTGTCGGCCCTGTCGGGCGAGCTGCCGACCGCCGCTGGCATGATCGGGTTCGAGGGTCAGGACGTGGGCCAGCTTGGCCCCACCGCGCGCCGCCGTCTGGGTATCCTGACCGCGCCCGAGGAACGGCTTGGCCATGCCGCCGCCCCTGATATGTCCCTGACCGAGAACGCGATGCTGACCGGTGCCGTGCGCGAAAAACTGGAGCGGCGCGGCATGTTGAACTGGCCCGCCGCCAAACGGTTTGCCGAACGTATCATCGCCGATTTCGACGTGCGCACCCCCGGCCCCGGCAATGCCGCGCGGTCGCTGTCGGGCGGGAACCTGCAAAAATTCGTCATCGGCCGCGAGGTGTTGCAAAATCCGCAGGTGTTGGTGGTCAATCAACCGACATGGGGTGTCGATGCCTCTGCCGCGGCGGCGATCCGGCAGGCGCTGCTGGATCTGGCCGAGAATGGCACAGCGGTGATCGTGATCAGTCAGGATCTGGACGAGCTGATGGAAATCTCGGATCGCTTCGCCGCGCTGAACGAGGGCCGCCTGTCGGAGCCGCGCGCCGCGGCAGGGCTGACGGTGGACGAGATCGGATTGATGATGGGCGGGGCCCACGGGATGGAGGTGGCGCATGTTTGACGCGTTGCTTGCGGGGGTTTCACACCCCCACACCCCCGTGGAGTTTTCTTTGCAAAATGAAGCAGATGACAAGAACTGGGGCGCGGCATGATGCGGCTTGAGAAACGGCCGCAGGCCAGCCGGGCGTTTTCCTATGCAACGCCGGTTCTGGCGGTGATTGCCACGATGGTTTTTGGCGGCGCGCTGTTCGCGGTGCTTGGCAAAGACCCTGTGGCGTCGATCATGACGATTTTCTGGGAGCCGCTGTTCGGCGATTTCGCCTTTTACTATCGCCCGCAACTGCTGGTGAAAGGAGCACCCCTGGTCTTGATCGCCATTGGCCTGTCGCTGGGGTTCAAGGCGGGGATCTGGAACATCGGGGCCGAGGGCCAGTACATCATGGGGGCCATTTGCGGTGCCGGTGCAGGTCTGGCCTTCTACCCCGCAGAGAGTGTTTTTATCTTTCCGGTGATGGTGCTTGCAGGCGCGCTTGGCGGTTGGGTCTGGGCCATGATCCCTGCCGTGCTCAAGGTCAAGTTCGGGACGAACGAGATCCTGGTGTCATTGATGCTGGTCTATGTGGCGGAACAGTTCCTCGCCTCTGTCAGCCTTGGATTGCTGAAAAACCCCGAAGGCTTCGGCTTTCCGGGCAGCCGCAACCTACAGCAATATGCATCGGCCCATAATGGCGAGTTGATCGCGGGATCGGGGATGCATTGGGGGGTGGTTGCCGCCCTGATCGCGGTGATCTTTGCCTATGTCTTATTGGCGCGGCACCGGTTGGGCTTTGCCATCCGCGTGACCGGAGAGGCACCGCGGGCGGCGCGATTTTCCGGCGTGAACCCGACGCGGCTGGTGTTGTTCTGCATGGGCATGTCGGGTCTGCTGGCCGGTCTGGCAGGGATGTTCGAGGTCGCGGGCCCTGCGGGTCAGATCACCATCGATTTTAACGTGGGCTACGGGTTCACCGCGATCATCGTCGCCTTTCTGGGGCGGTTGCATCCGGTGGGTATCCTGCTGGCCGGTGGTCTGATGGCGCTGACCTATATCGGGGGTGACATCGCGCAAAGCCAGTTGGGATTGCCTGCCGCCGCCATTCAGGTGTTTCAGGGGATGTTGCTGTTCTTCCTGCTCGCCTTTGATCTTTTCACCCATTACCGGCTGCGCCTTGGCCGGACGGAGGTCGCGTAATGGATCTGTCTGCAATCAATCCGGTGCTCTTTGTCGCGGGCTTTCTGGTGGCAGCGACGCCACTGATCTTTGCCGCTTTGGGCGAGTTGGTGGTCGAGAAATCCGGCGTGCTGAACCTTGGCGTCGAAGGGATGATGATCATCGGCGCAATCTGCGGCTTTGCAACTGCCGTTGAAACCGGATCGCCCCTGTTGGGCTTTGCCGCCGCGGCCCTAGGGGGCGCGTTGCTGAGCCTACTGTTCGCCTTCCTGACGCAGATCACATTGGCCAATCAGGTCGCATCGGGCTTGGCCCTGACGCTGTTCGGGCTGGGGTTTTCGGCATTGCTGGGGCAAAGCTATGTCGGGATCAAACCACCGCGTCTGCCGGATGTGAACTTTGGCCCGCTGCATGACATCCCCGTCATCGGGCCGATCTTCTTTTCCCATGATATCATTCTGTACTTGGGCTTTGCGCTGGTCGTCGCCGTTTGGGCAATGCTGAAATTCACCCGCATGGGGCTGATCCTGCGCGCTGTCGGCGAAAGCCACGAGGCGGCCCACGCCCTTGGCTACAAAGTGGTGCGCATCCGCACGCTGGCGATCATGTTCGGCGGGGCCTGTGCCGGTCTGGGCGGGGCCTACATCAGCCTGATCCGTGTGCCCCAATGGACAGAAGGCATGACCGCAGGTGTGGGCTGGATCGCCCTTGCGCTGGTGGTTTTTGCCAGTTGGAAGCCCTGGCGGCTGTTGCTGGGTGCCTATCTTTTTGGCGGTATCACGCAGCTTCAGCTGAATCTGCAAGGCGCGGGCGTTGCCATTCCGGTCGAGTATCTGGCAATGTCGCCCTACCTCATCACCATCCTTGTGCTGGTGATCCTTTCCGCGGATAAAAGCGCTGCGCCGGCATCGCTGGGCCGCACTTTCCACGCCTCTCACTAGGGGCCTATCTTCAAGCGCCGGATAAAAGGCGCGTTACTCAGGGGACTACGATATGAAATTCACCACACTTATGGCCAGCGCGGCACTGGCGCTGGGGCTTGCGGGCGGCGCATATGCCCAAGACAAGACCAAAGTCGGTTTTGTCTTTGTTGGCCCCGTCGGCGATGGCGGCTGGACCTATGAACACAACCAGGGTCGTCTGGCAGTCGAGAAAGAATTCGGCGACGCTGTCGAAACCGTCTTTGTTGAAAACGTGGCCGAGGGCCCCGATTCCGAGCGTGTGATGACGCAGATGGCGCTGGACGGCGCGGACCTGATCTTTACCACGTCTTTTGGCTATATGGACCCCACCATCAACGTCGCGGGCAAATTCCCGGATGTGAAATTCGAACACGCCACCGGCTACAAGCGTGCCGACAACGTGTCGACCTATTCCGCGCGTTTCTACGAAGGTCGCGCCATTCAGGGTCACATCGCGGGCAAGATGACCAAATCGAACATTATCGGCTATATCGGCTCCTTCCCGATCCCCGAAGTGATCCGGGGCATCAACTCGGCCTATATCCACGCCAAGAAGGTGAACCCCGATGTCGAGTTCAAGATCGTCTGGGCCTACACATGGTTTGACCCCGCCAAAGAAGCAGACGCCGCGAAGGTTCTGATCGAACAGGGTGCCGATGTTGTCCTGCAGCACACCGATTCCACAGCACCTCAGGCAGCGGCGCAAGAAGCGGGTGACGTGATCACCTTTGGTCAGGCGTCCGACATGGCGCAATACGCGCCCAAGCCGCGCGTCTCGTCGATCATTGACGATTGGGCCCCCTATTACATCGCCCGCACCAAAGCGGTCATGGATGGCACATGGGAAAGCAAAGACACATGGGACGGCATCGGTGCCGGCATGGTTGGTATCGGCGAGATTACGGACGCAGTTCCTGCCGACGTAAAAGAAGAAGCGCTGGCGCTGAAAGCATCGATCGCGGATGGGTCCTACCACCCGTTCACCGGCCCGCTGAAAAAGCAGGACGGTTCCGATTTCCTGGCGGAAGGCGAAACCGCCGATGACGGCACGCTGGCGGGCATGAACTTCTATGTCGAAGGCATCAAGGGCGACATTCCGAACTAAGCCGGACACTGACCTGACACGATCAAAGGCCTCGCATCCGCGGGGCCTTTTTTGATGCGAAATCAGCGCGGTGCCCGTCTGGTGACAAAACGCATCTGGTACGGGGCGACCAAGCTGCCTACAGAAGGTACATGCGCTTTCTGCCCGCCTCCCCCTGCCAGCTGCTTGCCACCGTTCTGGTGCTGCTGTCGCTTGCGACATCGGGGTTTGCGCATCGTTTCGCGCCCGTAGACCTGTCGCCCGAGCTGCAAGCCTATGTTGCCAATGGCGGCGCGCTGGCGGACCTCTGCGGCACCGGTGATAGCCCGCACTCGGGCACTATGGCCGATTGCAAGACCTGCCGTCTGATCGGTGCCATGGTGCTACCCGAAGCGGTCTCCGGCCTGCCCGTTCCCGTGCTTGAGAAAACGCAGACCCTGCGCTTTGTGGCGAAACGGCTGCTGCACACACGCAAGCCTGACCCCAGCCGGCTGACCCGCGCCCCGCCCCAAGTCTGAACACCGATCCCATCTGTTCATTCTTTCCGCCTGCCGATGATGCAGGCCCTTAGGCTTGGAGCCCTCATATGACGACCCCTACCCAAACCACGCAGCCCGACGGCGGCGTGAACAAACTCTATTTTGCTGCATGGCGCTGGCACTTCTATGCGGGGCTGTTCGTGCTGCCCTTTCTGTCGGTTCTCGCCATAACCGGCATGGCGATGCTGTGGATCGCCTGGATCGACGGGCGCGACGGTGAATTTACCCCGGTGACCGTGCAGGAAACCGCCCTGTCAGTCTCGGCACAGTCGCAAGCCGCGGTCGAGGCCGTGCCCGGCGGCACGCTGGTGCAATATGTGGCCCCACGCGCGCCTGATCTGGCGGCCCTGTTCCGCGTGGACCACGATGGGGATGCGGTGATGGTTGCGGTTGATCCCTATACGGCCAAGGTGATCGAGAGCTTTCCGCGGCGGTCCGGCTGGTATGATTTCGCGGATAGCATCCACAGTGATCTGATGCTGGGGGTGACCGGTGACCGCATGATAGAAGCCGCGGCCTCGATCGCCTTGGTGCTGATCGCCACGGGGCTTTATATGTGGTGGCCGCGTGGTGCAGGCTGGCGCGGGACGCTGGTGCCGCGTTTCAGCCAGGGCCGTGCGATGTGGAAATCGCTGCATGGTGTTGTGGGCATCTGGGTATCGGCATTTCTGGTGCTGTTCCTGATCTCGGGCCTGTCCTGGGCGAGCATCTGGGGCGGCAAGATGGTGCAAGCCTGGAGCCAGTTCCCCGCCGAGAAATGGGATGCCGTGCCCCTATCGGACGACATCCACGCCAGCATGAACCACCACCGCCGCGAGGTGCCTTGGGCGCTGGAACAAACGCAGATGCCTGCCTCTGGCAGCGCGGCTGGGGAGGCGGGCATTGCAGGGGCCGTCACGATTGACAGAATCGATGCATTGGCGCGCGAGATCGGCTTTGACGCGCGCTATCAGATGAACCTGCCGCAGGACGATACCGGCGTCTGGACGCTGAGCCGCGATTCCATGAACACCGACAGCACCGACCCGATGTCGGACCGCACCGTGCATGTCGACCAGCACAGCGGCAATATCCTCGCCGATGTGCGCTATGCCGACTATTCGCTTGCGGGCAAAGCCATGGCAGTGGGGATTGCGCTGCACATGGGCACCTTGGGGCTGCTGAGCGTGCTGGCCAATACACTGGTCTGCCTGTCGGTCCTGTTCCTCTGCGTCAGTGCGCTGGTGCTTTGGTGGAAGCGTCGCCCTACCGCCGCTGGCCGCCTGTCCGCCCCGCCCATGCCGTCAGAGCTGCCGTTGTGGCAGGGTGCTGTGCTGGTCGGGTTGTTCGTATCGATGGCCTTCCCCATGGCAGGGGCCGTGCTGCTGAGCGTGCTGGCGGTCGATGTGTTGATCCTGTCGCGCCTGCCCGCGCTGCGCCACCGCCTGACCTGACCTCAAGCCCCCGCGCCGCTTGTCAAATACGGCGCGGGGGATGCATGCCCACTACCCATCCGCCTGCAACACGCTATCATCAGCGTCATGATCAAAATCCACCACCTGAACCGGTCCCGCTCTCATCGCATTTTGTGGCTGCTCGAAGAAATCGGCGCGCCTTATGATGTCATCCCCTATACCCGCGATGCCAAGACCAACCTCGCCCCGCCCGAACTAAAGCTCGTGCACCCCTTGGGCAAATCCCCCATGGTCGAGATCGACGGCACGCTGATCGCCGAGAGCGCGGCCATCACCGAGATGCTTTGCACCCGTTTCGCGCCGCAGATGATCCCCGATCGTGACAGCGCCGCCTATCTGCAGCACCTTGAACTGATGCATTTCGCCGAAGGGTCCGCGATGACGCCGATCCTGCTGAACCTCTATGTCAGCCGTTTGGGCGACGCCGGTGCGCCGCTGCATCCGCGCATCGCGTCTGAACTGGACAACCACTATAGCTACATGAACAGCCGTGTGCGGGCCTCGGGGCATTTTGTGCAGGATACATTGTCGGCGGCGGATATCATGCTCAGCTTTCCGGCAGAGATCGCGATGCAGCAGGGCCGCGCCAAGGATTATCCCGCACTCGCTGGCTTTGTCGAGATGATCCACGCGCGCCCCGCCTATGGTCGCGCCACCGCGCGCGGCAAGACCGATGCCTAACCGCGCGGTTGCACGTCCCACCGGCCCATGTCACCCATAAGCAAAGAGCTTGGGGCCGGCGGGACAGGCCAGCGCAAAACCAGTGCAAGGGACAGGGGGTACCTATGACAGAAAACACATCCGATATCCTTGTGATCGGCGGCGGCATCGCGGGCATCTCTGCCGCGGCGCGCCTGTCTGGTGATGCAAAAGTCACGGTGATCGAAGGGGAAAAAGCGCTTGGCTATCACGCCTCTGGCCGGTCGGCCGCGCTGATCGAAGAGAATTACGGTGCGCCCTCTGTGCAGGCGCTAAACAAGGCCACCGTCGGCTATCTGCGCGACGGCAGCTACCTGTCCCCGCGCGGCCTGATGATCATCGCCGACCGCCACGAGGAAGAGGCGTTTCACAGCGATCTCGCCCATATGGGGGTCGAACGGATCACCCCCGACGATGCCCTGCGACTTGTGCCGATCCTGGCCGCCGAGCGCATCGCCTTTGCCGGCTACCACGCTGACGCCCATGATATTGATACCGACCGTCTGCTGCAGGACTTCGCCAAAGAACTGCGCGGTAATGGCGGACGGATCGAAACCGGGCATCCCGTCACATCCATCACCCGCACGGGCAATACGTGGAAGGTCACCGCAGGCCCGCACATCTATCACGCCGCAAAACTGGTCAACGCCGCCGGAGCCTGGGCCGACCAGATCGCCATTCTGGCCGGTGTGCCCCCCATCGGCATCACCCCCTACCGCCGGTCCATGGCCCGCATTGCGGCACCGGGCGGGCATGACCTGTCGCGCTGGCCGATGTTCTTTGGCGTGGGCGAAACATGGTACGCCAAGCCCGACGCAGGTGCGCTGCTGATCTCGCCCGCCGATGAGGACGCAACCGAACCGCAGGACGCATGGGCCGACGACATGGTGCTGGCCGAGGGATTGGAGCGGTATCAGAACATGGTCGCCGTGCCGCTGACGAAACCCATCGCAACGTGGGCGGGGCTGCGCAGCTTTGCCGTGGACCGCACGTTGGTGCTGGGCCCCGATCCCGCCCAGACCAACTTTATCTGGAGCGCGGGACAAGGCGGCTACGGTTTCCAGACCAGCGCCGCCGCCTCGCAACTGGTGGCCGATCTGACCCTCGGAAACGCCCCCTCGCTGCCCGATCCGGTGGTCGAGGCACTGCGCCCCGATAGGCTGCGCGCATGACAGCCAAGCTTCCCCCAAGCGCCAGCGTCGCTCTGCCCACCCGCGGTGCCATGCTGCACGCCCCCGCCGCCGACCGGAACAAGGACGCCCTGTGTGACCTGCTGCGTGACCATGCACCTCAGACAGGTCGCGCTCTCGAGATTGCCAGCGGGACGGGGCAGCATATCGCCGCCTTCGCTCGCGCCCTGCCCGATCTGCACTGGCAGCCGACCGAGCCCGCCCCCGACCGCCGCGCCAGCATCGACGCCTATATCGCCGAGGCCGGGCTGACCAACGTCGCCCCCGCCACACCGCTGGATGCAACGGCGGCGGATTGGCACAAGCCACTGCCACCGCAAGACCTGATCTTCCTCGCCAACCTGCTGCATCTGATCCCGACGGGTGCCGCGCAGCAGCTCATCACCGAAGCCGCGCTTGCGCTCGCCCCCGGTGGCACGTTGATCCTCTATGGTCCGTTCCGCCACGAGGGTGTGCTCACCTCCGACGGAGATGCGAAATTCGACGCCGAGCTGCGCACCGCCGATCCTGCGATCGGGTACAAGGATACGGTCGACATCACACGTTGGCTCAGCGATGCTGCACTAAGCCCGATCGACAGGATCGACATGCCCGCTAATAATCTGGCCTTTATCGCACGAAAGCCGTGACCCTATGCCCCGACTTCGCGTTCTTGCCCTCCTTTCTGCCCTTGCCCTTTCGGCCTGTGGTGCGCCGCAACTCTCTGTCCCTGTGGGGGATGTGACGGCGGCCAATTTCGGCGACCGCAAGCCGTTCGACTGGCCCGGCCAAAGCCCCGACCGCTATGCGGTGCACGGCATCGATGTGGCGCGCTTCCAGCAACCGCTGAACTGGGGCGAGGCCCGCGTCTCCGGCGTGAACTTCGCCTTCATCAAAGCCACCGAAGGCGGCGATCTGCTGGACCCGATGTTCCAGAACCACTGGGAGGGTGCGGGCCGCGCCGGTGTCGCCCGCGGGGCCTATCACTTCTATTATTTCTGCACGACGCCCGAGAAACAGGCCCGCTGGTTCATCGAAAACGTGCCCAAGACCGCAGGTATGCTGCCCCCCGTGCTGGATCTGGAGTGGAATCCCTTTTCCCCCACCTGCACCCTGCGCCCGCCCGCCGATACCGTCCGCCGCAACGCGCAGACCTTTCTAAGCATCCTGCGCGCGCATTACGGGCAGCAGCCCGTCGTCTACACCACGCCGGAGTTCTATGCCCAGAATGACATGGGGCGTCTGCGCGGTGTTGAATTCTGGCTCCGCTCCACCGCCGCCCACCCGTCCGAGAAATACCCCGACGAGCGCTGGACCTTCTGGCAATACACCAGCACCGGCCGCATCCCCGGAGCCGCCGGCGACATCGACATCAACGTCTATGCCGGTAGCCCCAGCAGCTGGGACAACTGGCTCGCGCGGCGTCAGGTGCGGTAGATCGCCGCCACAATCTAGCAGAGCAATACCTTTGGCATTGCAGTTATAAATTGAACCTGGCAGGATTTTCCGAGCGAAAACGGCAGGTATATGACGACACGTCGAAATTGGACCGAAGACGAGGTCACTGAGGCTTTGTCACTGTATTTGCGGCTTCCTTTTGGCAAGTTCCATTCCGACACACCGCAGATCATCCGCATGGCAGAACGGATCGGACGCACGCCATCGGCCGTGGCAATGAAACTGTCCAATCTTGCCGCGCTGGATGACACACTGCCGCAAAGGGGGCTTGGCAACCTTTCTGCGATGGACCGGCAAGTCTGGGCGCGGTTCCGGCAAGACCCCTCTATCGTATTTAATGCCTATGAAGCGCAGATCTTGCCGTCACCCCAGCAGACACCCGGTTTTTCCGAGCAGCGGCAGGCAAACTGGATCGCTAAGCAAGCCGAAGTCACCGAACGTACTGTTGTGCAGCGACGCGGACAAAGCTTCTTCCGCGAGATGATCCTGAACAACTATCGCTCTCGCTGTGCACTAACGGGTATCGACGATACGCGCCTGCTGACCGCAAGCCATATCGTCGGGTGGCAAGAGGACGATGCTCAACGGTTCTACCCCGAAAATGGCATTTGCCTGAACGCCCTTCATGATCGCGCCTTTGACCGACATCTGATCAGTTTTGACGATGATTACCGCATGATCATGGCCGATGATTTGCCCGCTGACTCTAAACGCAAACTAGCTGTCGGGGCCTCCAAAAGGTTGCAATTACCAGAACGGTTCCTGCCCGACCCTGCGTATCTGGAGCATCACCGGCAGCGCATGGCCGAGCGGCAGAGCATGCCGCCGCTCGACTAGGTTCAAGCGTCACCCATCCACGCGGATCGTTGCGTTTTTCGGGTCGTAGGGGCTGTCCTCCACCACTTCGGCGTCCCATAGCTGGTCGAACATCTTGACCTTCAGCTTCGTGCCGACCTCCGCGATGTCGGGTTTGACGTAGCCCATGCCGATGGATTTCCCGAAGGCCACCGAATACCCGCCCGAGGTCAGGCGGCCAACGCGGGTGTCGCCGTGATACAGCACTTCGCGGCCCCAAGGGTCGGCGTCGTCGGGCCCGTCGATCAGCAAGGTCACACATTTGCTGCGGATACCATGGGCCTGCATTGCGTCCTTGCCGTGGAAGTCCTTGGACAGGTCGACAAAGCGCGGCAGATCGGCCTCTAGCGGGGTGGCATCACGGCCCAGTTCATTGCCGAAAGCGCGGTAGGATTTCTCTTGCCGCAGCCAGTTCTGTGCCCGCGCGCCGACCAGTTTCATCCCGTGTTTCTCGCCCGCCTTCTCCAGCAGATCGAACAGGTGGTTCTGCATCTCGATCGGGTGGTGCAGCTCCCAGCCGAGCTCTCCGGTATAGGCGACGCGGATGGCGCGGACAGGGACCATCCCCAGCTCGATATTGCGCATGGTCAGCCAGGGGAACCGCTTGTTGCTCAGCACCGTCTCGGGGTCCGCGTCCTTGATGACTTCTTTTAACACGTCGCGCGATTTCGGACCGGCAATGGCAAAGACACCCCATTGCGTGGTCACGTCATGACATTCGATATAGCCGAATTCGGGCGCTTTATCGGCGATGGCCTTGCGCAGGAAATCACTGTCATAGGCCGTCCAGGCCCCGGCGGACACAAGGTAGTATTCATCCTGAGCGAGCCGCACGATGGTATATTCGGTGCGCGTGGTGCCGTTGATCGTCAGCGCATAGGTCAGGTTGATGCGCCCGACCGAGGGCAGCTTGTTGCAGGTGAACCAATCCAGAAAGGCAGTGGCCCCCGGCCCCTTGACCAGATGTTTGGTAAAGGCAGTCGCATCGATCAGCCCCACGCCCTCGCGGATCGCCTTGGCCTCATCGACCGCATGCTGCCACCAGCCGCCGCGCCGGAAGGACCGGCTGTCGTGGTCATTGAACCCCAGCGGCGCAAAGTAGTTCGGGCGTTCCCACCCGTTCACATGACCGAACTGTGCGCCACGGGCGGCCTGACGGTCATAGGCAGGCGAGGTGCGCAAGGGCCGACAGGCGGGGCGCTCCTCATCCGGGTGGTGCAGGATATAGACGTGCTCATACGCTTCTTCGTTCTTGCGCGCGGCATATTCGGTGGTCATCCAGTCGCCATAGCGTTTGGGGTCCAGCGACGCCATGTCGATCTCGGCCTCGCCCTCGACCATCATCTGCGCAAGGTAGTAGCCCGTGCCCCCCGCAGCTGTGATCCCGAAAGAGAACCCTTCGGCCAGCCACATATTGCGCAGGCCGGGTGCCGGACCGACCAGCGGGTTGCCGTCGGGCGTATAGCAGATCGGCCCGTTGAAATCGTCCTTCAGACCGGAGTCCGCACAAGACGGGACGCGGTCGGCCATCGCCATATACTGATCCGCGATCCGGTCCAGATCCAGCGGAAACAGATCGGCCCGGAAGCTGTCCGGCACACCATATTCGAACCGCGCAGGCGCGCCGCGCTCATAGATGCCCAAAATCCAGCCGCCCCGCTCTTCGCGGGCGTAGGATTCATTGTCGGCGTCGCGCACGACCGGATGCTCCGGATTGCCGTCGGCGCGCCATTTGACCAGCTCGGGGTCCTGATCCATCACGATAAACGTATGTTCGACCGGAATAGCAGGCATCTTGATGCCCAGCATCTTGGCGGTGCGCTGCGCGTGGTTGCCGCTGGCGGTGACGACATGCTCTGCGGTGATCACGACCTGCTCGTCCGAGGGGACTAGGTTCCCGCCCTTCTCGACCATCTTGGTGACGGTAACCTCCCACGCCGCGCCATTCCAGTGAAAGGCATCCGCCTGCCACTTGCGCTCGATCGCCACCCCCCGCTGCCGCGCGCCCTTGGCCATCGCCATGGTGACATCGGCGGGGTTAATGTAGCCATCCGTCTGGTGGTACAGCGCGCCTTTCAGATCGTCGGTCTTGATCAGCGGCCATTTTGCCTTGATCTCGTCCGGCGTCATGAAGGTATAGGGCACGCCGCAGGTCTCGGCGGTGGAGGCATAGAGCATGTATTCATCCATGCGTTCGTCCGTCTGCGCCATGCGCAGGTTTCCCACAACGGCAAAGCCCGCATTCAGGCCGGTCTCTTCCTCAAGCGTTTTGTAGAACTTGATCGAATAGTCGTGGATGTGGGTCGTCGCATAGGACATGTTGAAATAGGGCAGCAACCCCGCCGCGTGCCATGTAGACCCCGAGGTCAGCTCGTCCCGCTCAAGCAACATCACATCGTCCCATCCGGCGCGGGCCAGATGGTAGGCAATCGACGTGCCAACGGCGCCGCCGCCCACAACCAGTGCTTTGACTTGAGTTTTCATGAATCCAATGCTCCGCCAGAATAGGTCTTAGCGACATTTAGCAGTCCCCGCGCAAAACGCAGAACCCAGCCGACCAAAGACAGCACAAATGCGACCAACGTCGAAAAACTCGCGCGCAGGCCGCTTCCAAATGGTTAAAAATCCCCGCCGGAGGCATCGCATCCCTGCCCGTGGCAGGGATCGATATACCGCCCGCGCCGCCCCGACTACGCCAGGGATTCGGGAAGAATCTTGCCCGGGTTCATAATGTTATCGGGGTCGAGCGCCTGTTTGATCGCGCCCATGACGCCCACGGCCGCTCCCAGTTCCTTGACCAGATAGGGGCGTTTGCCCTGTCCGATGCCATGCTCCCCCGTGCATGTCCCCTCCATCGAGATCGCGAGTTCGTTGAGCCAGCTAATGAACGCCTCGGCGCGGGCGACTTCATCCGCGTCGTCCATATCCAGAAGCAGCGAGGCGTGGAAATTGCCATCGCCTGCGTGGCCGACGATGGGCGCGATCAGGTCCAGCTCCGCCGCTTTGGCGTTCGCGCGCCCGACCGCTTCGGCGAGTTTTGAGATCGGCACACAAACGTCGGTCGCCACCGCCTTGCAGCCGGGGCGCAGGGCCAGCATCGCCCAATAGGCATCGTGCCGCGCTTGCCACAGCTTGTTACGTTCCTCCATCGTGGTGGTCGCCTGATAATCGGTGCCGCCGTTTTCATCGGCGAGTGCGGCGAATGTCTCGGTTTGTTCGACCACACCGGCGTCAGAGCCGTGGAACTCCAGCAGCAACATCGGCGTTTCGGGCAGCGACAGTTTGGCATAGCCATTCACCGCGCGCACGACCATCGCGTCCAGCAGCTCTATCCGTGCGACGGGCAGCCCGTATTGGATCACGCTTTGCACCGTTTCACAGGCTGCCTCGACCGTGGGGAAAGAACAGCGGGCAGAGCTGATCGCCTCGGGGATGCCTTGCAGTTTAAGCGTGATCTCGGTGATCACGCCCAATGTCCCTTCAGAGCCCACCATCAGACGCGTCAGATCATATCCGGCGGATGATTTGCGCGCCCGTGCGCCGGTGCGGATCACCGTGCCATCGGCCATCACCGCCTCGACCGCCAGAACGTTGTCCTTCATCGTGCCATAGCGCACCGCATTGGTGCCCGAGGCCCGCGTCGCCGTCATCCCGCCAAGCGAGGCATTGGCCCCGGGATCAATGGGGAAGAACAGGCCCTGATCGCGCAAATGGGTGTTCAGCGCCTCGCGCGTGACGCCGGGTTGCACACGGCAATCCAGATCGCCGGCGTTGACCTCGACCACCGCGTCCATCTGCGTGACGTCAATCGACACGCCCCCCGCCGGCGCATTCACATGCCCTTCAAGCGAGGTGCCGGTGCCGAAGGCGATGACCGGCACCTTATGCGCGGCGCAGACCTTGACCACAGCCGCGACATCGTCGGTCGAGCGAGCAAAGACCACGGCATCGGGGGCCTGATTTCTGATCCAGGTCGTCGTATGCCCGTGCTGTTCGCGGATCGCGTCCCCCGTCTGGAAGCGTTCGCCGAATTGCTGCTTGAGGATACCCAAAGCGGTGTCGATCCCGGTCTCGTTGCGGGGCATGTCGGTGGCCTGTGCCATATGGTCTTTCCTTTGGTTCAGAATGGGCGATCACTCGCCAAGGGCGATGCCTTCGCGGCGCGGGTCAGCCCCGCCGCGAAGGTCATCGCCAATCGAAATCATATGCAACCCCGAGGTCAGCGCGCGGGTGTTCACCTCATAGCCAAGGCCGGTCAGCGCATCGGCCATCGTGGCGGCGTCGGTGCCTTCCTCAAGGTCGTAGGGGCCGAAACGGTTGATCGCATGGGGCAGTGCGGCGGCCTGTTGCACACCCATCCCCCAATCCAGATGCGCGATGATCGCGCCCGCGACATAGCCGATGATGCGGCTGCCACCGGGGCTGCCCACGGCCAGAACCGGCGCGCCATCTTTCATCACAATCGTCGGTGCCATCGACGAGCGCGGACGTTTTCCCGGCTCGACCCGATTGGCAATCGGCACGCCATCGGTATGCGACCGGAAAGAGAAATCCGTCAGCTCGTTGTTCAACAAAAACCCGCGCACCATCAGTCGGCTCCCAAAGCCGTTTTCGATGGTGGTGGTCATGCTTGCGACATTGCCCATGTTGTCCACGATCGACACATGCGAGGTCGACGGCAGCTCGATAGAGATATCATCGGCAAAGTTTAGGGCATGGTCGAAAGCGGGCGCGCCCGCGGTGACTTCGGGCAGCGCATCGTCGCCCTGCAACAGCTTGGCGCGCTCCGCCAGATAGGATGGGTCGAGCATACCGGTCACCGGCACCGGCACATAATCGGTATCGGCCACATAGCGCCCCCGATCTGCAAAGGCGAGCCGCGAGGCATCGCCGATCAGCCGCAGCACATCTGCGTCCGCCGGTCCGGCGCTCAGGTCCGCGTTTTCCAACAGCCCCAGTATTTGCCCAACGGCCAACGCACCAGAGGACGGCGGCCCCATGCCGCAGACCTCATGCCCGTGATAGGGCGCGCAAAGGGCGTCGCGTTCCTTGACCCGATAGATCGACAGATCGACCTCTGACAGCACACCGGGGTTGGTGGCCCCTTGGACAGCCCCCACGATGTCGCGCGCAATGTCGCCGGTATAGAAAGCCTTCGCCCCGCGTTCCGCCAGCGCTGCAACCGTGCGGGCATAATCGGGATTCTTGAGCGTATCGCCTGCCTGAACCGGCACGCCATTGGGCATGAAATAGGATGCTGTCGTTTCCGACGTTGCCAGCCGTTCGGCGTCATCAGCCACCAGCCCCGCAAGACGTGGGGACACGGCAAAGCCCTTCTCGGCCAATGCGACAGAGGGGGCCAGCAACTCGGCCCACGGCTGGTTGCCCCATTTCTCATGCGCAGCGGCCATCAACGCAGGGGTGCCCGGCGTACCGACCGACCGCCCGCCAACGACGGCGTCAAAGAACCCCAGCGGGACACCTCGGTCGTCCTGAAACAGTTGCGGCGTCACTGCCAGCGGCGCGGTTTCGCGCCCGTCCAGCGTGGTCAGCTTGCCCGATGCGGCGTCATACCAGACCAGAAACGCCCCGCCGCCCAGGCCAGAGCTTTGCGGCTCCACCAGCCCCAGCATCGCTTGGACGGCGACCAGCGCATCGGCTGCGGTGCCGCCCCGTGCCAGCACATCCGCCCCCGCCTGAACCGCATGAGGGTTGGCGGCGGCGACCATCCAGTTCCGGGCGATGACGGGTTTGCCCGCATCCTTAGCCTCGAAGGCGGCGGTGATCCGCGGCGACATGCCGGTAAAGCTGCCTTGGCTTGCACCTTCGGGCGCGACACTATCGGCGGCCTGTTGCGCGAAAGCGGCCCCGCTTACAAAACCACCTACGGCGATGGCTGTGCAGGTCCGCCCGATGTACTTTACGATGTGATGTGCAAGCATGGTCCCCTCCCCGTTCCGGTGCTCGGGGTCAACCTACTTGTTTTTAGCGCCAGCGCAAATTGAACCGCACCGGCGCTGCGCCTAAAGCATCGAGGGTACGACCTGATCCGGCGGACGGTGCCCGTCTTCGAAGGTCTTGATGTTGATGATGACCTTCTCGCCCATCTCTACCCGCCCTTCGAGCGTCGCAGACCCCATATGCGGCAAGAGCACGACATTGGTCAGTTCGCGCAAGCGCGGGTTGATGTCGGTGCCGTGTTCATACACGTCCAGCCCTGCGCCTTGCAGCTCGCCCGCGCGCAGCATCCGCGTCAGCGCGTTTTCGTCGATCACCTCCCCCCGGGAGGTGTTTACGATCACCGCGTCGGGCTTCATCAGCTTCAGGCGGCGGGCGTTCATCAGATGGAAGGTGCTGGGGGTGTGCGGGCAGTTGATGCTCATCACGTCCATGCGGGCCACCATCTGGTCAAGGCTTTCCCAATAGGTCGCGCCAAGGCTCTCTTCGATCTCGGGGCGCAGACGGCGGCGGTTGTGGTAGTGGACCTGCATGCCAAAGGCAGCCGCGCGCCGTGCGACGGCCTGACCAATGCGGCCCATCCCCAGAATACCCAAACGGCGGCCGCTGACGCGCCCGCCAAGCAGCGCAGTCGGGGCCCAGCCCTGCCAATCGCCTTTTTGCATCTGCGCCATGCCTTCGGACATGCGCCGTGTGACCGCGAGAATCAGCGCCATGGTCATATCGGCGGTGTCTTCCGTCAGCACGCCGGGGGTATTGGAGACCAGAATCCCGCGCTGCCGCGCTGTCATCACGTCAATATGATCGACCCCCGCCCCGTAGTTCGCGATCAGTTTCAGCCGGTCCCCCGCCTGCCCGATCAGTGCCGCGTCGATTTCATCGGTCACGGTGGGCACCAGAATATCCGCAGTTTTCATCGCCTCGCCCAGTTCAGAGCGGGTCATCGGCGTGTCATCCGCGCGCAACGTCACATGAAACAGTTCCGTCAATCGCTTTTCGACGACTTCCGGCAACCGTCGCGTGACTACAACACTTAGCGGTTGCTTTGACATTGTGGGCCTCCCAAATATGGCTTTGCACTGTGCTTGGTGGCATGGTGTCCCAAGCAGAGACGAGGCACAAGAACCTCGCAGGGCAAAACTGCATTAAATCAACGGCAACAGACCAGACAGGCAGTCATGAAACCGATGTTACGTTCCGTCCTTTTGGGCACCCTTGCAGCCGTTCACCTGTGCACCACCCCGGTTTTCGCGCAAGAGGTCGGCCAGGTGACCAACCTGCCGGTGCCCCGTTTCGTGTCCATGAAAGCGAGCGAGGGGAACGTGCGGCGCGGGCCGTCGCTGACGCACCGGATCGATTGGGTGTTCAAACATCGCGACCTCCCCCTGCGCATCACGGCAGAGCATGGCCATTGGCGCCGCGTCGAAGACCGCGACGGTATGGGCGGCTGGGTGCATTATTCGCTTTTGTCGGGCACGCGCACCGTTCTGGTGGAACAGGACCGTCTGCAGCTGCTTGTCCGCCCCGACCCCAAAGCCCCCGTCGAGGCAGAGCTTGAACTGGGCGTGATCGCGCGGCTCGGAGCCTGCGATCTTGAATGGTGTTTCCTGCGGGTCGGCGGCTATAAAGGCTGGGCCCCCAAAGCGCGGCTCTGGGGCGTGGGCCCGAAAGAGCTACGCGACTGACCGCGCAATTGCACATGCCGCGGTCTTGCGCTTAGGTGACACAACACCGTCCCCATGATCAGGAGCTCTCATGCGCGCAGTCACCTATTCCACCCTTGGCGAAGCACGCGACGTGCTGACCCTGACCGAGATGCCAACCCCTACCCCCGCTGCGGGCGAGGTGCTGGTGCGGCTGGCCGTGTCGGGCGTCAACCCGTCCGATGTGAAATCCCGACGCGGGCGCCCCGGCATGACCCATCCGCCCTTCGAGACTGTGATCCCGCATAGCGATGGTGCCGGCGTGATCGAGGCCGTGGGCGACGGTGTGGACCAAGCCCGCGTGGGACAGCGCGTCTGGATCTGGAACGGTCAATGGCAGCGCCCCTTCGGCACTGCCGCGACCCATATCGCCCTGCCGCAAGCGCAGGCCGTCCCGCTGCCCGATGACGTGAGCTTTGACACTGCCGCCAGCCTTGGCATCCCCGGGCTGACCGCGGCCCACGCCGTGTTCAACGGCGGTGATGTCGCGGGGCAAACGCTGCTTATCCAGGGGGGCGCGGGCACCGTCGGCTATCTCGCCGTGCAATTCGCCGCCTGGGCAGGGGCGCGCGTTATCGCCACCACCGGAGCCAACGGGGCCGAGCGCGCAAAATCCGCAGGCGCACAGGTCGTGCTGGACTATAGCACCCCCGATCTGGCGCAACAGGTGCTTGATGCCAACGGTGGTGCCCCCGTCGACCAGATCATCGAGGTCGAATTCGGGGCCAATATCGCGCTGGATGCAGAGGTGATCAAACCCAACGGGCGCATCGCGGCCTATGGCTCTGCCAAGGTGATGGAGCCGACGCTCCCCTTCCTGCCCCTGCTCTTTAAGGCGGTGACCATCGACATCATTCTCGTCTACCTGCTGACCGAGGCCGAACGTGCCCTCGCGATCAAGAAAACCCATCAAGCCTTGGCCGAAGGGGCGCTGCACTGCCCGGTCGAGCAGACATTCGCGCTGTCAGACACGGTCAAGGCCCATGAAGCCGTCGAAGCCGGTGCCCGCGCCGGTGCGATCTTGATCAACTGCGAAGGCTGACAGCCCTCGCACGCGACACATACTGCACCCTTGAAGCGAGGGGGACGGCGGCGGTGCGCCCCCACGTCCCCCCTGTCGCGCGATCACGTGTTCGCCCGGATGCAGGATATCAGCAGCGAGACATACAGCGGCAATAGGCCCCTGCGGCCGAGCGACCCCGCTGATCCTCCCCAATAGAACACAGCCTGCTCTGCCCCAAACACGGCTCAAGAATAAATTCCGAGATTCTCCCCACTTTTTCTCCAGAAAGGTATTGCACCCCCCCGCACTCCGGACTAATTACGCCCACACGTTGGGATGTAGCCAAGTGGTAAGGCAACTGTTTTTGGTACAGTGTACCGTAGGTTCGAATCCTACCATCCCAGCCACTTCACTTTAGACATTATTATGATCAGGCCTTCGGGCCGCTGCAGGGTCCGAAATGCCCCTGATAATGCCCCTCGCCTAGGGTAGGCCTTCCTTCGCTCTACTTAGCCATTTTTCTGAGGCTACAGGTGGGGCTCTGGTCAGGACGGATCAGTGGTTACCTTGATATAGCTAGGGATGACCCGCTCCATCATTCATGATGGTATCTAGGTAATAGGTATAAGTAATGAATAAGAAGGGAGAAGAAGAGTAAGCGGTGCGCCGATCCCACCTATTTGACGTAATTCCACGGTAGCAGATCGTTGATCTGGCTTTGTTTGTGGCCTGCGACGATGGCAGTGACCGTATCTGTCAGATAGGCATGCGGATCGACACTGTTCAATTTGCAGGTCTCGATCAAGGAAGCGATGACGCCCCAGTTTGTGGCCCCGTCGTCGTGGCCAGCGAAGAGTGCGTTTTTGCGGTTCAGAGCTATGGGACGGATCGTGCGTTCCACTGCGTTGCTGTCCATTTCGATGCGGCCGTCGGTCAAAAACAGGCACAGCCCGTCCCAGTATTTTGCGATGTATTTGAGCGCTTCACCCAAAGGGGCTTTAGCAGACAGCCGCGCGCGGTTGGTCGTGAGCCACTCCTCAAACGCGACGATCAACGGTGCCGATTGGTCTTGCCGTGCTGCCAATCGCACCTCGGGTGCCAGACCCCGGATATCCTTTTCGATCAGGTAGAGCTGTAGCGCGAAGAAAATGTTGGCAGAAAAACGCAGCTTATTTGTCAGCACTATTTAGACGGGCAAAAAATACGGCTGACCGAAACATCTTTTCCAACCCACTTCTAAACACGCTTTCAAAGCGCCCCAGGCGTGCAGCAAACCAACTTGCTAACGAGCGGCAGCCAAACCCCTATCTACTAATGAGTCGGCATTCTGTGTTCGCCGCTGCTCGCGGATAGGCTCCCAACCGGCTGGCACTCGAAAAGGTTACCTAAGCGCTCTTAATCAACGTGTTTTTTGAGACTGGATTTGTTCGCTCATCGCTTGAACTGCGTTAACAAGTTCCTGCTGCTGATCATACATTCTACCTATCGTCGCCATCACATCGTTGGACAATGAATGAGTACATCCCAGAGCCTCGACAAGGTCATTCTTATAATTGTCTACTCGCTCACCAAGATTGCCGTGCATAGCCAGCATCTTTGCAGTGTTTCTTTCTAGGCCTTGAACTTGAATGATAAGATTCAAAATATCTTTGGCCTGCTCTGCCGTCATGTAACCTTCTGGCAGACGCACGGTTATTTCCTCGGTGGAAACCAAGCCTCTGATACCAATAATTAGAAGGTATGTTGAGCCGGCAACAAGCGATAAAAGCACCAACGATGCTATCTGCCATGGCTGCGATAGGAACCACTCGATCAGTGCATCTGCCCTTCTCGGGAGTGCCTTGAAATTTTCAGGTGTGGAGGTTCTGCCTAACCAGAGCTCTATCAAAAGAAAAATTGAATATAGCAAACCGATTGCAGAACCCAAGTAGCCTAGGAAGATCGCGATATATGCTTTTATTTTTGTCATAATTGCTTTCTTCGGTAGTTAAGCCCGTGCTGCCACGTGCGCGAGAATTTGACGATCCGATCACGATTCGATTGACAAAATTGTGCATTCTTATTTCCGGTCTGAAAAGCTGCAAGTTTTAGGACCCGTACCGCAACCCATAGAATTTATCCGCTTCAGCGTAGAGCGCATTCACGTCAGCCTCCGCGTCGCGAACCGCGTTGCCGCCGTAAAACAGCAGTGCGGCAATGTCGACGTAGTCGGCCATAGCAGGGTCTGACACTGCGGCATCATTGTTCATGTCTCCGAACTTAGCCTTTTGCCGCCCACCAAATGCCATAGCATTTCCGCTTGTGGTCGTCAGGCTTGTAGTTCCTTGCGTTACAGAACCTTCGTTAAGGATATAGGCATTCTCGCGTCGGGTTTGATCGAATGCGCTCGCAAACAAAAATTCTTGTTCGGGACCGTGAGAAAACGAGCCAAGTGCTGCACCGACACCACTGGTAGTACAATTATGCCTCATCGTGACCGCCCCGGAAAAATATGAAAAATTCCAAGACGGTGCCAAATTTGGGTTAGCGTTGTCGGCGCATATAATCGGAAAAATCGACCGGCTAGTGGCACCACCGCCCAGCATATCTACCTTTGCGATTGCGATCATTGTTCCCTCATAGGGGATCGGGTTGCGAAACTGAAAACGGGTCGTGTCATCGAGGCGAATGCATTCACGAGACCTCGATCCAAAGTCAGACCGAAATGATACGCTACCCTCGACAACGTCGAGATCGCAGTCTTGGACCCCTTGCCCTTGGAATACGTTCAGAAAGCGATTGCTTTGCGCGTCATAGAACCCCGGGCGATTGGTGAAGAAAAAACCCATACGAGGTTTAGGAATGGTAAAACATTTGGCTAGCATATCTGTTACTCCGCTGCTTCTGTGACAGGCACGGCAAAGCGTGTCAGCCAATTTTCATGTTTGAATTGTTCTTCGACAGGTGCGCTCGAAAGTGTCATGTCGATGGCACCTGTTTCTACAACTTCACCATCAAGAAACGTCCCATTGACACGATAAGCGGTGAACTCACCCTGCGCATCATCAGTGTCGAAGGACCCTGATGTGTAGGTGACGGCGTGAACCAAAGCCGTTGCCCCAGATGTCTGACCAGTGATGGTCCTCCCACCTGGACCATCACCTGCCGCACCGGCAGCGGTGATACCGTTAATGAACGTGAAACGATGCATCGTCATCAAGCTTGAAAAATATGCGGGCTCAAGCGATTTAACGTTGCCGCCAGACCGAAGGTGCCCGCCCGATTGCAGCGACGAGCCATCCTCTTGCATGGCATAGCGCAGCTCTTCATCTGAAAGATAAACGCCCGGATCCGCAGCCAGTTTTATCTCGAGCATCTGCCCGCGAACCTTCAAAGATGCCCCAGTCAGATCAATCAGAGCACCATTGCGGTAAAACTGGAAACCAAACAATTCTGTCGCCCCGTCGATACCGCGCCCAAAATCAATGTTGGTATCTATATCGAGACCCGCACCACCTTTTGTCGCAATTCGCGCCCGAATAAGACCACCTTCGCGCGTTGCGTAGGCGCAAACTGGCGATCCGCCCTTCGAAGTGCCCGCGAGCATTTCGACAAGGCGCAGCTTCGAATACTCAGATTTAAGCGCAAATGCTTCCCCGACGGGATGCACTTCATCCGCTTCATGAGGATAGGGGTAAGCTGAGGTCACAAATTCACAAAGGACGGTACGTTGAACCACCTCTTGCTGAGCTTGTAAAATCTCGTGGAAGGCTTCCGTTAAGTCTGAAAGCATCATTTGATGAACAGCAATCGGCGCAATATAGTCTGGATCATCGATCGCCCAAGCAGAGAAAGCTCTGATGTCAAAAATAGCATTGTCAAAATCTGCAATGTAATCGGCTTTAGAGTTGCCTGCAGAAGCATCCGCTTCGCCGTGGAGAAAATCCCAGATGGGCTTTGCTGCATAGCGCCCACCCTCTTTCGCTTCTACCATTTTGGCCATCTGCTCAACTGCCGCCATCAAGTTATTGCGTGGTCCACCGTTAAACAGAACATCCAGCGTCCGCGCTCCGATTGCAGCACTAAATGAGGCCACCAGATCAAACTGCCCTGCTAAAGCAATGCCGTCAGCGCGGCTCAGACCCTCATAGCCATCGGCCTCGGAATACTGAACAATCGACGCCATATCGTCGATGCTTGCAGTCCAAGTAACGTTAGTCGCCGCGTGCTGAAAATCGTTGGTATATGGCCCCCCATTGAACATGAGGTGCCCCGGTGCCGAAAGGATCGTGGTTCCCGAAAGCCGCTTGTACGCCAGAGATTGCCCCGCTTTACCGCATATTATCGCTGCGATTTTTGCCGCAATACGGGCGCGAACATCGGCGCGTCGCTTTTCAGCTGCCGCCCAAAAATTCGCCTCGATATCATCTAGCGTTTTGACATCTGCCAAGCCTACCAAGCTGGGGACTGACGCCACATAAACTGCCAATGGGCCAGCCCCGTGCGTGAAAATATCATACGAGATATCAGGATCCGCGTTCAGAACCTTGAACGGATCGCCCAGTGACGTTGCGCCCAATCCCGCATCTGTATCTGGGTAGATCGGATCTGCTTCGAATGTCTGTTCTTCAAGAGTGGAAATTCGAGGATCAAGGTTCTGGTTTTCAAGAGCCAAAACACGGGTTGAAACTTCGCCACTGCCAGAAAGCTGTTTAGCAAATTCAACGAATGGCACCGAGATCGTGCTGTTGTCCTTATTTCCGATTACCTCATCTAATAGATTTCCTTTGGAAAGGTCTGTTGTTTTAACGCCGTTTTCTGACATCACTTTCTCCTAGTAGATTGTAACTGCGAACGGCCCCGAAACCGGACCCGCGATGTTTTCGTCATTCTGAGGTTCCACCCAGTAATCCCAAGCTCCGGCATCGACGCAGGTAGCGGTCTCGACGAAGACAATGAGGTCATCGATTGCGCCGTCGAACGCCGAGACGGCATCAATTGCGAATTCTGTGTTGCCACTGACTGCTGATAAACGGTCCAATACCAACCCGACCGAGCTGGCGGGATCCCCGCTCACGTCAGTTCCACCGGCCAGGCGCGGAGTAATTGTACCGGCAACGAATTCAGTGATGGTGAATGCAGTCCGGTAGGTTTTTTCAGCTTCTAGGCTCAGCCCCTGAGAGAGCGTTCCAGCGGTGCCAGGCACGTGGGTCGCTACACCACCTGCGATCGTCCAGCCATCTCCCGGCGTCCACCCCATGCCGGAATTGAACGCGCTGTCAGTGATGAGGTTGGTGCGTGTACCGTCGCCATCGACGTAGGAAACTGTCGACCCAGCGGCAACGAGGATTGGCAATCCAACTGCGTGGGTCTCACGGTCCAGAGGATTGCCAGCAGGAACGCGGTAGATCTGAATTTGGGATGGTGCACCCGCAGTCGGCACAGATATGGTAAGCGTTGCGTAGCCAAGCACACCCATCACGGTGACGGCATCGCTAGCCAGGGCGGGTGGGATCGCTGGATCGTTGCCACCCACTATGATCGACGCGATGTCGGTGTAGTTTCCCGGCGTGGTCGAGGCCAAGGCCCGCGCGCGAAGCTCAACTTGATCCGTCGCAGAATAGACTTCCAGAGATGCGCCCGCAGAAGCTGCAGGGATTGTCACTGTCACCCAGGTAGAGGCCCCCTGAAGACGGTGATCAAGCTCAAAATCCGTCACGCCAGCCGTAGAGTCAGTTCCAGGGCGCAGGATAATTTCGAGGCCGTCCGGATCACCCGTCCCGGCGACACCACTTGCGATCGAGACGAATACCGGTACTGCCGGTACCGCAGCCGCCAAATCAACCTCAGCGCCCACACGGCCGTCCCACACGGGCGGCTCTTCAGCATCTGTCAGCATATCGATTTCTGGAGCCGCTGCGACCATGAGAATGCGCGCCTGGAAGTCTTCTGCAGCCTCTATGCCTCTTACCCTCAAGGCGAGACTTTCCGTCGCGATTGGCCCGATGTGTACGGCCTCACCAACACTCGGTAGTGGACCGGTGCCTGTCAGCAGCAATGCTCGCGAAGGCTCCGACGCCGGAGCGATCGCTCGCACGAATGAGGCACCGATGACATCCTCCGGATCAGCAAAGGTTCTGAACCGAACCCCAAAGCTTTCGCCTGCGATGACTTCTTCATCAATCTCGACCAAATTGCCAGAAACGGAGGTGACACGCGCCGCCACGAGTGTCCGGCTGAGCACGTCGAAGCTGCCCATTACCAGATCCCCACGCGTGACGACGCGGGCACGGCCGGACTGCATGGCGGAGAAGCTGTCTGCGCGATATTGCAGCTCATACATCCGGCGACGGGCTTCAATCCAGATTTCATCGGGATCGGTCTTGCCGGGCAGTTCGATCGCTTCTGTAAGGTTGACCGGGCCTTCGTGGCCGGGCCACGGCACAATGCGCTCGGCCTGCACATAGTCGTTGGTCTCATCGAGAAACGTGATCCGCATGCCGTCGGGGGCATCGAAGTATGATCGTGACCATTCGAACTGGTCGCTGTTGCGCGGGTTGATATGGTCGATGACCAATGTCTCCGGCCGATCAATCACCACGCCCCATTTGGTGCCATCATGGCGAGGGGTTGCCCGTCCTGCAGCACAGATCGCGTTGAGCATCTCGCCCAGGGCTTCCTGCGTGTCATGGACACGATCGTATTTCAGCCTCTTCGAGACACACCAGTCGTGCCAATCAGCGATCTGATCCATATCAATTTCAGTAGTCGATGCCGGATAAGGGTTCTGTGGGCCTGTGAGCGCAGCGAGATATGCTGTCGCCGGTGTTCTGCCGTATCCCAGCGCCCACTCATCATCGACACGCACTTGAGCCTCCCGCTCGAGCAGCGCGTTGAACGCATTGAGAGGACCGCTCAGCTGGTAGGTTGCGCGTACGCGGATCGCTGCAAAGGCAACTGGCTTATCAAGATTGATCGGATATTCGGGCCGGATCGATTGGACCGCAGACAGCACGACCTTGTCAGACACCTGCGTGCTGAGGTTGTCCTCAGACAGACGGGTCACCTCAATCTGCCAGCGACCACGGGTCGGCAAAGTCCAAGTGTGCTGGCGCAGAAAACTCTCCTGCTTTGCAGCGTTCACGTTCAATGTCACGACATCCGTCCAGACACCAACTCCGTTCAGCCGCGCCCTGATCCGTACCGAGACAGTATAGCCCTTCAGGCGACCTTTATCGTCGATCCTAAACAGCCCGCCTGGAAAGCCGAGAATGACCGAGGCGCGTGCGGCGTTGGTCGAGGTGAACCGAATGACCGGGGTCTCAATGCTGGGGCCTGGCACAGATTCACCATCCACACCGCGCGGTAGAGGTCGGACCAGTTCAGCGCCGTCGTTTTCCTGAAGGACCTGCTCCGGATAAAGTGTCAGCGGGCCATCGCCTTCGCGGCCTTCCCGGATCTCGACATCGATGTCCTCAAAATCTTCAATTGACGTGTCGCCGATCCGCAGGTCGGAGATACGCAACGGACCATATCCGAAGCAGAACAGCGCGCGGACATACTGATCATCCCCGACCACTTCGGTGTAGGTCTGAGCGGCGAACGGTGGCGCATAGCGGTGCTTGCCCACGGCGAAGGGTATGGGGGAACCGGGGCGCAGCTCGTTGCGCCATCCTTCAATCCGGTAGACGTTCTTTTTCTCGAGCGCATCCGGCGTTTGGACCGGAATGAGGGCGTTGACCAGCAGCTGCCCCACGATGCTCAGACCGGCACCAACAAGTGCAATCCCGATCTTGCTGGTGACACCAAGAAAGCCTGCAATAGCGGGGGCAAAGGCCAGAGCAGCGACCGAGACAACCGCCAACAAGACAGACCGCAAAGCGTTCTTGCCAGGGATTGTTCTGATTACCACATGCGTGCCCGCAGTTGGTCTCAGCCCCGACCAGTATTTTTCCTCTGCAACAGACGCGCCACGGTCGTTGACCAGGATGACGCGCAATAATCCGGACGCCGGACGGGCATGCGGCAAAGCTCGCGTGACAATCTCGTCGATGGTCAGACCAGGTGGCACGTCGAGCGAGACCCGTGCCATACCGGGATCGAAGAGCGGGGCCGCCATCACCGAGACGTTTGAAGCGCTCATGAAGCCTCCTTCAAACCGGCTGTGAACCGGAATATTCCTGCGAGACGACGGTGCCAGCGGGGCGAGAGGTAGTCCTCATGCTTGGCTTGGTCTTCGGTTGCCATGTGCAGCATCACGCTGGGCCGAACGTAGATCCCGACATGGCTTTCAAGACGGCCATGCCGAAACAGCAGGAGATCAAACGCCATCGGCTCTTCAACAAGCGACCAGATCGATGTGGCGGTCTCTTTCCCGATCAGGGACGCGACCTCTGCTTGTTCCTCGGCGCTCACGTACCCATCGCGGTAGTCGGGCAGATTCAGACCAAGTTCGCCTTGATAAACCACCTTGGCCAGACCCCAGCAATCGCATCCGGAGACAGAACGGCCGAGGTCCTCGTAGGGGATGCCGACATATGTGTTTGACCAGCTCATCGGAACAGCCCCGGAAAGCGGTCTTTGGTGAAACGGTCCATTGGAACGCTTTCTTCCTCGACCGGCGCGCGGCTAACCTGAAGACTGACCGAACCCGTGTTGCCATCAGCCGCGACCATCACCATCCCGCGAAACTCCACCTCAACGAGATCCGGTGATCCCGCGAGAACGACAGCCATATGGACCGTTGGACGATCGGTGAAAGACCGGAGCAGAGCGGCGATGTCGCTGTCCACATTCTCGACAACGATATTGGCCGCCGCCGGTGCATCTTCAAGGTCGCTTGGAATATCCGTTGACGCGAGAATGAACAGAAAGGGTTCAGTGGCGGGGTCGCTGTCCATCCAAGACGAGCGCGTCCCATACATCAAAGGATCGACCCAGAGCCGTTCGGTGGGATCCGTTGAGAGGCGCACAGGGGTATCCAGCTCAGGATGCTCGATCATGATCAGCGCGATCTCGATCTCAGCCGTGGTGGGCGCGTCAAAGGCCGTGCGCGCGTTCAGGGAGACCCGTCTCATGGCATCACTGTCACGGAAAACGCGATGACGAACCGGATGCCCCGGATGCTTTGCACCGGTGTCTCTTCTCCGAACAGGCAGAGCCACTGCGCGGAGAGCAGGATTGGAGAGCCGCCGTCGGTCAGCAAAGGGTTGCCGGATCCGTCCAACAGTGGCCAGCCATCGGTCATGGGATCGGGCATCCAGAATGGCAAGCTACCGAACTTGGTCTCGTACTCATAGAACCCGTCGAAGACGGCTTTCAGGCTGCGTGGCACATCAATCGACAATGTGACCGTGCGCGCGACACTGGACCAGCGCCGCCGATAGCCTGGTGGGCCGGTCTCGGTTGGCTTGCGCAGACGGGGATCATTGATCTGGACCTGGAGGTCCTCCCGCTGAGGTCTGGGCAGATCTGTTGGCCATGTCGGAACGCTCATCTCAGCGCTCCCTTCTGCCGCAAACCGTAGCGGTTGCTCAGCACCCGCTTTGCCCCGCCACCGGACTGGGTCATCGCGTCACCGACAGCGTCTGCCAGGACAAGCTTGGTGCTGCGCCGACCTTGGCTGTCAACGCTCTCCTGGCGGGTCTGGGTGATCGGGGCGCTTGAGTGGTTCTCGATGGTGATTTGGGGGCGCATGTCGATGTCGCCGAAGCCGCCAGATGTGCCGCCAATCTGCCCGCCGTTTGCAAAGCCGGGAATGTCAGCCCCGGCATTGATCATTTCCAGCAGCGTCCGGTTTTTTGCCGTCGCTTTGGCATTGACCATGTATTCGCCGGGCGACCCCCAGAGCGGCACCTGATCCGATGTCCCGCCGCCGCGACCATAGACCATGCCACCAACAGCAAGCTTTTGACCGGCGGGCTTCTGGCCGGGAAAAATGGCCCCCAAGGCCAGATCAATCAGACCACCGCCGCCTGAGGTGCCCAAGATCTGCGCGAGAGGCCCTTCTCCCAAGAGAAGAGCTTGAAACGCCATGTCCTGGATCTTGTCCGACAACGTGTCCAGCACGCCGCCAAGATCGCCCCCGCTGCGCCGGAGATCCTCAAAGGTGCCATGGGCGATGTCGCGGTAGCTGTCCCAAGCAGCCTTCTGCTCTTCCACAGCGGTCTTCTCGCGGTTGCGGGTCGCGATCAGCTCGCTGATCTTGGCCCGCTCGGCTTCAGTTGCGCCGGCAAGTTTTTCGCGGTGGCGCAGCATCTCTTGTTGAACCGGGTCGCTCTCGCGCAGGATCGCAAGCTCGTCTTCCAGGCCGGTGATCAGATCCGTGACGGCTTCGCGCTCTTTCTTGAGAGCATTGGCTGCACTGCCGCCGCCGCCACCCGAGCGCGTCTTGTTGACGATGGGGTTGTTGTTCGCGTCCAGACGGGGGCCAGTATAAACGAAGCGGCCGTCGGTCTTATTGGTCTCGCCTCTACGCGCACGCACCTCGGCCATGCCATCGCCACGTCCACTGTAGACAGCACCGGCCTGCATGTTTTGCAGCGACAGCGCCTCGTTCAGCGCAATCCCAAGGTTCTGGGCGAGAGCTGCAGCTTGTGCCACCGCCGGAGAAATGCCTGCCGCGATATCTACTAGCGAAAGACCGTTGGCCGCATCCCAGGCGGCCATGATCGCATCTTTCAGGGACTGGGACATATCCGCAGTCAGCCGTGTCCGTTCAAACACCTCTCGCTCTGCAGCAATCCGCGCCTCGGCCACCTGACGGCTGTCCTCTCCGTAGCGGACAACAAGGGCTTGGATTTCAGCTTGCTGGTTCAGTTGATCAAGGAGCACCTGACCTTGTGAGGCGGCAATATCAGAAGCCTGTCTGGAGTTGGCATAAAACCCATATATTTTGCCTTGAAGCTCTAGCTCGTCTTTCTTTTGCTGAACGATCGTTTCGTTCCAAGCGATCTGGCGTTCAAACTCTGGCTCAATGGCGCGCCGACCGGATTGAAGCTGATCCTCGAGACCTCGAAGCTCCGCAACCTTTATGATTGTCTCATTTACGACGGATAGAAACTGCCGTTGGTTGGATGTGAGTTTTTCTCCAGCAGCCGCCAGCGCTTCCATTTTGTCACGCGCTTTCTCCAAAGCTGCGACTTGAGCTTCGGGCCCCTCAGCAGCTGCAATGTCAACCTGAGAACGAGCGATCATAATGTCGCTTCCAGTGACATCCCACGAAGCGCGACCCTTCAAGTTAAGAACCTGCTCTCCGCCCTTTGCCATGGATGCCAAGATATCTTTGACTACGCTCTCGGTTTCCTCTCTTGCAGCGGCGGCGATATTCTTTAGTGCTTTCTGTCCCTGCTCGGACAGCGACCCAAAACGATCAATCATATCGTCGGCGGATGCGTTGGCAGAATCTGTAGCAGACTTGTATACGTCAATACTGTCAGACAGATCGTCTATCGCTTCGCCCAAAGAAACTGCTTTGGGGAAAGCGCTAGATAACCACCCAACTATGGCCGCCCCTGCAGCGATTGATCCAATCGTGATCAAGCTCACGGGGTTCAGCATGCCCAAAAAGGCACCGCCCAGTGCCTTCACGGCACCCGCAGCTCCCATAGGCCCGATGACCTGAGTGATCTGGGTACCTTGCTGAAGCGCGAGGGTCAGCGGGTTCTGTCCCGCAGCCATCATCACGCCGATGTCGTTGAACTGCGCGACCAGGTTGCCCATCTGGCCCGCCGCCGCGTTGTTTGAACGCCCCATGATCTGAGCGCTTTGACCGGTTGCTAGGTACTGCGCTTCCGCCAGAGATAGGATCCTATTTGCCTCGGCTTGGGTTGCAGCACCGGCGGCGACCGAGCGGCGGGTCTCATCGACAACGGCTTCGTACTGTCTTGAGGCGCGGTAGACCGGGTCGAGCGACATGCGCATCGCATCGAAGCTGGCTTTGTTCTGATCGAGCGTGCCACCAAATGCCGCCGCACTTTGACGCGCACTGTTGGTCGCGGCACCGTAGCCGGTCAGGCGTTCGATGCGCTGCTGGACGGCGGTGTTGGATCTCGTGACAGCCTGCTGAACCGCTTTCTCGCCGGTCGTGAAGTTGGTGTTTTCGTTTGCGGCGGATCTGGTCGATTGATCCAGCGCCGCGGTGCTCTTCCCCAGGCTGTCAGTGGCCTTCTTTGTACCAGCCAATGCGGACGTGGTCTCGGCCAGGGCTTTCTTCGCCCCGGTTGCATCCCCTCCGACATAAAGACTGGTCTTGAAGCCGCTCACATCATTCTCCGAATTTCAGCCAAAGCACCTTGCTCAATGGTTCTGATATCGCCCCACATGTCCGCATCGACTGTGAGGCCTGCCAGCTGCAGCCCGGATTGGGCTGCCGTGTAGTCGAGACCGATAGGCACGATCCGGGCTCCGATTGCGATTACTCTCCATTGGGAGCAGATCGCGAAAAACGCCTCCAGTGCCTCAAGATGCCAGGACCACAGTTCGAGCTCTTCTGCGTCGGTGTTGTCTTGGTACTGTCCGAGATCGATCCCAAGCTGTGCTGCATCCGAACTCGCATCGTCTTGCCGCGGGGTCTCATTGGGCGATCCTTTTGCCCATGCAGCCCCCGCGGCCTTCAGTTTCCCAGCGTGCCCTTGTGCAACCCCTTGAAATACCCGCTGACCAGACCGAGCCGAATATAGGCCTTGTCCAGTTCCTGACTGATCTGTTCGGGTGTCGACGGCACGGGGTTGTCATCGTCATCGACCAGATTGTCGAAACTCACGACGACAGCCTTCAGAAAGTCGAGCGTGCCGGTGCCCGTGCTGAGGTCGAACCCGTCTGCTTCCGAGATCGGCATGGCGCGGAAGGTGGTTTTCAGCTCCGCTTCGGTAAAGCCTTCCCCGTCGGGGATCTGGATTGACACATCGCGGGTAAATGTCGGGGCCTGATTGATCTTGAACACTGGGGCAGTTCCTTTCGAATTATGTGAGGGTGAGAGACCACTGGTCGTTGCCTACCGTCGGGATCGGGACCAGGCGGAGCGGCCACTCGACGATATTCTGAGCATTCTCGAGACCCTGAGGCCGCTGCATCTGCGCCTTCGTGATCGCGAGGGTTGCGGTGTTCCCAGCCGTCAGTCCATGCACAAGGTTGATTGCAACATCCGTCTGGTCAGCCGCCATCGTGAAGGGGTTGAGCGTACCCAGCGGGACAGCCTCCACCTTGGTCTCGACGCTCTCTTCCTTGTCGGTGATCAGAATGCCTTCCGATCCGACCAAAAACCGTGGCTCAACTGCGTTGCCGAGATTGAGCATCAGAGACCGCATCACGAGAGACACACCGGCCAACGTGAAGGTCGGCGTGTTGGCCTTCGTCACAGCCAGCGGCTTTTTGAACGCCGTCAGCGTGGGGTTCACCCGCGTCTCTTCGCTCGGTTGATTGAACAGTCCCCAGAATTCGAACTTGAGATAGGGAATTGCCGAGGTCGTGAAGTCGATCGTGCAATTGCCGCGTGCGCCGGTCAGCACGAACTGGGTGCCCTCGATTAGAAAGTAGACCGACAGGCTCTCGTGATCATCGCTGACCGGATTATAAGTGACAGATGTGTCCAACACGATCGTTTCGGCAACGGCACAGCCGCGCATCAGTGGACCCCAAGCGGGTGCGGTGCCCGCGGTACCGGATCCGGCCAACTCCACGTTGAAGGTCAGCTTGGCGTGAACATCGATCGGCACCGAACCTTGAGCGCCCAAAGTGGGGATTTCCAGATTGCGGCTGACGTCGCTGCCTTCCATCGGTGTCAGCGTGATTTCCGTGGCGAGGATGCCATTTGCAGCCGCGGTTGGTTCAGCGTCGGTGTTGTACGTTGTCTCCAGCTTTGCCAGCAGGATTTTGGATTTCCATTTAAGGGCCATTTAAGCCTCCTTTTCCGATGTTTCTTCAGCAGGCTCAGCGACCACTTCTTCGGGGTCCGGGGTGACCGGTCCCTCCTTACGGGTCAGCTTGCCATTCTTGCTGCGGGTGTAGCTGCCCCCACGGGACGGAAGGATTGGTGCTTTCATCAGAGGATCCTCAGCTGATCAGTGATGGCAAAGTCGATCTGGTAGACGACGGTGCCCTTGGAGGCGTTCAAAATGGAGCCACGGGTCAGACGAAACACGCCGATCTCATCAGACGGGGCCCAACCGGCGATGGCGTTGACGATCGCAAAGATCACATCGCGCAATTCTGCCAAGGCCTTTTGGCCCGCGGGCGTGTGGTTGCGGATGGTCAGGATTACCGCGATAGCCTCTTCGATCCCTTGGGTGAACGCACCGGCACCAGCGTCTGCCTGACGCCCGATCAAGCCCAGGGGCAGCACATGCGCTGCGGGAGTGTGCTGGGGCAAAGCATTGCGCTGCATCAGATCGGCGAAATTGCCCGCGCCTTCTACGCGATGCTCGAAGATGGCGACCTCCGATGAGAGACGGGAGATGATGCTCTCGATCATCAGATGAAGCCCTTCATGCTGGCTTGCGTGAGGGGACGCTCTCGATCAGTCAGCCGTGCCCCGGAGCTTCCGGTACCGGGCGCATCAGCCCCCGCGATGGGCAAGCGGACACCACCGCTGGAAATATCCCGCAAGGTGCGTAAGGCGGCCTTGTAGTCTTCTTCGATCTTGGGATCCGGGCTGGCCACGTGGAGGTTGTAGATCGTGATTGCGAGCGCAAGGCTTCCGATCAGGGGCGGCGTGGTCTCCATCGGGAGCGCGTAACGGACCCCCACGTAACCATCGATCATCGCGTCCGCGTCGGCCAACGCCTGGTCAATCACATCCGTATCGATAGCGTCAGTTGCCACATCGCCCCGATCTGTCAGGGAGATCAGCATGTGTTCGCCAAACTTCGCAATCAGTTTTGAAAGGGATGTATAGGGCACGGTGGGAACCATCCGAATTGAATGTGAGAAGGCCGGCGGCGACAATCCCGCCGCCGGTCAATTTTTGCGCGACGGATGCCTTACTCGGCGACGTCAGCTTTCATCAGGCTGATCGCGAGCTTCGGCTCATCGCGCAGCATGGCAGCCTCTTCATCGCTGAGCTCGGAGGCAAGGATGCGCGTCGGTTCGGGTGTGAAATGCCGACCGGCCCGCCAGAGACCACCTTTGGGGCCGATGACCACCACGATCAGATCTTCCTCATCCCGTGGCTGCAACGCTGCTGCCAAACTGCCTACCGCCTCGGCACGTGTTTCGTTCGGAGGGGAAGGCTTTGCGTCGGACGTCAAGGCTGCAGAGATGTCTTCAATGTCAGTGGCAGGCTCGTTTGGGGCCTTGGCGGCCTTGCTCTCACCCGCGCCGCTTTCGGCAACGGACTGCGCGACTTCAGACGCCTGATCCGCTGCAAGCGACAGTGGCTTGGCGGCTTCAGTCGCCTTGGTCTCACCCGCGCCATTTTCAGGCGTGGGCTGCGAGGCTTCAGGGGCGCTTTCCACCACCGGAGCCGCTGGCTTTGCGGCTTCGGTTTCTTTGGTCTCGCTGGCCTTGCTGGCGGCTGTTTTCTTCGAACGTGTCATTCGATCAGCCCCTTATGCCAGCCACGGAACGATGAGCAGCTCCGCAGTGCCTTTCCAGACGTTGGTGGCACCGGCATCGTCGCGCTCGGCATTCAGCAGCTCGAGCGCTGCCTGCTCCATCGAGGGCGGCACAACCAGCAGGTTTGGCTTGATGCCCAGAGGACGCCCATGGTCGCCCTTCATGCCCTGCAACGCGGCACGAGCGGCGGCGTAGCGTGCGGCGTTCAAGGTCTGTTTGGACCCCCATGCCATCTGCCAGAAGCCGTACCCGACATTGTACCGGGCATCGGTGCCGTAGACGAATTCCTTGTTCATGAAGACGTTGTGGTCTTTCGGGTTATCCTTGGCCACGAACATGGGTTTTTCACGATCCTGGAAGATCATCGGCTTCAGCGACCGGTTGGTCGAGAGCAAGAACCAAGGCGCGCCCGAACCACCGTCGGTGTTTGCGACTGTACCCATAGAGCCATCTTCGTTGATCACGGGGTGATCGGTGTCGAAGAAATACTGGCCATCATAGCATTCGGTTGCGAAGCCACCTGCCAGCGCACCGAAAGTCAGCAGATCAGGGTGAGCAGCCGTGCTTTCGCCCATCTCGACGAACATGGGCTCGTAGATCCCGAGGTTGTCGTCTTTGATGTCGTTGCGATCAACGCCGATGGTCAGTTCGAAATCCTTGTTCTTGATCGCATAGTCATGCTCGGCAAGACCTTGGATCAAGCGGGGACCAAGCCATTCGCGCATGTTTGGCATTTTGCCGAGCCAGCCGTAGCGGCTTTCGCGCGTCGACGAGGGGACCACAGTCGCGATCCGCGTGTACTGCGTCTCGGCCTGTCCGAGACCCCGTTTGTAAGCGGTGTTGAAGCCGACACGAATGGCTTCGAGATTTGGAGTGTTGATGAGCATTGAATGGTCTCCTTACGCCGTAGCGATTTTGGTGAGGACTTCGTCAAAGCGCACCCAGACGCCCAGGGCATCGACATTGTCGACAAACCCGGCCGGAGAGCGCGATGCCGTTGCATCGGTTTTGGCGACGGTCTGATCATCAACCGCGAAGACCACGTCACCGATTTCAGCGACGGTGATCTCGTCCGCTCCAGCGGAGTTCGCAAAGCGGAAGACACCGGGGCGGTAGAGCACCGCTGCGTCTCCGGCGCTGCCTGCGGCATTGTCGCCCGCATCTTCTGCGCGACCAATGCCCACGAGGCCTGTGGCAGTCGCACCTTTGACGACAAATCCGGCAGCGTTGCGCATCAGAAGCGATCCCGCAAAAGCCGACGCTGAAGCGGCAAGAAGACCATTGCGGATATCACCTGCGATCTGGGGCGTGTTGCGTCCTGCGGTCAGTGCGGTCATCAGTTGTCCTCCAAGTTGGCCTGCTCTTCAGCGAGCGTGGCGGCATAGTCTTTGGGATCCTGCCCCAGCATCTTGGCGATGCTCAGTTGCTCGGAGTTCAGCGAGAGCTCACCATCCTTGCGTGCAGGTGCGATGATCGAGGTCCCGGAACTGCTGAGCACAGGCATTGCACCGATCAGCTCTTCGGTCCCCGAGGCATCCTTCATATGCATGGAGATGTAGCGATCACGCATCGGCTTCACGCCGACACGGCCCGCCTTGATTGCACCATCAACAAATGTGGTCGCTGCAGTCTTGGCACCGGTATCGCGAAGCTCATTCAGCGAGGTTGCCAACGTGGTGATTTCGGCCTGCAGTGCGACGATGGTATCGTCCGCGCCTTGGTCACTCGATGCACTCTGCGCCGCAACCAGAATATCGGCTGGCGCACTGTCTGCGCTGAGGCCTAGGGCTAGCCCGATTTCGGACATCTGAGACTGCATAGCGGGCTTGTCGTCTCCACCGGGCATCTTGCCCTTCAGCGCCTTTTTGATTTCCTCATCGGTTGCCGTCTCCGGCAGGCCGAGCATGTCGGCCAGAAATTTCGTCCAATCCATTGGGGGAATGTCCTGTTGTTGATGAAGCGCAGTCAGACCGCGCAGGTTGGGTTTATTGACCAGGCTGACGCATTCGATCGACGTGACCGTCTTGTCTGCCCTGTGCCGGATAACGGGGCTGATGCCCCGGTAGGCCCGTGATGTGACCAGCTCTGCGCCAGCCGTAGTCCACTCCGCCTTGCCCCAAAGACCGTCTTCACGCGCCTGCATGGCCACGATCCAGCCAAACGCCGGGGCTTCTTCGCCTTTTGGCGCGCGCAGGTGGATGGCGTGATTGATGTCGATGGGGAGTTTGGGAGCGTGCAGGAAGCTCTCGGCAATGATCTGCTCGAAATTCGCAGCGAGGTAAGGACCGCGCTTGTCGCCCGTCTGGATCAGGCCTGCGGGCAGCAGGTGGATCCATTCGGGCGCACCGCCAAGAACTGCGACGTCTGGCAGAGCCTGGGCACTCATAAGCGCTGTGAATTGAGGGGCTACGTTCATGCAGCGATAATTGCCGCAGGAAGCCGCGTCAAAACATCCGCAAGCGCTTGCGGAGTAGTCCAGATAATGTCGGGAATTGATGGCAGACTAGGCGCGACGGGCGGCTTCGGTCAATCTGTTTCATAGTTCCAACACTTGGGGCCTCGCCAAGTGCAGCCGTTGCAAAACGCTCTCGTGAACTTAGCCTGATCTGAAAATTAGGTCCCAGTAAGGGCCGGTTAGCTCACCATCATCAACTGTCCATATGCGCACGATTGCTCTGGGCTGCAGCCCGGCCCTTACAGCCACGCCATAGGCTCGGAACCCTTCGCCGGGTCCGCCGCAGAGCCGTATGGTCGGCTCGTGAAACGGATGGCCTTCTCCTCCTTCGCAGGATTCGATCGTCTCAATTCCAGCGGCCCGTAGAATGTGCACGGCATCGGCAATCCCTTCGTCGAGTGGCATATCAAGCTCTAAACCCACTGACTTCAACAGACTAGTTTGCCGTTTTTTTAGCGCCTCATCCATCTACGATGTCCTCGAGCCATTCCTCAACGATCGCGGCGATGTTGAGACGGTCTTGATCAGAGACCCCGAGGAAGGGACGCGCGGGGATGTTTCCCCAAGGGATGGAGCCACCACGCGCATCCGTACCGAATGCACCTTTGGCAGCGCCAAACTGCATGACGGCCGAGTAGATCTTGTTGGTGCCCAATTCGACAAAGTCAGGACCATAATCGCGAAAGAAGCTCGTGCGCAGAGGTTGCCCATCAACATTGGGACCAAACAGCGGTCTGACATCGACGGTCTGGCCGCGTCGTTCATAGGCCGCGATCGTAGTCGGTGACTTCGGGGCCCATGGCGTGCCATCCGGGGCGACCCCGTCCTCAAAGCGCTTTACGGTTTCGAACTCGAGCTGCTCACCGATTTCATTCATGACCTCGGACATGTCAGACAGGCTGGCAGAAAGCCTGGCGAGGATCCGCTCGACGTCTGCGTCTTCCAGCTCGACGGTGATCATCGTATCACCCCTCCTGTCTGAGCAACGGGGCTAAACGCCGGTTTGCTTTGACTTGAGCTTCGGTCAGGCGGCGAAAACTGGTCAGGTAGAGCTCTCCGTTTCGGACCGTTGCCGTAAGAACCAGAACATATCCGGGTTGGCTTGGATCGGGCTGAAGGAAGATCAGTGTATTGCCACGCTTTGCAACATTCTTGCTCGCCCTGTCGATGACGGTCTGCGCCAGTTGATAATCGCGTGGTGTGATGTCTGGGTAGCGGCGACCCTGTCGCGCAATAGTTTCCGCCGACAACCACGCGACCGGATTGAGCAGGTTCAACTGCTCTGCATCTTTGACCGGCAATCTAGCGAGAGGCCAAAAGTCGATCGGATCTTTAATCCAGCTTTCAAAGCCCCGCCCTGAGAGCCAATCCTGAATGAGATTGATCGAGGGCTGACGCGGAAGATCCGATAGCTTCGGCTTTAGTGCGGTGATAATATGGCTGACAGTTGCTCCTGGGGCATAGTCCCATCCCTTGCCAATCCCGTTCGGCACGCCTGTACGCGGATCAATTGCCTGCCAATCGTCCGGGAGAACCTTTGACGGATCTCCGCCCACACGGATCGCGCCCGCCAAAGTGCGGGCCCCACGAACACGGCAGCCGCATCCCCAGCCGTTTGGGGGATAGTGCGTGGCCCAGAAGGGATGATCTGAAGGCAGGATCAGCCCGTTCCAAGACAAGTGATCGAGACGCGGATGTGCTGCGCCACTGTGTTCATAGACCCAGAACTTAAAATTACCGTCGATGAGCTGCGCGTGCCGGCCGGCTGCCATCGTGGTCAGCATGTTCGTCTTGTAAATGACCTTGGTGCGCCACGCCTCACCTTTCGCGGTGCCTTTACCTGTCCAGCCATGCCATCCGTTGCGCTCTACGATCTGCCTGAAGTCGCGCCGGAACTCTTCCAGTCCTGTCCCTTCCGAAATTGCCTTGTCGACCGCCGCACCAAGATCAGCCAGCAGATCTGCTTTCACCGCGCCCGCCACCATGAAGGCACGATCGTGCTGAGCCTTGGAGATATCATCCCATCTCGATGTGGGAACGAGATCACCCAGCCGCAGCCGAAACGCGGCGACCTGTTCCTTGAACGGTTGCCGGAAGGTGGCGCGGACCTCATCAGCCACTTGTGGTCTCCGCCAGCGCCCGCCCACCTGCGTCTGCCGCCTCCATCGCATCGGCAATCGCAGTACCAAGAGCGCTGGCGTCCAGATTGGAATAGGCCGCGAAGAACATCTCGCGCAGTTCCTCGATCGAGCCCGCACTCTCGAGCATGATTTCGACCTGTGCAATCATCTCTGCTACAGCGGGCTGTGCGGCCTCCTGAAGCTGGGCCGTCAGCGCATCAATCGGCTCACCACCAGAAATCGCCTCTGAGGGCGATTGTTCCGCCTGACGGGCAAGGACGCCGGATTTGGGCTGAAGGGTATTCAAACGGTATTCAAATTCGCTCTGCGGGGCGGTTTCGACCCCAGCGGTCCCAACCGGTGCGGCTGGTAGAGTGTTATCCGGCTTAGACGCCATCAGGATCCGGTCGCCCGGCTTTGGGTCCGCAAATCCGAACTTGGCGCGGATCTCGCTTTCGCTAACCTGCAAGCCGATTGGCACAAGCACGCCGAGCGCGTCTGCGATCTGCTTCAGATCCTCTGGTTCCGGACGCCCGATCTTCAGCCGCGGGTACCGCTTCTGAGGTCCGTGCTCGAGCTGGATCCATGGACGGATCAGATCCCGGTTCAAAATCGCTGCCAATGCATTGGCATCCGCGCGCTCGATGTCCTCCTGGACCTGACGATGCTCCTTGCCTGAGCCAAGGCCACCTGTGACGGCATCGGTCGTTGCCGTCTGACCCAGCACCGCTTTCGAGATCTGCTTGTCCAGCCAGTCGGCGCGCTTTTCATAGAGGTCGGCCGAGGCACCGACATTGCTGGTTTCCACAAAGTCGATCGACATGCTCTCTGGGATGATTGCCGCGCAATCCCCTGCGATATTGGCGACGGCATCAAAAAGCGTGTTCTTGTCCGCTTCGCTGGCACCGGCCCCCCATTTGCCCAGGCGCAGCGGCTGACCATAGGTCTGGCTGAAGATTGCCCAATCGCGCTGCGTGAAGGCCTTGAACATCCAGCCCCACATGGCGACCCGCGCAAGACCTGAACGCAAAGCAAGCCCCGACTTGGCCTTCACGTTGGCATAGATGAACTTGAACGCCTCAAGCGGAACCTCTTGGCCGTGGTCATCGAGCTTCATCGGGGTGGCGAGATTGACGCGGTCAAACCGGAACCAGCGCGGGTCGCGCCACTCCAGGCGCGCAGGCTGCCACTGGCCTTCCGACGTGTCCCAGATGATTTCGGTGAACGAATAGCCTTTGCCGATGCTGTCCAGAATATCGAAGAGCTCATCGCTCAGCTCGTCGCGATCGAGCCACTCGCGCACCATGTTGGCCATCTCGACATCGAAGGCTTCGTCTGAGGCTGCTTCGACCGTGATCTCGATCTGGCTTACCGACCGGCGGCGTGTACCAAGCACACCAAGATAATGGGGGTCGCGTTCCTCTATCACCTCTGCCAGCTCTAGATAACGCACCGGGTCGCCCTGATCCGCTTCGCGCAGGATGTTTGCCAGGCGAATGGGGTTCAGCCCGTCACCCGGATGTCCGGACAGCGGGGATCGCACGCCGCCGAGCGTGGCTGCTGCGACTTCTTCGGTCAGTGCTGCCCGCTTGACAGGCTGACCCCAGCGGTCGAGTAAAACAGGCTTAATGGCCATTTGAAGGCTCCTTTATCTGCTTGGCGTCGACGACGATGTTCCCCGCCTCGTAGAACGGGCTTCCGTTTCGGTTGTCGCGGAACCAGCCAACCCGGCCAGCCTCATCCGGTTCGCCAAACCCATGATAGATTGATATCAACGTCTCACGGAACTGAGCCTCGGCGCGACATGTGCGCAGCCACGCAATTGCCGCTGCCACCGCGAAGCCCAGCGTAAACCATATCAAAGCAACGCTCATCAGACGCTCCCTCTCAATCTTGCCCCAAGCGGCCCATCGAAGGCATTCCTGCGCCCCAAGGCATCTTCTTTGTTAGGCGTATCGCGCATGCGGCCTTCGGCGCGTTGATGGCGCAATCCTGAACTGGCCGCGCGGTAGCCGTATTCGACCCACCGCATACGGGCCGCAAAATGCGCCAAAGCTAAGCCGATGGCATAGTCGCCGTGCCGCTTCTTGCCCTTCTTGTCCTTTGCCTCGCCTTTTTCGTTGGTCCGGATCGCGGGGACGCGGGGAATGCCTCGCACGAGCTTGACCGAGCGCATGTCGCTCAGGTGATCCTCGTCGGCACCGATCGCGATCATGTCGTCTTCAAAGGCGGTTTTAAGGGGCGGCATGTTGATCCGGTACCAGTCCTCAGTGAACTTGATGGCCCAGATCAGACCTGATCCGTCCTCGGCCTCACGCAGGCCGAACTTACGCCCCATGTCTTCAGCCACGGTCCAACCCATGCCGGTGGCGTCAAAAGCAGCGCCCAGAAGCCTTTCGCGCAGCTTTTCCAGCACCATGCCGACGACCAGCTTCTGCTCGTCCCCAGGCACATTGCGCATCTCGATCGAGAAAGCCTCGGTGCGCTTCAGGTTCTGCTCTATCGCCAGCACGGGCATGACGCTCAGGTCTGCGACGCGCGCAAAGTCAAACCCGGCCGCGTAACGCAAATCCATGTCGAGCGGCCCAAGCACTTCCTCGAGCTCTTCGAGGAATGGGGCCATCAGCGCCTTTTGCTGCAGATCGCTCATGTGCAGATAATCGCCGGGCAGTTCCAACCGCAGAACCGGAGCCGTTGCTGTCATGCGCGCCTCTATCAGTGGGGCGGGCAACCAGGCACCGGAGCTGAGGGACGGAATACAGAACAGCTCTTCGTCCGCACCATCGCCATAGAAGTCGATCAGATCCTGACGCCATTGAGCTTCGTCAGCGGGCGACCACTCGGTACCACCCACAAGGCAGATCCGCTCATAAAGGCCATCGGTCAGGGCCTCATCGAGATCAATGTGTAGGTGTTCATAGGGAAGCCGGCCGCCAAGAATGTCCTGGATGTTTTCATTGAAGGGATTGTCCGCGCCATCGTGTGTGGAGCAGACGATGACCTGACCCCCCCAGATCAGAAATGCCATTGCCGCCTTGATCAATTCGCCCAAGCTGTCGACGAACGCGGCCTCATCGATGATGATCACACCCTCTTTGCCGCGCAAGCCACGCGGTGCCGAGCTGAGTGCCTTGATCTGGTAGCCCGAGGCAAAGCGGATGCGGAACGTCTGGATCGATTTGTCGCCGTCGTCGTCGCCTTCTTCGAACAATCCGTCCTCAATGGCGGAAGCGGCGATATTGAACGCGCGAGCCCACATCGCGCAAGCATCGACGAACTCGCGGGTCATCTCTTGGGAGTAGGAGATATACATCGCGTCCATGCCGCGTGCTGACTTCGCCCGTGCCGCCCTCAGCACAGCATAGGCTGCCAGCGCCCATGTCAGCCCGATCCGGCGCGACTTCTCGACGAACAGCACCTTCGTCGACACCGTGTCGAGCAGGCCGACTGTCCTGGCCTGATAGGGTAGGAGAACCTTTGGCAGGCCAACGCTGCCCACCAGCTGAGGCATGACATCGGTCGCCTCGCGCCGCTGGCGTTCCCAGTCAGCTTTGGAGATAGGCGCGGTCATTTGGTGGCCCCTGCGCGCAGCTGATGCAAAATCTGCAACGCGCGATCGAAGTTCGGTGCTCCAGCAACCCTCCCGGCAGAGTACCTGGAAGTCAGATCAAGCAGCCGTCGATGCAGTCCGTAATATGTGCGCCCATCGACGTGCTGCCCAGCAAGAAACATCCGGATGACCCGCGTGGCATCGTTACAGGCCTCAAAGGTCTTGCGATCGCGTTTCTGCCAGTAGGCAGCATGTGCCGCCATGTCATTGGCAATTTCAGCCGGAGTAGCCATCAGCCGCGCGCCTCCGCCCAGGCAACAGCGTGTCGCGCCTGAATTCCGTCCTGACCATCATCATTGCCCAACAGGTCTGGGCAAAAATCATGGTTACCCAGCCGCCAGAGATGGCGCATGTTGCGCGAATTCACGACATCGGCTTGCGCCGGGTAGATCTCAATTGCCCGGATCTGCTCGCCCCAGACCATGTTCTTGATGTATTGCAGATCGTCCCAGCTGATCGCGCCAGCGTGAGAGACGCTGAGAAGACCAAGCAAATCATCGACGTGAACCTTGAAACCTCGGATTTCATCGCTCTTGAAGCGTGGCAACGTCATGCCGACCTCCAGTAGCCATCGGTCAACCAGCCATGCCAGTGCCCCTTGTGATGGACCGAAGGTGTCAGCGTCGGTTCAGTCGTTGAGACGTTCCAATTCCAACTGGGGCTTTGTGGTGGCTTGAAGTTTGCCCCGACGGTGATGGGTGCAATCACGCCGCAGCCACAGGGGCAGCAATACCAGAAGAACCATTCTCCACGCGCGTCTCCGGGAACAACATGGTAGCTTCCGGGATGCCGGTGCTTCTTGAATGCATCGAAATCAACCATGTTGATTGCGCGCAGTGGGCCGGTCGCTCTTGGTGCCCTTGGATCACCCATTTGAAACCCCCAAGATATCGGCTTTGATCTTCTCGGCCGTCTCTGAGGACATGCCCGCTTGCCGCGCGGCCTTGACTGCGGTCTCTGCCGCATTGGCGCGTTCTTCCTTTGCAATCCGCAGACGCTCATCAGCCGTCAGCTTTTCGCGAATGCCTGAGCTGCTCATCACGTCTTTCAGCATCTTGCCCAAGAAGTGCAACTCCTTCGGGTCAATCTCATCGCCTTCCTTCAGCATCGCCGACTTCATGACCTTGAATGCGAGAGTGGTAATCATCTGAAACAGCACATTGTGGCGCTTGGCCTCTTCCTCGAGACCATTGCCTTCCATCCAGCTCACGGCCCAAGCGGATGCTTCTTCCTGCGCGCGCGCCATCTGCTCGTATTCCTGGCCAAAGGAATGGACCGCCGATTTACCCACGCGCATTTCAAGACCGGCCTCTTCCAGCCAGAAGTTCAGATCTTCGGTTACCGCGACATAGTCAGAGAAGCCGCGCTCCTTCAGGAGGTCCTGAAGGCGAAGCCTGATCTCCTGCGGAATGAGGTCGATCTTGCGGGGCGGCGGCATGTCAGCGCCGTGCCGTTGGGCGTTTGACACCGGGATGCTGGACCAGGCCGCGCGCGACCTCCGCGCCGCGCACGGTCGCTGTCGCGATCACAACATGACCGTGATCGGTCATCTCGATCAGTTCCTGTTCGTCCAGCCACGCCAATGCTCCCCGGATCTGCGCGTCCGAAGAGGCGATGCCGACGCCGCGCACGACATCTATCAGGATTGACGCATTGGATGTGAACTCGGACGATCTCTCCAGGTGCTTGAGGATCGCGAGGCGACGGTGTTCGGTCTCGGTGCTGTCTGCCATGGGGAAGGCTCCAAAGAAGGTTATGGGTCGGGACGGATAACGCCGGGCATACTGGTCGCCCCGGTGGCGACCTCACGGCCTTTGTTGGTCAGGCGTGCGATAGGCTCGCCCTGGTAATCGCGGGTGGTGACCAGCTCCATTTCGTCAAGCCACGCGATTGCCGCGACTGCTTGATCGGCATTGGTCGGCACACCGATGCGCCCACAGTGCAGACGCATCACCGATGCCGCCGCCTCATAGCCGGGAATGCCCGCCAGATATTGAAGCACCTTCAAGCGACGGAATTCGGTCTCGACGGTTTCGATCGGCCAGGCTTTGAACATCACTTGTCTCCGCCTTTGCCTGCGCGCTGTGCGGCCTCATAAAGCATGCGGACCATGTTGCCCTGGGCTTCCTGACTTGCGCCGATCCGCGCAACGAGAATGGCGAGGTCATGCTGCTCTCTAGCCGTGGCAAGCAGATCGATCCGGGACTCGATTGTCGACATGCGGACACGAACCCGGCCAAGATCATCGTTCACCTTTCCCAGACTGCCTTCGACGGCGACCAAACGCTTTTCGATGCTCTGATGACCCACCTGCAGACCCGACATGCCATCATTGACGCGTGTCGAAACACGGCCCCAGAACCAGCGCCCCACGGCTGCGAGAGAGGTAACAATCAGCACAATGAAGCCGAGTAGCTTCTGGCCCTCAGAGAACCATGAGAACCAGTCCATTACCAAAGACCCCAGGCGAGCATTGTGAACAAAGCCACCATCGTGGCGGATTGAAGGATCAGAGCGCGTTGCGCGCCCAGGCCGCCGATTTCGCCCATCGTTCGGATTGAGATAGCCAGCCAGAACATGCTTCCTGCCAGCATGAATGCGAGGACCTCAGGTGCAGGATGGGCCTCCCAAAGATTAAAATCCGTCTTTACGAACAATCTGGCGCAAACGTAGTAGCTACGCTCCACCATCAGAGCGGCGGCGATTGCGAAGATCGGACTTTCCAGCCGTTCGAAAACAGCAAGTGACGGCTGGGCAACCCAGAACCTGCGCACCGTAATTGCGTTGAGAAACGCAAACACGGTGGCAAGCACGAGGCTCGCGTGACTTGCAAGCGTGACGGCGGACCATTCCAAGCTCATGGACAATTAGCCCAGCAGCGAGACGCGCTTCGTCGCGCGGATCCGACCAATCACAGCGATCAAGCCCGCAGCGGAGGTGATCAGGCCGGTCACAGCCGTGCTGAGATCTGCGGCATCAGCAGGTGTGACCGCGTAGCCTGCGATCTGGGCAAGACCGGTGATGATGGCACCGCCGCCGCCAAGGACGCCCAGAGACAGGAAGGGGGATTTCGTTTCTTTAAACATGTCGAGTTCCTCAGAGTTTCAGTTGGATTGAATGATCGGGTCGGCGTGAGACTTGACGATCCAGCCCTCAAGGCCGCCGTGACGGACCTTCAGCCATGCACGACCGTCGAAGATGCCTTCACGGATGACGGGTACGACCACACCGTCTGTGATGGTCGAGATCACATTGGGATTAAATGAGGGCCAACGGCGCATATTCAGCGTGTCACCGGGCACGGTGATCGCGACCATCTCGTCTTCGTGCTGTGTTGGCGCGGACGCCTCATCCGCCTCAGCCGATTGAGCATCGTCACGGCCCAAGACCCGCGCACGCATCTGCGTCAGCGGAAATAGCGGGTTGGTGTCGACCTTGCGACCTGGGGAGATGTACCAGTGGCTAGTAATATCAGTGAGTGTTGGGATGTAATCGAAGAGACCGTTCAGAAGCGCTTCTAGGGCTTCGACTTGCGCCTCGGTATAATCCATCCAAAGCCCGCTGCCATGCTCAGGAGTAGTGACAGCCTGGACGCCGAACTCAGCGATATCGAATTCCTGCTTGTACCACGCACGGGCTTTCCCGTTGCCCGCATCCGTCATCCGACCAGGGTTGACGATCTCGATACCGATAGAGAAATCGTTGACACCATCTCGCCCATGGTAATGCGATGTCCCGGCGTGCCCCGCACGGCGGTTGGTGGGCACCTGCTGAGAGATTGAGCCATTACGCTCGAGGATGAAGTGAACCGAGACGCCGCGCGGTGCGGTCCGCAGGTAATTGGCAGAGTTGCCGTGTTCCAAGCGCCCGGCCGTGTCATGCAAAACGACGATGGTTGGTGCGATCACGCCGCCGATATTCTGCGCGCGATCAAACGGGATGCCCTGGGCAATGTGATTTTTGAATTTCATTGTGGACCCCAATCGCGAAGCACGGGCGGCGCGCTACCTTGTGGGGTTTAAAATGGCGTTTGATGCCTGTTCAAAACATCCGCAAGCGCTTGCGGGGTGGCGTCAGAACAGCTTCATTTGTTTGGAAAAGGTCTCTTCCGAAGTGAACTCGTCAGCGAGATACTTTCGCACCGTCACATCGGTCATGTGCAACTTGCGTGCAATTTCTGCAACGGGCAAGCCTTTTGATTTAAGGACCTGAGCGATCCACCTTTTCGCGGTCGGAATGCGGGCCTTCATGGCGTGCGATGCATCGGCCAATGCGCGGGCCTTTTCGATACCGACCAGCTGAGCAACCTTCGATCCACCCTTTGGATCGGTGGGCATGTAGAGCTCCGCGCCGCCAAAGGTCAGGAGGAACTCGACTGCGCCATCCGTGCCGAGAATTTCTTCGTAGACCTGGACGTTTGCAGGGGTCTTGGGGGCCTCTGTCATTTGTGGCGCGCCCTCCACCGCTGACCGCGTCTTGCGACGGTGTCATTGCAGCCATAGAGCGTGGTGACTTTGCCGCTCTTGCTCAAAACATAATGGACGCCGCCGCTGTTGACCGCATTCGCGCCCTGGTGGCGGCCTTCTCGCGTCACCAGCTCGATCCGGCGCTTCAGGGACTTTACGTCAACGCCGTATACCCGCTCAAGATAACGGACCACCGCGTGATCAGTGACGATGTCAGAGCGGCGGCTCATTTCCGTCCGCTCCAGTCAAAATTGATATTGGCGCGTTTGCCCCAGTCTTTCAAAGCGGAGATCACGGCATCGATCTGATTATGATCCCGCAGCATGTCCACGTCCGCAGGAACCATTTCCCATGTCTCGCCAAACCGTGCCCGGATAAAGGCGTTCAGACCATCCCGGCCGGGCCTGTCCAGTACGCCTGCAGCCCCAAGCTTTCCCCAGAGCACGTGGACCAGCCTCAGATCCGCACGGGAGGCCGCAGGGCGCTTTTTAGGGCTGGTTAAAGCCCCTTTGAACCCGTCCTTCCTGAGACGATCGAGAACCTTTTTCAGATCGGCGGCGGTCATGTCTGACATGGATGTTTTACCGCATACCTCGAGCTGAAGTGCGCGCCGGTCATCGCTCGCAATACCGAGTTCCCGGCAAGCGACATGGATTGTTTTCTGCAACGCCCGGCTCATTCTCCTGTTCCTCTTCTGGACCTAAACACAGGCTCTGGTTTGGTTCGACGGGTCTGAAACGGAGCGGCACGCACGAAGGTCAGGGAATGCGGTGATCCTTGCTCCAGAGCAAAGCGGATATGGTTTTTCGCCAGTTGCATTTCCAACGGCAGCTTGCGCTTCAGGCCTGCAATGATCGTGGTGTGATCGCGATTGGCCATATATCTGCCGATCTGTGACAGGCTCGCGTCCGACATTTCCCGGCAAAGCTGATAACAGATGGCCCGGCGGTTCACGAACTCGCTCTGACGCGAACGGGCCAGCAACTCTTCCTCAGTCACTCCAAAATGACTGGCCACGTGCGAGCGAATGTCCTGTACCTGAACGTCGCGTGGGGGTGATGATCGCTCGTGAAACATCGCTTCAAGCCTTGGCCAAATCGATCGTGATTGCCTGCCACGGCGCGTCGTGGCTGTCACGCTTGGAGCAGCGCACATAGGTTTTGGACCCTACGACGCGAATGGCATCCTTGATGGCGCGCATCGCTTCCTGCCAGCGGGCATCCGTGATTTCGAGACGCAGCAGCATGAAGATCTCGGCGCGATTGATCTGACCGGCCTTGTCCGTGTTGAACGCACGGGTCACGATCGAGCGGATCTCCGGACGGCTCTCGGCAGACCATTCATTAAGGCACTCATCGACCAGCTGCTTGGCAATCTGCAGCTCAGGCCCAAAGTTGATCTGATCTGCAATCCGGACCTCAACCTTGTAGAGTTGATCCACAGTCATCAGTGTCTTGTTGCCCTTCTTGCCGCCGAAGGTCGCGCCGTATTCTTGCGCCAGGATTGCTTCGAATGCACCGATGTCATCAAAGGTATGCTCCTTGAACCGCGCCACCTGGTCAGACAGCGGAATGGCGTGGCCGATGATTTTGCGAGTGGTTTCGTCCTGAAGCAGATCACGCGCGGCGATATTCTCGATCGGCTGCAGACCGCCCTTGCCATCACGCATGTAGATGTTGCCATCAATTTCCTTGCGGCCATCGGGAAGTGCTGCGGTTTTAAAAGTCGTCATGGAATTTATCCTTCGCGGATTTTGCATTTAGGGCATCGGCGATTTCACTCGCCACAAGCTCAGGGAATGGAAGCGTGGGATCAGCAGAGCAAATCGTAATAGGGACGCCATCATCACTCTGAAATTTCACCTCACGCCCTTCATCGTAATATGTTGGCCGGATCATCGGACGCTCCCTTCAGCTTCAACAAACATGGGCTGGCGCGCCGGATCGGCCGGATGCCCTGGCAAGACGTCGGCTACCACGATCATAGCGGCCATCGCTTCGATCTCATCTATCGTGCAGAGGGTCGTCCCGCGTCGGCCCATAAGATCCACCTTGGCGACGCCGCTGGCAGCAAGACGGATCATCTCAGCCTCTGAGAACCGTTTGACCTGATCCCTCATGCCACCACCGTGCCCAAGAGGGCTTTCTCAAGCAGCCGTTGCGCAGCCTCAGTAGGCGTCAGCCCGCGCCGCGCTGCTTCGGTCGTCAGCAACGAATACAGGCGTACCGACACCACGATATGCTTGGTCGATGGTGACGCCTCGGCTTCCTCTGGCCTTGCCGAAGGTCGAGCTTCGGCTGCCTCGAGCTTTGATGGTGTCTTGAAGTAAGGAATAACCTCCCCGGCTTGACGCGCTTCCCTAATCCTCTGGTAGACAGTGTTGGGATGCACGCAGAGGCGCTGCGCAATGACCTTTGGCGGTACGCGTTGCAGTGCCAGCGAAACGATTTCAGTGGCTCGATTGGTCATGACTGCTCCTCTCCGATGTAGCGGGGACACTGTCTGCAGGCGCGAAACATCCGCACCCGGTGTGTGTTATGGGTTTGCAAGCGATTGGCCCGCTGTCGCCACATCTGGCAGACATCCGTCGGCAGATCGCCAAGGACCGGGCATGAGATGACGGCCGACATGAAGACGCCGCGCACCCGCTCTTCGATGGCCTCCATGTTGCCTGGATATTTCTTGCGCAGCACCGTGCTGACCAAGGAAGCTGATCTCCCGAGATCCTCGGCTACGCGGTTCTGGCTGGTAAGGGCGCACGCCTGGGCCAACGCTAATACCCAATCCGGCAGGTCATCGCCCCAGGCGTTTCTTGCGATATCGACGGGTCCGTTCACGATTGCCCTCCCACCGGATAGGCTTTCCGCGTGTTTGGATCGAACACTTGTTGGGTCCGCTGGATCATCGGTGGCTGTGGCCCCGTATTCCGGATCAGGCGATACACTGCCTGCTTCGCCGGGGGCTGGGCCTTGCTGACAACCTTCAAGAAGCCCGCCTTCAGCAACTTGGTGCAATAGGCCTTTGCGGTGTTGTCCGTAACGCTCACGATGTCGGTCGTGGCATGTGCTGCGATATCACGGGGCGTGAACTGTCCGATCATGCGCATCGTCCGCCACATGTTTTCGACGCCACCGCCCTGCGAGACCGGCTTGCCGTCCCGGTTCAGGCGGGGAGCGTGATAAGGAACAGGATCCGCGATAATCCGGAACTTGATCGCGGCGTCCTCGCGGATAGCGCCTTCTTCAGGTTCGATGCGCTCGACATAGTTCGCCAGCGTAAGAGACTTGAGATAGCTGCGGATCGTGTGGCGATTGACGTAGGTCTGATCGAAGATATCGGTGATCGTGAACGGTGCACCGTTGAACTTGACCATCTCATCCCAGAGCGGCTGACGGCCTTGCGGCTCACGGGACGTGGCCGCTTCGGTTGCTGAAATCCTGCTCATTTCGGAGCTCTCCTCGGCGTGGGTGCTTCGCCAGTGAAGAAGGGACGATTGTCCCAATCCTTCCGGCCGATGGACTTGAGGTTCCGGGTCTGGGCGAATTCTTTGACCCGCTCGAGGTTGATGGAAATGCGCCGGATCGACCGATGTGATTCCTCCAAAACCTGAAGCTTCAGATCCTCTTCGAGCGAAACACCGGGGCAGTAGATCGCTGCGAGATAGCCTACATCGTCGATCTGACCTTCTTCAGCAGCGACCCAGTCAAGAATGCGACCGTGCACCCGTTCCCAAGCCATCAGCTTGCGCGGCAGCTTCTCTTCACCAATCAGGATGATCGTGGCGCCGGAGCTTTCGTGAATGTCGCGCACGATCTCGATCATGTTGCGATCGACCAGGTGATCGATTTCGTCGATCAGGAGGGGGCGGCTATTGCGGGCGAGCTCCTGGGCGATCTGGTCGACCATGTCCGAGATCGTCTTGGCGGGCAGCACGCCCATGTCGCGCAGGATCTCGGTGCAGAGCTTCTTCTTGGTCCATACCGATTTGACTTCGACCTGATACGCCCGAAACTTGTTCGCCGCATAAACTGCCGCTGTCGTTTTGCCGTATCCGGACCATCCGTAGAAAACGCCCAGCCCCGGAAGCCCAGGACCACGCTGATTAACCCGCTCGATAAGTTCCACCAAAGCCACGACATTGCGCAGCGGTGCAACAGAGTTGTTATGCCTGAATTCTTCTGTCATTCTATCCTCACTTCGTTATCGCCCCCGGTCAGCCTGCAACGTTGCCGGGGGCACCTAAATCAGCCGAACATTGCCCAGCTGAAATCCTCAAAAATCTTCATGTGCCCGATGTACTCAGGCTGGCGCTGATAGGCTGCGAGCGCCTTCTGCTCTTCGGGCAAGACACGCTCACCCGCCTTGATCCGCTGCTCCAAGACAAGGAACCGGCGGAACCTTTCCTTGGGTGTCTCCGGCTTGATAACCACCTCGGCTGTACGCTCATGTTCGGCGCGCATCGTCGCCAAACGATCATCAGACACACGGCTTTTGGGTGCTTCTCTCGGCGGCAGAATTGAGGCGTCTCTTGCCGCTTCCAAAGCGGGTGTGGTGTAGACCTCTCGTGCCCGCGGGAAGGCGACCATTACGCCAGCCTTCTCGGCGGCATCGCGGCGCATTGCATCGGCCACGTCACGCTTGCCGATCTTGCGGCTGGCGCGGCGGATGTCCGTCAGCTTTTCGTCTTCGAACGCGCGCTGCATTGCTTTGGCTTTCGCGATCACCTCAGCAGGGTTCAGCCCCGCCAGATCGGCGTTCAACGCCTCGCCCAGATAGGCCTCCGTTTCCGGATCGAAGAGCATGACGCGGCCCATATCGGCGGGGTCCATCCGAACCAAAACCTCATCGCCTGGCATCGCGGACATCGGCAGGTAGTAAGCGCCATCGACCCGCACACCTTGCTTGGTCACCGTCCGCAAACCACCGTTTGACGCGATCGGGGCGAGCAGCACATCCAATGCGGCCTCATGTTCGATCTTGCGGATCGGGCCTGCGTAGGCCGCTGCAACTTCGAAGGGGGTCCGCTTCTTAAGGGCGGAATGCTCATCCCGTCCATACATGTCTTGCGCCCAAATATCGCTCCACTCCTGGAACTCGGCGAAATCCATGTCGACATCGTAAAGTGCTTCATCCGTGGCACCGAGACGCTTGTCGAATGCCTTGCGCTGCTCGATGATCTTGCGATCGGCCACCGAGTGACCAATGAAGCCAGGGCAGACCGCGATATCGCGCTGATAGGTTCCGATCGTGCGCTCGACGATCCCCTTGTCGGTCGGCTCATATGCGATGCTGAGCTCAACCTCGATTTCCAATGCAGAAAACAAGCGCTTCGTCTGCTTTGCCACGAAATCCGACCCGTTATCGGTATGGATTTTCTCAGGCACGCCCCATGCCATGATGCATTTGCGGACCAGCAGACCTACGGCAGAGGCGCGCGGCGTCTTGCTCACAAGCACGATGGCGCGCCGGGAGTAGACATCGACGGCCATGTAGATCGAATGCCGTCCACCTTTGAGCATCACATCCGCAGGTGACGCATCCACCTGCCAGACTTCGTTCAGGCGCTGCGCACGCTGGCTTCCAGTCGCAGCAAAGCGGACATGAGAGCGATAGCCGTCCGGGTTGGTCAGGCGCATCAGCTCGTTGCGATACTCAGTCTTCCAGCGGGTGATGACAGTCTGGAACATGCGGATTGTGGGCAGCGGTGATGTCTTGGTCTCACCGGTCTTGGCGCAGGTGACGTCCAGCGTCTTACCGAACTTGTCCTTCACCAGGATCCGCAGATGCTTGGCGGACAGGAACGGCTGCTTGGCGATCGCGGCCAGCATCATTGCGCGAACCTGCCCGTCATGTGCCACATCCAGCACGCCGGACCCTTTGGGACGGCCCCTGCGGGATGTCGCCGTGCCTTCGTGTGCCGCCTTGCGCCACCGGGCGATCGAGCGCGCCGAAACACTCGGAACAGCAGCTTTAATCCAGGCTGGAAGTTCTATTGAACCGCCCGTGAACATCTCTGCAAACATCGCATCCGCAGCAGTTTGCGGCAGCGCGTTATCTGCCTGAAACTTGTGAACCAGGCTGAGGATCAGAGCGCGGGCGTCCGCTGACTGATCCATCGGGGTATCCGCAACGACGGGGCGAAGATCCCGCGCTTCCAGGGTCAGATGGCTAGCCAGCCAAGCGGCTCGTGCGGGGGCTGGGAGGGCATCGACGTGATACTCAAGCCCGCCACCGCCTTCGCGGCCTTCGCGGACCCGTGCCAGTCCGGTTTCAGCCCAGCGGTCGCGGGCGGCAAGCGCATTTACGCGCCGCTTGGACGTCGGCAGGCCAGGCATCAGCCCTGCCGCCGCCGCATCCGCAATCTGCTGTGCCGAAACCCAAAGCATCAGAGGCTCCATCCCTGCGCGCGGGCATGCTCGAGGATCTCGCGCTTGTGCTCATCAATGAACGCGCGACGGCTCTTGGTGGACAGGCGCGACCAGGTGGCCGTTACGCGGTGATAATGCTTGTCATCATTGCGTGGCAGGGCGCGGCCCTCGGCCAGCAAAAGAGCGTCGGTAACACTGGTCGCTTGGGGCGGATCCGACAAAAGGGCATCGCAGGCGCGCTCCTGCACATCCGCTGCAACCTTGGCCAGCGCCTGCAGCCCCGCCTGATGGTCGGCAATCCACGTGTCGCGGATACGGTCTTTGGTCTTGGGGAAAAGGCCGTTGGCGATCTCGAGTGCGTTGAAAAATGAACGTCTTGAAAGTCCGACCTTCTCGGCAATGTCAGAACAAAGTGCAAAAATTGCACTTTGATTTTTCTCAGCGTTTTCAGCATCTTTCACAAGACGGACGTTTGCACTGCGCCGGTCACCACCGTGACGTGCAGCCGGGTTCATCTCTTCCCATGTGGCTTTCAGCGCAGCCAGATGTTCAGCCCGTTCAAGCTTTGTCAGCTCTTCACGGTTTATATTCTCCATGATCTCGGCAAAGCGCAGATCAGCTGGGGGCGTGTCTTCCGGTAAGACCGTGACAGGCACTTCGGCCCAACGAAGCGCGCGGACCGCTTCCAGACGCTGAAAACCCGCGATCAACCGGTACTTCTGCCCTTTGCGCACCACCAGCAAGGGATGGGTCAGCCCGTTGCAGTCGATATCCTGCTTCAGCGCCTCGATCCGATGGGCACGCGCAGGGCGCAACCGCCCTTCGACTTCGATCAACGCAACCGTAACACGGCGCAGATCATGGGTTTGGCTTTTGACAGGGGGCGTCGGAGTATCAGTCATACGTCATCCGTAAAATCTAGGGTTTGGTCGTTCTCGGGGGCGTCATCCGGTGGGGTGAGCATCGTGTAAAAGAAGATGAATTTGCCGTTGATATGCTGGCGCTCACAGACGATCTCGGCCCCAAGCTGGCGAAGCTCGGCCACGCAGCTGTTGATCGCGCAAACATGGGCGCGGCGCATGATCTCCCGTGTGGAGTGCGGCTTGCGATCAGACAGCAGCTTGTTCACCCGGCGCAGCCGATCGGAGGACATCGTGGCGGCGTGCATCAGCTGGGCACCCCGTCATAGGTTGCAGCCAACAGCGCTTCGATATCGCGCAAGGCATCTTCGTGCTGAACCAGTTCTGAAAACGACGCCATAGCGAGATTGGCTTGATCGTCCCACTTGTTGATCAGCCCCACCTCTTGGCCGAGCGTGTCATCATCCATCGCATCATTCAGCGACACCATCTGGGTCAGCGCATCCTTGAGCGCCGCAAAGGACTGTACCGGAGAGCGGCTCATGTCAGACCTCCCCAGGCAAGAAAGTATCCCGCCACACAGATGACCACGAACGCAATGCCTGCGATGGCATCTTCAACAATCGTTGGAGGCAACTTGAAGCTGTCACGACGCGGTGCTGATTTCGTTGGCACCGCATCGGACGCTCCCTTACCGTCGAAGACGCAAACCAAACGACGGAGTGAGCCAATGAAGAACGTCGAAACCGCTGAAATTGCGGAGCTGCACGTAAGGATAAAAGCCTTGGAGGTCATCTTAAGAAGCCTCCTCTTGAAACTGGGAAACGAGGAGGTCGTAGACCTGCGTGAAATCAGCAAGGAGTGCGCGCAATACGCGCGCCTGCCGCTCGCTCAAGGTGCCAGGGATCTCGAACTGGCGGTGCATCTCTCCAATCTTCTCGCCCCTGTCTTCGTGACCACCGCTGGGGGCGAGTTCACGGAGCAAACTGACTAGGTCGACCTCAATCCCCGCAACGCGCTTTTCAAGCTGTGCAACGCGCTGGCAAGCCCGTTCGCCATCATCACGCTGACGGCGCGCAGGTTGGTAGGGCTGGAGCTTATCCGAAGGCTCCATATCCATCCCGTCGGTCAAGCTGCTGACACCGGTGAGATAATAAAGATCGAAACTTGCCAGGACGGCTTTCGCCTGCTGTTCCTGGGGTTCGAGATGAGGCAGCGGACCAAAATCCTCTTTCAACCAGCCGATTGCGCGTAGCTTTGCATAAGCATCCCTGATCTGATTTTTCACTGCTGTGGCTTCTTCATGGGTCATAGGCACTTGCGCATCTCCTCGGTGACGAACTGAACGCGGGTCAGGTCTTGGGCGGCGGTTGCGGCTGTCCGCTCAAGACGAACCAGATGAAAAGTCGACGCCGGGTCTGACGCGCCGATGGTGATTTCGATGGCCAACGCCAAGCGCTGAGCCTCGGTCAGCTGACCAAGCGCTGCGCGGGCGACTTCGACCCCGTCCAGCGAAAGTGGCGGATGATCACGCATTATGCGGCGTCCTTCTTTTTGCGGGGGCGGGGAATGTCAGCAGGCCATTCAAGGTCTGCTGGCCAGTTTTCGCTGAACCAAACCAAGGCAGCATTAAACGTGGAAACGGCGCACCCTTTCCCATCTCGCAGCCGCTTAAAAAGCCGTGCGTTCGTTGTGACCTTATTCGAGATCGTCGCCTCGCTTCCGCCCGCGTGGGCGGTGAAGCTTTCAGCTAACTTTATGAGTGTATCCGTTTCCATGCACCCATTAGTGCCTAAAGGCATCTTAATGTCAATGCCTTTAGGCACTAGTTTGGAAACTATGTGTTTCCTTGCTGATATCCGGATTTAGTGTATTTTGGCACCATGATAGAAACAGCCGAGATTTACGCTCTCATTGAAGAGTATCGAAAGAAGCTCGGCCTCTCCCAAGCCGAAGTTGCCATGCGTGCATTCGGACAAGATAGCAGTGCGGCAATCCAAGGGCTGCGACGAGGGAAATCTCCCGGTATCGAACGATTGAGTGCGATGTCTGAGGTGCTCGGGCTTGAACTGTATTTCGGCCCGCCGAGGAGCTCTGAAGCAGTAATTCCACGCAGTAGCCACCAAAAGGTTGAATTACTCAGTGAGTTTGCGTTTGTAGAGCGCTTCGATGTTCAACTCTCGGCTGGCCCTGGAGCGAATGGTAACAATGCCAAGAAACTCTCTCCCGTCTCTTTTCGGATAGACTGGTTGTCGGAGAAGGGTCTGGTCGCAGATAAGTGTGTCGTTTGCAGTGTCGGAGGAAACAGCATGGAGCCTTTATTGTTCGAAGGTGACCTTGTCCTATTGGACCGGCGCCAAGCCGATTTACGCGACGGTCAAATTTATGGTGTCGTCGATATTGAAGGTGATACCAGGATCAAGAGGATTGAGCTGATCGACAATGGGCTTTTGCTCCGATCAGAAAACCCGGATTGTCCCACTGAGTTGCGACAAGGTGAAGATGCCAACCGCGTTCGGATCATCGGATCCCTCGCATGGTCTGGACACAGTCACGACGCGCGAAGGCAGAAGCCTCGCCAGGCAGGGCAAGCGCACCCTACATTTAAACACAATTGGATTTGAGAAAGATTGCTTATGCTGAAGTCACTTATAGCCGGTATGACCGCATTATTTATTCTATCTGGTTGCCAAGACACCGCATCGGTCGAAAGTGCACCGTTCGAGAAGCAGTTTTTGATCTCTGGCAACTATCAGGCCACCTACGCAAGGGCGCTGAGAACTATGCGCATCTGTTTAAAGCCTGGCACGGTTTTCATCGGCGGTACTGGAGCAGTTACTTTGGATGGTCAGCTTTACAACGAACTCGGATATGCCGAGATCAGGCAAGGTATTGCGGCATTTAATCCGATTACGATTTCCCTCACCCGCATAGAGAGGGAAGGATCAAACACGAGAGTTTCGATCAAAGCGCCATATGGGATAAAATCTGCTCGCGACACATACCGGAACTGGACCGAATACTGGATGCGTGGAGGAACCGAATGCCAAAAGAGCGCTTTTCAAAATCCACCACCTCTATGAGCTGAAGCAGGAAGCGTCCCTGCTTGGTGCAGACGCAGTCGTGGCCGTTGACCTGGACTACGTGCAGATCGGCGACGGCGGCTGGAGCATGGTTATGCTGGTAGCGTCTGGAACGGCTGTGAAGATTGAGAAACCGGCAGCGGCCTAAGTTTTTCCCTCAGCCCGGCGCATCCTACGGATCGCCCGCATCATGATCCTGCGCCGCTCGGCCACATCGTCGGCCAATATGCGCTTTCTGCGCTCAATGCGCGTTTCCAGCACAGCAAGCCGTTGTTCTTCAATGTAATTTGTAAATCGCTGCCAATTTGCGTGCAGTTTATGCCGCTGTACACTGCCGTCTAACATAACTGAAAACCCATATAATGCTGGGTTATGCATACATCAGATGGCGCTGCACAGCTAACGATTTGGATGCTTGCCCTCGCGAAAACATGATGTTCTTCGCCGTCAATCAGGCCTGGATCTTCAAAATCTGATCAGTCTTAGGCACCCTAAATGTCTGCTCATCAATTTGAACGACCTCGTGGCCATTCATCAGAAAGGTATATCCCGCGCTGGACGTGCGGACTTTATCGTCAAGCACCGAATTGCTCTCATTGTTAACTTCATGCTTGCCTACGGTTACAGAAATTCCGTCCTGGTCCTTGCATTCAAATGTCTCGATCGGGTTTGGGTCGATTTTCTGCATTGCGATTCCTTTGCGGACAATTAACGGTGGGTTCCCAGCCAATGATATCTATGCGAGAACTTTCGTAAAGGAGAACATCATGGGCGCGAATTCAAAGATCGAATGGACGACACATACGTTCAATCCCTGGTGGGGCTGCACCAAGGTATCGGAGGCCTGCAAGCATTGCTATGCCGAGGCATGGGCAAAGCGTGTTGGTCAGAATGTTTGGGGGCCAAAGCCCGAGCGCCGTTTTCTCAGTGACAATCACTGGAGACAGCCCTTGAAATGGAACCGGGATGCAGAAGGTGCAGACGAGCGTCCGCGCGTGTTTTGTGCCTCCATGGCGGATGTGTTCGAGGACCGCGACGAACTGCTCGAGACGCGGGATCGGCTCTTTGATCTGATCGAAGCAACACCCAATCTTGACTGGCTCCTTCTCACGAAGCGTCCACAGAATGTCGCACGCCTTGCGCGGTGGACGGACAACTGGCCCGACAACGTCTGGCTTGGAACAACCGTTGAGCTGCAGACCCGTGCAGATGAGCTGTTGCCGTATTTGGAGAGCATTCCTGCCAAGGTCCGGTTTATCTCGGCAGAGCCGTTGCTCGGACCACTTGATTTGAAGAAATGGCTTGGCTCCACAATCGACTGGGTCATCACCGGCGGCGAAAGTGGCCCAAAGGCACGTCCAGCTTCACCGCTGTGGTTCCGCGATCTACATGCTCAGTGCATGGAACAAGAGGTCGCATTCCACTTCAAGCAGTGGGGCGACTGGGCTCCTGGTGACGGCATCAATCTGCTTACCGCTAAACGCACGGCAACAGCGAAGGCCGCTGACGGTACAGAGATGATCCGTATCGGCAAGAAGCTCGCGGGTAGAAAACTGGACGGTCAGGAGTGGGATCAATTGCCACAGAGGGCCGCGACCTGAGTTCAGAACAGCCAGAACTCTTCCCCGTTGATCTGCTAGGTGGGAAGGCCCCGAAGAGCGTGTTCGTCTTCGAGGGCGGAAGGATTCCTGAAAGGGGCGTCGGCCCGCCGCCTAGCCAGACAAATTCGAAGAGCAAGCTTATCGCTGAGTATTTGTCCAATTTTCAACGAGTGACGAACGGTGGCATGTACATTGACGGCTTTGCCGCGCCGCAAAGCCGTGGCCACGAAGAGGCTTGGACAGCGCGGCGCGTATTGGAAGTTGAACCTAAGCGGATCAGAAATTTCTGGCTGTGCGACATCGATCCCGCGGGTATAAAGCAGCTCAGAACTCTGAAGGCGGAGCATCACCGGGAACCTCGTTCAAGAAGGGTCTTTGTACACGAAGGTGACTTCAATGAGATTGTCCACGACATACTAAAGAGCGACCGCTTTACGCCACGGGCTGCGATCTTCGCGCTGTTGGATCAACGAAATACCGAGTGCCATTGGTCTACCGTCAAGGCTTTAGCCAATCGAGGCGGTCGCACCAAGATTGAGCTGATGTATTTTCTCGGCGCTTCATGGCTACACCGATCGCTGACGCAATCCAAAACGCCCGACCGGATCGCAGAAATTGATAGGTGGTGGGGAGGGCCGGAGTGGACCTCGCTGAAGAACCTGACCCAGATCGGGATGGTCGATCAAGTGGCGGCCCGGTTCAGCTTTGAGCTCGGATACAAGCACGTCAACGCTTTTCCCATCTTCCAGAACGACACTGGCAAGAAGAGATCATTCTACCTTATTCACGCCAGCGATCATCCAGAAGCACCTAAGCTGATGACGCGGGCCTACCTGAAGACAGTCGGATCCGTAGAGGGCACAATCGCCGATGGACAGACGAACCTGCCTTGGTGACCTGAGCAACCTACAAAGATTACCTGAGAATTCGATGCAAGTTTGACTGGGAAATGATCGACCCAAAGCGTCCCACCTTTATTTGAACCGTCCGAACTTCGATCGTTGTTAAAGCTATGTTTAAAAGGGGTTTGAACAAGGTGGGACGCCTTTGCTGTTAGCCGCCGTCGCCGTCCCACCTTGCGACACCGAATCCCTTATTTTTATGGACTACATTTTCTGGCCATTGGTTTCTGCACCTTAGGTGCGAAGCTTATTTGGCAGCGCGACAATCACGTGTTTTTGGGTGATTTCGCATCAATCGCTATATTTTTAAGGCTGGATAGTCATCCGGCATCTTCCGGGCACATCATGGCTCTTCCGGATTAAAAGCCCTGTTTCTGCCAGCATTTCCTTCGCTCTACAAGAGCGCAGCGATCTGTTTCAGCCCGTCTTCGGCGATGGGGGCAGTGCCAGATTGTGCAACTTCGTGCAGTTTGCGGCGTGCGTGGGCCCAGCAGTAGGCCAAGTCGACATTGTCATCGGCGCGTTTGAGTAAGCGGTTATACCCGGCATATCCGTCCACTTGGAGGATGCCAGAGAAGCCTTTCAAAATGTCATCTGCATATTGGCCGGAACGCCCGGGCGCATATGTAAAGGCAACGCCCGGTGGAGCCGCTCCACACCAAGCCCTATCATCGCGGGCCAGTGCCCAGAAGTAACCAGTTTTGGTTTTACGTTTGCCAGGATCAAGCACTGGTGCTCTTGTTTCATCCATGAACAATTTGGTTGAGCTTTTCAGATCAGCCATTAACGCATCGAAGACAGGACGGAGTTCATAGGCTGCCTTGCCGACCCATCCTGCAAGGGTGGAGCGATCCAGATCAATGCCTTGACGGCTGTAAATCTGTGCTTGGCGATACAACGGCAAGTGATCTGCGTATTTGCTGACAAGAACATGCGCCACCGTTGCCTCTGTCGGCATACCACCAGGGATAAGCCGGGCGGGTGCGGGTGCCTGAACAACCCCATTGGTGCAGGACCGACATGCATACTTTGGGCGGCGGGTAACGATCACACGGAACTGAGCGGGGATGATGTCCAATCGTTCAGACGTATCCTCACCAATCATATGGCGCTCAGCACCGCAGCCGCAGGTCATGCTATCGGGCGCAATCACTTCTTCAATACGCAGTAAATGTTTGGGGAGTGAGCCACGGTTGGTATTGCGCGGTTTTGTCGGGCGCGATGCAGGTGGATCCACGGCGTCATCTTCAGCGTGGACCGCCGCCATCGCCGTTTCGATGTCTTCCAGCGCCAGCTCAAACTGCTCGGGATCGGCCTTCTCAGAGCGTGCGCCAAACAGCGCACGCTTGAAGTCAGCAACCAGTTTCTCCAACTGATCGATACGATCCTGCTTGCGCAGATTGCGGTCCTCTGAGGCGGCAAGCAGCGCCTTCAGGGCCTCAATATCATTAGGGAGCTCGGCAGGTTTTGACATGGGGAATGACTACCATTTCCTGCACCTCAATACCCCTGCAAAAGACGGCCTGATTCATTCTGCCGCAGTCGGCGGACGCGCGGACAAAGCCCTTACTTTCCGCCAGTCCAATCCTGAGAATAGCGCTTCAAACTGGGCGTGGTTCAGCGCCATCAAGCCATCTTTGATGGCGGGCCAGGTGAAGATATGCTCCTCCAGCCTCTTGTAAGCCATGACCAGCCCGGTGCCGTCCCAATACAACAGCTTCAGCCGATCTTCCCGTTTCGAGCGGAAAACAAATACGGTCCCCGTGAAGGGGTCTTTGCGTAACTCGTTTTTGACAAGCGCTGCCAGACCGTCATGACCTTTGCGGAAGTCTACCGGCTTGGTCGCCACAACGATCCGCACCCGGTTTGAAGGGAACATCATGAGGGCGCATTCAAGGCGCGAGCAATCTCGGCAATGCGCGCCGCTGATGTTCTTGCATCCAATCGCACGGTGACAGCACCACAGATCAGATCCAACGGCGACAGCTGCGCAGGTTCAGGTGCCACATCGACATCCTCGCGCACAACCAGCGCTGCAAAGCTCGGTTCTTCAGCCAAGGCAGGCAGAACCAGCTTGCCCTCCCGCGCCATCCGCCGCCATTCCGACAAATGATTGGCCCGCATGTCATACCGCCGAGCAACTGCGTCCACCGAGGCACCCTCCACCAGCGTCTCGGCCACAATTTGCGCCTTCACCGCATCCGGCCACCGGCGGTGACCACGCGGGCCCACAACCAAATCAATGTTACTGAGAAGCTCCGTTGAGCGCTCCATGGAGAAACTCCCTGATAATCCATCCGTAAGGGCTGAATCTCAGATCAGGGGCTTACAAGGAAGGTGGGGTCGGTGCATCGCTTACGAAGAAGAAAGAGAGGTAGAGGTCCTAAGTGGGTATCCCTAAGAGGGGAAACCTAACCTGGGCCCTAGTATTAGGGCTAGTATCCTCCTGCCTTATCGCTTTTGTTGCTATCAACCATAAGGAAAATAAGCAGGCCCCATGACAGAGATCCAAGACCCCACGTACTCACGCCCGATCGACGTCCACAGGTGGTCAGATCATCCTGAGGTTAAGGCATTGGTAGATGATCTCTGGGAGGGCTATTTGCCAGAGACGATTACTGGGGAGGCCGGAGGGAACGCTAGGACTGGGCCAAAACCGAAGACTCCATTTAAGAAGCAGCTGAGGGTCCTAATTCTGGACCTGTATGTAGCTTGGCTAGATGATCCTGAGTTAAGTATTGGCGTCTCCATGTCACCCAACGCATGGAAAACCAACTCTCGCTACAACGCACTGCATCTTTCAAAAAGCCTGATACCGATCATAAAAGCTCTCGACGCTGCTGGCCTGTTGGATTTAGCGAAAGGCAGCTACGCAGGTCCGGGTGCAAGAGGGAACAGAACGACCAGAATTAGGGCCTCCGGAGAACTCCAGACCAAGTTCCGAGAAGCCAAGTTCATTCGGGATGACGTGACCCGCTTCGAGGGGGAAGAAATTATCATCCTTAGGGATGCCAAGGAGGCAAACAAAGTCGGTAAAGAGGTTGAGTATGTCGATATCGCAGAAACGATTGCGATGCGCGAAGAACTCAAGGCGTACAACGACCTTCTGGCCGCATCTTTCATCGACATTGCCACACTGGATAAGCCGGTCATCGAAGTGCACCCAGAACTTGAAGCGTCACACGTTCATATCAACGCTGATACTGCGCGATCCCGGCGTGTCTTCAGTCGTAGTAACTGGGAAATGAATGGGAGGTTCTATGGTGGATGGTGGCAACGGGTTAATGGTGACTGGCGCTCGAAGATTTTTATTGATGATCAGCCCACAATCGAGGTCGATTTTAAGGGCCTACATGTGGCTATGCTTTATGCCAAAGCTGGGATGGAACTGAAGGGTGATCCCTATGATGTCCCTCTAACGTTATTTCAGGCTTATCCACCTGAACTGACACGAAAGCTTGTGAAGCAATTGGTCCTTACTGCAATCAATGCAAAGGAAAAATCATCAGCTTATCGCGCCTTCAGAGAGAGTTTTCCTAGCGCGCACCGAGGAAAAGAATGAAGAACGAGGAATTAGATAAGCTGCTCGCTGTGTTCCTCGAAAAGCACCCGCTTTTAGCCGACCACCTGTTCACTGATCGTGGCATTCATCTCATGTACTTGGACAGTCAGATCACCGCCCATGTCCATCGCCACTTTACCAAGCAAGGCATCCCGATCCTGTCGGTTCATGACAGCTATATCATAGATCATATGAAGGTGGCTGAACTAAGGAACGTCATGGCAGAGGCCTCGGAGGCCGTAATGGGGCTATCTCTGCCGACCGCTATCAAGCTGCCAGACATGCCAGAGTATGATGATGTGACTGACGAACAGTTGCAGGAACACATTGAGAATAGGAAGGGGCTGAGATGCGTTGGCTACATGGACCGTGTCTTCACCTATCAGGAGCGAACTGGACGAAAAATTTCACCTGTTGTCCCTGGAGATGCGCAAGAACTGCATAAGCTTGGGTAAAGCGAAAGGGCAAAGGCGGAGGACGATGACGATGACGGCGGGAACCAGACATTCGCTGCATGCGCGAAAGCACCCTTGCCTCAACGCCGAAGCGGACATTCCGCCTGTGAACGGCGGAGCAATACTCGGCCACGGTAGCGACGGCATAGTGTTGTCGCGGGCGGCGTAAAAGTCGTCCACTTTTGCCCTTTCGGATTTCGGGAGGGCTTGGGGATATACACCGTGGACTTGTATTTGAAGGTGCGTCACGCTCATTTCCAGGATGGATTGAGCGGGCGTCAGATTGCCCGGGATTTTGGGATCAGCCGGGACAGTGTTGCGAAGATGTTGGCCTATTCGGAACCGCCTGGATATCGGCGGACAGCGCCGATCAGGCGCCCGAAGCTGGATGCGTTCACCAGCCAGATGGACCAATGGCTTGCTGAAGACAGGAGCCGCCCTCGCAAGCAGCGTCACACCGCCAAGCGTATTTTCGAGCGGTTGCGGGACGAGTGCGGTTTTGATGGCAGCTACACCATCGTCAAGGATTACGTTCGAGACCGGAAGCGGACCGGCAAGGAGATGTTCGTGCCGCTGAGCCATCCGCCCGGTCATGCACAGGCCGATTTTGGTGAAGCGCTTGTCGTGATCGGCGGCGTCGAGCAGAAGGCACACTTCTTTGCCCTCGATCTGCCGCACAGCGACGCATGCTACATCCGGGCCTATCCTGCGGCCAATACCGAGGCGTGGCTTGACGGCCATGTCCATGCCTTTGCGTTCTTCGGCGCGGTTCCCCAGTCGGTTCTTTATGACAATGACCGCTGCCTGGTAGCCCGGATTCTGCCGGATGGCTCCCGGCAAAGAACCCAGCGGTTCAGCGCGATGTTGTCGCATTACGTGATTCGGGACCGCTATGGCCGTCCCGGCAAGGGCAATGACAAAGGGGCCGTGGAGGGGCTGGTCGGCTACGGACGTCGCAACTTCATGGTGCCGATCCCGTCCTTTCCGGACTGGCACGCGTTCAACGCTCACCTGGAAGAGCAGTGCCGCAAGCGCCAGGGTGATGTTCTGCGTGGCCACAAGGTCAGCATCAGGGAACGGCTGAAGGCCGATCTCGCGGCGATGCGGGATTTGCCCGGCACCCCCTTTGAGGCTTGTGAGTTGCAAAGTGGCCAGGTCACATCGACATCGGTGGTGCGTTATCGCGGCAATGATTACTCGGTGCCGGTTGCCTACGGCCACCGTGCGGTCTGGATCAAGGGCTTCGTGACCCGGGTTGTTATCGGCTGCGGCGCCGAGGTGATCGCTGAGCATTCGCGCTCCTATGACACCGGCGACATGGTGTTTGATCCACTGCATTACCTGGCGCTGATCGAACGCAAGATCATGTCCTTCGATCAGGCCGCGCCTCTGCAGGGCTGGGAGTTGCCCGAAGCGTTCAAAACCCTGCGCCGACTGCTGGAAGCCCGGCAGGGAAAGGCCGGCAAGCGCGAGTATGTGCAGGTCCTGCGCCTTCTGGAGCGCTTCGAGATTGACGTGCTGCATCTTGCCGTCAAAGATGCCCTGCGAATGGGAGCGGTCAGCTTCGATGCAATCAAGCACCTGATCTTGTGCAGGGTCGAGCAAAGGCCTCCGAGGCTGGATCTGGATGTCTATCCCTTCCTGCCCAGAACCAACATCACCACCACCTCCGCCGCATCCTACATGAGCCTGCTGGCAGGAGGTGGGGCATGACGGATGCACCCGAACTGCTGCTGGCCCACCATCTCAAAACGCTTCGGCTGCCCACGTTCTTGCATGAACATGACAAGCAGGCCCGTATCTGCGCCGCTGAAGGCGTAGATCACGTGCGTTACCTGGCCCGGCTGACCGAGCTGGAACTGATCGACCGGGAACGGCGCATGGTGGAACGCCGGATCAAGGCCGCAAAGTTTTCGACCATCAAAAGCCTGGACAGCTTCGACTTCAAGGCGATCCCGTCGCTCAACAAGATGATGGTGCTGGAGCTGGCGCGCTGCGAATGGATCGAACGCAAGGAGAATGTGATCGCGCTCGGTCCCTCCGGCACCGGCAAGACCCATGTCGCCCTCGGGCTGGGACTGGCTGCCTGCCAGAAAGGATTGCCTGTCGCCTTCGTGACCGCCGCAGCCCTCGTGCACGAGATGATGGAGGCCCGCGACGAAAAACGCCTCCTGCAACTCCAGCGCAAACTCGCCAAGGTCAAACTGCTGATCATCGACGAGCTGGGATTCGTCCCCTTGAGCAAAACCGGCGCCGAGCTTCTGTTCGAGCTGATCTCACAGCGCTACGAGCGAGGGTCGACCCTGATCACAAGCAACCTGCCCTTCGAGGAGTGGACCGAAACCTTCAGCACCGAACGCCTGACCGGCGCGCTGCTGGACCGGCTGACACACCACGTCAACATCCTCGAGATGAACGGCGAAAGCTACCGCCTCAATCAAAGCCGCGCCCGCCTCGCCGCCGCTAACAAATGAACCTCACAGAATTGGCCTGACGGCCAATGCGCCTTGGACCGGGCTTGCTATATGAGGGCCGCACGCTCCAAGGCGCTCGCCCCAAACTGGCCGACTTTTGCTCCGCCACAATGGCCGAATTTTACTCCGCCGTTGACACTCCAGTGGCTTCGAATAGTTCAGAAAGGTCTTCGGGTGCCATCTCGCGTACAAAGTAGGCGCGCCGGGATCCACGCTCGGCGAGGCCTGCTTGGGCCAGCCGATGCAAGGCTTCCCTTACCGGAGTACGCGATACACCGAATTTTTCGGCCAGTGACTTTTCGACAAGTGGTTCGCCCGCGGCCAATTCGCCGACCATAATAGTCTCTATCAGGCTTTCAAAGATGCAATCTGCTGCACGAATAATCATCAGCCATCCAATCCCGTCGCTTTGTGCTCTTTTAGCTTCCATTTGTATACATGTGCTTGCAAGCTTTAATCACATGATGCCGAACAACCCGGAGAGTTCGGTATCAGAATGCCTCAAAACCGACGCGAGGCCGGCGAACTGGGACAAACCCAGCGCAAATACTTGTCGGTCAAAACGATCAAGGGAGGAGACAATGCCAACAGGGAAAACAAAATATGAAACCGATCGATCACAAAAAAGTTCTTGCCGAACGTCTGTCCGCACGCTTCGGACGTAGAACAGTACTTAAGGGCCTTGGTGCAGGCATTCTAACAGCTGCAACCGCCGGCGCACCGTCTCTTGTACGTGCACAACAAAGCGGTCACATCAAAATCGCGTCCATCAAGGTCATTGATACCTTGGATCCCCACTTCACTGGGTTTCTGTCGTCCATTCAGATCATCAACAATATCCACAACGGTCTTCTCAAAATCGCCTACGATGGCAAGAACGTCACGTTCGAACCCGACTTGGCAGAGAGCTGGGACATCGAGGATGACAAAGTTCACGTCTTCAAGCTGCGTGGTGGCGTCAAGTTCCACGATGGGACACCCTGTGATGCTGAAGCCGTCAAATTCTCGCTACTGCGTGTCAAAGAAGGGGAACCCAAGTCACCACACGCGTGGAAATTAGCTCTGCTGGACAATATCGAGGTCGTCGACCCGCTGACCGTGAAGCTAACATTCTCGCAACCATACGCTTTCTTGCCCGTCGCGCTGAACGGTTCGACCGGACGTGCGGGCACGATCGTTAGTCCCGCTGCCGTACAGAAGTATGGTGCCGACTATGGGCGGAATCCTGTTGGAACAGGCCCGTTCAAGTTTGTTTCCTGGAAAGAAAACGACGCAATCGAACTGGAAGCAAACCCCGATTATTTCGAACCTGGATTGCCAAAGCTTGAGCGTGCGACATTTGTTCTGATGAACGAGGCCTCGACTGCGCTTGCGGCGTTAATGTCCGGCCAAATCGACGGCATGACCGATTGCCCGATGCAGCTCGTCGATCAGGTCGAAGCTTTCCCGAATGCGAACCTGTACGGAGAGATCGAGGGGAACTACACCTTTGTCGGGATGAACTGCAAACGCGGTCCATTTGACGACGTTAATCTGCGTCGCGCTGTTGCTTGGGCTCTGGATCGAGATACCCTCGTGAAACAGGCGTACTTTGGTCGTGCGCAGAAAGCGTATACGCCTATTTCGCCTCCGATGACCGACTTCTTTGATCCTGACATTGCGTCCAGCGGCCGCGGTCAGTGGTATGATCTGGAAAAGGCCAAGTCCTTCCGCGCCAAGGCGGCTAACCAAGGTGAGGTGGAAGCCGTCTATATGATGGCAGAACGCGGTCCTGTTGGTACACGAGTGGCTCAAACTGTCGCCCCGATGCTGGCCGAAATTGGCATTAAAGCAAAGCTGGAGCTTGTGGAGCCTGCAACTTGGGTGAAGCGCCGCAACGCCTCCGATTTTGACCTCTATGACTTTGAATGGGTTGCCGACCTGGACCCTGATGAAACACTTTATCCCGAATTTAAATCGGACGGGGCATGGAACTTTGGCGGTTGGGTGAACACCGACTTTGACGACCTTTGCGCACAAGCTCAGGTCGAGTTGGATCCAGCAGCACGACGCGTTTTGTACAACAAGGCAGAAGACTTGCTGATGGACGAAGCCGGCATCGCTGTCATGGCCCACATGCCGATTTACAAAGTCTTCTCTACCAAAGTTAAGGGGTTCCAATATATCCCAGCTGACCTTGTGAACCTACACACTGTGAGTATTGGCTGATGCTCGGTAAGGCACTGGGGAAAATCGCGCAGACATTCGTTGTCTTATTCGTCGTGTCGGTCGCCAGCTTCGGACTTTTGAAGCTGGCACCGGGCGATCCAATTCAGATCATGCTCGGGTCAGAGTTCTCTCAAGCGAGCTACGATTCACTAAGAGCCGAACTGGGGTTGGATCAACCATTCCTTGTCCAGTACGCGAATTGGGCGATCCAGTTTGTGCAGGGCGATTGGGGAACATCCTATGTCGCGCGCGCAGAGATTTTCACCTATGCCTTTAAGGAGGCGTTGCCTGTCACGCTGACCCTCGCCTCCTTTTCGCTTCTTTTCGCAATTCTTGTTGGTGTTCCTTTAGGCGTATTGTCAGCCATAAAGAAGGACACGATATTTGATGCTGGATCGGCTGTACTTGCCCTGACCGGCACGGCGTTTCCTTCGTTTCTTCTGGGCATCTTGCTGATCTGGTTCTTCGCGGTGAAGCTCCAACTTTTTCCGGTCATGGGCTACGTCTCTCCGTGGGAGAACTTCTGGCTGGGCATTTACCACATGATCCTGCCCGGCCTTACGCTTTCGACCTACTTCATCGCGATGATTACCCGCCTTACCCGCGCGACACTGATCGAAGTGTTGGAGCAACCTTATATTGCAGCGGCTCGCGCACGCGGTGAACCCAATTGGCGCGTCGTCTGGGTGCATGGTGTGCGCAACATCGCCATGCCGCTTGTTACAATTCTTGGCTTGCAACTGGGTGTGCTGCTGCAAGGGACTGTCCTTACAGAAACAGTTTTCAACTTACCTGGCGTTGGCCAAATGCTAACCTCTGCTGTTCTGGGGCGTGAGTACCTCGTGGTTCAGGCCGGCGTTATGATGACGGCGGTTTTGTTCATCGGCGTCAACCTGCTGGTCGATCTGTCCTACCCCTTCCTTGATCCACGACTGAGGACCAGAAAATGAGCGTTCAAATGACCAAGGGCGTCGCCGCGGTTCCGATTGTGGACACCCCTTCACCCGCTGCGAAATCCCGTCGATCTGTTTTCATACGGCGGCCTTTCTTCACCGCAGCTTTGCTTGTTGCAGCAGCTTATGTGCTGGCCGCGATTTTCGCGCCCTATGTCGCCCCGTTCGATCCCATTAAGCAGGACTTTAACGTCATGATGAAAGCACCCACTGTGGTGCATTGGATGGGCACAGATAGCTACGGCCAAGATATCCTGTCGCGGGTCATATACGGCGCACGATATGCGCTTATTATCGGCATTTTCTCTGTCATGATTGGTGCCGTTGGCGGGCTGATCATCGGGCTCGCCGCAGGTCTTTCGGGTGGGTGGGCAGAATGGGGCCTGATGCGGTTGATCGACGCCATCCTTGCATTGCCGTCGCTGATCCTCGCCGTCGCATTCATCGCGATCCTGGGGCAAGGTGTAGACAAGGTCGTCATCGCAGTTGGCCTTTCCATGATAGGGCCTTTTGCGCGAACGGTGCGCAGTGACGTGATGCAGGTACGCGTTCAGCTTTTCATCGAGGCTGCGCAACTGATGTCCATTTCATACCTCCGTGTGATTTTACGTCATGTTTTACCAAATGTAATTTTCCCGTTGGCCGTTCAGGTCACAATACGCGTCTCAGAGGCCATTCTGGTTTCTTCATCCCTTTCGTTTTTGGGCATCGGCGTCACGCCCCCGACACCTGATTGGGGCCTCATGATCGCTGAAGGACGCGATTTTGTCAGCTTTGCACCTTGGATGTCTGCGATGCCAGGTTTTGCTCTGGCTCTTTTGCTGATCGCCCTGTCGATAGTCGGCGACGGAGTGCGCGAAGAATTCGATCCCAAACTACGGAGAGAGTCATGAGCGATATGACCGTGAATCATGTCTTGTCGATCAAGGACCTCACCGTCTTTCGAGGTGCCGCTAAAATCTTGGATCGTGTCACGCTTGCCCTTGGACAGGGAGAGACAATGGCTTTGGTCGGCGAAAGCGGTGCTGGAAAATCGACTATCGCCACTGCGATCATGCGCTTGCTTGAAAATACGAGGGTCAGCGGAAGCGCTACCTTGATTGGCGAAGGTGACCTTCTCACGCTATCTGAGCGAAAGATGGTGAAGCTTCGCGGCCGACGTTTGTCTATGATCTTCCAAGATGCAGGTACTGCGTTGAACCCGTCATACACAGTCGGACGTCAGCTGAGCACGACCTTACATCGCATCCACGGGCTATCGAAGGCTGACGCCCGAAAACAAGCGGTTGCGCTATTTGCCTCTGTTGGCATCAATGACCCCGAAGGCAGAATGTCTGCCTTCCCGCACCAATTATCAGGAGGCATGCAGCAACGGGTCATGGTTGCTATCGCATTGGCAGGTAGTCCGGATTTGCTTTTGGCTGACGAGCCGACTTCGGCTCTGGATGTCACGATTCAAGCACAAATTGTCCGACTGATCCTGCAACTGACCCGTGAACGTGGCGCAAGTTGTGTGTTTGTGCTGCACGATCTGGCCCTTGCCAGTCAGGCTTGTGATAGGATCGCGGTGCTCTATGCGGGACAAGTCGTCGAAAGCGGCCCAGCACGCGATGTACTTGAACGACATCGCCATCCCTACACTAAGCAACTAAAATCCTGTGTGCTCGAAATCGGTACCAAAGACTTACCTGTTCCCGAAGGAACTGTGCCGTCTCACGGGCAAATGCCTAACGGCTGCCGGTTTTGCACGCGCTGTCCACGCGCAGTGACGCGATGCGCGGACGAAGCACCCCCTCTTGTGCCAGCCCAGCAGACCGCGACAGGCTCGCTTGATCACCATATTGCGTGTTGGAACCCCGAATGACTGTGCAAACCTTAGCCGAAACCAATACGACTGTCCCCGAGCAACCCATCTTCGAGCTGATCGAGGTTGAGCAGGTGTTCGAAGTCCCCAAACCAGGGCGCTCCATCTTTAGCCGCGAAACGGTAGGTCTTCGTGCTTTGGATGGGGTGAGGCTTAATATTCGCAAAGGCACGTCCCTTGCAGTCGTCGGAGAAAGCGGTTCGGGTAAGTCTACCCTGCTTCGGGTCCTGCTGGGGCTGGACCGACCAAGCGGGGGGCGTGCGCTTTATAACAGCAAACCCATTCTGGAAGGACGCGCGACTGGTATCGACTTTGCACGCGATGTTGCGATGGTCTATCAAGATGCGCGTGGGTCACTCGACCCTCGTATGACGATTGGCGCGCTGATTGCAGAACCGCTTCGGCACTTCAATATCGTATCGCGCGAAGACGAAGCCTCACGTGTTGCGCAACTGCTTGATAGGGTCGGATTGCCTGCAGACGCTGCTGAGCGCTATCCATCGGGGTTGTCAGGAGGACAGGTGCGACGCGTGGCTATCGCGCGCGCATTGGCATCGGAGCCTACAGTGCTGGTTGCAGACGAAGCTGTTTCAGGGCTCGACGTGTCGACGCAAGCACAGCTATTAATTCTACTGCAGTCGTTACAGCGAGACATGGGCCTGACGCTCATCTTCATTACGCACGACCTTGGAGTCGCGAGCTTCCTTTGCGAAGAAATCGCGATCATGTATCTTGGCCGTATCGTCGAAACTGGCCCGACCGACGCTGTTCTTAATGCGCCATCTCATCCCTACTCTGCGGCTCTTCGTGCCGCTGCACCCAAATTTTTTGAGCCGCTTTCAGAACCATTGCCCGGGGAGATCCCAAGCCCTCTCAACTTGCCAGAAGGGTGCCGTTTTTCGACACGTTGCCCAAGCGCGCAGAACGATTGCCGACTGAAGGATCCGCAGTTGGGAAAGCTCAGCCCTCAACGCGCAGTCGCGTGTCTGCATCCACTGGTCTCAAAATAGTCGTTCCTCTTCAGCTAACACAAGATCATCGCGAGCCCATGGCAAGTGGTGCTAACTACAGGAAACCCGAAATGTTTGACTTCTTCTCTGCTCGCCGCCCCAGTACGCTCGCGTCCTCAGCGATGATCGCAACCTCTCACCCGTTATCAACCTCAGCCGGCCATGAGATCCTGACCAAAGGGGGCAATGCAGTAGATGCGGCGATTGCGGCAGTGGCTGTGCAGTGTGTCGTCGACCCTTTGATGACGGGTATAGGTGGAGACTGCTTTGCGCTTTATGCGCCAAAAGGCGGTAAGGTGAAGGCCCTGAATGGGTCGGGACGCGCGCCAGCTGCTGCAACGGTCGAAGCTCTAAGAAATGCAGATCTCACGGATGAGATCCCCCAAACAAGTCCACATTCGGTCACGATCCCAGGTGCCATTTCGGGCTGGTGCCTGTTGCACAAGGATCATGGCTCTTTGCCAATGGACCAGTTATTCGCACGCGCGATAAAATACGCCGAAAACGGCTACCCTGTAACACCGCGCGTCGCGATGGATTGGGCTGCGAACGCAGATTTAGTTGCAGGCGACGAACATGCAGCAAAGCTGTTTCTGCCCGACGGTAAAGCGCCGAAAGCGGGCGACATGCACGCACAACCCTTGCTCGCCGAAAGTCTGCGGATCATAGCAAAAAAAGGCGCTGCAGGATTCTATGAAGGTGACGTTGCAGCGAAAATGGCGGCACATCTGCAATCTCTTGGTGGGCTGCACACCGAAGCGGATTTCCACGAAGGTCGGGATCAAGCGCACTGGGTTGAACCGATTTCATCGCGTTACGGAGATCATGATGTCTTTGAATGTCCACCGAACGGGCAAGGCTTGGCGGCCCTTCTCATTTTACGCATTTTGTCACGCTTTGACATGGGTAAGGGGCTTTCCGACGCTGACCGCATCCATCTGCACGCTGAGGCAACTAAGCTTGGATACCATCACCGCGATGCTTTGATCGCTGATCCTGCAGACTGCCCAGATGTTGTCGAAACACTTTTGTCTGACGAGGTCGTAGACGCACTGGCCGCGCGGGTCGACATGCGCCGCGCTATGCCCCCTACGCTTTGGAATGAGCCAGAGCATAAAGATACGATCTATCTCAGCGTCGTTGACGCACAGGGAAATGCGCTGTCTTTCATCAATTCAATCTTCCACGGTTTTGGCTCGACGCGCTTAGATCCAACCACAGGTGTTCTTTTTCACTCTCGGGGTGCGTCGTTCCGGCTTAATGAAGGCCATCCCAATGCCATTGCGCCACGCAAACGCCCCATGCACACGATCATCCCAGGAATGCTTTGCAAAGATGGTGTCGCCGTGATGCCCTTCGGCGTCATGGGCGGGCATTATCAAGCGGCTGGCCACGCTGCCTTTTTGTCTGGCGTGCTGGACTTGGGAATGGACATACAAGAAGCAATGGATGCACCGCGCAGCTTTGCGCATGATGGAGTGCTGGATATTGAACCAAGTGTTGCCTTGGAGGTGCGCGAAGATTTGACGGCGCGCGGGCACGTGCTGGCCTTACAAGAATCCCCGATAGGTGGGAGCCAGGCAATCTATATCGACCCAGATACAGGCTTGCTGACAGGTGGTAGTGACTCAAGAAAAGACGGAATGGCTTTGGGATTTTAATAATTTCTTGCGATCTACTGGGGTTCAGCATGCAAAAATATCGGCGGCTTGCGGTATCTGAACCCCAAATTATCTCTTCAATTTACCGCCTCTCATTGGGCTCACCGTCAGCTTAAGGGACTTTCACGCCAGCTTTACCATCCGGTTTCGAACCGATTAGATGGCCTGAGAAGATGTGGTAGATAAGAACAACGGTCGATACGGGGAAATTATGGCGGCAAAATGTGGTGGTAGTCCTAACGCCCCAACAAAATCCCCCAAATTCAGAAGTCGCGATGCGACGCGGACACAAGCCGAAATATTGGCTGTCGCTATAGACGAATTTGCCGAACACGGTTTCCACGGCGCACGGATTGATCGCATCACAAAGGCTGCCAAGTGCAACTCGCGTATGATCTACCATTATTTTGGTGGGAAAGAGCAGCTCTACATCGCGGCTCTTGAAGACATTTTTCAACAGATCCGAGACCAAGAAGCGCAGCTAAATTTTAGCGTAGGGGATCCTGTGACGAAGTTGAAAGAATTGGTAGAATTCACCTTCGACTACTTTAAAAATAACGCCGATTTCCGCAAAATGACGCGCAATGAAAACGCCTTGAACGGGATGTACATCGCGCGTTCAGCGGTGATGCGTGACATGTCGGAGCCTCTCATCGTAGCAATTCGGAATCTCGTAGAGCGCGGATATTCAAGCGGAGTGTTCAGTCGAAAGCCTGATCCTGCCCAGCTATATCTTAGTATTGTCGCCCTTTCAGCCCACCACCTGAACAACGCTGCCACTCTTGGCATTGTTGTCGGCCAGAACCTCCATGACGACGCGTGGCAAGAAGAACGTCGGCAACACGCCAAGGACGTCATTCTGAGCTATCTCGGCATCCAGAATCATTAGCGCTGTTGTCCTGTAAAAACGGCGCGTGGCATTAATCAAACGAGAAAGAAGCCTAAATTCCCCCATTAAGGGAACATTGAGTGCTGTCTTTTCGCGCCAGCGGCCAAAATCGCGCCTCTTTCTTGAGCGGAGTAATTTAATTCTAAAATTTTTTACTTAATTTCATTTATAGGCTCACGGCTCTGCAGTTTGATGACTGCATGAACATATTAAATCATCATGAACAAAGCACCGGCACCCCCCTTCAAGCAGAGTCGGTGCCATATCGCTACGCAGTGGAACTACAGACGGCGTCTGTTGTTTTCGGCAAGGGAGATGCTGCTGTAACAGCACTGTCACCGACCTCTCTGAAAATGGATGCAGGTGATTTCGTGGCGCTTGTCGGCCCGTCTGGTTGCGGCAAGTCTACTATCCTACGCTTGGTCAGCGATCTGATACAGCCGTCGTCTGGTGTAGTCCTTGTTGGCGGGCGAGAAGCTTCAGCCAAACAACTGCGCATCGGTATGGCGTTCCAGAACCCCACGATGCTGCCGTGGCTAACGATCGAGCAGAACGTGATGCTGCCGCTCAAGATCGTGGCTCCATTCAAGGCGACATTCCACAAGGATCGTAAAGGGGCTTACCGAGACCGCGTACATCGTTTGCTAAAACAGGTCGGCCTTCAGGATTTTGCTAATCACTATCCATGGCAGTTGTCCGGCGGAATGTTGCAACGATCAAACCTCTGTCGCGCCCTCATCCACGAACCCGATCTGTTGCTGCTTGATGAACCCTTCGGAGCGCTGGACCAGTTCACGCGCGAAGAACTTTGGCAAATCCTTCAGGACCTGTATCTGGACCGCAAACCGACGGTGCTACTGGTCACACATGATCTTCGCGAAGCCGGCTTTCTGGCAAAACGTATCTGCGTGATGAGTGCACGACCCGGCCGGGTCATATCAGACGAACCCGTCAACATCCCGCAGCCCCGGGACATTGGCATGATCTACAGCCCCGAATTTGTCGAAATGACCCAAGGCCTGCGCGAGCTGATCGTACAGGTCCGTAAATAGGATGAGTGCTATGACCGAGAAAAATCGCATCAGAATGCTGTCCTTTTCCCTGATCTTCGGCTTCTTTCTGATATGGGAGGTTCTTTGCGTATTGCTGGATGTCTCTGACCTTGTTCTGCCGCGCCCGTCCGAGATCCTCGTGACGCTGTGGATCAAGTTCCCGATTTTGGTGCCCCACATCCTCCAGACGTTGTATTCAACGCTCACCGGTTTTGTTCTTGGTGTCGCGATTGGAACAGCCTTGGGTGTCATGGTGGGTACATCCAAAGTCGCCTACGCCGTCGCTTCGCCACTGCTGGTTGGCTTTTCATCCATTCCTAAGGTCGCAGTAGTCCCGATTTTTGTGCTCTGGTTCGGATCGGGCACGACACCAGCGGTACTAACCGCAATGGTCATTTGCGTCTTCCCGATTGTGGTCAATATCGCCACTGGACTTGCGACAACAGAACCCGACCTTGAAGACGTGCTGAAAACGCTTGGCGCGTCAAAGCGAGAAATTCTGTGGAATGTCGGGCTGCCGCGCACTATGCCCTACTTCTTTGCGGCGCTGAAGGTTGCGATCACGCTGTCCTTTGTCGGTGCCGTACTGTCCGAAACCGTGGCCTCCAACCGCGGGATCGGGAACGTGATGATGACCGCCTCATCGAACTTCCAAGTGTCGCTTGTTTTCGCAGGTCTGATCATTCTCGCTCTGCTTGGTGTGGCCCTCTACTCCCTGTTTTCGCTTCTCGAAAGGCGCGTCACAGGATGGGCAACCCGCGGCAATGACATCGCAATGTCCTAACCAACCCTCCCCTCATCGAAATAAGGAAAGCTGAAATGAAGAATGTTCTCGTGGGTGCCACCTTGGCGCTGATGGCCGGCGCAGCCCCAGTGTTTGCCGAAATGACCGACATCCGGTTCACCCTGGGCTGGAAAACGCAGGGCTCTGATGCGCCTTTCCTTCTGGCGCTGGACAAGGGTTACTTTGAAGACGAAGGGCTGAATGTGTCTATTGACCAGGGCGAAGGCTCGGCAGCGACCGTGACGCGGATCATGGGTGGTGCCTATGACGCAGGTTTTGGCGACATCAACGCAATCATTCAGAATGCTGCGGCACGCCCGGGTGAGGCACCTGTCATGGTCTATCAACTGTGGAATCGTCCCCCTTTCGCGATTGTGACACCTAAGACGGCAGGCATCGAAAACCCTGAAGATTTCGAAGGCAAGACACTTGGGGGCGCTCAGGGCACGCCGACGACACGGCTCTTCCCTGTTTTTGCCGAAATCAATGGCATTGACCTTGATAAAGTCGCCCAAGAAAACATGGCACCTAACCTGCAGGAACCGATGTTGATCCGCGGGGATATCGATGGCGCGTTCGTATTCACTTCGACAAGCTGGTTCAACCTGATCGCAAACCGCCAAGACCCGGCCAATGACTACACCTGGTTCAACTTCGAAGACTACGGCATGGACCTGTATTCCAACGGCATGATGGTGTCGCGTGAACTTCTGGCCGAAAACCCCGAAGCCGTTGCAGGGCTGGTGCGCGCGGTGAACAAAGCTACGATGGAGGTGTCCGCCAATCAAGACAGTTCGATCGAGGCGATCATGGCATATGACAATCTGGTGGATGCCGACCTGGAACGCGCGCGGTTGGAATTTGCGCTGACTAATCTGATGAACGCCCCTGAAGTCACGGACATCGGCATGGGTGATCTTGTAGACGAGCGTCTGACCCGCTCGATCGAGATCGTCGCGAAGGGCTATGATCTGGAGCGTCTGCCAGAAGCTTCAGAGATTTTTGACCGGTCCTTCCTTCCTCCGGTTGATGAGCGCCGCTTCGAGACAACCATTAACTAACGCTTAGCCTCACTGCGGCAGGTGATCGCCTGCCGCAGTGAGGTAACCTGAAAATTTCTCCCACCAACTTGTTCGCGGAACTCTATATGTCCAAGCATCGGTTATTGCTCAGTGGTGGGCTCGTTCTTGTTAAGAATGAAACCTTCGAGCGCGTTTCGATCCTTGTGACGGATGGCATAATTACGGCCCTACTCGCAGATGGCGACAGCCCGGAAGATGCGAAGCGCATTGATCTCAGCGACCGCCTTATTATTCCCGGTCTCGTGAACGGCCACACCCACTCACACGGTGCGCTTGGGCGTGGTGGCGTCGCTGGTGACATGACGCTTGAACCGTTCCTTGCGGGATCAGCTTGGCTGAATGCGTCACGCAGTACCGATGATCTGCGCCTCGCAGCAGAACTTTCGGCAGCTGAGTTGATCCGCAAAGGCTGCACAAGTTGCTTTGACCTGTTCATAGAACTACCAGGCCCGACAGTTGAAGGTATCCATGCGGTTGCCGAGGCGTATCAAGGTGCAGGCTTACGCGCAGTCGTTGCCCCTATGATCGCAGACAAGACCATCTATCAGGCCTTGCCTGGACTGCTGGAGCAATTTGACCAGCCCCTGCGTGACCTCGTTGCCGCCCTGTCGATGCCGGACTGGCAAGACATTATCGCAGTATGCAATGAGGCTTTCGCGACTTGGCCCATACCAAGTGGGCGTGTCCGACCCGGGATAGGACCGACGATCCCGCTGCACTGTTCAGATGCTTTTCTTACCTCGTGCGCAGACGTTGCCGCACAGCATGAAATACCGCTGCAAACCCATTTGGCTGAAACGCGACTGCAACAGGTCATCGCACATCAGAAATATGGCACCAGCCTCACCGCACATCTGGATCACATACAGGTGCTAAGCCCGCAATTCAGCGGCGCACATGGTGTGTGGCTATCGCAATCAGAAGCTGACATCCTTTCTGCCCGCGACGCCTGTATCAGCCACAATCCCCTTAGCAACCTGCGGCTTGGGTCTGGCATTGCACCCGTAAGAATGCTTATGGACCGCGGTGTGACCCTGGGGGTCGGAACGGATGCGTCGAATACGTGTGATGGCCAATCCATGTTCGAAGCCATGCGCATTGCGGCGACGCTAAGTCGGTCACAGACAAGCAACAGCGAAGAATGGATATCCACCCGTGATGCTTTTGCCATGGCAACGACAGGCAGCGCGCGGATTATGGGGCTCAAGAATGTTGGTATGATCGCCGAAGGATGGGCCGCGGACATGCTGTTCTTGGATGCGGGCTATTGCCACTATACGCCACTGCGTACCCCGCTCGACCAGATTGTGTTTGCAGAAAACGGTGCTGGCTTGCGTGAAGTGATGATTGCGGGTGAGTATGTATTCGCCAATGACCGCGTGCTGACCCTCGACGAACCAAGCCTTACTAAACGCGCCGCGGATGCCGCTACACGGCTGGATGAGACAAACGCTCAAACACGTTTAATGAACGCAGCAGCATCCGCTGTCGTGCAAAGCTTCTGCCGCGCGACCTGCGCGCTCCCCTACCCCAATTAAGATGAAAGTTACCGCCATGACCCAGCAAACAGACCCTGTAGCCACAGCAAAAGCAATTGTGGAAAGCTATCTTGAACGGTCGATGGTGCCAGATCCTGAAGGGGCCGCAGCCTATGTCAGTGACGATTTCAAATTGGTGTTTACTGGGGGACGCATCTTCGCTGGCCCCGCAGAGAGCGCCGCGTTCAACGCAAAACGATATGACTGGGTCAAGAAGAAGTTCTTACGCACCGATGCCGCACTCGACGAGGCGACAGGGGACGTCCATGTCTACAACACCGGCTATCTTTACGGGGCGTGGAAGGATGGGACCACATTCGAAACGAACCGGTATTTGGATAAGTTCGTTGTTCGCCACGGCAAGATTGTCAGCACCGACGTCTGGAACGACAGTGCCGAAATAATATTGCACAAGGCTGGCTTAGCGGAAGCGGAACTCTGAATGATGCTCCCTCATCATGGTAGATACGACTACTCTCCAATCTCTAAGCGCGCCGACTATAACTGGCCTGAAGGCAAACGGCTTGCAGTCTACATAGGACTCAATCTCGAACATTTTGCCTTTGGCTCTGGACTTGGTGCCGAACTGGCACCTGGGGGCCCGCAACCAGATGTCCTAAACTACGCTTGGCGCGACTATGGCAACCGTGTTGGTGCATGGCGGCTGTTAGAGTTGTTTGATGCATTAGGGCTGCCTGCCAGTGTGCTCGCCAACAGTGAAATGTATGAATACGCACCAGACCTCATGGCCTCTTTCAGCGCGCGCGGTGACGAGATCGTCGGGCACGGGCGAACGAATTCCGAACGTCAAAGCGACCTGACGACGGAGAGAGAAGCCGAGCTGATCTCCGAAGCTACGAAAGTCCTCCACGATGCCGAAGGTAAACAGCCAAAGGGCTGGCTATCTCCATGGATCTCGGAAAGCTTGAATACGCCAGATCTACTTTCAGAGACTGGGTACAAATACACGCTAAACTGGTGCATGGACGATCAACCTGTTTGGATGAAAACACGCCACGGACGTCTCTTGTCGATCCCCTATCCGCAAGAGGTCAACGACATTCCCTCTATCGTCGCACGCAAGGATAGTGCGGCCGAATTCGCGAATATGATCATCGATAACTTCGACGAAATACTTGAACAGTCTTCGCGGCAACCACTCGTCATGGGCATCGCTTTGCATCCCTATTTGGTCGGACAGCCCTATAGGCTTAGACACTTACGCCGGGCACTGTCTCATATCGCTTCGCACCAAGACCAGATATGGCTGACGACAAGCGGTGCTATTTCAGACTACTGTTATGATGCGATATCTGACTTGGTTCCCTGAGCGATACGGTAAGCCCACTTTAGCGTATCGCGTTTGGCAGAATTGCGCTTCTCATACGAACCGCTACCCGAGATTGTTAAACTTTTTCCCCCTGAGAGCATCGGTTTCGCTAACGCAGACCTCGAGCGTTCAGCCGTCACCGCATATCTAACACCCCGTTAACAACGAGAGTGATAGCGGTTGACGGCCAACATGCTTGACTGTGACACACATTCGACTCAAACCTATTCTCACAACAACAAACCGGACAAACCTTCAAATGTTATCAAGGCACTGATATTATGGCAGAAAATCCTACCATCCCAGCCACTTCACTTTAGATGAATAACGTAAGCACCCGGCCCATCCGGTGGCGGTATTATTGCCCCCGTTTCCGCCCCAGCGTGATCGTTACCCAAGCAGGCTAATCTTGGTTCTCGACTGGAGACGGAGACGCGGAGAGCTGCCGAGATAGGCATTGGTCGCGGTAAACCATCCGAAAGAGATCAGGGGCACCCGCCCCCCTCGAAGTCTCTGCCGTACCCAGCCACCCAAGGTGGCCGAGCGGCAGCATAAGGATCCCTTGGGGAGGGTTCTGAAGTCTGTGTAGCTGGCATGGCCCAAACGGCTTCACATACTCAGGTGGCGATGCGACCGCAGGGGCGATGCCAAACGCGCTATTGGCTGGCCATGCCAACCATCATCGACCCCAGTGCGACAAGATGGATCAACATGATCGCTCTGTCATTCCACAGGGTGCCTACGATGAACCAACCGATGACGCCGACGATAAACAGATAGAGGTTCCATGGCGTCCAGCCGAATCCCGTTGCGGCGTAGCCGAGGATCTGCACGATGGACGCGGCCCATTTGATCCAGAACGCAAGTCGGGTGCTGCTGCGCAAGGCAATCAGATCAGACGGCACGGGTCAGCCCTCCGTCGATGCGCCAGTTCTGACCGGTGACATAGCCGCCTTGGTCGGACGCCAACCACCCGATGAGGGAGGAGACCTCTGCCTCGGTGCCATACCGGCCCATGGGGATGCGCGCGCGGCGGTCGTCTGTTTCGGGCAGGCTGTCGATGAACCCCGGCAAGACGTTGTTCATGCGGATGTTCTTGTCTGCGTATTGATCGGCGTAAAGCTTGGCGAACCCAGCAAGCCCCGCGCGGAAAATCCCTGATGTGGGGAACAGCGGGTCGGGCTCGAACGCCGCGAAGGTAGAGATGTTGATGATCGCGCCGCCGCCCTGTGCTGCCATGATCGGGGTCACCAGTCGCGTGGGGCGGATCACGTTCATCAGGTACACGTCCATGCCCTGATGCCAGTCGTCATCCGTCATCTCCAAGATGTCGCCCTTGGGTCCGTGACCGGCCGAGTTCACCAGCACATCCACGCGCCCCCACCGCTCCATAGCGCCATCGACCAACTGCGCCAGATCATCAACCGACTGGTTGGTGCCGGTGACACCGAAGCCGCCAAGCTCTTTGGCCAATGCTTCGCCTTTGCCAGAGGACGACAGGATCGCGACCTTGAACCCATCGGCGGCAAGCTTTTTGGCAGCCCCTGCCCCCATGCCGCTGCCGCCCGCTGTGATTAACGCTACTTTTTCTACACTCATGACGTTTGCCTCCTTTATGTGTTAGACAGCGCTAGCGCGCCTGCTTCACCGCAGGTAAGCACTTTGCAACGCTTCGACCAGCCAGACATACTGCTGCATGACGATAGGATTTCTACTGTGCCGACCTCGAACGATCTCCCTCCTCTGAACGGGCTGCGCGCCTTTGCAGCGGCGGGCCGCCATCTTACCTTTCGCGCCGCAGCTGATGAATTGGGCGTGACCCAAGGTGCCGTGGCCCAACAGGTGCGCGGGCTAGAAGACCATCTGAACCTGCGTCTCTTCCTCAGAGAGCCGCGCGGGTTGGCCTTTACCGAAGAAGGGCGCACCTATCACATCGCGATTTCCCGCGCCTTCGACCAGATGGCCGATGCAACAGATGCGCTGCGCACCGCGCCGTCCCACGTCACGATCAGTGTCACCCCCACCTTTGCGTCGAAATGGCTGATCCCCCGACTGGCAGCCTTTACCCAAGCGCACCCCGGCATCGATCTGCGCATCACCGCGACCGAAAGAGTGTCCAGCTTTCACGCGGATGGTATCGACCTTGCCGTGCGGCAGGGCAATCCGCCGTTCGGGGCGAGCCTGCGCGCGGATCTGTTGTTCGAGCAGCAGATCGTCGCCGTCTGCGCCCCCCATTTGGCAGAAGCGCTGAACACGCCGATGGACGCGGCAGGTATCGCAGAGGCGACACTGCTGCATGACACGCACGATCTTTGGCCGCAGTTCATCAAAACGGTCTTTGGGCGCGAAGTGCCGACGGCGCGAGGTCTGCGGTTCAACCAGACGACGCTCAGCCTTGATGCGGCGCTTGCGGGTCAGGGGATCGCCCTTGCCAACCGGTTTCTTGTCCAGCGTGATCTGCGTGCGAAACGGCTGGTGCAACCGATCGAAGGCGCATTGAGCGGTGGTAGCGGGTTTTACCTTTTGTCCCCACGGCAAGGCTCCCCAAGCGGTGCCGCCCATGTCCGCGATTGGCTACTGGGCCGCGCCCGCGACGACGTGGCAGAGGCCGCCCGAACTCCAAACGACGAAAGCAACCTTCCCATAGCGGAACCCTGACCCGCTGGCGGGGGTTCTTCTTCATAGATGTCACAAGACAAAGGGCCCCCTTCTCATGAAGACGACACTGACCGTTAACGGCGAAGACCATAGTCTTGACGCCGACACCCGCACGTCGCTGCTGGATGCGCTGCGCAATCACCTGAACCTCACCGGCACCAAAAAGGGCTGCGACCACGGCCAATGCGGCGCCTGCACCGTCATGGTCAACGGCCGCCGCATCAATTCCTGCCTGACGCTCGCCTGTATGCACGACGGCGACGAGATCACCACGATCGAGGGTCTGGGCGACGAACGCAACCTGTCCGACATGCAGCAGAACTTTGTCAAACACGACGGTTTCCAGTGCGGCTATTGCACACCGGGTCAGATCTGCTCAGCCACCGCCATGCTCGAAGAGTTCAAAGCCGGCTGGCCCTCTAACGTATCCGGCAGTCTGACAGCCTCGCCCGAGCTGACCGACGACGAGATATCAGAGCGGATGTCCGGCAATATCTGCCGCTGCGCCGCCTACCCCAACATTGTCGATGCGATCCGCGAAACGGCGAAGGGGCAGTCATGAAACAGTTCGATTACATCCGCGCCGGTGCGAATAGCGATGTCACCGGCACCCCAGATGCCACGATCATCGCCGGGGGAACCAATCTGCTGGACCTCATGAAGCTGGAGGTGATGACTCCCGACCGGCTGGTCGACATCTCGCGTTTGGACCTCAAACAAATTACCCCAACCCGCGACGGCGGGCTGCGCATCGGTGCCTTGGTCACCAATTCTGATCTGGCGGCGGATATGACCGTACGGTCGGATTATGCCGCGCTGTCCTCTGCCCTGCTGGCGGGCGCGTCCGGTCAGTTGCGCAACAAGGCGACCACGGGTGGCAACCTGCTGCAACGCACCCGCTGCTACTATTTCTACGACACCGATCAGCCCTGTAACAAACGCGACCCCGGCTCCGGCTGTGGGGCGATGGAGGGGGCGAACCGACTGCACGCGATCCTTGGTGTGACCGACAAATGTATCGCCAGCCACCCCAGCGATATGGCGGTGGCCATGCAGATGTTAGGGGCCGAGGTCGAGATAGAGGCCTCCGATGGTCTGACCCGTACAGTGCCGCTGTCCGACTTCTATCTGATCCCCACCGACCCCGCCGTCGAAACCGTCTTGCAACCGGGAGAGTTGATCACCGCCGTGATCCTCCCCGCCCCCGCCGAGGGTCGCCAGACCTACCGCAAGGTACGCGACCGCGCGTCCTACGCCTTTGCGATGGTATCGGTCGCGGCGCGGATCAAGGTGACGGATGGCAAGATCACCCAAGCCGCGATTGCCTGCGGCGGTATCGGATCAATGCCTTGGCGCGATCCGGCGGTCGAGGACGCGTTGATCGGGCAAGAACCCGCGCGCGAGGTGTTTGGCAAAGCCGCTGATATTCTGGTCGCGGAGGCCGCACCGAAAGAAGGCAATGCGTTCAAGGTGCCGCTGGCCCGACGCACGCTTATCGCCACACTCAAGGAACTCACGGGGGTACAGCAATGACCGACGGTAGCAATATTTCGACCGCCGAACTGACGATGGATGAACCCGATGACCGCAACCGGCTGGATGCCACGGTTCAGGGGTTGATCCACACCGGCATGGACCGCCCGGACGGCCCGCTGAAAGTATCAGGCCGCGCCACCTATGCGCATGAGGATCAGCCCACGGGCATGATGACCGGCGTTTTGGTGCGCGCCCCTGTCGCGGGCGGTCAGGTCACCGGTCTGAACGCCGAGGCGATCCGCAAGCTGGATGGGGTGCGCGGTGTGTTCCACGGTAAGACCTTCCTGCGTAATCCCGCCCAAGGCACCGCGAACGAAGCACCGGTGCAGCCGGACGGCAAGATCTCCTACGTCGGTCAGCCCGTGGGTTTGGTGGTCGCCGATACGTTCGAGCAGGCCCGCCACGCGGCCCATATGGTCGAGCTTCAGATCACGCCCGACGATGCGGTCACCGACCTGGAAACGGCAGAGATCGAGACCCCGAAGGAAAAGCAATCCTCCCAAGGTGATCTGGACGCCGCCCTGTCGCAAGCCGCCTATACCGTGGACGAAACCTATCGCACCGGCGGGCATAGCTCGTCGGCGATGGAACCCCACGCCGCGATCGCGCAATGGGACGGCGACAAGCTGACCCTGCGCGGGTCGTACCAGATGCTCAAATACAATGTGAATGAACTGGCCGACGCCCTTGGGATCGACCCAGAGAATGTGCATCTTCTGGCCCCGTTCGTGGGGGGGGGCTTCGGCTCCAAACTGGGGATCAGCCACGAGGCTGTGGCCGCGGCGCTCGCCGCGCGCGAGCTGGGGGCACCGGTGGCTGTCGTATTGACGCGCCAGCAGGTGCTAGAAGCGACAATGCGTCGATCCGAGACCGTGCAGCACATCAAACTCGCCGCGGATGCCGACGGGCGCATGACCGGCATTGGGCACGATTCTACCGTGTCGCAACTGATGGACGAAAGCTTTGCAGAGCCGGTAGCCCAGGCCACGCCATTCCTTTACCGTGGTGAGAACCGCGAGATCGGGATGCACATCAAGCGGATCAACCGCATGTGTGCAGGCTCTGTCCGCGCGCCGGGGGAAGCGGTCGGGATCACCGCGCTTGAAATCGCGATGGACGAACTGGCGGTCGCAAGTGGCATCGACCCTGTCGAATTGCGCAACCGCAACATTCCCGATGTCGACCCGTCAGACGGGCGCGCATTCTCGTCCCACAAATTGGCCGAGGCGTTGGATGATGGGGCCAAGACCTTTGGCTGGGACAGCCGCGAGGTCGGCAAGACGGATGGTGAATGGCTGATCGGCTACGGCATGGCCTCTGCCACTCGCGTCAATATGCTGGGCGAAAGCCACGCCCGCGTGACCCTGAACCAGGACGGTAGCCTGCTGGTTGAAACCGATATGACAGACATCGGCACGGGCACCTATGCGATCCTCACCCAGATTGCGGGCGAGATGCTGGGCGTGCCCTCGGACCGTGTAACCGTGCGTTTGGGCGACAGCAGCCTGCCCAAAGCCGCCGGATCCGGTGGCAGCTGGGGGGCCGCATCCTCGGGCGGGTCGGTCTTTGTCGCCTGCGAAGCCCTGCGCAAAAAGATCGCCGAAGCAATGGGCGTAGAGGAACGCGACCTGACACTGCAAGATGGTGTCGCCACCGCCAACAACCGTCGCGCCGATCTGCCGGAATTCACCAAGCATGGCCCGCTCACGGTCAAGGGCACAATCAAGAAGGGTGACACCCAGACCGACCGCCGCCAAGCCACTTTCGGTGCCTTCTTTGCCGAGGTAGGTGTGAACAGCGTCACCGGCGAGACGCGCGTGCGCCGGATGCACGGCAGCTTCGCCGCCGGTCGCATCCTGAACGCCAAGACTGCGCGCTCGCAATGTCTGGGCGGCATGACTTTTGGCATCGGCATGGCGCTGACCGAAGAGCTGATGTTCGACAAACGCGACGGCCATCTGGTGAACAACGATCTGGCTGAATACCACGTGCCGGTAAACCTTGATGTGCCACAGCTGACCGTGAACTTCGTGCAGGAACGTGACCCTTGGGCGAACCCCATGCAGGCCAAAGGCATCGGAGAGCTGGGCATCTGCGGCGCAGGCGCATCTATCATCAACGCGATCTACGACGCTTGCGGTGTGCGGGTACGCGATCTGCCCGCGACGATGGACAAGATCCTGTCGGGCCTTCCAGAGATGTAACCGGCTGCATCCGCAAACAAAGCAACCGGCGCGGCGAAAGCTTGCGCCGGTTTTTTTGTGGGGTTTTGTCTGTGTTTGGCCATTTCCCGGCAGGAGATCCGGCACGGGGGTAGCGCATCGTCCAATCCCGATCCCTGGGGCGGTCGTGGTACCCTTCGCCCTTACCGCTGGCGACACGACACAAAAAAGCCCGCGCAATGAAGCGCGGGCTTTTATCAGCTATATCGGCGTTATCAGGACTTCTTGACGTTCCCAACACCCTGTTTATCCGCCTCGGCTTCGGCAGCGTCGACAACGCGTTGGCCGGAGGCTTTGGCCTTCTCGACAATCGCGTCTGCCGCCGTATCACCCGGGGCCGCGGCGTCCGCGTCCTCTTTGGTTTCGCGCAACACCTTCTTCGCCTCGTCAGAGGCGGCCTGAGCAACCTTGCCGAGCTTTGCCTTTTCTTCGGCGAAGATACGTTCAGCGTCGGCCATCAACTGGTCGCTATGCTGACCCATGTAGCGGTCCTCGGTCCGGCTGCGGGGTAGTGCGGCCCCGATAGCGGCCCCAACGGCGAGCGCAAGCGCACCGGCGATCAGGGGCTGTTCTTCGTACATATCGACGGCACGATCCCGACCCTCGCGGCCATAGGAGGCGGCTGTCGCACGGGCGCGAACGGCGCTTTCACGGGCGGCAATGACACGCTCGCGGGCTTGCTCTGACAGGTCTTCAGTGCCCTCGGCCAGACGGCGGCGCAACTGCGCTGCGCGTTCGGAGGCGGAGGATGCAAAGTCGCGAGCGCCCGATGCGACGGAATGACCAGCATCAGACACCGCACCTGCGGCGCCCTTGGCTTTGTCTGCCACGGCCGAGCCTGCGTTTTGCGCGGACCCCGCTACGCTGGACGCCGCGCCCGAGACACGGTCCCCGGCGCGCGACGCCGCATCGCCTGCACGCTGTGCGATACCGGCTTGATCATCATCTTCGGTAAGCGCCCATGAGGGCACATCACCCGTCCGCGCAACATCGCCCGAGTAATATGGCTTGGACGGATCGCCGGGCTGTGGCCCCAGATCACGACGCTGGCCCACTGGAACAACGCCATGCTGCTGCGCACTGACCGGAAGGTCGTGGTCGTCGTGACGGACACCGTAATAGTTTGCACGCCCGCGGGTGTCGCGATAATCGCGATCATCGCGCGAGACATAGCGGTCGCGGCCTGGCATCTTGTCGCCGGCCATCAACCACGCGAGGCCAACACCGGTCAGCGCCAGCGCGATCGGATTGCGCTTTACCGCATCGGTGACAGAGCGGCCAATGTCGCCCCCGTGTTCGCGGAACTGGTCCGAGAATTGGCGGGCAATGGTTTCGACCGAGAACTTGTCTTGCAGATCATCCAGCGTGCTGGTCAGTCCGGCACGCTCGCGCTCGATCTCGCGTTCGATTTCTTCGGGGCTGCGGTTATTACTTGTCATCGTAAACCTCCTTCACGGCTTGCGCGTCACGTTTTACGTTTTTGGTAGTGCGAGTCGGTGCCAAGCTGCTGAGCTTCAGCGCATTGGTCCCTTTGTTGACCATCACATAGGCGATCAGCGCAAAGGCAACGCCGACGATCAGAGCCGACCACCCCGCAGGAATACCTGCTTCGGTGAGGGCTGCAACCAATGCCGCGGACAGCACGTTCAATGCGGTCAGGGCAACAACGACAGCGCCGACGATCAGACCGATGGCCGCACCCGCAGATTTCAGATTTTCGTTTACTTCGGCACGGGCCAGATCGACCTCGCTGCGGACCAGCGAACTGACATGGGTCAGCGCATCGCTCAGCAGGCTGCCGGTGGATTTATTGGGATCGGTGGTCATACTGTGCTCCCTTTTGGTGTGGTGTTTACGGCGGGGCTGGCGACATCACCTGTATCTAGGTTATGCGCGCGCTCTGCCGGTACGGGGCGCTCCATCTCGCGGCCCTCGTAGGCGTAGCGTTCGCCGCGTGCGCCAGTATTCGACGCTTTGGCAAACCGTGTCGCGGCAAAGCCGACCAAGGCAGCACCGCCCAGAAAGACGAAGGGGTTGCGTTTGGCAAAGTCAGTTACCGCGCCGACCATCTCGCCCAGATCCTTGTCACGCATAGAGTCAGAAGCATCCGCAAGCCCGTCTGCAAGCTGGCTGAAGGTGCGTTCTTGCGGCGACCCGCTGCGCAATTCGTCGGCGGCGGTGCGCAATGCGCTGGCCACGCCTTTGACTTCGCTCGCGGCGGCACCTTTGGCTTCGTCTGCATAGCGCGCAGCATCGGAGGCAACGGTGTCTGCCACGTCTTTCGCCCGCGCCTTGGCTTCATCCGTAGCGGAAGCGGCGGTGGCTTTTACTTTTTCATTCAGGTCCTGCGCGCCGGCAGGATTGCTATTTTTTGTATCAGTCATGATGCGCTCCTTTTGTTAGGCGATGAGGTTGAGAACGGCGAGAACGACCACGATCAGGCCGATGAGGTAGAAAATTCCATGCATTCAATTTCTCCTTTTTTTGTCACGTTCCTGTTATCAAAGGACCAACCGTCAAAGTTGAATTTCGTTCCCCGCTTCCGGCCTTAGGGACGATAAAACTTGCATCGGAACGAGTGTGATTTTGGGGTGCGTATAAAGGCACGCGCGAAGCCGCCGCGCACGCAGACAGCGTGGAACGCATTGGCGCATCTCCGCGTTGGACAGGGAATACAAATCACATCGCAAAGGAGATCGATATGCCGATGAACAGCCTTAAAGACGTGTACCATGACCAACTCCAAGACCTGTACAGCGCGAACAAACAGTCGCTGGATGTGGTCGTCGCCCTAGGCCGTGCCGCCAAGGATAAAGAGCTTTCCGAAGCCCTGATCGCCGGATCAAACGGCATCAGCGACGGCATGGAAAAGATTGCCGAGATTTGCAACGCCCACGGTATTTCGCCCACGGGTGAACACTGCAAAGGGATGGAAGGGCTTGTTGCAGAGGCGAAGGCTCACGCGCTGGAAGAAGACTATGGCGACGACGATGTACGCGACGCCATGATCATCACACAGTATCAGCGCATGGTGCATTACGCGCTGGCCGGATACGGCTGCCTTGTCGCCTTTGCCAACCGTCTGGGCAAAGACGAAGACGGTGCCATCCTACAGGAATGTCTGGACCAGACCTATGACGGTGACCGCCGCATGACAGACATCGCGACAGGTGGCGTGAACAAAGCCGCAGCCTAAGTTTGCGACAGTTGGGTGTAGCCCCCAACCAATGTGCAAAAGCCCCGCTGGATCAGCGGGGCTTTTCTTTTGTCTGCCTACCTCGAAAAACCGTGTCGCGGCTTTAGCTCGCCTCTGCCGCGGTCGCTTGGGGGAAGTAATCGACCCCCTCTTTCTCGGCGAGCTTGTGGATCTCTGCCATGATGCCTTCACGCGCGTCGCAGGCGGCCTCCCACGACGTGTTGGGGTCGGCACAGGGCACGAGGAACCAGACGTCCTTGCCCAGTACGTCCTGCCCCGCGACCCGCACGCATGCATCATCTCGATTACCCACGTAGTTCTCGTCCAGCGCGTCGATCACCTTGTCGAAAGCGTCTCGCAACGCATCCACATCTGCGGTGTGAGACAGTTTGATCTTAACGATGCGCAACATTTCCGGCTCCTGCATGGTCCAGTTCTTGAACGGGGTGGAGACGAATTCGGTCACCGGCACGACCAGCCGCGTGCCATCCCAGTCGCGCAGTTGCACATAGGTGAAATGGATCCGTTCCACATGGCATAGCGCGTCGTTGAACACGATACGGTCGCCGATCTTGGCTGACCCGTTCAAGGCGATCTGCAACGACGACATGATATTGCTTAATATGCTGCGCGCGGCGAAGCCCAAGACAAGGGTGACCGCCCCAGCCGTCCCCAGCAATGTCAGCCCGAGGTTCTGGAACACATTGGTCTGCGACAGGAATATACCGCCGCCAACCAGCACGACAGCTACAACAAAGACCCGACGCGCCGCCGAGATCCGCGTTGCGGTGGTACGTTTGTGCACCTCTTCCTTGAGGGTCAGATCGGTTTCCTCGACCTGCGTCAGGTGATCCAGGATAACCTCGACGCAATTGACCACAAACCATAGCCCCGCCCCGATCAGCCCCAGCCATGCGGTCGGGACCAACACCGTCGTAAGCTCTGCCGAGAAAGAGAAAATCTTGGCCTCGACCACAATGACAAACAGGGTCGACACGCCCACGCAGGCGGGCCCGCGTACCGATCGGAATATCTGCCGCGCCAGCTGCGACGGCACACGCTCCGCGATCCACCCCGTTAGCAACCAGACCAGTCGCGCCACGTAAATCGCCAGCGCGATCAGCACCGGCAGGCCGATGAGTTCCCACAGCGCAAGGTCAACGACCGTGTTTTCTGTCAGCACATCGGGCAGCATGGTTTCAAGCCGACCGGGCCCGTAGCGGGTGTAGAGCCGCGGAATATTCTGCACCGTGTGGCGCGAGAACACCCAGACAGGGTCGCCCCCTTCGGGCTTGATCCGGTTTAGGCGGATGGACGCGGGGTAGTCGTCCATATCAAGCGTCCACAGCAACAGCGATTTGCGCGGCGTGCCCGCCATCGCCTTGTCAGAGGAGGATGCCGCATCCAGCGCATCGGGCCGGTCCAGCAGGTTATCCCAGTTGATCACAGTTTTCCGGCTGATCACGGTTTCAAGCTGTCGGATCAGCGATGTCCCCACGTCCTGCTGGCGATCCTGCTGGATATCGGACAGGTCAAGCAGATGCGCGGCACCGACCCAATCATCGCGGCGCACGGCCCGCACAAGGCTTTCCATCGTCGCACGGGGTGTTTCGCGGTCGATTTCCGGCGTGACCGCGGGCAGACCGCTGTTCAATGCCTCGACGCAATACCAGCGGGCGGTATCGCAGGCCTCCTCTTCCTCCTGCGCCCAAAGCGGTGCCGCAAAAATCAAAAGGGTGGCCATCAGACCCGCGAGGTATCGTAGTTTGCTCAAATCACTCTCCATTCCGGCGTCACGACATCACGTGACATGTCGGGGTTGTGACTGAGCTAGCGCAGCTGCCGCATTCTACCAGTTTTGATCTGGGCAATTCGTGCCGCCAGACGCGCCTGACCGCAAGATCAGGCCCCCACCTGCCCTGTGGCTTCGTGCAACATCTTGGTCACATGGTTCGTGGCATAGGGCTTGGGCACAAAGGCAGCCCCGCTTGGCACGTCCGCTTCGTCAAGCTCGATCACGCCCGACGCGATCATGATCACCACCGGAGGCCAGGTCGTGCGCACATAGGCCGCCAGTTTGAGCCCGTTCATAGTGCCGGGCATATCAATGTCAGTGAACAGTATGCCAATATCAGAATGCGTCTGCATCACTTCTATGGCTTCGTCGGCTGATCCGGCTTCATAGGTCTTAAAGCCGGCCTCTTCGATCATATCGACGGCCCCCATACGGATCAGCGGTTCATCTTCTACGATCAGCACGGCGGGTAGGTTCTGATAATCCACGTTTGGACAGCTTTCATTAATGATCAATGGGCTCGCAGAGCACCATTCTTAGATCGTCAAACCTGCCAGTGGAGCTTGTAGCATAAAGCTCAAACCCTCTGGCGCGTAATTTAGTTCCGCCGATCCGTTAAAATATCCGGCAAGCGCTTGTTCTATCATCCGGCTGCCAAAGCCCTTGCGGCTTGGCGGTGTCACCAATGGGCCCCCGCTTTCGGTCCAGCTGAGGTGAAACTCCTCTGCCCCATCGCTTGCCCGAGCGACCTTCCACCGCACCGCAATCTTGCCGTTGTCCCCGTCACCGGACAAAGCGCCGTATTTTGTGGCGTTGGTCGACAGTTCGTGCAACGCCATCGTCAGGGCCAGCGCCTGTTTGGACCCGATCGGCACATCCGGCCCCTCTATCGCGAACCGTCCCTCACCCGTCCGGTGAGGGGCCAACGCGGCCTCGATCACCTCGAGGATACGGGTCTGTGCCCATGCGGCCTTGATCAAACGGTCATGCGCCTGCGCCATCATGCCGATACGCGACTGGATAGCGACCTGCGCATCCTTCAGGTTTTCGGACTGCCGCAGCGTCTGCGACACCATGACATTGACCATCGCAAGGGTATTTTTCACCCGATGGTTCATCTCGCCCAGCATCAGCTGCCGCTGTTCTTCGGCGACCTTGATCTCGTGTATATCCGTGCAGGTGCCATACCAGCGCGTGATCCGTCCGGCCTCGTCGCGCACAGGCTGGGCACGCCCCAGCACCCATCGATACTGCCCCGTGCGGTGCCGCAGGCGATATTCGATTTCATAGTGCTCGCCGGTCTCAAGACTGTGACCCCAACGCGCCCAGGCTTTCTCCTGATCGTCGTGGTGGAACATGCCGTTCCAGCCCTCGCCGTCGGTCGATCCTTCGGGCACACCGGTGAATTCATACCAGCGGTCGTTGTAATAATCGTGAAACCCGTCCGGCAAAGTGGACCAGATCATCTGATCGACCGAATTCGCAATCGCGTGGAACTTTGCCTCACTCTCGAACAGCTGACGCTCCCGCAGTTCAAGCTGCTCCAGATGTTTGCGCGCCTCATGCTGCCGCCGCCGCGCCTTGAGCGCGGAGCGCACCGAACGTACCAGCTCCTCTGCGTGCAAAGGGCGCGACAAGAGCACCGCGTTGCTCAGCTGGTCAATCCTTGCCGCCGCGTGGTTGCTGCGGCTGGAGGACGTGCCATTGGCCAGCACGATAAACGGGACATCCGACCACGGGGGCTGCGCGGCCAGCGCCTCTTGCAAGGTATCGACCCCGACGCCTGCCAGCGCCTCTTCGGTCACCAAAATCGCGCCGATTTGCCGCCCGACGAGGCCTGCAAGCTCCCCAAGGGAGGCGACGGATGTCGATGCGATATCCTGCTGGTCGAGCAACTGCCCGGCGACAGCCGCATCCCGTCCGCGTGGCGTGAAAATACCGACAGAGACCAAAAGCGCATCATCCGGGGTCTCTGGTTCGGATGACGATGCCATTTGTGGTGTCACTTTGCACCGTCGCTGGTTTGAGGATCGAGCTGCAAAAGCGCGTCTGTGCGCTGCGTGAACACCGGCGTCCCCGACAACACACCCGAGAAACTGCGGATAGGTTCGCCGATCACGATACCAGTCGCGTCGATCTTGAATTCACGGATGCTGCGTTCATGGTCAGACGTACGGGTCTTGATCACCGCGATGGATTTGCGCACTTCGCCATCGGCCTCGAAAAACCGCAGCATCATGACGGTATCCGCAAGATAGCTGATATCGATGTCGGTCCGCAGTTCCCCTGTGACACCATGTTGCCCAAGGATCATCAGCGACACCACGCCCTGCTGCGCGAGATAGCTGAGCAGTTCATGCATCTGTAGCACAAGAAAATTATCACTTGGCATCGCGTGCAAATACGCGTTGAGGCTGTCGATCACGACAACACTTACACCGTCCTTTTCCACCGACGTGCGCACCGCGCTAGCGAATTCACCGGGCGACAGTTCCGCCGGATCGATCTGCCGGATTTCCAACTGCCCGTTGTCGATGAACGGCTGCACGTCCATGCCAAGCGCCCGCGAGCGGGTAAGCAACGTCGACAGCCGTTCGTCGAACAGGAAATACGCGGCTTTCTCGCCTCGGTTCAGCGCGGCCAGCATGCAGCGCACCGCCGTCGTTGTCTTGCCCACGCCAGCAGGACCGGCCAGCAGGGCGTTGGTGCCGGGCACAAGCCCCCCGCCCAGCAAAGCGTCGAGTTCGTCCAGCCCCGTTGTCGCCGCATCAGCCGAAAAATCGCGCGCATGATCCGCCGCGATCAGGCGCGGGTAGACGCACAGCCCGCCCTTTTCGATGGTAAAATCGTGGTAGCCGCCGTGATACTTCAGGCCGCGCATCTTGATCACACGCAACCTGCGCCGTTCCGACCCGAAATCATTGGCCAGTTGTTCAAGCGAGACGACGCCATGAGCGATAGAATGGAGCTGTAGATCCCCCGGTTCAGCCGTGCGGTCGTCCAGCATCAAGACCGTGCACTTACGCCGCGCAAAGAAATGCTTTAGCGCCAGGATTTGCCGACGATAGCGCAGCGGGTTCTGCGCCAGCAAGCGCAGCTCTGACAGGCTGTCGAGAACGACACGGGTCGGATTATTCTCTTCCACCAGATTGATGATACCCCGCACGGTCTCCCCAAGTTCGACTTCGCTTGGGTGCAGCAAGGATTGCTCCCGATCAGAGCTGTACTCGTCTTCCGCGACCAGCTCGTAGAGATCAATATCGTCTAGCGTCCAGGAATGGGACTGTGCGACAGCGGTGAGCTCATCAACCGTTTCGGAAAGCGTGATATAAAGCCCGCGCTCACCATTTTCGCGACCATTCATGAGGAACTTCAACGCAAGCGTTGTTTTGCCGGACCCCGGCGTCCCCTCGACAAGATACAGCCGATGCGGGGTCAACCCGCCACACAGCACATCATCCAAACCAGACGTCCCTGTCGACAGCCGCGTCTGCGCCGCCCCAGTGGTACGATCGCCCATTACTTGCACCCCACTCGTATCATACTCTTACGGTGCCCTTACTCCAGCAGTGGGCCCATGTATCCGCCGTATTTTACGCAATGATTAACATTCAAGCAAATCGATTTGTATCGATAGAACGTCAGAGTGCCGGATGACCCGCGAAAATGTCGGCAAAGGGGCGGTTGCCGATTGCTCTTGAAAAACCCGCGCGGCTTTGCCACCTATGGCAGTGTGAGGACGACCTCCCCTGAATGGAAAACTGTCGGGACGACCCGGCCCTTCAATGAGGTATAACATGCGCTCTGCATTTGACCGTCTTCGCCACGCCATCAGTTTTGAAATCATCGCGCTGATCCTTGTGATCCCCGCAGGCGCGATCCTGTTTGACGTGCCCCTACATGACTTTGGTGTCGTGGGCATTGTCAGCGCCACGCTCGCGACGCTTTGGAACCTTGGCTATAACGTGCTTTTTGACTTGGCCTTACAACGGCTGACCGGAACCACCCTGAAATCGCGCATCGTCCGGGTGCTGCACGCACTGGCGTTCGAGGCGGGGCTGCTGATGGTTCTGCTGCCCTTCATCGCGTGGTATCTGGGGATCAGCCTGTGGGATGCCTTCGTGCTGGATATCGCACTGGCGGCATTCTACCTCGTTTATTCCTACGTGTTTAACCTAATCTACGACACGCTTTTTCCGCTGCCCGAGTGGTCGCAAAAGCAGGCGGAAAGCGCCTAGCCCACCAACCCATTGTGGTGATCAGACCGGCAAGGTGAATGACGCCTTGATCCGGTCCATCACCACGGTGGTTTTGAACCCTTTGATATCGGGGTTGTTGTAGAAGAAATCGCGGGTGAACGCCTCGTAATCCTGCATGTCCTTGGCGCTGACGATCAGCATAAAGTCGGTCTCTCCGGTCACGTAGTAGGCGCTCATCACTTCTGCCCGCTCCCGCACCGCCCGCTTGAAACGGTCGATGATATCGGACCGTTCCCGCGCCAGTTCCACCGCGATCAGCATGGTCAGGGAACGGCCCACGGCCTCGGGCGAGACGACGGCGATATCGGCCTCGATCACCTTGGTCGCTCGCAGCCGCGCAAGGCGCCGCTGGACCGAGGTTTGCGACAGCCCGACCAGTTCGGAAAGGCGCGCGCTGGTGAGCAGATTGTCGCGCTGCACGTGATGCAGGATTTTCCGGTCTATCGCGTCAATCATCCTAAATTCCCCATATCTTACAAAAGTTTGCAGCTTTTACCCGCGTAGCGGCATTATTCGCATAAATGCACAGCTCGAAAAAGCTAAACTCGCACAATACCCTGGCAGGAATCCCCACATGATCGACCATTCTTTTACACAGCACGAATATGCAGCACGTCTGGCGAAAACACGCGCCGAAATGGCAAACCGCGGGCTGGACGCGCTGTTTGTCACCGATCCGTCCAATATGGCGTGGTTGGCGGGCTATGACGGTTGGTCGTTCTACGTGCATCAAGGCGTGCTGCTCACCCACGAAGGCCAGCCCGTCTGGTGGGGCCGCGCCATGGACAGCGCCGGTGCCCAGCGCACCACCTATCTGGATGATGACAATATCGTCGGCTACGATGACACCTACGTCCAGAACCCCGACAAGCACCCGATGGAGGAACTCGCCCGTCTCATCGCGGACCGCGGGCTAGAGAATGCGCGCATCGGGTTCGAGCTGGACAACTATTACTTTACCGCTTCGGCATTCCTGACGCTGCAAACGCGGCTGCCGGGCGTCAATATCCAGAACGCCACGGCGCTGGTGAATTGGCAACGCGCGGTGAAATCCCCGACCGAACTTGAATATATGCGCCGCGCCGCACGGATCGTTGAACGGATGCACGAGGTGATCCGCGAAAAGGCCGAGGTCGGGATGCGCAAGAACGATCTGATCGCGGACATCTATCACGCCTCCGTCAGCGGGGCCGAAGGGCATTGGGGCGACTACCCCGCCTGCGTGCCCATGACGCCCTCGGGTCTGGATGCCACCGCGCCGCATATCACATGGGACGATGCCCCCCTGCGCAACAACGAAGGCACGTTCTTTGAAATCGCGGGCGCGCACCGACGCTATCAATGTCCGCAGTCGCGTACTTTGTTCTTGGGCAAGCCTCCGCAGAAGTATCTGCATGCAGAGAATGCCGTGCTCGAAGCGATTGATGCCGGGCTAGAGCAGGCCAAACCCGGCAACCGCTGCGAAGACATTGCCCGCGCCTTCAACACCACCCTGCGCAATCGCGGGTTCGAGAAAGACAGTCGCTGCGGGTATGCCATCGGCCTGTCCTACCCTCCGGACTGGGGCGAACGCACCATGTCGTTCCGCGCAGGAGATACCACCGTGCTGGAACCCGGAATGACCTTCCACTTCATGCCCGCCCTTTGGCTTGACGACGGCGGGATCGAGATCACAGAGCCGATTGTCATCACGCAAACCGGTGCCGAATGCCTGTGCACCACCCCGCGTGCGCTTGTGATCAAGGAATAGCGCTATGCGGGACAATCCTATCTCGGCCACCATCGATTTTGACTGCGACGGCGTGCAGCACGGCTATCTGCGCCTGCCCTATAGCCGCAATGACAGCGCTTGGGGGGCGATCCAGATTCCGGTGACCCAAGTGAGAAACGGCGAAGGCCCCTCTGCCCTGCTGACCGGCGGCAACCACGGCGACGAATACGAAGGGCCGCTGGCCTTGGTCGAGCTTGCCCAGACCTTGAAGGCCAAGGATGTCACGGGGCGCGTGATCATCCTCCCCTTCATGAACCACCCCGCCTTTATGGCGGGGACGCGGGTGTCTCCGTTGGACGGGGTGAACATGAACCGCAGCTTCCCCGGCCGCCCCGATGGCACCCCCACCCAGAAGATCGCGGATTACTTTCAACGGGTGCTGCTGCCGATGGCGGATGTCGTGCTCGATTTCCATTCGGGCGGCAAGACGCTGGATTTTCTGCCCTTCGCCGCCTGTCACACGCTGGACGACCCTGACCAACAGGCCCGCTGCCGCACCGCGCGCGATGCGTTCAACGCGCCTTTCAGTGTCGAGATGCGCGAGATCGACGCGCTTGGCATGTACGACGACGCGGCAGAGGTGATGGGCAAGACATTCGTCACCACCGAATTGGGCGGCGGCGGCACTGCCACGCCTGAAACCGCGCAGATCGCCCGCAAAGGGGTGCGCAACCTGCTGATCCACGCCGGTATCCTGCAAGGCCAGCCCGTCACCGCGCCATCGCGCATGCTGTCGCAAGACGACGACCGTTGTTTTCACGTCACCAACCACGGTGGGCTGGTCGATTTCAACGTCACCCTTGGCGACACAGTGGCCGAAGGCGACCTGATCGCGCGTCTATGGGACAGCCAGCATACGGGCCTGCCCCCGCGTGAGATCCGCGCCCAGATGGGGGGCATCGTGATCGCCCGCCATCATCCCGGACTGGCACAGCCGGGCGATTGCCTTGCCGTGCTGGCCACCGAACTCACCTGAAACTCTCCTAAACAGAAAGCCTGACCTATGCTTCGCAATGATGATCAACTCGCCACATGGGACCGCGAAAACTTTTTCCATCCCTCTACGCATCTGGCACAGCATGCGCGGGGTGAATCCGCGACGCGGGTGATCACAGGGGCGTCGGGCGTCCATATCGAGGACCGCGATGGCAACCGGATGCTGGACGCCTTTGCCGGGCTCTATTGCGTGAACGCGGGCTATGGCCGGACCGAAGTCGCCGACGCCATCGCCGAACAGGCGCATCAGCTGGCCTATTACCATTCCTATGTGGGCCACGGGACAGAGACGTCTATCACGCTGGCCAAGATGATCATGGACCGCGCACCGGCGCATATGTCCAAGGTCTATTTCGGTCTGTCCGGCTCGGACGCGAACGAGACGAACATCAAGCTCGTCTGGTACTATAACAACATCCTTGGTCGCCCGCAGAAAAAGAAAATCATCTCGCGCTGGCGCGGCTACCACGGGTCGGGGCTGATGACCGGATCGCTGACCGGCCTGTCGCTGTTCCACGACAAATTCGACCTGCCGATGAACCCCGTGATCCACACGGACGCGCCCTATTACTACCGCCGCAAGGACCGCACCCAGTCCGAAGCCGAATTCACCGCGCAATGCGCCAACGCGCTTGAAGCGCTGATCCAAGCCGAAGGGCCAGACACCATCGCGGCCTTTATCGGGGAACCCGTATTGGGGACCGGCGGCATCGTGCCCCCGCCCGCCGGGTATTGGGACGCGATCCAAGAGGTGTTGAACCGCCACGACATCTTGCTGATCGCGGATGAGGTCGTGACCGGCTTTGGCCGTCTGGGGACGATGTTCGGGTCGGATCACTATGGGCTGAAACCCGATCTGATCACCATCGCCAAGGGTCTGACCTCGGCCTATGCGCCGCTGTCGGGGTCGATCGTATCGGACCGGATGTGGAAGGTGCTGGAACAGGGCACGGACGAGAACGGCCCCATCGGTCACGGCTGGACCTATTCGGCGCATCCGATCTGTGCCGCGGCGGGTGTCGCGAACCTCAAGCTCATCGACGACCTGAACCTTGTCAGCAACGCGGCCGAGGTGGGCAGATATCTGAACGCCTCGATGAAAGAGGCGCTTGGCGATCATCCGAATGTGGGGGACATCCGTGGCGAAGGGCTGCTGTGCGCGGTTGAGTATGTTGCCGACAAGGCAGACGCCACGCCGCTTGATCCTGCTGCCAAGGTGGGGGCCGCGATCTCTGCCGCGATGCTGGAACGCGGCGTGATCGCCCGTGCCATGCCCCAAGGCGACATCACTGGCTTTGCCCCGCCCTTCTGCATCACCCGTGCCGAGGTCGATACCGTCGTCGCCGCGACCGCGGATGCGGTAAAAACCGTGCTGGGATAAACGCCCCGGTTCGCCTTGTTTCGCAGGGCGAACCGACCCCCACAGGTGAGGCATAATGCGGGCGCTAACACGGCGCTTGGCCGTTGCAGCCCCTGATTGTTTGCGCAATGACTACCCCAAGCTACGGGAGGAGCGCAGATGCCACATTGGTCACAGGCGATCACGGATCGCATACAAACAGAAACCCATTTTGACGGTCGCGAGATCAAATGCTTCAAGGATCGCCCCGCCGACCTGAACGCCATGCTCGCCGCGGCCCTTGCCCGCGCCCCCGATCAAGAGGCCGTGGTCAGCGGCGAGACCAGACTGACCTATACCGAGCTTGACTTGCACGTGGGCCGCATCGCCGCAGGGCTGCGCGCGCGTGGGGTCGAAAGGGGCGACCGCGTTGCGCTGCTGCTGTCGAACCGCTGGGAATTCATCGCGACCATGATGGGCTGTCTGCGGCTTGGCGCGATTGCCGTGCCGATCAACATCCGCGAAGGCACGCCAGAGCTGGCGTTTATCCTGCGTCAATGCGGTGCCAAGATCGCCGTGCATGGCATGGATGTCGCGGACCGCCTGCCCGCACCGGCCGATCTGCCCGGGCTGACCCACCGCTTTTGCGTTGGCGGCACAGTGAAGGGGTCAGACGCTTTTGATACGCTGCCCGCGCAGGCTCCGCTGACCGGCGCCGTGCCGCTGCACGCGGATGACATCGCGGTGATCCTCTATACCTCGGGCACCACAGGCCAGCCCAAAGGGGCGACGCTGACCCATCTGAACATCGTCCATTCCGCGATGCATTTCGAGCTTTGCATGGAGCTGGGGGCCGGTGAACGGTCGCTGCTGTGCGTGCCCGCAAGCCATGTAACCGGGCTGGTCGCCACTGTCTTTACCATGCTGCAAACCGCAGGCTGCACCGTGATGATGGAGGTCTTCGGTGCCCATGAATTCTTGTCGCTGACCGCCGACGAAAAGGTCACGCAGACGCTGATGGTGCCAGCGATGTACAACTTGTTCCTACTGCGCTGCAATGTCGAGGACTACGACCTGCAACACTGGCGGATCGGGGGCTACGGCGGCGCGCCTATGCCGCAATCCACCATCACCGAACTGTCGGAAAAGCTGCCGAACCTCTGCCTGATGAACGCCTATGGCGCGACGGAGCTTACCTCTGCCGTGACGATCCTGCCGATGGGGTTCGGCACCAAACGCGCGGATAGCATCGGCATCGCCGTACCCTGCGCCGACATCCGCATTGTCGATCCTCAGGGCAACGACGTGCCCGACGGCACCCATGGGGAGCTTTGGATCAAGGGCGCGATGACCGTGCCCGGCTATTGGGACAACCCCGACCGCACCGCCTCCGAGTTTCACGACGGCTATTGGAAAAGCGGTGATATGGGGTCACGCGATGCCGAGGGGTTCATCTGCCTGCACGACCGCCGCAAGGATATGATCATTCGCGGCGGATATAACATCTACAGCGCCGAGGTCGAAAACGCCCTGACCGCCCACCCCTCCGTGATCGAATGTGCCGCCATCGGCTGCCCTGATCCGGTGCTTGGGGAAAAAATGCATGTTTTCATCCACACCACGGATACCGCGCTGGATATTGATGCGATCAAGGCTTTCGCACGCACAATGATGGCGGACTACAAAGCCCCCGATTTCGCGACGTTCGAACCCGATCCCCTGCCGCGCAACGCCAATGGCAAGATCGTCAAGAACACGCTTCGCGACAGGCTGAAGGCGCAGGCCTGAGGGCATGAAAAAAGCCGCAGCGCACATTGGCGCTGCGGCTTTCATCTGTGTCGGTGCAGGCGCGATCAGGTCGCGGCCGGTTGCGCGTAGGCGAGCTCATGGTCGCCAAGGTCCATGATGTCTTCGCCGGATTTGTCCCACTCGGCCCGATCTTCGTCCGTCGCTTTGGGCGAGAACAGACCGGTCACCGCATAGAACACACCGATCAGCGGTGCGGTCCAGCAGGCAAAGGCCAGCGGGATATACAGCAGGTTGGTCAGGTTACCGTCCATGACCCCCAGCCCCAAAGCCGAGATCACAAAGGCACCACCGGCGTTCCACGGGATCAGCGGGCTCATCAGCGTGCCGCCTTCTTCCACCGCGCGGCTGAGGTTCAGGGTCGAATAGCCCATCCCACGGTACAAGGGCGCATACATACGACCCGGCAGCGCGATAGAGATATAAGGATCACCCGCAACCATATTGGTCGCAAAGGCCGTCCCGATGGCCGAGCTTTGTACCGCGCCAAAGCTTTTCACGCGGCTGACGATCGCCAGAATGATCGCCTCCAGACAGCCGGTGCGCTCCAGCGCGCCGCCAAAGCCCAAGGCAATCAACATCAGCGAAATGGTCCACATCATCGACTGGATGCCGCCCGCGTTCAGCAGGCTGTCGATGTCGGCGATGCCCGTGTCGATGGAATAGCCCGATTGCGCGAAGGCGAACACGTCATGCAGCCCCGCGCCCTGCCAGAAAATTGCCACCAGTCCACCGGCCAGCACACCGGCAAACAGCGACGGCAGCGGCGGCTTTTTCATCAGCGCCAGCACAATCACGATCAAGGCAGGCGTCAGCGGGATGATCCCGAGGCTAAAGCGTTCCTCCAGACCGGTTGTGATCTGATTGATGCTGCTGACGTCGCCTGCTCCCTCTTCGATCAGCATGAAGCCGACGACCACATAGATCACCAGCGCGATGATCATCGCAGGGACGGTCGTGGGCAGCATGTTCTTGATGTGGTCGAAGACATTCGTCCCCGTCACCGCAGGCGCCAGGTTCGTGGTGTCCGACAGCGGCGATACCTTATCGCCAAAGAACGCGCCCGACACGACCGCACCGGCGGTCCAATAGGCCGGGATACCGAAACCCGCACCGATCCCCATCAGCGCCAGACCAATGGTACCGACCGTGCCCCAGCTGGTCCCCAACGACAGGGAAACCACCGCACAGAGGATCATCGCGGCTGCCAGAAAGATCGACGGGGTCAGCAAGGTCAGCCCGTAATAGATCAGCGTAGGCACCGTGCCCGACGCGATCCAGACGCCGACGATCATGCCGACCACGATCAACACCGCCAGTGACGGCATCGACACGTGGATCACGTGGAACACGCCTTCGCGGATGTCCATCCACGTCTGACCGCGAAACACACCCAGCAGGGACGTGATGGCCAATCCGAGGATGAGGGGAATATGCGGCGTGAAGTCGCCATAGTAGAAAAGTTGCAGCGCCAGAAGGCCAAGCGTCAGAACGACGGGCAGCAGCGCCAGCGGGAGCGATGGAAGGTCTTTATTGTCCATTTTGTCCTCGTTTTTGTATTCTTGTTTACTGATACACACACAGATTCCCTTTAGGGTGGCATTGCGGACCTGTGATGCCAACCAATCTTATTCTAGGGCGATTGAACGTCATTTCCGGCAATTTTCCGCTGTATTTCAAAGGGACTAGACAACACCTGCACTCAGGGGCGCTATGTCTTTCCAAATATTGCCGGATGATGCCGCGCTGATTTCGCGATTTTCGCGTAAACCCCGCACTGTGCAGCAAAATTTTGCGCATCATGCTTCATGTTATTGAACTTCCCGCGTAATTATATGAATTCTGCAATGCAGCAACGAACAGGAATCATTTTTGATGCATCATTTGTCTCGCTCCCGCCCGATGTCTCGCCGGTCAGTATTGCGCGCGGGGGGGGCAACTTTGGCTTTCGCTGCTACAACCGGTTTGCAAGACACTGCTGCTTGGGCGCAGGCCAGTGATACGGCGGAGCCTTTTTCCTTTGATATTCTGATCGAACGGGCGCGCAGCCTCGCGGGTGAAGAGTACACCGCGCCGACGCAACTGGGCGAGCCTTTTACCACGCTGGACTATGACGACTACCGCAACATCCGCTTCCGCGAGGACAGCGCGATCTGGAAAGGCCCTGCGGCGCAGGCGGTGGTACATGCCTATCACCCCGGCTGGCTGTTTGACGGCACCGTGTCGCTTTACGAGATCGTCAATGGCAAGGCACAGCCGCTTGGCTTTACCTCGGATGATTTCATCTACCAGTCCAAAGCGCTTGAAAAAATCCCGACCGGTACCGAGCTGCCCGGCGTCGCGGGCTTCCGCATGAATGCGCCGCTGAACGATCCGCAGCAGTTCGACGAGATTGTGTCCTTCCTCGGGGCGAGCTACTTCCGTGCCTTGGGGGCGGGCAACCGCTATGGCCTGAGCGCGCGCGGGCTTGCGGTGAATACTGCCACCTCCGAACCCGAGGAATTCCCCCGCTTCAGCGCCTTCTGGCTGCAGCGTCCCGCACCCGGCGAGACGAAGATGACCTTTTACGCTCTGCTGGAAAGCCAGTCGGTCGTGGGGGCCTACAAGTTCACTGTGACCCCCGGTGCCACCACCACGATGGATGTGACCACCGAACTGTTCTTCCGTCAGGACGTGCAGCAACTGGGCGTCGCGCCGCTGACATCGATGTATCTGTTCGGGCTGAACGATCAGGGTAGCTTTGACGATTACCGTGCCCGCGTCCACGACAGCGAGGCGCTGGTGGTCAACACTGGCCAAGACACGCTGTTCCGCGTGCTGAACAACCCGCCCAAGCTCGCCAATTCATACTTTGGCGCGCAATCGCCGAAATCCTTTGGCCTTGTGCAGCGCCACCGTGCCTTTGACGACTATCTGGACGCCGAAGCCCACTACGAGCTGCGCCCGACGCTGATGGTCGAACCAAAAGGGGATTGGGGCGAAGGCATGGTCCGCCTGATCGAGATCCCGTCGGATCTGGAGGGGAACGACAATATCGTCGCCTTCTGGACTTACAAGAACGGGTTCGCGGCGGGGGATAGCAAAAGCATTTCCTACCGTCTGAACTGGGGGATGAACCCGCCCGGCGCGTCTTCGACACTTGCCCAAGTATCGCGCACTCTTGCCGGAAATGGGGGCATCGCGGGCGTAAAACCGCGCAATGATCGCCGAAAGTTTGTCATCGACTTCGAAGGTGCAACTTTAGGGGAACCAAACGCCGAGAACGTTGTTGAAGCCAATGTAAACATCGCCGGCGGCACAGTTGCAGGACAAGTACTGCAGCAGATCGACGGCCACGATCACATGTGGCGACTGGTTCTAGAGGTCGTCGCCGAAACTGATGCAACGGTTGAACTGCGCGCCAATCTGGTCGCGGGCGACCGTAGCCTGACCGAGACTTGGGTATACCAATGGCTGAAAGAATGAATACGTCTGTGACATCACCTGCGACCACCGAACAAATGACCGACTTTGACCGTTATGCGCCTCGCCCTGCCCCGCTGGATATGCCGCGGCAGGTGCTAGAGCATGATGCCCGCCCCTCCCTGTTCGAGGTGGTGAGCCGCATCTTCATGCGTAATGCCTGACATGCCCTCTTACTTACGCGATGGTGCCACGCGGGTCAGCCGCGTTGGCGCCATTTGCTTTGCCCTGCTATGCGCAACAGCGGCAGCCGCGACGCTGGCGCAAGCGGGGCTAAATACCGGATTTGATATCTGGGACGGCTTCGCCGTGGCGCTTATCGCGCTTACGACTGCGTGGTTGGCCTGGGGGGCGGGGCAGGCGTTTTTGGGCGTGCCTTCTTTCGATCCCCTGTCTGAGATGGACCTGAGCAACGCGGATTTCCCCCCGACGGCGATCCTTGTGCCGATCTGCAACGAAAACCCGACCGAGGTTTGCGCGCGCATTATGGCAATGCGCCAATCCATGCAGGCCTCGAACGTACCCGTTGATTTCGCCATTCTGTCCGACACCTTTGACCCCGACGCCCTGATCGCAGAGCGCGCGGCGCTGGCCCCGCTCTTGGGCGATGAAGGCGCTGCGAACCCGGTCTACTACCGCAACCGTACCGACCGATATGGCCGCAAGGCGGGCAACGTCGAGGATTTCATCCGCAAATCCGGCGGGGCCTATGAATACGTCGTGATCCTCGACGCCGACAGCCTGATGGAGGGCGACACGATCCGCCATCTTGTCGCACGGATGGAGGCAGACCCGAGCCTTGGCCTGCTGCAAACCCTGCCCAAGATCTTTGGCGCGGGGTCGCTGTTTGGCCGTGCGATGCAATTCTCTGCCAGCTTTCACTCGCCCGTTTTTGCACGCGGTCTGGCCCGTATGCAGGGGCGCGCGGGCCCCTTCTGGGGGCATAATGCCATCGCCCGTGTGCGCGCCCTGTCGCAATGCTGCGGCCTGCCTGAACTCAGCGGCCCCGCCCCTTTCGGCGGCACCATCCTGAGCCATGACTATGTCGAAGCTGCCCTGCTGGTACGCGGCGGCTGGCGCGTCGAGATGGACCCCCGCATCGCCGGTTCCTTCGAGGAAGGCCCCGACAATCTTCTCGCGTTTGCGCGCCGTGATCGCCGCTGGTGTCAGGGCAACCTGCAACACATGCGTCTGGTCGGCGCCCCCGGGCTGCACGGGTGGAGCCGGTTCGTCTTTGTCCAGGGGATCATGGCCTATCTGGTATCGGTCGCCTGGGGGGCCTTCCTGATCGTGTCGCTGCTGGCTGCTGCGACCAATGCCAGCCCTGATTATTTCCCCAACGCCTATCAGCTTTTCCCCGTCTTCCCCGACGACAAGACTTTCCAGATCGTGGCGCTTGCCTTTGGGATCGGTGGGCTGCTGTTGCTACCCAAGCTCGCGATCTTTGGCGAAGCGGCTGCAACAGGCCGCGCCAAGGGGTTTGGCGGGGCGCTGCGCGCGCTTGGCTCTGTCCTGTCTGAAATCCTGCTGACCGCGCTGATTGCGCCCGTGATGCTGATGTATCAAAGCCGCGCCGTCGCCGAGGTCTTTGCCGGCAAGGATGGCGGCTGGCCCGCAACCGCACGCGGCGAAGGGCGGCTTACCCTCGCCGAAAGCTGGCGTGCCAGCCGTTGGGTATCGCTGTTCGGGGTCGCGGTGACTGTTGCCGTCTATCTTTGGGTGCCGAACCTGATTTTCTGGCTCTTGCCGGTGACGCTGCCCATGTCCATCGCGCCGCTGTTGATCGCCGTGACCTCGCACGAGAGCACCGGCCAAGTCTTTACCACGCCGCAAGAACGGGCCACGCCCGCCGTCATTGCAGCATATCGCGACAACCTGAGATCGGGTGCCGCCCCAGAAGGATCGTCGCATGACACAATCGTCCAACCGGCCTGACGCCCAGCTTATTCCCATCCGGCGCGGCGTCGACCTGCCGCGCCGCGCGCGTGATCCGCGCATCGATGCGTTTCGCGGGCTGGCGCTGATCATGATCATCATCGACCACATGCCCGGCAACCCGTGGGAGCATCTGACCATCCGCAACATCGGATTCTCCGACGCGGCAGAGGCGTTCTTTATCATGTCGGGCATCGCGGCGGGCATCGCCTATTCCCCCGCCATTGGCCGCTGGATGTCGGGCGAGCTGCGTCTTTGGGACGCGATGGCCCCTCTGTGGCGGCGGGCGTGGCAGCTTTATATCGTGCATATCGTGCTGACGGTCGCGGCCATCGGTCTTTATGCCTGGGCGGCAGATACGTTTGTGCGCTCGGAATTTCGCGTGATGCACAACCTCGCCCTCTTGTATGACCAGACCGGTGCCGCGATGGCGGGGCTGGTCACGCTGGGATACCAGATCGGCTATGTGAATATTCTGCCGTCCTATACCGTCTTGCTGCTGGCAGGCCCTGCGCTGATCGCCGCTGTACTTTACGCGCCGCGCACGACCTTGGCCGTTGCGGGGGCGTTCTGGCTTTATGCAGGAGCCACCCGACTGACCATCCCGAACCACCCCGGTGGCGGCGGCTGGTTCTTCAACCCGCTCACCTGGCAGTTCATCTTTGTCATCGGCCTTGCCATTGGCGTGCGTCATCGCAAGGACGAACGGTTGGTCCGCAACTCTCCGATCCTGTTCAAGCTGGCGCTTGGTCTGCTGCTGTTCATCTTTGCCTGGCGCTACGTGCCCGGTCTGGGGGCGTTCATGAACAACAAGATGGCGCAGCTTGGCGGGCTTGGCCTGCCTAGCAACATCACGACGCACAACAAGTCGATGCTCGCGCTGCCGCGCTTGGTGCATATCCTCGCGCTGGTCTATGTGCTTTCGTGCCTTCCCGTGGTGACCCGCATCTGCGCACATCGCTATGCGGCCCCCTTGCGTCTGATGGGCAGCCACGGCCTGCTGGTCTTTGGGCTAGGGACGATCCTTGCACTGGCCGGACAGATCATGATGGATGTCGAACCTACGGTCACCGCCCTGCCGTGGACCCTGCCGCTGGCCGCCATCGCTGTGTGCTATGCCGCCGCCCTGCTGGCCGAAGCCGCCCGCAAACAGCCGCAGCCAAAGCAGCCCGCCCCGACCAAAGCCGAGGCCCCGCGCGCCGAGGTGATCACCGGCAGTTCCACTGCGTAAACAAGCCCGTTAGTGCCATGACCGAAAGACCGCCCGATGCGCAGACTCGCCCTGCCATCGGGTTTTCTTTACGTCCAAGACCGCCCATAAGCGAAAAACAGTGGAAATAGGGAATGTTCCCCTATCTCGTAGTGTAAATTAGTGTGTTGAAAGAGGCCCCCATGTCAAAAACCGGAAAGATCGCGATGCCAACCCAAGGGTGGCTCTACGTACTGACGGGGCTTGTGGTGGCACTCTTCCTGACGCTTGCCCCCTTCGCGGCGCAGGCGCAATCGCTGTTCACCGGTGGCGGATCTTCCAACACGGAAACAACCGAAACGACACCCGAGGCAGAGGCGAAGGCACCGCTGGATACCCTGCTTGAAGTGCTTAAGGACGATAACGCCCGCGCGGCGCTGATCGCCGACCTTGAAAAGTCGCTGGATGCCTCGGGCGACCCCGCGGGTGATGAAAACCCCGCGATTGAAACCATCACCGCCGCCGCGGATGCCGAAGGCGTATCGGTCGGGCGGCAAATCGCCCTGATCACCCAGCAGATCGGCCAAGACACGGTTAATACGCTCACCTCTTTCTGGAACGGGTTCCAACGCGGCGGCAAGGTCTTCTCTGGCCTCAGCGGTGCGGAACTGACCGTATTGCTGGAAGCGATCCCCGGCCTGCTTGCGGTCATTGCGATCACCGTCGCGCTCTTTGTGGTGCTGCGCTACCTTGCGCGGGGGCTGTATGCGCGCATGGGGCGCACGGCTGAACATGTGGGCCTCTTCCGCTCTATCGGGCTATTTCTGGGGTCGAACCTGCTGGACGCCTTTATCGTTGTTGTGGCATGGGCCGCTGGTTATCTGATCACCATCCTCGCCGTTGGCGAAGTCGGGCAGATCGGCATCCGCCAGTCGATGTATCTGAACGCCTTCCTGCTGGTCGAAATGACCAAAGTCGTCATCCGGTCGTTCCTGTCGCCCGTTGCGTCGGGTCTGCGTCTGGTGCCCGTCGGTGACAAGGCCGCCGCGGCGCTGACGCGCTATCTGAGCATCGTGGTCAGTGTTCTGGGCTACGGGCAACTGCTGGTCGTGCCAATCGTCAACCAAAGCGTCAACACGGCCGCGGGCGCTGGCGTGTCGGCTCTTCTATCGGTCCTTGTACTGCTGTATTTTGTCTACATCGTGCTGCGCCGTCGCAAGGCCGTCACCCGCTGGCTGCAAAGCGAGGCCGACCCCAGCGAGGCGCAAGCCGCCGAGGGCGTCGACCCCGCCACCATCGCAGAGGCGCGCCGCGGCTTTATCGCGCGCACGCTGCACGGGTTGGCAGGCATCTGGCACTGGTTCGCGCTGGCCTATATCGCGGTGATGTTCATCGTGGTCATGACCCAGCCCGCCGAGGTTACGCTGAACGCGATTGTCGGGTCGGGCAAGATCCTTGCCGCAATCATCATCGCCGCCCTGCTGTCGGGATGGTTGGCACAGGCCGTGCACCGCGGCATTTCACTGCCCGAGGACGTGAACGCCAAGCTGCCGCTGCTGGAACGTCGCATCAACACCTTTGTCCCCCGCGCCTTCAGCGCCTTGCGGCTGTTTCTCCTGGTCTGCGTGCTGTTCTTTACGCTGGACGTGATCGGCACGATCGACATGCGCAGCTGGCTTGAGGGGCAGGTCGGGCTGGCAATGACCAAGGCGCTGATCTCTGTCGGGTTGATCCTGACGGTGGCCTTCGCCATCTGGCTCGCGCTGACATCCTTTGTCGACTACAAGCTGAACCCCGAATACGGGGCTGTGCCAACCTCGCGGGAAACCACCCTGCTCACCTTGCTGCGCAATGCGGCGACCATTGCGCTGATCATCCTCACGCTGATGTTCGTGCTGAGCGAGATCGGGCTGGATATCGGGCCACTGCTCGCTTCTGCCGGGGTCTTGGGTCTGGCGATTGGTTTCGGCGCGCAGAAGATGGTGCAAGACATCATCACCGGCGTGTTCATCCAATTCGAGAACGTCATCAACGTGGGCGATGTGATCACCGTGGGCGGCACCACTGGCACCGTCGAAAAGCTGTCGGTGCGCTCTGTGTCCCTGCGCGATGTGCAAGGGGTGTTCCACATGATCCCCTTCTCTACCGTGGATGTGGTCAGCAACTATATGCGCGGCTTCTCTTACACGGTCTGTGACATGGGCATCGCCTACCGCGAGAATGTCGAAGAGGCCAAGCAGGCCATGTACGACGCCTTCGACCGCATGATGGAAAACGAGCCAGAGATCGCCAATAGCATCATGGGAGAGCTGGAATGGTTCGGCGTGCAATCCCTTGGTGACAGCGCCGTGGTGCTGCGTGTGCGGATCAAGACCGACCCCGGCAAGCAATGGGGCATCGGGCGTATGTACAACGGATACCTCAAGACGGTCTTTGACGAGCGTGGGATCGAGATCCCCTTCCCGCAGCAGACCATCTGGCTGGGCGAGAACAAGGACGGCACCACCCAGCCGTTCAAGATCGAAGGCCCCGCCGCGCAGGATCAAGGCCTGCCGCCGACCAAAACCGTGTCCAAGCCGATCGAGGCAGACGATGTGCCGGACAGCGATGATGCCGACGGCGACGGTGGTGCAGACCGCTAACAGACGCGGATGACTGAAATAGAAAAAGGCCCCCGATCAGCGCTGATCGGGGGCCTTTTTGTATAGGGTGGTTGGCGCGGGCGCTACATCACCGCTTCGATCAGATACGGGCCTTTGTGCGCCAGCCCTGTCTCGATCGCGAGCTCAAGCGCTTCGCAATCTGTGACCTGTGTTGCCTCTACCCCCATCGACTTTGCCATCTGTGCAAATTCAAGCGTCGGCTGGTCAAGCGACAGCATATCCATCGCCTTGGGGCCCGCATTGCTGACGCCGACATTGGTCAGCTCGCCACGCAGGATCTTGTAGACGCGGTTGGCGAAGATCACGATGGTGATGTCCAGCCCCTCGCGCGCCATCGTCCAAAGCGCCTGCACCGTGTACATGGCGCTGCCATCCCCGATCAGCGCCATCACCTTGCGGTCAGGGCAGGCCACGGCCGCCCCGATCGCCACGGGCATGCCATAGCCGATGGACCCGCCGCAGTTGTTCACCCAAGTGTGCTTCGGGGCCCCTGCTGTTGCGGGGAAGAACGCGCGGCCTGTGGTGATCGCCTCGTCGATGACAATCGCATCCTCGGGGATGGTGCGCGCTAGGGCTTGCGCGATGCCGCCCGGCTCCAACGGGCCGCTGGGTTTGTCGGCGGTGGCGGCTTCGGCCACATGGGCGGGTGGAGTGTCCGCCGCACCCACACCGCTGCACAGCGCCTCCAGCGCCCCTGCGATATCCTGCGCAGTGGTGCACAGGTTGGTGATCTGCGTGCCCTCGGCGGTCAGGATCGCGGGCTTGTTCGGATAGGCGAAAAAGCCGATGGGTGCGCGTGCGCCCAGCAGAACGATGCGCTTGAACGGGGCCAGCGTCTCTAGCGCCTGATCGATGGGATAGGGCACGCGGTTGACCACCACACGCCCTGCCCCGCGTTCCTGCCGCGCATTGGCCCATTCGCTTAGCAGTTTGCAGCCCGTCTTGGCCGCGATCCGTCCCGCAATCTCAAGCATCTCAGCACTTAACGCGGCACCGCCCAACAGCAGCAGGCTGTCGGGGCCGGACAGCGCGGCGACGGCTTCCTCCAACCCGGCCTCGTCAAAGGCAAGGCGCTGTGCAGGCTCTCGCGCGGGCGCGACAGCGCCGCCTTCGTTCCAGGCGGTGTCACTGGGCAGCATCAGCGTCGCCACCTGCCCCGGTGCCACATTTGCCGCCTGCACCGCACGGGCCGCATCCGCGCCCACATCCGCCGCCGACATGGACGTGTGCACCCAATGGGACACGGGCCGCGCGATCCCTTCGATGTCAGAGGTCAGCGGCGCGTCCAGCTCGATATGCGTGACCGCATGTTCGCCGACAATATTCACCACGCCCGATCCTGCCTTTTTCGCGTTGTGCAGGTTCGACAACCCGTTGGCGAGCCCTGGCCCAAGGTGCAGCAGGGTGCAGGCGGGCTTGCCGGCCATACGGTAGTACCCATCCGCCGCCCCCGTCGCCACGCCCTCTTGCAGGACAAGGATCGACCGCATGCCGGGCACGTGGTCCAGCGCGGCAACAAAGTGCATTTCCGACGTGCCGGGATTGGTGAAACAGGTATCAAGCCCACTATCGAGCAGCGTCTGCACAAGGCTATCGGCCCCGTTCATCTGGTCTGTATCGTCTTGGTTGCTCATGTCATCTTCCTTGTTCACGCAGAAACCGCCGCCCAGAAGGGCGCGCGCAATTCTTTCTTGAGGATCTTCCCGATAGAGCTGCGCGGCAGCTCTTCGCGCAGTTCCACCGCCGACAGACGCTGGCTTTTACCCAGCTTGGCGTTGGCGTCAGCGCAGATATCTTCGCCCGAACGCGTCGCCCCCTCGCGCAGCACCACCAACCCGTAGGGCGTTTCGCCCCAAGCGTCAGAGGGCACGCCGATCACGGCGGCATCCGTCACATCGGGGTCCGCCAGCAGCACCAGTTCAAGATCGTCGGCATAGATGTTCAACCCGCCCGAGATAATCATATCTTTCTTGCGGTCCGACAGGATCAAAAAGCCGTCCTCGTCAAAACGGCCCATATCGCCCGAGCGAAAGAAGACGTTGCCCGCTGCGTCGCGCCAGATGTAGTCAGCGGTCAGGTCATCGCGCCCGAAATACCCCGCCATCATCGTCGGCCCGCGGCCGCAAATTTCGCCCACAGTGCCCTTGGGAACCTCTGCACCGGTCTCGTCAATCAGGCGGATTTCATTGCCCGGCGCAGGCTGGCCCACCGTGTGCAGCTTGTCGGGATGTTCGGCAGAATTCAGTACCGTGACCCCGCCGCCTTCGGTCAGACCATAGTACTCCAGCAGCTTGCCGGGGAAGCGCGCCAGCACATCCGCCTTGACCTCGGCCCGCAGCGGCGCGGAGGTGGAGAATTTCACCTGCATCGATGACAGGTCAAAGGCGTCAAAGTCAGCCACGTCCATGATGCGTTTGTATTGCACAGGCACCAGCATCGTGTGGGTGATCTTTTCACGCTGCACGATCTCGAGGTACCCGCGGGCGTCGAACTTCGGCATCAGATAGACGGTCGAGCCGCCATAGAGCGTCGGCAGGAAGGACACGATCGTTGTGTTGGAATAGAGCGGCGTCGACAGCAGCGTGCGGGCGTTATCGTCATACCCGTTGGGCGACACGCGGTCCATCTGCGCCGACCGCATCCAGTGATTGTGCAAGATGCCCTTGGGCGTGCCGGTCGTGCCCGAGGAATAGATCAGGTTGAACGCATCCGACATCTCGATCTGGATTTCGGGGTCGGAGTCCGAAGCACCGTCAACCGCAGCGCCATAAGGCTGAAACGCGGGATGGTCGAAATCAATGGCAAAGCGCGCCAGATCCAGATCGGCGATAAAGCCATCGACCAGTTCAAGATATTGCGCCGCGACAAAGATCGCGCGTGCGCCGCAGTCGGTCAGCATCTTTTGCAGCGCATCGGGCGAGGCCATCGTCGACAGCGGCGTCACGCAGGCCCCTGCCCGCAGGATGCCCATAAACAGTTCTGCATAAGGAATGGAATTGGGCGAGATGATCGCGATGTTGTCGCCCTTGCTCACCCCCAGCGACAGCAGCAGATTGGCGATCTTGTTGATGCGCTGGTCGAATGCCCCCCAGCTGACGGTTTGCCCGTCACAGACCAGCGCAGGTTTTTCCGGATGTGCTTTGGCGTTGTCGCGCACGACCTCGACGATGGTTTTCGTGGGTGTCGTCGCCGGTGCCGGCGGATTGATCGGTATCATATCACTGTCCTGAAATAGTTCTCTCCCCGCTGCGGAACGCCGTTCCGCAGCCCCTGACAGCAGTTGTAACGATCAAACAGGAACTTGCAAACGATGGGTGACTATGCGGCAGCTTTTCCCAAGGCGACATAGGCTGCATGCTGGGACAGGAACACGCTGCCTGTCAAATCCGAGATGAAATGCTGCTTTTTCAGACGGTCCATGACAGGCCCTTTGACCTCGGACAGGTGCAGTTTGATCCCCATATCGCGCAGCCGCGCGTTGATCGCTTCAAGCGATTCCAGCGCGCTAAAGTCGATCTCGTTGATGGCAGAGCACATCAGCACGACATGGCGCAGACAGGTATTGCCCGCCAGCCGGTCGTAGATGCAATCCTCCAGGAACCGCGCGTTGGCGAAATACAGGCTTTCGTCGATGCGCAGGGTCAGCACCGTTGGGCAGGTCTCGACCTCGTGGCGGTTGATATTGCGGAAGTGTTCGGTGCCCGGCACCAGCCCGACTTCGGCAATATGCGGTTTGGTGGTTTTATAGAGATGCAGAAAGATCGACAGCACCACCCCGCAGGTCACCCCCAATTCGACTCCGCTGCCCAAGGTGATCAACATGGTGGACAGCACGGCAGCGAAATCGGATTTGGAATAGCCCCATGCCTTTTTCAGGATCGAGAAATCCACCAGTGTCAGCACGGCCACGATGATCGTCGCGGCCAGGGTCGCTTGCGGCAGAAAGAAGACCAGCGGCGTCAGCGCCAGTGCCGCGACGGCCAGCCCCACAGCGGTATAGGCCCCCGCCGCCGGTGTCTGCGCGCCTGCGTCAAAGTTCACCACAGACCGCGCAAACCCGCCCGTGACCGGATAGCCCCCCGTAAAGGCCGCGCCGATATTGGCCGCCCCCAGACCGATCAGCTCTTGATCCGGATTGATCCGCTGACGCCGTTTCGCGGCAAGCGTTTGCGCGACAGAGATGGATTCAACAAACCCGATGACAGAGATCAGAAAAGCCGGCAGCAGCAGGCTGCCCATCAGATCGAACGACAGGTCCGGCAGGGTCAGCGGCGGCAGGCTTTGCGGCACGGCCCCCACAATCTTGACGCCCTGCCCCGCAAGATCAAAGGCCCAGACCGCCAATGTGGTGACAACCACCGCCGCCACGGGCCCCGCCTTGGTCGCCACATCCGCCGCCCGCGGCCCCACGCCGCGCGCGCGCAGGAAAGGTTTCAGCCCCTTGCGCACCCAGAACAGAAACAGCGTCGCAGACACACCAATCACCACCGTCGTCCCGCTCACCGTGCCCAGATTGGCCCAGATCGACATCAGTAGCTCTGCCAGATTGCCGCCAGAGGCATCAATGCCCAGAATATGCTTGATCTGGCTGGCGGCGATGATCACGCCAGAGGCGGTGATAAAGCCCGAGATCACGGGGTGGGACAGGAAATTCGCCAGAAACCCCAGCTTGAACACCCCCATCACCAGCAGCATCACCCCAGACAGCAAGGCCAGCGTCAGCGCGGCGACGGCATAGCCCATCGTCCCCTGATCGGCGATATTGCCCAAGGCGGCGGCTGTCATCAGCGACACCACCGCCACCGGTCCCACCGCCAACGCGCGGCTGGTGCCAAAGACGGCATAAAGCAGGATCGGCGCGATCGATGCATAGAGCCCCGCTTCGGGCGGCAGCCCTGCCAGCAGCGCATAGGCCAGCGATTGCGGGATCAGCATGATCGTAACGATCACCGCCGCGTTCAGATCATTGGACAAGGCCGCCTTGTCATAGTCGCGCCCCCAATCGAGGACAGGCAGATAGCGGCGGGCAGCGGCGGGAATACGCACCTGATTACAACCCGTTCACCGGCACCTTGAGCATCAGGTTCCCGTCCTTGTCGCGCGGCATATGTCCTGCGCGCATGTTGACCTGAAGCGACGGGATGATCAGCTTCGGCATCGACAGCTGCGCATCGCGTTCGGTGCGAAAGGCGATGAATTCTTCGCGCGTTTTGCCGCCGCCCACATGGATGTTATGCGCCTTCTCTTCGCCCACGGTGGTTTCCCACTGGATATCGCGCCCATTGGGCCCGTAGTCGTGACACATGAACAGGCGCATGTCGTCCGGCAGGGACAAGACCTTCTGGATGCTGTCATACAGCTCTCCGGCGTCGCCACCGGGGAAATCCGCGCGGGCAGAGCCGCCGTCGGGCATGAACAGCGTATCGCCCGTGAAGGCAGCGTTGCCCATGACATGCACCATGCAGGCGGGCGTGTGACCGGGGGTGTAGATAGCAAAACATTCCATGCCGCCGACGCGGTAGCGATCGCCATCCTTGAACAAGGCGTCGAACTGCGACCCGTCGCGCTGGAATTCCGTCCCCTCGTTGAACACTTTCCCAAAAGTGTCCTGCACGGTCATGATCTGCTCTCCGACGCCGATCTTGCCGCCCAGCTTTTGCTGGATATATGGCGCGGCGGACAGGTGGTCGGCATGGACGTGGGTCTCGATGATCCACTCCAGCGCGAGCCCCTGCGCTTCGACCTCGGCGATGAGCTTGTCCGCGTGGTCATAGGTGATCCGTCCGGCGGCATAGTCGATATCCATCACGGAATCGATGATCGCACAGGCGTTGGAGTTCGGATCCCGCACGATATAGCTGATCGTATTGGTCACCGGATCAAAGTGGCCCGAGACGTCGGGGATGACATCCATATTCACGTGGTATTCAGTCATGATCACCTGCTCCGTTTGCGCTTTTTCGCCCGACATCTGAAGGCTGCGCCCCGGCCGTCGAGTCGAACATATTCATACTATGGAATTTGTCATCAAAGAAGCGGATTGTGCTGTCTGCCCGCCATAGCCGCCGCGACAAAGCGTCCTGTGCCTGCCGCCTTTTCTACGCAACACCGGGGGCATTCAAAACCCGTCCAGCGCGCTTTGCGTGATCTCGTCCAGCAGGGCCTGCACCTCTTGCATGGGGCCGTCGGGGTAGGTCGGATACCCGACAGAAACCTCGCCATCGATGTCGGTGACAAATATGCTGTAGGGGCAATGGGCGATGTTCATCGGGTCCGCCTCCATCACCTTGCGCGACATCACGGCAGAGCAGAACAGAAACACGTCTGCCGCGCGAAAGATCTCGACATCGCTGCCGACGTCGCTGGCGGTACGGGCCAGCATCTCGCCCGTGTGGCTGACGTGGTCGATCACCAGCCCCTTGCCGACAATCGCGTTCTCGACCGCGAAGGTCGCATCGTCAAAGCTACCGTCGTAGGCATAGGTCACGGCCTGATCCTGCGCGGCGAGCGGCGCGGCACAAAGGCAAAGTGCTGCTGCAATCTGTAACGGTCTCATCCTTGGTCCTTTCACAAACGGGCGCAGGCCTATCCTAACACCCTCGCTGCGCGTCGCCAATCATGCGCACCGTCACGGGGCCGGAAAGTTGTTCAGGTAGGCGATCACCGCCTTGATCTCGGCATCGCTTTTCAAGCCGGAAAACACCATCTTGGTGCCCTTCATGAAGCTGCGCGGTGATGCCAGAAAGGCGTCCAGCGTCTGGGGTGTCCAGATCAGACCATCCTCTGCCTGCGCCATCAGGGCGCGCGAGTATTTGAACCCCTCGACCCCACCGGCAGGCGCACCGACGATCCCGTTCAGGACCGGGCCCGCGCGGTTTTTGGCGCGTTTGCCCAGTTGATGGCAGGCTTTGCATTTGCGGAACACCAACTCTCCATCGGCGAGCAAGGCGGGGTCGGCAGCAGGCTCTGACACTTGCTCGACATCGGCAACGGGCGTTTCTTGCGGCACAGTCGCGGGGGCGGCGTCGTTGGGTGTCACATTCAGTGACAGCGCGCGCATGGTGACTTTCACGCTTTCCTTGCAGTCCTCCATACACGGATCGATCTGCCAGCGCGGCAATTCCATAGTGTCGCGATCATCGCGGAGGAAACCGTCGGCATTGGGCATCCGGACCGTGGCGAAGTTGTCTTTGGACAGGGTAAATTCCTCTGCCACCAGATCGTTGGAATACAGGATATACGCCACGATGGCATAGGCCTCATCCGCCGTCAGCGTTCCCGCATCGCCATAGGGCATCAATCGGCGGATATAATCAAAGCTTGTCGACAGATGCGGCCAATAGGACCCGACCGTCTTGACCGGGTCGGCATCCGCCAGCGTGTCCTGCCCGCCCGCCAGCGCAGGCCAGTTCCCGCGGCCTTCGGCAAAGTCCCCGTGGCAGGCGGCGCATTTTTCGGTAAAGATCGCTTCGCCCGTCAGCACATCGCCCTGCCCCTCGGGCAGACCGCGCCCATCGGGCATCACGTCCACATCCCAGGCCGCGATCTCTTCCGGCAGCACGGCGCGGCCCAGGCCGTAGGGGGCCGCCGCCAAGGGCAAAGCCGTGGCCGTGGCGATGAGGCACAAAGCAAAGGTCTTAAGAGACTTCGACATTTTCAACGCTCCCGTCCGCGTGCAGCCACCATGTTTGGATGCCGTTGTTGTGGTAGACAGAGTTCAGCCCCCGCACCGCGCGCAGTTGCGTTTTCGTCGGCTGGACATAGCCCGTGTCATCCATCGCGCGGGATTGCAGCAGCATCTCTGTGCCGTCCCACTGCACATCGAGGTAAAAGCGGCTGAGCGCCATCGGCGTCCCCTTTTGGGCCAGTCGCGCGGTTCGCCAGCTTGCGCCACCATCCGTCGACACATCCACGCGGGTGATCGCACCGCGCCCTGACCATGCCAGCCCGGTGATCACCAAAGGCCCCGCCCCATGGGGCACCGGCGCTTGCGGGCTTGGTGCGGTGATGACGGATTTTGCATCCATCGCCCACGTCCATTTGCGGCTGGTGCCATCGGCCAGCGTATCGGTGTATTTCGACGTTTCCTCGCGGCTCTCGACGGGCGCGTCCGTGACCTCTATCCGGCGGAGCCATTTGACCCAGAGATTGCCCTCCCACCCCGGCACGACAAGCCGCACGGGGTAGCCGTGTTCCTTGCGCAGCGCCTCGCCATTCGCTTTAAACGCGACAAGCACATCGTCGAGCGCCTTATCCATCGGGATCGACCGCCCGTTCGACGACGCATCGGCGCCCTCGACATAGACCCATTTGCCCGCAGGGTCATAGCCGGCTTCCTCTAGCAGCAACCGCAGGGGCACGCCGGTGTATTCCATATTGTGGATCATGCCATGGGTGAACTGTGCCCCGTTCAACTGCGCGCCCGCCCATTCCATACCCGAATTGGCCGCACATTCGCAGAAATACACATGATTTTCGCGCGGGAAACGCTCCAGATCGGCGTAGGTGAACACCAGCGGGCGGTCTACCAAACCGTTCACCATCAGGCGGTAATCCTGCTTAGACAGTTCGATCGCGCCCGAGTGATGCCGCTCAAAGGCGCAGCCCTGTCAGCCACGGCACATTGCGCCGCACCACGTCCTGCTCAAACCGGATCGGCAGACCGTAGGGCGTGACATCCACCCCATCGCCCAAGCCCTGCGCCCAGGGTTGCGGCTCAACGATCAAGGGACGGGCGAGTGCGCGGCAGCGCTACGGGCCGCCATCGCCCCTCGTCCAGCAGTCGGCGCGCCACGCAAGAAGGCCCGTCTGTTCGCTGTCTTCCCGTGGTGCCATGGCCTTGGCTTTCATGCTGCCCTGTTACGCGCCCTTGACGATGACGCTGGTGTTGGGGTCCAGCGACACGCTGCCCTGCTTGCGGATGTGGCTTTCGACCACGTCCCAGATCGCGGGGCCCTCGGTGCCTTCGTTCACGCTGGCCCAGCCTGCAACCTGATACGTCTTGGCCGGATCGATACGTTCCCCGGTTTTCAGCAAGGTCAGTTCAGTGATGCGGCTGCCTTGCGGCTGGGTCACGTCAATGCGGTAGCCCAGCCCGCCTGTGCGCACCATGTCACCGCCCTGCTGGTAATAGGGATTGGGGTTGAACAGGTTGTCGGCCACATCTTCCAGCACGACATGCAGGAATTCACCTGTCATCTCGGTCCGGTAGGCTTCGGGGTAGGTCATGGAGGTGACGTTCCAGATATCCTCGCGCGTGATGTCCTGCCCCGGCAGGATCGACGGCCCCCACCGCACACCGGGGCTCAGCGCGATATCCGCCTCGCGCTCGGACAGCAGCGCGTCGCAGATCAGGTCATCCCAGCTGCCGTTGAAATTGCCGCGCCGGTACAGCAGCGTGTCTTCGGCGGTGGTGCCGATCACCTCTGTCAGCTGGTCAAGGTATGGCGCGCGTTGTGCGTCGATCAGCGCGGTCATCGTCGGATCAGGCGCAATCACGTCAGAGAAGATCGGGATCAGCTTGTGTCGGAACCCCATCATGCGCCCGTTGCGCACGTCCAGATCGACGCGGCTGACGAATTTGCCGTTCGACCCCGAGGCGACGATGATCGTCTCGCCCACCAGCACAGGCTCGGGCAGCGCGTCATGGGTGTGACCCGACAGGATCACGTCGATCCCCGTCACCACGCCCGCCATCTGTTTGTCCACATCAAAGCCGTTGTGGCTCAGGCAGACGACCAGTTCGGCCCCTTTGGCGCGGACCTCGTCCACCATTTCCTGCATCCGCTCATCGCGGATACCGAACGAGTATTCGGGGAACATCCAGCCGGGGTTGGCAATCGGCATATAGGGGAAAGCCTGCCCGATCACCGCGACTTTAACGCCGCCTGTCTCGTAGAACTTGTAGGGCGGGAAAAGCTCTGTCGGTTCGTCCCATTCGGCGTCAAAGATGTTCTGCCCCAGGGCGGCAAAGGGCAGCCCCTCGACGATCTCTGCCACGCGGTCAGAGCCGAGCGTGAATTCCCAGTGAAAGGTCATCGCGTCAGGCTTGAGCGCGTTCATCACGTTGACCATGTCCTGACCTTGCGTGTGGTAGCAGGTGTAGCTGCCGTGCCAGGTGTCGCCGCCATCCAGCAGCAGCGCATCGGGCCGGTCCGCGCGGATCTGGTTGATCACACTCGCCACACGGTCCAGACCGCCCATCTTGCCATAGCCCTGCGCCAGCGCCGAAAAATCGTTATAGGTCAGCGCATAAGCCGAGGGGCTGCCGTCCGCGATCCCGTAAAGCTTGCGGAAATCCGCGCCGGTCAGATGCGGCACCTTCCCGCGGTTCTCGCCCACACCGATGTTGACCGAAGGTTCGCGGAAATAGATCGGTTTCAACTGCGCGTGAATGTCGGTCACATGGATCAGGCTGACGTTGCCGAAGGTGTCGAATTCAAGCAATTTGTCCTGCGTCAACGCCTGCTGCGCGGCAAGCTTGCCCCAGTTGCCAAAGGACGACGCACCATACAAAGCCGTTGCAGCCATGCTGGCCTGAAGGAAATCACGACGAGAGATCATAGGTTGGCCTTTTCGACGCGCAATTCATATGCGCATATTTGAATAACAATGTGATGGAAAGACCCGCCTCGCATCGGCGAGACGGGTCTTTTCAGGTCAGTTCCGGACAGATGGCCCTTCGACCGACAGCCCGTTCCCGCGCGAGCCGACGTAAAGTTCTAGTGCGACAAACTCGGGGCTGCCGGGGGCAAAGGTCTCGGCACGGGTGTCGCGAACACAGCCTTTGAAACGGGCCTGCACCGCGTTCAGCTTGGTGTTTTTCAGACGATAGGTCGGGAAACCGTTGATCTGGCCCTGGCTCAGGTGGTCGGCACGGATCATGTTGCCATAATTGTCCTCGTGGCAATTGGCACAGGACAGTTCAAGCTGGCCGAAACGGGTATAGTAGATCTCTTTGCCCTGCTCCCATGTGGATTGGGCCGGACCGTCGATGGCGATGTTCACCGGCATCCCCCGCGAGACAGAGGCGATCAGCGCCGTCATGTTCACCATGTCGCCGCCAGTGTATTTCCACTTTTCCGCCCCCATGCGGTTCTCGCGGCAATCGTTGATCTGCATTTCCAGCGTGCGCACCTCGCCTGCGGATTCGACATACTTCGGATAGACCGGACGCACGCCTGCCATCTCGGCCGAGGCCCCGTGACAGTCCGCGCAGGATTTACCCTCTGATCCGTCGGCGGTGTTCCAGACATCTTCGGCCTGTTCCACAAAAATCATGCCCGCGTTGTCGAAATCATCGGCCTGCATCGCGCGGGTCTCGGCACCGCGGAAAAGCCAGCCCGACATAACCTCGTCCAACGAGTCCGCCATATGCGCGGGGGCTTCAGTGCGGGTCACGATGTCGATCTCTCCGTTGATTACCAGCGTATCATCCGCGGGATCGGCGAAGGCCCCCGTCGACATCAGCGCCGCAGCAAGGCACGCGCCCAGACCTTTTGTGAAATTGCTCATTCCTGTTCCTCCCAAGGATGCAGACGCTTAGCCGATCGCGATGTCTTTAGTTTCCTCGTAGACATCGCCGTCATCGTCATACCACGTGAAGGTGAATGTCCCCGCTTCGGGCACGGTAGCGTCGAATTCGAAATACGGGTTGGTCGAGATCGCGGGCTCCAGCGCGACATCGATCACATTCTCACCGTTAAAATCGCAGGTGAAACGGTTGATGATCGACCGCGGGATCGTGTTGCCGTCCCCGTCCTTGCGCTGGCCGGATTCCATCTTGTGGCTGATCAGGGTCTTGATCGTGATGGTTTCGCCAGCCGCTGCTGACTTGGGGACTTTGACGCGGGGTTTTACACCAGATGCCATGTTATTCTTCCTTTCGCCTTAGCCGCCGCAGCCGCCGATTGTTACTTTGACAGTGCTGGTCGCCTTGGCGAAAGAGCCGTCGGCCAGCTTGGCGATGGCCACCACATCCTGCGTGCCCGCCAAGCGGATGCGGGTGGAGGCGTGCTGCGACGCGGCCAGCGGGCCGAACTTGAAGCTCGCCACAGGCGGCGTGGGGTTACCAAGCGCCAGCACCATGATTTCAGTGGCACCGGGGGCGTCGACCTCGATCGGGACGGTATTGCCGTTTTCCGCAATCTCGGGGGCGGTCAGGGTCACGCCGGTATCAGCCATCTCTGCACCGCCGGTGAAGGCAGCAATCGCGTCATCCCCGGCAGCGGCCACGGCCAGCTTGGGGAGGGACAGTGCGGCAAAGGCACCTGCCCCCATCGCAATCGCACTACGTCGTGTAAATTCCATTATCATCACTCCTGGTCAGATCCCGCGCGGTGGGGTTCTTAGTCTTTCAACGTGGCAAGATAGGCCACGACATCCTCGATCTGCTGGGCGGCCAGAAGAGGCCCCAGCGTGTCGTCGGCCGCCTTGCCGGTATAGCCCTTGCCCGGACGGGTATAGCCGCTGTCCTTGTAGAACGCGGGCATCATCGTCCCCTCGAACAGCATCTTCGCGTTGGCGACGATGCCGCGCAATTCAGCCTCGGTCCAGCGGTCCCCCGCGCCATCCAGCATCGGGCCGATTTCGCCCTGGAACGGGACATCGGGCAAAGCGCTGACCTGATGGCAGGCGACGCAGTTGCCAAGCTTTTTGCTGCCCACGATCTTAGCCCCCTCTTCGGGGTTGCCGGGGGTGCCGGTCAGCGATTGTTCAACCGCGCCATACTCATCATAGACCACGTCACCGGGGGCCACGTCGGCCGCATGCGCCGCCGCAGCAAAGCCGACAGAGGCCACTAGGGCAAATACGGAAACTTTCATGCGTCCTCCCACAGACATTCCTTTTCAAAAGCCTACCCCCCGCGCCAAAATGACGCAACTATAAATTCATCTTATTGAATTTTTTATTGAAGCACGGCATTTAGCGGATCCTCGCCCTTATTCCTGCTCTTCAACGAGCATACGCGCGTGATATTTCTGGAACGTCTCGTCCCCTTCATATCCCTTGTCGACGATCCACTTCATCATGTGAAAGGTCGTCGCCGGACCAAAGGCACCAGGCACCGTCGCGACCGCCGCTTCAACGGCCGTCTGCCCTTCCTCCACGGTCTGGGGGAAATACATCAGCGTCGGCGTGAACATCTGACGCCATTTGCGCACCATGTCCCTCTCGGGCAATGTCTCTCCGTCAAAGTCGGTGACCTCGACATCGCCGAACATGTTGATCTGCACGACAAAGAAGTTCTCGCGTAGGTAGGCATCGATCTTGGGCAGCGGGAAAACCTCTTCGTGCATCTTGTTGCAGTAGATGCAGCCGCGCTGTTCGATGATGACCATCAGCCGCTTGCCCTCGTCCGTCGCCTCGGCCAGATCGTCGCGCAGATCTTTGAAGGTCTCACGCATCCAGGCGGTCTTGTGCAAACCATCATCCCCCAGGGTCGCGGCACTGCCCGCAGTCACCATACAAGCGACAGCCGCCAGCGCGGCCAAAGCGTTTCGGATCATCTTCATCAAAAGTCCCTCCGGTTGTTAGCCAATGGCGCTGAAAACGGGGAAGGTTTCAAGCATCCACTGCGCAATATAGTTGATCGAGTTGGTGGCAATCAGCAGGCCAAAGACAATCAGCAGAACCCCCATCGCCTTTTCTACCGTGCCCAGATGTTGCCGGAACCCCGCCATCCAGCGCATGAACGGCCCGATGAACAGCGCCGCCAGCACGAAAGGCGCGGTCATGCCCAAGCCGTAGGTCAGCAGCAACAGCGCGCCCGAGCCCGCCGTCTCGGCCCCCGCGGCGGTGAACAGGATGGCCGCAAGCACCGGCCCGACGCAAGGGGTCCAACCAAAGGCAAAGGCCAGCCCGATCACATAGGCCCCCAGAAAACTGGTTGCCGTCGTGTTCCCCGCATCCGCACGAAACTGGCGATATAGAAAACCGATACGGATCACGCCCAGAAAATGGAGCCCCATCGCAATGATAACAGCCGCAGCGACCCATCGCAAAATATCGAAATAGTCCCGCACGATCTGGCCAAAGGTCGTGGCCACCGCTCCCAGCCCGACAAAGATCGTGATAACCCCCGCTGCAAAGAACAGCGCCGCGATCACCGCGCGCCGGCGCACGGCGGCATCCACCGGCCCGTCTGCCGTGATCTGGTTCATGCCGACGCCCGCCAGATAGCTCAGATAAAAGGGCACGATCGGCAGGATGCAGGGCGACAAAAAGGACAAAAGCCCGGCAAACGCCGCGCCCAGAAAGGTGATTTCAAGCATGCAGGTTGCCTTTCTCTTGTACCATTCACATATTCACATTAAGTATTTTGAAATCAACAGGTGAATTTCCTATGCGGTTGCGCACTGCTTTCTTGTCTCTCTCGGTGGCCGCAGGCCTTGCGGTTTCCCCTGTGGTCGCAGCGGCCCAGACCGCGCTGATCATGGTCGAGGAACAGGGCTGCGTGTGGTGTGCCCGTTGGAATGAGCAGATCGCCCCGATCTATCCCAAGACCCAAGCGGGCAAGGCAGCCCCATTACGCCGCGTTGATATCAACGATGACAAACCCGCCGATCTGCACTTTGCCCGCGGCCTGCATTACACGCCGACGTTCGTGTTGATGGTCGACGGCCATGAGGTGTCGCGCATCGAAGGCTACCCGGGCGAAGATTTCTTTTGGGGCGTTCTGGAAAAAATGCTATCCGACGCCAAATTGATGCCAGACCCCGACAAAAGCTAGCGCCCATTGCGATATGCGCACGCCAATCCCCCTTTATTCAGCCAAGGATGTTAACCAGTGGGCACCCCCGGTTCCGACACAGAAATGAGCCAAGCCGATCGGGACCGTATGGCCGAAAACGCCGCACGTGCCTCTAACTTCCTCAAGGCGATCAGCCACGAGGGGCGGTTGATGATCCTGTGTCACCTCTCTGCAGGCGAAAAATCCGTCACCGAGCTGGAAGAGCTGCTGTCCGCCCGTCAGGCGGCGGTATCCCAACAGCTGTCACGCTTGCGGCTTGAAGGGCTGGTAACGCCACGCCGCGACGGCAAAACGATCTTTTACAGGCTGGCCGATGACCGTCCGCAAAAGATCATGGAAGTCGTCTATGATATGTTCTGCAAACCGGACAGCGACGCGTAAACGCGGCTCAGACCTGCTCCAGATACGTCAGCAGCCGCGCCTCCGAGGCGAATAGCCCGGTCTTGCGCCCGACCTTGATCTCGGGCGGGGCTTCACCCGCCAGATCGATCACCGCCGGATGGATATAGCTGTTGCGCGCCACGGTCGGCGTATTGCTCAACTGTGCGGCGGCGGCTTCGGCCAATTGCTTGATGGTGGCCTGCCCCTTCTCGGCGGCCTCGAAGGCGGCAACGGTGCCCGCCCATGTTCGGAACGTCTTGGCGGTGAAGTCGTCGCACCCCGTTACTTCGGCGATATAGGCGTTCAGTCCGGCTGAGTTCAACTGATGCACCTCGCCCTGCGCATCGGCCCATGTCAGCAGCTCCGCCCCCGGCAGATCGTTAATTTTCTCCAGCGTTTTGGCCAGCGTCCGGTCGTTGATCTGCCGCCGCACCTTCTTGCCGCCCTTGGCCGTATAGCGCAGCCGGATCACATTCCCGTCGAGTTTGACATGGCGCGACCGCAGGGTCAGCGTGCCATAGCTGCCATTCTCGCGCGTGTAGTCCGGATTACCCACCCGCAGCGACGCGCGGTCGATCAGCGTGACGGCGCTGGCCAAGGCAAAGCTGCGCTCCCCTGCCTGCTGATCCAGATCGCGGGCGACAAAGCGGCGCAGGCGCGGCAAAGCATGCGCAAAATCCACCAGGCTCGCGAATTTCGTCTCTGCCTGCGCCTCTGACCATTTTTCATGATAGCGATATTGTTTGCGATTGCGGGTGTCGCGCCCCGTGGCCAGCAAATGCCCGTTCGCCAAAGGCGTCATCCACACGTCTTCATAGGCGGGCGGCACCGCCATCGCTTCCAGCCGCGCGCGCTCTTCTCCGCGGGCAATGGTTGTGCCGTCCGGTGCCTTATAGGTAAACCCGCGCCCGCGACGCTGACGCGAAATGCCGGGGCGGTCATCGCCATAATAGGTCAGCCCCGCGCCGCCCATATGTCAGGCGGCCTCGACTTCCGACGATAGCTTGAGCACCTCATCCCCGTCGTCTTGCTCGATCAACAGCGCCGGATCATCATCGGACCCGTTGCGCGTGACCTCGGACCCTTTCAACGTACGGGTCACACTTTTGGTAAAGCGGTCTGTCACCTTGCCACTGGCAGTGCCCTGCCCCCAGTCCCATTTGACCTTGGTGCCCTTGGATATGCCTGACATCGTCGTCCCCTCTGCACTGTTTGGTGTGAAAGGATAACGACCTATGCCCGAAACGGGTTCCCTCCGGTCAGACCCGCCAGCGCAGCACGCGGGTTTCGATGGCGGCAATCACGGCGCTCACGCAAACCCCCAACACCGACAGGATCACGACACCCGCAAACAGACGTTCAAGATCATAAAGACTGCCGGCCTCAAGGATATACGCCCCGATGCCATATTCCGCGCCCAGCATTTCAGCTGCCACCAGCAGGATGATCGCAATCGCCAAAGAGATCCGCAGCCCCGACAGGATGCCCGGCATCGCCCCCGGCAGTACGATCTTGCGCACGATCGACCACCACGACAGACCAAAGCTCTGCCCCATGCGGATCAATCCGCGGTCCACGTTGTCCACCGCCGCATAGGTCGCCACGACCGTCGGCGTGAACGTCCCAAAGGCGATCAGCGCGTATTTACTGCCCTCGTCAATGCCGAACCAGATCACGAATAACGGCAAAAGCGCAATCTTGGGGATCGGGAACAGCGCCGCAACCAGGGGCACCAGCCCGGCACGCACATAGCTGAACAGCCCGATCATCACCCCGACGCCGACTCCAACCAAGGCCCCGAGCGTCGCCCCCACAGCCAAGCGGCTGAGCGAGGGGGCCAGATGTTTGAACAGCATCCCCGATTGCCACAGTTCGACAAAGGTCATCGCCACATCCGAGGGACGCGGCAACGTCAGGTTAGAGATAAAGCCGCTGCGCGTGCCCCATTCGGCCAACAGGATCAGCAGGACAAAGACCAAGACCCCCATGCCCCGTCGTTGCTTGGGGGCAAAACCGCCACCGCGAAAGGCGACGGGGCGGCTGTTTGTATGTGCTGCATCAGACATGGATCAACTCCGCATCGGCGGCGGCGGCTTCTTCGCGCATCAGCCCCCACAAATGTTGTTGTTGCGCCTCGAGGGCGGCATCGCCATAGGCACGCTCTGCCAACGGTGTCGTCAGTTCAACCACCTCGCGGATCTGCCCGGGGCGGCGCGACAGGACCACGATTCTGTGCCCCAGCCGCACGGCCTCTGCCAGATTGTGGGTGACGTAGACGGCGGTGAAGGGCTGGCGGGTCCACAGGCTGATCAGATCGTCCATCAACAGTTCGCGCGTCTGACTGTCCAAGGCGCTCAGCGGTTCGTCCATCAACATCACCGCAGGGTTCACCGCCAGGGCGCGTGCAATGGCCACCCGCTGTTTCATCCCGCCAGAAAGCTGCTTGGGCAGGGCATCGGCAAATTCGGTCAGTTTGGTACGGGCCAGCACATCGTCGATGATCCGCGCCCGCGCGGCGGCATCCAGCCCGTGATCCTCCAGCACCAGCGCCACATTGCCGCGCACGCTGCGCCAGGGCAGCAAGGCGAAATCCTGAAATACGTAGGTAAGCGGGTTCAGACAGCCGGCTGGGGGCGTGCCCAGTTGCAGCACCTCGCCCGAAGTCGGCTGCTCCAGCCCGCCCAGCATCCGCAGCAAGGTCGACTTGCCACAGCCCGAAGGCCCGACGATGCAGACAATCTGCCCTGACGGAATATCAAGGTTGATATCGCGCAGCACTTCGGTCTCGCCATAAGTATGGCTGACCCCCGCTAACCTAAGATCCATGAGAAACGTCCTGAAATATCAAAGGCCGGGCAAAGCCTGCCCGACCTGTCGTTGGTATAGATGGCGCGATCAGGCGCCGATGGTGTCGACGAAAGACGTGTCGATCAACGTCTCAAGCGTGATATCCGCATCCACCAGCCCCTCGGACTGGAACCAGCTCAGCTGGTCACGCACAGAGGCGACGTTCAACGCGGCCCCCTCGTTCAGACGCATGGTGCCGTTGACAATCCCCGGCGTCGCGGCCTCGAGCGTTTTGTCGGTGTAGACGTAGTTGTGGATCAGCTTGACCATCTCGGCCACGCCTTCCGCACCGGCGGTCTGTTCGATCATCGCGGCGTTGTAGTCAGCCGCCCCCTTGGCATAGGCCGCAAGGTAATCCTGCGTCTGCTGCTTTTCCTTGCTCGCGTTCTTGGTCGAGGTAAAGACCGTGGTGACCTGATAGTCGGGCAGATAATCGGACACGTTCCCGATGATATGCACGGCACCCGAGCCCGCCAGTGGCTTGGCGATATGGGGCACGATGGACCAGGCATCAATCTGGCCGGTCTTCAGCGCGCCGATGATGGCACCCACCTTCTGCAACGGCTTGAACGACAACTCGATCCCCTCGGCCTGCGCCATCTTTGACCCCATATAATGGAACGACGATCCCGCCGTGGTCATGCCAAAGCTCTTCCCGTCCAGCATCGCAGGCGCGGTCACACCCGCCTGATAGGCCGCGTCCGAGGCCAGAAACTTCTGCCCGTCAATGCCCTTCTCTTCAGACAAGGCACCGCCGATCACCTTGATCGCACCCTTATCCGCCAGCGACACCAGCCCGCCCGAGATCGCGGTCACGGCATAGTCGACATCCCCGCTGGCAATCGCCACGGCCATCGGCTGCGCGGCCTGAAAGAACTTGAGCTCGACATCCAGACCGGCCTGCTTGAAATATTCGCGCTGATAGGCCACGAATGTACCGGAATGGCTGGTAAAGCGCAGCGCGCCCAGAGTGATCTTTTTGCCCTGCGCAACAGCCGGTGCAGCAAGCCCGACCGCGGCAGCGGCCCCCATGGTCGCCAATGTTTGGCGGCGGTTGAATGTGGTCATGATATCCTCCCCTTGAATTTGCGCGCACAATGGGTCGTGGCATGACGTAGTGTCAAGCGCAGGCCCCCGAAAACCACCCTCACGAACGAAGCGTCACGGCCTGTGGCACCCAGCCTCGCCCGCTTCCAAATGGCCTTAAATCCTCGCCGAAGGCTCCTCAGATTGCCAGCGCGCGCGACATTGCCTATATGGGCGTCACCGCTGCATCAGCCCCCTCCCTTTCACAAAAGGCCCGATCCCATGACCTTCGACCGTTCGATCAAAATCGCCCCCTCCATCCTTGCTGCCGACTTTGCCAATTTCGGGGCAGAGTGCGAAGCCATCGAAGCACAGGGTGCGGACTGGGTACATGTCGACGTAATGGACGGGCATTTCGTCCCGAATATCAGCTTTGGCCCGACCACCTGCGCCGCGATCCGCCCCCATATCAAGGGCGTGATGGACGTGCATCTGATGATCGAACCCGTTGATCCCTACATCGATGCCTTTGCCAAAGCCGGTGCCGATGTGATCACGGCCCATGTCGAAGCAGGCCCCCACATCCACCGCACGCTGCAAGCGATCCGCGGTGCCGGTGCCAAGGCCGGTGTCGCGCTAAACCCCGGCACGCCTGCCGCAGCGGTAGAGCATCTGCTCGACGTTGCCGATCTGGTCTGTGTGATGACCGTGAACCCCGGTTTCGGCGGGCAGAAGTTCATTGATATGAGCGACAAGATCCGCACCCTGCGCGCGATGATCGGCGACCGCCCGGTGCATATCGAAATTGACGGCGGTGTGGACGTAAACACCGCTTCTAGTGTGGCGCAGGCGGGGGCTGATGTGCTGGTCGCAGGTTCCGCGGTATTCCGTGGCGGGTCGGTCAGCAACCCTTCCCCCTACGGCGAAAACATCCGCGCTATCCGCGCCGCTGCCGAAGGCGTCTACGTCTAAGCGCCAGCCGCAAACCAGCGACAAAGGAAAAGGCCGGCCCCCAACACGGGGGACCGGCCTTTTCCTTGACACCGCACAGGGAACAATCAGAAGCCAATCAGGCCAACTGGTCCTTGAATGTCTCGATCAGCTTGTGCTTGAGGATCTTGCCCGTGGGGGCCGCAGGCAGGGCCGTTCCGATAATAAACTGGCTAGGGCGTTTATAGCCTGTCAGCCGTTCCTTGACGAAGGCCTTCAGGTCTTGCGGGTCCAGCGTGTCGCCCTCGGCGATCTGGACGAAGGCCAGCACCTCTTCATCGTTGCCGGTGGACCGGCCCACCACAGCGGCCTGAATGACCTGCGGGTGGTCGTTGATCGCGGCCTCTACCTCGGGCGGGTAGACATTGAACCCGCCGTGGATGATCAGCTCTTTCGAGCGGCCCAGAATATGCAGGTGACCGTGTTCGTCGAACGTCCCCAGATCTCCGGTGCGCAGCCAGCCATCCTGGCCAAGGACTTTGGCCGTTTCCTCGGGGTTCTTGTAATAGCCCTTCATGACGTGGGCTCCACGGGTCAAGACCTCGCCCTTGCCATTGCTGCCGCCTTCGACAGTGTCATCGATCTTGGTCTCGACACCGGGCAAGGACGGGCCGACCGAGATATCAGGCGATCCCAGCGGGTTGCTGGTGGCCGAGATACCGGCGGTGGATTCCGTCATGCCATAGCCGTTCTGGATCGCGACGCCGTAAAAGGCTTCGGCCTTGCGCTTCCACGTGGGGTCCAGCGGCGCCGCCCCCGAAGATACATAGCGCAGCGTTTTGGAGTTGAGCTGCGTCAGCCCTTGCTCTTTCGTGTATTGCATCAGCAGCGCGTGCATCTGCGGCACGGCCGACAGGAAGTTCACCCCCGTGGTCAGCGCGGTATAAAGCTTTTCAGCCGAGAAACGCGCCTCCAGCCGGATTTCGGCACCGGCGCAGCAGGATGCGGTCATAACCGAACACAGTCCGAAAACATGGGTCAGGGGCAACACGCCATAGACGACATCGCCCGGATTGATCCCTCGCAGCGTCGCAGAGGCATTGCCGCCAAAGCGCACGTTGGCATGGGTCAGCATGACGCCCTTGGGGTCGCCCGTTGTCCCGGTGGTATACAGCAGCACCGCCACATCGCTCAGATCCCCATCAGGGTTGCTGGCGATCGGCGTGGCCAGATGCATCGCGCCGAAGGCACCGGTGATCTCTGCGGCACCCAGCCGTTCCGCATGGGCTGTCGCATCGGGTGAGGCGTGGCAGGTCATCAGCACGGCAGCAGGTGCCGCGTGTTCAATGATCCGCTGGATTTCGCCCGCGCTTTGACGTGCATTGACGGGGATGATGACGGCGCCAGCTTTCCACGTGCCAAACACAGTGGCCACGGCGGCGGCACAGTTTTCCGACAGCATCAGCACGCGGTCGTTGGGCTGCACACCGGCATCCTTGAGCGCCTGCGCGATGTCGTCGCTTGCCTTGTCGAACATCTTGTACGTCCAGCGTACCCCTGTGCTGTCGCTCAGCGCGGGCGCGTCCCCGCGTGCGGCCACTTGATCCGCCAGAAATTGCTCTACACGTACCATATATTCTCTGCCTCCCCGCAGTCTTTCAGAACCCGGTCAGCGCGTCTGGCTGCGGGTTGGGTCAATAGATCGGTGGCCGAGGGTCAGCCGCCGTAATTCGGTGTGCGCTTCTCGAGGAAAGCGGCGATGCCTTCGGCAGCCTCATCTGCGCCGGTGGCATGGGCCATGGCGTCACATTCCGCTTCAAGCTGGTCGGCCTCGGACACGTCATAGCCCTGTGCGACCAACCCGCGGATCACCCCTTGGGCTTCGCGGGGGCCTGCGGCCAAGCGGTCGGCAAGCGCCATCGCGGCCTCGAACGCGCCACCCTTGTCGGTGACGGCATTTACCACGCCCAGATCATGCATGCGTTCAACGGTGACGGGCTGCGCCAGCAAGCACATCTCCATCGCGAGCTGCCGCGGCAGCGCACGCGCGAGCGAGGCGGTCAGCCCCCCATCAGGCACCAGCCCCGCCTTGACGTAAGCAGCGGTGAACTTGGCACCGGCGGCGGCAACGATCAGATCGCAGGCCAGCGCAAAAGACAGCCCCGCGCCCGCGGCACCGCCTTCGACGGCGGCGATCACCGGCACCGGACAGGACCGGATCGCGCGGATCAGGCTATGCAATTCGTTGATCTTGCCCCGACGTTCATCTTTGGGCATGTCGCGGCGTGCGATCAGGACATTCAGATCGCCGCCCGCGCAAAAGAAATCCCCTTCGGAGGTGAGGATCACGGCACGGATACGCGGCGCGGCGGCCATTTCAATCGCTTGGCCGATGCAGGCGTAAAGCTCGGGTGACAGGGCACCCCGCTTATGCGCGTTTCCGTTCCAGATGACGATCCGGTCACCCTTGTCTTCGATCCGAGCGCTCATTTCAGTTTCTCCTGTGGGACGCGCTTGAACACGCCTGTGGATGTCGCAATGACCGTGCCGTCTTCGTGGACAAGCTCAGCGTCGATATACAGCAGGCTGCGACCACCGCCCTTGATCGTGCCGGTCGCGGTCACGCGCCCGGGTTGGCCCGCGGCCAGAAACTGCGTCGTCAACGAGATCGTGAGGAACGGGTGCTGGCCGGTGGGATCCACGCTCAGCGATCCGGTCATGCCACAGGCGTTATCCAGCAATGTGGCGGCAATACCGCCATGAAGAACCCCATGGCGGTTGAAGTGTTGCGGACCCAGATCAAGAAAGCAGCGCCCGTGGGCCGGATCGGATATGTCGACGACATATCCGACCAGGGTTTGGGTGCCGGTCTCGTCCCGGATCAGCTGGCTTTCGTCAGGCTGCTGCAAGGGCAATGAAACGCTCCAGATGGTGGTCTGTGTCACCAAAGCGGTGGTCTGCCATGATGATACGCTTGGCGATGTGGGCCAGTTCGTATTCTTGCGTCATGGCGATACCGCCGTGCATCTGGATGCTGTCTTCGGCAACCAAACGGCCCGCGCGACCCAGCAGGTTCTTGGCGGCAGAGATATGCGTCTCGCGCGCTTTGTACTCCGCTTCGAGGTTGCCCGCGGCAACGATCACGGCAGAGCGCGCCTGCTCCATCTCGATCAGCAGGTCGGACATGCGGTGCGCGAGCGCCTGGAACGTGCCGATGGGCTTGCCGAACTGCTTGCGGGTCATCAGGTATTCGCGGGTCAGGCGTGTCGCCGTTTCCATCGCACCCAAAGTTTCCGCACAGATCGCGACGTTTGCCGCAGCGACGCGCGCCTCGATCGCCTTGAACGCTTTGCCAGCTTCACCCAGACGGGCAGAGGCAGGGACGGTCACATCATCCAGCGTGACTTCGGCGGCACGACCACCGGCCAGCAGCGCATAACCTTGCAGCGTGATGCCTTTGGTATCTGCGGGCACGAGGAACAGCGAGATCCCGTTTTCGTCGCCTGCCTCGCCGCTTTCGCGGGCAGAAACGATCAGCATGTCGGCGTTTTCAGCGTTGACCACAACAGCCTTGCGACCGTTCAGCACGATGTTGTCACCCTCGGCCTTGGCAGTAGACGTGACCTGGTTCAGGTCATAGCGGCTGGTGGGTTCACCGTGGGCAAAGGCCACCTGCAGCGTGCCGCCGATCAGCTCTTCGATGTGGGCCTGCTGGTCGTCGTTGCCCAAATCGGCAATCAGACCGCCGCCCAGAATGGCGGTATCAAGGAAGGGTTCGACCACGCCTGCGCGGCCCAGTTCCTCGAACACGACGGCGATGTCGAAACCGGCGCCGCCAAAGCCGCCCTGATCTTCGGTGAACAGCGCGCCGATGACGCCCAGTTCGGCCAGACCGTTCCAGATGTCAGCGGAAAAGCCGGTGTCGCTTTCAAGGATCTTGTTGCGGGCTGCTGTATCGTATTTGTCGCGCAGGAAACGGCGCAGACTGTCTTGCAGCATTTGGCGTTCTTCTGTCAGGTCGAAGTTCATTCTCCACCTCCCATCGTTGTTTTGGCAATGATCTGGCGCTGGATTTCGTTCGAGCCGCCAAAGATCGACAGTTTACGGTTGTTGAAATATTGCGCGGCAACGGGGCCGGCATTCAACGGATCAGGCAGGGCCAGGTTCGACCCTTCGATCGCTTCGGATGCGAATGGCATCGCATAGGCACCCGCAGCACGACGCGCGAGGTCGTTGATTTCCTGACGGATGATCGTGCCTTTGACCTTCAGCATGGACGATTCAACACCCGGTGCCGCACCCGCTGCCGCCTTAGAGACGATGCGCAGGTTTGTGGTGCTCATCGCCATCAGGTCGATTTCAACCTGTGCCACACGTGCCGCGAAATGCGGGTTCTGCATCAACGGCTTGCCGCCGGACATCTCTGCCTTGGCGATACGTTTGACCGCGGTCAGACCCGCTTGCGAGAACCCGACGCCCGCGATGTTGGTGCGTTCGTGGGTCAGCAGGTACTTGGCATAGGTCCAGCCTTCGTTCTCTTTGCCGACAAGGTTTTCGACCGGGACTTTAACATCCGTGAACCAAACCTCGTTCACCTCGTGGGTGCCGTCGAGCAGGATGATCGGGCGCACTTCGACGCCGGGGGTGTCCATGTCGATCAGCAGGAAGGAAATACCCTCTTGCTGCTTCACCGTCTTGTCGGTGCGCACAAGGCAGAAGATCATATTCGCGTGCTGACCCAGCGTGGTCCACGTCTTCTGGCCGTTGACGATGTAGTGCGTGCCTTCGTCGTTCAGAACCGCTTCGGTCTTGAGCGAGGCAAGGTCGGACCCCGCACCCGGCTCGGAATAGCCCTGACACCACCAGTCTTCGCCCGACAGGATGCGGGGCAGCCAGTAGTCGTTCTGCTCTTGCGAGCCGAATTTTTGCAGCACAGGCGCGAGCATCGACAGGCCAAAAGGCACGATGCGTGGCGCATAGGCGGCAGCGGCTTCTTCTTCGAAGATGTGACGCTGCACCGCGTTCCATTCCGCACCGCCAAATTTCTTGGGCCAGTTCGGGGCCAGCCAACCTTGGGCGTTCAGGATCGCATGCCACTGTTCCTGACCGTCTTTGCCCAGCTCTTCACCCTTGCGGATTTTGTCGCTCATTTCCTTGGGGAGCTTTTCCTCAAGAAAGGCCCGCACTTCGGCGCGGAAAGCCTTTTCTTCGTCGCTATAGCTCAGATCCATTTGTCTTCCTCCGGTTTATACTGTCGGGCATTGCGCCCTTGTTCATTTACTTAGCGGCTTGTTTGTTCAGGTCGTCAAAGTTGCGCCCTTCGGCCACCAGCTGTTTCAGCAGCGGCGCGGGTTCCCAGAACCAGGCGTCTTCCTTGGCGTAGCTTTCGATGTCGGCCAGCAGTGCAGGCAGCCCTTGCAGGTCGGCCCATTTCATCGGGCCACCCCAGTAGCGCGGGAAGCCGTAGCCAAAGAGCAGGACCATATCCACATCCAAGGGCCGCTTTGCGATACCCTCGCCCACGACCTTTGCCGCCTCATTGACCATCGCGGCCATATAGCGGCGGACGATCTCTGCGTCGGTAAAGTCACGCGGGGTGATGCCACGCTCGGCGCGTTCGGCGGCGATCAGCTCGGACACTTCGGGGTTCGGCACGCCGCCGCGCGATCCGGCCTCATAGATATAGTAGCCTTTGCCGGTCTTCTGACCGAAGTTGCCGGCTTCGCAGATCTTGTCGGGGTATGTCGGCACGCGTTCGGCAGGGTGGCGCGTCGCCGCCTTGCGCTTGCGTGTGGCCCAGCCGATATCGAGTCCAGCCAGATCGCCCACGGCAAAGGGGCCCATGGCAAAGCCGAAATCCACCAGCGCCTTGTCGATCTGGAACGGCGATGCGCCATCAAGCACCATGTGATCGGCAGCGGTGCGGTAAGTTGCCAGAATACGGTTGCCGATAAACCCGTCGCAGACACCGGCGCGCACGGAAATCTTGTTCAGCGCCTTGCCAAGGGCAAAGCCCGTGGCAACCACATCGAGGGCGGTCTTTTCGGCGACGACCACTTCGAGCAGCTTCATGATATGCGCAGGCGAAAAGAAGTGCAGCCCGATCACATCCGCAGGGCGCGAGGTGCTGGCCGCGATCTCGTCCACATCCAGATAGGATGTGTTGGACGCCAGAATAGCACCGGGTTTGCACACGGCATCAAGCTTGCCGAACACCTCTTTCTTGACACCCATATCCTCGAACACGGCTTCGATCACCAGATCGACCGAGGCGAGGCTGTCATAGTTGATCGACACCTCAAGCGCGGTGTTGGTCATCGCGTCATATTTCATCTGCGTGATCTTGCCACGCTTAAGCGCGCCGGAAAGATTGCCCGCGATGCGACCGCGCGCGGCCTCTGCGGCGTCTTCCTTCATCTCGATCAGCACGACGTTGAAGCCTGCCAACAGCGCCGCCGTGGCGATGCCTGCGCCCATGGTGCCGCCGCCGATGATGCCGATGGATTGCAACGCGCGGGGTTCGACGCCTTTCAGTTCCGGCAGGTTGCCTACCGCACGTTCAGAGAAGAACGCGTGGATCATGCCCTGACGTTGGTCTGTCTCCATCAACTCCATGAAAATCTTGCGCTCGGCCAGCATGCCTTCGTCAAAGGGCAGCTCTGCCGCAGCCTGAACCGCGCGGACCGCCTGCGCCGGAGAGATTTGCCCCCGCCCCTTTTTCAGCGTCCCGTCATAGGCCGCGTCCCAGTCAATCGGCGCGGGTGCGGCCATCTCGCTGACGGGGCGGCGCGGTGCGTTGGTGGCGATCAGGTTCTCGGCATAGGCGACGCCCACATCCTCGGGGTCGCCCTCGGCGACCTGATCGACGATGCCAAGGCTTTCGGCTTCGGCCGCTTTGACCTGACGGCCAGAGGTGATCAGATCAAGCGAGGGGTCCACGCCGATCAGACGCGGCAAACGCTGGGTCGCACCGGCACCGGGGATCAGGCCCAGATGCACTTCGGGCAGGCCCACTTTGGCCGACGGCTGCGCCACACGGTAATGCGCCGACAGCGCGATCTCGAGCCCGCCGCCCAAGGACACACCATGCATGGAGGCGACAACGATCAGCGGGGAATCCTCGATCCGTTTGCACACATCCGGCAGGAAAGGTTCCAGCGGCGTTTTGCCGAATTCGGTGATATCCGCACCGGCGATAAAGGCGCGGCCCTCGCCGACGATAACCACGGCTTTGACGCCGTCATCGGCCTCGGCCTGCGCCATACCGGCAACCAGACCTTCACGAACAGCATGGGACAACGCATTGACCGGGGGGTTCTTGATCCGCAGTACGGCCACGTCGCCTTTGCGGGTATATCCAATCTTGTCAGTCATTTAGCATATTCCTTGGTCTAGTCTTGTTTCAGTCCCGGCGGCTGAGCGCGGGGGTGCGCCCGGTGCGCTGTTCAAGCGCGCGCACCAGTTCACGCAACGCGGGGCCGACCTCTTGCACGATACGGGAATCGGGCAAATCATGTGGCATGGCCCCGGCGGTGAACGATACCGGTTCGCCGAACTCTTCGGCAAAATAGGGGACACTTACGGCGTTGATCGTACTGGCATATCGTGTGCCCTCCGACGCGTAGGCGAACCCTTGTTCTATCAATTGCGAATATCCCTCCGCCCGGAACCTTCGCATATCCGCTTCGGGCGTCAACTGCTCAAAGCGCTCTTCGCCAAGTGACGCCACGACGGCCATGCCCGACGACGATCCGAACACAGGAATCCGGTGCCCCGGCTCCAGCCAGATGGTCGATGCATTCTGTGGCCGCCATGTGCGCACCAGCATCATTTTCTCGTCGTCGCGCACGGCGACCAGCAACAACGTGCCCGTTTTATCGGCCAGCTCTTGCATGGCGTCGGACACCAAATCCAGAAAGTTCACCGCCACCGATGCGACAGAGCCAAGCGCGATGGCTGATGGCCCCAGCCGAAAGCGGTCATTGCGCCCGCCGTGGCTGAGGTAGCCCAGTTCGCACAGCGTATAGGTCAGCCGCGACACCGTAGGCTTGGGCAGCCCCGTCCGGTCGGCAATCTGCGCGTGGGTCAGCCCGCTGTCGCTGGCGCGAAAGGCCCGCAATACAGCAAGCCCCCGCGCCAGAGTGTTGGCAAACTTCCTGTCTGTGGTGTCCCCACTCATCGCGCCGCCATAGGAATAAGCAGCGAGATCATCGGGAAGGACATGATCAGCACCAGCACGATCACGTCAACGCTGAGGAAGCGCGTGATACCGGCAAAGATCTTGTCGATCGGAGCCTCTTTGCCCACCACATTGGCGATAACAAAGACGTTCAACCCGACAGGCGGCGTGATCAGCCCGATTTCCAGCAGTTTAATCACCACAACACCAAACCAGATCAGGTTCATGTCATAGCTTTCCACCAGCGGGATCATCAGCGGCAGGGTCAGAACCATGATGCCGATGGGATCAAGGAACATGCCAAGCAGCAGATAGATCGCGGCAATCGCCAGCAGCAGGACCACGACGGACAGCTCTGCCTCGGCCACGACGTTCACAATCATCGGGGCAACGTTGGTCAGGGCGATAAAGGCCACAAAGATCTTGGCCCCTGCCGCGATAAAGAAGATCGCTGCGGTCTGGATGCACGTCTCTTTGACCGCATCCCACAGCCCCTGCAAGGTCAGCTTGCGCTGCGCAAAACCGATCAGCGTCGCCGCGACCACGCAGACAGCCGCCGCTTCGGTCGCCGTAAAGATACCGCCGTAGATACCGCCAATGATCAACACGAACAGCATGACCGCAGGCCAGCTTTCAGCCGCCGCTGCAAAGCGTTCTTTGGCGGAGTAGCGTGTCGCTGTCGAAGGAGCGATTTCTGGCGAGCGCCAGACCCAGACGGCAATCACGAGGATAAAGCCCGCCAGCGTCAGCAGCCCCGGCAAAACACCCGCAAGGAACAGCGACGAAATCGAGGTCTCGGTGAAGATACCGTAGATGATGAACAGAACCGACGGCGGGATCAGCGACCCCAGCGTGCCCCCTGCCGCGACCGACGCTGTTGCCAGACGCGGGTCATAACCCATGCGCAGCATCTCGGGCGTACAGATTTTCCCCATGGTCGAGGCACAGGCGATAGAGCTGCCGGTAATGGCCGAAAATCCGCCACAGCCCATGACGCTTGCCATGGCAACACCGCCGGGCAGACGCGTCAGCCAGACCTTGGCCGCGTGGTAGATCTTGGTCGTGATATCTGCGCGATAGGCAATGTGCCCAAGGGCGACAAACAGCGGTATCATCGATAGATCGTAGGAGTGTATCAGGTCAAAGGAGTTCGAGAACACCATCGACGTTGTCGCACGGATGGCACGTTCGGGCATGAAAGTGCCGGTGCGAAAGGCAAAGATAAAGAAGGTCGCAATCGTCGCGACGCTGGCCAGCGCAAAGGCAATCGGCACACGCAGCGCCAACAGGATCAGAACGGCAGCAAAGGCAATCAGCCCGATGGTCGACGCATCCATTACAGCACCTCTTTTTCGGCAACGAGCTCGATTGTGTGGTTTTCTTCGTCCGAAACGATGCCCCCGGAGAGGATGGTCCGCACATCGCGGATCGCCAGTTCCGCCAGCCGCAGCCAGCAGGCGGCGATACCGACCACAAACAACAGACGTCCGGGCCATTTGGGCAGATTCAGGTCACCGTAGAAAAAGCTGCCCTTTTCCCAAACGCTCAGGAATTCGCGGCCGCCGGAATAGATCAGACCGCCCAAGGCGATCATCCCCATGACCGACCCCAGCACAATAAGCCAGGACCGGAGTTTGGGCCCGAGCCGGTCGGACACAAAAGCCACACTAACGTGAGCGCGGTTTGCGGTCGCTGCCGCAAGGGGCAGGAGGATGGCCGCAACCATCAGCTCCCGCACCAAAGTAACGCTATCGGGTACGCTAGATGCGAAGACGGCGCGTGCGACCACGTTGGACGTGATCAAGATCCCCAAAAGGATGACCGCAGCCGCGCCCAACCCCAACAGGATTTTCTCAAGTGGTACCAACATGGTCCCTGCTCCTCCCAAAGCTTGTGTTTAATTGTTGTCAGCGGCCCAAGGGTAACCGTTCTCGTCGCGCTCTTGCGTGTATTTGGCGATCAGCGCCTTGTAGTCTTCCAGCAGTTGCTCGCCCGGCAGACCGGTGCGGTTGGCTGTCTCGACCCACTCGGCCAGATACTTCTCGCCGCCTTCGACCAGCTTGGCGCGCTCTTCCGCGGGCAGTTCGAACACTTCGACGCCTTGCTCTTTCATCGCGGCAATGGCGTTGTCGTTCGCGGTTGTGATCATGCGGCCGAATTCATCGGACAGATCCGCACCGGTTTCCAGCAGCACAGCTTGCTGATCCTCGGACAGCGCATCGAACATGTCTTTGTTCATGAAGATGCCGACGCCGCCAACCTGGCCCCAGTTCAACAGGGTGTAGTTGTCCATGACTTCGGCCTGCTTCAGCGCGGCAACAGCGTAGGAATACCCTTGGCTACAATCGATCAGACCGGTGTCGAGCCCTTGGTACGCGTCATAGATCGACATGTTGACCATGTTCGCGCCTTCGTCGCCAAAGACCTTACCGTAGGCCCCTGTGCCGCGAACTTTCTTGCCCGCGATATCAGCGACCGAACGGATCGCGTCGCCCTTACAGCCGATGTTCACCTGACTTGTGGTCCATGTGCCGATGTACACGAGGTTCTTTTCAGCCAGGTTTTCCGCAATCGCGGGGTTCGAGCGCATCAGTTCGTCCGTGGCGCGCATACCGACCCAGGCATCCGGGTTGTTCACGGGCAGATCGGCGATGCCATAGGCGGCCATTTCCTGCGGGTAATACACCGCGATCACCGACCCCATGTCAGCCACACCGTCACCGATGGACTGTACGGCCGCATTCGCCTTGAACAGCGCGCCGCCCCACTGGATGTCGAGGCGCAGATCATTTTCCGACCGCTCGGCAACCTGATCGGCGAACCACTGCAACGCATCTGCACGGGCACCGCGATTCGGGCCCGCTTCGCCGTGGATCAGCACGGTTTCAGCACCGGCAACGGAAGCCGCCACAGTCATTGCAGCAGCGAAAGATAGGTTTTTCAAAAAGGACATGTAATTCCCTCCCAAGAATTGTTTTACCATGCGAAACATCGTTTCACTATGTCTCGAGCGCACACTAGGGAGGGGATATGGAACGTGCAAGCGAAACTTAAAGCGGCGCCGGAATACCGACGCCGCTTACTATTTAACCATTACGTATCAAGTACTTAATTCAGTTCATGACTTCTCTCGGCGGTACATGAAGCAGCGCCCCTCCACAGCTTCAGGTGGTAAGGGGATTTCGATCAAATTGTCGAAATACATCCGGTCACTGGACACCATGATGCCCCCGACGGCCAATAACGGCTCGATCAAGGGCGAGATTTCACGCGCGAAAGCATCGTTTTTTGCAAGGTTGTGCCCGCCAAGATCCGCGTGAATCAGAGCCGCATTCGCACCAAAGCGCGCCCGCGCGGCAGGCAGGGTTTCGTGCACATCGCCCAGGATCAGCTGATGGTCCTCGGGCGTGCTATCGGGATTCGATGCAACCGCGCGTTCAAACACAAAGATATCGCGGTCGGGCATCGTTTCACGGATGTGGTGAAAGGTACGGCCATTGCCCAATCCCAGTTCGAACACCGGCCCCGTCATTGTCTGCGTCAGGGCGGCGGCATGGTCGATACACGCACGCTGTGACACCATACGGTTGATAAATATGTCCAGGCGGCTCATCGCTGTTCTCCTTCGGGTTGGGTCGTACTGATGCAACATGGGGACGCCGCCCCGCTTTGTGTACCGCTGACGCTTGGTTTTTGCGCTGCCCCCTAGACGCTTGGGTGTTTATCGGCTTCACTCGATAGGTAATGATCGCTCTGACCCGCTTGGGATGACAATGGCCCCCCTTCTTGAAGTAAATGATCTATCGATCGGTTTCGGCAACGGCCCCTCGGTCGTGGACGGCGTCAGCTTTGCGTTGAACGCGGGCGAGACCCTCGCGCTGGTGGGCGAAAGCGGGTCTGGCAAAACGCTGTCCTGCCGGTCGGTTTTGCGCCTGCTGCCCGATGCGGCACAGATGCGCGGCGGGTCGATCCGGTTCAACGGGGCCGAGGGTGCCGTCAACCTGCTGTCCCTCCCCGAAAAGAAGATGCGCGCCATTCGGGGGGATCGCATCTCGATGATCTTTCAAGAGCCCATGCGGTCGCTATCGCCGCTGCACCGGCTTGGCGATCAGGTCGCCGAAGTGCTGCGCTTGCACCGCAATATGGGACGAAGGGCAGCCAAACGTGCAGTGCTCGAACAGTTTGAGAAGGTCGGCTTTGTCGATCCACTGCGCGCCTGGAAAAGCTATCCGTTCGAGATGTCCGGCGGGATGCGCCAGCGCGCGATGATCGCTATGGCCATGGTTGCCAAGCCCGAGCTGTTGATCGCGGACGAACCGACGACCGCCTTGGATGTGACGACACAGGCGCAGGTGCTCGGGCTGATCCGGTCGTTGCAGGCAGAAACCGGTATGGGTGTGATCCTTGTGACCCATGATCTGGGCGTCGTGGCGAATATGGCGCAGCGTGTCGTGGTGATGAACAAGGGCCGCGTGATGGAACGGGGCGATGCGCAAGAGGTGTTGGGCAGCCCTGCCCACCCCTACACCGCCAAGCTCTTCGCCGCCGCCCCGATGATTCCCGCCGTGGCCGCCCCTGCCCCCGCATCCACGAAGCCCGCAGATGATGTGATCCTTGATCTGCGCGACGTGTCCAAGACCTACACCATGCGGGCGGGCGGCTGGCGTAAGCCGGTGTCCGTCTCCGCCTGCCAGCACGTTGACCTGCACCTGCCCCGTGGCAAGACACTGGCGATTGTCGGCGAAAGCGGATCGGGCAAGACCACCTGCGCCCGCATCGCCATGGGGGCCGAACGTCCCGATGCCGGCGGCGAAGTGCTGTTTCGCCCCGACCCCGCCGCCGCACCGCTGGCCGTGCATGATCTGTCGCCCACTGAGCGCACCGCATTTCAACGGCAAGCGCAGATGGTGTTTCAAGACCCGTATTCCTCGCTCAGCCCGCGGATGCGCGTGCAGCAAGCCCTGACCGAACCGATGGAGGTGCACAACATCGGCACTGCCCGCGACCGCCGCGAAAAGGCGGCCGAAATGCTGCGGTGGGTCGGATTGAACCCTGATATGCTTGGCCGTTTCCCGCATGCGTTTTCAGGCGGCCAGCGCCAACGGCTGTCCATTGCCCGCGCGCTGACGCTCGACCCGAAGCTGCTGATCTGCGACGAACCCACCTCGGCGCTGGATGTCTCGGTCCAAGAGCAAATTCTGACCCTGCTCGAAGACATCCGCGACCGCGCCAACCTGAGCTATCTGTTCATCAGCCACGATCTGGCGGTCGTTGCCCGCATCGCGGACGAGGTCGCGGTCATGCGCGCTGGCGTGATCGTCGAACAGGCCCCGCCCGACACGCTGTTCTACAATCCGCAACACCCCTACACCCGCGCCTTGATCGCAGCACAGCCCGAACCCGACATCAGCCGGCCCATCGATCTTGATCTGGTCGCCAAGGGCGCGGGCTCTCCCATGCTCTGGCCCGAACAGTTCCGCTTTGAAGGCCATCACGCCCCCGCCCTGCGAGAGCTTGAGCCCGGCCATAAGGTACGTTGTCATGCGTAAGTTCCTCCTTGCCCTCGCCGCGACCCTCGCCTTTGCGCCCCTTGCCGCGCATAGCGACGGCCCCGTGCTGCAAGAAAGCAGCTTTTGGGCGCAAGAGGTGAATGCCGGCAGCCTGCCTCACGTGCAGGACCGCATCCCGTCAGAGCCGCTGGTCGTCGACCTCGAAGCCAAGGGCCGCAGCTTTGGGCGTCAGGGCGGTACGCTACGCACGTTGATCTCGCGCACCAAGGACGTGCGGCAAATGGTCGTTTACGGCTACGCGCGGCTGGTAGGGTATCAGCCTGACTACACGCTTGCCCCCGATATCCTCGCCGCGGTGGACGTGGAAGAAGGGCGCAAATTTACGCTTCACCTGCGCCCCGGTCACCGCTGGTCAGACGGCATGCCCTTCACCTCGGATGATTTCCGTTACTGGTGGGAAAATGTTGCCAACGACCCAGACATCACCCCCAGCGGGCCGCCGGATTTCATGATCGTGGACAACCGCCTGGGAAAGGTCACCTTCCCCGATGAACATACGGTCGTGTTCGAATGGCAGATCCCCAATCCGAACTTCCTGCCGCTGTTGGCGCAAGCAAGCCCACCGTTCATCTATCGCCCCGCCCACTACCTGTCGCAGTTCCACAAGAAGTTCGCCGATCCCGATGCGCTGGTCGAAAAGATCAAAGCCGCGCGGGTCAAAAGCTGGGCCGCGCTGCACAACAAGCGCGACAATATGTACAAGTTCGACAACCCCGCGCTGCCGACCCTGCAGCCGTGGATCAACACCTCGGACAAGGACAGCTCGCGCAAGCTCTTTGTGCGTAACCCCTATTTCCACCGTATCGACAGCCGGGGCGTGCAGCTGCCCTATATCGACGTGGTGCAGATGACCGTGGTCGGCGGCGGGCTGATCGCGGCCAAGGCCAACGCGGGCGAGGTCGACCTGCAGGCGCGCGGGCTCGATTTCCCCGATGTCGCGATCCTCAAGAAAGGCGAGGCGGACGGCGGCAAATACCGCACCCTGCTTTGGGCCAACGGTGCCGCCAGCCAGATCGCCATCTATCCCAACCTGAACTTCGCCGACCCCGTGTGGCGCGAGGTCATGCGCGACGTGCGTTTTCGCCGCGCCCTGAGCCTCGGCATCGATCGACGCATGATCAACCGCGCGCTCTATTTCGGCCTCGCCAGCGAAGGCGGCATGTCCGCCCTGTCGCAAAGCGCGCTTTACAACGACGACAACACACATGCGTGGTCCATGATGAACCTCGCCCACGCCAACGCGCTGCTGGATGATATGGGTCTGACCGACCGCACCCCCGCAGGGCTCCGCAAGCTTCCCGATGGCCGCCCGATGGAATTCGTGATCGAAACCGCCGGCGAACGCAGCGAGGAAGAAAACGCGCTGGCGATCATCGCGGACACGTGGCGTGATCTGGGCATCCGCCTGATCATGCGCCCGCTGGACCGCGATATCCTGCGCAACCGGATCTATGCGGGGCGGACCATGGCCTCGGTCTGGTTCGGCTGGGACAACGGGCTTCCGGGGCCGTCGACCTCTCCTTCCTATCTGGCACCCACCAATCAGGAATTCTTTGCCTGGCCGATGTGGGGACAATACTACCAAACAGTCGGACAGGCCGGGTCGCCCCCCGATATGCAGCCCGCGAAACGGCTGATGCTGCTGGCGAATGACTGGAACCACACCGACGACCCACAGGTGCGCGAAGACATCTGGAAGCGGATGCTCGCCATCCACGCCGAACAGCAATTCGCCATCGGCGTGCTGGCCGAGGCCCCGCAACCCGTCGTCGTCTCAAACGATCTGATGAATGTACCGGAGCATGGAATCTGGGCCTTTGATCCCGGCGCGCATTTCGGCATTCACCGCATCGACGAATTCTACTTCCAAGACCCCCATGTGCAGGTAAGCCGATGATCTTCCTCCGATACGCCGTGTGGCGTTTCATCACCATGCTACTGACCCTCTGGGTGGTCTCGCTTCTGGTCTTCGTCATCATCAACCTGCCCCCCGGCGACTATCTGTCGAACCAGATCGCCGAGTTGCGCGCGACGGGTCAGGCCGAAGGCGTCGCCAAGGCCGAGTTTCTGCGTCACGAATACGCGCTGGATGAACCGATCTGGAAACAATACCTGATCTGGGTCGGCATGGTGCCGGGGCCGCAAGGGTTTGCCGGCTTGATCCAAGGCAATTTCGGCTGGTCGTTCGAGTTTGACCGCCCCGTGGGCGAAATCGTCGGCGATGCGCTATGGATGACGGTGCTGGTCAATCTCGCCGCCGTATTATTCGTTTATCTTATCGCCTTGCCGCTTGGGGTGCTCGCCGCTGCCAAATCCGAGACCTGGGTCGATTATACCGCCGGTTTTCTGGGCTACCTCGGGCTCGCGACACCGAACTTCCTGCTGGCCCTGATCCTGTTTTACTATGGCCATAAATACTTTGACCTGCCGATTGGCGGGCTTATGGCCCCCGAGCTTGAGGGCCAGCCCATGTCATGGGAGAAAGTACGCTCAGTCCTGCTGCACCTGATCGTTCCGACCTTTGTGATCGGCACCGCCGGTGCCGCCGCGATGATGCAGCGGTTGCGGGCGAATATGCTCGACGAACTTGATAAACCCTATGTGGAGACCGCCAAGGCCAAGGGTATGGGCCCCGCGCGGCTGCTGTCGAAATATCCGCTGCGCGTGGCCTTCAACCCCTTTGTCGCGGATATCGGGAACCTGCTGCCTGCAATGGTGTCGGGCTCTGTGCTGGTATCGGTGGTGCTGGGCCTGCAAACCATCGGGCCCTATCTGCTGGTGGCACTTAAGTCCCAAGACCAGTTCCTCGCGGCGTTCATTCTGATGTTCGTGGCCCTGCTGACGCTGATCGGCACTATGATCTCTGACATGCTGCTGGTCCTGCTTGATCCGCGCATCCGTTACGGGGCACGCAGCTCATGAGCATCCAGCCGGACAACCGCTTTGTCGACACCACACCCTGGACCGACGACGCCGATCTTTCCGCGCCTGAGCGCGCCGAGATGGACGCCTCTGTCGCTCGGCTCATGTGGCGCAAGTTCCGGCGGCACAAGCTGGCGCTGGTATCCGGGCTGTTTCTGGCCTTCTGCTATCTGATCTTGCCAGTGGCGGGGTTCATCGCGCCCTACACACCAAACGAGCGCAATGCCGAACACATCTACGCGCCACCCCAAAGCATCAACCTTTGGCACGAGGGCAGTTTCATCGGCCCCTTTGTCTACGAGACGACGGGCACTGCGGATCTGGTGAATTTCCGCTGGGTCTACGACACCGATACCAGCAACCCGCGCAAGATTGAGTATTTTTGTAAGGGTGAAACCTACCACCTCTTTGCGCTCATCCCCAGCGACACCCACCTGTTTTGTGCGCCTGACGGGGCGACGGTGTTTCTCTGGGGATCGGATCGGTTGGGGCGCGATGTGTTCAGCCGCATCCTCTATGGCGCGCAGCTGTCCTTGACGGTGGGGTTGATCGGCATCACGGTCAGCTTTGTGCTGGGGATCTTCTTTGGATCGCTGGCCGGTTACTTCGGCGGCAAGACGGACTGGCTGGTCAACCGCGCGATCGAGATTTTGCGGTCCTTGCCAGAGCTCCCGCTCTGGCTGGCACTTTCGGCGGCGGTGCCGTCGAACTGGGGGCCGGTGTCGGTGTTCTTTATCATCTCGATCATCCTCGGCATTCTGGACTGGCCCGGCCTGGCGCGGGCGGTACGGTCAAAATTCCTGAGCCTGCGTGAAGAGGAATACGTCAAAGCGGCCGAGATGATGGGCGCGTCGCCCGCACGGGTGATCCGCAAACACCTGTTGCCGAATTTCATGTCGCATCTAATCGCCAGCGCGACCTTATCAATCCCGGCGATGATTCTTGGGGAAACCGCGCTTAGCTTCCTCGGGTTGGGTCTACGCGCGCCCGCCGTCAGCTGGGGCGTCATGCTGAATGACGCGCAAAATCTGGCGAGCATCGAAATCTACTGGTGGACCGCCATTCCCATGCTGCCGATCATCGTCGTGGTGCTGGCGTTCAACTTTTTGGGCGATGGTCTGCGCGCAAGTCTTGATCCGTATAAATCCTGACCCATTGGGGCCTTCAGTTCCAAATGGTCTAAATCCCGGGGGGTGCGGGGGGGCTGGCCCCCCGCTGCGCCGGGTCAGTACCAGTCGCCCATTTTGACTTCGATCCCCTCGCCGACCATAGCGGCAAAGGCGGCGGGGTCTTGCGTGCCGTCGTCGCGCCCACGGTAGTGGTAGGGGTAGACGAAGGAGGGTTTGAACGTCGACACCGCAGCCGCGGCCGAGGTCGCGTCCATGGTAAACGGCAGGTTCATACAGACAAACGCCAGATCGATATCCTCTAGCGCCAGCATCTCCGGCGTCGCTTCGGTATCGCCCGAGATATACACGCGGAAATCACCGAGGTTCACGATATAGCCGTTGTCACGCCCCTGCGGGTGGAACTGCTTGCGTTCTTCGGTGGTGTTATAGGCGGGGATCGCCTCGATCGAGACCTCGTTGAACATCGCCTGCTCGCCATTGGCCAGTGCATTCGCCTTGGCCTTCAGCGCCTCGGGAAGCATGTCGAAAACGGCAGGATTGGTAAGGATCTGCGTGTTTTCGCCCACCACACCGGCCAGTGTTTCGGCGTTATAGTGATCGCCGTGCTCGTGGGTGATCAGGATCAGATCGGGGGTGGCAAAATCGCTGTAGTTGGCGACCTCGCCCACGGGATCGCAGTAGATCACGCCGGCTGGCGTCTCCATCACAAAGGACGCGTGGTCGATGGGGTGCACTTTGACCTCGCCGCCGGTCATGGGGAACATATTACCGCCGTGAGCCGCGGCTTGCGCGGCATAAGGCAGTAGCGTCACAACCCCGGCGGTGGCGGCGGTGGTCGTCAGGAATTGGCGTCTGGACTGTTTCATGGGAATTCTCCTGTTGCAGGTGGCGATGATGCTAGCGCCCGCCGCCGCCGTTTCAATGTCACAACTGCGCGAGACGCGGCTATCGGTCGTCCCCGCCCGGTTCCGGGCCGGTTTGTGCCTCTTCTTCCAGCGATGCCTGCGCCGCTGCGGTCACCGCATCGCGTTCCTCGTCGCTCAGGTCTTTGACCTTGCCGTCGGCCAGACGCACAGTGACCTCCCGATGGGCAAAACGGATTCCTTCGCGCTCGAACAAGGCTCGGATTTCCTCATAGACCTTCTTGCGCACCAGCCATTGATCCCCCGGTTTGGTCATGAACTTGACTCGGATGATCATCGCGGAATCCTGCATTTCAATCACGCCCTGCGATTTCAGCGGCTGGATAAAGTTGTCGCCGATCACCGGATCATCCAGCAGCGCGATGCCAAGCTTTTTGATCAGCTTGCGAACGCGTTCGACATCGGTGTCATAGGTCACCCGCAACGGCAGCTTCATGATCACCCAGTCGCGGCTGTAGTTGGTCATCACCTGCAGCTCGCCAAAGGGAATGGTGTGCAGCGCGCCCAGATGGTGGCGCAGCTGGAACGACCGGACCGAGATTTTCTCGACCGTGCCCTTCACGCCGCCCACATCAAGGTATTCCCCCTTGCGGAAGGCATCGTCGAACAGAAAGAACGCGCCGGCAAAGATATCGCGCACCAGCGCCTGACTGCCAAAGCCGACGGCAACACCGACGATCCCTGCGCCGGCGAACAGCGGGCCGACATTTATCCCGAATTCCATCAACACGATCAGGGCGATGGTCACGATCAGAACGATCAGGACAAAGTTGCGAAACAGCGGCAGCAGCGTTGCCAATCGGCTGGCAGAGGACGCGCCGCTTCCTTCGTCACCCAGTTCCGCCTCGGGCTGGTCGGCGGTTTCGGCCTCGATCTTGCTGTCGATCCAGATGCGGAAGGCGTGATAGACGACGTAGCCGATAAACAGGATCACCATCACGTCCAGCAGCTTGTCCGCATGGCTTTCGACCATCAATGTTGCCTCTGTGTCCCAGATATAGAAGAACGCATAGGCCCCCGTAACAAAGGCGAGGATACCGGCCACGCGCCGCGCCAGACCTTCAAAGCTGGTGAGACTTTGGCGTGGCACCATTGCGGCCTGTCTGTCAGCCTCGTCCAGCGACATGGTGTCATCCGCTTGCGCTGTGCCGGCGGCCTCGGGCGCGTCCTCGTCCAGGGCGGCATCAGCGCGCTTCTCGCGGCGCAGCTCGTTCAGGCGGCGCATCATGCGCGCGCGGGCAAAACCGCGTTCAATAGCATAGTTGATCACACCGTAGACCACGATGATCGACACCAGAATACCATAGGCCCCCGCGATCAGAGGCACGGAGCTCGGGTTCTCGAGCACCAGATCATAGGTCAGTTCGAACCAGGCAAAAATCGCATAGGCCACCACCAGCGGTGCCCAGGCCCGCGACATAAAACGCCCCACGGCGCTGCATTCCGACGCGGGCTTGCCCTGCCGCAGCGCGTTTGAAATGGGGCGGCGGTTGACCCAGATCATCAGAATATTGGCCACGACGATCGCCGCCGACATCAGGGAGGCGATGAAAGCATAGACATCATAGTTCAGCCCCAGTTCAGCGATCCAGATACCGAACAGGATCGCGACGGTATCAAGGCTTGCCATCATCCACAGCCAGCGGTGCAGGCGTTTGGCGTCGCGGTCGCTGAACACAGGGATGCGGTATTGCGACAGGAAGGGTGACAGGATCATCCGCCACAGGCCTGCGGCCACGCGACAGACGAAATAGCCGATGTTGATCAGCGTGACAGTGAACTGGATCGCCGTGTCTTCAAGCGGTCCAAACAGCAGCGTGCCCAGAATATAGGCCACCACCATCGACACCAGAACGCCGATGATCCCCATGAAAAACCGAAACACCAGAAACGGCATCTTTTCGGTATAGCCGACGGGGTTCGCCTGCACTTTGGCGGTGACGAAGCCGCGTGCCATTCGCTTGCCGAACAGCTCTACCTCGACCACGGCCCCGACGGCAAACAGCGCGAGCGCCACCAGCAGCGTCTCACCAAAGGCCCAAAGCGTGCCATCCGGGCTGGCGGCCCGCAGGATATAGATCACCTCATTGATCGCGTCGGGCAACTGCACGATGCGTTCGATCAAGGCGGTGCGGAACTGGTTGCCCCGTTCTTGCAGGTGCATCAGCGCAGAGGTTTCCTTGGCCAGCGCCGCCTCTTGCCGGTCTCCCTCGACCGGTTGGGCAGATGCGGGCTGGTTCAACAACTGGCCCGCGCTATCGACCACCACCACGCTCACCCCGCTTTCAGCGGCTTGTCTGATGACCTCTTGCAGACGTGCGGCGTCGCCTTCTGCATCGCTGACGGCAGTTTCTTGCGCTGTTGGCAAAAGGGACAGAACCCCTTGCGCCGTCGCGGCGTTGGCAAAGGGCAAGACCCACAGCGACAAAAGAAGGGTGAAGATGAAATGCCGCATATGTCCTCGCTCATGGCTTTGGGGCGCAGTCTTGAGACGCTAAGGCACCCCACGTGCCATTGCAATCTTAACCCCCCGGCCCCACCTACTCCCCCTGACGATGAACCGCGAAGGACGCCGAGTATGACACGCGCCGCATCTGCCCACGGGCTTGGCCCGCTCAAACGCCGGTTTTCGCAGCCTATTCAGGGGCGGCGACGGCGGAAGGTGCTGAAATGCATGACATGTTCACCATAGATGCCTAAGGTATTCTTATTGGGCTGTTCGACCGGCAGACCAAGGTGATTTGAGTGTATTCGGTTTCTGGGTGCATCGGGCGGGACGGGTTCACCTGCCTTTGACAATAAACGCTTTCTAGCCGCCAGACTGATAGGTGCGGCCAAGGATATTTGACTAAGTTAGGATCGGCCCATGCGCCAAACGGTCTCGAACAACGCCCGCAATGGCAAACCAGCGCGGCGGGTGCTTTTCTATAGCCACGACACCTTTGGATTGGGCCACTTACGGCGGTCGCGCGCACTGGCTGCCGCCTTGATGGACGGGGACGAAGATGCCTCGGCCATCATCCTGACCGGATCCCCCGTCGCGGGGCGTTTCACCTTTCCCAAAGGCGTCGACCACATCCGCCTTCCCGGCGTGACGAAGCTGGCCGACGGCAGCTATGTGGCGCAAACGCTTGGCCTTGATATCGACGAGGTCACCTCCCTGCGGGCCGGTCTGATCCGCACCGCGATCGAGGAATACACCCCCGATCTGCTGATCGTGGATAAAGAGCCGACGGGCTTTCGCGGGGAACTGCTGCCCAGCCTTGACTGGCTGCGCGAACATGGCACCACCAAAGTCGTGCTGGGCCTGCGCGACGTGCTGGACGAACCCGAGGTGCTGGCCGCCGAATGGGAACGCAAGGGCGCGGTTGAAGCGACTGAGAAATACTATGACGAGATTTGGGTCTACGGCATGCGCGATGTGTATGACCCGACCAAGGGGCTGCCCCTGTCGCAGGCGACCCACGACCGGATGCATTGGACCGGCTACCTGCGCCGCGAGGCCCCGGACGAAACGCCCCCCGCCGAAGAGCCCTATGTGCTGATTACCCCCGGCGGCGGCGGGGACGGTGCCGCGATGGTGTCGCTGGTGCTGGACGCCTACGAGCAAGACCCCGACCTGACGCCAAAAGCCAAGTTGATCTACGGCCCCTTCCTGTCCGGCGACGTCCGCGACGCCTTTGACGCGCGGGTGGCCAAGCTGGGCGGGCGGGTGACCGCGCTTGGCTTTGATAGCCGGATCGAACAGCTTTATGTCGGGGCTGAGGGCGTGATTTGCATGGGCGGTTACAACACCTTCTGCGAGGTGCTGTCTTTTGACAAACGCGCCGTCATCGTGCCGCGCACCGTGCCCCGGTTGGAACAATGGATCCGTGCCAGCCGCGCCGAAGAGCTGGGGCTTGTCCGCATGCTAGAAGAAACCCGTGATGGCATGACGCCGCAGGCGATGATCGCCGCAATCCGCAACCTGCCGCATCAGAACAAACCCTCGCAAGCCGGTGCAGACGGGCTGCTGGACGGGCTTGACGTGGTGGTTGAACGGGGCCGCGCCCTGATGGGCGGTGGCGCATGACCGACACCCCCGCCCCTCTCGCCATTGTGGTCAAAGGCTGGCCGCGCCTGTCCGAGACCTTCATCGCACAAGAACTTGTCGCCCTTGAAGAAGCCGGTCTGCGCTTCGACATCTGGTCGCTGCGCCACCCGACCGATACGAAAACCCACCCGTTGCACGACCGGCTGCAAGCGCGCGTGCGCTATTTACCGGAATACCTGCGCGACGATCCCGAACGTGTGGCCGCAGCACAAGAGGCCGCGAAAGCCATGCCCGGCTACGACGCGGCATGGGAGGTTTTCCAACAAGACCTCTTGCGCGATGACACCCCTAACCGCCGTCGCCGCTTTGGGCAGGCCTGCGTCATGGCACATGAGCTCCCCGCCGAGACCCGCGGCATCTATGCGCATTTCCTGCACACCCCGTCCTCGGTCGCGCGCTATGCCGCGATCCTGCGCGGACTGCCGTGGAGCTTTTCTGCCCACGCCAAGGACATCTGGACCTCGCCCGAATGGGAGTTGCGCGAAAAGCTGGAGCCCGCCAGCCACGGTGCCGCCTTTGGCGCCACCTGCACGGACTTTAACGCGCAACATCTGCGCAGTCTTACCACCGCCCCAGACCGGATCGATCTGGTCTATCACGGGCTGGATCTGGCGCGTTTCCCCGAACCGCCAACCCGGGTCCAACGCGCCAAAAGCGACCCGTTCCAGATGATGTCTGTCGGGCGCATGGTCGAGAAGAAGGGCTTTGATAACCTGATCGACGCGTTGGCGCTGCTGCCGAATGAGTTTGACTGGCACTGGACCCATATCGGCGGCGGCGACCTGTCGGAACCGATGAAAGCACGCGCAGAAACGCACGGGATCAACGACCGGATCACATGGCGCGGGGCCTGCGACCAGCCAGAGGTGATCGCGGCCATGCGCGCCGCCGATCTGTTCGTGCTGCCTTCGCGCATTGCCAAGGACGGTGACCGCGACGGGCTGCCCAATGTGCTGATGGAAGCGGCAAGCCAGAAGCTTCCGCTGCTCAGCACGCCCGTATCGGCCATCCCCGAATTCATCACCAGCGGTACCACCGGCGTGCTAAGCGACGATGCCCCCGCCGCCCTTGCCGAGGCGATGCAGCGTTTTGCGGAGGATCCATCGCTTGGCCCTCGGCTGGCCGAAGCCGCCCACGACCGCCTGCATGCAGAGTTCACCATGGCCCCCGGCATTCGCCAGCTACACAAGCGGCTGACGGCGATGCTGGCACAGGGCGGCTGATGCGGCTTGCGTTCTACGCTCCGTTAAAGTCGCCTGATCATCCGGTACCCTCGGGGGATCGGGCGATGGCGCGTGGGTTGATGACTGCCCTGCAACGGGGGGGCGCGACCGTCACAGTCGCAAGCACCCTGCGCAGCCGCGACGGGGCGGGCGACAGCGCGGCGCAGACCCTGCTGTTCAACGCTGCCGAGGCCGAAGTGCCCCAAGCCATCGTCCGCGGTCGTACCGAAGGCTGGCAGGCGTGGATCACCTATCATAACTATTACAAGGCCCCCGACCTGATCGGCCCCGCCGTTGCCCGCGCCCTTGGCATCCCCTATCTGCTGGTCGAATCCAGCCGTGCGCGCAAACGGCTGACAGGCCCGTGGGCCGGTTTCGCCCAAGCTGCCGAGGCCGCAAGCGACGCGGCGGATGTGATCTTTTACCTCACGCACCGCGATGCCGAAACGCTGCGCCGCGATCAGACCGCGGGGCAGCGGCTGGTGCATCTACCGCCGTTTCTCGCACAGGACGCTTTGCCTCTGCCGTCCGCGCTGGATGGCCCGATGCTGGCTGTCGGTATGCTGCGCGACGGGGATAAACGCGCCTCGTATCAGATCATCGCGGAGACGCTGGCGCTGCTGCCAGCAGACAGCTGGCGGTTGGATATCGCGGGTGACGGCCCCGCCCGCACCGAGATAGAGACGATGATGGCCCCCTTTGGCGATGCGGTTCGGTTTCTTGGGGAGCTTGATGCGACCGCCATGGCCGCCGCCTACCGTCATGCATCGCTGCTGTTCTGGCCCGGGGTGAACGAAGCCTTTGGCCTCGCCTATCTGGAGGCGCAGGCCGCGGGCCTGCCCGTCGTGGCCCAAGACCGCCCCGGCGTGCGCGATGTGCTGGCCCCCGGCCCCTATCCCGCGCCGGAAAGCGGCACCGCCCCGCTTGCTGCACAGATCACAGCGCTGCTGTCGGATGCCACCCTACGCCAAACACGCGCCCAAGCCGCCCGCGATTTTGTTGCGCAACATCATCTGCTTCCCACGGCCACCGCGACCTTGCTGGCGGGGTTGGAAAGCTGCGGGGTGCGCCCGTGATCCGGCTTGCCCTGCTCCGCCACGGGCATACAAGCTGGAACCGTGCGGGCCGCATTCAAGGGCGCACGGATATCCCGCTGGATGATGACGCTCGCGCCGGTCTGGCGGCACTGGCATTGCCCGTGCCTTGGGACCGTGCCGATCTTGTGTCGAGCCCCCTGTCTCGCGCCGCTGAAACCGCCCGATTGGTCGCAGACCGCGCGCCGAAAACCGCGCCCGCGCTGATGGAGATGGACTGGGGCCAATGGGAAGGGCTGCACGGCGTAGAGCTTAAGGCAGACCCCACCAGCGGGTTCCGCGATATCGAGGATTGGGGCTGGGGCTACACCCCACCCGGCGGCGAAAGCCCCGACAGCCTGCGCGCACGGCTGATCCCCTGGGCCAACGGCTTGACGCGCGATACTGTCGCCGTCTGCCATATTGGCGTGATGCGTGTTTTGCTGGCCCATGCGACCGGCTGGGATTTCGCTGGCCCCGCCCCCTTTCAGATCAAGCGCAACCGCTTATATCTGCTGGATATTTCGCCCAAGGGCTGGGCCGCCCAGCCTGATCCCATCCGACTGGAGCCGCGCTTATGAAGGTCAGCATCGTCGTCACGCATCTGCTGGGCACCGGCCATCTGGCCCGCGCCCTGACCCTTGGCCGCGCCTATGGGGCGGCGGGGCATGATGTGCAGGTCGTCTCGGGCGGGATGCCCGCACCGCAGTTGAACAGCGACGGCGTTGACGTGGTGCAACTGCCGCCGCTGCGCTCTGACGGAGTGGATTTCGCACGGCTGCTGGATGAAGACGGTGCGGTCGCCTCTGAAGCGTTGAAGGCAGCGCGGCGCGAGGTGCTGGTCACCCACATCCAGACCCGCGCCCCCGATCTGCTGATCACCGAACTGTTCCCCTTTGGGCGCCGCACCCTCAAGGCAGAGTTCATGGCCCTGCTTGACGCCTCAGTTGCCCTGCCCACGCGCCCGCTGGTCTGCGCATCGGTACGCGATATCCTCGCGCCGCCATCCAAACCCGCCAAGGCGCAGCTGGCCGATGATCTGGTTGCGCAGTATTACGATGCGGTGCTGGTCCATGCGGACGAGGCCGTGACGCCGCTCTCGCTCAGCTGGCCGGTGTCCGGCGCGATGCAGGACAAGCTGCGCTATACCGGTTTCGTTGCACCGCCCCCCGCCAGCCCCCATCCCGACCGGCTTGGCGCGGGCGAGATTATCGTCAGCGCAGGGGGCGGCGATGTGGGCGCGCATGTGTTCGACACCTGCCGCGCCGCGGCCGCGCGTGATGCGGGGCGGGTCTGGCGCTTGCTGCTGGGGGGGCAGGATGCGGCCGCACGCAGCGCCGCGCTGATGCAGGATGCCCCCGCGAATGTGGTGATCGAACCGGCGCGCCCCGAATTCCGCCAGATGCTGTATCACGCCGCCGCCTCTGTCTCTTTGTGCGGTTACAATACCGCGCTGGATGTGCTGCAAAGCGGGGTGCGGGCGCTGTTTGTCCCCTTTGACGCCGGCAACGAGGTGGAACAGGGGCTGCGCGCCGATGCGCTGTCCGCGCTAACGGGGATCGAGGTGCTGCGCAGCGCTGATCTGACACCGGACAGGTTGCTATCCGCCTTGGCAACTCTGCACGCCGCCCCGACCCGGCCTGCGCAGACAGACGGGTTTGACGGGGCCGCGAGGACGGTCACCCTGACCGAGACGATGCGAAAGGGCACGCGATGACCGTGGATTGGGCCAATCTTGACGCCGAGCTTGCAATATGGCGTGCAGAGGGATTGCACCTGCCGATCTGGTGGCGCGATGATGATGCCATCGCCCCAACCCCCGCGCTGGATCGCCTTGCCGCACTGGCGGAGGATCTGTCCCTGCCCGTGCATATCGCCGTGATCCCTAAACATGCAGAACCCGCGCTTGCCGCCTATAGCAAGGACCGTCCGCTGATCCGTCCGCTGGTGCATGGCTGGCAGCATATCAGCCACGCGCCCGACGGGGCGAAAAAGGTAGAGTTCGGACACCCGCGCCCCGATGCGGCCCACGAGCTGGCCCAAGCGCTGAACCGGATGCAACAGCTTTTCGGCGACGACCTGCTGCCGATCTTTGTGCCGCCGTGGAACCGGTTAGACGATGGGTTGCTGCCGGTGCTGGCAGACGCAGGCTATGTCGGGGTGTCGACCTATCTGCCGCGGAACAACCGGATTGCCGCCCCGGGGCTGGTGCAGATCAACACCCATATCGACCCGATTTTCTGGCGCGGCACTCGCAGCCTTGTGCCGCCGGACACGCTGATTGCGGATATCACCAAACTGCTGCAGGACCGCCGCAAAGGGCTGACGGATCCGCAGGAACCCTTGGGGTTTCTGACCCACCACCTGGTGCATGACGAAGATATCTGGGGGTTCACCCACGCTTGTCTGGCGCGGCTGCTGGACGGTGGGGCGGTGCCTGCACAGATGACAGAGCTGCCCTGACCTTTGGTGTCATTCAACGAAAAAGGGGCGCATGAAGCGCCCCTTTTGGAATAATCGTCTTAGCTGTCCATCTTCAAGGCAGAGATAAATGCCTCTTGCGGGATGTCGACCTTGCCGAACTGGCGCATTTTCTTCTTACCCGCCTTCTGTTTATCCAACAGCTTGCGTTTCCGCGAGGCATCGCCGCCGTAGCATTTCGCGGTCACATCCTTGCGCATCGCCGATAGGGTTTCGCGCGCGATCACCTTGCCGCCGATGGCCGCCTGAATAGGGATCTTGAACATGTGACGCGGGATCAGATCCTTAAGCTTTTCAACCATGGCACGGCCGCGCATTTCGGCACGGTCGCGGTGCACCATAGTGCTGAGCGCATCCACAGGTTCGTCGTTAACCAGAATAGACATTTTGACCAGCGCATCCTGACGGTAGCCGATCATCTGATAGTCGAACGAGGCATAGCCCTTGGTCACCGACTTCAACCGGTCATAGAAGTCGAAAACCACTTCGTTCAACGGCAGATCATAAACAACCATCGCGCGGCTGCCCGCATAGGTCAGGTCCATCTGGATGCCGCGGCGGTCCTGACACAGCTTGAGCACGTCACCAAGATAGTCATCCGGCACAAGGATGGTCGCCTTGATGCGCGGTTCTTCGATGTGGTCCACGAAGGTCAGGTCGGGCATGTCGGCGGGGTTGTGCAACTGCTCGACCGTGCCGTCTTTCATGTGGATGTCATAGATAACCGACGGCGCGGTGGTGATCAGGTCGATGTCATACTCGCGCTCGATCCGGTCACGAATGACTTCAAGGTGCAGCAGGCCAAGGAAGCCGCAGCGGAAACCGAAACCCAAGGCGGCGGATGTTTCCATCTCGAAGCTGAAAGACGCGTCGTTCAGCGCCAGCTTTTCGATACTGTCGCGCAAGTCTTCGAACTCGGCGGCGTCCACTGGGAACAGACCACAGAACACCACGGGCTGCGCTGGCTTAAAGCCCGGCAGCGGGGTCTCGGTGCCCTTTTTCTCGTGGGTGATCGTATCCCCGACCCGCGTGTCGCGGACCTGTTTGATCGATGCGGTCAGAAACCCGATCTCGCCGGGGTTGAGGCTGTCGATCTCGGTCATGGCGGGACGGAAAACGCCGATACGGTCGACGTGGTGCACCGACCCGTTCTGCATCATGCGGATGCGGTCGCCTTTTTTCAGCTGACCATCCATGATCCGCACCAGAACGATCACGCCCAAATAGCTATCATACCATGAATCGACCAACATCGCCTTGAGCGGCGCGTCCTGCGTGCCGGTAGGCGCGGGCAGCTTATGCACGATGGCTTCAAGCGTTTCGACAATGCCCTGACCTGTCTTGGCCGAGACACGGATCGCTTCGGAAGCATCGATCCCGATCACATCCTCGATCTGTTCCGCCACGCGGTCGCAGTCGGACGCAGGCAGGTCGATCTTGTTGAGAACCGGCACGATCTCGTGATCCGCATCAATCGCGTGATACACGTTGGCGAGCGTCTGCGCCTCTACGCCTTGGGTGCTGTCCACGACCAGCAGCGATCCTTCGACCGCGCGCATGGAGCGAGAGACCTCGTAGGCAAAGTCGACGTGACCGGGGGTGTCGATCAGATTGAGGATATATTCCTCGCCGTTCTGGGCGGTGTAGTTGATCCGCACCGTCTGGGCCTTGATCGTGATCCCGCGCTCGCGCTCGATATCCATCGAGTCGAGCATCTGCGCTTTCATATCGCGCAGGGAAACGGTGTTCGTCTCTTGGATCAGGCGATCGGCGAGCGTGGATTTACCATGATCGATGTGCGCGACGATGGAGAAATTGCGGATATGTGAAAGTGGTGTCATGAGGCAAGGATATGGTGCGGATTCAAGCGCTGGTCAATGGGCTGGATCGCCTGTTCCCCTTGATCCTTAGGGCATTTGACGCGCGTCAGCGGATTTACCTGCATTCTGATCGCAAACGTCAAAGGGGGGATGTGATTTTTTCGCGGTCACCTGCCATGCAGAAACCGCATACCGCCGCCAACGCCAATGTATCAAGGCGCTTGGCAGTACTGCGCGGTACCGCTCCCTTTAGCAATGTTGCAACACCGGCATTTCGTATGGCTGCCTTATGGTTTTATCCCGCGGGCGGCGGCGTTGGATCAGCCTTCTCAAATGGTCTGCACTCTTGCAGATCGGGCGAATAAGGAATTTTGAGATGAAGATGAAACACTCGCTTGGCACAGTGACCGTTGCAGCCCTTGGTCTGGCGTCGCTTCCCGCGCTGGCACAGGCCCAAGAAGGCCCCGTCTGGGACGTTTACGGCCAACTGAACTTTGGCGTTCTGAGCGTTGACGATGGTGAAGACACAAACACCACGTTTATCGACAACGACAACTCCAACAGCCGCGTTGGTCTGACCATGACCCAAGCGCTGCAAAACGGGTCCGAACTGCGTCTGACCTTCGAAGCAGGCCTTGGCCTGACCGGGTCCTCCGCCATCAATGGCGACGACGACAGCCTGGATTTCGACTACCACCGCACCGAACTGCGCAAACTGGACCTGACATACCGCACGCCAAACGCGGGTATCTTCTCGTTTGGTCAAGGCAGCACGTCGACAGATGGCACGGCCGAAGCGGACCTCTCGGGCACCGGTGTTGCCGCCTATGTGGGCATCAACGAGATCGCGGGCAGCCAGCAACTGCGTTTCGCGGATGGCACGCTGTCGACCCTTGCAATCGGGGGCACCAACAGCTCTTTCGACGGCAGCCGCCGTTTCCGTGTGCGCTATGACACACCTGTGTTCAACGGCTTCTCCGCATCGGTTTCCTACGGTCAGGAAGTCTTGAAATCGGGCGATGACAACGACTACTACGATGTCGGCACACGCTACGTTCAAGACTACGGCGACTATTCGGTCGACGCGCGCTTGGGCTATTCGTTCCGCGACACCAGCAACGATCTGGTCATGGGCTCCGCCGCTGTTCTGCACCAACCAACCGGTCTGAACCTCGCGGTTTCCGCAGGTCGCCGCGTTGCGGGTGACGCAGACTACGCCTACATCAAAGCGGGCATCACCCGTGATTACATCGCAGCGGGTTCGACATCCTTCTCCGTTGATTACTACGACGGGAACGACTTTGTTGTCGCAGGGTCCAGCACCTCTTCCGTGGGTGTCGCCGTTGTTCAGCGTCTCGACGCATATAACACCGAGCTTTACGCAACACACCGCACCTATGACTTCGACGATCCGTCGGCATCCTATCAGGATCTGGACGTGACCTTCGTTGGTGCGCGCTGGAAGTTCTAAGCAACACACGCCTTTGCCCGACCTGTTCGGGCAAAGGCATTTCCGTTTTGCGCCCTCAATCGTGAATTGCTCAATCTGCAGTTTTCCGGCATAAATGCCAGCAGCAGTTAGGGCAGCCTCGGGATTAACCCGGCGTCCGAGAGATGAGGCAAAACGATGGTACGACTTTTCACGATGATCTGTGTTGTTGGCACGCTGGCCGCTTGCGGCGGACCGCGCGGCTATAACCCCAGCGGCGGCTTTGGCCGGGGCGCTGTCTTGTTCGCCACCGGGCCGATCCACAACGCCTGCATGAAATCGGGGCGCAAACAGGCGAGCGCGGCGCGCTGCGGCTGTATCCAGGCCGTTGCCGACAAAGAGCTTTCTTCGTCAGAACAGCGCCGTGGCGTACGCGTTTTCTCGGACCCTCACAGCCTGCAAGAGGCGCGCCAGTCCGACCGCAAAAGCGACAATGATTTCTGGGCTGTATGGAAAGCCTATGGCCAGACAGCATCGACCCTGTGCAGCGCCACCTAAGACCGTGACACCGGCGGCAGGGGTACGCCCCTGCCCTAGATTTGTGGCCGCGAAGGCGGGCCGAAACGGTCAATCAGCCGGTCTTTGATCTGATCACGGGCGGCACGGTATTGCGCGATCTTTGCATCGCGCGTTTCCCCCAGCCCTGTCGGATCGAGGATCGGCCAATATTCCACAGTCAGATGATAGAACCGCGTCAGTTCCAGCGCGCGGCGTTGGCTGGCGGGGCTCAGCGCGATGATCAGATCGAAAGAGCTTAGATCATCGCCCCAATTCTCCATCTCGTCGAAACTGCGGGACCGGTGGCGGGACAATTCCACGTCCAGCTCTTGGCACACCGCGATAGAGAACCCATCGATTTCCAGATCGTTCATCACGCCGACGGATTGCACATAGGTGCCCGTGCCGTAGAACTTTTTCATCAACCCTTCGGCCATAGGCGACCGCACCGCGTTGTGATCGCAGCAAAACAGCACCGATTGGGGCAGTTTCTGGGTCATCTAGCCGCCGTAGTGCAGAACGCAGATGAGGGTGAACAGGCGGCGGGCCGTGTCTGTATCGATCTCGGCCTTGCCTTCAAGCCGCTCTTGCAACACCCGAGAGCCTTCGTTGTGAATCCCGCGCCGTGCCATATCGATGGTCTCGATCTGCGAGGGGGCGGATTTCTTGACCGCCTCGAAATAGGATTCGCAAATCTGGAAATAGTCTTTGACAACCTGCCGGAACGGCCCCAGCGACAGATGGAATTCCGCCGCCTTTTCAGCGCTTTCGGTGTTCACATCGAAAACCAGCCGTTTGTCACGGATCGACAGGCCCAGATGATACGGCCCTTGCGGCACCGGGCGATCATCGCGCGACGGCAGGGTAAAAACATTGTCCTCCAGCAGATCAAACATGGCGACCTTGCGCTCTTGCTCTATCTCGGGCGTGGGCGGGGGCAGGTTCGCGTCGTCAAGCGCGATATGCGTGATCCGGGACATGGGGACGTCTCATTTAGTGTCTATCCCGCCGACCTTAGACCGGGCGGCGGGGTTCTACAATTGACATCGGCGGGCCGGGCAAAGGGCCGTTGCGTCAGTCGTTCAGTTTGCGCAGCCGTGCGGTGACCGACAGACCGTGCGCCTCAAGGCTTTCGGATCGCGCCAGACGTTCCGCCGACGGGCCGATCGCGCGCAGCGCGTCCGGCGTCATCCGCGCCAAAGTCGTGCGCTTCATAAAGTCCAGCACCGACAGCCCGCTGGAAAACCGCGCAGAGCGCGCCGTGGGCAGCACGTGGTTCGGCCCGCCAACGTAATCGCCAATCGCCTCGGGCGTCCATTGACCAAGGAAGATCGCCCCCGCGTGGGTGATCTGCGCGCTTAGCGCATCCACATCCGCGACGCAAAGTTCAAGGTGTTCAGGTGCGATACGGTTGCTTAGCTTGGCGGCTGTCGCCAGATCCGGCACGGTAATGATCGCCCCGTTCTCGCGCCAGCTGATGCCCGCAATCGCCCGCCGCTCCAGCGTTTCCAGCCGCGCATCCATAGCATCCGACACCGCGCGGCCAAACGCCTTGTCCGTGGTGATCAGGATAGATTGGGCGCTTTCGTCGTGTTCGGCCTGGCTAAGCAGATCAAGGGCGATCCAGTCAGCATCGTTGTCCCCATCCGCGATCACCAGAATTTCGGACGGGCCCGCGATCATGTCGATGCCCACCTTGCCGAACACCCGCCGCTTCGCGGCAGCGACATAGGCATTGCCGGGGCCGGTGATCTTGTCGACGGGGGGGATCGTGTCGGTGCCATAGGCCAGCGCCGCCACCGCCTGCGCCCCACCGATGCGGTAAATCTCGTCAACGCCCGCCAGCCGCGCAGCCAGCAACACCAGCGGGTTCAACACCCCGTCCGGCGTGGGCACGACCATCGCAAGCCGTTCTACCCCCGCGACCTTGGCCGGGATCGCGTTCATCAAGACAGAGGAAGGATAGCTTGCCAGACCACCGGGCACATAAAGCCCTGCGGCGGATACCGCGCTCCACCGCCAGCCGAGCGTGGCACCGGCGTCGTCCTGCCACTGCGCATCCTCGGGCAGCTGCCGTTCGTGATAGGCACGGATACGCGCTGCGGCGAGCTCAAGCGCTGTGCGATCCGCGTCCGAGACTTCGGCAATCGCGGCGTCGACCTCTGCCGCGGTGATGCGCAGGGTGTCAGGGGTCAGCGCGATGCGGTCGAACTTCTGGGTCAGCTCGATCACCGCGGCATCGCCCTTGGACCGCACATGTGCGATGATCTCGGCCACCGTGTCGTCCACGTCGGGGCTGTCTTCACGTTTGGCAGAGAGCAGCGCGGTGAACGCCTGTTCGAAATCGGGCTGATCGAAGTCTAGGAATTGGGGCATCGGATGTCCTTTGCAACGTGCAATGGGCTTTGAAGGGATGCCACGCGGGCACCCCGCACGGCAAAGAATGTGGAAGAACGCTTAGGCCGGATGTTCTGGCAGCTTGCGCGACGGGGCCACATAGGGGCGCGTCACATCCTTCAAGGTCACATCCAGCGCTTCGACCGTCAGCCGGATGACACCGTCCCCCGCGAGGGTCAGCAGCACGTCGCCCGAGGGCGCATCGGTTTCGGTAAATTCGATCTGCAACAGCGACAGGATGGTATCCGCATCCCCCTTGTTCACGCCCTGGCTGGACACGCGCTGCACGTTGCTGAACATCAAGATTGTTTGCACGCGTTCCGGGGCGTGGCGCGACTTGCCCGCGTCTTCCCACCGCACGCGGTTCAGCAGCAGGGCAAAGCGCCCCTCTTTTTGCAGCCAGCGCATTTCCGATCCCGGAAACACAGCATCCTGCGCCAGCGAGGAGATCACCTTGAGGTCATCGGCATCCAGCGCGCCGAGGTTCAGCGGGGCTTCGCGCCCGTCTTCGAAACGTGCATCTTCGGTCATTGGTCTTTGATCCGTTCAATATTTGCGCCCACGCCGCGCAGTTTGGCCACCACATGTTCGTACCCGCGATCCAGATGGTAGACGCGGCTTACCTTGGTTTCGCCTTCGGCGGCCATACCGGCAAGGATCAGGGAAATCGATGCGCGCAGATCGGTCGCCATCACCGGCGCACCTTTCAGCTTTTTGACCCCGTGAACCGTCGCGGTGCCGCCGTGGACCTCGATATCGGCCCCCATGCGGATCAGCTCGGGCGCGTGCATAAAGCGGTTCTCGAAGATTTTCTCTTCCAGCACCGAGGTACCGTCCGCCGTACACAGCAGCGCCATCATCTGGGCTTGCAGGTCGGTGGGGAAACCGGGGAAAGGTTCAGTCGTGACATTCACCGCGTTGATCACGCCATTGCGCCGCGCGACTTTCAGACCCTTGTCCGTCTCGGTCACGTCGATCCCTGCCGCGTCAAGCTTTTCGCAGAAAGCCGACAGCAGGTCGATGCGCCCGCCCAGCAATTCAACCTCGCCACCACACATCGCCGGGGCGAGCATATAGGTGCCCAGTTCGATCCGGTCGGTCACAACACGGTGGGTGGCCCCATGCAGGCGGTCAACGCCCTGAATCTCGATCCGGCTGGTGCCGTCGCCTTCGATCTGCGCGCCCATAGCACGCAAACAATCCGCGAGATCCACGATCTCGGGCTCGCGCGCGGCGTTGTTGATCACCGTCGTGCCCTTGGCCAAAGTCGCAGCCATCATGATGTTCTCGGTCGCGCCGACAGAGGCAAAGGGGAAGTCGATGACCGCACCTTTCAATGCCCCGCCTTGCGCCTTGGCGTGCAGATAGCCGTCACGCAAGTCGATCTCTGCGCCCATCAGGGCCAGACCATCGGTGTGAATATCCATCGGACGCGCACCAATCGCGCAGCCGCCCGGCAGTGATACCTGCGCGTGGCCTTCGCGGGCCAGCAGCGGCCCCAGCACAAGGTTCGACGCGCGCATCTTGCGCACGATGTCATATTCGGCGCGCGTGTTGATCTCGCCATGACAGGACATCGCCAGAACCTGACCGTCCTGCATCGATGTCACCTCTGCCCCAAGGGACCGCAGCAATTCGGTCATGGTGCGGATGTCGGACAGGCGCGGCGCGTTGGTCAGCGTCAGCGGCTCTTCGGACAGCAGGGTCGCGGGCATAAGCGTCAGACAGGCGTTCTTGGCCCCCGCAATCGGAATTTGTCCCGACAGCGCACCGCCGCCTTTGACCACAATCGAATCCATCCTTCAGCCTTCCTTGGTTTGGCCGGTCGGCCCGTTATCTGTCTGCGCGTTATTATTTTGCGTGTCGTCGCTTTGGCTTTTGTCGCTGCGCGCACGCGCTTGCGCCTTGCGTCGGCCCATATTGGCTTTCAGCGCGGCTTTCAGCCTGTCTTCCCGCAATACATTGGGTTTTGGCGGCTTTTGTGGGGCGGTATCCTTTGACATGTCGATTGTCTAGCGCAGCGGACCGATATGGTCCAGATTACGCTTGCACCATATTGCGAATGGGTCTAATCACCCGCCCACAGTGCTGGAGTAGCTCAGTGGTAGAGCGCGTCATTGGTAATGACGAGGTCGGGAGTTCAATCCTCCCCTTCAGCACCAGATCCCCCCCTTGAAACATATCGCTTGGCCCTGGTGCCTTATTTAGCTGGCCTTATTTAGCTGACGTTGCGGTTTTGGCATGCGCCATGGATGCGCCTGAAGGCGTCGCAGCGCCCCCTGCCCCAAAACGTCCCGAATCACGATGGCATAAGAAAACCCCGACCGCTTGCGCCGCCGGGGTTTCGATTTTCACGTGAAGCAATTTAGCCGCGATATGTCAGACCGGCAAAAAGACGGCCCTGATCACGGTGGCGACCCCCGTGGACCGACCCTGCAACAGATGCCACACCGGCAATCAGCGACGCAGCGGCCAGCACAAAGGCGGTCAGGATACCGGCGTTACGCGCGGTTCGCGCAGCTTCGACCGCCGCGTCTTTCGCCTCTGCCGCGGCTTGTTCAGCCTCGGCCTTGGCAGCGGCTACAGCGTCTTCGACTTCCTGACGTGCTTCCTGCGCTTGGGTCACAATCTGGTCCACACGCTCTTTCGCCTGAGCCTGGGTCAGGTCGGTGCGTGCAGCAACAGCGCCGGCAAGATAGGTCCGGTCTTCCTCGCTCACCTCACCCGTGCGGTAGATATTCGCGACGATGCTGGCGGTCTGCTCTGCCAGTTGCTCGGGATCGGCCGTCAACGGGTCGACCTGATTGGGGCGCAAAAGCTGGTTCGACAGGTAATCTGTCGGATCATTCTTGGCCTCATCCGGGATTGCAGCACCCGCCGCATCGGCCAGCCCGGAGGCAGCACCTCCCACGGCAGAGCCCGCAGCTTCGACGACCGTACCAGCCGCTTTGCCTGCACCCGCAGCAACATTGCCCGCAGTATTGGCTGCAAAGCTCAGCGCGCTGGATAGCATCACGGCGGTGATCACAGACCCGAGGCCCCAAACAACCAGACCGTTGATCCCGTCACGTGCGGTCACTTCGTCATCCGTAGCGCTTTCGACGCGGCGGCGCATGCGGCCCGCGATATAACCACCGGCCAGATAGGAGGCGACCAGCGTGATCACCATCCATAGCGCGGTCAGCACCAGTTCAAGCGTCGATGAATTGTCGGTTCCGTCCAGCGTGATCGACGACAGGCCAAGTGCCGCGCCGAAGGTGGTCAGCAAAAGGCCGATCGCCACAGCGACAACGGTGCCCGCGAAAATTGCGGGCCAGTCGACATAGGATCCATCGGCAGTTTTTTCAGTGAGTGTCGTGTTCATGTAAATGCCTCCCCGGCGTTTGTTTACGCCAAGCCGACCAGCGACAGCACCGCCATAACCACGACCACAAGACCAACGAGATAAATGATACCGCCCATTTGGAAGAACTCCTCTATGCGTGCCGCACGCGGTATGCGTCGGCTTCACAAAGGCAACGTCAGGGAACCGGCATGGTTCCGCTGATGATACAAAATACCCGCACCGCGAGAGGTGACGTCGCGAACGACGAGGAACCGCCTAAGGATCGCCCTGCCACGTGCCGTCAAAGATCATCTCGTCCACGGGGAGCCGTTTGCTCCAGCCTTTCACCTCAAGTTCGGGCGTCTGGTAAAGCTCGTCCACGTGGCCCAGGCAGAGGTAGCCGACGATTTCTATCCGGTCGGGGATCTTAAGCAGATCACGCAGATCGGCATCGCGGAACACGCTGACCCAGCCCATCCCGATGCCCTCGGCGCGGGCGGCAAGCCAGAGGTTCTGGATCGCGCAGACGGTGCTATAAAGATCCATGCTTTGATTATGGGTGCGCCCCAGCACGACCTTACCGCCACGGCTGCGGTCACAGGTCACGCAGATATTGACCGGGGCTTTGCGGATGCCTTCGAGCTTCAGCGACCTGTAGGTTGTCTGGCGGTCGCCCTCGAACATCTGGGCGGCTTCTTCATTTGCGCGGTTGAAGGCTTGCCAGACCTGATCGCGTGCGGCCTGATCCCGGATGACGATGAAATTCCACGGCTGTGACAACCCGACGGACGGTGCGTGATGCGCGGCGGTCAGTATGCGGTGCAACACATCCTCGGCCACGGGATCGGGTAAAAACTGATCGCGTACATCGCGGCGGGTAAAGATCGCCTTGTACACGGCGTCGCGTTCAGCATCTGAAAAAGGCGCGGCGGGTGCCAGCGCAGAGGGTATCGGCATTGTTCAGTCCCCAACAATACGTTTATGCGCCAATCCCGCTGTCCATGCGGGGCAAGCTGTACTGTCTGGCCGGTCTTCTGACTTAGGGTCGTCTGGTCCGCGCGCCTTCCCGGAATATTCCAGTGGCCTATGCGCAAACCATCCCCATTACAGCGTTGGGCACGTGCCGGAGTTTCACCAGCTTCCCGATTCTTCCGCGAGGCGGACACCAGACCCGGCCATTGGGCCACGGCTGTCCGCCCGGAACAAGCCCTAACGCGGGGATCAGCCGCGTTTGGTTGCGAAAATCTTCTTCATTACGGCGTCGAACTCGTTCCACGAGATGACGGCCTTGTTGCCCGCATAGCCGTGATAGTAGGACTGCCCGTTAGAGGTCGGGAAACCGGCCCAGATACGTGCGAGGTTTTCCATAAAGCGGTGGCGGCTGATCTTGCCCTTCTTGAACGCGTTAAACCCCGCATCGACCAAAAGGATATCCGCCAGCCCGTCCTGCACCGCCGAGGTAAAGCGGTCATTCTTGCTCAGGCCCGCCTGTCGCACCAGACTGCGCAGCGTGGATGGAATGAATTGGTATCGACCGATGGCATGCGGTTGGCCCGGCGTGCGGTCGATCCAGCGGTAGATTTCGCCGATGGTCATTTGCGTCGGACGCTGTGGCGGCAGCCGTTTGGCCCCGTATTGCACGGCGTCATAGCCCTTTGGACCCGCCTCGGCCCAAGCGATGAGGCTTTTGAGGTCCGCGGCAGTGCTGACCCCGCTGAGCTCTTGGAAAGACCGGCTGCGGCTGCTCACGGTTTTGGACCGGACCTGCGCTTTGGGCTGGACCTTATGGCGCAGCTTGATCTGACCCTGCCCTGCGGATTGCATGACGTTGAACGAGATGTCGCTTTGCATGGCAGAGCGCGCACCGGACAGGCTGAACCCTTCGGCGCTGACAGTGGTAGCGGCCAGAAGTGCCGCGGTTGCGATAATTGGTAGTGTGCAAGTAACTTTCATATCATCCCCCATGATGAAAAAATTTGTCATGGGACCATGGTGACCGCAGACGACCGCGCTTTCATTTGCGCAAGCAGGTGGGTCGGGGCCATGGACGGATAGGGCGGCATATCTTTTGGGATAGGGCGCTATCCCGCGGTGCGGTTGCCCCCTCCGTTCAGACGGGCGTGGGCAGTGCGGCACGCGGAACCGCCTCGGTGTTTCACCCGAATCCAAAGAGGGGATTCGCGGTAAAGCACGGAAAAAACGCATAGCCCGCGACCCGCAAACGGGGCGTCAAGCCCGCATCCGGGGGCTAAGCCATGATATTCATTTACTTATTTCCCGCGCAGCGGTGGTCGTTTTGTCGGAGTTGCGCTATGATTAGTCGCAAATACATAAAATGGAGAGCATCTAATGACAGATGAAACGTCGCCGGGTATCCCGACACCCGACGGGGCCGCTGCCGTAATCGACACGGATTACGAGATCGGCCAAGACAACAAAGAAGGCAGCGTGGGGCCCTTCGGCTTCGACATTCACAACCCGGTCTTCGCGATCTCGGGTGTGTGTATTGTTGCCTTTGTATTCTATACACTCGCGCTGCCCGAACAGTCTGGCGCGCTGTTCACATGGCTGTTCTCGTCGGTGACAAAGGGCTTTGACTGGTTCTTTATCTCTGCCGGTAACATCTTTGTGCTGTTCTGCCTGTTCCTGATCGTCACGCCTTTGGGCCGTGTGCGTCTTGGCGGGGCCGAAGCAAGCCCCGACTATACCTACCTTGGATGGTTCTCGATGCTGTTCGCGGCGGGCATGGGCATCGGTCTGATGTTCTATGGCGTCTCTGAACCGCTATCGCATTTCTCGAGCTCCATGGGTGGCACTGCTGTTGGCGAAGACGGCCTGCGCACCGATTGGGCACCTTTGGGCGCGGCAGCGGGCGATCAGGCCGAAGCGGTGCGTCTGGGTATGGCGGCCACGATCTACCACTGGGGCCTGCACCCCTGGGCGATCTATGCCGTTGTTGGTCTGGCGCTGGCGCTGTTCAGCTATAACAAGGGTCTTCCCCTGACCATCCGCTCTGCCTTTTACCCGATCCTGGGGGAACGCGTCTGGGGCTGGCCCGGTCACGTGATCGATATTCTCGCCGTATTTGCAACGCTCTTTGGTCTGGCGACATCGCTTGGTCTGGGTGCCACGCAAGCCAACGCGGGCTTGAACGAGCTCTTTGGTGTGGCGGTTGGTCCAACAACACAGGTTCTGCTGATCACCGGCATCACCGCGATTGCGACCGTATCCGTGCTGCGCGGCCTTGATGGCGGGGTCAAAGTCCTGTCAGAGATCAACATGGGTCTGGCGTTTTTGCTGTTGGCCTTCGTGCTGCTGGTCGGACCAACGTTGGCGATCCTGTCGACTTTCGGGTCATCGCTGCTGGCCTATGCGGAATATCTGCCCGGTCTGTCCAATCCGATCGGCCGTGAAGACGTGAACTTTATGCAAGGCTGGACATCGTTCTACTGGGCATGGTGGATCAGCTGGTCGCCTTTCGTCGGCATGTTCATCGCCCGCGTCAGCCGTGGCCGTTCCGTACGTGAGTTCCTGACCTGCGTTCTGCTGATCCCGAGCCTCGTTTGCGTCCTGTGGATGAGCGTCTTTGGCGGCGTTGCGATCGATCAGGTGATCAGCGACGGCTACACCGCCGCGCAAGAAGCCGAGCTGCCACGCCAGTTGTTCGCCATGCTGGATGCGCTGCCACTTGCCGGGATCACATCGCTGATCGGGATCGTCTTGGTCATCGTGTTCTTCGTGACCTCGTCTGACTCCGGCTCGCTGGTGATCGATACGATCACGGCAGGCGGCAAGGTCGATGCACCTGCGCCACAGCGCGTGTTCTGGTGCATCTTCGAAGGTGCCGTAGCGATCGTGTTGCTGCTGTCTGCGGGCGGGCTCAAGTCGCTTCAGTCGATGGTTATCTCTACCGGATTGCCCTTTACTGTGGTGCTGCTGTTCCTGTGCTACGCAATCTTCCGCGGCCTGCGCGCCGAGATGAAGACGCAATAACGCAACCCTTACCGACGTTTGTGCTTTGCCGGTCAAAGCACCTGATACCCCCCGCCGCCCCGTGCTGCGGGGGGTATTCTTTTGCACGACACAGACAAACAAAAATGCGCCCAAAGTATTCCGACTAAAACTGTCGGATTGACATACCCTATAATTTCAATCAGGTTTATGGAAACGTCTAGCCACCCCGCCCGTGACCACGGGGACGCCCGACACATATGATGTGAGGAGTCCCACGATGAGACCATTCCCCAGAACGCAGACTGCCGTTCACCGTCAGGACCAAGCCGCAGGGCTGCCTGATGATCGGTGCCGCGTGCAACGTTCCTTTTCCATGACCATTGATAGAGCAGCCCTATGACATTTCATGCCCCCCCAAAGACCCAAGCCCCGATGAACGCGCTGCCGACCTACTCTGCCCGCGACCTGACCGAAGGCGGAGATCTGGCCCAAATCGTGCTGGATACCCAGACCTACACCCTGCGGATCACACGCGCTGGCAAATTGATCCTGACCAAATGAATGACGCACATCAGCACCCCGGCGGTGCCCCGGTAGGGTTCATCACAGAGCTGGACAGCCTTCAGGCCGCGTCGGTCATCTATTTGCGGATGTGGTGTGACGGGCCTGACGCACAGGAAAAAGTCAGCAGCGATTTTGCCAGCGTCCTCGGCCACACCAACGGGAGCAAGGCGCTCGCTACGTTTGAACAGCTATGCTCGCTTTGTGCACGGTTCGGGCGGCGGCCTTTGATGCGCCATTCGGTCACGTGCAAATGTCTGGGATCGGACGAATCCTGCTTTGCGAACTTCATCGCGACAGCCACGGACGGACACCGCGAAGACGCGATGCTGATCGCGACCCTGCTGGTACGCGCCGATATGGCCCCGCTGGTGGCATCGCTTGCTGCGGATTTCGGGCTGGCGCTCAAACGGATGCGCCTGAGCGCACCAAGCGAGGTCGCGCAAATGGAAGCAGCACCGACGCTGCATTAACGGGCGCTTCGCGCGCCCGATTGGCGCCTTATGTGCAACTCTACAACCCATTGAAATTTTTGTAAGGTTGCCGAAGTTTAATACTTGATTGTTTTTATCAGCCTTAGTAACCCGCCCGTGAATAGGTAGCCAATCGTCCAGACCAGCCCCCTAAAAACAGCCCGAATGGGCAATGACGAGGGCGATATGACTCAGACGAAAACACCACACAGCTTGCGTGGCCACACGGCCAGCCGCAGCATCGGCATGATGACGGCCGCCGCCATCGGCGCGACGTCTCCTGCAGCACTTTATGCGCAATCCAGCGACGAGCCGCTGCTGCTTCCCGGGATCGAGGTTGAAACCTCCGAGCCGCAGGCTGCCAAGCCCAAGCCACAACCCGCCAAGAAACGCGCCGCGGCGGCCCCTGCCCCCCGCGCGACACCGGCACCCGCCCCTGCACCCGTCGTGGCCGAGGCCCCCGTTGCTGCCGCCCCCGCCGCGCCCGTCGCTGGCGAGAACGGTCTGTCGCCCTACGCCAACCCCGAAGCCGGATATCAGGCCGTCCAATCGGGCAACTCGCTGCTGACCCAACCGCTGGTCGATACACCGCGCACGGTTACCGCTGTCACCCAGGAAGTGCTGCGCGACAAGAACGCGACATCGGTGCGCGAGCTCGCCCGCACCACCCCCGGCATCACATTGGGCACCGGCGAAGGCGGCAACGCATTCGGCGACGTTCTGTTCATCCGCGGCTTCCGGTCCTCCAACGACGTCTTCATCGACGGCGTGCGTGATTCCGGTGTTGCCGTGCGCGAAACATTCATGGCCGAACAGGTCGAGATCACCAAAGGCCCGTCGGGCTCCATCGGTGGCCGCTCGACCACAGGCGGCGCGGTCAATCTGGTGACTAAAAAGGCGCAGGATACGGACTTTGTCAAAACCACCACGACCTTTGGCACCGCCGATCTGGCGCGTCAGGAAGTCGACTGGAACAAGGTCTGGAACGACCGCTTCAAGACCCGCATCGGTGCCGTCGCCCAAGTGAGTGACGTTGCCGGCCGCGACGGGAGCAAAGACGACCGTCTGGGTCTGTCCATCGCTGCCGAATACGAAGCGACCGACCGTCTGACACTGGATTTCGAAGCCTACCAGCTGCAAATGAAACAGATGCCAGACTGGGGCGTGCCATGGGATGGCACCAACGGCGTGCCCTTCACCGAATCCGCCGCAGGCCGTCCCACGCTGGACCGTGACACCTTCTACGGCAACCCAGACCGCGATTTCCACGATGCGACACAAAGCGTTGCCACCTTCGGCGCGACCTTTGACATCACACCGGGCATGACATTCACCAACCGCTCCCGTCTCAGCCGGACCGAGAACGACTATATCGTGTCGGCGCCTGAACGCCCTGACACTTCGGATGCCGATCCGCAGAACTGGACGCTGACGGCCTCCCCCAAAAGCCGGTATCAGGTCAACGAAGTGGCGTCGAACACCAGCGAGCTTTCTTTTGGTTTCAACACCGGGTCGGCGCGCCATGACATGATCGCGGGCTTCGCGCTTTCGCGTGAAGAGATCAGCCAGCGCGGCTATGTTGGCCTATCCTCCGAAGTGGGCGGCGGCACTGTCGAAGACAATTTGGCAGGGTGCTCTGTCGCGATCTACAATCCCGACACCAGCGGCTGTTCTACAGCGACACCTGTCCGCAGCGCAGATGCGACGCTGACCGATGTCACCACACGGTCGCTGTATCTGAACGACACGATCACCTTTAATCCGCAATGGCAGTTGAACCTTGGTGCCCGTCTGGATGACTACAGCGTCAGCCGGACCACCACGGAAGCCGGTGCCGATACGCTGTCGCGCGATGACACCATGTTCAACTGGAATGCCGGTGTTGTCTGGAAACCCCGCGACAACGGGTCGATCTATCTGTCCTATGCCACTTCCACCAACCCCGTCGGGGATGAACTGGACGCAGGCGGCGGCAGCTACAACGGGATCGATTCCTCGAACCTGCTGCTGGAGCCTGAAGAAAACACCGCGATTGAATTGGGCACCAAATGGCAGTTCGGCAACCTGACCGCCACCGCTGCGCTGTTCCAGACCACCAAGGACAATGCCCGTGAAAGCACAGGCGGCCGCGGCGCACCTGTTGTGACCACCGCGACCGGCGAATACCGCGTCCGCGGGATCGAACTGGGCTTTGGCGGCAACATCACCGAAAAGCTGAGCCTGTTCGGCGGTGCGACCCTGATGGACAGCGAAGTGCTGAAAAGCAGCAACCCCGACAACATTGGCGAAGAGTTCGCGAATATCGCGCACGAGCAGTTCAACGTACTGGCCCGTTACGACTATAACGACCAGTGGAGCTTCGGCGGCCAAGCCACATGGCGCGGCAGCGTTCAGGGCGGCACATTCGCGGCCACCAACGGCAACGAGCTGCCAAGCTACTGGCGCTTTGACCTGATGGCGGATTACCACATCACGGATGATGCCTCGGTCAACTTCCGCATCGATAACGTGCTGGACGAAACCTACTATGACGCGCTGTACCGCTCCGGCACGCCGTTCGTCTATGTGGCACCGGGTCGCTCTGCGTCCATCTCTGTCAGCATGAAGTTCTAAACCACACACCAAGGCAGGCGGCGCAGACCCGCGCCGCCAGCCGATCCCCTCGAAAGGATACACCATGTTGCTTTGCGTTGAAAATATCCTGTCACCGCAGGAAGTTGCCCATATCCGATCTGTGATCGACACGGCCCGATGGGACGACGGCCGCAACACCGCCGGCGCGCAATCGGCGCAAACCAAGCGCAATCAGCAAATTCCCCTCGACAGCCCCGTTCTGCCTGATCTGCAGACGCTGGTGCTCCAGCGGTTGATGGGCAACCCCACGTGGGTTTCCGCTGCCCTCCCGCTGCATGTCCTGCCCCCGATGTTCAACCGCTACGAAGAGGCAGAGACCTTCGGCGTGCATGTCGACAACGCCATCCGCGTGAACCCGCAAACCGGCCAGCGCCTGCGGACCGACCTGTCGTGCACGCTGTTCCTGAATGACCCCGACGACTATGACGGTGGCGAGCTGGTCATCGAAGACAACTACGGCACCCAGTCGGTCAAACTACCGGCGGGGCACTGCGTGCTTTATCCGTCAACCTCGCTGCATCAGGTCACGCCTGTCACCCGTGGTGCGCGTGTTGCGTCCTTCTTCTGGGTGCAGTCGATGATCCGCGACGGCGGCCAGCGCGAGATTCTCTTCGATCTGGATCAATCCATCCAAGAGCTGTCGGCCAGCGCGGGTCTGAACGACCCGACCGCTGTGCGCCTGACCGGCATCTACCACAACCTCATCCGACAATGGGCAGAGACCTGATATGAAATTTCCAAGCATCCTTCTGGCGGCCGTCCTTGTCGCTACGCCGCAACTGGCCGCAGCCGACACCGCGTCGGTCAATATCGCGCTGATCACATGGGCTGACGAATGGATCGGCCCTGCCCTGTCCGAGCCGATGCGCGTCGCAGCGCAACAGGGCGGCCATTCGCCGCTCGCGATGTTCATGGGGGCCGATATCGTCGTGAAGGCGGTGATGTTCGGGCTGGCCATCGCCTCGGTTCTGGGTTTGGCCGTGTGGGCGGGCAAGATCCTGCAGGTCAGCTGGGCCAACGCGCGGCTGCGCCGGTCCTACCGCAAGCTTGCCAAGGCAGGTGCCGTCAAAGGCGCGCAGGCGAAATCCTTTTCCGGCCCCATGCGCGCCATGATCCGCGCCGCTTTGGCCGAGATCGACATCTCTGACGGGTTGAACAAGGCGGGCATCAAGGAACGCGTCGCCTCCGAACTTTCGCGGATCGAAGCGGGGGCCGCGCGCGCGATGCAGTCTGGTGCGATGATCTTGGGCTCGATCGGGTCGACGGCACCGTTCATCGGGCTTTTCGGCACGGTCTGGGGCATCATGAACAGCTTTATCGGCATCGCTGAAAGCGGCAGCACCAGCTTGACAGTCGTCGCCCCCGGTATCGCCGAAGCGCTGCTGGCCACCGCCATCGGTCTGGTCGCCGCGATCCCCGCCGTGCTGCTGTATAACCACATCACCCGCGTCGTCACCGGGTACCGTGCGCGTGTGGGGGATGCCGCGGCGCTGGTGGAACGCTGTCTGTCGCGTGATCTGGACCGTGCAGAGCGTACCGCCGACGTGCCCCATACCACCCTTGATATCGCCACCAAACTGGCAGCGGAGTAACCCCGATGGGCGTGCGACTTTCTGACGGCGGCGACGATCTTGCCCCCAATGCGGATATCAACATCACACCGTTTATCGACGTGATGCTGGTCCTGCTGATCATCTTTATGGTGGCGGCCCCGCTGTCCACTGTGGACGTCAACGTAGAGCTGCCGGTCGCCACCGGCAAACCCGCGCCACGCCCCGATGATCCGGTCTTTGTCACCATCCATCAGGACCTCAGCCTGAGCGTGGGCGAAGAAGAGGTATCTTTGGGGGATCTGAACATGCGGCTTGGCATCCTGACCCGTCTGGATCTGGGCACGCGCATCTATATCAATGCCGATCGGTCGGTTCCCTATGGCGAGGTGATGGCCGTGATGAACCGCATGCGCAGCGAGGGCTATCTGAAGATCGGCCTCGTCGGGCTTGAGGACGAGGGCGGGGCCGCCCCTGCGGCAGCAGGTGACGTGGCAACCGCTTCGCCTGCCCCCGCTGCGCAGGACGCCGCAGAATGAGCTTTGCCTACGCCCCGCGATATGGTGCCGGGTTGATGCTGGGGGCCGGGCTGAGCATCGGCGTGCATGGCGCGCTGGTCGCACTTTGGCTGACACAGGCCGCGGCCTACGAGCCACCGGAAGAAGCGGGCATTCAGGGCCGCGAGCTGATCGATCTGGCCGAAGTCGAGATGATCATGGCCGCGCCTGAAACCGACCTCCCCGACGGGCCACCCGCCGAGGATAGCCAAGCCACGCTCGAAAGCCCGGCCGAACGCGAGGAAGCCAAAGCGTCAAACGATCCGCTGCTGGCGCAGATACCGCACACGCCGGACGACCCCGAACTGCAGTTCAAGATCGCCAACCCCGATCAGGAAGTCGACACCGACAAGGAGGCGACCGAAACGCCGACCGAGTTGCAGGAAGAGACCGAAAACGAGAACGCCGCCCAAAGCACGGCTGCCGCCCCCAAGGCAAGCGCGGGTCAGGACGAACAGGACCAAAGCGCGGCCAAGGAACAGGGCCTGACAGATGCCGAACGGGCAGAGATCACGGATTGGCAAAAGTCGCTGGTTCTGGCGTTGAACGCCGCCAAGGATTACCCCCGCCGCGCCCGCGAAGCCCGCGCCGAGGGGACGACAACCGTGGCCTTCACGCTGGATCAATACGGTCAGATCAAAGCCCGCGAGGTGTCCAAATCCTCCGGCTGGCCCGTGTTGGATCAGGCGGCGCTGGATATCTTTGACCGGCTGCAAACACTGCCGCGTCCGCCCTCTGCTATGGGTGCCGGCCCGTTCAATCTGGCAATCCCGATCAGCTATCGCTTTCGCTGATCGGGCCGCCGCCGAAGGCTATGATCATATCGGGGGTGATGTCCGCAACTGTTGCGCAGCCGCATAGCGCCATCGTCACTTCCAGCTCGTCCCGCAAGCGACGCAACACCTGACTGGCCCCGCGTGCCCCGTCGACGATCAACCCGTGCATCACGGGGCGACCGACCAGCACAGCCTCGGCCCCTAGCGCCAGCGCCTTGAACACATCGCTCCCGCGCCGGATGCCGCCATCCAAATATACCGGCACATCCTGCCCCACCGCCTGCACCACGGCGGCCAACTGCGTGACGGGGGCCGGAACGGTATCCAGCACCCTGCCCCCGTGGTTTGAAACGATGATCCCCGCAACACCGGCATCCACAAACCGCCGCGCATCCGCGGCACGCAGACAGCCTTTGATGATCACCGGAACGGGGCTGTCCGCAATCAGCCGCGTCAGGTCTGCCCATGTGGGGGCAAAGACCATCATCCCGTCGAACACCACGCTCTGCCCGTCTTGCAATTGCGGTCGCGGCGGTTGCGGCAGCGGGTCCAGCATCACGGGGCGCACGCCATCCGGCAGCGCAAAGCCCGCGGCAACCTCGCGGTCGCGCAGGCCGTTGATCGGGGCGTCAAGTGTCACCACCAGCGCCTCTGCCCCGCAGTCCACCGCGCGGTTGACCAAAGTCATCGTGCTATCGTGATCCGCCTGCATATAAAGCTGGAACCAGCGTCGCCCGGGGATAGTGGCGATGTCTTCGGGCGCGGTGCTGGTCTGGCAGCTGACCACCATCACCGCCTCCTGCGCGGCAGCGGCCAGCGCCGTCGCAGTTTCCCCTTCCGTGTGGAATAGCCGTTGGAACGCCATCGGCGCGACCATAATCGGATGCGCCGCGGGCTGCCCCGATATCGCCGTGCGCGTATGGCCGCCTGCACAGTCAGCCAACAGGCGCGGCAGCACTCCTATCCGGCCAAAGCTGGCGCGGTTCTGGCGCAGCGACAGCTCCCCTTCTGCGCCGCCTTCAAGGTAGGCAAACACATCAGCGGCAAGGGTCGCGTGGGCGGAGGCTTCGAAATCTGATAAGGTCACAGGCATACCCCACAGATCGCGCAAAACGCCCGCCGCCACAAGCGACTTAAATACTCAGGTATATCGGTTAGACGCGTTGGACGTACTCCAGCATCGCGTCATCCACCTCGTCCCCACATAGAACAGAGACTTCGCCCGTCGTCTCGAACACGGCGGCACGCACATCGCTCAGCCGCATGACGTTGGATTCGCGCAGCTTCTCCATCAGGTCACTGCGCGACACACGATTGACCCGCATCGCCTCTTCACAGATCTTGCCATGCTCCATCAGATAGACTGGCGCGTTCTGGATGGTATGCAAAGCGGTTTCTGACCGGCGGCGCAGATAGGATAGGCCGAACTGGAAAAGGAACAGGCAAGCGGTCGCAACCAAAGTCTGGAAGTACGCCGTCCAATCCGACGCTTGCGCCGCCCCCGCCAGCAAAGAGCCGAAGGCGATGGTGGTCACAAAGTCGAAGTTCGTCATTTTGGAGAAGGAATTGAGCCCGACGATCCGCACCATGAGGATGATCCAGATCAGCGCCACACCGCTGAGCACGAAGCCGCGGGCCAGAACATCCAGTACCGTGTTGTCGAAAAACATATAATTCCTTCTTTTCTGGATTGATTAGGCGTCGGATTGACGCGCTTTCTCTTCTTTCTCGTCACGTTGCTGAGCACGCGATTTCGGCACGTCGCCCTCGCCCGCGGGCCACCCCTCGCGCTGCGCGCGGCGGTCGCCGTCGGTCGCTTCGGTCTGGTCGTGGAACAGATGCACCTGCGTCGGATAGGGCATATCGATGCCTTTTTCATCCAGCGCCTTATAGACGGCCTGCAGCACCGCCCCGAAGGTATGGATCTGCGACGCACGGTCCGACTTTGTCCACCACCGCAAGCGGACGATGTTGGCGGAATCGCCCAGTTCGACCGGTATCGTTTCAGGGGCTGGGTCGGCCTCTACACCCTCAACGCTGGCGCAGGCATCCTGCATGACCTTGCGCGCGGTGTCCCAATCGTCGCTGCAGCCAATGCCGACGTCATATTCCGACCGGCGCGTGTCAAAGGCGGTATTGACCACCACGCTATCTGTATAGATGTCCGAATTCGGGATCACCACGCGGCGACCGTCGTAGGTCTTGATCATCGTGGCGCGGGTCTCGATCTTTTCGACCGTGCCCTCATGCCCGCCCGACACGATCTGGTCGCCGACTTCAAAGGGCTGACGCAGCAGGATCAGAATACCTGCCAGCATGTTCTGCAAAATATCCTTGAACGCGAAGCCGATCGCGACAGAACTGACGCCCAACCCGGCAATCAGATCCCCCGGTGTGACCGTCGGGGCGACGATGGTCACCGCCAGCATGAAGCCGATGATCGTCACGGCCCACCGCATCAGCGACCCGCCCACGTTGCCCAAATTCTCGCGTCCGCGGCGCCCGGCAGATTTGCGGATCAGCGCGCCGATGCCCATTCCCAGAAACCAGAACACCACGGCCACAACCAGCGCAACGCCGATATTCGGGAGCAATCTGAAAAAGCCGTCCAACCAGCCGTCAAGTTTATCGAAAATCAGGCCGGGGTTGGCGTCGACTTCTTCCATGGGTTCTTCCTTACTCGTTACTGAATCAGCGGGAGCACAAAAGGCCCGTTCTCACGTGGCTATTTGATCACATCCCCAAGACAAACGACCCGAAACAGCGGCGGGTTCCCGAAACACCCTTGGTATATGCGCTGCAAACACGTCCAAGGCCGCAAGCGCTTTGTGTGAAATGAGCAACAGCGCCATAATTCCGCCAGTTTCAGAAATCATTAACGATGGCAGAGAAATTCACGAGATGCAGAGCGGACGACCCTCTGCGCAGGACTGAGTGACAGGGCAACGATGACAATTCCGCGCAAGCTAGCCTACTTCCAACTGTTTACCCTTTGCGTCTGCATCGGGCTTTCCTTTTTGTTCTTCTTTGTGGCGGGCAATACTGTGCAGGTCCAAGCGCAGGACAGGTTTCACGCGTTGGTCAGCCAAGGGTTGTCGTCAATGGGGCGGCGCGCCGACGAATACGGCAGGACGCTCGACGGTGTCGCGGGCTTTGTCGCTGCCTCTGACGAGGTGACGGCGCAGGATATGGAGACCTACGCCACGTCGGTCCATATTGCAGACGGTTCCTACGTGCTGGACGCCATCGGCTTTGCCGTCCCTGTGTATGACGAAACCGACGGCACGCTGAAGGATTTCGTGATCCAGCGCGCCACGCCGTCACAAGATTTCGTCGGTATGGTCGGGACAAAGTTTTCAAGCAACGCAGATCTTCTGGCCACGGCCCTCGCCACCTATGCAAGCGGCGAGACGCTTTCGACAACCCCTGCGCTCCACGGTGAAAACTGCCATGCCCTGCTGATCAAACCGATTATCCGCCCTGCCGCCGCTTCTGACGGCACCCGCGATCATGATGCGGCGTTTCTGGGCGTCGCCTTTGCGATGGTCGATGTGGACGAAATCTTTAGCGATCTCTTCGCCGCGCAAAATGACCTCATCACGCTGGATGTGTCCTTCTATGATGAGAATGGCACCCCGTTCCAGCACCACCCGACCGTCGCCAGCGATGCCCCCGCACCGGCCTTTGAATTTTCGCGTAACCATACGGGCTATGGCCAACGCATGACCCTGCACTGGGCCAGCACCCCGGCGTTCGAGGCCGCGCAACCGAACAACGCCAAATGGATCGTGCTGGCGCTGTCGCTGACCATCACGGCGCTGATCCTGATGATCCAGTCGGTGATCCTGAAACGCAATCTGACCATCAACCAGACGGTGGCCGACAAAACCCGCGAGCTTGAGACGCAACACCAAGAGAAACGCTCGATCCTCGAAAACGCGATGCTGCCGATTATCTCGGTCCGGCAATCGGGTGAAATCCTGCATCTGAACGACGCCGCGCGACAGCATCTGATCGCTGCCGGGCACCGCAAGGACGCGACGGGCGACTTCGTGCAAGACCTGCTGCCCGAGATCGACATCCACCGTGCCGACGGCGGGGCGAAGGTCGTCGTGCCGCCCCACAAAGGTACGACAGAATCCCGCACACTTGAGGTCGAGAAGAACACCTGGCTTACCGCCGACGCAGAGACCCGTATCACCTTGATGCTGCGCGATATCACCGACAGCGAACGCCGCACGCTCAAGATTGCGGAAACCGAACAACGGTGGAGCCTCGCGCTCAGCAGTGCGCATATCGGGGTCTTTGACATTGATCTGGAAAATGGCACATCTGTGGTGTCGGACACATGGCGCGACATCATGCACCACCCCGCTGATCCCGCCTGTCAGAACCCCTATTATGGCAAGATGCAGCATGTGCATCCCGACGATGCGGCGGTGGTCAAGAAGATCGAACTCGCCTGTCTGAACGGGATGACCGACCGCGCCGAGGCCCGCTTTCGCATCCGCGTCGGTCAGGACAACTGGCGCTGGATCAAATCGGATGCGGTCGTGGTAGAGCGGGCGAAGAACGGGCGCGCCCTGCGGATGCTGGGTATTCAGATCGACATCACCGAAAGCAACAAACTTGAACAGATGAAGCACGACTTTGTCGCCACCGTCAGCCATGAGCTACGCACGCCGCTGACCTCTATCAAGGGGGCGTTGGGGCTGCTTGAGGCCCAGACACAGGACGATCCGGATGCCGGCGCGGTGCGTCTGGTGCAGATCGCCACGGCCAACTGCGACCGGCTTGTCGCGCTGGTAAATGACATTCTGGACATGGAAAAGATCAACGCAGGCAGCATGACCGTTGTGCCGAAACCGGAAAAGCTGGGCGATATCGTCACCCTCGCCGCCGAACAGGTAGAGCCTTATGCCAGCGAATGGAAAGTCGAGATCGACGTAGACACGCCCGATCCCGATCACCACGTGCTGACCGACAAGAACCGCATTATGCAGGTGCTGACCAACCTCTTGTCCAATGCCTGCAAGTTCGCCTACCCTGAAACCGCAGTGACAGTGACCACAGCGCCGGTGGGCGACATGACCAAAATCTCTGTCACCAATCTGGGTAACGGCATTTCGAAGGAGTTCCGCGAACGTATCTTCCAGCCGTTCTCGCAGGCCGAGGCATCGAACACGCGACAGCGCGGTGGCACCGGGCTTGGGCTCAATATCTCGCGCCATCTGGTAGAGGCCATGGGCGGGGAAATCGGGTTCGACAGTGTGCCGGGGGAGGAAACCGTGTTCTGGTTCACCTGCCCCTCGACCGAAGACCCCGACGTGGCGATGGTGGCCTAAAGCGCCAGATCGGCGATCAGCATATCCTTGGTGTAATCGGCCTTCAGCTTACGCGGCCCGTTGCGCCCGCCTTCGACCACGATAAAGCTGTCGCCCAGCGCATAGGCGAAATCGGCATTCTGTTCGACCAATACAATTGCTATCTCGCCTTGGGTGCGCAGCAACCGCAGCGCATCCCCGATCTGCTGGATCACATTGGGCTGGATGCCTTCAGTCGGTTCGTCCAGCAACAAGACCCGCGGTCGCGTGATCAGCGCCCGTGCGATGGCAAGCTGCTGCTGCTGCCCGCCCGACAGATCCCCCCCGCGCCGCGCTTTCATATCCCGCAAGACAGGGAACAGATCGTAAATGTGATCGGGGATGTGGTGGTCGGCCTTGGGCAGGCAGGCAAACCCCGTTTCTAGGTTCTCCTCCACCGTCATCATCGGGAAAACCTCGCGCCCCTGCGGCACATAGGCAATGCCCGCATTCGCCGCCTGAAAGGCTGTGGTCAAACGCACTGGCGTCCCGTCAACAGTAATCGTCCCGCCAGATGCCGGATGCCGCCCGGCAATCGCTTTGAGCGTCGATGTCTTGCCCACCCCGTTGTTGCCAATCAAGGTCGTGATCTGCCCCTTGGGCGCCTGAAAGGACACCTCGTAAAGAATGCGGCTTTGACCATAGTGCAGGTCCAGATTTTCAACTTCAAGCATGGCCGCGCCCCAGATAAACTTCGATCACTTTCGGGTTGGATGTCACGTGGTCAAGACTGCCTTCGGCCAGCACCGATCCTTCGTGCAGTACCGTGACCTTGCAGTCGAGCCTGCGCACGAATTCCATGTCATGTTCCACCACTACCACGGCGCGGGTCTTGGCAGCACGTTTCAGAATATCGGTGGTCTTTTCGCGTTCCTCTACCGTCATGCCGGCGGCGGGTTCGTCGACCAGCAGCAGACGCGGCTCCTGCGCCAGCAGCATGCCGATCTCGAGCCATTGTTTCTGCCCGTGGCTCAACTCTCCGGCGATGCGGGTCAGGCTGTCGGTCAGGCCGATCTCTGCCGCGATGCCTTCGATCCGCGCAGCGTTGGGCGGGGTCTTGCGGTGCAGCAGGACGGCCAGCGGCCCCCTCGGGTTCTTCAGCGCCATGGCAAGGTTCTGCCGCACGGTCTGCGCCTCGAATACGGTGGGTTTCTGAAACTTGCGCCCCACCCCTTCGTTCGCGATATCCGCCTCTGACATACCTAGCAGCGATATATTCCGCTCCCCCCAGACGACATGGCCGCTGTCGGGGCGCGTTTTGCCGGTGATGATGTCCATAAAGGTGGTCTTGCCCGCCCCGTTCGGCCCGATCACAGCGCGCAGTTCCGGCTCTGCGATCTGGATCGAGAGGTTGTTGATCGCCTTGAACCCGTCAAAGGATTTCGACACGCCGGAGACTTCTAACAGGGTATCGTTCATGACGGTTTCCTCACCAGATAATCAAACAGGCCGCCGATCCCCTTGGGGAAGAACAAGGTGACGCAAACAAAGGAGACGCCAAGCAGCACCAGCCACCAGTCGGTCCATAGGATCGTATAGAACCCGAGGTTGATGGCAGGGGCACCGCCGCCCGTGAACCAGCTCGACAGCAAGGATACGAACGCCGCCCCGATCACCGCGCCGTAAAGCCGCCCGCGCCCACCGATCGCGACCCAGACCGCCAGATAGATCGACGCAATCGGCGCGATCTCTGCCGGGTTGATGATACCCGCCTGCGGGTAATAAAGCGCCCCGGCGATACCGGCGATCACGGCGGTCAGGGTAAAGATGAACAGCTTGTAGCGTTCCACACGGTAGCCAAGGAAGCGGACGCGGGCCTCGTTATCGCGGATGCCTTGCACCACGCTGCCCATCTTGCCCGATACCACCCATGCAAACAGGATATACCCAAGCGCCAGTGCCAGCGCCGACCCCATAAAGAACACAAGGCTAATGGTCGCCTGCGAGGTGTCTTCGTACCCCGGAATATTCTGCAAACCGGAAAGCCCGTTGTTGCCGCGCAGGCCGCTGTCGTTCTGGAACAGCCACAGCGACAGCGCCAGCGTCATCGCCTGCGTCAGGATCGACAGGTAAACGCCCGTGACACGGCTGCGGAACGCCAGCCAGCCAAAGACCAGCGCCAGCAGCCCCGGGACAATCACCACCATCAGCAATTGCAGGAACAGACTGTCGGAAAAGGCCCAGAGCCACGGGAAGTCAGAGCTGCCAACAACGCCGAAAATCTGGTTACCGATGGCGTCCTGCACCTCTTGCGGCGTGGGCGGGATCACCTGACCTTCAAGGCTCGACAAGACGATGCCTTCGGTCCGCGCATACATCAGCCACATGCCGATGGCATAGCCGCCGATGCCAAAGAAGGCGAAATGCCCGAGGCTCAGGATGCCGCAGTAGCCCCAGACCACATCCATCGCGATGGCGATCAGACACAGGCACAGCGTTTTGCCCAATGTCTTGACCATAGAGGTAGAGATCAGGCCCGTGCCTGTCGCCTCTGACCCGATGGCGACCGCGAGGGTAAACAGCCCCAACAGCGCGATGAACCACAGGACGGAAGGGTTTTCGGAAAGGAATGTTTTACGCATGGATCAATCCGCCGCTGCCCGACCCTTTTGGGCAACGATGCCCTTGGGACGGAATTGAATGAACAGGATGATGAAAAGCACCATATAGGTCTGTGCCGCGAGGGTATTGGACGGGTTGAACCATTCGATCCCCTTTTGCAGGAACCCGATGAGCGAGGCCCCGGCCAGCGTGCCCCAGACGTTACCAACGCCGCCCACGACCACGGTCATGAAGGATTGCACGATGTAATCGGCCCCCATCTCGGACGTGACCTTGGCATAAAGCCCGATGGCCACCCCCGCGATCCCCGCGATGCCCGAGCCAAGGCCAAAGGTCATCATGTTGATGCGGTCGGGGTTAATACCCATACTGGCCGCCATACCGGGGTTCTGCGTCACGGCGCGCACCTCTAGCCCCAGTCGGGTGCGTTTGAGCACAAACAGGATCAGCCCCAGGAACAGCAGCGCCAGCACGAAGATCGCGATGCGGATATAGCTGATCTGGATCACATCCGAGATCACCCAAGCCCCGTCCAGCCAAGCCGGAGAGGTCAGCGGGCGTGCCTGCGTGCCAAAGATGTTCTTGGCCAGTTGCTGCAACGCGATAGAGATGCCGAAAGTCGCCAGCAACGTCTCCAGCGGACGGTGGTAAAGATGCCGGATCACCAACCGCTCCATCACCACACCGGCGGCAAATGTGACCGCAAAGGCCAGTGGCAGGGCGATGATGATCGACAGCGTGTAATCGGGCACGAACAGCTGCACGACATAGCCGGTATAGGCCCCCATCATGATAAACTCGCCATGGGCCATGTTGATGACCCCCATGACGCCAAAGGTGATGGCAAGGCCGATAGCGGCAAGGAAATAGATCGACGCGAGCGACAGCGCGTCCAGCGTCAGGTCAACGGTTTGCGCGGCGGCGACGCGGGTCTCGATGCTGTCGAGCGTGGCCCGCGCGGCGTCTGTGACGGCGCTGTCGGGCTCGTCATACACCTCGTAGAACGTCATGCCCGCGATGGCATCTTGCTGGTCCCGCGCAGTCACCAGCGGCGGCACGGTGCCCGCAGCGGCGAGTGCGGCATAGGCCGTCGCACGCGCCGCATCGGTATTCAGTCGCGCTGTCGGGATACCACCCACACGCCCGTTGACAACGTTCGCGGCCAAAGCGTCGCGGATCGCGGCGGGGGGCACAGGCGCCGGGGCCAGATCAGCCGCCACAAGCTGGGCATAGGCCGCATCGGGTGAAATATCCTCCCCCGGAGTCAGTACCCGCGCGACGTTGCCGCTGGGTGTTTCAGACGGCGTCGCTGTTTTGGTCGACAGAATCTGGTTCATCACCGCCCGCGCCTCGATCGAGGTATCGCTGGCCATTGATGTGATCGCCGCGATACGGTCGGCGGCTGTGTCGCCAAAACTGGCAGAGAGGAAGTTAGCCAGCTGGATCTTGCGGGCCTTCAGCGCCGCGTCTGTCTCTGCCTCGATCGAGGCGCGCAGGGGGGCCAGTTGGTCCGCCTCCGGGCGGCGGGCGATGGAATCGACGGCACTTTGACGGCGTGCAAGATCAGGGTCGGTCAGTTGGAACTGGACAAGCGCGGTGCCGATCAGGCGGCGCACTCCGCCATTGGGTTTCAGCTGCGAAAACCCGCTTGCCGGTGCCGTGCTTTCCGCATCGCTGTCGATATCGCGCAAGGCCAGCGTGTCGCCTGTCTCGGTGCCGAAAAAGAACACACCATCCGCGTCGCGTTGCCAGACCCCTTTGTCCTGCCAGCGTTCAAGAAACGCGCTGACCTGCGGCGCACCGGAGGCAACCAGATCATCCAGCGCGACAGAGACAGAGCTGCGCGAGGGTTTGGCAATTTCATCGGCATGAGCTTGAAGCACGGGCTGCAAATCTTGCGCCTGTGCCGTTCCCACGATGCCCACCCAACAGAGGAGCATTAACAGGTGGCGGAACATAGGGAACCCTTGTGGTAAGTCTGGGAAATAAGGTGATGGGGCGGCCAGTCAGCCTGCCCGCCCCGGCGTTAGGATCAGTAGTTAGAGGTCAGCTGAACGCAGGTTTCCGTTTCGGTGTTGTACATGCCGCATTCCAGATCTTTCCAATCGGAGGTCAGCACAGCGCTTTCGGGCAGGAAGTCTGTCCAGGCATCACCGGGCACCGGATCGGTCTGGCTGATGATGTCGAACTGACCGTCCGCCGTGATCTCGCCGATCAGCACGGGTTTGGACAGGTGGTGGTTCACCAGCATCTCGGCGGTGCCGCCGGTCAGGTTCGGGAAGGTCTGCCCGTACATCGCGCTGCGCACGGCATCGACATCGGTGGTGCCAGCCTGTTCAACCGCATTCACCCACATGTTGAAGCCGATGTAATGCGCCTCCATCGGGTCATTGGTCACGCGTTTGTCGTCGCCGATGGACGCTTTCCACTGTTCGATGAATTCAGCGTTTGCAGGGGTGTCTGCGGACATAAAGTAGTTCCACGCCGCCAGATGCCCGACAAGGTTCGATGTATCGAGCCCCGACAGCTCTTCCTCGCCCACCGAGAAGGCAACGACGGGGATATCATCCGCCGACACATCTGCCGCTGCGAGCTCTTTGTAAAAACCGATGTTCGCGTCACCGTTGATGGTCGACACAACGCCCACCTGCTTGCCGTCCTGACCCAGTGCCACGACATCGCCCACGATCGTGGCCCAATCGGAATGGCCAAACGGGGTGTAGTTCACAAAGATGTCTTCTTCGGCAATGCCCTTGGACATCAGATAGGATTTCAGAATGTTATTGGTGGTACGCGGATAGACATAGTCGGTCCCGAGCAGGGCGAATTTCTCGACCCCCAGCTCTTCGAGGAAGTAATCAACCGCAGGGATCGCCTGCTGGTTGGGCGCGGCACCTGTGTAGAACACGTTCTTGGATGATTCCTCGCCCTCGTATTGCACGGGGTAGAACAGCAGGCCGTTCAGTTCTTCGATCACGGGCAGCACGGATTTGCGCGACACGGAGGTCCAGTTGCCAAAGATCACGTCGACCTCGTTCACGGTCAGCAGCTCGCGCGCCTTCTCTGCGAACAACGGCCAGTCGGAGGCAGGGTCAACCACGACCGCCTCGATCTCGCAGCCCAATACGCCACCCTTTTCGTTCTGCGCGTCGATCAACATCAGCATGGTGTCTTTCAGCGTCGTCTCGGAAATCGCCATGGTCCCTGACAGCGAGTGCAGCACGCCGACCTTGACCGGATCGGCACAGTCCTGCGCCATCACCAGCGAGGTGGAGCCCATCAATGCTGCGGTCGCGCAGGCGGCGAGTTTGGTGAATGTTGTCATCTTCTATCCCCTGTTGGCGCTGCTACCCCGCGCGTCAGAACGCACTTTTCCGGGGCCCCCAAGCACGTTAGACAGGAGGCGCAGCATATTGTTGTGATCGTCGCATGGCTTGTTACATCTGCCAGGATCGCTGGCCGTGCGACGGTGTTGCCTGTGTCGGCACAAGGCCAAGATGCCTAGGGCAGTGGCGGAGTCGCTAGAAAAAATGGCATGTCGCAGGACACACCCCTAGCCGCGCCTCTTTTTTTGGCACCAAAGATCGGGATCGCCTAAAATGTAACCGGCAGGCACACGGCTGCGGGGAAAGGCGCGCGACAAGCGCGCACCGGCATCTTCGCCTTAGGGGGTGACGCGCGCGGCGGAGGTCGCCTGCCACGCCCGCAACATCGGCAGCGCACAAAGGGCGCCCCCGATGAGGAAGGACAGGCTGTAGCCCAAACCGGCCAGATCGTTCTGCGGCATGGCGATCAGCACGCCGCCAAAGAACAGCGCGACCCGCATCGGTAGCGCCCCACGGCCTTCAATCGGGCCGACAAGGCTGATGTACCCCTGCAGCGCCGCCGAGATCAGGGTCACCCCGATCATCGCACAGCTGAGCGCGACGACGACCTCCCACGCGGGGGCCTGACCAATCAACGCAGGATTCAGCACAAAGAAGAAGGGCGCGATATAGATGACACCGCCAAGGCGCATCGCCTCGAACCCCGTGGCAATCGGGTTGGACCCCGCCATGGTCGAGGCCGCAAAAGCGCCAAGCGCGACCGGAGGTGTGATATAGCTGACCATGCCCCAGTAGAGAATGAACAGATGCACTGCCAGTTGGTTCAGCCCGCCGGCCTCAAGCGCGGGGGCCAGCACCACCGCAAGGAAGATATAGCAGGCGGTCACCGTCATCCCCATGCCAAAGATAAAGGCGGTGATCGCCCCCATCAGCAACAGGATCAACGTGCTGTCGCCGGCCAGAAACACCAGCTCGTTCACCAATGTGCCCGCCAGCCCCGTGGCCGAGAACGACCCAACGATCAGCCCGACCCCCAGCAGGATCGCGGTCAGTTCTGACAGCCCCATGCCGACACCGACGATCATATTGCCAAGGCGGCTCAGGTTCAGACGATGGCTGGCGCGGAACTGGTTCACCACCAACAGCAACGCGGTTGCATAGAAGGGCGCAGAGGATTCCTGCCGCAGCCCGATCATCATATAGAGCAGCAGCGCGAAAACGAAGATATAGGGCCAGCCTTCTATCATCACCTGTCGCAGCCGTGGCAGGTCGGGCTTGGGCAATCCGCGCAGCCCGCGTTTCGCGGAATAGGCGTCGATCTGGGCAAACAGCCCCCAGTAGAACAGAATGCTCGGAATGGCGGCGGCCAGCGCGATTTCGACATAGGGGCGTGACAGGAAGGACGCCATGACAAAGGCCGTCGCCCCCATGATCGGCGGCATCAATACCCCGCCAGTCGAGGCGCAGGCCTCGGTCGCGGCGGCGGTCTTGGCCGAGAACCCGGTCTTGCGCATCGCGGGGATCGACACCGCCCCCGTGGTCAAGACATTTGAGATGACAGAGCCGGACATCGACCCCATAAAGCCGCTGGCAAAGATAGACACTTTCGCCGCGCCCCCGCGGTAGCCGCCCACAAGCCCAAGCGCCAGATCATTGAAAAACTGCCCGCCGCCTGTCCGTTGCAGCACCGCGCCGAACAGGATGAAGCCGATGACAACACCGCCGAACGCCTTCATCGGAATGCCGAAAGAGCTTTCGGCGGAATAGATATGGTAAGGTACCGTTTGCAGAAACGTGCTTTGAAAGCCCGAAAACGGGTCCGGCACGTGGCCCGCGAAGGTTGGATAGAACGCAAAGAGCGTGACAATCAGGAACAGCACCAGCCCCCCTGCCCGCCGCGTTGCCTCCAAGATCAGAAAGAAGAATATGACCGAGACATATTGCGCCGTTTCAGGGGCTGCATATTCCCACCCCTGCGACAGGTTCTGCTGCGCGGTCTGCGCCAGATAGCCCGTGGTCCCGACCGAAGCGGCAAACAGCACCCAGTCCAGCAATGTCGGCTCCCCCCCCTTGCCGCCGCGGGCCTGAAAGATAAGGAACGTCAACGCCAGGAACATCCCCCCAAGGATATACAGATACCGCCCGTCGATCAGCACAATCCCGAAAAGCTGAAGGTTGAACAGCTGGTTGACCACCAGCACCAGCGACAGCAGCGTGGTGATCACCACGACCCAACGTGCCACCCCCGAGATCCGCTCTGCCGGGGTGGCACCGTCAATCGCCACCTCCTCGAACTTCGGCTGCGGGGTGCGCGATGTATCGGGATCGGTCATAAAAACGCTTTCATATTAGGGGGTACAGGCCGGTAAGCGGCACAGCAGGAACGGGCCGGCACCATGACCAGCCCGCCCCGAACTTTGGAAAGGTTCAGAAAACGACAGAGAACCCGCCGTCTGCCAAGGCCTTGCGGCGCGCCTCGGACCAGGCGGCTTCCCAGTCAGAAGGGTTGGATGCTTTCGTCGCTTCCCATGCCGCGGCCAGCGCTTCTTGGCGTTTCACAAGTGTGTCGTTATGCGCCTGCGCGGTGTCAGACCAAGCGCCCACTTCTTCGAAATAGCGGATCGCCCCTTCGTGGTAGGGCACCACCCATTCCATGTTCTGCTTGTCCAGCGCCCAGCCACCGATGCCGGGGGAATTGCCGTCATATTTCGGGAACAGCTCTACCATCGCCTTGGTCATATTATAGACCAGCGCTTCGTCCGTGGCCGCAATCGAGGTCAGCACCGGATAGGCATAGCCCGCGCCCTGATAGCCGTCGGTCCCGTCGATGGTGGCCCCGACCTTGGCCTTGTTCAGCGTGAAGAAGGGGGCAATCTCCTGCATACGGGCGAAACCCTCGGTGTCGTCGGGATCAATCGGCGGCCAGAACAGCCCGCGCGGCCCCGCTTCGGCCTCATATGCCTTGCCCGAGTTGGTCGAAGCAAAAGCCGCATCGACCTGCCCTTCGATCAGGCCGGTCCAGCTGGCCCCGAACCCGCCGAAATCAACCCGCTCCACATCGTCCCAGGTCAAGCCGCCATAGGCCAGATAGGCTTCGGTGTTCACGTTCAACGCAGGGGCACCAACGATATAGGACACGCGCTTCCCCTTGAGGTCGGCATAGGTCTCGATCCCCAGATCGCCCGCGACACCGACCGCAAGGTTGATCGCGCCGCCGTTGTTCGCCAGCAGCACGCGGATCGGCTGCGGGCCCCAGTTTTCGGCCCCGAAATCAAACACACCTTCCTGCGCCATAAAACTACCGCCCACACCCGTGGCCGAGAATTCAACCCGCCCCTGTCGCAATGGCTCTGTGCGCGACACGTCGTTCTTGCCCGGCAGCACGCGCAGGTTCACCCCCGCGGCATCTTGCAACGCAGCACCGATTGCCACGGCCTGATTATAGCCCGCCGACCCGGTGTCATAGGCTGTCCAGCTCAGTTGACGCGGCAGGTCCAGATCCTGCGCGAACGCCATGGAAGCCGTGAGCCCAAATGCCACGACCGTCGTCTTCAATACGTTCATATCTTTCCTCCCAGAAAATCCTGCGGCACGGAACATTCGTGTCTGCGGCAGGGTTAGCGGCCCGTTTTCTTGTGAAACGTGGTTCCGCCCTGTGGAAAAGGATAAGAGCGCGCCTTTCCTTGAGTCAACAAAAGACCGCGCGAGGCGCGTCTGCGCAGAGTGACGTCAATCAGAGGTAGAGCAGAGATGTTCTGACGCGGGAACACCCGCCTTTCGCGCCGCCGCCGTCAGTTGCGCCAATGTGCCTGCATCCAGCGGAATACCCTTGGCCGATCGCTCTGCCGTACTGCGCCTTTCGGGGTCGCCGGGGAACTGCACCCCCGCCGTTCCGGGCGCTGCGGGGGATGCTTTTACCCAATCTGTATAGCTGTCCACATCCACACCAAAGCTTTGCGCAAGACCAAAGACATTCGGATCGATCAAGATCGCCATCATGTTGTTCACGATCCGGTCGGGCACCTCGCGCTCGGGTGCATAGGCCCCGCCCCCGCTGAACGATCCACCTAAGATATCCCCCAGCAAGGCGAGCCCGAACCCTTTATGCTGCCCGAAGGCCGTCAACGCCCCGCCCGCACCGTCAAATACCACCGACGGATCGCGCGTGGCATTGCCCTGCGCATCAATCAACGCCCCTTCGGGCGCAGGCTTGCCGCTAAGCTGAGCCACTCGCGCCTTGCCCATCGCGATGGTACTGGTCGCCATATCCAGCACAAACATCGGATGCTTTTCGGTCGCCGGTATCGCCGTGCAGTAAGGATTGGTGACAAACCGCGCATCACTGCCGCCGAACGGTGCCACGAGGGGGCGCGCGGACTGAACATTCGCGTAAAGGATGCAGATAAACCCCGCCTCCGCCGCCATGATGCCCCAGTCGCCCAACCGCCCAAGGTGGAAGCTGTTGCGCAAGGACAGCGTCGCGAAATGGTGGGCCTGCGCACGATCAATCGCCAGCGTCATCGCCTGCTCTGCCACGATATGGCCAAAGCCACGGTGGCCATCGACCAAGAGGAACGGCCCCTTGTCCTGCACCAGCTCGATATCGGCCGCAGCGTCCAACTGCCCTGCAAGAATACCGTCCACATAGGCGGGTATCATCCCCACCCCGTGACTGTCATGCCCCGCCAGATTAGCCCCCACCAACCGCGCCGCAACCTTCGCCGCCCGCCCGGCATCCTGCCCCGCATGCGCCAAAATAGCCGTCGCAAAATCCGTCAACCGCCCCGCATCAACCGCCATCGGTCTGTCCTCCCCCAAATATGCTGTCCACGCCGCCTCTCCCAAAGCGAACGCCCACGATCGCAACCTCGCGCCAAGAAGCGGAAACTGCAAGCCGGAGGGTCATCGGAAGCGGAAGGAGCCAATGCGGGCGTCTACGGCGGGGAAGTTTTCAACGGAGAGTTTAAATGGTGCCCGGGGCAGCTTGGGTTTCCCCGTTGCGTTCCCGTTTGAGCAGGTTGAAGAAGCTCTCAGGCAAGTCTTTGTCCGCCATTGGTCCGAGGACAATGGACGCGCGCATTGTCATGGCAATTCCCCCGCCTGCTCATCGAGTGTTCGATATTGTGGGCCCGCAGAAACGCTGCCCAGTCCCTGCTGGTGTATTGGCTGCCTTGATCCGTGTGGATCAGGACACGTCGCTTCGGTTTGCGTCGCCAGACAGCCATCAGAAGGGCTTGCAGCACGAGGTCTGTTGGTTGCCGCGATTGTGTCGCCCAGCCGATCACACGTCGTGAGTAAAGGTCGATGATAACCGCCAGATAGAGAAACCCCTCATAGGTTTTGATGTAAGTAATATCGGACACCCAGGCGGTGTCTGGCGCTGTTACATCAAACTGCCGGTCTAACGTGTTGTCGACGACGACTGACGGCCTTCCACCATACTTGCCCGGCTTACGTTTGTACCCGATCTCTGCCCGGATCCCAGCCAAACGGGCCAACTCACGCTTGAGCCTGCGGTTCTCAGCTTCATGGTCAACAGATGATGTCTGTGACCCAGCTTTTGCGTAGAGCTTCATCCATTTGTAGAGCGAATATGTACTGACGCCCAACCGCTCCGAAACCTCGCGAACGGCATATCCCCGCACTGTTATCCGATGGACTGCATCGCGCTTGAAATCTTCACTGAAATTTGGCTTCCCCATAACGGCCTTCTTGCCTCAAAGTTAGGGAAGAAAGCGTCTACAAATCTAGGGGCTATTCACTACCTTCAGAACGCAACCGTTGTCTGAGAGCCGAGTTTGCGCTTTCAGCTCTCGATACATCGTCACATGAAACTTCCCCTATTCCGAGTAAATGCGCGATATTTGTTGCAGTGTCGAATAGGACGTTTAGCCCCCGAAATGTGCTCTGAATACCCACCACACCGGAACTGCAAGTTCACCGAAACACCTGAGAGTTTGAAGATTGGACCCATGCCTCGAAGATACGTGGTATCACATCGACCAGGCAGACCGGTTTCCCAACCGTTTGATCAGGAAATCTATGAATATTTTTGTTTTTGGTGTCAAAACATTGGAGCGGGGATAGACCAGCCAAAGGACCGTCGCTTCGTTCAAGGACCATTCCGGAAGCACACGGACCAGGCGTCCTGCCGCGACTTCGCGTTCGATGTTCCACAGCGAACTGATTGCAATTCCGACACCTGATACCGTCGTCTCGCGCTGCGCGTCGCCGTCATCAACGATTGTGCGGCATGTCATGGCTTGCGGATCAAGCTTTGCAATTTCACCCTCGGTGCTAAGCAATTCCCGTGGTTCAAGGTTGGACCATGCAATGAAACGGTGGTTCAACAGGTCGGATAGGCGCGTGGGCGTACCGTGGGCGTCCAGATAGCCTGGCGATGCACACAGAACGCGAGTGTCATCCGACAACTTTCGCTCTTTCAAACTGCTGTCCGCCAGCGGGGCACTTCTAAGGGCCAAATCAAAACTGCCTTCGATGGCATCAAAGCTGGTATCCGACAGGCGCAGGTCCAGCGTCAAATCGGGGAAAAGGGTTTGGAATTCGGGTAAGAGCGGCATGATGTGCAGTTGTGCGAAACTGCTGGGCGCGGCAAAGCGCAAGGTGCCATGGGCACCGACACCCTTGCCGCCCAACGCCGCCTATGCGGCCTCTGACTGCGCAAGAATTTCGCGGGCATAGGGTAGAAAATCCGCCCCCTCCAGTGACAATGAAACCTTGCGGGTGGTGCGGCGTAGCAGCTCCACCCCAAGCTCGGTTTCCGACTTGGCGAGGCGGGCGCTTGCCACGGCAGGTGCAAGGCCAAGTTCACGACCCGCAGCACTGATATTGAGCCGCTCTGCTGCCATTACGAACAATCGCAGGTGATCGGTGTCCATTGATTATACCCAAAATCAAGAAAGTGAACTCCACTCTCGGCAGTTTATTGCACGAAGCACAAGGTATAAATTCGCATCCTAAGGATGACATCAACTCAAGGCTTTTGCGGTAATCCGCCGAGCAGACTGGCCCGATCATGATGGAAAGGAGGCTCTGATGACACAGACCGGAACCGTGAATTATCACGTCCACAAGCCGTTTCGGCAGGCGTTCGAAATTGATGTGGATGGCATTGCTGGCAACCTCATCGAGCCGGAGTTTTCCGCAGCCAAAATCGCAGTGAAGGATCAACGGAACTGCGAGGCCGCCACGGATTTTGCAGAGGATGGCTTTGCTTTTGCCAACTCCCCAACGGCTATATTTGATTTCAAAGGTGGCAATTGGCAAAGCCGATATGATGCCGAACTGGCCGATCTATTGAAACAGGAAGTTGGCGCAACAGAGGTGATCACCTTTGATCATACAGTGCGCATCGATGATCCGCAGGCCAAGCGCCGCCCGGCCCGCCACGTCCACAGCGATTATAGCCGCGAGGGTGCGGAAAGGCGTCTTGTGGATATTCTCGGCCCCGGACAGGCCGATGAATGGGCGCAGGGTCATTATGCCTTTATCAACGTCTGGCGCCCGATCGCGAACCCGATCAATTCTGCACCTCTTGGCTTTATTCGGCCGTCGACGGTCAGAGACGCAGATTGGATCGTGATTGACTTGATCTACCCCGATCGCAAAGGCCAGGTGATGGGGTTGGCAAAAGACGACGCGCACGAATGGGTTTACCGCTCACGGATGACGCCTGACGAGGTCGCGTTTTTCAACATCTACGACAATTCCGGCCGCCCCTGCGTTGGCCACAGTGCGATTGATCTGGTCGAGGACCCGACAGTCACGGCGCCCCGCCAAAGCATCGAGAGCCGTACGTTGGTTCGCTATTAAAGAGCGCCCACCCGCGCCTTGCACACCTGAGGAGACATTCACATGACCAAGACAATTCTTATCACCGGCGCGACGGACGGGATCGGCCTTTTGACAGCCAAGACGCTGACTGCCGAGGGCCACAACGTCCTGTTGCACGGGCGCAGCGCGGACAAGTTGGAAGCCGCGGCACGCGAGGTCGGGGGCGATCCGGAAACCTACCGCGCTGACCTTTCGCTGCTGGGGGATGTTAACGCCTTGGTGGCAGATGTCCGTGCCAAACATGACACCCTGGATGTGTTGATCAATAATGCCGGGGTTCTGAAGGTTCCCAACACACAGACAGACAGCGGGCTGGATGTGCGTTTCATGGTCAACGCAATCGCGCCCTGGGCTTTGACCGTTGGTCTGCTGCCGATCATCCCAAAAGACGGTCGCGTGGTGAGCCTTTCCTCAGCAGCACAAGCGCCCGTCAACATCAAGGCCATGCGCGGTGAGCAACAGCTTGGCCACAATGAAGCCTACGCGCAAAGCAAGCTGGCGTTGACAATCTGGTCGCAGGAATTGGCGCGCGAACACCCCGAAGGGCCGGTGTTTGTCTCGGTCAACCCGGGGTCTCTTCTTGCCACAAAAATGGTCAAGGAATCCTATGGAATGGCGGGCAATGACCTGCGGATCGGGGCGGACATCCTGCGCCGTGCGGCAGTGTCCGAGGAATTCGCCAATGCCTCGGGGCAGTATTACGACAACGATGCCGGACGCATCGCACGGCCCCATCCCGCCGCCGCCGACCGCGCACATGTCGCGCAACTGATGGCGGCTATTCGTGAGCTGGCTGGCGCCTGAGGCGTCCCAAAACGTTTGCCGATCCAGGGGATTGCGCATTAAGCTAAGAGTCGGGAGGAGACGTGATGAGAGGTTTCATTACCTCAAATCAAACGGATGCGATTGCCGCATCCTGGGACCGGTGTGCGCGGCAGTATAACCTGCGGCACGATACCGGGCGGCCTATCATGCGCCTCCAATCCTCCGAAGTTGCCCCCCGACTTGAACAGATTGTCGAGAGCACCGGCGGCAGGCAGGGCTTCTTTCAACATCTCGCTTCGGTCGCGGGCGAAATCGGTCATTGTCTGGTTGTCACCGACGCCGATGGCGTCTCTGTTCGGATTGAGCATAGCGGGGCGACGAGTGGCTCTGACGGATGGAACGGCATCGCTCTTGGGTCATGTTGGGACGAACGCGTGGCCGGTACAAACGGCGTATCCATGGCCTTGCGAACGGGGCACGCAATCACTGTGCGCGGTGCGGATCATTACTTTTCGACGCTCAGACAGTTCGCCTGTACCGGCGTTCCGGTTCTGGATGCCAACGGGGGGATGATTGGTGCAATCAATCTTGTCTCTGTCGATCGGGGCAATCGCGCGGATTATCTGTTTGGGCAGCAGCTGTTGGCAAAGACTGCGCATCGCATTCAGCGCAACCTGTTTGAAAAGGAATTCAACGACGCGATGCTTGTGACGGTCTCTCGTGTGGGGCGTGATCACGTCCTATCCGACGATGCACTGGTCGCCGTGAACGAAGCAGGGATGATTATCGGTGCCACTTCGACCGTTTCCGCCTGCCTTGACGGTGCAAACGCTGCATCGCTGAGGGGGCAGGCGTTCGAGGCGATCTTTCACGTCGACAGCAATCGGCTGGTGAATGTGCCCGAGAGGGTACTTTCGCTTCCAGCCAATCATGGGGCCGCCGTGAACCTGACGGTTGCTGTGCCAAAGACCGCCGCACCCCAACGGGTGTCCAAGCCGCTGCCGCCCGGCCCTGCGCGCAAACGGCGCTTGCCACCATCGCTACAGCAGTTGGCGACCGGAAGTCATAGCATGGCTGCCGCCTGTCGCCGTGCGCGAACCCTCTTGGAAGACACAGCCATGCTGCATCTGGAAGGCGAAACTGGAACCGGGAAATCCGCGCTTGTGGCCGCATTGCTGCAAACCGATGCCCCTGACGTACCGGTTTTCGATCTGGATTGTGCGACGCTTGGCGAGAGTGACGCCGACACAGACCATTTGCGCAGGGTCATTGAGCAAGCCCGCGTCGTTTCAAGAATGTCCTATGGCAAGGGCGTCCGCGCTACCTTGGTGTTTGACAATGTGGACGAGTTGCCGCGCACTTCGCAGGCAGAGCTGCGACGTTTCCTGAATGAACAGGAAGAACACCGCCACCAAACGGATGACCATGGGCATGACAGCCGCCTGCGTGTGGTTTCCACCAGCCGCAAACCTTTGATAGACGCCGTCAACGCGGGGCATTTCAGAGACGACCTATTTTATCTTCTAACAGGCTCAAAGGTCTTCCTGCCCCCTCTCCGAAGGCGTGAACATCCCGAGGTTCTGGCACAGGCCCTGTGCGCGCAGCTGACTGGTTGTAACGTCACCTTCAGTGCCGAGGCCAAAGATGCGCTTTGTCGCCTACCGTTCCATGGCAATGTCCGCGAAATGCGCGGCGCGCTTCAGAACGCATTGGCAACGTCACAGGACAACCGGATCAACCTGCTTGATTTGCAACAAGCCTGTGTTGGCGCTCCTCTGGCCTCTGCGATACCGGAACCGGTTTGCGCCATTGTACCCGCCAATCCGGTAACCGCCTATGACGAACGCAGCATGATCCTTGATGCGCTCGCAAACAGCCGTTGGAATGTCAGCGAAGCTGCTCGTGTACTTGGCATGGGGCGCGCAACGATTAACCGGAAACTGAAAATGTACGAGATCCGGCGGCCGACCTGAAGCAGGCCGGCCCACCGTCGCGTAAATAAGGACCGCCTGTCAAAGGCGACCAGAGCGCGTTGCTCCGTCATTTCGCCGAGCCTCACGTGCGAGGTGTGATAGAGTACAGATCACAATCACATTGTGGGTTTATTTGGCTTTTCTTGTCGTCCTCACAGGCCGTCGGCAGGAGCGGAATTCGCAAGGACACTGCTGGGTATCTTAAGGTTCTCAGGCAAGCTCGTCCTTGCCGTCGATGATGAAGTGAACGCTGGTCGATCCTTTGTGGCGGGCCTCGAGATAGGGCGCGTAGTCCGGATCATTCACGAAGTCGCGGGCGGCTGCGCATCCGGCCATTCGAGGATGACGCGCAGGGCTGCGGGCTGGTCATCCCCCTCGACCTGTTCGTGGCTGGTTGTGCGCGCGATATACTTGCCGCCATGTTTGGCGATGATCTTGCCGACCGGCTCGATATAGCCGGGTATCCAGCTGTCGTCGGTGGGTGTCACGGCCAGAACTGAATAGGCTGTCATGGGTTGGTTCCTCCTCTTTGGTATCGATTACCCTTGTTGTTAACGCGGGTTTGGGTTCAGGCCGCTCGGCGGCCTAAATGCTGTGTTGCGCGCAGAATGTCGCGCTGTGCTATTTCATTGAGTGATGCGGCCAATGTGTTCATCGGATCACGCTGCGACGGGATGGCCCTGTCCAACGTCGTGTGAACACCCGCGTCGATTGGGCCAAGGGAAAGGTCACGGTGAAACGCATCGACGGCTGCGGCCCCGGCGGCCAGATCGCCCTCCACCAAAATCAGCGCATGCGCCAGAATGCGGCGCTGCCCGTTGCCAACAGGGCGTATGCGCTGCGCCGTGCCAATGACTTTGCGGCGGTTCAGGGACAGGTTCCATGCGCCGTCACAAAAGCTGTTCGGGGTCGCACCCGTTGCCCAACCGGCGGGGATTGCATTCTGAATGATCCGTGTGATCAGGCGGTAACCATCTTCGATGGAGAACGTCCGATCAGCGGTAAACGCCAGCGCGAGGTTCAACACCCCCGGCCCTTGGGGGACCGCGCCGCCGCCCGTGGGGCGCAGATGCAAAGGCCAGCCGCGCGTGGCTGAATTACGCTTCGCCGTTTCAAATCCGGGTTTGAGCCTCAGGCTCGCCGGACAGACAAGCGCGCGGCGGCGTGGGCTCCAGAGACAGGTTACAGCACCTTGCGCCGCGAAGGCCGCGGCCTCAAGGGCAAGCCCCTCTGCCACGCCCTCCACATATGTGAGAGGTGCGTTCACACCGCCATCCTTTCGATCTCTTCGCAGATGGAAGTCAGCAGATCACCCGCTGGTGCGCCATCAAGCGCGCGATGATCAAAGGTCAGCGACAGGCCCACATGGGGGCGCAATTCGATCCCGCCATCCGCGCCCCGCACCGCGCGATCCGTCATACGCCCAATACCAAGGATGCAGATTTGGCCCGCATTGATGATCGGAGTGAAATGTTCCACCCGCGTGAGGCCAAGGTTGGAGACGGTGAATGTGCCGCCCGTCATTTCCGTCACGGTCAGCTTGTTCACCTTGGCCCGCGCGGCCAAATCCTGCCGCGCCGCACGCAATTCGGTCACATCCATTGCATCGGCACCGAACATGGCAGGGGCGACCAACAGATTGCCGGGCAAGGCGATAGCCACCGACAGGTCAACCGCATCAGACAGATGCACCTCGCGCCCCTCGACACGTCCGTTTGCGTCGGGGTTCTTTTTCAGGGCGCGCACCACGGCCAGCATCAAGAGATCCTCAACAGATATCTTGGTACCTGCCGCGCCCAAGCGTGTTTTTTCGGCCATCAGCGCCGTCGCATCGGCGCTGCCGTGGTGGGTCAGCTGCGCTGCCGTCGCAAGGCTTTTGGTCATGGCATCCGCGATCATGCCGCGCACGCCTTTGAGAGGGACGACCTTGGTCATTCGACCGACCCGATGACGGCGCCCTTGGGCACAACGGCATCGGCCTCTTCCTTGATCCGCAGGGTGCCAGAGGCTGGTGCGTTGATCTCGTATTGCACTTTGGCGGTCATAATCTCGACCACCAACGCGCCTTCTTCGACGGTCGCGCCATCATCAGCAAGCCAGCCGGTGATCACTGTTTCTTCGTCCTCTTCCCAGAGGTCGGATGGGATGACGATATCTGTTGCCATTTGAAGTGTCCTTTCCTGTTCGGGGTCGCGCTGCATGCGACCCCGTTGATTAGTGATTTGTTGGTTTTGGTTCGGCTCAGGCCGCTTGCATCTCGTCCCAGGCAGCGACGATCTTGTCAGGGTTGGGCAGGCAGAACTGCTCCATCACCCGCGCGAATGGGATCGGCACATCGGGGAAGGCAACGCGTTTTGGCGCGGCCTTGAGAACCGAGATATCATGCTCCGTCACGGAGGCGATGATTTCGCCGGACAGGCCGTAGCTCATATAGTCCTCGTCCACGACGATCAGCCTGCCGGTCTTGGCGACGCTTGCGCGGATGGTGTCACGGTCCAGTGGGACAAGGCTGACAAGATCGACGACTTCGGCACTGACGCCTTGGTCTTCAAGCTTCTTGGCGGCCTTCAGCGCGTTGTGAACGCCCATGCCGCAACTGACAATGGATACGTCCTTGCCTTCGCGCACAACCTTGGCCTTGCCGATTTCCAGCGTGTAAGGCTCTTCCGGCACATGCACAGTCGCGCCCGCTTCGGTACCAAGCCAACCCATGCCCTGCAGCCCCTTGTGGTACATGTAAACCACCGGACTGTCGTCGCGCATGGCGGCCGTCATCAACCCTTTGGCGTCATAGGCATTGGATGGGGCCACAACTTTCATTCCCGGCAAGTGGGCAAAGGTGCCGTACAGGCACTGCGAATGCTGGCCGCCATCGGAATAGCCACCACCGGTTGAGGTCATCAGAACCATTGGCACTTTCACGTTGCCGCCGGAGAAATAGATGTTCTTGGCCATCAGATTGTAGATCGCATCAAAGCAGACGCCAAAGAAGTCGACGAACATCAGTTCGACCACCGGACGCATGCCATCCTGCGCCGCACCAACAGCGGCACCGATAAAGGCAGTTTCCGAAATCGGTGTGTCGCGGATGCGCTCCGCCCCGAACTCTTCGATTAACCCACGGGTGTTGCCATAGACGCCACCCAGAGGGCCGATGTCCTCGCCCATCACAAAGACGGAGGGATCAATGCGCATTTCCTGTGCGGTGGCTTCGGCCATAGCGCGGGCGATGGTCAGTTTTCTCTCGTTCGATTTGGTCATGTCTCTCCCTCCCGTTTATGCCGCGAACACGCGCGTCAGCGCATCTTCGGGGGCTGCATCATCGCTTTCGCGGGCGAACTTGATCGCGGCATCAACGCGCGCAGCAGATTCTTCCTCGATCGTGTTCAAGTCCGCTTCGCTGGCAGCACCTTCGGCGAGCAATCTTTCCCTCATTTTGGGGATCGGATCCTTTTCAAACAGCGCGTCCTTTTCCCCTTCGGGGCGATAGGCCTCGGCGTCACCCATAAAGTGGCCCGCTAAACGGTAGGTTTCACATTCCAGCAGCGATGGGCCTTCACCCGCTCGTGCTCGGGCAATCGCCTCGCCTGCTGCTTCAAAGATGGCATAGGGGTCGTTGCCCTCAATCCGTTTGCCGGGGATGCCATAAGCCGCCGCGCGGTCTGCATGGCTGCCGATGCTGCTGGCGGTTTCTTTGGCGACAGAAATGCCCCAGCCGTTATCCTCGACCACGCAGATAAAAGGCAGGTTCCATACGGCAGCGAGGTTCATCGCCTCGTGCCAGCCGCCCTGGTTCACCGCGCCTTCACCGACGAAGGCCACGGCGACGCCCGGCTTGCCTTGCATCCTGCGGCTGAGCGCCGCCCCCACGGCGGGGCCCATACCCTGCGCGATAATGCCAGAACAGGCAAAGTTCACATTGTCATCAAACAGATGCATGTGTCCGCCACGACCACCGGACAAGCCGGTTTTCTTACCGAAGATCTCGGCGGCCATTTTGTCCAGATCGACGCCTTTGGCGATGGCCTGATGGTGTGGACGGTGGGTGGCTGTGACCACATCCTCGGGAGTCAGGTGCGCACAAACCCCCACCGCCACTGGCTCCTGCCCGTCGGACAGGTGCATTTCACCCGGGATCGGCCCGTTGGCCATGTTGAAGGCCGGTGATTTTCCCTCGAAATAGATCTTCGCAATGGCCTCTTCGAACCTCCGGCTCGTGACCATATTGCGATACATCCAATGCTGTTCTTCGCGTGTTGGTGACATGAATTCCTCCTCCCATGTGCGCGGCCTCTCCCTGCCGCATGAACGCTATGGTGAGGATTGATCCTGTTAGGCCGCAGAACAACGGTGCTGACGCCCACGCGGGGCTTGATCGCGCAAACTGTCTCACCGTGAGACAGTTTGAGACACTTTGATCCAGAGTGTGGCGCACCTTGAGCAGAAATTGGTCTGCGCGTCGAAGAAAGACGGGCATCGACTCAGCAATAAAGCGGCACGCAATTTATATTCAAAATCCGAATTCTGTAGCTAACTTCACCCCCGTTTATCCAAGATTTGGATCATCTCATCATAGGGGCACGAAAAAGAGCTTCGGCTCACAACTCAAGCCCTGCGCAAAACAGGGCACCACAACGGAGAGATGCTATGAAGTACGAGAATTTCACAACGTTTAGCGTCGATGTCAAAGATGCCATCGCGACCGTGACGTTCGATTATGGATCGGTCAACATTCAGGGGCAAGAGATGCTCGCAGACCTGAACAGCCTTGCCATGCGGCTAGAGCGGGACCGCGATACAAAGGTTGTAATCTTCCAGTCGGCGCACCCCGAAATCTGGGTGGCGCATTATGATACGGAGCTTCTTAAAGATATGGCGATCGAAGCCGTTTCGCGCGAAAACGCGGTATTGCTTGACCTGCAAATGGTGTGCGAACGGATTAGCAGGGTGCCGCAAGCGACCATTGCGAAGCTGGAAGGGTTTGCACGTGGCGGCGGCCATGAACTGGCACTGGCGCTCGACATGCGGTTCGCCGCGCGTGGCAAGTACAAGTTTATGCAAATGGAAGTCGGCATGGGCATTCTGCCCTGTGGAGGCGGCGCGTCGCGCATGGCCCGTCAAACCGGTTTGGGCAAAGCGTTGGAAATTATCCTTAGCGCAAATGATTACGACGCAGATGATGCGGAACGGTTCGGCACAATCAACAAGGCGCTCGAGCCCGATGAGATCGGCCCCTACGTTGACGCGCTTGCGCAGCGCATTTCCAAATTTCCCGCGGCTTCGATTAACGCCTGTAAGCAGATGGTTTACGAATCTATCGACAAACCAATTGAAGAAGCCCTGAAGGCAGAGGCCTATTGGCTTTATCAAGCGACCAGCAAAACCCCGGCCATCAAGCGTTTCACAGTGGCTGACGAACAAGGGCTTGAGCACGACATCGAGAACCAGCGCAATTGGGGCGATCTGGTCATGAAGGTTCAAGACATCAACTAACCCCCCCTTTTTAAGGGCACTACTCAAGAACCGCGCCGGTATTCACGGTGCGGTTCTTTCTGTTTTGTCGCCGTTCACGCACAGATGACAGCATTACCTTCAGAATCCGAAAACTGAACTCCGAATTGCACCGATTACCCAAATATTCAGACGTGTTAGTTCTGTGTCAACAAACACATCGAAAGGAAAACCCGATGAAAACCATGGCCCTCTCCGAATACGGACCCAACTCCCCCTTTGCATTGACCGAGCTGCCCAAACCAACCGCAGACACCGGTCATGTGGTTGTTCGCGTTCAAGCAACTAGTATCAACACAATCGACATGATGATCCGCAATATGGGCACGGATCTTGGTTTTGCCCCCGCTACACCTGCTGTTTTGGGCATGGATTTTGCTGGCACGATTGAAGAAGTCGGCGAGGGTGTGACCGGTTTCGCCGTGGGCGACGAAGTATATGGCTGCGCCGGTGGTCTGGCCAACCTTCAGGGCGCTCTGGCGGAATACATGCCGGCTGATGCACGGCTGATCGCGAAAAAGCCGAAATCCCTATCCATGCGCGAAGCAGCCGCGATCCCGCTGGTCGGGATCACCGCTTATGAGGGGCTCAAGCGGGCCGGCGTAAGCGAGGGTCAGAAGGTACTCGTGCATGGCGGTTCTGGCGGTGTCGGGCACATCGGCGTGCAATTGGCGCGTGAGTTCGGCGCAGATGTCTATGCCACCGACAGCGGCGACGAACGCCTATCTGTTGTGCGCGCTCTTGGTGCCGAAGCGATCGATTTCAAGGCGGAAACCGTCGAGGACTACGTCGCCAAACACACAGGCGGCACAGGTTTTGACGCGGTGCTGGATACAGTCGGCGCTGGCAACCTGACGAACTCATTCAACGCGGTCGCCCTGAACGGCCATGTCGCCACGACGCTCGCGTTGGCAGAGCTTGACCTGTCCCCCGCCCACCTCAAGGGTGCCTCACTGCATGTCGTATTCATGCTGATCCCGATGTTGCATGACAAAGACCGCGCAGACCACGGTGCAATCCTGGCCGAACTGGCAAATCTGGTTGATAGCGGCGCATTGAAACCGGTCGTGGATGAGCCCCAGTTTACCCTTGAAGAGGTCGGTGCAGCCTATGACCGCCTCGCCAGCGGCAAGGCTATCGGCAAGGTGGTCGTAGACGTATAACGCACCACAAGGCGCGTTCGGCATGGCGCGGCGGGCTTCGGCTCGCCGCGCCATTCGTTTTTCCGAAATAGGATTTTGAAGAAAAACTGCGCCCCAACCCGAACTGACGATTATATCCATTAACCGAATTTTGATTACAAAATACGCCCGTTTATCAAGCTGAGAGAGATCAATAAGTGTTGCATGTCAAACCTGCTCCAACATAAGAAGGATGCTTCTAAATGACCCTTTCATCTCTTCAACAAGCCCGTGCCATTGCGCGCCCAAGCCGGGAACAAATGCTCAACCGCGAGTTCTCTGTCCAACAATTCTGGAACCAGAACCGCGATCTGTTTGAACGCGCTTGGTCAGAATGGCAGACGGAGAGCGAGGCTAAGCTGCCTCAGCTCGACAGCTCTATTTTCGATCCAAAACTGCGCGCGGCTGTGGAACAGGCTTGGGCAGACCCGACAACCGAAGATGCGGTTAAGGACTTGTGGGAAGAAGTCTTCCCCGGCGTCTATCGCGCGCAATTCTTTGATGTCGAACGCCTTGCGGCCCTGCGTGAATACCTTGACGGTGTTGCAGATGCGGACATCCCATTGCGCCCCCCTTACGGGATCGTGTTGAACCGCGGTGGTGCCATGCTTGACCCGCGCTCCGAAGGGTATCTGGCCGCGCCCGGGTTTCAGGGCTTCTACCGCGAGATGATGGACGCCTACATGCGGCCCGTGTCTCGTCTGCTGTTCCCTGACGTCGTGGGTTACGACACACAAACATTCGGGTTCTCTATCCGGTGGCAGGCCAGCAAAGACACATCCTTGCGCCCCCATTCTGATGCCTCTGCGGTGACACTGAACATCAACCTGAACCTGCCCGGCGAAGGGTACTCCGGTTCGGCCGTCAGCTTCATCGATCCGGTTTCACGCCGCGTTGAAAAACTGACCTTTGAACCTGGCACTGCCCTGATCCACCACGGCAGCGTCCCCCACGCGTCCGAGCCGATCACTGAAGGCGAACGCTATAACTTTGTTCTGTGGCTGTATGGTCAACACGGACAAATTCCGCATGGCAGCACCCCGACGCCGCGAATCTCGGCCAAGGACAGGTGGTCCGTACCAACGGAAGAATTTGGGGGGATATCGCCAAAGACGTGCCCACCGGTGCCATTATCAAATTCGGAGAGAACTTTTCTTCGCCGCCCCATATTCACAACATTACCTATCGGGGCATCGTTATCGAAGGTGCAGTCCACAATGATGATCCCGATGCTGCAAACATGTGGATGGGGCCGGGCTCTTTTTGGTCACAGCCGGCGGGTGAGCCTCACATCACATCTGCGGCGGCAGAGGGCGGCGCAACGATCTTTTTGGAGATCCTCGAAGGGCCATATCTGGTCCGGCCGACCGAAGAGGCTTTTGATAACCACGAACTTCCAGTGAATTTGGATTCAAGCAACGTTGTCTGGCTAAGCACGGATGATGTGACAGGGATCGATCAGCCTGCCGCCAAGGACAACACCGCCGCCCCGCAGCTCGCCTACCTTTGGGGAGAGACCAGCGCAACCAATGCAACATTCCTGAAAATTCCGGCAGGAACTTCCGGCACGCTCGAAAGCAATGCTGGATTGCTCCGCGCTGTCACAATCTCCGGCAAAACGGACCTAACCGTCCCGGAAGGCTCCATAGAAAGCGATCTGGTTCCCGGCAGCTATTTCGGCTCTGAAACAGGCGGATCATATGATCTGTCTTGCCAGATCGAAGATGATTGCATGCTGTATGTGCGGGCAGAAGGCAAATATACTTTCACCGGGAAGTAATCGCAGTGCCGCGGTCGTTTGAAAGATGGCTCTAGTCCCACGTTCAAGCGATCGCGGTCCACTGGCAAAGAAAATAGCAAGCTCCTGTATCGCGCATCCGCCTGCTTTTCTGAAATCGAACAAACCGGCACGTGGAACTGTCGACTTTCGGCAGGTCAGCTTTTTAGAAAGACAATGAAGTCTTAGCCGCTCGTGATACGTCCGCTTTCACCATTGTCTTCCCCATGCTTCGCACCTGCAGCGAAGGTCCGCAATATGCCCAAAACGGCCATTCGTGCTTTGTCGCACCATCGGAACTCTGTCGCCTTGCCGCTCCCTATGCGCCGCTTGCAGACCACAAACCGAATTGCATAAAGCTAAATACCTGCAAGCAAGCGAATTTGATTTAGAACGGAAAGTCTGCACCAAACCACGACGCGGTCTACAGGATCGATGCATTTACCTATGTAACTGGGTACACCAATTAGAGTAGTAAGCAGCGCGCGGTTTGTGTCAGGGCTTTGCGACCGGCGACACCAACGGAACTTTCAATCTCACGACCACCCCCCGCTCCTGCGGCAACAGCTCGACGTCACCACCGTGTCGGCGCAGGACATCCTGAACAATGGCAAGCCCAAGCCCGCTGCCCTCCCCTTCGCTCAATTGACCGAACCGTTGAAACGCGGCCTGCGTGCTGTCTTTGGGGATGCCGATGCCGTCATCTTGTACGGTCAGCACCGCATACCCCGCCTCGGCCACGGTGCTCACGCGGATCGCTGAGAGGCCTGGGCCCCCATGGGACAGCGCGTTTTCGAGTAGATTTGTGATCGCCTCACCCAGCAGCACGCTGTCGCCATTCACGGGCAAAGGGGCAGGATATGGCTCGAAGCCAAAGCCTATATCCCGCGACAGGACCGTCGGGGCAAAGTCACTGCAGACTTCGGCAGCGACAGCGTTGAGTTCTAGCGCGTCGAATGTTGACGTCTCGTCGTAGCGCAACCGTTCGAGAGACAACAACTGATTGGCGAGCCGCGCCGATTTACGTGCGGCGGCAATCAACTCGCGTTCGCGCAGGCGACGCTCTTGCGGGTCGCTGACATCCGGCAAAACCTCGGCCAATGACAACAGTGCGGAGGCGGGGTTGCGCAGCTGATGCGCGGCGTTGGAGATAAAGACCTGATGGTCCTCAATGCTCTGGCGCACCTGCCCGAAAAGCCGGTTCAATGTGGCGACAATACCAAAGACTTCTGCCGGGACCGGGCGGCGGATATCGCGCAGGTCATCGGGGGATCGGTGTTGGATCGCATCTTGCAAATCGTTCAAGGGGCGCAGGCCGATCTTCACCCCGAACCAGACCACCAAAGCAAGTGCTGCCATCAGGCTGGCGATCAACGCCGCCGCGCGGCGCGCCAGAGCGGCGGCAAAGGCATTTCGGTCACTGTCCCTTTGCCAGACGGTGACGATCGTATCGCCCGTGAGGTTGCCGATGGTCGTGCTCTCTCGCATCCGCAAAACCCGCACAGGCTCGCCCCGATATTCCGCCATCGTGTAGTCCAGCCGATCCTCGCCCGTTCGGCCGCCGGAAACGGGCGGATAGGCATAGCCGGTAATGTAGATGCCACCAGGACCGGTAACATGGTAAAAAAGCTCACCGCCCCCCGCGTCCGAGACGAAATCCCGCGTGCTGGGAGAAAGCGCATCGCCGCCTGAGATTGCCACATCGCGAGAGATTGCCAAGGCCGCGGCCAGCAGGCTGCGGTCGAACAGGGTTTCAGAAGTGCGCTGCGCCACTTCAAAGCGCCAAAACCCCAGAACGATCGAAAGCAGCAGCAGCGGCGGCAGGATCAGCATGAAGAGCCGAGAGCGCAGCGACATCGAGGTCATGCGCTGTCGACTTCAAGCATATAGCCCAGCCCACGGGCGGCTTTGATGCGGATGCCGAAAGGCTCCAACCGTTTGCGAAGACGCGACACATGCGGCTCGATGGCGCTGTCTTCCTGCGCGGCACCGGTGCCATAGACATGCGTGATCAACTGGGATTTCGACACGATGCGTCCGCGCCGTTCCAGTAGACATTCCAGCGTCGCCAGTTCTTTGCGCGGGAAGGCCAGTGGCGCTTCATCTTTCAACAATTGACGGTTCGTACGGTCGAAAACCAAAGGGCCAAGCGTGTCGCGGGCGGCGAACTCAAGGTTCTTGCGCCGCGCCATGGCCCGAAGCCGCGCCTCGAGCTCGTCCATCTCGAAGGGCTTGGTCAGGTAATCATCGGCTCCGGCATCCAGCCCTGCTACTCGCTCTGAAGTCTCGGCCCGCGCGGTCAGCAGGATCACTGGCGTGCCATCGCCACGGCGGCGCAGACGGCTCAGAACTTCCAGCCCGTCACAACCGGGCAAGTTACAGTCCAGCACGATCAGGTCAGCCCCCTCATGTCGCAAGAAAATGTCAGCATCTTCCCCGTCATGCAGCAGGTCCACCGCATGGCCCCGATCGCGCAAGCGATGGGCAATTCCCTGTGCCAGAGCCTCATTGTCTTCGATGACTGCAATGCGCATGATTAAAACTTAATCCTGATGCGCAAGTTTCGCGCAAGGTTGGAAAGGCAGTGTGCCCATGTTGGAGGAGGGATTCGTTCCCTGAAACAAATACGAATTACGGCAGGCGTGAAAGTCTGACCGATACAGAATGTCTACGGGAGGACACCAATGACTATCAAGTATTTCGCCGCAACCGCTGTATCTGCTGCTTGCCTTGCCGCCCCGGCGCTGGCCGAGGTCGATTTTGCAGGGAAAACCATCGAGTGGGTCATCCCCTTTTCGGAAACCGGCGGCTCGGCCAAATGGGCCAACTTCTTTGCGCCGCTCTTGTCCGAAGAACTTCCGGGCAACCCCACCGTCGTGGTCAAATTCATGCCGGGCGCGGGTTCAACCAAAGGCGCCAACTGGTTCCAAGAGCAAGAGCATGACGAGGGCACGGTTCTTTTCGGCACCTCCGGCTCGACCCAGTTCCCCTACCTGCTGGGCGATCCCCGTGTGCGCTATGAGTACAGCGACTGGAAGCCTGTCATGGCGTCGGGCACCGGCGGGGTCGCCTATCTGAACCCCGCGGACGGTGAGAAATTCGATGGCACCGCCAATAACCTTAAAGACATCAACTTCATCTACGGTTCGCAGGGTGCCACGCGCCTTGATCTCGTGCCGTTGCTGGCATGGGAGATGCTGGGCATGAATGTTGAGCCGGTCTTTGGCATCAAGGGCCGTGGCGATGGCCGTCTGATGTTTGAGCGCGGCGAGGCCACGATCGACTACCAAACCTCGTCAAGCTACCTCGGTGCCTCTGCTGATCTGGTGGAAAAGGGTCAAGCCGTGCCGATGATGACATGGGGCGCACTTGACGACGATGGCAACATCGTCCGCGATCCCACTTTCCCCGACATCCTGACCTTTAAGGAAGTCTGCGAAGCCACCGAAGGCTGCGCCACCGAAGGTGAAGCATGGGACGCATGGAAAGCCTTCTTTATCGCAGGCTTCCCTGTGCAAAAGATCGCCTTCCTGCCCGCAGGGACGCCCGATGACGTGATCGAGACCTACACGGCGGCCTTTGACGCGGTGCGCAACCGCGACGACTTTGCCCAGATTGCCGAGAAACGTGTCGGTAAGTACCCCGTCTTCGTAGGCGAAGGCGCGGCAAAGGCGACTGAGCGCGGCACGACCGTCTCTGCGGAGGCGAAAGCCTTCGTCACCAACTGGCTGCAAGAAGCCTATGGCGTTTCGCTGAAGTAAGCGAAACCCTCTTGGCCCCGGGCGCGCCCCGGGGCCACCCCCTCCCTTTAATCTAACATTTCGAGGTCGGTGCGATGGATCTGTTCGCAACCGCTCTGCCTGCGCTTGGCCAGGCATGGGCTCTCATTCTGCAACCTATGGTTCTGGGATATCTGGTGCTGGGCGTGGTCATGGGCCTCGCTGTCGGGGTCTTTCCCGGCCTCGGCGGGATCGCGGGGCTGTCGCTGCTTTTGCCCTTCATGTTCGGCATGGACCCTGTGCTGGGTCTGGCGCTGATGATCGGCATGGTCGCGGTGGTGCCAACCTCTGACACTTTCGCTTCGGTTCTAATGGGCATCCCCGGGTCTTCGGCCAGCCAAGCCACAGTGCTTGACGGGTTTCCTATGGCCAAAAAAGGACAAGCCGCGCGGGCGCTATCTGCGGCCTTCACCTCATCGCTCTTCGGCGGGCTGGTCGGCGCGGCTTTCCTGACGTTGTTCATCGTTGTTGCGCGTCCCATCGTGTTGTCCTTCGGCCTGCCCGAGATGCTGATGATCTCGATCCTCGGTCTGTCGATGGTGGCGGTGTTGGCGGGTCGCGTAGCGCTTAAAGGTCTGGCGGCCGCGGGCCTCGGTCTGCTTATCGGCACCATCGGCGAGGCTGATGCGGGCGGCTCACTGCGCATGGCGACCTATGACATCCCCTATCTAACAGACGGGTTGAAACTGGTGATCGTCGGCTTGGGCATCTTTGCCGTGCCAGAGATCGTATCGCTTCTGCGCCAAGACCGGGCGATTTCCAAAGAAGCCAAGCTTGGCGCGGGCTGGGGCGACGGCGTGCGTGACTGGGTGGCCAACAAATGGCTGTCGGTCCGCTGCTCACTGATCGGCGTGGTGGTCGGCGTCATTCCCGGCCTTGGTGGGTCAGTCGTTGACTGGATCGCCTATGGTCACGCGGTTCAAACGACGAAAGACAAATCGAACTTCGGCAAAGGCGAAGTGCGCGGCGTGATCGGGCCGGAAAGCTCGAACAACGCGAAAGAGGGCGGCGGTTTGGTCCCTACCCTGCTATTCGGAATTCCCGGTTCTGGCTCCATGGCGATCTTCATCGGTGCCATCGCGCTCTTGGGGTCTGGCGAGATCGAAGTCGGCCCCTCGATGCTGCGCGACAACCTCGACATCACCTATTCGATTGTCTGGCTGCTGGCACTGGCCAACGTCGTCGGCACGCTACTGTGCATCGCGGCTTCGGGCGGCATCGCGAAGCTGACCACGATCCGCTTCACCTACCTTGCGCCTTTCCTTTTCATGCTGATCTCCTTCGCGGCGTTCCAGTCGGGGCAGAACTTCGAAGACATTCTCGCGCTTTTCGTGATCGGCCTGATCGGTATCTTCCTGCGCCGCTTCGACTGGTCGCGCCCGGCCTTCCTGATCGGCTTCGTGCTGTCGAACCCGGTCGAGAAATTCTCGAACCAAGCGTTTCAGATCGCGTCGTTCCGGTTCCGCAAATCCTTTGAGGATGGGATGGACTATGTCTTCTCGCCCATTGTGATCGTGCTGTTGATCGTCACCGTGGTCTCTGTCGTGCTGGGTCTGCGTCAGGCCAAGTCGATCATGGCTGAAGGCGATGTTCAGTCCGGCTCCAAACGCGCGCCGCTGGTCTTTTTGCTGATCATCATGGGATACGTCGTGGCCGCGCTGATCAATGCCTCGCTGATCCCTGATTACAACATGACCGACAAGATCGTGCCGCTGGTCGTGGGGGGCATCGCCTTGGCTGCACTGTTGATCTTGCTGGTGCAGATGATCCTGCGCCCCGAAAGCGATGCCATCTTCGCCGACAAGGAAGTCTCGGGCGAGGACGCTGATGCGCCCTATGGCCTCTGGAGCACGCTGGCGTGGTTCGTGGGGTTGATCGTCGCCACATATTTCGTCGGCTTCATCCTCGCGCTCTTGGGCTTTTTGATCAGCTTCCTGCGGGTCCGCGCACAGGCGCATTGGCCGAAAACCCTGATCCTGACGGCCTGCGGCATCGCGCTGATGTGCGTCATGGCCGGGGCACTCAACCGTGATTTCCCGCCGGGTCTGCTGCAAGGCGCAGTCGATCTGCCCTGGCCGCTGAACTGAGGAGCTTTGAGATGACACAGACTGCTATCCCCTATCTCTTCATGCGCGGCGGCACCTCGCGGGGGCCATACTTCAACCGCGCGGATCTGCCCCAAGACCGCGAAACCCTCGCCGAAGTGCTGCTCGCTGTGGTGGGCTCCGGCCATCCGCTCAACATCGACGGCATCGGTGGCGGCGCGGCGGTCACCACCAAGGTCGCGATGCTATCGCCTTCAGACGACAGTTGGGCCGATGTGGACTATTTCTTCGCCCAAGTCTCGGTCGAGGATCGGTTGGTCGATTTCAAACCGACCTGCGGAAACATCCTGTCGGGTGTTGGTCCTGCGGCCGTGGAAATGGGCCTTGTTAAACCCAGTGGCGATGTGACGGATGTCAAAATCCACGCCGTCAACACTGGGGCCAAGGTGCTGTCCAAAGTGCTGACCCCCGGCGGCGTGCTCACCTATGACGGCGACACCGAGATCGCGGGCGTGCCCGGTGCCGGTGCCGCCGTGGCGCTGAACTTCATGGGGGTTGTCGGCTCTTCGACCGGGGCGTTTTTGCCCACGGGCAAGATCCGCGATACCTTTGACGGGATCGAAGTCACCTGCATGGATGTTGCCATGCCGATGGTCATCGCCCGCGCGGCGGACTTTGGCCTGACGGGGTACGAGAGCGTGGCCGAGCTTGACGCGAACAAGGATTTCTTTGCGCGGATGGAGGCAATTCGCCTTCAGGCCGGGGCCGCCATGGGCATGGGAGACGTGACAAAATCCGTCACGCCCAAGTTCGGCTTGCTGGCCCCTGCCCGAGACGGGGGCACCATCGCGACGCGCTATTTCATGCCGTGGAACACGCACCCATCCATGGCGGTGACAGGGGCGCAATGCCTTGCCTCCTGTGCGCTCACCCCCGGCAGTGTGGCAGATGGCCTGCTTGACCGCCCCACCCAAAGCCCCGCCGACGTGGTACTTGAACACGCGTCGGGCACGATTGCCGTGCTGGTGGATTATGACACGTCGGACGGCTTCGCGCTGAACTCCGCAGGGCTGCTGCGGACGGCGCGTAAACTGGCGGATGGCAACGTGTTTGTCCCCTCGCGCATTTGGGAGGGTCGCTAACATGCCCGTAATGAACCTGCTTGTCGCCTTCAACGGCTCCGACGCCTCGGTCGCCGCATTGCGCTATGCCGCTTCTCTCGCCAAACGGCGGGGCGCGCATGTCACGGCGATCCTTGCGCATACCGCGCATGAGGTGATCGACCGCCGCTCGCGCTGGATCCCCGAAGAGGCCCGCGCCCTGTTGGAGGCTGCCAACAGCGAAATCTTGGCCGAGGTCACCCGCCGGTTCGAAGAACTCCGCCCCGCCCTCGGTCTGGGCGACGCGCTGGATTTCCGCGAGGAGACCGGCCGCGTCGATATGCTGCTTTCCGAAGGCGCGCGGTACTATGACATGCTGATCGTCGGTGCCCGGACCGAGAGTGACGACGCCCATGTGACACACCACCCCGATCGCATCGCCTTGCAGTCCGGGCGTCCGGTGATCGTGGTGCCCGCGGGCTATGACGCAGGCGCGCAGCACAGCCACGCGGCGCTGGCATGGGACGGTGGTCGCGCCGCCGCGCGGGCGCTGTCGGACAGCTTGCGCCTGCTTGAGGCCGATGGCCGGGTCAGCGTGCTGACGGTCGGTAAACGCACATCCTGGCCGATCACCGATTTGATGACCCATCTCGATCGCCACGGTGTCGAAGCGGTGCACGAGGACTTTCCGACAACCCATCCGGTGTCACAGACTCTGCTGTCCTATTGCGAGCGGCACGATCCCTCGCTGCTGGTGCTGGGTGCCTATGAGCACTCCAAGTTTCGCGAAGATTTCCTTGGTGGCGTGACCGCCGAGGTGCTGGAAAAGATCAAAATCCCCGTTTTGTTGTCCCATTGAGAAGCGAATGATGACCAATTACGAGAAAATCAAAACCGCCCGCCGTGATCTGGAAAAACTGCGTGCCGAGCTGATCGCCAGCCTCAACACGCAAAAAGACCGCGACCCCGATCTGCTGATCCTGCACGAACGGGTCAGCAAAGCGATCAACGCGCTTTCCGCATAGGTGCAGGGATGAAGGTTCATATCCTCGACGACTGGTTCAACACCCTCCGCGGGTTGCCTTGCTTTGACCTGCTGGCGGGGCATGATGTCACCGTCTGGACGGATCATCAGCCTGACGAGGCGATCTTGGCCGACCGTTTGCAGGATGCCGACTGCGTGGTGCTCTTTCGCGAGCGGACCAAGGTGACGCGCGGGCTGCTTGAGCGCCTGCCGAACCTGCGCCTGATCTCGCAACGCGGCGCCTATCCGCATGTCGACGTCGCGGCCTGCACCGATCAGGGCGTGCTGCTGTGTTCCAACAAAGGCGCGGATGGGGCCAACCATGCGGCGGCGGAACTGACCTTTGCGCTGATCCTTGCAGCCATGCGGCAGTTGCCGCAGCAGATGGCGAGCGTGAAGGCAGGCAACTGGCAGATGGGCGTCGGACGCAGCCTGCGCGGGCGGCGGCTGGGGCTTTATGGCTATGGGCGCATCGGACGTGTGGTGGCGGACTATGCCCGCGCCTTCGGGATGGAGGTTGTCTGGTGGAGTTCCGAAGCCGGGCGCGCGCGGGCGGAAGCTGATGGCGAAACCGTCGCCGAAAGCCGCGCGGCGTTCTTCGGGTCCTGCGACGTGGTTTCGCTGCATCTGCGGCTTACATCTGAGACGCGCGGCAGTGTCACCGCCGACGACCTCGGTGCGATGCCGCCGCGTTCGGTATTAGTGAACACCTCTCGCGCCGGGCTGATTGCCGAAGGCGCGCTGCTGCACGCGCTCGACGCCGGGGATCTGGGCGCGGCGGCGGTGGATGTCTTTGATACCGAGCCGCTGACCGATCCCAACGACCCGCTGCTCTCGCACCCCAAGCTGATCGCCACCCCGCATATCGGCTTTGTCACCGAAGACGAATTCGACAAGCAATTCGCGGATATCTTTGAGCAGGTGAACGCCTATGCGGCGGGCGATCCGAACCATATGATCAACCCTTCCGTCTACGCGCCATAAGCCCCGCGACCAGCGGCGCGCCCACGATCACCAGCACGATGCGGGTCAGGTGGTGCGTGATGACGAAACCCAAGTCTGCACCGGTCACGATGGCCAGCACCGTCATCTCGGCCTGCCCGCCCGGCGCGAAGGCGAGGAACGCCTCAACCGGATTGCCCAAGCCAGCCCAGGTAACGAGACCTGTAAACCCAGCGGCCAAGACGGCGAGCACCAGTACATAGGCGATGCCCGCCAGAACCACCCGCGTCAGCTCGCCCCATGTCACGCCCAGAAAATGCACGCCGATCCCGCAGCCGATAAAGAACTGCGCGGCAAGGATGGCTTCGGCGGGCGGGCGGCTGTGGATCAGGCCGGCCAGTGACAGAACGGCGGTCACAATCATGGGGCCAAGGATGGACGCGCCAAAAAGGCCGATCCTCTCTCCTCCTTTCCAGCCAATCAGGGCTGCGGCGGCCATCAGGGCCATCTCGCGCACCGGCAGTTCCGTCACCGGCGCGCCGATGGGATTGGTCAGCCTTGCTCCGTAAACCAGCGTCAAGAAGGCAGGCGCGAGGGTGACGATAATCAGCACCCGCGTGGCATGGATCAACGACAGCGCCCGCGGATCGCCCCCCGCTTCGGTGCCAAAAATCACCATGTCTTGCAGGCCACCCGGCATGGCAGCGTAATAGGCTGTCGGCCCGTCGAACCCCCAGACATGGCGGAAGAACGGGACGCCGATAATCCCGATCAGCGCGATAAAGACCGGGACCAGCCCCACCGACATCGCCATTTGCGGGAGTTGGTGGAAAAGGTCAGGCGTGATCGAAGCCCCAACCGCCACCCCAAGGATCGTGCGCGCCGCGACCGAGACCTGTCCGAAACCCTTGATCGGTACGTTCGACAATGCCGCGATGAGACAAGCCGCCATAGGGCCGAAAAGAAACGGCAGCGGCAGATCAAGCCACCAGAAGAGCAAAGTTCCACCCCCGGCGAGGATCAGGGTAAGCGCTCGGCTTTGGGTTGGCTGGGCGATGCGCATGGGGTCCACTCCTGTATTTTATCGGCCTTGACCTATATTGCATACGATTGTATCCAACTGTATGCAATAGTGATCGTAGGGGCGCTTTATGAGCGAAGAAGACCGCACACCGCAGGGCAACTCTGCCTATGCTCAACTGATGGACGAGCTACGCGCCGGACGGCTGAACCCCGGGGACAGGCTGCGAGAAACTGAACTAGCCGAACGCTTGGGCGTTTCCCGCACCCCCGTGCGCGAGGCGATCCGACAGTTAGAGGCGGACGGCGTCGTGGCACACATTCCGCGCCAAGGGGCGAGCATCCGCACGCTGGACTACGCCGAGGTGATGGAACTCTACGAGATGCGCGCCGTGCTGGAGGGCACCGCCGCACGGCTCGCCGCCCGCGCTGCCTCGGACATCGAGATTGAAGAGTTGCAAGACATGAACCAGCAGCTTGCCACCCTGGGCAATGTGCCCGAAGCCTTTACCCTCAACCGCCAGTTTCACGCCGCCCTTCTGGACGCCGCAAAGAACCGTTTTCTGACCCGCTCGATCCACACGCTGCAAAAGACGCTGATGATCCTCGGCCCAACGACGCTGACCGATCCGGATCGCGCCGAAAAAGCGGTGGAAGAGCACTTTGGCATACTCGACGCGATAAAGGCCCGCGATGCTGCCCTCGCCGAAGCGGCGATGCGCGCGCATATCGAAGCGGCCCAACGGGTTCGCGTTCGCGCCCTGCGCGCGCAGCCGTCCCGTGATGAGACCTATGACGGAGACCTGCTGTGACCGAGGCTTACGATATCGTCGTGATCGGCGGCGGCAATGCCGCCCTTTGCGCAGCGATCACCGCAGCCGAGGCTAGTGCCCGCGTCTTGATCTTAGAGACCGCGCCGAAACCCTACCGCGGAGGCAATTCGCGCCATACCCGCAACTTCCGCTGCATGCACCACGGGCCACTGGGGCCATTGGTCGAGAGCTACACCGAGGACGAATACCTCGCCGATCTGATGAAGGTGACGGGTGGCAAGACCGATGAACGTCTCGCACGCCTTGCCATCCGCACCTCGGAGGAATGCCTGCCGTGGATGGAAGAACATGGTGTGCGGTTTCAGCCATCGCTGTCGGGCACCCTGTCACTGGCCCGCACCAATGCGTTTTTCCGTGGCGGCGGCAAAAGCCTTGTGAACGCCTATTACCGCACCGCCGAGGGTTTGGGCGTAGATGTGCTTTATGAAGCGGCCGTCACCCATCTGGAGCTGGAAGGCGACCGGGTGACGCGGGTGGATTATACCCATGAGGGGGCGGCCAAGAGCCTCTCGCCCAAATCCGTCGTCGTTGCCTCCGGCGGATTTCAGGCCGACACCGACTGGTTGGCACGCGCATGGGGGCCAGCGGCGAAGAATTTCCTGATCCGCGGCACGCCCTATAACCGCGGCGTGGTATTGGCGGACCTGCTGGACCAAGGCATCGCACAGGTGGGCGACCCGACGCAGTGCCACGCCGTCGCCATCGACGGGCGCGCGCCAAAGTTCGACGGCGGGATCGTGACGCGGCTGGATTGCGTGCCCTTCTCCATCGTCGTGAACAAAGACGCTCAGCGGTTCTATGATGAGGGCGAGGATGTTTGGCCGAAACGCTACGCCATTTGGGGCCGACTGGTGGCCGCCCAGCCCGATCAGGTCGGTTATGTCATCATTGACGCGAAATCGCTGAACCTGTTTATGCCCTCGGTGTTCCCGCCGATCAAGGCAGACACGCTGGCGGAACTGGCCGACAAGTTGGGCCTGCCCGGTGAGGCGCTAGAGCAGACGGTGGCCAACTTCAACGAAGCCTGCGGCGATCAAAGCAGCTTTCACCCCACCGAGCTTGATGGCGTGGCGACATCCGGCCTCACCCCTCCCAAGACAAACTGGGCGCGGCCGATCACCGAGCCGCCGTTCTACGGCTATTCCCTCAGGACCGGCGTCACCTTCACTTACCTCGGCCTGAAAGTGGACGAAAACGCGCAATGCTCCATCAACGACCGCCCGGTCAGCAACCTTTGGGCAGCGGGCGAAACCATGGCCGGGTCGATCCTGGGCCAAGGGTATCTCGCCGGTTTCGGCATGACCATCGGCACCGTTTTCGGACGTATCGCAGGCAAGGAGGCCGCAGCCCATGCAAATTGATCTACTCCAAGAGGCACGCCGTCAGGCCGAAATCTGCAACGCTTGCCGCTATTGCGAGGGGTACTGCTCGGTCTTCCCTGCCCTTCAGGCCGAACGCGCTTTTTCGGACGGGGATCTAACGCAACTGGCGAACCTCTGTCACAATTGCCGGGGCTGCTACTATGCCTGCCAATACACCGCCCCGCATGAGTTTGAACTGAACCTGCCGCAAGCCTTGGCCGATGTGCGCCAAGACAGTTGGGAAGAGTTTGCCTTTCCACGTGCCGCCGGGAAAGCCTTCCAGAAAAACGGCCTCGCCATCGTGCTCGCCACAGTCTTGGGCTTTGCACTGCTGTTTTGGGCTGCCCGTGCGCTGGCCTCCGCAGGAGGCGAAGGTTTCTATGCGGTGCTGTCTCACAATGCGATGGTGGCGATCTTCCTGCCCGCTTTTCTATTCCCGCTGTTCAGTATCGCCATCGGGCTGCGCCGCTACTGGCAAACCGTGGGTGGCACCCCGGTGCGCCTGTCGCATCTGCGCGGGGCCATCGCCTCTGTCGCGAACATGCGCAACCTCAAGGGCGGCCACGGCGACGGCTGCAACTTTGAAGACGAAGACCGCTTCACCCATGCCCGCCGCTATGCGCATCAGGCAATCATGTATGGCTTTCTTCTGTGCTTTGCCTCGACCAGCGTGGCGACGCTGATCCATTACCTGCTCGATATGCCCGCCCCCTACGGGCTGTTTTCCGCCCCGAAGATCCTCGGCCTTTCCGGCGGTGTTCTGCTGCTGTTGGGCTGTGGCAAGATGGTCTGGCTCAAGCTGCGGTCTGACAAATCACTCGGCGCGACTAATGCCTTTGGCGGCGAAATAGCCTTTACAGGGTTGCTGGGGTTTGTCGGCCTGTCTGGTCTGCTGCTCTATGCGGCAGGCGGCACCGGCTGGATGCCGGGTCTTTTGGTCATACATCTCGGCGCGGTGCTGGCGTTTTTCCTGCTCACGCCTTTCACCAAGATGGCGCATGGGTTCTACCGAATGGCAGCGCTGGTCAGGGATGCACAGCGGCGCGAAAGGGTCTGACTTTAGGCTTTCCGGCAACGCTTCCAGATCACCCCGGCCGCGCCTACAGACGGCGCGACCGGGAGACGATCATTCGCCGAAGTGGATGACCGAGCGGATGCTTTTTCCTTCATGCATGAGCTTGAAGGCCTCGTTGATCTCTTCCAGCCCCATGGTGTGAGTGATGAAATCATTCAGCTTGAACTCGCCGTTCATATAGCGTTCGACATAGTCAGGTAGCTCGGAGCGTCCCTTGACCCCGCCAAAGGCCGACCCCCGCCAGACGCGGCCCGTGACCAACTGGAACGGCCGGGTAGAGATTTCCTGCCCCGCCCCGGCAACCCCGATGACTACGGATTCGCCCCAGCCCTTGTGGCAGCATTCCAACGCCGAGCGCATAACATTGACGTTGCCGATACACTCGAACGAATAATCCACGCCGCCGTCGGTCATCTCGACAATCACGTCCTGAATGGGCTTGTCGTGATCTTTGGGGTTGATGAAATCGGTGGCGCCCAGCTTGCGGGCAAGATCGAATTTTCTTTCGTTGATATCGATCACGATGATCCGGCTGGCCTTGGTCATGGTCGCGCCGATCACGGCGGACAGGCCAATGCCGCCCATGCCGAAGATCGCAACCGATGAGCCTTCCTCGACCTTGGCGGTGTTCATGACCGCGCCCATGCCGGTAGTGACGCCGCAGCCCAGCAGGCAGACCTCCTCCAGCGGCGCGTCGGGGTTGACCTTGGCAAGCGATATCTCGGGCAGCACTGTGTATTCCGAGAAGGTCGAGCAGCCCATGTAGTGCAGAATGGGCTGACCATCCTTGTAGAACCGGCTGGTACCGTCGGGCATCAGACCGCGCCCCTGGGTTTCCCGGATCTTCTGGCAGAGGTTGGTCTTGCCGGATTTGCAGAATTTGCACTCGCCACATTCTGGCGTGTAGAGCGGGATGACATGGTCACCCACCGCCACGCTGGTGACGCCCTCGCCGATGGATTCGACAATCCCGCCCCCTTCATGGCCCAGAATGACCGGGAACAGGCCTTCGGGGTCTTCGCCCGACAAAGTGAAAGCATCGGTATGGCAAACTCCCGAGGCGATAATTTTGATACGCACTTCGCCAGCCTTAGGCGGCATTACGTCGATTTCCTCGATCGAGAGAGGTTCGTTAACGGCCCAGGCGACGGCCGCTTTGCATTTGATGATATCGGTCATGGGTCTCGCTTCGCGGTTAGGACTATTTTGGCGGGTGAAGGTGTAGGGACAGTCATTTACACTGTTTCCCACTGGCGATAATCAGAGATATTCGTAAAACACCATTACCTATTAGCAATAGTTATTCCGCCATTAAGATTGAAAGGAACATCATGCTGAGTTGGGAGGGGGTATCAGAATTTGTGGCCGTCGCTGAAGCCCAAAGCTTTACAGCTGCTGCCAACAGCTTGGGTATTTCTACGGCTCAGGTCAGCCGCCAAGTCGGCGCACTTGAGGCGCGATTGGACACCAAGCTGTTCTACCGCACCACGCGCAAGGTCACGATCACCGAGACGGGTCAGGTGTATTACAACCATTGCCGGCAGGTGCTTGATGGGCTGGCCGAAGCCGAGCGCGCGATCACCGATCTGCATCAAAGCCCCAAGGGACGGCTCAATCTCACAGCCCCGGTGACATATGGCGAGAACCGCATCGCGCCTTTGGTGAATGACTTCGTGCGGCGCTATCCTGATCTTGAGGTCAACCTCAGGCTGACCAATCAGCTGCTCGATCTTGTAGCGGAAAGCTACGATCTGGCAATCCGGCTGGGAGAGTTGGAAGACAGCTCCATGATGGCAAAGCGACTGGCCTCTCGCAGGCATTACACCTGCGCGGCACCCGAATACCTTTCCGCTCACGGAACCCCGCACACCCTGTCCGAACTTGACGGCTACAACTGTCTGCAAGGCACTTTGGGCTATTGGCGGTTTCAGGAAAAAGGAACCACCCGCCACATCCGGGTGAAAGGCAATCTCCGCTGCAACAGCGGCGCATCGCTGGTCGATGCGGCGCTGAAGAACCTCGGGATCATCCAACTGCCGGATTATTATGTCGAGGCGGAACTGCGGGCCGGTCGGTTGATACCCGTGCTGGACAGCTACCGCGCGCCGGACGATGGCATCTGGGCGATCTATCCGCAGAACCGGCATCTTTCGCCAAAGGTCCGACTATTGCTTGACCACCTTGAGAAAGGGTTGCGATGAAGGAGCGAGGACTGGGCAAAGATCGTATCTCTCGGCCTGGCGTTCAGCCACCTGCACCGGTGCTTCGTTCAGCGAAAGGCTCATTTGGCCGCACCATGAGGTAATCTATGGCGACGTGGCAGATGCCCCCTTCATGCGGGACCAAATGGGCCGATAGGCACCGTCCTATTGATGGAGCTCTTTTGCCAAAAACCGAACGAACAGAAGCGTGAGGTTCTCGCGACGCGAGGTGTCTGGCCAGACGGCAAAAATTCCCAACGGTTTCAGCCGCCAATCGGGGAACAGGCGGCTCAGCTTGCGCTCCGCCTCCCCCCGGGCGGCGAGATGCTCGGGCAGAACCGTGGCGCCAAGGTTCTTGCAGGCGAAATGGTAGAGGGCATCCACGCTGTCCACTTCCAGCCGGGCTTGGCCCAGAACTTTCGCCTCTTCCCCACCGGGGCCGCTAAGGCGGGTATAGTCTGAGCGATGTCGGTAGCGCACCCAGTCCCAGTCTTCCAGATCGCAAGGATGTTCGGGGGCCGGGCGCGTTGCGGCATAGTCGCTGCCAACCACCAAGGCGCGCGCGCTTTCACCCAGCTTGCGCGACATCATCGCACTGTCGTCGAGCCAGCCCGCCCGGATATTCACATCAAAACCATCGTTGATAAGGTCCATCCTCTGATCCGAAAAAGCCAACGACAGAGCGACTTGCGGATGAAGACGGGAAAATTCAGCGATCGCCGTCGACAGGGTCGATGACGACATAAAGGCAGGGATCGACACCCTAAGCGCGCCCACAGGCTCCAACGACAGGGCGTTGAGGTCATTCAATCCGCTTTCGGCGCTCCGCAGCATGTCGGTCACCCGGGCGTAGAACATCCGCCCTTCGTTGCTGAGCGCGATCTTGCGGGTTGTGCGGTAAAGCAGTGTCACGCCAAGGAAATCTTCGAGTTCGGAGACGGTTTCACTCACCCGCGACGGTGCGACGCCAAGGGCTTTCGCCGCGGCCCGGAACGAGCCTTCGTCCACCACCCGGGCGAAGATGGCCATATGCTTTAGATGATCGATCATTGTTCGGCCTGCCGGAACTATCACTTCTGGATTCCATGAATACCCCGATCAATCCGCCGGGAATAGATGTTCCTTGCAACACGAGGAACACCGCCATGAAAGCGACCACTCATCTCAACACCGAAAGCGCAGAACGTTATCTGGGCACGCTCTGCAAACATTTCGGCCACAAGGTGCCCGTCACCCACACGCACCAAAACGGCCATATCGAACTGCCTTTCGGGGCATGTGAACTGGCCGCAACAAAGGGCCAGTTGTCACTGAGCGCGACAGCCGATGACCGGGCCGCGCTCGATAAGGTCGTGCAGGTCATTACCAGCCACCTCGAGCGTTTTGCCTTCCGCGAAGACCCCAAGCTCACTTGGACCGACGCCGCCTGAGAGCTGAGCTGGCCCGAACTTTTCGGGTACCGCGCGGAGTGGCACCCGAAATCTTGAACTTAACCAAGGCCCCATTCCTTCGGGGCACCCGATATGGAGCGACACATGAAACGCAGAACCCTTCTGAAAACGTCACTCGGCGCATCTCTGGCCATCATTCTCGGACAACACGCAGGAGCAAAAGACATGGACACAGTTACACAAGAGAGCTTTGACACCGTAATGGCCTTCATGGGCGCTATGGGGGCGGGCGATATGGAGAAAATGCGGGCCCTGATGGCCGACGATATGGTCTGGCACAACGAGGGCGACGAAAGCTTGCCGTGGATCGGTGAGGCACGCGGCAAGGAGGCAGTCTTCGACTTTCTTGGCGTCTTTGGCCAGAATTTTCAGACAACCGCTTGGGACAACACAGATGCCTTTGCCGCAGGCGACACCGTTGCCGTCTTTGGAAAGATGAGCGGCATAACCACGAAATCCGGCAAAGAGACTGGCCCCTTCACCTTTGCCCTGCGTGCCAAGGTCCGCGATGGTCAGGTGGTGCTGTGGCACTGGTTCGAAGACAGCTTTGCCGTCAGCAAAGCCTACCACGGCTAATATCCGCAACATGGCAGGGCCCGTCAGGCCCTGCCAGCGAGATCCCAGTCAAAGGAGAGCCCGATGCGCTATGCTGTCACCGCCGTTTCAGGACAACTCGGTCAAGAAATCGTCCGTAAACTCATAGAACGAACAGATCACGCCTCGGTCATCGGCCTTGCTCGGACGCCGGGCAATGCCACCGAGTTAGGGATCGAGGTGCGCCCCGGCGATTATGATCAGCCGGACGCGCTTCGGAGTTCTCTTGCGGGCGTTGATGCCCTTGTGCTCGTCTCAGGCATGGCCCCGCCCGAAGACCGTATCGGCCAGCACCGTAACGTGATCGAGGCGGCCAAGGCCGCCGGCATTCGCAAGATCGTCTACACCAGCATTCAAGGTCCCGAAGTTGGGACCGCCTTCTCACCCGTCGTGCAGAGCAACCGCCAGACCGAGGCCGACATCCGCGCCAGCGGTCTGGACTGGGCCATCGGTCGCAACGGCATCTACATCGAGCCTGACGTTGAGTATATCGACAGCTACCGCGCCAAGGGCGAGATCGCCAACAGCGCGGGGGACGGCAAATGCGGCTACACGACCCGTTCCGAATTGGCCCATGCCTATGCGGCTTTGCTGACGCGGGACGAGCTGAACGGTCAAACCTTTGATTTGAACGGCACGCCGATCACTCAGGCGGAACTAACGCAGTATATGAACGCCGCATATGGCACCGCGCTTACCTATCGCGGCATGTCGGCCGAAGACTATGTCGCTGACCGCACCGCCGAGCTTGGCGATTTTATCGGCCCGATTATCGGCGGCATCTACGACGGTATCCGCCGCGGCGCCTTTGACGCCTCCGGCGATTATGAAGCCGCGACCGGACGCCCGCATCAAAGCTGGGAAGATTATTTCACCTCGCTGTTATGCTGATCGCCACAGATACGCGGGGCGACCCGCGTAGAACGACCAACCTTTCGGAGATATTTGCGTGCTGAAATCCACATGGGATCACCCCCTCACCTTCTGGGCGCTCTTGAGCCTCCCCGCCATTCCAATGACCCTTGGCCTGACCTCCGGCGCGCCGGACGCGGTCAAAACTCTTTTGCATCCCACCGGTGAGTTCGCCGCGCGGTTCATGATCATCGCGATGATGATCACCCCGCTGATGATGCTTTTTCGCGATGCGAGCTGGCCGCGCTGGCTGATGAAGCGTCGGCGCTATCTTGGCGTGGCCGCGTTCTTCTACGCGCTGGCCCACACGGTGCTTTACCTCATTGATGAAGGCGCCATAGCCTTCACTGGCAACGAGGTATCAAAGCTGTACATCTGGACCGGCTGGATCGCCTTTCTTATCTTTGTGCCATTGGCTGTTACGTCGACAGACGCATGGGTGCGCCGCCTTGGGCGGTCGTGGAAAAAGCTACAGCAGTTTGTCTATGCTGCGGCTATACTAACCCTCATCCACTGGGCTGCCCTGCACGATTGGGGCGGCGTCGGCGCGGCTCTCGTGCATTTTGCGCCTCTGGCCGTTCTTGAGGTGTACCGTCTGTGGTCAACCCAACAACGCCGCCGCCAGCGCGCGATGACGTAAGCGAAGGGTTGCGGGGCAAATTCTCCGTTCGTTCGGCGATCTAAAGCTAAATAGCCGATCTCCCTACCTTTATAGGGAATCTTCGCACCTACCGTCAAAGTGCATAAGCCACCCATCGTGTCGGACGCAGCGAACGGCCCAGAGCCCACATCCGTCCCAGTCCTTCGATGCTGCGGTCGCAGCCGACATTGCCGACCTTTGCTGCAAGAGCAAAACGTGATGCGGGCCGAACTGACCCAACGCGGGACAAAGCTGCCACGTAGCCACTTAAACTGGATCTCCTCTCCGACACCCGGATACTCGTGATGAGCTTGGCCTTGGATGGTAGTTCAAATGGCTTCGGTTCCGCTGAGCGTCGCCTTGGCGGACCCGAAATGATCGGAAGCTTTGGCTCGGGCTGAGGCAAACGGCGGGTGGGCCGCCCTTACAAAGGGAGTGACAGTTGCACGGGTTTGAACAGCCGGTGGTTTGGTCGTGGCCTGCGCCAAATAATGAGACTTCAGCTCTTTCGGAATGCGTCGGCTGAAGTAATAGACCCCACCCTTAACGAAAGTGAACGGGGGGCAAATGGTCTCCGACATGGTCTACGGCTCCTAGCAGTGGCTAAAAGCTGAAGCATTACCAATGTGTTAGCTGTTTAAATGGTGCCCAGGGGCGGAATCGAACCACCGACACGAGGATTTTCAATCCACTGCTCTACCCCTGAGCTACCCGGGCACCGGAGACCACCGTAGTGGTCGGGTGTGCGGGTTCTAGGAGTTTGCGGCGGGGGTGTCCAGAGGGTTTTGCCATGTTTGGCAAAGGTTTTTTCGGAAAATTCTAATGCGGCTTGTCGGGGGCGTTCAAAGCGGCCTCGGTGGCTTCGATTGCGGCCTCGATATCCTGGGGGTCGCGGCTGGGGGTCGCGTAGCTGCCGTTCAGCCACTTGGCCAGATCCACGTCAGCGCAGCGCCCGGAACAGAAGGGGCGATACTTGGGAGAGGTTTCACGGTCGCAGATCGGGCAGGTCACTTCAGAACCTCGGCCAAAGGCATACGGGCGCGTTTGCGTTGCAGTTCGTAGTGGCCCAGCGGGGTCCAGCCGACCAGCGTCGTTTCCACGTCGTCGGCGCGGAAGGCCTGGCGCAACGCGGTCTCGAACGGGCGGCGATCTTTTTTGGGCATGGGCGCAAGGTCAAGCGTGATCTGCCCGCCCAACCCGCGCAGACGCAGGGCACGGGGCAAGGCGCGGGCACAGGCCATATTCGCTTTGATCCCGGCAGCAAGGGACACGTCCGCACCGGTGTTCACATCAACGGCCACCAACGCACGGGTGGGTTCCACAAACAGAAAGGCACCACCGTCAAGCGCGACGCGCGGCTGCGAGAGGCTGTCGACAGTGTCCAACACGCCATGGGTTTCAAAACCACCTGGGTCGGTCACGACGTCGGCGGGCTCGACCCAGTCGCGCCAAGCCAGAATATGCGGACCATCGCCTTCGGACAGGACCTCCATGTCGGTGGATGGGTCGTCCAATACCTTGTCCGCCAGCGCCAGCATCGCGTCGATATCATCGGCGATGTCATCGGCATCCGCGCCAGCGCAAGAGGACCGGAGAATCAGGCCATGTGCGGCCCCGTCGGACGCTTCGTGCGCGATTTCGAGCAGCCGGTCGCGTTCTTCCTCGTCGCGGATACTACGCGAGATATTGGTGCCGGGTGCGCCTGGCGTCACGATAGCATAGCGGCTTTTGAACAGCAGCTTCTGGGTGACGGGAACGGCCTTGCCGGGTTCAGCATAGCCGGACACCTGCACGAGAATGGGTTGCCCCGGTGCGAGCCCCTTGATCTGGCGCAGAAACGCAGAGCCGTCGGGCGTTTTCAGGAACATCCCCCCCTGCCCCTTGACCGGACGATCCGCGATGGCGCGGTAGATCGTGCCGGGGCGCGGGCCGTCGCTGTCGATCAGAAGGTCATCCAGCTTGCCGTCCACGATCAGCGCGGCGGCTTCGATGTCGCCAAAATGGTCCAGAACGATCGTACGGCCCTTCATGAGGTCTCTCCTGCGAAAACATATCCTGCAGCACGCAGCAGGTTTGCGGTTTCGGCCAGTGGCAGGCCGACAATGCCGGTGAATGATCCGCTGATCCACGGGATAAGGGCACCTGCCGGGCCCTGAATACCATAGCCGCCGGCTTTGCCCTGCCAGTCCCCGGTTGCCAGATAGGCCGTGATCTCGGCGTCCGACAGTCGTTTCATGCGGACGGTGCTGACCACATCGCGCTGCCACAGCTTGTCGCCGCGCTTGACCGCGACTGCCGTGATAACCTTGTGGCGACGCCCCGACATGAGGCGCAGGAAACGGATCGTCTCTGCTTCATCCGCGGGTTTGCCCAGGATTCGCCGCCCCACCGCGACGGTGGTATCGGCACACAGCACGATATCATCGGCCCCCGCCTGCACCGCGGCGGCTTTTTCACGGGCCATACGCGCACAATAGGGGCGCGGCAGTTCGGCGGCATGGGGGGTTTCGTCGATATCGGGCGCGCGAATATCGTCAGGCACGACGCCGATTTGCGCCAGCAATTCCTTGCGGCGCGGACTTCCTGATCCGAGGATAAAACTCATATGCGATCCTAGATCGCTGCCCGAAAACCACCAGGTGATTCTCGGAAAAGCGTATTATTTAAAGCGGTAATTGATCCGGCCTTTGCTCAGATCATAGGGGGTCATTTCCACCTGTACCTTATCGCCAGCCAGAACACGGATGCGGTTCTTGCGCATCTTTCCTGCCGTATGTGCGATGATCTCATGGCCGTTTTCAAGCTCGACCCGGAACGTCGCGTTCGGCAGAAGTTCTTTCACGATACCGGGGAATTCGAGCGTGTCTTCCTTGGCCATGGTCTCTCCTTGAACACTTTGCCCTGCAATTTCAGGACGCAGGCTTAAATGGGCGCAATTTTCCCTTTTTTCAAGGGGTATTCACATCAAAGGCACGTTTATGGCCGTTGCGTCACGCCCGAACTGATCCTCCCAGTGGTTTCGGTTCAACACCACCCCGTCTGCGCGCACGCGGCTGATCTGGGCGATGTCGACCTCGGCGAAGGTCCAGCCGGGCACGTTGATCTCTGCGGCGGCAAGGACACCGGTGGATGGAAAGCCCACATCCGGCGGGCAGAAGATGCCGCCTGCCCCGTAAGATGTGCCAAGCGCCTCTGACCAATCCGCAGGGCCGATGCAGGATGACATGGCCGTAACGCATTGATTTTCCAGTGCCCGCGCCATGGATCCGATACGGACACGCCAATAGCCTGCCAGCGCCTCCGTCACGCTCGGCACGGCGATGATGTCGCAATCGGCAAGAGCACGGCCCAGCAGGGGAAACTCGCTATCATAGCAGATGAGGATGCTGATCTTGCCCAATGTTGTCTCAAAGATGCGCAGAGGCTCCCCGCCGACGACGCCCCAGACCTCGCGTTCGAATCGGGTCATGATCTGCTTGTCCTGCACCCCGACTTGACCTGAAGGGGTGATCAGACGTGCGCGGTTCACCGGACGGGCAGCGGCAGGCGTCACCGCGGGCCCCGATGCCGCAACGATATGCACGCCATATTCCGCCGCCAGCTTTTGATGCGCCGCATCCGCATCCGCCAACCGGTCAGAGACTGCAAACAGCGACGCCTCAAGATTGCCCGCCACGTCAAGGCCAGCGAGCGTCGCCAACTCCATCGCGCCATATTCGGGAAAAACCAACAGCTCTGCCCCGCTGGCGGCCGCCGTCGCGACCCAGCCTGCAAGCTTGTCTTCATATTGCGCCCAGCTGGTCAGGACATCCAGCGGGTATGCGGCGGTTGCGATTTTCATGGGGCCTCCGGGTGCGTGATTTCCCTTATGGTGCGCCGCGCGCAGCCAAGCTTCAAGTACCACCACCCCACCCCAGGGCTCATTTCACTTTTGTGAAACTATGGGTGCATGATCCGCGACAAGCTTGCCAATTTATCGGGCATGCTTCACAAAATTGGAAAGAACGAAGGGGGCGAGCATCATGATTAAAAAGGGCATCACCCTGCGCGGTATAGAGGTGTTCGAGGCTTTGGCCAGCCGTGGATCGGTCGCACAGGCCGCGACGCTGACAGGGTTAAGCCAACCCGCCGTGAGCCAGCAGATCAGCAACCTAGAAGCCGCCATGGGCACCGCCCTGATCGACCATAGCACGCGCCCCATGCGCCTGACCGCGGCGGGCGAAAGCTTTCTGCGGCACAGCGGCGCGGCGCTGACCCATATCCGGCTCGCGCAATCCGAGCTGACGGTCATGGATCTTGCCAACCTCAGCGACCTGAGCCTTGGCGTGATCGACGACTTTGACAACGATGTCACCCCGCGTCTGGCGACCCTACTGGCCGACAGTATGGCAGGCTGTCGCTTTCGCATGGTGACCGACGGCAGCAAGGGGCTGATCCAGTCGGTGCAGGACAAATCGCTTCATATCGCCATTGCCGCCACCAGCGGGGATGCCAAAAGCGGGCTGATCGAGATTCCTCTGGCCCGCGATCCCTTTGTGATCGTCACCCCCGCCAGCTTTGACGGCGACAGCGCCGCGCTGATGACGGGGCGATCCGCCCTGCCCTTCGTTAAGTACGCGGCAGACCAGTTGATCGCCGACCAGATCAACAACCACCTGACGCGCAGCAATATCACCCTGCCTTCGCAATTCGAGATCGGCAGCCATCTCGCCCTGATGGCGATGGTGGCACGGGGCATCGGCTGGGCCATCACGACGCCCTTCGGCTATTGCCGCGCAGAGCGGTTTCACCAGCAGCTTGCGGTGCACCCGCTCCCCACGCCCGGATTAACGCGACAGATCTCGCTGTTTGCGGGGTCAGACTGGACGGGGCCGGTGCCGCAGAATATTGCCGACACGATGCGGCAACTGCTTCGGTCCCACATGATCGCGCCAACGGTGGCGCAGTTGCCGTGGCTTTCTTCCAGCTTCGAGGCGTTAGAGGGCTGACCGCTTGCGCAAAAGCTGCGCGGCTGGTTCACTTGGCGCGTAAAACAAAGGGGCTGACATGAGCAAGATCGTCATTCTGACCGGCGCGGGCATTTCTGCGGAAAGCGGCATTGATACCTTCCGCGCCGAAGACGGGCTTTGGGCGCAGCACCGGGTCGAGGACGTCGCCACTCCCGAAGGCTTTGCCCGCGACCCGCAACTGGTTGTGGATTTCTATAACGGTCGCCGCAAACAGGCGGCAGAGGTATCACCGAACGCCGCGCATCAAGCGCTGGCCAGACTGCAGGCGAATTATGCCGGACAGGTGGTGATTGTGACGCAGAATGTCGATGATCTGCACGAACAGGGCGGCGCGCGGGTGATCCATATGCACGGCGCGCTGAATTCGGCGCTCTGCGCTGCCTGCGACCACCGTTGGCCCGCACCTATGGTCATGGCCGTTGGTGATCCCTGCCCCGCCTGCAATGCCCCAGCCGCGCGGCCCGACATCGTTTGGTTCGGCGAAATGCCCTATGACATGGACGAGATTTTTGACCATCTGGCCGAGGCCGATATCTTTGCAGCCATCGGCACCTCTGGCAACGTCTACCCCGCCGCCGGTTTCGTGGCAGAGGCGCGGCGCAACGGGGCCCATACGGTAGAGCTGAACCTCGAACGTTCGGCCGTGGGGAACCAGTTCGCCGAACACCGCACCGGTCCGGCGACACGTGTGGTCACCGATTGGGTGGAGCAACTCTTGAGCGCCCCACCCCAGCAACGGCCCGCGTTTTAACACAGATCGGGCCGCTACCATTCATGGGGGCGAAAAGGCTCAGTCTTTCGGCATCTCGTGACCGGTGTGATCCATATCACCGCGGTCGTGCTTCATATCACCGTGGTCATGCTTCATCTTGCCATGGTTCGGCTTACGGTCCTGATCGACCATCACCTCGATCTCGACCGCACCGGCTTTTTCGAACTCAAGTGTGACGGGCACCATCGCGCCCTGCTCCAGCGGGCCTTTCAGGCCCATGAACATCAGGTGGTCGCCGCCGCGTTTGAAGGCGTGCATGTCATCCGCCGCAATGGCCACGCCGCCTTCGATCTCGCCCATCCGCATGACGCCATTGTCGTCAGAGGTGTGGGAATGCAATTCGACCTTCTCGGCCACGTCAGAGGACGCCCCGATCAAACGGTCATCCGCGCCAGAGTGGTTCATCACCACCATAAACGCCGCACCGGAGGTGGATTTCGCGGTCGAGCTGCGGATGTAGGCGTCATCTACCATGATGCCCTCGGCAGCGAGAGGGGCGGAAAAGAGAAACAATGCGCAGACAGCGCGGGTCAGCAAAGCAGGTGTCATTGGGATATCCTGTCGTCATATTCAAAATGTCTGTGAAGGGTGTGGGACAGACAGCGACAGGCGGGGCCCTTGGGTCGTGGCGCGTTTTACGTCGCGGCACATCGGCTGTCAGGACATGCACCGCCGGCGCGACAAAAGTCACGATCCGCATCGGTGCGGCCGCCAGAACCACCGCGCCTGCCATTGCAACGTTAAGCGCCGAATCGGGGCAGATATGCGGGGCCGAGGTCGGCTTGCCCTGCGCATCCACATAAATCGCTACAGGGCCCGCACCGGTGCACAACACCATCTGCCCCGTAGCCGCAGAGGCCCCGCGCGCGACAGCCATGCTTTGACCCGTGAGGGCCAGCATCAACGCCAGAACCAAAGCCGAGAGGGAACGCAGGATCATGGGCCGCACCCTAGACGAAGCGCTTGAAAAAGCACCAGCCCAAAACGACGCAGCCCCGGCCGAGGGCCAGGGCTACAACATCGTAACGATTGGAAAGTCTTACGACAGCGCTTCGGCTGTGGCGCTGGACTTTGCAATTGCTTTCTTAACTTTCAACGCGTTGACGGACAGTTCAGTGTCCTTAGCCTTCGCCATGAACTTGTCCAAGCCACCGCGGTGGTCAACAGTGCGCAAAGCAGCTGCCGAGATGCGGAACTTGAAACCGCGGCCCAGTGCTTCGGACTGCAGGGTGACATCGTTCAGGTTTGGCAAGAACCGACGACGTGTACGGTTCTTGGCGTGGCTTACGTTGTTGCCCGTCATCGGGCCTTTTCCGGTCAATTCGCAAACGCGCGACATGGGTCTATCCTTTTGCTGCGGGGCATTTCCGGCGATCCGGTGCAATACCCATATGGGCCGCGCTACGGCAAACCCTGAAATTGGTTTGCTGGCTTTAGGCGGAATCGCGAGCGGGGTCAACCCAAGCCTGCGCGGCAACACACGCTTTTCCTTTTGCATCCGTCGAAAAGATTTGTCATCTGTCGCATATGAATATTCATTCCCGTGCCCTTCTAGTCCATCTGTTCACTGCGACGGGTGCGATTTTCGCCATGCTGGCCATGCTTGCTGCCGCCGACGAACGCTGGGATATGATGTTTCTCTGGCTGGTTGTCGCCTTCTTTGTCGACGGGATCGACGGGCCGCTGGCGCGTAAATACGACGTAAAAACCAACGCGCCCGAATTCGACGGCGTGCTGCTTGATCTGATCATCGATTATCTCACCTATGTGTTTATTCCGGCCTTTGCGCTATTCCATTCCGGCCTCATGGACGGGTGGAGCGGTTGGGTCATGATCATCATCGTCACCTTCACCAGCGCCATGTATTTCTGCGACACACGCATGAAAACCAAGGACAACTCGTTCTGGGGCTTCCCCGGATGCTGGAACATGCTGGTACTGGTGCTCTTTGCCCTGTCGCCGCCATGGTGGGTGTCGCTGGTGCTTGTCACGGTCTTGGCCATTACCATGTTCGCCCCGCTGAAATTCGTGCACCCCGTCCGGACAGAGCGTTGGCGCGTGGTCACCCTGCCCATGGCATTGGGCTGGACCTTCTTTGCCGGTTGGGCCGCGTGGGTCGATTTTCACCCGCAAAGCTGGGCCCATTGGGGCCTGATCATCACCAGCGTCTATCTGATGTTTGCCGGTGTCGCGCAGCAGCATCTTTACGACCGCGAGGCCTGATACAGGCGCGCAGGGCCAAGGCAGCAGCACGAAACCTCTAAACTAGATAAGCAGTCCCGCCGCCCCTTCGTGGCGTAGCAGGGCGATCTTGGTCTCTACCCCGCCAGCACCCGAGTATCCGGTCAACCCCTTAGCCCCCATCACACGGTGGCACGGCACAATGACAGGTACAGGATTCTGCCCGCAGGCCTGCCCCACCACTTGCGCCGGGATCGCCAGTTTGGTCGCGATGTCGCCGTAGGTCACTGTATCGCCAAAGGGGATCTCCGACATCTCGGCGCAGACCGCTTGCAACGTGGCACTTCCGCCAATGCGCAGTGGCAAAATGAACTGTGTCCGCCGCCCCGCATCATAGGCACGCAGCTGCGCCTCCGCCTCATCCAGCAGTGCGCTTTTGTCTTGATGAAGGGTATCCTGCCCCCAATGCAGGTGGGTAATCGCGCCCGTATCCTCGGTCACGACCAAGGTGCCAAAGCGCGTGGGGACGCTGCGCCGCTTCACCCGAGTTTCCGGATCAAGCGGCGCGGCGTCATCTTAGGACACAGCCTCGTCACACCGGGCACAAACGCCCGCGTGATCATGGGTGCCGACATCCGGCAGTACCTTCCAGCAGCGTGCGCATTTCTCGCCCGACGCTTTCTCGAACACCACGGCAACGCCGTCGGTCTCTGGCATACGGAACGCCTCTGCCGGGGCGTCATCGCCGGTGATGGCAATGGCTGACGTGATACAGACATCCTCGAACGCAACGCTTTCAAGCGCCGCCCGCTGAGCGTCATCGGCAACAAACACCATAGGTGCGGCCTCAAGCGAGGCCCCGATGACCTTCTCGACCCGCTGCACTTCCAAAGCCGAGGTCACAACCCGCCGCGCGGCACGCACCTTGGCCCATTTTGCCGCCAGATCGGCATCCAGCCACGCCTTGGGCGTTTCAGGGATATCCGTCAGGTGAACCGAGCTTTCGTCGCCGGGGAACCGTTCAAGCCAGACTTCTTCCATGGTGAACACCAGCACAGGGGCCAGCCACGTCGTCAGACGGTGGAACAGGATATCCAGCACCGTGCGCGCAGCACGGCGGCGCAGCGTGTCGCCGTCGCAATACAGCGCATCCTTGCGCACGTCGAAATAGAACGCGGACAGATCAACGGTGGCGAAGGTGAACACCGCCTGGAACACGCCTTGGAAGTCGTAGCGCGCATAGCCTTCGCGCACGACCTGATCCAGTTCAGCTACACGGTGCAGCACCCAGCGTTCAAGCTCTGGCATATCTGCAGGCTCTGTCCGGTCGGCATCGGTAAAGTCCGACAGAGCGCCCAGCATATAACGCATGGTGTTGCGCAGACGGCGGTAGCTGTCGGCGGTGCCTTTCAGGATTTCCGGCCCGATCCGCTGATCCGCAGTATAGTCCGTCTGCGCCACCCACAGACGCAGGATATCCGCGCCATATTGCTGCACGACCTTTTCGGGAACGATGGTGTTGCCGATGGATTTGGACATCTTCATGCCCTTCTCATCCAGCGTGAACCCATGCGTCACCACGTTACGATAAGGCGCGCGGCCCGTGGTGCCCACGGATTGCAGCAGCGACGAATGGAACCAACCGCGGTGCTGGTCCGTGCCTTCCATATAGACATCCGCGATACCGTCTTCCGAGCCATCCTCACGGTCGCGCAGAACGAAGGCGTGGGTCGAACCGGAATCGAACCACACGTCCAGAATGTCAAACACTTGGGTATAGTCGTCGGGGTTCACGATGCCGCCAAGGAACCGCTCTTTCGCGCCATCTTCGTACCAGACATCCGCACCGTCAGCCTCGAACGCTTCGACAATGCGCTGGTTGACCTCTGGGTTGCGCAGCAAGAAGTCTTCATCCGTTGGCAGCGCGCCGTTTTTGGTAAAGCAGGTCAGCGGCACGCCCCAGGCCCGTTGACGCGACAGCACCCAGTCAGGGCGTGCCTCCATCATCGAATGCAGACGGTTGCGGCCCTTTTTGGGCACCCAGTTGACGTTGTCGATCTCGGTCAGGGCGCGTTCACGGATGGTCTTGCCGAATGTGTCCTGCCCGTCGCCAACGGGACGGTCGATCGCGGCAAACCACTGCGGCGTGTTGCGGTAGATGACCGGAGCCTTGGAGCGCCAGGAATGCGGATAGCTGTGCTTGATCTTGCCGCGCGCCAGCAGCCCGCCGACCTCGACCAGCTTGTTGATCACGGCCGTGTTGGCGTCGCCTTCCTTGCCGTTGGGCTTGAGGATCTTCTTGCCGCCAAAGAACGGCAGATCGGCGCGGAAAGACCCGTCTTCGACCACGTTATAGGTGATCACCTGATCCAGCATCCCCAGACCGCGGTAAAGTTCATATTCCTCAAGACCATGCGACGGCGCACAATGGACAAAGCCCGTGCCTTCGGTGTCGGTCACGAAATCAGCGGCGCGGAAGTCGCGCAGATCGTCCCATTCGCCATTGCTGCCTTCGGCCCCCGCCAGCGGGTGCTGCAGCTTAATCTTTGCCAGCTCGTCCTGCGTCACATCCCGCAAACGGCGCACCATGGTGTCATCCAGACGCGCACGCCCGAACACATCCATCGCCATGCTGTCCGACAGCAGATAGCGATCACCGATGGTGACCCAGGATTCCTCGGGGCGGCCGGTGACTTCGTACAGACCGTAAGAGATATCTTCGCCATAGACGACGGCCTTGTTGGACGGCATGGTCCAGGGCGTCGTGGTCCAGATCACGACGTGAGCGCCGTCAAGGCTGGCGTCATCCGTGCCAACAACCTTGAACTTCACCCAGATCGTAAAGCTTTCCTTGTCGTGGTATTCGACCTCGGCCTCGGCCAGCGCGGTCTTTTCAACCGGCGACCACATCACGGGCTTGGAGCCTTGATAAAGCGTGCCGTTCATCAGGAACTTCATGAACTCTTCGGCGATCACACGCTCCGCGTGGAAATCCATCGTCAGATAGGGATCAGCCCAGTTGCCGGTGATGCCCAGACGTTTGAATTCCTCGCGCTGGACATCGACCCAGCCGGCGGCGAACTTGCGGCATTCGGCGCGGAAATCATTGATCGGCACATCGTCCTTGTCGCGGCCCTTCTGGCGGTACTGTTCCTCGATCTTCCATTCGATGGGCAGACCGTGGCAATCCCAACCGGGGATATAGCGCGCGTCAAAGCCCATCATCTGGTGCGACCGCACGATCATATCCTTGATCGTCTTGTTCAGCGCGTGGCCGATATGCAGGTTGCCATTCGCATAGGGCGGGCCGTCGTGCAGCGTAAAGGGCTTGCGCCCCTGCTTTTCGCGCAGGCGGTCATAGACGCCGATCTTTTCCCACCGCTCCAGCCATTCGGGTTCGCGTTTGGGCAGGCCCGCGCGCATCGGGAAATCGGTTTTTGGCAGGTTCAGCGTGGATTTATAGTCAAGCGTTTCGGGGGTGTCGGCGCACATGGCGGGCGTCCTTTGGCAACGGTATTTCGGAATGGTGAATCTTCGGATGCGGTGCGAAAAACTCAAGCACCTCTGCCCGGCGTCTCGTCAATCAGAGCGCCGGGAAAATAATTCGAATAATGATCGCGGAGTTCCGGGTCATATGCAGCCTTATAGGCCGCAGCAGATCGACCGACAAGCCCCCTCGCCCCGGCATCTAGCTGCCTTTGGAAAACAGCCCCGACAGCGCGCGTTTGATGATGCTGCGCACCTTGGGGCGGCGCGCTTCCGAGAACGGCATGGGGCGACAAACCTCCATCGCGGCGACGCCAACGCGGGCAGTCAACGCACCGTTCACCAGCCCTTCGCCAAAGCGGCGCGACAGTTTTGCCAGCATCGTTCCGCCAAGGATCGGTTCCAGCATGTCGTCGCCCACTGCCACGGCCCCTGTCGCCACCAGATGCGACAGCACCACCCGCGTCAGACGCCACGACCCAAAGAAGCCCGAGCGCCCGCCGTATATCTCGGCGACGCGGCGGATCATGCGCAGGTTGCTGGTCATCGCCGCGACCACATCGGCCAGCGCCAGGGGCACCAGCGCTGTCACCGTCGCGACCTGACGGGCCGCCGCCTCGACCTCGCGGCTGGCGGCGATGTCGAGAGGGCCTAACAGCTCTGCCTCGGTCAGCGCCAGCAAGGTCTGCGCATCCAACTGATCGCCGCGCAGCTCTGCCAGACGGTCGCGGCCCCAGCGGGTATCCTCGCGGCCCTGATACAGGCCGACCAGCCGGTCCGTCACAGCCCGCGCCGCCGTCAGATCATTCTGCGCCAGCGCCTCGCCCACATCGTGATGCAAACCGTCAAGCCGCGCCAAACGGCTAAACGCCGCCAATTCACGCAGACAGAGCAGTACCAGAACCAACAGCACCGCACCAATAAGCACGGTCATCACCATCCCCAACAGCGGATAGCTCGCCAGAAGCCCCATGATAAAGTTCCACGCGGCAATGGACACCAGCGCGCCGATCAGCGTGGTCAGCAGCCACCAGAACAGACGCACCAGCTTTGACGGCTTGCGCGCGGCCAGCCGTGCCGCGATCTGCATCGCCTGCCCTTGCGGCGCGGGTGCCCCCACATCGGGCACCGGCGGCGCATCCGATACCGAAGGCCGCGCGGTTGTGTCTTCTTCAAGATCGAATAGCACCGGACCCTTGGCCATCACGCCGCCCCTTTCATCCACTCAAACCGTACATCGGGCAGCCCGAAATCATTGCCTGCCCCGTCGCTGCGCGCCACCTCGATAAAGCCCGCGGCACGGTAGAACCGCGACGCACGCAGGTTCGCCTCGAAACTCCACAGCGCGAGCCGATCGCTTTGCGCCTTGGCCCCGTTCAGCAAACGCTGCGCGATGCCTTTGCCTTGGGCCTTGGGGTGCAGATACAGCCCGTGAATCTCGGCCGCACGCCGTGCAAGAAAGCCCACAACATGCCCCTCGGTCCGCGCCACCTGCACCCAGCCCACATCAATCATGTCGCCCAGTGTGCCGATCTCTTCTGCGCGGCTGTGGGCCTGAGGCAGCCAATCGTGGTCTGCATTGGCGCAGGCCATCACCTCTGACAGGCGGCCGGCATCCAGCACCCGCGCGGGTGCGATGGTCACATCGTCACCGGTCACAGACGATCCCCGATCAGGAATTCCGCCGCGCGGTCCAGACGGATATGCGGTGGCCCGTCACCGGGGCGCAGGTTCAGCCGAGCAGGCGCGAAACGCATGATCTGATAATCCTGATCCAGCCATTTTTTCGCCCCCGCCCGCGCCGGACTTAGAAGATGTGCCGGGTCTTTGGGTAGTTCGCCGGGATAAAACGCGGCCTCTTTGCCGGTATCCAGCAGGCTGCCGCGCACGACCTCTAGGGTTTCGCCGTTGTGCGTCATTGTGGCTTCGGTCGTGGCACGCAAAGACGCCAGCGACATGGCCGATGTCTGAGCCCCCGCAAAGCGCGCGCGGTCGCGGGCATCACGTGTCAGCGCCTCCATGATCGCGGTGAGGCTGGCGTGCTGACTGTGGTGCAAATGGTCGGCCTTGGTCGCGGCAAAGAGGATTTTCTCGACCCGTTTGCCGCGCAAAAGCTGCGTCAGAAATCCGTTGCGTCCGGGTTTGAAGCTGCCAAGGATATCGCTCATGGCAGCGCGCAGATCCTCGACCGCACGGGGGCCCTGATTGATCGCGCCAAGCGCATCCACCAGCACAACCTGCCGGTTGATCCGCGCAAAGTGATCGCGAAAGAACGGTTTGACCACCCGCCGCTTATACGCCTCGAACCGCCGCGCCATCTCGCGTAGCAGTGACCCGCGCGGCCCCTCGCCGCCCGGCAGGGGCGCAAAGGTCAGCACCGGCGATCCGGCCAGATCACCGGGCAGCAGGAACCGCCCCGGTGTGCAGTCGGAATAGCCATTCGCACGTGCCGTTTGCAGATACTCGGCAAAGCTGGCGGCCAGCGCTTGAGCCACGGGTTCGTCCAACGCCGCCTCGGGGTCGATCCCCTCCACCAGCGCGCGGTAGCCCGCGGCCTCTTCGCGGTTGGCGATCCGCGCCAGCACCTGCGCCGACCACGTGGCATAATCCACATCCATCAGCGCCAGATCCAGCAGCCATTCGCCGGGGTAATCCACGATATCAAGATGCACCGTGCGCGGCCCCTGAAACCCCGCAAGCAAGCCGTTTGGCCGCACCCGCAAGGACAGGCGCAGCTCAGATATGGCGCGGGTGCTGTCGGGCCAATGCGGCGTGGGCCCCGTCAGCGCAGCAAGGTGGTTTTCATATTCGAACCGCGGCACGGTATCGTCGGGCTGCGGCTGCAAGAACGCCGCCTCGATCCGCCCTTCGGAGGCCGCAAGCAGCCCCGGCATCCGCCCGCGATCCAGCAGGTTCGCCACAAGCGAGGTGATAAACACGGTCTTGCCGGAGCGCGCCAAACCGGTCACGCCCAGACGGATCACAGGCTCGAAAAACGTCTCGGACACGCCGTCCTGCACATTTTCCACCTGCCGCCATATGCCATCGGCAATTCTTGAGAGTACCAAAGCCCGTGCCCGCCTTCACCTGTCGTTAAGCTCTAACATAGGCACGCGGGTCAGGGATTGCCAGATGGCCACCCTCAGGGTAAACGCCCGCCATGCAACGCTATGCCCTGAAAATCGAATACCACGGCGCACCTTTTGTCGGCTGGCAACGCCAGATCGACCTTGCGTCGGTCCAAGGCGCGATAGAGGACGCCTTGGCCAAGATCGAACCGCGCGCCCATAACATCGCCGCCGCAGGGCGCACCGACGCCGGTGTCCACGCGCTGGCGCAGGTCGCCCATTGCGATATGGAACGTGACTGGACCCCGTTCCGCCTGTCCGAGGCGATCAACTATCATCTGAAACCACTGCCCATTGCGATCGTCGATTGCGTCGCGGTGGATGATGACTTTCACGCCCGCTTTTCCGCGCTCGAACGCCGGTATCTGTTTCGTGTGCTGGTACGTCGCCCTCCGGCGACACATCAGGCGGGGCTGGTCTGGCAGGTCAAGAAGCCGCTGGACATCGACCGCATGCGCGAGGCCGCGACCCATCTGATCGGCGAGCATGATTTCACCACCTTCCGCTCGACCATCTGTCAGGCGCAAACGCCGGTCAAAACGCTGGACCGCGTGGATATGACAGAGCATCCCGTCGGCGGCGGTGTCGAGGTGCAGTTCGACGTGCGCGCGCGGTCGTTCCTGCACAATCAGGTGCGCAGCATCGTGGGCACGCTTGAACGCGTCGGGGCCGGATCATTTGCGCCCGACGATGTGAAACAGATGCTCGCTGCGCGGGACCGTCAAGCCTGCGGCCCCGTCGCCCCGCCGCAGGGTCTGTATCTGTCGCATGTCACCTACGAGACAGACCCTTTCGCACAATCGTCCCTGCGCCGTGGCTAAACCAGCGCCCTAGTCGCGCCGGATCGCGTTCCATGTCCCGTGGTGCGCCCCCGCGATATCGCCGCGTTCAAACCCGTGCGCGCCGAAAAAGTCGCGCTGCGCCTGGATCAAATTCGCAGACCCGCGTGCGGTTCGGATGCTGTCATACCACGCCAGTGACGCGCTTAGCGCGGGCATGGGCACGCCCAGGCTCACCCCGGCGGCGACGGTCTTGCGCAGGCCAGCAAGGTGATCGCCCAGCATATCGCGGATGGCGGGGGCGAGGATCAAGGCCCCCTCGGGCAATCCTGCGTGGAACGCATCGGCCAGATCGTCCAGCAAGGCTGACCGGATGATACAGCCCGCACGCCAGATCTCTGCAATGCGGGCCATATCCAGCTGCCAGCCGAATTCGTCAGAGGCGGCAGACAAAACGCGGAACCCCTGCGCGTGACCCAGGATGCGCGCGGCCAGCAGGGCCGATTTCATCTCATCCTCGGTTGGCAGCGTGCCGCCGGTCACCGCATCCGGCAAGAGCGGCGCCGCCGCGACCCGCAAGGCTTTCTCGCTCGACCAGCCACGGGCACCGACGGCCGCCTCGATCGTGCTGGCCGACTGGCCAAGCTTCAGCGCCTCGATCAGGGTCCAGCGGCCCGTGCCTTTCTGACCCGCCTTATCAAGGATCAGATCCACCATTGGCGTCCCGCTCTCGGCATCCACGGTTTGCAGCGCGGCGGCAGACACCTCGATCAGGTAAGAGCTGAGCGGCCCTTTCTGCCAGCTTTCAAACAGCGCCCCGATCTGCGGTGCCGTTTGCCCACCGGCGTCGCGCAGCAGCCCGTAGACTTCGGCGATCATCTGCATGTCGGCATATTCGATCCCGTTATGCACGGTCTTGACGAAATGCCCCGCCCCGTCCGGCCCCAGATGATCGACGCAAGGCGCGCCCTGAAACTTGGCCGCAATCGCGCTGAGCATGGGGCGCAGCTGGGTCCAGCTGTGATCGGTACCACCCACCATCATCGACGGGCCGTGGCGCGCACCCTCTTCGCCGCCCGACACGCCCATGCCGACGAAATGCCGCCCCGTACCGTCAAAGGCCGCGGCGCGGCGTCGGGTGTCGTGGAAATCGGCGTTGCCGCCATCAATGATGGTGTCGCCCTCATCCAGCAGCGGCATCACCGCGTCGATCATCGCATCCATCGGAGCACCCGACGGGATCATGAACAAGATGCTGCGCGGCTGCGCGATACTGTCGACAAAATCCTCAAGCGTCGCGTGGCCCGAGAGGTGACCCGCCAGCGGTCCGGCCTCCTCCAGAAAGGGCGCGATCCAATCGGCTTCGCGGTTGCTGACCGCCACACGGAACCCCTGCTCGGCCAGATTAAGCGCCAGCGCACTGCCCATCGTCCCCAGACCATAAACGCCAATATCTGCGGTCTTTAAATCTGCGGCCATCGCGCTAAGTCTCCTATAAGGTCCATCAAACAGTGGGATGCACACCGCCGCTGCACAAGGGTTTGCGGGGGTGAAATTGATTCTCGTCTCTTTTTCAGCTACGATGACCGGATAAAAGCAAGAACAACGAAGTTACAGGTTAACGTTTTAATTATGATACATGAACTCAAACGCGCGTGGGAGGGGATGATCCTCCCCATCTGGCGCCGCCCCAAACGTATTCAGGTCGCCGCATTGTGCTACCGTGAAACCCCCGAAGGTAAAGAAGTCCTGATGATCACCAGCCGTGACACCGGCCGGTGGATCGTGCCGAAAGGCTGGCCGATTGACGGACTGGACGGTGCCGGTGCCGCCCTGCGCGAAGCATGGGAAGAGGCAGGCGTGTCCAAGGCCGATATCGAAAGCGAGCCGATCGGGTATTATGACTATGACAAGGGCCTGTCCGAAGGGATGACCACGCCCGTCATCGCACAGGTCTACCTGACCCGCGTCCGCCACATCGAGGATGAATACCCCGAGGTCGACCTGCGCACCCGCCGCTGGATGCCCCCGAAGGAAGCCGCCGAACTGGTGGCAGAGCCTGATTTGCGCGAAATCCTTCTGAACCTCTAGTCGCCACGCCCCGATAGCCCCCCGTGCGGCCTTGCGAAACCGTTTTCACTGTGCCACGAGCGCATGGTTTTAGAAAATGAGGCAGCAATGACCGACGGACCCAAAGGCCAACAGTGGAAAACACTGGATTCTGACCTGAACCGCATCTCGCGGGTGGAACAGGCCGCGACCTATGTGGCGCGCCCTATGGTCGGATTTGGCATTGCCCTTGCCTTCATCGTATTGGCCGCGCTGGTCGCCGGTCTGTTCTTTGGCGCGCAGCCGTCCAACTATGTGGTGATCGCCGCCGCGGCCTTCGGGGCCTATATGGCGGTGAACATCGGGGCCAATGACGTTGCCAACAATATGGGCCCCGCCGTCGGGGCCAAGGCGCTGAGCATGGGCGGTGCGATCATCATTGCTGCCATTTGCGAAAGTGCCGGTGCCCTTCTGGCTGGTGGCGATGTGGTATCGACCATCTCGAAAGGGATCATCGACCCCGCGTCGGTCGCGGATTCCCAAGTGTTCATCTGGGCCATGATGGCCGCGCTGATCTCGTCGGCCCTGTGGGTCAATCTGGCCACATGGGTGGGCGCACCGGTATCGACCACACACTCGGTCGTGGGCGGCGTCATGGGTGCCGGCATCGCGGCTGCGGGGATGGCGGCAGTGAACTGGCCTTCGATGAGTATGATCGCCCTCAGCTGGATTATCTCGCCCGTCTTGGGCGGCGCTGTCGCGGCGATGTTCCTTGCGCTGATCAAGTCGCAAATCCTTTACCAAGAGGACAAGATCGCAGCCTCGCGTCGCTGGGTGCCGATCCTGATTGGCGTCATGTCCGGCGTCTTTGCCACCTATCTGGCGCTCAAGGGGCTCAAGAAGATCGTCGAGATCAACATGGGCTCGGCCCTGCTGATCGGTTTGGCCTGTGGCGTTCTGGCCTATGCCATTTCCTACCCCGCCATCCGCCGCGCGTCGGTCGGGATGGAGAACCGCAACAAATCCGTCAAAGTGTTGTTCGGCCTGCCGCTGGTCTTTTCCGCAGCGCTGCTCAGCTTTGCACATGGGGCTAATGATGTCGCCAACGCGGTTGGGCCCCTTGCCGCGATCGTCCACGCCTCGGAGTTCGGCGGGTTCGAGGCCAAAGTCTCTATCCCTATGTGGGTGATGGTGATCGGGGCCTTCGGCATTTCCTTCGGGCTGTTCCTTTTCGGGCCGAAACTGATCCGCATGGTGGGCAGCCAGATCACCAAGCTGAACCCGATGCGCGCCTATTGCGTCGCCCTCTCTGCGGCGATCACCGTGATCATCGCCTCGTGGCTGGGCCTGCCCGTCAGCTCTACCCATATCGCTGTGGGGGGCGTTTTTGGCGTAGGCTTCTACCGCGAATGGCATATGGAGCGCCGCCTGCGTCGCCCCGGTGCCAAAGCCGGTCAGGTCAAACGCATCGCTGTAGAGGAACGCCGCCGCCGAAAACTCGTGCGCCGGTCGCACTTCATGACCATCGTCGCGGCCTGGGTCATCACCGTCCCCGCGGCAGCAACCATGTCAGCGATGATCTTTCTGGGGCTGAACGCGCTAGTCAACTAAGCGCTGTGGCGCATGGCTTGCCGCCTAGCGAAGGTCCGAGGGGTCCATATCGGGCAACCCCGGACCGCGCGCCTGCGCCTCTTTCACCAGATCAGAGACCCGCTGACACAGCGGCGTGGCGACGCCTTCCTGCGCCCCCATCGCGATGATCCGGCCCTGAAGCGCGTCGATCTCGGTCGGTTTACCCGCCTCTAGGTCATAGGACATCGAGGTCCGCGCCATCGGGTCAATCGTCAGCATCTTGGCCGCGACACGCGTGAACAGCGGCGTCGGCAGGCGCAGCACCCAAGGGATCAGCGGTGCGGGCAGTGGCGTAGAGGATGCAGGGTGGATGCCATGAGCCTTCAGCACGGCAAGCGCCTCGGCCATCTGGGCGGCCATCACGCGTCGCCAGCGCCGGTCAAGCAGTTGTTGCTGCAAGGTCAGCCCTGACAGGGCGTTCAGCGCGTTGTTCAGGTTCAGCAACAGCTTGCCCCATTGAACGCCGATGATCGCCCCCGTTCCCGTAACCTGCAATCCCGGCACCGACAGATAGCCCGCCAGTGGCATCCGGCCCGTTTCGACGAAGATATCCCCGCTGGTCGCGCGGTGATACCGCCCGTCGCCATGGGGGACGACGTTGAAGGGCACCATGCCCCCGCGTACATCATGCAACGGCAAGGCCTCGCGCAGGATCTCGGCCGCGTCGAGGCCGTTTTGCAGGCTGACAATGGTCGAAAGCGCCGGCGTGTGCTGCGCCACCAGCCGCGCGATATCGGCGGTGTCGTCGGTCTTGACCGTGACCAGCACGATCCCCGCCTCGGCAAGACAGGCAGGGTCCTGAGACAGGGTCAGGCTTGCGGCAGGCACCTGTTGGTCGAGCCCGTCAAAACCCGTCAGCCGCAGACCATGCTTGCGGATCTGCTCTGCCACGCGGGGGCGTACCAACAGCGTGACATCGCGACCGTGGGCGGCAAGCATGCCACCCACAAAGCAGCCGATCGCCCCCGCACCCGCGACAACGATGGGCCGCCGGTCGCTCATTTCCCCAAGCACCAGCGCATGACCGACTTTTGCGCGTGCAGCCGGTTTTCAGCCTCGTCAAAGATGACCGAGCTTGGGCCATCCATGACAGAGCTTGTCACCTCGTCATCGCGGTGTGCAGGCAGGCAGTGCATAAACAGCGCGTCGGGCTTTGCCTTGGCCATCAGCGCGTCATTCACCTGATAGCCGCGCAGCTGGTTGTGCCGACGTTCGCGCGCCGATTGCGGATCATGCATCGACACCCATGTGTCTGTCACGACCAGATCCGCGCCCTCTACCGCTTTGTTTGGGTCACGCTCGGTTGTGTAAAGGCCATTCAGCGCGGCCTCGGGGTCAAGTGTCTGCGGGCCGGTGAACACAAGTTCGAAATCAAAGGCTTTAGCCGCATGCGCGAAGCTGGCGAAGACGTTGTTACCGTCACCGGACCAGACCACCTTTTTGCCCTTGATCGGGCCGCTATGCTCTTCAAAGGTCATGATATCGGCCATGATCTGGCAGGGGTGGGTGCGGTTGGTCAGCCCGTTGATCACCGGGACAGAGGCATATTCCGCCATTTCCAGCAGGGTCGCCTCTTCGAAGGTGCGGATCATGATCAGATCGACATAGCGGCTGAGCACCCGTGCCGTGTCGGCGATGGTCTCTCCGTGGCCGAGCTGCATATCTGCGCCAGACAGCACCATCGTCTGCCCGCCCATCTGACGCACGCCCACGTCAAAGCTGACCCGCGTCCGTGTCGAGGGCTTTTCAAAGATCAGCGCAACCATGTGATCCTTGAGCGGCTGTTCATCATCCGGCGCACCACGGGGGCGGCCCAGACGGGACGATTTCATCGTGGCGGCATTGTCGATGATGCTGCGCAGGTCAGCCGGATCGGTTTGGTGAATATCGAGAAAATGTTTCATGGGTTATTCTTTTATTTTAGGGAGTTGGGGGGCCAGCCCCCCCGGCCCCCCGGAGTTTATAGGGCAAAATGAAGGTCAGCTGGCAGCAAGGCTGCTGGCCGCTTGATCAAGGCGGGAGACGGCCTCGGCGATGTCTTCATCGGTGATATTGAGAGGGGGCAGCAGGCGGATCACGTTATCCGCCGCCGGTACTGTGATGACCTCGTAACGGTAGCCCGCAGAGACGACATCGCTGTTGGTGGCTTTGCATTTCAGCCCCAGCATCAGCCCGCTGCCGCGCACGCTTTCGAACACGTCAGGGTGGCTGGCGACCAACCCTTCGAGCTTTTGGCGCATCAAGCCGGCCTTGCGGTTCACATCCTCAAGAAAGGCGTCTGTGCCGATGATATTGACCACAGCATTGCCCACGGCACAGCCCAGCGGGTTGCCGCCATAGGTCGACCCGTGGGTGCCCGCCGTCATGCCAGAGGCCGCGTTTTCTGTGGCCAGCACGGCGCCCAGGGGGAAACCGCCGCCGATGCCTTTGGCGACCATCATGATGTCGGGGGTGACGCCGGCCCATTCATGGGCGAACATCTTGCCGGTGCGGCCCACGCCGCATTGCACCTCGTCAAAGATCAGCAACAGCCCGTGTGTTTCGCACAGCGCGCGCATCTGTTTGAGGTCAGCATCCGGCACGGGACGGATGCCGCCTTCGCCCTGCACCGGTTCGATCATGATGGCGGCTGTGGTATCGGTGATCGCCGCGCCAAGCGCCTCCATATCGCCAAATTCGATATGTTTGAAACCGGGGAGCAGCGGGCCGAAGCCTTTGGTCATTTTCTCGGATCCTGCCGCCGCGATCCCGGCAGATGACCGCCCGTGGAACGAACCCGAGAAGGTGATGATCTCGGTCCGGTCGGGCTGGCCCTTGTCGTAGAAATACTTGCGCGCCATCTTGACCGCCAGTTCGCATGCCTCGGTGCCGGAGTTGGTGAAAAACACCGTATCGGCAAAGCTGAGCGCGACCAGCCGGTCGGCCAGTTCCTGTTGCTGGGGGATCTCGTAGAGGTTCGAGGTATGCCAAAGCTGCCCCGCCTGTTCGGTCAGCGCCGCCACCAGCGCGGGGTGCGCATGGCCAAGCGCGTTCACCGCAATGCCTGCGCCCAGATCCAGAAATCGGCGGCCGTCCTGTTCAATCAACCAGGACCCTTCGCCTTTGACAAAGCTCAGGGGGGCGCGTGAATAGGTCGGCAGAACAGATGGGATCATCAGGATCATCCTTATGGGTTGGCCGCATCAAAGGCACAAAAGGCCATGTGTGACGGAGAGGGTCAATAAGATTTGAAGGGGTGCGACGCAATTTATGTCGCAAAAGATCAATGCCGTGCCCCCCTTGTCAGGGGCCGGTGTCGCCAATTAGCCTTGGCGTCGTCGCAAAGAGGATGTCGAACGGTTGATCATGCCGTTTGCATAAGCAGCTTTTCGCGGCTTGCAAAGCAAAAATTGGCGCGCGATCGCCGCAATCTGTCGCACGAACGGTGCGGTGGCTGCTTTGCTGTGGTTTTAGGGGAGCGTTTGTCCCCGCTGCCGCCCCAATCGCCCGTTCGCGCCTTGCACCCAAGCTGTCAGTGATTAGTATAGGGGCTTGAGATTTTTCCACGGCGGTCCTGAGAAGGGCCGCTTGTTAGCTAAGGACGCCAAATGTCTTGGACCGATGACCGCGTAGAGATCCTGAAGAAAATGTGGGGCGAGGGCCAATCCGCAAGCCAGATTGCAAAGGAGTTGGGCGGTGTGACCCGCAATGCCGTGATCGGCAAGGTGCATCGTCTGGGGCTGTCCAACCGGACCGCAACCGCAGCGCCCGCCGCCGCCCCTACTGCGGCGGCGAAACCGGAAGCCAAGGCCAAGCCTGCCGCGAAACCCGCCGCAGCCGCCAAGCCCAAGGCTGAACCCGCCCCCGAAGCCGCAGAGCCGGAACCGGCGGAGGCCACGCCAGCGCCCCGCCCCAACCTGCCCGCGCGCGCCAAGATCATTCCCGCCGGTCAGCCGCTGCCACCGCAGCCCTCCGCGAACGAGATCAGCCCGGAAGCGCTTGCCAAGGTGAGTGAGGTCGAGAAAAAGTCGAAGAAGATCGGCCTGATGGACCTGACAGAGCGGACCTGCAAATGGCCCGTCGGTGACCCTGCAACGGATGATTTCTGGTTCTGTGGTCTGCCCGTACAGCAGGGCAAGCCCTATTGCGAGGCCCACGTCGGCGTCGCCTTCCAACCGATGAGCGCGCGGCGCGACCGCCGCCGCTAACTCGCTGCGGACATCAGAGTAACGAAAGGCCAGACATCGCTGTCTGGCCTTTTTCATATCAACGCGTCGGTGGAGGGGGTGGATCATCCCTGCCCGGCTCTGCCGGATTATCACAGAAGACCGCGATCTTGTTGCCTTGGGGGTCGCGCAGGTAGCTGACGTAGAAGCGCGGACCATAGGTGACGCGAAACCCCGGCTGGCCCTCATCGCTGCCGCCCGCGGCCAGCGCTGCGGCGTGCAGCACGCGCACCTGTGCCTGAGTGGGTGCTTCGAACGCGATCATGGACCCGTTGCCAGCAGAAGCCGGCGCGCCATCGAAGGTCGGTTTGACGTAAAAATCCGGCAAGGCCGCGGGCTGCCCCGCAGCCTGCGACAGCACAAAGCTCAAGCCTTCGGGGCCTTCGGTCAGGGCATAGCCCAAGGCTGGCAGGAAAGCGGTATAGAAGCGTTTGGCACGTGCAAGGTCGTCTGCCCCGACGGTGACATAGGCGATCATCAGAAACCCCTACCCCGCTGCGGTCTTGCCCCGACGGTCCCCGCGCAGCTGCGCATACAGCACATGGGTCCGCCAGCGCCCGTCGATTTGCAGATAGCTTTGCGCGACGCCTTCGTATTTGAAACCGGTCTTTTCCAGCAACCCGCGCGAGGCGATGTTCTCGGGCAGGCAGGCGGCCTCGACGCGGCTGATGTCCAGACGGGTGAAGGCGTGGTGCACCGTCGCCTCGATCGCTTCGCGCATATAGCCACGGCGGGCGAATTGTTCGCCGGTCCAATACCCCAAGGTGCCCGCCTGTGCCGGGCCGCGGCGGATGTTATCCAGCGTGATCGCCCCGATCAGCATGTTGTCCTTGCGGCGGATCAGGAACAGCGGCAGCGCCGTCCCCGCAGAGACCGACCGATTGGCCCAGTAGACCCGATTGGTAAACGCTTTGCGCGACAGGTGGTCCGGTGCCCAAGACGGCTCCCACGGGGTGAGGTAGGTGATGCTGTCCGACCGCAGGGTGGCCCAGGGGCGGAAGTCAGCATGCACCGGTGGGCGCAACGTCAGCCTTTCGGTTTCAATGGCAAGCTTTCGTTTCAGCAGTTGCATCAGGCAGCGCGACGCTCCTGAAGTTCTTCCAATGTGGGGGCACCATCTACCGGACCATAAAGCGCCAATGCCGCAGGGGCGCTGGCGGCGATATTCTGGGCAAAGTCGCGCACGTCGCCTGTGGTGACCGCGTCGATCTGCGCGATGGTCTCTTCCAGCGGGGGGACGCGGTCCCAGATCTGGATCAGACGCGCCAGACGTTCCGCGCGGTTCGACGGGCTTTCCAGCCCCATCAGCAGGCCAGCCTTCATCTGCGCCCGTGCCCTTGCAACCTCGGCCGGGGACATGTCGGAGGCGGCGCGCTTCATCTCGTCAATGGTGATGCCCGCCAGTTCGGGCAGTTGTTCACCGCTGGTCCCTGCATAGATCGTCATCATGCCTGTGTCGGCATAGGCCCCTGCCTGCGCAAAGATCGTATAGCACAGGCCGCGGTTCTCGCGGACCTCCTGGAACAGGCGGCTCGACATGCCGCCCCCCAGGGCAGAGGCATAGATCTGCGCGACATAGATATCATCGGCGCGGTAGCCGGGCGCTTCGAACCCGAGCGCGAAATGCGCTTGCTCAAGCGGTTTCAACTGGCGCACTTCACCGCCGCTGAATTTGGCAGCATCAACGTCGAAGAGAGGCTTGGGGGGCATGTCGCCGAACAGCTGTTCAGCAAGGCGCACGATCTCGTCATGGTCCACCGCCCCTGCGGCGGCGAGGATCATCTGGTCGGGGCCGTAATGCTGGCTGATAAAGCCCGACAGGTCGTCGCGGCTGAAATTCGACACGCGTTCGGACGGGCCCAGAATGGTGCGCCCGATGGGTTGGTTGGGGTATGCCTTTTCCTGCAACCAGTCAAAGATCACATCATCCGGCGTATCCAGCGCCTGACCGATCTCTTGCAGGATCACGCCGCGCTCTACCTCGATCTCGCCATTATCAAGGACCGGATTGCGCAAGATATCCGCGATCACATCCAGCCCCAGCGATACGTCATTTTCCAGCACGCGCACATAGTATGCCGTCACCTCGCGCGAGGTATAGGCGTTGATATAGCCGCCCACATCCTCGATCGCTTCGGCGATTTGCAACGAGGTGCGCTTGGCCGTGCCCTTGAACGCCATATGCTCAAGGAAATGCGCGATACCGTTTTGCGTGGCCGTCTCATGCCGCGCGCCCGCCGAAACCCAGACCCCGATAGATGCCGATGCAAGCCCCGGCATATGTTCGGTTACGATACGAAAGCCATTGGACAGGCGGTGTTGTTGCAAGCTCACTGAGCGATGCCCCCTTTAATGATATCCTTGAGCGCCTCAAGGTCGTTCGGCACGCGGGTTACGCGTTCTTCGCGGTCGAACAGATCGGCCATGTGGTCGGGCAGCGGCGGGCGCTGGCCTGTGGCGGCTTCGACCGCGTCGGGGAACTTGGCCGGATGCGCGGTGGCCAGCGTGATCATCGGCGTCGCCGGATCACGCAAGGCCGCCCCCACGCGGACCCCGATGGCAGAATGCGGGCACAGCAGTTCGTTTGTGTCGGCGTAGAAGGCCTTGATCGTCTCGCTGGTTTCCTCTTCGGACACGCGGCCCGATTTATAGGTGTTTTGGAGGTCGCGCAGGGCATTGTCGCCCACGTCGAATCCACCCTTCGCCAGATCACCCATCAGCGCATTGATCGCGTCGCTGTCTTGGCCGTAGGCGAAATACAAGGCGCGTTCAAAGTTGGAGCTGACCTGAATATCCATCGATGGGCTGATAGAGGCATGAACCTCGCCCTTGTGGTAGCCGCCTGTGGTCAGGCAGCGGTGCAGGATGTCATTCTGGTTCGTCGCAACCACCAGATCGGCAATCGGCAGGCCCATTTCGCGCGCGATGTAGCCCGCGAAGATATCGCCGAAGTTGCCCGTGGGGACGGTAAAGCTGACCTTGCGGTCCAGCGCGCCCATAGCGAGCCCTGCGGTGAAGTAATAGACCACCTGCGCCAGCACGCGGCCCCAGTTGATGCTGTTGACCCCTGCCAGCTGCACCCCGTCGCGGAAAGCGTGGTCGTTGAACATGTCTTTCAGGCGCGCCTGACAGTCGTCGAAATCACCGTCCAGCGCCAGCGCGTGCACGTTGCTTTCCGATGGTGTGGTCATCTGTCGGCGCTGCACTTCGGACACGCGACCGTGGGGAAAGAGGATGAAGACATCAACGTTATCCAGCCCGCGGAAAGCTTCGATCGCGGCGGATCCGGTATCGCCCGAGGTCGCACCGACGATGGTCACCCGTTCACCCTTGCGCGACAGCACGGCCTGGAACATGTGGCCGATCAACTGCATGGCAAAGTCTTTGAACGCCAGCGTGGGTCCGTGGAACAGTTCAAGCAGGAAGTGCCCCTGTTCAAGCTGCACCAGCGGCGCGCGCACCTTGTGGTTGAAGCCCGCATAGGCCTTGGCGATCAGCGCCTTGAATTCATCGTCGCTGAATGTGTCGCCGACAAAGGGTTTCATCACACGAAAGGCGACATCCTCGTAGGACATCGTGGCCATCTCGCGCAGCTCATCGGTGCCGAGCGTCGGGATCGTTTCGGGTACATACAGGCCGCCGTCACGGGCGAGGCCGGTCAGCAGCGCCTCTTCGAACGACAAAACGGGGGCGGAACCACGGGTGGAGACATAACGCATAAGGGTCAGCTTTCGGTTTTGGGCGCGCGGCGGCGGCGCAAGAAGAACAGGCTCATCCCAAGCCAGATCGCGGCAAGAGAGAACCAAGTGATGGCATATTGCAAGTGGTCGTTGGGAATACGGGCGGTATCGACGGGCAACGGGCTGATCCCCGCTGGCTGAGGCGTGCTGCTGCGCGCAACCAGAAGAACGGGGTCGGTGCCAAGCGTTTGCGCCATATCCGGCACATCGCGCGCGAACCAGATGTTGCCCTTCAGGTCGGCCTCTGGGGTGAAGCTATCGGTTTCGCGCGGCCATTGCAGATTGCCCGTCACCGTCGCGGGGCCCAAAGCGCGGCGGGCGTCCTTGTCCGTTGTCAGGACAAAACCGCGGTCGACCATGATGCGGCGGCCAGACTCTAGCGCGAAAGGCGCGATGACGCGGTATCCTGCGCCGACGTCTTTCTGGGACACAAGCACATGCACCTCGCCTGCGCGATAGGCACCGGTCACCGCGACGGGCAAATAGGCGTCATCCTCGGCGTTGACGGTAGGGGGCAGGTCGACGGGGGCGGCGGCGATGCGGGTGTTGATGTCGGCGATAATCGCCTCTTTCCACGCCAGCCGCTGGATCTGCCAAACGCCCAGCCAAATCAGGATAGCAGCCCCGCCAAGGCCGACAATCAGCAGGAATAGCGTACGACGCATAAAGCTCTCTTGAGGTTGGCACCCGTGGACGGGTGGCGGCAATGCAAAGGCGCGCAAGGTCCCCCTCGCGCGCCTGTTGCTTTTAGTGATTGCGGCCCGGTTTGCAAGCCGACTGCGGGCTTAGATGCCCCACATGTAGACGGCGAAGAAGAGGAACAGCCAGACCACATCAACAAAGTGCCAGTACCAGGCAGCGGCTTCAAAGCCGACGTGCTGCTCTTGGGTAAAGTGGCCTTTCATCGCGCGGAACAGGCAGACCGCAAGGAAGATCGTGCCGATCACAACGTGGAAACCGTGGAAGCCTGTCGCCATGAAGAAGCTGGAGAAGAACAGGTCGCCGCCGAAGGTCCAGTCGTCATGGGCCAGCAGTTCATAATATTCATAGGCCTGGAACGCGGTGAACAGCATGCCCAGAACGATCGCGATGGACAGGCCGGCGATCAGGTCTTTGCGGTTGTTTTCATGTACCAGCGCGTGGTGTGCCCATGTGACAGCGCAGCCCGACAGCAGCAGGATCAGTGTGTTGATCAGCGGCAGGTGGAAGGCGTCAACGGGAATGATATCCGGCTGCACATATGTGGAGCCCGGGAATTCATCCATCGGGTACAGGGCTTCTTTGAAGAAGGTCCAGAACCACGCCACAAAGAACATCACTTCGGACATAATGAACAGGATGAAGCCATAGCGCAGACCGATGCGCACGACGTTGGTGTGATCGCCGACGTGGCTTTCAGCAACAACCTCGGACCACCATCCGAACATGCAGTACAGAACGGCAACCAGACCACCCAAGAAGACGAAGGGGGTTACATCGTGCATCCAGAAGACACCACCAACCAGCATGACACAGCCGGCGATGGAGCTGAGCAATGGCCATGTGGACGGCGGCAGAATGTGATAGTCATGGTTCTTTTCATGGGCCATTGGTTCAGTCCCTCACCTTTTTCTTAATTCAGGTTTGTCTCGCTGTCCTGATCGGGGGCTTCATAGTCCTCGGGCAGGTCAATTTCATAGAACGTATAAGACAGTGTGATCGTATGTACATACTTGCCATCACGGTCTTCGACGATTTCGGGGTCAACAAAGAAGCTGACGGGCATTTGAACACGCTCACCGGGGGCGAGCACCTGTTCCGTAAAGCAGAAACATTCGATCTTTTCAAAGAAGGCCCCGGCGGCATAGGGCGTCACGTTGTAGGACGCCTGCCCCGCCACGGGGTGATCGGTTGGGTTGTAGGCCTCGTAGAACGCCAGCCCGGTCTCGCCGATGCGCAGTTCCATCTCGTTGACGACGGGTTTGAATTCCCACGGCATGTCTTCGTTCAAGCTGCCGTCGAAACGCACCTTGATCGTCTGATCCAGCACCTCGCCCTCGGCCCCCGCGACCTGCCCCGGCGTTCCGCCAAAGCCGGTGACGCGGCAGAACCAATCGTAGAACGGCACCGATGCCCAAGCCAGCCCGCCCATCAGGATGACGACAGAGACGGTTTGCACCACAGTCTTCGCGGGTCCGGACAGGGCCATCAGTTGCTCTCCTGTGTTTGAAGCTCACCACCGGGCAGATCGTTGAAATCGATGTTGGTGATTTTGACAAAGGTCAGCGCCATGACCAGCACGACAAAGGCGGCCAGCAGCAGACCGACGCCAAGGTTGCGCCCGCGGCGGCGTGTGTGAATCTCGTGTTCAGCGCGAATACCCATTACCAGCCTCCCAAGCCGTAGCCCCGCAGGGTGGCCTCCAGCAGAATGGCACCGAAGTGCAAGAAGAGATACCATAGCGACAGGCGGAAGAACTTGCGTTCAACGCGGAAATCATCGGCTTCGCTGTCGTCTTCATCACGCTGCCAGATGCGGAAGGCCCCGACCAGGAACAACAGGTTCAGCACACCCGCGGTCGCCAGATAGATTGGCCCGCCGATCGAGGTGAAGCCGGTGCCGACCGCCAGAATGACCAGCAAAACAGTATAGGCCAGAATATGACGACGGGTGGAGCGGCGGCCGTGGGTCACGGTCAGCATCGGCACCTTCGCGTCGTCATAGTCATTGCGCATGAACAGCGCCAAGGCCCAGAAGTGCGGCGGGGTCCACATGAAAATCAGCGCGAACATCAGCCATGCCTCGACCGAGAAGCTGCCGGTGGCGATGATCCAGCCGATCACGGGCGGGAACGCCCCCGCAGCACCGCCGATGACGATGTTCTGCGGCGTCGCACGCTTAAGCCACATGGAATAGAAAACGGCGTAGAAGAGGATCGTGAACAGCAGCATACCCGCGGCCAGCAGGTTGGCCGCCAGCCCCAGCATGACGACAGACATGCCCGACAGCGCCACACCGATCGCCAGCGCTTCGCCCGGCTGGACGCGCCCCGACGGGATCGGGCGGCCTTGGGTCCGGCGCATGATCGCGTCGATGTCGGCGTCCCACCACATGTTCAGCGCCCCCGAGGCCCCTGCTCCGATGGCGACAAACAGGATCGAGGCAAAGCCGATCACGGGGTGCACAGACTCGGGCGCGGCGAGCATGCCAACAAGTGCGGTAAATACCACCAACTGCATGACGCGCGGCTTCATCAGGGCGAAATAATCGCCGAACTGCGCCTCATACTCGCCCGCAGGTGTCGTGCTGGTATCTGTCATGCGATCTCTCATACAAAAGGAACCCGGGGCGCGCGTCGCGCACCCCGCATCAGCAATTGTGCCTTACTTGGACGCAACGGTCAGAGTCTGCGGGATGCCCGCATACTCTTCTTTCGCGTTGCCAAGCCACTGGGCATAGGCCTCTTCCGAGACGACTTTCACAGTGATCGGCATATAAGCGTGGGCGTTGCCGCACAGCTCGGAACACTGACCGAAGTACACGCCTTCTTTCTCGGCGGTGAACCATGTTTCCGCCAGACGGCCGGGCACGGCGTCCTGTTTCACACCGAAGGCGGGCATCGCCCAAGAGTGGATCACGTCCGAACCGGTGACCTGAACAACGATGGTCTGACCGACAGGGATCACAACGGCGGTATCGGTCGCCAGCAGGAACTGCTGTTCGGTATAGCCGGCGGCCTCAAGCTGTGCGACGACTTCGGGTGTTTTGCGGTTTTCGCCGCCAACAGCCGGTGCACCGATCATATAGCTGTCAAAGCCAAAGCCCTCGTCGACATATTCATAGGACCAGTACCACTGGTTGCCGGTGGCTTTGATGGTCAGGTCGGCCTGCGGGATTTCCTGCTGACGGAACAGGATCGGCAGCGAATAGGCCCCGATCAGCACCAGAATCACGATCGGTGCGACGGTCCAGAGGATTTCAACCGGCGTGTTGTGTGTGAAGGATGCGGCAACGGGGTTGCGCTTGCGGTTATAACGGACCGCCACCCAAAGGATCAGACCGGTCACGAAGATGGTGATCAAGGTGATGATGATCAGGATCAGGTGGTCCAGATCGTGGATGTCTTGCGCGACGCGGGTCACGGCTGGCTGAAAGCCCATCTTGCCGTCTACCGGCTCACCAATGATTTCCAGCCCGTCGATGCGAAGGTTTTCCTGCGCCATTGCTGGCACGGCGGAAAAAGCGGCCATGAGACCCGAAAAAGAGAGAAGATGTTTCATATGTCGTCCTGATCTTGTGACCATTGATAAGCGAATCCCAGCAGCACCCCGCAATTGGAGGCAGCTGTCCCGTTGTAATCTGTACGCTTACAATCATATTCTAACTTCAAGATAAAGACTTCTGCTTGCGTCAAACGGACGCGAAGCGATTTTTATGACACGATTCAGGGAACATTTTTATGAGCCAGCCGCCTTTCAACCCCTTTGAGGCGCAGCTTGACCGTGACGCCGCGCTGTCCATCCTGCGCGACGCTGTGGCAGGTGCCGACGACGGGGAACTGTTTTTCGAACGCCGGCGGTCTGAAGGGTTGGTGTTTGACGACGGGCGGCTGAAAACGGCCAGCTACGATGCCTCCGAAGGCTTTGGCCTGCGGGCGGTGCGCGGCGATGTGTCGGGCTATGCCCACTCGACCGAGATCACCGAAGCCGCCTTGCGCCGCGCAAGCGAGACGGCACGGCTGGCCGTGGGTGCGGGGGGCGGCACATGGGCGGATGCGCCTGCCGCGACTAATCAAAAGCTCTATACCGACGAAGATCCAATCGCGGGCGCGGCCTTTCCCGTCAAGGTCGACACCCTGCGCGAGATCGATGATTTCGCCCGCAGCCTTGATGCGCGTGTCGTACAGGTTTCTGCCTCTATCTCTGCCTCTATCCAGGAGGTCGAGATTCTGCGCCCCGAGGGCACCTCTGTCCGCGATGTGCGCCCGATGACGCGGGTGAACGTGTCGGTCATCGTCGAACAGGATGGCCGCCGCGAAAGCGGGACCGCCGGTGGCGGCGGGCGTGTCGGGCTGGACGGGCTGCTGGACCCTGCCGACTGGCAGGCCAAAACGCGCGAAGCCCTGCGCATCGCCTGCGTCAACCTGCGTGCCGTGCCCGCGCCTGCGGGCGTCATGGATGTTGTGCTTGGCCCCGGCTGGCCCGGCATCCTGCTGCACGAGGCCATCGGTCACGGATTGGAAGGAGATTTCAACCGCAAGGGCTCAAGCGCCTTTGCCGGCCTCATGGGCCAACGCATCGCCGCCAAAGGCGTGACGGTGCTGGATGATGGCACCCTCCCCGACCGGCGCGGATCTATCTCTGTTGATGACGAGGGCACGCCCTCGGCCAAGAATGTGCTGATCGAGGACGGTGTGCTGGTAGGCTATATGCAGGACCGGCAGAATGCCCGGCTGATGGGCGTGGCCCCTACCGGCAATGGCCGCCGCGAATCCTATGCCCACACGCCGATGCCGCGCATGACCAACACCTATATGCTGGGCGGTGACGTGGCCCCCGGCGATATCGTCGCGGACCTCAAGGACGGCATCTATGCGGTCGGTTTTGGCGGCGGGCAGGTGGATATCACCAACGGCAAGTTCGTTTTTTCCTGCACCGAAGCCTATCGTGTGCGCAATGGCGTGGTCGGCGACCCCGTCAAAGGGGCCACGCTGATCGGAGACGGGGCCACGGCGCTTCAACAGATCCGCGCCATCGGCAATGATCCCGCGCTGGATCCGGGCATGGGCAACTGCGGCAAGGCGGGCCAATGGGTGCCTGTGGGCGTCGGACAGCCGACATTGATGATCGGCGGCCTGACCGTCGGCGGTGCCGCTGCCGCCTGAGCAACACCGGATTGCCGGAGTGCACCCAGGTGCTCCGGTGATCCAAGACGGCATGGCACGTAGAAGAAGATTAGTAGTTCGGATTAAACCTTCGCCGTTCACGTTTCGTTAAGCAGCTTTGCCTAAAGCTGGTGAGGCAACGGACGGAGACGCGGGATGACTGACAGGAACAACACTCCTTCCTCTTCCACGCCCCCCTTGGTCCAACCCACCCTGGAAGACGACAGCTTTGCGCGGCTTCGTCTGTTGCGCTCGCGCCGTGTCGGCGTTGTCACCTATTACCGCATGCTGCGCGACTACGGCACCGCGCGTGCCGCGCTTGAGGCGTTGCCCGACGTCGCCCGCGCCGCAGGTGTGAAAGACTATCGCATCTGCCCCGAGAATGTCGTGCACGCAGAGCTGCGCGCGGCAAAGGCCGCGAACGCGCGCTTGATAGCCCATGATTGCGCAACCTACCCCCCTCATCTGGCAGAGCTTGACGACGCCCCCCCGTTTCTATGGGCAATCGGAGATATCGAGCTGCTGCGCCGCCCCTTGGTGTCGATTGTGGGCGCGCGAAACGCCTCATCGCTCGGGACGCGCATGGCCCGCGCCTTGGCATCCGGCTTGGGTGAGGCGGGGTTTACGGTCGTCTCGGGATTGGCGCGGGGGATTGATGCCGCGGCACATCTGGCCACGCTCGAATCCGGCACAATCGCGGTGCAAGCGGGGGGCGTCGATGTGATCTATCCGGTAGAGAATACGACGCTTGCCCAAGACATCGCGGCCCAAGGGCTGCGCATTTCGGAACAACCGATGGGGCTGCAACCGATGGCGCGGCATTTCCCCAGCCGCAACAGGATCATCGCAGGGCTAAGCCGCGCAACGGTCGTGGTCGAAGCGGCGGCGAAATCCGGCAGCCTGATCACCGCCCGTGACGCGCTGGATCAGGGGCGAGAGGTGCTTGCCGTGCCCGGCCACCCCTTCGATGCCCGTGCCGCGGGCTGCAACATGCTGATCCGTGACGGGGCGGCGCTGGTGCGCAATGCCGCAGATGTGATGGATCAACTGGGGCCGGCAAAGGCTGCCGCCGCCAGCCCGCCCATTTCCCAAGCAGCCGCCCCCGCGCCCCAGCGCGACATTGCAGCGCTGCACACCGATATATTGTCACGCCTTGGCCCCAGCCCCGTTGCCGAAGACCAGCTGCTGCGCGATCTGGCCGTCGCACCGGGAATCGCCACACCTGTTCTGGTCGAGCTTGAGCTGAATGGGCATATCCTGCGCCACGCAGGCGGGCTGGTATCCCGCGCGGACTGAGCGTGAGGCGGCCGCAGATCGGGGGCCAGCCCCCGCTTTGGAGACCCTCCAAAGCGCCCCCGGGATTTAGACCATCTGGAAGCCGGAACCCCGGCCGGATTACACCGTGAAACACCCCCGAAAAGGCGCTTTATAGCCCGTGTATCAAAGGGGGCGCGCTGTTCTGCGGATTGACAAACTTCGCTTCACGCCACATGTCACAGCATAAGCCACGCGAATTAATTTGATCCAAGGTGCCGAATTTTATGCCAGTTGTCGTCGTCGAATCACCTGCCAAAGCTAAAACGATCAACTCGTATCTCGGCAGTGATTACACCGTGCTTGCGTCCTACGGCCACGTCCGCGATCTGCCGCCCAAAGACGGATCGGTCGACCCGGAAAACGGGTTCGACATGACCTGGGAAGTCGCCGCAGCAAGCAAGAAACACGTCAAAGCCATCGCTGATGCGCTGAAAGACGACAACGCATTGATCCTCGCGACTGACCCCGATCGCGAAGGTGAAGCGATCAGCTGGCACCTGCAAGAGGCGCTGACCAAACGCAAGTCGATCAAGAAGGACACGCCGGTCAGCCGCGTGGTGTTCAACCAGATCACCAAAAAGGCCGTAACCGAAGCGATGGCGAACCCGCGTCAGGTCGATATGCCACTGGTCGAGGCCTATCTGGCACGGCGCGCGCTGGATTATCTGGTGGGCTTCAACCTGTCGCCCGTCCTATGGCGCAAATTGCCCGGCGCGAAATCGGCGGGGCGGGTACAGTCGGTCACCTTGCGGTTGATCGTCGAGCGCGAGATGGAGATCGAGGCCTTCCGCAACCGCGAATACTGGAGCGTCAAGGCGCTGGTCGCCACGCCGCGCGGGCAAGAGTTCGAGGCCCGTCTGGTGACGCTTGCCGGTAAGAAGCTGGACCGTTTTGATCTTGGCAATGAAACCCAGGCCGAGATGGCGGTGCAGGCGATCACCAGCCGCGATCTGACGGTTACCAGCGTCGAGGCGAAACCCGCGAGCCGCAACCCCTCGGCCCCGTTCATGACCTCGACCCTGCAGCAGGAAGCCAGCCGCAAGTTCGGCATGGGCGCACGCCAGACCATGAGCACGGCGCAGCGGCTCTATGAAGCCGGTCACATCACCTATATGCGGACCGACGGCATCGACATGGCCCCCGAAGCGATCACGATGGCACGGGACGCCATCTCGGACCGGTTCGGGGCGGAGTATGTTCCGTCCGAGCCGCGTATCTACAAGAACAAGGCCAAGAACGCGCAAGAGGCGCACGAATGTGTGCGCCCCACCGACATGACCAAAGATGCCGGCGCGCTGAAACTGACCGAACCGGATCAACGCAAGCTTTACGACCTGATCTGGAAGCGCACGCTGGCCTGCCAGATGGAAAGCGCGCGTCTGGAACGCACCACGGTAGAGATCGGCAGCAAGGACGAACAGGTCGGGCTGCGCGCCACCGGCCAGGTGGTGAAATTCGACGGCTTCCTGCGTGTCTACGAAGAAGGCCGCGACGATGTCGTGGACGAGGATGACAAGCGCCTGCCGCAGATCACCCAAGGTGACAAGATGGACAAACGCGCCGTCACGCCAGAGCAGCACTTTACCCAGCCGCCCCCCCGCTACACTGAAGCGACATTGGTCAAGCGCATGGAAGAGCTGGGAATCGGGCGCCCGTCGACCTACGCCAGCGTTGTCACCACCATTCAGGACCGCGAATACGTTCGCAAGGAAGGCAACCGTCTGTTCCCCGAGGACAAGGGCCGTTTGGTGACGGCCTTCCTCGAGAATTACTTCCGCAAATATGTGGGCTATGATTTCACCGCCGATCTGGAAAACCAGCTTGATAAGGTGAGCGCGGCGGATGCCGACTATAAGGATGTGCTGGGCCGGTTCTGGCAGGATTTTTCGGCTGCGATTGCCGAAACCGCCGATTTGCGCATCACCGAGGTGTTGGAGAAGATCAACGAGGTACTCGAGCCGCATCTCTTCCCGCCCAATGAGGATGGCAGCGACCCGCGCCTGTGCCCCAACTGCGAGATCGGACGTTTGTCCATGCGCACCGCACGTTCCGGCGGCGCGTTCATCGGCTGTTCGAACTACCCTGAATGCCGCTATACCCGCCCCTTCGGCCCGCCCGACCCCGAGGCCGAAGCCTCGGCTATTCCGCCCGATGGCAAACTGCTGGGCGAGGATATGGGCGACGAGATTCGCGTGTTCAAAGGGCGCTTCGGCCCTTATGTGCAGCGCGGCCCCGTCACCGAAGAGAACAAAAAACCGCCGCGCCAATCGGTGCCCAAGGACTGGCCCGCCGAAGAGCTGGAGCTGGAACGCGCTGTCATGCTGCTGTCGCTGCCGCGTGAGATCGGCCCGCACCCGGAAGATGGGGTGATGGTCTGGGCAAATATCGGGCGCTACGGCCCCTATATCAAACACGCCGACAGCACGTCGAACCGTGGCGGGACCAATGCGAACCTCGAAACACTGGACGAGGTGTTCACCGTTGGCATGAACCGCGCCGTGCAGCTTCTGGCCGAGAAAGTCGCCAGCCGTGGCGGGCGTGGCAAAGCGGCAAAACCGATCCGCGAGATGGGCGAACACCCTGATCTGGGCGGCGAGGTCAACATCATGGAAGGCAAATATGGGCCTTATGTGAAGTGGGAGAAAGTCAACGCCACCATCCCCAAAGAGGTCGAGCCTGCCGATCTGACCATGGAACGTGCGGTTGAGCTGATCGAGGAAAAGCTGGCGAAATCCCCTGCCAAGCGCAAAGCCGCAACCAAGAAGCCCGCAGCAAAGAAAACCGCTGCGAAAAAGGCTCCGGCCAAGAAAACGGCTGCCAAGAAGGCCCCCGCAAAGAAACCAGCGGCCAAAAAGGCACCCGCAAAATCGGCCACCGCACCGGAAGAGTGAGAGCGCAACTCACATATTCATGAAATGACATATATGTGAGTTGCCCCGCCCTGCCCTTGCTGCTTTTACCTGTGACAATCGCCACGGTAGAAGGACATAAAAATGGCAGAGCAGACATTCTCAAGACGCGGGTTGATCCTGACAGCGGGCGCGGCGCTTTTCACGCCGGCCCTGTTGCGCGCACAGACGCCGGTGCCAGAGATCGCGGCACCGGTACGTCATAACACCAACGGATTTTCCAGCCAGAACTGGCAGGACCACTTTGATACATTGGGCAAAGCCGCAATCGTGGCTGATACCTCTTCCCGCGCGCTGCACTATTGGGGCGGCGATGGCGAGACCTACAAGATTTACCCGACCTCCGTGCCCCGCAGCGACGAGCTGACCAAACGCGGCTACACCCGCATTGTGCGCAAACGTGTCGGGCCCGACTGGACACCGACCCCCAGCATGATCGAACGCGACCCCGATCTGAAGTATATGCCGCCCGGTCCGGACAACCCGCTTGGCACCCATGCGATGTACCTCAGCTGGCCCGCCTATCTGATCCACGGCACCCATGACACGCGCAAGATCGGGCGGCAAAGCTCTGACGGGTGCATCGGGCTTTACAACCACATGATCGAGGCGCTGTACCAGATTGCCCCCATCGGCACGCAGGTACGCATCGTCTGACCTCGCTGCGGGCTGCACTGACCCCGCGACGACAGCTGCCCACCCGACGCAGGGTGGGCGCGCATTCCCCCGAATTTTCCGGCAGGCTTCACTGGTACCGCTGACGTTAGCGTCGGCGGTTTGACACGTTCGTTACGCCGCGTCATAGAAGTCGTATAATTATAAAACGACAGGGCCGTGAGCCTCTCTTGAAAGGAGCCGGAATGAAGAAAATCTATGGAAGCGCTGCCGAGGCGCTGGAAGGCGTGCTGCACGATGGCATGCTGATCGCAGCGGGGGGCTTTGGCCTTTGCGGTATTCCCGAACTGCTGCTGAACGCGATCCGGGACGCGGGCACCAAGGATTTGACCTTTGCCTCGAACAATGCGGGCGTAGATGATTTCGGCATCGGTATCTTGTTGCAGACCAGGCAGGTCAAGAAAATGATCAGCTCTTACGTCGGCGAGAACAAGGAATTCATGCGCCAGTATCTCGGCGGCGAGCTTGAGCTGGAATTCAATCCGCAAGGCACCTTGGCCGAACGTATGCGTGCGGGTGGTGCGGGCATCCCCGGTTTCTATACCAAAACCGGCGTTGGCACTGTGATCGCCGAAGGCAAAGAGCACAAGGATTTCGACGGCGAGACCTATATCCTTGAGCGGGGCATCGTTGCGGATCTGGCGATCGTGAAAGCCTGGAAAGCGGATGACACTGGCAATCTGGTGTTCCGCAAAACTGCGCGCAACTTCAACCCGCCAGCGGCCATGTGTGGCAAGATCTGCATCGCCGAGGTCGAAGAGATCGTCCCCCGTGGCAGCCTTGGCGGCGACGCGATCCACCTGCCCGGCATCTATGTGCACCGCATCATTCAGGGTGATCACGAGAAACGCATCGAACAGCGCACCACACGTCAGCGGGAGGACGTATAATGGCTTGGGATCGCAATCAAATGGCGGCACGCGCCGCGCAGGAACTGCAAGACGGTTGGTATGTGAACCTTGGCATCGGGATTCCGACGCTGGTGTCCAATTACATCCCCGACGGGATGGATGTGACGTTGCAGTCGGAAAACGGCATGTTGGGCATGGGGGCTTTCCCCATCGAGGGCGAGGAAGACGCCGACCTGATCAACGCGGGCAAGCAGACCATCACCGAGCTGGACCGCACCTCGTATTTCGACAGCTCGACCTCCTTCGGGATGATCCGCGGCGGCAAGATCGCCATGGCCATTCTGGGCGCGATGGAAGTGGCTGAAAACGGCGACCTCGCCAACTGGATGATCCCCGGCAAGCTGGTCAAAGGCATGGGCGGCGCAATGGATCTGGTCGCGGGTGTGGGCCGCGTTGTGGTGGTCATGGACCACGCCAGCAAGCATGGGGACAGCAAGGTGCTGAAAGAATGCACCCTGCCGCTGACCGGCAAGAACGTCGTTGACCGCATCATCACCAATCTGGGTGTGCTGGATGTCGTTGAAGGCGGGCTGAAGATCGTTGAATGCGCCGATGGCGTCACGGAAGACGAACTGCGCGCCGCGACCGAAGCGACAATCGTCTAAACTGCTGACGCGATGAACGACAAGGGGCGCAGCCAGCGATGGCCGCGCCCCTTTTTACACTCGGCCCCGAACTGGTGTCAGTTCATCGCCGCAAAGACACATCCGTCCGAGATCAGCTCGGGCGGGGTCTGGCACAGGCCCTTGGCGACCTGAAAAGCGGCCAGCACCTTGGGCACATAGTCACGGGTTTCGGCAAAAGGCGGCACGCCCGCGTGCTTGTGCACGGACCCTTCGCCCGCGTTATAACCGGCCAGCACCAAGATCGGATCGCGGTCGAATTCGCCCATCAGCCAATCAAGATATTTTACGCCGCCCGCGATATTCTGCGTCGGGACCATACTATCGGTTACCCCAAAGCGCGTCGCTGTATCAGGCATCAGTTGCATCAAGCCCTGCGCCCCTGCCCCGCTGATGGCATCGGGCCGTCCTGCGGATTCAACCGTGATCACCGCGAGCACAAGCGCAGGTGACACCTGTGTCCCGATGGTAGAGCGGAGGATGTCGATCCCGTTGGCCTTGGCGATCTCTTGCATCTGTTGCATGCGTGGCGCGGGGATTTTGCTGCTGGCCGTTGCCAGCGTGACCATCGCGGCCTCCAGCCGGCCCGGGCCAGATTTCTCGACCGCCGGAGAGACACGATCCCAGAACCAATCATATTGCCCCGGCGACGCTGGCACGATGGCACCGGATTCGGTTGCGACAACCTCGGGTACGTCGTCAGCCTTGGGCTCGATAAAGACATTGATCCGATTGGTACTGCCCGGCTTGGGCGGCTTCACACGTTTTGCCTCGAACTTGGGAAACGGCTTGGGCGTGTCTGCCCAGACAGCCGAGGCCGCCAGCATCCCCACCATCAAAGATACGGTCATTCGTCGAAACATCGCTGCCTGCACTGATTATTTAATGCTCTTTTTCAGCAATCTCGCACGGAAACCCTCGCCAAACCAACCAAACATGGCAGGGAACATGGCGATTTCGCCATAATTGATGCAATCCTGCCCCGCTTCTCATCAAGGATAACAAAAAATGAAGATGGAAAATTGTTTTGTATCAGCGGGCTACAATAATTCTGCCAAAAACCTGCCCTGAAAAACGAAATGTCACAATTGCCGCCAAATTCGTGCCCCATTCACAGGGCTATATAGGCTCATACCAAGTCAGCCAGATGCGGAATTGAGAGAGAAGCATCGAAACGGACGACAGGGTTGAGATTGAAAACTTTATGATCCTTGGAGGGACATACCATGATGAACTTTATCAAGAACTTCAAAAACGACGAATCCGGCGCTGTGACTGTTGACTGGGTTGTTCTGACCGCCGCCGTTGTTGGCCTGGCCGTCGCAGCTTACTCCTCGATCGAAAGCAGTGCGTCAAATCTGACGTCCAAAACTGCACTCAAGATGGATGCCCACCGCGCCTCCACCGTAGACTAAACTTAACATGAGCAGCTGCAATCAAATCTCTGGTTGCAGCTGCTATGCATTTTAAGCGTAGTTCTTCAACAACAAGCGAACAAAACTGTGCTTTCAAATATCCAAACATTTCTCAAGAACCAATCCGGGGCGGTCACGGTCGATTGGGTTATCCTATGTGCCGCTATCGTTACAATTGCTGTCGGGGCCATAGTGGCTGTTACGACGCAAACCAAAGACTACGCCGATGAAATCGCAACCAGAATCCCAAGCGACATTTAACCCAAGCAACCACCATAATGACCCAGCTTGGTCGCGGATTATCCATAGTCTGAACACAATCACCGCCTATCCATTGGTATAAGTTTCGCGCCGCGTCCTGGGACCGGCACACACTCAAGAGAGGTAAGTAACATGCGGATGGTTTTTGGACTGGTCCTGCTCGCCGGTATCGCCTTGGCAGGTGGTGCTGTGTATCTGGCAAAGGGCCGCATCGGTGAATATCAACGCGCCAACCAACAGGCCCAAGAGGCTCTGGCCCAGATCGTGCCGACGGTTGGTGTATATGTGGCCAATGGGCCGCTGAAATACGGACAGCGCCTGACCCGCGAAGATGTGCGGCAGGTAAAATGGCCCGAGGATGCGATCCCCGAAGGCACGTTTATCGAAGAAGCAGCGCTTTTCCCCGAAAACAGCGATGACCTGCGTGTCGTGCTGCGTGCGATGGAAAAAGACGAAGCCATTATGGCGGCGAAGGTGACCGAACCCGGTGCCGATACCGGCCTCACCTCGCAGCTGGAACGGGGCAGCCGTGCTTTCGCGATCCGCGTCGATGTATCAAGCGGCGTCTCGGGCTTCCTGCGCCCCGGTGACCGTGTCGATGTCTACTGGACTGGCCGCATCAACCGCGGCGGCAACGACCGTGCCGATACCGGAGACGTGACCAAACTGATCGAGGCAGGCGTCAAGATCATCGCGATCGACCAAAGCGCCGGCGGCGAACGCAGCGAAGCGGCCATTGCGAATACTGTGACTGTTGCCGTTCAGCCCTATCAAGTTGCCGCATTGGCACAGGCGCAATCGACTGGTGACCTATCCCTCTCGCTCGTCGGGGCAGAGGATGACACCGTCGCCGGCGAGATCGAAGTCGACCAACGCCGCCTGCTCGGCCTGACGGAAGAAACGGTCAAAGTCGAAACGACTACCGAAAAAGTCTGCACCATCCGGACCCGTCGTGGTGCCGAAGTGGTCGAAATCCCGATCCCCTGCACCAACTGATCTGCTTATCAGGCAGGGCAAATACGGACCTCAGCAACGCCGCGCATCACTTTGCGCGGCGTTTTGCCATTTCGGATATGTTGCTGTTAATCCACATATACCCGCCCCCCCCTGTCATTGATTCTTGCAAAAAAACGCAAAGGACCGCACAGTGTCGCAAACGGCGGGCGCAAAGACCCTATTTTGAGGCGTGATCACAAAGGCAGGTCACATGAAAATCGATAAGTTTATTAAAGCAGCCCTATTGGGACTGACCATTGGCGCGATGCCATTTGCATTGACGGCGCCGATCGACGCGCAGGCCAACACACTCCGTGTGGTCAAGAAGGGCACCAACCGTGTGTTGGAAGTCCCGATGAACCGCGCGGTTGTGGTTGAAAGCGACATCCCCTTTGCTGAGCTTAGCATCGCCAATCCGGGGATCGCAGATATCTCATCCCTCTCCGATCGCACCATCTATGTGCTGGGCAAATCCCCTGGCCTGACCACGCTGACCCTGCTGGATGCGGCCGGTCAGCTGATCACCAACGTGGATGTGCGCGTCGCGGCGGATGTCTCTGAATTCAAGGAACGCCTGCGGCAGATCCTGCCCGGCGAAAAGATCGAAGTGCGCACAGCCAACGACGGTATCGTCCTGTCGGGCATCGTGTCCTCCACCCAACGCCTGCAGCGCGCCCTTGATCTGGCCGAACGCTACGCGCCAGAACGCGTCTCCAACCTGATGAGCGTCGGCGGCATACAGCAGGTGATGATGAAAGTCCGCTTTGCCGAGATGAGCCGATCTGTCTCCAAATCCCTAAGCGCGTCGCTCGCGTTGAACGGGTTGGTGGGCAATGATCTTGCGATCAACGGCGGGACCAATACGACAAATACGGCAGGCGCGATTGCGAACTCTCTTGGTGGCACGACACCTGCGTCCAACAGCAACGCAGGCGCGGTACTGTTCGGCTTTAACGCAGGGTCCACCCAAGTCGGTCTGCTGCTTGAAGCCCTGGAGCAGAAGGGCGCCGTACGCTTCCTTGCCGAACCGAACCTCGTTGCGCTGTCCGGGCAAGAGGCGACGTTCCTTGCCGGTGGCGAATACCCCGTACCTGTCGCCCAGACCGGCGACCAGATTTCCGTGCAGTACAAACCCTTCGGCGTAGAGATGAGCTTTATCCCCCGTGTCGTGGATAAAGACCTGATTAACCTCGAACTCAAAGCCGCTGTATCGGCGATTGATGCCAGCAACAGCGTGTCCTTGGGCAATGGCTTCGACATCTCGGCCTTCACCCGCCGCGAAACCTCGACCACGGTTGAAATGCGCGACGGCGAAAGCTTTGCGATCGCGGGTCTGCTGACCGATGATTTCACCGATAACTCCAGCCAGCTACCCTGGATCGGCGATGTGCCTGTATTGGGCGCGTTGTTCCGCAGCGCGAACTATCAGCGCAGCCAGTCCGAACTGGTGATCATTATCACGGCCCATCTTGTGACCCCCACCCGCGGCGAGGCTTTGGCCCTGCCCACCGACCGGATCAAACCGCCCACGGAAAGCGAATTGTTCCTGTCAGGTCGCACGTCCAAAGGCAGCACAGCGCCCACAAAAGGGGCCGCTGGCGAGGTTGCCAAACAGGACTTTAGCGGGTCATATGGCTATGTATTGGATTGATCAGATGACTTCAGCGATCCCTTCGACAGGCAAAATCACCGGGTTATGCGCCGCTTTGGCGATGACCGTAGCAGGCTGCGTCAGCAGCCCTGATCCGGTCTATACCCAGTTCCACCGCGAAGCAGGATCCCTGACCGATCTGGGCACCTTTGGAAACGCCACGCTGAACAACCGTTTGGTGATGACAGGCGAACGCCAGTACACCTTCGATCTGGCCAACCGCTTTGCCGGCGAAGTCGAATCCACGGTGACCTTTGCCTTTAACTCGGCCCAGCTGGACGGGGCCGCGCAGGCCGTGCTGCGGCGCCAAGCGGGATGGATCCGCCAGTTCCCCGAGGTCCGCTTCCGCGTGTATGGCCATACCGATGCCGTCGGTTCGAACAGCTACAACAAGGCGTTGGGCCTGCGCCGTGCACAATCCGTTGTTGGGTTCCTGTCAACGCAAGGCATCAGCCGCAGCCGTCTTGAGGCCGTTGTTTCCTTTGGCGAAACACAGCCGTTGATCGTGACACAGGGCCGCGAACGGGCGAACCGTCGCACAGTGACCGAAGTCAGCGGCTTTGTCGGGCGACATCCCACCGTTCTGGACGGCAAATACGCGCAGATCATCTATCGCGATTACGTTGCCAGCGCCGTGCCACCGACTCAGCTAACGGGCGGTGCCGCTGCTACCGGTACAGCGACGGAATAACCGGATAACAGATACCTCGAGAAAGGCCTGATCGTCGCTGACGGTCGGGCCTTTTGCGTTTCAATCCGGCAAATCACTGCGGATCGTTTCAAAAGACCAAACAATAGAAACTATTTAGCCCCAATCTTGCCCAACTTGGCAGGGATATTCACTGCAATAGGACAGTTGCGCCCGGCCACCGTGGTCTGACGCAGGGGACCGCAAGGCAAAGAACAGGGCGACGCCCGATCAGCCCTTGCCGCGCCCCAAAGAGAAGAAGGGGAAGTTTAGGTATGAGCAGCAGTATGCCACAGATTGACGCACCACAGATCATCGCCTGCACTGTCAGCCGTGATGTACAGAACTTCGACCTGCTGATCGAGGATATGGAATCAGCTTTGGGCGAAGCCTGGGGTGATCTCGGCTTTTCTGAAAGCCTCGCTTTTTTCAGCCAGCCCGAAGCGGCGACGCTCGAGCTGATTGCACTGGCGCTTGATTCCGAGGACGAAGAGAACCTGCCGATGATGTCCGAAATCATCTCGCAGGCTAAATCGCGTCATATCAAGGTGATCCTGATCGCCGAAGACATGTCCCCGGCCTCGCTCCATTCCCTATTGCGTCAAGGTGCGGATGAATTCGTCCCCTACCCGCTGCCCGAAGGCGAATTGGCGGCGACCATCGAACGTCTGCGCGCAGGCCCCGAGCCCACAGCCGAACACATCGAGGCAGGCCCCAAGCTGAAACCCGGTGCCGATAAAGACGGCGCGGTGATCGTGGTACATGGTTTGGCCGGTGGCACCGGTGCGACGAGCATGGCCGTTAATATGGCTTGGGAGCTGGCGACTTCCGACAAAAAGAACCCGCCAAAGGTCTGCCTGCTGGATTTCGATCTGCAGTTCGGGGCCGTGGCGACCTATCTGGACCTGCCGCGCCGCGAAGTCGTCTATGACATGCTGATCGAGACAGACGAGATGGACGAGGAAAGCTTTGGTCAGGCTCTGCTGACCTATGAAGACACGCTTCAGGTGCTGACCGCCCCCGCCGATATGCTGCCGCTTGATCTGATCACCTCGGAAGATGTGACGCGGATACTGGATATGGCGCGCAACCAGTTCGACTACGTTGTTGTCGATATGCCGTCGACGCTGGTGCAATGGACCGAAACCGTGCTGAGCAATGCGCATGTCTATTTTGCCATGCTCGAACTGGATATGCGCTGCGCCCAAAACGCCCTGCGTTTCAAACGCGCGCTGCAATCCGAAGAGCTGCCGGTCGAAAAGCTGCGCTATGTCATGAACCGCGCGCCGAAATTTACCGACCTTAACGCCAAAGCGCGGGTCAAACGGATGGCAGAAAGCCTTGGTATTTCCATCGACGTGCAGCTGCCTGATGGCGGCAAGCAGGTGACGCAGGCCAACGACCACGGTCTGCCGCTCGCCAATACCGCCGCCAAGAACCCGCTACGCCGCGAGATCGCAAAGCTCGCGTCTTCTATCCACGACCTCAAGGCTGACGAAGCCAAAGCCGCCTGATCCGGCCCAAGCGCCAGATAATTTAGAAAGAGTATTCAGATGTTCTCGAAGTATAAAAAGCCAGGTGACGTTGCCGTAGCCACACCCGCCCCAAAGGCGAAGGCTCCCGCGCCCCAGCAACAGCCAGAGGAAGCGGTCGCGCCCAAGCCCGCCAGCATGCGCCGCGTGGCCCAGGCCGCAACCGTCGCCCCGCAGGATCGCGACGTGAAGCGCAAGCAACGCATGAGCGACATCAAGCTCGAACTGCACCGTGCCCTGCTTGAGAACCTGAACCTCGCCGCCCTTGAACATGCCTCGGAACAGGATCTGCGCAGCGAGATCAACGAAATCTCGACCGAGATTCTGGCCGAGAAATCCATCGTGTTGAACCGCGAGGATCGCTTTCAACTGAACTCGGAACTGTATGACGAGGTGACCGGCCTTGGTCCGCTGGAAACGCTGCTGAAAGACGACAGCGTCAACGATATTCTGGTTAACGGCCCGCAACAGATCTTTGTGGAACGCGCGGGTAAACTGCAGCTGACCGACGTGACCTTCAAAGACGAAAAGCACCTGCTGCGGATCATCGACAAGATCGTTTCAGCCGTTGGCCGTCGCGTCGATGAAAGCAACCCTTATGTCGATGCGCGCTTGAAAGACGGCTCGCGTTTCAACGCTATGGTCCCGCCGATTGCCGTGGACGGCAGCCTTGTCTCCATTCGTAAGTTTAAGAAAGACAAACTGGGCATTGATGATCTGGTAAGCTTTGGGGCCTTCTCGGAAGAGATGGCAGCCTATCTGCAAGCCGCCGTCGCCACCCGTCTGAATATCATCGTCTCGGGCGGTACAGGTTCTGGTAAAACCACCACGCTGAACGCGCTGTCATCGTTTATTGCCAACGATGAACGGATCCTGACCATCGAAGACACCGCCGAACTGCAACTGCAACAGACCCATGTGGGCCGCATGGAAAGCCGCCCGCCTAACGTTGAAGGCAAGGGCGAGGTATCCCCGCGCGACTGTCTGAAAAACGCCCTGCGGATGCGGCCTGACCGGATCATCGTCGGCGAGACGCGCGGCGAGGAAGTGATCGACATGCTGCAGGCCATGAACACCGGCCACGACGGGTCGATGACCACGATCCACGCCAACTCTGCCCGCGATGGTGTCAGCCGTCTGGAAAACATGATCGCCATGGCCGGTATCGAAATGCCGCTGAAAGCGGTCCGCAGCCAGATCTCGTCGGCTGTGAACCTGATCGTACAAGCATCGCGCTTGCAGGACGGGTCGCGCCGCATGACGTCGATCACCGAAATCACCGGCATGGAGGGCGACGTGATCTCTATGCAGGAAATCTTCCGCTTTCAGCGCGTCGGCCTGACCCCCGAAAACAAGATCATCGGCCACTTCACCGGCACCGGCGTGCGCAGCCACTTCTCTGAACGTTTCAAGATGTGGGGCTATGACCTGCCATCGTCGATCTATGAACCCGTTGTGGTCAAGTAAGGATTATCAATCATGAGTGCAGAACCCATTATCTATGGCCTGATCTTCGTCGGTGTCCTTGTGCTGGTCGAAGGGCTGTATCTGGTCGCTTTCGGTAAATCCATCAGCCTCAACAGCAAGGTCAACCGCCGGCTTGAAATGCTGGAAAAAGGGGCCCGCCGCGAAGAGGTTCTGGACAAGCTGCGCAAGGAAATGCAGCAGCACATGGATAATAAATCCATTCCGGTCTATTCCCTGCTCGCCGAGAAAGCACAAAAGGCCGCGATCGCCTTTGCGCCGAAACAGCTGATCATGATCATGGCCGGCCTGTCGGTCGTCGCCTTTCTGGGGCTGACCATCGGCACCAATACCGAAGTGCCCGTTCGCATTCTGATCTCTGTCGGGATCGGTGTCGGGGCGGTATTTTTCTGGATCTCGTCCAAAGCGAAAAAGCGCATGGACATGATCGAAGAGCAACTGCCTGACGCGGTGGAACTGATGGTGCGGTCGTTGCGCGTGGGCCACCCTTTCACCAGCGCGATCTCTATCGTGTCCAAGGAAATCCAGGACCCGCTGGCGTCGGAATTCGGCGTGATCGCCGATGAAACCGCCTATGGCCGCGACATTGGCGAGGCGCTCAAGGATATGGCCGAACGGCTTGATATGCAGGATTTGCGCTTCCTCGCGGTGGCTGTGACCATCCAGCAGCAATCGGGGGGTAACCTTGCCGAAATCCTTGCGGGGTTGGCCAAGGTCATCCGCGCCCGCTTCCGCCTGTTCCGCCGCGTGCGCGCCATCACCGCCGAAGCAAAATGGTCCGGCAAGTTCCTGTCTGCCTTCCCGATCCTCGCGCTGATCGTGATCAAACTCGGTGACCCGCATTACTATGACGAAGTCATGACCCACCCGCTGTTCATCCCCGGCTGTATCGCGGTTGTCCTGTTCCTGTCGCTTAACCTCATCGTCATGCGCAAGCTGACCGATATCAAAGTCTAAGGGGGCCTCACTGTGAATTTCCTCAACTCACTCGACACCGCACTTGGTCCCATGGGCTGGATCGCCATTCTGGGCGCATTGGGCCTGACCATGGTGGGCGCAACGCTTGTCATGATCCTGCGCCAGCCCGAAGACCCTCTGGCCAAGCTCAAACGGAGCCAGACCGAGGCTGCCGATGCAGGCAAGCAACAGCGCCTGCGCCAGTCGGACCGCAACGAGAAGCTGCAAAAGTTCGCCAAGTTCCTTGAACCCGAAGACGTGGAAGAGCTAAGCGCCAAGGCGCTGCTGTTGCGTCAGGCGGGCTATAGCTCGCGCGATGCGGTACGGTTCTTTCACTTTGCCCAGATGGCGCTTGGTATTGCCGGGCTGGTGATCGGCACCGTCTACATCAACTTCCTTGGCGGCGGCGAAGGCATGACCACCAACAAGATGATGCTGTATACCGTGGGCCCCGGCGGCATCGGATATTTCCTGCCGCGCTATTGGGTGACCCGCCGCGTCGCCGAGCGGAAAGAGGAAATCACACGCGGTTTTCCCGATGCGCTGGACATGATGCTCGTCTGCGTCGAAGCCGGCCAGTCGCTTGATCAATGTATCGTCCGCGTGGCCCGCGAATTGCGCGCCTCCTACCCTGCGCTGGCGGAAGAGTTCGAAATCGTCGCCTATGAGATGAAGGCCGGTAAAGACAAGGTCAGCGTGCTGAACGCCATGGGCGAACGCTGCGGCGTGCAAGATGTGTCGTCCTTTGTGACGGTGCTGGTACAATCCGCCGCCTTCGGGACATCCATCGCCGACGCGCTGCGGGTCTATGCCGCCGAGATGCGCGACAAACGCGTGATGCGCGCCGAAGAGGCCGCAAACAAGTTGCCAACCAAGATGACACTTGCCACAATGATGCTGACCGTTCCTCCACTGCTGATCATTCTGGTCGCGCCATCGGTGATGAACATTACCAAACTAGGTCAGTAAGGCTCTGCATGATCCACATTCCCAAGCGCGCGTTACCCTTCAGGCTCGCGCTTTGTATGACCCTGATCGCCGGATTGGCCGCTTGCTCTGCAGGCAGTCTTTCCGCGTTTGGGGGCAAGCGCGCCAGCCCTGACAGCCCCTTTGCCCCCGGTGTCAACACCCGCAAGGACGCCGAAGACGGGGTAGAGGTCGCCCACCGTCTGATGCGCGCGGGCGAATACGAACTGGCCATCCGCGCCTTCAACCGCGCCGCGCTCGCCTCCCAGTTGGACGCCGAAATCCTGTCGGGACTGGGCAGCGCCAACCTTGGGCTGGGGCGATTGGGTCAGGCGGAAAAGCTGCTGCGCGACGCTGTAGAAAAGGACGAAACCCACCCCGAGGTCTGGAATAATCTCGGCGTTGTGTTGATGGAACGCGGCAAACTCGCCGAAGCCCAGCTGACCTTTCGCAAGGCATATGCGCTCGATAATGGCGAAAGTGACGCAATCCGTGACAATTTGCGCTTAGCACTCGCAAAATCGGAAAACTCTGTTACGATCCCGGATCAAGAAGACAGTTATAAATTGGTGCGGCGCGGCTCGGGCGACTATCTGGTTCGGCCAGCATCATAACGAGGCAGAGCAGTAAAAGGACGCAAAAATGCGCCACCCTATCCTATTGGCCGCCTGCATTGCAGGCGTCGTCGCAGTAGCAGGCTGCGGCAAGAAATCCGGCGAGGATACCGTCACCCGCGCCTTCCAGGACGTGAATGTCGTGGATGAAAGCAACCTCAACGATGTGATGCTGACAGTGGCCGACCCGAACGAGGCGGTCAGCTATTTCACCCGCACCGCGCAGGAAAACCCCGACCGCATCGACATCCAGCGCAGCTTGGGCAAATCCCTGATCCGCGCCAAACGCAACCAAGAGGCCGCATCCGTCTGGGGCAAAGTTGCCACTTCCAAGGATGCCACCCCCGACGACAAGGTTGATTACGCCGATGCGCTGATCCGCGCAGGCGATTGGGCCAAGGCGGAAAAGACGCTGGATTCCGTCCCGCCCACCCATGAAACCTACAACCGCTACAGGCTTGAGGCGATCGTCGCTGACAGCAAGCAGGAATGGGACAAGGCCGACAGTTTTTACGAGATCGCCATTGGTCTGACCACCAAGCCCGGTTCGGTCATGAACAACTGGGGCTACTCCAAATTGACGCGCGGCGACTATCAGGCTGCCGAACGCCTTTTCGGCGAGGCTGTGAAGCAGGATTCAACGCTGTTTACCGCCAAGAACAACCTGATCCTCGCCCGTGGCGCGCAACGTGAATACAGCCTCCCCCCGATCGAGATGGACCAGACCGAGCGCGCGCAACTGTTGCACACCCTCGCCCTCTCCGCGATCAAGAAGGGCGACGTTGAAACCGGTAAAGGGCTGCTGCGCGACGCCATCAGCACCCACCCGCAGCACTTCGAGGCCGCCGTCCGGTCGCTGCGCGCGCTGGAAAACGCAGGCTAACGCGTGGAGATCACCAGCTACGCAGCGCTGTGGTTCCTGCCCTTCGCGCTGCCCCTTTGTGCCTATACGATCTACACCGATCTGGCCTTTATGCGGATCACCAATGTCACGGTGATCGCATTGGCCGCCGTGTTCGTGCTGATCGGCCCGATTGCCCTGCCCTTTGACAGCTACCTCTGGCACCTGCTGGCGATGGTGATAGCCCTTGTTGTGGGCATCTTCATGAACGCAGGCGGGCTGATGGGCGCGGGGGATGCGAAATTCATCGCCGCCGCCACGCCCTTTATCGCGCTCGGAGATGTGCGCTTCGTCATGGCGCTGTTCATGGCGACGCTGGTTGCCGCCTATATCATTCACCGCGCCGCCAAATATTCCCCCCTGCGCAAGCTTGCCCCGCAATGGGTCAGCTGGCACGAAGCCAAGAAATTCCCCATGGGCCTCGCCCTTGGCACTGTGCTTGCCGCATATTTAATGCTCGGTGCCTACTTCGGGGCCTGATTTCGCCATATTCAACCGCTACGCCTTGGGGCACGCTCGTGTCCCCATGAAAGAAGCCTTCATGAATATGCAAACCAGCGCCGTCATGGCTCCCCCTCCGCCGCGCACCATCCAAGAGATGAAGCTGCCCGTGGTGATGATGCGCGACATCATGATCAAGACAATGTTCCGCAAGAACGTCACCATGGTCAGCGAACTCGCAGCGGCGATCTGCCTGCCGCTTCAGGTCACGCAGGAACTGGTGGATCTGTCGCGCGAACAACGCCTTCTCGAAGCGACGGGCACGCTCAACGCGAATAACGGCAATGAAATGGGCTACCAGCTGACCGATCTGGGCAAGGCCCGCGCGCTGGATGCCTTGGCGCAATCGGAATACTTCGGCCCGATGCCCGTGCCGCTTGATGTCTACCGCGAACAGATCAAGCGCCAGTCCGTGCGCAATATGCAAATCACCCGCGCAAAGCTCGAAGCCGCCATGGGCCATCTGGTGCTCCCGTCCGAGCTGATCGGCAACCTTGGCCCAGCCGTGACGGCCGGTCGCTCCATCCTGATGTACGGCCCCCCCGGCAATGGTAAATCAAGCATCTCCAACGGCATTCGCGACGCGCTTGGCGACCGGATCTATGTCCCCCGTGCGATTGAATACGCCGGTCAGGTGATCACGGTCTATGACCCCATCGTGCACACCGCCATTTCCGAAGAAAAACAAGACCCGAAATCCCTGCGCCGCGTGACGCGCTTTGACACCCGCTATGTCAAATGCGAACGCCCCACAGTGATCACCGGGGGCGAACTGACGCTCGATATGCTTGATCTGGTCTACAACCCCACCGCACGGACCTATCAGGCCCCGCTGCAACTGAAATCCACCGGCGGCATCTTCATCGTCGACGACCTTGGCCGACAGGCAGAATCGCCACAGGCGCTGGTCAACCGCTGGATCGTGCCACTGGAAGAAAACAAGGACATCCTCGCCCTGCAATCCGGCGAGAAGTTCGAAGTTCCCTTCGACACGCTGGTGGTCTTCTCCACCAACTTCCACCCCAATGAGATCTTCGACCAGGCCGCCCTGCGCCGGATCTTCTTCAAGATCAAGATCGACGGACCCAATCAGGAAAACTTCCTCAAGATCTTTGCCATGGTCGCCAAGAAACGAAACATCAAACTGGACGAGGCGACGCTGATCCATTTGCTGAAAACAAAATACCCTACGATCAATAATGTGTTCGCCAACTATCAGCCGATCTTCCTGATCGACCAGATGATTTCCATCTGCGATTTCGAAGGTATCCCGCACCAGATGCGCCCTGATCTGATTGACCGAGCTTGGGCCAATATGTTCGTCGAGGATGAAACCATCGTAAGGTAGCACCGCGCTCGACACCGGCGCGGGCATCCGCTTCATTTTGCCAGATAAACTCCGGGGGTGCGGGGGCTGGCCCCCGCGTGCAAACAGCCTATCTTGCACCCCATGCAGACCCTGCCCCCCAAGTTCTCCGACTGGTTCGCCACCAAAGGCTGGTCCATCCACCCCCACCAGCAGGACATGCTGGACCGCGCCGACGCGCCCGCCCTGCTGTTGATCGCGCCGACCGGGGGGGGCAAGACGCTGTCTGGTTTTCTACCCACGCTGGTCGATCTGGCCGAGGGCGGCCACGACGGCATACACACGCTCTATATCTCGCCGCTCAAGGCGCTGGCCGCGGATATCAAGCGCAACCTCACCACCCCGGTGACCGAAATGAGCCTCCCCATCCGGATTGAGGACCGCACCGGCGACACCTCGCAAACGCGCAAACGCCGGCAACGCGCCGACCCGCCCCATATCCTGCTGACCACCCCCGAAAGCCTTGCGCTGTTGACCTCCTACGAGGATGCACCGCGCATGTTCAAAGGGCTCAAACGTGTCGTGATCGACGAGATCCACGCGCTGGCCGACAGCAAGCGGGGCGACCAGCTGATGCTGGCGCTGGCACGGCTGCAACGTCTGTGCCCGGGGCTGAAACGGGTGGGCCTGTCAGCCACCGTCGAAGATCCCGCCGCCATCGCGCATTTCATGGCACGTCACCCCGACCCCTGTCCGATCCTGCTGGCTGATCCCGGCCCGCCGCCCGACATCCGGATGCTGCGCACGGACGCGGCCCCGCCGTGGTCCGGCAATGGGGCGGCCTATGCGATTCCGGCGGTGCTCGACCAGATACGCCAGCATAAAACCACCTTGATCTTCCACAATACCCGCGCTCAGGCCGAGGTTTTCTTTCACAACCTCTGGCTTGCCAACGAAGACAGCCTGCCCATCGGTATCCACCACGGCTCTCTTGACCGTCAGCAACGCGAGCGGGTCGAAGCCGCGATGGTGCGCGGTGATCTGCGCGCGATTGTCTGTACCGGCAGCCTTGATCTGGGGATCGACTGGGGCGATGTCGATCTTGTGATCCAGATCGGTGCGCCGAAAAATGTCAAACGGCTGGTCCAGCGCATCGGGCGGGCCAACCATCGCTATAACGCGCCCTCCAAAGCGCTGCTGGTGCCTGCCAACCGGTTCGAGGTGGTCGAATGTGTCGCCGCCCTCGACGCCGTGTTGGCAGGCGATCTTGACGGCGACCCGCGCGGCCCCGGCCCTCGCGATGTGTTATGCCAGCATATCCTGATCACCGCCTGCGCCGGCCCCTTCGACGCCGACGCGCTCTATGCCGAGGTGACCTCTGCCGGGGCCTATGCCAGCCTCAGCCGCGCCGCTTTTGACGCCTGCCTCGATTTCTGTGCCACCGGCGGCTACGCCCTGCGCGCCTACGACAGATGGCAACGTCTGATGTGCACAAACGGCAAATGGCACCTGCGCGACCCTCGCAGCAGCCAGCGTATCCGCATGAACATCGGGACCATTCAGGACACGGACACGCTGAAGGTCCGCATGAAACGCAACCGCGGCGGTGCCCCTTTGGGCGAAATCGAGGAAGGTTTCGCCGCCTCGCTCAGCGCGGGCGACACCTTTCTGATCGGCGGCCAAATCGTCAAATACGAAGGGCTGCGGGAAATGACCGTAGAGGTCAGCCGCTCCGCCGCCAAGAAACCACGCGTCGCCACGTTCATGGGCACCAAATTCGCCACCTCGACCCAGCTCTCCGCCCGCGTGCAACGCATGTTCACCCAAGACAGCTGGCCCGAGTTGCCGCGCCACACGGCCGAATGGCTGACCCTGCAACGCGAGGTCAGCCAACTGCCGCAACCGGGCCGACTGCTGATCGAAAGCTTCCCCCATGAGGGCCGCGCCCAAACGGTCTTCTACGGCTTCGCCGGTCGCAACGCGCAGCAAACGCTCGGGCTGCTGCTGACAAAACGGATGGAGGAACTGGGCCTGAACCCCCTGGGCTTCGTCGCCACCGATTATGCCACGCTGATCTGGGGGCTGGATCCGGTCGACGACCCCGCCCCGCTCGTTGATGCCACGGCCCTGCATGACGGGTTGGACCATTGGCTGGCCGGCAATGCGGTGATGAAACGCACGTTCCGCGCCGCCGCCACCATCGCAGGGCTGATCGAACGGAACACCCCCCAAGCCCGTAAGTCTGGCCGGCAGGCGACCTTCAGCTCTGATATCCTGTATGACACCTTGCAGAAATACGAACCCGATCACCTCCTGCTCGATATCACCCGCGAAGAGGCCCTGCGCGGGCTGGTCGACTTTGGCCGGATCGAGGAAATGCTGCATCGTATCAAGGGCCGGATAGACCACCGTATCCTCGACCGTGTCAGCCCGCTGTCCGCACCGCTGTTTCTGGAAATGGGTCGCGTGCCGGTCAAGGGGCAGGCAGAAGAACGTCTGCTGGCCGAGGAATCCGCGCGGTTGATGGAAGCCTCCGGCCTCGCAAAGATCACGCCCGCGCCGGATAACATCCCCCTTAAACGGCGCTAGACGTGGCAATCGCTGCGCAGCTGAGTATTTTTGAAAGGGTGAATTAACCTTCGCTTAGGTATTTTGCCCCATGATCACCCCGCGGTACAGGCTGGAGAGCCGATGACCGTAAAGGGTGAAGACGCCCCCACGCCCCTCGGGATCAGGCGGGGGCGTCTTCCGCTTCACCCTTTTTCAAATACTCCTGCGCCCCGCCATAGGCGCGTCCATCGGCCAGCGCCCCTTGCGCCCGCGGGCAAACTTGGTGATGAACGCAGCATGAACATCGGGTATGAATTCGACTTTTGCGGCGCGCGGCTGACGGCGCTTGGCTCTGGTGCCTTGTGGTGGGCAGATCACGGGTTGCTCTGCGTGTCCGACCTGCATCTTGGCAAAGCCGAACGGATTGCGCGGCGCGGCGGCACGGCGCTTCCCCCTTACGAGACGATGGACACGTTGATCCGGCTTGCGGCGGCGCTTGACCGTGTGCCCGCGCGCGTCGTGATGTGTCTGGGCGACAGTTTCGACGATCTGCACGCGGCCCATGCCCTGCCCGAGCCGGCACGGCTAACGTTGGCGCGGCTGCAGGCGGGGCGGCAGTGGCTGTGGGTAGAGGGCAACCACGACCCCGGCCCCGTCGAACTGGGCGGGGAGCATCTGGCCGAGCTTGTGATCGGCCCCTTGCAGTTCCGGCATATCGCACAGGCAGGCACGCAGGCCGAGGTTTCGGGGCATTATCACCCCAAGGCACGGCTGCGGCTGCGCGGGCGGTCGGTGACGCGTCCGGCCTTCCTCTATGACGACCGACGGCTGATCATGCCCGCCTTTGGCACCTATACCGGCGGGTTGTACAGTGACGCGCCGGTGCTACAGGCATTGATGGGTCCGCAGGCCTGCGCCATACTTACCGGACCGCAGCCCACCGCGATCCCCATGCCGCGCTAAGCGCAGCCACGGGGCCGGCTATCCATGTTGAAAGAGCCCCTATGACCCCTCAAGAAATCGCCCGCATCCGCGACAGCTATGCCGCACAATCGATGATGCAGACCCTCGGCGCTGAACTCAGTGATGTGTCAAAGGGGCTCATCCGGATCGAGGCACCGATCCTGCCCGGCACGCGCCAGCAGCAGGGGTTTGGCCACGCGGGGCTGACGTTCTCTATCGGGGACAGCGCCGCGGGCTATGCCGCGCTGACGACACTGCCCTTAGATACCGAGGTCGTCACCGCAGAGATCAAGATCAACCTGCTGGCCCCCGCCCGCGGAGACCGGCTGATCGCGATTGGCAAGGTGGTGAAACCGGGCAAGCGGCTTTGTGTGGTCACGGCCGAGGTCTTTGCCCAAACCGGCGACCAGCAGGTGCTGATCGCCTTGCTTCAGGGCACGATGGTGCCGGTTCCGGCAACCGCCGCTTAGGCGGTCAGCCCTTCGGGTTCGGGCAGCTCATGGGCACGGCAGCAGGCCGTAACCGTATTGGCCAGCAGACAGGCGATCGTCATCGGGCCCACGCCCCCCGGCACCGGGGTGATCGCACCGGCCACCTTGGCGCAGCTGTCAAAATCCACATCCCCGACCAGACGGGTCTTGCCCTCACCCCGCTCTGGCGCGTCGAGACGGTTGATGCCCACGTCGATGATTGTGGCCCCCGGTTTGATCCAGTCGCCCGGCACCATCTCGGGGCGGCCCACGGCGGCGATCACGATATCAGCGCGGCGCACAACAGCGGCAAGGTCTTTGGTCCGCGAATGGGCGATGGTCACGGTGCAGCTGTCGTTGAGCAGAAGCTGGGCCATAGGTTTGCCCACGATATTGCTGCGCCCGATCACGACCGCATCCATCCCCGACAGGGTGCCATGGTGGTCGCGCAGCATCATCAGACAGCCAAGCGGCGTGCAGGGCACCATGGATTTCTGCCCGGTGCCCAACAGACCGACGTTCGAGATATGAAACCCGTCGACATCCTTGGCCGGATCAATCGCGCCGATCACAAGGTCTTCGTTCAGGTGATCGGGCAAGGGGAGCTGCACGAGGATACCGTGGATCGTATCATCCTTGTTCAGCGTGTCGATCAGGGCCAGAAGCTCCGCCTCTGATGTGGTGTCCGTCAGCCGGTGTTCGACCGATTTCATGCCCACTTCCTTGGTCATCTTGCCCTTGGATTTGACATAAACCTCGGAGGCAGGATCGGCCCCGACAAGCACCACAGCCAGCCCCGGCGTGATCCCGTGATCGTCCTTCAGCCGCGTGACATGCTGGGCGACCTGCCCCCGCACCTGTGCTGCAAATGCCTTGCCGTCAATGATCGTCGCTGTCATGGGGACCGTCCTTTGTCTGTTGTGGCGCTGCTATCACCTGCCACAGCAGGCGAAGGCGCGAAGGGGCGACCCTCCGCGCCCTGTTCATACGCGCTTAGAACAGACCTTCAACATCGCCGATGTCATTGAGACGAATATTTTCGGCAGAAGGCACCCGTGGCAGGCCCGGCATGGTCATAATCTCACCGCAGATGGCCACGACAAAGCCCGCGCCGGCAGACAGGCGCACCTCGCGCACGGGGATGGTAAAGCCGGTCGGCGCGCCGCGGGCTTCGGGATCGGTGGTAAAGCTGTATTGCGTTTTGGCCATACAGACCGGCAGATCGCCATATCCCTGCTCTTCCCAGTCTTTCAACTGGTTGAGGATTTTCTGGTCCATCACCGCCCCATCCGCGCGGTAGATTTTTGTGGCGATGGTGTTGATCTTATCGGCCAGCGGCATCGCGTCGGGGTAGAGCGTGGCGAAATTCGCCTGACCCTTCTCGATCGTCTCGACCACTTTCTCGGCAAGTTCGGCAGAGCCAGCGCTGCCCAATTCCCAGTGGCGGGACAGCACGGCCTCGGCCCCTTGCGAGGCGACATAGTCTTTGACCGCTTGCACCTCTGCGTCGGTGTCGGTGACGAAATGGTTGATCGCGACGACGACTGGCACGCCAAAGGATTTCAGGTTCTCGATGTGGCGGCCAAGGTTGGGGCAACCGGCCTGCACGGCGTCGACGTTTTCAGCGCCCAGATCGGCCTTGGCCACGCCGCCGTTCATCTTCATCGCGCGCACGGTGGCCACAACGACCACGCAGGCCGGTGTAAGCCCCGCCTTGCGGCATTTGATGTTCAGAAACTTCTCTGCCCCCAGATCCGCACCAAAGCCCGCTTCGGTCACGACGTAATCGGCCAGCTTCAGCGCGGTGGTGGTCGCGATGACAGAGTTGCAGCCATGCGCGATATTGGCGAAAGGCCCGCCGTGGACGAAAGCGGGGTTGTTTTCCAGCGTCTGTACAAGGTTCGGCTGCATCGCGTCTTTCAACAGCACGGTCATCGCACCATCCGCTTTGATATCGCGCGCATAGATCGGTTTCCGCTCGCGGGTATAGGCGACGATCATGTCGCCAAGGCGCTTTTGCAGGTCGTTCAGGTCTTTGGCCAAACACAAGATCGCCATGACTTCGGACGCGACGGTGATGTCGAACCCGGCCTCGCGGGGGAAACCGTTCGACACACCGCCCAAGGACGCCGTGATCTGGCGCAGGGCGCGGTCGTTCATGTCGACGACGCGCCGCCAGACGACACGGCGCAGGTCGATCTCCAGCGCGTTGCCCCAATAGATGTGGTTGTCGATCATCGCGCTGAGCAGGTTGTGCGCCGAGGTGATGGCGTGGAAGTCACCGGTAAAATGCAGGTTCATCTCTTCCATCGGGACGATTTGCGCATAGCCGCCCCCCGCGGCCCCGCCCTTCATGCCGAAGTTCGGGCCAAGAGACGCCTCGCGGATACAGACGGCGGCATTCTTGCCGATGCGGTTCAAACCATCGCCCAGACCAACGGTGGTGGTCGTCTTGCCCTCGCCCGCGGGGGTGGGGTTGATCGCGGTGACGAGGATCAGCTTGCCATCGGGACGGTCCTGCACCGAGTTGATGAACTTTTGCGACACCTTCGCCTTGTCATGGCCGTAGGGCAGCAGATCATCGCTGCTGATGCCCAGCTTTTGCCCGATCTCCTGAATGGGGCGTTTGCTGGCTTCGCGTGCGATTTGGATGTCGGATTTAAAGGTCATATGTCCTCCCTGATGCGCCGTCGGCGTTCTATGTTTCTTATGTCCTCAATACGCCTGTGAGGGCATGGGCAGAGGGGGCAATTCCGACATATCCGGCGCTTGATGCGGCGATCCGGCGGGTGTGCCGCTGATTTGAGCATGGCGGGTCGCTGTGACCCCGCGCCCCATTGGGTCTAGCCGTGCTGCCAGGCTGGCTGGTCGGGGATGAACAGGCGCAGCGTATCACCGACGCGCAACAGCCCCTCGCGTTCGATCCAGGCGGTCACGCCGCGACGGTTCTCGGCGGCGGATTTGAACTTGGGACCGTGGCCGGGGCTGTCTTGTTCGATCTCGCGACCGGGCAATACGCAGGGGCGGTTTTCGGTATCAATCGTGATCGTCGCACCCGAGGCAGCCTGAAGCCGCGCATTGGGCGGCACATGGGTGAAATCGGGGATGCCCTTGATCACCATCGACGTGCCAAGGTGCACGGGGTCCAGTGTCTCCAGCCCCATGTCGGCCGCGATCAGGGCCATTTCTTCAGCAGACAGGATCGACAGCTGGCGCACGTTCCGGATCTCGGTGCCCTTGGGATAGAGGTTCGTGACCCGCACACAGGACGCGCGGGTCAGCCCCGTGTGCACGTCATCCTCGAAACCGGCGTAGCTGGCGAAAGCTTCGCTCCGGGGTTCGGCGCGGATGCCCTTGGCAAGCTTGGGCACCACACCAAGCCATGTGATCGTTGCGGTAAAATCGGTTTCTTTCATCGTCGGCATGACCGGCATCCTTTCGCGCTGCGTTGTCCGTAACCTGCGCAAAGCCGCGACAAAAGAAAAGGCCCCGCGGGTGCAGGGCCTTTTCTTTCGTATTCTGGTGATCAATGCCTAGGCGTCAGACGCTTGGCTCTGGCTCCATCCCGCTTGGCGGAGGCGTCTTCTTGCCTTTGGCCTTGGGGATCGCGGTCAGGCTTGGTTTGTCCATGCCGCTGGTGTCGTCGCCGTCCGGGTCTTGTGGCGGTTTGCCTTCCATGACGCGCTTGATCTCCTCGCCGGTGAGCGTTTCGTACTCCAGCAGACCTTGGGCCAGACGTTCGAATTCTTCCTCGTGATCGGTGATGATTTTATAGGCGCGGTCGTAGCCTTCGTCGATGATGCGCTTCACTTCGGATTCGATCAGCTCTTTCGTGGCCGCAGAAACGCTGAACCCGCCCGCGCCGCCGTTGGCTTGGTAACCAGCCGCCGCTTCCGAATAGTCGATGTTCCCGACCTTGTCGGACATGCCCATGCGCATCACCATGCCACGTGCCAACTGGCTGGCCTGCATGATATCGCCCATCGGGCCCGACGATACGGTTTCAGCGCCATATTTGAAGATCTCAGCCGCTTTGCCCGCCATCGTCATGGCGATCTTTTGCTCGGCTTCGTCCTTGAACATTTGCAGTTTGTCCATTTCGGGCAGGCTCATCACCATACCCAAGGCACCGCCGCGCGGAATGATCGTGGCCTTATAGACAGGGTCACATTTCGGCAGCTTTATCCCGACGATGGCGTGACCGGCTTCGTGGTAGGCGGTCTTTTCCTTCTGGTCCTGCGTCAACACCATCGACCGGCGCTCGGCACCCATCATGATCTTGTCTTTCGCGGCCTCGAAATCCATCATCGCGACAAAGCGACGGCCCACGCGCGCGGCGGTCAGAGCGGCCTCGTTCACGAGGTTCGCCAGATCCGCACCCGAGAAACCGGGCGTACCGCGCGCGATAATGCGCAGGTCTACGTCAGGGCCAAGCGGTGTCTTGCGCGCATGCACACCAAGGATTTTCTCGCGGCCTTTGATATCGGGGTTGCCCACGGTGACCTGACGGTCAAAGCGGCCCGGACGCAGCAAGGCAGGGTCCAGCACGTCTTTGCGGTTGGTCGCGGCGATGATGATCACGCCTTCGTTCGCCTCAAAGCCGTCCATCTCGACCAGCAGCTGGTTCAACGTTTGCTCGCGCTCGTCGTTGCCGCCACCGTAGCCCGCGCCACGGGACCGGCCCACGGCGTCGATCTCATCGATGAACACGATGCAGGGCGCATTTTTCTTGGCCTGTTCGAACATGTCGCGCACACGACTGGCACCCACACCAACGAACATCTCGACGAAGTCGGAACCCGAGATGGTAAAGAACGGCACACCCGCTTCGCCGGCAATCGCCCGCGCCAGCAGGGTCTTACCGGTACCGGGAGGGCCCTCAAGCAGTGCGCCTTTGGGGATCTTGCCGCCCAAACGGCTGAACTTTTGCGGGTTGCGCAGGAATTCGACGATCTCTTCCAGCTCTTCCTTTGCCTCGTCGATGCCCGCCACGTCGTCAAACGTCACACGACCGTGTTTTTCGGTCAGCATCTTGGCCTTGGACTTGCCGAACCCCATCGCCCCGCCTTTGCCACCGCCCTGCATGCGGTTCATGAAATAGATCCACACTCCGATCAGCAGAAGGATGGGCAACAGCGACATCAGGAAGGTCTGGAAACCGGATTGCTGCTGGGGTTCAGCGCGCACAGGGATGTCCTTGGACATCAGCAGGCTGGTGACCTCGGCGTCTTCGGGCCGGATCGTGACATAGTCACTGCCATCGGCACGACGGAAACGAACCTGTTCACCATCAAGCGTGACGTTGCGCACGTCCCCTGCTTCGACAGCGGTCACAAATTCGGAATAGCTGATTTCACGGCTTTGCAGCCCGCCAGTCGAGCCGCTGAACAGATTGAACAGCGCCAAAACCAAAAGCATCAATACAACCCAAAAGGCGAGATTGCGCATATTACCCAAAGGAAAGTCTCCTACATCCGGGGGACGGCACCAAACACAGCGCCCAATGCGTGTAAGATAGACACGATCGGCGCATGTTCAATGCGTCATATGTGCGGCGAAAAAGGCATCTTCGCCGCGTTCGAGCACTGCTTGCCAGTTTTGCGACCGACCGACAAGGGGGGCAGCGACCAGTTCCGCGCCCTGCCACACCGCCGGAGAGGCCAGCAAGACGCCGCGCGGCACGCCCAAATCGCGCCAATCAGCAAAGCTGCGCAGCCCCTCAGCGCCCAAGGCACGGATCATGGTTTGCGTGTCGGGCGCGGGCGTATCGCCGCAAGGTTCCAGACGCCAGCGGCCGTCCCAGAGTGCATCCGCGGGCGCATCAACCGCCCGCACCGCCTGTAACTCTCTGTAAATCCACAGTTTATCGTGCTTCAAACGCAGCTCGCACCCCTGCACGGTCGCAGCACCAGCATCATCAAGCGCCGTCAGCACCTCTGCCACGGCGCTGCTGCGTGGGGCGTAGGTGGCCCCGTTGATCCAGGCGATCGTGTGGGTCAGCAAACGGCGGCGTGTCTCTGTCGGGAGATCACACAGCGCCTGCCAATCCATCGCCACGGCACCGCATTGAACGTGGGCATGGGCGCGCGCGGCGGCAAACATCTGCGCGTCAAGCGCGGTACGGGCGTCGGCAAGGTGGCGCGAGACATCGGCAAGTGCGGCAGAATCAACGCCCAGGTCGGTCAGCACCGCCAGCGCCTTGCGGATACGCACCCGCGCAAAGCTGTCATCCTCGTTGCTGGGGTCATCAACCCAAGTCACCCCGCGTTGCGTCAGATGCGCGCGTAGGTCGGCGCGGCGGGCGTTGAGCAAGGGCCTGTGCCAACGCATGCCGTGACGGTCGAAAATCGCAGGCATGGCGGATAGCCCGTCGACCCCTGCCCGGCGCCCCAAACGCATCACGAAAGTCTCTGCCAGATCGTCGGCGGTATGCCCGATGCAGACAGCGCCAATGCCCTGCCCCCGTGCCCAATCCGCCAACAACCGGTAACGCGCCTTGCGGGCCTCGTTTTGCAAATTGCCGCTGTGGTCCCAGCCCGTCCACATCAACGTGTCATGCGGAACGCCAAGCGCGCGACACTGGGCGGCGACCATCGCGGCTTCGCGAGCGGCCTCCGGGCGCAGGCCGTGATCGACGGTCGCTGCGCGCAGCGCGATCCCGCGGCTGCGGGCATAGTCGTTCAGAAGATGTAAAAGCGCGACAGAGTCGCCGCCCCCCGACACCGCCACACCCAATACGGGCGGCGGCGCGGGGTCAAAGCTGGCGGCGATGCTCTGCGCCAGCGGGTCGGTCATCGGATCACTGGCAGGCAAGCACGCTGCGTTCGGATTGGGCTTGCGCAACGAAGGGGCTTGTGGGGAAGCGCGATGCGACTTCGCCCAAGGTCACGCAGGCTTCTTGGGTTTGGCCCAAGGCCCCCAAAGAGCTGCCAAGCTGGTACAGTGCTTCTGCCGCGACAGGCCCCGCGGGATCGGCGCTAAAGCTTGCCAGATAGGCGCGTGCCGCTTCGCGGGTGTCCCCGAGACCGTCCAGCGCATCGCCGCGCCGCAGGTCGGCTTCGGGGCCTAGCGGTCCGCCCGGGTAGGTCTGATTGAAGGTCGCAAACTGGTCTGCGGCGCTGCGAAAGTCACCGTCAGCGAGCGCCGCCTTCGCCCGCTCGAAGTCTGTTTTTTCACCCACCGCAAGCTCTGCGGTATTGGTGGGGGTAGAGGTATTGGCCAACGGGTCCGCTGGTGCGGGCACGGGCGTGGCGGGTGCCATGGTCGCGGGCATCTCGCCCCCGCCAAGGGTAGAGGTCTGGCCGAGGCTGCCCACATCGCCGCCTTCAAGCTCCACGAGCCGGAATTCCAGATCACCGATCCGGTTGGTCCCGTCGGTGACCACGCGGTTGATCCGGTTTTCCAGCTCTTCGGTTTTAGAGGTCAGGCGCTGCAGTTCGCTTTCCATTGCATTGACACGCTCAAGCACCGACCCACCGGTCACGGCAACGCTCGCGCCGCCCGTGGTGGACAGTTCCCGGCGCAGCTTTTGCACCTCGACGTTCAGCACCGTCAGTTCCTGACGCACATCCGCCAAAGTCTGCGCATCCTGCGCCTGCGCTGCGACCGGCCCGAAGGCCAGTCCAAGCGCTACAATCAAAGCAAACCGCATATTAAAATCCTAACCTATCGTAGACGACTTAGCTGGTCAGACCGCCCGCAAGTACGGTCACGGCCCGACGGTTCTTGGCATAGCATGCCTCGCTCGAACAGACTTCGATCGGGCGTTCCTTGCCATAGCTTACAACGCGAAGACGGCTGGCGGCGATCCCGCGCGAGATCAAATATTCGCGCGCGGCATTGGCGCGGCGTGCGCCAAGCGCAAGGTTGTATTCCCGTGTGCCCTGCTCGTCCGCGTGACCTTCGATCACAGCTTGGTAATCGGTGTTGGTGTTCAACCAGGCTGCCTGACCGTCCAGCGTCGCTTGACCTTCGGGGGTCAGGTTGGATTGGTCCACCAGGAACAGCACGCGATCCCCAACGGCTTGCTGGAAATATGCCGTAGAAGCCGGGTCGTTCGCGCTGCCGGGGATAATGCCCCCGTTCAGGCCTGCGCCATTCGCGGCACCGTTATTCATGCCGTCCGCGCCAAAGCGGTCAGGGTTGGTACAAGCCGATACGGCCAGGGCTGCGATCAATAGAGTTGCGGTGAGAATGCGGTTCATGGACTGTGCCTTTTTGACGATAGCATTTTAATGTGTCTGTTGTGACGGTGTTACCATAGTGCCTTGGTATTGGGAAACACCAAGGCATTATGGCTGTTGTTTACTTCTGAAGCGGCGACCAAGACGGATCCGATCCGCCCTCTTGGGTGCGCACAGGCTTGAGGTTCCGGCCCGAGATATCGACGGAATAAAGCGACGACGCCCCGCCTGCCCCTTGGGTTTCCCGCGCGAACATGATGACGCGGCCGTTGGGGGCCCATGTGGGGCCTTCATCCAGGAACGACGCGGTCAGCAGACGTTCTTCCGACCCGTCCAGCCGCATCACGCCGATGTGGAACCGGCCCTTGTTCTGCTTGGTAAAGGCCACCAGATCGCCGCGCGGCGACCAGACCGGCGTGCCATAGCGCCCTTCGCCAAACGAGATCCGTGTCGCCTCGCCGCCGGTCGCTGGCATGATATAGAGCTGCTGCGATCCCGAACGGTCGCTTTCGAAAACGATCCGGCTGCCGTCCGGCGAATAGCTGGGCGCGGTTTCGATCGCAGGCGTATTGGTCAGCCGTGTCGACTGGCCGGTGTTGATATCCATCGTGTAGATATCCGTGTTCCCACCTTGGGTCAGCGAATAGACAACCGTATTGCCGGACGGAGAGAACCGCGGTGCAAAGCTCATGGTGCCTTCGGCGCTTTCCAGCACGCGACGCTGCACCGACCCGATGTCGAGCACATAGATCCGCGGGAAGCCGCTTTCGTAGCTGGTGTAGAGAATACGATCCCCCGAGGGCGAGAACCGCGGTGCCAGCACGATGGACGAGCTGTCGGTCAGATAGCGCACATTGGCCCCATCATAATCCATCACAGCCAGCCGTTTCGCGCGGTCATCCTTGGGCCCCGTCTCGGAGACATAGACGACGCGGCTGTCGAAATAGCCCCCTTCGCCCGTGATACGCGAATAGACGGCATCCGCCACCTTATGCGCCATGCGACGCCAGCCATCGACCGTGCCCGAAAACTGCAAGCCCGACCCCAGTTCAGCGCCCGAAAACACGTCATACAGGCGGAACTTCACGTTCAACGTATTGCCCGAGACACTGACGGCACCGGTGATCAGCGCCTGCGCGTTGATCGCCTTCCAGTCAGCATATTGGATCGGCGCGTTAAAATCGCTTACGGTCGAGATATAGGCGCTTGCCGGTACTTCACGGAACAGACCAGAGCCGACAAGATCTTCGGACACGACCCGCGCCAGATCAACGGCCATCTGCCCCGCGTCCCCGCTTTCGGGCTGAAAGCTGGGCACGGCAAAGGGCAAAGGTTCAATCACACCTTCGGTAATCTCGATCCGCAATGGTCCATCCTGCGCCTGCGCGACCGAGGCAACACCGCCGATAAGCGCGAGACAGAGGCTCAGAATTCGTACAATCATTTGATGCGCATCCTTTCAGGATTAAAGGTCATCTCAATATTCTGCCATTGACCGAATTTTTCTACAGGAAGCTGATACCCGCGCGCGCCGCAGCGGATAATTGCCCGCCGTGCGGCCTCGAACGCCTGATTGGCAGCCCCCTGTGATCCGCCCGAACTGCTGGTCATCTTGATCGAATTGGTCTGTGGCGTGCCATCTTGGTTCATTGCGACACTCACCACTACAGTAGTGCGCAATGCCTCGGAGGAAAGGGACCCCACGTTCCAGCACGACGATACCGCCACGCGCAGCGATTCTTTCTCGCCAGCCGACAATGGCGGGCCAGAGGGTGCCGCCGGCGTTGCAGGCGCGTCGGTCTCTCCCATGGCTTCGGCGAGGGCGGCTGCCACGGCGTCCTTGTCCGTTGTCGGTTCGGGCGTCGGCTTGGGGGCCTCTGGCTTGGGTGTTTCCGGCTTCGGTGTGGCGGGTTTCGGCGTTTCGGGTTTCGGCGTCTCGGCGGGTGCCTCTGCCACCTGCGGCGCAGGAGGTGTGGGGCGGCGGGCCGGAGGGCGTGCGGATTGGGTCGGCGACGCTTTGGGCGCTTCCGTTGCTTCGGTCACAATCTGCGTCGTCGCCTCTTCGGGGGCGGTGGCTTCCTGTGCCTCTTCCACGACCTTGTCTGCCGGCGCATCCGGTGTCGCGGCCTCGCGCAGCACATCATCGGTGCGCGCCTCGGGATCCGGGGCTTCTACGGGTTCGGGGGCCACACGCTCTACAGGGCGCGGCACCGCGACGGGTGCTTCCTCTGGCGTCAGAACGGCGACATCGGCTGGCGGCTCGGGCAGCTCGGGGGCCTGATCGCTCACGTCCTCCGAGGGGGGCGGTGCGATGGGTTCAGGCTCTGGCACAGGCTCCGGCTCCGGGGCGGGCTCGGGCTCCGGCGCAGGCTCAGGGGTCGGTTCTGGTTCGGGCGCAGGTTCCGGTTCAGGGGCAGGCTCGGGCTGCGCTGCGGCCTCCGCCTGCGCGGATTGCGCCGCGGCGACCATCTCGTCATATTGCGCGGCCGAAATGACCGACACCTCCTGCATCTCTACAGGGTCGCTGTGCGAGCTAAAGATATTTCCCAGCAATAGCCAGCCGATGAGCCCCAAGTGACCCGCGCCAGAGATGTAATGCCCCTTGTGCATGGTTACCCGCCTGACGCGCCTGTGCCGTCCAACTTCGGCCCACCGGTTTCAGTCACCAGACCAATGTTGCTAAAGCCACCTGCGTTCAGCGCCCCCATGACTTCCATGATCGAGGCATAGGGCACAGCCCCATCCGCACGCAGGAACACGCGGTCGCTCGCACGCTCTGCCGAAATGGCACGCAGCTTGGCAACCAGATCGTCACGCCCGGTCTCTGTCTTCTGGATCTGCACGGACCCGTCCGCCAGAACGGTCACGGTCAACGGCTCCTCCTGCTCGGACGGCAGGGCGGTGGCCGCTGTTTTGGGCAGCTCGACCGGCACGCCAACGGTCAGCAAAGGTGCCGCGACCATAAAGATGATCAAGAGCACCAGCATCACGTCAACGAAGGGCGTGATGTTGATCTCTGCCATCGGCTGCGCACGGCCGCGACGGCGGCCACGGCCACCCCCGCCCTGCTTTTTCATCACCCCACCTGCCATGGCTCAGCTATCCAGCTGACGGCTGAGGATGGTGGCGAATTCATCAGCAAAGGCTTCGTAGCCGCCCAGAATACGGTCTGAGTCCGCGCTCAGCTTGTTATAGAAGATAACCGCGGGAATAGCCGCCAGAAGGCCGATGCCCGTGGCCAAAAGCGCTTCGGCAATACCGGGGGCAACGACGACGAGGCTGGTGTTTTGCTGGGCCGCGATCTCGATGAAAGAGTTCATGATCCCGAACACGGTCCCGAACAGACCGATAAATGGCGCGGTGGACCCTGTGGTCGCCAGCACGGGCAAGCCCTTTTGCAGACGCTCTGCCTCTTTGGCAATCGCCACATCCATGCTGCGGTCGATCCGCGCGGTGGCACCGGGGATCAGCCCGCCATCCTCGCGATGCGACCGGCGCCATTCCGTCATACCGGCGGCGAAAATCTTTTCTGCGGCCCCATCCGGATCCGGCCCGATTGTGTCATACAACCCGTCCAATGGCTCGCCCGACCAGAATGCCTGGTCAAACCGCTCTGCCTCGGCTTTGGCATGGCGGTACTGGATCATCTTCTGAATGATGATCGACCACGACCAGAAGGACGCGACGATCAGCATGATCATCACGAGTTTTACGGTAATCGTTGCGCGGAGAAATAGACCCAAGAGCGAGAAATCAATCTCGCTTGCCGCCGCCAGCGTTTCTGCTTCCATCGGTTCTGCTCTTTTTGTTGCGCCCAAAAGGGGCTTCATCTGCCTCAACGGCCCTGTTTTCCAAGGCGCTATTTGGCACAAGCTTAGCCGAGTGCAATATCTATTGCTAGGATTATGGGGCCAATCCGCCTGCTAGACGGGGATTGAGCGAAGTTTCGCTGGCAATCGGCAGGGTTTGCCTGAAGCCGCGATACAAACAATCGTGACCACCGCTCGAAACAGAACCGTATCGCCGCGTTTGACCTCTTGCTGCATCACCATGCGGGCCGGCGTGATCGACGTGGCCCATGTCTCTACATCAAGCATATCGTCGAATACCGCAGGCTGGATGTAATCCGCCTCTACCCGCCGCACGGCAAAAACCACGCCCTCGGCCTTCATGGCCAGCTGGTCAATTCCCATCTCGCGCACCCAGTCACTGCGCGCCCGTTCAATATAGCGCAGGTAATTCGCGTAATAGACGATCCCCGCCATATCGGTGTCTTCATAGTACACGCGGATCGGCAGATGGTGGGTCATTGCGCCGCCCCCACCCGCGCGAACAAACGCAGTGCATGAGACGGGTCTTGCGCTACCACGGGCATCACGGGGTCATAGGCGGCACGCAACAGTGCCGCCACCTCAGGCTTCAGGATCGTCGCCCCCTCGTGCAGTGCTAGTGGCGACACCTCGCGGAACGCAGTATCAGACCACAGCAAGAACGACTGCACGATCTGCCCCAGTGCCAGAGCTTGCGCAGGCATCGCGCTCAGCTGCTCGTCCATGCGCAGGAAGACGAAACATGCCTTGATGGCACCTGTCTCGTCAAAGCGGAACAGACGATACTGATTGGCCCCCGCCACATCCAGCTTTTCCACCAACGTGCCAAGATCAGGCACCAGACGGTCCAGATCGGGCACCTCCAACAGCTCTGCCCAATCCTTGAAAAAGAACATCATCAGATTGCTGCCAAGCTCGGGGTCGGTCTCTGACATGCTGTGCCCCGCCAACTGACAGACCGCCTCGATCGCGCTTTTGACCACGGTCAGCGTCGCATCATCCACGCCAAAGACGACAGGAGCCAACGGGCGGCCCCAACGGGCAAAGGCATAGCTGTCGTCGCTTCGGGTAAACAGCGCTTCGATCTCTTGTGGTGTCATCTCAACTTCCAAATGGTCTTAAATCCTCGCCGAAGGCTTCCCCGCCCTCAGCCAAACAAATCGCTTTGGGGTTTGGGCGGTGCCATCCCCAGATGCGTCCAGGCTTTCTGCGCCAGCATCCGTCCCCGCGGCGTGCGCTGGATCAGCCCTTGCTGCAGCAGGTAGGGCTCGATCACCTCTTCCAGCGCATCACGGGATTCAGACAGCGCCGCCGACATGGTTTCGATCCCGACCGGTCCGCCCTGATAATTCTCGGCGATCAGACGCAGATAGCGGCGGTCGGCCCCGTCCAGCCCCAGCTTGTCGACACCAAGACGGGTCAGCGCCATATCCGCCAGCGCGCGGGTCACGCGGCCGTCGCCTTCGACCACGGCGAAATCCACAACGCGCCGGAGCAGACGGCCCGCGATACGCGGGGTGCCACGGGCGCGCTTGGCGATCTCGCGTGCGCCCCCCTCATCGGCGGGGGCCCCCAGTTTGCGGGCATTGCGATCGACGATGATGAACAACTCATCCTCGGTATAGAACTGCAAGCGCGTCGGAATGCCGAAACGGTCGCGCAGCGGCGTGGTCAGCAGCCCCATGCGCGTCGTCGCCCCGACCAGCGTAAAGGGCTGCAACTCGATCCGCACGGTGCGCGCGGCGGGGCCTTCGCCGATCACCAGATCCAGTTCAAAGTCCTCTAACGCGGGATACAGAACCTCTTCCACGGCTGGGTTCAGACGGTGGATTTCATCGATAAACAACACATCTCGGGCTTCGAGGTTGGTCAGGATCGCCGCCAGATCGCCCGCCTTGGCCAGCACAGGGCCAGAGGTCATGCGGAACCCGACCCCCAGCTCGCGTGCCATGATCTGCGCCAGCGTGGTCTTCCCCAATCCGGGCGGGCCATGGAACAGCGTGTGGTCCATCGCCTCGCCCCGCTGCTTGGCGGATTGGATGAACACCTTGAGGTTGGCCCGCGCCTCGGCCTGACCGACGAATTCGTCCAGCATCTGCGGGCGCAGGGCGCGGTCTATATCACCGGGCTGCGGGTCCGGCCGCAAAGTTGGGTCACTGTCGATCATCAAATATCCAAGCAAGGTTCATACGGACGGCCACGCGGCTATGCGCATCCTATCCTTTGGGGGCAAGCAGTTTCAACGCTGCGCGGATCAACTGCGGCGTCTCGGCCTCGGGCATCTCTCCGGCGGCTTGCGCCACGGCCCCTGCCGCATCGCCCGGACCATAGCCGAGGTTGCCAAGCGCCGACAGCGCCTCTGCCTGCGCGGACTGGTTCGGCGGAGCCACGGGGCGGCGTTTGGGGGCAGCGGTTTCGATCACCTCTGCTGCTGCCTCGACCTCGCCATGCGCCTCGGCCAGCGAACCGGTCATCGCCATCACCCCCGGAGCCTTATCCTTGAGGTCCAGCACCACGCGCTGCGCGATCTTGGGGCCGACGCCCTTGGCCACTTTGACCGCGTTCCAGTCGCCAAGCGCGATGGCGCGGCTGACACCATCTGGCCCAAGCGCGCCCAGAATGGCCAGCGATGCCTTGGCCCCCACCCCCTGAACAGAGGTCAGCAGCCGGTGCCATTCCTTCTCCGCCAATGTCTGAAAGCCGAAAAGCTGCATCAGGTCTTCGCGCACCACCAGATCGGTGAAAAGCGCCACCACCTCGCCCACGCCGGGCAGCGCGGCCATCGTCCGGTCAGAGCAATAGACCAGATAACCAACACCACGCACGTCAATCAGCAGATGGTCCGGCGCGCGATAATCAATACGTCCTGTGATCTTGCCAATCATGCGCTTGCCCTTGCAACGGCCTGCGCCAAGGTCGACGCCCCCCCGTGATGCGCGTGACAGATCGCGATCGCCAAAGCATCCGCGGCATCGGGGCCGGCAATCTCTGCCCCCGGCAACTGCATGCGTACCATATGAAGCACCTGCCCCTTATCCGCGTGGCCGACGCCAACGACCGTTTTCTTGACCGTATTGGGCGCATATTCACCCACCGCCAGCCCCGCCTGCGCAGGCACCAGCATCGCGATCCCCCGCGCCTGCCCCAGCTTGAGCGTCCCGGCACCATCCTTGTTCACAAACGTCTGCTCCACCGCCGCGGCATCGGGTCGATAGGTCACCATGATGCGCGTCAACTGCGCATGGAGCGACAAAAGACGCGTGGCAAGATCGGCCCCCTCGGACTGACAAATGCCGTTCGCCACATGCGTGATCCGGCTGCCGGCCACGTCGATGACGCCCCAGCCCATATTGCGCAAGCCCGGATCAATGCCGATTACCCGTATCATATGCCCATTATCCTCAAGAATTTTCTTTTTCCAAGGCAGTAGCACGAAACGCGAACATCCACCAAGGTTTTTGCACCGCGCCACACAAAAGTCACAATTCAACCTAGAAGGTGGGTTTCGGGGCGGGCTGCGACGCTCAAGCCATTGAAAACGACCCCGGCGTCAATGGCGGCAAACCCCTTATGAATAGGCGCTAAACCGCCAAATGCTGCTATGCAGCAAACGCAGAACACACATGCGCCGGTGTGTGTTGTGAAGTGTTTTCATTCTGCCTAATTGCACAGCGCACCGCCGGATTATCCGGCTTTTCTTTATTCAAGGATGGCTCCAATGGCTGTTTACTATAATACCCCAACCACCTACGGCACCGCCGCAGCTGTTAACCGCTTTTTCGCGCATCTTGGCGACGTTGTCGGCAGCATCATCAAATGGAACGACGCACGTGTCACACGCAACGCCCTGTCCGCGCTGTCCGACCGTGAACTCGACGATATCGGTCTGGTCCGTGGCGACATCGAACGCGTCGCAATGAACCACTTCATCCGCTAAGGGTCGATGTTTCATAGCGCCCAAGGGGCTGCCAACCCAAAGCACAAGCCACGCACATCTGAATGATCTGCGTGGCTTCATTTATTCTACGACAGTGAAATACGACGGTGCAGGCCACCGTCCCGCAGCGTCCCTATCCGCGAAAGATCGGCCCCAGCTTACGGGCAAGCGTTTGCGTCACCGGATCGACCTGCAAAACCCAAGCCCCCGCCTGTTCGATAACGGTGCCCTGCGCCAAACTGTCCAGCCTGCTGTCATAGGCCGTGGGGCCGATCGCCGCCAGAACGAACCCTTTGAAGCAGACGAACAGGACCACCAACGCGACCAGTAATTTGGTCGGCACCCGCAGGCCGCGCCGCGCCGGCCGCGCGACAACCAGCCCGTCGGCACGGATGGTGGTGTAATAGCCCCGGGCGAGCTTGACGTTCTTACTCTCTAAACTCTTTACGCGTGTCCCAAATTGTTGACGAGCATCAACCATGGCAGCCTCTAGTCGCTAAAGGCCCCCACCTCTCGCAAGATCATAATAAAGCAAGAATGTGTCAAATTCTCTGCATTTCGACCTTGTTCATGGCGAAAAGCGACAAAGATTATGGCATTTTCTGGACCGTCAACGTGGTCCAGTCACCAATCACCTCTCGGTTGACAAGATTGATGCCGGATTGCGCATAAACCTCGATCACGTCATCCGCCTGTTCGTTTAAAATGCCAGATAGAATCGCATAGCCCTCGGGGGCCAGCGCCTCGGCCATATCGGGGGCAAGTGCGACCAACGGCCCTTTCAGGATGTTGGCGAATACCAGATCGAAGGGCGCGCGCGATGCCAGTTCGGGATGGTCAAACCCCGCTGCCTCGACGCAGATCAAACGGTCGGCCAGATTATTCGCGGCCGCGTTGGCGCGGGCCACGTCGACGGCAACCTCGTCGATGTCGCTGGCCAACACGGGGTTCGGCCAGATGCGCGCCGCCGCCATCGCCAGCACCGCTGTACCGCAGCCGATGTCTGCCACGTTCTGCCCGACCATGCCGCCGTTCGCCAAACGGTCCAGTGCGCGCAAGCAGCCCAAGGTGGTGCCGTGGTGCCCGGTGCCAAAGGCCATTGCCGCCTCGATCAACAGCGGCTCACAGTCTTCGGGCACCTTGTCCGCGTCATGGCTGCCGTAAACAAAGAACCGCCCCGCCTCGACCGGCGACAGTTCGCGGCGCACATGGGCGACCCAGTCGGTTTCCGGCAGCTCTGACACGACAAATTCTTTCGCCCCCATCGAGGCCGCCAGCACCGCCAGCGCCGTCTCATCCGGGCTTTCCTCGAAATAGCCGCCGACTTCCCACAGGCCCGAGCCGTCTTCCATCTCGAAAACGCCGACACCGGTGGGTTCGGGCACCAGCCGCTCCATCGCCTCGCCCAAAGCATAGGCGGGCTTGCGTCCTTCAAGGGTCGTCAAAGCTGTGAATGTTGGCATGGGAAACTCCGTCAGGATCGCCGATATCGCCGCGCGACGTCCGGCTATGTCAGGGGGTGCTACTCGGCCGGGGCCGGCAGCGGATTGGAAAAGATCGTCTCGTGGCCCGGCACGGGATGGCGCGGGATCATCAGTGACAGCAACAGCGACACCAGCGCCATCCCCGCCGCAAGGAAAAAGACCGCCGCGGGCGAGATCAGCCACAGCAGCCCCAGCCCCACAGGCAGGAACACCGCTGCGATATGGTTGATGGTAAAGGCCACCGCCGCCGTCGGCGCAATGTCGGCAGGGTCGGCGATCTTCTGAAAATAGGTCTTGAGCGCGAGCGCCAGCGCAAAGAACATGTGATCCAGCACATAAAGCGTCGCGGCCACCCCTACGCCCCAGCCCAGATAATAGACGCCGCCATAGGCCAGAAACACGATGATCAGCCCGATGTATTCAAAGCTCAACGTGCGGCGCTCTCCAAAGAAGCCGACTGCACGGCCCATCAGCGGGGCAAAGACCATATTGGCGATCAGGTTGATCAGATAGAGCAGGGTGATTTCATGCACATCAAAGCCAAAGCGTTCGACCATCATGAAGCCCGCAAAAACGACAAAGATCTGTCGCCGCGCGCCTGACATGAATTGCAGCGCATAATACAACCAGTACCGCTTGCGCAGCACCATCTTCTTGACCTGCGGTGTCGGGGCCTCGAACTGCGGATAGGCCAGCAACGCCACCAGCGCGATCACCGCCGTCACCCCGCCGCCAATCAGATAGACGATGTTATAGGACAGCGACAAGGTATCCCACAGCGCCATGATCGCCAGATAGGCGACCAGCGTCGCCGCCGACCCCGCCGCCATCAGCCAGCCAATCATGCGGGGCGCGTCCTCGATCTTGAGCCACTGCAGCTGCAGCGACTGGTTCACCGTCTCGTAATAGTGAAACCCGATAGAGCTGAGCATGGTGATCGTCAGGATACCGCCCATCGACGGGAACCACGCGGTCAGCGCCGTCGCCACCCCCAGCAGCACCAGCGACACCAAACCTAGCACCTGTTCGCGCACGAACAGGATAATCGCGATCACGCCGACCGCCAGAAAGCCCGGTATCTCGCGCACCGTATGCAGCAACCCGATGTCCGATCCGTCGAACCCTGCGACCTCGATCACAAAGTTATTCAGCAGCGCCGACCATGTGTTGAAGGCAATGGGCATCGCCAGCGCCATCAGGAACAGCAGCGCCACAGGGCGGCGCCAGAACGGTTGATGCTTGGCATCTTCAAGGGTCACATATTGGGTCATGGGCAATTCCTTACCCCCGTTCCCGCCCCTTGACGAGATCAAATCACCCGCCTCACGCGCATGCTCCGCGCAACCGCAGCTTCCAAATGGCCTAAAATCCTCGCCGAAGGCCTTTGCCCCGCAGGGGCAAGCACTTCGCACCGCTAATAAAAACTTTGCGGGTCGATATCGACGGCGATGCGCACATCATTCTTCAACCGCAGCTGTGCGACCCATTTCGCCAATGCCTCTTGCAAGGGGGCGGCCTTTTCGGCCTTGACCAGCAGCCGTACCCGATGGCGTCCGCGCACCCGTGCGATTGGCGCGGGCGCGGGCCCATAGACCTGCGCGCCGACGGCCCGCAGGGGCGCATCCTGTCGCGCCAGCTGGTTGCCCGCATCAAACAGCGCGGCCACATCGGGGCCGCTCAGGATGATGCCCGCCATTCGGCCATAGGGCGGCACGCCGGCGTGGCGGCGCTCTCCGGCTTCGGCTTTCCAGAACCCCTCCTCATCCCCTGCCAGAATGGCGCGGATCACCGGGTGATCCGGCTGAAAGGTCTGCAACAGCGCGGTGCCCGGAGCCTCTGCCCGTCCGGCGCGCCCCGCCACCTGCCGCATCAGCTGATAGGTTCGCTCTGCCGCGCGCAGGTCCGATCCCATCAGCCCCAGATCCGCGTCGATGACCCCCACTAGCGTGAGGTTGGGAAAGTTGTGTCCTTTGGCGACCAGCTGCGTGCCGATGATGATATCCGCCGCCCCGTCAGCGATCCCTGCGATCTCGGCCTTGAGCGCGCGGGCCGAACCGTACATGTCCGAGCTTAGCGTCGCGACCCGCGCCTCGGGCCAAAGGGCGGCGGCTTCTTCGCCCAGACGTTCCACCCCTGGACCCACGGCAGCCAGCTTGCCTTCGACCTCGCACGACGGGCAGACCTCGGGCATGGGCTTGCTTTCGCCGCATTGGTGGCAGACCAGCCGTTTGAGGTAGCGGTGTTCGACCATCCGCGCATCGCAGTGATCGCAGCCGATCTGATGCCCGCAGGCGCGGCACAGGGTCACCGGCGCATAGCCGCGGCGGTTGATGAACAGCATCGCCTGTTCGCCCCGTTCCAGCCGCTTGTCGACCTCGACCTTCAACGTGGGCGACACCCATTTATCGCTCGGCAGGCCTTCGCTGCGCATGTCGATCGCGCCCATCGTCGGCATCACCGCCGGCCCAAAGCGCGAGGTCAGCTCGACCCGCGTATATTTTCCCGCCTCGGCGTTGGCCCAGCTTTCCAACGACGGTGTGGCAGAGGCCAGAACCACCTGAGCCCCGCAGATCGACGCCCGCAGCACGGCCATATCACGAGCGTTATACAGCACGCCTTCTTCCTGCTTGTAGGAGGTGTCATGTTCCTCGTCGACGACGATCAGACCAAGGTTCTGGAACGGCAGAAACAGCGCCGACCGCGCACCGATCACCACCTGAGCCTGTCCCTGCCCAACCATTTTCCAGATGCGACGCCGCTCTGTCATGGTGGCACCCGAATGCCATTCCGCAGGCTTCGCGCCAAACCGCGCCTGCACACGGTGCAAGAACTGTTCGGTCAGCGCGATTTCCGGCAGCAGCACCAAAGCCTGCCTGCCGGATTTCAGCGCAGCGGCCACGGCCTCCAGATAGACTTCGGTCTTGCCCGATCCGGTCACGCCGCGCAGCAAGGTCGTGCCATATGTGCCCGAGGCCACCCCCGCCGCCAGCAGCGCCGAGGCCGAGGCCTGATCCTCCGTCAGCTCTTTGCTGGGCAAACTCGGGTCCATGCGCATGAACGGCAGATCGCGCGGGCTGTCCTGTTCCAGCACTGCGCCCTGGGTCACCAACCCCTTGATCACCGACGCCGTCACCCCCGACATCTCGGCCAGTTCCTTGAGCGTGAACGAAAGGTCGCCATACTCCGCCAGAGTGTCCAACACGCGACGGCGCGCGTCGGTCATCCGGTCAGGCTCCCCCTCCCCGCGCCGGTAAATCTTGCGCATCGACGGCGGGTCGCCCAACCCCGGCGCACGCGTCGCCAGCCGCAGCATTGCGGGCATCGGCGTCAGCGTATAGGCGGCGGCACGGGTCAGAAAACTGCGCAGTTCCTCGCGCATGGGGGCCGCATCGAGCACGCGGATCACCGACCGTATCTTGGACGGCTCATAGTCCCCCTGCCCAGCGCCCCAGACAACACCGATCACCTTGCGCGGGCCCAAGGGCACCTCGACGAAGGCACCCATATGGCAGCCGCCTTCGGGCGCTTTGTAATCCAGCGCACGGCCCAGCGGCTGGGTGGTCATCACGGCCACCAGCTCATTTGCATGAAAAAATTCTGGCGGCTTCACCAATCGCTCCGGAACGGGGTTACGGGAATTAGGGTTCCAGCTTGGCGGATGATGCGCTAAAGCCCTAGGCGACAGACATAGCCATTCCTGCTGCCTATTCCAACCTGAAGGACGTAACATGAAATTCTTCGTAGATACCGCCGAAATCGATGCCATCGCCGAGCTGAACGATCTGGGCATGGTAGACGGGGTAACAACAAACCCGTCGCTGATCCTGAAATCTGGCCGCAACATTCTGGAAGTCACGAAAGAGATCTGTGATCTGGTCGACGGCCCTGTCTCTGCCGAAGTTGTCGCGACCAAAGCGGACGACATGATCGCCGAAGGCCGCAAACTGGCCGAGATCGCGGAAAACATCACCGTGAAGCTGCCCCTGACATGGGACGGTCTCAAAGCCTGTAAAGTGCTGTCGGACGAGGGCAAGATGGTCAACGTCACGCTCTGCTTCTCGGCGAACCAGGCATTGATCGCGGCTAAGGCCGGTGCCACCTTCATCTCGCCATTCATCGGGCGTCTGGATGACATCAACCTTGACGGTATGGACCTGATCCAGGACATCCGCACGATCTATGACAACTACGGGTTCGAGACTGAAATCCTCGCCGCGTCGATCCGTACCGTGAACCACGTGCTGGATGCCGCGCGTATCGGTGCCGATGTCATGACCGCCCCACCAGAAGTGATCAAGAAGCTGGCCGCGCACCCGCTGACCGACAAGGGGCTCGAGACCTTTATGGCCGATTGGGCAAAGACAGGTCAGAACATCCTCTGATCCCGCCTTAAGGCGACGACAAAGGGGCACGCGCGTCACAGGCTGCGCGTGCCCACCACGATCTGCATGTGCCCGTCGCTGGCCCATGCCCTCGCAGAAAACCGCAGCAGCCCCGTCCATGCGCGGCGAGCGGGCGGTTTGACGCCGAAAAACCAGCCAGACGCCAAAAGAAAAAAGCAGATTTAGCCTGACGCGCATGCTATGTCAGTGCCAAATATAAAAAGAGACCCGCATGAGCAGTAACCACAAGATCGAAGATTCCCTTCGGGAAGCGATTATTTCACAGCCCGACGTCATCCTTGACGACAACGACGTGATGCAGGCCCTGATCGCCGCGAATGAACGCGCGATGGGGGGCAATATTGTCGATCTGCGCGGCATCGCCATGGACCGGCTGGAAACCCGTCTGGATCGACTTGAGGACACGCACCGTAACGTGATCGCCGCGGCTTATGAAAACCTTGCGGGGACCAACCAGATCCACCGCGCGATCCTGCGCATGCTTGACCCTGTAGACTTCGAACCCTTCCTCAAGGATCTCGGGGGCGAGGTTGCCGATATCCTGCGGGTCGACGCCGTGCGGCTGGTGCTGGAATCTGCCGAGAATGACGATGATCCCGCGATCAAGCGCTTGGGCGATGTGCTGAACGTCGCCGAGCCGGGGTTTATTGACGACTACCTGTCGCACGGGCGCGGCGGCACGGTGCGTCAGGTGACCCTGCGCGGTGTGCAGCACAGCCCAGAACATATCTACGGCGGCGCGGCGGATTGGATCCGGTCGGAAGCCTGCCTGAAACTGAACTTTGGCGCGGGCCGTTTGCCGGGCCTGCTGATCCTTGGCTCCGAAGACCCGCATATGTTCAGCCCGCAACAGGGCACCGATCTGCTGGGCTTCTTCGCTGGCGTGTTCGAGCGGACGATGCGCCGCTGGCTGTCTTGAGCGGGGCAAACGCGCTTTTGATCAGCCCCGCCGCGCGGGACGCCCTGCAAAGCTGGCTGGACCATCAACGCGCCCTGAAAGGGGCTGCCGAGAACACGATCACCGCCTATCAGGGGGATCTGGTCGATTTCCTTGCGTTCATGACGCTGCACAAGGGCGACAGCCAAGGCTTGGGCGCGTTGTCAAAGATCACCATCTCGGACATGCGCGCCTGGATGGCGCAGACCCGCAGCGGGGATGTCGGGCCACGGTCGATGGCGCGCAAGCTGTCGGCGGTCAAGGCGTTCTATCGCTGGCTGGCAGAGCGCGAGGGGTTCGAGCCTACCGCCGTGCTGTCGACCAGATCGCCGAAGTTTCCCAAAAAGCTGCCCCGCCCCTTGGCGATTGATGCCGCTCAGGCGATGATCGACAGCGTGGAAATGCAGTCGCGTCATGCCTGGGTGGCCGCGCGGGATGTGGCGGTCCTGACCCTGCTGTGGGGGTGCGGGCTGCGGATATCCGAAGCGCTTGGCCTCAAGGGGGCCGACGCGCCCCTGCCCGAGGTGCTGCGTATCATCGGTAAGGGCGGTAAGGAACGGGTGGTGCCCGTGCTCCCTGCGGCGCGCGATGCCGTGGAGGCCTATCTGCGCGTCTGCCCCTTTGGGAAGGAACGGGATGCGCCGCTGTTTCGCGCAGTGCGCGGTGGGCCTTTGGCGGCGCGGGCAATATCGCAGGTGATGGCGGATGCACGCATGCAGCTTGGCCTGCCTGCCAGCGCCACACCCCACGCGCTGCGCCACAGCTTTGCCACGCATCTACTGGATGCGGGGGGCGATCTGCGTGCGATCCAAGAGCTTTTGGGCCATGCCTCGCTCTCGACCACGCAGGCCTATACGGCTGTCGATACCGCGCGTCTGATGGATGTCTATAACCGCGCCCACCCCAAGGCGGGCGGCGGCAACTAACGGCGGCAGTTAACGGTCCAGCTGGGTGACGAAATCCTGCGCGGCTTTGGTGGGGTCCGCCAGCCCCTGTGCCACACGATCGCTCAGCTCGGTCAACGCGGCCTTGGCCTTGGGCTTTTCCAGTTGCGCAAGCAACGCCTGCTTTACCGCCTGTTCAAACCAATAGCGGGCTTGTGCGGCACGGGCATGTTGCCAGAACCCTTCGGCGCGGCGCCATTCGGTCAGCGCCTCTACCTCGGCCCATGCCTCGTCCAGCCCGTTTTCCTCCAGCGCTGAGACCATCATCGCCTTGGGAAACCCCTTGGGGTCTTGCGGCCGTTTGCGCAGCAACCGCAGGGCACCGGCGTAATCGGCACAGGTCCGCGACGCGGCGGGCTTCAGATCCCCATCGGCTTTGTTGATCACGATGATATCCGCCATCTCCATAATGCCGCGCTTGACGCCTTGCAGCTCGTCCCCGCCCGCAGGCGCCAGCAACAGCATGAAAACATCGGACATCTCTGCCACCACCGTTTCTGACTGGCCGACGCCGACCGTTTCGATCAGCACCACGTCAAAACCTGCGGCCTCGCACAGGGTCACCGCCTCGCGGGTGCGGCGGGCCACACCGCCCAGATGCGTCTGGCTGGGAGACGGGCGGATAAAAGCATCGCGTTCGCGCGACAAGAGGTCCATTCGCGTCTTATCCCCCAAGATCGACCCGCCCGATCGCGAAGAGGACGGATCAATGGCCAGCACCGCAACCTTGAGCCCGCGCCCGATCAGCATCATGCCAAAGCTTTCGATAAAGGTGGATTTCCCCACCCCCGGCGTCCCCGACAACCCGATCCGCAGCGCCTCGCGCCCCTTGGGCAGCGCGGCAAGCAGCTCTGTCGCCTGTGCGCGGTGATCCTCGCGACCGGATTCGATCAAGGTGATCCCCCGCGCCAGCGCGCGGCGCTCCCCTGCTGCGATACCCTTTGCCAGATCGTCGATGTTCATAGGTTCTGCCCCTCACGCCCTTTGGCCCATGTTTCGATCCCGGCGTCGCAAATGTCCAGACCGCAGGCCGGGTCTTGGCCCCGCGCCGGGTTTCGCCCATAACCACGCGTATGGCTTTTACCCTTCCCATTGACGACGTGATGCCGCAGGTGATCGACGCGCTGCGCGGTCAGGGCCGTGTTGTGCTGCAAGCGCCCCCCGGTGCAGGCAAGACCACGCGCGTGCCGCTGGCGATGCTGGACGCGGGGCTGACCAACGGCCGCATCCTGATGCTGGAACCGCGCCGCCTTGCCGCGCGTGCAGCTGCCGAACGCATGGCTGCGACCTTGGGCGAAGAACCGGGGCAAACCGTGGGCTTTCGCGTCCGCGGTGCCAGCGCCGTCAGTAAATCCACCCGTATCGAGGTCGTGACCGAGGGCATTCTGACCCGCATGCTGCAAGACGACCCCGACCTGCCCGGTGTCGGCGCGGTGATCTTTGACGAATTCCACGAAAGATCCCTGAACGCGGATTTGGGCCTCGCGCTTTGTCTAGAGGTGGCCGAAGCGCTGCGCGATGACCTGTTGATCATCGCCATGTCCGCCACGCTGGACGCCGGCCCCGTCGCTGCCCTGATGCAGGCTCCGGTGGTCACCTCCGAAGGGCGCAGCTTTCCGGTGACGCCCCATTGGCTGGACCGGCCCGTAGGCAAGCAACGGTTCGAGCAGGCAGTCGCTGATCTGGTGTTGCACGCGCTGGATACCGCCCCCGGATCGGCGCTGGTGTTCCTGCCCGGCGAAGGCGAGATACGACGGGTTGAAAGCGCGCTGACCGGACGGCTGCCCACCGATTGCACGCTCGCCCCGCTGTTCGGCGCGATGGACTTCAAAGCGCAGCGCGCTGCGATTGCCCCGGCCAAAACGGGCCGCAAGGTCGTGCTCGCGACCTCTATCGCGGAAACCTCGCTGACCATCGAAGGGGTGCAGATCGTGGTGGACGGGGGCCGCGCGCGTCGGGCGCAGTTCGATCCGTCCTCTGGCATGTCGCGGCTGATCACCGACCGCGTAACGCGCGCCGAAGCGACGCAGCGCGCGGGCCGTGCGGGGCGTGTGTCGGAAGGGGCCGCGTTCAAACTCTGGACCCGTGGCGAGGAAGGCGCGCTGGCCGCCTACCCCCCCGCCGAGATCGAGGCCGGCGATCTATGCGCCTTCGCGTTAGAGCTGGCAGTCTGGGGGGCGCAGGCCGATGACCTGAAGTTCGTGACTCCGCCTCATGCAGGCCGTCTGGCCGAAGCACAGGCCGTACTGCACATGCTGGGGGCGCTGGATGCGACGGGTCGGATCACAGAGCATGGCCGCACCTTGGCGAAGATGCCGCTGCATCCCCGTCTGGCGCATATGGTTGCCAAAGGCGGGCGCAGCGCCCCGACGCTGGCCGCGATCCTGTCGGAGCGTGACCCCTTGCGCGGCGGCTCTGTCGATCTGGCGCTGCGTCTGGATGCGGTCGCGGGCAAGCGCGTCCCGGCCGAGGTCAACCACGCGGCCCTTTCACGCATCAAGCAAGACGCCAAACGGCTGGCCAGAGGGCAAACCGGTGACGGCCCCGATACGCTGGGGGTGCTGGCGGCCCTTGCCTACCCCGATAGGGTGGCGCTGCGGCGCAAGGGCGACGCGCCGCGATACGTCATGTCGGGCGGCAAAGGCGCGATCCTGTCCGAGAGCGATCCGCTGGCGGGGGAACGCTTGCTGGTGGCGACCGATCTTGACGGCGACCCGCGAGAAGCACGCATTCGCCAAGCCACGCGCCTGTCCGACAGCGATCTGCGGGGCAGCTTCGCGGATCAAATCGGATGGCATAAACTCTGCGTCTGGTCCCGCCGCGAGGGCCGCGTGCTGGCGCGGCAGCAGGAACGTTTTGGCGCATTAGTGCTGGACGACAGGGCGTGGTCCGACGCCCCCGCCGAAGACATAGCGCAGGCCATGCTCGACGGGGTGCGGCAGCTGGGTCTGATGCCCGGCAAAGCGGCAGCGCTGTTTCTGGCGCGGGCACGGCTGATGGGCGATGGTTTCCCCGATTTCAGCGAGGATCACCTGCTTGAGACCTTGGAGGATTGGTTGCCCGGTCATCTGGCAGGCGTCCGCAACACCGCCGACTGGAAGGCGTTTGACCTGCTGCCTGCCCTGACCGCGCGGCTGAGCTGGGACGACCAGCAAACGCTTGATCGTGCCGCGCCTGCGCATTTCACCACGCCGCTGGGGCGCAAGATCGCGATTGACTATAGCGAAACGCAGCCCCAGATCGCTCTGCGTCTGCAAGAGGTCTTTGGCACCACCCGTCACCCCATGATCGCAGGGCAGCCCTTGCAGATCACGCTGCTGTCCCCCGCGCAGCGCCCCGTGCAGGTGACCACCGATCTGCCGGGGTTTTGGGCTGGCTCCTATGCCGATGTGCGCAAGGACATGCGCGCCCGCTATCCGCGCCACCCGTGGCCCGAAGACCCGACGCAGGCCGATCCGACGCTACGGGCCAAACCCCGCGGCACCTGAGGCCCCGCGATGTCGCGCAGCGTGCCCTGCGAGTACCAGTAATCCGCCCGCAATCGCCCAGTTCTTGACAAAGATCGACATCTGCCACGGGTCATCAGGTATGAAGTGGAAAATGCTCGTTGCCATGCAATAAAGCGCGAGTGCTGCGCTCATCGGGGCGAGCCAGAGACCGAAGATCAGGCTGATCGCCGCCATCCCGTTGAACAGCATCGCGGGCCAGACGAGGAACACGGGCAACCCGCGATCTGAAAGCAACCCCTGTGCCGCTGCAGGGTCGACCAGCTTTTGTACAAATCCCGCGACGAAAAGGGCCGCCAAAAGCAGGCGGCCCGTGTAAATCGCAACTCTTTCAACCCGCTGCATCAGGCGGCGGCGGGCGTAAAGGTCATCGCCAAACCATTGATGCAGTGGCGTTTGCCCGTGGGTGCAGGTCCATCATCAAACACATGGCCCAGATGGCCGCCGCAGCGGTCGCAATGCACCTCGGTCCGCGTGGTAAAGAACCCCTTGTCCGGCATCGTTTCGACAGCATCGTCCAGCGGGGCGAAGAAGCTTGGCCAGCCGGTGCCGCTTTTGAACTTGGTCTCGGAGCTATACAGCGCCTGATCACAACCCTTGCAATGGAACACGCCTTTGCGGACCTCATCGTTCAGCGGGCTGGTAAATGCGCGTTCGGTATCCCCCTCGCGCAGGACGGCATATGCGTCATCGCCCAGTTGCGCGCGCCATTCGGCAGGGGTACGGCTGACTTCAAAGTCGCCCTGTGCCACGGTTCCGGCCTGCGCCGCCGCGCCTACGCCAAACGGCAAGGCCGCCATCGTCATCGTTGTGCATTTCAGGAAATTCCGGCGTTTCATAATGCCCCCTTAAGGTTGCGGTACTGCGGATAGATTGGATGTCTGTTGAAAGGGCCGCCGGACGTCGCGCGTGGCGCTGACATCCGGCGGTACTCGTTACAAGGCACGCGAGGTGCCGATACTGGATAAACCCGTTGGCGGAATGCATGGTTCCACGCCAACAAACTCGTTACCAAACCGCGCCAAAAACACGGCACGGTCCCTCAGCGACATCGGCTTGCAACCAGTGTCGGCCTGAGTTGTGGAAATACACGGAAGTAGAAAACGAGAAGTTTCACCGAAAACGCAAAAAACCGCAGTTTTTATTAAACTTTCTCAAATACCCTTAAGAAACAACCACTTCGCCCGCATGAAAGCGGACGAAGTCTTTGTTTGAATAGTCAGCGACCCCGATAAAACCCGGATTACAGTTCAGACATAGCCCCTGCGGCCAGGACATCGCCCGTAGGTGCCCCCGTGGGCGAGCCGCCGACGGGCTCATCCGAAATCGCCAGCGTGATCTGTGCCGCCTGGCTGCGCAGCTCTGCCGGAACAAGAATCCGCGTCGTCTCGCTGTCGGGAAGAACGCCCAAGGAAACCGGAGCCTGATCGGGCAGGATCGCCCAAAGTTCTAGCACACGCCCCTCGTTCGCGGCGCCCGAAACGCGGCGCAGCGCGATCTCGTGCTTGATCGGTTCGACCACGGCCAACACTTGCAACGGGCTGGTGTCGCTGACCAGCTGTGCGGCCAGAACGGTCGGTTGATCGCCCGGACGTGTGTTGATCTCAAGCAGTTGCACGCCAAGGTAGCCCGCAAACAGCAGCGATGCCATCGCCACCCCCTGCCAGAGCCACAAACGTTGCAGGATCGAAACCCGCTGCTTGGGGAAGACCTGCGCCATCAGCTTTTTCTTCACGCGCGCGGGCGGCGAGACCGGGTCGATGCCGTCGGTCATTGCGGTCAGGCGTTCCTGCCAGAACACAACGCGGTCCGCGAAATCACGTTCAGTCGCAATGCGATGACGCGCGGCGATCATATCGTCGTCAGACGACAGGCCCAGCGCCATTTCGGCGGCCAGAAGATCATCATCATGGGGTGTTTCAGGCGTTTGGGTCATTGGCTCATACACTCCCGCAGGGCGATCAGGCCGCGGCGCAGCCAGGTTCGCATCGTATTCAGCGGCACGCCGAAGCGTTCAGCCAGATCGGAATAGGTCTCGCCATCCAGATAGGCACCCCGAATGGCTTTGCCACGGTCTTCTTCCAGCGTATCAAGACAGCCCGACAGGCGCGACGCCTCTGACGAGGCAACGGCGTATTGTTCGGGCGTGGGACCGGGGGAGACAAGTTCAAAACCGGGCGTATTCACGTCCTGATGGCCTTTTTTGCGGGCCCGCAGACGGTCGATAGAGGTATTTCGCGCAATGGTGATCAGCCACGTCATCGGGCTCAGGCCATTGGCATTATACTTATCGGCATTGTTCCAGATTTTGACGAAACTGTCTTGCATGGCGTCCTCTGCTGCGGCGCGTTTGTTCAACACACGCAGACAAACCCCGAAAAGTTTCGCAGAAACACGATCATAGAGCTGGTCAAACGCCGCGCGGTCTTTCAACGCGACACGGGCAATCAAGTTTTCGATTTCTTGTCGGTCCATTTGCACGGGCCTTTTCTCCACCTGAACGGGTTTCCAGCGTTACACCGAAACCTACGGCACTCACTACATTTGTCCAGCAAAGCGTTGTCATTGGACGGTTTTGTGTAACCCAGGCGCATCGCGTTGGCCAATGGGTAATCTATCGCACGGCAAGCGGGCGCGGAAATTGCCCCCCCGCGTTCACAAGCTATGGACGGGGGACGGTGTTGCGCGTTTAGTCGTGGCAGGGCTGCCTTGCTGTACACCGCTGCACGGCATCCCCTCTGTCTGGCCCTATGTGGCCCAAATGTGGAAGGAGTATCGCGATGCCGCAGCCCAATCACAGCACCTATGACGTTGTCATTATCGGTGGCGCGATCTTTGGATCGTCGGTCGCATGGTGGCTGACCCAGATGGCCGGTTTTGACGGCAAGGTTCTGGTGGTCGAACGCGACCCCACCTATGAATACGCCGCCACAAGCCATACCAACAGTTGCATCCGCCAGCAGTTCAGCTCGGCCATCAACGTGAAGGTGTCGCAGTTCGGGGCCGAGTTTATCAAGAACTTCCGCCGGTTTATGGGCGATGATCCAGAGGTGCCGCATCTGGCGTTGCAAAGCTTTGGCTATCTCTACCTCGCGCACACGCCCGAGTTTGCGCAGACGCTGCAACAGAACCAGCAGATACAGGTGGCACTGGGGGCGGGCACGCAGCACATGACCGCCGCCGAAGTCGCCGCCGCCTACCCGTTCTATCAGCTTGATGACATCATTGCCGCCAACCACAACCGTGTGGATGAAGGCTATTTCGACGGCGGCACCATGTTTGACTGGTTCAAGCGCATGGCCCGCCGCAACGGAGTGGAATACCTGCACGACGAAGTGACCGCGATGACCAAAGCCGCCGATGGCACATCCGTCACCCATGTCATGCTGAAATCCGGCGCAACGGTGGCCTGCGGGACGGTGGTCAACGCTTCTGGCCCGCGGGCGGCCGCGACGGCGGGCATGGCCGGCATCACCCTCCCGGTCGAGCCGCGCAAACGCTATACCTTTGTGTTCGATGCCGCCAAACCGCTGGACCGCGACCTGCCGCTGACAATCGACCCGTCGCGGGTGCATTTCAGGACCGAAGGGAAATACTACATGGCGGGCTGCCCCCCGCGCGAAGATCCTGCGGTCGCCTATGACGATTTTGCCTTTGATCACAGCCTTTGGGAGGACAAGGTGTGGCCCGCCATCGCCACCCGTGTCCCGCAGTTCGATCAGGTCAAGGTGATCAACGAATGGGTCGGGCACTACGATTACAACACGCTGGACCAGAACGCGATTGTCGGGCCGCACAGTGTGGTCGAGAATTTTCTGTGCCTGAACGGGTTTTCCGGTCACGGGCTGCAACAGGCACCCGCCCTTGGCCGTGGCATCGCTGAATGGATCGCCTATGGCGCATACCGCACGTTGGACCTAAGCCCCTACGCCTACCGCCGGATCGAGGAAAACCAATCGCTGATTGAAAAGGCGGTGATTTGATCCCCCTGCCCCGATGACATACCCATGCCAGGCAACACCCCTTTGTGCGGGCGCGCAGCCTTGCTTGGCCTCGCAAAACGATAGTGGAAGGAAAACGACATGATGAAGAAACTGGTTCTGACGGGGGCCGCAGGGCGGCTTGGGTCCTACCTGCGTGAACCCCTGTCCAAAATGTGCCAAGAACTGGTCAGCACCGACATCGTCGATGACATCGGCAAGCTCTACGAAGGCGAAAGCTACGCCAAGGCCGATGTCGCCGTCTATGACCAGATCGCGCCATTGCTGGAAAGTGCCGATATGGTTGTCCACTTCGGCGCCATCGTCGACGAAAAACCCTTCGAGGAACTGCTGGGGCCGAATTTCGTCGGATCCTACAACGTGTGGGAAGCCGCCTATCAGCACGGGCTTCAACGGGTCGTCTATGCGTCCTCCATCCACGCCGTGGGCATGCACAAGAAATCCGACTTCATCGGCATCGACGCGCCCCACAAGCCCGATACATTCTATGGCCTCGCCAAATGCTTTAGCGAAGACCTTGCGTCCATGTATTGGGACAAACGCGGGCTAGAGGCCGTGTGCCTGCGCATCCTCAGCTGCGCGCAGGTCAACAACACCCGCGCCTTGGGATCGTGGCTGTCCTATGACGATCTGATCCAGTTGGTCACCCGCGCCATCGATACGCCATCGGTCGGCTTCAGCGTGGTCTACGGCGTGTCCAACAACGACCGCGCGCCGGTGGACAATGCCAAAGCGTCCTTCCTCGGCTATCGCCCGAAGGACAACGCAGAGCAGTTCGCCGAGAAGATCCTTGCCGAAGCACCACCGGTCGATCTGAAAGACCCCGGCCAGATGCACCACGGTGGCCCCTTTGCCGCGGTCGACCTCGGCGAAAGCGGCGTGGCGTCGATGAACATCGTCAACGACAAGAAAACCACCTGATGCCTTGAGGGCGGGGCGGGGCTTTACCCCCGCCCCCCATGTTTCACGTGACGCGATGTTTGGACTGGCACCCGTCTTGTCAGCCGGCGCGACAGGTGCGCCCCAAACTCACAATTCGATGCGGATATCGTGGATCCACAGTTTTGGCGGCCGCGAGAGCACAAAGACCACCACATCCGCCAGATCGTCGGGCTCGGTAAAGATATGGTTGGGCACATCCTCCCCCGCCTTCGAGAACATCCCCGTGTTTGTCCCCGACTGGTAAACTCCGCCCACGCGCACGCCCGTGTTTTCCTCGTCCGCTTTCAACACCTCGGTAAAGCCCCGCACCCCGTATTTCGTGGCGGTATAGACAGATTGCCCGGCCTGCGCGACGACGCCGGACTTGGAGACGACATTCAGAATGATCGCCTCGTCATTCGCCCGCAGCGCCGGAATGGCGGCTTGCGTGATCTGCATCAAACCCGTCAGGTTGGTCTGCACGGTCGCCTGCAAAAGCTGCGGCGGGATCTCATCCAGCGGACCGGTTTTGTGCCAGATGCCCGCATTGTTGATCAGAATATCCAGCCCGCCAAATGCAGCTGTCACCTGCTCCACCGCCCCGCTGATCGCATCCGGGTTCTGGATATCACACGCAATGCCGATCGCTTCGCTGGCTCCAGCGGCGATACATTCAGCCTCTACCGCAGCCAGCCGGTCAGCATCGCGCCCCAGAATGGCCAGACGCGTCCCTAATGCCGCGAGTTTAAGGCAAATATGCCGCCCAATACCATCACTGCCACCAGTGACGATGATACGCTTGTTCTTTAATTCCATGATCCGCTCCTGAGTATTACACCCCCTCTATCCCACCTCGTTTCCTCGCGAAAGCACGGGCGCACGGTTTGCAAAAGGCGGGTGGCGGCGAAACTGTCGGAGGGGAAAGCCAAGCGCAACGTCGCGCCCCATCTCGGGCCGCGCAACACCTGATCAAGTATGTGGAAAATGTCGAGGTGTATGGCGGAGACGAAGGGATTCGAACCCTCGAGACCCTTCCGGGCCTACTCCCTTAGCAGGGGAGCGCCTTCGACCACTCGGCCACGTCTCCGTCGACGCGTATATCCAAGAAAACGCATGGGGCACAAGCGGTAATCTCAGAAAATAGCGGGAATGTCGGGATCGCGGGGATAGCGAAGGATATCGGGGGCGGGATACGGCTTGCGGCGCTATGCGCGCGGCGTGGGCCGGGGGCGTCCGTGGGTCGAGGGGGGGGGAGGCGGGCAGAGCCGCGGGGCGATGGAAGCGGGAGGGGCCGCTCACGCGCCAGATCGGCGGGCCGCCTGGAAAGCGGCCCGCCAGATTGGATCAGGTGTTGAACAGGAAGTGCAGCACGTCGCCGTCTTTGACGGTGTAGCTTTTGCCCTCGGCGCGCATCTTGCCGGCTTCCTTGGCGGGGCCTTCACCGCCCAAGGCCACGAAATCGTCATAGGCGATGGTTTCGGCGCGGATGAAGCCTTTTTCAAAATCACCGTGGATCACGCCTGCGGCTTTCGGCGCAGAGGTGCCAGCCTTGATCGTCCAGGCGCGGGCCTCTTTCGGGCCGACGGTGAAGTATGTCTCAAGGTGCAGCAGCTCGTAGCCCGCGCGGATCAACCGATCAAGCCCGGCTTCCTCTAGCCCCATCTCGTCCAGGAACATGCTGGCCTCTTCGGGCTCCAGCTGGCTGATTTCTTCCTCAATCTGGGCAGAGATCACGACATGGCTATTGCCCTGCGCCGCGGCCATTTCCGCGACTTTGGCAGAAAGGGCATTGCCCTCGGCCGCTTCGGATTCACCGACGTTGCAGACATAGAGCACCGGCTTGGTTGTCAGCAATTGCAGCATGCGCCAGGCTTTTGCATCATCCGCGTCAACCTCGACGGTGCGCGCGGGCTTGCCGTTTTCGATGGCTTCTTGCGCGGCGGCCAACAGGCGGTCCTGCTGCGCTGCGTCTTTATCGTTGCCCTTGATCTTGCGGACCAGACCGGCGCGGCGTTTTTCGATGCTTTCCAGATCGGCAAGCATCAGTTCTGTATCGATGGTCTCGGCGTCTGCCACGGGGTCCACGCGCCCTTCGACGTGGGTCACATCGCCGTCTTCAAAGCAGCGCAGCACATGGGCGATCGCATCCGTCTCGCGGATATTGGCCAGGAACTGGTTGCCCAGACCTTCCCCTTTGGACGCGCCTTTGACCAAGCCTGCGATGTCCACAAAGGTCATCCGCGTCGGGATGATCTGCTTGGAGCCCGCAATCGCGGCGAGTTTATCAAGGCGCGAATCCGGCACCGCGACTTCACCGACGTTCGGTTCGATTGTGCAGAACGGAAAATTGGCCGCCTGCGCTGCCGCTGTTTTGGTCAGCGCGTTGAAGAGGGTCGACTTGCCGACATTCGGCAGACCCACGATTCCCATCTTAAAGCCCATGACAAGCATCCTTTATAAGTTGGCGTTGTCCTAGGGTTTTGGCCGCCTTTGCGCAAGTCTTAGCGCAGGCGTCGGTCCTCGTGCGTCTGGTAAATCAGGATCCATGCGAGCACGATGAACATCGGATGGGTCAACCCGCCCGAAAAGATCACGGCCGGGATCCAGATCAGGAAGACGATAATCGCCGTGAAGATCCGTCCTGTCAGCAGGATGGAAAGCGGCGGCAACAGCAGGGCGAGTACATAATTCATGCGGTAAATGTAGGCACCGGCGGCGGGATTTAAAGGACTATGTGATGCGCCCCTGCATAAATACAGTGCCTTTGACCCTTGTTTTTCGGAAAATCGCCCGAGCCCACCGGCGGAGTTGGATTGATTTCCCGTGATATATTCGGCATTGCAGCAGGGTAACGTAAAAAGGCCGCCCTCATGACACGTATCGACGCCAAATTCGCTGACCTCAAATCCCAAGGCAAGAAAGCCTTTGTCGCCTATGTGATGGCAGGCGATCCCGACTTTGACACGTCGCTTGAGGTGGTGCGCGGCCTGCCTGGCGCGGGCGTCGATATTATCGAACTGGGGCTGCCGTTTACAGATCCGATGGCCGATGGCTCTGCCATTCAGCTGGCGGGACAGCGCGCGCTTGAAGGCGGGATGACGCTGGACAAGACGCTGGCGCTTGCCGCGGCGTTCCGCGAACAGGATGACACGACGCCGATCGTGCTGATGGGCTATTACAACCCGATCTACTCCAAAGGCGTGGATACATTCCTAGAGGCGGCCAAGAAGGCCGGCGTGGACGGGCTGATCGTCGTGGACCTGCCACCGGAAGAAGACGCGGAGCTGTGCCTGCCCGCGCAAGCCGCCGGTATGAACTTTATCCGTCTTGCGACCCCTACGACCGATGACAAACGCCTGCCGCGGGTTGTGCAGAACACCTCGGGCTTTGTGTATTACGTGTCGATCACCGGCATCACCGGCTCTGCCGAAGCGGATGCGGGCGATGTCGCCCCCGAGGTTGAGCGCATCCAGAAGGCCAGCGGCCTGCCCGTGATTGTCGGGTTCGGTGTGAACACCCCCGCCAAGGCCGAAGCCATTGCAAGCGTTGCTGATGGGGTTGTTGTCGGCTCTGCCATCGTGTCGAAAATCGCGGATGGGCTGCCTGTCGAAGATGTGCTGAGCTTTGTCAAAACCCTGTCGGATGGTGCGCATCGGGCCTGAGCGCCCGGCTCGGCGCCCGATGTCGTGGCGTAAAGCAATTGATTTCAACGGGCCGTATTGGTTAGATCATCTGACCAATACATAGGAACTTGCCACCATGCCCGTGATCACCACCATCGACGACCTCAAGCGCCTGCATGAACGCCGCGTGCCGCGGATGTTCTATGACTACGCGGAATCGGGCAGCTGGACAGAGCAGACCTTTCGCGAGAACACGACCGATTTTGAACAGATCCGCCTGCGCCAGCGCGTCGCCGTGGATATGAGCGGGCGCAGCACCAAGACGCAGATGATCGGGCAGGATGTGGCGATGCCTGTGGCACTGGCCCCTGTCGGGCTGACCGGCATGCAGCACGCCGACGGAGAGATCAAAGCCGCACGCGCAGCCGAAGCCTTTGGCGTGCCCTTCACCCTGTCGACCATGTCCATCAATTCCATCGAGGATGTGGCAGAGGCAACGACGAAACCCTTCTGGTTCCAGCTTTATACCATGCGCGACGAAGACTATGTCGCGCGGCTGATCCAGCGCGCCAAGGATGCAAAATGCTCGGCCCTTGTCATCACGCTTGATCTGCAAATCCTTGGCCAGCGCCACAAGGATCTGAAGAACGGCCTCTCTGCCCCACCCAAGCTGACCGCCAAAACGCTCGCCAATCTGGCAACCAAATGGAGCTGGGGCATCGGCATGATGGGAGCCAAGCGGCGCAGCTTTGGCAATATCGTGGGCCATGTGCACGGCGTCGACGACACAGCCAACCTCGGCGCATGGACGGCAGAGCAATTCGACCCCACCCTCGACTGGGGCAAGATCGCCAAGCTGAAAGAGCAATGGGGCGGCAAGGTCATCCTCAAGGGTATTCTTGACGCCGACGATGCGCGGATGGCGCTGAAAGTCGGGGCGGATGCGATCATCGTCAGCAACCACGGCGGGCGCCAGCTGGACGGGGCGATCAGCTCTATCCGGGCGCTGCCGTCGATCCTGGAGGCCGTGGGCGACCAGATCGAAGTCCATCTGGACAGTGGAATCAGGTCCGGTCAGGACGTGCTCAAGGCGATGGCGATGGGGGCCAAAGGCACCTATATCGGGCGCGCCTTCATCTACGGGCTTGGCGCGATGGGTCAGGCCGGGGTTACCTCGGCGCTGGAGGTCATCCACAAGGAGCTCGACCTGTCCATGGCGCTTTGCGGTGAAACCTCTGTCGCGGGTTTGGGCAAGCATAACCTGCTTATTCCAAAAGGTTTTGAAGGCGACTGGCAGCCCTGAGACTGCGCCTTCTTCGCATGATACGCCAGCCTTGGCTGATATGTCAGGGCGGCGGAAACCCTGCGCGCAGCCCCTGCCCCGCCCCGCATAGGTCGCAAACCAAAGCCAACTTGCGCAAAAGCGGCGTTTTAGTCTTTCCCAAACGCCCAAACCCGTCTATACGCGCGGCTTCACGCGGACATACAGCCTTGGAGGATGTCCGCCCTAAACATATTGGAGATTACAATGGCTGGAGAGATTCCTGATCTTGAAGCTTTCGAACGCACGGGGACAGGCAAGGGCGCCGCTCGTCAGGCACGCCGCGACGGCATGGTTCCTGGTATCGTATTCGGTGGTGACCTTGATCCGCTGCCGATCAACCTGGACTTTAACAAGCTGCTGACCAAACTGCGCGCAGGCCGCTTCAAGGCGACCCTGTTCAACCTCAAGGTTGAAGGCCAAGAAGACGTCCGCGTCATCTGCCGCGACGTTCAGCGTCACGTTGTTAAAGACCTGCCAACGCACGTCGACCTGATGCGTTTGAAGCGCACCACCAAAATCAACCTCTTCATCCAGGTTGAAGTCGAAGGTGAAGAAGTCAGCCCCGGCCTGAAAAAAGGTGGCGTTCTGACGCTGGTACGTCCCGAAGTTGAACTGGTTGTGACCGCAGGCGATATCCCTGATCACATCACAATCGACGTTTCCGAACTGGAAATCGGCGACAGCCTCACCATCTCGAGCGTGAAGCTGCCAAACGGCACCAAGCCGGTCATCGACCGTGACTTCGTGATCGCGCAGATTTCCGCGCCTTCCGGTCTGGCCAGCCAGGACGATGATGAAGACGAAGATGTTGCAGCAGACGAAGTGCCCGCAACAGAAGTCAAAGAAGACTGATACCGATATATCCGTCGCGCCCACGGGCGCGGATGGGTCGAGACGGGGTCGCCATGGGCGGCCCCGTTTTTCGTTGGGGCGTTATTTCGTTTGGCCCCGCGGTCTGCTATCCTTGGCCAAACAAACGTTTTTATCCACTTGAAGGGGTCCGCATGAAACTGATCGTAGGGCTTGGCAATCCGGGTGCCAAATACGCGGGCAACCGGCATAACATCGGCTTTATGGCGCTGGACCGCATCGCGCAGGATCACGGCTTTGCCGGATGGAAGACCAAGCACAACGGGCTAACGGTCGAAGGGCGTTTTGGCGCGGACCGCGTGGTCTTGCTCAAGCCCGAGACATTCATGAACAACTCTGGTCAGTCGGTGCAATCGGCCATGCGGTTCCACAAGCTTGAACCGGCGGACGTGATCGTTTTGCACGACGAAATCGACCTCGCCCCCGGCAAGGTGAAATGCAAGACTGGCGGCGGGCATGCGGGGCACAATGGCTTGCGGTCGATCCATGCGCATATCGGTCCCGACTACGACCGTGTGCGCCTTGGCGTGGGGCATCCGGGGCATAAGGACGCCGTTCCGGGCTATGTCCTGCGCGACTTTGCCAAGGCAGAGCAAGACTGGCTGGACGACGTATTGCGCGGGATCAGCGACGGTGCTGCGGAACTGGCGCGCGGCGATACGGCCAAGTTCATGAACGCTGTGGCCCTGCGTGTTGCCCCGCCACGATCCGGCACGGGCACCAAGAAACCCGCGGGCACTGCGGCCAACGCTCAAGCCGCTGCGCCAAAGCCCGCGCAGCCGGCCCCAACGCAGCCCAAGGCAGAGCCTGCCCCCCAGACCGACGACCGCAGCGCCATGCAAAAACTGCTGGACCGGTTCAAGTGACACTGCAAGCCGCCTTTGAAGAGCAAGCCGGGCATTGCATCGCACTTGGGTCTCCCTTCATGGGGCAGTTGATGGGCGTGCTGGCGCGGGACTGGCCCGCCGACACAGCCCTTGGCCGTAAATTTGCGGCGATCGAAGGGGATATCGGCCCGTCGGGCGCGTCCCTTCCCCTGCGCATCGCGGGCGGGCTGCATGCGCTGGTGTTGAAACGCAAAGCGCCTGCGCTGATGGCCGTGTATCCCCCGCACAAGGCGAGCGACCAAGCCCTGTCAGAGGCCGTGCGCGACGCGATCACCACGCATGAAGCCTTCTTGCTTGATTGGACCGACAGCGCGCCGCAAACGAACGAGGTCCGCCGCTCTGCCGCGTTGATCGCGGGGGCCCGCGTCGCGGCGCAGCATTTCAACCTGCCGATCCGCCTGTCCGAACTTGGGGCCAGCGGCGGGCTCAACCTGATGTGGGACCACTTCGTGCTCGAGATCGAGGGGCATCGCTTCGGGTCGAACATGTCCACGATCCTGCTGTCGCCTGACTGGACAGGCAAACTGCCACCGGCGATCAACCCGCAGGTCGAAAAACGTCGCGGCGTTGATCTGAACCCGCTGGACCCGACACGGCCCGACCACCTGTTGCGGCTGATGTCCTATATCTGGGCGGACCAACCCGAACGCCTGACACTGACGCGGACCGCGGCCTCTGTCATGACGGCGCAGGTGCAACGCGGCGATGCGATTGACTGGCTGGCGCGCACCCTGCCCCAATCCCCCGAAGGCTGCCTGCACCTGATCCAGCACACCGTCGCGTGGCAGTATTTCCCCAAAGCGGCACAGGCCCGTGGCAAAGCGTTGATCGAGGCTGCCGGCAAACGCGCCACGCGCAACCGCCCGCTGGCATGGTTGTCGATGGAGCAGGACGGATCGGGCCTCAAGGGGGCGGCGCTGACGCTCAGGCTCTGGCCCGGTGACATCACCCTGCCCTTGGCGCGGGTCGATTTCCACGGTCGCTGGATCGATTGGACCTACACCGGCTGACGCCAAGTTTATCTGGCACCACCGCAGCCTTCGTGCTTGGGTATCCCCGCATATCAGGGAGGATTTCATGCGCACATTCGGGAAATGGCTGGGCCGTATTTTACTGGCTCTAGTGGTGGCTGTGGTCGTTGTCGGCCTGTGGAAGCGCGAAGAGATCACGCGGCTGCTGGCGGTGAACTCGCTCTTTGCCGAAGACAAGATCGTGCATAACTTCAGCCATATGGACGAGGCCTTCCTGTCCAAACCCCTGTCGCGCGGTGATGGCCCCACGGCAGAGCTGTCTTATGGACCCGAATACGCCCCCCCTGCCGAGGTCAACGACTGGATCAAAGCGCGGGATGTGACGGCATTGGTCGTGCTGAAAGACGGTCAGATTGTCTATGAGAACTACTTTAAAGGCACCCAGCCCGATGATCTGCGGATCAGCTGGTCTGTCGCCAAAAGCTACCTTTCCGCGCTTGTGGGTATCCTGCTGGACGAAGGGGCGATTGCATCGCTTGACGACCCTGTCACGACCTATGCGCCCAAGCTGAAAGGCACCGCCTATGACGGGGCGACGCTGCGCAACGTGCTTAACATGGCCAGCGGGGTTACCTTTGACGAAGATTACCTCGACCCGGATTCCGACATCAACAAGATGGGCCGCGCCCTCGCCCTTGGCGGAGAGCTGGACGATTTCACCGCAAGCCTGAACGATACTTTCACCACGCCCGGCAGCCAGTGGCAGTATGTGTCGATCGACACCCATGTCATCGGCATGGTCGTTCGGGGGGCAACAGGCCGGTCCGTCACCGATCTTTTGTCGGAAAAGGTCATCACCCCCATGGGTCTTGAGCATGCGCCCTATTACGTGACGGACGGCGCGGGTGTCGCCTTTGTCTTGGGCGGGCTGAACCTGACGACCCGCGATTACGCGCGCATGGGGCAGATGTTCCTGCAAAACGGTCGCTACAACGGTCAGCAGATTGTACCGGCAGACTGGGTCGCCGCCTCTACCGCGCCATCGGCCCCGACGGCAGAGGGGCAGATCGGCTATGGCTATCAGTGGTGGATTCCCCAAGGCGCGACAGAGGGTGATTTCATGGCCCGCGGTGTGTATGGTCAGTATATCTACATCAACCGCGCTGACGGGGTGGTGATCGCGACCAATGCCGCCGACCGCAAGTTCCGCGAGGCCGGGGTCAGCGATCAGAACATCGCCATCTTCCGCCAGATCAGCGCAGCCTTGGGGGGCACATGACACATGACGAAAGCATCAATATTCTGGGCGGCCCGCTGGCCGTCTGTGGCACCGACCCCGTCACGGGCTTTTTCCGCGACGGGTCGTGCAATACCTGTGCCGCCGATCAGGGCAGCCACACGGTCTGCGCGATCATGACGGCCGAGTTTCTGGCCTATTCCAAGTATGTCGGCAATGACCTCAGCACACCGCGCCCCGAATTCGGCTTTGCCGGACTGTCGGCGGGCGATCCGTGGTGTCTTTGTGCGGGGCGTTTCTTGCAAGCGGCGGACGAGGGCTGCGCGCCAAAGGTGCATCTTGAGGCAACCCATCAGCGCGCCTTGGATATCGTGCCGCTGAATATCCTGCAGGCCCATGCCTTGCGCCCTAACGGCGGGGCAGACTGATGCTGCGCCTGACTGCTGCCCTGACTACGGCCTTGACCGCAGTGCTCTGCGCCGCCCCAGCCATCGCCCAAGACGCCCTGCGCCCGCAAGAGCAGCTCCGCCTCGACCGGTTCGAGGCCACGGCGGGCGATGCTCTGCTGCAAGCGTTCCAAAGCGGCAGCGCGGATGACCTGTCCGCTCTGTCGCGCGCCTTGTCCGGCACGCCGCAAGTTGCCTTTGACGAGGGGCTGGCCGGCGATTGGTCCTGCCGCACGATGAAACTGGGCGGCCTGCCTGCGCTGGTGGTCTATAGCCCGTTCAAATGCCGCCTGACCTTTCAGGGTAACGGGTATCTGTTTGAAAAGCTCAGCGGGTCGCAGCGCACCACGGGGGTCATCACGCTGCGAGACGGGCGCGCGGTCTATGCTGGCGTCGGCTATGTCGCGGGAGAGGTACCGCCCGCTTACGACGCCCTGCCACCCGGTTTTGCCGGAGATGGCACCCTGCAACCCGATGTCGCGGTGTTCGAACGTGTCAGCAACCAGCGGGCGCGGCTGATGTTTCCCGCGCCGGTGGTCGAAAGCGACTTTGATATCCTAGAGCTGACCCGATAGGGCCAGCGCCAAAAGAAAAGGGGGCGATGCGCCGCCCCCTTCGTGATCGTCAGTGTCTAAGCTTTCGTCTGATCCTCAGACCTTCATGTCAAAACCAAGCGCCTTGGCGACGGTGAAGATGTCTTTGTCGCCGCGCCCACACATGTTCATGCAGATGATGTGATCCTTGGGCAGCTCTGGTGCGATCTTCATCACATGCGCCAGCGCGTGGCTGGGTTCGAGCGCGGGAATGATCCCTTCAAGCGCGCAGCTCAGTTGGAACGCCTCAAGCGCTTCTTTATCGGTGATCGACACATATTGCGCGCGGCCAATGTCGTGCAGCCAGGAATGTTCGGGCCCGATCCCGGGGTAATCCAGACCGGCCGAGATAGAGAATCCTTCAAGGATCTGCCCGTCGTCGTCCTGCAACAGATAGGTACGGTTACCGTGCAAAACGCCGGGGCGGCCACCGGTCAATGACGCGCAATGCTCCATCTTTTCGTTCACGCCCTTGCCGCCGGCTTCGACGCCGATGATATTGACGTCCTTGTCATCAAGGAACGGATAGAACAGCCCCATCGCGTTCGACCCGCCACCGATCGCGGCGACCAGCGTGTCGGGCAGACGGCCTTCGGCGGCGTCCATCTGTTCGCGCACTTCCTTGCCAATGATCGCCTGAAAGTCGCGAACCATCGCCGGATAGGGGTGCGGCCCTGCGACCGTGCCGATGCAATAGAATGTGTCGCGCACATTGGTGACCCAATCGCGCAGCGCGTCGTTCATCGCGTCTTTCAGCGTCCCACGGCCCGAGGTCACGGGGATCACTTCGGCACCCAGCAGACGCATGCGGAAGACGTTGGGGGCCTGTCGTTCAACATCATGCGCGCCCATATAGACAACGCATTGCAGACCGAACTTGGCACAGACGGTGGCCGTGGCCACACCGTGCTGGCCCGCACCGGTTTCCGCGATGATCCGTTTCTTGCCCATGCGCCGCGCCAGAATGATCTGGCCCAACACGTTGTTGATCTTATGCGCGCCGGTGTGGTTCAGCTCGTCGCGCTTCATGTAAACCTTGGCACCGCCCAGATGTTCGGTCAGACGCTCTGCGAAATACAGCGGGCTGGGGCGACCGACATAGTGGGTCCACAGGTCGTCCATCTCGGCCCAAAAGCTGTCGTCCGTCTTGGCCTTTTCATATTCCGCTTCCAGTTCGAGGATCAGCGGCATCAGGGTTTCCGACACAAACCGCCCCCCGAAATCGCCAAAGCGGCCATTCTCGTCAGGTCCGGTCATGAAAGAGTTGAAAAGATCATTGTCCATGGAGGTGCTCCTTGCGCTTGGCGACCAGCCTTAACGCCCCCGCCGCGACAGGTAAAGACGGGGTGGGGGCGGCGAAGGGCCCGTACCGCCCCTCGCCCGTAAAACGCCACGGAAAATTGCAGTTTTCCAAACCGAGGTTTTGGAAATACACCGCCTGCGTGGCGCGCCGCTAGTCAAAGAGCTTGAACAGCCCGCGCCGCAGCTCGTCCTCTACCTTTTGTTTCACCGCATCCTCGACCGATTGCCCGTCCTGCCGCGATACGCCCAGCTCCTCCTCCAGCTTTTCGTTCAGCTTTTGGCGGGCCTGTTCCTTTTCCTTGGCAAAGTTCATGTCCAGCGCCGCCTGCAAATCCGGCTTGATCTGCGGTGCGGCCCACGGCCCGAAGATGCGCACCGGAATGGCCAGCCCCCGATCGCCGTTCACCCGCAGTGCCTTGGGCGTGACGGTATAATCCAGCGTTTGCGCCCCCAGCCCCACCTGCCCTGTGCCCGTGGCGGTAAAGTTCGGCAGCTGCATGAGCAGGTCGTCGTTGCGCAGCACGCCTTGATCCATGTCGAATGTCGCGGCAAGGGAATCGAAGACCGTCGTGCCACCCTCAACGTCGAAATTGCCCATCAGCGCATCAAGGTCGATCCCCTCGATATGCCCACGCCCGACATTCACCGCGCCCGATCCGCTAAGCGACCGCATGATCGCGTCCAGCGATGCGCCGGACCCGAGGAAAGATACCTCTGCATCGCCCGTACCGTGAAACCGGCCCAGCCCTGCGGTCTGTTGCAGCACAGGCTGCATGGCGATGGAGGTCGCGTTCAGCGCCCCGCCCACCGACAGGCCGTTGCGGTTGTTGACCACGAACTCGCCACTGATCACACCGGCATAGGCCCTGATCTCGCGCAGCTCGGCGACCAGACGCGATCGGTCGTTGCGCAGCAATACGCGCGTCGCGCCCAAGCTTAGCGTGCCCAGATCAATGCTATCTGCCCGCAGTGCGACCTCGCCGTTGAAGGCGGAAAGCGCGGAGGCATCAATCGGTGCTTTCGACCACCCTGTCGGGGACGCAGGCGCGGGGGTGGTGGACGCGGGCGCGGTGCCACTGGGGGCGCTGCCTGCAAAGCCGGTCAGGTCCAGCGCGCCGACGTTGATCTGCGCGTTCACATCGGGCGTGCCGTTCAGCGTGATATCCGCCGCACCGGTCAGGGCGTTCCCGCCCAGATCGGCCACCACTTCGCGCAGGGCCAAGCGCCGGTCGGGCGTCAGGGTCAGATCAAGGTTGATATCCGCCGTCTTTCCCAAGCCCTGCGGCAGTGCGATGTCACCCACCCCGAGCGCTGCCAGAAAACGCCCCGTGTCCGACGTCTTGAGCCACAGATCCCCTGCGACAGCGCCGGCCAGCCCCGCACGTCCGGTCAGCGAGACGCCGCCGCCTTTGGTGTCCACACGGGCACGCAGCGGGCGGATATCGCCGTTCAGGAATTGATCAAACCGGTTGATCGTCGCCTCGATCGACACGCGATCGGCCGCGGGGCGCAGGGCGGCCTTGATCACCGCATCGCCCGCCCGTTCGGGCCAGTCGAGCGACAGGTCCACACCGTCAAATCGCACCAGATCGCTGCCCTCGGCATCATAGATCAACGTGGCGTCGGTGATATCGAGCCGCTGGATCGTCAGCGGGCGCGGGCTGCGCGCAGGCGCGGTCGGAGCGGTCTCGATGGCTGCCTCGCCGCCGCCGTCGCTGAACTGCCAGCTGGCGCGCCCGTCGCGGCGCTGCTCCAGCCGGATGGTGGGGCTTTGGGCTTCAATGTTGGTGATTTTGATCTCGCCCCGGATCAGCGCCATCGCATCAACCCCGATGGCGGCATTGGCGGCCGAGAGCATCGCCCCATCCTTGGCCCAATCGGCATTCCCGACCTCGAGCCCGCCTGCGGTCACCCCCAGCACCGGCCAGAAGGTCAGCCCCACATCGCCCGTGATCGTGACCTCGCGCCCTGTCAGGTTGCGCAGCTGGTCCGCCGCGATTCGCGCAATACGGTCAGCGGGCAGCAAGAACAGCGACCCCACCGCGACCACCAAAATCAGCAGCAGTATGCCAATTGCCCGAATAATCCACTTCATCGCCCGTCTCCTTGCCTGATGCGGGGCCTTTCCCAGACCCTTTGCATGGCTTATAGCGCAGTTCATGAGCACAAACCCACCAAATCTACGCCCCGATCTTGCGCCAAAGGCCCAGATCACCAATCCGTCCCGCCCCGGCCAGCCGACCATCGGCATGGTATCGCTGGGCTGCCCCAAGGCGCTGGTCGACAGCGAACGGATTTTGACGCGCCTGCGCGCCGAAGGCTACGGCGTGTCGCCGGATTACGCAGGGGCGGATGCGGTGATTGTGAACACCTGTGGGTTCCTTGACTCCGCCAAGGCCGAAAGCCTTGATGCGATTGGCGAGGCGCTGAACGAAAATGGCAAAGTGATCGTGACCGGCTGTCTGGGGGCCGAGCCGGATTATATCCGCGAACATCACCCGCGTATTCTGGCCGTCACCGGCCCGCACCAATATGAACAGGTGCTGGACGCGGTGCATGGGGCCGTGCCGCCTTCGCCCGATCCGTTTATCGATCTGCTGCCCGCGCAGGCCGTCAGCCTGACGCCGCGCCACTACAGCTATCTGAAGATCTCGGAAGGCTGTAACCACAAGTGCAAGTTCTGCATCATCCCCGACATGCGCGGCCGCCTGCAATCGCGCCCTGCCCATGCGATCCTGCGCGAGGCTGAAAAGCTGGTGCAGAACGGCGTGAACGAACTGCTGGTGATCTCTCAGGATACCTCGGCCTACGGCGTCGACATCAAACACGCCGAAGACCGTGGCCACCGCGCACATATCACCGATCTGGCCCGTGATCTGGGGTCGCTCGGGGCGTGGGTACGGCTGCACTACGTCTACCCCTACCCCCATGTGCGCAACCTGATCCCGCTGATGGCCGAAGGTCTGGTGCTGCCCTATCTGGATATTCCTTTCCAGCACGCGCATCCCGACGTGCTGAAACGCATGGCCCGTCCTGCAGCGGCAGCAAAGACGCTGGATGAAATCGCCGCGTGGCGTGACACCTGCCCCGACATCACCCTGCGGTCGACATTCATCGTTGGCTACCCCGGCGAGACAGAGGCAGAGTTCCAGACCCTGCTGGATTGGCTTGACGAGGCGCAGCTCGACCGGGTCGGGTGCTTTCAGTACGAAAACGTGGACGGGGCGCGGTCAAATGCGCTCCCCGATCACGTGCCGGACGAGGTCAAGCAGGACCGCTGGAACCGCTTTATGGAGAAGGCGCAAGCCATCTCGGCCGCCAAGCTGGAAGCCAAAGTGGGTCGCCGCATGGATGTGATCATCGACGAGATCGACGACGAGGCCGCCACCTGCCGCACGAAGGCAGACGCGCCAGAGATCGACGGCAACCTGTTCATCGACGAAGGCTTTGAAAACCTGAGCGTGGGCCAGATCGTGACCGTCGAAGTCGAAGAAGCCGGCGAATACGATCTTTGGGGGCGCGTGGTCTAGGCCACCGCCATCCCCCTTCTCAACCGTGGAACAATCCGAGCGCCTTGGCGTTCCTTTTCGCACAGGCAGGCCCGATTGCAGGCGCAGCCCATGTAGTGGAAATTGTAAATCCGCACCCTACATATAGACATGTTATGGCGTATCAGAGGTGAAACCCTTGAAAATGCGCATGCGACGTTCTATATATGTTCTAACCAGAACAAGGGGGCCTATACGATGTCCTACCAACCGCAGTTTCCCGGCATGTTCGATCCCGACCACGGGGCCGTACCTGCTCATGCAGAAGATTCAGCCCGCGACGCGCGCGCCGCTTTGCCGCCGACGGAAAAGCAGATGCACTATGCTACCTCGCTTAGCCTCAAGACCGGCGCGCCTGTGCCAAAACGGGCATTGACCGACCGCGCCGCGCTGTCTGAATGGATCGACGCCCATAAGCCCAAGCCGGTGGACGGGCCGTTCTCGCAGTATCCTTCGTCAAAGCAGGTCGCTTTTGCCGAACGCATCGCCCGCCTGAAGCGCCGCGATATCCCGCAGGAATGTTTCCGCGACAAGACGATGATGTCGCGCTGGATCGACGGCAATAAGCCCCGTTGATCCGGACGCGCGCCACGCGTCGGCATAACCTCCTATACGAATGGATAGGCCGAGATACCAAAGCGCCATTAATTAGACCAAATCTGACATGGGAATGTTGCAAACGGGTGCTAGATTTGACCTATGGCTTATCCGCACCCAACCGCTGACACTCTCGCCGATGGCACGATCCACGTGTTGGGTCTGGGATTTGCGATACCGGCAACAATCCTGCTGACGACCTATGCTGCAAGCCAGGGGGAGCAGCTTACACCGACGCTGGTTTACGCGGCCTGCTTTGTCCTGTCGCTTCTGGCGTCGGCGATTTACCACCTTTTACCGTTTGATCGTACCCGTGCCCTGCTGGGGCGGATTGACCATGCGGCGATCTACTTCAAGATCGCGGGCACCTACACACCGTTTGTTGTGCTCATCGGAACGGGGTTCGCCTATGGCATCCTCGCCGTGGTCTGGGCGCTGGCCATTATCGGCGCGGTCGCCAAACTGTCTTTCTGGAGCACGGAGTCTAAAGCGTCGCTTTATCTGTATCTTGGCATGGGGTGGCTGTCTGTGCTGCTGGTCTGGCCGATGTGGCAAAGCCTGCCCACCACGGCGCTGACGCTGATTGGCATCGGCGGGTTGATCTATACGCTGGGGACGATCGTCTTTGCACACCCCGGCATGCGCTTTCAGAATGCGATCTGGCACAGCTTTGTGCTTGCCGCCTCTATCTGCTTTTTCGCCGCCATCTCTATCAGCTTGTAAGCCTGTGTCAGGCCGCATCCAGATAGGCGCGCACGCAGGATTGCACGTGGCGGAACCGGTCACCGCCCAGATGTTTCCCGCCATACCAACGCGTGACCACGATCAGGTGATCCTCCAGCCCCTCACGCTCTAGCATCCGGATGATCACCATCCCCGCACCGGATTCTCCGTCATCGCCTTTCAGCGGGCCGCCGTCTGACAGCAGCACCGCCCAGGTGTTGTGGGTTGCCTTGGCATAGGATTTATCGCGCTTGAGCTCTTTCAGCGCAGCATCCACGGCGGCGCGATCGGACGCGGGGCAGCCTGACACGGCATATTTGGACCCGCGGTCCGACAGTATCTGGCCAAGCTGCTTCATGCGGTGCCGTTACAGCCCCGCCGCGGTCCGCCGTACGGTATCCAGACGCGATGCATTGGGCGGGTGCGTGCCCAGGAAACGGTCACCGGGGTCAGGAATACGGGTAAAGAATTCGGCCCCCCGCAGCGGGTTATACCCTGCGCGTGCGGTGATAATGGTGCCCAAGGCGTCTGCCTCAAGCTCGAAGTCCTTGGAATAGGTCCGCGCGCCCACCTGCGCCCCAAGGCGCTGTGCCGATTCGACCGCTGTGGCATCGCCCCCGCTCAGCGTGGCGAGACCGGCAAAGATCACCGCACCGGCGACCGCGTTCTGCTGCTGGCGTGCGATATGCCCTTCGATGTGGTGGGCAGCCTCGTGCCCCATGACAAAGGCAAGCTCGTCCTCGTTCCGCGCATCGGCGATCAGGGCGAGCGTGAAGGCGATGACCGGACGCCCGGCCTTATCCTCGGTTTGGTAGGCGTTGGCGGGCTGGCCGGGACGGTCATCGACCACGATATTGAAATCGCAATTCACCTGCGAGGTCCGCACGCGACATTCGCGTTCGGCGACAGGTTCGACCGTTTGCAACACGCGGATAAAACTGCGGGCGGATTCATTGGCGGAAAAACTAGCGGGTTGCCCTTGCTCGGGTTGGGTGGAGACAGGCCCCGACATGGTCGTCGGTTCGCAGGCAGCCATAAATGCCGCAGCGGCCAGAGCAAGACAGTATCTCAACATCACGTAACGCATCCTCAAAAGGGCAACGAATAGATCTGCCACCGTTTTAACGCGGCGGCGCGGATTTGAACAGACGGCGCAGTGCTGCTCTTGCATTGGACCGCCGAAAGAATACTGTGCCTTCATGTTTACGATTGAACACGAATTCGATGCCAGTGTGATCACTCTGATCGACGAAGGCAAAGCACCCTTGCGTGAAGATGTGACGGTGCAGGCCTTTGCCAGCGTTATCACATTCGAGCAATGGGACCCGCGCACCAACTCTGTCTGCAAGATCAGCCTCTCGCCCGAGCAGCTGCACGATCTGACAGCCGCGCTGAACCTGCCCGAGGGCATCTACCGCACCGCGCCCAAGCGGTAACCAAAGGACACGCAATGGCCACTGGCACACATATCAAGACATTTTACGAAGGCAGTTGGCACGAGGGAGACATCTCTGTCATCAAGGCCGCGGACCACGGTGCATGGCTAGGCACGACCGTATTCGACGGGGCGCGGCTGTTCGACGGTCTTAGCCCCGATCTGGAGGCGCATTGCGCGCGGATCAACCGGTCGGCCAAGGCGCTGATGATCACCCCCACGGTCGAGACCGCCGATATGGTCGAGATGGTACGCGAGGGTCTGAAAAGCTACCCCAAAGACGCCGCCGTCTATATCCGCCCGATGTATTGGGCGCTGGCGGGCGACGAGCTGGGGATCGTGCCATTAAAGGACGCGACCGGTTTTGCCATCAGCCTTGAACAGATCCCTATGGCGGCACCCGATGCGGCCACGACGCTGACACGGACCCGTTTCCGGCGTCCCGTGCTTGAAGACAACGTCGTCAACGCCAAGGCGGGCTGCCTTTATCCCAACAACGCCCGCATGATGGTTGAAGCCCGCGCCAAGGGCTTTGGCAACGCGCTGGTCGCCGATGCCATGGGAAATGTCGCCGAATCGGCCTCTGCCAATGTGTTCATGGTCAAGGATGGCGAGGTGTTCACCCCGATCCCCAATGGCACGTTTCTGGCCGGTATCACCCGCGCGCGGCATATGTCGAACATGCGCGCCGACGGGATCAAGGTGCACGAAACAGTGCTTAGCTTTGATGACTTCCATGCCGCGGACGAGGTCTTTTTGTCCGGCAATATGATGAAGGTCACGCCGGTCAAAGCGTTTGACGACACGCAGTACCAGATCGGCCCCATGACCCGCCGCGTGCGCGAGATGTATTGGGATTGGGCGGCCTCTGACCGTGGCTGACCCCGCCCCCCGCCGTTCAACAGGAGGATGCTATGCGTAAATTTATGGTTGTGCTGGATGACAGCCGCGAATGCCTGAACGCCATGCGATTTGCCGCGATGCGGGCGTCCAACTCTGGCGGCGGGGTGGTGGTGCTGTCGGTCATCCCGCCTGACGAATTCAATCACTGGATCGGTGTGGCCGAGGTCATGCGCGAGGAAGCCCGCGAGCGGATCGAGGTGCATTTCGAGGTCTTCGCCAAATGGATGCGGGACCGGCTGAACGTGGAGCCCGCGCTGGTCATTCGCGAAGGTGTGATCGTGGACGAGATCATCAACCAGTTGGCCGATGACCCCGAAGTCGGCGTGCTGGTCCTTGGCGCGGGCACCGACAAGAAATCTGGCCCCGGCCCCTTGGTGACCCAGCTTTCCCGCAACGCAGGCTCGCTGCCGGTGCCGATCACCATCGTTCCCGGTGACATGAGCAAAGAACGGCTCGAGATGATCACCTGAGGCGGCACCGCAGGCCGTCGCAAACTTAGAATCGTTCCAAACCTTGACTTGCGTGCGTTCAGGTCGCATATCTGCATCAACCCTTTCAGGAGCATGTGATGTTTATTCAGACCGAATCCACGCCCAACCCCGCAACGTTGAAATTCCTGCCCGGTCAGACCGTGTTAGAGATGGGCACCGCCGATTTCCCCGCCCCCGAAGCCGCCAGCGCCTCGCCTTTGGCCACGCGTCTGTTCGCTGTCGAAGGCGTGACCGGCGTGTTCTTCGGCACCGATTTCGTGACCATCACCAAGGCTGACGGGATCGAATGGGACCACCTGAAACCCGCCCTGCTTGGCGCGATTATGGAGCATTTTCAATCCGGTCAGCCCGTGATGGAAACCGGCCATGACCACGCATCGGGCCATGCGGAGCATACCGGCGAAGACGGTGCGATCGTCGGCCAGATCAAGGAATTGCTGGACAGCCGCGTGCGCCCTGCCGTGGCACAGGACGGCGGTGACATCACCTTCCACGGGTTCGAGCGCGGCGTTGTCTATCTGCACATGCAAGGGGCCTGCGCGGGCTGCCCATCGTCCACATTGACGTTGAAAATGGGCATCGAGAACCTGCTGCGCCACTACATCCCCGAAGTAACCGAGGTACGCCCGGTTGCCTAAGACGCCTCTTCTCCTGGCGTTTGATACATCGGCCGCACATTGTGCGGCCGCTTTGCTGTCGGGCGACCAGATCATCGCCAGCGTCGAGGAACCGATGAACAAGGGTCAGGGCGAACGGCTGCTTGGCCTATGTGCCGAGGTGCTGGCCAGCGCAGATGTGGCCTATAGCGATCTGACAGCGATTGGCGTCGGCATCGGGCCGGGGAACTTCACCGGAATCCGCATCGCGGTCTCGGCCGCGCGCGGGCTGGCGCTTGGCCTTGGGGTGCCCGCGATAGGGATTTCGCATCTTCAGGCGCTGGCCTTCGGGCATGATGGCGTTGTCATCAGCAGCATCGATGCGCGGCAGGACAAGCTGTTCGTGCAGGTGTTCGGCACGATGGATGACCGCGCCCCTGTGATGTGTGGGCTGGATGATCTGCCTTCGGTGCCCTCGCGCGCCGATCCCGTCTGTGTGGGTCATCAGGCCGATATGATCGCAGCACTTTGTAACGGCACCGCCTTGCCCCCTCGTATGCCCGTGGCAGAGGCAACGGCACGCATTGCCGCCACGCAGCTTGGCACCCAGACCCCGCGCCCTGCCCCGCTGTATCTGCGCCCCGCCGATGCCGCCCCGGCCCGCGACACACCGCCCGCGATCTTTTCATGACGCCGCAGGATATGGCGCGGATTCACGCCGTTGCTTTTGTGCACGACCGTGCGTGGACGGCGCAAGAGATCGCCGATCTGCTGGCCTCCCCCTTTGTGAGGTATCTGGCGGAACCGCAGGGCTTTGCCCTGACCCGCCTCATCGCGGGAGAGGCAGAGCTGCTGACCCTCGCCGTTGATCCCGCAGCCCAACGTCAGGGTATTGGCCGCCGCTTGCTGCACCGCTGGATCGACGGGCTTGCAGCGCAGGCCGACACCGCCTTCCTAGAGGTCGCCGCTGACAATACCGCTGCCATCGCGCTTTACACATCCGCAGGGTTTCACCAGACGGCCACACGTCGCGGGTATTATCAGCGTAAAGATGCGCCATCCGTTGATGCATTGATCCTTTCGCGTCAGTTTACGCACGGTTAATAGGCAATATCATCCCCAAGCGCTTGAGAATCCGGTTGACCCTACCCATGGGCTACGCAGTATCGTACATCTGATCGACGGAACCGGGCGCAAGCGCGGAACTGCGACCGGACAAAGGCTTCGCGCTTGCGCCCCAACACAATAAACCGGGAGACACTCCATGACCCTTATGACCAAATTCCTCGGCGCTGCTGCGGCCACGGCTCTTAGTGCCGGTGCGGCTCTGGCCGAACCCGCCCTGATCTTCGACCTTGGCGGCAAATTCGACAAATCCTTCAACGAAGCCGCCTTTGCTGGCGCGCAACGCTGGGCCGAAGAGACCGGTGAAAGCTTCCGCGAGATCGAACTGCAGTCCGAAGCACAGCGTGAACAGGCGCTGCGCCGTTTCGCCGAAGCGGGCTCCAACCCTATCGTGATGACCGGCTTTGCCTTTGGTGATGCGCTTGGTCAGGTTGCGGGCGATTACCCTGATACCGATTTTGTCATCATCGACATGGTTGTCGACGCGCCCAACGTCCGTTCCGTTGTCTTCAACGAACACGAAGGCTCCTATCTGGTCGGCATGATGGCGGCGATGGCCTCCGAATCCAACACTGTCGGTTTCATCGGCGGCATGGACATCCCCCTGATCCGCAAATTCGCCTGCGGCTACGCCCAAGGTGTTCTGGCCGTGAACCCCGACGCGACCGTGATCTCGAACATGACAGGTTCGACCCCTGCCGCATGGAACGACCCCGTAAAAGGGTCCGAACTGACCAAAGCGCAGATCAGCCAGGGTGCTGATGTTGTCTATGCAGCCGCGGGCGGCACAGGCGTTGGCGTTCTGCAAACCGCAGCGGACGAAGACATCCTGTCGATCGGCGTAGACAGCAACCAGAACCACCTGCACCCGGGCAAAGTCCTGACCTCGATGATCAAACGCGTGGACAACGCTGTGTTTGACGCGATGTCCGATGGCCCCGGCATGGAAAAAGGCTTTAACGTCATGGGCGTTGGCAACGAAGGCGTAGGCGTCGCGATTGACGAACACAACAAGGCACTGGTTACCGCTGAAATGCAGGCCGCTGTGGATGAAGCAGCAGCCAAGATCGCAGACGGGTCGCTTGAGGTACATGACTACATGTCCGATGACAGCTGCCCGAGCCTGAGCTTCTAAGCGTGAGCACTGCAACACATACGGAGCGGCAGGAAACTGCCGCTCCGGCGATCGAGCTGAAAGGCATCTCCAAGGCCTTTGGTCCGGTACAGGCCAATAAAGACATCTCTATCCGCGTCATGCCCGGCACGATCCATGGGATCATCGGGGAAAACGGCGCGGGCAAATCGACGCTGATGTCGATCCTTTACGGATTCTACAAAGCCGACAAAGGCGACATCTTTATCGCCGGTAAAAAGACCGACATCCCTGACAGCCAGGCCGCGATTGCTGCAGGCATCGGGATGGTGTTCCAGCACTTCAAACTGGTTGAAAATTTCACGGTCCTGGAAAACATCATTCTGGGTGCCGAAGACGGGCGGCTGTTGAAGCCATCACTGGCCAAGGCGCGCAAATCGCTGATGAAGCTGGCCGATGACTACGGGCTCAAGGTCGATCCCGACGCGCTGGTGCAAGACATCGGCGTCGGCATGCAGCAACGGGTGGAAATCCTCAAGGCGCTGTATCGTCAGGCCGATATCCTCATTCTGGATGAGCCCACGGGCGTGCTGACCCCAGCCGAGGCGGACCAGCTGTTCCGCATCCTCGGGCGTCTGCGCTCCGAAGGGAAGACGATCATCCTGATCACCCACAAGCTGCGCGAGATCATGGAGACGACGGACACCGTATCGGTCATGCGCCGCGGCGAGATGACCGCTACCGTCAAGACCGCCGAAACCTCGCCCGCCGAACTGGCGGAGCTGATGGTCGGCCGCAAGGTACTGCTGCGTGTCGACAAGAAACCCGCGGCCCCCGGCCCGGTCATTCTGGATGTCGAAGGGCTGCGCGTCGTTGATGACAAGGGTGTCGAGCGTCTGCGCGGCATCGATCTGCAAGTTCGCGCGGGCGAAATCCTTGGGGTTGCAGGCGTGGCCGGCAATGGCCAGTCCGAACTGCTTGAGGTTCTGGGCGGATACCAGACCGGCAAGGGCAGCGTGCGCGTCAATGGCACGGCACTGGACCTGACCGGCAACAAATCCGACGGCCAATCCCGCCGCAACCACGGCATCGCCCATGTCCCCGAAGACCGCCAGCGCGAAGGTCTGATCATGGAGTATCAGGCGTGGGAAAACACCGCCTTCGGCTATCACAAAGACCCTGCCTACCGCAGCGGCATGTTGATGGATAACGCCGCGATCAAGGCCGACACCGTTGAAAAGATGGAACGTTTCGACGTGCGTCCGCCAAACCCCAAACTGGCGGCCAAGAACTTTTCCGGCGGGAACCAGCAAAAGATCGTTCTAGCGCGCGAGATCGAACGCAACCCCGACCTGCTGCTGATCGGCCAGCCGACCCGTGGCGTGGATATCGGCGCGATCGAATTCATCCACGAACAGATCGTTGCCCTGCGCGATCAGGGCAAGGCGATCCTGCTGGTCTCGGTCGAGCTGGAAGAGATTCTCGCACTCAGCGACCGGGTGGCTGTCATGTTCGACGGTCAGGTCATGGGCATCCGCGACGCCAGTCAGACCGATGAAAAGGAACTGGGCTTGCTGATGGCGGGCATCACCGATACCGATGCGCCCCATTCCATCGAAGAGATCGAAGACAATCTGGCCCATGCGGGCGGCGATCCGCATAAGGAAGTGTAACATGGACGTAATGCCAAAATGGGCCGAGGTCGTCCTCGTGCCGTTGATTTCGCTATTGCTGGCAGCGATCCTGTCGGCGCTGGTCATTCTGGGCATCGGGGAAGACCCCGTTGCGGCCGTCAAACTGATGGTGTCCGGCGCATTGGGCAGCACCTATGGCTGGGGCTATACGCTGTATTACGCCACGAACTTCATGTTCACCGGCCTTTGCGTTGCCATCGCCTTTCACGCGCGGCTGTTCAATATCGGTGGTGAAGGCCAGGCGATGCTGGGCGGTTTGGGCGTGGCGCTGGCCTGTCTGTATATCCCGTGGCCCCATTGGTCGCTGGCCCTGATCGGTGCAGCTGCGATGGCTGCCGTGTTCGGTGCCGCCTGGGCCGCGATCCCCGCGTTCCTGCAAGCCAAACGGGGCAGCCATATCGTGATCACCACGATCATGTTCAACTTTATTGCGGCGGCGGTGCTGAACTATATTCTGGTCAACATGCTGCGCCCCCAAGGCAGCATGGATCCCGCAACGGCGCGTTTTCCTGACGCGACCAAACTGCCGACGCTACATGATATCCTTGCCCCGCTGGGGATCGAGTTTTCCAAGGCCGCGCCCGCCAATATCTCGCTTCTGGTGGCAGTTGCGGCCTGTATCTTCCTGTGGGTGCTGATCTGGCGCACACGGCTGGGGTATGAGATCCGCGCCTACGGCCATTCGGAATCCGCCGCGAAATACGCCGGTATCTCTCCGGTCAAGATCACGATGATCGCGATGGTCATCTCGGGTGGTTTGGCGGGCATGATGGCGATCAACAACGTCATGGGCGAAGCCGAACGGCTGGTGCTGAACGCGACCGAAGGCGCGGGCTTTATCGGGATCGCTGTGGCGCTGATGGGCCGCAGCCATCCTTTGGGCGTTTTCCTTGCCGCGATCCTGTTCGGGTTCCTCTATCAGGGCGGTGCTGAACTGGCGCTCTGGACCTCGATCCCGCGCGAGTTGATCGTCGTCATTCAGGCGCTGGTGATCCTCTTTACCGGAGCGCTGGACAACATGGTGCGTATGCCGCTCGAGAAAATCTTTCTGGCGCTGCGCGCCGCACGGGCCCCCAAGCCCGAACGCAAACCGGTGGAGCCTGCTGAATAATGGATTATATCACGCTCATCCAACTGTTCGACAGCACCGTGCGCCTTGCCACACCGCTGCTGCTGGCCTGCCTTGCCGGTCTGTTTTCCGAACGCGCCGGTATTTTCGACATCGGCCTTGATGGCAAGATGCTGGCGGCGGCGTTCTTTTCGGCGGCCGTGGCGTCGCTGACGGGGAACGTCTGGCTGGGGCTGCTGGCCGGCATCGCCGCGTCGATGGCGCTGAGCCTGCTGCACGGGCTTGCCTCCATCACCTTCCGCGGCAACCAGCTGATTTCCGGCGTCGCGATCAACTTTCTTGCCGCCGGTCTGACGGTGCTGATCGCGCAGGACTGGTTCCAGCAAGGCGGGCGAACGCCATCGCTGATCGGCGGGGCGCGGTTCAATCCGATCACCCTGCCCTTTGCCGATGACATCGCCCAGACCCCGATCATCGGCCCGCTCTATGCCGAGCTGATCTCGGGCCACTCGATCCTTGTCTACCTCGCGTTCCTCGCGGTTCCTGCGACATGGTGGCTGCTGTATCGGACACGCTTTGGCCTGCGCCTGCGCGCTGTGGGCGAAAACCCCGCGGCGGTGGATACCGCAGGGGTTTCCGTTATCGGGCTGCGCTATGCCGCGGTGCTGATCTGTGGCGTGCTTTGCGGTATTGCCGGTGCCTACCTCAGCACGGCGCTGCAGGCCGGCTTCATCAAGGATATGTCCGCAGGCCGCGGCTATATCGCGCTGGCGGCACTGATCTTTGCCAAGTGGCGCCCGTGGTACGCGCTGTGGGCCACGCTGCTGTTCGGCCTGTTCGGCGCGCTGGAAACCCGCCCCGACGTGATCGAGGCATTGGTGAACTTCAAGGTTCAGGGTCAATTGCTGGCCGCCCTGCCCTATGTGATGACCGTGATCATCCTCGCGGGCTTTGTCGGCAAGGCGATCCCACCCCGTGCCGGTGGCGAGCCCTACGTCAAAGAGCGTTAACGCTCCCCGCGCCGTCGCAAATTGCGGCGGCGCAGCATCCACGATTGATTTCGACCTTTGGATCGGTCTAACTGCTTCTATGCAAATTTACCTGCCCATTGCCGAGCTGTCGGTCAACGCGTTCCTCCTTTTGGGGTTGGGCGGTATCGTGGGCGTTCTATCCGGCATGTTCGGCGTCGGCGGCGGATTTCTGATCACACCGCTGTTGTTCTTTATCGGCATCCCCCCTGCGGTCGCTGTGGCGACCGGCGCGAACCAGATCGTTGCCTCGTCCTTCTCGGCGCTGCTGGTGCATCTGAAACGCAAGACGGTGGATCTGCGCATGGGCAGCGTGCTGCTGGCGGGCGGGCTGGTCGGGGCCGCGGCGGGCGTCACCATCTTCAACTACCTCAAATCGCTGGGTCAGGTCGATCTGCTGGTCAACCTGTGCTATGTCGTTTTCCTTGGCATCATCGGTGGGCTGATGCTGATTGAATCGCTGAATGCGATGTACAAGACCCGCAGCGGCAAACGCCCCCCGCGCAAGAAACACACGTGGATCCAGAAGCTGCCGTTCAAGATGCGCTTTCGGGTCACGGGGCTTTATATCTCGGTCATTCCACCGCTGCTGGTCGGGGCGTTTGTCGGGCTTTTGGCCGCGATCATGGGCGTGGGCGGCGGCTTTATCATGGTGCCGGCGATGATCTATCTGCTGGGGATGCCGACCAAGGTGGTTGTCGGGACCTCGCTGTTCCAGATCATCTTTGTCGCCGCGTTTACCACGATGCTGCACGCCACCACCAACTATACCGTCGACATCGTACTGGCCGTGCTGCTGCTGATCGGCGGGGTGATCGGCGCGCAGTTCGGGACCAGCCTTGGCACCAAGCTCAAGGCGGAACAGCTGCGGATCCTGCTTGCACTGCTGGTGCTGGTCGTCTGCGGCAAGCTGGCGCTGGAACTGTTGCTGCAACCGGCAGAGCTTTATTCCGTCGGGTTCACGTCATGATCCGTCTGCGTGCCCTTTTGGTGGCAGCGCTGGCCTGCCTGTCTTTCTCCGCCACCGCGGACGAGGCGATTGTGCTGGGCCTGAACCAAAGCGAAGTCTCTATCTCCACCAATTTCAACGGGTCCGAGATCATCATCTTCGGGGCCGTCAAACGCGAGGCGCCAATCCCCGAAGGCCCCGAGCTTGAGGTCGTGGTAACCGTGTCCGGCCCGTCGGCCCCGGTCACGGTGCGGCGCAAGGAAAAGACCTTTGGCATCTGGGTGAACACCGCCGCCGTAGAGGTCGACCGTGCCCCCAGCTTCTATGCCGTCGCCACCAGTGGCCCCTTGCAGGACGTGCTGAACCGCACCGAGGACCTGCGCTATAAAGTCTCTGTCCCGCGGGCAATCCGGTCGGTCGGTGCGCCGATGAATATCGAGGATTCCGCCGCCTTCTCGGACGCGCTTGTGCGCATCCGCAGCAAGGCGAACCAGTATCAACTGGACGAGGAAGGCGTGACCGTGGACGAACAGACCCTGTTCCGCGCGACGGTGCAACTGCCCGCGTCCTTGATCGAGGGCGATTACAACACCCGCATCTTCCTGACCCGTGGCGGGTCCGTCGTGGCGCAATACGGGACGTTGATCGACGTGCGCAAGGTCGGGCTGGAACGCTGGCTGTTCAACCTGTCGCGGGAAAACGCGCTGGTCTACGGGCTGCTGTCGCTGGCGATTGCCATCGCGGCGGGCTGGGGGGCCTCTAGCCTTTTTGCGGCGCTGCGCCGCTAGGCGGGATCATCCGTCTGGGCCTCAAGGCTCAGCGGGGCGGCAGGGGCCGCGCGCAGATCATCCACCCGCAGCATTCCGGACGGTTTCGACAGGCGGTTGCGCACGACCCAGATCAACCGCTCTTGCGCGCGGGTGATCGCCACATAGGCCAGCCGCTTCCACAGCGGTTGCCCCGCCTCTGACCGGCCCATCCGCGCCGCTGCATAAAGGTCAGGCGCAAAGACCTGCACCGTGTCCCACTGGCTGCCCTGCGCCTTATGGATCGTCACCGCCGCCCCATGCAAAAACGTCGCCCCCATGCGCGCGGCAAAGGGGATAAAGGGTTCTTCCTCGTCCGGTTTTTCGATCTTCACGATCGACGCGGCAGAGATTTGCGGGTCGTCCGCGCCCATCACATGCAGGCGGCTAAAGCCCGGTTTGCGCCCTGCCCCCAGATAGACGACCTGCGCACCCTTGATCAGGCCGCGCGCTTCAAGGTCGAGCCGTTTCTTGCGGTGTTTCAACGGCAGCTCGATCCCGTCGCAGATCAGCGGCTCACCCTCCAGCAGCGCGTCTTCGGGCGCGCCATAGACCGACCGGAAAGCATTGATCAGCCGGATGCGCGTGGCATTGCGCCAGACCAGCACGGGCGACCGCGCCATCAAGTCCACTTCTACCCGCTGGCCCCAGACGACACGGTCGTCCTTCTTTGACGCGTCTTCGACCATACGCTCGAACTGTTCAAAGCTCAGGTCAGGGTCGGCAAGCGCATGGGCCAGATCAAGGATCGGGTTATCGGCCTGCTGCCGGTGAATTCGGCTAAGGTTCAGCACCCGTTCCTTGGGCAGCTTTTCAAACACCATCGTGCCCGACTGCCCCACCGGAGCCAACTGCGCCGGATCGCCAAACAGCAGCAACGTCGGGAAGATCTCTTTCAAATCCTCGAACTGTTTGTCGTCCAGCATCGAACTCTCATCGACAAACCCGATATCCAGCGGTTCCTCGCGACGCTTCCATCCGGTGATGAAATCGCTGCCGCGCAGCCCCGCAGCGGCCAAGGCGCCGGGAATGGATTTATTGTTCTCGTAGAACGCGAAGGCGCGGTCCAGCGAGACTTCGTTCATCCCCTCGATCACCGGGCGTTCACCGCTGCCCGCCAGCCATTCCGCGATGCGTTCGTATTCGGGGTCATAGACAGGCGTATAGAGGATGCGGTGGATCGTCGTCGCGGGCACACCGCGCAGCCGCAGGACTGATGCCGCCTTGTTGGTGGGCGCCAGAATGGCAAGGGTGCGCTTGTCTTTCTTCTTGCGCTCGTAATCGCCGGAAACGATGTCGACGCCGGCATTTTCCAGCGCCTTGTACAGTTCTGCCAGCAGCAGTGTTTTGCCCGACCCCGCCTTGCCGGTCACCGCCAGCACTTGGTCCGCCCCGCCCGCAGGGGGCATCAGCAGATTGTCATCCAGATCGATGCCCGCATGGCGCAACATCTCGGTCACGCTGTCAAAGGCAGCCGCCTGATCGGCGGAATAGGTAAGGGCAGGTACTGTCATGGCGCGACCCTAATTCAGCGCGGCACCGGGGGCCAGATGGCATCGCCGCTATTCGCGCAATCAGCCCGTGCCAAACCGCCGCGTGATGCCAAATACGACAACACCCGCGCACCGATGGATTGGTGCGCGGGTGTCTGGTCAGCCGGTCGTCAGCGCCCCCTGAACGGGGGCCAGCGACTTACTTTTTCGCGTCCAGCGCGTCTTCGAGCGTGCGCAGGCCGGTCTTGGGCGATTGCACCAGTACCGACATGTTGCCCGGCTTATGCTCGTTCGCCATCATCTTCATGTGCGCGTCGGGCAGATCGGCCCAGGTGAACACTTCGGACATGCACGGATCAAGACGGCGCTCTACCATCAGTTTGTTGGCGGCGGACGCCTGCTTGAGGTGGGCAAAGTGGCTGCCCTGCAAACGCTTCTGGTGCATCCACATATAACGCACGTCGAAGGTCAGGTTGAAGCCCGAAGTACCGGCACAGATTACGACCATGCCACCCTTTTTACATACGAAGGTGGACACCGGGAACGTTGCCTCGCCGGGGTGTTCAAACACCATGTCGACGTTCACGCCCTTGCCTGTGATTTCCCAGATCGCGGCACCGAACTTGCGCGCCTCTTTGAACCAGGCCGCATATTCGGGCGTGTTCACGGTGGGCATCTGACCCCAGCAGTTGAAGTCCTTGCGGTTCAGAACGCCCTTGGCACCCAGATCCATCACGAAGTCACGCTTGGATTCGTCCGAGATCACGCCAATCGCATTCGCGCCAGCGGTGTTGATCAGCTGGATCGCATAGGACCCCAGACCGCCCGAGGCGCCCCAGACCAGCACGTTCTGGCCCGGTTTCAGGTCATGAGGCTCGTGGCCGAACAGCATCCGGTAGGCAGTAGCCAGCGTCAGCGTGTAGCAAGCGGCCTCTTCCCATGTCAGGTGCTTGGGGCGTGGCATCAGCTGCTGCGCCTGCACATTGGTGAACTGGGCGAAAGATCCGTCTGGGGTCTCGTAGCCCCAGATACGCTGGCTGGGGGAATACATCGGATCGCCGCCGTTGCACTCTTCATCGTCGCCGTCATCCTGGTTGCAGTGGATCACGACTTCGTCGCCGACCTTCCAGCGTTTTACCTTGTCGCCAACCGCCCAGACGATGCCCGATGCGTCAGAGCCCGCAATGTGGAAGGGCTGCTTGTGGCCGTCGAAGGGGCTGATGGGTTTGCCCAAGGCAGCCCAGACACCGTTATAGTTCACACCCGCCGCCATCACGAGGACAAGCACCTCGTGACTGTCGAGCGTCGGCACATCCACGACCTCTTCGAGCATCGCGGTATTGGGGTTCCCGTGGCGTTCCTTGCGGATGGTCCATGCGTACATCTGCTTTGGAACGTAGCCCATCGGCGGGATTTCCCCGATCTCGTAAAGGTCTTTTTCCGGTGCGTCGTATTGCGCGATATTCGTGTCCAAGGCCATGTCGGTCTCCACAGTCAGAATAGGTTTGTGCCGCAGTGCAGAATCGCGGCGTCTACTGGTGGAATATGACCCTTCGCGCAACAATGCAACACCATTTGACCTGTAATTGTAATTTTATGACTTTGCAGCCGCAGCAATTTCGGCAGTAGTTTCGCTTGTGTGACCTATCTGTCAAAGAAATGGGCGATAGAGTTGGCGTAGAAGCGCAAGGCGGGGCGTTGCCCGTCGACGGGGGCATAGCCACGATCCGACGCCGCGATCATCCCGCGCTGCACCAGATGATCGCGTGCTGTGGCGACATTGGCGGAGAAGTCCTGCGCCACGACCGCAGCCTCGTCAGAGGCCCGCGCGGCCATGCCTTGCATTTCCTGTTCCAGCGCGACGCCATCCAGCGGCTTTTCCGCCAGCAACAGCACCCGCGCCAGCAGGGGCACGAACAACAGCGGCATCTCGTGTTCGATCCGCCCCATCAGATCCTGCGCCAGCCCGTCCACATTCGGCGCGTCGCCATAGTCGCGCAAATGTACCGGCGTGCCGAACACGACCACAGCCTCGCCGAAGCGCAGGAATTTGCCGCGCATACGCAGCCAGATCTTGCGAACAATGAATTTCAAAATGACCGAGATTTGCGCATCGAACCGGCGGGTGCCTGCCGCGTCCGCAGCAATCAACACGCGGTCTTCCAGCACGCGGTCATAGTTGATCGCCACCGGCACAAAGACGACATCGCGGTCCTTCAACTCTGCCTCAAGCACATAGCCAAGCAGCCCCATCTTGGGCGGCATCAACTTGCCGTTCAGGCTCAGCCCGCCCTCGGGGAAGATCGCCTGGGTCACCCCGCCTTCGGTCGCCATCTGCACATAGCGGGCCAAGACCTTGCGATACAGCGCACCGCGCGATTTGCGCCGGATGAAATACGCCCCCATCGACCGGATCAACCGGCTAAGCGGCCAGACCCGCGCCCATTCCCCCACGGCATAGCTGAGCGCCGACGCCTCCCCCGCGAGGTAGGTCACCAGCACGTACTCCATGTTGCTGCGGTGATTCATCACAAAGATGACCGTGGCGTCTGACGGGATAGCTTCGATCACCGCGTCGTTTTGCGATCCGGTGCGCACATCATACAGCGCATTCGCCAGAAACCGCGCCAGCCGGATGCCAAAGCTGAAATAGGCGAAGGCGCTAAAACTCGGGACGATCTCGCGGGCATAGCGGCGCGCCTGTTCGGAGGCGACGTTCTCGGGGATCCCTTCGGCGCGCGCGTGATCGACGATCGCCTGACTGATCTGCGGGTCATAGATCAACCGCTGGATCATATCGTGCCGACGCGCCAGCTTGAACGGTTCAATCGGGCGGGTCAGCCGCGTGTTCAGCTGCGCGACAGCTTTCTCCAGCCGTCTGCGAAAGAACCACCGGACCGAGGGCAACAAAAAATGGCTGAGCGCGGTCACAGCCGCGAACAGCAGGATCACCGCGAAAAGCCAGACGGGAAGTTCAATCGTTTGCGTCATCGCCCAACCCTTGCAGGACCCGCGCTGTCTGGGCAACATAAAACAGTCAACCACACATAGGGCACCCCTAGGCAAGGCACACGCGACCGTAACGCAGCGGCTTTCGCCCATGCCGCAATGCAGCGAATTGACAGCGCCTGATTATTTCACGTATCAATCGACCAGCGCAAGAATATTACCCATTCGATTCACGAAAGGCCGCCCCATGTCGCAACCGCAAAAAGACCGCCCCTGGCTGATCCGCACCTACGCCGGACACTCCACCGCCGAGGCATCCAATGCGCTGTATCGCGCGAACCTTTTGAAAGGGCAGACCGGCCTGTCGGTCGCCTTCGACCTGCCCACCCAGACCGGATATGACAGCGATCACATCCTGTCGCGCGGCGAAGTCGGCAAAGTGGGCGTGCCCGTGGCGCATCTGGGCGATATGCGCAGCCTGTTCAAGGATATCCCGCTTGAGCAGATGAACACCTCGATGACGATCAACGCCACCGCGCCGTGGCTGCTGGCGCTGTATATTGCTGTGGCCGAGGAACAGGGCGCGGATGTGTCCAAGCTGCAAGGCACCGTGCAGAACGACCTGATCAAGGAATACCTGTCGCGTGGCACCTATATCTGCCCGCCCGCCCCATCGCTCAAGATGATCGCGGATGTGGCCGAATATTGCTATACCAACGTGCCCAAGTGGAACCCGATGAACGTCTGTTCCTACCACCTGCAAGAGGCTGGTGCCACGCCCGAGCAAGAGCTGGCCTTTGCCCTTGCCACCGCCACCGCCGTACTGGACGCCCTGCGTCCCCGCGTACCCGAAGAGGACTTCCCCATGCTGGTGGGGCGGATCTCTTTCTTTGTGAACGCGGGCATCCGCTTTGTCACCGAGATGTGCAAGATGCGCGCCTTTGGCGACCTGTGGGACGAAATCTGCCGCGACCGCTATGGCGTTGAAGACCCGAAATATCGCCGCTTCCGCTATGGGGTGCAGGTCAATTCGCTTGGGCTGACCGAACAGCAACCCGAAAACAACGTCTACCGCATCCTGATCGAAATGCTGGCGGTGACCCTGTCAAAGAACGCCCGCGCCCGCGCCGTGCAGCTGCCCGCGTGGAACGAAGCGCTTGGCCTGCCGCGCCCGTGGGACCAGCAATGGTCGATGCGGATGCAGCAGATCATGGCCTACGAGACCGACCTGCTGGAGTTTGACGACCTGTTCGATGGCAACCCCGCCGTGGACCGCAAGGTCGAAGCGCTGAAAGAGGGCGCACGGGCTGAACTGGCGAACCTTGACGATATGGGCGGCGCGATTTCGGCGATTGACTATATGAAGTCCCGTCTGGTCGAAAGCAACGCGGACCGTCTGGGCCGGATCGAGGCCGGCGAGACCATCGTCGTGGGCGTGAACAAGTGGCAACAGGGCGAACCCTCGCCGCTGATGACGGGTGATGGCGGCATCATGGTCGTGGACCCCGCGGTCGAGGCCGACCAGATCAACCGTCTGAACGCATGGCGCGACAGCCGTGATCAGGCCGCCGTGGACAAGGCGCTGGCCGATCTGCGCGCCGCCGCTGCAGAGGGCCGCAATGTAATGGAGCCGTCGATCGCCGCCGCCAAGGCGGGGGTTACCACCGGCGAATGGGCCGAACAGATGCGCAGCGTGCACGGCGAATACCGTGGGCCAACAGGCGTTGCTTCGGGCCGGTCAAACAAGACCGAGGGGCTGGACGACCTGCGCGACGCCGTGGATGCCGTCAGTACCCGTCTGGGCCGCCGGCTGAGCTTCCTTGTCGGGAAACCGGGGCTCGACGGGCATTCGAACGGGGCCGAACAGATCGCCGTCCGCGCCCGCGATTGCGGCATGGAAATTGCCTATGAGGGTATTCGCCTGACGCCGTCGGAAATTGTTTCCGCCGCCGCTGAAGGAGAACATCACGTCGTCGGGCTGTCGATTCTTTCGGGATCGCATATTCCATTGGTCGAGGATTTAATGAAACAAATGCGCGCCGCCGGATTGGATCACATTCCCGTAATCGTGGGTGGTATTATTCCAGAAGAAGACGCCAAAAGATTGCGTGCTATGGGAGTCGCTCGTGTTTACACGCCGAAAGACTTTGAATTGAATACAATTATGGCAGACATCGTCACACTCGCCGATCCCGAAACTGTGGCCGCCGAATAAAAAACGGCCAATTCAAAAACTCTTTGTTTGTTCATTCTTTTGGCGTAAAGCATTAATTGGCTTTTCGACAAAGGAATGAGCGAGAATGAGTATTGATCTAAGCACAATGTCCCACAAACAGCTGGAACAGCATTTGGAAGACGTGAAGATGGCGATTAAAAACGCATATGAACGCGACCGCGTAGAAGCCCGCAAAGCCGCGGAAAAAGCAGCCGCCGAATACGGGTTCTCGCTGGATGAAGTATCCGGCCGTGCGAAAAAGGGCAAAGCCGCGAAAGCTGCCGCGAAATACGCCAACCCCGAAGACCCCAGCCAGACATGGACCGGCAAGGGCCGCCAGCCCAACTGGTTCCGCGACCTGATCGCCAGCGGCACCGATCCGGAAACGTTGGAACTGTAAATCGGTCTAACCTGCGCACAGCGTGCGGTTATTGCGTCGCCTCGGCGCATCCCCTTGGCTTTGGAAATATAAAGAGCATCCTATGACAATTCATATTGGCGCAAAACCCGGCGATATTGCCGAAACAGTCCTTATGCCCGGCGACCCGTATCGCGCGAAATGGGCTGCGGAAACATTCCTTAAAGATGCAAAACTTGTAAATGAAGTACGTGGCATGCTGGGTTTCACCGGCACATGGAATGGTAACCGCGTCACTATTCAAGGCTCTGGCATGGGAATGCCCTCGCTGTCGATTTATGCCAATGAATTGATGTCCGAATACAACGCGCAAACCCTTATTCGGATTGGATCTTGTGGCGGGATGCAGCCGCAGGTTGGTATTCGCGATGTCATTATTGCCATGACCGCCACGACAATTACCTCGCCTTCTTCCGGTATCTTCCGCGAGATGAATTACGCCCCCTGCGCCGATTGGTCCCTGCTGCGTGCTGCCGTGGACGCGGCAGAGGCGAAAGGCACGAAAACCCATGTCGGCGGGATCTATTCTTCGGATGTCTTTTATGCCGAACGCCCCGATCTGGACGAGCAGATGACCCGCCACGGTATTCTGGGTGTCGAGATGGAAGCGGCAGAGCTTTATACCCTCGCCGCACGCCACAAACGCCGTGCGCTGGCGGTGCTGACGGTCAGCGACCACCTGCAAACCGGCGAAGCGCTGCCCGCGGAAGAGCGCGAGAAATCCTTTGGCGATATGGTCGAAATCGCGCTACAGGCGGCTTTCCCCAACAGCTGATGCGCGATGATCCCCCGTCGGACGCTCCGCGGGGGATTTATATCCATTTGGAAGTATGGCCGGGCGCTATCCCGATCCCTTAGCTCCCGTGGCTGCGGTCGTAGCCGTTGGCGGGCGGGCTTTGCCACCCATCAAGCGCGCCTTTGGCGGGGGCGAACACCTCTACCAGCAGCGGATAGCAGGCGGCAACGTCCGAGGAATGTTTGGCGGAGCAATCCCCCCCCGGACAGGCGCTGAGCGCGCCGAGCAGGTCGATCTCGGCGAAAAACTCAAGGTAGTCGCCGGGGCGCACGGGGCTGGCCTTCATGAAATACTGGCCAGTGTCGCGGGTAAAGCCGGTGCACATAAAGACGTTCAGCACGTCATGCACGAAAGGCTCTGCCTCGGCGCGCGTGATGCCCTGATGATCCGCCAGGGCCCGGATCAGGTTGGAGTGGCAGCAATGGTGGTATTGCCCGCCCGACAACAGCTGGTTGGTATAGGGATCACAGCGCGTGCCGATCACATCATGCACCGAGCCCCCGAAGGCATCCATGCCGTACCAGTCGAGCGTATCATGGGTCAGCGTCGCCATAGGGCGCAGCGTGGGAAAACTGCTCCACATGCGCTGTCCAGTGGTGATATGCGTGCCATGCAGCGCGCGGGTTTTGCCGGAGTAGAACCGCTCGGACAGATCATTTTGCGACCAGAGGTTCAGATCACCGACCTGTGGCCCCTCGACCGAGGTGATCCGAAAGAAATGTCCCGCAGGCACGGTAAAGCAGCTTGCGTCACGAGGGGCGACGGTGACCTCGTCCACTTTGGTCAGCGCTTCGCGCGCGCGCGCGTAAAGTGCCATGTCAGGCACGGGCAGCGTTTCGACGGGATAGCAGATTACGGGCGCGACAGCGCGGCGGGCGTCGGCATCATGGGGCGGTGTCATAGCGGAAACTCCTGACGGTTGGGTCCGATCCTGAGGCCATCGCGCACGGCGTCAGAGAGGCCGGCCGCCGACATTTGCCTTGCAATCGCGGGGGGCCGATTGGGTGGCGGTATAGGCCTCTGCTCCGCAGGCGACACAGTGGTAGAACTGCAGGCTGCCCTTGTCGCGGGTACTGTCCTTGCGCCAGCGGCATCCACGCACCGCCTTATCACGGTAGGCAACATAGGCGACGATCGCAAAAGCGATGGCAAAGGCAATCAGGATCATAGGGGGCACATGTCACGCCCCCCGCGCCATAGGGCAGCGGGAGGCGCAGGTTGCGATGGGATCAAACGGTGCGCTCGACCATCATCTTCTTGATATTGGCGATGGCTGCGGCAGGGTTCAGGCCCTTGGGGCAGGTCTTGGCGCAGTTCATGATGGTGTGGCAGCGGTACAGTTTGAACGGATCTTCCAGATCGTCCAGACGTTCGCCTGTGGCTTCATCGCGGCTGTCGATGATCCAGCGGTAGGCATGCAGCAGCGCGGCTGGCCCGAGGTAGCGGTCGCCATTCCACCAGTAGCTGGGGCAGGATGTCGAGCAGCAGGCGCACATGATGCACTCATAAAGCCCGTCAAGCTTGGCACGGTCGTCGATCGACTGTTTCCATTCTTTCGCGGGCTCTGCCGTCTTGGTTTCAAGCCACGGCTGGATGGAGGCGTGCTGCGCGTAGAAATGCGTGAGGTCGGGGATCAGATCCTTGACCACGGGCATGTGTGGCAGCGGATAGATCTTCACCGCGCCTTTCACCTCGTCCACGCCATAGGTACAGGCCAGCGTGTTGATCCCGTCGATGTTCATCGCGCAGGATCCGCAGATGCCTTCGCGGCAGGAGCGGCGGAAGGTCAGGGTCGGGTCGATCTCGTTCTTGATCTTGATCAGCGCGTCCAGAATCATCGGGCCGCAGGTGTCCATATCGACGAAATACGTGTCGATGGCCGGGTTCTTGCCGTCATCCGGATTCCAGCGATAGACCTGAAACTGCCGCAGGTTCTTGGCACCTTCGGGTTTGGGCCATGTTTTACCGGTCGTCATCCGGGAGTTCTTGGGGAGCGTGAGTTGAACCATATCGCTTCTCCTGGTCTGTCGGGCAGTTGCCCAGTTCGTTACAATTCTGGCGCTTACGTCTTTCGGATGTAAAGCGCATTTCCCTCGGCGCGCAGGGTTCGGCGGTACCCGGCGGCCAGTATCTCTGCACAAAGATCGCCGTCCCACTGATCCGCATGGCGGACCTCTATCAAGATCGCATCCGGCAGCCAGCCGCCGGTTTTGCCCTGCGTGAGGATGGGGTTCAGCACGACCTCCTCGGCCCCTTCGACATCGATCTTGAGGATCGTGCCGTCATGGTGCCGTGCGGCGTGTGTAAAGGCGGACAGGGGCCGTGTGGGCACCAGCACGCCGCCGTTTTGTTGCTTGCCCTCGATCGGGAGCAGCGATGCCTGACCGTAGTTGTGCCCGCGGAAGTTCAGCATCGCCTCGCCCTCGCGGTCGGACAGCGCGCAGCCTTCGATACGCACGCGGTCGGTCAGATTGTTCAACGCGATGTTCATGCCAAGCCGGCCAATCATCAGCGGGTTAGGTTCAAATGCCACAACGCGCGACCCGTCGCCCGCGGCCATCGCCAGCGGGATCGAATAGGCCCCGCAGTTGGCACCGATGTCAAAGACCAGCATGTTGCGGTCTTCCACCAGTTCGACCAAAGCCACCAGCGATTTGATCTCGGGCGGATATTCGTTCAGCCAAAGGCAGGTTTCGGTATAGTTATCGCGCGGGTCCACCACCATGCGGATGTCAGCGAACTCCACCTCTGTGGGGCCAAGCTGCGCCTTGATGCGGGTGCGTTCGCTGGTGTCGCCGTCACGGAATTGCGCGCGCAGATCGGCCATATGGCCTGCATCCTTGCCCTGCGTATCCGGCGTGACGTTCGGGTGCCCCATTAGCCCAGCAACCCCGGGACGCTGCCAGCGGAACGCGACAGGCATTGCACGGTTTCGGGGCGTGACAGTACGGCGCGCACGGTGGCGACGGTGGTGTCATCCACGCCGATCACGGCGGATTTGGCGAAAACGCGCACCTGAGCCGCATCGGCATTGTCGACGATACAATCGGTGAAGGGCGTGATCAGCTGCTTGGGCACCTGCGGAAAGCGCGTGGCAAGGGTTTCGGTGATGACCCCCTTGGTGCCTTCGCGGGCGATGCTGTCAACCTGCTGCGTTGCTTGCGCACAAGCGGACGCGGCCAAAATCATGGTCATAGCGATAAACTGTTTCATGTCGCCTGCCCTCCGCCTGCAGGACGAGGGCACGGCCCCCGGTTTGGTCCCCTGCCCCCAAAAGCGGAGGCAGGGTTTCAGATCAATACACCCGTGCTTTGGGTGCGATCTTTTTCATGTCGATCCCGCCTTCGGATTCCTCGGTCAGCGGATCAAGGTGCACACCACGGTAGCTGAGCGTTGCCGCGTTCCCGTCGAAATACGCGAGGCTGTGCTTGCGCCAGTTCTCGTCGTCGCGATCAGGGTAGTCTTCGTGGGCATGCGCCCCGCGGCTTTCCTTGCGGGCAGCAGCGGCGGTGATGGTGGCCACGGCGTTCGGCATCAGGTTGGTCAGCTCAAGCGTTTCCATCAGGTCAGAGTTCCAGACCAGCGATGTGTCGGTCACGTGCAGATCAGCGATCTTGCCGGCGACCTCGTCCATCTTGACCTTGCCTTCGTTCAGCGTCTTGTCGGTACGGAAAACCGCAGCATCGGCCTGCATGGTTTTCTGCATCTCAAGGCGCAGCTCGGCGGTCGGGATCTGGCCCTTGGCATAGCGCAGGCTGTCGAAGCGTTCAAAGGCGGCATCGACCGATTTCTGGTTCGGCGTTGGCACGGGGGCCTCTGCGTCGACGACCTCTTTCGCGCGGATCGCGGCGGCACGGCCAAAGACCACAAGATCGATGAGAGAGTTCGAACCCAAGCGGTTCGCCCCGTGTACCGAGGCACAGCCCGCTTCGCCAACGGCCATCAGGCCCGGTGCCACGCGGTCCGGCGCGTCTTCGGTCGGTGCCAGTACTTCGCCCCAATAGTTGGTGGGGATGCCGCCCATGTTGTAGTGTACGGTCGGCAGAACCGGGATCGGTTCCTTGGTCAGGTCCACACCGGCAAAGATGCGCGCGGATTCAGAGATCCCGGGCAGACGCAGATCAAGCGTTTCCTTGGGCAGGTGGTTCAGGTGCAGGTGGATGTGGTCCTTGTTCTCGCCCACGCCGCGGCCTTCGCGGATTTCCATCGTCATACAGCGCGAAACAACGTCACGGCTGGCAAGGTCTTTGTAGGTGGGGGCATACCGCTCCATAAAGCGTTCGCCTTCGGAGTTGGTCAGATACCCGCCTTCGCCACGCGCGCCTTCGGTGATCAGACAGCCCGCGCCATAGATGCCGGTGGGGTGGAATTGCACGAATTCCATATCCTGCAGGGGCAGGCCCGCACGCGCCGCCATACCGCCGCCGTCGCCGGTGCAGGTATGCGCCGATGTCGCCGAGAAATAGGCACGGCCATAGCCACCTGTCGCCAGAACAACCATCTTGGCGCTGAACAGATGCATGGTACCGTCGTCCAGCTTCCAGCACAGCACGCCTTGGCAGACGCCATCATCCGACATGATCAGATCAATGGCGAAATACTCGATGTAGAATTCAGCGTTATGCTTCAGTGACTGACCATAAAGCGTGTGCAGGATCGCGTGGCCGGTCCGGTCGGCGGCGGCACAGGTCCGCTGCACGGGGGGGCCTTCGCCGAATTCGGTGGTGTGGCCGCCGAAGGGACGCTGGTAGATCTTGCCCGCTTCGGTCCGCGAGAAAGGCACACCGTAGTGTTCAAGCTCGTAGACCGCTTTGGGGGCTTCGCGTGCGAGATATTCCATCGCGTCTGTATCACCCAGCCAGTCAGAGCCCTTGACCGTGTCATACATATGCCACTGCCAGTTATCGGGGCCCATGTTGGACAGCGACGCCGCGATACCGCCCTGCGCCGCAACCGTGTGCGAACGGGTCGGGAAAACTTTGGTCACGCAGGCTGTTTTCAGCCCTTGCTCTGCCATGCCAAGTGTCGCACGCAGGCCAGCGCCGCCAGCCCCCACGACAACGACATCATATTCATGCGTTTCATATTCATATGCAGCCATGTCTCGGTCTCCGGTATAGCGTAGGCGTGTGTTAAAGCGCGATGCGGGCGATGGCGAAAACGCCAACCGCGGCCGCACCATAGCTGAGGCAGGTCATCAGGATGATCGCAACTTTCTGCGACAGCCCGTGGACGTAATCCTCGATCAGCACTTGGACACCGTCGTTAAAATGTTTGAAGCCAACGATCAGCGTCAGGGCGGCGACGATCGCGGGGAAAGGCCTGCTGTAGTAGGCGATGATCTCTTCGTAGGTGCCCCCAAGGGCGGACCCGAAGGTAAAGACGAAAAGCGGGATCAGGATCAGCAGCGCAACAGAGCTGACTTTCATCGCCCAGAAATGTGCGGTGCCCGATTTAGCCGAGCCCAAGCCCATAGCGCGTTTGCGGTCTGTCAAATAAGCCATGTGTCTATCCCTCAGATGATCAGCGCGGTGATGATGGTCAAAATGACGGAACCGATCAGCGCGGCCCAGCCCAGCTTTTCAGCCGTTGGGATATCCAGCGCATAGCCGTTGTCCCAGATCAGGTGCCGGATACCGGCGAGCGTGTGATACCACAGCCCCAGCAGCGACAGGAACATGACCAGATCACCGAACCAGCTGGTGATGAAACCGTTCGCGATATCAAAATACTCCGCCGACGTTGCCGCCGCGAGGAACCACCAGACGATCAGCAGGGCGGCAACCAGCATCGCGTTGCCGGTGATGCGCGTCAGGATCGACGTCATGGAGGTCAGTTGCGGGCGATAGATCGTCAGGTGGGGTGACAGCGGGCGATTGCCCCGGTTCACATCTGCCATGATGGATTCCTTTTCTCGTCAGGTTGCGGTCATAGATAACGGTATTTTTGGGACTGTCACGTCCAGAGGCGTGAATTTGAAGCGGTTTATTGGCGCAGTTGCCCAAACCCTTCGGTTAGCGCCGGACATTTCGGAAGTTTGTGATCACTAATTTTCCAGCTGTGATCACAAGCACTAAAGCCAACCAAATTCATCGGGCTTTTCGGCGACCGTTTGGGCGAAAACTCAGCCCCAAGCGCCCGTTTGCGCGCCGCATGATGCGCATGTCCTCAAATTGCGACGCGGCAGATTTGGCTACCTGCGGAAACTGATCTGAGCGGGGGGAGAGAGCGGCCTTGGCATCATCCCGCGGGATCGTCCAATAGCAAAGTGCAGGCGCAGCGGGCGGGGTTTATCGTGATCTCGACCACGTCCGCCCGCTGCACCTTGGGGTATTACTTCAGCGATTCATCGATGCCTTTGCACGCATCGACCAAGCCTTTAACGGCGTTCACAGAGTTGTCGAACATGGACTGTTCGTCCTTGTTCATCGCAATCTCGACCACACGTTCGACGCCACCAGCACCGATCACAGTAGGCACGCCGACGTAGAAGCCGTCCAGACCATAGGCACCGTCAACATAGGCGGCGCATGGCAGAACGCGTTTTTGGTCTTTCAGATAGGCTTCGGCCATTTCGATTGCCGATGTCGCAGGCGCGTAGAACGCCGAACCGGTTTTCAGCAGGCCAACGATTTCGGCACCGCCATCACGGGTCCGCTGAACGATCGCGTCCAGCTTTTCCTGTGTGGTCCAGCCCATTTTCACCAGATCAGGCAATGGGATACCCGCAACGGTGGAATATCGCGTCAGGGGCACCATTGTATCGCCGTGGCCGCCCAGAACGAAGGCAGTGACGTCTTTCATGGAGACGTTAAATTCAGTCGCGAGGAAGTGACGGAAGCGTGCCGAATCAAGCACACCGGCCATGCCGCAAACCTTGTGGTGGGGCAGACCGGAGAATTCGCGCAGCGCCCAAACCATCGCGTCCAGCGGGTTGGTGATGCAGATAACGAATGCGTCTGGCGCGTGGGCAGCAATGCCTTCGCCAACCGATTTCATGACCTTCAGGTTGATTCCCAGCAGGTCATCACGGCTCATGCCGGGCTTACGCGCAACACCGGCGGTCACGATGCAAACGTCTGCGCCAGCGATTTCAGAGTAGTCGTTCGCGCCGGTCATGGTCGCGTCGAATTTGGCGGATGGGCCCGATTCTGCGATATCGAGGGCCTTACCCTGCGGGATACCTTCGGCGATGTCGAACAGGACAACGTCGCCCAGTTCCTTGATTGCTGCGAGATGGGCAAGCGTGCCCCCGATTTGCCCTGCGCCGATAAGCGCGATCTTGGGTCTGGCCATGTGGTATACTCCGACAGGGTTACATTTCGCTTCGGGATACCGAAATGAAGCGCACCGTGCAAGTTGCGCTTGGTCTGGCATCACGTCACATCGCGCAGAGCCATAAAAAACGGGACCGTTCCTTTCGAAACGATCCCGTCTTGGTCAGCTTTTCAGCAAGTATTGCCGGATTTGACTTAGCGTTAAGCTTAGCCTTGGTATTCGGGCTGTGCTTTCAGCGCTTCTTTGCTGCTGTCGATGTAGATGCGGAAGTCGTCGCCTTCAGCGTTCTTCATGATCTGCAGTTCGTCCCAGGTGACAGCAACGGGCTTTTCGCCAATGCCCAAGAAACCACCGACGTTGATCACAACTTGGCCAACTTCGCCGTTGTCACCCATAACGAGGGCACCGATTTCACCGACGGTCTCATCGTTGGCACCGTAAACATAGGACCCTTCAAGGTCTTCTGCGGTCAGCGCGTTCCGGTCCTCGACTGTGGCGTTGGTATAGCCTTCACGCTCAACCGCTGGGGCTGTCAGCATGGGGCGTTCCATGTCTTGTTCAAGTTCGTTTGCCCCGTCGGCCATTTCGGTGGTCGCTTTATCAACCGCCTGCTCAGTTTCAGCGGCTGCTTCTTTGGCTTCCATTTCAGCTTCGTTTGCCAGTGCTTCGGCATCCGCTTCCATTTCGGTCTCTGTGTCGACCTCGGCTTCGGCGTTCATGTCGGTCGCTGCCATGTCTGTGTCGGCCTTCATGTCGGCGTTGGCGTCCATGTCTGCTTCGGCTTCCATGTCAGCTTCGTCGTCCATACGTTCGAACGCTGGGGCTTTTTCAAGCATCTCTTTGCTTGTGTTCACCACGAGGAAACGGTCGTCGCTGTCACCTTCTTCGGTCACGATGCGAATCTCGTCCATGTTCACGCTTACATCGCGCTCACCCATGCCGAGGAAGCCGCCAATGCCAAGGATAACGGCCTTAACGTTGCCTTCGGAATCCAGCAGGACGTCGTTGATTTCGCCGATGTCGTCCCACTCCTTTTCGCCGTCAGCGGCGATGGTGGAGTTCGCTTCAACTTCTGTCTCGGAATTGTAGATACGCATGCCGATCAGGTCGGACGCGAAGAAGTCAGTTTCTTGCGCTGTCACGGTACCAAAACCAGCTGCATGTGCATCTGCAAATGCGGGACCAGTCAAGCTCAGGATGATTGCGGTTGTGCCAAGAATACGTTTCATTGTTGATACTCCTTTAGAAGTTCCGGGTGATAATCACTCGGTTGTGATATCAACGATGATGTGGCGATTGCGTTCCGGCGATCCGCATCTTTTTTCGCCGCTTTTATAATCTATGACATATCAAATGGGGCCCACCTCCTTAGTTTGTTGATCCTGCGGCGGGTGCGAAATTTTCGCGGAAATCTTGTGGCATCCGTCACAACCTGCGGTTCGCGTTCCCGCAGCGACATCCTGCGTCAGCGCCACCGCCGCCGCCGCGGCAGTTGCCAGCCCGATCAGGTTAAACAGTTTTACCATTCTACACCTCTTACACTTACACACGCACCAAGACGCCTTTCCTTCTGGCAGCAAAACCTGAAGGCCGCGTTAAAGCCGCAAATTATCTGACGCTGCGCTGCGGCGCGTTTGCGCTTGAAGTTTTCGTCTAAAAATGCAGACCTGCACGCAACATTATTTCTTGGAGAGTCGCAAATGTCGAAAATCACCCGCCCCCTGCGTTCCGTTCTGTATATCCCCGGCTCCAAGGACCGCGCGTTAGACAAAGCCCGCGGGCTGCCGGCCGATGCGATTATCTTTGACCTCGAAGACGCTGTGATCCCGGAAGAGAAAACCGCTGCACGTGAAACACTCGCCAAGGCGCTGAAAGACGGCGGCTATGGCAGCCGGTATAAGGTGATCCGCATCAACGGGCTGGACACCGAATGGGGTGCCGACGATGCCCGCGCCGCGGCGAAGATGGACTGCGACGCCATTTTGCTGCCCAAAGTCGGCAGCCCCGCCGATCTGGATGCACTGGCCGAGATCACGGGCGACATCCCGCTTTGGGCGATGATGGAAACCCCGGGTGCGATGCTGAATGCCGCCGCGATTGGCGCGCATTCCAAGCTGCAATGTATGGTGATGGGCACCAACGACCTGAATAAAGACCTGCAAACCCGCGTGCGCGCCGACCGCCTGCCCCTGATGACCGGGCTTGGCCTATGCGTGCTGGCAGCCAAGGCCAACGGCATCGCGATTGTCGACGGCGTTTACAATGCGTTCAAGGACGACGAAGGCCACCGCGTTGAATGTGATCAGGGCCGCGACATGGGCTTTGACGGCAAGACCTTGATCCACCCCGCGCAGCTGGACGTCGCGAACGAGGCATTCTCCCCCTCCGAGGCCGAAGCCGATCTGGCGCGCCGCCAGATCGAGGCGTTTGACGAAATGCAGGCGACAGGTCAGGGTGTGGCCGTTGTGGACGGGCGCATCGTTGAAAACCTGCATGTCGCCACCGCACGCGAAACATTGGCAAAGCTGGACGCGATCGCGGCCCTGCAAACGGAGTAAACCTGATGATGGCACTTTTGATCCTTGGTCTGATCTTATGGGTCGGTGCCCATTATTTCCGTCGCTTCATGCCGGACCAGCGCGCGGCTATGGGCCGACGGGGCAAAGGCATCATCGCCGTCGCCATCGTGGCGGCGCTGGTCATGATCATTATCGGATACCGCGGGGCCGAGTTTATCCCCGTCTGGACGCCCCCGCCCTTCCTGACGCATCTGAACAACCTGCTGATGGTGCTGGCATTCTGGGTCTACGGGTCCAGCGCGGCCAAAGGGGCCAAGGCCTGGCCCGCCTATAAAACCCGCCACCCGCAGCTGATGGCCGTCAAAATCTGGGCGGTCGCGCATTTGCTGGTGAACGGGGATCTCGCCTCTATCCTGCTGTTTGGATCCATGCTGGCATGGGCGGTCGGTTCCGTGATCCTGATCAACCGCGCGGAACCCAACTGGACACCCCCTGCCCCCGCGGGCAAGGCCACCTATATCCGCCTTGCGGTGATCACGCTGGTGATGCTGGTCGTTGTAACCGCGATCCATACCCTGCTTGGCGTCTCTCCCTTTTCCTGAGTTACTGAAAGAACCCCCATGAAACTCTATCGTTTCCTGTCCGAAGAGGACACTTCCGCCTTTTGCCACAAGGTCACCGACGCGCTGAACAAGGGGTGGGAGCTTTACGGCACGCCCACGCAGACATGGGATGCCAAGGCAAATGTCATGCGCTGCGGTCAGGCCGTGACCAAGGAGGTCGAAGGCACCTATACGCCCGACACCAAACTGGGGGCGCATTGATGGCACAGGCAAAGACCAACAAGGGCCGTTTCTTCGAGGACTATAAAATAGGCGAGACGTTGCATCATGCTGTGCCCCGCACGGTCAAGGATGGTGAACGCGCGCTGTACCACGCGCTGTATCCCGCACGTCATGCGCTCTATTCCTCCGATCAATTCGCGCAAAGCTGCGGCCTGCCTGCCAGCCCGCTGGACGATATGATTACCTTTCACATCGTGTTCGGGAAAACCGTGCCGGATGTATCGCTGAACGCGGTCGCCAATCTTGGCTATGCGCAGGGGCGCTGGCTGGCACCGGTCTGGCCTGGCGATACCCTGCGATCTGAATCCGAGGTGATCGGGCTCAAGCAGAACTCGAACGGGAAAACCGGAGTCGTCTATGTACGCACCACCGGCTTTAACCAGAACGACACGAAAGTTCTGGAGTATGTCCGCTGGGTGATGGTGCGCAAACGCGATGTCGACGCCCCTGCCCCCGAAACTGTCGTGCCCGATCTGCCCAAGGCGCTGACGGTTGACGATCTGACGATTCCCGAAACGCTCGACTTCAGCAATTACGACTTTACCCTCGCGGGCGAGGCGCATCGCTGGGGCGATTATACCGTGGGTGAGATGATCGACCACGTGGATGGCGTCACCGTCGAAGAGGCGGAGCATATGATGGCCACCCGCCTGTGGCAGAACACGGCGAAAGTGCACTTTGACACCTCTGCCCGTCCCGATGGGTCGCGGCTGATCTATGGCGGTCACGTGATCTCTATGGCGCGGGCGCTGTCGTTCAACGGACTGGCCAATGCGCAGATGATCGTGGGGCTAAACGGCGGGGCGCATGCGAACCCCTGCCTGTCCGGCGACACAATCCGCGCCTGGACCGAGGTTCTGGACAAAGCCGATACCGACAAACCCGGCGTCGGCGCATTGCGCTTGCGCTTGGTCGCGACCAAAGGCGGAGAGCCGTTCAAGCTGAAGGGCGAAGACGGTAAATACCTGCCCGATGTCCTGCTCGACCTCGATTACTGGGCACTGATTCCCAAGTAAGACGCCCCCTTGACGACGGCCGACCGGTCGCAAAACAAACAACTATATGTCGCGTTCGGCCCTTAAAACGTGGGGTTTCCGAGCGCGGCAGCCGCTGCGTCGGCAACATTCCGCAGATTTTCCACCGTTAGCGCTATTTTGTGATCACACGCGAAATTCGTGTGATCACAAATGTCGCTTTTATCTGGAAAACCCTGTATTTCTCCGAAAAACTGTTTACCGAGTATCAAGACTCAATCGTATACCGCGATTAGACTGGAACAAAGACGGGACCGTTTTTTATGAACATCCACGAATATCAGGCAAAAGCCCTTTTGCGTAGCTACGGCGCGCCAGTATCCGACGGCCGGGTCGTGCTGAAAGCTGAAGAAGCGAAAACAGCCGCAGGCGAGATGGACGGACCTCTTTGGGTCGTCAAGGCACAGATCCACGCAGGTGGCCGCGGCAAGGGTTCTTTCAAAGAAGCCGACGCTGGCGACAAAGGCGGTGTACGCCTGACCAAATCGGTTGAAGAAGCCGCCGAAGAAGCCAAGAAAATGCTGGGCCGCACCTTGGTCACGCACCAGACCGGCCCCGCGGGCAAACAGGTCAACCGCATCTACATCGAAGACGGTTCGGGCATCGAAACCGAATTGTACCTCGCGCTGCTGGTGGATCGCCAGACCTCGCGCATCGGGTTCGTCTGCTCCACCGAGGGCGGCATGGACATCGAAGAAGTGGCCGAGTCCACACCCGAGAAAATCATCAGCTTCTCTGTAGACCCCGCCGCGGGCTTCCAGCCCTACCACGGCCGCCGCGTTGCTTTCGCCCTGGGGCTGGAAGGCAAGCAGGTCAAACAATGTGTGACCCTGATGGGCCAGCTGTTCAAAGCCTTCGTCGAAAAAGACATGGAAATGCTGGAAATCAACCCGCTGATCGTCACCGACGGCGGCGACCTGAAAGTGCTGGACGCCAAAGTCAGCTTTGACGGCAACGCGATGTACCGCCACGGCGATATTGCCGATCTGCGCGACACCACCGAAGAAGACCCCAAAGAGCTCGAGGCGTCCAAGTACGACCTGAACTACATCGCTCTGGACGGTGAAATCGGCTGCATGGTGAACGGTGCCGGTCTGGCGATGGCCACAATGGACATCATCAAGCTTTACGGTGCCGAGCCTGCGAACTTCCTTGATGTTGGTGGTGGTGCCACCAAGGAGAAAGTGACCGAAGCGTTCAAGATCATCACCTCCGACCCGCAGGTCAAAGGTATTCTGGTCAACATATTCGGCGGCATTATGCGCTGTGACGTCATCGCCGAAGGCGTGGTTGCAGCCGTGAAGGAAGTCGGCCTGCAGGTTCCGCTGGTCGTCCGTCTGGAAGGCACAAATGTTGAAGAAGGCAAAGCCATCATCAACAACTCCGGCCTGGACGTGATCGCAGCGGACGACCTGAAAGATGGCGCGCAAAAGATCGTGAAAGCGGTCAAAGGCTAAAACTGGCTGGAAAGCTTGGATGATGCATCGTCTCGCCTTTTGTTTTTCCATTGCCGCGCTGGCTGTCCCTTTCGGGGCGGCCAGTAACGCTATGGCACAGACAACGCGCGGAGCCGACATCGCCCAGGCCTTTGCAGACCATTGTTTCAGCCCGCGTCTGACCGCACGGACAGCGCAGGCACAGCTTGGCAGCACAGGGGCACGGGTCGATTTCTATGATCTGCGTCCCTTTACCTCGGCACCACAGTCTCCGGTGACGGGCGCGGCAGCAACGGCGGGCACGGACCGCCGCTGCGAAGTGTCCTTTGACGGGGCGGCACCGCAGGTTGCGCAACAGGGGATCGCCACCGGATTGGCACAGGAAAACCTGACCGATCTGGTAGATGTCCCCGCAGGGTTCCCCATCACGACGGGGGCCACCTATCGCGCCGCCGTCATGCTGAACCCCAACCGCATGGCTGTGGTACAATCGGGGGTACGCGACGGGGCGCAGGGGGTTGAAACCTTTGCCCGCGTCGAACGCCTGATCCCGCTGAACGAGGCAAGCCAATGACCGCGTCCGCGCAAAACACCGTCACCGGTGGCAAGGCTATCGTCTTCGGGATGACCGTTCTGGTCTTCGCAATGATGGCTGTCGTCGCACAGCTGCCCATGCCGATGCAGGATTCCCTGCTGGCCGAAGGCGGCCCGTTCGAGACACTGTCGGTCGTTGGCTATGGCCTGTGCATCCTGCTGGCGATCATCGCAACCGGTTTGATCCCGTTGCGCCGCGAGACATGGGGCTTCATCCGTGGGGTCGCCAAAGGCGCGGCACCGCTGATGTTCGCTGTTGCAATCTATCTGACATACCGACTGCCGCGCCTTGCGGCGGCCGCACCTTCCACCGCGCCCTGAGACCGGCGCCACCTGAATTGAACTTGAGAAGAAAGCACATAACATGGCCGTACTCGTAAACGAAAACACCAAAGTGATCTGCCAGGGCCTCACCGGCTCGCAGGGCACGTTCCACACCGAACAGGCCATCGCCTATGGCACCAAAATGGTCGGCGGTGTAACTCCCGGCAAAGGCGGCCAGACGCATCTTGACCTGCCCGTGTTCAACTCTGTCCACGAAGCCCGTCACGTCACCGAAGCCAACGCCACGGTCATCTACGTGCCGCCCCCCTTCGCCGCGGATTCCATCCTCGAGGCGATCGACGCCGAGATGGAGCTGATCATCTGCATCACCGAAGGCATCCCGGTTCTGGACATGATGCGCGTCAAGCGCGCGCTCGAAGGGTCCAAATCCCGCCTGATCGGGCCAAACTGCCCCGGCGTGATCACGCCTGACGCCTGCAAAATCGGCATCATGCCCGGCCACATCCACAAGCGCGGCACCTGCGGGGTTGTCTCGCGCTCGGGCACGCTTACGTACGAAGCTGTGAAACAGACATCCGATCTTGGCCTCGGCCAATCCTCTGCGGTTGGTATCGGCGGCGACCCCATCAAAGGGTCCGAGCATATCGATATCCTCGAGATGTTCCTGGCCGATCCAGAAACACAGTCGATCATCATGATTGGTGAAATCGGCGGTTCTGCCGAAGAAGAAGCGGCACAATTCCTGGCCGACGAGAAGAAAAAAGGCCGTTGGAAGCCCACAGCCGGTTTCATCGCGGGCCGCACAGCCCCTCCCGGCCGTCGTATGGGCCACGCCGGTGCGATCGTCGCAGGCGGCAAAGGTGACGCGGAATCCAAGATCGCAGCTATGAAAGAAGCAGGCATCGTTGTTGCGGATAGCCCCGCAACGCTGGGTGAAGCTGTTCAGGAAGCTATCAACAAAGGCTAACGCCAGATGGTGGGGCCTGACTTTTCAGGCCCCGCCGCTCTTACTTAAACGTCGCGCTCTCATCAGAGGTATCGCCATGACAGACCAACCCAAAAACGACCAGTTCCACGATACCTCCTTTCTCGAGGGGCAGAACGGCGAATACCTAGAGGCAATGTATGCCCGCTATGCCAGCGATCCCAATGCGGTTGATGGCGCATGGCAGGCGTTCTTCGAAGCGATGGACGATGACCACGCCGATGTTCAGGCAGAGGCCGCAGGCCCGTCCTGGGCGCGCAGCGATTGGCCCCCCGTCCCGCAGGACGATCTGACCTCGGCATTGACCGGCCAGTGGCCCGTCCCGACCGAAGCGAAAGCCGCCGGTCAGAAGATTACCGAAAAAGCCTCCTCCAAGGGGATCGAACTGTCTGACGCGCAGGTACAACGTGCCGTGCTCGACAGTATCCGCGCGTTGATGCTGATCCGCGCCTACCGTATCCGTGGCCACCTTGCCGCCGATCTTGACCCGCTTGGCATGCGCGACAGCGACACCCAACCCGAACTGGACCCGGCCGCCTATGGGTTCGGGCCCAAGGACATGGATCGCCCGATCTTTATCGACAATGTGCTTGGCCTTGAGATCGCGACGATGAAACAGATCGTCGATATCGTCAAAAGCACCTACTGCGGCACCTTCGCGCTGCAATATATGCACATCTCTGATCCCGAACAGGCCGCGTGGCTGAAAGAGCGGATCGAGGGCTACGGCAAGGAAATCCAGTTCACCCGCAATGGCCGCAAAGCCATCCTGAACAAGCTGGTAGAGGCCGAAGGCTTCGAGAAATTCCTGCACGTCAAATACATGGGCACCAAGCGGTTCGGCCTTGATGGGGGCGAAAGCCTGATCCCCGCGATGGAACAGATCATCAAACGCGGCGGTCAGCTGGGCATTCAGGACATCGTGATCGGCATGCCGCACCGTGGCCGTCTGTCGGTGCTGGCAAATGTCATGCAGAAACCCTACCGCGCGATCTTCAACGAGTTTCAGGGCGGCAGCTTTAAACCCGATGATGTCGACGGCTCCGGCGATGTGAAATACCACCTCGGCGCGTCCTCCGACCGCGAATTCGACGGCAACACCGTCCACCTGTCCCTGACCGCCAACCCGTCCCACCTTGAAGCGGTGAACCCCGTTGTTCTGGGCAAGGTCCGCGCCAAGCAGGACCAGCTGAACGACAAGGAACGCACATCCGTGATGCCGATCCTGCTGCACGGGGATGCGGCCTTTGCCGGTCAGGGCGTCGTGGCCGAATGTTTCGCCCTCTCGGGCCTGCGCGGGCACCGTACCGGCGGGACCATGCATATCGTGGTGAACAACCAGATCGGTTTCACCACAGCGCCGCACTTCAGCCGCTCCAGCCCCTATCCGACCGATAACGCGCTGGTCGTCGAGGCTCCGATCTTCCACGTCAACGGCGACGACCCCGAAGCGGTCGTGCACGCGGCCCGCGTGGCGACGGAATTCCGTCAGAAGTTCAAGAAAGACGTGGTCATCGATCTGATCTGCTACCGCCGCTTTGGTCACAACGAAGGCGACGAGCCGATGTTCACCAACCCGGTGATGTACAAGAAGATCAAAAAGCAAAAGACCACGCTGACGCTCTATACCGAACGGCTGGTGAAAGACGGCCTGATCCCCGAGGGCGAGATCGAGGATATGAAAGCCGCCTTCCAGGAAAAGATGAACACCGAATTCGAGGCCGGCAAAGAATACCGCCCCAACAAGGCCGATTGGCTGGATGGCAAGTGGTCGCACCTCGATAAGGCCAAGGAAAAGAAATACCAGCGTGGCAAGACAGCCATCGCCGCCGAAACCATGGCGGATGTTGGCAAGGCGCTGACCGCCGCACCCGACGGCTTTCCGCTGCATAAAACCGTGGCGCGTCTGCTGGACGCCAAGGCAGAGATGTTCAAATCCGGCAAAGGCTTCGACTGGGCCACAGCCGAGGCGCTGGCCTTTGGCTCGCTTCTGACCGAAGGCTACAAGGTCCGTCTGTCCGGTCAGGACTCCGCCCGCGGCACCTTCTCGCAGCGTCATTCGGCCCTGATCAACCAGGAAAACGAAGACCGCTACTACCCGCTGAACCACATCCGCGAAGGTCAGGCAGAATACGAAGTCATCGACTCCATGCTGTCGGAATACGCGGTTCTGGGCTTTGAATACGGCTACTCGCTGGCGGAACCCAACGCGCTGACCCTGTGGGAAGCGCAGTTCGGCGACTTTGCCAACGGCGCGCAGATCATGTTCGACCAGTTCATTTCCTCGGGCGAAAGCAAATGGCTGCGCATGTCCGGCCTCGTCTGCCTGATGCCCCATGGCTATGAAGGGCAAGGGCCCGAACACTCCTCCGCGCGTCTGGAACGCTTCCTGACCATGTGCGGTGGCGACAACTGGATCGTGGCGAACTGCACCACACCCGCGAACTACTTCCACCTGCTGCGCCGCCAGCTGCACCGCAGCTACCGCAAGCCGCTGATGCTGATGACGCCGAAGTCCCTGCTGCGCCACAAGCTGGCCGTCAGCAAGGCCGAGGAATTCACCACCGGCTCTTCCTTCCACCGCGTCCTGTGGGACGATGCTGAACAGGGCAACTCGGACACCACATTGGCGGCGGACGACAAGATCAAGCGCGTCGTCATGTGTTCGGGCAAGGTCTATTACGACCTGCTGGAAGAACGCGACGCCCGTGGCATCGACGACATCTACCTGCTGCGTTTCGAACAATTCTACCCGTTCCCCGCGCAATCCGCTGTGAAAGAGCTGGAACGCTTTAAGAATGCGGAAATGGTATGGTGTCAGGAAGAGCCCAAGAACCAAGGGGCATGGTCCTTCATCGAACCCAATATCGAATGGGTTCTGGGCCGTATCGACGCCACCCACACCCGTCCGACCTATGTCGGTCGCGCCACCTCGGCCTCGCCTGCGACCGGCCTTGCCTCCCAACACAAAGCACAACAAGCAGCCCTCGTTGACGAAGCGCTGACCATCGAAGGAAAATAACCATGACTAGCGAAGTACGCGTCCCTACCTTGGGTGAATCCGTAACCGAAGCGACCGTGGCAACATGGTTCAAAAAGCCCGGCGATAGCGTCGCAGTCGACGAAATGCTCTGCGAGTTGGAAACCGATAAGGTCACCGTCGAAGTGCCCTCCCCCGTGGCGGGCACTCTGGCCGATATCGTCGCCGACGAAGGCGAAACCGTCGGCGTTGACGCGCTGCTGGCCAATATCTCCGAAGGCGATGCGGCCCCGGCGAAATCCGAAGCCCCCAAGGCGGTCGATGTCGGTGCCGAAGACGTGAAACCCCGCGACGCTGCGGATGATGTCGACGTCATGGTCCCCACCTTGGGCGAATCCGTGTCCGAGGCGACCGTCAGCACGTGGTTCAAGAACGTCGGTGACCACGTCGAAGCCGATGAAATGCTGTGCGAGTTGGAAACCGACAAGGTCAGCGTCGAAGTGCCCGCGCCGACATCGGGCACGCTGACCCAGATCATCGCCGAAGAAAGCAGCACGGTCGAGGCCAACGGCAAGCTCGCCGTGATCAGCCAGGGCGAAGGCGGCAGCGCAAGCAAACCCGCCGATGATACCGCTGAACCCAAAGCGGGCGGTCAGGTCCCTGCCCCCGGCAACGCGCCCTCGGGCGATGTCGAAGACGCGCCTTCCGCCAAGAAAGCCATGGCCGAAGCCGGCATCAGCCGCGATCAGGTCACCGGCACAGGCCGCGACGGACGTGTAATGAAGGAAGACGTGGCCAAGGCCGTTGCCGCTGGCAAGAACGCGGCAAAACCTGCCGCCGCCGCGCCACGCGCCCCATCGGCCCCCCAGGACGCCGCCCGCGAGGAACGCGTCAAGATGACCCGTCTGCGCCAGACCATCGCGAAACGTCTGAAAGACAGCCAGAACACCGCCGCCATGCTGACGACCTATAACGAGGTCGACATGACAGAGATCATGGCCCTGCGGAACGAATACAAAGACCTGTTCCTGAAAAAGCACGGCGTTAAACTCGGCTTCATGTCCTTCTTCACCAAGGCCTGTATCCACGCCCTGAACGAAGTGCCCGAAGTGAATGCCGAAATCGACGGCACCGATGTGGTCTACAAGAACTACGTCAACATGGGCATCGCGGCCGGCACCCCCACCGGTCTGGTCGTGCCCGTGGTCAAGGACGCGCAAGCGATGTCCTTTGCCGACATCGAAAAGGAAATCGGTGAACTGGGGGCCAAGGCCCGCGACGGCAAACTCTCCATGGCGGAAATGCAGGGCGGCACTTTCACTATCTCTAACGGTGGTGTCTATGGCTCGCTGATGTCCTCGCCGATCCTGAACCCGCCACAATCGGGTATCCTCGGGATGCACAAGATCCAGGACCGCCCCATGGCGATCAATGGTCAGGTCGTGATCCGTCCGATGATGTATCTGGCGCTCAGCTATGACCACCGCATCGTGGACGGCAAAGGGGCCGTGACCTTCCTCGTCCGCGTGAAAGAAGCGCTCGAAGACCCACGCCGTCTGTTGATGGACCTGTAACCCACCACACCCACCGCCCGGAAAGGACAAATGATGACAGAGACCACGATCCTCGCCGCCTATGGCCTGCTCGTTATGCTGACAATCTTGCTTCAGGTTCTGGGCGGTGCACAACAACTCAGCCTGGGCTATCTGCTCTCGTCGCGCGACGAAGACCGGTCGATGACCGGCATGACGGCCCGGCTGAAACGCGCATTGGACAACTCCATCGTGGCAATGGCGCTCTTTGCCCCGGCGGTGCTGATCCTCGAAATGCTGGACCGCACCAATGCCACGTCCCTGCTGGCCGCGCAGGTCTTCCTCATCGCGCGGATCATCTATCTGCCGGTCTATGCGCTTGGCGTGCCCGCGATCCGGACTCTCGCATGGCTGGCGGGCTTTGCCGCCACCGCCATTCTCTATTTCCTCGCGCTATAGCGGACCGCCAAGATGACACCCGAACTCACCGTTCTGACCCTCGCGGCGCTGCTCCAGGTCGTGACCTTTGTCGCCTATGCGATCCCTGCCAACCGCGAGGTCGGCCCCGGCTACACCATGTCCGCGCGCGACCGAGAGCCGTCGAAATCGCTCTCTGACAGGACCGCCCGTCTGGGCCGCGCCTTCAACAATATGTTCGAAGCGCTGGCGCTTTTCGCCGTCGCCGTCGTGGTGCTGCAAATGTCCGGTCAGAACACGACCTACACCGCCATTCTCGCATGGATCTTCCTCGCGGCCCGCGTCGCCTATGTGCCCGCCTATGCGCTTGGCCTGCGTCCCGGACGCTCGCTGATCTGGGCCGTGGGCCTTGGTGCGACGGTGCTGATGCTGCTGGCCGCGCTGTTTTGATCTTCCAAATGGCATAGATCCCGGGGGCGTGCGCTTGCGCACGGGGGCAGCGCCCCCTAGCCTTCACCGCAACACGCCCCGCCCCTGCATGCCTGAACGCCACACTTTCTACTCTACCCCAATTCCCGACCACCAAGGAGACCTTCCATGTCCAGCTACGATGTCATCATCATCGGCTCCGGCCCCGGCGGCTATGTATCCGCCATCCGCTGCGCCCAACTGGGCCTCAAAACCGCCTGTGTCGAGGGCCGCGAGACGTTGGGCGGCACCTGCCTGAACGTCGGCTGTATCCCGTCCAAGGCGCTGCTGCATGCCACGCATATGCTGCACGAAGCCGAACACAACTTCGCCGATATGGGCCTCAAGGGCAAAAGCCCTTCGGTCGATTGGGCGCAGATGCAGACCTACAAACAGAACACGATCGACACCAACACCAAGGGGATCGAGTTCCTGTTCAAGAAGAACAAGATCGACTGGATCAAAGGCTGGGCCACCATCCCCGAAGCCGGCAAGGTCAAGGTCGGTGACGAGGTCCACGAGGCCAAGAACATCATCATCGCCACAGGGTCCGAACCCTCCGCCCTTCCCGGTGTCGAGGTTGACGAAAAGGTCGTCGTCACCTCTACCGGCGCGCTGTCGCTGAACAAGATCCCGAAAAAGCTGGTCGTGATCGGCGCAGGCGTGATCGGGCTCGAGCTTGGGTCCGTCTACGCGCGTCTCGGGACCGAAGTGACCGTCGTTGAATACCTTGACGCGATCACCCCCGGCATGGATGGCGAAGTCCAGAAGAACTTCATGCGTATCCTGAAAAAGCAGGGCGTCAACTTTGTCATGGGCGCCGCCGTACAAGGCACCGAAGCCTCCAAGACCAAAGCCAAGGTGACCTACAAGCTGCGCAAGGATGACAGCGAACACACGCTGGACGCCGACGTTGTACTGGTATCGACAGGCCGCAAGCCGTTCCACGACGGTCTGGGCCTTGAAGGTCTGGGGGTCGAATTGACCAAACGCGGCCAGATCGCGGTAAGCGACACCTGGGAAACCTCGGTCAAGGGCATCTACGCCATCGGCGACGTTATCGAAGGCCCAATGCTGGCGCATAAGGCCGAAGATGAAGGCATGGCCGCGGCAGAGGTCGTGGCAGGCAAGCATGGCCACGTGAACTATGGCGTGATCCCCGGCGTGATCTACACCCACCCCGAGGTTGCCAATGTCGGTGCCACCGAAGAGCAACTGAAAGAAGCAGGCCGCGCCTATAAGGTCGGCAAATTCAGCTTTATGGGCAACGCCCGTGCCAAGGCCGTCTTTGCGGGCGAAGGCTTCGTCAAGCTGATCGCCGACAAGGAAACAGACCGCATCCTCGGCGCGCATATCATCGGCCCCGGTGCCGGCGATCTGATCCACGAGGTCTGCGTTGCGATGGAATTCGGTGCCTCTGCCGAGGATCTGGCGATGACCTGCCACGCGCACCCGACCTACTCCGAAGCGGTCCGCGAAGCCGCGCTGGCCTGTGGCGACGGCCCGATCCACATGTAAGGCAGCCGCCTGCATCGAAACGACAAAGGGTGGACCGCTTGGCCCACCCTTTTTTGTGTTCTAACCGTCGTGCTCTATCCGTCGCGCGCGCCGATCGGTATGGGCAGCGACTATTTCGGTTGAGGGGCTTTGAACCCCGCCTCGGCCAAGAGCGCGTCCGACCGTGTCTCGACCGTTTCTTCAAGCCGTTTCATGAAGGCGGCCCGCTCCAACCCCGGCGCGATGGGGGTCAGGAACTCGACCACTGCCACACCCGGACGCCGGTACAGCCCGCGCCGTGGCCAGAAGTAACCCGCGTTGGTGGCGACGGGGACGCAGGGCTGGTTCATCTGCTCGTAAAGTGCGGCAGTGCCTGCCTTATAGGGTACAGACAGGCCGGGCGCGACGCGTGTGCCCTGCGAATAGATGACAAGCTGACCCGGTTCGGCCTCGCCCGCTTTGACATCGGCCAGCATCTTGGAAATCGCCGCGCCCCGTTTGCCACGGTTCACCGCGACCATCTGCATGCGCTTGGCATATTGCCCGATCACCGGCGTCATCAAAATCTCGCGTTTCATGATAAATTTCGCGCGCGGCAGAATGTGAAAGATCATCAGGATATCAAGGAAGGACTGGTGTTTGGCGGCGACCAACACGGCCCCGTCCGGCACGTCGCCCCGCACCTCGCACCGCAACCCGACGATGACCTTCGCCATCCACATGGTCCCCGCCGCATAGGCCTTGCACGCCGCATAGGCCCCCCGCCGCGAGAACATCGCCCAAGGCGCGTAAAACAGCCCCAGAAGCGGCATATAGACCGTGGCCAGCACGATGAAGGTCAAGGATCGTATCCACTGCAACATTATGCGAGTTCCTTTAATGTACGGCGCGCGGCCGCCCCTGTGGCCGCAAAGGCGACACCACCGGACAGAAACGGGATCACCAGCGGCACAACCCAGTGCCAGCCCTGAAAGCCCAAGCCCGTCAGAAAGCCCCCCGCGTCAGCGGTGCTTGGCAACAGCAGTATCGCCAGCAGCCCGACCCCCGTGCCCGCCGCAGCGCCGGTCAGCGCGCGCAGGGTGAAACGCCGGATAAAGGCCTGCGCGATATAGCTGTCGGTCGCGCCCACCAGACGCAAAACGGCAATGACCTGAGCGTTGGCCGACAGCGCCGCATTGGCGGCAAGTGTCACCATCGCGGCCAGCGTCGCGATGATCAGGATCATGGAGACCCAGCCCAGAAGCTTCAGCCGCGACGCGGCCTTGACCAGCGGCGCGCGCCAGCGTCTGTGATTGTCCAGAACCGCCCCTGGCACCTCTGCCGCGAGGCGCAGGCGCAGGCCATCGGCATCCATGCCGTCGTCCTCTTCGATGATCTCGATCAGGCGGGGCACCGGCAGGGCGTCAATGGCCAGTTCCGGACCGAACCATGGGGCCAGCAGAGATTGCTGCTCTTCATCCGTGAGGGCGCGGGCTGTGGCGACCCCTTTGGTCGTCTCGAGGATGCGCAAGGCGGCCTCGGTCTGAGCGCTGCGCTGGTCGATGGGGGCCACAACACGGATCGTCGCGGTGCGTGCCAACTCTTGCCCCCAGATATTCGCCAACCGTCCCGACGCCAGCGACAGCGCCAGCGCAAAGACCGCCAGAAACGCCATCGTTCCCGCGGCAAACAGGGTCAACTGGGCGGTAAACCCCGACGGCGGCACCACACGGTCCGCCTGACGGTCGCCGTTCCACAGCGCGGTCAGCGCAATGCGCAGCATCTTCATAGATCCGCCCCCGCCAACTGGATGCGCCGGTTGGCGATACGCAAGACACGCGCCTGCACCTGCGCCTTGGTGGCACGGATCAGCCCCAGATCGTGGGTCGCGATCAACACGGTCTTGCCCATGCGGTTCAGCTCTACCAGCAGGCGAAGCAGGCGCTGCGACATTTCCCAGTCGACGTTGCCGGTGGGTTCATCCGCAAGCACCACATCTGGCGACATGATCACCGCACGGGCCAGCGCCGCACGCTGGCGCTCACCGCCCGACAGCTCTGGCGGCAGGGCATCGGCGCGGCTGCTCAGCCCGACCCACGACAGCAGCTCTTGCAGGTCATCGCCGCCGGTTTCCGCATGGCGGCCCGACACGGTCAGCGGCAAACCGATGTTTTCCGCAACCGGCAAATGGTTCAGGAATTGGCAATCCTGGTGCACCACGCCCACACGTCGCCGGATCATCGCGATGTCATCGCGGTCCATGGCACGCACGTCCTTGCCAAACAACGACACATGCCCCGCCGTGGGCAGCAGCGCGCCATAGCAGAGCTTCATCAACGTGGTCTTGCCAGAGCCGGATGGACCCGTCAGAAAATGGAACGATCCCGGCGCCAGCTTGACCGAGATATCGGACAAAAGCTCGCCCCCGCCATAGCTGTAGGCCACGTTTTCAAACTCGATCACACGCATATCCCGCTTGGTTTGAACTGTTGTGCCCCAGCACCGCTTGGGTTTCAATGCACCCCGGCGCAGCCATTGCATGAAGATTGCACTTTTCCTACGGTTTTCTAGGACATAAGGTTGATCTGACGTGAAAACGAAGAGGTTTCCAATGGTTCGGGGCGCAACATGAGACTGATCTGTCCCAATTGCGATGCGCAGTACGAGGTCCCGGACGAGGTGATGCCCTCTTCCGGTCGCGATGTGCAATGTTCGAACTGTGGCCAGACCTGGTTCCAGCACCACCCCGATTTCCCCCCTCTCGATGAAGAGGACGACAGCAGGATCAGCACGGTTTCCGCCGCTCTGTCCGGGCACGATGATGCGGAGAATGGCGTCGCGCCCGAACGCGATGTAGATGCGCCCGCCCCAGCGAGCCCGCCCGAGCCCGACGCAGACGCAGCGGAAGACCCCGACGCGGGCGAACCCGCGCATCCTGCCCCGCCACCGCGCAAACAGCTTGACCCTTCGGTCGCCGATATTCTCCGGCAAGAGGCCGAGGCGGAACAAGAAGCCCGCCGTCGCCGTCAGGCTCAGACCCTTGAAAGCCAGCCTGATCTGGGGCTTGAAGAAGCAGACCAACCCAGCGAAAGCGACCGCGCGCAGCAGGCCAAGGCCCGCATGTCGCGTCTGCGCGGCGAAGAGCAGCACAGCGTTGCGGAGACCACAGCCGCCGCGGCGGCTGTTGCATCGCGCCGCGAATTGCTGCCCGATATCGAAGAGATCAATTCAACCCTGCGCACCGGATCAGAACGGCGCGTGATCCCGAACACGGGCGCAGACGCCGGGCGCGATACCCATGCGGACCCGAAACAGCGTAGCGGGTTCAGCCGCGGGTTCGTGCTGATTGTCGCGCTCGCCTCTGTGCTGGTGCTGCTATACGTCTTTTCGCCGCAAATCTCGGAGGCGGTTCCCGCGCTGCGCCCCTATCTTGCGCTTTACGTCGCGCAGGTGGACAGCGCGCGCCAATGGCTGGACGGGATGTTGCAATCAACGTTGCAATGGCTGGATGCACGGGCGTCGCAGTCGGGCAGCTAAAACGGATCGGGCCCGTCCTTTTGGCGGCCCTGTCCTTGGGTCATCAATCCTATCAGAAGCGGTCCAGCAGACGGCGCAGGTAGTCGCGTTCGACCTCTGGCCGCGTCGCCTCGCCCGAGCGGCGGCGGATCTCGTCCAGCAGTTCACGCGCGCGGCCATAGGCGTCATTGTCCAGCGCCAGATCACCCTCTGACCCCTGCGCGCCATTCGCCCCCTGTTCGCGCCCTAAAGGGTCCGTGTTCTCGGCACGGCGGTTGCCCTGCGCGGTGCCTTGTCCGGGCTCGGACGCCTGCTGATCCTGTTCCATCGCCTCGCCCAAGGCGCGCATCCCCTCGCGCAGCGCTTCCATCGCCTGCGACTGGTTATCGATCGCTTCGGCCAGATCGTCGCGGCGCAAAGCCTCTTCGGCACCGTCCATCGCGCGGCCGGCACGGTCCAGCGCATCGCGCGCGGCGTCACCTTCGGGGGTGCCGCCACCGGGCAGACGCCCTTCCTGACGGCGCAGCTCATCGCGCAGCGCTTGCTGACGGTCAGCGATCGATCCCTGTCCCTGCCCCGGTTCGCCCTGGCCATTGTTCTGGCCAGGCTGCTGCCCCGGTTGGCCGGGCTGGTTGCCCTCCTGTTGCGGGCCGGGCTGCTGGCCCTGGTCCTGCCCCTGTTGCTGGCCGTCATCGGCATTGGGGTTGAACCTGTCCTGCAAATCGCGGAACGCCTGATCGCTTAGCTCTTGCTGCTCACGCAGGCTATCGGCCAGCCCCTCCATCGCCTGTTCACCCTCGGATTGCCCACCTTCGCCCGGCTGGCCTTGGGTAACGCGCATGTTCTCCATCATCTCTTGCAGCTCGCGCAGCGCCTGTTCCGCCTCGGCCATGCGGCCCTGCTCCATCAGTTCCTGAATCCGGTCCATCATGCGTTGCAGGTCGTCCTGCGTCATCTGCATGGTCTCGCCCTGCTGGCCTTGCTGCTGGTCGCCGTTCTCACCTTCTTGCGCCTGCTGGCGTTGCAACTGACGCATATAGTCGTCGGTGGCGCGGCGCAGCTCTTCCATCAGCTCTGCGATCTCGGCGTCCGAGGCGCCGTTCTTCATCGCCTCTTGCAAACGCTCCTGTGCGCGGCGCATCCGGTCCAGCGCATCGGCCAGCACGCCTTCCTCCAGCTCAATCGCCAAGTCCCACAGATCATCCGCGATGTCGGTCTGCACCTCGTCGGACAAACCATAGCGGGCGCGAATTTCGATCCGTTCAATCAGCCGCCGCAAGCGCAGCGCCGCCGTGTCAGAGCGGAACACATCCTCCGGACGATAGGACACCGCCCGCAAGACCTGCGCGAGGGTGTCGGCGTTGCCCTTAGCCCACAGCAGATCGCGCCGCTGTTCAATAACGGCCGCCGCCAGCGGATCGAAAAAGCGTCGTCCCGGCAGGGTCATCTGCGTCGGCGGGGTGGTCGCCTGTTGTTCCGACGCATCCAGCACGCTCAACGTGACGGTGACCGGCAGGTTGGCCCAAGGATGTTTGGAAAAATCGTCGATCAGGTTCTCTTCGAAATCGCGGCGGTCCCCGGCAATGGGCAGCGACAGCGGCACGATCACCTCGGCCCGCGGGTCAGGGTCAATCGCCAGCCCATAGCGGCGGTCCACAGCGGCCAGATCCAGATCGATCCGCGCTTCGCCCGCTTCAACGCCATAGTCGTCCCGCGCCACAAAGGGCAGTTGCATCTCGCCAAGGGCGGTCACCTCGGGCGGGCCTGCAATCTCGACCTGCGGTTTGGCATCAGGCAGCATCGTCACGTCCCACGTCCGCCCGTTCGGCCCGTCGATGGCGATCTGTCCGCTTTGGCTGACCTTGAAATCCTGCACGATGGCGGGGGTGTCCCCCTCTGGCTGAGACTGGCCCGAGACGGTCTCGGTCACCGACAGCGCCCCCACTTCGCCATACATGCGCAGCGTGATCAGCGTGCCCGCAGGCAGGTACAACGGCCCTTCGGCAAGATCGGACAAATACAGCGTCGGCTTGCCGGTATAGCGCGGCGGCTCGGCCCAGCCTTCCCAGACCGGCCCCGAAGCCAACGCCCCCCCGCCCGCCGTCAGCCCCGCAACCGACCCGATGCGCAGCACCGACCCAAAGACCAGCGCCGTAACGAAAGCCAGCAGCGCGACATAGCGCAGGGCAAAGGGATCACGGCGCGCGATGCGCAAGTCCGCAGGCACCGCCTGCGCAGCGGCGGCACGGGCGGCCATGCGGCGCTGATGCGCCTGCCACACCGCAGCAGAGGCATCATCCCCCGTGCCGATCGCTTGCACATCCATCAGCGCCTGAATGGGGCGTCCGGGCAGGCTGGCGTCAAGGCGGGTCAGCGCCTCTATCCGGCGGGGGATGCGTAAATGGCGCAGCGCATAGACCAGCGCCCCGACAGCTGCCAGCGTCACCGCAACGACAGCGCCCGTCACGACGGACATCGGCACGGTATCGTGCAGCCCCAGCATCAGCACCGCCAGAACAGCCAGCACCAAGGCAATCAGCGGCCAGAACGCCTGCACCAACACCTCGGCCCAGATACCGGCCCAGGTCAGACGCAGGGGCCAACGGATCGACTTGAGACCCTGCTCGGGCGAGTGGTCGTCATCCTTGGCGGTGAAAAGCGTCATGCGGGCCCTGCTTTCAAAAGCCGGACACGCAAGACGCGGTCACAGCCATTCGGGAATGGTATCGCGATTTATCATTTCGTCAAAGGTCGGGCGTCGGCGGATAACCGCAAATTGATCGCCATGGACCAGCACCTCGGGGATCAGCGCACGAGAGTTGTATTCGCTGGCCATTACCGCGCCATAGGCACCGGCACTGCGGAAGGCCACCAGATCGCCCGCCACCAGCTTTGGCATCATGCGCTGCTTGGCAAAGGTATCACCGGATTCGCAGACCGGCCCGACGATGTCATAGGGCTGCTGCTCGGCCCCGGCTTCGGCTTCGACGACGGGGATGATATCGTGATGGGCTTCGTACATGGCGGGGCGGATCAGGTCGTTCATCGCTCCGTCGATGATCAGGAAATCGCGGCCCTCGCCGGATTTGACATAGATCACCTCGCTCACCATAAGTCCGGCGTTGCCCGCGATCAGGCGGCCCGGCTCGATCTCGATCTCGCAGCCCAGATGGCCAAGCGTCTTTTGCACCATCGCGCCGTAATCCGTGGGCAGCGGCGGGGCGGCATTGCTACGCTCATAGGGGATTCCCAGCCCGCCGCCCAGATCCAGGCGACGGATGGTGTGCCCGTCGGCGCGCAGCTGCTCTGTCAACTCGGCAACCTTTTGATACGCCAGTTCGAACGGCGTCAGATCGGTCAGCTGGCTGCCGATGTGCACGTCGATGCCCACGACCTCTAGGCCCGGCATCGCGGCGGCCATGCGGTAGACTTCGCGCGCGCGGGCGATGGGGATACCGAATTTATTCTCGGACTTGCCGGTCGCGATCTTGGCATGGGTTTTGGCGTCGACATCGGGGTTCACGCGGATGGTGATCGGCGCGACCTTGCCCATCGACCGTGCGACGGCGTCCAGCACCTCCATCTCGGGTTCGGATTCGACGTTGAACTGGCGGATGCCGCCCTCAAGCGCGAGCCGGATTTCCGACACGGTCTTGCCCACGCCCGAGAACACGATCTTGTCGCCGGGCACGCCTGCCGCCTTGGCACGCAGGTATTCCCCCGCCGACACCACATCCATGCCCGCCCCCGCCTGCGCGAGCGTTTTCAGCACCGCTTGGTTCGAGTTCGCCTTCATCGCGTAGCAGACCAGATGGTCCATCCCGTCCAGCGCATCGTCAAAAGCCTTGAAGTGGCGCAACAGCGTGGCGGTGGAATAGACGTAAAAGGGCGTGCCGACCGCGGCTGCGATCTCGGAGATGGCGACATCCTCGGCGAACAGCGCGCCATCGCGGTACAGGAAATGATCCATAGTTTCAGGCTCCTAAGCTTTTCCCGCCGAAAGCTGCCGGCGATCGTTTACGGGCGGCGGACCGCAGGGAAAGGCATCGCGGCAGACCACAGCTTACCCCAATACCAAAGGCGGCGGGAATGGCAATCAGCGCCACCCGCCCCGCCGGTCAGAATGTCTTGGAAACGCCCACATCCACATGCCCCGAGATATGCACACCGGGCTCATAGTTGCTGCGATGCTTGCGGGTGGCGGTATCCGTCGCGGGGGGATAGGCGCGGCTGTCATGGGCGCTTGGCGCATGGCGTTGCGCGCTGTCACAGCCCGCCAGCACCGCCAATGCAACCACGGCCAGCACCGCCGCGCGGATCACAGCGCCGCCCCCAGACCCAGCCGGAACGGGCCGCGGCCAAGGGTGACGCCAGTGCCCACCGACATGCCCGACGACGACAGCGTCACCGTGCTATTGACCTGCGGCGGCACGGGTTCCCCGTCCACACCACAGGCGGCGAGGGTCAGCAACAAGGCAATAATGGCGACGGGTTTCATCCGATGATCCCTTTCCAGCGGGCCACCTGCGCGCGCACCTGTGCGGGCGCGGTGCCCCCGTAAGACATACGCGAATTGACGGAATTTTCCACGCCCAAAACGTCAAAGACATCTGCCGTGATGTCGCCATGGGCCGATTGCATCTGCTCCAGCGTCAGATCCGGCAGGTCGCAGCCGTTCTGTTCGGCCAGCGCCACCAACGATCCGGTGATGTGATGCGCATCGCGGAACGGCAGCCCCAGCACGCGAACCAGCCAATCGGCAAGATCGGTCGCGGTGGAAAAGCCCGATCCCGCCGCCGCAGCAAGGCTTTCGCGGTTCGCGGACATATCCTTGACCATGCCTTCCATCGCGGCCAGTGCCAGCATTAGGTTGTCAGCGGCGTCAAAGACCTGTTCCTTGTCTTCCTGCATGTCCTTGGAATAGGCCAGCGGCAGCCCCTTCATCACCATCATCAGCGCCACATTGGCCCCCATGATCCGGCCGATCTTGGCGCGGATCAACTCTGCCGCGTCGGGGTTCTTTTTCTGCGGCATGATGCTCGACCCGGTCGAGAAACGGTCCGACAGGGTCACGAAACGGAACTGCGCCGAGGACCAGATCACCAGCTCTTCGGCGAAACGGCTCAGGTGCATGGCGCAGATCGACGCAGCGCTCAGGAATTCAAGCGCGAAGTCACGGTCGCTGACCGCATCCAGCGAATTGGCGGCCGGACGGTCAAAGCCAAGCGCCTGTGCGGTCATGTCGCGGTCGATCGGAAAGGACGTGCCCGCAAGCGCAGCCGCGCCCAAAGGCGATTCATTCATGCGCGCACGTGCGTCGCGCATCCGGCTCAGATCGCGGCCAAACATCTCGACATAGGCCATCATATGGTGGCCCCAGGTGACCGGCTGCGCGGTCTGAAGGTGTGTGAAACCGGGCATGACCCAATCGGCTCCGGCCTCTGCCTGACCCAGCAAGGCCTTGATCAACGCCAACAATCCGCTTTCGGCGGCGTCGAACTGGTCGCGGGTCCACAGTTTGAAATCGGTCGCCACCTGATCGTTGCGCGACCGGCCCGTGTGCAGACGGCCTGCCGGTTCGCCGATCACCTCTTTCAGGCGCGCCTCGACGTTCATGTGGATGTCTTCCAGCGCGGTCGAATAGGCGAATGTCCCGCCCTCGATCTCTGACAACACCGTGAGCAACCCTTTCCGAATGGCGTCGGCATCGCTATCACTAATGATGTCTTGTGCAGCCAACATGGCAGCATGGGCACGCGACCCGGCAATGTCCTGGGCGGCCATACGCTGGTCAAACGAGATCGAGGCGTTGATCGCCTCCATGATCGCGTCTGGTCCGGCGGCAAAACGGCCACCCCACATTTTGTTCGAAGTCGTATCGGTCATCAGGCAACCCCTCGGAGGGAAAATGAAAAAGATTATGCTCGCGCTCGTTTATACGGCCCTTGCCCTTGGTGCAAACCCCAGCTTTGGGCAAAGCGCCGACATCAAGCCCCTGCGCGACGGTGATATGAAGAAACTGGTCGTGCACGATTCCCCCGTTGCCACCTCCTCTGTCGCGTTCCAGCTTGAGGATGACGGCGGCGAGACGACGCTTGAAGCGTGGCAGGGCAAATATGTGCTGATCAACTTCTGGGCCACATGGTGCGCGCCCTGCCGCAAGGAAATGCCGCAGTTGAACGCGCTGCAAAAGGAATTCGGCGGCGATGATTTCGAGGTGCTGACCATCGCCACGGGCCGCAACACCCCCGACGGGATCAAACGGTTCTTTGCGGATGCGGGCGTCGATAGCCTGCCACGCCATCAGGATCCGAAACAGGCGCTGGCCAGTCAGATGGGCATTTTCGGCCTGCCGATCACCGTGATCATGGACCCCGAGGGACGTGAAATCGCACGCCTGCGCGGTGATGCGGATTGGTCGAGCGACAGCGCAAAAGCCATTGTTCAGGCGTTGATCGCGGGCAAGGCAGACAGCTAGGCCCGCCCCAAGAAAGCAGGCGATCCGGCGGCGTCAGGCGGCGTGCGCGAGGATCGCCGCTTCGGACATCGACAGATTACGCCGCGCATAGCCGCCATAGGTATGCGGATCAAAGGCGATCTGCGGAAACTGATCCAGCAGCCGCGCGCGGTCGGTCGCATCCAATGACTCTAGCGCGGCAGAGGCAGGGTGAAAGCTTTCCGTCTCTACGCCATTGGCCCAAAGCACCTCGTGGAAATCGAGCAGGAGATGGATATAGGTCACTTCGCGCGCATGGGCATCGATGGTGACACTGCGCCCGTTCACCAGATCCCGCGCGGTGACAAGCACCTCGTCCGTGTTGAACAAGTCATGGGCGACGCGCCCCTTCACCAGCATCCGGTGGCTGGGCGACACCAGCAAATCCGCGTCAGGCTGCGCAGCCCCCAAAGCACCGGCGCGAAACCGGATGGGGCGCAGCTGCGGCATCGCGAACAATCGCGCCCCGCTCATCCGGCGGCTACCGATCCAGCGCACGGGTTGCAGGCCGTTGTCTTTCGTCTGGACGTGATCGCCCTCGCGCAGTTGTTCGATCCGGCGCGCGCCATCGGCGGTGCGGATCATTGTGCCAGGGGTAAAGCAGATGACGCCGCTGCTGTATTGCGCCGCCCGATCCGCCGCGGCGGTATTCAACGTATGCGCGACGACCCACAGATCGGTATTGCGCGGCGGCAGCGCGTCAAGGAACATCAGCAGCGGCTGGCTGCCCTGCCCGACCTCGATCACTGTCACCAGATAGGTCTGCGCGCCGTCGGTCACGGTAAAGCTGTTGTCCATCAAAGGGGTGTCGCGGTCACTGGCGAAAGACCGGTGCGGCGGCGTGGTGCCGTCCAGGGCGGCCCCGACCAAACGATGCACCATCCGCGCAGCCCGTCTGCGCAGATCCCCTGCCTCGTCCGCCTGATCCAGCCGCAACACGTCATTCGGCCCGTCAACGCGAATTGAATCGCCCCGCCATGCCCAGGCTGCCCCCACCTTGAGGGATTGCACCGGTGCGGCGTCCAGCCCGTCTATTTCTGTCTGCGACCAGCTTATGACAAACGTGCCTCGAAAGCCCGTTTTGACCACTGTTCGTGCCTCGTCGTATTATTATTGCCCCAAGGCTATCAAAACCGTTCCCCGCTGGAAAGAACGAATCACCCTATGCACGGGGCCTGCGCGTCAGAAGTCGATCTTGATGCGTACAGAGCCGACAAGCTGGTGATCGGGCTGCGTCTCGTATTCCTTGCCCAGCCACGTCAGACCATAGAACGCCGAGGCCCGCTTGCCCTGCCAATGCACCCCGGCACGCACACGATCGCGGCGCGGGGTCAGGTCATAGCCACGATCCGACGGCAGGAACACGCTGTCGCTGACGCGCGCGATATCGGCCCCAACGACAAAGCCAAAGCCCGTGGCGTCCCGGTTCTGCACCACGCGGTAACGCTGGCCGGTGGTGCTGTCGCGCACCAACATTTCACCGCGTGTGATGTCGCCAAAGGTCAGGTCAAAGCCCGCGCGAACGAATGTCTCTATCCCCGCCTGCCCTTCGACAAAGGGGCGCAGGCTTGTCCGCGCGCCAAGCGGAAAGCTGCGCCCGATCTCGACCAGAACCGTAGGGTGAAAGCCGTCTTCGATCTGGTCATCAAGCACCTGATCAGAGGGCGAGGTCGCGTCGATGATGTCGTGAATACCCCGTTGCAGATCATCCAGATGGGTCTGCGGACCGGTGGCGTAGATCGCGGCCCCGACCGAATACTCCACAGCATCGCGTTCGAAATGGGTGTGCATTCCGACGGACAGGGCACCGGCCCAGGGGCGCGATCCGGCTTGCGGGCGACGCAGGTTCGCGGGGGAGAATACCTCTACCCCCAAACGCAGCTCGATCAACTGCCCAAAGCGGTCCGGCAAGCGCCCCGTCCACGCCGGCCCCCAGACGCGGGACGACACATAGGAGCCCGTGCGCTCGCGGTCGCGAAACTCTCCGATGGAATCATTGGAAATCAGACGGCCATAACCAAGGCGTTCCCGCTCTGTCGCCTGTGCATCCACGGGCAAAAGCAAAAGCGCGGCCAATACCGGTACAAGAAATCGCAGCATCGTCACTCCTATCGCAATGGCTGTAAGGGTCGGCACCCGTTGCCCCTTTGCTACCGCGCCCTGCCGCGTCGCGCTATCCTTGGTACATTTTTCTCGGGCGGGCGTGTCCTTGGCGCACAGACGGATTGCGCGATACCGACAATTCGCTAACATAACGACAGTGAAAACCAGCCTTGAGGCACTGATGTCAGACCCAAAATCGCACCCGTCCCGCCGTATCGTCTCGTCCCGTCACCTTGCCGAGGGCGAAGGATGGGAGGCGTCAGAGCTCGAATACGGGATGATCATCGCCTACAACGCCTTCTCGCGCTGGATGTCGCGCTGCATGGCGGCGGCAGGCAATGCCGACCTGACCCCGCTGGAAATACTGGTGCTGCACAACACCAACCACCGCGACCGTGAAAAACGGCTGACGGACATCTGCTTTCTGCTGAATATCGAAGATACGCATACGGTGAACTACGCGCTGCGCAAACTGCTGAAATCCGGCCTGCTAGAGGCCGAGAAACGCGGAAAAGAGGTGTTCTATCGCACCTCCGCCAGCGGGGCCGAGCTGATAGAGACCTACCGCGCGGTGCGCAACACCTGCCTGATCGACAGCATGGGGCGCACCGATATCAAGGGCGACGACCTGCGCGAGATCGCGGCGCAGCTGCGCGCGATCTCGGGACAGTATGATCAGGCCAGCCGCGCGGCGGCGTCGCTTTAGCCGCGGCTGCCTAGGGTGCTGGCGGCGCGGGCCAGCTCGGTGATCGCCGCCCAATCGCCCTTGCGCATCAGATTGTCCGGCGCGACCCAACTGCCACCCGCGCACACCACGTTGGGCAGCGACAGATAGCTTTCCGCATTGGCAGGGCTCACGCCGCCCGTGGGGCAGAACCGCACCTGAGGCAGCGGCGAGGACAGCGATTTCAGGAAGGGTGCCCCACCCGCAGCTTCGGCTGGGAAGAACTTGAGCATATCATAGCCGCGTTCATAAAGACGCATCGCCTCTGACGCGGTGGCGGCACCGGGCAACATCGGCAGACCCAGATCTTCGGCCGCTTGCAGCAGTTTATCCGTGGCACCGGGCGACACCCCAAAGGTCGCGCCCGCATCCACCGCACGTTTGACATCATCGGGGGTCAGCAACGTGCCCGCCCCGACAACGCCGCCTTCGACCTTTGCCATCTCGGCAATGACCTCAAGCGCGGCATCGGTGCGCAGCGTCACCTCTAGCGCGGGCAAGCCGCCTGCGACCAAAGCTTCGGCCAGGGGGCGGGCGTGCAGCGCGTCATGCACCACCAGGACCGGCACGATGGGGGCACGTTTACAGATGGCATAGGCAGCGGCGCTGGCGTCTTGCGGGGTCATCGGATCATCCTCTGGTCAGGTTCAAATGCTGCTGGCGCCGGTATCAGCCGCGCCAACCGTGTTGCGGAAAGTGGCAAACAGCTCGCGCCCCTGCCCGTATTCATTGCCCGACAGATCAGCCGTCGCGACCGGGCGCTCCATCGCGCCGGGGGTCAGGACCGTCAGCTGCCCGTCGCGGGCGTCGACGCGCACGATATCACCGTCTTGCAAACGTGCAATCGGTCCGCCGTCCACCGCTTCGGGACACACGTGGATCGCGCTCAATACCTTGCCCGAGGCACCGGACATACGCCCGTCGGTGACCAGCGCCACCTTCAGCCCGCGCGCCTGCAGGTTCGCCAGCACCGGCGTCAGGCTGTGCAATTCGGGCATGCCGTTGGCCTTGGGCCCCTGAAAACGCACGACAACGATGACATCCTCGTTGAACTCACCATTGCGATAGGCGTCTTTCACGCTTTCCTGATCATGGAACACGCGGATCGGGGCTTCGACGATGTGATGCTCCGGCTTCACGGCAGAGACTTTGGTGACCGCATTGCCAAGGTTCCCCGCCAGACGTTTCAACCCGCCCGTGGGCTGGAAAGGGTCGCCAATGGGGCGCACGATCTTCTCGTTCAGCGTCTCGGACGGGCCTGCGACCCATTCGACGGCGCCATCCTTGAGCTTGGGGTCTTGGGTATAGCGCGACAGCCCGTCGCCCGCGATGGTCTTGACCTCGTCATGCAGCAAGCCGCCCGCCATGAGCTGACCGATCATAAAGCCCAAGCCCCCCGCCGCGTGGAAGTGGTTCACATCGGCCAAGCCGTTCGGATAGACCCGCGCCAGCAGCGGCGTGACATCGGCAAGATCCGAGAAATCCTGCCAGTCCAGCACGATCCCACCGGCCCGCGCCATCGCGACAAGGTGGATCAGCAGGTTGGTCGACCCGCCCGTCGCATGCAGGCCGACGATGCCGTTCACATAGGCTTTTTCGTCCAGCACATCGCAAACGGGTGTGTATTCATTGCCCAGATGGCTGATCGCCAGCGCCCGCTGCGTCCCCGCAACGGTCAGCGCATCACGCAGGGGCGTGTTGGGGTTCACAAAGGACGCGCCGGGCAGGTGCAGGCCCATGAACTCCATCAACATCTGGTTGGTGTTGGCGGTGCCATAGAAGGTGCAGGTGCCCGGCCCGTGGTAGGCCGCCATCTCTGACGCCATCAGCTCTTCGCGCGTGGCCTCGCCTGCGGCGAATTTCTGGCGCACGATCGCTTTCTCGTCGTTGGAGATGCCCGAGGTCATCGGCCCCGCAGGCAGGAACACCGCCGGCAGATGCCCGAAAGCCTGCGCCGCGATCACCAGACCGGGCACGATCTTGTCACAGACCCCCAGATAGATCGCGGAATCGAAAGTGTTGTGGCTAAGCCCGACGCCCGCCGCCATGGCGATGATGTCACGCGAAAACAGGCTCAGCTCCATCCCCGGGGTGCCTTGGGTCACGCCGTCACACATGGCAGGTACGCCGCCTGCAACCTGTGCCGTCCCGCCCGCCGCGCGCGCGGTGTCGCGGATCAGGGTCGGAAAGCGTTCGAACGGCTGGTGCGCCGACAGCATGTCATTATAAGTCGTGATGATCCCGATATTGCCCGCCGATTGCGTCGCCAGCGCGGCTTGATCCTGCCCCGCACCGGCATAGGCATGCGCCTGCCCGCTGCACGAAAGATGCGCCCGTGCCGGCCCTTCCTCGGCGGCGCGGCGCATCCGCGCCAGATAGGCACCCCGGCTTGGCGCGCTGCGTTCGATGATCCGGTCGGTGACACGGGCTACGGTATCGTTCAACATCATGCTTTCCTTCGTGACGTGGGTGGGCCTAAGGGCCTTCCTACAAAGACGTGAGTATGTTAGCGCTAACTTATCACGCGCATGTGCCATTTGCAAACCCGTTGCGACCATGGGTAAAACGAATGGCGAAAATTGTCTTTCCCCGCCAAAACAGGTGCCCTAAACAATTCGGATGACACAAATAGACCCTCCTTTCCTGATCGGCGTTGACGGAGGCGGCACCGGTTGCCGCGCCGCTGTTGCCACCCCCGATGGCCGTATCCTTGCCGAAGGCAAAGGTGGGCGGGCGAATGTCAGCACCGATTGCGCCACCGCGATCGACAGCGTGCTCACCGCGACGCGCAACGCGATAGAGAGCGCCGGTCTGGATGTCGCCGACATGCCCCGTGCCGTAGCTCATCTGGGGCTTGCGGGATACACGGGGCCGGAAATGGGCCCGCGCGTGCAGGCGGGTCTGCCCTTTGCCAAATCCGTCGTGACCGAAGACACCACCACCACCATCGTCGGTGCCGTCGGAGAGCAGGACTGCCACCTGATCGCCCTTGGCACCGGCACCATCGTGGGCCGCCAAAAGGCCGGCGTGCAGACCTGTATCGGCGGCTGGTGTTATCAGGTCTCGGATCAGGCGTCGGGCGCGTGGCTGGGGCATGGCGTGCTAGAGCAGACCTTGCTCGTCGTCGACGGGATCACCCCCGCCAGCCCCCTGTCGCAGCAGATGCTGGATAAATTCGGCGGTGGCGCGGGCATCGTGCAGTTCAGCCTCAAGGCGCGGCCCGGCGATTTCGCCACCCTCGCCCCCGATGTGGTACAGGCCGCCGCGGCGGGCGACAGCATCGGACGGGCGCTGATGGCAAGCGGGGCCGATTACCTGACCCGCGCCCTGATCGCGCTCGACCATCAACCCGGCGGCCCGCTGTGCCTCACCGGCGGCGTCGGCCCCCATTACGCCGCCTATCTGCCCGACACGCAGACTGCCCATCTGGTCGAAACCAAAGGCCGTGCACTGGATGGGGCCGTCGCACTGGCCCTGCGCGCCGCGCGGGCATGACCGCCCCCCTCACCGCCTATACCGGCGCGCGCATTTTTGACGGGCACGATCTGCTGACCGGTCACGCGCTTGTGGTGCACCCCGACGGCATCCCGCGCATCACATCCCTGACCGCGCTGCCGACGGGGGCCAAAACCCGGAGGCTGAACGGGGGCATCCTCTCCCCCGGGTTTGTGGATCTGCAAGTTAACGGCGGGGGCGGCGCGATGCTCAATAGCGCGCCCGATCTGGACACACTGCACACCATGGCCGCCGCGCACCGACGACTTGGCACCCGCGCATTTCTTCCCACGTTGATCACCGACACCCCCGCCCATAGCCGCGCCGCCATCGCCGCCGTGGCAGAGGCGTTGCACCTGGGCATGCCGGGTATCGCGGGGCTCCACCTTGAAGGGCCGCATCTGAGCGTTGCCCGCAAAGGTGCCCATGACGGCAGCCTGATCCGCCCCCTGTCTGACGATGATATGGCGGTGCTGACCGATGCCGTGGCCCGGATCCCGAACCTGATGATGACGCTCGCCCCCGAAAACGTCACCCCCGATCAGATTACGGCGCTGACGCAGGCGGGCGTGCTGGTATCGCTGGGCCATAGCGATTGCGACTACGACACCGCCATGCGCGCCTTTGAGGCCGGTGCCCGCATGGCAACGCATCTGTTCAACGCCATGAGCCAGGCCAACGCGCGCAGTCCGGGGCTGGTGGGGGCGGCGCTTGATCATCCGCGCGTGGCATCCGGCCTGATTGCCGACGGGGTGCATGTACATCCGGCCATGATCCGCGCCGCACTTGCCGCCAATCGCGGCGCGGCAGAGGTGTTTCTGGTGACCGACGCAATGGCGACTGGCGGCTCTGATATCACCAGCTTCACCCTGAACGACCGCGAGATCCTGCGCCGCGACGGACGGCTGACGCTGGCCGACGGAACGCTGGCCGGGGCCGACCTGACCCTGCTGCAAGCCGTGCGCTATATGCACAACACCGTGGGCGAACCGCTAAAGCGGGCGCTGGCCCGTGCCACAGTAGTCCCTGCGCAACTGCTGGCGCACCCCCCCGAAGCGGACAGCGTCGATGCGATGATCTGGATCAACGACGACCTGTCAGAGCTGCACTGGCTGACCGAGCTGTAACCCTCGCCACCCCATGCTCACGAAAAAGGCGGCCCGGATCTCTCCGCGCCGCCTTAAATTTTTCACGTCAGTCATGCGTCGCGCAACGCCCCGATGATCTGGTCGAACGCCTCACGCGCCTTGGCTCGCATTTCGTCGTCCGTGGCATCCTGAATAGGATGCGGCACCAGCACATAGCGCGCGCCCTCCATGCCTAAGGCCTTGCGCTGCGTTTCAGCGGCTTGGCCAAACACGCTTGAAGCGATGGAAACAGACGGGATCCCCTGGATTTCAAACCAGACTGTATCGTGCATACTGCACGTGGTACATGATCCTCAGTCCGCCAGCCCTTCGACCAGAAAGTCGCATTCATCGCGGATCTGGTGGCGCAGCGTGTCGGGGCACGGCTTGGCGAAAGTCGGCTTGGTATAATGCCGGACCTCAACGCCGGGTGCGTTTTCGGTCAACAACCTGTCCAGTTCATCCAGCAGTATATTGCCGCGCGGCTTGCTGATGTTCAGCAGCCCGACAACCCCCTGGACCGAACCGGACCGTTCGCTGATCTGACGCGCGACGGGGACACGTTCGTCCGTCGGGTCAAGAATTATTGTCATTCACGTCCTCCTCTGCTGTGAAAGCTAGCCTAGATCGATCTTTCTGGAAACGGAAATCGACCCCACCTCCCCCGTGGCCCACCCGTGGAACGCGGACGAGAATTTGCCCGCATCCCCACCGGCCACGACGATATGGATATATTCCTTGCCCGCAAATTTAGGGGCCAACTGCGCCAGTTTTTCCGGCCCCATGCGTTCGGCGTCCGCCACGGGGATACCCGCGCCCGAATGGTCATCCTGCACCATCTCCGACAAGGGGCGCGCCGTGACCTCTTGGATACGGTCGCGCAGCCGGTCTTTGGAATAAGGGCCATCGACGGTCAGCGTCTGGATATGCTCGGGGCAGACCACCAACAGCGCGTCAATCGGCAGGTTATGCATCTTCGGCAGGAACACCCCTTCAAGCCCCTGCCCCAAAGACCCCGCGATCTGGTCTGGCTTGCGCGAGGTTTGGTCCACCAGATGCACCGGCCCGCCGGTCATGGCAAAAACAGTTACAACTGAATCTTGCGCTTCAAACCCACGCTCCACATGCAGCGGCTCCCACGGGGATACCGCCTCGTTTTCAGCAAAACACATCGTATATTTCATCGGATTGCCCAGAACAGAACGTTCAACCCCGCCTGTGGTCGCCCCGCCAACATTGCGAATAATCAACCGCAAGGCGCGCCCGATGGTGGCATTGGCACGGTTGCCTGCCCCCATCGCACCCAGGCCCGCGTTCATACCGATCTTGTCCACGACGGGGCCGTTCACCACCATAACTGTGGCCGCGCCCATCGTCGTGGCGGTGACCCCGTGGATGTTGAATTCATCCGTGCAGACAGCTTCGACGGCTGCGATCACGACGGGCAGATATTCGGGCTTACACCCCGCCATCACCGCGTTGATCGCGATCTTTTCGACCGTGGCGATACCCATGTTTGGCGGCACTGTGGCAATCACATCCTGCGGATCACGATGCGTCCCTTCCAGCATGCGGATCACCCGTTCAGGCGTCGGCGGCACCAGGGGCAACCCGTCCGAGAACCCCTGATCGAACATGAATTCCGCCATGTCATCGCCGCTGGCGACCTCTACCTTGCGGGCGCGCAGACGGCTGCCCTCGGCCTCTGCCCGCAGCGCGTCGTAAACCTCGGGGTCAAAGTGTTTCGACCCGCATCCCGGACGCCAGCCGGGCAAGCTGTCCCAATCGATCTGCGCCGCAGCTTTGCCCGTCGCACGGGCCATCTGGTCGGACAATGCCTGCCAGTCATCGCGCACGAAGCCTTCGAAGTGGGTCACGACAGCGCCGCTTTCATCAATCCAGTAGAGCGCGGGCACGATCTCGAAATCCCAGTCGAACGAGGTCTTGCAGCCCGCATCCTCAAGCACCGGCATGGTCAGCCCGTGGCGCTGCGCGAAATCGCCGTTCTTCTCGCCGGATTGCCCCGGCACCAGAAACCGCACCGCATCACCATAAGCCTGCGACAGCGCCTGCAGCACCGGGCCCGCGATATTGCAGGTCTCGCAATCCTCTTTCACGAAACAGACCAGCGCAGGGCCCGTGCCGTCAAAAGGGTGGGCCGCGCCTTGCAGATCCTTCAGGGTAAATTCCGGTTTCCGATCACTCATGTCGCCCCCTCCCAAGTATGCCGCTGCATACTGTGGGGGATCGTCAGGCATGTCCAGACAGCTTGGCGGAGACGGATGGGAATCGAACCCACCACACGCCGTATCGACGCGTCCATGGTTTTGAAGACCAGGGAAGCCACCAGACTCCGGTCGTCTCCGCGTTGCCACACCGTAGCCCTGCCGCAGGGCAAGCGAAAGCCTAATGCGTCTGCGGCGCGATCTGCCGCGTGTCACCAATCCGCAGGGTCATGCCTAGCGCGTCCAGATGCTCAAGCAGCGGCACGATGAACTTGCGGCTGGTGCCCAAGGCGGTGCGCGCCTCGCTGGTGGTAAAGGCCGTGGGCGGGGGGAAGCTTGCCGCAAGGCTCCGCTGCGCGTGACCGATGGTCGCCGCGTGAAACACGACTTGTTGTTTCAGCGCGATATTCGCCAAGGACACCAACCGCCCCTGCGCCACCATCAGCGCGATCAAATCCGCGTCCTCAGGCGCATCGAACTGCCGCACATCCGGGGGGGAGGTGCCGCCTGTGCGCATACTCTCTTCGATCTCGGTCAAGCGGGCAAGCTGTTGCGGGGCAAGTGCTGCAAAGGGGTCATGCCGTGCGAGACTGACCAAACCGTCGCGCAAAACAACCTCTCCACGCCTGTGCAATTCAGCTTGGGCGAAAGGCACCAAACCCCGCAGTGGCGTCACCCGTTGCAGTACCGCAAGGGCCGCCCCCTGCTTGATCGGGTGGTCGGTATGAAAGCGCTGCAAAGCCGCCACCACCGCCGTTTGCACCGTGGCGAGATCGTCAGCCAGCGCGATATGTTCCGGCGATAACCGCACAACGCCCGAGGGCAGCGCAGCCGTCGCATCGCAGCGCGCCAACCGGACAAGATCAGACCACAGCGCCACCCCGCGCCCCTGCGCACAAAGCGCTGAGGCAAGGGCGGTACCATCCTGCTGCTGTGCCGCCTGCATCACCGCCAACCGCCGTCTGTCGCCCGCCCCGACTGCCGTGGCCTGCGGGTCAAGGATCACCGCGCCCGCCAACGTCGCCGCAGGGGAAAGCTGGCGCAGCACTGCCGCCTGCCCCGCGAACCCCACCACGGGACGTTTAAAGCGCAACTGCCCTAGCCCCGCGCCCCCCGGCGCGATCTGGCCACCGCCCATCAGCCGCAGGGTCGCGACCTCATGCGCCGTGCCCCACAGCACGCGCAAATCCTGCATATGTTTGACCGGTCGCGGTGCCATGTCAGAGACGGTCAACCACACATCCATACAAAGCGTCGCCCCCTGCCCGCCCGTACAGATCACATCACCGCGGGCAATATCCTCTAGCGCGATACCGCGCAGGTTCACCGCGACCCGCTCGCCCGCCGCGACCCTCTCCCGCGCCGCGCCGCGTGCTTGCAGGCCACGGACCACCGTCGCCGCACCGCTTGGCTGCACGGTTAACGCCGCGCCAACCGCCAACGCGCCGCCAAGCAGCGTGCCCGTCACCACCGTTCCGCGTCCCGCCAGTGTGAACGCGCGGTCCACCGGCAGGAACGCCCCCATCGGCGCGGCCCGCGCGGGCAAAGCGTTGAACCGCCGCGCCAAGACCTGCCGCAGATGATCCGTCCCGCCAGCGGTCGTGGCCGAACAAGGCACCAATTCGGCCCCGGTAACGCCTTGCGCGGCAAGGGTATCCGCAATTTCCGCCAGACGGGCGGGCAATGTCGCCTCGGGGATCAAATCCACCTTGGTCACCGCGACCACCGCCACGGGCACCTGCAACAGTCTTGCGATCTGCACATGCTCGCGCGTTTGCGCCGCGACTCCCTCCACGGCCGAGACGACCAGCATCGCGCCCTGCGCGCCGCTCGCACCCGACACCATGGTGCGAATGAAATCCTCGTGCCCCGGCGCGTCAATCAGGTCGAGCGTCCCACCCGCCATCTCGCAATGGGCAAACCCCAGCGCGATCGACAGGCCACGGGCTTTTTCCTCGGCCAGCCGGTCCGTCTCCATCCCCGTGAGCGCGCGCACCAGCGCCGTCTTGCCATGATCCACATGGCCGATCACAATGACGCAGGCCGATGTCATGTGGCGGCGATCGCGCCCAGCGCCGCGACGATATCGGGCAGCTCGTCATCCGTCACCGTGCGCATGTCCAGCCACAGCTTGCCCTGATGGATACGCCCGACAATGGGCACCACCCCGGCCCGCAAACGATCCGCAAGGGTTTCAGCAGGCAGCGCGGCAGAGGCCACGACGACACTGAAACTGTCCAAGTCCTGCTGCGGCAGCGACCCGCCGCCGACATAGGCGGCTGACGCCATCACCTCAACATCCACCCCCTTCACCGCAGCGAGGGAACCCGCGAGCCTTTGCGCCCGCGCCTCTACCTCTGCCAAAGGCTGCGAGAGCGCGCGCAAGACCGGCACCCGCGCCAGCGGATCATGGGGTGGCAGGTAAAGACGCAAGGTCGCCTCGAGCGCGGCAAGCGACAGCTTGTCGATGCGCAACGCCCGCAGCAACGGGTGCTTGCGCAGCCCCGCGATAATATCCGCCCGTCCCGCGATGATCCCCGCCTGCGGCCCACCAAGCAGCTTGTCGCCCGAGAACATGACCAGATCGACACCCGCCTTGAGGATATCCGCCACCACGGGTTCGTCGCGCAGCCCAAAGGGGGCAAGGTCAATCAGCACGCCGCTGCCCAGATCTTCCATCAGGATCAGATCCCGCTCCGCCGCAAGTTGCGCCAAATCATTGCGTGACGGGGCAGAGGTGAAGCCCACGATACGAAAGTTGCTGGTGTGGCTTTTCAACAGAACCGCCGTATCCTCGTCCACCGCATCGGCATAATCGCTAAGCCGCGTCTTATTCGTGGCACCGACCTCTTTCAGCTCTGCACCGCTTTGCGCGATCACATCGGGCAGACGGAAAGACCCGCCAATCTCGATCAGCTCCCCGCGCGAGGCGATCACCTTGCGCCCCGCGGCGGTGCCCATCAGGGCCAAGACAACCGCCGCGGCGCAGTTGTTCACGATCAGCGCCGCCTCTGCGCCGGTCAGTTGACAGATCAGCGCCTCGGCATGGTCATAGCGCGACCCGCGCTTGCCAGTTTTCAGGTTAAGCTCAAGGTTCGAAGGCCGCGCAGCGATCTGGTCCATCGCCTGCAACGCCTCGGGGGCAAGACGGGCGCGGCCCAGATTGGTGTGGATGATGATACCCGTGGCATTGATGACAGGGCGCAGGTTCGGCTGGCGGGCTGCCTTAATCCGGTCGGCAATTCTATGGGCAAAGGGTTCACTGGCGAAATCGGGCAAGCCGACCACCCCGCCGCCCTGAATATCACGGCGCAGCTGGTCGAGCGTTTCGCGCAGGGCGCGGCGCACCTCGTCATGGCTGTAGGTCGCAACCAAAGACGCCACATGCGGTTGCTGCAACAGCGTATCGATCTGTGGCAAATGTCTAAGCTGGCTGGTCACGCGTCACGCCCCCCGATGGCTGAACGCGCAGTGTAATCGCGCGGGCCACGGGGGCAAGCCGGAACGCAGGCCACAGGCGGGCGACCAAAAGGCCCGCCGCGCGGGTTACGCTGCCAGCGCTTCCTTCACCGCGATGTCGGCCATCTGCAAAATCGCCTCGCGGCTATCGGCGACGGCGATAAAGCGGCCGTTGTGGCAGAACTTTGCCCCCTTGACGCCCGATGCTTCCTCAAGCGCGGCGTCTTTTTGACCCGCCCAAGCCACCGGAAGATCAGCGCGGTTCTCGAACGTATCATCCCCCGACCGGATCGTTGTCAGCGTCCATTCCTCGCCGCGCGGGTGGATGACGAACAACAGATGATCCGCCCCCGCCTTCACCACGGCCCCGCGAAACGGCATGCCCATGGGCAGGTCCAGCACATGGCCCTCGCCCGCAGCATCAATGGCGGTCATGACCATCGCTTCGGCGCGGAACTTGGCGGCTTTGCGACGGATCGACGCTTCGACAAAGGCGCGCGCAATGGGCAAGGCGGCGGCAAAGGCGCGGTCGTCCACGCCTTCCTCGCGGTCATCGAAGACGGGTTTCAGGCTTTCCAACAGCGCGGGCAAGGTCAGACCGGCAAACAGCGGCCCCGCCTCTGACGCGTTGACGGCACCATTGTCCAGCAGGTCGATCGGCAGAACAAACCCGCGATCGAAACTGTCGTGGATGGCATTCACATCCGCCTCGGGTACGTCAAGCGCGCGCAGATAATCATGCCCGTAATGCGCCCAGATCAGCCCGAAAGAGCTATAGGGCTGCCCGTCTTCACGCAGCGGATTGGGACGTTGATGGTGATCGAAAATCCCTGCTTCGGCATCAAAGTCACCGCCCACGTCGTAGATGATGCGCCCCTCGGCCGGTGTGATCAGCGCCTTGTCGCGGCTGCGCAGCACCGTGGCGTCTGGAAACAGCCGCGTCAGGATGACAGAGGATAGGAGTTCATCCGCGTGAAAACCGCCTGAGTGGGTCACGAGTTGGGTGATCGTCATGTTTCTGTACCTTTGCGCATCTGTTCAGCAGGTCGAAATGAAAACGGGCGACCGTGCGAGGGGCCGCCCTGTGAATATGTATCGCTCACACCGCCCGTCACGGGCCTAGCATAAGAAAACGTAGAAAGAGTTAATGCGTCCAGGCCCCGCGGCGCCCTGTGGCGAAATTCTCGCCATAGCCGCCGGCGCGGACATTTGCGCGGCGTTTGTTGGGGTCTTGCACCAGCGCGTCGATGTTGTGGTCGCGGGCGTATTCCACCGCTTCTTCCTTGGTGGCGAACTGCAAACGCACCTGCGTTTGCGTGTCCTTCGACGAGGTCCAGCCCATCAACGGGTCAATCTCGCGCGCGTGCTCTGGGTCGAATTCCAGCAACCAGACACGGGTTTTGGCCGTGCCAGAGGACATGGCAGTTCGGGAAGGCTGATAAATACGCGCGCGCATAGCTGAATCTCCGCTGTGATCAGGCGGTTTATCAGCCAAATACGGCCAAGGATCAAGGCATCACAGTGATTTGTGCCGAATTCGCGTTACATATGCTGCGGCGCAGCATAGACTGACTTCATGCAATCGGAGCACCTCTCATGAACCCCCTGACCCTGATGACGCTCAATGCCAACCTCACCAAGCTGATGATCGACACCCAAGCCGTTATGACGCTTAGGCTTTTGGGGATGGCCGGCGCCCTTCCCCAGACCCGCGGAGAGAACGCCCGCATGGTCAATGAAAAAGGCCCCGCCATGGCCAAAGCCTATCAGGCGGCCACCAAAGCCGCCTTTGCCGGGGGCACGCCCGACCAAATTTTCTCGGCCGCGATGGTGCCGGTCAGCAAAAAGGTCAGGGCCAACCGCAAGCGACTGACCAAATAAGCCTGCGACGAAAGCGACATATGCGCGTCGCGCAAGGCTGTGCCCCTTGAACCTACGCAAAAACATGACACCTTAGGGAACACCCCCAAAGGACGATGTTATGGCCTACGCCCACTCTGACAGTCTGCCCGAGCGCAAAGACGCCTATCTTGCCAATCCCGCGCCCAACGTGCGCGAACGCCCCAAGCTCGAGGGCGGCAAGAAGTTCAAACTGGCGACCGAATTCGAACCCGCAGGCGACCAGCCCACGGCGATCAAGGAACTGTCCGAAGGGGTGCGGTCGGGCGAACGCGATCAGGTGCTGCTGGGGGCCACGGGGACGGGCAAGACGTTCACGATGGCCAAGGTGATCGAGGAAACGCAGCGCCCCGCGATCATCCTCGCGCCGAACAAAACGCTGGCGGCGCAGCTTTACGGCGAATTCAAAGGGTTCTTCCCAGACAACGCCGTGGAATATTTCGTCTCATACTACGACTACTACCAGCCCGAAGCCTATGTCGCGCGGTCCGATACCTTCATCGAGAAGGAAAGCCAGATCAACGAACAAATCGACCGGATGCGCCACTCTGCCACGCGGGCGCTGCTGGAACGCGATGACGTGATCATCATCGCGTCGGTGTCGTGCATCTACGGGATCGGCTCGGTCGAGACCTATGGCGCGATGACGCAGGACCTCAAGACCGGCAACAACTATGACCAACGCCAAGTGATCGCGGACCTGATCGCGCAGGCGTATAAACGCAATGACGCCGCCTTCCAGCGTGGCACCTTCCGCGTGCGCGGCGACAGCCTTGAAATCTTTCCGGCCCACCTTGAGGACCGCGCATGGCGTCTGTCCTTCTTTGGCGAAGAGCTGGAAAGCATCACCGAATTCGACCCGCTCACCGGCGAGAAGACCGGCAGTTTCGACCAGATCCGCGTCTATGCGAACAGCCACTATGTAACGCCGAAACCAACGATGAACCAAGCGGTGATCGGCATCAAGAAAGAGCTGCGGATGCGGCTGGACCAGCTCGTCGCCGAAGGCAAACTGCTGGAAGCGCAACGGCTTGAGCAACGCTGCAACTTCGACATCGAGATGCTTGAAGCCACTGGCGTCTGCAACGGGATCGAAAACTATTCGCGCTATCTCACGGGCCGCGCGCCGGGCGAACCGCCCCCCACGCTGTTTGAATTCATCCCCGACAACGCGATTGTCTTTGCAGACGAAAGCCACGTCTCCGTGCCGCAGATCGGCGGGATGTACAAAGGCGACTACCGACGCAAATTCACGCTGGCCGAACACGGGTTCCGCCTGCCCTCTTGCATGGATAACCGCCCCCTTAAGTTCGAGGAATGGGATGCCATGCGCCCGCAGTCGGTCTTTGTCTCGGCCACCCCCGCCGCGTGGGAAATCGAACAATCCGGCGGTGTGTTTACCGAACAGATCATTCGCCCCACCGGCCTGATCGACCCCAAGATCGAGATTCGCCCTGTCGAAATGCAGGTCGACGATCTGCTGGACGAGGTGCGCAAGGTCGCCGCTGACGGCTATCGCACGCTTTGCACCGTTCTGACCAAACGCATGGCCGAAGACCTGACCGAATACATGCACGAACAGGGCATCCGCGTGCGCTATATGCACAGCGATATCGACACGATCGAACGCATCGAAATCCTGCGCGACCTCCGGCTTGGTGCTTTCGATGTGCTGATCGGGATCAACCTTCTGCGCGAAGGCTTGGACATTCCCGAATGTGGGCTGGTGGCGATTCTCGATGCGGATAAGGAAGGGTTCCTGCGCTCGGAGACCTCGTTGATCCAGACCATCGGTCGGGCCGCGCGGAACGCCGAAGGCCGCGTGATCATGTACGCCGACCGCATCACCGGCTCGATGGAACGTGCGATTGGCGAAACCGACCGCCGTCGCGCCAAGCAGCTGGCCTATAACGAAGAACACGGGATCACGCCGACAACGGTCAAGAAGAACGTCGATGATATCCTCGCCGGTCTCTACAAAGGCGATGTGGACATGAGCCGCGTCACGGCCAAGATCGATAACCCGCTCGCGGGCGGCAACCTGCAAACCGTGCTCGACGGGCTACGCACCGATATGCGCAAAGCGGCCGAGAACCTCGAATTCGAGGAAGCCGCACGCCTGCGCGACGAGGTCAAACGGCTCGAATCTGTCGATCTGGCCATCGCCGACGATCCGATGGCGCGTCAGTACGCTGTCGAAAAAGCCGTCGACGACGCGCAAAAGGCGTCGGGCCGATCAACCGGCGGTCGCGGCGGGATGCGCGGTGGCAAATCCCGCTACGGCGGCAAAAAACGCTAGGCGGCGCGTCTAGTCATCCACCTCGTCCGGCAACCCGTCATGGTCGGTCGAGGCCATCTCCTCCAGCTCGTCCTCCGACATGCTGTCGTACATATCTTTCGACGCGCCTTGCAGATCCTTGACCTTGGTCTCGCCCCGCTTGGCAGACAGGGCTGCACCGGCGGCGCGTTGTTGGGCTTTCGATTGGGCTTTCATCGCTGTCTCCTGTCAGTTGGATGTAGCGGCACAACCCGTCCACCCGCCCGCAGTTCCCCTGCTACGGCTTGGCGCATAATTATTTTCATGCGCCCGTTGCAAGGTGATTGCTTTGCACCCGCACCCACCCCACATTCGGAGTCTGCGCTTTATCCGGAGGATCCCAAATGCGCCTGATCGCCCTTGTTACACTGGGCCTGACCGCCCTCTCTGCCCCCGCCTTTGCCGATGAGACAACCGGCACGATCCTTGCCTATGACCGCCTTGCCAATATCATCGTCCTGCAAGACAAATCATCCTGGACGCTGGATGCCAAAACCCTTGTTCCGTCCGACCTGATGGCGGGCGATAAAGTCACGCTGACCTTCGCCTCCGACGGCGACAACGGTGCGAAACCCGCGACCAAACTGACCCGCAACTAAGCCCTATCCCATAACAAAAGCGCCCCCTGACCAAATCAGAGGGCGCTTTCTGCGTTCAAACCATCAAACGATATCAGTCACCTGCGGGCGGAGTAACCTCAAGACCGGGGACGGTGATCGTTTTCTCTTCGGTGGTCACTTCAACGTCAGGAACTTCAACGTCGACCTCTTCTTCAGTCACGGAAACCGAACCGGTCTGTGCGTCAAACTCGGGCAGGTTGCCGCCTTCGACGGACACATCAACATCCGGCAGCGAGCCTTCTTCAGTCTGATCGATATCGATGAAAAAGATCGCAAATGCGATGACCAGAATTGCGGCAAGGCCTGCGATTACTGCGGTAGAGGTCTTCATAGTATTTCCTTCCAAATTCACTTGCCGTTCTAGGCGATGCAAGGGCAACTCGGCGAAGCGGGAAATGGTTCCAGTAACATTTTCGGGAACATCTGGGCCGAACGGGAAGTTGTGACCCCAGACAGTAATGCAGATTACAACCTAGGAGCTTTACAATGGAATTCGGCCTTCTCGGACTCATTATCCTGATCGCAGACATCTACGCGATCTATCAAATCTTCACCTCCGGCGCTTCGGGGCTTGCGAAAATCCTCTGGATTCTTGGCGTCCTGATCTTCCCGGTCGTCGGCTTTATCGTATGGCTGATCGCTGGCCCACGCGGCGGCAGCGTCAACGTCTAAGCGACGCACACACCATTTGACGAGAAAGGCCCGTAGCATTGCTGCGGGCCTTTTCGCATGCCGCCCCAAAGGTCTGTAAGTAATTTGTTAAGCATGACGCGCCAAGCTACCCGCCGAAAGGGTATCCCATGCGCTACTGGCCGATCCTCCTGCTTGGCTTACTGCAGCTTCCCACCCCTGCACAGGGCGGCGCGTGGCTGCGCGAAAAGGGCACGGGATTTACCTCCACCACGGTAAACGTCACGCGCAACTACGACATTTCGGAAAGCACCTTCATGGAATATGGCGTGCGCGACGACCTGACCCTGGGGGCAGAGGTCGGATTTCTCGCCAGTTCCATCGGCCTGCAATCGGGATTTGGGTCGGTCTTCCTGCGCCGCCCCTTAGGCCGTCGTGACCGCCCGAACGTCTGGTCGGCAGAGCTGGGGTTCGGCGCGGCATGGGTGGGGGATGCGGTCTATCCCAATGTCAAAGCAGGGCTGTCTTGGGGCCGCGGCTATACGCTGGGGCAGAAACACGGCTGGGTGTCCATCGACAGCTCCCTCGCGTGGGACATCTACCTGCAAGAGCATCTCGCCAAAGTCGACGGCACCATAGGCATCAACTTCGGCGACCGGTTTTCGGGAATGCTGCAAATCTACTATGCTTCGACCTCTGTCGCCAGCGCCACCTCTGTCGCGCCCTCTATCGTCATGCGCCCGCTGAAAAGCCGCCCCGATATCCGCTTCCAGATCGGGGCAGAAACGTTGATCAACGACACCTCCAACCCCGCGCTAAAACTCTCGATCTGGCGCGAGTTCTAGCGTTTATCCATGCGCGCCTGCATAAAGATCGACCCTTTGACGCTGGTGCTCCAGACCAGATGCAGCAGATCACGATCCGCACCTTGATCCGTCAGCACATAGGGTACGCTGTATTGCGCCACATTCGATCCGTTGCGCACCGGCCCGTCCATCGTGATGCTATCCACCGCAATCGCCCACCCGCCGAACGGAAAGCGGTCGGCAATATCAACCACCCAGGTCTTGGCCAGACTGGCTTCGGTATGTTCAACCTGCACCGGGTTCGACACCGGATTGTGGATGCCGTGGAACGAATTGCCCGTCATCTCGATATTGCGCATCCGCGAGAAGTCCATATCCGCAAAGCTCGTATCGATCCGTTCGACCCGATCAATGAACCCGTTGATGCTGCGGAAGCGGTTGTCGTTGATTGTCAGCCCATTGATCACATGACCCGCCCCATGGGGCTTGATCACAATATAGCTGAACCACGGGGCCACCTCACCCGACAGAAAGATATTACCGCTGATCGACAGGGAGCTGAAAGAATACTCGCTGCTGTAGTCCGGCGCGGGGTCTTGTTCGTTGGTCCATTCGACAAAGCAATTGTCGATATAGTTCCCGCTGACCACGCTCGCCGTGTGCTGTGCCGCAAGGATCAACCCGGCAGAGCGGACGCCGTTCTTGACCGTATCCCCCTGAAAGAAGTGGTTCCCCGTGACGATATTATTCTGCCCCGCCAGCAGCGCAAAATGGCGAAAGCGGGTGGCACGGTTGTCGCGGATCTTAACGTCATTGGCGTTGCAGTTGATCGCGATCGTGGTCCGGTCCGGCACGTCCAAGGCATCCTCGGCGGACAGGAACTGGCAACGGTCCACGAACATCCCCTGACAGCCCCCCCCGATCGACGTGATACCGCGATCCTTCGGGCGCGAGATAAAGCAGTCCCGCACATGGAAAATCGTCCCTGATGGCGCAAGGTTGATGGCGCTGGCCACGTTGTTGCACTGGAATTCTATGTCATCCAGCACGAATTTGCTCAGCTGGCTGTAGTTGCTGAAATCCAGCAGATACTGGAACCGCGTAAAGATAAAATTCTGCGTCCCCGCCGCATCATACAAGGGCGCGTTCAGGGTAATCTCTTGCGTGGCGACGTTCTTGGCGCGCACATAAATCTCGCGCCCGACGCCATTGCCCGTGATCAGCGCCCCCACAGGCACATTCGCCACATTCACCACATTTGTCAGCTTGCGCGCATCCGAGGGCGAATAGCTGGCTTGCGAGGTCACCGTGACCGTATCCCAATCGCCATTCGTGGCCGCTTCAAACTGGCCATTGCGGATCACCCGCCGCGTGGCATAGCTGCTGCGTTCGGGCGTCGCGGCCTGCATATCGATCGGGCCGGTCACGTTGACCTTGCGCCCGCCCAGATCGAGCGATTCATGATCCGCATTGTTCAGCAGCGCCTGAAACGCCTTGCGAAAGGCGATCTCTTCATTCCCGAAAGCCTCGATATAATTCGGCAGATCAAAGTTGCGCCGCAGCAGCAGGATCGCGCTGGCGGGCATGGTCACCGTCCCTTCAAACCGCGTCGGCGCGTCAAAGGTCACGTCCCCGTTCAGCAGATACGTCCCGCGCGGGATCAACACGCTGCGCCCCTGCGCATCCGCATTCGCCGCCACAAAAGCCGCCGTATCATCGGTGCTGCCATCCCCCACCGCGCCATAGTCCCGCACATCCACCTGTGCCAGCATGTCGCGCAGGAAAACGCCCGTCACATCCTCGATCTGCAAATCGTCAATGCGAACGACCCCGCCATTCTGCCCCGTGAGGTCCAGCCCGAAATGCCCATAGACCGGCGCGTTGCCCCAGACCATATCGACCCCGCCGCGCAGCCCCGACCCGACAATCGCGCTGACCTCGACCACCTCGCCGTAGCTGGTCAGCGTCACCGCCGGACCGGCCTCCACCAGCCCGCCCGCTCGGCTGCCATTGCCAAGCGCCGGATACCCCGCGATCCGCACCGACGGTAGATTCCCACTGATCGCCTTCACCCGCGCCGTGATCCGCAGGTAACACCCCGGCAAAAGTGGCGTTTGCCCCATATATCGCAGCTTTTGTGTGGATTGCGTTTTTATCAGCTCAAGCGCCCCGCCAAAGTCCTGATCCGCAGGGATAAACGCCGCATTTATGGCATTGGCATAGGTATCAGACCCCGCCGTGCCATCTCCGCTTGAGTACACATCCAAGCCTTGCGCAAAAGCCGCAGGTGTCAGTAGCAAACCGTCCGTGATTGCCTTGTTCATCGTCATCCCCTTCGTCGGGTTGCGATGTCGCCCCCCATGAATTGCAAAACTCCGGCGCTTGGCCGGCAGGGGGAAAGATTTATGCACAAAGGGTTAACCACGCCTAACCGCAGCGTACGCCGCAAACGGTCACATGAGCGTGCCAAAGATGTCGCGCCTGTCAGGCAGAAACGCTTGGCGCATCCAGCAATTGAACGGCGGCAATACGCCAGCCCTCGGGCGTCTCAACCATCTGATAATCCAGCAAATAGGTGAATCCTTTCAGGTCCGTGACCTGCACCTTCTGCCACTGCGCACCGGCGATCTCGCGCAGATCCAGAAACCGCACTTCGGCATGTTTCCAGACCATCGGATAGCCCGTGGTCACCATACGTTTAAAATTTTCCGGAGACTGGAACATCATCTGCAGATTGGGGCTCGCATATGCGAAGGCACCCTCGAAATCATCAGCTTTGAAAGCCTCGAACTGGCCGCTGATCGTGCTTTCGATATCCGCCTGCTGCGCCATGGCACCAAGTGCCGTCGCAAAGGTCAAAACCATCCCGAAAAATGCCGAAAGAACCGCGCCACGCATGAGAATGCTCCCTATGATGTGTTGAACTTAACCTAAGCCACGCACATCATAGGGCAATAGTTTCACGCCGTGGTTAGCTTGCCCGCCAACGCGTCGTCGATCAGGGCGACCGTTTCATCCACGCCATACAGCGCGATGAACCCACCGAACCGCGGCCCTTGGCTGGCGCCCAGCAACACTTCGTAAAGCGCGGTGAACCAGTCGCGCAGCGGGTCGAAACGCTCTTTCCCGACGGCAAAAACCATCGTTTGCAACGCCTCGGCATCCAGCCCGCCGTCCCATGTCTTCAGCTGGTCCCGCAGGTCTTCCAAGGCTTCCCGCTCCAGCTCGGAAGGGGCGCGGAACACTTTGGCGGGCTTCACGAAATCATTGTAATAGCGCACCGCATGCTCGGCCGCCGCATCCATACCGGGGTTGCCTTCGGGCGTCGCATCCGGCGCATACCGCTGGATAAAGCCCCACAGTTGCGACTTGTCCTCGGCCGAGGACACCGACGCGAGGTTCAGCAACATCGAGAAGGGCACAACCATATCCGACTTGGGCACATCCCCCCCGTGGATATGCCAAACGGGGTTGTTCAGCTTGCCCTTGTCGTCCTGCGTTTCATAGGCGCGCAGCTGCTGGTGGTATTCGTCGACCGCCTTGGGGATCACGTCGAAATACATGCGCTTGGCCGTCTTGGGCTTGAGGTACATGAAATACGACAGCGATTCCGCGCTGGCATAGGTCAACCATTCGTCGATGGTCAGACCATTGCCCGACGACTTGGAGATCTTGTGCCCGTCCTGATCAAGGAACAGCTCGTAGGTGAAATGCTCGGGCGGGCGGTTGCCCAGAATACGGCAGATCTTGTCATAGATCGGTGTGTTGGTGCTGTGATCCTTGCCGTACATCTCAAAGTCGACATCAAGGGCGGCCCAACGGGCGCCAAAGTCAGGCTTCCACTGCAACTTCACATTGCCGCCGGTCAGCGGCAGGGTCATTTCGGTGCCGTCTTCATCGTCGAAGGTGATCGTGCCTTCCTTGGCGTTGACCGCTTTCATCGGCACATACATTACCCGCCCTGTTTCAGGGTGGATCGGCAGGAAGATCGAATAGGTCTGCCGACGCTCCTCGCGCAGCGACTTGAGCATCACTTCCATGATCTCGTCATACTTCTCGGCGGCGCGCAAAAGCACCTCGTCGAACTTGCCGGAGCCGTAGAATTCCGTGGCCGAGATAAACTCGTACTCGAACCCGAAGGTATCCAGAAAACGCCGCAGCATCGCGTTGTTATGCGCGCCAAAACTGTCGTATTTGCCGAAAGGATCGGGCACCGATGTCAGCGGGCGCTGCAGATGTTCTTCCAATGCGGCGGGGTCGGGCACGTTACCCGGCACTTTGCGCATCCCGTCCAGATCGTCCGAAAAGCACACCAGCCGCGTCGGAATGTCGCTGATCTGCTCAAATGCGCGGCGGATCATCGTCGTGCGCGCAACTTCGCCGAAAGTCCCGATATGCGGCAGACCCGACGGGCCATAGCCGGTCTCGAACAAGACGTATCCCTTCTCGGGGGCCTTGTTTGCATAGCGTTTCAACACCCGACGTGCTTCCTCGAACGGCCACGCTTTACTGGTTAGGGCTGCTTCACGCATCTGCGACATGTCATCAATTCCATCATTTTCACCCCGCACCCAATGCGCGCAGGCAGCCCGTACCTATTGCGTCCCCGTAGGCCCGTCAATAATCTGCAGATCAACGGAATGACCGAACGGAAATGCGCATGAATGACGACACCTCCCTCACCCTCAGCGCGCAGGATTGCCTTGTCGCCGTGATGATCGCGGTTTCCGCATCAGACGAGGACATCCGCACCACCGAATTGCTCAAGATCCAGACGGCTGTAAACATGCTCCCCGTCTTTTCCGGCTATGATGTGGACCGCATCAGCTCTGTCAGCTCGATGGTGTTTGACCTGTTCGAACAGGAAGACGGGCTGGATGCCCTGTTCGGCCTGATCAAGGGCGCGCTGCCCGACCGGCTGAACGAAACGGCCTATGCGCTGGCCTGCGATGTGGCCGCGGCCGACGGCACGTTGGACGAAGCCGAATTGCGTCTGCTGGAAGAAATCCGCTACGAGCTTGACCTCGACCGCCTGCACGCCGCCGCCATCGAGCGCGGTGCCCGCGCCCGTCACGTCAAATAGGCCGCGTCACCGCGATCAAAGAGAGGCCGAATCCGCAGCCACATGAAACGCCCCCCAGCGTTCGATCAGCCCTTGCTGCAACCGTTTGGAGCGCCCGTTCCACGCCCGCCCCCCCTCGGGGCGTTCGCGTTGCGCGCGGGTCAGGGTGGCGCGACGTGGCATATCGGCGGTGAACACGGCAAAGGCCATCACCCGCCCGTCCGGTGCCGTCAGATACCCCGCCAAGGCCGAGACAAAGTTCAACGTACCGGTCTTCGCCTCTACCTTGATCGGATGATCTTGCACGGGCCTCCCCTTGGAATCGCGCAGAGAAATCGACTTGAGCAACGGTTTCAATGTGCCCGATCCATAGACCCGCACCAGCGCCGTCACCATATCCTGCGCGGTCACGCGGCTGTCTTCGCCCAGCCCCGAATGGTCCACCAGCGCGGGTGCATCCATGCCCAGATTGGCCTTGGCCCACACGTTCATCTCTGCCGCAGACGCGCGCAGTGACGCGGGCGTGCCCGTGCGGTAAACCGTGGCGGACAGCCCCGCCATCTCTGCGATCAAGTTATTGGAATACTTCAACATATCGCGCAGGATATCGCGCAGCGGCGCGCTGGAACGGGTCACCAGCACCTCGCCCTCGGGCAAGCTGGTGATCAACGCCATGTCGCGCAGACGGATGCCCTGTGCCCCCGCCAATGTCTTAAAGATATCGCCCGCATATAGCCCCGGCTTGCGCACCGGCAGCCAGCGCGACCCACCATTGCCCAAGGCGCTTTTCGCGACGCTCCAGTCATCGCGGGTGCCTGCGTCACGATAGGCAAAGACCGGCGCACTGCGGTCGCTGATCTCCATCGCGGCCATCGCCACGTCAGGGCGATAAGACCCCGACCGCCCGTCCATCAGCACCGAATAGCTGCCGTTCTCGCGCTTCCATTCAAAGTGGACGCGGTTAAAGTTCAGCGCCAGCCCTGACACAGCGGGGTTATAGCCCACATGATCCGGCTGATCCGCATCAATCAACGGGAAGACCGGCAGGCTGCGTTCGTAAATCTTCAACCCGCCTTTGACGCCGACAATGCCCGCCGCCTTGAGGTCATCGGCCATTTTGGCCAGCCCGTCCGTATCCAGCGTCGGATCGCCCCCGCCCACAAGGATCAGATCGCCCTGCACTTCGCCGTCCACAATGCCGCCGGTCGCCATGATGCGCGTCTGGAACTGATGCGCCGCGCCCAGGGTATCCAGCGCGTAAAGCGCGGTAATCGCCTTGGTCACGCTCGCCGGGGGCATCCCGTCAAGCGGGCCGTTCTGTTCCAGCACCGCACCGGTTTCCGCATCCGCCAGACTAAAGGTCACAGCCCCGTTCAACCGCGCCTTGTCGATCAGTTCTTGCGCCGAGGGGATCGCCTGCCGGAACAGATCGTCCCCGCGCAAGACGGGGCGCAGCGATTCAGTTGGCGGTGCCGCAAAGGCCGCTGGAGCCGCAACAGCCGCCGCAGCGGTACTCAGAAACAAACGACGGGATAAAACAGTTTTCATGGGGCGACTTAAACCTGACAGGACAGAGCGACACAAGCGCTTGCAAATCACATTTTCATGGGCGGGGGCCCATGCTAACTGACAAGACATGCAACGCGTTATTTTGATCATGTTTGTCGCCATGTCACTGATTCCCGCAGGCGACAGCGCGGGCAAGATCCTGACCTCACAGCTTGGCGTGGCCCCCGTTTTTGTGGCGTGGTCGCGGTTTGCCATAGGGGCGCTGCTGCTGGTGCCCTTCGCCCCGCCGCAAACGCGCGCCCTGTTCGGCAACTGGCGCATCTGGGTCCGTGCCGCCATCCTGTGCGGCAGCATCACCTGCATCCAGACAGCACTGGTGACCGAGGACGTGGCCAATGTCTTTGCCGCCTTCTTTATCGGTCCGCTGCTCAGCTATGTGCTGGCCGCGCTCTTCCTGCGCGAGGCGATATCGCTTCAGCGCAGCGCGTTGATCGTGGCGGGGTTTCTGGGGGTGCTGGTCGTGGTCCGACCGGGGCTTGAACCCAGCGCGGGGCTGCTTTGGGCGCTGATCGCGGGGACGCTTTATGGCGTATTCCTCACGATGTCGCGCTGGCTGTCGCATCTGGCCCCGCCCCTTGCGCTGACCTTCAGCCAGTTGGTGATCAGCGGGCTGCTGCTTTTGCCGCTGGGGCTGGTCTATTTCCCGCCCCTGTCCGGCCCTGTCCTGGGGCTAAGCCTTGCAAGCGCGCTGTGTTCGATGCTGGGCAACCTGCTTATGTTATACGCCTATTGCATGGCCCCTGCGACCAAGGTCGCACCGCTGGTGTATCTGCAACTGCTGTCCGCCGTGGGGCTGGGGTGGCTGGTGTTCGGCGCATGGCCCGATGCGCTGACATGGGCCGGCATGGCGATGATCCTAGGGGCGGGTATCGCCTCTGCCAGATTGCGCTGACCATTTGCCCGCGGCCCGGATCGCGCTTGAGCTGACATCGACCATCGGGACGTTCACGAAACACCACGCGGGGGCCGGTGCCTGCCCCAAGAGCTGGCTTTGCCGCCCCGAAATCCGGTAGGGAGCATAAAGCGTCGCGGCGTGGCTCATCCGTGCCGATATGCGCTGGCCGGGCCGTGCAAGCACCCCTAGGGGCACTGTCTCCATGATCTGCCGCCAGTCCTGCCATAAGTGGAACTGCGCCAGATTATCCGCCCCCATCAGCCAGACGAAGCGCACACCGGGATAGCGGGCCCGCAGCGCGGCAAGGGTTTGCGCGGTGTAGCGGGTGCCAAGATGGGCCTCGATATCGGTGACCTCGACCCGCGGGTGCTGCATCACCTCGCGCGCGCGCGTCAAACGGGACGCCATCGGGGCCGGCCCATGCGCCTTGAGCGGATTGCCCGGGCTGACCATCCACCACACCCGATCCAGTCCGAAACGCTTGATCGCCTCGCGGGTGATATGGGCGTGCCCCTCGTGCGCCGGATCAAACGACCCGCCAAGCAGCCCGATCACCTGCCCCGGGGGCGCATATGGAAATGGATAACCCAACGAAAACGGCCCCCGATATACATCAGGGGCCGAAAGAAGGGCAGCAACGCCCCTTTGTCAATCGCGTTATCCGTGCGTTAATCGACGAACTTCTTGATCTCGCCGGATTTCAACCGCGCGAAATAGCTCTTCATCTCGCGCTTCACGATCGGCATCAGGAAGTACAGCGCCGTGATGTTCACAACCGCCATCGCAAAGATCATCGCATCAGAGAAGTCGATAACCGCGCCCAGATTGGCCGCCGCCCCCACGATGATGAACAGGCAGAAGATCACCTTGAACACGATCTCTTTGGTTTTGCCTTCACCGAACAGATAGGTCCACGCCTTCAGCCCGTAGTAGGACCAGCTGATCATGGTGGAGAAGGCGAACAGGATCACCGCCAGCGCCAGCACATAGGGGAACCAGCTGAACCCGGTCGCAAAGGCAGCCGATGTCAGCTGAACGCCGCTTGACCCGTCGATGGTCTGGATCGCGGTGCCAGCGTCATTCAGGATGAAGCGGCCCGTTTCGGGGTCCATCACCAGCACGCCAGAGATGGTGATCACCAGCGCGGTCATCGTACAGATGACAACGGTATCGATGAAGGGCTCCAACAGGGAAACGACACCTTCGGTCACCGGCTCTTTGGTGCGCACGGCAGAGTGTGCGATCGCCGCCGAGCCGACACCCGCCTCGTTCGAGAACGCCGCCCGTTTAAAGCCTTGGATCAGCGCACCAACCAGACCGCCTGCAACACCCAGACCGCTGAACGCGCCTTCAAAGATCTGGCCAAAGGCCCAACCGATCTTGTCGTATTCAACGATCAGGATGATCAGCGCGGCACCAACATAGATCACGCCCATCAGCGGCACGATTTTCTCGGTGACATTGGCGATGGATTTGATCCCGCCGACGATGACCGCAAAGACCACCGCGGCAAAGACGATGCCCGTGATCCAGCCAGGGTAGTCTCCGATGATACCGGACAGCTGCGCATGGGCCTGATTGGCCTGGAACATATTCCCGCCGCCCAAGGCACCACCGATGGTAAAGATCGAAAAGATCACCGCCAGCACCCCGCCCAAAGGCAGTCCGCGTTCCTTGAAGCCCTTTGTCATATAGTACATCGGACCACCGGAGACGGTGCCATCGGCGTATTCATTGCGGTATTTCACACCCAGCGTACATTCGGTGAACTTGGAGGCCATGCCCAGCAAACCCGCCAGGATCATCCAGAAGGTCGCCCCCGGACCGCCGATGCCCACGGCCACCGCGACGCCCGCGATATTGCCCAGACCGACAGTCCCCGACAGCGCCGTTGCAAGCGCCTGAAAGTGGCTCACCTCGCCCGCGTCATCGGGATCGGAATAATCACCTTTGACCAGCGAGATCGCATGCCAGAACGCTTTGACCTGAATGAAGCCGAAATACAGCGTAAACACCGACGCCGCGACCACCAGCCACAGCACGATCCACGGGAAGTTGGTGCCGGGTAGCGACATAAAGATCAGATTGACGAACCAGCCCGTCGAACCTGCGAAGATATCATTGATGCGTTGATCCATGCCGACGGTTTCTTGTGCCGCAGCAACCATGGGCAAGGCAGAGACAGCAGCAGCCCCCGCACCCGTTGTCAGAAATTTTTTCATGATATGACCTTTCAAGGAATGATCGTCAGCGGCACGCGGGACGCCACGGCCAAGCGGCCGGTTACGCCGCCGAACATACGCTCTTTCAGGCCGCGCAGACCGACACGGCCCACCACGATCTGCTGTGCGCCGTGCTTCTTGGCCAGGTCGTCCAGAATATCGGCCACATCGCCGTGTTTCACGATGCCCTGAACGGTGACGCCGTCTTCGCTGACCTTCTTGACCGCCGGATCAACGATACGTTCGCGGGCCAGTGCCAGTTCCTCTTCGCGCCGTTTGTGGCGCTGGTCATTCTCTTCCGAGGTCTGGAAGCTGAATGGAGACCATTCAATCACGTAAACGAGCTTGAGCTCGCAATCGCCGATCAATTTGGCCTGTTTCGCTGCGAAATCCAAAGCGCGCGCCCCGGCTTCCCCCCCGTCCAGTCCAACAACAATAGTGGATGCTGTCATGTATTTGTCCCTTTGTGTATGACGCGGTCTTTTTGCGCCCGCGTTGTACCGGGGCGCTGAACGCACCCGGATTAGGCGAATATAAACGAGGTCCAAAATTTTTTTCGACTGAATTTCGCGTAAAATTCGGTCATTCGTCCCCAGTTCACCGTTCGAAAACGGTAAAAAGGGATAGTTATCGGAAAAACAGCCTTTGCCGCCCGCGCGATCCGCGCTTTGTGCGTCTTTCCCCTGCGCCTTGTGAATCGCCCGGCAACAGGCGGGCTTCAAAACCGCGGCACAGGCCTTATATATTGAATGTTTGCTCTTGCCCGCCTGTGGCGATATTGCACGTTCCAAACCGTATTCAGCTTATCCGAGGATTCTCAATGGCCGCCTATCAATATGTCTATCACATGTCCGGTGTCTCAAAGACCTACCCGGGCGGCAAAAAGTGTTTCGACAACATTAACCTGAACTTCCTGCCCGGTGTGAAAATCGGTGTGGTCGGTGTCAACGGCGCGGGTAAATCCACGCTGATGAAGATCATGGCCGGCAAGGACAAGGATTACTCGGGCGAAGCATGGGTCGCTGAAGGGGCCAAGGTCGGCTACCTGGAACAGGAACCCTATCTGGACCCTGCCCTGACCGTGCGCGAAAATGTCATGCTGGGCGTGAAAGCCAAGAAGGACATTCTGGACCGCTACAACGAACTGGCGATGAACTATTCCGACGAGACAGCCGACGAAATGGCCGCCTTGCAGGATCAGATCGACGCGGAGAACCTCTGGGATCTCGACAGCCAGATCGACGTCTCGATGGAAGCCCTGCGCTGCCCGCCCGACGATGCCGATGTCACCAAACTGTCCGGTGGTGAAGCCCGCCGCGTGGCGCTGTGCAAGCTGCTGCTGGAAGCGCCCGAAATGCTGCTGCTTGACGAACCGACCAACCACCTGGACGCGGAAACCATCGCGTGGCTGCAACAGCACCTGATCGACTATAAGGGCACGATCCTGATCGTCACCCACGACCGGTACTTCTTGGATAACATCACCAGCTGGATTCTGGAACTCGACCGCGGCAATGGCATCCCCTACGAGGGGAACTATTCCAGCTGGATCGACCAGAAAGCCAAACGGCTTGAACAGGAAGCCCGCGAGGATAAGTCCAAGCAAAAGACCCTGTCGCGCGAATTGGAATGGATGCGTCAGGGGGCCAAGGCCCGTCAGGCGAAATCCAAAGCGCGGATCAAGTCCTATAACGAGATGGCCGACAGCTCAGAGCGCGAACGCCTGACCCGTGCCCAGATCGTTATCCCCAACGGTCCCCGTCTGGGCAACAAGGTGCTTGAGGTAGAGGGCCTGTCCAAAGCCATGGGCGACAAGCTGTTGATCGAAAAGCTGGACTTCTCTCTGCCGCCAGGCGGGATCGTTGGCGTGATCGGCCCCAACGGCGCGGGTAAATCAACCCTGTTCAAGATGATAACTGGCCACGAACAACCCGATACCGGCACGATCGAACTCGGAAATACCGTTGATCTGTCCTATGTTGACCAGTCGCGCGATGACCTGAACCCTGATGACAACGTCTGGCAGGCCATTTCGGGCGGGGCCGAGATCATCAAGCTTGGCGATGCCGAAGTGAACTCCCGCGCCTATTGCGGCGCCTTCAACTTCAAGGGCGGTGACCAGCAGAAGAAAGTCGGCCTGCTGTCGGGCGGTGAACGCAACCGTGTGCATATGGCACGTCTGCTGAAAGAAGGCGGCAACGTGCTGCTGCTCGATGAACCTACCAACGATCTGGACGTTGAAACCCTGCGCGCACTCGAAGACGCGCTGGTCGATTTCGCGGGTTGCGCCGTGGTCATCTCGCACGACCGTTTCTTCCTCGACCGGATTTGTACGCACATCCTCGCCTTTGAAGGCGACGCGCATGTTGAATGGTTCGAAGGCGGCTTCTCTGACTACGAAGAGGACAAGAAGCGTCGTCTGGGCGAAGACGCCATGGAACCCAAGCGCATGAAGCACAAGAAATTCTCGCGCTGATCTAAGCGAAAGCTTCAAGAAAAAGGCCCCCGCAGGAAACTGCGGGGGCCTTTTTATGTGTCGGTCAACGCGCCGCAGCGACGCGGCACGGGTGTGCCGTTACAGCCCGTCGGCCAGTTCCGTATAGCCATCGGTGCGGTCGGTGCTGGTGCTGTCGGGCACGGTTTCACGGCCCAGAAAATCGCGCAGCGTGTTGCAGGCAGACAGCCCCGACCACAGCCGCTGGTTCGACACCAGCTTCACCGTGACATCGGCGCTGAAATCCCCACCGATACGTGCGGCGGTGCCATCATGGGACAGGATGTCTTCGATGTCTTTCTGTATCTCTTCGGGCTTGATCCGGTGGCGGCCCATCACGGTGCCCACGATGATCCCCTCGCCCGCATAGCCCATAAAGCATTTCTCATGGGCCAGCGCAGCGACCGTGGCCTGCGCGACCAAGCCCATCTGGCGACAGAACTCAGCCGGGCTTGCGGTCTCGAAGATATTGCGGATTTGCGGCAGTTTGACCGCAAAAAGGCTCATGGCATAGCAGCCTTCGGGCAGACGCAGCATGTGGTTTTCGAACCCGTGCAGATCGTCGACGCCGACAACGTTCAGATCAAAGCTTTCCTCGACCCGTACCTTCATCAGGCCCGACAGCTCCGCCAGCGTATGCGCGGCCTCGCGTTCACGCCGCAGGCTGTCGCTGAGCATGCCCGCCATGTTGATACGCGCGCCCAACTCGATCCCGTTCAAGGGCTTGAAGATGAAATCCGTCGCCCCGGCGCGGAAGGCGGTGTCCATCAGGTCATGTTTCCGGCTGCCGGTGATCATGATGATCGGCGCACTTTTATAGGCCTGCATATTGCGGATGTCGTCACATAGGGTGATCCCGTCAACGCCGGGCAGCATGATATCCAGCAAGAAGCAGTCAAAGCTTGCCCCGTGTTCGTCGATCTTGGCCAACCCATCCTCGGCCGAGTCCGCACAGACCAGATCGAACCCCAGCGACGGCGTCAGACAGTCGCGCAACAGGTCAAGAATGGTGGGATCGTCATCTACGGCTAGGATTTTCATACGGTGGCTCACTCGTTGTCGTGTCGGCAGAAGGGGGACTGGTTAAATTCTCTTATGGCTCGGAGCAAAATCGCAGATGAATCTGTCAGCAGTTAGGCAATTTCGGCCAATCCGTTAACCCTTTGCCCCGCTGCCTCTGCCAATGCGCGTTAGGGTTTCACCTTGCCTCTCCGAAGAATAAGGCGCAAATGTGCCGGAATCAGCAAGGATCGGCCTGTTTTTCAAGGCCCATTGACAGCCCCTTGCGCGAATCCCCACGACCTGCCATATCCGAATGGCTAACGTTATTCTTTTTCGACCAACTGTCTCCCTCATACGGCGTTCAGACTTCGATCCAGACCGACAACGCCAAGCCATCGCACGACGCGGATGGCATACTAGAGGAGACTACGGATATGGCCACTGGCACCGTAAAATGGTTCAACACAACAAAAGGCTTCGGCTTTATCGCACCCGATGGCGGCAGCAAAGATGTATTCGTACACATCTCCGCTGTTGAGCGCGCAGGCCTGACCGGTCTGGCCGACAACCAGAAAGTGACATTCGACATCGAAGCTGGCCGTGACGGCCGCGAATCCGCGTCGAACATCGCACTGGCATAAGCCATGCAGGGCCTTAGGCCCGCAGGATGAATTTGCCGGCTGACCCTCACGGGACAGCCGGTTTTTTTATGTCCTCAGGGTTGCCAAACACAACCCAAGGGGCAAAATACCGGCATCACATCCTAAAGGAGCCCCCCCATGCGCCGCCGTCAGTTTATCGCAGGTTCTTTGGCCGCCCTCGCCTTTCCCCACGCGCTGTTTGCCGCGGGTGCCGCCTATGACCCCACGCCGCAAATGGTGTCGATCAAACCACAATATGCCGTGGGCGAGCTGCTGATCCTGCCCCGCAGCCACTACCTGTATCTGGTGACCGCCCCCGGTCAGGCCATGCGATACGGCGTGGGTGTCGGCAAGGCGGGGCTGGAGTTTACCGGCACCGCGACGATCGACGTCAAAAAGGAATGGCCCACCTGGCGCCCCACGGACGAGATGATCGAACGGGAACCCAAGACCTATGCGCGGTTCATCGGCAATACCGATGCGCAACCCGGTGGCCCGTCCAATCCGCTGGGGGCGCGCGCGCTCTATCTGTTCCAGAACGGCCGCGATACATATTTCCGCATCCACGGCACCACCCAACCCAGCAGCATCGGGCGCTCTGTCTCGAACGGGTGTATCCGCATGCTGAACGAACACGTCAAAGACCTGTACCAACGTGTGCCCATCGGCACCAAGGTCACGGTGCTTTAACGCCGCTGGCTTTATTCACCACGCAAAAGGGGCTGGCAGCGCTGCCAGCCCCTTCGCATTTCTGCACTGTGTCGGGGACGTGTCCCCTTAGTTCAGCGCGCCTTAGTTCAAGGCTTTGTCGGTGATCGCATGGGTCCATGCGCCCGACGGCTCTACCGTGATGACGGGGTCCGACCCACCGGACAGCAGCGATTGCACGGTCCGCTCGTAATCCGCCTCGTCCAGCGCACCGTTGCTGCCTGCGGTCAGCTTGGCCACTTCGCCCATCATGCGTTTCTGATGCTCTTCGGTTTGCGCACCGGAGGCATCGTTGTCCAACACGATTTCCGCCGCTTCATCGGGGTTTTCCTCGGCGTATTTCCAGCCCTTCATAGAGGCCCGCACAAAGCGCACCATCTTGTCCTCGAAGGCCGGATCGGCAAGGTTCTCTTCCAGCGCGTAAAGCCCGTCTTCCAATGTGGCAACGCCCTGCTCTTCGTATTTGAACACGTTCAGATCATCCGGCGTCAGACCTGCGTCGATCACCTGCCAGTATTCATTATAGGTCATGGTCGACACGCAGGCGGCCTGATTTTGCAGCAGCGGATCCACGTTAAAGCCTTGTTTCAGCACGGTCACACCATCCTCACCGCCTTCGGTTGGCAGCTCAAGTTTGCTCATCCAGCTGAGGAAGGGGAATTCATTGCCAAAGAACCAGACGCCCAACGTCTTGCCCTTGAAGTCATCCGTGGTCTCGATCCCGGCATCCTTGCGGCAGGTCAGCATCATGCCCGAGGATTTGAACGGCTGCGCGATGTTCACCATCGGCAGACCCTTCTCGCGCGCGGCCAAAGCGGCGGGCATCCATTCAACGGCGACATCGGCACCGCCACCGGCCAGCACCTGTGTCGGCGCAATGTCCGGACCGCCAGGCTTGATCGTGACGTTTAGATCTTCTTCGTCATAGAACCCTTTGTCCTGCGCCACATAATAGCCCGCGAACTGCGCCTGCGTGACCCACTTCAGCTGAAGCGTCACATCATCCGCCGCTTGGGCCATGGTCCCCATCAGGCCCACAGCGGCCCCGGCGACATATGTTGATAGTTTTTTCATTTTTATATCTCCCTCTTGGTTGGTTGGTCGTCTTGGTTAGTTCCGCGTTAGTTCCGCTGGCTCGGGTGCCAAAAGGTCACCCGCCGTTCAAACAATGACATCGCGCCGTAGAATGCGGACCCGGCAATCGCCGCGACAACAATCTCGGCCCAGACCAGATCAAGCGCAAGCTGGCCCACCGAGGTAGAGATCCGAAACCCCATCCCCCGCACAGGAGAGCCGAAAAATTCAGCAACAATCGCCCCGATCAAGGCAAGGGTCGTGCCGATCTTCAGCCCATTGAACACGAAAGGCATCGCGGCAGGCAAGCGCAGCTTGAACAGCGTCGCCCAATAGCTGGCCGCATAGGTCCGCATCAGATCGCGCTGCATGGCGTCGGTGGCCTGCAAGCCCTGCACCGTGTTCACCAGCATCGGAAAGAACACCATGACCACGACCACGGCGGCCTTGGACTGCCAGTCAAAGCCGAACCACATCACCAGAATCGGGGCCATCCCGATCACCGGCAGCGCGGCCACAAAGTTCCCCACCGGCAAAAGCCCCCGTTGCAAGAAGGGGAAACGGTCAATCGCAACGGCGATCAAAAAAGCCGCACCACAGCCCAGCACATAGCCCGATAACGCGCCCTTCAGCACCGTCTGCACGAAATCCACCCACAGGATATCAAGCGATGACACCAGCCGCAGGGCAATCAGCGACGGCGCAGGCAGCAAGACCTGCGAAATCTCGAGCCCGCGCACAATGCCTTCCCAGACAGCGATCAGCGTCGCGCCAAAAACCAAGGGCGCTGCAAGGGACACCCAGCGGGCCGGCCGCAATCGCGCCAACCGGATGTTGACCCAAATGCCAAAGGCCCAGGCCACTGCGGCAAAAACCAGCCAGATCATCGCGCCATCCCCATCCGTTTCAATGTCACACGCTGGATCAAGCCGATGATCCCCACCAGCAACGCCGCCAAGGCCGCCGCCATGATCAATGCGCTCCAGATCTGGATCGTCTGGCCATAGTAGCTGCCAGCCAACAACCGCGCCCCCAGACCCGCCACGGCACCCGTTGGCAGCTCACCAATGATGGCCCCCACCAGCGACGCAGCCATCGCGATCTTGAGCGAGGTAAAGAAATACGGCATCGACGCAGGCAACCGCAGCTTCCAGAAGGTCTGACCCGCACTCGCATGCCAGGTGCGCATCTGGTCCAACTGCATCTGGTCAGGGCTGCGCAGCCCTTTCACCATGCCGACAACGACGGGGAAGAACGACAGATACATGCTGATCATCGCTTTCGGCAGCAGCCCCGACACGCCCACGGCGTTCAGAACCACGATGATCATCGGCGCAATCGCCAGAATGGGAATGGTCTGGCTGGCGATCACCCAAGGCATCACCGACATATCCATCACCCGGTTGAACACGATCCCCACCGCCAGCAAGACGCCCAGCAAGGTGCCCATGCCAAAGCCCAGCAGGGTCGCGCTGAGCGTGATCCAGGAATGATAGACCAAGGACCGCTTCGACGTGACTTTCTTCATCACCGTCGTGTCCCAGATCTCTGACGCGACCTGATGCGGCGCGGGCAGTTTGGGCTTTTTCTGCGCCCAGGTATCCGCGACCAGTGACGTGGCGGTCACCGTCTCGCCCGACCGCGTGGCCTTGTCATAGGTCCAGTCCGCATTCAGCCAGACCGCCGCCGCATACCAAAGCGCAAACAAGACCCCGACCACAGTCAGGACAGGCAAGAAGCTCGACCTCATCGCGCGCCCCCCTGCTTCCAGATGGTCCTAAAATCCTCCCCGAAGGGCCGGGCTGCAGCAGGCGCGCGATCAATCATCCGCATGCCCTGCCCGCAATCCTTCCCGCACCCGATGCGCGATCTCCAGAAACTCGGGCGTTTCGCGAATGTCCAGGGGGCGCTCTTTCGGCAAAGGGCTGTCGATGACATCTGCAATCCGTCCGGGGCGCGGGCTCATTACCACGATCTTGGTGCTCAGATACACCGCCTCCGGGATCGAGTGGGTGACAAAAGCAATCGTCTTTTCGGTGCGCGCCCACAGGCGTAGCAGCTGTTCATTCAAATGGTCGCGCACGATCTCGTCCAGCGCGCCAAAGGGTTCGTCCATCAGCAAGATATCCGCGTCAAACGCCAGCGCCCGCGCGATCGAGGCCCGCTGCTGCATCCCACCCGACAGCTGCCAAGGGAACTTGCGCTCGAACCCTGCCAGCTCCACCAGCTCCAACACTTGGCGAACCCGCGCCGCCTGATCCGCCTTGGAATACCCCATGATTTCAAGCGGCAGCCGGATATTACCGCCAATCGTCCGCCAGGGATAAAGCCCCGCCGCCTGAAACACATAGCCATAGGCCCGCGCCCGCCGTGCCTCGGCAGCACTGACGCCATTCACCGTGATCTCGCCCCCCGTGGGCTGCTCCAGGTCCGCCATACAGCGCAGGAACGTCGTCTTGCCACAGCCCGACGGCCCGATAAAGCTGACGAAATCGCCCTTCTCGATATCAAGCGACACATCTTTCAGCGCATGCACAGGGCCGTCGTTGGTTTCAAATGTCAGGGATAGGTTCTGGGCGCTAATCACTGTTTTCAAGCTTCTTCTTCCTTGTTTAACCTATACGAGCCGTTTCGAATGCGAATATACCCTGCATTTAGCATCTTCTCATGATGGAGGTCGTATATTTCTCGGACCAGTGCATTTGGAGTTCGATGCACCTCCATTTCATTCCAAGCGACCGTTCCGTGGGAAATACCTTGAATTATCAGCTCCATAACCAACATGAGACCTGCTAACTCAGAGTTAACCCTCGCAAGCGTCTCAAACTTCATTTCCGTGTTCTGATATGTAGCACTATGCGTCTTACTAGGCTCGATCCGCTTTAGTTTGAATCTTTGAAACACTATTTCTCTTTTGCTGACCATAGAGACCTGCCCGTGAGCAACTGCGTTTCGAAACTCCAAGATTTCTGAGACTAAAACATCTATTTGAGGCCAACCACCCAAGTTTAAGATGGCGCGTTCCGGTTTGGCTACTAAGTCAGAGTCTATCAGCTTTCTCACAAGCTTGAACTTGTCTTGAAAAGACTTTGGTACATCCTTTGAGAGTGCGTAAATCACTGATCGATCTAGGCCGCTGTGCGCTTGCCATGCAATTTCATCTAAAAGAGTTTCTAGGCATCCAAGCTTGACGATGAAATCCCCAATAGCTGGAGACCAAAGGCTATAGAAGATCTGCGGTTGCCGGCTTTGCTGTTCATACATTATAGCCTCAGATCCCCGCAGGGATGTTCAGCGGATCGCGTTTGATCAGTTTCGGCGCAGTCAACTCTTTCCACTTGCTCAACGCAAGGTTGGCCGACGGGAAAGCAGGCCGCGGCACAAAGCGCCCGCGTCCGGGGTTGGGCTGCGAGTTCTGCCCCCAGGCCCAGATGACCTCGCCACGGCTTAAGGTATAGCGCGCCTGTGCCTTCACCTCGAAGCCTTCAAAGACGTTGTAATCCAGAATGGAGTGGTGGTTCGCCGTCGAAATCGTCTTGCTGATCTTGGGATCCCACACCACGATATCCGCGTCGGCGCCTTCGACAATCGCGCCCTTGCGCGGATAGATATTCAGGATCTTCGCCACATTGGTCGAGGTGGCAGCGACGAATTCATTGGGCGTCAGACGGCCCGTTTCGACCCCTTCGGTCCAGAGCACCGCCAGACGTTCCTCCAACCCGTTGGACCCGTTGGGGATGATGCGGAAATCATCGCGGCCCGCGCGTTTCTGCTCGGTCGAAAACGCAGCGTGATCCGTGGCAACCACCTGCAACGACCCCGCCTGCAAGCCCGCCCATAGACTGTCCTGATGGTCCTTGGACCGGAAGGGCGGCGACATGACACGGCGCGCGGCGTGGTCCCAATCGGTGTTGAAATACTCGCTCTCGTCCAGGGTCAGGAACTGGATCAGCGGCTCGCCGTACACCCGCATCCCCTTTTGCCGCGCACGGCGGATCGCTTCGTGTGTCTGCTCGCAAGAGACATGCACGATATAAAGCGGCACGCCGGCGGTATCGGCAATGGTGATCGCGCGGTTGGCGGCCTCGCCCTCCAGCTCGGGCGGGCGGGAATAGGCATGCCCCTCCGGCCCCGTGATCCCCTGATTGAAATACTTCTCCTGCAGGGCCGCGACCAGATCGCCGTTTTCGGCATGCACCATCGGCAGCGCACCCAGTTCGGCACAGCGCTGGAAGGATGCGAACATCTCGTCATCCTCGACCATCAGGGCCCCCTTATAGGCCATGAAGTGCTTGAATGAATTCACCCCCATGTCGACGGCGTCTTTCATCTCGTCAAAGACATTCTCGTTCCAGCCGGTAATCGCCATGTGATAGCCGACATCAGAACAGATCTGCGGCGCGGATTTGCGGTGCCATTCATTGATCGCGTTCTTGATCGACCCGTCCGCCCCTGGCAGACAGAAATCGACGATCATCGTGGTCCCGCCCACGGCGGCGGCCCAGGTGCCTGTCTCGAATGTCTCGGCCGCTGTGGTGCCCATAAAGGGCATCTCAAGATGGGTATGCGGATCGATCCCGCCGGGGATGACATAGGCCCCTTCGGCGTCGATATATTCGTCACCTATCAGATCCTCGCCGATCTGCTTGATGATCTCGCCCTCGATCAACACGTCTGCTTTCCAGGTGCGATCCGCCGTGCAGACCATGCCGCCCTTGATAACCTTGCTCATCTGTCCTCTCCCCTATCTGTCTTCCAAATGGTTCAAATCCCGGGGGTCTGGGGGCTGGCACCCAGGGCGCGCCCGCTCAGGTCCCCGACGGGTTCAGCCCACAATCTCTGCCGTTTCCAGCACCGCATGCAGCAAAACATCGGCACCGGCCTTGGCCCATTCCTTGGTGATCTCTTCGGCCTCGTTATGGCTCAGCCCATCCACGCAGGGGCACATGACCATTGCGGTCGGGGCCACCCCGTTGATCCAGCAGGCATCGTGACCCGCCCCCGAGATGACGTCCATATGGCTATACCCCAACCGCTCTGCCGCGGAACGGATGGCCGAGACGCAGCCTTCGTCAAAGGCGACGGGATCAAAGCCACCGACCTTTTCGAAAGCGACCTCAAGCCCCATGTCATCGGCGATCTTCTGACCCTCGACGCGCAGGCGTTTTTCCATATCCTCGATCACGCTCAGATCGGGCGACCGGAAATCGACGGTAAAGATCACCTGCCCCGGGATCACGTTGCGCGAGTTCGGGTAAACCTCGATATGCCCCGCGGCACCCACCGCATGCGGTGCGTGCGACCATGCGATCTGGTCCACCGCTTCAAGCATACGCGCCATGCCGAGGCCGGCGTTCTTGCGCATGGGCATCGGTGTTGATCCGGTATGCGCATCCTTGCCGGTCACGGTGACTTGGGTCCACGACAGCCCCTGCCCGTGGGTCACGACGCCAATGTCCTTGCCTTCGGCCTCCAGGATCGGGCCCTGTTCGATGTGCAGCTCGAAAAACGCATGCATCTTGCGCGCGCCGACCTCTTCGTCGCCCTGCCAGCCGATCCGCTTGAGCTCGTCACCAAAGCGCAAGCCCTCGGCGTCGGTCTTGGCATAGGCCCATTCCTGCGTGTGGATGCCGGCAAAAACGCCAGACGACAGCATCGCGGGGGCATAGCGGGTGCCCTCTTCGTTGGTCCAGTTGGTCACGACCACGGGGTGTTTCGTCTTGATCCCCAGGTCATTCATCGTGCGCAGCAGTTCCAGCCCGCCAAGCACGCCTAATACGCCGTCATACTTGCCGCCTGTGGGCTGCGTATCCAGATGCGACCCGACGTAGACCGGCAGCGCATCGGGGTCGGTGCCATCGCGCTGCGCGAACATGTTGCCCATCGTATCAAGGCCCATGGTGCAGCCCGCCTCCTCGCACCATTTCTGGAACAGGGCGCGACCTTCGGCGTCTTCGTCGGTCAGCGTCTGGCGGTTGTTACCCCCCGCCACACCGGGGCCGATCTTGGCCATCTCCATCAGACTGTCCCACAAACGATCCGGGTTGATCTTCAGGTTTTCACCGGGCGCGGCCATAGCGGTTTCCTTTGCGTTTTCTACCTTGTGCAAGGCGTAAATTTTTACCATTTGGTAAATCCACGATTGCGGCTAGGGTTAAGTCTGTCAAGAAATGCTTTCCCTTGGGGCCACCCGTCTTAAGTGGGTGCCGCATTTTCAGGCACTTACACCGAAAGGGACCGCGCCATGCCCGAGACAACCGCCAAGAAAAAGCCCAGCCGAATCCAAAGGCGCAACCGCCGTGTGATCCTGGATGCGGCGCTTGACGTGTTTTCAACCTACGGGTTTCGCGGGGCCACGCTGGATCAGATCGCCAGCGAGGCGGGGCTGAGCAAACCGAATATATTGTATTATTTCAGCGGGAAGGAAGAAATCCACACGACCCTGCTGAGCCAGCTGATGGAGACATGGCTCGACCCGCTGGTCGAGTTGGACGCCGATGGTGACCCGCGCACAGAGCTGTTGGATTATGTGCAGCGCAAACTGGATATGGCGCGGGATCTGCCCCGTGAAAGCCGCTTGTTTGCTGGTGAAATTTTACGCGGCGCTCCCCATATGGAGCCGCGCTTGCAAAGCGATCTGAAACCGCTGTTCGACGAGAAATGCGCCGTTATTTCCGATTGGATGGCGGCGGGAAAGATCGCGCGGATGGACCCGCGCCATCTGATTTTCTCGATCTGGTCGACCACGCAACACTATGCTGATTTCGCGCCGCAAGTCGCGCTGCTGCTGGACGGCGATGCCGATCAGCACCAGCAGGCGTCGGACCATCTGCGGCTGATGTTCTCGACGTTGTTGACCCCCGCCGCGCCTCAACAGTAGCGGCGGGGGCAAAGGTCACTCAGCCGCAGTGGCGGAGGGGTTGTTGGGGTGCGTCGTCCAGTTGGCGTAATTCGGATCGACGGGCTTGCCCGTGCGCGGGTCCGTGGTGCCGGGGGCCAGCTCCACCATCGAGATACAATCCTCGACCGGGCAAACATTGACGCAGAGGTTGCACGCCACACATTCGTCGTCGATCACGCTGAAGGTGCGATCTTCGGACATGGCAATCGCCTGATGCGAGGTGTCTTCGCAGGCGGCAAAGCAGCGCCCGCAGGAGATACACAGATCCTGATCGATCTTGGCCTTGGCGACATAGTTCAGGTTCAGCTGGTTCCAGTCGGTCACATTCGGCACCGCACGGCGCACCAGTTGATCGACCGAGGTCATCCCCTTGTCGTCCATATATTCCGACAGGCCCGAGATCATCTCTTGCACAACCTTGAAACCATAGGTCATCGCCGCCGTGCAGACCTGCACATTGCCCGCGCCAAGGGCCAGAAACTCTGCCGCGTCGCGCCATGTGGTTACGCCGCCGATGCCGCTGATCGGCATATCCGCCGTCTCGGGGTTGCGCGCGATTTCCGCCACCATGTTCAAGGCAATCGGCTTTACCGCCGGCCCGCAATAGCCGCCGTGCGTGCCTTTCCCGTCGATCATCGGTTCGGGCGCGAACAGGTCCAGATCGACCGAGGTGATGGAGTTGATCGTGTTGATCAGGCTCACCGCATCCGCGCCGCCGCGTTTGGCGGCCTCGGCGGGGTAGAGCACATTCGTGATGTTCGGCGTCAGCTTCACGATCACCGGCATGCGCGTGTATTGCTTGCACCAGCGGGTGACCATTTCAATGTACTCCGGCACCTGCCCCACAGCCGATCCCATGCCACGTTCCGCCATGCCATGCGGGCAGCCGAAGTTCAGCTCGATCCCGTCGGCACCGGTTTCCTCCACATGCGGCAGGATCGCTTTCCACGCTTCCTCCTCGCACGGGACCATGATTGACGCGATCAGTGCGCGGTCGGGGTAATCACGTTTCACCGCTTTCATCTCGCGCAGGTTCACCTCCAGCGGGCGATCGGTGATCAGCTCGATGTTATTGAGCCCCAGCAGCCGCCGGTCCGCGCCCCAGATCGCGCCATAACGCGGGCCGTTGACGTTGACGACGGGCGGGCCCTCCATACCGAGTGTTTTCCACACCACCCCGCCCCAGCCAGCCTCGTAGGCGCGGCGCACATTGTATTCCTTGTCCGTGGGTGGCGCGGATGCCAGCCAGAACGGGTTGGGGCTTTTGATGCCCACGAAGTCGCTTCTTAGATCAGCCATTTGCGTTCTCCTGTAGGGGCTTAGCCCATCAATACCATGTGAATGTCCATCGCCGCGTCGCGCCCTTCGGCGACAGCGGTCACGGTCAGGTCATCGCCGCCGCTCGCACAATCGCCACCGGCCCAGACCCCGTCGACACTGGTGCGTCCGGTGCCATCCACCTTGATCTTGCGCGCCTCCAGCGTGGGCAGCGCGTCGCCTTGAAGGGTCTGGCCGATGGCTTTGAACACCTGATCCGCGGGCAGGCGCAGGGTTTGGCCCGTGCCATTCATCTGGTCGTCGACATATTCGAATTCGATCTCGCGTACCGCACCGTTGCCGATCACGGCGACCGGCGTGGCATGGGTCACGATCCGCACGCCCTTAGAGGCCGCGAGATCCTGCTCGAACACGCTGGCGTTCATCCGGTCGCGCCCGCGACGATAGACCAGCGTCACATTGAGCGCGCCCAGCAGTTTCGCCTGAATGGCGGCATCGATCGCGGTCATCCCGCCGCCGATCACCACCACGTCACGACCGATCGGGACCGCAGCCACATCGCTCGCCTGACGCAGATTAGAGATGAAGTCGACCGCATCCAGCACGCCGGTCTTATCCTCGCCCTCGGCCCCCAAGGCGTTCACACCGCCAAGGCCCATACCAAGGAACACGGCGTCATAGTCGGCCCGCAAACTGTCCAGCGTCATCGCCGACCCAAGGGCTGCGTTGTTCTGTACGGTGATGCCGCCGATCTTGAGCAGCCAGTCCACCTCTGCCTGCGCGAAGCCGTCGGGTGTCTTGTAGGTAGCGATCCCGTATTCATTCAGGCCGCCGGGCTTGGGCCGCGCGTCAAAAACGGTGACATCATGCCCCATCATCGCCAAACGGTGCGCACAAGACAGCCCCGCCGGACCTGCACCGACAACGGCCACGCGCTTGCCCGTCGAGGCCGCGCGTTCAAACGGATGCGCGCCCTGTGCTTGCAGATGGTCGGTGGCATAGCGCTGAAGCTCGCCGATCTTGACCGGCTTGCCCTCGGCCACTTCGCGCACACAGGCCTGCTCACAAAGCTGTTCGGTCGGGCAAACGCGGGCACACATGCCGCCCATGATATTCTGGCTCAGGATCGTTTTGGCGGCGGCATCGGGTGTGCCCGTGGCGATCTGCCGGATAAAGAGCGGAATATCGATATCCGTCGGGCAGGCCGTGATGCACGGCGCGTCGTGACAGAAGTAGCATCGGTCCGCCGCGACAAGCGCTTCATGCACATCCAGTGGCGGGTGCAAATCGGAAAACTGCGCGGCATAGGCGTCGGCGTCCAGCCGTCCGGCAGCCACCCCCGGTTCAAAGATTTTCTGCGACATTTTTTTATCCCTGCTGTCACTATTTATGCTGAAACGCTCCCACGGAATGATTTTTTTATCAACTGGTAAAATTATTTCATAACTGTGAAATTTCTTGCGCAAATGCCCGCCGGTTACGCGTTTCGGGGCAAAAACTCTTGATTTTGTCCTATTTGGCGCCAAAGTCAGAGGTGCGACGCGAAAGACTTTCGACCCCTCAGCCCTTTGGCGCTGGTGCGATCAAGTTCTGACCGAGCCACGCTGCCGCATAATGTGGGCAGGACAAACACGAGGAGAAACGGGGCATGGCGACTGGCACCGTAAAATGGTTCAATACCACAAAGGGATACGGCTTTATCGCGCCTGATGGTGGCGGCAAAGATATCTTTGTTCACATCTCGGCGGTTGAACGCGCTGGCCTGACCGGGCTTGCCGATAACCAGAAGGTGACATTCGACGTAGAAGCGGGCCGTGATGGCCGCGAAAGCGCCGCGAATATCGCATTGGCCTAACCGGCCCAAAACCGGTTCATAATATTTTTGACGACGGGCGCTTCGGTGCCCGTTTTTTGTGCAAAACTACTCGTTTTCGTTGATCTGATCGATCAGCGTCAGCACTTTCGGACCCAAAGCATCAACGATTCTCGTGACGCCTTGCGCGTTCGGATGCACCCCGTCGGCCTGGAAAAACCCGCGTGCCTGCGCCAGATCTGGCGTCTCGCCATTGTCGGACAGGCCGTCGAAGAAGCTGCCCATCAGGCTCGCGTCATATTGCGCGGCAAGATCGGGATAGATGCTGTCAAAGGCGGTTTTATAGTCAGGGCCAAAGTTGCCCGGCGCGGTCATGCCGACCAGCAGCACTTCTACCTCGGCGTCTTGGGCGGCCTTCATGATTCCATCCAGATTGGCGCGGCTGACCGCGGGGTCGATCCCGCGCAACAGGTCATTCCCACCCAGGGTCACGATCATGCCATCGACCTCGGGCGTCATGGTCCAGGCGACCCGCGCCAACCCGCCAGCGGTCGTATCCCCCGACACACCGGCGTTGATCACCGTCACATCCGCACCGTTCTGATCCAGCCAGTTTTGCAACTGTGGCACGAACCCGTCCTCGGCGGGCAGGCCGTAGCCCTGCGTCAGACTGTCGCCCAATGCCGCAATAACAAGCGGTTCCGCCAGTGCGGGGCCTGATATTACCAGAACAAGTGCCGTCGTAACCTTGCGCATCATGGTCGAACCTCCATATCCAACAGGGACCGTATTTCAAAAGGCAGCCCTATGACCGACCCGGTGTTCCAGCTTCAAGATGCATCCCTGAAACTGAATGGCAACGCCGGAAAGGTCGATATCCTACATGGGATCACCCTGGACGTCGCACAAGGAGAGACGGTCGCCTTTACCGGCCCGTCGGGGTCGGGCAAGTCGTCGCTGCTGATGGTCATGGGCGGGCTGGAGCGTGCGACCGGCGGATCGGTGCGCGCCTTGGGCGAAGACCTGAGCACCCTGTCCGAAGATGGTCTGGCCAAATTTCGCCGCGGGCGGATGGGCATCGTGTTCCAGTCCTTCCACCTCATCCCCACCATGACCGCGCTGGAAAACGTCGCCACCCCGCTGGAACTGAACGGCGTCGCCGACGCCTTTGACCGGGCGGAGGCGGAATTGCACGCGGTGGGCCTGGGGCACCGGCTCAACCACTATCCGGCACAGATGTCGGGCGGCGAACAGCAGCGGGTTGCATTGGCCCGCGCCTCTGCCCCGCGTCCGGCGATCCTTTTGGCGGATGAGCCGACAGGGAACCTCGACAGTACCAATGGTGCCGCGATCATGGAGCTGTTGTTCGATCTGCGGGAAAAACATGGCGCGACTTTGGTGTTGGTGACCCACGCCGATGAATTGGCCGCGCGCTGTGATCGGATCGTCACCCTGACCGACGGGCGGATCGTCAGCGGGACGGGCGCATGAGCCTGCGTCTGGCCGGCCGCTTTGCCCGCCGCGAGATGCGCGGGGGGCTGCGGGGTTTCCGTCTGTTTCTGGCCTGCCTCGCTCTTGGCGTCGCGGCAATCGCTGCCGTCGGCTCTGTCCGCTCGGCGATCGAGGGCGGCTTGCAACGCGAAGGTGCGGCCCTGCTTGGTGGCGCGGCCGAGATTGATTTCACCTATCGTTTCGCCACCGATGACGAACGCGACTGGATCGAGAGCCAAGCCGGCGCCGTGTCCGAGGTTGTCGAGTTCCGGTCCATGGCTGTCGCGGGTGACGGGGCCGCCGCTGACCGTGCGCTGACGCAGGTGAAAGCGGTTGATGATCTTTATCCGCTGGTGGGCGAGATGGTGCTGGAACCGGCGATGCCGCTTGAACAGGCGCTTGGGCTGGAAAACGGCCTGTCCGGCGCGGTGATGGAGCGCGCCTTGTCAGACCGTCTGGGCCTGTCCCCCGGCGACACCTTCAAACTTGGCGTCAAGGAATTCCGCCTCTCCGCCCTGATCGTGCGCGAACCCGACAGTGCCGCCAGCGGCTTTGCCCTTGGGCCCCGCACCCTGCTCCGGACCGAGGCGCTGAACGGGGCCGGCCTGCTGGCGGAAGGGACGCTGTTCAACTCCAAATACCGGATGCTGCTGCCAGCCGATACCGACCTTGATCAACTGCGCTCTGCCGCCCGTGCGCGGTTCGAAAACAGCGGGATGCGCTGGACCGATGCGCGCAACGGGGCACCGGGGGTGTCGCGCTTTGTCGAACGGTTGACAGCGTTTCTGATCCTTGTGGGCCTATCCGGTCTGGCTGTGGGCGGTGTGGGCGTATCGGCTGCGGTCCGATCTTACCTCACCGGCAAGACCGAGGTGATCGCCGTGCTCCGCGCGCTAGGGGCAGACCGCGCGACGATCTTCCAGACATATTTCATGCAGATCGGTGCCCTATCGCTTCTGGGCGTCGCCATCGGCGTGGTGCTTGGGGCGGTGGCCCCGCTGGTCTTTGCGCCGCTGATCTCTGCGCGGCTGCCGATCCCTGCGGCCTTTGCCATCTATCCGGCACCCTTGGCCGAGGCAGCGATTTACGGGTTGCTGACTGCCTTTGCCTTCACGCTGTGGCCGCTGGCCCGCAGCGAGAACATCCGCGCGGCGACCCTGTTTCGCGATGCATGGGACGGGGCCGCGCGTTTTCCGGCGCCGCGCTATGTGGCGATTATCGTGATGACTGTGGCGCTGCTGGTCGCGCTGGCGGGGTGGTTCAATGGCAGTTGGTGGCTGACGCTGTGGACATTGGGCGGCATCGCAGGCGCGCTCGGGATACTCACGCTGGCGGCGCTGCTGGTGCGGTTCCTCGCACAACGCGCCGCGGTTCTGGCACGGGGGCGACCGCGGCTGCGTTGGGCCTTGGCCGCGATTGGCGGCAGTGGCGAAGGTGCCGGGGCCGTGGTGCTCTCGCTGGGGCTCGGCCTGTCGGTGCTGGCCGCCGTGGGGCAGATCGACGGCAACCTGCGGCAGGCGATCTCGGGCAACCTGCCCGATGTGGCCCCGTCGTATTTCTTTGTCGACATCCAGAAAGACCAGATCGACGGCTATACCAAACGGCTGACCGACGACCCCGCGGTGCGCCGCATCGACAGCGCGCCAATGCTGCGCGGCGTCGTGACCCAGATCAACGGCAGGCCCGCCAAAGAGGTCGCGGGCGATCACTGGGTGGTGCGCGGCGACCGCGGGCTAACCTATGCCGAGGCCCCCGATGACGACACGGTGATCACCGCGGGCGAATGGTGGGCGCCTGACTATGACGGCCCGCCGCTCATTAGCTTTGCCGCCGAAGAGGCCGAGGAGATCGGGTTAGAGCTTGGCGATACGCTGACCATCAACGTGCTGGGGCGCGACATCACCGGCACCATCGCCAGCTTCCAAGAGGTCGACTTCTCGACCGCGGGGATCGGGTTTATCCTGACTATGAACCCCGCCGCCCTGACCGGCGCGCCGCATACCTATATCTCGACCGTCTACGCCGATGCAGAGGCCGAGGCACCGATCCTGCGCGATCTGGCCACCGCCTACCCCAACATCACCGCGATCCGCGTGCGCGACGCGATCGACCGCGTGGCAGCGGTGCTTAGCGGGTTGGCTGCGGCGACATCCTACGGCGCGGCGGCTACTCTTCTGACCGGCTTTCTGGTATTGATCGGGGCAGCCGCCGCCGGGGCGGATGCCCGTCGCTATGAGGCCGCTTTGCTGAAAACCCTGGGGGCCTCGCGCCGCAGCATCGCCGCCAGCTTTCTGATGCGTGCCGCTCTGCTGGGGCTCTTCGCCGGTACCGTTGCCCTGCTGGCAGGTATCTTGGGCGGATGGGCCGTGAGCCGCTTTGTGATGGACACCAGCTTTGCCGTGGTTTGGCCTTCGGCGCTGCTGATCGTCACTGGTGGCGCGCTGGCGTCGATCCTTGCCTCGCTTGGCTTTGCGATCAAAGCCTTGAACGCCAGACCCGCACAGGTGCTGCGCGCCCGCGAATAGATGGAACCGATAGACCGAAAGAGGGATACAACAATGACGCAGACCACCCAGACACTGCCCGCCCCCCTGCCACCCGTTCTGACGGCAGCCCAGCAAACGCATGTGGTGAATGTCCTGCGCCGTGCCGCACGGGCCGAGGTGCTGCCGCGTTTCCGCAACCTCGCCCCCGCTGACATCGACACCAAATCCGGCCCCCATGATCTGGTCACCGCTGCCGATCTGGCGGCCGAGGCAATGATCACCCGCGCCCTCGCCGCGGCCTATCCGGATGCGCTGATCATTGGCGAAGAGGCCGTATCGGCCGACCCCGCCCTGCAGGACAAGATCGCCGACGCCCCGCTGGCCTTTATCCTCGATCCCATCGACGGCACATCGAATTTCGCCCACGGGCTGTCCACCTTCGGCATGATCCTTGCGGTCACGCGCTTTGGCAAACCGGCCTTCGGCGTCATCTATGACCCGGTCAATGACGACTGGGTGATCAGCGATGACACCAGCACGCCGCGCTTTGAACGCGCCCTTGGGCAGTCGCGCCCGCTGCGGGTCAGCATGGGCAAACAGATCGAGGACCTCAGCGGTTTCGTCCCGCTGGGGAACTTCAGCAAAGACCTGCGGGGCAAAGTCGCGGCCACATTGCCCAGCTTTGCCAAGGTGAACTCGCTACGTTGCTCGGCGCATGAATACCGTACTGTCGCCCAAGGGCACGCCGATTTCGTGCTCAGCGGGACGCTGCACCCTTGGGACCACGCTGCCGGCGCGTTGATCTGCGCCCAAGCCGGTGCCCATGTCGAGATGCTGTCGGGCGGCCCCTATGACGCGACGCTGCGCACAGGGCATATTCTGGTGGCGCCGGACAAAACGACATGGAACCGCCTGCGCAAGGTCTTTGCCTTCCTCGCCGACGACTGAGCCCCCAATGCAAAACGGGCGCGAGGTTTCCCCCGCACCCGTTCGATCACATATATAGGGAACAGCTTACTCAGCCGCCTCTGCGTATTCCTCCATCGGGGGGCAGGTGCAGATCAGGTTGCGGTCGCCATGCACGTTGTCGACACGGTTGACCGGAGGCCAGTATTTGTCGACGCGGAACGCACCGGGGGGGAAGCAGCCCTGCTCGCGCGTGTAGGGACGATCCCACTCGCCGACCAGATCCTCGACCGTGTGCGGCGCGTTCTTGAGCGCGTTGTTCTCGCGCGGCATATCGCCGTTCTCGATTGCGCGGATCTCGTCACGGATCGCGAGCATCGCGTCGCAGAAACGGTCCAGCTCGGCCTTGGTTTCCGACTCGGTCGGTTCGACCATCAGCGTGCCTGCGACAGGGAAGCTCATCGTTGGCGCATGGAAGCCGGCGTCGATCAGACGTTTCGCGATGTCATCGACCGTCACGCCTGCGCTATCCTCGAACGGGCGCACGTCAAAGATACATTCATGCGCAACGCGCCCCGTCGGCCCCTTGTACAGCACCTCGAACGCCCCTTCGAGCCGCTTGGCAATGTAGTTGGCGTTCAGGATCGCCACCCGCGTCGCCTGCGTCAGCCCGTCACCGCCCATCATCAGACAATAAGACCACGAGATCGGCAGCAACGATGGCGACCCGTAGGGCGCCGCCGAAACAGCGCCCTCACCGCCGTTCGGATGACCGGGCACATGCGCGATGAGGTGTGATTTCACGCCAATCGGGCCCATGCCGGGGCCACCGCCCCCATGGGGAATGCAGAAGGTCTTGTGCAGGTTCAGGTGGCTGACATCGCCGCCCACATCACCCGGACGCGCCAGACCGACCATGGCGTTCATATTCGCCCCGTCAATATAGACCTGACCGCCGTGCTCATGCGTGATCTTGGTCACTTCGGTCACGGTTTCCTCAAACACGCCGTGGGTCGAGGGATAGGTGATCATGCAACCGGCAAGGTTCTCGCTGTGCTTCTCCGCCTTGGCGCGGAAGTCATCCAGATCAATGTCACCATTGGCCGCTGTCTTGATGACGACCACCTTCCAGCCGACCATATTGGCGCTGGCGGGGTTGGTGCCATGGGCCGACATGGGGATCAGGCAGATGTTGCGATGCCCCTGCCCATTGGCACGGTGATAGGACGCAATCGCCAGCAGACCCGCATATTCCCCCTGTGCGCCGGAATTCGGCTGCATGGAAATCGCGTCATACCCGGTGATGTCACAAAGCTTGGCCGACAGGTCGTCGATCATATGCTTATAGCCAAGCGCCTGATCCTGCGGCACAAACGGGTGGATCATCGAGAACTCGCGCCAGCTAACGGGCATCATCTCCGCAGCCGAGTTCAGCTTCATCGTGCAAGACCCCAGCGGGATCATCGCACGGTCCAGCGCCAGGTCACGGTCGGCCAGACGGCGCATGTAGCGCATCATCTCGGTCTCGGCGCGGTTCATGTGGAAGATCGGATGGGTGAGATAGGTAGAGCTGCGCAGCATCTCGTTCGGCACACGGTATTCGGGTGTGAAATCGTCATCAGCCTGCCGCAGGCCAAATGCCCGCCAAACCGCTTCGATGGTTTCCGGTCGCGTCCGCTCGTCAAGGCTGATGCCCACCCGGGTTTCGCCGACACGGCGCAGGTTGATCCCCTCATCCACCGCCGATTTCATCACAGCCGCCTGCAAGGGGCCGACGTCGACAGTGACCGTGTCGAAATAAACTTTCGGATCGACCTTGAACCCGGCACTCTCCAACCCCTTGGCCAAACGCACGGTCTTGCGGTGAATACGCTGGGCAATCGCCTTAAGGCCTTCTGGCCCGTGGAACACCGCATACATCGACGCCATCACCGCCAGCAAAGCCTGCGCCGTGCACACGTTAGAGGTCGCCTTTTCGCGGCGGATGTGCTGCTCGCGGGTCTGCAGGGACAGACGGTAGGCGCGGTTGCCATGCGCATCGATTGACACGCCAACAATCCGCCCCGGCATTGCGCGCTTATAGGCATCCTTGCATGCCATATAGGCCGCATGCGGACCGCCATAACCTTCGGGCACGCCAAACCGCTGGGTGGACCCGACGGCGATATCGGCCCCCATGGCACCGGGTTCTTTCAGCAACGTCAGCGCCATCGGATCGGCGGATACGACACCCAAGGCACCGGCCTCATGCAGCGCGGCCATATGATCGGTAAAGTCGCGCACATGGCCGTAGGTGCCAGGGTACTGGAACAGCGCCCCGAAGACAGCGCTCGCGTCCATTTTGTCAGGGTCGCCGATGATCACCTCTATATCCAGCGGGGCTGCGCGGGTCTGGATCACGGCGATGTTCTGGGGGTGGCAATCGCGGTCGACGAAGAACGCCTTGGCCTTCGATTTCGACAGGCGCAGCGCCATGGTCATCGCCTCGGCACAGGCCGTCGCCTCGTCCAGCAAGGACGCATTGGCGACCTCAAGCCCGGTCAGATCGCTGACCATGGTCTGAAAGTTCAACAGCGCCTCAAGACGCCCCTGGCTGATCTCGGGCTGATAGGGGGTGTAGGCCGTGTACCATGCGGGGTTTTCAAAAATATTGCGCTGGATCGCAGGCGGCGTCACCGTGCCGTGATAGCCCTGCCCGATCAGCGAGGTGAGCACCTTGTTCTTGCCCGCCACCACGCGCATGTATTCCAGCACTTCGCGCTCTGACATGGGCTTGCCGAAATCCAGCGGCTCTTTCTGGCGGATCTGCGCGGGCATCGTGTCATCGATCAACGCGGCAAGGCTCTGTGCGCCGACGGTTTTCAACATGTCCGACATCTCTGCCGGGGACGGCCCGATATGTCTGCGATTGGCAAAATCATACGGCAAATATTCGGTCGGTTTGAAAACCATGGCGCGGGGCCCCTCTTCCAAATGGTATAAAAATCCCCGCCGGAGGCTCCGACGGGGGCAGCGGGATTTACCCGATGAACTTCTGATAGGCGGCTTCGTCCATGAACTCGTCCATCTGGCTTGGATCGGACGCCTTCATCTTGAAGAACCACGCCTCGCCCTGCGGATCGTCATTCACCATCGCGGGGTTGTCGGACAGCGTGCTGTTGACCTCGATGATCTCGCCATCGATCGGCGCCAGAATATCGGACGCAGCCTTGACGGATTCGATCACGACGACCTCGTCGTCCTTGCTGACGGTCGTGCCTTCGTCGGGCAGTTCGACAAACACCACGTCGCCCAGTTGTTCGGCGGCGTGAATGGTGATGCCAACGACGATCTCGTCGCCTTCAACCCGCAGCCATTCGTGCTCTTCGGTAAACTTCATTCTTTCATCCTTCGCTAGATTATCTTTTAAAATTCGCCGCAACAAAGGGCAGCTTGGCAACGGTCACCGGCAGACGCTTGCCACGGACTTCGCCCCACAGCATCGTATCAATACCCGCCTGCGCCTCACTGACATAGCCCATTGCGACAGGCCCGCCTACCGTCGGCCCGAAACTGCCCGAGGAGACCTCGCCCACCTGCGTGCCCCCTGTCGCCGCGTCAAACAGCGGTGTCCCGTCGCGCATCGGCGCACGGCCTTCGGGGGCCAGACCGACACGCTTGCGGTCGACACCATCGTCAAACGCCGCCTGAACGGCATCGGCACCGGGGTAGCCGCCCGCGCGTTCACCACCGGCGCGGCGCGCTTTCTGGATCGCCCAGGTCAGGCTGGCCTCTACCGGATTGGTGCCCGCGTCGATGTCATTGCCATAAAGACACAAGCCCGCCTCAAGCCGCAGCGAATCCCGCGCGCCCAGACCAATGGGTTCCACACCCTCGATCTCTAGCAACCGGCGGACCAGCGCTTCGGCGTGGGCCTCCGGCACCGAAATCTCGAAGCCATCCTCGCCGGTATAGCCCGACCGCGAGGCCCAGACCTCTACCCCGTCCAGCGTCAATGTGCCGAAATCCATGAACCGCATTCCGTCCGCAGCGGCATCAAGCGACGCCACAGCCGCCCCCGCCGCCGGGCCCTGCACAGCCACCAGCGCGCGGTCGGTGATCGGGGTCACGGTGATCTCGGGCTCCAACGCGGCTTTCATGCGTGCGATATCGGCATCCTTGCAGGCGGCGTTGACCACAACAAACAGGTCATCCCCACGGCGCGCGAACATCAGGTCATCCTCGATCCCGCCGGCGTCATTGGTGAAGAACCCATAGCGCTGCCGCCCGTCTTCCAGCCCCAGCACATTCATCGGCACCAATGTCTCGAACGCCAACGCCACAGCGTCCCACGACGGGCCGGTCACCATCACCTGCCCCATGTGGCTGACGTCAAAGACCCCCGCTGCGGCGCGAGTGTGCAGGTGCTCTTTCATCACGCCCATCGGATATTGCACAGGCATGGAATAGCCCGCAAAGGGCACCATCTTGCCCCCCAGTTCCAGATGAAGATCGTATAGCGGTGTCTGTTGCAAATCGCTCATGGTCACGCGGCCTTTCCCTATCCAGAAGGCCATCGACCATACTGGCACCCAGCAGACCGCGGGAATGCAGCCTGTCAAATGCCCCCTCTGTCCTTTCGCCTGAGATCGTTATCCCTTCGGCGGACGCTGTCGCGTCACTCTCCAGAGTTGTTAGGTCCCGTTGCGGTCCTTTGGCCTGAGAGTTTCCGGGGCGGTTGCTCCTTCGGCACCGGCTTGCGCCGGTTCTCCCGTAACGGTGTGGGCAAGTGCTATGCCGGAACGCGGCGTTGCGTCAAGCAAAGTTGATAGGGCGGCGCGAAAACTTTCATCCGGTGCCGCGATATTGGGCAGCTCGTCGGGTGCTGCGCGTGCAAGATGTGGACATCATCGCGCAGCGGCGCCAAAACACCCGCATGACACCATATTTCTTCGGCTACGGCAGCCTCGTAAACCGCAATACCCACGCCTATCCAGACGCCCGTCCGGCGCAGCTTCGCGGCTGGCACCGGCTTTGGGTGCGCATCGAAGGTGCCGCGCATGTGTTCCTGAGCGTGCTGCCCGAAGAGGGCACCGTGATCGACGGGTTGATCGCGGCGGTCCCCGGTGCCGATTGGGTGGCGCTGGATACGCGCGAAACCAATTATGATCGCATCGGATCGAACGGGGCGGTGGTGCATGACATCATCCCGGCCCCCGATATGGCGCATTATTCCGTGCCTACAGACACCCATGTGACATCGGGCGACCATACCATCTTGCTCAGCTATCTTGATGTGGTGGTGCAGGGGTTCCTGCGCGAATATGGCATCGACGGGGTGCAGCGCTTCTTTGACACGACGCGGGGCTGGGATACGCCGATCCTGAACGACCGCGCCGCGCCGAAATATCCGCGTGCGCAAGAGCTTACCGCGCAGGAAACCGCGCTGGTCGACCAGCATCTGACCCGCCTATCGGCGCAGGTGCAGTAGCGACATCAACCGCCCGTCGCGGGCGAAAGCTGCGGGCTTGGCGCGTTTGCGCTGCCCCCCTTGCGCGATCATCCGCCGCGCGAGCACCCAGGCCAGCGCCCCGAACAGCACCCCCGCCGCCGCCTGCCCGATCAGCACACCGGGGGCCCCGAACAGCAGGCTGCCACCCCAGACCAGCGGGATCATCCCCAGCGTGTTGCGACCCCAGTTGGTCACGGTCGAATAGTAGGGGTGGCCCATATTGTTGAACGCCGCATTCGACACGAACAACACACCGTTGAAAAAGAACGCCAGGGACAGCGGCCCGCAGAACAGATAGATCAACGTCAAGGTGATCCCCTGCGCATCAAACATCGCCGCCAGCGGCGCGCGGAACGCAAACAGCGCGGCCGAGATGACGACGATCACCAAAGCGGCAAAATTGACCCCCGCGGCATAGGTCCGCTTGACCCGCCCCAGATCGCCCGCGCCAAAGTTCTGCCCGATGATCGGCCCTACCGCCCCCGACAGGGCAAAGATCACGGCAAAGGCGACGGGCATCATGCGGCTGACAATCGCCATGCCTGCGACAGCATCCTCGCCATAGGCCGCCATTGCACGGGTCACATAGGCCTGCCCCACCGGCGTGGCGACCTGCGTCAGAATGGCGGGCACCGCGATAGACAACACAGGCATCAGATCGCACCATAGCCCCGCGGGGCGCGGCATCGCGATCCCGCCATAGTGGCGCACAATTGGCATCAGGGCGGTATAGGCAATCACCACCCGCGCCACAAAAGACGCCCAAGCCGCACCGGTCAGGCCCAGATCAAAGGTAAAGATCAGGATCGGATCGAGGATGGCATTCACGATGCCCCCCGCGATCGTCGCCATCATCGCCCGCCGTGCATCCCCATGGGCCCGCAGGATCGCGCTGCCCATCATACCAACCATCAGAAATGGCACCGACGGCACGACGATCTGCAGGAAATCTACCGCCAGCGCCGCCGTCTCACCGCCTGCGCCAACCCAGCCGACCAGCACATCCAGCGACAGGAACACACAAAGCGCAAAGATCACGCCAAAGACCGCGCCATAGCACAGCGCATGAGTTGTCCTCTCTGTCGCGAGTTGCGCGTTGTCCTGCCCCAAGGCCCGCGCGACCAAGGCCCCCGCCGCGATGCCCAACCCGATCCCGAAGGAGGTGGTGAAAAACAAGATCGCACCGGCATAGCCGATGGCCGCCGCCAGCTCTGCCTTGCCCAACATAGAGATGAAAATCATGTCGACGAAATCGACAAGAAACACCGCCACCAGCCCGACAGAGGCCAGCAAAGACATATTGGCGACATGGCCGAACAGATTGCCCGACAAAAATTTGGCGCGCCCATCAACCATGATGGACGCGCCCTATGTCAGCCGACAGCGGCTTCATTTTGCCAGATAAACTCTCGCCGAAGGCTCCCGAACTTGCGCCCGTGAACCCGGCCCGTTTCACCCGCGTGCCTTCACGACTTGCAGCAACGGCAACACCGCCGCCATGTCGGGGCCGTGGGGTTTGCCAGTCAGCGCCAGACGCAGCGGCATGAACAGCCCCTTGCCCTTGCGGCCGGTCTGCTCTTTCACGGCGGCCGTCCATGTGCCCCAGGTGCTTTCGTCGAACTCGCCCTCGGGCAGAAGCGCCAAGGCTTCGGCGACGAACTCTTTATCCTCGTCTGCGATCACAGGCTCTGCGCCTTCGCTGAACATCTGCCACCAGCCTTTCAGATCGTGCAGCGTGGTGATGTTTTCGCGGGTGACCTGCCAGAACAGCGCGGCCTTGTCCTCGGGCACACCGAGGGCGGCGATGTCGCTTGCGACGGCCTCAAGCGGGAGGGTCTGCAGATAGCGGCCGGTCATGGGGAACAGGTCCTCGACGTCGAATTTGGTCGGCGCAGAGCCAAATCGTTCAATGTCGAAACCGTCGATCAGGCTCTCCATATCGGTGCGCAGTTCAATCGGGTCCGAAGAGCCCAGGCGCGCCATTGTCGACAGCAGCGCAAAAGGATGCACACCGCGCTCACGCAGGTCGCGCAGCGCCAGCACGCCCAGACGTTTCGACAGCGCCTCGCCCTGCGGACCGGTGAGCAGCGAATGGTGCGCAAAGGTCGGCACGGTGCCGCCAAGCGCTTGCATGATCTGGATTTGTGTCGCCGTGTTGGTCACATGGTCGGACCCGCGCACGACATTGGTCACGCCCATCTCGGTATCATCGACCACAGACGCTAGTGTATACAAGATCTGCCCGTCGCCGCGGATCAACACAGGGTCGGACACCGACGCCGCATCGATCGAGATATCGCCCAGGATACCGTCTTTCCACTCGATCCGTTCCTGATCCAGCTTGAAACGCCACACACCGGGGCCGCGTTCGTCGCGCAGCTTGGCTTTTTCGGCATCCGACAGGTTCAACGCGGCGCGGTCATAGACCGGCGGCTTGCCCATGTTCAGCTGTTTCTTGCGCTTGAGGTCCAGCTCGGTCGGGGTTTCCCAGGCTTCATAGAAACGCCCGATCTTGCGCAGCTCGTCCGCGGCGGCGTGGTATTTGTCCAACCGTTCGGACTGACGCTCAACGCGGTCCCAATGCAGGCCGAGCCATGTCAGGTCTTCTTTCAGACCGTCGACGTATTCTTCCTTGCTGCGCACCGGGTCGGTGTCGTCGATCCGCAGGATGAACTCTCCGCCGTTCTTGCGGGCGATCAGATAGTTCATCAGCGCCGTGCGCAGGTTGCCTACGTGGATATAGCCGGTCGGGGACGGGGCGAAGCGGGTGATGGTCATTGGGTTCTCCTGATTGGCCGCTGGCTTGTCACAGCGCGGCACCATTGTCTAGATAACGTGCAGCGTCGCCCGCGCGGTCAACTGGGGTCGCGCCAGCGGTTCACGATGGGATAGCGGCGGTCCAACCAGAACGCGCCCTTGGTCAAACGCGGGCCGGGGGCGGACTGGAACCGTTTGTATTCACTGATATAGAGCAGGTGTTCGACCTTTTTGGCAACCTCGCGGTCAAAGCCCGCCGCCACGCAATCGGCGATGGACCCGTCATCATCCACAAGGATCGTCAGCATCGCGTCCAGATCGGGATAGTCGGGCAGGCTGTCGCTGTCTTTCTGGTCCTCGCGCAGCTCGGCCGAGGGCGGCTTGTCGATGATGCGCGGCGCGATCACCTCTCCCTCTGGGCCCTTCATCCAGTCGCGGTGGTTCTCGTTGCGCCAGCGGCAGCTGTCGAAGACGCGGGTTTTATACATATCCTTGATGGGGTTATAGCCCCCCGCCATGTCGCCATAGATCGTGGCATAGCCCACCGCCACCTCTGACTTGTTGCCCGTGGTCAAAAGCATCTCGCCGAACTTGTTGCTGACCGCCATCAACAGCAAACCGCGCAGGCGCGACTGGATGTTCTCCTCGGTCAGGTCAGGCTTAGTGCCCTCGAACAGCGGGGCCAGCGTGTCGGTGATCGCGGCACGGCCTTGCGCAATCGGCACATAATCGTAGCGGCAGCCAAGCGCCTTGGCGACGGCTTCAGCATCATCCAGCGAGGCTTGGGAGGTATATTCAGACGGCAGCATCACACAGCGCACATTATCAGCGCCAAGCGCATCAACCGCGATCGTCGCCACAATCGCCGAATCGATCCCGCCCGACAGACCCAGCAACACTTTCTTGAACCCGGTCTTGCCCATGTAGTCGCGCAAGCCCTGCACCATGACGCGGTAATCCTGCTCAAGGTCCGACGGCATATGCGCCTTCTCGCCCTCGACCACGCGCCAGCCTTCGGGGGTCTGTTCAAGATCGACATGCGCGATCTGCGCGTCAAAGGCGGGCATCTGGAACGCCAGCTTGCCGCCGGGGTTCAGCGCAAAGCTCGCCCCGTCAAAGACCTGATCATCCTGACCGCCCACCATATTGAGGTAGATCAGCGGCAGTTCAGTTTCGACCACGCGGGCGACCATATGGTTCAACCGCGTCTCGAATTTGCCGCGATAATAGGGCGATCCGTTGGGCACCAGCAGGAACTCCGCCCCGGTTTCGGCCAGCGTTTCGGCCACATCGGGGTGCCATGCGTCTTCGCAGATCGGGCTGCCGATGCGGGTATCGCCAACGGCGTACGGCCCACCCAAAGGCGCGCTGTCGAAGATGCGCACCTCGTCGAACACGGTCTCGTTCGGCAGGTTGTGCTTGAAGACACGGCTGGCGATCTTGCCGTTTCTGAGGATCAGATAGGCATTATAGAGCTTGGCCCCTTCGACCCAGGGCGCACCGATGGCCAGCGCGGGCCCGTCGGCACAATCAGCCGCCAGCGCTTCGAGATGGGTCATCACATCCAGCTGGAACGCCTGCTTCATCACCAGATCTTGCGCGTTATACCCGGCCAGAAACATCTCGGGCAAAGCTACCAGATCGGCACCCGCCTCTTTGCCCTGCGCCCAGGCCTCCCGCGCGAGGTCTGCGTTTCCGGCCAGATCCCCGACGGTGGGGTTCAACTGGCCAAGCGTGATGCGAAAACGCGATGTCATAGGGCGGTCCTTCGATAATCTACGCAAGTGATGTAGCAGATCACGCGCCAAGTGAAAGGCCAAGGCGCACCGCCGGGCAAAAGACGATTGCCCCCTTGCAGGCCATTGAATAGGCTAAGCGTTAACAAACTCGCCCGCCGCTCTTGGCCGCACTCTCTTTTGAAAGTTGCTGTATGACGAAATTGACCCTGACCCCGCTGATCCTTTGCCTTGGGCTGCTGCCCTTCCCCGCGCTTGCGCAGGACGGAGAGGTTCAAAGCAAGCAATACGACGATGGCGGCGTCTATGAGGGGACGTTCAAGGACGGCGTACAGCACGGGACCGGCACCTATACGCTGCCCAACGGCTATGAATACGAAGGTGCCTGGGTGGACGGAGAGATCAAGGGCAAAGGTGTCGCGCGTTTCCCCAACGGGTCTGTCTACGAGGGCAACTTTGAAAAGGGCAAACCGGACGGTTTCGGCAAGATCACCTTTGCCGATGGCGGCACCTATGAGGGCGAATGGGAGGCCGGTGCGATCACCGGTCAGGGCATCGCGCTTTATGCCAACGGGGTGCGCTACGAAGGGTCGTTCCGCAATGCCAACCACCACGGCAAGGGCGTCATGCAATCCCCCGGCGGGTATGAATATCAGGGCGACTGGGTCGATGGCGTCAAGCAGGGCGTGGGCAAGATCACCTATCCCGATGGCGCGCTCTATGACGGTGACATCGCCGATGGCGAACGCAATGGCACGGGCACGCTGACCATGCCCGACGGGCTGACCTATACCGGCCAGTGGAAAAATGGGCAGATCGACGGCACCGGCACGCTGACCCAACCCAATGGCGATGTCTACGAAGGCGATCTGGTCGCCGGTCAGCGCCAGGGCACGGGCAAGGTGACCTATGCCAATGGCGACACCTACGAGGGCGGCTTCGAGGACGACCGCCGCGAGGGTCAGGGCACGTTCACCGGCACAGATGGCTATGTCTACACCGGATCATGGGTTGCCGGGCAGATCGAAGGCACAGGCAAGGTGACCTACCCCGACGGCTCTGTCTACGAGGGCAGTTTCCGCGATGATCTGGCCGATGGGGAGGGCAAGATCACCTATCCCGACGGATCAACCTACGAAGGGTCATGGGTCGCGGGCGTGATCGAAGGCGAAGGCCGCGCGACCTACCCCAACGGCATCGTCTACGAGGGCGGGTTCAAGAACGCGCGCAACGACGGTCAGGGTGTGATGACCTATGCCGACGGCTATAAGTATGACGGCAGCTGGAAAGACGGCCAACGCAACGGCATGGGCACCGCGACCTATCCCGATGGCACCGTCTACACCGGCGGCTTTGTCGACGGGCTACGCGACGGCACGGGCAAGATCACCATGCCCGATGGGTTCACCTATGACGGCCAGTGGTCCGGCGGAGAGATCGAGGGCACCGGCACCGCCACCTACCCCAACGGCGATATCTACGAAGGCGCGTTCGAGGGCGGCAAACGTCAGGGTCAGGGCACCATGCGCTATAAATCGGGCGAAGAAGTCTCGGGCCAGTGGGTCAACGGCGCGCTGCAAGAAACGGGCACAGCCCCTGCCGAGGATGCTGGTGCGGTGCCCACGCCTGACGCCACGGATGAGGCACCGACAGAGGCCGACACTCCGTCAGAGGCACCCGCCGACAGTACGGATGCGGCCGAAAGCAACGACGGCTAGATCACTTCGCCCGCGTCCAGACGGGCGAGCAAGGCATCGCCTTCGGCCAGAACTGTCTTGCGTTTGTCGGCGTCCATCCGGTCCCACGTGCGGTACATATTGCCCATGCGCGGATTGTTCGAGAACCGGTCGCGATGGCGGTCCAGAAAGTGCCAGTAAAGCAGGTTGAACGGGCAGGCGGTGTCACCCGTCTTTGCGCTGACTGAATAGTGGCAGCTTTTGCAGTGATCCGACATGCGGTTGATATAGGCCCCGGACGAGACATAGGGCTTGGACGCGATGACGCCGCCGTCGGCGAATTGGCTCATGCCGATGGTATTGGGGGCCTCTACCCATTCAAAGGCGTCGGCATAGACCGCCAGATACCATTCATGCACCTGCGCCGGATCAATCCCCGCCAGCAGGGCAAAGTTGCCTGTCACCATCAGCCGCTGGATATGATGCGCATAGGCTTGGGTTCTGGTCTGTCCTACGGCCTTGGCCACACAGTTCATCTGCGTTTCGCCACCCCAGTAGAACCACGGCAGGTCGCGGTCGTGCCCCAGAATATTGCGGGCGGTATAGTCTGGCCCCTCAAGGAAATAGATGCCCCGCACATACTCGCGCCAGCCGATGATCTGCCGGATGAACCCTTCGGCGGCGTTGATCGGGGCGTGACCTGAGGCATAGGCGTCGGCAGCGGCCTCGCAAATCTCGGTCACGTTCAGCAACCCGATGTTGAGGTAGGGCGACAGGATCGCGTGATACAGGAATTCATTCTCGTTCAGCATCGCGTCTTGATAGTCGCCAAAACGTGGCAGGGCGTTCGCGATGAAATGGTCCAGCGCTTGCAGCGCCTCGGCGCGGGTGGTGGCGAACCAGAAAGGCTCTAGCGCGCCGAAGTTATCGCCGAAACGCGCTTGAACCAGCTCCAGCACCTCGCGGGTGGTGGCATCGGGGTCGAACCGCAGAGGGCCATCTACGGTGACATCCTCGGGCGCGGCTTTGCGGTTGTCGTGGTCGAAGTTCCACTTGCCGCCAGCGGGTTGGTCCCCCGCCATCAGCAGGCCGGTCTTGCGGCGCATCTCGCGGTAGAAATACTCCATCCGCAGCGCTTTGCGGCCTTCGGCCCATGCCTCGAATTCGGCATGAGTGGCAAGAAAGCGGTCGTCGGGCAGCAGATGCACCTTCAACGGCGCGTATTTCAGCTTGTCGATCAAGCGCCACTCCCCCGGCTCTGTCGCCAGCACCTCGCTTGCCCCTGTCTGCGCGGCACGGCGCAGCAATTCCCCCACGATAGAGCCCGCGTTATCCGTATCGTCCAGTTGCGTATAGGCGACCGTCCAGCCGTCCTGTTCCAACGCATGGGCAAACTTGCGCATCGCGGCAAAGATCAGGGCGATCTTCTTGGGGTGATGCCGGACATAGGCCGCCTCGTCCGCGACCTCGGCCATCACGACGGTATCGCGCGCCTTATCCGCCTGCGCCAAGGCGCTGAGCGTTTCTGTCAGCTGGTCGCCCAGAACCAGCACCAAACGCCCTACCATGGCACCGGCTTTCCGGCCCAGTCAAAGAACTGCCCTGTGTCCGCAGGTGTCAGCCCGTCGATCACAGCCAGCAGATTTTCCGCCGCCTCCGACGGTGCGACAGCGGGATGGCGGGCAAGGTATTTCGCGGTAAAGGCGGTCTTGACCGTGCCGGGGTGCAGGGCGACGCAGATGCTGCTCTTGTGACTGCGCGTCAGTTCGATCGCGGCGGTGTGCACGATCTGGTTCACCGCCGCCTTGGCGCTGCGGTAGCTGATCCAGCCGCCGATGCGGTTGTCGCCGATCGACCCGACCCGCGCAGAGAATACGGCAAAGACACAAGGCCCGTCCCGCCGCAGCAGGTCGCCCGCGTGGCGCAACACCAGTGCAGGGCCCACGGCGTTCAACGCGAATTGGTCCAACATCGCCTTCTGGCTGATGGACTTGATCGTCTTTTCCGGTGCGGCACCGTCAATCTCAAGCGCGCCTGTGGCCACCAGCACCACATCAAACGGCCCGTCCAGCGCGGCCAAGTGCTGGTCCACACTGCGTTCGTCCGTGATGTCGAACCCATCGACCGACCGTGACAGCCGCGTGACCGTATCGCCGCGCGCCTCGTAAGCGGCGGCCAAGGCGGCACCGACACCGCCCGACGCCCCGATGATCAAAACCTGTTTCATGCAAGGGGAGGTAGCGGAAAACAGCCCACCTTCAAGCGCGGAAAAAAGGGCGCAGAAAACCCCTTCCCATTTGCGAATGCACGGGTATAACTTGTCGCCATGACACACGCCGATCATATTGCGATCCTGCCGCGCCGCTGCGCGACTTTCCTGCGTGCCAACCTACTGCTGCTAATCCGCCTCTGAGCGTGCCATCCGGCGCGCCCGCTCAGAGGGATGTGCCGCGCGCCACGGATTTATACAGCAGAATGAAAGAACCCAAACGATGACAGATACCACACAACAAGACCGCGTCTTGATTTTCGACACGACATTGCGCGACGGCGAACAATCCCCCGGTGCCACCATGACCCACGCCGAAAAGATAGAGATCGCGGGCCTGCTGGACGAGATGGGCGTCGACGTGATCGAAGCCGGCTTCCCCATCGCCTCCGAAGGGGATTTTGCCGCCGTCAGCGAAATCGCGAAGCTGTCGAAGAACTCGGTCATCTGCGGGCTGGCCCGCGCCCAGTTCGGCGACATCGATCGTTGCTACGAGGCGGTCAAACACGCGGCCCAGCCCCGCATCCACACATTTATCGGCACCTCGCCGCTGCACCGCGCCATTCCGAACCTCACGATGGACGAAATGGCCGAGCGCATCCACGAAACGGTGACCCACGCGCGCAACCTGTGCGACAATGTGCAATGGTCGCCGATGGACGCCACGCGGACCGAGCTTGATTACCTCTACCGTGTCGTCGAAATCGCGATCAAGGCGGGGGCGACCACGATCAACATCCCCGATACCGTCGGCTATACCGCGCCGCGCGAAAGCGCCGATCTGATCCGCAAGCTCTTGGAAAATGTCCCCGGCGCGGACGAGATCGTCTTTGCCACTCATTGTCACAACGACCTTGGCATGGCGACGGCCAACAGCCTTGCCGCCGTCGAAGCGGGCGCGCGCCAGATCGAATGTACGATCAACGGCTTGGGCGAACGCGCGGGCAACACCGCGTTGGAAGAGGTCGTGATGGCGCTGAAAGTGCGCAATGACATCATGCCGTTCCAGACCAAGATCGACAGCACCAAGATCATGAATATCTCGCGCCGTGTTGCCGCTGTTTCGGGCTTTGCCGTGCAGTTCAACAAGGCCATCGTCGGCAAGAACGCCTTTGCGCATGAAAGCGGCATCCATCAGGACGGCATGCTCAAGAACGCCGAAACATTCGAGATCATGCGCCCCGAAGACGTGGGCCTGACCGAGACCAACATCGTGATGGGCAAACACTCTGGCCGTGCGGCGTTGCGCTCGAAGCTGGAGAACCTCGGCTATGAACTGGGGGATAACCAGCTCAAGGACGTGTTTGTCCGTTTCAAGGAACTGGCCGACCGCAAGAAAGAGATCTACGACGACGATCTCATCGCCTTGATGCGCACCGCCACCGATCCTGAAAGCGACCGCATTGTGCTGAATAGCATGACCGTTGTCTGCGGCACCGAAGGCCCGCAGAAGGCCGAGATGTCGCTGTCTGTGGATGGTACGGAAACCTCAACCTCGCAAACCGGTGACGGGCCTGTGGACGCCTCGTTCAACTGCATCAAGGCGCTGGTCGAACATACGGCCCGCTTGCAATTGTATCAGGTGCACGCCGTGACCGAAGGCACCGACGCGCAGGCCACCGTTTCTGTCCGGCTCGAGGAAGACGGGCGCATCGTGACCGGTCAGTCCGCGGATACAGACACCGTGGTTGCATCGGTCCGCGCCTATATCCACGCGCTCAACCGTCTGTTGGTGCGCCGCGAGAAGGGCGGCACCGACAAGCGCGAGATCAGCTATAAAGACGTGGTGGGCTAACCCACCCGCTCTTCCCCCACGAACGCAAAAAGGCCCCCGAAGTCGGGGGCCTTTTCTGTATCTGGTGTTCTGTCAGCGCAGATTAAAAATCTGTCAGACCCGCAAAAGTACCGGTCGCGCTTGAAAAGATGTTGCCCAGCGAACGACGCTTGGAGGTACGGCGACCCAGTTCATAGTTCACGCCGAAAGTCAGCTGGTCCACGTCCTCGCCACTGTCAAAGTCCAGACGGCCCAAGGCCAGCTCTACGTTCGCACCGGGGGTGAATTCATACTGACCGCCGATGGTGATCGACCGCACGTCTTCGGGGCCCAGATCCAGGAACCCGACAGAGCCGATAGCAGAGAAGCCGTTGGCGAATTCATAGCCGCCTGCGACAGCGACAACGCTCAGATCATCCAGTTTCAGCAGGTCGGCCTGCACATTGTATTGCGCGACATCATAATCGGCATAAGCGGCGTAAAGCGTCTCGTTTTCGATGTGAACGAGGTCCAGACCGACGGTGCCGGTGGGGGTAACATCCCAAGCGGCGAAGATGCTGAAGGTCATGTCATTCAGATCGGAGGAATCACCGATCGCGGCACCAAAGGTATGCGCGCCGGACTGATACGACCCGAACAGGCTGGTGACATCCGCGTCGAAACCTTCGATGTCAAAACGCGAATAGTCGAGGCCGATGTTAAAGCCGTTGGCCAGAGCGTATTCGACGCCCACTGTACCCAGATCGATATCGACACCCTCGATAGAGATGTTCGACAGCTCACCCGAGAAGATGAAGTTGTCGTAGCGGTATTCGATGCCGCCGCCAAAGGATTTCACGTCGATCGTGCCTGCGCCGTCAACGTCGAAGTCGTGGAATTTCGCGAAAGCCGTGCCATAGGTCAGTTCGGCAGCAGCTGCGGTTGCGGTCACGCTCAGAAGCGAGGCGACAAAAATATTACGGATCATGCTGGTTCCTTCGCACAATTTACGGTTGCTCGTACCTTGGCTCTTAGGCGCAGCGGAATCAGCCCGCAACTCCCAAGCGAAACCGCCGTTACGATCCGTTTACTTGTGGTATTTTTGACCCGCCTGAACCGGTACCCGACGCCCCTTAGCGATAGGGATCCTTGGCGCTGCGATCCTCTGACAGCGATCGTTGCGAGCGTTCGACGATCATCACTGTGGCATCGGCCAGATGCTGGCGTTCGATATGGTGATCTCCGCGGGCGACGCGCAGCTTATGCGCCTCTAGCATCACCTCCGCGTGGGACGATCCGCGCGGCGGGATAAAGGTGTAGCAGGCCAGTTCGATCAGGAACCCCAGCGGGTCCTTGAAGTAGATCGAATGCATGAACCCGCGATCCTTCACGCCCGAGTTGCCGATCCCCCGCTCCTTGAGCCGGTCAAGCACTTGATCAAACATGGCGCGGTCGACCTCGAACGCGAGGTGATGCACGCAGCCCGCATCCGTCGGCGTGCGACTGTAGACGGGTTTGCGGTTTTCATTGGTAAAGATGGTGATCAACCGGCCGTCGCCGGGATCGAAATACAGGTGCCCTTCGTCGGGATCGTCCAGATTTGGCTGGTCGAAGATGAACGGCATGCCCAGCAGACCCTCCCAGAAGTCGATACTGGTCTGACGGTCCGCGCCCATCAGCGTGATGTGATGCACACCAATAACTTGAATCTTCTGCATTTCTCTCTCCCCCTATTGTCCGGCTTGCCGCAAACCATAGCGCGGTGGCGGCATCATGCCACCACAAAGGTCAACCCCCCTTTCGTCTTTGACCTCATCGGCCTATAAGCCGTTTAGCCCGTGACTTGTCAGAGTCGACGGGCCAAAATGAATTTTTGCAAGGTCCTGCTGCCCATGTCCGTTTTTGATCAATTCCGTGGTTTGTTCTCGTCCGATATGGCCATCGACCTCGGGACCGCGAACACCTTGGTTTATGTCAAAGGCAAGGGCATCGTCCTGTCGGAACCTTCGGTTGTCGCCTATCACGTCAAGGATGGCGTCAAAAAGGTGCTGGCCGTGGGCGAAGACGCAAAGTTGATGCTGGGCCGGACCCCCGGCAGCATCGAAGCGATCCGCCCCATGCGCGAGGGCGTGATTGCCGACTTTGACACCGCCGAAGAGATGATCAAGCATTTCATCCGCAAGGTGCACAAACGGTCCACCTTCTCGAAGCCCAAGATCATCGTCTGCGTGCCGCATGGGGCGACGCCTGTTGAAAAACGCGCGATCCGTCAGTCGGTGCTGTCTGCGGGCGCACGCCGCGCCGGCCTGATTGCCGAACCGATTGCCGCGGCCATCGGGGCGGGCATGCCGATCACCGATCCGACCGGGAACATGGTTGTCGATATAGGGGGTGGTACAACCGAAGTCGCGGTGCTGTCCTTGGGCGATATTGTCTATGCACGCTCTGTCCGTGTGGGCGGCGACCGTATGGACGAGGCGATCATCAGCTACCTGCGTCGCCAGCAGAATCTGCTGATCGGTGAAACAACGGCCGAGCGGGTGAAAACCTCTATCGGGACCGCACGGATGCCCGACGACGGGCGCGGCACCTCGATGCAGATCCGTGGGCGCGACCTGCTGAACGGTGTCCCCAAAGAGATCGAAGTGACCCAGGCGCAGATCGCCGAAGCGCTGGCCGAGCCTGTGCAGCAGATCTGCGAAGCGGTGATGACCGCGCTGGAGACCACCCCGCCCGATCTGGCGGCTGACATCGTGGACCGTGGCGTCATGCTGACCGGTGGCGGTGCCTTGCTGGGCGATCTGGATCTGGCGCTGCGCGAACAGACCGGGCTGGCCATTTCCGTGGCGGATGAACCGTTGAACTGCGTGGCCTTGGGCACCGGCAAAGCGCTGGAGTATGAAAAGCAGCTGCGCCACGCCATCGACTACGACAGCTAATCAGCGCAGCTATAACAGCCCGTGATGCGGCAGGACGGCGCTGCCCTCGCGGTGGGAAACGTATAACGCATGGCCATCGACCGATCCTCTTCGAACGATTTTGGGCGCCCGCTGCGCCGCTTGCTGCTGGCCGTCATCGTGCTGGTGCTGGCGGGCATCTTTCTGCTGTGGCGGATCGATAGCCCCCGTGTTGAACGGTTTCGCGCGCAGATCACCGACCGGATCGTCCCCAATCTGGATTGGGCGATGACCCCTGTTACCGGCACGGTGAACCTGTTCCGCGATTTCCAAAGCTATCAACGTCTGACTGTGCAGAACCAGGAACTGCGGTCCGAGCTGCGCAAGATGCAGACCTGGAAAGAAGCGGCGCTACAGCTTGAACAGGAAAACGCCCGTTTGCTGGACCTGAACAAGGTGCGGCTTGATCCGCGTTTGACCCATATCACCGGTGTGGTGCAGGCGGACTCCGGTTCGCCCTTCCGCCAATCTGTGCTGCTGAACGTCGGGGCCCGTGACGGCATTGTCGATGGCTGGGCCACCGTGGACGGCATCGGGCTGGTAGGGCGTATCTCCGGCGTGGGCGAAAACACCGCGCGCGTCATTCTGGTGACCGATACCTCTAGCCGCATACCGGCGGTGATCCAGCCGTCGGGACAGCGGGCGATTATTGCGGGCGACAACTCCGCCGCGCCACCGATTGACTTTCTCGAGAACCCCGACCTCGTGCGTCCCGGTGATCGGGTCAGCAGCTCTGGCGATGGCGGCGTGTTTCCTGCGGGTATCCTGATCGGTCAGGTCGCCGCCGACCCCGGCGGGCGGCTGCGCGTGCGTCTTGCGGCGGATTTCGAGCGGCTCGAATTCCTGCGCGTGCTGCGCCACCATGGCTCCGAAAAAGTGAACGAGGATGCGGCCGTGGTGCGGGATGACGCCACCGGCATGATCGCGCCCCTGCCCTTTGATCCTGCGACCGAATGATGGACGAACTGTCACCCCTGCGATTGTGGCTGATGCGCGCGGCGTTTCTGGCGCTGACGGTGGTGCTGCTGTTCTTCCATCTGCTGCCGCTTGATACCCAGCCGATCGCGCTCTTCGCGCCCGAGCTGTCGCCCCCACTGGCCACCATCGACCCAGCAGAGGCGCGCCTTCGGGCCCTGCTGGACCAAGGCAGCGACCGCATCTGGATCGCCCCCGACCTGCTGATCGCCTTTGCGCTGGCGTGGTCTGTGCGGCGGCCCGACTATGTCCCCGCCCTGCTGCTCGCCGTCGCCTTCCTGCTGACGGACCTGTTGCTGCAACGCCCGCCCGGCCTCTGGGCGCTGCTGGCGTTGCTGGCATGCGAGAATATGAAAACCCGTGGTCGCACCCTGCGCGACAGCACCTTTGGCGCGGAATGGCTGGCGGTCTCGGTATGGCTGATCGCTATTTTGATGCTGAACCGGATCGTGCTATCGTTGCTGCTGGTCCCACCGCCACAATGGTCGCTGAGCCTGTTTGAACTGGCCGTCACGATCCTGACCTATCCGGCTGTGGTGTTTGTGACCCATGCGCTGATGGGCGTGCGCAAATCCGCCCCCGGCGATCTGGACAGTATGGGCAACCGCTCATGAGGAGACCAAGATGAGACGCAGCAGGGCCGATAGCGAAGCCAGCCACTCCAAGCTCAGCCGCCGCGCTGTTTTGCTGGGCAGCGCGCAACTGCTGTTCATGGGCGGTCTGGCCGCGCGGATGAATTACTTGCAGGTCGATCAGGCTGACCAGTTCCGCCTGCTCGCCGAAGAGAACCGGATCAACATCCGGTTGATCCCGCCTGCACGAGGCGAAATCTTTGACCGCAACGGCGTGCGGTTGGCGCAGAACGTGCCGTCGTACCGGATCGTGATCGTACGCGAGGATGCCGATGATGTGGATGCGGTGATGGACCGGCTGGGTAAGGTCATCGACCTTGATCCCGAAATGCGCGACCGCGCGATGGCCGAAATCAAACGCTCCGCCCCGTTCCTGCCGGTGACCGTCGCCGATGATGTCACATGGGACGAGGTAAGCCGCGTGTCGGTCAACGCCCCCGCCCTGCCCGGTGTCAGCCCCGAGGTCGGCCTGACCCGTGTCTATCCCCGTGGGTCGGACTTTGCGCATATCGTCGGCCGTGTAGGCCGCGTGAGCCAAGCCGATCTGGATGCGCTGGAAAACCCCGATGCCGTGCTGCGCATCCCTCGGTTCCAGATCGGCAAGATCAACGTAGAGGCCCGACAGGAATCCCTGTTGCGCGGCTCTGCCGGCACCAAACAGGTCGAGGTCAACGCCACCGGCCGTGTGATGCGCGAACTAGCCCGCCGCGAAGGGCAATCGGGGGCGGATCTGCAGCTCACCATCGATTCCAAGCTACAGAACTTTGTGCAGGCCCGGCTGGGAAGCGAAAGTGCTGCCGTCGTGATCATGGATTGCGAGAACGGCGATCTGGTCGCCAATGCGTCTTCGCCCAGCTACGACCCGAACCTGTTCATCGGGGGGATATCCTCGGCCGATTATAACCCGCTGCTGCAATCGGAATACCGCCCGCTGGTCAACAAGACCGTGCAGGGCACCTACCCGCCCGGATCCACCTACAAGATGGTCGTGGCCATGGCCGCCCTCGAAGAGGGTATCGTCGGTCCCGAAGAAACCGTCTATTGCCCCGGCCACCTAGAGGTCGGCGGTCGCCGTTTCCACTGCTGGAAGCGCGCAGGTCACGGCTGGATCGACCTCGAGAACTCGCTCAAGCAATCCTGCGACGTCTATTACTATGATCTGGCGATGAAAGTCGGGATCGAGAAGATCTCGGCCATGGCGAACCGCTTTGGTCTGGGCTGGAAACACGACCTGCCGCTGTCCTCGGTCGCCGCCGGTCTGGCCCCCACGAAAGAGTGGAAGCAAGCGACCAAAGGCGATTCATGGGTGATCGGCGACACGGTCAATGCCTCTATCGGGCAAGGCTTCACCCTCAGTTCGCCGCTGCAACTGGCGGTGATGACCGCGCGGATCGCCACCAACCGCGCGGTGGTCCCGCGGCTGATCAAATCCATTGACGGTGTCGAACAACCCAGCGGCGCGGGCGAGCCTTTAGGCATGAACGAAAACAACATGCGGCAGGTGCGCAAGGGCATGTATTCGGTGGTAAACGACCGACGCGGCACCGGCTACCGGTCGCGCGTCATCGCCGAGGGTGTGCGCATGGCGGGCAAAAGCGGCACCAGCCAGGTGCGCAACATCACCGCGGCCGAACGCGCGCGCGGGGTCAGCCGCAACGAGGACCTGCCCTGGGAACGCCGCGACCACGCGCTGTTTGTCGCCTTCGCCCCCTATGACAAGCCACGCTATGCAGTATCGGTGCTGGTGGAACACGGCGGCGGCGGATCGACCGCAGCAGCCCCCATCGCCCGCGATGTCATACTGCAAGCGATATATGGCGGCGAACCGCCCCTAGAGGCCTACCCCACCGCCGACCGCGGCCGCATCGCCGAGCAGCAAAAAGCCCTGCGCGCGATCCAGCCCCAAGCGGACTTCAGCGGGAAAGACCAAGCATGAGCTACCTTGAATATACGGTCAAACATGTCCCCACGGGATTTGCCAAGATCCTGCACCTGAACTGGCCGCTGACCATCCTGCTGGCCGCTGTTTCGGGGGTGGGGTTCCTGATGCTCTACTCCGTGGCCGGTGGCAGCTTTACCCCCTGGGCCGAACCGCAGATGAAACGCTTTGCCCTTGGCATCGCGCTGATGATCGCCGCGGGGATGGTGCCGATCTGGCTTTGGCGAAACCTTGCAGGCGTGGCCTATTTCGGGACCGTAATCCTGCTGATCGGGGTAGAGCTTTTCGGCGCTGTCGGTATGGGCGCGCAGCGCTGGATCGAGATCGGATCGTTTCGCCTGCAACCCTCCGAGCTGATGAAGATCACGCTGGTGATGATGCTGGCGGCCTATTACGACTGGCTCCCGCCCAAGAAAACCTCGCGCCCGCTTTGGGTGCTGCTGCCGGTGCTGCTGATCCTGATCCCCACGGCACTGGTGCTGAAACAGCCCGACCTGGGCACCGCGATCCTGCTGATGGCAGCGGGCGGCGGGCTGATGTTTCTGGCCGGAGTGCACTGGGGCTATTTCGCCGTGGTCATCACCGGAGCCGTCGGACTGGTGACGGCGGTGTTCCAGTCCCGCGGCACGCCGTGGCAGCTGATCAAGGATTACCAGTTCCGGCGCATTGACACATTTATCGATCCCAGCACCGACCCATTGGGCGCGGGGTATCACATCACGCAATCCAAGATCGCGCTCGGCTCCGGCGGCTGGACGGGGCGCGGGTTCATGCAAGGCACCCAGTCGCGCCTGAACTTCCTGCCCGAGAAACACACCGACTTCATCTTTACCACCCTGGCCGAGGAGTTCGGCTTTGTCGGCGGGTTCTCCCTGCTGGGTCTCTATGCGCTGATCATCGTCTTCTGCGTCGCGGCAGCGCTGATCAACAAGGACCGTTTCTCGTCGCTGCTGACCCTTGGCATCGCACTGAACTTCTTTTTGTTCTTCGCGGTGAACATGTCGATGGTGATGGGGCTGGCGCCCGTTGTCGGGGTTCCCTTGCCGCTGGTCAGCTATGGCGGGTCGGCGATGCTGGTGTTGCTGTTGGCTTTTGGCCTTGTACAATCGGCCCATGTCCACCGCCCCAGATAGGAAGCCCATGCCCCTCAATATCCTTTTCGCCGCGCGCCCCGAACGCTGGGTGACATATGAAACGCCGCTGCGCCAAGCGCTTGATGCCGCGGGGATCGCGGCTCACCTATCAACGGATATCGCCCCGCAAGACGTGGACTACATCGTCTATGCCCCCAACAGCCCCTTGCAGGATTTCACGCCCTACCCGCGGGCCAAGGCGGTGCTGAACCTCTGGGCGGGGGTGGAAAACATCACCAATAACGCGACGCTGAAGATTCCTCTGGCGCGGATGGTGGACCCGGGGCTGACCAAGGGGATGGTGGAATGGGTCACGGGCCATGTGATGCGCTATCATCTGGGGCTGGACGCGGACATTCGCAAAACGGACACCGATTGGACCCCGCGCACCCCACCGCTGGCACAGGAACGACAGGTCACTATTCTGGGTCTGGGGGCCTTGGGCGCAGCGGTGGCGGAAACTCTGGTCTATCTGGGGTTCAACGTCACCGGCTGGTCGCGCAGCCCCAAGGACATCGCGGGCGTCACCTGCCTGCATGGGGACGCCGGGCGCGCAGATGCCCTGCGCCGTGCCGAGATCGCGGTGCTACTGTTGCCCAACACGCCCGATACCGAAAACACGCTGAATGCCGAGACGCTGGCGCAAATGCCCGCTGGTGCCTGTATCATCAACCCCGGCCGCGGCGCGCTGATCGATGACGACGCGCTGCTGGCAGCGCTCGACAGCGGCCAGATCGCCCATGCCACGCTGGATGTGTTCCGTGTCGAGCCCCTGCCCGCAGACCACCCCTATTGGGCGCATCCCAAGGTCACCGTCACACCCCACATCGCCGCCGAGACCCGCGCGACAACCGCTGCACAGGCCATCGTCGAAAACATCCGCCGCGGCGAAGCAGGCGAGGATTTCCTGCATCTGGTGGATCGCGCCAAAGGCTACTGACCCGCCCCGTATCAAGGGCGGAATTTGAGTTTATTTGGCAAAATGAAGCTGCAGCCGCGCGCCCCTTCATTTTGCCTCCTAAACTCTCGCCGAAGGCAGGCCGGCCGCGGGCGCTCAGCCCGCTGTCAGACCGCGCCCCTTCAGCAAAGCCTCTACCCCCGGCAACCGGCCACGGAACGCCTTGTACAGTTCCGCCGCGTCCTGACTGCCGCCGGTGGACAGGATGTGCTGCTCTAGCGCGGCGGCGCGGTCGGGATCAAAGGCGCTACCGGCCTCTTCAAAGGCGGCGAAGGCGTCTGCGTCCATCACCTCGGACCACATGTAGCTGTAGTAGCCGCTGGAATAGCCGTCGCCAGAAAAGACATGGGCAAACTGCGGCGTGGCGTGGCGCATGGTGATTGCCGGCGGCATGCCCAGATCGGCCAGCACCTGCGCCTGTTTCTCCATCGGATCGGCAGGCGCCGCACCGTCGTGGAATTCGAGGTCTACCAGCGCAGAGGCGACATATTCGACCGTGGCGAACCCCATGTCGAAATTCGCGGCCCCCAGCACCTTTTCCAGCATCTCGGGCGGCATGGGGTCGCCTGTTCTGGCGTGGGTGGCAAATTGGCTGAGCACGTCGGGCACTTCGAGCCAATGTTCGAACAACTGGCTGGGCAGTTCGACAAAATCACGCGCGACCGATGTGCCGCTCACGGATTCGTAGGTCACATCCGACAGCATCTGGTGCAGCGCATGGCCAAATTCATGAAACAGCGTGCGTGCATCGTCATAGGACAGCAGCGCGGGCGCGGCTTTGGCAAAGTTGCACACGTTGATCACGACGGGCGACTGCACGTCGGGGAATTTCGCCTGAGACCGCATGGCGCTGCACCACGCGCCCGACCGTTTCGATCCGCGGGCAAAGTAGTCACCGATGAACACGGCCACATGTTCGCCATTGCGGGTCACTTCCCACGCGCGGCAATCGGGGTGATAGAGCGGCACGTCGAGGGGCTTGAATTCGAGAGCGAACAATCGCGTGGCGCAGTCGAAGGCCGCGTCGATCATCCGGTCCAGCTGGAAATACGGTTTCAACGCGGCTTCATCCAGATCATGCTCTGCCACGCGCCGTTTCTGCGCATAGTAGCGCCAGTCCCACGGGGCCAGATCGGCGTTCACGCCATCGTCATGCATCATACGGGTCAGCACCTCGGCGTCCGCCTGCGCTTGGCGCTTTGCCGGGGTCCAGACATCCATCAGCAGCTGGCGCACCGCTTTGGGTGTTTTCGCCATCTCTGTTTCCAGCTTGTAAGCCGCGAAATTGTCATAGCCCAGAAGCTTGGCCCGTTCCTCGCGCAGGGCGAGGATCTCGGCAGCGATGGCGCGGTTATCGGTCTCGCCGCCATTGGCCCCACGGGACTGCCAGGCGAGAAACGCCTTTTCGCGCAGATCGCGGCGCGGCGAGAATTGCAGGAACGGTGTGATCAATGACCGCGAAAGAGTAATGACCGGCGCGCCTGCCTCTTTCTCCTCGCCCGCCGCACGGGCGGCATCGATGACAAAGTCGGGCAGCCCTTCCAGATCGGATTCCTCCAACGGCATGAACCAGCTGCGTTCATCCGCCAGCAGGTTCTGGGTGAACTGCGTCCCCAGCACCGCCAGCCGGTTCTTGATCTCTTTCATCCGCGCATCATCCGCACCCTCCAGCGCCGCGCCCGCGCGCACAAAGCCGCGGTGGGTCAGCATCAGCACCCGTGCCTGTTCGGGCGTCAGATCGAAACTGTCGCGATTTTCCCAGACGGAGGCCACACGCGCAAACAGTGCCTTGTTGCTTGAGATGTCAGAGAAATGCGCAGACAGCAGCGGCGAGAATTTGCGCTGCAGGTCTTCGCGCGTGGGGTTGCTGTCGGCCCCTGCGACGGTGAAGAACACGCCCAACACGCGGTCCAGCTGGCTGCCTGCTTCCTCGAGCGCCTCGATCGTGTTGGAAAACGTCGGATCGTATTCGCAGTCGGCGATGGCGTCGATCTCCATCCGGTGGGTCTGCAGGGCCTCGTCCAGCGCGGGGGCGAAATCATCGTCGGAAATCTTGTCGAAAGGGGCGATCTGAAACGGGGTGTCCCAATCCTGTAGCAAAGGGTTTGTCATGGCGGTCTCCTTTACGGATCAAGCTATGCACTGCGGCGGGGCAATACAATCGCAATACCCGCGCACCAAGCCGCCATGACGGGTCGTCTATTCGCCCGCGTTCCCGCAGATCGGACAGTCGTCGCGTTTGGAGACGCCGATCACGCGGTTCTCGCCGTAAAGCGCATCATACATCAGCATTTGCCCACGCAGCGGGGCACCGGCACCGGTGATTAGCTTGATCGCCTCGGATGCCATCATCGCGCCGATCACGCCGGGCAAGGGGCCGATCACCCCGGCCTGCGCACAGCTGGGGGCAAGATGGGCCGCCGGGGCCTGCGGGAAGATGCACTGGTAGCACGGCGCGCCCTTGGAGGGGTCAAAGATGCTGAGCTGCCCTTCCCATTGCGACAGTGCGCCTGAAATCAACGGCAGCCCTGCGGCGACGCAGGTGCGGTTCACCAGATAGCGGGTGTCGAAATTGTCGGTGCCGTCCAGCACCAGATCGTAGTCGGCGAAAAGCTCTGCCGCGATGTCTTCCGTCAGGCGGCGGTGATAGGGGCGCACGGTGACAAAAGGGTTCTGCGCCTCCATCTCGGCCTGCGCTGAAAAGACCTTGGGCGTGCCGATGGCGCTGTCCTTGTGGATCACTTGCCGTTGCAGATTGGCATTCTCGACCACATCGTCATCGATCACACCAATCGTGCCGACACCGGCCGCCGTCAGGTATTGCAGCACCGGCGCGCCAAGCCCACCCGCGCCAATGACCAGCACCCGCGCCTGCTTCAGCGCCTTCTGCCCCGGTCCGCCGACCTCGCGCAGCACGATGTGGCGGGCATAGCGGTTCAGCTCCGTTTCCGAGAATGTGCCGGTTTGCGCGGCGGGCGTCGGTGCGGCCACCGGTTCGGCGCGGGCGCGCAGGCGGTTCAACACCCAGCTATAGCCAAAGATCAGCAGCAGAAATCCCGTCAGCAGCAGCCACGGGGCTGACGAGCCGCCGGTCGCCACGCGCAAGGGGTGCGCTGCGGGCAGCAAGAGGTTCAACCCGATCACCAGACCAAACAGCATGCCCAACACCACGACGCGCCGGTCGCGCGGCTGGCCGAACGCAGCCCCCGCGCCCCAGATCAACGCGGCCAGTCCCAGCACCAACAGCATCAGACGCCTCCGCCGGTGACATGGGGATGTGGTTGCATGAATGATTGGCGCATAAGGCCCCCGCTTTGTTTCCGGGTGTTCAGACCCTAAAGCGGCAACCTAAGCATTTTTCCGCCGACACCAACCCCAAAGCTACGCCCTGCCCGCCAGAGCGCCGCAAGCGTCGCGCCGCTGCATCAGGTCAAAAGACGCGCTGCCCTTCGACCCATGTCTCGCGCAGGATCGGCAAGCCGTCGAGCCGCGCAAACCGGATCACATCGCCGCGTGCGCCGACCTTGATCGTGCCGCGGTCCGTCAGCCCGACGCTTTGTGCAGGCGCGTGGGTGACCGTCGCGAGCCCGCGCGCCAGATCCCCCCACAGATCCCCCAGTTGCAATGCCGCGATCAACAGGCCCGCGGGCACGTAGTCGGACGACAGGATATCCAGCCGGTCCGCCTTCGCCAGATCAAGGGCGGCGACATTGCCCGAATGCGACCCGCCGCGAATGACGTTTGGCGCGCCCATGATGGTCGCGATCCCATTGGCATGACAGCTATGCGCCGCCTCGATCGTGGTGGGAAACTCGGCAAGCCGGACGCCGTAGCGGTGGCTCGTCTCGACCTGCTCGGCGGTGGTGTCGTCGTGGCTGGCAAGCGCTGCGCCATATCGGGTGGCTGCAGCAACGGTCGCGGCCTCGTGGGTTTTGCCATATTGCTTTTGCACGTCGTATAGATAGTCCACATGACGCTGGAAGGCGGCGGCATCAAAGCTGTGTTTGCCGCGCACATACGCCTCGAATTTCGACAGATCGCGGAACTGACGCTGACCCGGCGTGTGGTCCATCATAGAGACGATGCCAACGCGATCCTCTGGGCCGAATTCGGCCAGCTCTTCGGCCAGCGTTTCCGAACAGATCTCGGCCCGCAGGTGGATGTGGTGACTAATCCGCAGGGCTCTGGCGGCGCGCATCGTCAGAATGGTATCGACCATGCCGCGCGCATATCTCTGGTACTGGTGCTCGGCCGAGATCATCGACCCGACGCGGATCGCATCGAACACGGTGGTGATGCCGGTGCCCGCCAGTTCACGGTCGTGGGCGAGGATGGCCGCGCGGTGCGGCCAGTCGACCTTGGGGCGCGGCGACATATGCCGTTCCAGATTATCGGTGTGCAGTTCGACCAGACCGGGCGCGATGTAGTCGCCCTGCATGTCCTGCGCGCCTTTGGGCACGGCGGTGCCGAAATCGATGTCGGTGATTACCCCGTCTGCGATGCGGAGCGTTCCGGTCTCGACGCGATCCCGCAGGATCAGGCGGGCGTTGGCGAAAATTGTCTCTTGGGTCATGGCATCATCTTCTGATTGGACTGGCCAGCGTCGCAGGCTGTCTGGGAAAGGTGCTGGCGTATCGTGGCAATGGTCTGCGCCAAGGGACCGCTGTTGTCGATCACCTGATGGGGAATACCGAGGGGCATGGCGAAATCCGCACGGGCCAGGCGGCGCTCTATCTCGGCGGCGTCCTCGCGGTTGCGCGCCGTCAGACGGGCGGCGAGGATGTCATGATCCGCTCGCAGCAAAATCACGCAAAACCGCGCGAAGAGGGCCTGTGCCTGTGGCAGGACGGCCCGTGACAGGTTCACCAGCACATCGCGCCCCTGCGCCACCTCTAGCGCGACGGACTGCGGGATGCCGTAGTGCCAACCATGCGCATGCCAGCTGAGGATAAACGCACCGTCATCCTCTGCCTTCCTAAAGGCACGCTCCGACACGCCGTCGAATGCTTCTCCGCCAAGGGTTGCGGGCCGCGAGATCACGCGCCGCGCAAGGCAAAGCGACGGGTCCGCCGCGGCCAGCCCCTCCATCACGCTGTCTTTCCCCACACCAGAAGGCCCGACGACTGCAATGAACCGCCCCGTCATGCGGCCAGCCCCGGGGTGAACCGGGTCACGTCAAACTGCCGGTCGCAAATTTCGTCGCGCGCGGCGTGGTCGTGAAAAATCCCGATGATGGCAGCGCCACGCGCCTTCGCCTCGGCGATCATCTTTAGCACGGTGGCGCGGTTCACGGGATCAAGGCTGGCGGTCGGTTCATCCAGCAATAGCGCGGGATAGGGGTAGGCAAAACCGCGTGCGATATTGACGCGCTGCTGCTCGCCGCCCGAGAAGGTCGTGGGGCTCAGCTGCCACAGACGTTCGGGTATATTCAGTCTCTGCAAAAGGGTTTTCGCCTGCGCTTCGGCACTGGCGCGATCAGATCCGGTGGCCATCAGCGGCTCTGCCACCACGTCCAGCGTCGATACCCGTGGCACAACCCGCAGGAACTGGCTGACATAGCCCAATGTGGTGCGGCGCAGCTGGATCACCTGCCTTGGTGCCGCGGTCACGACATCCAGATCGCCCACCATAATGCGCCCCGACTGGGTCAGGTAATTGCCGTAAATCATCCGCATCAGGGTCGATTTACCCGCCCCCGAGGCCCCGACCAAAGCGATACACTCCCCCTGTGCCACCGACAGCGACGCCCCCGCCATAACAGAGATTTCGGCAGCCCCCTGATTGTGCAACACAAAAGATTTCGACACGTTTTCAACAGTAATCATCGGGTTCATACCTGTAGGACAGAGGAAACAAGAAGCTGCGTATAGGCATGCTGCGGATCGTCGAGCACCTGATCGGTCAGCCCGCTTTCGATCACATGGCCGTCTTTCATGACCATCAGCCGGTCGGCCAGCAAACGCACCACAGCCAGATCATGGGTGACGATTATGGCGCTCAACCCCATCTCGCGCACGAGACCCCGCAGCAGATCCAGCAGCCGCGCCTGCACGCTGACATCCAGACCGCCGGTGGGTTCATCCATGAACACCAACCGCGGGCCAGTCACCAGATTGCGCGCGATCTGCAAGCGCTGCTGCATGCCGCCGGAAAATGCCGTGGGCCGGTCGTCAATCCGGTCGGCGCTGATCTCGACGCGGCCCAGCCAGTCGATCGCCTTATCGCGGATGTCGCCATAATGGCGCGCGTTCACGGCCATCAGCCGCTCGCCCACATTGCCGCCTGCGCTGACATTCATGCGCAGCCCGTCGCGGGCGTGCTGATGCACAAAGGCCCAATCGGTGCGCGACAACATGCGGCGTTCAGGCTCGCTCATCGTGACCGTATCGCGCAGGCCCTCGGCGCGGGTGTCGAAACGGACGGCCCCGGCGTCAGGCTGCAAATGCCCTGCCAAACAGTTCAGAAGCGTCGACTTGCCCGACCCGCTTTCCCCGACGATGCCCATCACCTCGCCCGGATAAAGATCAAACGACACATCGGTGCAGCCGATCCGTGCGCCGTACATCTTGGCGATGCCTTCCACTTGCAACAAAGGGGTCATGCCGCGTCCTCCGCCAAGGGGGTGCCCTGCGCCCCCAGATGCCCCGCCGCACGCCGCGCGCCGCAGTAATCCGTATCCGAACACATGAACATCCGCCCGCCGGCGTCATCCATGATCAGCTCGTCCAGATAGCTGTCCGTCGCGCCGCATAGGTCACAGGCATGATCCGCCTTGGTCGGCTCGAACGGATAATCGTCAAAGTCCAGACTGACCACCTGCGTATAGGGCGGCACCGCATAGATGCGCTGTTCGCGGCCTGCGCCGAACAGTTGGATACCCGCCATCTCGAGCTTGGGGTTATCGAACTTGGGGATCGGGGACGGGTCCATGACATAGCGCCCCTCGACCTTCACCGGATAGGCATAGGCCGTGGCAATCGCGCCGTGCTGGCTGATGTCTTCGTAAAGTTTCACGTGCATCAATCCGTATTCCTCAAGGCTGTGCATCTTGCGTGTCTCGACCTCTGACGGTTCAAGAAACCGCAGGGGTTCGGGGATCGGCACCTGATAGACAAGGATCTGGTCTTCGCGCAGGGGTGTTTCGGGGATGCGGTGACGGGTCTGTATGACGCTGGCCTCTGTGGTGGCCTCGGTCACGGCGACACCCGCCGTTTTCTCGAAAAACCGCCTGATAGAGACTGCATTGGTCGTATCATCGGCGCCCTGATCGATCACCTTGAACCGGTCCTCGGGCGTCAGTACCGCTGCCGAAACCTGCACACCGCCCGTGCCCCAGCCGTAGGGCATCGGCATCTCGCGGCTGGCAAAAGGCACCTGATACCCCGGTATCGCCAATCCTTTCAGTATAGCGCGGCGGATCATGCGTTTGGTCTGCTCGTCCAGATAGGCGAAGTTATAGTCGCTCATGACGCTACCCCTTCCTTCATTTTGCCCTTTAAACTCCCCCCGGAGGGGCCCTTCCCGTCGGTCTGTCCCGCCGCCTGCTCTGATGCCTGTGCCTCGCGGCGCAGTTTGCGGATCAGCTCCAGTTCGGATTGGAAGTCGACGTAGTGAGGCAGTTTGATATGCTCCAGAAACCCCGTCGCCTGGATGTTGTCGGCGTGATACAGCACAAATTCCTCGTCCTGCGCGGGCGCGCCTAGGTTATCCTCGCCCAATTCTTTCCAGCGCAACGCGCGGTCGACCAGCGCCATAGAGATCGCCTTGCGCTCCGTCATCCCGAAGACCAGCCCGTAGCCGCGCGTGAATTGCGGCGGTTCGGTTTTCGAGCCTTTGAACTGGTTGACGGTTTCGCATTCGGTCAGGGTGATCTCGCCGATGTCGATGGCAAAGCCGAGCTCGGGGATCTCCATCTCGACCGCGACCGCACCGATGCGCAGCTCTGCCACAAAGGCGTGGTTGCGCGCATAGCCCCGTTGGGTGGAATAGGCCATGCCAAGGATAAACCCCTCATCCCCCCGTGTTAGAGCCTGCAAACGCAGGGCACGGCTCGCCGGAAGCTCCAACGGGCTGCGGGTCAGATCGTCCGGTGTGTCCGCCCCTGCGGGTTCCGACTGGATCAGATCCTCGCGATCAAGGAACCCCATGATATGCGGCGTTTCGCCTGCATTAGGCTCTGTTTGCGGCATCTCGCCAAGCTCGCCATCGGCGGCGAGTTTGAAGTCCAGCAAACGGTGGGTGTAGTCAAATGTCGGCCCCAGTACTTGCCCACCGGGTGCATCCTTGAATGTGGCCGACACGCGGCGGTCGCAGGCCATGGTGGCCGTATCCACCGGGTTAGAGCCGCCAAAACGCGGCAGCGTGGTACGGTAGGCGCGGATCAGAAAGATCGCCTCTATCAGATCACCGCGCGATTGTTTGATCGCCAGCGCAGCAAGGTCGGGATCATACAGCGACCCTTCCGCCATCACCCGATTAACGGCGAGCGTCATCTGCTCGCGGATCTGGTCTACCCCCAGTTCCGCCACATCACGGTCCCCGCGCCGTTCCTCGGCCAGCCAGGCATGGGCGTTGTCGATGGCGCGCTCGCCCCCTTTGACAGCAACGTACATCAGCGGACCCTCGTCGTGCGTGGCAGCGCCGCAAGCCGGTTTGCGCAGGTGAAAATGAAATCCAGCCCCAGAGGGAACAGCGCGGCGTTGCGTTGGAATGCGGCAGTATCCGGCAGCGACAGGTTGGCGGTATCCTTGATACCTGGTCCGCTTAGGGTCGCACCCAGAGACGTGAGGTCTGGCACCTCGACAACCACAGTCGCTGACCGGTCGGGATATTCGGCTGTGCCGATGGCAAATTCGCAAAGCGGGAGTTCATCCCAAGCCCCGACGGCAAACATCGCCTGTGCGGGCGGCACAAAGGGCGCGCCGGTCTGAAAGGTGATCCAATCGCGCACGTCTTGGGTGTCAAAAGCGGTGCCGAGATAGATTGGCGTATCGGGATCACACAGCGTCAGGATCGCGGTGCCCGCGGCCGCGCCAAGCGGGGCGGGCGGTGTGGCCCCAGAGACGTCACAGATCGTCCCCGGGCGTGCCATGGCGGTCATCAGCCCGCGAAAGGCGCGGGCGGCGTCGATCGGGGCGTCGGTAAAGCCGCCCTCCAAAGCATGGGTCTGCATCAGTCTTCCCCTCGTACCATCGTAAAGAAATCCACCTTGGTCGCTGCCGCCTTGGCCGCGCGGGTGGCCTTGGCCGTGTCACGCCCCTTGCGCAGGGGCGCGAGGATCGCGGCCTCTACCTGCGCCGCCGCGTCGGTTTGCATCAGCGCGTCAATCAGCGCCGTCTGCAGCGCGTGATCCTGGCTGCGGCCCTGCACATAGCCGTGACCCACCATACCGCAGCCCAGTTTGACTGACGCACGGGTGACGGACATCTCGCCAAGATTAAACGCGGCGCCGACGGCCCCTGCCCGACCACGCACCATTACGCCGCCAATTTCCGGCGCGCGCAGAATGCTGTGATCAGGGTGGGAGCCATAGGCAGCCCAAAGGCGCGCGACCTCGGCGGCGGGGGATTTGGCAAGCAGACCCAACCATGCCTTACGAGGCGCATGAGAGTCGATTTCTGAGTTCATTATATCCATCTAGACACCTTTTCGAGTTGTCTATACAACTAGACAAATACTACCTGTGAGGCCGATCAGCGCCAAGCCCTCCTTTTGCGAAATATTTGTGACATGCCCCAACGCACCCCGATCTGGACCGCCATCGCCCATAGCCTGCGCAGCGACATCGCAGCGGGTGTCTATGGCCCCGACGACAAGCTGCCGACCGAAAGCGCGCTGGCGACGCGGTTCGGGGTGAACCGGCACACGGTGCGGCACGCGATCAAGGCGCTGGCGGGCGAAGGGCTGGTGTTGCCGCGGCGCGGTGCAGGAGTGTTCGTGACCTCGACGCCCACCGATTACCCCATCGGCCGCCGCGTGCGGTTTCACCAGAACCTGTCGGCGCAGGGGCGGATGCCAAGCAAGGAGTTCCTGACGTTGGAAACCCGCACAGCGCGCCCCGAAGAAAGCGACGCACTTGCGCTGGCGCAGAACGCACAGGTGCAGGTCTGCGAGGGGCTGTCCTTTGCAGACGGTCAGGTGATCGCGCTGTTTCGCAGCGTCTTCTCTGCCGCGCGCTTCCCCGACATGCTGGCGCATCTTGAACAGGCGCAATCGGTGACGGCGGCGCTGCGGCTCGGGGGCGTGACGGATTATACCCGCTCATCAACCCGCATCAACGCCAAGCTCGCCAGCGCCACCCAGGCGCTGCACCTACGGGTGGCCGAGGGCGCGCCGATCTTGCGCACGATCAACCTGAATGTGGATGATCAGGGGCAACCGCTGGAATACGGGCGCACGTGGTTCGCAGGGGACAAGGTGACCCTGACACTGGCAGATACCTGAAATCGCGTGGCGTTAATCGTACCGCTCCAGAAATGCCTCGGCTGACAGCGCGCGGAAATCATCCAGCGCGCGGTGCAAGGCGTCATGAGGCCAATCCCACCATGCCAGCGCCATCATCCGGTCAGCGATGCCCGCGCTGAACCGCGCCCGCAGCGGCACCGCGGGAATGCCCGCGACGATCATATAGGGGGCAACATCCTTGGTCACGATGGCCCCACCCGCGACGACCGCGCCGTGGCCGATCGTTACCTCTGGCCGCACCTGTGCGCCATTGCCAAGCCATGTGTCATGGCCAAGGGTAACGCGCCGGCTGCGGCGGTGTGCAAACCAAGCGTCATCGTCAGCCGCACCGTCAAAGTAGTCGCCCGCGCGGTAGTGAAAGTGATGCAGGCTGGCTTTTTCCATCGGGTGGTCTGTGGCCCCGATCCGCACATAGGCCGCGATGTTCGAGAATTTGCCCACGGTGGTGTTGGCAATGTCGGCGTAGCGGTCGCAATAGCTGTAATCGCCAAGCTGGCTATGGGCGATCCGCGACCCGCGCCCGACCTCTGTATAGGCTCCGAATGTGGCATCTTTGATCTCGCAGTCGGGATGGATGAAGGGGCTGTCGGCAGTCAGGCGCGGCATCAGTGACCGCCCTCGTCACCGTTGATCAGCTTGCGGCGCAACCAGCCCGAGAAACTGTCCATCGCCATGACCATGAGCACGATCAGCACGATGTAATAGGTCACCTCTTCCCAGTCCTTCTGTGTGGCAATCGCTTGCGTCAGCAGCAGACCGATGCCCCCGCCGGTGATCGCCCCGATGATCGTCGCAGAGCGGGTGTTGGATTCAAGGAAATAGAGGACCTGGCTCAGCAGCACGGGCACGATCTGCGGCAGCACCCCAAAGCGGTAGCGTTGCAGCGGCTTGGCCCCGGTAGAGGCGATGCCTTCGATCTGTTTGCCGTCCACATTCTCCAGCGCTTCCGAGAACATCTTGCCGAAAGACCCTGTGTCGGTCAGCAGGATCGCCAAGGCTCCGGTCAGCGGCCCCGGCCCGAAGGCGCGCGACAGGACGATGGTCCAGATCAACCCATCGACACCGCGCAGGAAATCGAACATCCGCCGCGCAGCAAAGCGCAAGGATCGCAGCGGGGTAAAGTTCTTGGCCGCAAGAAACCCCAGCGGCAGGGCGATGATCGCCGCGCCGAATGTGCCCAGAAAGGCCATCAGCAAAGTCTCGTAAAGCGCCCAGGCCACATCACTGTGCCGCCACATGCGGTTGGTCCAGAAGTCATGGAAGATCGCACCCGCTTCACCGCTGAACGCACGCCCCATCAGCGCGACCGGGCCCAGCCCGTGGTAGGGGCTGTCGAGCGTGAAAAAGAACAGCTCCCACCCGTAGTCGTATTTGAACACCTCGGTCCGGTTGCGGGTGATCGTCAGCCGCCCTGCCTCGGTGTTGATCATCACGCGGTTCTTGGACGCGCTGATATAGTCGGGGATGTCGCCGGGCGGGAATGTCGCCTGAACGCCGCGCTGCCCCGGCTCGGCCCTGACCGTGCCATAGCCCGGGATGTCATAGCTGACCTGCGGGCCAAAGGTCACGATATGACCGCCCCCCAGATCCGCGACAGGGCGATCCCCCAAGGTGACCCAATCGGGAGCCGTGCCGGCTTCATATGCGCCCTTACGCTCGCCTTCGATCGCGACGGAAAACGCGCCGTCGCGGTTATCCTGCGTGACATGGGTCTTGTAGCTATAGGCATCGGCCACCAGCGTGCGGGCATTGCCCACGTTGATCCGATCCCCCAGCCCCGGAATATCGAAGGCAAAGAAGATATAGACGAAATAGGCCAGAACGATCACGGGCAGCGCCAGCGCAGCCATCCGCTTGCGCGAGAAATGGACCATCGTCTGGGTGTGAAGGGCGGTCGCGGTCATAGGGTCACCTTTGCGCTCGGCAGGCCGTGGGTCAGACGGTTACGGAAAACAGAAGAAAGCTGGTCGACGATCACAATCGTCAGGAACAGCAGCAGGAAGATGGCAGCGGCCTCGTCGAATTTGCCCTGCCCCCAGCTCATGGTGTTGCGCAGGTCATAGCCGATGCCCCCTGCCCCGACGAAGCCAAGGATCGCAGAGGCGCGGATGTTGATCTCGAACCGCAAGAGCGCATAGCTGATGTAGTTCGGGGCCACCTGCGGGATCACGCCAAGCCACATGCGCTGGCTCCACCCCGCCCCGACAGAGGCAAGACCCTCTACCGGTTTGAGCGATGCGTTTTCATTCACTTCCGAGAACAATTTGCCCAAGGCACCGATGGTATGCAGCGCGATGGCGATCATCGCAGGCACCGGCCCGCCCCCCAGCAGAAAGATCAGCACCAGCGCGATGACAATCTCGGGTATGGCGCGCAGCAGATCCAATACGCGGCGCAAAGGGCCCACAAGCCACGGCACCGGAGCCAACCCGCGCGTGACCATCAGCGACAAGAACAGCCCGACCATCGCCCCCAGCAGGGTCGAGGCGGCGGCGATATTCACCGTCTCTATCAGCGAGGGCAGGTATTTCGCCATATAGCCGGGCAGCAGGTGCCCGCGTTCTAACGCTTCGCCGATCACATCCGCGGGGAAATCCAGAATATTCGGCAAGCCGTCCCAGAACCCGCCCGCATTGCGGTTGCCTGCGGTGTTAAATCCACCCACCAGCAGCGCTACGAAAAGGATCAGAAGCACCAGATTCATCCAGCGTTTTGATCGGGCCAGTGCCAGATAGTTTTCCTGAATCCCTGCCAGATCAGGGTCGGTTTGCGATGTCGCGGTCATGGGAAGCCCTTACGTAAAAATGCTGGCCCCGATGCGGATCGGAGCCAGCGACAGTGCTTAAATCACTTGGATCAATTCGATTTTGCCTTGCGGGCTTCGATGATCGACACATAGGCGTCATGGGTGATCGGATCGAACCCAAGGCTGTCGCCCGCCGCCACGCCATAGGCGCAGTCGGGGTCGTTCTCGTACAGGTTGTCGACCAGCGCGGTCATCTTGTCTTTGACGTCCTGAGGCAGGCTGGTGCGCAGCACGACGGGGCCTTCAGGGATCGGCTTGGAACGCCAGATTTCCACCAGATCGTTCATATCGACCAGGCCTGCGTCCACGGCCTTGCGCAGCGCGCCGGAGTTGTAGCCGTCTTCCCAGTTGCCCTGACCATCAGCCCAGGTCACGCCTGCATCGATGTCGCCATTGTTGACCGCAACGATGGTCTGCTCGTGACCGCCGGTGAACTTGACCTCGCCAAAATACGCGCCGGACTCCATGGTGATCTCTTCGCCCATCTGGGGGATCTCGATCGACGGGATCAGATAGCCGGAGGTGGAGTTCGGGTCACCGAAACCAAAGACCTTGCCCTTGACGTCTTCAAGCTTGGTGATGCCGCTGTCGGCGCGGGCAAACCCGATGGAGTGGTAGCCATAGGACCCGTCCACGTTGATTTTCACCAGCACAGGCTCGACCGCTTCGGCGTCTTGCAGATACACTGCCGCATAGGAGGAAGCACCCAACCATGCCATGTCCAGCGTGCCACCCAGCAGACCCTGGATAACGCCGTTATAATCGGCAGGGGCGAACAGCTTGGTCGGGACGCCCAAGGCATCCTCGGTCATGGCGCGCATACATTCGTTCGAATTCATCCGGTCCTGCGCGTTCTCGCCGCCCAGAATACCGATGCGGAATTCGGAAATGGCTTCGGTTTGGGCGACAGCACCCGTCGCAAGGGCGGTCGTCGCGAAAGCAGCAGCAAGTAGTTTGTTCATCGGTCGTCTCTCTTTTTGCAGATAGGCCCCCGAGGATCGGAGGCTGGGGATGAAAAGATAATTGGGGTTATTGCGCCGCCACCGTTTCGGGACGGGCGGACAGCGTTTCGATCTGGGTCGATGTCGTTGCTTCGGAAAAGCTGGCATCCGCCCCGTAAATGTCGCGCGCCACACCGGTGGTCAGCTGCGCGGGCGTGCCGTCAAACACGATGCGCCCCTGCCGCATGCCGATCACGCGGTCGCAATAGCGACGCGCGGTGTCCAGCGTGTGCAGGTTCGCGATCACCATGCGCCCGTCCTGTTCGTGGATATCCCGCAGCGCCTGCATCACCAGCTGCGCGTTCATCGGATCAAGCGAGGCGATGGGTTCATCGGCCAGAATAATCGTGGGGTCCTGCATCAGCGCGCGCGCGATGGCGACACGTTGCTGCTGCCCGCCCGACAGGGCCTCGGCGCGTTTGGGAGCGTGCTCGGCAATGCCCAGACGGTCCAGAATATCGATGGCGCGGATGATGTCGTTCTCGGGGTAGAGGTTGAACATCGTCGCCAATGTCGACCGGCGGTTCAACGTGCCGTGCAGCACGTTCGACACCACATCCAGACGCGGCACCAGATTGAACTGCTGAAAGATCATCGCGCAATGGGATTGCCAGTCGCGCTTCTCGGCCCCACGCAGCTTGGTGATGTCGCGCCCGTTGACCAGAATCTCGCCCGAACTGGCAGGGGTCAGGCAGTTCATCATCCGCAGCAGCGTCGACTTACCGGCACCGGAACTGCCGATGATGCCAATCATCATCGGGCGGTCGACGGAAAAGCTCGCTGCGTGAACGGCTGTATTCGCGCCAAATGTTTTTGTGACGGCTTGAAGCTGAAGCATTCGGTTCCCCTTTTTTCGGGGAACCTAGGGCGGCATTAATTCACATTCGTTTCAGCTTTATGAAAGTTTCACGACAGCGGAACCTTTCACGATCCTAGTCTATTTCAGGCCGGTAGAGCCGAATCCGCCGTCCCCGCGCGTGGTATCGGACAAAGCGTCGACCTCGACACAGGCGTATTGTTGAACCTGCGCAATAACAGCCTGCGCGATCCTATCCCCATGCCGGATAACGAAAGGCGCATCCCCTACATAGTACAGCCCGACCTTCACCTCACCGCGGTAATCCTCGTCCACTGTGCCGGGCGCATTGGGAATCAGAAACCCGTGCTTCAACGCCAGGCCCGACCGTGGCCGGATCTGCATCTCTGTCCCGCGCGGCAGCTCGACCGAGAACCCGATAGAGATCAGACTGATCTGCCCTTTTACAAATTTCATCGGCCCGTCGGGCAGAAAGGCCCGCAAATCCATTCCCGCCGCTCCGGCAGTGGCGTAGGACGGCAGCGGCAGATCATCATTGCCGCTAACCCGTTTGAATTTGATCTCGCTCATCATCCGCTCCACCGCACGCGCGCTTTCCAAATGGTTCTAAATCCTCGCCGAAGGCAAGAAAACTCTAGCTCAACGCTTCTGCAATGCGCGCGGCCAACTTCTGTGCCACCTGATTCTTGCCCATACGCGGCCAGCTTTCGGCACCCGCATCCGTGATCAGGGTCACAGCATTTTCCGACCCTCCCATAATGCCTGTCGCCGGTGAGACATCATTCGCAACGATCCAGTCGCAGCCTTTGCGCAGCCGTTTCGCCGTGGCATTTTCAACGACGTCATTCGTCTCGGCAGCAAAGCCCACGACCAACTTGGGCCGCCGCGCCCCCGCCGCGCTGACGGTTTTCAGAATATCGGGATTTTCAGCAAAGCTCAGTACCGGCAGCCCGTCTTTCGATTTCTTGAGCTTTCGATCACTGGCACTGGCCATGCGCCAGTCCGCCACCGCCGCGGCAAAAACGCCTGCGTCGACGGGCAAGGCGGCCTCTACCGCCTCCTGCATCTGCTGCGCCGTTTGCACGCGGATCACCTCTACCCCGTCGGGCGGGGGCACGTCGGCAGGGCCAGTGACAAAGATCACCTGAGCCCCCAACGCCGCCAGCGCGCGCGCGATCGCTGTGCCCTGCGCGCCCGAGGACCGGTTCGCGATATAGCGGACAGGGTCAATCGGCTCATGCGTCGGGCCGGAGGTCACGAGAATACGTCGCCCCATTAGCGGACCATCGGCCAGCTGCGCCTCGACCGCCGCGACGATCTCAAGCGGTTCAGACATGCGCCCGGGGCCGAATTCCCCGCAGGCCATATCACCATCATTCGGGCCAACCACATGGATGCCATCACCGCGCAGGGTCGCAAGGTTGCGTTGCGTCGCGGGGTGGTCCCACATGCGCACGTTCATCGCCGGCGCCATCAGCACCGGCGTATCTGTCGCCAACAATAGGGTAGAGGCCAGATCATTCGCCACACCGCTCGCCATCTTGGCCATCAGATCCGCCGTGGCAGGGGCCACCACAACCAAATCCGCGACACGGCTTAGCTGGATATGCCCCATCTCGGCCTCGTCGCCCAAATCGAACAAGTCGCGATACAGCTTCTGCCCCGCCAACGCCGAAACGGACAAAGGCGTCACAAACTCTTCGCCCGCGCGGGTCAGCACGGGCGTCACAGTGGCCCCGCGTTCGCGCAGGCGACGGATCAGATCAAGGGATTTGAAAGCGGCAATGCCGCCCCCGATTATCAGCAGAATATGTTTGCCAGCCAGCATGATCGCCCCCGTCGTCGGTATTCGTCCCGACCATAGGGGGGCGGTTCATTTTCCGCCAGCCCGTTCCTGCGGCAGCGCGCGCAGACGCGGGATCATATCTGGGGGCTCACATCAGGAAGTGGCGCACCTCGGAGGATTGTGTCTCAAGCGTTTTGCGCATCTTGCCAAAGGCCGCGGCCTCCAGCTGGCGCACGCGTTCTTTCGACAGACTCAGCTCGGCACCCAGACTTTCAAGCGTGCGTGGCTGGTCGCGCAGCTTGCGCTCGCGCACAATGAATTGTTCGCGTTCGTTCAGGGCCTGCATCGCCGACAACAGCCAGCTGCGCAACGTCAGCGTGTCGTGGCTTTCCTCGATACGTTCGGCGGCCTGCGCACTATCATCGACCAGCGCGTCGATCCACTCGCGGCCCTCGTCCTCGGCGGATTGCGTCGCGTTCAACGAGAAGTCAGAGCCGGACAAACGCCCCTCCATCATCTCGACGTCATGCATCGGCACGCCAATCTCGGTAGAGATCATCTGACGCAGCTGATGCTTGTCCAGGGTCTCGCCCGCGGCCTGGGCCTCTCGCTCAAGGCGTGCCTGTACGCGGCGCATGTTGAAGAACAGCGATTTCTGAGAGGACGTAGAGCCGGTGCGCACCATCGACCAGTTGCGCATGACGTGGTCCTGAATGCTCGCCTTGATCCACCAGACGGCATAGGTGGAAAAGCGCACCCCGCGGTCGGGGTCGAATTTGTCGGCAGCTTTCATCAGGCCCAATCCGGCCTCTTGGATCAGATCGTTCATCGACGCGCCATAGCGCTTGAATTTACCCGCCATCGAGATAGCTAGACGCATGTAAGCTGTGATCAGCCGGTGCAGCGCTTCCTCGTCGCGTTCGTCCCGCCAGGCATAGGCAAGCTTCAGTTCTGTCTCCGCATCCAAAAGCTCTGCTTTCATTGCGGTGCGGGTCAAAGAAAATTCACGTGATTGCGCCAGCGTCATGATGTCCATCCCTACTATTGAGGCACATCTGTCTGCGCCTTTTTCATCTAAACGCGGAAAACCGCCAGTTGGTTCACGCGGAATCGAAAAAGAATCGGCTTTTTTCCGCGCAGCTTGCTTTGACTTTGTGACAATGACGCTAAATAGATCGCAAACCACTGGGCGAATAAGGCGCGCTGATCATGACTATCTGGCATTGGGTGCGCCACGGCCCGACCCACGAGAAAAACTTTGTCGGCTGGCGCGATGTCCCTGCCGATCTGTCCGATGTCGCACAGCTCGGGCGGCTCAACGCGCATCTCCCGCAGAGGGCCGTGATGGTATCCTCGGACCTTATCCGCGCTTCTGCCACCGCCGATACGCTGGCCTCTGCCAGCCGCCTGCGCCTGCCCCATGACCGCGACCTGCGCGAGCTTGATTTCGGGCTGTGGGACGGCATGCACGCCCGCGATGTATCGCAAAGCCACCCCGAGCTCAGCCGCGCCTATTGGACCACACCGGGTGACATCGCCGCCCCCGAAGGCGAAAGCTGGAACGACGCGGCCCGCCGGATCAACACCGCCGTTGACCGGATCACACACGCCCATCCGAACACAGATATCATCGCCGTGGCGCATTTCGGCGTGATCCTGACACAGGTCCAGCGCGCGCTTGGCGTGGATGCCCATGCCGCGATGGCCCATAAGATCGACAACCTGTCGGTCACGGATATACACATCACCCCGCAGGGGTGGGACATCGGCACCATCAACCATCAGGTCTGACGGCCCCGCCCCTACCTTCATTTTGCCAATTAAACTCAAATCCCGCGCTTTCCACACCCGTTAACGCTTATTAAACACCCCCGCCCTACCCCTGAGGTATCGCAAGGCATCAGGGGTAGAATGGTCGCACGGGCATATACGGTCGCATTCCAGGGCATCGACGCGCGCATCGTCGAGGTGCAATGCGCGCTCTCTGCCGGTATGCCCGCCTTTTCAATCGTGGGCCTGCCCGACAAAGCGGTGTCGGAAGCGCGCGAAAGGGTCCGCGCCGCGCTTGGTGCGATGGCCATCGCCCTGCCCAGCAAACGGATCACGATCAACCTCAGCCCTGCCGACCTGCCTAAAGAAGGCAGCCATTTCGACCTGCCGATCGCGCTGGCCCTGCTGGGGGCGATCGATATCCTGCCGAATGATGTCATCCAAAGCACCGTCGCCTTGGGCGAACTGTCGCTGGACGGGAGCCTGATCCCCGTGATCGGCGCACTGCCTGCGGCGATGGCTGCGGCGGAAAACGGGCGTAGCCTGCTGTGCCCCGCTGCCTCTGGTGCCGAAGCGGCTTGGGTCGGCAATGCGCAGGTGATCGCGGCCCCCAGCCTCGGCGCGGTGGTGCGGCATTATACCGGCCAAACCCCGCTGCCGCCTGCCACCCCCGGCGAAGTCTCGCAAAGCCCCAGCCAGCATGACCTGCGTGATGTCAAAGGTCAGGAACGCGCCAAACGCGCCTTGGAAATCGCGGCCGCGGGACGTCATCACCTGATGTTTGTCGGCACGCCCGGCTCGGGTAAATCCATGCTGGCGGCGCGTTTGCCCTCCATCCTCCCCCCGCTGACCCCACAAGAGGCGCTCAGCACCTCTATGATCCACTCGCTTGCCGGGCTTCTGGATGACGGCGGCATCTCTCGTCTGCGCCCGTTCCGCGAACCGCACCACACGGCGTCTATGGCGGCGATCATTGGCGGCGGGCGGCTGGCCAAACCGGGAGAGGTCAGCCTTGCCCATAACGGCGTGCTGTTCATGGATGAATTCCCCGAATTTCCGCGCACCGTGCTGGAAACCCTGCGCCAACCCGTTGAGAGGGGCGAGGTGATGATCGCCCGCGCCAATGCACATGTGAAATACCCGTGCAAATTCATGCTCGTCGCCGCAGCGAACCCCTGCAAATGCGGCTATCTCAGCGATCCATCCCGCGCATGTAGCAAAGCCCCCGCTTGCGGAGAGGATTATATGAACCGCGTTTCAGGCCCGCTGCGTGACCGCTTCGACCTGCGCATCGATGTGCCGCCCGTGGGATATACCGACCTCGACCTGCCCCCCAGTGCGGAAGGCTCGGCGGAAGTCGCCCAAAGGGTGCAAGCCGCACGCCGCCGCCAGCACGACCGGTTTGCCGACCATCCCACAGCGGCCCTGAACGCAGATGCCGAAGGGGACCTACTGGAACAGATCGCCGCCCCGGATACGGAGGCGCGGCACCTGCTGTCCCGCGCGGCAGAGCGGTTTCACCTATCGGCGCGTGGGTATCACAGGGTATTGCGTGTGGCGCGCACCATCGCGGATCTGGACGGGGCTGGCGACGTGCGCAAACCGCATCTGGCCGAAGCGCTCAGCTTTCGGTTGCCGTCGGTGGCAGTTGCGTGATCCAGCGCGCCAATGCGTCCAGCGTGACCCGTGCTTCGGGCAGGGTATTGTGGAAGATCGGCCAGACGTGGGGCAGGTCATGCTTCTCTTCCAACGACGCGCTAACACCTTGATCCCGCAAATGCGCTGCCATCCGGCGCGCGTCATCGCGTAGAATCTCTGTGGACCCGACGGTGATCCAGACTGGCGGTGCCCCCGGATAGGTCGCAAGCAAGGGGCTTATATCAGGATCTCGGGGGTCGGCACCGGCCAGATACATCTCTGCCATAAGACCGGCCTGCGCGGCGGGCAATACGGCCTCTCGTGCCGCATTCTCGCGAAAGCTGGCCCCCTCGTGCAGAAAATCGGTCAGCGGTGAAAAGGCAAAAAGCGCGCGCGGCAGGGGGCCACTGCCTGCACAAAGCCGGCTAAGCAGATTGAACGCCAGCGCGCCGCCAGCGCTATCGCCGCCGACAATGATATTCTGCGCCGACACACCGCTGTCGAGCAACGCCTGATAGGCCGTGGCGACATCTTCGATTGCGGCGGGAAACGGCGCTTCGGGGGCAAGACGATAGTAGGGCAATACCGCCACAGCCCCCAGACGCTGCGCCAAGGCCCCCAGCATCGCCCCGTGGGTATCGGGGCTGCCAAACACGAAACCGCCCCCATGAATGTAAAAGATCACCAGATCAGAGCGTGTTTGCGCAGGGGTCACCCGCAGAACATCGCCCGCGCCAACCAAGCGGCTGCGGGTGATCTGAGTGCCGCGCGGTGCCCGAAACAGCAGCCGCGCGGTTTTCGCGAAATCACGACGTATCTTGAGCACGTCGCGCGTGCGCGCCAGCTTGCGCTTCTCTACCAAACGTAAATAGCCGTTCAGCAGAGGGCGCAGCAAGCTCATGCGCGCTTACGCTCGATCGCTTCCCATATCTTGGCCGCGATATTGGTGCCGTCGAAACGTTCCAGTTCTTGTATGCCCGTGGGGGAGGTCACGTTGATCTCTGTCAGATAGTCGCCAATGACATCGATGCCGACGAAAATCTGCCCTTTCTCGCGTAGCAACGGGCCGATGGCGGCGCAAATTTCAAGGTCACGCTCTGTCAGGCCGACCTTCTCGGGGCGGCCGCCCACATGCATGTTCGACCGGGTTTCCCCCTCTGCCGGGACGCGGTTGATGGCCCCGACGGCTTCGCCATCCACCAGGATCACCCGTTTATCGCCCTTGGACACAGCCGGCAGGAATTTCTGTACGATCAACGGCTCGCGCGAGAAACCGGTGAACAGTTCGTGCAAAGAGCTGAGGTTGCGATCATTCGTGTCCAGACGGAAGACACCCGCGCCCCCGTTCCCGTATAGTGGCTTGAGGATGACATCCTTATGTTTCGCCTTGAACGCTTTGATCGTGTCCAGATCACGGGCGATTGTGGTCGGCGGGGTCAGCTGCGGGAAATCGAGCACCAGCAGTTTTTCGGGGTAGTTCCGCACCCAGAACGGGTCATTCACCACCAGCGTTGTCTCTTTCAGACGGTCCAGCAAATGGGTCGAGGTGATATAATGCATGTCGAACGGCGGATCCTGCCGCAGCCAGACAACGTCGAAATCCGCCAGATCAACCTCGCGTTCAGGCCCCAAGGTGGCGTGATCACCCTGTACCCGTTGCACGGTCAGATCATGCCCCCGCGCGGTTATGCGCCCCTCTTGATAGGCGAGGTGATCGGGGGTGTAGTAGAAAAGCGCGTGCCCGCGCGCCTGTGCTTCCTCGGCCAGGCGAAAGCTGCTGTCCGCGTTGATGTTCACGTCCCCGATCGGGTCCATCTGAAAGGCGATTTTCATAAGGGGTCTCCCTGTTGTTCCTTTCTAGATGGCGCAGCAGGGCGTGGGGTGCAATGGGTCAGTCGTGCCCGAAGGCGTTTTCAAGGATCCGCAGGTCACCGGTTTGATCGACCAACGCCACGTCAAACCGCACGTCCGTCAGCGCGCCTTTGGGTTCGCCGCCAATGAATTCTTCGGCGGATCGATAGATACGGCGCATTTGTTTCCGGTTCAGACGCTGCAGCGCGCTGTCATGGCTTTTGCTTTTCTTCACTTCGACAAAGACGATCCCGTCGCCGTCGCGCATGATCAGATCAATTTCGCCCGCCTTACCGCGCCACCGTTCATGTGCCAGATCAAAGCCGCGGCGGCGGTAGTCATCCGAGACCTGCAGTTCAGCCGCACGACCTGCGTGATAGGAAACAGCCCCTTGAACGGATTTCGCCAGTGTCGTCAGTGTGTCGGTCATCTTAGGTTTCTTTCCCCAGTTCCAATGCCGCCTGATACACCTGTCGGCGCGGCACATCATATGCCTGCGCCACCATATCGACGGCATCGCGCATCGAATTCGTTTCCAATGCGTTCGCAAGGTCAGAGGTTAGATCACTTTCGCTAACAGCCGGTAAACGCCCGCGATCAATCAGCACAACAATCTCGCCCTTCGGGGCTTTACCGCTGTAGTGTTCGGTCAACTCATCTAGAGTACCGCGCTGAATTTCTTCGAACTTCTTGGTCAGCTCGCGACAGACAGCCGCCGGACGTTCCCCGCCCAGCGCCTGTGCGGCATCGCGCAGCATCGCCCCCACCCGCTTGGGTGATTCGTAGAAAACCAGCGTGCCTTGCACCTCTTTCAACTTCTGCAGCGCCGTGAGCCTTGCGCCTTTCGCATTGGGCAGGAACCCTGCGAAAAAGAAGGCATCCGTCGGCAGCCCTGCCAAAGCCAGCGCGGTCAGTACCGCCGAGGGGCCCGGGGCGCAGGTCAGCATCAGCCCTGCTTCGCCCACACCGCGGGACAGTTCGAACCCCGGATCCGCGATCAGCGGCATGCCAGCCTCAGAGGCATAGGCGACGGATTGCCCATCGCGGATCGCGGCGACAAGCTTTTCCTGCACGCCACTGCCCGAATGGTCGTGCAACGCCACAATCTGCCGCCCGTTGAGAGGCACCCCGTGGATATCCATCAACTTACGCAGGCTCCGCGTGTCTTCCGCCGCCAGCACATCAGCCGAGGCCAGCACGTCGAGCGCCCGCAAGGTTATGTCGCGGGCAGAGCCGATCGGCACCCCGACAAAATAAAGCCCCGCCGCAAGGGGAATCTTTTGGTAATTCAAGCTGGACCCGCCTTTCGCACCCTCTATGATCAGTGCATATGTCCCCGGGGCCATCGCCGCCGACCTGCCACCAATGGAGTGACACTGTTATGATCGCTGTTTTCAACATCCTTCGCAAGCCACTGCGGCTTTTGATCCTGCCACTGATCGCATTGGCGCTTGCCGCCTGTGAACCTGTGGCGATGACCAATATGAACGGGTCCAAGGGCCCCAAAGTCGACTCGAGCAAACCTATTCCGGTGGCCTTGCTGATCCCGCGCGGCGGTTCGGCGGCAGATAACCTGCTGGCGCAAGAACTTGAGAACGCCGCGCGTCTGGCGATCCGCGATCTGGGCGGCGTGCAGATTGACCTGCGGGTCTATGGCACGGGCGGCAATGCTGGCACTGCGGGCACCGCGGCGGCTCAGGCTGTCACCGACGGGGCGCAGATCATTCTGGGGCCGCTTTATGGCGAGGCCGCAAATGCGGCGGGCAACGCGGTTGCCGCGCAGGGCGTGAATGTCCTGTCCTTCTCGAACAACCCAAGCATCGCGGGCGGCAATGTCTTTGTGCTGGGTCAGAACTTTAACGACACCTCCAACCGTCTGGTCCGCTACGCCAAGAGCAACGGAAAAGACAAGATCCTCGTACTGCACGGTCAGGATCTGGCCGGCCAGCTGGGCCGCGATGCCATCCTCAAGGCGATTGCCGCAAACGGGGCGACCTCTGCCGGTACGGTTGATTACGCGCTGAGCCAAGAAGCCGTAATGTCTGCCGTGCCGCGCGTGAAAGCTGCCGTAGAAAGCAACGGGGCGAATGCGGTCTTCCTGACGACATCCTCAGCCAGTGCGCTGCCGCTTTTCGCACAGATGCTGCCAGAGGCAGGGATCAGCGGTGCCACCACGCAGTACATCGGTCTGACCCGCTGGGACATCCCGCCCCAAACGCTGGCCCTGCCCGGCGTGCAAGGTGGCTGGTTCGCCCTGCCCGATCCCGGTGCGACAACCGCATTTTCGCAGCGCTATGCCGCAGCCTATGGCGACACACCGGGCCCGATCGCTGGTCTGGCCTTTGACGGGATCGCCGCCGTGGGGGCCTTGGCGAAATCCGGCAAATCCGACGCGTTGTCCGCGGCACGTCTGACCCAAGGCGCGGGCTTCCGCGGGGCGAGCGGCGTGTTCCGCCTCAAGGCGGACGGCACCGCCGAACGCGGCCTTGCCATTGCCACGATCCGCAACCAGCAGGTCGTCATCATCAGCCCTGCCCCCCAAGCCTTTGGCGGGGCCGGTTTCTAAGGGGCCGCCTTTTGTGAAACCCCTTGTTGCACCAGCAGAATCAGGTGAGGCCACCGCGCGTCACCTGATCAGCACTCCCAAACGCATCTTTGACGAAGCGGCTGTTTCCGCCGCGCTCAAGGACGTGCTGGACGGTTTGACCGATCCGGCAGAGATTCAGGCCGCTGCCGTCGCCGTTCTGCAAGACGCGCAAAAGAACGGGCGCGCCGAAATCGCCCGCGCCTTTGCGGCGTCACCCTTCAACGCGCGCCCCATGACGTCGGCCTATTGCTACCTCACAGATCAGCTTGTCCGCACGACCCTGCAGATCGCCGGACAACGGCTCCACCCGATTGACACGCTTGGCCCGAACGACCGGCTCGCCGTGATCGGCGTCGGCGGGTATGGCCGCGGAGAGATGGCCCCCTATTCCGATGTGGACCTGCTGTTCCTCATCCCCCAAACGCCCAGCCAGCGCACTGAAAAGCTGATCGAATCCATGCTCTACATGCTATGGGATCTCAAGTTGAAGGTCGGCCATTCCACCCGCACCATCCGCGACTGCGTGACCCTCGGCCGCGAGGATTTTACGATCCAGACCGCCCTGCTGGAGCACCGCTTTATCGCCGCCGATGTGGCTTTGGCGCAGGATCTGGATGAAACGCTCAAGACCGATCTTTTTGCAGGCACCGGCCGCAGCTTTATCGAAGCCAAGCTGGAGGAACGCGACGCGCGGCACCGCAAGCAGGGTCTACGTTATGTGGTGGAACCCAACGTCAAAGAGGCCAAGGGCGGCTTGCGCGATCTGCAATCGTTGTTCTGGATCGCCAAACATATTTACAGCGTCGAACATGCCGCCGATCTTGTCGACCGCGGCGTGTTTCTGGAGGAAGAATTCAAGACCTTCGTCGCGGCCGAGAATTTTCTTTGGGCGGTACGCGGACACCTGCACCTCATTTCAGGACGCGCGACCGAACAGTTGACCTTTGACATGCAGGTCGCCGTGGCCGAGGCGATGGGATACCGCGACACACGGGGCCGCCGCGGGGTCGAGGTGTTCATGCAGGCCTATTTCCGCCATGCCACCGAAGTGGGCGAGCTGACGCGCATCTTCCTCACCAAGCTCGAAGCCTTGCACGTCAAGGCGGAACCGCTGCTCGAACGTATCTTTCGCCGTCGCCCCAAGCTGCGGGACGGCTATGAGGTCGTGGGCGGGCGGCTGGCGGTCACCGATGGCAAGGCGTTTATCAGCGACAAGCTGAACCTGCTGCGCATCTTCGAAGAGGCATTGCGCACCGGCATGTTGATCCACCCCGATGCGATGCGTCTGGTCAAAGCGAACCTCGCCCTGATCGACGACGACATGCGCAACACGCCCGAAGCGCGGCGGATCTTCCTTGATCTGATGCTGAAACACGGCAACCCCGAACGCGGCCTGCGCCGGATGAACGAACTGGGCGTGCTGTCGGCCTTCATCCCCGAGTTTGAGCCTATCGTGGCGATGATGCAGTTCAACATGTATCACAGCTACACGGTGGACGAGCATACGATCCAGTGTATCACAAACCTTGCCCTGATCGAGAAGGGCGAGCTGGAAGAAGACCTGCCCGTCGCCTCCTCGATCCTGCAACGTGGGGTGAACCGCAAGGTTCTATATGTGGCTCTCTTGCTGCATGATATCGCCAAGGGCCGCCCCGAAGACCATTCGATCCTCGGGGCCCAAATGGCCCGCAAGATCGCGCCCCGTCTGGGCCTGAACAAGGCCGAGGTCGACACGGTCGAATGGCTGGTCCGCTACCACCTGCTGATGTCGGATATGGCGCAAAAACGCGATATTTCCGATCCGCGCACCGTGCGGGACTTTGCCAAGGCGGTGCAGACCGTCAAACGGCTTGATCTGCTGTGTGTGCTGACCGTCTGCGATATCCGCGGCGTCGGCCCGAACACTTGGAACAACTGGAAAGCCGTGCTGATCCGTGGGCTCTACCGGCAAACCAAACGCGCGCTTGAAACCGGACTCGAAGACCTCAACCGCGAGAACCGCGGCGCGGGGGCCAAAAAGGCCCTGCGTGCGGCCCTTGCCCATTGGCCGCGCAAGGATCTTCAGGCCGAGACCGCACGCCACTACCCCCCCTATTGGCAGGGGCTTCACACGGCCTCGCAGGTAGTATTCGCCGAACAGCTCCGCGATATTCAGGACGGTGAAATCCGCATTGACCTGCACCCTGACGATGACCGCGACGCCACCCGCGCCTGCTTTGTCATGGCTGACCACCCGGGCATCTTTGCACGGCTCGCCGGTGCGCTGGCGCTGGTCGGGGCCAATGTCGTCGATGCCCGCAGCTATACCACCAAGGACGGCTGGGTGACCGATGCGTTCTGGATCCAGGACGCCGAGGGCAACCCCTACGACGTCTCGCGCCTGCCACGGCTGCGGCAGATGATCTCCAAGACGCTCAAGGGTGAAATTCTGGCCCGCGATGCGCTGAAATCCCGCGACAAGGTGAAAAAGCGCGAGAAAGTGTTCAAGGTGCCCACGCATATCACCTTTGATAACGAAGGCTCCGAGATCTACACGATTATCGAGGTGGATACCCGCGACCGCCCCGGCCTGCTCTATGACCTCACGCGGTCGCTGTCTGAATCCAACGTCTATATCGCCAATGCGGTGATCGCGACCTATGGCGAACAGGTGGTCGATACCTTCTACGTCAAGGATATGTTCGGGTTGAAATACTATACCGAAAGCAAGCAGAAGACGCTCGAGAAACGGTTGCGCGCGGCGATCATCGACGGAGTGGCACGGGCACAGGACTGACATCGGCGCTTTCGCGCGGGCATGACGGCTGTGTTCGCATTTCCCTGATTGCGCAGTGCGGCGCCAACAGCTAGGCCATTTGCACCGCAGTTACGGGGCAGCACCACCATGAAACCTATCCGCCTTATGTCCGGCTTCTTCACCGTCGGGATCTGGACCCTCCTCAGCAGGGTCATGGGGTTCGTGCGTGATGTGATGATCGCGGGCTACCTTGGCTCCGGCCCCGCCGCCGAAGCGTTTCTGGTCGCCTTTTCCCTGCCCAATATGTTCCGCCGCTTCTTTGCCGAGGGGGCGTTCAACATGGCCTTTGTGCCGATGTTCTCGAAAAAGCTCGAAAGCGGCGATGATCCGGAAAAATTCGCGCAGGATGCTTTCGTCGGCATGGCGTTCATCCTGACGCTGTTCACCATCATCGGGATCGTCGCGATGCCGGGGCTGGTGCTGCTGATGGCCTCGGGCTTTGCGGGGGACGAACGGTTCGATCTGGCGGTCGAATATGGGCGGCTGGCCTTCCCCTATATCCTGTTCATCTCCCTCGCGGCACTTGTATCGGGCGTGCTGAACGCCACGGGCCGCTTCATGGCGGCGGCGGCAGCCCCTGTGGTGCTGAACGTCATCTTCATCCTCGCCGTCCTTATCGGGGCCGCCCTTGGCCGCGACGGATCAGAGGCGATCGGCATGGGCATCGACAAGGCGCTTGGCCTGCAGATCGGCGACACGCTGGCGCTGTCTGTCCCGCTGGCGGGGATCGCGCAACTGGCGCTGGTCTGGTGGGCCGCGAAACGCGCAGGCTTCACACTGACCTTCGGCCACCGCCCCCGCCTGACGCCCGAGCTGAAACGCCTCGCCATCATCGCCGCCCCTGCGGCCCTGGCGGGCGGGGTCATGCAGATCAACCTGCTGGTCGGCCGTCAGGTCGCCAGCTTCTACGAAGGAGCCGTGGCCTGGCTCAATTACGCAGACCGCCTCTACCAACTACCCTTGGGCGTGGTGGGGATCGCGATTGGCGTGGTGCTGCTGCCCGACCTGTCACGACGGCTCAAGGCCGGAGACGAACAGGGATCGCACACTCAGATCAGCCGCGCCGCCGAGGTGTCGCTGGCGCTGACCATCCCCTCGGCGGTTGCGTTGATGGTGATCCCCTTCACGCTGGCCACGGTGCTGTTCCAACGCGGGGCCACAACCACAGATGACGCCGCAGCCATCGCCATTGCGGTGGCGATCTACGGGCTCGGCCTGCCGGCCTTCGTGCTGCAGAAAATCCTGCAACCGCTTTACTACGCGCGTGAAGACACCCGCCGCCCCTTCTACTTTGCCGTGGTCGCAATGGTGGTGAACGTGGTGCTGGCCGTCGGCCTCAGCCCCGTGATCGGCTGGATTGCCCCTGCCATCGCGACGACATTGGCGGGATGGGCGATGTTTGCCTTGCTGGCCTATGGCGCACGTGGCTTCGGGTTGGCCGCGAAATTCGATGCGCGTTTTCACAAACGCATCTGGCGCATCATGGCGGCGGCGGCGGTCATGGGCGGAGCGCTCTGGATCGGCAACCTGGCCCTGCAACCCCTGCTCGCCGAAGCCTGGTGGCGCGGGGTCGCCCTGGTGATCCTCATTGCCCTGGCGGCCGTCAGCTACTTCGGCACCGGCCAGCTCATCGGTGCGTTCAAACTGGCCGAATTCAAACGCGCCCTAAAACGCGGCTAACCCGACCCGCTTCCAAATGGCATTAAATCCCGGGGGTCAGGGGGCTGGCCCCCTGCCTGTCACGTCTGCCTGACCCGCCTGCAAGCCTCACCGGTGCCGAATACGCTCCCGCAGCCTGCCCCATTCGCCCGGCGCGAAAACAAAGCTCAGCGCGAAACCACAGGCAAAGCCCAAAAGCTCCGCCACCCATTGGGTGCCCGCGTCAAAAAACACGCCCCAGATCAGCTGCAACCCCATCAGCACGGCAATCAGGGAAAACGCGCGGTACTGCTGTTCCCCTTGCACCGCCAGCTTGCGCCACATGACAAAGGAATAGCCGCCGATCAGCCCATAGACCGACGGATAGGCACCGACCAGCCAGACCGGATCATCCAGCACCAGCGCATAGACCACCGCGCCGAAAATGCCCGACACAAAGAAGATCGCCAGAAACGCCAGCTGCCCCATCGCCTCGGCCACCATCTTGCCAAGCGCCAGCAACAGCACGCAGGCAAAGATCGCATGGGTAAAGCCCAGATGGATGAAACTATAGCTCACCACCCGCGACAGGTCGCGCAGGGGGAACTGCATGTTGGCGACCATCCAATCGAACACATCGCCTGAAAACCCATAGTCGCGGATCAACGCCAGACGCCAGCCCACAGCAGCAGGGCCGCCGATGATCCCGGCTTCGGCCAGCGACAACGCGACCTCTATCCCCGCCAACGCCAGAAAAAGCAGCGTGACGGTTGCGGGCATCGGGTTCACGGGGGGGTGAAAATCTGGGTCTTCCATAGGGCCTCCTTGACGGGCATGGTGCGCATGGGTAAGCCCATCTGGCCGTAGTTTCCAGCCTTATCGGAGCATCCAATGACCGACACCTCTTTCACCCCGCGTGTGTTTTCCGGCATCCAGCCGTCGGGCGATTTGCATCTTGGAAACTACCTGGGCGCGCTCAAACGTTTCGCCGATGCGCAGGACAAGGGGGTACAGTCGATCTACTGCATGGTCGATCTGCACGCGATCACCGTCTGGCAGGACCCTGCGGACCTCAAGCGTAGCACGCGCGAGCTTTGTGCCGGTTTTATCGCGTCGGGCATCGACCCCGATAAATCCATCCTGATCAACCAAAGCCAGGTGCCCGAACACGCGCAACTGGCCTGGGTCTTCAACTGCGTGGCGCGTATGGGCTGGATGGGCCGCATGACCCAGTGGAAGGACAAGGCCGGCAAGAACGCCGAAGCTGCCTCGCTGGGGCTCTTTGCCTATCCCGCGCTGATGGCCGCCGACATCCTGATCTATCACGCGACCCATGTGCCCGTGGGCGAGGACCAGAAACAGCACCTTGAACTGACGCGCGACATCGCGGCCAAGTTCAACCATGACTACGGCGTCGATTTCTTCCCGTTGACCGAACCGGTGATCGAAGGGGCTGCGACCCGCGTCATGTCCCTGCGCGACGGGTCCAAGAAGATGTCGAAATCCGACCCTTCCGATGCCAGCCGTATCAACCTGACCGACGATGCCGACACCATCGCCAAGAAAATCCGCAAGGCCAAGACCGACGCCGATGCGCTCCCCTCCGAAGTGGACGGCCTCAAGGACCGGCCAGAGGCGCGCAATCTGGTGAATATCTTTGCCGCGCTGAACGACCAGACCGTTGAACAGGTTCTGGCCGATGTGGGCGGCCAGCAGTTCGGCACCTTCAAACCCAAACTGGCTGAACTCGCCGTCGCCAAAATGGCCCCGATCAGCACCCGCATGGCAGAGCTGATGGCTGACGAGGCAGAGATCGACCGCATTCTGGCCCACGGTGCGACCCAAGCGCGCGAGATCACCGCGCCGATCCTCAAGAAAACCTACGAGATTATGGGCATGGTGGGCTAAACCAGCCCGCCCTTCACCCTTTCCCAAATACTCGCTCCACAGATCCCCCGCAGCACCACGGCTGCGGGCCTTGCCCCCCATGGACAATCCTCTGGCGTTTTGCCAGCCTTCGCCCGAACCACGAAGGGGATAGACGATGACCACCGGTTTTTTCATGGATGAACGCTGCTTTTGGCACGCAGGTGGCAACTATGCCTTTACCATGCCCGTGGGCGGCTTGGTGCAGCCGCTGGCCGCGGGCGGCCTGCCGGAAAACCCCGAGACCAAACGCCGCCTCCGCAATCTGATGGAGGTCACCGGCCTGATGGCCGAGCTCGACCTGCGCAGCGCAGCACCTGCCACCCGCGACGATCTGCTGCGGGTCCATCCGGCTGCCTATCTCGACGACTTCAAACGCCTTTCCGACGCGGGCGGTGGAGAGCTGGGGCTGCGCACCCCCTTCGCCGCCGGCGGGTTCGAGATTGCGGCGCTGTCCGCGGGCCTCTCCATCGCCGCGGTAGAGGCCGTCGCCAAAGGTGACCTCGACAATGCCTATGCGCTCAGCCGTCCACCGGGGCACCATGCGCTGCCTGATTTCCCCAACGGGTTCTGCCTGCTCGCCAATATCGCCATCGCGATCGAGGCAGCAAAGGCCAAGGGGCTGGTACGCCGCGTTGCCGTGCTGGACTGGGATGTGCACCACGGCAATGGCACCGAGGCGATCTTTTATGACCGCGACGACGTGCTGACGATCTCGCTCCATCAAGAAGGGAATTACCCGCTTGATACCGGCGCGCTGGCGGATCGGGGCAACGGCGCGGGAGCCGGTTACAATATCAACCTGCCGATGCATGCGGGGTCGGGGCATACGGCCTATCTGCATGCGCTCGATCGCGTCGTGCTCCCCGCGCTCGACGCGTATCAACCCGATATGATCATCGTCGCCTGCGGTTTCGATGCCTCTATCGTGGATCCGCTGGCGCGCATGCAGGCCACAGCGGAAACCTTTGCCGAGATGACACAGCGGATCAAAGCCGCGGCGCAAAAACTTTGCGGCGGCAAGCTGGTGCTCGTCCATGAAGGCGGCTATTCAGAGGCCTATGTTCCCTTCTGTGGCCACGCCACCATCGCAGCCCTCGCAGACAGTGACATCACAGCGCCAGATCCCCATGCGAAGAACTTTCGCATCCGCCAGCCAAGCCCCGCATTCGACGCTTTCCTGCGCGCGTCCATTGACGACATGGCGCAAGAGCTGAACCTATAAGAGAGACCCCGATGCCGACACCCAATCCCGACGCGCTGCATTTCCTGCAAACCCGCCGTTCGCGCCCTGCCAAGACCCTGACCACACCGGTCCCCGACCGCGACACGCTGACCGAGCTGTTGACCGTGGCCTCGCGCGCGCCGGATCACGGGATGCTGGAACCGTGGCGATTTATCGTGATCGAAAAGCCCGCGATGGCGCGTCTGGCCGACATCGCCGAGGCACGCGGCACCGCCCTGGCGCTCGACCCCGAGCAGATCCAGAAGGGCCGCGGGCAATTTGATCAGGGCGATCTGGCGGTTGTGGTGGTCGAGGTGCAGAAACCCTCGCCCAAGATCCCGCCGTTGGAACAGACCTATGCCGTGGGCGGGGTCTGCCTGTCGCTGGTCAATGCCGCGCTCGCCTCTGGCTGGGGCGCGAACTGGCTGAGCGGTTGGGTCAGCCACGACCGCGCCTTCATGACCAAGGCTTTCGACCTCGCGGAACACGAACGCATCGCCGGCATCATCCATATCGGCACCGAAACCTCCGCCCCGCCAGAGCGCGGGCGCCCCGACATCACGGCGATCACCACATGGCAATAGCACAGATTTTTCGCGCCTTCGGGCTGGCGGTCGGACAGGTCGGCGATCCAAGCTTTCGCCGCGTGCTGCTGCTGGGTGTCGGCTTGGCGTTGCTGCTGCTGGTCGGTGCCTCGGCGGGCTTTGTCTGGCTGATCGACTGGCTGACCGGAGAGGACAACTGGCTGCCCGTCCTGGGCGAGGTTTCGTGGCTTGACGATCTGTTCAGCTGGGGGGCAGCGCTGCTGTTGATGGTGCTGTCGGTGTTCTTGATGGTGCCCGTCGCCTCGGCCATCACGTCGATGTTTCTGGATGATGTGGCCGACGCGGTAGAGGCCGAACACTACCCCCATCTGCCCCCCGCCACCCCCGTGCCCTTTGGCGATGCGCTGCGCGATACGGTGAACTTCATGGGGGTGCTGATCGGCGTGAACGTCGTGGCGTTGGTGCTCTACCTGATGTTCGCCCCCTTCGCGCCCCTGATCTTCTGGACCGTGAACGGTTTCTTGCTGGGGCGCGAGTATTTCACGCTTGCCGCGATCCGGCGGGTGGGCCGGACCGAGGCAAAGCGTCTGCGCGGGAAACATGGCCTTACAATCTGGGCCGCCGGCGTGTTGATGGCGATTCCCCTGTCGGTGCCGCTGCTGAATCTAGTGTTTCCGATCCTAGGGGCGGCGACCTTTACCCATTTGTTCCACCAATTGGCGTCGGCGCCCCGTGGAGCCACTGCTCCACATCCGCCACGGTGAACCAGCCCGACAGGATGATCCCCGCGATGATCGCCCATAGCACGATCGACACAGCGGTCGTCCACAGCGCTTTCTTTTTAAGGTGGTGATGTTCGGGGGCCCCCGCGTGGGTGCCCTCGACGATCTGGCCCAGATCCCCCTGGGTCTGCACCCGTACTGGCAGCAGGATCATAAAGACCATCGACCAGATCACGGCGAACAGAACGATACCTGACATGACGGCCATGGTTACACCTGCTCCAGCTCGACCAGCGCGCCGTTAAAGTCTTTGGGGTGCAGGAAAATCACCGGCTTGCCGTGGGCACCGATCTTGGGCTCTCCGTTGCCCAGAACACGCGCGCCGCTTTCCTTCAGGCGATCCCGCGCCGCGATGATGTCTTCGACCTCATAGCAGATGTGGTGGATGCCACCGGCAGGGTTCTTTTCCAGAAAACCGTTGATCGGGCTATCGTCCCCCAGCGGGTAAAGCAGTTCGATTTTGGTATTGGGCAGTTCGATAAAGATCACGGTGACGCCGTGGTCGGGTTCATCCTGCGCGGGGCCAACATTCGCACCCAAAGCGTTGCGGTATTGATCCGCAGCGGCCTCAAGGTCCGGCACGGCGATGGCTACGTGGTTTAGGCGACCGATCATCATTCTTCTCCCTCAAATCAACATTTGACCCGGTTTATGGGCTGCCGCTGCCGCAAGAGCAATGCGTCACGTTAACACCGTATTAGCGAAGCGCGCCTAACCATAGGTCACCCACAAAGCATAACGGAGGAATCATGGATACGCTTGAACATCAGGCCCAAAGCCTGCCCGCCCCCACGGCCGACCGCCCGCTTTTGGGCCTTACGGTTCTGGTGATCGAAGACAGCCGCTTTGCCTGCGAGGCGATGCGCCTGCTCTGTCTCCGCTCTGGCGCGCGGATCAGACGGGCCGACAGCCTGCGCGCGGCGCGGCGGCATTTGCAGGTCTACCGCCCGTCGATCGTGATTGCCGATCTGGGGTTACCAAACGGAAACGGCATTGATCTGATTGCGGAACTGGCACAATCGCAGCCCCGCGTTGATGCGTTACTGGCGACTTCGGGGGAGACCCATCTGGCGGCGGATGCGCTGGCCGCAGGGGCAGACCGTTTCATGAGCAAACCGTTGCAGTCTTTGTCACAGTTTCAACAGGTCGTGCTGGCCGCCCTGCCCCAGCATCACCGTCCGCTGGGGCTGTCCGTGCTTGCCGATGAAACGATCACGCCCGACAACATCGCGTTGCAGGATGACATGGCGCACATGGACGACGTTCTGTCCGGCCCCTGTACGCCTCAGACGCTGGAATATGTCGCTCAGTTTCTGACCGGCGTGGCGCGCAGTGCGCGGGACGCAGCACTGGAACAGGCGGCGACAGCGCTGGCAGCACGCAGCACCTTGGGCCTGCCGGCGATAGAAGAACAACGGGTGATCCGATCGGTCTTGCGCCAACGCCTGATGCGGCAAATCGCGATCTAGTCGCGGGTCACGTCAGCGGGTCACTGGACACCCGCACGAGGCTGGTCAGATCGCCCAACCGTTCGCGCTGCTTACCCTCTGCGTCAAAGTTGGCAGGGGAAAGCCACGCCTCGAAGGCTTCACGCAGGCCCGGCCATTCGGCGTCAATTGCCGCAAACCATGCCGTATCGCGGTTGCGCCCTTTAACGACAGCCGCCTGCCGGAAGATGCCTTCGTAGCTGAAGCCCAAGCGTTGCGCGGCACGGCGCGACGGCATGTTCAGCGCGTTACACTTCCATTCATACCGACGGTATCCCGCCTCGAACGCCCATTTCATCATCAGATACATGGCACCCGTCGCCGCCCGCGTGCGCTGCAACGCGGGCCCAAAGGTGATTGACCCGACCTCTATCGATCCGGCCTCTGGCGCGATGCGCAGATAGCTTGCCACCCCTTCGATATGCCCTGTCTCTAGGTTCTTGATCGCATAGAAGAGCGGGTCGTCTTTGGTTTCAACCTCGCGCACCCAGCGGTGAAACTGGGCAGAGGATGAGAACGGCCCGTCATACATATAGTGCCAAAGCTGATCCTGCCCTTCAAAGGCGCGGAACAGCAGGGCGGCGTGGGCCTCGGCGTTCAGCGGTTCAAGCTGGGCGTAGCGGCCCGTCATCACCGTCCGCGGCGGGCGCGGCGGGACGGAAAAATCTGCAACAGGGGCACCAAGTGGGCCGGGGGGCTGGTCATCTTGTTTCATGCACTTACGTTAAGGCCAAGCGCTGTCAGCGCCAAGACCCGAATGTCATATGACATCACCCAAACTGGAGCGCAGAAAGGTCCTGTTTTTGCCACAAACGCCTGCGAGGCTGGTGGCATCCGCAACCACCAACCCACCCACGTCACCCAACCCAAGGGCCACATCATGTTCACCAAACTGCGTCGCATCTACGCCAAGGAAACCAGTTTCGACTGGACCGTCTTCGCGGCAAATGTGGTGGGTGTGGCGATCGTGGCACTGGCTTTTGCCCATGCGCGCGACTTTGGCGCGCAGACCGTGGTAGAGGTTGCGCAAGCCGGTTTCTGACCTTTGGGCGCAGGCCGGCCTGACATTGACCGCGCCCGCCCGACACCACGAGATTCAAACGAAAAAGCCCGCCTTTGGCATATCCAAGACGGGCTTTTCTATGGGTATGTTGCAGGGCTTAGTCCTGCGGGATGACCCGCAGACCCAGTTCCATCAACTGATCCGACTGTGGTTCGCTTGGCGCGTTCATCATCAGGTCTTCGGCGCGCTGGTTCATCGGGAAGAGGATCACCTCGCGGATGTTCGCCTCTTCCGCCAGCAACATGACGATCCGGTCGATACCGGCGGCACAACCACCGTGGGGCGGGGCACCGTATTGGAACGCGTTCACCATGCCGCCAAAGCGTTTTTCGACTTCGTCCTTGCCGTAGCCTGCGATCTCGAATGCCTTGAACATGATCTCTGGCTTGTGGTTCCGGATGGCACCGGACACCAGTTCGTAGCCGTTGCACGCAAGGTCATACTGGTAGCCAAGCACTTCAAGCGGGTCGCCCATCAGCGCGTCCATCCCGCCCTGTGGCATAGAGAACGGGTTGTGTTCAAAGTCGATCTTGCCGGTTTCTTCGTCTTTCTCGTAGATCGGGAAATCGACGATCCAGGCAAAGGCGAAACGGTTTTCATCCGTCAGCCCCAGTTCGGCACCGATAACGTTACGGGCACGGCCCGCGACGCCTTCGAAGGACTTGGGCTTGCCGCCAAGGAAGAACGCCGCATCGCCCACGTCCAGACCCAATTGCTGGCGGATCGCCTCGGTACGCTCTGGCCCGATGTTCTTGGCCAGCGGGCCTGCGGGTTCCATGCCGCCTTCGACCTCACCGGCTTTCAGCTTGGCTTGGGCTTCTTTCACCGTGATGCCCAGTTCCTGTGCCACGCTGTCGGCGGTTTTCTCGCGCCAGAAGATATAACCCATGCCGGGCAGACCCTCTTTTTGCGCAAAGGCGTTCATGCGGTCGCAGAACTTGCGGCTGCCGCCTGTGGGCGCGGGAATGGCGCGGATTTCGGTGCCCTCCTGTTCCAGCAGTTTCGCGAAGATCGCAAAGCCGGAGTCGCGGAAATGGTCGGACACGACCTGCATCTTGATCGGGTTGCGCAGGTCAGGCTTGTCAGAGCCATACCACAGCGCCGCATCTTTATAAGAGATTTGCGGCCATTCCTGATCCACAGCCTTGCCGCCGCCGAATTCTTCGAAAATGCCAGTCAGCACGGGCTGGATGGTGTCGAACACGTCTTGCTGTTCGACAAAGGACATCTCGAGGTCGAGCTGGTAGAAATCGGTGGGCGACCGGTCAGCGCGCGGGTCTTCGTCGCGGAAACAGGGCGCGATCTGGAAATACTTGTCAAAGCCGGACACCATCAGCAGCTGTTTGAACTGCTGCGGGGCCTGCGGCAACGCGTAGAACTTGCCCGGGTGCAGACGCGACGGCACGAGGAAGTCGCGCGCGCCTTCGGGGGAAGACGCGGTGATGATCGGCGTCTGGAATTCTTTGAAATTCTGGTCCCACATGCGTTTGCGGATCGACGACACAACATCGGACCGCAGCACCATGTTGTCCTGCATTTTTTCGCGACGCAGATCGAGGTAGCGATAGCGCAGGCGGGTTTCCTCGGGGTATTCCTGATCGCCAAAAACCTGCAAAGGCAGCTCTTTCGCAGGCCCCAGCACTTCGATGTCGCGCACGAAAACTTCGATCTCGCCGGTGGGGATCTTGGTGTTGACCAGATCGGCGTCGCGGGCCTTTACCTCGCCATCGATGCGGATACACCATTCGGACCGCACCTTTTCCACCTCGGCAAAGACGGGGGAATCAGGGTCGCACAGCACTTGGGTCATGCCGTAATGGTCGCGCAGGTCGATAAACAGGATACCACCGTGGTCGCGTACACGGTGCACCCACCCGGACAGGCGAACCTTGTCGCCAACGTTTTCCTTGCTCAGATCGGCGCATGTATGGCTGCGATATGCGTGCATGACGGGTCCCTTTCGAGGGCTAGAATTGTTCGGGGCAGGTACACCGTTTGGGGCCGCGGAAGTCAAGAGTTTCCCGTAAAAACGGCACAAACCGCGGGTAAAACCCCCGCGTTAAACCATAGGGCTGAAAATAGATGGGCCGCCTGCTCCTCCCAAAGCAGACGGCCCTTCCCGCGCGACGTTAATGATCCTCTTACAGGACCAATACATCAAGCGGCGGAAACCCGTTAAAGCCGACCGAACTGTACGAGCTTGTGTAAGCGCCGCAGTTCTTGATCATGACTTTGTCACCGTCCCTTAGGTCAAGTGGAAGGTCAACCGGATTTTTTTCATAAAGCACATCGGCACTGTCGCAGGACGGGCCGGCAAGCACACAGGGGCCGACGGGCTTGCCGTCATGCGGGGTCACAAACTGATAGCGGATCGCCTCGCCCTCGGTTTCGGCCAGACCGGAAAAACGCCCGATATCCAGATAGACCCACCGGCGGGCCGCCTCTGCCGATTTGCGCGACACCAGCAACACTTCGGCCGCGATATGCCCTGCCTCTGCGACCATGCCGCGGCCCGGCTCTGCCATCAGGACCGGAATCTCGCCAAAGCGTTCTTTGACGGCGGCAACGACTGCGGCGGCATAGCCGCGCGGCGCATCCACCGGATCACCGTGATAGGCAGGAAAGCCGCCGCCGATGTTAAGCAGTTGCAGGTCGTGCCCTGCTTCTTTCGCGGCGTGCCATAGCGGGGCGACCTGATCCAGAACGGGGTGCCAGTATTCGGCACGACGGGTTTGCGACCCGACGTGAAACGACAGACCATAAGGCACAAGCCCCACGGATTTGGTGTACTCCAGCAGGCTTGGCAGCAGCGAGCCCGCACAGCCGAACTTGCGGGTCAGCGGCCAGTCCGCCATGGAATTCTCGACGATCAGACGGATATAGACGCGCGCGCCGGGGGCGTGCTCTGCGATTTTGTCGAGCTCTGCCTCGCAGTCGGCGGCGAACATGGTCACCCCGATGGAATGGGCAAAGGCGATATCAACGCCGCGTTTGATGGTGTTGCCGAAAGAGATTTTCGCAGGATCCGCCCCTTGGGACAGACACAGCTCGATCTCCTGACGCGACGCCGCATCAAAGCCCGAGCCGCGTTCGACCAGCATACGAATGATCTCGGGGGCGGGGTTCGCCTTTACCGCATAGTGAATCCGCGCATCGCCCAGACCGGCTTGCAGCGCGTCGTATTGTACACCCACACGGGCGCGGCTGACGACGAGAGTCGGTTTGTCGAAGCTGTTGTTCCAGATGTAATCAGCCGCTTCGTCATAGTTCGATGCTGCGGATGTGTTCACGGTGGCGGTAGCTGTGGCGTTCATGGTCATCTCCAAAGAGCAAGGAAGGGCGGGAGTACCCTAACATGTCGTTTCAAGAGACGTTACCGTCGCTGCATAGGCGCGGGGTCAATCCGCGGACAGACGGACCGGCCAGAGGCGCGTGCGTTGGCGTCTGTAAGCGCGCATTTACGCTGTTTTCAGATTCGCGCAAGTGGCAAAATACTCGATACGACAATTCGTTTTTCAAGGCGGCACGCAAAGCGCTGCGTACCGGTGAGCGGTGACGGATCGGGGCTATTTTTCCCAATCCGTGCCGATGGCTTCGCGGTCCTTTTCGCGTTCTTCGGCTGCCATTTCCCGCACCTCCGCGCGCTCTTCGGCGTCGCTTTGTTCGGGCGTGGAATTCGACTGAGGCTCCCCTGTCAGGGCAAGCGAGAACAGGATCGGGAAGTGGTCGGACCCGATATTGGGCAAGCGCGACATACGGATCAGGCGGAACTCTGCATCATGGAACAGATGATCAAGCGGCCAGCGCATGAAGGCAATACCCGCGTGAAACGTGTTATAGAACCCACGTCCGACCCGTGGGTCCAGCAATCCCGACAGCCGCTGAAACCGGCGGGTGGTGGTGGACCAAGCAACGTCGTTCAGATCGCCTGTCACGATCGCGGGCAGATCGTCCTTGCTGGCTTCGATGCCGACCAACGCGATCTCTCCGTCGCGGCCCTTGGTGTCGTGATAGGGCACGGGGGGTTCGGGGTGCACGATATACAAACGCCACATCCGCCCAGACGGCATCGCGACCTTGGTCCGGATCGACGGCACATCATCAACCAGCAGGTCCCGCACCTGCGTCTCTGACGGCTCCATCTTGGACATCATGACCACGCCATAGGAGTTATCCTTAGGCACTTTCACCCAATGGGGGTACTGGTCTTTCAGCGCGTCATAAAGCGCATCGACCCAGTCCGGGTCCACCTCAAGCGCGGCGGCGATATCGGGGTCTTCGGTGCGGATCAGGTCGATCAGACGCTGATACTGGCGATTGGATTGTTTCACGTTTGACGCAAGGATGGTGACACGGTTTTCCACGTCAGCGGCCTGTGCCTCGGTCGCATCCACCGATTGGCGCGGCCAGAGCGGCGTGAACTTCAGGATGTAGCCCGTGTGGATCGCCGCAATCACAGCGAGGATCGCCAGCGCCGGGTTGCGATGGTCAGGTTCAAGAAGCACCAGCGCCACGGCAGCCAGCGCCACGGTCAACACAAACAGCTGCTCACGGGGGAAGGCCATCCCCCGGATCGCGCCGTGCGGTATCTTGCTAAAGGGAAGCACGCTGATCGCAGCAACGAGTGCGACAACGCCCCAAAACAGACCGAGTAATATCGTCGCCACCATGCATGCTCCCTACGTCAAAAAAGGGGCGCAGAGCGGTTGCCCTGCACCCCTAGCCCAACACGAGGTTAAGCGGATTTGTTCCGAAGCCGCCGGAAGGGCGGAACCGAATTACTTGTCGTCGTCTTCATCCGCGTCGGAACCGCCCTCGGGCAGCTTGAAGAAACTGTCGGCGTCAGAATAGTCGCCGTGGTCTTTTTCTTCGTCATCCGCAGGGTTGCCGGACAGGGTGAACGTTTCCAGACCTTCGATAGAGGTCGGCATCTTCGGTTCCGTATCCATGCCAAGCGATTGTTCGGTGCTGACCAGACGGCGGCGTTCGTCATCGGTCATCAAGCCACCTTCGGCGGCTTTCTTGGCAGCGGCTTTCTGGACGGCGGCGTCCAGTTCGGACTGTTTGCACAGCCCCAAAGCCACGGGATCGATCGGTTGGATGTTCGCAATGTTCCAGTGCGTCCGCTCGCGGATCGCCTGAATGGTTGGCTTGGTGGTGCCGACCAGCTTGCTGACCTGACCGTCGGAGAGTTCGGGATGGAACTTGACCAGCCAGTAGATCGACGCGGGGCGGTCCTGACGTTTGGACAGCGGCGTATAGCGCGGGCCGCGACGTTTCTCTTCGCCTTGGGCAGACGCGTTGAACTTGAGCTTGAGCTTGTGCAGCGGGTTCGCCTGCCCTTTTTCGATCTCTTCTTCGGTCAGCTGGTTGTTGGCAATCGGGTCAAAGCCCTTCACACCTTGCGCCACGTCACCATCCGCGATGCCCTGCACTTCAAGCTCGTGCATTTCCACGAAATCCGCGATCTGTTTAAAGCTCAAGGTTGTGTTGTCCACCAGCCATACGGCAGTGGCGCGGGCCATAATCGGTTTTGCCATGTCGGTCTCTCCTTAAAACGCACTTTCCCCGTCGCCTGAAATAGGCTGTCCTGCGGGGCAGAACGGTTTCCATTGTGGGGGAACTTGAACGCCTTATACTCGGACCGGCAAAATAAGGAAAGACCCCAATGCGATTGCTGATCCTGTGCCTGTGTCTGTTGCTGGCCCCGATGCCCCGCCCCGCGGCGGCCAAGGGCGAAATTGCAGGGGAATTCGACTATTACGTGCTGGCGCTCAGCTGGTCGCCCAACTGGTGCGCGCTGGAAGGCGATGCGCGCGATTCCGCGCAATGCGACGCGCGCCACGATCACGGCTGGATCATGCACGGGCTTTGGCCGCAGCTGCATCGGGGGTTTCCAACTTACTGCCGCACTGCCGAACGGCCCCCCACCCGTGGCATGACCGCCGCCATGGCTGACATTATGGGGACGCCCGGTCTGGCGTGGCATCAATGGAAGAAACACGGCAGCTGTACCGGCCTGTCTGCCACTGGATATTTCGATCTGTCGCGTCAGGCCTATGATGTCGTGACCCGCCCCGCGGTCTTTCGCAAGATCACGGGCGACATCCGCCTGCCCGCCTCGGTGGTGGAGGAAGCGTTTCTGAAAGCAAACCCGACCATGGAGGCCGATGGCGTTACCGTCACCTGCAAAAGCGGCTACATTCAAGAAGTGCGTCTATGCCTGTCAAAAACGCTGGAGCCAGTGCCTTGCGGGCGCGACGTGATCAAGGATTGCACGCTGGACGACGCGCTGTTTACCCCGATCAGATAAACCCCGCACTACGTGCGATCATTGCGGCGTCGGTGCGGTTGCGGGCGTCCAGCTTGCGGCACAGCGTTTTGACGTGCAGCTTGATCGTGACTTCTTGCAACTCTAGGTCGCGGGCGATTTCCTTGTTCGATTTCGCCTCCATCAAGCCGCGCAGAACCTGACGCTCCCGCTCTGACAGGGCCTTTTCAAAGTCGGTTTCTTCGGGATCGTCCTTGCCAGACATAAAGTTGACGGGCGCGTAAATCTCGCCCGCGGCCATAAAGCGGACCGCGTTGACCAGTGATTTCGCAGGCAGCGTCTTGGGCAGGAAACCGATCGCGCCCATGGCCAGCGCCTGTTCCGCGATCAACCGCGTTGCCGTGCCCGAAATCAGACCGACAGGCTTTTCCTCGTTGGCTTTCATGACCTTAGGCAGCGCCTCAAGCCCCTTCATGCCGGGCATCGTATAGTCGAGCAGCACCAGATCAAACGGCCCCTCTGCCTCTATCTTGGCCATCGCTTCGGGCAGGTCGCTTGCTGCAACCGTCTCTGTCCCGCCATCCGCGTCCAAAAACATTGCAATCGTTTCGCGGACCATATCGTGGTCGTCCGCAATCAGTATCCGTAATGCCATAAGTTCTTTCCTTCCCTCGCCACCACCTCAATGCTGCTTAAGTAGTCGTAGACCAACTTATGGGCGAATAATAGCACACATGAGGATAGGATAACTGTGTCGAATTTTTGACGGCTATACCTTCGTATAGTAAGAATACCCTTAATCTCAGTCGCTCTCCAAACGGCGTTAACCTAAGGTTGATGTACAAACACAGGGGAAGGATACCGAGTTATGACGTTTCAAGCTTTCACCAAGACAATCACCGCCGCACTGTGCGGTGCCGCATTGGCCACTGCTGTGAGTGCACAAGAAGATGCCGTTCTGACCGTCACGGCAGGCGACATGGAACACACCTATACGATGGAGCAGCTGAAAGAACTGCCGTCGTCCAGCTTCGAGACCGAAACCATCTGGACCGAAGGCGCGCAGACCTTTCAGGGCGTATCGCTCAAGGATCTGATGGACACGCTGGACGTGTCCGAAGGTATGATCGAAGCAACCGCGATCAACGACTATGCGGTCGAAATCCCGATGGAGGATGCGGTGTCCGACGGGCCGATCATCGCCTATGCCAACAACGACAAAGAGATGTCGCGCCGCGGGAAAGGTCCGCTATGGATTGTCTATCCCTATGACAGCGACGTAAAGTACCAGACAGAAACGATCTATAGCCGTTCTATCTGGCAGTTGAACCGGCTGGCGATCAAGTAACCGCAAGGCATGTTCACCATGGCCGATTTGATGCAGGACGGCCCACAGCGCAACAGGGTAAGATATATTCTTGCCCTGGCGCTGATGGTCGGCATCCTGCTTGCCGGTTACCTGGCGTTCAACGTCTGGGACCGCGTGCGCGCCCTTGGCAGCGCGCAGCAGGATCATGCCGAATGGGTGTTCTCGCAGCTTGAAATCGACTTTCTCAAACTGGATGGTGCCGTTGAACAGGCGCGGTCCGGGGACGAAAACGATCTGGCGAACCTGCGCAAACGGTTCGACATCTTCTACAGCCGCACCGAAGTCGCCGAACGCGTACAGCAAAGCGGCGACCTAAGCCGGGAAATCCAGAAGATACAAGCGGTTATGGACACACAGATCCCCCTGATCGACGGCAGCGATGAGGCGCTTGCCGCCGGTGTGCCCGCCCTATCGGAAGCGCTGGCCACGGTCGAGGATATGCCGCGCAACATCGGGCTTGCCTCCATCTCCTTCGCCGCCAAAGCGGCAGAGGCCGAGCGCAAAGAGATCGCGCAGCTGATCGAGATCTTGCTGGTGATCGTGGTGACCGTGACCATTGCGCTGCTGGTGGCGATCCTGCGGCTGTCGCGCCAGACGATCACGCTCAACCGTGCCTCGCGCGAGGTCGAACGCAACCATTCGCAACTGGCGACCATGCTACGCGCCTCGCTTGATGCGGTGATGGTGCTGTCGGTGGACGGCGAGATTATCGATTTCAACGGCTCTGCCGAAGAGGTCTTTAGCATCTCGCGCGATCATGCGCTTGGGCGCAGCTACATCGAACTGCTGGTCCCCCCTAAACTGCGCCATCGCCAACGGGATAACCTCGCCCATTTCAACGCAACGGGAAAAACGCGGCTGGCAGAAACCGGCCGTCACGAGACAGAGATGATCGACGGCACCGGGCGCATCTTCCCTGTCGAACTTTCGGTGTCGCTGGCGCGATCAAACGACGCGCCGGTTTTCGTCACATATATCCGCGACATCACCGACAAACTGCAAAAAGAGCAGGAGATCATCCGCGCCCGCGACGAGGCACTGGATGCCTATCAGGAAAAATCGCGTTTCTTCGCGATGATGAGCCACGAGATGCGCACGCCGCTGAACGGCATCCTCTCCGCCATCCACTTGCTGCATGACGATAAGCTGGACGCCGAACAACGCAAATACGTTGAAGCCGCGCTGAAATCCGGTGACATCCTGCTGGGCCATATCGACGACGTGCTAGCCATTGAACGCAGTGAGGCCGAAACCAACGACAACGAGTTGCAAGCCAGTGATATGGTCGCGCTGACCGTCGGCATGGTCAACACCATGACGCCACTGGCCAAGACATCGGACACGCGCCTGCATCTGGATCAGGACGGGCTGACCGACACACCCATCCTGACAGACCCGCGCGCGGTGCAGCAGATTCTGGTCAACCTCATCAGCAACGCGATCAAATTCAGCCCCGACGACGATATTGTGCTCAGCGCGACCTATGACATGGAAACGGACAATGCGCCGATGCTGCATATCGAAGTGGCAGACAATGGCCCCGGTATCCCGCCCGATGACCTCAAGCGGATTTTCGAGGATTACGTATCGCTCGACAGCCGCTACGAGCGGCGCACAGGGGGCACCGGTCTGGGGCTGGGCATCGTCCGTCGGCTGGTGCACCGTCTGGGCGGCACGATCACCTGCGTCTCGGAGGTTGGCAAAGGCGCGCGGTTTATCGTGCGACTGCCAGCAGACTTCGTGCAGACAGAAGCCCCGCAGCCCGTCGCCCAACCGCAGCTTGATACCGAAGACACCCCCGCGATGAACCTGCTGGTCGTCGACGATAACGAGATCAACCGCGATCTGCTTAAGGCGATGCTGGGCCGTCTGGGTCACGAGGTCACCCTTGCCAGCAGCGGCCCCGAAGGCATCGATCGTGCGGCCGAACAGAGGTTTGACGCGATCCTGATGGATATTTCGATGCCGGGGATGAGCGGGCTACAGGCCACGCAGGTGATCCTTCAAGGGGGCGGGCCCAATGCCGATACCCCGATCATGGCCGTGACCGCCCACGCCCTGCCCAACGAACGCGCGGCCTTTACCGCGGGCGGGATGACCGGCTTTCTGCAAAAACCCATCAACACGCGCCGTCTGAAAACCGCGCTAAGCGAGCTTGTGATGCCCGCCGCTGACGGTGCCTCTGATGCGGCTGAAGCGACGCACGCCGAGCCGCAGCCTCCGGTACTGAACGCCAATCAGGTGAACGAATTGTTCGAACTGCTTGGTCCTGAAAAGCTTGCCGATCGCATTGGCAATCTGCGCCAACGTGTAGAGGGGCAACTGCCGCCCCTAGCCTCGGCCGAGGACCGCGATGATCTGCAACGCAAGACCCACGACCTTGCCGGGTTGTGCGGCATGTTCGGCGCAGAGCGTATGCACGCCCTGCTCGCCACCATCGAACAGGACTGCAAACAGGGGGACGTGGACAAGGCCCGTGATCAGGTCGCCGAAGTGCCCGCGGCATGGGCCGAAACCCTTGACGCATGGGAGGCGCGCCTGTCGGCGTAACGCCCCCTGAACGACAAAGGGCACCCTGATATCAGAGCGCCCCTTGCCTCATATTATTGCCCGCCGCTTAGGCGTTGGCGTCAACCTTCAACACGATCTTGCCGATATGGCCGCTTGTCTCCATGCGGGCGTGCGCCTCGCTCGCGTCCTCGAACGCGTATTCGCTGTCCATCACCGGTGCGATCTTGCCCGCGTCCAGCAGTGGCCAGACCTTCTCGCGCAGCTCTTCCGCGATCTTGGCCTTGGCCAGATCGCTTTGTGGACGCAGGGTGCTGCCGGTCATCGTCAGACGGCGTGTCATCAGCGTGGCAAAGTTCACCTCTACCTTCGGCCCGCTGAGGAAGGCGATCTGCACAAGACGGCCGTCTTCGGCCAGCGCTAGCAGGTTGCGGGGGATGTAATCGCCGCCGACCATATCAAGGATCAGGTCTGCCCCGCCCTCGGCTTTCAGCACATCAACGAAATCCGAGTCACGGTAGTTGATCGCGGCCTCGGCCCCCAGTTTGGCGCAGGCGTCGCATTTGCTGTCGGTCCCTGCCGTCGCAAAAACCCGTGCGCCGAATTCGCGCGCCAGCTGGATCGCAGTCGTCCCGATGCCCGACGACCCGCCATGCACCAAGAACCGTTCGCCCGCTTTCAGGCCACCGCGCATGAACACATTGGACCAGACGGTGAAGAATGTTTCGGGCAGGCAGGCGGCTTGCTTCATGTCCATGCCCTTGGGCACCGGCAGACAATGAGCCGCAGGCGTCGCGACATATTCCGCATAGCCGCCACCGGGCAGCAGCGCGCAGACCTTGTCGCCGACAGCCAGACCGCTGACGCCCTCGCCCACGGCGGACACTACGCCCGAGGCTTCAAGCCCTGGCAGATCGCTGGCAGTGGGGGGCGGCGCATACATGCCCGCGCGTTGCAGCGCATCGGGGCGGTTCACACCGGCATAGGCCACTTTGATCACGACTTGCCCGTGGGCCGGCTGCGGCATGGGGCGGTCGGTGGGTTGCAGCACTTCGGGTCCGCCGGCCTTGGTGATCTCTATCGCACGCATGGTTTCTGTCATCGACTACGTCTCCTCCGTAAATCTGTTTTGCCGCACCATAGGCACGGTTTTCGGCACACACAATGCGAACTGACAGGCGTCAGGTCGCGGAGAGGCTCACGTCAAAGCCCGCCACGGGCACGCAGGGCCTCGGCCACATGTTCGGCGTCGTCAATCGCCAGCACGGTAAACGGGATGATCATCCGCCAGCCGACCCGCTTGGTGGAACGCGCGCGCCATGACTGCGCCAGCAACTGGCCCTTTTGCGCCAGAACGGGGGTAAAGCGGATGACGAGGGCGATGCCCAGTTCGATCGCGCGGGTCTGGATGCCAAGGCGGCGGAGCGGCGTTGTCAGCCATGTCACCACAGCCACCATCTGCGCCAGCTTGGTCGTCATGGTCACCAGATTCGCCAGCGCCACCGCTGTCATCATCCGCAACGTCACGGTCGCACCCGCCATGATGTCATGGGTCACGATATGCCAGACCATGATCAGCACAACGAAGGGCAGCAGCACCCGCAAGCGCGCCAGCCCCACCTTGAAAAACCGCCATCCCGGCAGCGCATAAAGCAGCAGGGTCACCGCCAAGGCCGCCGCCTGCAGCGCGGGGTGGGTCAGGCTGAATAGCCCCATCGTCGCCACGCAAAGCGCTGCCAGCTTTGCCCCCGCAGGCCAACCGTGGGCGCGGGTCTCAACCGGGGAGGTGAGTGAAATCATCGCTTTCCCCGATCTCTTGCATCTGTGCCACAAAGGCTTGGGTCACCTGAGGCACCGCGCCGTCCTGCACGATCTGACCCTGTTCGATCCAGATCATCCGGTCATAGGTTGCCAGATGCGCGGGGTCATGGGTGATGTGCACCAGATGCGCCTCTACCGCGTGCAGCACGCGCGTGAGATGCATCATCGTCGGGATATCCAGCCCCGCAAAAGGTTCATCGAGGATGATCAGGCGCGGCTGCATGGCAAGGATCGACATCAGACAGACCAGCTGCCGCTGCCCCTGAGATAGCTGATGGATCGCCGCCTTCGCCCAATGGCTGCGGTTAAAGCGGGCGAGGATATCCGCCGTTCTCTCTGCGGCCTCTTTTGCGGTGTGTTTCAGCTGGGTCAGGCCAAAGCTGATCTCTTCTTCCACCGTGGGGAAGATAATCTGGTGATCGGGGTTCTGGAACAGGATGCCGACCTGCCGCAAGGCCGCCTTGCGATCCTTGACCACATCCACCCCGTTGATCCGCAGCTTGCCCGAAGACGGGGCCACCAGCCCCGCCAGCACCCGTGCCAGAGATGTCTTGCCGGACCCGTTCCGCCCGACAATACCAATCCGCCGCTCGGATGCCTGCAGTGTCACATCACATAGCACCGAGGTTCCTTCGGGGGTGTAGGAAACCTTGTCCAGATCGATCAGAAACGGGTGCATATGCGTGAGTACCAATAAGCCGCGCCCGCGCCGGATGCGGACGCCGCAGCACCTAGCAGGTATGGTCTGGCGAGGAAAGCCAGCCTAGGGACGCGGGCTGCCCCAGCTGCCCGGAAGATCACTGCGGTTCAGCCGCGAGGGGGCTTTTACATGGGAAAGCAACCAGTTGGGCCCGGCCATCAACATGCTGAGCGTCGGGCTGCTGTTCACCTGCGCCTTGACCTTTTCGATCTGCATCACATTCTCGATCCGCCGATCAAGGAAGGCCCATGTCTCTGCGTGGCCCTCGCTTGTATCGCCCAGCCAGAACAACACGGTCGAGGAATATACCGCGCTCAGCGTGGCGCGTTTGGTGTACCAGTTCACGTCTTCGGACGTATCCCCCAAGGCAGTCCATATGGCATCCGCCGTCCCCCAGACCAGTTTGGCCCCCTCGGGCGCATATTGTGGCAGGGCAAACAGGGTTGTCCCACGACGTACCGCCTCTTTGTCCGTGGCGGCTTCAAGACGGAAGCGGACCATAGCGGCAACCTTTGCCGAGAACTTCATCTCGGTCATGTTTTCGGCCTTCATCCGGTCGATCATCTGCTGATCACCCCGTTTGTGATAGGCGACGGCCAGATCAACGGCACCGCGCGGACAGACAGCACGCGCGACGGTCGGGTCCATGCCGGTATCGCTGACCGCAGCCTTGAACGTCGCCTCTGACCAGCCGTCAAACGCGACATGCATCAGCGCGGCATCCAGCAGTTGTTCTTTCGGTGTCTGGGACGTGTTCGTCATAGCGGCCTCCTGAAGGGGTGATTGGCTTTGCTCTAGACAATATAGGTTTCGGTTGCTATATGGCCAGTTCCTGCAAATCCTTGCAACTTCAAACTAGAAAGGTGGTGAAAACCACATGCAGGTTAGTGTTCGCGATAACAACGTCGATCAAGCGCTGCGCGCCCTGAAGAAAAAACTTCAGCGCGAGGGTGTGTTTCGTGAAATGAAGCTTAAGCAGCATTTCGAGAAACCTTCCGAGAAAAAAGCACGCGAGAAAGCAGAAGCGATCCGCCGTAGCCGCAAACTGGCACGGAAGAAATTGCAGCGCGAAGGCATGATGTAAATCATCCAAGCGACGCATAAGAATACGAACCCCCGTTACCTTTCGGTGCCGGGGGTTTTCTTTTGTCTGCCGCTGCGCGCGTGGTGACGCATGGGTACAGTAGACAGGACCCGACGGCAGAGCGTATCGCAAAGCGGCCAAAGACAGGACAGACCATGACCCAGCCCACCTATCCCAGCGTTGCCCCGATCCACCGGCGGGCTGATCTGATCGTCCACCTTGTGGGGCTTGCGCTGATTCTTGGGGCTGGCGGCGCGTTGGTGATGAAATCGGCCACATCGCTGCAAACGGCGGTCACGGTCGCGGTGGTGGTCTATGTGCTTTGCGCGCTGGCATCGAACCTTGCATCCTGCGCCTACCACTTCGCGCCGTGGCACGATGCGCGCAAACTCATGCGGCGGATTGATCATGCGGCGATCTATCCCAGTATCGCGGGCACGTTTACGCCATTCTTCGTGCAGGCCGGCACGACATGGACGATCACGCTGCTTTGTGTGTCATGGGGGCTGGCGTTGGTGGCGATGTACAAAAAAATCACCGACCCGCAGGTTCAGGGCAAGTGGTCCACCGCATCCTATCTGGGGCTGGGCGCCATTGGCCTTTGCGCGCTGCCGGACCTGACAGGGGTGCCGCTGGCAACGCTCTGGTGCATCATCGGCGGGGCATTTGCCTATGTGATCGGCGTCGGCTTTTATGTGCGCCGCGCCATGCGCTTTCGCTATGCGACATGGCACGCTTGGGTCAATATCGGCGGCATCGCGATGTTCGCGGGCATCTGGATGGCGCTGTTTCCGTCCGCGATTTAACCGACTGGCAGCGCTGTGGTGTTGCACACCGTGCGCAGCGCAAAGCTGGATTGCATCTGCCCCACACCGGGCAACCGCGCCAAATGCTGGCGATGGATGCGGGCGAAATCCTCGGTATTTTCGGCCACGACCTTAAGCAGGTAATCCGCGGCCCCCGCCATCAGGTGGCATTCCAGCACATCGGGAATACGCGCGACCGCCTTTTCAAAGGCGTCCAGCACCTCGTCCGCTTGGCCTTGTAGGGTGATCTCGACAAACACCGTCGTGGGAACGCCCATCTTGCGCGGGTTCAGCAGGGCGACGTAATCGCGGATATACCCTTCGGCTTCCAGCCGCTGCACGCGCCGGTGACAGGCCGACGGCGACAGATGTACCTTTTCCGACAGGTCAGAGTTCGACATCCGCCCGTTGCGTTGCAGGGCCGTAAGGATGCGGCGATCAATGTCGTCTAGACTCATGTGGCGCAATACTTTCGCGTGAAATGACCAATATGCAGCAGAGTATTCGAAGAGCAAGGGGGATACCGGCCCATAATCCGTGCCCAATTGCGTATCGAGGGGCGTACCGTAATTCAAATGCACCCTCAATAGGATGAACTCATGAAAATCGGTTGCCCCAAAGAAATCAAGCCACAGGAATTCCGCGTCGGCATGACCCCGAATGCCGCTTACGAGGCGGTGAACAAGGGACATGAGGTTGTTATCGAAGCAGGTGCCGGCATCGGCGCTGGTTTTGATGACGCCGCCTATACCGACGCAGGCGCGACGATCCTTGCCACCGCGCAAGAGGTCTTCGACAGCGCCGACATGATCGTCAAGGTCAAGGAACCCCAAGCGGTCGAGCGCAAGATGCTCCGCGAAGGGCAGATTCTGTTCACCTATCTGCACCTCACCCCCGACCCCGAACAGACCAAGGATCTTCTCGCCTCCGGGGCGACTTGTATCGCCTATGAAACCGTCACCGACCGCAATGGTGGCTTGCCGCTGCTTGCGCCAATGTCCGAAGTCGCGGGTCGTCTGGCCCCGCAGGTGGGCGCATGGACGCTGCAAAAAGCCAACGGCGGGCGCGGCGTGCTGATGGGCGGCGTCCCCGGCGTTGGTCCGGCGCGTGTGGTCGTGATCGGCGGCGGTGTTGTCGGCACCCACGCCGCACGCATTGCCGCTGGTATGGGTGCGGATGTCACCGTGCTTGATCGGTCCCTGCCCCGTCTGCGCTATCTGGATGACATCTATGGCGGCGTGTTCAACACCTCTTACGCCTCGGCGGGCAATACGATCGAACTGGCGCGCGAGGCTGATATGATCATCGGCGCCGTCCTGATCCCCGGGGCCGCCGCCCCCAAGCTGATCAGCCGCGCGCAACTGTCCGAGCTCAAGCCCGGCGCGGCGCTGGTGGACGTGGCGATTGACCAAGGTGGCTGCTTTGAAACCTCGAAAGCGACCACCCACCAAGACCCCGTATACGAAGTGGACGGCATCATGCACTACTGCGTTGCCAACATGCCCGGTGCCGTGGCACGGACATCGACCATTGCGCTTGGCAACGCCACGATGCCATTCATGCTGGCACTCGCGGATAAAGGCTGGAAGCAAGCCTGCGCCGACGATCCCCACCTCAAGGCAGGTCTGAACGTGCACGCAGGTCAGCTGACCTACGCCGCCGTGGCCGAAGCGCTCGGGATGGAGGCGATCACCGCCGATCAGGCCATCGCCGGTTAATCACCCGCTACGCACCACGCAAAAGGCCCGCAGTGCACCTGCGGGCCTTTTCGTGTCACGCCGTTGAAACGCTTACTTCTTGGCAAGCTCATCGCGAATTTGCAGCAGCACGTCCAACTGGCTGGGGCCAGTCGCCACTTCGGGGGCGACATCATCGGGGCGTTCGGCCAGCGATTTCAGCCGGTTGACGGATTTCACCAGCATGAACACCACGAAAGCGATGATCAGGAAGTTGATGCAGGCCGTGATGAACGCGCCATAGGCAAAGATCGCCGCGCCGGTTTCGCGCGCCGCGTCAAGACCGGTACCCGCAGGCACATCGCCGGACAGCACCACATACATGCTGGTGAAATCAACGCCGCCAAGGATCAGACCGATCACAGGGTTGATCAGATCGCTGACCAGCGAGGTCACAATAGCCGTAAACGCCGCGCCGATAATGATACCGACTGCCAGGTCCATAACATTGCCCTTGGCAATGAAATCCTTGAATTCTTGAATCATGTCTGTCCCTCGTATGATTGAAAGCCGTGCCTGCTACGTCGCACGACATACTGCGCATGCGCTAGCACAAGTTTTCCAGATAACGATGGGTTTTTGTCGGATAAGCACGGTTTTCCCCCTTACAGAGGCGAAAACCGCGCAATCCGGCGCAAAGCGTGCTTACTCTGGCAGGGTGCCCGTCAGCACATAGCGCAGGATCTGCACGACCTGCGCGGGCTCTTGGGCGACAGCCAAAGCTGCGGCGTCCACCTCTTTCAGCGCGTGCGCGTGGTCGTCCCCATGCAGGATCACCAGAGATTTCCCCAGAGCCGCCGCATAGCCTGCATCAAAAGCCGCGTTCCACTGTTTGTACTGATCGCCAAAACGCACGACGACGACATCTGCCTCTTCGATGCCCTTGCGGGTGCGGATCGCGTTCAGCTGTGCGCCCTTGCGGTCGTGCCAGAACTTGTTTTCCTCGGCCCCCAGAATCGCCACACCGCAGTCGTCGCTGGCCGCGTGGTCGGTGACAGGGCCGGTGAACACAACATCCAACCCAGCCGCGCCATCGATGATCTGATCGCGCCAGTCGGTGTGGATTTCACCCGAGAGATATACATGCAGTGTCATACCGCCTCCGTTCGCTTTAGCCGCGCAGTACGCCGCCGCTGGCTTTGGTCACCTTGTCGATGACCTTGGTGCCAACCGCCTCGATATCCGCGTCTTTCAGTGTCTTGTCGCTTGGCTGCATCCGTACCGTGAGGGCGAGCGATTTTTTCCCCTCGCCCAAGGCACCGCCGATGAATTCGTCAAAGACGCGCACATCGTCGATCAGGGCCTTGTCCGCCCCCATCGCCGCATTGACCAAGGTCAGCGCGTCAACATCGGCATCCACCACAAAGGCAAAGTCGCGTTCAACCGCTTGCAGCGCGCTGGTGTTCAGCGCGGGACGTGTGGCACCGGACTTGCGCGGCAAGGGCACCTCGGCTGGCCAGATGGTGAAGCCCATCGCGGGCCCTTTCACATCCAGTGCCGCCAGCACCCGCAGGTGAATTTCACCAAAGACGCCAAGCACTTTTTTCGGGCCAAGGCAGATCTGCCCGTGACGCCCGGGGTGGAACCAGTCAGCGCCATTGCGGTTGATCTGCACCTTGGCGGGGGCACCGATGGCGGACAGGACCGCCTCGATATCCGCCTTGACGTCGAACACATCGACCGGACGCGATGCCCCATGCACATCTTTGGGGCCGGTGCTGCCGGTCAGCAGGCCGCTGATCTGCAGATGCTGATCGCCGGGCTCCCCGCCGGTGAAGACGGGGCCGACCTCGAACAGCGCCATGTCAGGAAAGCCCCGCGCCTGATTGCGGGCCGCGGCCTGCAGCAAGGCGGGCAACAGCGACGGGCGCATATGGCTCATGTCATTGCTGATCGGGTTTTCCAGACGGGTGTCATCGGTGCCACCGCCAAACAGCGCAGCAGACGCCTGATCGATAAAGCTGTAAGACACACATTCGTTGTAGCCCAATGCGGCGCAGGCGCGGCGCGCGATGGCCTCGCGGCGCTGCATCGGCGACAGGACGGGCTTGGGCACGCCGGGCGTCAGGCGTGGCAAGGGGCGCCCTTCAAGCTTGGTGAGTGACGCAATCCGCGCGACTTCCTCGACCAGATCGGCTTCGCCCTGCACATCGGGGCGCCAGCTTGGGACATGCGCCATGTCGCCTTCCAGACGGAAGCCAAGCGCCGTCAGCGTCTTGCGCTGCTCGCTTTCCGAAATGGTCATCCCCACCAACGACTGCACGCGCGCGGCATCCAGCTTGTAAGCCCGCGAAAAGTCAGGAACCTTGCCCGCGACAACAACCTCTGACGCCTCACCGCCTGCGATGTCCAGGATCATCCGGGTCGCATGTTCGATGGCATATGGCGTCCATTCGGGGTCGATCCCCCGTTCGAAGCGATAGCGCGCGTCCGAGTTGATCTTGAGCGCGCGGCCCGTGTAGGCGGTGCGCACCGGATCGAAATAGGCCGCTTCGACAAAGACATTCACCGTGTCCATGGAACAGCCGCTTTCCGCGCCGCCCATCACACCCGCGATGCTTTCGACCTTTTCAGCGTCCGAAATCAGCGTCATGCCTTCGTTGAAAGTGTATTCTTTGTCATCCAGTCCCACCAGCGTCTCGCCGCCCTTGGCGCGATGGATGCGCAGGCAGTTGCCCGCGACCTTATCCGCGTCGAACACGTGCAAAGGACGGTTGCGGTCATAGGTGAAGAAGTTCGTCACATCGACGAGGAACGAGATCGGGCGCAGGCCAATGGCGCGCAGCTTGTCCTGCAACCACGCCGGCGACGGGCCGTTTTTGACGCCGCGGATCACACGACCGTAGAAAACCGGACATTGGTCCAGCGTGTCTTCGTCGATCGAAACAGAGATCGGACACGGGAACTGCCCCTCGACCGCGGGCACATCGCGCTGTTTCAGCGTGCCCAGACCACGGGCCGCCAGATCACGCGCGATCCCGCGCACACCCAAGGCATCGGGACGGTTGGGGGTGATCGCGATCTCGATCACGGGGTCAACCTTGGCGGGGTCGTTTTCCGCCAGCCAGTCGATGAAACGGTCGCCGACATTGCCCGAGGGCAGCTCGATGATACCGTCATGTTCCTCGGATAGTTCAAGCTCGCGCTCTGACGCCATCATGCCAAAGCTTTCGACGCCACGGATCTTGCCAACGCCGATGGTGGTATCAATGCCCGGCACATAAACGCCCGGTTTCGCCACAACCACGGTGATGCCCTGACGCGCGTTCGGGGCACCGCAGATGATCTGCTGCACGCCTTCGTCGGTATCCACCTGACAGATCTGCAAACGATCCGCGTCGGGGTGCTTTTCTGCCGATTGCACATAGCCCAGCGTAAACTCCGCCAGCTTCGCGCCACGGTCTTCGACGCCTTCGACCTCGAGCCCCAGATCGGTCAGCGCATAGGTGATTTCATCGATCGACGCGGTGGTGTCGAGATGTTCCTTCAGCCAGGACAGTGTGAATTTCATGGCGGTGATCCTCATGCAATGCTTGCGCTAGGGCGTAGCGTTTAATCGGCGCGGTTTCAATGCGGTGCGGCTGCGTTTTGCGCCTAGCCCGGTGTTTTGGGCATCAACCCGTCCAGCTGGTAGCCAAGCCATCCGGTCGGGATGAAATGTCCGCCGGTATGGATGTCCAGCGTCACGCTGCGGTCGCCGGCGCAATTGTCCCAGGTGAAATGCGCGAACTCTACCCCCGGGGCGAGGGTCAGCGCGCCATCCAGCCGGCCCTTGCCACAGCGGAACGCCTTGCGCCACAGGGCGACGACATTGGTGGCATCATGTTCGGGCCCGCGCGGCAGGCTCATCCACAGGTCGTTGAGCCCGTGCACATGGCGGACCTGACGCGGCGGATTGGCGCAGGTGCTGGACTGTTTGATCGTGCCCGACATGGTCATCAGCCCCGCGATCCGGTCGCCGCGCGCACAGGCATAGCGCCACGCCATCGCCGCGCCAAAGCTGAACCCCGAGATATAGATCTGGCTTTGATCCACCGGATAGCGTTTCGCCACATCCGCGAGCACCGCATCAGCAAAGGCGATATCCGCAGGGTCATCCTGCCAGAACCGCCACGCCCGATGCTGCGCTGACGGGGCTACCAGCATCACGCCACGGGGCTTTGTCTCGGACCCGATACGCGGATGGTGGATCACCGTCCGCCCGCGCCGCAGGAAAGCGTGAAAGTGCATCATGACAGGCAGGGGCGTCACGCCGTCCCAATCATCGGGCATCAGGATGTTGTAGCTGCGGTCACCTATTTCGCAGACGGTATCCCCACCGCAGGGCGGGAGGGTTTGGGCGGTGGCAACCATTGGCGCGGCAGACAGCGCGCAGGCCAGCATCGCGGCCTGAACAAGTGCTTTTGGCCGCGCGGTCAGCGCGTGGAAAAAGGCGGAGAGGCTCACGGGTTTCTCTAATCCTCAAACCGATGCGCGAGATCGTCCACATCGCCCACGCGATAAAGCTTGATCTCGCGGATCAGACGCAGGGTTGGTTTGGCAGCAAACAGCAGCGACCCGATCAGGAACAGCCATGTGCCCGGCGTAAGCCAAGCGTCGCTAAAGAACATGACCGACCCGACAATAAAGCAAAAAGCGGCCATGAAATCGACAACCGTATGGGCCAACTCGAACCGTGCATAAAGCCTGCGGTGCGTCTCGGATTGGTCCCGACGTTCATTGCGAAATATTTTCATCGGGCCCTGCCCTTGTTCACCGGACAAGCGGCGCGGTGCCCAGCGACGGACACCGCGCCGATCGATTAGCGGCTCAAACCACCATGCAGCGTCGGCTGATCCAAGCTTGCAAACCCGTAGTGGCGCAGCCAGCGCAGGTCAGAATCAAAGAATGCCCGCAAATCAGGAATGCCGTATTTCAGCATCGCGATACGGTCGATGCCCATGCCGAAGGCAAAGCCCTGCCATTCGTTCGGGTCGATCCCGCCCGCTTGCAGCACCTTCGGGTGGACCATGCCGGAGCCCAGCACCTCCATCCAGCCGTCGCCTTCGCCAATGCGCAGCTGTCCGTCGACCCAGGAACACTGGATATCAACCTCTGCCGAAGGTTCGGTGAAGGGGAAATGCGAGGCGCGGAAGCGGGTCTTGATGCCCTCGACCTCGAAAAACGCGCTAAAGAATTCCTCCAGCGTCCATTTCAGGTTCGCCATAGAGATGTCTTTGTCGATCGCCAGACCTTCGACCTGATGGAACATCGGTGTGTGGGTCTGGTCATAGTCAGCACGGTAGACGCCGCCGGGGCAGATGATGCGCAGGGGCGCGCCTTCGGCCTCCATCGTGCGGATCTGCACGGGGCTGGTGTGGGTGCGCAGCACGTGGGGCGGACGGTCGTCGCCCTCGGCACGGGCCATATAGAACGTGTCCATCTCGGCGCGTGCGGGGTGGTGGCCGGGGATGTTCAGCGCGTCGAAGTTATACCAATCGGTGTCGATGCGCGGACCTTCGGCGACCGAAAACCCCAGCTCGGCGAAGATCGCGGTCACTTCCTCGGTCACCTGGCTGACGGGGTGGATCGTGCCCTGACGCGTCGCGCGCGTGGGCAATGTCACGTCCAGCCATTCGCTGCGCAGACGTTCATCAAGGGCCGCATCCCCAAGTGCTGCTTTCTTCGCGGCAATGGCGGAGTTGATCTCGTCCTTGAGCGCGTTCAGCGCGGGGCCGACCGTCTGGCGTTCTTCGGGCGTCATACGGCCCAGCTCGCGCATCTTCAGGGCGACTTCGCCCTTTTTACCCACGGCGGCCAGACGGATGTCCTCCAACGCGGCTTCGTCGGCGGCACCAGCGATCTGGCCCAGATATTTCGCTTTCAGGTCGTCCATATCGGCCTCATGTCTTTTGCTCGGGCCGGTGCTAGCAGAATTGGCCCCGAATACAAGCGGCAGGGCCATTTGAAGCGGGTCTTGTGATGCTGAAACCGCGGGCACATAGTGGCGCAAACCATCAAGGGGGTGCCGCGCGTGGCAGAGATTTTACAACCCGGCGGCAACCCGTCCCTGCCCCGACCTGTCACACGGCCCTGGCTGGCGCTGCTTGGCCTGACGCTGGGGGTGACGGTCACCAACGGGTTCGCGCGCTTTGCCTACGGGCTGATCCTGCCCGCGATGAAGACCGAGCTGGACTGGACCTATGCACAGGCGGGCTGGCTGAACACGGCGAATGCCATCGGCTATATCATCGGCGCGGTGCTGACGCTGCTGCTGATCGGGCGCATCGCGCCTGCGCGGTTGTTCGGGTTCGGCATGGTGACCACGACGCTGACGCTGTTGGCGACGGGGTACGAGGCGACGATGGGCTGGCAGACCTTCTGGCGGATCGCGGCGGGGGTGTTCGGGGCGATGTCCTTTTCCACCGCAGGGGTTCTGACCGCGCGGCTGTTTCCCGGCGACGCGCGCCGCAATGCGCTGGCAATCGCGATCCTGTTCGGCGCAGGGGGCGGTATCGGGATCATGCTGGCAGGCGCGTCCCTGCCCCTGATGATAGAGCTCTGGGGCACCGGATCATGGCGCTATGGCTGGTATATCATCGGCGTGATCAGCGTGGCCTGCCTGCCCCTGTCCCTATGGGCCGCGGCGCGTCTGTCGGTCCCTGCACAGCGCAACACAGCAGCCGGCGGCATCAAGCTGCACCTGATCTGGAGAGAGCTTGCAGGCTACATCGGTTTTGCCATGGGCTATATCGTCTATCTGACGTTCCTGTCTGCGTGGATGACGGATCAACAGGCACCCGCGCTGCTGATCTCGGCGGTGTGGATCATCATGGGGGTGGCGCTGATCGCCTCGCCCTTCGTCTGGCGCGGGGTATTGGCGCGGCACGCCTCGGGCAAGCCCTTGGCGATGATCCTGACCGGCATCGCAATCGGATCGGCGCTGCCGCTCGTCCTGCCTGCGGGTGGGGCCGTGGTGATTTCAGCCGTGGTGTTCGGGCTTTGCGTCTTCATGGCCCCCGGCGCGATCACCAGCTTTATCCGCCAGAACCTGCCTGCCGAAAGCTGGGCCGCCGCGATGAGCCTGTTCACCGTGGTCTTTGCCATCGCGCAGACCGCAGGCCCCTTCGCCGCCGGTGCCTTGGGCGACCTGACGGGCAATATCGGGTCCAGCCTGCTGGCTGCCGCTGCGATCCTGCTGACAGGGGCCGCTGTGGTGGCGTTTCAAAAACCGCTGCCGCAACAAGACCCCGGCTGATCACCGCACAAACGAAAAACGCCGCCCCGATGTCAGGGCGGCGTTCTAAAACTTGGGGTCGGCAAAGGGCGCTTACGCGGCCAGTGCGTCTTGTGCTTGCTTCACGATGGCACCGAATGCTTCGGGCTCGTTGATGGCCAGGTCGGACAGAACCTTCCGGTCCACTTCGATACCAGCCAGGGACAGACCATTGATGAAGCGGCTGTATGTCAGTGCTTCGTCGTGGCTGCGCACAGCGGCGTTGATCCGCTGGATCCACAATGCGCGGAAGTTCCGCTTGCGGTTCTTACGGTCGCGCGTGGCGTATTGGTTGGCTTTGTCGACCGCCTGGCGGGCGACCTTAAAGGTGTTCTTGCGGCGGCCATAGTAACCTTTGGCTGCTTTGATTACCTTTTTGTGACGGGCGTGGGTAACGACACCACCTTTTGTACGGGACATATCGGCTCTCCTATCTTAGCGGTCGTAGGGCATGAAGCCCTTGATGATCTTGGCGTCGGGTGCAGACAAAGCTGTTGTCCCACGCGCGTCACGGATGAATTTTTTCGTCCGTTTGATCATACCATGCTGTTTGCCAGCCTGACCGCCGATGACCTTGCCGGTCGCCGAGATCTTAAAGCGCTTCTTGGCGCTCGATTTCGTCTTCATCTTGGGCATTTCCGTCTCCTTAACTTGAGTTCGGTAAGTGCGCGACTCGGCATGCCACGAAGGCCGGACGCGCGGAACGAAGCTGGCGTATAGGAGGGACAGGGGCCCAAAGCAAGGGCAAAAGCGCGAAACGCCTGCGCTTACCAGAACTTGTAGCGCGCAATCACATGCAAAACGGCGTCTGGCACATCTTCCAACGCATAACCGCCCGGATGGGTGTTGATGGCATAGACGATCATCCCGCCCGCGATCAGCACCGTCAACGCCGACGCGCGCGGCGCACGGCCATCAGAGAAGGCCGACACGACAGAGGGGATAGAAAGCACAGCAAGGGCAAGACCAATCACCAAAATCAGATCAGTATCCATTATTCCTGCCCTTGCTCGATATATTCTTGTTACCTGACCAGAGGTTATTCCGGATCGGTATTAAAAATCAATCGTTCGTCGCAGGGTGCGACGCGCAGGATATTTGTGCTGCCCTCGACGTTGAAAGGCACGCCTGCGGTGACAACGATCATATCCTCCGGCCCGGCATAGCCTTCGTCACGGGCAACGCGTGCGGCGCTGACCACGGCCATCTTGAAGCGTTCCAGCGTGCCGGTCTGAACGCAATTGACGCCCCAGGTGAGCGCCAGACGGCGCGCGGTCTTGACCAGAGGTGACAGCGCGATGATCGGCACCCGCGGGCGTTCACGTGCGGTCAACAGCGCCGTGGTCCCGCTTTGGGTGAAGCAACAGATCGCCTTGATGTTCGCGGTTTCCGCAATCTCGCGTGCGGCGGCAACGATACCATCCGCCACGGTCATGCGGTCCACCTTGCGCGACGATTCGATAATCTGGGTGTAGGTCGGGTCCTGCTCTACCTCGGTGGCCACGTTATCCATCGTGCGCACAGCCTCGACCGGATAGGCACCGGCCGCGGATTCCGCCGACAACATCACCGCATCGGCCCCTTCATAAATGGCGGTCGCGACATCCGATACCTCGGCCCGGGTGGGGATCGGGCTTTCGATCATCGATTCCAGCATCTGCGTCGCCACGATCACCGGCTTTGCCGCCGCACGGCATTTGCGCACCAGTCGTTTCTGGATCGGCGGCACGTTCTGCACCGGCAGTTCAACCCCCAGATCACCGCGCGCAACCATGATACCGTCGCTCACCGCCAGGATGTCCTCGAACCGGTCCACCGCCGACGGCTTTTCGATCTTGCTCAGCAATGCGGCACGGCCCTTGGCCAGGTCGCGCGCCTCGGTCACATCTTCGGGGCGCTGCACAAAGCTCAACGCCAGCCAGTCGACCCCCAGCTCGCACACGAATTCCAGATCGGCGCGGTCTTTTTCCGACAGGGCGGCCAGCGGCAGCACCACATCCGGCACGTTCACGCCTTTGCGGTTAGAGATCACGCCGCCGATCATCACTTCGCACTCCGCGAAATCGGGGCCGCATTCCTTGACCTTCAGACGGATCTTGCCGTCATTGACCAACAGCGATGCGCCCGGTTCAAGCGCCTGGAAAATCTCGGGGTGCGGCAGGCACACGCGGCGGGCATTGCCCTCTGCCTCGTCCAGATCCAGCCGGAAGGACGCGCCCTCGACCAGCAATTCGCTGTCCCCTGAAAAGACACCCACACGCAGCTTTGGCCCCTGAAGATCCGCAAGGATACCGATCGTGGATCCCGTTTCCTCTTCGATCTGGCGGATGATCTGGTGCTTGATCCGGATTTCGTCATGGCTGCCGTGGCTCATGTTCAACCGGAACACATCCGCGCCCGCGTGAAACAGTGCCGATATCGTCTCGTGCGTGTCCGAGGCCGGACCCAAGGTGGCAACTACTTTGACATTCCGCGTGCGTTTCATACTGGTGACGTCCCTTTTCATCTGCGGGCTTTGGCAGCCCCTGCGCTCATTGCCACGGGTCTAACACGCGCGGCGGTCAGAGTGGATAGTAAATAAGTTAGCGTTAACATGTGTTAGCGTTAACACTTAGCGAAGATCGCCCGCCCCGTCTATGCCCACCACAGTATGACAGCACGATGACAGCGGGCGGCGGAAGGCCGCGCCACATTCACGGCCCGCCGCCTTGAACCCTAACCGGCCAGCCCATAGCTTGGCCCCACCCCACACGCAGGAGAGCATAATGCCCACACAACAGGAAATCGAACTTCAGGCTGCGGCGTTTCGCCGGCTGCAACAGCACCTGATGCAAGACCGCACGGACGTGCAGAACATCGACATGATGAACCTGGCCGGATTTTGCCGCAACTGCCTGTCGCGCTGGTATCAAGAAGCCGCAAACGAACGCGGGATCGACATGGGCAAGGAAGAAGCGCGCGAGCTGTTCTACGGCATGACCATGGACGCATGGAAAGCCAACTATCAGACCGACGCGAAGGACGCGCAGAAAGAGGCGTTCAAGGTCGCCTTCGAACAGAACGTCGGCGAAAAGGGCTGACCGCGCGCAGCCAGCCCCTTGGCAAGGCGGGTTAGACCGCCGCCTTGCGCATCTCGTCCAGATAGATCTCGCGCAGACGCGGCGCGACCTTGCCCGGTGTTCCATCGCCCAAGGCCACGCCGTCGATCTCGACCACGGGCATGACAAAGGCGCTGGCGGAGGTGGTAAACGCCTCATCCGCCTGCTGCGCTTCGTGGATGGTAAAGTTACGCTCTTCCACCACCATCTGCGCCTCTTTGGCGAAACGCAGAACCGCAGCGCGGGTGATGCCGTGCAAAATCTCGTTGCTCAGGGCGCGGGTGATGATCTTGTTGCCCATCACGATATAGGCGTTATTGCTGGTGCCTTCGGTGACAAAACCGTCCTCGACCATCCAGGCATCATCGCAGCCCGCCTTCTTGGCCATCATCTTGCCCATCGACGGGTACAGCAGCTGCACCGTCTTGATGTCGCGACGGCCCCAGCGGATGTCTTCGATGCTGATGATCTTGGCACCTTTCTTGGCGGCGGGGCTGTCGGCCAGACCCGGCTTGGACTGGGTAAACAAGACAATCGTCGGCTCTGTCGTCTCGGGATCGGGGAAGGCAAAGTCGCGGTCCCCGTCCGATCCGCGGGTGATCTGCAAATAGATCAGCCCCTCGTCGATCTCGTTCACGCGCACCAGCTCGCGGTGGACCTCCAGCAGGTCCTCCTTCGAGATCGGGTTGCGCATCTGTAGCTCGTTCAACGATCGGCTGAGCCGGATGGCATGGCCGTCAAAGTCGATCAGCTTGCCGTCCAGCACGCTGGTGACCTCATAGACCCCGTCCGCCATCAGAAACCCGCGATCAAAGATCGAAACCTTGGCTTCGGTCTCGGGCAGGTATTCGCCGTTCACATATACAGTCCGCATGTCTTATCCCCAAAGCTTGGCCGCAGGCGGATGCACCCCGGCGGCGTCAAATGTCAAAGCGTTCTCGCGGTCTTCGGCCAGAAGCAGCGGGCCGTCAAGGTCCACGACCTTTGCCCCCTGCGCCACCAGCACCGCCGGCGCCATCGCAAGCGACGACCCGACCATGCACCCCACCATGACCTCATAGCCCTGCGCGACAGCCGCATCGCGCAGCGCCAGCGCCTCTGTCAGACCACCGGTCTTGTCCAGCTTGATGTTGACCACATCGTATTTGCCTTTCAGCGCAGCAAGGCTCGCACGGTCATGGCAGCTTTCATCGGCACAGACCGGCACGGGCCGCTCCATCCCGACGAGCGCATCGTCATCCCCTGCGGGCAAAGGCTGTTCAACCAATGACACACCCAGCCGCACCAGATGCGGGGCAAGATCGGCGTATACCGCGGCCGACCAGCCCTCATTCGCGTCGATGATGATCTGCGCATCAGGCGCACCGGCGCGCACGGCCTCAAGGCGGGGCATATCATCCGGCGTGCCCAGCTTGATCTTCAACAGCGGGCGATGCGCATGCAAGGCAGCCTGTTCGCGCATCTTTTCGGGGCTATCCAACGACAGGGTAAAGGCCGTGATCTCGGGCTCCGGTCGCGCCAGCCCCGCCAGTTCCCACACAGGTTTGCCCGCCTGCTTGGCTTGCAGATCCCATAGGGCACAATCCACTGCATTGCGCGCGGCACCAGCCGGCAGCAGGTCATACAGTGCATCACGCGTCAGCGGCCCGCTCAGCGCTTCGATCTCTGCCGTGACCGACTCCAGCGTCTCGCCATACCGGGCATAGGGCACACATTCGCCCCACCCCGTCGCGCCGCCATCGGTGATCCGCACCGTGAGCACCTGCGCCTCGGTCCGCGATCCACGCGAAATGGTAAAGACCTGCGCCAGCCGAAAGACATCCCGGCTTACCTCAATACGCATATCCGCTCCTTCATTTTGCCACTTAAACTCTCCCCGAAGGGCCGATCAGAGGGCTGCCAAAGCCTCCGCCAATCTCGCGGCACCTTGGCGGAACGGGTCCACGGCTGGCAAGCCCAAGCGTTGTTCAACCTCGGCCAGATAGGCGTCTGCCTCTGCCTCCGACAGATGCTGGGTATTGATCGAGACACCGACCACCTGACAGCCTGCGTTGGCAACCTTTGCCAGCGTCAGTGCAACATCGCGCACTTCTTCCAACGTGGGCAGCGTGTAGTCGGGCAGTCCGCGCATGGTCTTGCGGGTCGGCTCGTGGCACAGGATCAACGCATCGGGTTGGCCGCCGTGGATCAGCGCCATGGTGACGCCGGAATAGGACACGTGGAACAGGCTGCCCTGCCCTTCGATGATATCCCAGTGATCATCGTCATTGTCGGGGGTCAGATACTCGATCGAGCCGGCCATGAAATCCGCGATCACGGCATCCAAAGGAACACCTTCGCCGGTGATCAGGATACCGGTCTGGCCCGTCGCGCGGAAGCTGCTTTTCAGCCCCATCTCTTTCATCGCCGCGTCCAGCGCCAGCGCGGTATACATCTTGCCGACCGAACAATCGGTGCCGACCGCCAGCACGCGCTTGCCGCTGCGTTTGACGCCATTCGCAATCGGGTACTGCACCGACGGGATACGCACGTCATGCAAGCTGCGCCCGTGCTTCTCGGCGGCGGCCACGAGCTCTGGCTCGTTGCGCAGCAGGTTATGCAAGCCGGATGCCAGATCGAAGCCGGCCTCCAGCGCGTCGACCAGCACGGCGCGCCATGTGGCGCTGATGGTGCCCCCGCGGTTGGCGACGCCAATCACCAAGGTCTGCGCGCCTGCCTCTTTCGCTTGCGCAAGCGTCATATCGGTCAGACCCAGATCCGCCTTGCACCCGTCCAGCCGCAGCTGACCGACGGCGTTTTCAGGACGCCAGTCCTTGATGCCCTGCGCCACTTTAACCGCAAGGTGATCCGGCGCATCGCCCAGAAAAAGAAGATAAGGTGTTTTGATCATGATCACATGCTCCTGCAATTTGGCTTTGGCTCAGTTTCGCAGCCTTTCGGCGCGATAAGGTTGCAAATGAGTGGTAGACGCAAGAGACGGCGCGGGAATTTTGCAGGTATTGGCCAATGCGAGCAAGAACTGTGCACAGAAATTCAGCCCCCGATGCTGCAGGTGCGAGATCACCCTTGCAGGGCGCAGCGCAATTTAATACCACCCAAGGCAATCAAGTCGTAACTTTATTACCCAAGGATTCCGCATATGAGCTTTCGCATCCAGCCTACAGCACCTGCACGTCCCAACCGCTGCCAATTGTTCGGCCCCGGTTCGCGCCCGGCAATCTTCGAAAAAATGGCAAGCTCTGACGCCGATGTGATCAACCTTGATCTGGAAGACAGTGTGGCCCCCACGGACAAGGACAGCGCCCGCGCCAATATCATCAAGGCGATCAGCGATGTAGACTGGGGCGACAAAACACTGTCCGTGCGGATCAACGGGCTGGATACACCTTACTGGTACCGCGATGTCGTCGACTTGCTGGAGCAGGCGGGCGAGCGTCTGGACCAGATCATGATCCCCAAGGTCGGCTGCGCCGCTGACGTCTATACCGTCGACGCGCTGGTTACGGCGATCGAAACCGCCAAGGGCCGCACCAAGAAAATTTCGTTCGAGGTGATTATCGAATCGGCCGCAGGCATCGCCCACGTCGAAGAGATCGCCGCCGCCAGCCCGCGCCTGCAAGCGATGAGCCTTGGTGCCGCCGACTTTGCCGCCTCGATGGGGATGCAGACGACCGGCATCGGTGGCACGCAGGAAAACTATTACATGCTGCGCGACGGCGCGAAGCATTGGTCTGATCCGTGGCATTGGGCGCAGACCGCCATTGTCGCCGCCTGCCGGACCCACGGCGTGTTGCCGGTCGATGGTCCGTTCGGTGATTTCTCGGACGACGAAGGCTACCGCGCGCAGGCGCGCCGGTCGGCGACCCTAGGCATGGTCGGAAAATGGGCCATTCACCCCAAGCAGATTGCCGTCGCGAACGAGGTGTTCACCCCCTCTGACGAGGCCGTCGCCGAAGCGCGCGAAATTCTGGCCGCGATGGAAACAGCCAAGGCCAACGGCGAAGGTGCGACCGTCTACAAGGGTCGTTTGGTCGATATCGCCAGCATCAAACAGGCCGAAGTCATCGTGCGCCAGTCCGAAATGATCGCCTCGCGCTAACCCCGCACTACTGAGCAGCGGCGCGAGGCGACCCTCGCGCCGCGCCATCTCCCCCGCTGCAAAGCGGGCTTGGCATGCCCCGCGGCTTGGGGCATCAAGGCAGCATGACCATCGATGTCCTCTCTGCGCTCGCGCTTTTCGCGCTGATCACCTCTATCACGCCGGGGCCGAACAACCTGATGCTGATGGCATCGGGCGCAAATTTCGGCTTTGCGCGCACGGTCCCGCATATGATGGGCATCACCCTTGGTTTCATGGTCATGTTGCTGCTGGTGGGCTTTGGCCTGATCCGCGTGTTTGACGCCTTTCCCGTCATCTATTCGGTGCTCAAGATCCTGAGCCTGATCTATCTGATCTACCTTTCCTATAAGATCGCCACCGCCGCCCCGGTGCAAAGCGCAGACCCCAACGCCAAACCGCTGAGCTTTCTGCAAGCGGCGGGGTTTCAATGGGTCAACCCCAAGGCCTGGGCCTTCGGGCTCAGCGTCATCACGATCTACGTGCCCTCTGCCGGCATATTGCCGCTGGTGATCACGGCGCTTGTCGTGGCGGTGATGGCGCTGCCGTCGGTCACCCTTTGGACCCTTCTTGGCGGGCAGATGGCCCGTTTTCTAACCAATCCCCGGCGTTTGCGGGTGTTTAACGTGACAATGGCCGCGCTGCTCGTGGCGTCGCTGCTGCCCGCCCTTTGGCCGGCCAGCTGACAGGTTCCGTTGCAAAGACCGCAAATCAACGCCATATAGCCCTGAACAAAGCGCGGAGCAGGTGATGACACAGTATCTGGATTTCGAAAAACCACTGGCCGAAGTTGAAGGCAAAGCGGAAGAGCTGCGCGCTCTGGCGCGGTCCTCCGAAGGGATGGACGTAAGCGCCGAAGCCAAAACGCTGGACGAAAAAGCCCACCAAATGCTTGACGATCTGTACAAGTCGTTGACGCCGTGGCGCAAATGTCAGGTGGCACGTCACCCCGACCGGCCCCATTGCAAAGACTATATCGAGGCCCTTTTTACCGAATACACCCCGCTGGCGGGGGACCGGAATTTTGCCGATGATCTTGCGGTCATGGGCGGTCTGGCACGGTTCAACGACACGCCTGTCGTCGTGATCGGCCATGAAAAGGGCAACGACACCAAATCCCGCATCGAACGCAATTTCGGCATGGCCCGCCCCGAAGGCTACCGCAAAGCCGTGCGACTCATGGAACTGGCCGACAAGTTCGGGCTGCCCGTGATCACGCTGGTGGACACCCCCGGTGCCTACCCCGGTAAAGGCGCGGAAGAGCGTGGCCAATCCGAAGCCATCGCCCGCGCGACCGAGAAATGTTTGCAGATCGGTGTGCCGCTGGTGTCTGTCATCATCGGTGAAGGTGGGTCAGGCGGGGCGGTTGCCTTTGCCACGGCGAACCGCGTCGCCATGCTGGAACATTCCGTCTATTCCGTGATCTCGCCCGAGGGCTGTGCATCGATCCTGTGGAAAGATGCCGAGAAAATGCGCGAGGCCGCCGAAGCGCTGCGCCTGACCGCGCAAGATCTGAAACAGCTGGGCGTCAACGACCGCATCATCCCCGAACCCCGTGGCGGCGCGCATCGGGATCGGAAAGAGGCAATTGCATCGGTGCGCAAGGCGATTGCCGCGATGCTGGATGACCTGTCGGGCAAAGACCCGAAGGCGCTGGTGGCAGATCGTCGCAAGAAATTCCTCGACCTCGGGGCCAAGGGGCTGGCGGCGTAATCTACGCCGCCCGCTGGCGCGTCACGTCGCCAGCATCCGCAGACCTTGGGTCACGTCGGTGCGCACTGCCAGCCGCAGACCGGGTTCGTCGCCCGCGCGCAGCGCCGCGATAATCAGCTTGTGGAAGTGCGGCGGCTCTGTCCGTCTGAGCCGCCCGTAAAGCGCCCGCATCGTCGGGCCCATCTGCAGCCAGACCGTTTCCGCCATCGCCAGCATCGCAGGGGCCTGCGCCCGCAGGTACAGCGTGCGATGAAACTCCAGATTGGTGCGAATATAGCTCACCGCGTCACGGTGGATCACCGCATCCGAGATGGCATTGTTGATCGCCTGCATCCGGTCGATCAGCGCAAGGTGGGCCCGCGGCAGGGCGCGGCTCGCAAGCTCCACCTCGATCAGGGCACGCAGAGCGGCCAGTTCCTCGATCCGTTCGTTGCTCAGCTCCGGCGTCGATATCCGGCCAGAGGCCGACATGGTCAGCGCCCCTTCCGCTGCCAGCCGTCGCACGGCCTCGCGGGCGGGGGTCATCGACACCTCGTATTCCTTGCCGATTCCCCGCAGGGTCAGCGCCTGCCCCGGGGCCAGATCGCCGTGCATGATGCGGGTCCGCAACTGCCGATAGACACGGTCATGGGCCAAAGGATGCGCATCAAGGGGGCGAGGGTTCAGGTTCATATCGCCGTTGTGATCACGAATCGCCGCTGCGTCAATGTCGCAAACGCGGGCGAGGTCTATGCCTGCGTGGTAAACTTGAACCGGTGCAGGTCGCTGCCGTGGGTGCGCAGCCAGCCGCGCGCCTCTTGATAGGGGCCATAAATCCGCTCGACCTCGGCCCAGAAGGCGGGCGAATGGTTCATCTGCGCCAGATGCGCGACCTCGTGGGCAGCGACGTAATCCAGCACATCGGGCGGCGTCAGGATCAAGCGCCACGAAAACATCAGCCCCCCGTCCGAGGTGCAAGACCCCCACCGTGACCGCGTATCCCGCAAGGTTAGCTTGCTGTACGGCCGCCCCAGCAGCGCACTATAATCGTCGCAGGCCCCGGTCAGCCGGTCCCGCGCGAGCTCTTTCAAATGCGCAGCGAGCCGGGTCGGCACACGTGCCGCCGGGCCGGGCACGGAAATCGTATCGGTCCCCAGCACCACCCGTCTGCCCTGCCCGGCCTCCACCCGCAGCATCCGACCGCCCAAGGGAAACTCTGCCCCGATGCCCACCAGAACATCAGCGCCACGCGCGTCCAGATGTTGCCGAATCCACGCCTCTTTCTCGCGGGCAAAGGCGATTCCCTCTGCCTCTTTCAAGCGTTTCGGCATGGTAAGCGTCACCCGCCCATCCAACTGCGATATCCGCAATGATATCCGCCGCGCCCGCGCAGAGCGGCGCAGGATCAGCGGGATAGGCGGGTTTCCGGGCAGGACAGGATCAGGCATTTCAGGGTTCCGGGTCGCGATGGGGTGGCGATTGCCTTTGACAGTGCCTATCTCATATGGCACTTGGCCTGAATCATCTATACGCAACAACACTTTCAAAAAGGGGACTTCGATGCCCAATGAAGAATGGGGAACCAAGCGCCTGTGCCCCACAACGGGCAAGCGGTTCTACGACCTGAACAAAGATCCGATCATCAGCCCTTACTCCGGCGAAGTGGTCGAGGTGGATAACTCCAAATCCCGCATGATCGCAGCAGATGCCGAAGATGCCGTCACCGCCAAAGCCAAAAAGGGCGATGTGGATGATGACGAGACATTGGTAGATGACGACGATGTAGATGTGGATCTGGACGACGACATCCTGGACGATGACGACGACGATGATGATACCGTTCCACTCGAAGAAATCGCCGACGTTGCATCCGACGACGAAGATTGATTGAATTTTGCGAGGGCGGGATAGATTTTCCTCTTGATCCCGCCTTCGCGACCGCCTATTCAGCGGCGCATCGGCCTTGAACGGTTGATACACTTCCCGGATCTCTGATCCACGATGGGGCCTTAGCTCAGCTGGGAGAGCGCCTGCATGGCATGCAGGAGGTCAGCGGTTCGATCCCGCTAGGCTCCACCAAACCTTCACCGAACATTCCAGCATATACGGCACGCACCACGCGAGGCTGACTGACGCGCGTCCGCGAGGCGGACACTCTGAGACAGCGGTTCGATCCCGCTAGGCTCCACCAAACCTTCACCGAACATTCCAGCATATACGGCACGCACCACGCGAGGCTGACTGACGCGCGTCCGCGAGGCGGACACTCTGAGACAGCGGTTCGATCCCGCTAGGCTCCACCAAACACCACCCTACATTCCAGCATACACGTCACGCACCGCGCGAGGCTGACTGACGCGCGTCCGCGAGGCGGACACTCTGAGTCAGCGGTTCGATCCCGCTAGGCTCCACCAAACTTCCCCCTATATTCCAGCACACACGTCACGCACATCGCGCGGCTGACTGACGCGCGTCAGCGTTTTCGACGCATCGCAAGCCTACCTACGTATACAACGCCCGCGGTCACGCTGACGGCGGCGAAGACCCATCCGAACGCCACGAGCAGCTTGTGCCGGATTGGGTGATAATTGCGGAAATAGGCCCATGTGTCGGCGAAGGGGATGCTTTCGACCCAGTGCTGCACCGCAAGGAATGCGATGATCCCAAGACAAAGCACGCCTGAGACGCAAAACACCCATATGACCGCTCGGTCCGACACCTTTCCCATTGCGCACCCTGCCCCTTGAAACGCCGCCCCATCCCAAGCTGTACGGCAAGGAGCAGCCGCGCACAAAATTAAATTGGCCGCACCACTAGACGACCGGTCTATTACTTCTTACCTCCCCCGTATGACAGAGCAAAAGAAATCAGATCAAACGCGGCAAAAAATCCTGACCGCCGGACGTGCGCTGATCAGCAAGCACGGGTTTGGCGCGGTTGGCCTGGCGCGCATCCTGAGGGAAAGCGATGTCCCCAAGGGGTCGTTCTATTATTACTTTCCGTCCAAGGATGTCTTTGGCCAGGCTTTGTTGCACGACTATGTCGACGATTATCTGGCGCGCATGGATGCGCTGTGCAGCGGGCCGGGTTCTGCCCGTGACAAGCTGCTGTCGTTCTGGTCGGCGTGGCTGGCCCATGCCCATTCCGAAGGCATCGCCAACCAGTGCCTCGTTGTGAAGCTTGGGGCCGAGGTTGCCGATCTGTCCGACGACATGCGCCGCATCTTGGATGATGGCGTGGCGCAGTTGGTCGGCCGCATTGCGCAGCTGCTGGTTGCCGGGGCGGAAGAAGGCTCAGTCCCGCCGGTCGATGATCCGCGGGCAGCAGCGCAGATGCTCTATGCCAAGTTTCTGGGGGCCGCGATCCTGTCGAAACTGTCGCAGGATCAGGTCCCGTTGCAGCAGGCTTTGTCAGAAACCACCGATTTTCTAACCATACGATAACCACAAGAAAGCGAGACCACCATGAAAGCAGCAGTGCACAACAGCTTTGGCGAACCGATCGACGTCATCGAAGCGACCGATGTCGACACCCCCACCGCAGGGGCGGGCGAGGTTCTGGTCAAGATGACCCTGTCGCCAATCCACAACCACGATCTTTGGACCATCCGCGGGAACTACGGTTACAAGCCCGAGCTTCCCGGCGCGATTGCCGGCAGCGAAGCGCTTGGCACCGTCGAGGCTGTCGGTGAAGGCGTGGACGACGCGATGATCGGCCAGCGTGTGTCGATTGCGGGCGTGCATGGCACATGGGCCGAATACTTCGTCGCCCCCGCCACTGGTGTTCTGCCCCTGCCGGACGTGATCTCGGACGTTGCTGGCGCACAGTTGATCGCGATGCCCTTCAGCGCCATCTCTCTGCTGGAAACGCTCAAGGCGCAGAAAGGCGACTGGATCGTCCAGACCGCTGCAAACGGGGCCGTCGGCAAGATCATGACCACGCTCGCCAAAAGCCGCGGCATCAACCTGCTGAACCTCGTGCGGCGCGAAGACGCTGTGAAAGAGCTGACGGATCTGGGCATCGACAACGTGCTGTCGACCTCGGAAGCGGGCTGGCAGGATAAAGCGCGCGAGATCATCGGCGAAAAAGGGGCCGCATCCGCAATCGATTCCGTAGGGGGCGATATCTCGGCTGATCTGGTCGATCTGCTGGGACTGGACGGAGAGCTTGTCGTGTTCGGCACCGCGACCGGTGCGCCGATGCCGCTGAACTCTGGCGCGCTGATCATGAAGCACATCACCGTCAAAGGCTTCTGGGGCTCCCGCGTGAGCGGCGACATGGACCCCGAAGAGCGCAAGCGCCTGATCACTGAACTGGTCACGCTGGTCGCCAAAGGCGAATTGGTGTTGGAAGACGGTGGGCAGTTCGGGCTGGATGATCTCTCCGCTGCGCTGAAAGCCTCGCTGACACCGGGCCGCCCCGGCAAGGTGATGATCCGCGGCTAAACGCAGCCGAATACCACAGCACCAAACGGGGCGGCCCTTGATCCGGGATCAAGGGTCGCCCTGCTTTCATTTCGGCACCCTAGTTTGGGCGGCCGCGATCTTTAGAACGGCAGCCCCGTATAATTCTCTGCCAGATCGCGCCGTGCTGTTTCGCTTTGCGCCAGATGGGCCAGCGACGCCCGCCGCATCTGCGGGGCGAAACTGTCTTCGCCCTCGAACTGATGCAGCATTGTTGTCATCTGCCAGCTGAACCGCATCGCCTTCCAGATCCGCGACAGCGCGTGGGCGGAATAACCGTCAACCCCGCTGTGATCCCCTCGCTTCAACGCGGCAATCAGCGCGTCATGCAGATAGAAGACATCGGACACCGCGAGGTTCAGCCCCTTGGCACCGGTGGGCGGTACGATATGCGCGGCATCCCCCACCAGAAACAGGTTTCCCCACCGCAAAGGCTCGCTCACGAAAGAGCGCAGCGGCGCAATGGATTTCTCGATCGACGGGCCGGTCACGAGCGCCTCTGATACAGGTCGCGGCAAACGTTGCTTTAGCGCCTCCCAGAAGCGGTCATCGCTCCAATCCTCGACCTTTTCGGTCGACGACACCTGAATGTAATAGCGGCTCAGGCTTGCGCTGCGCATGGAGGCCAGAGCGAAGCCCTGCGCCGAACTGGCATAGATCAATTCATCGTTCACCGGTTTCGTGCGCGACAGAATGCCCAGCCATCCAAAGGGGTAGACCCGTTCAAACTCCCGACGTTTGGCAGCGGGGATCGTCGCGCGGCTGACACCGTGGAACCCATCACAGCCCGCGACGTAAGTGCAGCTGATCTCTTGCCGCTTGCCGTCTTTGGTGAAGGATACCGTGGGCGCATTGCTGTCCGCACCGTCGATCACCACATCCTCGACCTCGTGAATGATCGTGGTGCCCATCCGGTCCTGTGCGTCGTACAGATCGCGGGTGACCTCTGTCTGGCCATAGACCATGACCTTCTTGCCGATGAGCTTGTGGAAATCGATATGCACCATCAGGTCGTTGTCGGTCAGGTAGCAGCCTTTGTGCGGCAAGCCCTGCTGGTCCATCCGCGCACCGACACCGGCATGGCGCAGCAGGTTCATTGTGCCGTCTTCAAGCACGCCCGCGCGGATGCGGGACAGCACGTGTTCACGGGTGGTCCTTTCAAGCACGACAGTGCTGACGCCTGCGTCGTTCAGCAATTGCGACAGCAGCAAGCCCGATGGCCCGCCGCCAATAATGACGACTTCCGTTTTCATACAGCTGCTCCCTGCCCGATTTTCGGGTTAACCTATTGTACGGAACGTGCATGATGAATGGATCGCTAGCGCAATTGCTGGTACAATCCGTGCATGACAGAGCTTTCCCCGATCCCCAGCTATGCGCTTTTTGGCGAAACCAAAGGCTTTCCCGATGTTCTCCATTGCGAACGGATCAAGGACCGCGCACCGGATCACGCGTGGCACATCGCGCCACATCGGCACGCGCAATTGGCGCAGGTGCTCTACATCCTTTCGGGGGGTGGCACGGCGAATATAGATGGCGACCGATTTGCCCTGACGCAGGGATCGGTCGTCTTTATCCCGCCCCGCATGGTGCATAGTTTCGACTTCGCGCCCAATACCCAAGGCATGGTGCAATCCTTTCCCATTGCGATCCTGCACAGCATCGGGCCCGTCAATGCCGAGGTCGCACAGGCGCTGACCAAGCCGACGGTTGGTCGCGCCGCGGGCCCGCTGATCGCGCTGATGACCCAGCTGGAAACCGTGGCGGCCCAGACGGGTGCGCCGTTTCGGGCGCAGATTGCCGTGGGCTTGGGGCATGCGGTTCTGGCCAGCATCGCGGCATGGGGGACCACGCAAAACCGCAGCAACGACGCACCGCAAGATGATCGCCTGTTGCGGCTCGACCAGCTTATCGGCGATCCGGGCAGTGCGGGCTGGACGGCCAAGGACTTTGCCAGCACCCTCGGGATCAGCACCGGACATCTGTCGCGCCTGTGCCGCGCGGCAAAGGGGCTGTCCGCCACCGCCTACATCGAAGCCCGCCATGTCGAGGAAGCCTGCCGCATGCTGGCCTTTACACGCCTGTCGGTGGCCGAGGTTGGCTACCGTCTGGGGTTCGCCGATCCGTCATATTTCTCGCGCCGTTTCCGCACCGTGCAGGGGGTGACCCCATCGCAATACCGCCAGCAATTCGTAACCTGAGATCGCGGCCAAAGGACCGCAGGTTGAAGTCTCGGCAAATCAGTGCTCACAAAACTGACAAATGTCAGAATTATTATCCGTTATCGCTAACAGCCGTTTGACCTGCCCCAAATGATACGTGAAGGTGACGTTAGGGAGCCTGCGCAACCCGTGCCGCGCAGATAAGAGAAACCGAAGTTTCTGGGAGGAAATAGAATGACAAAAGGCAATATGAACCGTCGCACCATGCTGCGCGGCGCTGCTCTTGGCGCGTTGGCGACACCGGCGCTGGTCGGCAAAGGGATCGCGCAGGGCAAGGTCAACTGGCGCGTGCAAGCGCATTGGCCCAAAGCGTCCAGCTCTTTCACCGACAGCCTTGGCAAACTGGCCGAAGTGCTTGAGACGCGCACCGAAGGCGCGTTCAAGATGGATCTGCTGGGTGCCGGCGAATTCGCCAAAGGCCCCGACATCTACAATATCGTGCGCAAGGGCGTGGTGCCGATGGGGACGGTCAGCCCGTCCTATGTGCAAGATCAGGCGCAGGCCGCGTCCTTCCTGTTCGGCATCCCCGGCACCTTCCGTCAGGCTTGGGAAATGGAGCACGCGGTCAAGAACCTTGGCCTTGAGGCGCTGGTGAACGAAGACCTGAACGCCGATGGTGTAATGATGAAGACGGAAAAGGTTCTGCCCGTCGAAATCGTCGTGTCGAAAAAGATCGAATCCGCCGAAGACTTCAAAGGGCTCAAGCTGCGGTCGTCGGGCACGATGCTGGATTACCTGCAATCCGCTGGTGCCGCGCCGCAATACATCCCCGGGTCCGAACTCTATCAATCGCTCAGCTCGGGCGTTGTGGATGGCGCGCATTGGGGCGCTGCTGTGGGGGCGAAGTCCATGTCCCTCTGGGAGGTCTGCAAATACCACTACAAACCCGCGCTTGGTCAGACCACCGACGCCTTCATCCTGAATATGGAGGCCGTCGACGGGCTGGAGGACGATCTGCGCACTGCCCTGCTCGACACGATGGAGACGCGCTTCTTCCAGCGGTCGGCCGAATACCAGCACGCCGAAGCCATCGCGATTTCTTCGGGCATCGCCGAGAACGATATCGAGGTGTCCGAACTGCCCGACGACGTTCTGGCGATCCTTGCCGATGCCTCGGCCAAGATCCTCGACACAGAGGCGCAGAAAGGCGAACGCGCGGCGAAGGCGGCGGATATCTACAAAACCTTGATGACCGACCTCGGCTACCTCTAGGGGCCTGATCCGGGGGCTCGACCCCGGTGATGCCACAGTGAAAATCAATGTAGCCGCCTGACATGTCCCTGCATTTCGGGCGGCTTCTTTTATGTCTTGAGGGAGAAACGTTTTGTTTAAACTTGCGCGCTTCATCACGCAATTGAACCGCATGATCGGCTATTGGATCAGCTTTTGCGTGCTGATCATCTTTGCCCTGCTGCTGGCCGATGTGGTCATGCGCTATCTGATCGGGCAGCCCGCGATCTGGACTGCCGAGCTGGCGACGCTGATCTTTGGTGTCTATGCGATCATCGGGGGCGGCTATCTGCTGACCGAACGCGGTCACGTGAACGTCGATATCATCTACGGCCAGTTTTCCCCCAAACGCAAAGCCTTGGTGGACATCGTGACATGGCCGCTGTTCCTGATCTTTGTCGGCGTGCTGCTGTGGCAAGGCTATGACATCGCGTCCGAGGCCATCGCGGATATGGAGCGGTCGAACTCTGTCTGGAAGGCCCCGCTGTGGCCGACAAAATCGCTGATCCCCGTCGCCGCCTTGCTGCTGTTGTTGCAAGGCTTCGTACGCCTTTGGGCCGATGTGCGCACTCTGATGGGGCTGCCCAATGATCCCGCGATCTTTGGACAACCGGCCACCGGCGACACCCAAGCCGCAGGAGGCCAGTCATGAGCGTTGAAATCCTGACCATGCTGTTCTTTGGCGCGCTGCTGTTGTTCGTGATGCTCGGCACGCCGCTGGCCTTTGCCCTTGGTGGAATATCGGTCATCTTCCTCTATGCGGAAATGGGCGATCTGGGGTTCTATCTGCTCGCCTCCAAAATGTGGGAAACGATGCAATCCCCCACGCTGATGGCAATTCCGCTGTTTGTCTTCATGGCGATCCTGCTTGAAAAATCGGGGGTCGCGAATGACCTTTACGATATGATGCACGAATGGTGGGGCGGGCTGCGCGGCGGTCTGGCCATCGGCACGGTGTTGATCTGCGTGATCTTTGCCGCCATGTCGGGCATCTCGGGTGCGGCGGTTGTGACAATGGGGACCATCGCGCTGCCCAAAATGCTGGAACGCGGCTATGACAAGAAGCTCGCGCTTGGGGCGATCAACGCGGGCGGGGGCTGGGGCATCCTGATCCCGCCGTCGATCCTGATGGTACTGTATTCGCTGCTGACCGAAGTGTCGGTCGGGCGTCTGTTTGCGGCCGGTATCGGGCCAGGGCTGCTGCTGTTCTTCCTCGTCTCCGTCTATATCGGCGGGCGGTGCTGGATGCAGCCGGAACTGGGCCCCGCCCTCCCGAAAGAGGAACGCGCGAACTGGGGGCAGAAGCTGCGGTCTCTCAAGGCGGTGATCCTGCCGATCCTGATCGTGGTGATCGTGCTGGGGGCCATCTTTGGCGGCTACGCGACGCCGACCGAAGCCGCCGCCATCGGCGTCTTTGGCGCGATGGTCGCTACGGGCGTGAACCGGCAGCTGTCATGGGCCGTGATCCGCGACGCCTCGTTCGCGACGCTGAAACTGACCGCGCTGATCATGTGGATCCTTTTCGCGGCCCATGCCTTCAGCACGGCCTATACCGCGCTTGGGGCCCAAAGCCTGATCCAGGATATGATGAACCTTGTGCCCGGTGGGCGTTGGGGGTCGCTGGTGTTTATGCTGGCAGTGCTTTTCATCCTTGGGATGGTGCTGGATCCGGTGGGGATCATGCTGATCACCCTGCCTGTGTTCCTGCCCGTTGTGCAGAGCTATGGCTTTGATCCGATCTGGTTCGGCATCCTCTTCATCATCATGATGGAGGTCGGGTATATGACCCCGCCCTTCGGCTTTAACCTCTTTTACCTCAAAGGGGTGGCCCCGCCGGATGTCACAATGGGCGATATCTATGCTTCTGTGACGCCTTACGTGATCGTGACGCTGATCGGGGTCTTGCTGATCATTCTAATCCCCGAGATCGCGACCTATCTGCCCAAGTATTTCTACGGGTAGACCTGTAAACACCTGCCTTGACCCGCGGCACGGCTGCGGGTCAAAGCCCCTGACGGGATATGCTCAAATATTAGGCAGCCGTCGAGATACAGCCTGAAATTGCGCCAAAAATGCCCGTTTCGGATCGCACCCGACGGGAATCACGCTATCCAGATGGGAGTTATTTTCAGCTGGACGAGGCCCCCCATCAACATCGCCGCCCATACCGATCAGGCTCTTGCCGTGCCGATGCAACCCCGCGCCCGCGGGGCGCTGCGCATCAGCAGCAAGACCTATGGCGGCGCGTCCGTGATTGGCGATCTCTACCAGCAAGGCTGCTTCAAGGCTCTGTTTCCGCGCGCGGCGGCGGGCGGGCTGACGGGGGTTTTCCTCAATACCTCGGGCGGGATGACGGGCGGCGATGAACTGTCGATCACCGCCACGGCGGGTGCGGGCAGCCGGCTGACCCTGACCAGCCAAGCGGCCGAGCGCGTCTATCTCGCGCAACCCGGCCCCATGGCGCAGATGACCACGCGGCTGGATGCCGAAGCGGGGGCACGGGTCGATTGGCTGCCGCAGGAAACGATCCTGTTCAACGGCTCCGCCCTGCGCCGCAATCTGGAGGTGGACCTGACGGGCGATGCCTGTTTCTTCGGCGTAGAGCCGCTGGTCTTTGGCCGCGTCTCCATGGGCGAGACGCTGCGCGACGCGCGCTTTGCCGATAACATCACGATCCGCCGCGACGGGCACCCTATCTTTGCCGATGCCGTGCGTCTGTCCGGCGATATCCATGCACAGCTTGCAGGCACCGCCACGGCGGGCGGCAACTGCGCCATGGCCAGCCTGATCTACGCCGCCCCCGATGCCGAGGCGCTGCTTGCCCCCCTGCGCGCGCTGCTACCTGCCAGCGCCGGTGCCAGCCTGATCCGCGACGGCGTGCTTTATGCGCGGCTCCTCGCGCCCGACAGTTACATCCTGCGCCAGTCTCTGGTGCCGATCATCGCCCGCCTGCACGGCGCGGCCCCTCCTAAAACATGGATGCTTTGACATGCAGCTGACCCCCCGTGAAAAAGACAAACTGCTGATCGCCATGGCGGCCGAAGTCGCGCGCAAGCGTCTGGCCCGTGGCGTCAAGCTGAACCACCCCGAGGCGATTGCCCTGATCACCGACGCCGTCGTCGAAGGCGCGCGCGATGGCCGTAGCGTGGCCGAGATGATGCAGGCCGGTGCCCAGGTCATCACCCGCGACGACTGTATGGAGGGCATCGCCGAGATGATCCACGACGTGCAGGTCGAAGCCACCTTCCCCGACGGGACCAAGCTGGTCACCGTGCACAACCCTATCCGCTAGACCCCATTCGCAAGAAAGGCCCCTGCTATGAAACATCTGATGATCCTGCCCGCCGCCCTGATGGCCGGCCCTGCACTTGCCCACCCCGGTGTGCATATCGCCCCCCACGGGGCCGAATGGATGCCTGTCTTCATGGGGCTTGCCGTCATCGCAACCGCCGCGGCCATCGCCCTGCGCGGGCGGGTCAAGGCCCCCCGCAAGGCGCGCAAATGATCCCCGGAGAGGTGCTGTGCGCCGCGGGGGACATCACCCTGAACGCCGATCGCACGGCCATCACCCTGATGGTTGCCAATACCGGTGACCGGCCCGTGCAGGTCGGCAGTCACTACCACTTTGCCGAAACCAACCCCGCGCTCGACTTTGACCGCGCCGCCGCGCGTGGCCACCGGCTGGACATCGCCGCTGGCACCGCCGTGCGCTTTGAACCCGGTCAACGCCGCGAGGTGCAGCTGATCCCGCTCGCGGGAGACCGCAAGGTGTACGGGTTCAACGCTGAAGTGATGGGCGCGCTCTAAGGCGCTTCGAGGAAAGAGAGACCTATGACCACCACACTCCCCCGCTCTGAATATGCAGCGATGTATGGCCCCACCACGGGGGACCGGCTGCGACTGGCCGACACCGATCTGATCATCGAGGTGGAACGCGATCTGACCACCTATGGCGAAGAGGTGAAGTTCGGCGGCGGCAAGGTGATCCGCGACGGGATGGGCCAGTCGCAGGTCACGCGGGCAAACGGTGCGGTGGATACTGTCATCACCAACGCGCTGATCGTGGATCATTCGGGAATCTACAAGGCGGATGTGGCGCTGAAAGACGGGCGCATCGCGGCGATTGGCAAGGCGGGCAACCCCGACACCCAACCCAACGTCGACATCATCATCGGACCGGGGACCGAGGTGATCGCAGGCGAAGGCCGCATCCTCACCGCGGGCGGTTTCGACAGCCACATCCACTTTATCGCGCCCCAGCAGATGGAGGACGCGCTGCATTCCGGTGTGACCACATGCTTTGGCGGCGGCACCGGCCCTGCGCATGGCACGCTTGCCACCACCTGCACCCCCGGCCCGTGGCATATCGGGCGCATGTTGCAGGCGATGGACGGTGTGGTGATGAACATCGGTCTCTCGGGCAAGGGCAACGCCAGCCAACCCGGCGCGCTGGTCGAGATGGTGAACGGCGGGGCCTGTGCGCTGAAGCTGCACGAAGATTGGGGCACCACCCCTGCCGCTATCGACTGCTGCCTGTCGGTCGCCGACGATATGGACGTGCAGGTGATGATCCACACCGACACGCTGAACGAATCCGGCTTTGTCGAACATACGCTTGGCGCGATGAAAGGCCGGACCATCCACGCCTTCCACACCGAGGGCGCAGGCGGCGGCCACGCCCCCGACATCATCAAGATTTGCGGCGAAGAGCACGTGCTGCCGTCCTCGACCAACCCGACACGCCCCTTCACGGTGAACACGCTCGAAGAGCATCTGGACATGCTCATGGTCTGTCACCACCTTGATAAATCCATCCCCGAAGACGTCGCCTTTGCCGAAAGCCGGATCAGACGCGAGACGATTGCCGCCGAGGATATCCTGCATGACATCGGTGCATTCTCTATCATCGCCTCTGACAGTCAGGCCATGGGCCGTGTGGGCGAGGTGCTGATCCGCACATGGCAAACCGCTGACAAGATGCGCAAGCAGCGCGGGCGCTTGCCGGAAGAAACCGGCGACAACGATAACTTCCGCGTCAAACGCTATATCGCGAAATATACGATCAACCCCGCCATCGCCCATGGTGTCAGCCGCGAGGTCGGGTCGATCGAAGTGGGCAAGAAGGCCGATCTGGTGCTATGGAACCCCGCCTTTTTTGGTGTGAAGCCCGAAATGGTATTGATGTCCGGCATGATCGTCGTGGCGCAGATGGGCGATCCGAATGCGTCGATCCCAACGCCGCAGCCGGTCTATACCCGCCCGATGTTCGGGGCCTATGGCAGCGCGCTTCAACATTGCGCGGTGACCTTTATTTCGGAAGCCGCGCAATCGAACGGGCTGCGCGACAGCCTAGGTCTGCGCAAACAGACCATCGCCGTGCAAAACACCCGCAATATCGGCAAATCCGATCTGATCCACAACGCGGCCACCCCCAAGGTAGAGGTGAACCCCGAAACCTACGAAGTCCGCGCAGATGGCGAGCTGCTGACCTGCGCGCCCGCTGAGACCGTCCCCATGGCGCAACGCTATTTCATGTTCTGAGGCCCTTAGATGACCGACCTTTCCCCCGCCCATACGATCAAGCGCCACGGCCAGTGGGACCATGCGGATGACAGCTGCGTGCTGACCTATGACAACCGCTTCCTGCGCCGCAAACGCCTGCTGACCAGCCACAATCGCGGGTTCCTGGTGGACCTCGCCCATACGGAATCGCTGAACCACGGCGATGCGTTCGAGCTTGAAGGCGGGCAGATCATCGAGGTCATCGCGGCCAAGGAAGCCTTGCTGGAAATCACCGGCGACGATCTGGTGCGGCTGGCATGGCATATCGGCAACCGGCACTGCCCCTGCCAGCTTGAACCCGCCCGCCTGCTGATCCAGAACGACCACGTGATCCGCGACATGCTGACCAAGCTCGGCGCGACGTTGCGGGATGTGTCCGAACCGTTCATTCCCGAAGGCGGGGCCTATGGCCACGGGCGCACCCACAGCCACGCACATTAGGCCCGCCGGACGATGCAAACCCAAGCTCTGATCACGCTCGCGCAATGGCTGTCGCCCAGCTTTCCCATCGGCGCGTTCAGCTATAGCCACGGGCTGGAAATGGCCGTGCAGGACGGCACCATTCACGATGCGGCCAGCCTTCAGGCGTGGCTGTCGGACATCGTCACCCACGGTGCGGGCCGGACCGATGCGATCCTGCTGAACGCTGGCTTTGCGGGCAAGGGGATGGACGAGGTGGATGCGCTGGCGCGCGCGCTGGCCCCCTCGTCAGAGCGGCTGACCGAGATGACCCAACAGGGCGCGGCCTTTGTGCGGGTGGTCAATGACGTCTGGGGGCATGACCTCCCCGACCTGACGCTGCCCGTCGCCTTTGGCGCGGCCTGCGCGGCGCAGGGGCTGCCCGTGGAACAAGGCGCGCAGCTGTTCCTGCACGCCTTCGTCAGCGCACTGGTGTCTGCCGCGATCCGCGCGGTGCCCTTGGGGCAAACGGACGGGCAGCGGGTGATCACCGCCCTTGCCCCGCTGTGCCACCACACGGTGACGCTTGCCCTGACCCAAACCATCGACGACATCGGCAGCGCCTGCTTTCTGGCCGATATCGCGTCGATGCGACATGAAACGCTTTACTCAAGGATGTTCCAGACATGACCTCCCCCCATGGACCGCTTCGTATTGGCATTGGTGGCCCCGTTGGCGCGGGCAAGACGACAACGACCGCCGCCCTGTGCCGTGCCATGCGCGACCGCTGGTCGATCGGCGTGATCACCAATGATATCTACACCCAAGAGGACGCCGAAGCGCTCATGCGGCTTCAGGTCTTGCCGCAGGACCGGATCATCGGGGTCGAAACCGGCGGCTGCCCCCATACCGCCATCCGCGAGGATGCCTCGATCAATCTTGCCGCCGTCGCACGGATGCGCGACCGCCACCCCGATCTGGACTGCGTGCTGATCGAATCCGGTGGCGATAACCTGTCGGCGACCTTCAGCCCCGAACTGGCGGATGTGACGCTTTATGTCATCGACGTTGCAGCGGGCGAAGAGATCCCGCGCAAGGGCGGGCCAGCGATCACCAAGTCGGATATCCTGATCATCAATAAGACCGACCTCGCCCCGCATGTGGGCGCGTCGCTAGAGGTGATGGACCGTGACGCCAAACGGATGCGCGGCGTTCTGCCCTATCTCTTTGCCGAGATGAAACACGATAAGGGTGTGGCAGAGCTGCTGGACCTGATTGTCGAAATCGGCGGCCTCCGCCCGGTTCCCGAAAATTAACAATTTGCAATAATAGCGGCGGAATTTTGCCCACGAAAATCCTGACGCTTTGTTTTTGGCCGAGAATCGCGGAATGTCTGCCGGACTTTACTGGGACAGTAAGGTGAGTGAAACGGGCAGCAGGACAGATAAATGAGCGTGAAACGCCAGTGGTCATCGAAAGTCGGAATTCCTTTTTTGTGTGTGGCCCTGCTGATGACAGCAGCCTGCGCCCGCGGCCCGTCTGAAATTCAGACCATTGGTCAGGCGGGTATCAACCCCGACCTGCACGCCATGGCAATCCGCGAGGTGCGCGTTTTGCAATCCAAAGGTCAGCGCGTCTGGTGCGTGCCTTTCGCACGCAATGCCAGCGGCGTTCAAATCCGCGGCAATGCCAATACGTGGTGGGCGCAAGCCAACGGCCTGTACGAGCGCGGCAAAGAACCCGTCGTCGGGTCGGTCATGGCGTTCAAAGGCACCAGCCGGAACCCCATGGGCCATGTTGCCGTCGTCTCCGAAGTCGTTTCCCCGCGCGAGATCAAGGTCGATCACGCCAATTGGAAGCGCAACAAGATCTCGCTTGGGATGAGCGTGCAAGACGTATCTCCGCTGAACGACTGGTCCGATGTGCGCCTTGAAAGCCAGGCCGGGTCTTACGGCAGCGTCTATCCGATCAACGGCTTCATCTATCCCGATGCGAAATCCGCGCCGTCGAACGAGATGACACAGCCCCCCGTGTTCGCATTTTCAGCGGCACCGACACAAAGCAACTGACCAATGGGGCCGCGGTGCCCCTCAAGGTTGCAAATCTGCTGACACTGGCGTTGGGTAGGCACATCTAAACATCAGGATGCCCCCAATGACCCAGCAGCAGAATGCCTCTTGGCAAATCACCAAACCCGCGACCCGCAGCCGCAAGGGGATCGTCGCCTCGCAAAGCCGTGTCGCGGCGCAGGTCGGGGCGGATGTCATGGCGCAGGGCGGCAATGCGGTGGATGCGGCGATTGCCACCTCCTTTGCGCTTGGCGCGGCTGAACCCTGGATGAGCGGTATGGGCGGCGGCGGCTTTATGGTCGTGCGCATGGCGGGCGACAAGACGGCCAAGGTCATCGAATTCGGGATGAAATCCCCCAAGGGGCTGGATATCGCGGACTACCCCATCGTCGGCGGCAAGGCGGGCGATCTGTTCCCCTGGCCTTCGGTGCTGGATGACCGCAATGTGTTTGGGGCCAAGGCGATTGCCATTCCCGGTCAGGTCGCGGGCATGGGTCTGGCGCATGAAAGCTTTGCCACGAAACCTTGGGCCGATCTGCTGGCCCCTGCGATCAAGCTTGCCGATGATGGTCTGCCTGTGGACTGGTACACGCAGCTGATCCTTGGTGGCTCGGCCAAAGACCTCGCCCCCTTCCCCGCCTCGGCCGAGACGTTTCTGGACGCAGACGGCTTTCCCAAATCCTCTGGCTGGACCGCCTTGGGCGAGACAAAATGCGACCTTGGCCGTCTTGCCGCGTCGCTGCGCACCGTGGCCAAGGACGGACCGCGCGCGTTTTACGAAGGGGCATTGGCGCAATCCATCGTCGCCGATCTGCAAGCCGCGGGCGGCCACCATACGGCCGAGGATCTGGCGCAGTATCAGGCGACATTGGTCGACGCGATGCACTATGCCTACCGCGGGCACGAGGTCATCGCCACACCGACCCTGACCGCTGGCCCGACCATGCGCCGCGCCCTTGATCTCATGACCGCTTGGCAGCCTGGCACAGACGCCCCCGACGCCGAGGCGTTCATCGCTTATGACCGTGCCATCCGGCAGGCCAACCAAGAACGCTATGACACGATGGGCGATATCGAACATGAACCCGATCCGTCCTGCACCACACATTTCAGCGTCGTTGATGCGGCGGGCAATATGGTCGCTGTCACCCAAACGCTGCTGTCGATCTTTGGCTCGCGGATGATGCTGCCGCAATCGGGCATCCTGATGAACAATGGCATCATGTGGTTTGACCCTGAACAGGGCAAGCCGAACTCGCTTGGGCCGGATAAACGTTGCCTTGCGAATATGTGCCCCACCCTGCTGGAGCGTGCCGACGGTGCGCAATTCGCGCTTGGGGCGTCTGGCGGGCGCAAGATCATGCCCGCTGTGGTCGAACTGACCTCACTGCTGCTGGACTACGGGATGGATCTGGAAACCGCCTTTCATGCGCCGCGCACGGATATGAGCCTTGCCGATGTGACCATCGTGGATCAGGCGCTGCCGCCGCAGGTGATCGCGACGCTGCAGGACACGCTGGACAATGTGGTGACCGCGCCGCGCACGATCTTCCCCTATCACTTCGCTTGCCCCTCTGCTGTCGGGCGCGCAGGCGACGAAAATACCGGCGTGACAGAGGTGATGTCCGCTTGGGGGGATGCCGTCAGCGCCTGAAAGAGCCACGGGCAAGCATAGCTGCCTTGCCCTGCGCATCTGACAAAGAGATGTACATTTGCGTCACAACCGACTAGGGACGGGCGCAACACGTGGCTGGCGTATCCGCTTTTGCCGCGACGCGCGTATTTGTAGCGCGACATTTTCTCAGACAGGACAATCCCTTGATCCAAACCATCGCAGACGCGCTTGCCACCCAAGGCTATGATTCGCTTACCCCCGTCCAAGAGGCGGTTACCAACCCAGATCTGGTCGAAGCCGACCTTCTGGTGTCAGCCCAAACGGGGTCCGGCAAGACAGTGGCCTTTGGTCTGGCCATCGCACCGACCCTTTTGGGCGACGATGAAAAATTCGGACACGCCGGTGCGCCCCTGGCGCTGATCATCGCACCGACCCGCGAATTGGCCATGCAGGTCAGCCGCGAGCTGACGTGGCTGTATGGCAAGGCCGGTGCGGTCGTGACCACCTGCGTTGGCGGGATGGACACACGCACCGAACGCCGTGCGCTGGACCGTGGTGCCCATATCGTCGTCGCGACACCGGGCCGCCTGTGCGACCACATCAAACGCAACAACATCAACCTGTCCGACATTCGTGCCGTGGTGCTGGATGAAGCGGACGAGATGCTTGATCTGGGTTTCCGCGAAGAGCTGGAATTCATCCTCTCCGAAGCGCCGGAAGAGCGCCGCACACTGTTGTTCTCGGCCACCGTGCCTGCGGCGATCGCCAAGCTGGCCAAATCCTACCAGCGTGATGCGCAGCGCGTCGAAACCGTGGGCGAAAAGAAACAACACGCCGACATCGAATACCGTGCGCTGAACGTGCACCCGCGCGACACTGAAAACGCGATCATCAACGTGCTGCGCTTTTACGAGGCGAAAAACGCCATCGTTTTCTGCAACACCCGCGCCGCCGTCGCACGCCTGACCACCCGCTTTACCAACCGCGGCTTTTCAGTCGTGGCACTGTCGGGCGAGCTGACGCAATCCGAACGCACCAACGCGCTGCAAGCGCTGCGCGACGGGCGCGCGCGCGTCTGTATTGCAACAGATGTTGCCGCACGCGGGATCGACCTGCCCAACCTCGAACTGGTGGTGCATGCCGATCTGCCGTCGAACTCTGACACGTTGCTGCACCGCTCGGGCCGTACCGGTCGTGCCGGTCGCAAGGGTGTGTCCGCGCTGATCGTTCCCGCCAAGATGCGGAGCAAGGCAAACCGTCTGCTGGGCGGCGCGAAGCTGAAGGTCGAATGGGCCAACCCGCCCTCTGCTGAAGAAGTGAACGCCGAAGACGAAAAGCGCTTGCTGGCCGATTCCGCATGGTCTGACCCGATCCCCGATGATGCAGCGGGCTTTGTTGCCAATCTGGTCGAACAGTTCAGCGCCGAGCAACTGGCGACGGCCTTTGTGAACCTGTACCGTGCACGCCAGTCCGCGCCCGAGCAGCTGGCAGAGCCCGGCACCCCTGCCGACGAACGCCCCCGTGGCGACTTTGGCCCGTCGGTCTGGTTCTCGATCTCGATCGGGCGCAATGATGACGCCGAACCCCGCACCATCCTGCCGATGATCTGTCGCATGGGCGATCTGACCAAGGATGACGTGGGCGCGATCCGCGTGCAGCCCAGCCATACCTTTGTCGAGATCCTCGCGACCTCGGCAGATAAATTCATCAACGCGCTTGGCCCCGACATGAAGGTCGAAGACGGCGCGGTTGTGACCAAGCTGGACAAAGCCCCCGATCTGTCGCGCGGGCCCAAGCCCGGCGGCCGTGGCCCCAAACCGAACCGTGGCGGCCCCCGTTCTGACAACGGCCCGCGCCCCGATCGTGGCCCACGCCCCGACCGCGCACCCTATGACCCCGACGCACCACGTGCACCGCGCAAACCACGTGCGGCCAGCACCGAAGAACCATCGGTTACCTACGACAAACCTCGCGGCCCGCGCCCCGACAAAGGGTTCGACAAACCGCGCGGCGACAAGCCGAAGTTTGACAAGCCCAAAGCCCCCAAAGGCGAACGCCCGCCCAAGTCGCACAAGACCGAACGGTCTCCGATGAAGCCCGGTGCCACGCCTAAACCCAAGTCTGCGGGCAAGCCCGACAGCTTTGACAAACCCGGCGGCAAGCCCAAAGCCAAAGCCGTCTGGAAAAAGGAAAAGCCAGCGGATCGTGGGGCGGACCGCCCCCGTGGCGACGGCAAACCAGCGGATAAACCGTTCAAGGCCCGCGCCGCTGACCCGTCGAAACGCTTTGTCCCACCGGGCAAACTGGGCGCGAAACCCAAGGGTGGCAAACCCTCGGGCAAAGCCGGTGGCGGCGATGCCGCCCCCAAACGCGGCAAGTCGAGCTTTCGCCCGAAATAAGCCGCAAGACCTACCCCCGGTCTGAAAACGGGGAAATACAGATCAATCAATCGCTTAGGGGCCGGAATTTTAATCAATTCCGGCCCTTTTTGCGTCTATCTTCCCCGTCCCGCCCCCCTATGTGGCAGGTTTTTCCTTTTCAGAGGGGGAAGTTGCTCCTAACAATCACTGCACATGGGCCGAAACAGACGCGAGACGCGTTTGCGATGGGGCCTTGAAAACAGGGTGCTTTGCCACCCGCCCCCAATCCCAACCTCGGAAAGGTCACGCACATGGATGGTACATTTAGCGAAAACGATATCTCCCGTGTGGTCGAGGCAGATCGCGCGCACATCTGGCACCACCTCAGCCAGCACAAAGCCTATGAAACCACGGACCCACGGATCATTGTCGAAGGCAAAGGCATGCGTGTCTGGGACCAGAAGGGCAAAGAGCATCTGGACGCGGTGTCCGGTGGTGTCTGGACCGTCAACGTCGGCTATGGCCGTGAAAGCATTGCCAACGCCGTGCGCGACCAGCTGATCAAGCTGAACTATTTTGCGGGGTCTGCCGGGTCTATTCCGGGGTCGCATTTTGCGGAAAAGCTGATCGACAAGATGCCGGGCATGAGCCGCCTGTACTATTGCAACTCCGGCTCCGAGGCGAACGAGAAAGCCTTCAAGATGATCCGCCAGATCGCCCACAAACGCTATGGCGGCAAGAAGCACAAAATCCTGTATCGCGACCGCGACTACCACGGCACGACCATCGCTTGTCTGTCTGCGGGCGGTCAGGAAGAACGCAATGCGCAATACGGCCCCTTCACCGACGGGTTCGTCCGCGTGCCCCACTGTCTGGAGTATCGCAAGTTCGAGCAAGACGGCGCGCCAGAGGATAACTACGGCGTTTGGGCTGCGGATCAGATCGAGAAGATCATCCTCGCCGAAGGGCCCGACACCGTGGGCGGGCTGTGTCTTGAACCCGTCACGGCGGGCGGTGGAGTTATCACGCCTCCGGACGGCTACTGGGAACGGGTGCAAGAGATTTGCCGCAAGTATGACGTACTGCTGCACATCGACGAGGTCGTCTGCGGTATCGGGCGCACCGGCGAATGGTTCGGCTACCAGCATTTCGGCGTCCAGCCCGATATGGTTACGATGGCCAAGGGTGTGGCTTCGGGCTATGCGGCGATTGCCTGTCTGGTGACGACGGAAGAGGTCTTTAACCTGTTCAAGGATGACGCCAGCGACCCGCTGAACTACTTCCGCGATATCTCTACCTTCGGGGGCTGCACCGCGGGCCCCACCGCCGCGATTGAAAACATGGCGATTATCGAGCGCGAAAACCTGCTGCAAAACACCCGCGACATGGGGCAGTACATGCTCGAAGAGCTTGAAGAGCTGTCGGACAAATATGACGTGATCGGTCAGGTGCGTGGCAAGGGTCTGTTCCTTGGCGCAGAGCTGGTCCAGGACCGCAGCACCCGCGTTCCCGTTGTCGAAGCGCAGATTCAGGCGGTCGTCGCAGACTGCATGGCGCAGGGCGTGATCATCGGGGCGACCAACCGGTCGGTGCCGGGTAAGAACAACACGCTCTGCTTCAGCCCTGCATTGATCGCGAAGAAGGACGATATTGATCAGATCATCGCGGCTGTGGATGGGGCAATGGGTCGGGTGTTCGGCAGCAAATAAGCTGCCGCTCCGGCACTTTATTGCCGATCAAAGAAATCTTGCTGGAACCAAACCCGTCACATAGCGTTAAGTACTGAAGCTAGTATGGAGTATATCATGAAAAAGCTACTTTTGGTCCTGCCTATGGTTGGCGCACTCGCCGCTTGCGAAACGCAGACTCAATCTTCTGTAACCGGCGCTGCTGCTGGTGCGGCTCTGGGTGCTGTCGTCTCGGGCGACGATGACAAAACCAAAGGCGCCGTTCTGGGTGGCTTGGCTGGCGCTGCTGCAGGTGCATACTTGGGCCGCGGCAAAAACGGCCAGTGTGTCTACCAGAACTCCGCAGGTCAGCGTTACACGGCTGCTTGCCCATAAGCGTTTTCTGCTCCCGAAGGCAGATATTCACATTAGGCCTCGGCGTTTCGCCGGGGCCTTTTTTTATGCGCTGACCGATTGGCTGGGTCTTGCCCATAAAAAAGGGCGGCTAGATGCCGCCCCGTCTTAACCGTGATTTTACCGCGTGATCAGTCAAGCAGACCCGCGTGCTTCAACCCGTGATCCACCAGCGCTTTGGTGGCATCGGTCAGCGGCACCAGTGGCAGGCGCACCTCGTCCGAACACAATCCCAGACGCGCCATCGCGTATTTCACACCCACCAGGCCCGGCTCGGTGAAGATCGCATTGTGCAACGGCATCAGCTTGTCCTGGATTTCCAGCGCCGACGCATAGTCCCCCGCAAGGCAGAACGCCTGCATCTGGCTTAGCAGTTTGGGCGCGACATTCGCGGTGACAGAGATACAGCCAACGCCGCCTTGGGCGTTGAACCCGTGCGCTGTGGCGTCCTCGCCCGAGAGCTGGACAAAATCCGGCCCGCACAGCATCCGCTGGTCACAGACCCGCGCCAGATCGCCGGTGGCATCCTTGACACCGATGATGCGCGGCAGCTTGGCCAGCTCCGCCATGGTTTCGGGCAGCATATCAACGACCGAACGGCCGGGGATATTGTAGATGATGATCGGCAGACCGCAGGCCTCGTGGATCGCGGTGAAATGCGCGATCAGACCGGCTTGGGTCGGCTTGTTATAATAGGGCGTGACCACCAGAACCGCATCGGCACCGACGCTTTCGGCGTGTTTGGCCAGACGGATGCTTTCGGTCGTGTTGTTCGAACCGGCACCTGCAACGACGGGGATACGACCCGCGGCGGCTTTGACGACTTCGGCGACAACGGTTTCATGCTCGGCATGGGTCAGGGTGGGCGATTCACCGGTGGTCCCGACAGGCACCAGCCCGTTCGATCCTTCCGCGATGTGCCATTCCACCAGCTTCTTGAGCGTGGCCAAATCCAGCGCGCCGTCCGTGAACGGCGTGACGAGTGCAGGTAGTGAACCTTGTAGCATATGCACGCTCCTATTCTTGCGTTGCTGGGCAAGCGCCCAATTGCTGATAGCGGCAAGTTGAGTTGAAACCCCCGCGCCGCGCCGTATGTTGCAAGGCTGTAGCCTTTGACCAGTAGGAAATGCAAGTGATGAGACGCGCCTTGGCGACGCTGACGATGGTTTTTGCCCTCGCCCTTCCGGCCCACGCCGAAAGGCCGCGTCCGCTGGGATGGGCGATGGACGCCATGCGCGCGGGCAGCTGGGATAATGCCGCCCTGATCGCGCGCCGTGACGGGGCCGTTGCGGTAGATGTGATCGAATGGCACCGCCTGCGCGCTGGTCGGGGCACCTATGCCGAGGTGACAGATTTCCTGCGCCGCCGCCCTGATTGGCCGGGCGAGGCCTATCTGCGCAGACAGTCCGAAGAGGCCGTGATCCGCGAGGGTGACAAGGCGATACTGGATTTCTTTACCGGTCAGCGCCCGCAGACGCCCGAGGGTGTGCTGGCCCATGCCGCAGCGCTGCTGCGTGCGGATCGTCTGGGCGAGGCGCAGGCGCGGCTGGTGCTGGCGTGGCGTACCCTGCCCATGAGCGGGAACGATCAGGCAAAGTTCATTGACGCGCATGGACCTTTGCTGAAACCGCACCACGCCGCCCGCCTGGACGAGATGCTATGGCAACGGGAACACGCCGAAGCCCGCCAGATGTTCGATCTGGTCAGTGATGCCGACAAGGCGCTGGCCGAAACCCGCATCGCCTTGCAAAATCTGGACGGCGACGTAAACGCCCTGATCGACGCGCTGCCCGCCAGCAAGGCCGGTGATCCGGGGCTACAGGCCGACCGCTTCGAATGGCGTATCCGCAAAGGCTACGGCGACAGCGCCAAGGATCTGATGCTGTCGCAATCGGTCAGCGCTGCGGCCCTTGGTCAGCCCGCCGCATGGGCCAACCGCCGCCGCGCGCTGGCGCGGGATGAAATGCGCAATGGCGATCCGGCGCGGGCCTATCAGATGGCGTCGAAACACTTCCTGTCCGAAGGGTCACATTTCGCGGACCTTGAATGGCTGTCGGGCTATATCGCGCTGCGGTTTCTCAAAGACCCCAAGCTGGCGCTTGGTCACTTTCAGGCCCATGACGGCGCGGTCGAATCCCCCATCAGCCAAGGGCGTGCGGGCTATTGGCAGGGCCGCGCGTATCAGGCCATGGGCGATGCCGAGGGCGCGGCCAAAGCCTATGCCCAAGGCGCGAAGTTCCAATCCTCTTTCTACGGTCTGCTTGCGGCAGAGCGGGGCAATCTGCCGTTCGACACAAGCCTTGCAGGCGCGCCCCCTGAACAGGACTGGCGCACATCGGCGCTGGCACAGGCACCGCTGTTTCAGGCGGGACTGTTGCTGCAAGCCTCGGGCGAGCTGTCGACCGCGGAACGGTTCTGGACCCATCTGGCAGAGCAGTTGATCACCGAAGACGCTGCCCTTCTGGGACAGGCCGCGATTGACGTGGGCCAGCCGCATCTGGCCGTGATGATCGGCAAACGTGTGGCGCAACGGGGCATCACCATCGCCGGCCCCTATTACGCACTGCATGATGCGATCAAGCTGGACCTGAACATGGCCCCCGAGATGGTGCTGGCCATCGCCCGCCGCGAAAGCGAATTCGATCCCGTGGTGCAAAGCCATGTGGGCGCACGCGGTCTGATGCAGCTGATGCCCGCCACGGCCAAGGATGTCGCGCGCGATCTGGAGATCAGCGCGCTGCACACCACCGACCGGCTGACCGCCGACCCCGAATACAACGCTTTGCTGGGGTCCGAATACCTGTCGCAGATGGCGGGCCGGTTTAACGGGAATGTGGTCATGGTATCAGCCGCGTATAACGCGGGCCCCTCGCGTCCGACGCGCTGGATGGACACCTATGGCGACCCGCGCGAGGGCGACATTGATATCGTCGACTGGATAGAGATGATCCCTTTTCGCGAGACGCAGAACTATGTGATGCGGGTGACCGAAAGCCTGCCCGTTTACCGCGCGCGCATGGGCAAAGACCCCCTGCCCCAACCCTTTACCGAGGAACTAACGGGCACGACCCTTCTGCCGTTCGCGCCAAAAGGTGAATAGCCCGGCCGCGACGATCAACGCCGCCCCGATGGCGACATTGGGGCGCACGGTTTCGCCAAAGGCGCTGATGCCGATGATCGCGGCAAAGACCAGTTGCAAATAGGCAAAGGGCTGCACCGCGCTCGCCTCGGCCACTTCGTAGCAGCGGATCAACAGCCAGTGGCCCGTGACACCGGAGATGCACAGGCACCCCATGATCAGCCAGTCGCTGGCGATCATCGGCTCCCAATACCACAGCCCCGTGGCTGTCATCGCCACTGACCCCGTGACGCCGGTCCAGAAAAAGCTGGTGGCGGTCTTGTCCTTGCGCCCGACATAGCGGGTCAGCAGCCCGTAGACCGCGAACATCGCGGCCGCCACCAGCGGGATTACGGCGGCGGGGTCAAAGACGCTCATCCCCGGCTGCAGAATGATCAACACCCCGATAAAGCCGACCCCGATCGCCGCCCATCTGCGCCAGCCGACACTCTCCCCCAGGACGGGGCCGGACAGGGCGGCAACCAGCAGCGGATAACAGGTAAAGACCGCGTGGCTTTCCACAAGGCCAAGGATCGTAAAGGCGACGATCATCACGCAGATCTCGGCCGCCAGCAGCAGCCCGCGGAATATCTGGAGCACCGGCTGGCTGGTCCGCGCCGCCGCCCGCAACCCGCCCGCATGGCGCTTGGCCAGCGCGATCACAAAGGCCGCGAAGAACCAGTAGCGGATCATCACCACCATCATCACGTTGTATTCTGACGCCAGATGCCGCGACAGCCCGTCCTGCACCGCAAACACAAGGGTCGTGATCACCATCAAGGTGATACCAAGCGGGATATTGTTCGACTGCGCCGCAGCCGCCGCGCGGTTGGTGGCCATGCTCATACGCGCACAGCCCGCGTCATGTGCCGCTTGCGTCCATAACCGGTCGTGCGCTCGACCGCGAAGCCCGCGCTTTCCAGCGCGCGACGGACCGCGCCAGCGGCGGTATAGGTCGCGGCCGTGCCAAACGGTGCCGTGTGCCGTGCTACATCGTGCAGCAGCTCCGGCTCCCACAACTCGGGGTTTTTAGCGGGGGAAAACCCGTCAAGAAACCACGCATCCGCCAGCCCGTCCCACGCGGGCACCGCACGCCGCGCATCGCCGATCACCACGGTCAGCACCACATCGCCAAAGCGCATCTCTCCACCCTCGGGCGACCAGGCGTCCAGCAGGGCGTCGCGCTTGCCGTCGAAGTCAGGAAAGGACCGATGCGCTTGGGCCATATCCTCGGACGACATCGGAAAGGCTTCGAACGAGGTGAAATGCAGCGTGCCCTTCGCGCCCTGCCGCGCCCACGCGTCCCACGCCACGAGAAAATTCAGCCCCGTGCCGAACCCCAACTCTCCGATGCGGAACCCGTCACGGAAGCGGTTGGTCAGGTCATTCCCGTCGATAAAGACATGCTGCGTTTCCTCTACCCCGTTGTCGAGGCTGAAGTACGGGTCGTCGAACTTGGAGGACACAGGCACACCGCTGTCTTTCCATTCGATATCAGCTGTCTGGTTCTCCATGGGATGGCCTTGTGCTATGGGCGTTGCCGAACACTGCGCAAAAAGGGCAAGGATTGGCAATGGCCGAAATCACGATACGCGGCGCGGGGATATTCGGGCTATCCGTGGCATGGGCCTGCGTGCAACGCAGCGCGACGGTGCAAGTGATCGACCCGAATGGGCCCGCCGCAGGCAGCAGCGGCGGTATCGTCGGCGCGCTGGCCCCGCATGTGCCTGAAAACTGGAACGCCAAGAAAGCCTTTCAACGCGACAGCCTGCTGATGGCCAAAGGGTTCTGGCAAGCGGTTGAACAGGCAGGCGGTGGCAACGCGGGCTATGCCCGCAAGGGGCGCCTGCAACCCGTAGCCGATGACGCGACATTGGCACTGGCACAGCAGCGGGCCGAAACCGCCAAGGCGCTGTGGCAGGGTCAGGCCACATGGTCCGTGATCCGCGCGAGTGACACGCCGTGGCAGCCTGACAGCCCCACCGGCTGGCTGATCCACGACACGCTAAGCGGTCTGATCCACCCCCGCCACGCCTGCGACGCGCTGGTGCGGGCACTGGCGGCCAAAGGCGTGACGGTGCAGGCGGAGGGCGAAGATCGCGGACAGGTGCTGTGGGCGACGGGCGTCGCGGGGCTGGCGCATATGACCGCCAATCATAGCCGTCTGGTCGGCGCAGGCGTCAAGGGTCAGGCCGCGCTGCTGGACTATGACGCGCGCGGCTTGCCACAGCTTTTCGCGGGCGGTGTGCATATCATCCCGCATAGCGACGGCACCACCGCCATCGGATCAACGACAGAGCGCGCGTATACCTCGCCCACCGAGACGGACGCGCAGCTTGATGACGTGATCGCCGCCGCACGCGCTGCAGTGCCCGTGTTGCAAGATGCGCCGGTGATCACCCGCTGGGCCGGCGTGCGCCCGCGCAGCCGCAGCCGTGCCCCGATGCTGGGGCCCTTGCCCGGCGCTCCGGGGCAGTTCGTGGCCAATGGCGGGTTCAAGATCGGGTTCGGCATGGCCCCCAAAGTGGCCGAGGTCATGGCCGATCTGATGCTGGACGGGCGCGATACCATCCCCGATGGGTTCCGCGTCGAAGACAACCTCTAGCGCCGCGGCGGCCCGTCAGCCCCCTAAGGCATCCCTCAAACGCAAAAGGGCCCCGGCAGATGCCGAGGCCCTTTCACGTTCATGTCGCTAACGCTTAGGCAGCGTTTGGCAGGATCACGATTTCAACGCGGCGGTTTTGCGCTTTGCCCGCTGCGTTCAGGTTGCTTGCCACCGGCTGGCTTTCGCCACGGCCCACGGATTGGATGCGGCTGCCGGGAACGCCGTTCGACACCAGCACATTCGCGACGGCGCGCGCACGGCCTTCGGACAGCTGCTGGTTATAGGACGCTTCGCCATCGCTATCGGTGTGACCGACAATCTGTAGCGTGGAGTTGCTGTAGACGTTCACGTTCCGCGCCAGTGCGGCCAGATCGTTTTGCATACCGGCCTGAACCTGCGTGCTGTCTGTCGCGAACAGGATGTCCTGCGGCAGGGTCACGATCAGGCGGTCACCTGTGTTGGTGATGATCACGTCGGAATCCAGCTGACGGCGCAGGTCGGCCTCTTGCTTGTCCAGCGAATAGCCATAGCCAGCACCCAATGCACCGCCAGCGACCGCACCGGCCAAGGCACCTTGCGCACGGTTGCCGTCGCCTTTGGACAGCGCACCGATCACAGCACCGGTACCTGCACCGATCAGCGCACCGTTACGTGTGTTGGCGTTCGGGTCGTTGGGGTTGCCGCCAATCGGACCGGGTTCACAAGCAGCCAGCGCCAGAACGCTTGTCAGAGCTACAGCAATGGAGGTTTTCGAAAGTGTCATATCTTATTCTGCCTTTAAGTTGTGGCCCCGTTCGGGCGAGGCAATCGTCACATAACGCTTTACACCAGCCTTTGTTCCCGTTGAACCGGCAGCTTCAAACCCATAGGCAGCAACCCGCCGATACCCTCACGCGTCGACGCGGGCGGATTCAAAGGCCAGCATGGCGCGTTTGACCGGCAGCCCCCAGTGATACCCCCCTAACCCACCGGATTTGCGCAGGGCGCGATGGCAGGGGATCAACCAGCTGATCGGGTTACGCCCCACCGCCGTGCCCACAGCGCGGACCGCTTTGGGCGTGCCGATGGTCTGGGCGATCTCGGAATAGGTGGTCACATGACCCGACGGGATCGCCAGCAAAGCCTCCCACACCTTGATCTGGAAGGGCGCGCCGATCAGATACATCGGGGCTTTGTCGGTCCCGTCTCCCTGTAGGCCAAAGGCAATCTGCACCCAGTCGCGCAGCACCGCCGGATCCTCGCGGAATGTCGCACCCGGCCAGCGACGGCACAAATCCTCCATCGCGGCACCGGTGCCCATCTCGGCCGAGAAAGCCAGCCCGCAGATCCCCCGCGGCGTGCCCATAACCAGCGCCGGGCCAAAGGGGCTGTCGAACCACCCCCACGAGATCACAAGCCCGTCGCCCTTGCGGGCGAAATCGCCGGGGCTCATGGCTTCCCACCGCAGGAACATGTCGTGCAGCCGGCCAGAGCCGGACAACCCCAGCTCGTGCGCCGTGTCGAGCGTGGTAAAGCGGTCGCGCAGCAGCGATTTGGCGTGATCCAGCATCAGATATTGCTGATAGCGTTTCGGCGACACCCCCACCCACTGCGAGAAGAGCCGCTGGAAATGCGCCGGGCTCATCCCCATTTCACCCGCGATCTGATCCAGCGCCAGCGGGTCGGCGGCGGCATCGATCAGATCAATCGCCCGCCGCATCACACCGTAGTGATAGGCGCTGCTGTCTGCAGTGGCGGCATCTTCGGGGGCGGTGGTTTGGGGCGTGTGCTGTGGTACATGTGTCATAGGGGCAGACTACGGCAGGCCCCGCCCCCGCGCGACCCGAAACATGCGCCAAATGACGCAGCCCCCTGCCGCAGCGACGCCCGTAAAATCCGCCGCGCGCGGCTTGCCCTGAGAGGCGAAACCACGCATACCCTTGGCGCATGGCCAAAACCCTTGATTACCACACGATCCGCGAGATTTTCACCCGCTTTCAGGACGCCGAGGCGGAACCGAAAGGCGAGCTGGATCACACCAACGTCTATACGTTGCTGGTCGCTGTCGCGCTGAGCGCGCAGGCCACGGATGCGGGGGTAAACAAGGCCACCAAATCCCTGTTCGAGATTGTCGAGCACCCGCAGCAGATGCTGGACCTCGGGCTGGAGGGGCTGACCGAACATATCAAGACGATCGGCCTGTTCCGCCAGAAGGCCAAGAACGTGATGAAGCTGAGCCAGATTCTGGTGGATGACTATGACGGGGTCGTTCCCAACAGCCGCGCGGCGCTGCAATCGTTGCCCGGCGTGGGCCGCAAGACCGCGAATGTTGTGCTGAACATGTGGTGGCATTATCCGGCGCAGGCGGTGGACACGCATATCTTTCGCGTCGGCAATCGCACACGCATCGCCCCCGGCAAAACCGTCGATGCAGTAGAACGCGCGATCGAGGATAATATCCCTGTCGATTTCCAACACCATGCCCACCACTGGATGATCCTGCACGGGCGATACCATTGCAAAGCACGCAAACCCCTATGCAGAACCTGCATCATCCGTGACCTTTGCCCCTATGAGGAAAAAACCGAATGACCCAATACGAAGTGGTTGGCATCGGCAACGCTGTTGTCGATGTGATCTCGCATGCGGATGACGCGTTTCTGCAAGATAACGGCATCGAAAAAGGCATTATGCAGCTGATCGAGCGTGACCGCGCCGAAAACCTGTATGCGACAATGCAAGACCGTCTTCAGACCCCCGGCGGGTCGGTCGCCAATACCATTGCGGGCATCGGCGCGCTTGGCTTGCCCACGGCCTTTATCGGGCGGGTGAATGACGATGATCTGGGGCAGTTCTATGCCAAGGCGATGACAGACATCGGCATTGATTTTGTCAACGCGCCTGTGACCGGGGGCGAGAACCCGACCTCGCGCTGCATGATCTTTGTGACCCCGGACGGGGAACGCTCTTTGAACACCTATCTTGGGATCTCCACGGGGCTTACCTCGGACGACGTTCCGCAGGCGGTGGCCTCCAGCGCCAAGCTGATGTTCCTCGAAGGCTACCTTTTTGACCACGACGCCGGCAAAACCGCCTTCCGCGAAGCGGCCCGCGCGGCCACGGCGGGCGGCGGCATGGCGGGGATCGCGATTTCCGACCCCTTCTGCGTAGAACGCCACCGGGATGACTTCCTCGCGCTGATCGAAAACGATCTGGGCTATGTCATCGGCAACGAGGCCGAGATCCGCGCCCTGTGGGAAACCGACGATCTGGAAGACGCGCTGACCCGCACGGCGGCGATCTGTGACACGGTCGTCTGCACCCGTTCCGGCGACGGCGTGACGCTGATCCGCAAGGGCGAACGTGTCGACGTGCCCGTGACCAAGGTGACCCCCGTGGATGCCACAGGTGCCGGCGATCAATTCGCGGCGGGGTTCCTCTATGGCATGGCCACGGGTCGCGACCTCGAGACATGCGGCAAGATGGGCAACATCTGCGCAGCCGAGGTGATCAGCCACATCGGCCCGCGCCCGCAGACCTCGATGATGGATCTGTTCAAGGAAAAAGGGCTGGTCTGATGCTGACCGACGGATATCACGACGTACCGCTTGGCAAGCTGGCGATGGTTGTCACACATCTTGAGATGCGCGAGGCCGCCCCCCTGCGGGATGTCCCCGCCCCCGAGGGCGTGACCTTGCGCGCGTTGACCCCGACACTGGACTGGTACCGTGATATCTTTCGGCGGGTCGGACAGGATTGGCTGTGGTTCGGACGGCTCACAAAAACCGACGCCGAATTGCAGGCGCTGTTGTCGGATGCGGACACGCAGTTTTTCACGCTGACCAAGGACGGTCGCGACGAGGCGCTGCTCGAGCTCAAGTTCACGGCTGATGGCACGTGCGAGCTGGCCTATTTCGGACTGACGCCCGCGCTGATCGGATCGGGTGCCGGGCGCTACCTGATGAACCACGCGATCCGCACGGCTTGGGCGCGGCCGATCTCGCGGTTTCATCTACATACCTGCACGCTCGACAGTCCGCAGGCGCTGTCCTTTTACATCCGCAGCGGGTTTACCCCGTTCAAGCGGCAGGTCGAGGTCGCGGATGATCCGCGGCTGATCGATCTGCTGGACAAGGACGCAGGGGCGCATGTGCCGACCATCGGCTAGCGCCCCCGTGGCTCACCCCATCCGTTCAGAGGCGTAAGACCCCGGCGAGGCGGGGAAGACCACCGTCTTGTTGCCATTCACAAACACGCGCCGGTGGATATGCGCGTGAATGGCCCGCGCCAATACCTGACTTTCGACATCCCGCCCGAGCGAGACATAGTCTTCGGCGGATTGCGCATGGGTGACGCGCACGATGTCCTGTTCGATGATCGGCCCTTCATCCAGATCGGCGGTCACGTAATGCGATGTTGCCCCGATCAGCTTGACCCCGCGCTGGAACGCTTGCTTATACGGGTTCGCCCCCTTGAAGCTGGGCAGGAAAGAATGGTGGATATTGATGATCCGCCCCGACATCTTCTGGCACATCTCGTCCGACAGGATCTGCATGTAGCGCGCCAGCACAATCAACTCGGCCCCCGCGTCTTCCACCACAGCCATGATCCGCGCCTCGGCGTCGGCTTTGTTTTCCGGCGTGACCTTGATGCAGTGGAACGGAATGTCGTTGTTCACGACGACCTTTTGATAGTCCATATGGTTGGACACCACCGCGACAATATCGATCGGCAACGCGCCAATACGCCAGCGGTACAGCAAATCGTTCAGACAATGCCCGAAGCGCGAAACCATGATGACGACCTTCATCTTCACCGCCTCGTCGTGGAACTCATAGGCCATGTCAAAGGGCCGCGCCGCATCGGCAAAGCCGTCTGACAGGGTCGCCAGATCAACCTCGGCTTCGCTTTCAAAGCTGACGCGCATGAAGAAACCGCCGGTTTCCTTATCGTCGAACTGCGCACTGTCCGAGATGTTGCAGCCTTGATCGGCCAGATAATTCGCAATCGCCGCGACAACCCCGCGCGCAGAGGGGCAGGTCACGGTCAGGGCATATGTCTTCATCGGGATTTTTCCTGTGGCAAAGCGGTCCGACGTCGCGCGCCGATAGCCACCTGTTTCCTATCCGCCCCCGCCCCGTCAAGTTCGCGACGGCCGAAAAAGGCACGCGACGCCCGCACGGCCGGTCTAATCAGCACAATCGGTTTCCGATCATGCACATTGGCCCATATCCGCTATGCAATCGGGCAGACGGTGAACGCGGCCCGCCCCTTTGTCAGGCGTCGGCGAAATGGCTCACAAAGGCGTTGACCACAGCAGTATAGACCTCGCGCTTGAACGGGACGATGTTGTCGACCAGTTCGCGCACCGGCAACCAGCGCCAGTCCGAGAATTCGGGGTGTTCGGTATCCAGGTTGATCTCGTCATCCGACCCGTGAAAGCGCAGCAGGAACCATTTCTGCTCTTGCCCGCGGAAGCGGCCTTTCCAGATGTTGGGCACCAGTTCGATCGGCAGGTCATAGGGCAACCAGCCCTCGGTCTGTGCCACCACGGTGACAGAGCTTGGGGGGATGCCTGTCTCTTCCTCCAGCTCGCGCAGGGCGGCGACTTCGGCGTGTTCGCCCTTTTCGACGCCACCTTGCGGCATCTGCCATGCGTCCTGATCCCGGTCCCGACGTTGCCCGACAAACACATGCCCGTCGGCGTTGACCAGCATGACCCCGACACAGGGGCGATAGGGCAGTCGGGCGATTTCTTCTGGCGTCATATCGGGGGCCTTTCGCGGCAAGAGAAGTCATACCGGCGTTAGCACGAATCCCGCGCCCATGTATATTGGCTTACGCAGCGTTGTGCGTGACAGAACCGCAGGCTTGGGGTGAACTGCCGCACAGAACGGTCCAGTACCCTACATTCAGCCCTCGAAAGGTTTGCCAAATGTCCGACTATCCGCACCTGCTTGCCCCGCTTGATCTGGGATTCACGACGTTGAAGAACCGCGTGTTGATGGGGTCTATGCACACCGGGCTTGAGGAAACACAGGACTGGAACCGCGTCGCCGAATTCTACGCCACCCGCGCGCGTGGCGATGTGGGGCTGATGGTCACGGGCGGCATCGGGCCGAACCCCGAAGGGTCTGTCGCGCATGGTGCCGCGATGATGCTGTCGCAAAAGGACGTGGACAACCACAGTATCGTCACCGACCGCGTGCACGAAGCAGGCGGCAAGATCGCGATGCAGATCCTGCACGCCGGGCGCTATGCCTTCAGCCCCGATTGCGTGGCCCCGTCTGCGATCAAATCCCCCATTTCGATGTTTGCGCCGAAAGAGCTGGACGCGGAAGGCATCGAAAAGCAGATCAGCGATATCGCCGCCTGCGCCCTGCGTGCCAAACAGGCAGGCTATGACGGGGTAGAGGTGATGGGCTCCGAAGGGTATTTCCTGAACCAGTTCCTCGTCACCCACACCAACAAACGGACTGACGAATGGGGCGGGTCGTACGAGAACCGCATGAGGCTGCCCGTCGAGGTCGTGCGCCGCGTGCGCGAGGCCGTCGGCCCCGATTTCATCCTCATCTACCGTTTGTCGATGATCGACCTGATCCCCAACGGCTCAACCTTTGAAGAGGTCGTGCAGCTTGCCAAGGCGGTAGAGGCCGCAGGGGCCACGATCATCAACACCGGCATCGGCTGGCACGAGGCGCGCATCCCGACGATCCAGACCTCGGTGCCGCGCGCGGCCTTTGCATGGGTCACCAAAAAGCTGATGGGTCAGGTGAACATCCCGCTGATCACCTCCAACCGGATCAATACGCCCGAGGTCGCCGAAGAGGTGCTGGTGGACGGCTGTGCCGACATGGTGTCGATGGCGCGGCCCATGCTGGCCGATGCCGATTTCGTCGCCAAGGCCGCCGCCGGAAAATCGGCCGAGATCGCGCCTTGTATTGCCTGCAACCAAGCCTGTCTGGACCATACCTTTGGCGGCAAAATCTCGAGCTGTCTGGTCAACCCGCGCGCCTGCTACGAGACTGAACTGCGCGTCGATCCTGTTGACGCGGCCAAGACAATCGCCGTGGTGGGCGCGGGCCCTGCGGGGCTCTCTGCCGCCATCACCGCGGCAGAGCGCGGCCATAAGGTCACCGTCTTTGACCGCGCAGCCGAGATCGGCGGCCAGTTGAACCTTGCCAAGCAGGTCGCCGGCAAAGAGGAGTTCTGGGGCCTCGTCGACTGGTATCGGGCGATGGTCAAGAAATACGACGTCACCGTGAAGCTGAACACCGAAGTCTCGGCCAATGATCTGGGCGAGTATGACGAGGTGATTATCGCCACCGGCGTTATCCCCCGCGACCCGCAAATCCCCGGTCAGGACGCGGGCAATGTGGTCAGCTATATCGACATCCTGAACGGCACCGCCACCGCTGGTCAGCGTGTCGCTGTCATCGGCGCGGGCGGCATCGGTTTCGATGTGTCTGAACATCTGGTGCATGACGGGGACAGCACCACCACCAACCTGCCCGAATGGATGAAGGAATGGGGCGTCACCGACCCCGCCGATCACCGCTCTGGCCTCGCGCCCGAAGGGCCGCAGCCGCACGCCCCCGCGCGCGAAGTTACCATGCTGCAGCGCAAGACCACCAAGGTCGGCAAGGGCTTGGGAAAGACGACCGGCTGGATCCACCGCGCGTCCCTGACCATGAAGAACGTGCAGATGATCGCGGGCGTCAACTACGAGAAGATCGACGCAGAGGGTCTGCACATCAGCTTTGGCGAAGCGCGTGAAAAGCCGCAGGTGATCGCGGCGGATACGATCGTGCTTTGTGCAGGTCAGCTGTCGGACCGGTCGCTGGCCGACGCGCTAGAGGTCAAGGGCATCCCGTGCCATGTTATCGGCGGCGCGGATGTCGCGGCTGAACTGGATGCGAAACGCGCGATTGACCAAGGCACCCGTCTGGCCGCTGCGCTGTAAGGTATGTCGACCAAAATGGGGCAGGCTGTCGTGGCCTGCCCCGTCTTTCGCCCGCGCCACAAGGGCAGCACATCTTGCGCCTCCGCGCCGGTCTGTCAAAATGCCCGGATCAATAGATATTTCAGGGTGTGGCCATGCCGATTTGCGTTTTCGATATCTTTGCCGATGGCACGACCCAAGTGCCCACCGACACGCATCTTACGGGGCCGGGCATCTACCGCTGGTGGCACTTTGATCTGGCCGACCCGATGCTTGAACCCTGGGTCCGCGAACACCTGCATGAAATCCCCGCCGGATCGCTGATCCAGAAACAGACCCGCCCGCGCTGTGACCGGTTTGAAGGCGGGCTGATCCTGAACCTGCGCGGCATCAATATGAACGAGGGGCAGGATGCGGATGAAATGGTATCGGTGCGGATGTATGTGGATTCCGACCTGCTGATCACCGTGCGCCGCAAGAAGGTCTTTGCCATAGACGCCATCCGCCGCGAGGCCGAAGCGCAAAAGGCCCCTCCCAGCCCTGCCGAGTTCCTCGAAGCGCTTGTGGGTCGCTTGACCCTGCGGGTGCAGGAACATGTTGCAACGCTGGATGAACAGGCGGAGTTCTTCGAGGACGACCTAGAGGACAAGAACACCCCGATGCCCCATGAGCTGCCCGAAATCCGGCGCAGCGTGATCCGGCTGCGCCGCTATCTTGACCCCCAACGCGAGGCGCTGGCCAAGCTGGCCGCCTTTGACATCCCGCTGATCCCCGACGAAAGCCAGCTTGAGCTGCGCGAGCAGGCCAACAGCGCGCTGATCGCGGTAGAAGAGCTGGACGAGCTGCGCGACCGGCTGGTGTCGGTTCAGGAAGAGCACGACGCCAATATCGCGCAGCGCCAAGCGCGCCACGGCTATGTGCTGTCGGTCGCCGCGGCGATCTTTCTGCCGCTGGGGTTTCTGACCGGTCTGTTCGGCGTCAACGTTGCCGGGATGCCGGGGGTGGACCATCCTTGGGCGTTTACCATCCTCTGTCTTGGCATGGCGGGGCTGGCACTGCTGATGTTTCTGGTCCTGAAACTGGTTCGCTGGATTTAGCCACAGCACGGCGCGCCCTGTTTCCCCGCCGCGAACGATCCCTATAAATACCTCTCCACTGTCTCACCGCTGCCGTGATCCTGCCTGATTTGGCCGCCATACCCTTTCCAGACGCAGATGATGAAAGGGGACGGGTATGGACCGCCTGACAGAGATGGAAGCATTCGCCACGGTCGTGGACCAGGGTGGCTTTACCGATGCGGCCAAGAAGATGGGTATCTCCAAATCTGCCGTATCCAAACACGTATCCTCGCTTGAAGCGCGGCTTGGGGCGCGGTTGCTGAACCGCACGACCCGCCGCGTCAGTCCGACAGAGATCGGGCTTGCCTATTACGACCGTGCCCGGCGCGTGCTGAATGACGCGGGCGAAGCCGATGCGCTTGTGACCTCTATGCAATCCGCGCCCTCGGGCCTTTTGCGGATCTCGGTCGCGACGGATTTTGGGGTGAACCATCTGTCACCCGCCCTGTCCGAGTTTCTGGCCGATTTCCCCGATATCACCGTCAACATGGTGCTGAACAACCGCTACGTCGAACTGATCAGCGAAGGTTTCGATATGGCCGTCCGTATCGGAGAGCTGGAAGACAGCACCCTGCGGGCTCGCAAGCTGACCGAGACGACCAAACGCATGATCGCCTCCCCCGCCTATTTCGAGAAATACGGCCGCCCCGAAAAGATCGACGATCTGAACGATCACAAGCTGCTGCATTATTCCAACCAGTCCAGCGGCAATATGTGGAAGCTGACCTCGCCGTCGGGCGAAAAGCGTCAGGTGCGCACCGCTGGCTGGCTGTCGGTGAACGACGGGCAATCGCTGCTGAACGCCGCCATCTCTGGCCTTGGCATCGCCTACCTGCCGAGCTTTCTGTATGCCGACGCGATGGAGAAAGGGCTGGTCGAAGACGCGATCCCCGATCTCCCGCTTGAGACCCAAGGCATCTACGCCGTCTATCCTCCGGGCCGGTTCACCCAGCCCAAAGTGCGCGCCTTCATTGATTTTCTAGCCCATACCTTTGCCGAAAAAGGTCCAACGGACTGGTAACACGAGATCACCAACTGCCCTCGGTGAACTGAGCCCACATGTGGCTGCCCCCGCTCCCTTTTCAGGGATGCGGGGATTTTTCTGTTCGGGGTCAGGGCGCGGGTAAAAGCACGGCCTCGACCCGTCGATTGGCGTCGCGCCCCGCTTTGGTCTGGTTGGACGCGATTGGCGACAGATAGCCCATGCCCTGCGCCTCGATCCTGTCGCCCGCGATGCCATGCGCCGTGATCAGCCGCCGCCGCACCGCCGCCGCGCGGCTTCGCGACAGGGCAATATTGTTTTGCAGCCCGCCGACGCTATCGGTGTGGCCCACCAGAACAATCCGCAGATCGGGCTGGTCTTTCAGCACCGCCGCCAGATTGGCCAGCGCATCAAACTCCCCCTGCCCCAAGGCCGCGGTGCCGGTGCCGAAATCAAGCGCAGCCAGCACCACATGGCCGGTATTCTGCAACGCCGCAGCCATCTCTGACTGGCTTTGTGCGGGGGCATCGGGGGCCAAGGCCTGGGTGTCTTCCGCCACCTCTGGCACCGACGGGCTGGACGCCTGGCCTTGCGCATCCGCCTCAACGATCTGCAGATAGGCAGAGGTATCGGTTGTGCTGACCAGAAGGGTCGCAACGGCGTCAGGTGATTGCAGCGATCCTTTGACGGCAGTGACAAACTGGTACTGGCGCAGATCGACATACATGTTCGGCGCGGGCAGTGTTTCGATCGCAAAGCGGAAATCGAAACCGCCGCAGACCTCGGCGCTGCAATCCAGCACGATCCTGTAGCCTGCGTCCTCTAGCTGGGTGCGCAGGGGCCGCATAATCTGTAGGGGCGTGAGGCCCGGAGCCTCTAACCGCCAAGCAGAGCGCGCAACCGCGCCTTCGATCTTGACGCTGGCAAAGCCGCCGTTCTCGAAGGCAGAGGTCGGGGCAAGGTAGCTGTCAGGGTCGGTATCGCGCGTCACGGTCTGCCGCGCCGCAGCGGGCAGCGACAGATCCAGCGCATGGGCCGTGCCCGCCAGTAAAAGCCAGATCAGCCCGGCACGCCAGAGGATCATCTGAATTGCGCGTGGTAAGCGTCGTTCGGTTTCATTTCGGTCGCGCTGGCGACGCGGTTGGTCATATTGAAGAAACCCGTGACCGACGCGATGTCAAAGATGTCGCGGTCGGAAAAGCCCACATCGCGCAGCGCCTGCCGGTCCGCCTCGGTGGTTTTGGCGCTGGCGACGGTCAGATGTTCGGCAAAAGCCAGCATCGCCGTTTGCCGCGCATCCAGATCGGCGACACGCCAGTTCATCACCATCTGTTCCCCAAGGATCGGATTGCCCGACAGTTGCCGTACCGCCGCGCCATGGGCCGTCAGGCAATAGTAGCATTTGTTCACGGACGACACGACGACCGCAATCATTTCGCGTTCCAGCTTTGAAAGGTTCGACGCGCCCAGCATTAGGTCGTTGTACATCGCGGTAAAGGCGTTCAGCTTGTCGATGTCAAAGGCATAGGCTTGCAGCACATTCGGCACCATCCCCAGCTTTTCCTGACAGACATCAAAGTATTTCTGCGTGTCCTCGGGCAGCGGATCGACCATCGGCAGGTTCAGGGCAGTGGGGGCATCATGCGCCATGGGGCGGCTCCTTTAGTCAGGGGATTGACGGTAATGATAGTGCCCTACCAGATCAAAGCCCAGACCCTGATACAGGCGGTTCGCGGCCGCGTTCGCCTTTGTGCAAAGAACCGCCACCTGCGTCGCCCCCTGCGCCTGCGCCCAGAAACCGGCGCTGCGCATCAGCCATTTGGCGACACCCTGCCCGCGCTGGTGTTCCAGCACCTCGACCGCATGGACCATGCATACGCCATCATGCAGCGCGGCAAAGGCGACGCCACCGGGCATCTCGTTCCAGCGGGTCAGGATCGCTGTTTTGGTCGCGGCGCGGTGCATCACGTTGATCCGTTCAGGGCCCACGCCGCCCTTGGCCCAAATCTCTGTCATGATGGCCAGCGGCTCCCATATCTGGAAAGCGGTCACCCGCGGCATCGGCACATCGGTCAGCTTGCCGACCGGCGCGATATAGACATTCACCGGATCGACGATGTCATACCCGCGCGCGGCCAGTTCTGTATCCAGCGTGTCGTCGCCGTCGCGGATCATGAAGATCGGGCGCTGGTTCATGGCGTGCATCGCGGCCTCGGCCTGACCGATATCCGCATTTGGTTCGGCCATCGTCGCGGCAGAGACGCGTTTGCCCCCGCCCTGCCCGTCCCGCAGGGTCCAGCCGGTTTCGGTCCAGATTTTCGCGGCGGGCCATGTGTGGTCGACGACCTGATAAAGCTGCGCCAGATCGGTCACGGGAACACCTGCGCGAGCTTTGCCATCGCCGCGTCGACCTCGGCCTGATCATTGCCGCGGATCACGATATGCGCGCCGTATTTGCCGTCTTTCTGGAAGGGGTAGGACCCGATAGAGAGGTTGGGATAGCTATGCGCCAACTCTCCCAACGGTCCGGCGATGTCGCCCTCTCCGCGTTCGATGCGATGGGTGGCGCTGATCAGGGGGGCCCCACCGGTCAGGGTTGGCAAAACGCTGGCGACCATCGCCTCGAACACGGCGGGGACGCCGGCCATGACATAGACGTTTTCCAGCTTGAACCCCGGTGCCGCCGACACGGGATTGTCGATCAGCGTGGCATCATCGGGGATACGCGCCATGCGCAGACGGGCGGTGTTCAGCTCTGTCGCGCTTTTGGCGTAGTGGTCGGCCAGAATGCCGCGGGCATCCTCGCGCACGTCGATATGCTTGTTGAACGCAGCGGCGATGCAATCGGCGGTGATGTCATCATGGGTCGGCCCGATACCGCCACTGGTGAACACGCTGTCATAGACGCGCGACAGTTCCTGCACGGCGGCAATGATCGTGCCGTTTTCATCCCCCACCACACGGACTTCTTTCAGGTCGATCCCGACGCTAGTCAACTGCCCCGCCAAATGGTGCATGTTTGAATCGCGGGTGCGCCCCGACAGGATCTCATCGCCGATGACGATCATCGCAGCAGTGGGGTTAGGCATGGCTGTCTCCTTGAGGGGCCGTTGATTGAGGTATAGGTCACCCCCCATGCGCTTTCAAACCGAACTTGTCCCCGCCCGCCTGATCCGCCGCTACAAACGGTTTCTGGCCGATTGCCAGCTTGAGGACGGCACCGAGGTGACGGCTCATTGCGCCAACCCCGGGTCGATGATGGGGCTGGCCATACCGGGCATGAAAATCTGGCTTGAGCCCAATGATGACCCCAAGCGTAAGCTGAACTACGGCTGGCGGCTGGTTGACCACGAGAACGGGCATTTCACCGGCGTCGACACCGCGCTGCCGAACCGTGCGATCAAGGCCGCGTTAATGGATCGGCAGATCGCCCCGCTCGCGGGCTACACTAGCGTGCGGCCCGAGGTGAAATACGGTGAAAACTCGCGCATCGACTTTCTGCTGGCCGAGCCCGGCCTGCCCGACGCCTATGTCGAGGTGAAATCCGCCACCCTGTCGCGCCGCGAGGGGCTGGTCGAATTCCCCGATAGCGTGACCAAACGCGGCGCAAAGCATCTGGGAGAGCTGGCGCAGATGGCGCGGGACGGGCACCGCGCCGTGCTGCTGTATCTGGTGCAGCGGACCGATTGCAGCGCCTTTAGCGTGGCTGCCGATATCGATCCCGCCTATGCCGCCGCTTTTGCCGACGCCCGCGCCGCAGGGCTGGAAACCCATGTCATCGGCACCCATATCAGCCCCCTTGGGGTCAGCGTTGCGGGCGCAATCCCCCTAATCGACCCGCCTGCACTGGCTCTTGGGGGCCAAGCGGGTTAGACAGCACCAAATTCATATGACGGAGACAGCGGTGATGAACGAACACCGAGGACGCCAGACCAAAGATGGCATTCGCATTTACGACCCCTCGGATTTCGCGGGGATGCACGCGGCGGGCAAGCTGGCGGCGCAAATCCTTGATGACATCGCCGAACATGTGTTTGTCGGACAGACCACCGGTGCCATTGACGGTGTCATCACGCAGATGATCGAAGACGCCGGCGCGAAGTCTGCCACCATCGGGTATAAGGGCTATCAACACGCCAGCTGTATCTCGCTGAACCATGTCGTCTGCCACGGCATCCCCGGTGACAAAAAGCTGAAGGATGGCGACATCCTGAACATCGACGTCACCGTGATCGTCGATGGCTGGTTTGGCGATACCTCGCGGATGTATGTCGCAGGCAAGCTGTCGCGCAAGGCAGAGCGGTTGATCAACGTAACCCATGACGCGCTGATGCGCGGGATCGAGGTCGTGAAGCCCGGCAATACCTTTGGCGACATCGGCCATGCGATCCAGACCTTCGCGGAATCCCACCGGATGAGCGTTGTGACAGATTTCTGCGGTCACGGGCTGGGCCGCGTGTTCCACGCACCGCCAAACGTGCTGCACTATGGCCGCCCCGGCACCGGTGCGGTGCTGGAACCCGGCATGTTCTTTACCATTGAACCGATGGTCAATCTGGGCCGCGCAGAGACCAAGGTCTTGGCCGATGACTGGACAGCGGTCACCCGCGACAAATCCCTGTCAGCGCAGTTTGAACACTCTATCGGCGTGACCGAAACCGGATACGAGATCTTTACCGAATCCCCCGCCGGTATGTTCCACCCGACCTATAGCCAGGGCTGATCCTCAGCCCCGGCGCTTGGCCAGCTTCAGCTCGATCACGGCCCACAGCACGCTGCCTGCATAGGCAAAGCAGCAGATCACCAATGTGGCCCAGGGGAAGCTGACCAGGCAGGCGATAAAGCCGGTAAAGAAGATCAGGAAATAGGTCACGTTGGCGCGCGAGAAGCTGACCGATTTGAACGACCACGTGGGGATGCGGCTGACCATGACCCAGCCGACCAGCACGATATACAGGCTGGATACAACGTCGGGCAGCGCGGCACCGGGGCCGAAGGCATAGGGCAGATAGATCGGCAGCATCACCAGCATCGCACCAGCAGGCGACGGCACACCGGTGAAATAGCCGCCATCGTCCAGCGGGTCTTTGGTCCGGGAATCGACGTTGAACCGCGCCAGCCGCATGACGCAACAGATCGCAAAGACCAGCACCGCCAGCCAGCCCGCGCGGTAGGAATCCTGCAGCCCCCAGAAATACACCACCAAAGGCGGGGCAACACCGAAGTTCACAAAATCCGCAAGACTGTCGAGCTCGGCCCCGATCTTGCTGTTGAAGCCCAGATAGCGCGCGGTGCGCCCGTCCATCCCGTCAAGGATACTCGCCAGAGTGATCAGTGCCACAGCCAGCGCGATATTCCCCTCGGCGGCGAAACGGATCGCGGAAATACCGGCACAGATCGCGGCAATCGTCAGCATGTTGGGCAACAGCTGCAGCAACGAGAATTCGGTTTTCGTCTTATCCGGCGCGACGGGGGGCTGATCGGTCATCTCAGGAAAGCTCTGCCAGCACGGTTTCGCCTGCGACCATCGTCTGACCGATGCTGACGCGCGGGGTGACCCCCTCGGGCAGGTAGACATCGACGCGCGACCCAAAGCGGATCAGACCAAAGCGTTGACCCGCCTGCGTATGCGCGCCCTTCTTGGTGAAACACACGATACGGCGCGCTACCAGACCGGCGATCTGGACGGCGGCGACCTCGCGGCCGTCGGCCATCTTGATGCGCAGGCTGTTGCGTTCGTTATCCTCGCTCGCCTTGTCCAGCGAGGCGTTGAAAAACTTGCCGGGACGGTAAGCGATTTCGGTGATCTCGCCCGCGACGGGGGCGCGATTCACGTGACAGTTAAATACGTTCATGAACACGCTAACCCGTGTCAGCGGCGTGTCAGGCATCCCCAACTCTGCCGGCGGCACGGCAGGTTCGATCAGCGATACGATGCCATCGGCAGGGCTGATAACAAGGTTATCGCCCTTGGGTGTCACCCGTTCAGGGTCACGGAAAAAGTAGTAGCACCAGACGGTTGCGCCCACCCCCAGCCATCCCAGTGGTTCAGCGATGATAAAAAGCACCAGCGTGATCGCGGCAAAGATCGCCACGAACTTGCGCCCCTCGGGGTGCATCGGCTTGATGAAGGTGCTGGTCATGCTCAGGCTCATGGCGGTCTACTTTCCTTTACGTCTTTGTTAGCACATAGGCCGCAGCGCAGCGAATGCAAAGCGGCAACTGTTGATGGGCACTGGGCTAGTCCTGGCGCAGCAGGGTGATCCAGGTGTCGCCATACTTGCGCTTGTCCTCGCGCGTGAACCCTTGGGGCGGATCAAGCGGGGCGTTTTCCTCGCAGACGATCATGGCATCGGGTGTCAGCCAGCCGCCCGCCCGCGCCTTGACCAAGGCGGTCTGGCCCATCCCCTTGCCATAAGGCGGATCGAGAAAGACCAGATCGAACGGCGCCGCGATCCAACCCCCAAGTGCCGTCGCGTCGGAGCGCATCAGCGTGGTCGCGCCCTCGGCCCGCAGCTTCTTGATGTTCTCGGTGATCAGCTTTTGCCCGACGCGCCCGTTCTCGATAAACACCACCTCGCGCGCACCGCGCGACAACGCCTCTAGCCCAAGGGCACCGGTGCCCGCGAACAGGTCAAGCACCCGGGCGCCGTTGATCACATTGTGATGGGTCAGCATGGAAAACAGGCTCTCGCGTACGCGGTCAGAGGTAGGACGCAAATGCGCATCCGCATCGCCCTTGCCCACGTCGGCCAGTTGGGTGCCACGGTGTTTGCCAGCGATGATCCTCATGACTTCAGCAGTGCCTTCAAATCTGTGCTCGGGTCTTCGATCAGCGCAGGTGCGGGGGATTTGCCCGCCTCGATCAACCGGCGCCCGATCATGAAGCCGCGCGGATCGTTCATTGCATCCACCGCCAAGAGCTCGTCCCCGCGATAGTACCAGAAGGCCACGCTATCGGCGTCGCTGCGTCGGGTGATCACGCGATCATAGCCCATGTTCAGCCCCGCGATCTGCAGTTTCACGTCATACTGGTCCGACCAGAACCACGGCTTGGCGACATATTCCTTATCCGCACCCATGATGTTTTCCGCGACCAGCTCGGCCTGATCAATGGCGTTTGGCACAGATTCCAACCGGATGCGCCCGCCGCGATAAGGGAAGGACGCGCAATCGCCTGCAGCCCAGACATGCGGCGCAGAAGTGCGCCCGTGGGTGTCGGTCATGATACCGTTGTCATTCACGATCCCCGCCGCATCGGCCAGCGCCGTCGCCGCCCCGATGCCAACGCCGACGATCACGAAGTCCACGTCCAGCGTCGTGCCGTCCGACAGTTCAGCGCCGGTGACATGGGTGTCGCCTGTCAAACGCTCAAGCCCGACGCCTTCGCGGATGGTGACGCCATGCGCCTCGTGCAGCGCGCGGAAAAAGTCAGAGGTCTGCGGGGCCGCGACCCGTTGCAGGATGCGGTCGCCCATCTCTACCAGTGTCACCTGCAACCCCAGCTTGGCCGCGACCGAGGCGGCCTCTAGCCCGATATAGCCACCGCCGACGATCAGCACCCGCGCGCCTTTGGTAAAGCGCGGGCCCATCGTATCTACGTCCCTTAGGTCGCGCACCACATGCACGCCCTCCAGATCGCCTCCGATATGCGCGGGCAGACGACGCGGGAACGATCCGGTGGTCAGCACCAGATCGTCATAGGCCATATCCCCGCCGTTGACCCGCACGGTCTGCGCCGCCGGATCGATGCTGTCGACCGTGGTGCCCAGCATCAGGTCAATCCCGTGGTCGGCGTAAAAACTCTCGGGCCGCAGATAGAGCCGCTCAAGCGCCATGTCGCCCAGCAGATAGGCCTTGGACAAGGGCGGCCGCTGGTAGGGGGGCACGGTTTCGGCCCCGATCAACGTGATCTTTCCCTCAAAGCCGGAGTTGCGCAGCTTGGCCACACAGGATGACCCCGCCTGCCCTGCCCCGATCACCACCACATGACCCATCCTTGCCCCTTTCGAAAAAACCGTGTTCCTGCCTGCGTGCAAAGCCTATATCTTCCGTGAAGACAAACGCAATGACACGAAAGGTCACGCATATGACGATTTCCCAAGGCGACACGCTGCCCGATGCAACGCTGGTGCAAATGGGGCCGGACGGCCCGCAGCCTGTGCAGATGGCCGACAAGCTAAAGGGCCGCAAGGTCGTCGTCTTTGCCGTGCCCGGTGCCTATACGCCCACCTGCGATTCCGCCCATGTGCCCAGCTTTGTGCGCACCAAGGACCAGTTCGACGCCAAAGGCGTGGACGAGATCATCTGCGTGTCCTGCAATGACCCCTTTGTTATGGCCGCTTGGGGTAAATCGACAGGCGCGACGGCGGCTGGCATCACCATGCTCGCCGATGCCAACAGCGCGTTTACCAAAGCCATCGGCATGGAATTCTCGGCCGAGCCCGCGGGGCTGATCTCGCGCTCTAAGCGCTATGCGATGCTGGTGGATGACGGCAAGGTCACGCTGTTCCAAGCCGAGGTCCAACCCGGTGTCTGCGACATGTCGGGCGGCGAGGCGCTGCTGGACAACATGTAATCCGGCACGACCCTGAAAATGAAAAACGCAGCCGCGGTGCCCCTGCGGCTGCGTTTTTGTTGGATAATGCGACGGTTAATGGTGCCTTAGCCCGCTTTGACTTCGCCCATCAATCCATCCATCTTGCGCGCCAGCTTGGCATCAAGCGAGCTTAGGCCATCCACGTCATGGGTCGTCAGTGTGACGATCACCTTGTTATAGACGTTCTCCCACTCTGGATGGTGGTTCCATTTCTCGGCCCAGATCGCCGCGCGGGTCATCCAGCCGAAAGCATCCGCGAAATCATTGAACTTGAAGGTTTTGACGATCGCATCCCGGTCCTCCACCATAGCCCAGCCTGTGCTGAACAAGGGGGCCAATACGGTTTTGCGCGTCTCTTCGCTTAATCTTTCGCTCATTCCTGTTCCTCAACCTCGACCCTTTTGAATGGGCCGTAATCTGTCAAAATGTCTATCTCTTCGTCAACGGCTGCCCGTTCCTGTACAAGATAGTCTTCAACAGCGCGCATAAAACCCTCGTCCCGCATCCAATGCAGCGACCACGTCGCCTGTGGCAGGTAACCGCGCGCGAGCTTGTGTTCCCCCTGCGCACCTGCCTCGACGGTAGAGAGGCCCAGTTTGATCGCGATATCGATGGCCTGATAATAGCACAATTCAAAGTGCAAGAACGGGTGATGTTCGGTGCAGCCCCAATAGCGCCCATAAAGCGCATCTGCGCCGATAAAGTTCAGCGCGCCCGCCACCCATGCACCATCCCGTTTGGCCAGCACCAGTGCCATGTCGTCGCGTAGCTGGTCCTGGGCGATGTCGAAGAATGCGCGTGTCAGATAGGGCGTGCCCCATTTGCGCGCACCTGTGTCCTGATAGAATTGCCAGAAGGCATCCCAATGTTCGGGCTGCAGATCGTCACCGGTGAACACCTCTATCTCTCCGCCAAAGGCCTGTGCCTGCTGGCGTTCCTTGCGGATGTTCTTGCGCTTGCGCGAGCTGAGCGTGGCAAGGAACCCATCGAAGTCCTCAAAGCCCGCGTTGCGCCAGTGGAACTGCTGGCTTTTGCGGGCCAGCAGGCCCAGTTGCTCTGCCGCGGCGGCCTCGTCTTGGGTACAAAAGGTAATGTGCAAGGACGACAGCCCGTTTGAATCGGTCAGCTGGACCGCCCCCTGGATGAGGGCCGCGGTACCCGTCTCTTCGAACCCCGGACGGGTCAGGAAACGGCGACCCGTGGCAGGGGTATGGGGCACGGCGATCTGCAGCTTGGGGTAATAGCGCCCGCCCGCCCGTTCGAACGCATGGGCCCAGCTGTGGTCAAAGATGTATTCACCCTGACTGTGTGACTTGGCGTACATCGGCGCGACCGCGATGATCTGACCGTCAATGGCAGCGCTGAGGTATTGTGGCTGCCACCCCGTACCGGGGCCGACGCTGCCGCTTTCCTCTAGCGCTGAAAGGAAACGAAAGGTGGTGAAAGGGTCCGCGGGGCGCGCGCCCCCGGCGGCTTCGGGGCAGGCACAGGCATCCCATTCCGCCTGACCGATTTGCGCGATGCGCGAGGCAATTCTGATTTCGACGTCGCGCGCGTTCATACTGGATGTCCCGTTGTCATAGGCCTTATCTGTGGCCGAAGCCGGACGGTTCAACCTTGCAGCGGCGCGTCATAGCCTTCGAAGGTGATATTATGCGCAAATTCGCGTGCGCCGTTTTCAACTGAAAGGCTGCGCACGGTCCAGCAGCAGATCATCGCGCCTGCCTCGCGCAGCTCTGCCACGCGGGGGCGGGGCAGATCGTCGACCTCGTGGCTGATGAAACACGCGCCGGTGCGGTCGTAATCGGGGATCTCGCGCAGGCGGTCGCAGGTGGCTTTGGGCAGCGGCCATTCGACATAGCGATAGGCGCTGGTCACCAATCCACGCGGCACATCCGGCAACAGCTCTGCCATCCGCGCGACGCTGTTGGGGTTGAACGACATGATAGCCACATCGCCCGCATAGTCGCGCAGGGCTTCGGCCACCGCATCTTCCAGCGGCCCGATGTCCGTCCCCATTGCACCGTCCTGATCCTTGATCTCGACCAGCAGCGGGACGCGTCCTGCGATCAGTTCCAGCACCTGCGGCAGGGTGGGAATAGTGTCGCTGCCGCCGGTGAGCGTAATCTGGCACAGGTCATCCGCATCGCGTTGCCGGATGGCACCGGTCTGGCCTGTCAGGCGATCCAGCGCATAGTCGTGAAACACCAGCGCCACACCATCGCGTGACAGTTGCACATCAAGCTCGATGCCATAGCCCCGATCAATCGCGGCCTGAAAGGCGGCAAAGCTGTTTTCGGGCCGACCGGCATCGCGGTGATGAAAACCGCGATGCGCGATAGGGGTCGTATAAAACGCCTGCGGTAGGGTCATTCGATTTCGAAGATGCCTTCGATCTCGACCGCGACACCCAGCGGCAAGGACGCGGCAGAAACGGCCGAGCGCGCGTGACGCCCCGCATCCCCCAAAGCTTCGACAAGGAAGTCAGAGGCCCCGTTAACCACTTTGGGCTGGTCGGTGAAGTCGGCGGTGGAGTTCACAAAGGCCGTCAGCTTCACCACCCGCTTGAGCCGTTCGATATCGCCGTCACATGCGGCTTTGACTTGCGCCAGCAAGCTGATCGCGCAGGTCTTGGCGGCTTCGGCACCCGCGGCGACATCCATATCCGCGCCCAGTTTTCCGGTGATGAACCCGTCCGGCCCGTTCGAGATCTGGCCCGAAACATAGACCGTGTTGCCGGTTTTCACGAAGGGCACATAGTTCGCCGCAGGGGCAGGTGCGTCAGGCAGGGTGACGCCAAGATCGTTCAGACGGCTGGTGATGCTCATGGGGGACTTCCTTGGAATGAATGCCTTTGGCGGGACGATAGCGATGCGACGGCGAAACGAAAAGACCCAAGAGGGAGGAACTGCAACACCTGCCCCCAACGCGAGATGCCCAAGGAAACTCATGTTGCGTATTTCGGGGACGCTGCGCATAACAAACCATGTTTTTCACGCGTTTTCGGGATTTATACCATGTTCAAGGCCACGACCCTCTCCACATCGCTGCGCGCCCTTGTGGGTGTCACTTTGGTTGCAGGTCTTGCCGCCTGTAGCGGTGCATCGCGGACCCAGCCCGCAGGGGTCAATGACCCGCACGAGGCCGGTAACCGCAAGGTCCACGCCTTCAATCAGAAGATCGGCGGATCGGGCAAACCCAACCGCGTGCTGGGGGCGGTGCCGATCGAATTCCAGACGGTCGTGCATAACGTCTCCGAGAACCTGTCGATGCCGCAAGCTGCCGTCAACAGCGCCTTGCAGGCGGATCTCGCGGGCTTTGGCCTGTCGACCTACCGCTTCTTGGTAAACAGCACGCTTGGGATGGGCGGCCTGTTCGACGTCGCGAGCGAATTCAAAGTGCCCGAGCATGATACCGACTTTGGCGAAACACTGTATGTCTGGGGTGTGGGCGAAGGCCCGTATATCGAACTTCCGCTGATCGGCCCATCGACCCGCCGCGACACCGCCGGCCGCGTGGTGGACCTGTTCACCAAACCGCTGTCCTATACGCTTGATAGCCCCGAAAGCTATGTCGGCACCGTCACCGGCTATGCCGATAGCGCATTCGAGAAAAACCGCCGCATCGTGAATGGCAAGCAAGTGCCGATCTCCGCATCGGGCGACAGCTATGCCCAGGCACGTCAGGACTATCTGCAAAAGCGCCGTGCCGATCTGGCGCGCCCCACCAGCATCGCCGCCACCACCGGCCCGCGCATGGTTGACTAAGTATCAAATAACACGCGCCTCCTTTCCGGTCTCTTTCGGATAGGGGCGCGCGATTCAGGTCAGCTTGGCAACGGGCCTGCGGAGGATCATGATCAGGGCATGGATATCACCCTGATCAAAACCTTTATCGAAGTCGCCAACACCGGCTCTTTTGTCGCTGCTTCCGAACGGCTGTTTGTCACCCAATCCGCTGTCAGCCTGCGCGTGCAACGGCTTGAGGACAGCCTAGGCCACCCGCTGTTCAAACGATCGAAAGCGGGGGCGGTGCTGACCTCGGAAGGCGAACAGTTTACCTCATACGCGCTGAGCCTTCTCAAGATATGGGAAGAAGCGCGCCAGCAGATCGCGATCCCCGAAGGATACAGCCGCAGCTTTTCTTTCGGCGCACAGCACGCGCTGTGGCACAAGCTTGGCTTTCGCTGGATCGACACGATGCAAGCGATGATGCCCGAACTTAGTATTCACGCCGAAATGGGCATGTCCGACCGGCTGACGCGGTTTCTGGTCGAAGGGGTTATTCAGGCCGCCTTGCTTTACACCCCGCAGCTGCGCCCCGGTTTGCGCGTCGAACCCGTGCTGGAGGAAGAACTGATTCTCGTCGCGTCCTTTGAAACGGACGTCAAAGACCTTGGCAAAGAATATGTCGCGGTCGACTGGGGGCCGGAGTTTACGCATATGCACGCCAGCGCCCTGCCCCATCTGACCAATTCGGGGCGATCATTGGCCCTTGGCGGGCTTGCGGCCGACTATATCGTCAACCGTCGCGCCGCTGCCTACCTGCCCGCACGGGCAGTGCAACGGTATCTCGACGTTGGAAAACTGCATGTTGTGGCAAATTCCCCACGCTTTGCGTACCCCGCATGGGTGGTCTGGCGCGAAGATCTGGACCCCGAGATGCTGTCGATCGCACGGCGTAGTTTGATGGAGCTCGCTCAAGCGGCTGAAAATCAACAGAATATCCTGATCGAGAGCTTGGACAACGGGCAAAAGACGCCTTAATTCCGCTTCAAGGGCAGTTAACACGAGCAATACTTGCTTCATGCACGATTTATTCGAATTTCACTTATCTGACCCCCTATCTTAAATCCATTCTCAGCAGAGATGCTCTCGCCTCAATCAACGAGGCGGGTCACTTCTAAGGGAAAGGATTCCCCAATGAATACAGTACTTAAAGCGTCCGCGGTTTCCGTAATCGCACTCTTGGCTGCTGCTCCAGTTTTCGCGCAGCAACGTGCGCTTGGCATTGAAACGCTGAACGACCAGATCGAAGACATCACCGATGACGTGAACACCGACCTGGCCCGCGGCACCGACGCAGAACGTTATGGCGCCAATGGCGTTGCCCAAGGCTGGCGCGGGTCTTTCGCCCTGTCCGCATCGGGCACCAGCGGCAACACAGACAACGGCGAAGTATCGGGCGCTGGCCGCCTGACATACGGTGTCGGCGACTGGAACCACCTGGTTGGTTTTGCGGTAGAATACGGCGAAGCAAACGGCACAAAGAGCGAAGAGAAGTTCTTTGGTACCTATGAAGGTAGCCGCTACTTCACACCCGAGTTCTATACGTTCGGCCTGGCCCGTTACCAATATGACGGTTACCTGACCGACACATCCGGTGCAGCCGTTGACGGTTCCGAAACAGATGCATTCTTGGGCTTTGGTCCGGGTTACCGCGCGATCAATAAAGAAGACAACACATGGCGCGTTCAAGCGGGCCCCGGTGTACGCTACTTTAAAGACGCAACCGGCACCTCCGAAACCGAAGTCGGCTTTATCGCCTCGTCGCGCTACTTCTACGCGTTCAACGACATCGTATCCTTCACCATGGACACCGACATTGTCGGCTCTGATGTGAACACCATCGTGTCGAACGACGCTGGCATCAACTACAAGATGTCCGACAACCTGTCGACACGCGTAAGCTACCGTACCGACTACAACACCGATCCGGTTGCGGGCCTGAAATCCACTGACAACACCCTGGGTGTGTCGCTGGTTCTGGGCTTCTAAGCCAGACCGTCAAACCCCCGGGGGCGGGTCTCCTCGTACCGCCCTCGGGGATGCGACAAAAGGAAGGGAGGCCGGAATAATCCGGCCTCCCTTCTTTCGTTTCCAAAACATCGTGCTGCGGCAGAGGCAGGGCCTTTACCCGCCAAAGATATCGCGCAGCACCCTGTCGATGACGCCCAATGGGTTGTCCTGACGCGGCACTCGCTGCGGCTGCGCCGGTTGCTGAGGCTGCGGCGGGGCTTGCACCACTGGCGGTTCCGGCACGATCATCGGCAGCGGCGTATTCGGCAGCCCTTCGTGAACGCGCATCATGACCTGCTTCCAGATCTCGGTGGGCAACCCGCCCCCCGATACACCGGTCAACGGCGTGTTGTCGTCATAGCCCATCCAGACACCGGCCACATAGTCGGCAGAGAAACCGATGAACCAAGCGTCGCGGTTGGCCTGTGTCGTGCCCGTCTTACCGGCCAGTTCACGACCACCAAATTGCGCCCGCTGCCCCGTGCCTTCGGACACCACCTTTTCCATCATATAGACCAATTGCAGCGCGGCATCTTCCTGAATGACCCGCTCGCCGATACCGCCGCCCGTGCCCATCACCGGATCAGTGTCGCCCTGCAACGTCAGATCAATCAGCCCGTAGGGTTTGACCGATGACCCGCCGTTCAGGATGCCGGCATAGGCACCTGTCATTTCAAGCAACGTGCTTTCGGACGCCCCAAGCGCCAGCGCCGGACCGACGGCCAGATCGCTTTTGATGCCGAATTGCTCTGCCACCTGGCTGACCACATCGCGCCCGACACTCTCCGAGACTTTGACCGCCGGAATGTTCAGCGAATCCTTGAGCGCGGTGGTGAGCGTCACGTTACCCTTGAAGCTGTTGGTATAGTTCTTCGGGCACCATTCGCCCGACCCGGGCACGTTCAGACAATAGGGCGCGTCTTCGATCAGATCGTTGGGCGAATACCCCAGATCCAGCGCCGCTGCATAGATAAACGGCTTGAAGGCAGAGCCAGTCTGGCGCATCGCTTGTGTCGCGCGGTTAAAGGCCCCCGCGACCTTGGTCTTGCGCCCACCGACCATGCCACGCACGGCCCCGTCAGCAGACATGATCACCACAGCCGCCTGCGCTTTGGACCCTTCGCGGACCTTGTTTTCGAACACCCAGCTCAGACCTTCCTCGGCGGCGCGCTGGATCTTTTGGTCAAGGGTGGTCTTGATCACCACATCCTCGGTCGTGTTGCGGGTAAAGAACTCCGGCCCAGACGACATCACCCAATCCGCGAAATAGCCACCCGCCTCGGCCTCTGCGGCTTCTGACAGCTCGGCGGGGTTGGCAATGGCGTTATCCGCTTCGACCTTTGACAGATAGCCCTGATCCTCCATCAGGCGGATCACGGTTGCCGCACGGCTTTGCGACCGATCAAGATTATTGGTCGGTGACAGGGTGGTCGGTGCGGTCAACAGACCCGCCAGCATCGCGCCCTCGGCAGGCTTCAACGCGGCGGCCGGTTTGCCAAAGAAACGCTGCGCCGCAGCTTCGGCCCCAAAGGCACCGCCGCCCATATAGGCGCGGTTGAGGTAGATCGACAGGATATCATCCTTGGAATACTTCGCTTCCATCGCCATCGAGAACAGGGCTTCCTTGCCCTTGCGCGACAGCGAGGACCGGCGACATTCGGCTTCGTATTCCTTTTCCGTCTGCCCCGACGACGCATCATAGGGTTCACCCAGACACAGCAGCTTGGCCACCTGCTGCGTGATCGTCGAACCGCCGTGACCGGACAAGGGCCCGCGACCCTCGCTCAGGTTGATCTTGACCGCCGAAGCGATACCGCGCGGGCTGACACCAAAGTGACGATAGAAGCGTTTGTCCTCTGTCGCGATCACCGCGTTCTTCAGGGCGGGGGATACGCTGTCTGCGGTGACGACGCCGCCGAACTGATCCCCGCGCCATGCAAAGACATCACCATAGCGATCCTTGAGCGTGACAGACCCTCGCGCACGCCCATCCAGCAGCGCCTCGAGCGGCGGCAGCGTGGTGTAGAAATAGCCGACGGCCAAGGCAACCATCAGCACCGCCACGGCAGTCACCCGCCAGACGATCGTCCAGATCAAACGGAAGACCCACCGCACCAGCGCGGCCAGCCAGCCAATAGGCCCCTTGGGGCGCGCAGGCGCACGACGTGCCGGCTTGCGCTTGGCCGGAGCCTTTTTCGCGACCGGCTTGCGGGGCGGTTTGCCGCCTTTGCCCGCGGTGCGTTTATCGGCAACCAAGGGCCGCTTCCGTTTGGATGAATCACTCATATGCTGCTCGCTGAACCATTCTTTTTTTTCGCACTCTATCCTGCACGGCGCGGTTTGTTTAGCGCAGACGCCCCGCTGCGCCATCTAATTAACGCCCAATAATTAGGCACATCCCCCACAACGCCCAATAATCGGGCAAACACGCCCGCCCAGAGAGGGACTAAGCGCGATGCACCCTTCCTTCAAGGGGCACCGGCCGCTCTTTTATCCAAGGCATAACGCAGGAAGTACCTGCCATCTGGAAGAGGGATTATAGGTGAAACTCATTATCGCAACAATCAAGCCATTCAAGCTCGAGGAGGTGCGCGAAGCACTGACCGAAGCGGGCGTGCGTGGCCTGATGGTGACCGAGATCAAGGGCTTCGGTGCCCAATCCGGCCATACCGAAATCTACCGCGGCGCTGAATATGTCGTGAACTTCGTACCCAAGGTGAAGCTTGAACTGGTGGTCGCAGATGCGCTGGCCGACCAGATGGTCGAGACGATCACCCGCACCGCACATACCGGCAAGATCGGCGACGGCAAAATCTTTGTCCTCGACGTTGAACAAGCCGTGCGCGTGCGCACCGGCGAAACCGGCGAAGACGCCATCTGACCCCCACGTCCGAGGAATTGACGACATGACATCACGACTTCTTATTCCCCTTGCTGCCGCAGCGACGCTGCTGCCGTCCTTGGGTTTCGCGCAGGAGGCCGAGTATGCGACTGCGGCTGATACTGCTTTCATTTTCAACACGATCCTGTTCCTGATCGGCGGCTTTCTGGTGTTCTGGATGGCGGCGGGTTTTGCCATGCTCGAAGCCGGTCTGGTGCGGTCCAAGAACGTGACCACCCAGCTGACCAAGAACATCGCGCTTTTCGCATTGGCCGCCATTCTCTACTGGCTGGTCGGCTATAACATCATGTACCCCGGCGACGCGTGGATCATCCCCGGCGTGTTCGGCACTTTTGCAACCAAGGACATCAAGACGGCGATTGACGCGGGCGGCTATTCCAACGCGTCGGATTTCTTCTTCCAGCTGATGTTCTGCGCAACCACCGCATCCATCGTTTCGGGCACATTGGCCGAGCGTATCAAACTGTGGCCCTTCCTGATCTTCACCATCGTGCTGACCGGCTTTATCTATCCGATCGAAGCAAGCTGGCAGTGGGGCGCAGGCTGGTTGTCTGACGCGGGCTTCAGCGACTTCGCGGGCTCCACTCTGGTCCACGCCGCGGGCGGCTTTGCGGCTCTGGCAGGTGCGCTGGTGCTTGGCCCCCGTATCGGCAAATACAAAGACGGTCGCGTGATCCCGATGCAGGGTTCGAACCTGCCGCTCGCCACTTTGGGCACGTTTATCCTGTGGCTGGGTTGGTTCGGCTTCAACGGCGGCTCGCAGTTGGCCATGGGGTCGATGATCGACGCTGATGCTGTTGCGCAGATCTTTGCCAATACCAACATGGCTGCTGCTGCCGGTGCCATCGCCGCGCTGGTCCTGACCCAGATGCTGTACAAAAAGCCCGACCTGACAATGGTGCTGAACGGCGCGCTGGCCGGTCTGGTCTCTATCACAGCTGGCCCGCTTGACCCGACGCTCTTCGGTGCGCTTTGGATCGGTGCTGTGGGCGGTGCGATCGTGGTCTTCGCGGTGCCCTTCCTCGACAAGCTCAAGATTGATGACGTGGTCGGTGCGATCCCGGTTCACCTGATCGCAGGCTTCTGGGGCACGCTGGTTGTTCCCGTCTACACCGACGGCACATCCTTTGTGACGCAGATCATCGGCTTTGCCTCAATCGGTGCCTTTGTCTTCATCGTGTCGCTGATTGTGTGGATGATCCTGAAAGCCACCACCGGCATCCGCGTCAGCGAAGAAGCCGAGATCGCTGGTCTGGACGTGTCCGAACTGGGCATGGAAGCCTACCCTGAGTTCTCCAAGAGCTAAGGTCCAAACTCCTGCAGGCAGGCAGAGGCCCGGGCGTTCGCGCCCGGGCTTTTTGCTGCGCGCGTGTTATGCTGGGCAGGACTGGCAATGCACCCAAACAAAAACCGCCGCGCCAGATGCCAGCGCGGCGGTTTGAGTATTTTTGAAAGGGTGAAGCGGCGGGGTTAGATGCCGACCTCGATGATCGCCTTGGCGAGGATCGGCACGGTTTCGGCGTTCAGCCCCGCGATGTTCATGCGGCTGTCACCCACCATATAGATGCCGTGGTCTTCGCGGAGCTTGTCGACCATGTCAGACGAGGTTCCGAGGCGCGAGAACATGCCGCGGTGTTCGGCAAGGAAACCGAAGCGGTCAGAGCCGGAGAGACGCTGAAGTTCGCCCGCGAGCTGGCTGCGCAGGCCCAGCATGGTGTTGCGGATGTCTTCGAGTTCGGCCATCCAGTCGCTGCGCAAGGCGTTATCGTTCAGGATGGTGGTGACGATGCGGGCACCGTGATCTGGTGGGAAGCTGAAGTTCTGGCGGTTGAGGAAGGCCAGCGTGCCCTGGTTCAGCTTTTGCGCCGAGGTGTCTGCCGAAAGCGCCATCAGGATGCCGGTGCGTTCGCGGTAAATCCCGAAGTTCTTGGAGCAGCTTGCCGCGATCAGACATTCAGGCACCGCCGCCGCGACCTTGCGCGTGGCCGCCGCATCTGCGTCAAGCCCGTCGCCAAAGCCCTGGTAGGCGATATCGATCATCGGGGTGGCACCGGTGTCTTGCAACACTTTGATCACTGCGTCCCATTCGGCGGCGTTCAGGTTGGCCCCTGTCGGGTTGTGGCAGCAGCCGTGCAGCAGGACCACATCGCCTTTTTGCGCGGTCTTGAGGTCGGCGATCATGCCGTCAAAATCGACGCCACGGGTTTCATCGTCGAAATAGCGGTAGGGGACCATCTCCATCCCCAGATATTTCAGGATCGACAGATGGTTCGGCCATGTCGGGTTCGACACAAACACCCGCGCCTGCGGGCGGGCCATCTGGATCAGCTCGAACGCCTGACGGATCGCGCCGGTCCCGCCCGGGGTCGCGGCGGCGGCAACCTGTGCGCGGGGGACCGCATCGCCAAGCACCATCTGCACCATCGCATCGCCAAAGGCAGGATCGCCCGCCAGACCGGTATAGGCCTTGCTGGTCTGGGCTTCCCACAGTTGGTGTTCAGCCGCCTTGACCGCGCGCATGACGGGCGTCAGCCCCGTGGCATCCTTGTACACGCCCACGCCAAGGTCGATCTTGGTCTCACGGGGGTCATCCTTGTACATCTGCATCAAGGCAAGGATTTTATCGGCGGGCTGCGCCTGTAGGGTTTCGAACATTATGCGTCTCCGGTCGCAACGGGCACGGTGGGGAACATCCCCCATTCTGCCCAAGATCCATCGTAAAGGGACCAATCGGTATGGCCCATCCGTTCCAGTGCCAGCGCGAGTATCGCCGCAGTGATGCCGGACCCGCAGGTCGTGATCACAGGGTGCGACAGGTCAATGCCCGCCGCTTCAAAAGCCGCTTTGGTCTCGGCTACGGATTTCAGTGTTTTGTCGTCGTTCAACAGCTCTGTGTAGGGCAGGTTGCGCGACCCGGGGATGTGGCCGGCGCGCAGGCCTTCGCGGGGTTCGGGCGCGTCGCCGCGAAAGCGGGCCGCTGCGCGGGCATCAACGATCTGCGGTGCCTTGAGCTTGGACGCCTGAGCGACCTGCGTCACATCACGCACCAGTTGGTTCTGGAAACGCACGGTCATGTGGCGGTCGCGGGGGATCGGGGGCATGTCTTCGGTGGGGCGACCTTCGGCGACCCATTTGGGCAGCCCCCCATCCAGCACGGCGACATTTTCCTGCCCCATCAGACGGAACAGCCACCACACACGCGCAGCCGACAGCAAGCCGGCCCCGTCATAGACCACCACCTGATGCCCGTCGCCCACACCCATAGCGCGCATCCGCGACATGAACTTTTCAGCAGGCGGGGCCATATGCGGCATATCCGACCGCCCATCAGAGATTTCATCGATGTCGAAAAAGCGGGCGCCGGGGATATGCGCCTGATTATATTCGGCTTTGGGGTCGCGTCCTGCATCGGGCAGATACCATGACGCGTCCAGCAGACGCAGGTCGGGATCCTTGAGGTGCTGCGCCAGCCAATCGGTTGAAACAAGCGTTTTCGGGTTGTCAGCCATGGGTCCACCCCCTTTTAGAACAGGTTTTTCAATGCCTACCCGCGACGGCCCCCGCAAGCAAGAGCCCGCGACTGTGCGCATGCAGCACAGGCCGGAAATGGGCATATTGTGTTCCGTTCAGACCCCGAGAGCGGGACGGGGCGTCAGCCGTGGTCTTTCAGCAGGCGCTGCTTTTGGCGGGACCAGTCGCGCTTGGCGGCGGTTTCGCGTTTATCGTGCAGCTTTTTACCCTTGGCGATGCCGATCTTGATCTTGGCCATGCCACGGTGATTGAAATACATCACCATCGGGACCAGCGTCATGCCTTTGCGTTGGGTTTCATTCCACAGGTTCGACAGCTCCTTCTTGGACACCAAGAGCTTGCGGCGACGGCGTTCCTCGTGGGTGAAGGTCTTGGCCTGCGTGTAAGGCGCGACGTAGGAGTTCACCAACCACAGCTCGCCATCTTCCACGGCGGCGTAGCTTTCGGCGATATTGGCACCGCCGTTGCGCAGGGATTTGACCTCGGACCCTTCAAGAATGATGCCGCATTCGACATCATCGTCGATCGCGTAATCGAACCGCGCGCGGCGGTTTTCGGCGATGACCTTGTAGTTCGGGTCGGATTTGGAAGATGATTTAACCTGTGACATGCCAAGGATGTAGGGCGTTGCGGCCCTGCGCGCAAGATGCCGCAGCGGGCATAACCGCATGGACCGTCAGGCGGGGCGCGCCGGCCCTGCCCGCTTAGTCGCCCAGCTTGGCGTGCACTTCGGCAAGGTCGATCTCGCCCGTGGGCATCTTGTTTGCCGGATTGTCGAAATCGTATTTGAACAGCTCGAAATCCTTTTTGAAGATCTCGCGCATCAGATGCATCGACAGATCGTCGAAGTAATCCTCTACCGGGTGGGCGCGCTTGGGGCCGTGGCCTTCGGATTCGTTAAACCGCGGAATTTCGGACAGGTTCACCGTATGGGGCGTGTCGATGGCATCCAGCACGCTTTGCATGCCGTCGTTGAACTTCTCTGTCCAGATGATCTTGTCATAGGTGCCGCCGTTCACGATGAACGTGCTGACATGCCCCGATTGCGCGGACCAGTGGATGTCCGGGTCCATGGGCCGACGCCAGCGGATGGTGTCGCGGGCAAACAGCAGGAAACGGCGGAAGCTGGCGATCTGGTCAAACTCTTGCTTGCCGTCATCGCCGCCGACCTCGATCCCGTATTTTTGCACAAGCAGCGGCACCAGATTGCCGCGATACCGCCGGCCGTTGCGCTGGATGCCGCAAATCTTGTCGAAGAAAGAGCTGAGGATGCGGGTATATGGATTGCGCACGCAGGTGAAGGCGTAGGATTTGTGGTTTTCCACATTGCGCGTAATCAACGGCTGAGAGTCGTCATGCGCCCATTTGTGCATGCCCGATTTCGCGTCATGGATGTCGCCGTCAAAGAATTCGCCATGGTCCGAATAGAACATGATCTGCCCGATCGTCGAACAGGCGCATTTGGGCACCACGCGGTATACCACGCTTTCGCTTTCTGTCATCCATGTCCCTGGAAAACCCATAATCGGCTCTGCCTCCTAAATTTTTTCGCACTTATGCTGCCATTTATGGCGACAGAATGGCCTGAAATATAGAAAAAGCAAATATTCGCGGTTTATTCAATCGCTGTTCGCCTTTATCTAACAAACTCGTCCAGAGCAGAGGGGATGCGTGTTTCGCGATGGCCAGAATTGCCTATATCCTTTTGTGTCACAAAGACCCCGTTGCAATCATCAAGCAGGCGGAGAGATTGACGGCGTCTGGCGATTACATGTCGATCCACTTTGACGCCTCGGCCAGCCCGACCGATTTCGCACAGATCACCCAAGCGCTTGGCAAGAACCCCAATGTGACCTTCGCAAGCAAACGCATCCGCTGCGGTTGGGGAGAATGGTCGCTGGTACAGGCGACGCTGAACGCCGTCGAAAGCGCGATTGATGCCTTTCCGCGTGCCACACACTTCTACATGCTGTCGGGCGATTGCATGGCGATCAAATCCGCCGAATACATCCACGACTACCTTGATGATAACGACGTCGATTTCATCGAAAGCTTTGACTACTTCGAAAGCGACTGGATCAAGACCGGCTGGAAGGAAGAGCGGCTGATCTACCGTCACTGGTTCAACGAGCGCACCCAGAAAAAGCGGTTCTACGGCATGTTCGAGCTGCAGAAACGCCTTGGCCTGACGCGCGACATTCCTGCGGACCTGCAAATCCAGATCGGCAGCCAGTGGTGGTGCCTGCGCCGCCAGACCATAGAGGCGGTGATGGCCTTCACCCGCAAACGCAAAGACGTGATGCGGTTTTTCAGGACCACCTGGATTCCGGACGAGACGTTTTTTCAGACCATTGTGCGCCATATCGTGCCCGACAATGAAATTCGTGCGCGCACGCTGACGTTCCTGATGTTTACCGACTACGGCATGCCGGTGACCTTCTATAACGACCACTACGATCTGCTGCTGGCCCAAGACTATCTATTCGCACGCAAGATCAGCAGCGAGGCGACGGACCTCAAGCGCCGGTTGGGGTTGCTTTACTCGGCCAAGGATGTCGAACTGCAGATCAGCAACGAAGGGCGCAACCTGTTCAAGTTCCTGACCGGTCGGGGTCGGATCGGGCGGCGGTTCTCTACCCGTTTCTGGGAGACGGAGAGCACGCTGGGGCGCGAGCGCGAGTTGCTGATTGTCGTGTGCAAAAAGTGGCATGTCGCCAAACGCGTGCTAGAGCAGATGCGTCAGGTCACCAATCTGCCCGCGATCGAATATCTTTTCAGCGAACAGGACACCCCCCTGCCCGATCTTGGCGGCATCCAGAACAGTCTGGGCAAGCGCACCCGCCACCGGCGGTCCCTGATGCGGATGCTGTTCGACTATTACGAGGCCGACCGGCTGATCGTCTGCATGGACCCCGGCGATATCGACCTGCTGAACGACTTTGCCTCTGACCGGTCGATGACACGGGTTCTCGAGATCGAATGCCAGTTCTCGGATGACTACCTGGTCGGCCACGCCATGCGCGTGGGGCTGGCGGGCGAACGCACCTCGGCTGACACGCTGGAACGGCTGCTGCCCACCATCCGGAACGACCTGACCCTTGAATCCGACCGCATCCGCGACGCGCAGTTTGAAAACTACGCCCGGATGCGCGAAACAGCCTCGGCGCAGGACAATGCCGAGGCGCTGGCCGCTTTCCTGCGCATCTCTCCGGAACAGGCGCAGCCCATTGCCGACACACATTATCTTTTCACCGATTAAGGACATCACATGGCTTACAGCTACGACGACCAGAACATCTTTGCCAAAATCCTGCGCGGCGAAATCCCGAACAACACGGTATATGAATCCGATCACGCGCTTGCCTTTCGCGATATCGAACCCCAAGCGCCGACGCATGTGCTGGTGATCCCCAAGGGCCCCTACATCAGCTTTGACCACTTCGCGGCAGAGGCAAGCGATGCCGAAATCGTCGGCTATGTACGCGCCATCTCGGAAGTCTGCAAAGCCGAAGGGGTTACATTGGACGCGGGCGAAGGGTTTCGCATGATCGCCAATGCCGGCGCGCATGGGGTTCAGGAAGTCCCGCACCTGCATGTGCATATTCTGGGCGGTCGGCCCATGGGGCGCATGGTGGCGCGCCCCAGCTAACCCGTCAGGACATCAATCAGTGCGCAAAAGGCGCGGCGTGATCTTGCGCCGCGCTTATTTGTTTTTGCGACCCGCCCGCCAGCGCGCGAAACGGCCCTGCTTTTCGGCGATGTCATCTTCCAGCCGCTCTAACGTCGGATCGATGCGCGCGCGTTTGAACCGACGCCAGCGGACCCAGATCGCATAGACCACGGCCGCAAACAGGGTCAGGATAATGATATTCAGGAACGGGATGCCCTTGCTGGCATCCGGGCCGTCCACCACGCGCACGGAGACCGCGTTGGGGAAGATCGACAGGAACTCGTTGCGCCAACCGTAATGCTTGACCGCGACATACTGCGGCGTACCGGCAGCGGACTTCAGATCAGATGCCTCGGCCTGCAGGTTGGTCGTGTCGAACTTGAAATACGGCGGCCAGCCCCAGCCGGTATCCTCGTTGCGATAAACCATGACGTCGCCTTTGGCGCGACGCGTCTGGATGAAGAAAACATCGCGGTTGCCCAAGGCGGTGCTGTTGCCCACATCCGCATGCGACCAGAAGATCGAGTTCTCGCCAAAGTCGATGCGCTTTTCATAGGTGTCGGTGATCCGTACGATATCGACCTGAGGCAGCGTATAGTGAAAGAACGCGGCAATGATCAGCCAGATCACACCCCAGAAGGTCCATTTGATGATCGCCATCGGCGTTACCCCTTAGTTAAAGTTGGTGAGGTAGACGGTCAGGATGACCAGCCCCACCGGGACAATATAGACCCCAAGGATCAACTTGCGACGGATCGACCCGTCATATCGTTTAAGCCCTCGTTGCACGAAAATATCGCGATCCACAAGACGCGGCCCGTCCGCCCACTTCTGGTAGAGCTTGCCGCGCCGCACCCGACGCGAATAGATCGACAGGGCGATATAGATGATCGTTAGAACGACGAACCCGATGACGATCAACCTTAACAAAGCCAACATAATCCCTGCACCTCTCTTGTGCCCCGGGCCGGGTGTCAGTCGGTGACGGGCCAGACGATCTTGATCTCGCCGCCGCTTTCACGGTCTGGGGTTTCCAGCTCTCCGCCCAATTGCTGCGCGGCGGCAAGCAGGATGCGCATGCCGAGCCCCGTGCCCGTGGTCCGATCTTTGGGAATACCGGGGCCGTCGTCAATGCAGCTGAGGTGGTAGAAGCCGCCCTTGCGTTCGCCGCGCAGGTCGAGTGTCCCGCGTTTGCGGCCCTCATAGGCGTATTTCGCAGCGTTGGTCATCGCCTCGTTCACGATCATCCCCACGGATGACGCAGAGCGGGACGACAGATGCGCCTGATCGACCTCTATGTTCACCTGCACCCCGTCGGGCAATTGTTCACTGGTGGAATGGGCGACCTTCTTCAGGAAGGCTGCGATATCCACCGCGGCTCCGGTTTCAGTCAGGTACAACGCTTCATGCAGGCTGCTGATGGTCGACAGGCGGCCCTGAATGGTGTCCAGCGCGGCGCGGGCTTCGGGGGATTTTTCGCTGCGGATCTGGATGCGGATCAATGCCTCTAGGGACTGGAGCGAGTTTTTCACGCGGTGGTCGACCTCTTTGCGCAGCACCTCGGCATCGGCCAGTGCCTTGCGCAGCTCGATCTGCCGCATCGCCTGCCCCGCCAGCACCTTGAGCGCACGGCGTTGAAAATCATTCAGCTGATGCGGTTTCTTGTCCAGCACGCAGAGCGTCCCGAGCGGCAGATTCTTGTCATCCTCCAGCAAGGCACCGGCATAGAACCGGATCGAATCCTCGCCAGTGACGAAATTATTGTCAGCGGTGCGCGGATCGGCGGTGGTGTCGGTCACCTCCAGGTAGTCATCGCCCGCGATGGCATGGGCGCAAATACTGTCGGTGATGTCGCTGCCGTCAATTTCAAGCCCGACCTTGGATTTGAACCACTGGCGGTCTTCATCCACCAAAGAGATCAGCGCGATCGGCACCTCGCAAATCTCTGCCGCGAGGCGCGTGATGTCGTCGAACCCTTCTTCGGGGGCGGTATCCAGAATATTATATCCCCGCAGCAACGCGAGGCGCATTTCTTCTTGTTCTATCAAGGATGCTTTCATCGGGAACACTCACGAAACAGCGTGCGGAAAGCACTTTTAACAAGACTAAGGATGCAGGCGATAGGCACGGATATGGCCTGACACCCCCATCCCGCGACAGCGATGCGTCAAGATATCGACGTGACAGGGTACGTCAAGCCATACTCCCTGTTTGTACTCGCAGTCACCCCCAACCGCCAAAAGGGCGTTTGCCCCCCGTAAAGGGGGCAGCGCAATCAGCCTACGACGTTGAAATCAGGGCCATAAGGATAGCCGGTGATATTGTCGTTACCGTCTTCTGTGATCACCAGAATATCGTGTTCGCGGTAGCCGCCCGCGCCGGGTTGACCTTCGGGAAGGGTCAGCATCGGCTCCATCGAGATGACCATGCCGGGTTCAAGCACCGTGTCGATGTCCTCGCGCAGCTCCAGCCCTGCTTCGCGGCCATAGAAATGCGACAGCACGCCGAACGAATGACCATAGCCGAAGGTGCGGTATTGCAGCAGGTCACGCTCTTCAAGGAAGGCGTTGATCTTGTGGGTCACGTCGGCGCAGCTGACACCGGGCTTCAGCAGGCTCATCCCGTATTCATGGGCAGCGACATTGGCCTCCCATATTTTTAGGCTGGCGGGGTCCACCTCTCCGGCGAACATGGTGCGTTCCAGCGCCACGTAATACGCCGAGATCATCGGGAAGGTGTTCAGCGACAGGATATCGCCGCGCTCCAGCTGCCGTGCGGTAACCGGATTATGCGCACCATCGGTGTTGATGCCGGATTGGAACCACACCCAGGTGTCGCGGTATTCGGCGTCGGGGAACCGCTTGGCGATTTCAAGCTCCATCGCATCGCGGCCTGCCATTGCGATGTCGATCTCGCGCGCGCCGATCTTGACCGCATCGCGGATCGCATAGCCGCCCACATCAGCAACCTGAGCGGCCTGACGGATCAACGCAATCTCTGCCGGAGACTTGTGCATCCGCTGGCGCATGGTCGTCTCGAACAGGTCGATCATCACCACCGGCTCAAGGAAATCCTCCAGCTTGTCGCGCTGCATCAGTGTCAGGTGGTCCCCTTCATAGCCGATCACCGCGCCCTTGCCCGTAACCGAGGCGACGGCGCGCCAGTAATTGTCGCGCTGCCAGTCAGTATAGGTAATGTTGTCGCAAAAGCTGCGGCGCCACGGCTGACCGGCGTCGATGCCTGCGGAAATCGTCACACAGTCTGTCTCGGTCACCACCAGCCCATAGGGGCGACCAAAGGCGCAATACAGAAAGCCCGAATAATAGGCGATATTGTGCATCGACGTGAAGACCGCCGCCGTCGCACCGGCTGCATCCATCCGTTCGCGCAACTCTTCCAGACGCGCTTCGTATTCAGCGGTGTCAAACGGCAGCGGAGACTTCGTGCCGTTATGGAAACGGTACATATCGGGACGGGCGGTTTTGGATGTATTGGTCATATCAGACCCTCCTTCTCAGAAAGGTCCCGGCGTGCAGGACGCAAGGGCCGTGAAACGCAGGACGACGCCATCGTCCCAACCCGCCCCCTGTCTCGCCGATTTGCGCGGCCCGATCAAGGCTCACTTTATGCCAAGCAGCGCTTTCACCATATCGCTGTCGGGGTCTTCCAGCAGGTCGATAATGTCAAAGTGGTGCCGCCCCTCGACGACGAACTGCTTGGCCCCCCACACGCGCGAGAATTGCTCGGCCTGCTCCAGAAAGGCGGGACGTTCATCGGCCCCGACCCAGATCGTGACGTTCACCCCATGGGGCGGCGTCATGTTCACGGGGCTTTCCGCCGTCGCTTCGGCTTCGTCCAGCTGAAGAATGTCGTTCATAGAGGTCTGCAACAGCGGCATCAGGTCTGCCACGGGCGAAATGGACACGATATTCTCGATCCGGTCGCGGACATCGCCGGACAGGATCAGCGGGTCGGTCATGCGGGCAACCTGCTGCCCACCCGCGGAATGGCCGACAAGCGCCAGCGCACCTTGGGTGCGTTTGGCGATCTCGGAAATGGCGCGAGCGACTTGTCCGGTGATCTGGCTGATCCGCACATCGGGGCACAGGTCATAGCCGACCATCGCAACCGCATAGCCGCGCGCCAGGGGACCAGCCGCCAGATGGGACCAATCGGCAGGGGCAAACGCCTTCCAATAGCCACCGTGGACAAAGACCACCGTGCCCCGCGACACGCCTTCGGGTTCAAACAGATCATAGATTTCGCGGTCGGTCGGCCCGTAAGAGATATTCTTTTGCGCACGAAACCCCAGCTTCTTGCGGAATGCCGCTGCGGCGTCTTTCCAGCGGGGCGGATATGCCTCTGCGTTATCGATATAAGCGGCGTTGGCATAGGCGTCGTCTAGCTGCATGTGGTCCTCCGTCAGCGTCCCGATACGAACTGGAACTAGACAATCATAGCGTTTGTTGCTTTGGGTAACCACAGACAAAAGCGGAGAGATCAAAATGACTGACGCAAAGACTGACCTGAAATCAATGCTCAAGGATCCAAGCCTGCTAGAGACCCGCGCCTATATCGGTGGCGAATGGGTTGATGGCGACGATGGCACCTTTGATGTGGTGAACCCCGCCCGCGGCGATGTGATTGCCAAGGTCGCCAACCTCAGCCGTGCGCAGGTGGCCGGTGCCATCGCCCAGGCGGAAAAGGCACAGAAGGAATGGGCCAGCTGGACCGGCAAGGAACGGGCCGGCGTCATGCGCAAATGGTTCGACCTGATGATGGAAAACCAAGACGATCTGGGGGCCATCCTGACCGCTGAACAGGGCAAGCCTCTGGGCGAGGCCAAAGGCGAAATCGCCTATGGCGCGTCCTTTATCGAATTCTTCGGCGAAGAGGCCAAGCGCGTCCACGGTGAGACCATCCCCGGCCACCAGCGCGACAAGCGGATCACCGTGATCAAGCAGCCCATCGGCGTGGCCGCGTCGATCACGCCCTGGAACTTCCCCAACGCGATGATCACCCGCAAGGCCGCGCCCGCGCTGGCCGCTGGCTGCGCCTTTGTGGCGCGCCCCGCTGCGGAAACACCGCTGTCGGCGATCGTGATGGGTGTGCTGGCCGAACGCGCGGGCATCCCCGCAGGCGTGTTCAACGTGCTGCCGTCGTCCTCTTCTTCTGCCGTGGGCAAGGAGTTCTGCGAAAACCCCGCCGTGCGTAAACTGACCTTTACCGGGTCAACCGAAGTGGGCCGCATCCTGCTGAAACAGGCTGCCGATCAGGTCATGAAATGCTCGATGGAGCTGGGGGGCAACGCGCCGTTCATCGTCTTTGACGACGCCGATCTGGACGCCGCCGTCGAAGGCGCGATCCTGTGCAAGTTCCGCAACAACGGCCAGACCTGTGTTTGCGCGAACCGCATCTATGTGCAGGCCGGTGTCTATGACGCCTTCGCTGAAAAGCTGAAAGCGCGCGTTGAAAAGATGAAGGTCGGCGACGGCTTTGAAGACGGCGTAGAGCTGGGGCCGCTGATCAACGGCGATGCCTCCGAGAAGGTGAAAGAACATGTCGAGGACGCGGTGTCGAAAGGTGCCGAAATCCTGCTGGGCAGCAAAGAAGAGAAGATGGAGGGCAACTTCCTCGCGCCGACCATCATCACCGGTGTGACGCAGGATATGAAAGTCTCGAAAGAGGAAACCTTCGGCCCGCTCGCCCCGCTGTTCAAGTTCGATAACGAAGACGACGTGATCGAGATGGCCAATGACACGATCTTTGGTCTTGCGTCCTACTTCTACGCCAAAGACCTAAGCCGCGTGTACAAGGTCGCAGAGGCGCTGGAATATGGCATCGTGGGTGTGAACACCGGGATCATCTCGACCGAGGTCGCGCCGTTTGGCGGCGTCAAGCAGTCCGGTCTGGGCCGCGAAGGCAGCCACCACGGGATCGAAGATTACCTTGAGATGAAATACATCTGCATGTCGGTCTGACCTGCGGATCATCCGGTATTTGAAACGGGCGGCGGGATCATCCTGCCGCCCGTTTTCGTATCAGCCGTTCAGCGCGCGGGTGATCAACTGGCCCAAGCGTTCGATCCCTTCCGCGATCTTGCCTTCGGTCGAGGTGGAGTAGCTGAGCCGCAACGTATTGCGCCCCGACCCGTCCGCGAAAAACGCGTGCCCCGGTACAAAGGCGACCCGTTCGCTTTCCAGCGATTGTTTCAGCAGATCGGCCCCGTCCAGCGTATCGGGCAGTGTCACCCAGATGAACATGCCGCCTTCGGGTTTGGTCCAGCTCACCCCTTCGGGCATATGTGCCTGCAGCGCTTCCAGCATGGCGTCCCGACGTGCACGGTAGGCGCTTCGGATCGTGTCGATGTGGCTGTCGAACTGCTGTTCCGCGACCGTGGCCACGGCAATCTGGTTCAATGTGGCACTGTGCAGATCCGCCGCCTGTTTCATCAACACGAGTTGCGAGATCACCGGCATCGCGGCGCAGACCCAGCCCACACGCAGCCCGGGCGACAGTGTTTTCGAAAAGCTGCCGCAATAGATCGTCCGGCAGGCTTCCAGATCACCGTTCCGGCGTTCGGCCTCAAGCGCGAGGATCGGCGGGATCGCGTCACCGTCAAAGCGCAGCGACTGATAGGCCGCGTCTTCGATCACGGCGATGTCCATTTCCTCGGCCAGATCAATCACCCGCTCGCGCGCGGCGCGGCTGACCGTGGCCCCTGTCGGATTGGCAAAATCAACGGAAAGATAGGCGAACTTGGCCGCGCCGCCTGCCTCTTTCGCGGCGGCGGTATAATCAGCACCACTGCGGTTGCTCAGCGGGTCCAGCTTGTCATAGCGCGGCTCGTAGGCGTTAAAGGCGCCCAAAGCCCCCAGATAGGTCGGCCAGCCCACCAGCGCGGTATCCCCCGGCGACAGGAACAGCTTGCCCAGATAATCCAGCGCCTGCTGCGAGCCCGAGGTGATCAGGATGTTGTCCGGCGTCGCGGGAACACCGATCGCCTGCATCTGCGCGGCAATCCAGACGCGCAAAGGTTTGTGCCCCTCGCTGGTGGAATACTGCAACCCCTGCGCCGCCATCGGCCCGTTCAGCGCCTCGGCAAAAGCGTTCTGAAACGCCGTTTTTGGAAACAGATCAGGGTCAGGGATACCACCGGCAAAAGAGATGATATCCGGCTGGTCCAACAGCTTGAGCAGCTCGCGAATTTCCGACGCCTTCATGCGATTGGCGCGTGTGGCAAATATTTCCTGCAGTGACATCCGGCGTTCCTCCCCCGACTGGATCGGGGCACTGTGCCCATTGCGCTATTTTAAGTCAACAACTGTGACCTAGCCCCCATGCGCGCACAAAAAAGCCCGGCGCGAATGCACCGGGCTTCGTCTGTCAGAGTGATGTCGCTTAGTTAACGGTGTTCGCGTCAACCACATCCTTTTCAATCGCCTTTGGCGCACGCGCGATCTGGATCTGGCGCGGCTTGAGCGCTTCGGGCACCTGACGTTCCAGATCGATGTGCAGCATACCGTCGGCATGGGCCGCGCCGGTCACTTGCACGTGATCCGCCAGATGGAAGCGGCGTTCGAACGCGCGGGTCGCGATACCACGATGCAGATAGGTCTTGTCCGTATCCTCATCAGCTTTACGCGCCGAGACGATCAGCGATTTTTCACGGACTTCAACGCTCAGGTCGCCTTCGGTAAAGCCGGCGACGGCGATGCTGATACGATAGGAATCATCGTCCAGTTTTTCGATGTTGTAAGGGGGATAGCTTGGCTGCGGTGCGTCGTTGGCCATCACGCGATCCATCAGATTGGCAATCTGGTCAAAGCCGACAGTCGAACGGTGCAGCGGTGCAAAATCAAAACTACGCATAGGTATTCATCCTCGTTTGAGCGATAATCATTCAGGCCTTCCACCATGGACAGACCTTGGGTTGTCTACCGGAACCCTCAACAGGCGTTTCGGTGACATGCATGTGGGGATGGGTAAATCGCGTTTCAAGGGGACAAAATCACCCCTGATGACAAGGTCAGGGTTTGACGAATTTCGCGCCGGTGGTGCGGCGGCGATCCTCTGACGTGATGCGCTTACTTACAACACCTCCGCCCTGGAACACCCCCTTGCCTGCCACCAGATCCGCCTGAAGCCGCGCCAGCGGCGCACCAAGCGCGGTACCAAGGGACACTTCTTTGTCCTCGACATGGGCCTTGGCGGATACGACAGACACAATCTGCGGCACCCCGTTTTCAAAGGTAAAGATCGGCGCACCACTGGCCCCGAAATCGACGGAGCATGTGGTCACCAGCACGCCTTCTTGGCGGGCCAGCACGCTGCAGACCTCTTGCAGGGACGGTGCCTCTGACCGGTCCTTGGCATAGCTCACCACCCCCAACTGGTCGCCGCGGCGCGGACGGCGGGCGGTGTCAAAAGGTTTGATCGTGGTATTGCGGATCGGCCGGTCAAGTTCGAGCAGGGCCAGATCGTTGCGCACACGGTCCGAGGATACGACGCCGTCGTAGACATAATCGGGATGCACCACCGCACGGCGCACATTGCGATAGGCCCCCGCCCGCCCGTTACGCCAACCGGCAAGGAATTCTACCTCGCCATGATCAATGCGCTGCTTGCTTTCCTTGTCGTACAGACAATGCGCCGCCGTCAGCACCAAACGGGGCGCGATCAACGCGCCGGTGCAAAACCCCTTACCGCCGATATCCAGACGGCCCACGGCCTCCCACGCACCGGCATCCACCCCCGTGTCCAGCCTGCGCAACCGCGCATCCTGAGCAAGCCCGGCCGTCGCGACGGTCAGGCACATGATAGAGATGGCTACCCAACGGCGCACGGATATCGCTCCTACTTCGGTGAGGTCTGGTCTTTAGCCTCTCCTAGCCGCGAGATAAGGCGAAAATGCGGCGAAAACCCTAGCGGAGGCGAGGAATCTGCAAATTTGCGCCTTTTTCTTGCGACAACGCCGGAGGCTTCGGCCCACCCGACGCCCAATCCAGCAACTCTACCGTGTGCACCACGGGCACGCCCGCCGCCGATCCGATCTGCATCATGCAGCCGATATTGCCCGCCGCGATCACGTCGGGGTTCTTGGCCTGCAGGGTTCTGACCTTCCGGTCTTTCAACTGCTTAGAGATTTCGGGCTGCATCAGGTTATACGTCCCCGCCGACCCGCAGCACAGGTGTGAATCCGCAGGCTCAACCACGGTAAAGCCTGCGCGTTTCAGCAAATCCTTGGGGTAGTTTTTGATCTGCTGGCCGTGTTGCAGGGAACAGGCTGCATGATAGGCCACGGTCAGGCCGTGATGGGCGGGCGCGGGGGCCTTTGGCGCATCAATGCCCGCGATATTCCCCTTGGCGGGGTTGGGCATGGCGTCTGGGTCTGCGTTCCCCGCAAGATCGTGCAGCACCTCGGACACATCCTTGGCGATCGCCGACACCCGCGCCGCATCTGCCGCCAGCGGGTCGTTGCGGAACATATGGCCGTAGTCTTTCACCGTGGTGCCACAGCCCGAGGTGTTGATGACGATGGCGTCCAGCCCTTGCCCGTCCATCTCGGCGCACCATGCCTTGATGTTGCGCGCCGCGGTGGCGTGGCTTTCGCTGGTTTTGCCCATGTGATGGGTCAGCGCCCCGCAGCAGCCCGCGCCTTCGGCGACGACCACTTCGCAGCCCTGCCGTGTCAGCAGGCGGATGGTGGCGTCGTTGATGTCGGTGTTCAGCGCCTTTTGCGCACAGCCCGTCATCAGCGCCACCCGTTTGCGCGGAGCCCCCTGCGCGGGGAAGCTTTGCGGGTCGTCGTTGCGGCTGACCGGAGGAATCGTCTTGGGGGCCATCTCAATCATCGCACGCAACCGCGCGTCGGGCATCAACCGCGCGAAGGGCCGCCCGATCTTCGCCCCCAGAAGCGCCAACCGGAACCGCGTCGGATAGGGCAGGATACGCGCCAGAATCCACCGCAGGGCACGGTCGCTGAAGGGCCGTTTGTAGCGTTTTTCGATGTAATCGCGGGCGTGATCCACCAGATGCATATAGTGCACGCCCGAGGGGCAGGTCGTCATACACGCCAGACAGGACAGGCAGCGGTCGATGTGTTTGACCGTCTTTTCATCCGGATCGCGGTCGTTCTCGAGCATGTCCTTGATCAGATAGATACGCCCGCGCGGGCTATCCAATTCGTCACCCAACACCTGATACGTGGGGCATGTGGCGGTGCAAAAGCCGCAATGCACACAGGCGCGCAGGATCTCGTTGCTGCGCGCCGTCGCGGGGTTTTTCAACTGTTCTGCGGTGAATGTGGTTTGCATGAAAGCTCCGGCGTTGTGGGCACGAGACCCTGACGAGGTAAAGAGTTAAGCGGCGACGGTGCTGGCCCAGATCAGGCCGAACCAGGGCAGCGTGGTGGCCAAGATCCCCAGCACATTGGTCCAGCGCTGCGTAACGGGGCCGGGATAGGCGCGGCGCAACACCTGCGCGACAAAGGCCAGAACGGCGATCCAGCCCAGCCAGATACAGGCAATCGCCCCCATCGACGCCAGCAGGCTCTCGCCCCAATACTGCGCCACGCCATAGCGTATCGCCATCCCCGCCACGGCACAGAGAAAAGCCAAGAGCACCAGCGCACGCAGGCTGCGCCGGTCAGGCTTGCCACGGGTCAAGAGGCGGAACACCAACGGCCCGCCGATAAAGACAACAAGGAAGACCGCAAGCAAGCTCATGCCGCGCGGTCCAGCTGGCCCGCGTTGAAGATGCCCTTGGGATCGAATTGCGCCCGCAGGGCCGCTGTCAGCCGCGCCACACCGGCGGGTTCGGGGTGGAACACGCCCAAGCGCGCCTTGGTCTGCGCATCGGCCCGTACCAGCGTTGCATGCCCATCCATCGGCCCGATGGCCGCGCGCAGATCATGGCCCGCGGCGCTGCGCAGCCAGATCAGCCCGCCCGCCCAGTCATAGGTCCAGCGCTCTGCTCCCGATCGCGCCGCGATTCCCGGCGCGTCAGAGGGTTTGCACGACACGCGCCACACATCACCCTGCCCGTCGTGAAACGCCGCCACATCACGGATGCCGGACCAAAGCGCCTGCGTGGCTGCTGCATCGCGTTGCTCGACCTCGCCTCCCGCGCCGGCGAGTAACGATTGAAGCTGGCTCAGACGGTAGCTGACCGATGCCTCGAACCCTTCGATGCGCAGTGCGGTTTCGCGGGTGGCAGGGTCATGGGCGGCACCTGTCACCTCGAACGGGCTGCCAAGGGCGCGGGCCATCGCGGCCACAGCGGCCCCATCGTCCAGCCCGTGCAACACCAAGGTCGCCTGCGTTTCAGGGCGTGGCAGCACCTTCATCGATACCTCGCTCAGCACACCCAAAGTGCCGTAAGACCCCGCCATCAGCTTGACCAGATCATAGCCGGTGACATTCTTCATCACGCGCCCGCCGTTCTTGACCACGGCACCGCGCCCGTCGACAAAGCGCACCCCCAGCAGAAAGTCCCGCGCCGCCCCGACCGAGATCCGCCGCGGTCCGCTGATATTGCCTGCCATCACCCCACCGATCGTCGGCGTGCCGCTGGTGCCCAACAATCCGCGATGGTCCATCGGTTCGAACGCGAGACGCTGGTTTTCGGCGGCCAGCGCATCTTCGATCTCGGCCACGGGGGTGCCGGGTTTCGCGACCAGCGTCAGCGCACCGGGTTCATACAGCGTGATCCCCTGCAGCCCCGCGACGCGCATGATCTGCCCTGTCGCGGGCAGGCCGCGCGTGCCGCCCCCCTGAACCGAGATCGGGCCAGCGGCACCTTTGACCGCTTCGATCAGCGCCTCTTCGGATGTGATGGCCATATCTCGGCTCCTTCGTCGTGCGTGTGATCTGTTGAAGATCAGCAGTTAATCTGGCGCGGGTTATTCCGCCGCCAGCGCCACGGCGCGGCGTGTCTCTGACGCGTCCAGCGGAAAGACCTTGGCGGGGTTCAGCAGCCATGCGGGGTCGAACACATCCTTCACCGCCATCTGCGCCTCCAGATCGTCGGGGGCGTATTGCACATGCATCAGATCGCGTTTCTCGATCCCGACGCCATGTTCGCCGGTCAGACAGCCGCCCACCTCGACGCAGAGCTTGAGGATCTCGGCCCCGAATTCCTCGCACAGCTCCAGATCGCCCGGTTTGTTGGCATCAAACAGGATCAACGGGTGCATATTACCGTCGCCTGCGTGAAACACATTGCCGACCTTCAGCCCGAACTGATCGCTGAGTTCCTTGATGCGTTTGAGCACGAAGGGCAGCGAGGACACCGGGATGGTGCCATCCAGACACATGTAGTCGTTGATCTGCCCCATCGCGCCAAAGGCCGATTTTCGACCCAGCCAGATCTTGGCGCTTTCCTCTGCGGATTTGGATTGCCGCAGCTCCACCGGACTGTGCCGCTGCGCGATGTCGGAAATCAGACCCAACTGGTGGTCAATCTCTGCGTCGGAGCCTTCGACCTCGATGATCAGCAGTGCCTCGCACATGGGATAACCAGCCTTGGCGAAGGCCTCCGTCGCTTCGATACAGGGGCGGTCCATGAATTCGATGGCGACGGGCAAGACACCCGCCTTGATGATGTCAGAGACACATTCCCCCGCGACCTCGTTATCGTCGAACCCGATCAACACGGGCCGCGCGCCTTCGGGTTTGTGCAGGATGCGCAGCGTGGCTTCGGTGACGACCCCCAGCTGCCCTTCAGAGCCGCAGATCAGCCCAAGCAGGTCCAGCCCGCCCGCATCCAGATGCGCGCCGCCAACCTCGATCACCTCGCCATCCATCAAGACCATCGTGACGCCCATGAGGTTGTTGGTCGTCACGCCGTATTTCAGGCAATGCGCCCCGCCCGAATTCATCGCGATATTGCCCGCGATGGCACAGGCCAGCTGGCTTGAAGGGTCGGGCGCGTAAAAGAAACCGTCTTCCTCGACCGCGCCTGTGACGCTCAGGTTGGTACGTCCGGTTTGCACCTTGATGATGCGGTTGGCGTAGTCGGTTTCGATCACCTCGTTCATTCGCGCCACGCCAAGGATCACGCAGTCCGCCGTGGGCAGCGCGCCCCCCGCCAGCGACGTACCGGACCCGCGCGGCACGACGGGCACGCCTTCTTCGTGGCAGATGCGCAACACGTCCGACACCTGCTGTGTGGTATAGGGCAACACCGCCAGCATCGGCGCGCATTTATAGGCGGTCAGCGCGTCACATTCATAGGCCCGCGTCTCACGCTCATCCGAGATGACAGCATCAGCCGGCAAAACCTGACGCAGCCGATCAACCACACGTGTCTTGCGCGCGATCACGGCTTGGCTGGGAATGGGCATTTCCATGGCGAACCTCCAGTTTGGTAAAATAATATGACCAATTAAAGACATTGGCAACATAGAACCAGTCGGCGTATGCAGCTTAGCATGACTTGGATGGATCGCATCGCCCTGTTTCAACCGCTGGATTATGCCGCTTTGGCGATAATCTTTTGCGCCTGGCTGGCCATTGGCTGGCGCATCGAACACCCGAACCCCGCGAAGCCCTCTGTGTCGCTGATCATGGCGCAATACCGGCGCGAATGGATGACCCAGATGATCACCCGTCAGCCGCGTATCTTTGATTCGCAGATGATCAGCACCCTGCGGCAAAGCACGGCTTTCTTCGCCTCTACCAGCATGATCGCTTTGGGCGGGACACTGGCGCTTTTGGGCAACAGCGAGCGTCTGTCGACGGTGGTCGAAGACCTTGCCCTGACCGAGCTGCCCACCGTGGTGTGGGAATTCAAAATGCTGCTGCCACTGTTCTTTCTGACCAACGGCTTTCTGAAATTCGTCTGGTCAAACCGGCTGTTTGGCTATTGTTCGGTGCTCATGGCCGCCGTCCCAAATGACCCCGAGGACCGCCGCGCACCCCCGCTGGCATCCAAGGCGGCAGAGATCAACATCACCGCCGCGCGCAGTTTCAATCGGGGGTTGCGATCGCTTTATTTTGCGCTGGCCAGTCTGGGCTGGATCGTCGGCCCGATCCCCCTCACCATCGCCGCTATGGTCACTGTTATCATCATCTGGCGGCGCGAGTTCACGTCACTGTCACGGCGCATTCTATTGGAAAATGAGCAAGGCTAGTCTATATGTCTGTTTTCAGACATTGGTGTATTCATGTACAAATTGATCCTTTCCATTCCGCTGCTGGTTGCAGCACAGGTCGCTGCGGCAGACCCGACCTCCATCAACTCGGTGCGCGTGTCGAAAGAGGGCGGCCTTTATAAGTTCGACGTGACGATCAGCCATAATGATACCGGCTGGGACCACTTTTCGGACGCGTGGCGCATTCTGGATGCCGATGGCAACCAGCTGGCGATCCGCGAATTGATCCACCCCCACGTGGACGAACAACCGCTGACTCGTTCCCTGTCCGGCGTTGAGCTGCCCGCAGGCACGACAGAGGTCGGCATTCAGGCCCGCGATACGCAGGCCGGTTGGGGGAAAGAGATCAAGAAGGTCCAGATCAAGTAAGGTTTGGGCCCTGCCGGACGTCAGACCTGACGGATTTATACGCGGTGGTATGGGCCGCCCGACAGGATCGAGGCGGCGCGATACAGCTGTTCTGCCAGCATGACGCGCACCAGCATGTGCGGCCAGACCATCTTACCGAATGACAGCGCATGATCCGCCTCGCGGCGTAGCTCTTTGTCGATGCCATCCGCGCCGCCGATGACAAAGCACAGATCCCCCCGCCCCTGATCGCGCCAGCCCCCAAGGCGGTTGGCGAAATCCGGTGAGGTTTCGACCTTGCCTCGTTCGTCCATCACACAGATCAACGACCCCGCAGGAATGGCACGGCGCAACAGCGCGGCTTCGGCGGGCATACCGCCATTTTTCTTATCCTCAACCTCAATCACGCGCGCGGGCCCAAGGCCCAGCGCGCGACCGGTTCGATCGAACCGATTCAGATAATCATCAATGAGGTCTTTTTCCGGTCCGGCGCGCAAACGCCCGACCGCACAGATGTGAACACGCATGATCCCTGCCTGAAAGGCAGCTTAATGCGGCATCACGGCTGGGGCTTCTGTGGTCATCCACATCTTCTCCAGCTGGTAGAATTCGCGGACTTCCGGACGGAACACGTGAACGATCACATCGCCTGTGTCGATCAGCACCCAGTCGCCGGTTTCCTTGCCTTCGACCTTGGGCGAACGGCCATAGTCGTCCTTGACCATCTGGGCCAGCTTTTCAGCGATTGCCGAAACCTGACGCGAAGACCGGCCGGAGCACACAACCATGTAGTCGCCAATCGCCGTTTTGCCGCGCAGATCGATCTGCACAACTTCTTCGGCTTTGTCGTCGTCAAGTTGGGAAAGGATTGAAGCCAGCAGAGCGTCGCTTGTGGCTGTGTTTTGTTCAGCAGTCATCAGGGCTGCCTGCGGGGTAGCAGTCGGAACTGCATTTGAAAGCGTTGACAGGACATTGTCCTCCTTTAGACGCGCCGACAGTCCCCCGGCGCTGGGGATGTCCTAGAATAGGCACGCCGAAGTGAAATTTCAATGACAAGCGGCCATGACCGGCATTTACCGGCGCGCGCCAGTCGGGGCCGTTCCGAGAGCCGCGACACCACCGCTTTGACGGGCCGCCCGTAACGTGGCGAGAGAATGGCATACCCTGACGGGCAAACTCTTGTCCGCTGTGCATTTTTGCTGACGACACTGGCGTTGTCAGGGGGTACGACGACCACCCTCCTCGCAGCGCCATGAAGGTCTGGCCGATAGGCGCATATGCCATCTGTCCGGCTCGGGTTGGCAGTCGTGCTACAGCGTCACAAAGCTGCCATGCGCCCGCGACAGGGGGATATGGCGGTTCGGGTGCAGTCACGACAGGCTCACGGCCCCGCTGATTCCCGCCACTCATTCCTGTGTTGATCCGGCACCTGCGACGGCGCGGGACAGGGCGAGTTTGCTGTCGTCCAGAACCTTGACCTCGCGCTGCGGGAAGGGGATCGAGATGCCATGCTCTTTGAACGCATCCCAAAGTGCTAGATAAACATTGCCCCTGATATTGGTCAGACCGCCTGTCGGGTCCTTGATCCAGAAGCGCAGGATGTAATCGACGCTGCTATCCCCAAAGCCCACGATATGACAGACCGGAGCCTTGAAGCTCAGCACCCTCTCGACCCCGCTTGCGGCCTCTACCGCAAGCTTGCGCACCACATGGGGATCATCCCCGTAAGCCGTGCCGAAATAGATATCGAGCCGCACAAAATCGTTGGAGTGGGACCAGTTCACCACCTGACCGGTGATCAGGTCCTCGTTCGGGATCAGATATTCCTTCCCGTCCCGCGTCACGACAGAGGCATAGCGCGCGCCCAAGGTCTGGATCCAGCCAAACGTATCGCCAAGGCTGATCACATCCCCCGGCTTGATGGATTTGTCGATGAGGATGATGATCCCCGACACAAGGTTCGATACGACCTTTTGCAGGCCGAAACCAAGGCCCACACCAATCGCCCCTGACAGCACCGCAAGCCCGGTAAGGTCAATTCCGACGGCCTTGACCCCCATAAAGAACGCGATGCCATAAAGCGTCAGCTGTACACCCTTCACCGCCAACACCTGCATAGAGGGGCTGATGTCTTCGTTCTTGCGGATCGTGGCAGCGCTGGTCTGGCTGATGATCCGCGCCACAGAAAAGAACAGACCGATCACCACCAGCGCGGTGATCACCGTCAGCAGCGACAGCCGGAAATCCCCGATCGACAGCGCCACCGAATCCAGAAACGCCGAGACATCATCGACCACATTCAGCGCATAGAGCGTGGCGTAGATCCACAGACCCCATGTCACCAGCCGCCGCATGGGGCGGTTGCGCACCAGCCGCGCCGCAAAGGCGATACAGACCCAAACCGCCACCAGCGTTGCGAATATGCCGATCAGATAGGACCGCGACGGCCAGGTGATGTTCTGCATCACCAGATAGACCGTCCCTGCCAGCAGGGCGAACCACATCAGCCCCAGACGCCGCTTGACCTGCACCACCATGCGCAGCTGCCACTTGGACCACCCCTCGCGCGAGCGGACCCAGTTTTGCAGCCAGTTGCCCGTGGCGTGATGCAGCCCCCATGATATCAGCGCAAGCCCGAGCAGGATGAACATCTGGTACTGACGCCAGCCGGGCTGCATCAGGCTTTCTGCCAATCCGACCCCCCCCTGCGATCAACGCCTGGATACTCTCAAGGAAATGGGCAAAGGGGTCTGGGGTCATCATGAACTTTCAAGGCAAGAAACTTGTACAGGGCTTCAATGGTGGGACAATCCCGCGCACCGCGCAAGAAGGGATACCCGCGCCCACGCACAACCACGTGATCCGATGCAGCCGCGCCACCACCGCACACCGTCAGAATCCTTGATCACATGACCGAAAGCGTCTAGCTAAGCCGCTATGACACATGTTTCAGACGATCTGTTCAACATTTGCGACCGCGCCCGCTTGCGCGAACGCTTTTTCGGGGCAACCCACACCGTGCTGGCGCGACTATAAACGCCCGCCCGCGCCTTGGCGCTCGTCTTTCGTACACCCCTATTCTTCGCTTACATAACATACGGGAGAGGACCACATGTCCCCCAAAACGCTCTATGATAAAATCTGGGATGCCCATGTCGCGCACGAGGCCGACGATGGCACCTGCCTTCTGTACATCGACCGTCACCTCGTCCACGAAGTGACCAGCCCGCAAGCCTTTGAAGGGCTGCGGATGACGGGCCGCACCGTGCGCCGCCCTGACCAGACCATCGCTGTGCCCGATCACAACGTGCCGACCACGCTGGACCGCGCCAACACCGCGACGATGACCGAAGACAGCCGCGTTCAGGTGGCCGCCCTTGATACAAACGCCAAGGAATTCGGCCTGCACTACTACCCCGTGTCCGACGTGCGTCAGGGCATTGTGCACATCGTCGGCCCCGAGCAGGGCTGGACCCTGCCCGGCATGACCGTTGTCTGCGGCGACAGCCACACCGCGACACATGGTGCCTTCGGCTCGCTGGCCCACGGGATCGGCACCTCGGAGGTGGAACACGTGCTGGCGACGCAAACGCTGATCCAGAAGAAATCCAAGAACATGAAGGTCGAGATCACCGGCAAACTTTCCCCCGGTGTGACCGCCAAAGACATCACCATGACCGTGATCGGTGAAACCGGCACGGCGGGCGGCACCGGCTATGTCATCGAATATTGCGGCGAAGCGATCCGTGACCTGTCGATGGAAGGCCGCATGACCGTCTGCAACATGGCCATCGAGGGCGGCGCGCGCGCTGGCCTGATCGCGCCGGACGACAAGACGTTTGAATATTGCAAAGGCCGCCCCCACGCGCCCAAAGGTGCCCAGTGGGAAGCCGCGATGGATTGGTGGAAAACACTGTATTCCGATGACGACGCCCATTGGGACAAGGTCATCACGATCAAGGGCGAAGACATCGCGCCAGCCGTGACTTGGGGCACCTCGCCAGAGGATGTTCTGCCCATCACCGCCAAAGTACCCGCGGCATCCGACTTCACCGGCGGCAAGGTCGACGCGGCGAAACGCGCGATCGAATACATGGGCCTGACCGAAGGCATGGCGCTGACCGATATCGAGATCGATACCGTGTTCATCGGATCCTGCACCAACGGCCGCATCGAAGACCTGCGCGCTGCGGCGGCGGTTCTGAAAGGCAAGAAGATCAAGGACGGCATGCGCGCCATGATCGTCCCGGGCTCCGGCCTTGTGCGGGCGCAGGCCGAGGAAGAAGGGCTTGCCGATATCTTCAAGGATGCCGGTTTCGAATGGCGCCTTGCGGGGTGCTCCATGTGTTTGGCGATGAACCCCGACCAGCTGGCGCCGGGCGAACGCTGCGCATCGACATCGAACCGCAACTTCGAGGGCCGTCAGGGCTTTAAGGGGCGCACCCATTTGATGTCCCCCGCGATGGCTGCCGCTGCCGCTCTTACCGGACGTTTGACCGATATCCGCAAGCTCGACGCGTAAGCGGCCAGCAGATCAAAGGACAACAAAACCATGAACAAATTCGACAAACTTTCCGGGATCGCGGCCCCCATGCCGATGGTGAATATCGACACCGATATGATCATCCCCAAGCAGTTCCTGAAAACGATCAAACGGTCGGGCCTTGGCGTGAACCTGTTTGACGAGATGCGCTATGACCGCGACGGCAACGAAGTACCGGATTTCGTGCTCAACAAACCGCAATACCGTGACGCGCAGATTCTTGTGGCGGGCGATAACTTCGGTTGTGGCTCTTCGCGGGAGCACGCGCCATGGGCCATCGCCGATTTCGGCATCACCTGTGTCATCGCGCCCAGCTTTGCGGACATCTTCTACAACAACTGCTTCAAGAACGGCATCCTGCCGATCGCCCTGCCGCAAGAGCAGGTGGACCTGTTGATGAAAGACGCCGAAAAAGGCTCTAACGCGCGGATCGAAGTGGATCTTGAAGCGCAGACGATCACCAGCTCTGACGGCGAAGTCATCAGCTTCCAGGTTGACGCGTTCAAGAAGCACTGCCTGATGAACGGGCTCGACGATATTGGTCTGACGCTGGAAAAAGCGGCCTCTATCGACAGCTTCGAATCTGCCGCTGCACAGGCACGCCCCTGGGTCTGACCCCCACGGGCCCGGCCCGACGGGCTGGCGCGCTTGACCTAACCACGGGTTGAGTTCTATACATGGTTGTGGGCACCGCCTTGTTGCCCACAACAGACCGCGGGTTGCGTCATTTTCGCCGCAGCTATGATGCAATATCGCACCACACCTGCGCTCAAAATGTCTCAGATCCGCGCGCATCGTCAGGAACGGGCTTGAGGAATGTGGCGAAAGAAGACACAATTGAGGCAATTCTGAGGCAGGCCTTCGACACCCGAGGGCATCAAGTTGGAACAAGCACGCGGCAAAGAATCGTGGCTGGCCAGTTTGGAAGGGTAGTTTTGTGATTGCACGTATATCCGGCGCGGCAGCGCGTGGCATTCTGGTGGCATTGTTGATTGCAACGCCCGCCCTCATGTTACCCGATGCGTTGAACGATTCCAGCCAGATCACAATGCTGGTAGCGCTGATCGCCTGTTTCCTCACGTTCATCGAATACAACTCGAACTTCCCCAGCATCATCGAATTCCGCGACGCGGCCCCCTTCAACCGGCTGCGCTATGTCTGCCTGCTGGTCACCATCATCCTGCTGACGTTGATCCTGAAGCAAAAGGTCAGCCCCTCGGTTCTGGGCGGTGCCATGACCTCTATCGGGACGATTCTTGGCAATGCGATGGATTTCCCCTTTTCGCCGGTGCGCATGATTGTCCTGATGCTGCCCGAAAGCGCCAGCGACGCGCTGGTGACATCGGTCCGTACGTCCGCGGGCATGGCCTATCTGATCTCGCTGATCTCGATGGGGGCGTTTCTGGTGCTGGTGCGCATCATGAATTGGCCGGTGCGTCAGGGGGCCTTTAACGTCTGGGTGAACCTGCCCCTGTTCGACCCGACCGCGGGCGGCGATGTCATCTATCGTCTGCAACGGGACGCACGCATCAATATCGCGCTTGGCTTCCTTCTGCCCTTCCTGATCCCCGCAGTAGTCAAAGCGGCGGCCGATCTGCTAGACCCGATTACACTGCAAAACCCGCATACCCAGATCTGGACAGTCGCCGCATGGGCCTTCCTTCCTGCCAGCATCATCATGCGCGGCATTGCCATGGGCAAGATCGCAGAGATGATCGAAGAGAAACGCCGTCGCGCCTATGCCGACGAGGCGGAGAAAGATCACGGCTTGCAGCCAGCCTGATCGCAGGCGTCCTGCTGGCCGCATCCCCCGCGGTGGCAGAGCCTCTGCGCATCGCCACCTTCAACACCGAATTATCGCGGGCCGGACCGGGTCTGCTGCTGCGCGACATTGCCAAAGGGTCGGACCCGCAGATTACCGCTGTGACGCGCCTGCTGGCGGATGTTGCTGCCGATATCATCGTGCTGCAGGGGGTGGATTACGATCTTGGCGGCACAACGCTTGGCGCTTTGGCGGACAGGGTTGGCGAGGCTGGCCCCAGCTACCCCTACCGTTTCGCGCTGCCCCCGAATGCGGGACGGCCCACGGGTTTGGATATGGACGGCGACGGTAAAACGGGCGGCGCGCGCGATGGTCAGGGCTATGGCCGCTTCTTCGGCGCGGGCGCGATGGCGATCCTGTCGCGCTATCCCGTGCTGCGCACCGATGTTCAGGATTACAGCGATTTTCTGTGGCGTGACCTGCCCGATGCGCTGCTGCCGCAGACGGACGGTGCCCCCTTCCCCTCTGCCGCGGCGCAAGAGGTGCAGCGGCTCGCTTCGCACGGGGCATGGGTCGTGCCCCTCGACATCCCGGACCAAGCGCCCCTGACCCTGCTGACCTTTTATGCGACGCCCCCTGTGTTCGACGGACCAGAGGACCGCAACGGCAAACGCAACCATGATGAAGTCCTGTTCTGGGACCACTATCTGGCAGGCAGCTTCGACCCGCCGCCAACAGACCGTTTTATCCTGCTGGGGGATGCCAATCTTGATCCGGCGAAAGGCGAAGGGCTGCGCGTCGCGATCCAGACGCTGTTGGATCACCCGGCGCTGCAAGACCCGCTGAAGGGTCAGCCCACCGTCACCTTCGACGGTTTGGGCGATATGCGTGTCGACTATTTGCTGCCCTCAACCGACTGGCGCGTCGTCGCCGCTGGCGTGGCCCGCGACCCTGCTGCCAGCCGCCATGGCGTGGTCTGGGTCGATCTTGACCGCTAGCCGTTCTTGACCCCTCTGCCTCCCCGCGCTACCCCGCTATCAACGTATTTTTCAGGAGACATCGCATGGCCAACCCCACATTGCTAATCCTCGCCGGTGACGGCATCGGCCCCGAGGTCATGGGCCAGGTTGTTCGCATCATCGACTGGTTTGGCGACAAGCGCGATCTGGCCTTTGACGTGGATCACGATCTGGTCGGCGGTGCCGCCTATGACAAACACGGCACCCCCCTGCATGACGACACGATGGCCAAAGCGCTGGCGGCGGATGCTGTTCTGCTCGGTGCCGTTGGCGGGCCGAAATACGACGAGCTTGATTTCTCCGTGAAACCCGAACGCGGCCTGCTGCGCCTGCGCAAGGAAATGGACCTGTTTTCGAACCTGCGTCCGGCACAGTGTTTTGACGCGCTGGCGGATTTCTCCTCGCTGAAGAAAGACCTCGTTGCCGGGCTCGACATCATGATCGTGCGCGAACTGACATCGGGTGTCTACTTTGGCGAACCCCGCGGTATTTTCGAGGAAGGCAACGAACGCGTCGGCATCAATACACAGCGCTACACCGAATCCGAGATCGACCGTGTCGCGCGGTCAGCCTTTGAACTGGCACGTCGTCGGGGCAACAAAGTCTGCTCGATGGAGAAAGCCAATGTCATGGAAAGCGGCATCCTGTGGCGCGAAGTCGTGCAGAAGGTGCATGACGAAGACTACCCCGATGTCGAGCTGTCCCACATGTACGCCGACAACGGCGCGATGCAGCTGGTGCGCGCGCCCAAGCAGTTCGACGTGATCGTCACCGACAACCTGTTCGGCGATATCCTGTCCGATTGTGCCGCGATGCTGACGGGTTCGCTGGGGATGCTGCCCTCTGCCTCGTTGGGTGCGCCCAATGCCGATGGCCGCCCCAAAGCGCTGTACGAGCCCGTCCACGGCTCTGCCCCCGATATCGCGGGTCAAGGCAAGGCGAACCCCATCGCCTGTATCCTCAGCTTTGCAATGGCGCTGCGCTACTCCTTCGACCAGGGCGATGAAGCCGCGCGTCTGGAAAAAGCCGTTGAAAAAGTGCTGGCCGATGGGGCACGCACCGCGGATCTGATGGGCCCCGAAGGCGGCTCACCCATCTCGACCTCCGAAATGGGCGACGCGATCCTCGCCGCCCTGGACGCGAGCCTGTAAGACATAAAGCGCAGCCCTGCCGGATGACCGGCGGGGCTGCTTTGCTTTCGCCAGACGCATCAGGCGCTGCAGCATGCCGCAGCCACGTCCGTTGAAGCGGGCATAAGCGAATGCAGCAGCCGTGACCCTATCCGCGTCCCTGCCGGCGCAGAAACAATACCGCCAGAGTGATCACCGTCGCCATGGCAATCACACCGAGATACCGTTCGTAAAGACCGTCGACATCGGTGGGTAGCATGAAAAAGACCGGTGCCGAGACGGTCCAGAGCGCGGAGAGACCGACAAGGAGTCTGCCGTATATCGCACCGCAGCAGCGCGCCCCGTCTGACATGGACCACGGCAGGATCGCCATAAGAAGGCCAAGAGCATAGACCAGGTAGCTATGGATCACGACGCCATCGCTGTCGTTGTCGCCGTATTCATTCCGCGCGCCAACAAGGAAGACAATCAGCCCCAAGACGGTGAAGCCCACGATCCCGACGCTCCAGCGCCAATTGCCCAGATGAATATGCGCGGCAAGTAAAGCGACCGATATCAGTGAAGCCGAAAACCCATAGATGCCGATATCGACGATATATTCATATTCACCCGCACCAAGATCGCTGATGGTGTCGGCGATCCAGTCGTGGCCCGGAACAACAAAATCCGCGATCAGGATCATCCCCGAAAACAGGATGCAGCCAAATATCGCGTACCACGCAAGGAGGCGCACGAGCCCGGGCCTTTCTCGAACTGCTGCGTCGCCGATTTCGTTCTCCATGTACAATTTACCTTTTAGAAATGAAAAATTCCGATCGTAAGCTTTTCGTAAGCTTACGCTGGTCATGAGCACGCATCTAAATCTGCGAAAGCTCTATTATGGCCTCTGTGAAGACCCTTTTATCCCGGCTAGCCGTTCTGCGTGAACGGATAAGCATCTCCCCCGTGCTGCTGACCGTTCTTTCCATCGCATTCGTGTTCAGTGTCGATAATAGCACATTCTGGAACATCTCAAGGGATGTCTTCTCGGGCCACCTATTGTCGCTCGCGGGTTTTATGGGGGCTGTGTTCTGTTTGACGCTGGCCGCCTTCAGCCTGTTCGCATACCCGTGGACGGTTAAACCGTTTCTGGTCTCGATGCTTATACTGGCCGCCATGACGTCTTATTACGTCGATACACTTGGCATTATCGTTGACCGCGACATGATCCAAAATGTCATGGTGACCACCGTCGCGGAATCCCGGCATCTGATAACACCTGGCTACATCACCCATATTATTGGCTTCGGTGTGTTGCCCGCGCTCATCGTGATCTGGGTGCCAATTCGACCCCAGACGCGGATCAGGGCGGCTGTAACGCCGATAGTGACCTTTGTTGTCAGCCTTGCATTGGCCGCAGGATTGCTGATGTCAGACCTGAAATCCTATGCGTCGATCCTGCGCGAGCGGAAGGATTTCATGAGCAGCTACCAGCCCGGTGCCCCGTTGGTAGGCGCGATCCGATACGCCAAGATGATGTCGCGTTCGGCCAATCTGGTCCTCACCAGCACCGGAACGGATGCAAGGGGCGGTTCTGCCTATGACGCGCCGCAAAAGCCTATGCTGACCGTTGTCGTTGCGGGGGAAACCGCGCGGGCGCAGAATTTCAGCTTGAACGGATACGGCGTCGACACGAACCCAGAGCTGTCCAAGCTGCCAATTATCAACTTCAGCAATATCCAGTCCTGTGGCACTGCCACGGCGGTGTCACTGCCTTGTATGTTCTCAAAATACAGCCGAGATGACTACAGCTTTGAAAAAGGCACCTCGACCGAGAATGTGCTAGATGTCTTCGGGCATGCCGGGCTGCAGGTCGAATGGTGGGACAATAACACCGGCGACAAAGCGATTGCCGCACGGTTCAAGACACGCAGATTCAACGATCTGACCGACCCGGAGTTCTGTGCAACGGGTGAATGTATCGACGGCATATTCCTTGAGCCGTTGAAAGACTACATCGCATCGATCAAGCAGGACACGGTCCTGGTTCTGCACCAGATCGGCAGTCACGGGCCGACCTATTATCAGCGCTATCCGGCGGCATTTGAACGCTTCATACCCGCATGCCGTACGGCGGAGTTCAAGAAATGCACCCCGCAGGAGATCACCAATGCCTATGATAACACCATCGCCTATACGGATCAGATCCTTGCCCAGACGATAAAAATGCTTGCCGCGAATGAAGCTTTGGCCACGTCACTGCTTTATGTGTCCGACCACGGTGAATCGCTTGGCGAACGCGGGCTGTATTTGCACGGGGCACCCTATTTCATGGCCCCGGACACGCAGACCCATGTTCCGATGCTCCTATGGATGTCAGACGCATTCCGAACCCGCTTTGGCATCGATGAAAGCTGTGTGGCGGAACAGAAGGACAAGCCGCTGTCACACGACAACCTGTTCCATTCCCTACTTGGGATGCTCGACATCAACACCGCAGAGCGTAACCCCGATCTGGATATCTTCGATTCCTGCAAAACAAATGCTGAGGTGGCCAAGATATGAAGCCGGAAATTATCAAACCGCTTGAGAAACCCGAACGCGTTACGGGGGTCGCCCATCTGTTTGCCGCTGCGGGCTATTCGATTGGCGGGCTGCGACGTCTTTGGATGGAAACCGCGTTCAGGCATATCATTGTGGCGCTGCCAATCGGTAGTGTTCTGCTCTACATCATGGATGCGGGTGTCGCTGATTTTCTGGTCTTTCTGGTCCTCTTTTCGGCTCTTGTCGCGGTCGAGGCTCTGAATACGGCGATCGAATGTATCGTCGACCACCTCGCTCCACAGTGGGAGGTTTTCGCCCGTGACGCCAAAGACCTTGGTTCGCTCGCAACCATGTGCTTGCTTTTCGCGAACGGTTTTTTCATGGCTGTGGTCGCTTTGCGCTATTTCGGGATGGCCTGAGATATGCCGATGAGCCGGTCGCAGAAAATAGAATGCCCCAAGCCTGAAACTATGATCATGTCAGCGGCAGCCGAATTGGCTAAGCCGCGTCTCGGAACTGGACAGTAACATTATGCGCATACTCTTGATCGAGGATGAAAAAGCTTTGGCGCGGCCGCTGAAAGAGCATCTGGAGGCGGATCGCCACATTGTCGAATGGTTCTGCACCCTGGACGAGGCAGACGCCGCGCTGCGTACGCTATCCTATGATGTCGTACTTCTGGACCTGCAGTTGCCTGATGGCGACGGGTTGAATTTTCTAAGCAAACTGCGGGCAAAGGCCATACGCACGCCGATCCTCATTCTCACCGCCCGCGACAAGGTGTCGGACCGGATAGAGGGGTTGAACAGAGGTGCTGATGACTATGTGATCAAGCCTTTTGACCTAGATGAGGTCAAAGCGCGCATCCATACCGTCTGTCGACGCAGCGCCAACCAGTTTGCCCAAACGGTTCAGCTGCACGATGTGGTGGTCAATCTGTCCGATCACACCGTCATGCGCGCTGAGCAGCCCGTACGTCTGACCGCTAAGGAATGGGGCGTCTTCGAAACGCTACTGCGCCGCAAACCCCAGATCGTGCCGAAGGAGAGCCTTGAAGCTGCCATCTATGACTACGGCGAAGAAGTCGAAAGCAACGCGATCGAGGCACATATCAGCCGTTTGCGCACGAAATTAGGCAAAGACCTTATCGCCACGCACCGTGGTTTAGGCTACGCCTTGACCTCATGACACTCCGCCACAAAAGTCTGGTTCAGTCGCTGCTTGGGTCGCTGCTTGTGCCCGGGCTGGCGGTGATGGTGATTGGCGTTTTGATCGTCCAGCATATCTTCAAGGACGAGTATGACGAGCTGCTTGACGCCAGCCTGATTGGCAAGGCGCATCTCTTGGTGGAGTTCATCGAAACGACCCAAGGCGACGCGGGCTTTGACGTGGGCGGCTTGCTGGATTTTGAAAGCAAACTGCGTAAGCCGGATGAACGCGCGTTGATGTGGTATCTGGATCCGGATGGTCAGGTCTACGCGCAGTCAAAAAGCGTTGGTGCTTTTGCGCTTCCCACGCCATTGGCCACGGGGCTAAGCACCGCCGCCGGGCATCGCTTTATCATGCTCCGTTCAGATCAGCCCGAGACGGGCAGCGTCGTTGTGGCCGAGCCGATGGTGGAACGCAATGAGGCGATAACCGATGTGGTGATCGCTGTGGCGATCGGTTTTGGCCTGTTGGGGGCGCTATTTGCGTTATCCTCCTTCTGGGCGGTTCGACGATCAGTCGCGATGATTGCCGAGCTCAGCCGGAACATCGCAGAAAAGAACGAACACAACCTTTCCCCGATTGAACGCGAGAATGTCTTTTCCGAAATAACCCCGGCGATTGATACGCTTGACGGGCTCATGGGGCGACTTGACCGCGCCATCACCGCAGAACGTGCCTTTGCCACGAATGCCGCGCATGAATTGCGCACCCCCGTTGCCATTTGTCTGGCGCAGGCGCAGCGGCTGCGGGCAAAGCTGAGCGACCCCGCAAAGATCGACAATATCGTCGAAATCGAAACCGGTCTGAAGCGGCTTGAGCGCTTGATCGAGCGCCTATTGCAATTATCAAGGGCGCAATCAGGACTGGGCCTCAATGCGGTCGCGACGGATGTTTCCCCGGTGATCACGCTTTTGATGTCCGAGATGCGCAGCCGAAGCCGCACCCCGGAAAAGATCGAATTGAAGTTTCCCGAAACACATTTTTCAACGCGCGTTGATCCGGATGCCCTTGGGATCATCCTGAACAATATGTTCGACAACGCCCTGAAGCACGCTAGCGGCCCTTTGCCCACGGTTGTAGACGCCAGCCAATCGGGGAGAGTTGCCGTCGTGAACGATTGCGCCCCTCTCTCACCCGCGGACCTCGACCGCATAAAGCAGCGGTTCAACCGGCGTGGCGCGCTGTCAGATGGATACGGGCTGGGACTGTCGATCATACAAGATCTATGCGCCCAGTCCGGATGCCAACTTGAAATTTACGTACCCCGGGAACTGAGCCCGCGCGGTTTCGCCGCCGTCTTGCGCCTGCCCGAGACGACGAACGGCCTAAGGTGACTTTCCCCAACTGATCCAGAAGCACGCCCGACCGACCCACGCGTTGTAAAATGCGTGTCAGGTCAGCCGCGCGTAAAGGCCATTGCGCGCGCGCAGGCTGTCGTGTGTTCCGGCTTCGACCTTGCGCCCTGCCTCCATGACGATGATCTGGTCGGCATGTTTCACTGTCTCAAGCCGATGCGCGATAATGAGCGTGGTGCGGCCCTTTGAAAGCCGCTCCAACGCCTGCTGGATGTCACGCTCCGTCTCGCGATCCAGCGCCGATGTTGCCTCGTCCAGGATCAGGATCGGCGGGTTTTTCAGGAAAGCGCGGGCAATGGCGACGCGCTGCTTCTGCCCGCCCGACAGCATGACACCCCGCTCACCCACGATGGTTTCCAGCCCCTCGGGCAGTGCGGAGACGAGCGCGCACAACTGGGCATTCTCGACCGCGGCATCCAGTTCCGCCGCCGTGGCATCGAGTTTGCCGTACAGGATATTCTCGCGCAGGGTGGACCCGAATAGGAACACATCCTGAGAGACCAACCCGATCTGAGAGCGCAGACTGTTCAGGGTCATATCCGCAATGTCGATCCCATCAATCGTGATCCGCCCGCCGGAAGGGTCGTAAAACCGCGGGAGCAATGCCAGAAGCGTTGTCTTGCCTGCACCCGACGGCCCGACGAAAGCCACTGTCTCACCGGCTTTGGCGGTCAAGGTGACGTTGTGCAGAATGGGCAACGGGCTGTCATAGGCAAATGACACATCTTCAAAAGCGACCTCGCCTTGCGTGACGGTCACTGCGACGGCATCCGGCCGATCGCTGACATCGCGGTCGGTCTGCAACAATTCGGTGTAGCGTTGGAAACCGGCGATACCGCGGGGATAGGTTTCAATCACAGCGGCAATTTTCTCCAGCGGGCGGAAAAAGACGCTGACCAGCAGCAGGAAGCCGACAAAGCCGCCCGTGGTCAGCGACCCTTCCAGCACAAAACCCGCACCCGCCACCATCACCACAACCTGCACGAAACGCAGGCCCATGTAATGAATCGCACTGGCCTTCGCCATGATCGCATAGGCCGACAGTTTGGTCCTGCGATAGGCTGCGTTGTCACGCGCGAACAACGTTTCTTCGTGACCTTCATTGGCAAAGGCCTGCAAGACCCGGATGCCGCTGATGGCTTCCTCCAGGCGCACGTTAAAGGCCCCCACACGCGCATAGATATCGCGCCAGGACCGTGTCATGCGCGCCCCGTAAACGGCCACGACCCAGATCATCAGCGGCACGATCACGACCGTAATCAGGGCGAGCGTGACATGCAGATTGATCATCAACGCAAACGCCCCAACAAAAGTGACCACCGCGATAAACAGGTCTTCGGGGCCGTGGTGCGCGACCTCGCCTATCTCTTCCAGATCGCGGGTCACGCGGGCGACAAGCTTGCCGGTACGCGCACGGTCATACCAGCGCCAAGACAGCCGGGTCAGATGCGAAAAAGCGCGGCGGCGCATCTCGGTCTCGATCTCGATCCCCAGACGGTGCCCCCAATAGATCACCACCCCCATCAGCGCGGTATTGACCAGATACACCAGCAACAGCCCAATCGCGGCCAGTATGGTCAGCCTCAGGTCGCCAAGCGGCAGCAGGTGATCGATGAAGGCGGTGATGGCAAGCGGGAAGGCAAGCTCCAGCAAGCCGGACAGCACAGCAGAGCCGAAGTCCACCCAGAACAGGCGCGTGTGGGGACGATAGTATTCGAAAAATTGGCGGAGCATAAGGCTGGCTTTCGGATGAATATGGTCGGGGTCAAATCGGATGAACGACCGGGCTGGGCTTTGTGTCGATGACCTGCATGGGCAGTCCGTAGATCCGCTGAAGCGCGTCCGGGTCAAGCAGGCAGTGCGCCGCGCCTTCAAGCGCCACGCGCCCGGCATCCAGCGCGATAACATGGTCGCAAAAGCGCACCGCCATATTCACGTCATGCAGCACCACCACGGCAGAAAACGACCCGGCGTTGACCGTTTCACGCAGCAGCCCCAGCACTTCGATCTGATGGGCCACATCCAGCGCCGAGATCGGCTCATCCAGCAGCAGGCTACGCGCCCCCTGCGCCAGCATCATCGCTATCCACGACCGTTGTTTTTCCCCGCCCGACATGGTGTCGACCATCTGGCCGCGCTTGTGCTCCAGACCACATTGCGCAATCGCCGTATCAATTATAAAGCGATCCTCGGGGCCCAATCGACCCAAGGCTCCGCGCCACGGGTACCGGCCAAGCGCGACCAGCTCCTCCAGCCACAGCCCTTCGGTCGGGGGCGTCACCTGCGGCAGAAACGCCAGATCGCGGGCAAAATCCCGCGGCTTCCAGTCCCTCAGATCTTGGCCGCCATAGTGGATGGTTCCGGCGCTCGGCCGGGTTTGCGCAGCGAGCATTTTCAGCAGCGTTGATTTGCCCGACCCGTTGCGCCCGACAAGCGCCGTGATCCCGGGCTTGATCGCCAAGGAAAGGTGATCAACCAGCCGCCGCTTGGGCACGTCAAAGCAGACATTTTCAAGCGTAAAGAGGGTCATGCGTGTCTCCGTCCGAGCAGGGCAATGAAAAGCCAGGGCGTGCCGATCAGCGTCGCGAAAAGCCCCAGCGGCAGGTCGTAGGGGTAGCTGGCGGTGCGCGCGCCAAAGGCCGCGAGGCTCATGAGCAATGCACCCAGACACCAGCTGGCAGCCAGAAACGGCGCAGGGCGCAGCAGGCCAAGGCTGCGGGCGATATGCGGGGCCATCAGGCCAACGAAACTGACCGGGCCGACCAGCACGCTTGCCGCGCCGGTGGCCAGCCCTGCCGCCAGCACAACTGCAAGCCGCACGACGCCAAGCGGCACCCCCAGACCCTGCGCGACACCCGATCCCAGCGGCAGGATGTCGAACCAGCGCGACAGCAAAAGCGCCGCGCCAAGCGCCGCCACCGCCATCGCGGAAAGCGCCATCGCCCCTGCGACCGTGACCCGTGTCGCGCTTCCCGCAAGCCACCCCAGCAAGGACCATGCTCTGGGATCACCTGACGCCATAATCGCCGCCAGCAGGGCCGAGGCGAAGGCTCCGATCGCCAGTCCCGCCAGCAACAGCCGCGCCGATGCCATATCACTGCGCGCCGCATAGGCGGACAGGATGATCAGCGTCGCCGCCGCCCCGCCAGAAGACCCGAGCGCCAGCGCCACGGGCGACGGGGTAGGCAGCAGGAACAGCGTCGCCGCATAGCCAAGCGCGGCACCACCGGTCACGCCCAGAACCTCGGGCGCGGCCATCGGGTTTGCCGTCACCCGTTGCAGGGCGGCGCCCGAAAGCGCCAGCAGCGCTCCGGCAGCGGCAGCCGCCAGAATGGCCGTGGCCCGCAATGGCACGAAACTCGCCGCAATCGCGCCCGATATCACGCCCCAGCCATCAGGCCCGCGGGTGCCAAACAGGCTCAGCACGGCAAAGGCGACCGTCGCGCAGGCCAGCAGAGCAACCCGCCGCCACGGGCGCGGCGCCCGCGGTGGTAGACTGTCGTTACGCTCGGCCTCAGGCGGGACAATGTTGCGCAACCGCGGGAGCAAAGCGATCAAAAGCGGCCCGCCGATCAGCCCGGTCAGCGCGCCCGTCGGCAGTTCTGGCAGCCCAAAGGCAGCAAGCGCCAGCAGCGCGCTGTCCACCAGCCACAGCAGCAGCGCGCCCGCCAGTGGTGCGGCCAGCAGAACCTGCGCCACGCTGCGCGCGCCAAAACGCCGTGCCAAGGCCGGTGCCGCCAGCCCGACAAACCCGACCAGTCCCACCTCGGCAGAGACCATGGCCGAGACGCACACCGCCAACGCAAGCGCCGCGACCCGTATCGCCCCGACCTGCGTCCCAAGCGCCTTGGCCGTGGCTCCGCCAAGACTTAGGACCACCAGTGGCCGCACCAGCAAGGCGGCCCCCGCCGCCCCCAGCACCAGCACCACAGTCAGTCGGATCACCCCGTGCCAGCTGTCTTGTGAAAGCGATCCGCCGTTCCAGATCACCAGCGACAGCAGGTAATGCCCCTGCCCCAATGTGAGAGCGGTAGAGATGGCCGAGGCAAGCATGCCCACCAGCATCCCCGCGATGGTGACCGTAACAGGCGCAAAGCTACGCCGCGCGCCAAGCGCCATGACAATCAGCGCTGCAAGCCCGCCTCCGACCAATGCGACAGGGCCGGGACCAAGGGCGAGCATATTCGGCCATAGCAGCGTGGCGCAGACCAGCGCCAGCTGTGCACCCGAGGCCACGCCAAGGGTCGTCGGATCAGCCAACGGATTGCGCAGCACCGCCTGCATCAAGGCGCCCGACAGCCCCAGAAGCGCCCCGATCAGCAGGGCAATCACCGCCCGCGGCATCAACCCGAAGGCAAAGAGGATCTGTTCGGGCGACAGGTCTTGCGGCCCTGCGATAGGCAGCACCCATTGCGCCGCGGGCAGGGCGGCAAGGGCTGCGATGGTCCATAGGCACGCCGCGCCGATGGCGGCCACAAGGGGCAGCGTCAAAAAGGGCGGACGGATCATGCGGCTTCCAGCGCCGTCACAAGATGGGACGCAAAACGCAGCCCGGAAGGCGCCCCGCCAAAGGGCATCTGATCGGGTAGATACGACACGCGACCCGCCCGCACGGGGGGCAGCGCGGACCAAAGCGCGCTTTGGCCAATCGCGCGCCGTGCAGTGACCGGCAAAGCGCCCGCGATGACCAGATGCGCCTGCGGAAAATCGATCAATCTGGACAGAGGGACGGGGGCATTGAATCCGAATTCAGTATCGCCGTCCCAGGCATTCGTCAGGCCGATCCGGCGAAGCGCCCCGCCATACAGGCTGTCGCTGCCATAGATCTGCACATGACGCGCATCCCCCACCGTCATCACCACAAAGGGGCGCGCGGCAAAGCTTGTCACCCGTGCGCGCAGCGCATCGAAAGCGGTCTCAAAGTCCTGACGCACCAGGTGGCCAACCTCTCCTTGGTCCAGCTGTATGGCCAATGTCTCCAGCCCCGACAGCGCCTTGGGCAGCGCCGGTACGGTCGGGATGAACATATTTTGCGTGAACACCGGTGCGATACGTCCCAGCTGCGGTTCAACGAAACTGTAGAAATTCGACGACAGGATCAGGTCAGGGGCGACAAGGCTCAGCGCTTCGAGGTTGGGGCTGCCGCGCAACCCGACATCCGCACAGCCCGGGGGCAGCGTCACCGCCGTACCGCGCAGGAATTGACGTTTCTCTGCCACGGCAACCAACGGCAGGTCGAGGGCGGCAGCGGTTTCCGCCATCGCCCAGTCAATCGCGGCGAGGCGCGATCCCCCCCAACCGCGTGCGCCGCGCGCGCGAGATGCCACAAGAGCGCAGGCTCCTGTGGCAATGATCGCGCGGCGCGTCAGGGTGATGGGCTTTACCACTTCTTGGACAGCGTCGCAGAGATCGTGCGCCCGTCGCCATAGTAGGTCGAGAAATAGCCCACCGACGACACATAGGCCTCGTCTGTCAGGTTGGTCACATTGACCTGCAGTTCCGTGCCGTCGTCAAAGTCATAGGACACGGCCGCATCCAGCAGCGTCACAGAGTCGAGCTGATTGGCATTGGCGTTGAACGCATAGCGTTCTCCGATGAACCGCGCGCCTGCGCCCACGGTCAGCCCGGCAAGCGGCCCGCCCTGTATCTCTTTTGATGCCCACAGCTTGAAGGTATGTTTCGGGGTCAGCCCCAGTTCGTTGCCATTGTTGTCACCGCCGATGATCTCGCTGTCGGTAAAGGAGTAGCCGCCCGTCACGCTCCAGCCGTCGGCCAGATTGGCACGGCCTTCCAGCTCTAGCCCGCGGATGCGGGATTTGCCGACCTGATCATAGGCCCGCACACCGGCCCCATTCTGTACATAGACGGGGCGGTTCTTTTCTTCGAGCTGATAGACCGAAGCCGACAGATACGCATCAAGGGTGGCGGGCAGGTATTTCGCGCCAACTTCCCATTGCTCGCCCGTGGTCGGGTCAAGCGCTGTGCCCGTATCGCCCGGTTCTGCAAAGCTTTGGAACGAGGTGCCATAGGACAGGTAGGCCGACACGCCATTGTCCCAGACATAGCCAAGACTTGCCTGACCGGTGGTGGCGCTGTCGTCGCGTGTCAGATCAACGGTGCCGGGCGTGCCGCCAGAGCCCGGAACGGTGTAGAGCGTGTTGGACTGCCCTTCGGATTGGTTGCGATCATGGCGCAGGGCCAGACCAGCGCGCCAATTGCCATATTCGATTTCGTCGCTGGCGTAGATGCCGACCTGTTCCACGGTCACATTCTTGTTCGCATACCAGCTTGCCCCGTCGCGCACCGGCGTGATCGGGCTGTAGTCTGGCGCGGCAACATCAATGCTGTCCTGACCATAGTAAAACACGCTGAGCGCGGATTCTTCGAACCGGCTGGCATCGATACCAAAGGCGAGATTATGCAGCACATCGCCGGTCAGCGCCGAGCCTTCAAGCCGCAGGTCCGTGGCATAAGACGTCACATCTTCGTCTTGCAACAGCTGTGTGCGCGCCACATCGGGGCCGGTCACGCCGCCGACAGAAAGGTTGGAATAGGACCAGTCGAATTTCGTCACGCCCGTGTTGCTGACCAGCCGCCAGCCATTATCAAACGTGTGGGTGACCTGCGCGCCCAGATTAAGCACCTTGCGGTCGCCGTACTCCAATGCCTCATTGCCGAAGTAGAAGTCGCGCAGGTCTTCGTCGGAACGGGTGCCGACCAGCCCGTTGGGCACGCCCGAGGGGGAATCCGGGTCGTCATCCTGATAGGACAGCAGGAATTCTACCGTCGTTGCATCGGTCGCGTGGTATTTCGCGGCAAAGCCCAGATAGGCCCCGGGGTTGTCGTATTCATCGATCCCCAGAACGCGATTGCCCGCCTTGCCGACGATGCGGTAAGCAAAGCGGTCATCGACCACGCGGTTGGCATCACCAAAGACATAATAGGACCCGTTGCCATCCGCATGCAGGCCCAGCTCGGTCGTGTCGCCATCAGATTGCGCGCGTTTCTGGATCAGGTTCACCAGCCCGGCGGGCGACCCTGCCCCGTATAGCACCGAATTGGGGCCGCGCAGAAGCTCCACCCGTTCCATGCCGTAAAGATCAAGCGAGGGCGCGCCATAGTTCGGGCGCGTAGAGCGGCTGAATTGCAACCCGTTGAGGTAAATCTGGTTTTGCAGGTCCGCCCCGCGGACCGAAATTGAATCAAACCGCGGGTCCGCCCCATAGGCTTCGGTCACGACACCCGCCGCATAGCCAAGCGCCTCTGACAGATTGTTGGCGGCCGTATCCTCGATCTGGTCGGTGGTGACCACCGTGACGGAGGACGGCGTTTCCAGCAAGGACCGCCCGCTTTTGGTCGACGCCGTGGTGCCCGCGGCATAGCCCACCACCGGGCCGGTCGGGTCTTCTTCGGACTGGATAATGATCTCGCCCAGATCAACGGCGTCCTGCGCCATCGCCACACCGGCAGACAGGGCCAGCGCGCTGGTCCCCAGCATCAAGAAAAAGGTGAACTTCATGGATATACGTCCCGCTGTTTATTTTTCCGAGTATTTAACTCAGTTATAAGGCGGCGTCTTGAACGCATCCGCCGTCATTTGTCCCAATCCGCTGTAAACGTATCACTGAATATCGCGTCGCCACTGCGATGGCGGCACCCCGACAGACCGGCGAAAGACCCGTGACAGATGGGCTTGATCGGAAAAACCGGTTGCCGCCGCGATGTCGGCAAGGGGGCGTCCGGGGTCGGCCATCATCTCCTTGGCGGCGACGACGCGACACTCGGCGATCCAGCGTTGCGGCGACAGACCCGAGGTTTGCTTGAACGCGCGGCTGAACCAGCTTTCGGAGAGCCCCGCCAAATCGGCCAATTCTCCCACACCGACGGGGCGAAATATATTCTGCGCCATGTACTGCCGAACCGCCGTCATATGCTGAGGCGACAGCCCGCCGGACGCAGGCAGGGCGTTTTGCGACGCCGGGTCCATCACTGCGCCCAAAAGCGATTGCAGCAGGCCTTCCAAGACCATCGTCCCGCGTTGAGGGGTCTCCACTTCGCGGGCCGCCAGACGGCCAAGGGTCAGCAGCACGCTATCCTCCGGCGCAAACATCACGCGGCGGGGCAGCTCTGATACACCGATCGCACCAAGCCGTGTCTGCAATGCAGCTGCGTCAAAATGGAAATCGATATGGCTGAGCCTTTGGGCCTTGCCCAGCTTGCTCCACAACGGGGTGCCTGCCGGTACAAAGAAAGCCCGCGTTCCGAATTGGGCCGTCGTCCCCTCGCCCGTTCAAAGCGCGATCAGCGGCGGGGTGTCATCCAGAAAGACGACAAGGCGCGGATCCGGCGCGGTGTAATACCCGCCGCCCCCTTGGTCCCCGTCGACATGCCAGACATCTGCGACAGCCCCCGACAAGGGCCGAAACCGTAAGGGCTTGATCGTGCGCAGGTTGCGGGTCTGCGCCTCCATACGAGGGACAAAAACCTGTGGCACATAGGATTTTGATAGAGGGCCGGATGACATGACGACGCGCTGAGACAGCTCCAGAATTCTGAAACCATTTTCTGACAAATTTACTCGGATAGGTCAATTCCGCAACATCCCCGCGGGGATCGTCACCAAGGGTCAGTCTTGCACCATCGATACGACGCGCCCCACTGCGCTTTGCACCGAGGGCATATCGGCCTGATGGGCCTCCCGAGGCCACCGGATGAACAGCATGGCCTCGCCTGCGATCCTATTAGCGCTCAGCGTCGCTTCCAGATCTTGAAGGGAGCACCGCAAAATCTTCTGATCCTTGCGCTGCGCTTTCGCGGCGATTTGCAGGTCGAACTGAACCCCCGGATGCGCTGTCTTTAGGTGATCCACAATCTGTGGCGCAGCCCCCACGGCCATGTAAAGCGCCACGCATGTGCCGGGTCTGATATCCTTGATCGGTTCGGGCACCGTATATCCATCTTGGCGATGGCCGGTCGTCAGCACCACGGTGTCGATCTTGCCCCGATCCGTCAGGCTTTCACCGATGCTCGCGGCCGCGGCGCATGCGGCGGTGACGCCGGGAATGATCTCGAATGCGATACCGCTGGCTTTCAGCGCATCGACTTCCTCTGTGCTGCGCCCGAACACCCCCGGATCACCACATTTCAGACGCACAACGCGCTGGCCGCGTTTGGCAGCCATCACCAGGGTCTGCGTGATTTTCTCTTGCGGCCAGCTGTGACAGCCCGGAGCCTTGCCGACGTAAATGCGCTCGGCGTCACGACGGGCCAATTCAAGGATTTCAGGGTCAAGCAACCGGTCATAATAGATCACATCCGCTTCTTGCAGACGCTGCACGCCGCGCAGGGTGATCAGATCCTTCGCCCCCGGTCCTGCGCCAACAAGGCTGACGCTGCCGCCCGCAGCGGTGCCGAAGTCGCCCGTTTCAATGGCCGACTTGATACGCTTGGCCGCCGCGCGTTCGGCACCGGCGGCAAACATCCAGCGCGGGCTGTCGTTGAAAACCCAACGCCACAGATCGCGACGCGCGCGCGGATCAAGGCGCGCAGACGCTTTCCCCCGCAACCGGCCCGCAAGTGCAGCTAGATCCCCCAGCCGCGGCTCCAGCATTTCCTCTACTTTCGTCTTGATCTGGCGGGCCAGCACCGGGGCTGCCCCCTCGGTACCGATGGCTACGACCACCGGATCACGGTCCACGATGGAAGGCGTGATCGCGTCGCAAAGCTGTGGCTGGTCGACCACGTTAACAATCGCCCCGGCCTCTTTGGCCAAAACATGCAGCGCCATGTCCGCACCAGGGCAGCCAGTGGCGATAAAGGCCAGCGCGGTGTCTGAAAAGCTATTCGGGGTGATTGGACCGTCGTGAAGTGTGACACGGCCCGATGCAGCAAGGTCCGACAGTTCGGCATCGAATGTAGCGGCCCAGATCTCGACCGTCGCTTCGGTTTTCAGGATCAGTCGCGCCTTCTGGGCGGCCTGCTCGCCGCCCCCCATGATCACGACGCGGCGGCCCGCCATTTGCAGGAACATTGGAAATGTCTTCATGCGGATTGCTCCTTTGACTGGTGTCGCTGGTCCCAAAGGCTGCGCGCCAATTGGTCGGCTTGAGAGAGCGTCGGAGACGCCTTCAGCGTCCACAGCGCAAGTGCCGCAGTGCCGGTCACCGTGGCGATTGCGAAAGGGTCGTCCACGCGTCCCTGCCACAGGCCATGCAGGTCGATGACATCGCCTGTTTCATGCAAACGCCGGGTGTCATGCAGGATTGACGCGGCGGTCTGCTGGATATGCGCCCCGTCGCGCAGGCCGAACAGGGCGATGTCCTTGGAGGGATGTCGCTCGAATTCGCCGCCGCCCCCTTTGATGATGCTCAGATCCTGCTGGCCCAACAGCTGCGCGGCTTGGGCCTGCAGGCTGCGGTAGGACGGGTGGAACACGCCTTGCACCGTCGCCGGGGCCTCGGACGGGTTCCACATCCGCAAAACCGTATTGAAGCACGATCTGAGGCCGAGCGTATCGCGCAGGTTCAAGATGCCGAAAGCCGCAGGGCTTAGGGTTTCTAGCGGGGTATAGGCCACCTGCGGCCCGGCAAGATCAATGACCTCGCGCACCGATGCATTGGCCGATTGATGCGAATTCCACCCGTGCATCGAAATGCTGTAACCGGCCTGCCCCACCAGCCGCGCAGCAAGCAAGAACAGCGGCACCCCCCGGCTGCGGCCTGCGGCATAGGACGGCCAGTCCAGATCCGCTTTGGGCAGTTTGCCCACCACATGTGCGCGCAATGCTGCGGTGAAACCGGCAATCTCTTCGGGGGTTTCGCCGCGCAGACGCATGACCATCAACAGCGCGCCGACCGCTTCGGGGGCAGCATCACCGCGTAAGATCAGCGCCATCGCGTCCTGAGCTTCGGCCAAGGTCATCGCGCGGGCACGCCCCTTGCCGCGCGCGACGATCCGGACATAGGGGGCCAGGTTCATTCTGCGGCCATCCGTTGCAAGGTCTGATCCAGCAAGGCGGCGAGTTCGGGTTTGCACGACCCGCAGTTTGTCCCCGCGCAGGTGGCGTCGCCCAAGGCCGCGACGGTAGAGGCCCCGCCAGCGATAGCCGCCAGCAAGGTGTTGCGCCCCACATCAAAACAGGCACAGACCGTAGCACCCGGGTCCGGCCGGTCAGCGGCATTGCGCCCGGCGAGCGCCGCCAACGCCGATGTGTCCGTCCCGATCAGCGCGATAATCGCACTGCGCGAAACAACCACCGGATTGGGGGATACGAAAAGCAGCCCGGTGATCCGCCCACCTTGGGTTATCGCAATCCGCACGCCACCGGTCGCCGCGTCGGATTGGAGCGAAAGATCACCCTCCGCCTGCCCCGTCAGAAGGCGGGCCTCGGCCTCCCAATCCTCGGGGTTTTTGCTGCCCGCCAGCTCTGCCTGCCAGCCGGTATTGGTGCGGGCCACGGCGGCATAGGTGGTGTGCGGCGCGGGTTCCGCGACGCTTGCCAGAAAGCCGTACCATTTCGCCTTGAAAACCTCGGCAGTGACAGCGCTGGCCTTCAAGGCGGGTTGACCTGAAATCGGATCGGTTAGCGGCGTCATGACGCTATTGACCGTGCCCGCGGTGCTGCGCTGACGTGTCCAGTGCATTGGCGCGAACAACGCGCCTTGGGCGACGCGCGGGGTGATCAACGCCCGCATCAAAACGCGACCACGGCTGTTTTGCAGCGCGATCAACGCCCCGGGGAGCGCCCCCAATGCGGCGGCATCAACTGGGTTCATCTCTACATACGGTTCGGCCAGATGTGCCCCAAGCCGCGCCGATTTGCCCGTGCGCGTCATCGTGTGCCACTGGTCGCGGTTCCGTCCGGTATTGAGCGTAAAGCGTGAATTCAGCGATACAGGGGATGTCACGGCAACCATCTGCGCCTTGCCGTCAGGATGATAATATTGCCCGTCCGCAAAGAAACGCGCCCCATTGCGCGGCCATTGGGTCGGCACCATTGTCGCGTAATCCGCATCGGCAAAAATGCTCAGATCAAGATCGCGCGGGAAGGCCGAAGCAGCCTGATCAAGCGCGACATATTCGGCAAAGACATCCGCGGATGAGCCATAGGAAAAGGCATCCGAAAACCCCATACGCGTGGCCACGTCGCTGATGATCTTCCAGTCGGGCCGCGCATCACCGGGGGCGGGCAGAAAGGCGCGCTGGCGCGAAATGCGCCGTTCGGAATTGGTCACGGTGCCGTCTTTTTCACCCCAACCGGTGGCGGGTAGCAGGACGTCAGCCAAAGCGTTGGTATCCGTCTTCTCCATGATGTCAGACGTAACAACAAAGGGCACGTTTGCAATTGCCGCCGCCACGCCATCGGCATCGGGCAACGACACCGCGGGGTTGGTCGAGATCACCCACAGTGCCTTGATCTGCCCGTCGGCACAGGCCTCGAACAGATCGACAGCCTTCAGTCCCGGTTTGGTGCAGATCGTCGGGCTTTGCCAGAATCCCTGCACCGCGCTGCGGTGCGCTTCATCCCCGATCTCTAGGTGGTTTGCCAGCATATTGGCCAGACCGCCCACTTCGCGTCCTCCCATGGCATTGGGCTGGCCGGTCAATGAGAAAGGGCCCATCCCCGCCTTGCCGATGCGCCCTGTGGCAAGATGGCAATTCAGGATCGCGTTTACCTTATCCGTGCCACAGACCGATTGGTTGACGCCTTGGGAGTACGCGGTGACGACTTTGGGCGTGTTTGCCCAAAGCGCATAGAAATCAGCCAATTCCCGAGCGTTCAACCCGCTGTCCGCCGGATCACTGGCCTGTGCCGCCGCCAGCGCCGCGTCCAGCCCGTTCACATGGTTTTCCGTATAGGCCGTGTCGAGTTTTCCGGTCTCTGCCAGATACGCCAGCAACCCATTGAACAAGGCAACATCCCCGTCGGGGGAAATCCTCAGATGCACATCCGCCAGATCGGTGGTCGCCGTCCGGCGCGGATCGACATTGACGATCCGCATATGGGGGCGCGCCTGTTTTGCGGCGGCAATACGCTGGTGCAGGACCGGATGGCACCACGCCAGATTGGACCCGACAAGCACAACCAGATCGGCTTGCTCCAGATCTTCATAGGTGCCGGGAACGGTATCGGTGCCGAAGGCACGCTTGTGACCCGCGACAGAGGAGGCCATGCACAAACGTGAATTCGTGTCGATATTGGCCGCCCCGATGAACCCCTTCATCAGCTTGTTGGCGACATAATAGTCTTCGATCAGCATCTGGCCCGAGGCGTAGAAGGCGACGCTTTCCGGCCCATGCTGCGCGATGGCATCGCTGAACCTCTGCGCCACCATATCCAGCGCCGCATCCCAGTCTGCCCGCACCCCGTTGATCTGCGGATGCAAAAGCCGCCCGTCCAGATCGATGGTTTCCCCCAAGGCAGCGCCTTTGGAGCAGAGCCGCCCGAAGTTGGCCGGATGATCCGGATCCCCCTTGATTGTACCATCGGCGGCCGCCAGCACACCGCAACCTACACCGCAATAAGGGCAAGTGGTGCGCGTGAGGGTCATGCGGCGCTCCGCGCTTGCAGGAACGTCCGGTCCAACAGGATGCGCCCGCCTTCCACCCGCGCCGGATAGGTCGCGACGCGGCCCGCGTCCGCGCCCTGCGCCTCTCCGGTCTCGAGAGAGAATACCCAGTTGTGCAGCGGGCAGGTCACGGATTTGCCATGCACGATGCCTTCGGCCAATGGCCCCGCCTTGTGCGGACAGGCATTATCAAGCGCAAAGACCTCATCCTCGGCCGTGCGGAACACCGCGACACAGCCAAGCGTGGTCTTGATCATCCGCGCACCGCGCTGTGGCACATCATCAAGTGCTGCGATATCGATCCAGCTGGTCATTCCGCAGCCTCCAGTGACAGGGTTGCAAGGGGTTTGTAGCGCTCGGCCAGCTGGGTCACGTGTTCGGCCCACGGGTCTTTGCGGTAAATCGTCTGGCTCAGCTCGAAGCGATCAACCAAAGCGTCGCCTTCGGCAGCAACCCGTTCCTTGATCCAGTCCAGACCGACCTTGGCCATCCATTTGTAAATGCGATCAAGGTATTTGGCATTCTCGCGATATAGCTGGGTCACCGCCTTGATCACATTGATCGCCTCTTGCTCGGTCGGCACCTGGATCAGCAATTCGGTTTCCCTCACGTCCATACCGGCCGCCCCGCCGATGCTGATCTGGTATCCGCTGTCGACACAGATGACCCCGATGTCCTTGCAGGTCGCTTCTGCGCAATTGCGCGGGCAGCCCGACACCCCGAGTTTCAGTTTATGCGGCGTCCAGGCCCCCCAGAGTTCTTTCTCAAGCTGGATACCCAGTCCGGTGCTGTCCTGGGTGCCAAAGCGGCAATGATCCGTGCCGACACAGGTTTTGACCGTGCGCAGCCCTTTGGAATAGGCATGTCCCGACACCATGCCGGCCGCGTTCAGATCAGCCCAGATGTCGGGCAGATCCTCGCTTTTTACGCCCAATAGGTCGATCCGCTGCCCGCCGGTGACCTTGACCGTCGGCACCATGTATTTATCCGCCGCATCGGCAATGGCACGCAGTTCGTCGGGCGTGGTGATCCCACCCCACATGCGCGGCACGACGCTGTAGGTGCCGTCCTTCTGGATGTTGGCGTGTTTGCGTTCGTTGATGAAACGCGATTGCGGATCGTCGCGATATTCCAGCGGCCAATCAGCAAGCAGATAGAAGTTCAACGCGGGGCGGCAGACATGGCAGCCGTCGGGCGTCTTCCACCCGCATTCCTGCCAGACCGCCGGCATCGAGGTCAGTCGCTGCGACTTGATCATCCGCCGCACGTCTTCGTGGGTCATGTCGGTGCAGCCGCAGATCGACGCTGCGGCAGGCAAGACGAAATCATCCCCCAGCGTGACCGCCAATACCTGTTCGACCAACCCGGTGCACGTCCCGCAGGATGCGCTGGCCTTGGTCGTCGCTTTGATCGCGCCCAGATCAGAGGCACCCGCCGCGATGGCGTCTTCGATTTGTCCTTTGCAGATACCGTTGCAGCCACAGATCTCCGCGTCACGCGGTAAGGCTGCAACAGCTGCTAAAGGGTCCAGGGGGGTCCCCCCTTGGTAGGCCGGGCCAAAAATCAGCGTATCGCGCATGTCCGCGATGTCGGTCTTGTCGCGTATCAGGCCAAAGAACCAGTTGCTGTCGGCGGTGTCGCCATACATCACCGCCCCGATCACCACGTTGTTCTTGATCACCAGACGGCGATAAACACCCCGCGCCGGATCGCGAAAGACGATATCCTCGCGCCCCTCGCCATCGGCAAAATCGCCCGCACTGAACAGATCACAGCCCGTCACCTTGAGCTTGGTCGACAGCTCTTTCGGGACAAAGGTCGATGACTGCCCCAGCAGGGTCTGCGCCGCCACCTTTGCCTGATCGTACAGCGGTGCCACCAGACCGAACAGCGCGCCATTATGTTCCACGCATTCCCCGACCGCCAGCACGTCAGGGTCGGAGGTCACCATCTGGTCATCTACATGGATGCCCTTTCCAACGGCCAAGCCTGCGCCCTGCCCGAGGGCCACGTTGGGGCGGATGCCCACGGCCATGACCAGCAAATCGCAGGGCAGTTCCGTCCCGACATCCAGCAGCAGGGCACGGACCTTTCCGTTCTCGCCCAGGATCTGCTTGGAGTTTGCGGCGCATTTGACGGTGATGCCCTTATCCGTCAGGGCGCGGCGCAGCAGATAGCCTGCGGCCTCGTCCAATTGCCGCTCCATCAAATGCCCCATGATGTGCACAACGGTCACGTCGACGCCGCGGGCCGCCATGCCTGCCGCCGCCTCCAACCCTAGCAGCCCGCCGCCGATCACGACGCATTTGTTGCCTTCGCCCAGCCCCATCATCCGTTCGGTGTCTTCCAGATCGCGGTAGGCGATGACGCCGTCCAGATCGTGACCCGGCAAGGGGATCATAAAGGGGTTCGATCCGGTGCCCAGAACCAGCTTGTCATAGGACACCGTGCCATTCTCGCCCGTTACCGTCTTTGCTGCGCGGTCTATTTCCAGCACCTTTTCGCCAAAACGGCAGGTGATGTCATTTTCGGCGTACCATCCATCATCATGGGTGACGATGTCGGCATAGGTCTTCTCTCCCGACAGGACCGGGGACAGCATGATGCGGTTGTAGTTGCCCCGTGCCTCTGCGTTGAAAAGGGTGATGTCATAGGCATCGCGGTCCTGTTCCAGAAGGTGCTCCAGCACCCGACCGGAGGCCATACCGGCACCGATAACGACAAGTTTCTGTTTCATGGTCTCACTCCGCCGCGATTGCTTTGGGTTTCGGTGTCCCGCCGGAGGCAGGTGATTTCGGCGCATTGCCGTGTTCGTATTCCTCGAGGAAATCGAGCACTTCTTGCCGGTAGCTGTAATAGTCGGGGTGTTCGAGCAGCGCCTTGCGGGTGCGTGGACGCGGCAGATTTACGTCGGTGATCTTGCCGATGGTGGCTTGGGGTCCGTTGGTCATCATCACCACGCGGTCGGCCAGCAGGATCGCCTCGTCCACATCATGGGTCACGCAGATCGCCGTCACTTTGGTGCGCGACCAGACTTCCATCAGCACTTCCTGCAATTCCCAGCGGGTCAGACTGTCGAGCATGCCGAAAGGTTCATCCAGCAGCAGCAGTTTGGGCGATAGGGCAAAGGCACGGGCGATGCCGACGCGCTGTTTCATCCCGTTCGACAGGCTGGCGGCATTCTTGTCCATACTGTCTGCCAGCCCGACACGTTCAAGGTAGTATTCCACCACATCCTGACGTTCCGCCTGCGACGCGCGGGGATAGACTTTGTCGACACCAATGGCGACGTTCTCCTTGGCCGAGAGCCACGGGAACAGATTGGGCGACTGGAACACGACGGCGCGTTCGGGGTCTGCACCTTGGACGTTCCACCCGTCCAGACGGATCGCACCTTTCGAGATCGGGTTCAGCCCCGCAGCCATCGTCAGCACAGTGGATTTACCGCAGCCCGAATGCCCGATCAGCGAGATAAATTCGCCCCTGTTGATCTTGAGATCAAAGTTCTCGACCACGGTCAGCGGCCCTTTCGGCGTCGGATACACCTTGTCGAGCTGCGAGAAATTCAGGAATTTTTCCTGGATGGCACCTTCCTGCGCCTTGGAGACTGCCGCGGGCACTGAATGGATCGGCATGACATTGGGCAGCATACGCGTTTCTTCGACTTTCGCGGCGATGCCGATGTCCATCAGATAGGTCGTGACCTGTCCGCGCAGCGCCTTGAATGCCGCATCATTGTTCATCGCAATCCGGTCGCGGGGGCGCGGAATGTCGACTTTGAATGCGTCCCCAAGCGTGCCGTCCGGATTAAGGGCGATGATCCGATCCGCCAGAATGATCGCTTCATCCACATCATTGGTGATCAGGACGCAGGTTTTCTTGTCTTCGTCCCAGATCGCCTCGATCTCATCCGCGAGATTGGCGCGGGTCAGGGCGTCGAGCGCCGACAGCGGCTCATCCAGCAGCAGCATTTCGGGGTCCATCGCCAGGGCGCGTGCCACATTGACCCGCTGGCGCATCCCACCGGACAATTCAGCAGGGCGGCGCGTGGCCGCATGGGACAGGCCCACCATGTTGACATAGTGATCGACCTTGGCCGCCCGTTCGAGTTTGGAGAGATCAGGGAACATCGTATCGACAGCAAGCCTGACGTTGCCCTGCACGGTCAGCCACGGCATCAGAGAATAGTTCTGAAAGATCACACCGCGTTCGCGGCCCGGTTCGGTGATGGGCTTTCCCTTGTAGGTCACGCTGCCCGAGGTCGGCTGCTCTAGCCCCGCCATCAGATTGATCAACGTGGTCTTGCCGGTGCCCGAGAACCCGAGGATGACGACGAATTCACCTTCGGCAACCTCAAGGGAGATGTCCTTGAGAACGGGTTGGGTGCCATAGGTTTTGGTGACATTGTTGAAGTTCAAGATACCCATATCGATCACCGGTTATTCGAGAAGGTGAACATGGACTGGAGCGCATACATCACACGGTCCAGAAGGAAGCCGATGATGCCGATGGTCAGCACCGCGACCATGATCCGCGCCAGACTTTGCGAGCTGCCGTTCTGGAATTCATCCCAGACGAATTTTCCAAGCCCGGGGTTCTGCGCCAGCATTTCCGCCGCGATCAAAACCATCCAGCCCACACCAAGCGACAGCCGCAGCCCGGTAAAGATCAATGGCAGCGCCGAGGGCAGCACCAGTTTGGTGATCTTGGTATAGGTATTCATTTTCAGCACGCGACTGACGCTGACAAGATCCTTGTCGATGCTGGCGACGCCAAGGGATGTATTGATCAGCGTGGGCCAGAGCGAGCAGAGCGTCACGGTGATCGCCGAGATGAGGAACGACTTGGAGAACATACCGTCATTGGTGCTATAGACGGCTGATACGATCATGGTCACGATGGGCAGCCATGCCAGTGGCGAGACCGGTTTGAAGATCTGTATCAGCGGATTCAGCGCCGCATTCGCTGTTACAGACAAGCCCGCAGCGATGCCCAATGGGATCGCAACGATCGACGCAATGAGAAAACCGAAAAGCACCGTTTTGATCGAGGTCCATATCTGGTCGTAGTAGGTTGGCTTGCCTGTATAGGCGCGATCACGCACACGATCTGTGTTGCCACTTGCGATATGCTTGGCGTTGCGCGCCTCTTGCCGCTCGTAGAATGCGGCTTCGCGTTCGCCCTCTCGGATGGCGTCCTGATGCAACTCGCCCACCTGCTCCCAGACTTGGGCAGGGCCGGGCACAGCCCCGAGCGAGGTTTGAACCTTGGGGGCCAAGCTTGCCCAGAGGGTCAGGAAGATCGCAATCGCCAAGAGCGGCACGCCTAGAAGCCGCCAGATCTCGCCCGCCTGCGCGCGCGGATTATCCCCCGCAGCGGCCTTCAGGATCGGTGTCATCCAAGACAGGCCAAAGACGCTGAACCATGCATCGGCCTTGTTGATCCGGGCAAAGCGCCGCGCGCGGCGGGCTTCGATATCGAGTGTGTTTGTGTCAATCGCGGTCATATCGGCTGTCCAATTGCTGCTTTTGATGAAAGTGGCTCCCTCCCCCTTCCGCTTTGCGGTGTGGCAAAGCGCGGGGGCGGGGTTTAGCCTTCGACCTTGCTGTCGACGACCGTTTGACCGGACTTCAGACCGATGGGCAGGCTGTCGATATAGGCGTTCGGCGCGCGTCCGTCGTAGCTGATCCCGTCGATGATATCGGCAGCCGGTGTCGGTGCTTTGAAGCCGTCGCTATCCCAAGGGAACGCCGCTTCGTCGGCCATACCCTCGTCCACCAGCAGCCTTGCGGCCTGTAGGTAGATGTCCGGGCGATACACGTCTGCAGCCGTCTCGAAATACCATTCATCCGGCTTTGTCTCGTCGATCTGGCCCCAGCGACGCATCTGGGTCAGATACCAGATCGCGTCTGAATAGAACGGATAGGTCGCATTGTAGCGGAAGAAGACGTTGAAGTCGGGGGCGGGGCGCACATCCCCTTTCTCGAACTCGAAAAAGCCGGTCATGGAGTTGGCGATCACATCCGCATCCGCGCCCACATATTCAGAGCGCGACAACATCTCCACCGCTTCCTCGCGGTTGGCGTTGTCGTTGGCATCAAGCCACATTGCCGCGCGGATCAGTGCCTTGGTCAGGGCCAGCGTGGTGTTGGGGTTGTCCTCGGCAAATTCGGCGGTAATGCCAAAGACCTTCTCGGGGTTGTTTTTCCACATGTCGTAGTCGGTGATCACCGGCACGCCGATCCCTTTGAAAACCGCCTGCTGGTTCCAAGGCTCACCCACGGCGTAGCCCGATATCGTCCCCGCTTCCATTGTCGCAGGCATCTGCGGTGGCGGCGTCACGGACAGCAGCACATCCGCATCAATCTGGCCGGAAATATCTTGCGCGCTATAGTAGCCGGGTTTCAGTCCGCCCGCCGCAAGCCAGTACCGGATCTCGTAGTTGTGGGTCGAAACGGGAAAGACCATGCCCATATTGAACGGCTCGCCGCGGTCCTTATAGCCCTCGACCACCGGAGCCAAAGCACTGGCGCTGATGGGATGCTGCGGCCGACCATCGTCCATCGTGGGCACGTTCGGCTTCATCTCGTCCCAGATGTCATTGGAAACGGTGATCGCATTGCCGTTCAGGTCCATCGAGAAGGGCGTGATGATATGCGCTTTGGTGCCATAGCCGATCGTTGCCGCCAGCGGTTGGCCCGCCAGCATATGCGCTCCGTCCAGCTGGCCGTCGATCACGCCGTCCAGCAGCACTTTCCAGTTGGCCTGCGCCTCAAGTCTGACAAAAAGCCCCTCGTCCTCAAAGTATCCCAGCTCGTAGGCCACGGCCAAAGGTGCCATATCGGTCAGCTTGATAAAGCCAAAGGTCAGCTCCTCTTTCTCAAGCGCCAGCATTTCGGCCGACGCCGCGGTCGCCATCAGACTTGTCGAGGCGAGCAGGAGTGCGAATGTATTTTTCATGGGTCATGTCCTTTCATGGCCCCGGAGGGCAGAAACGAAAAAAGCCGCACGTATGGTTCACGGGGAAGAAATCCGTGCTCCGTACGAGCGGCATTGCTCTGAGTGATGTGCGACCAGCATTGGTCAGCGGTATAGGTCGGACAACGTTGTCCCTTGGCATCAAGGGTGGCTCATAGACGCAGCTTCACGCAACGAATTTTCTGCATTGCGGCAGCTTTTCAGAGGCCCATGCAGAAGCCGCTTAAGAATTCATCGCACAGTTGCGGTGAAATCAAACGTTCTGCCGTCAAAAAAGGCGTCAGGCGAAAGAATCATCTCTCCCCGCGCGGATGCTACAGATGTTGGCAACGTCATCGCCCCTTCGGTTTTCTCGGAGGATTGGGGCATATCAGCGCCGATATCAGACAGATTCTGGCGGAAAAGATCGGCGCGAAAACAGGTTTTGGCTTTCTCGATTCCCGCGGCATCGGCACCTAGGTGATGCGCGATCCACGCCGCCTGACTGCGCCACGGGAAAGTGGCGGCATGGCTGTGGAACTGCAAGAAACGATCCACCGTGATCGGAGAGGCCCCCGTTCGGGGGACGATATGCCCGGTCAGCGCCGGATCGATCAAATCGGGCGACATGCTCAGGTGTTCACTGCGCCCCAAAATCTCGACCGCCAGCGGTTTGTTTCCCGGCGCATCAAGCCAGGCCGACGCCTGGTATATCGCCCGCATCAGGCGACGCACGCTGTCTTCGTTCTGCGAGGCCCACTCATGGCGCGCGGCAAGCACCTTTTCCGGCGCGAACTGCCAGACATCGCGGCCCGCCATCATCAGCTTGGCCACATTATTCTGCACGGCCACACCGCCCCAGGGCTCGCCCACCCAGAAGGCGTCGACAAACCCGTCCGAGACGGCATCCGCCATACGCATCGGCGGCACGGTGACTTCCTCGATCTGCAGGTCAGGCGCTTGCGCGGCCCAATAGGACAGCAGCAACCGGTGCATGGAATAGTGGAAGGGGATACCCACACGCAGCGGTTTGGCACCGCGCGCGCTGAGCCCCGACAGCAATGCAGTCGTGTCCCCAAAGCGCACATCCTCCAATGCGGAAGCAACAGCGTTAGAGACGCCGAACACCGTGCCGTTCACGGATAAGACCATCAGCGCATCTACCCGCGCGGGTAATCCGCCCATCCCGATGGACATGGCCACCGGCATTGGCGACAGCATATGCGCGGCATCCAGATGCCCCAGTGCCAGCATATCGCGCAGCGCGGACCACGAAGGCTGACGCAAAAGATTAAGCGCGAGACCCTGCTCGGCAGCAAATCCCAGCTCTTTCGCGATGACCAGCGGGGCGCAATCAACCAAAGGGACATAGCCACAGTTCAGAACAACCTCGCTCATGACAACAGATCCGCTGCCGTCACCAATGCTTGTGCCACATCGATGACCTTGCGATTCTGGCTCATCGCGGTGGTGCGCAGCAGCTTATAGGCGTCATCCTCGGACATGCCGCGTTGGCGCATCAGGATCCCCTTTGCGCGGTCGATCGTCTTGCGATCCTCCAGCGCTTGCTTGGCAGCATTCAGTTCGAAGTGGAATTGACGCATCATTTTGAAGCGCGCGATGGCCGTTTGCAGCACGGGTTTGATCCGGTCCATCTGAAGACCATCCACCACATAAGCGCTGACCCCGGCATTCAGCGCCGCCTGCGTCAGGTTCTCATCGGTCTGGTCCACAAACAGCGCGACCGCCCGCTTGGTCGTCTCGGTCGCGTGAGAGATATGTTCAAGCGTATCGCGGTCCGGGTTTGTCAGGTCGATAAGAACGATATCCGGTGAAAATTCCCTCACCGTCTGGTTCAGTTCCGACATCTGCAGCAAAGCCTTGACGTCAGACCAACCCGCTTCGCGCAGTGCATCCACGATGTCACGCACGCGTTCGGGGTTTGGCTCTACAACCAGGATACGCAGATCTGCATTCATGCATTTTGATCCGCGATCATCGGTGCAACTTCAATCCGGCATCCCTCGTGCGCCAGCGGCTTACGACATGCTTAGCCCAAACAGCGAGCAGAAAAAACGCATGTGCCAATCTGTTGTGCAGAATAAAACAGTCGCTCGACCACAGCGGTGCCAGCCATTCAGGTTTACACCAGAGCTACGGGCAGCCCACCCGCGGGCCGGAATGTGGGACCATCACGACATCCGGCTGTGGGCCGTCAATGATCCGGTGGCAGCAGCGACAGACCTAATCGCTTGGCCGCATCCAGCGCGGCCTCATGATGCAGGGGCCACGCTTGCGTCAGCCCTTCGATGATCAACAACAGCGCGGTATCGGCCCCCTTCAACGCGGTCGCCGCTGCGGCCCTTTCCGCGACCTCTGCCTTGTGACGTTCCAGTAAGTCGCGCAGCGGCTGACTGCCCGGTTCAGCGGCCACTGCAGCATGAAAGAGGCAGCCATGCGCGCTCTCGGTCGCCATCCAGTTTCCAACGCGGGTCAGTATCGTATCAAGCGCCTCGCTCGGGTCCTCTGGCAGGTCATCAAACACGCGGGCGAGATAGCGCTGATGCCGGTTCTCCAACGCAGCAAGCACCATTTCCGCCCGGGACGGCGTGTATTTGTAAAGCGTGCGAAGGCTCACGCCCGCAGAATCCCGCAGGTCTTCGACGCTGGGCTCGGCAAAGCCCCGATTGGCAAAGGCGCGTTCAAGCCCTGCGGATATCTTGCTCATCATATCGGTCATGCTTGACGATGTAGAACGATCCCTCTACCTACGCAAGTAGAGCAATCATTCTACATCGGAGTTTTCCCCTATGACGCTTCCTGAAACGATGAAAGCTGTACGCCTCACCGGCCATGGCGGGCTGGACAAGCTTGAATGGTGTGACGACGCTCCGGTGCCGCAACCCGACGCTGGCGAGGTCTTGATCCGTGTGGGCGCATCGGCGGTGAACAACACCGACGTCAACACCCGAACCGGCTGGTATTCGAAAGCGGTGCGGGGCGACACAGGGTCGGCCGCAACCGAGGGTTACGCGGGGGCCTCTGACGCCGACGGCGCATGGTCCGGTGCGCTCAGCTTTCCGCGCATCCAGGGCGCGGACTGCTGCGGAGAGATCGTTGCGGTCGGTGACGGAGTGGACGCGGCGCGGATTGGTCAGCGCGTGCTGGTGCGGCCGATGCATCGTCCGGCCGGTGCCGGACCAGATGCGCTGGTGACCTTCGGCTCGGAGCGCAATGGCGGCTTTGCGGAATACACCACCGTGGGCGACGAACACGCATTACGGATCGAAAGCCCGCTTTCGGATGTCGAACTCGCGTCCTTCCCTTGCGCATTCTCCACCGCCGAAGGCATGATCCAACGCGCCGGATTGGGGGACGAGCGTGTGCTCATCACAGGCGCATCCGGCGGCGTCGGATCGGCGGCGGTGCAACTGGCCAAGCGGCGCGGTGCCCATGTCACGGCCTCTACCAGCCCGGCGAAAATGGAGGCGCTGAAAACCCTCGGCGCGGATGCGGTGATCGACCGCAATGAGCCTTATCCGAATGATGCCTTCGACGTCGCGCTCGACCTTGTAGGGGGGCCGCACTGGCCCGAACTGCTTGATGCTTTGGTGCCACGGGGGCGCTACGTCACGTCTGGCGCGATTGCCGGTCCGATCGTCGAACTTGATCTGAGGACGCTCTACCTCAAGGACCTGACCCTCATCGGGAGCACCCGGCAAGACCCACGCGTATTCAGTGATTTGGTCAGCTACATCGAAGCAGGCGAGATCAAGCCCGTGGTCGCCGAAACCTATCCCTTGGCTGACTTGCACGCGGCGCAGAAGGCATTTCTGGAAAAGTCGCATATGGGCAAGATCGGCGTGACAATCGCAGACTGACATTCACGAGGCACAGGTTACAGCCTGCATAAGGCACGGCCTGCTCACAAGGGTCGAACCGGACCTTCGCCGCTGATGGCGTGGAGGTCCGGTTTCGCGCAGACCGTAAGAACGTCTCGCATCTTTGCCATCATTAAATGCGCAATCGCTGCACGCCGTGTCGCATACATCCAGCTGGCCAATACAGCCAGGCCGCCCCCTTACCTCCACGCGTTCGGCTTTCCCCGCAAATAAGCCACGCTCTCAGGCAGGAATGGTGACCCCGGCAGGATTCGAACCTGCAACCTGCCCCTTAGGAGGGGGCTGCTCTATCCAGTTGAGCCACGGGGCCACGGGTTTGGCTTAGCGCAAAACGGGGTGGTGATCCAGCCACACTGCACGGTGGTATGGCGGCGCTGTGATGGGGGGCTTGATATGGTGATTGCCTGCGCCCGACCGACGCACTACGCTGTTGATAGAATACCACTTTCAAGCAGGACAAGCGCCTTTGACACAGCCTCCGAAACGCCCGTTGACCCTTCGTGATGTATCCGATGCCTGCGGGGTGTCGGAAATGACGGTCAGCCGGGTTCTGCGAAAACGCGGCGACGTGTCCGAAGCGACGCGCCGGCGAGTGCTGGCTGCGGCGAAAGAGCTGGGGTATGTGCCCAACCAGATTGCCGGATCGCTGGCGTCCCAACGGGTGAACCTTGTCGCGGTGATTATCCCGTCGCTGTCGAATATGGTCTTTCCCGAGGTGCTGAACGGCGTCAATCAGGTGCTTGAAGACACGCCGCTGCAGCCGGTCGTGGGCGTCACCGACTATATGCCCGAAAAAGAAGAACGTGTTCTCTATGAAATGTTGTCGTGGCGGCCCTCGGGCGTGATCATCGCGGGGCTGGAACATAGCGATGCGACGCGTGCCATGCTCAAGAACGCGGGCATCCCCGTGGTCGAGATCATGGATGTTGACGGGCGCCCGATTGATGCGATGGTCGGAATCTCGCACCGCCGTGCGGGGCAGGAAATGGCCAAGGCGATCCTCAAGGAAGGCTATGAGCACATCGGTTTCATGGGCACCAAGATGCCGCTTGACCACCGCGCCCGCAAACGGTTCGAAGGGTTTACCGAAGGGCTGGCCAAAGCCGGGATAGAGATCGAGGACCGCGCGTTCTACTCTGGCGGCTCTGCGCTGGCCAAGGGGCGCGAGATGACGCAAGACATGCTTGAGCGGTCGCCCGAGCTGGATTTCCTGTATTATTCGAACGACATGATCGGCGCGGGCGGATTGCTGTATCTGATCGATCAGGGCATCGATATTCCGGGCCAGATCGGCCTTGCCGGTTTCAACAACGTCGAACTGCTGCAGGGCTTGCCCCGTCAGCTTGCCACGATGGACGCCTGTCGGCTCGAGATCGGACAGGCCGCGGCGCGTATCATTCTGAACGATACGCTGGATGAACCGGACCCCGACCTGCAAACGCAGATTACCCTGACACCGACCCTGTCGCTAGGGGACACGCTGCGCCGCAACCGCAAGGTATGACCCTGCCGCTGATCGGCAACCGCGACGCGCGTCGCATCTTTCTGCATCGCCATCTACTAAGCGATGCACCCCAGGGGCCCGCCAGTGGGGACGACCTGTTGCAGCTGATCCAGGGCCTGGGCTTTGTGCAGTTGGACAGCATCAATACCGTGGCGCGGGCGCATGACCTGATCCTTTTCTCGCGCCGCCAACGCTATCGCCCGCAAGCGTTAAAGACGCTGTATGAACGCGATGGGGCGCTGTTTGAACACTGGACCCATGACGCCGCGGTGATCCCGATGGGATACTATCCCCATTGGGAATTGCGCCGCCAGCGGGACGCGCAGATGCTGCGCCAGCGGTACAAGAACTGGCACCAACATGATTTCGAGGGGCGGTTCCAGAGCGTGCTGGACCAGATCCGCGCACAGGGGCCGGTGTCGTCGTCTGATGTCGGGCAGGATGAACCGCGCTCGAATGGCGGGTGGTGGGATTGGCATCCCTCCAAAACCGCGCTGGAATATCTGTGGCGCGCCGGAGCGCTTTGCGTCGTGGGGCGGGACGGCTTCCAGAAACGCTATGACCTGACAGAGCGGGTGATTGACGCGGCGCTATGCGACCCGTCGCAGGCACCGGATGCGGCGCAGTCCATCGATTGGTGCTGCAACGGCGCGCTGGATCGTTTGGGCTTTGCCACGCCGGGGGAACTGGCGGCATTCTGGGCGCATATCTCTCCGGCAGAGGCGAAGGCATGGGTCCAGCGTGAACAGGCCGCTGGACGTGTCGAGCCGGTGCAGATCGCGGGCGCCGACGGCACAGTCCATCGCAGCTTTGCCCGTCCCGGACTGGCAAGCGACCCCGCGATAGACATGGCTCCGACCGCACGGCTGCGCGTGCTCAGCCCCTTTGACCCGGCCTTGCGCGATCGCAAACGCGCCGAACGTCTGTTCGGCTTCCGCTACCGGATAGAGATGTTCGTGCCCGCGCCCAAACGGGTCTATGGCTATTATGTTTTTCCGATCCTGCAGGGCGACAGCATCATCGCGCGGGTGGATATGAAAGCGCATCGTGACCGCGATACGCTGGTGGTACGCGCCCTTTGGCCAGAGCCGGGCAGCCGTTGGGGCAAAGGCAAACAAGCCGCCTTTGAGGCAGAGCTGGCCCGCATCATCCGTCTGGCAGGCGTCAGTCAGATCGCCTTCGAAGACGGCTGGCTTCGTTAACCCACCCCGTTTCGATGAACGAATTGGCGGTACATGCCTGCGCAGGCAACAACGATGACAATTTGTAAACATTTTGTTGACGTATTGCTTTTCCCTGCCAAAGTGAGCGGAAAGGAATCAAGAACCATGTCGAACCGTCTTTGCTTTCATCCAAAGGGTCGCCCATGACGCGCCATGTCGTCGTCGTGGGGGCGGGTATCGTCGGTGTGTCATCGGCGATCTGGCTGCAACGCGCAGGCGCGCAGGTCACGATCATTGACCGCGCGGCACCGGGGACAGGCACGTCGCATGGGAACGCGGGCGTGCTGGCGGCCTGCGCCGTGGCACCCGTCACCGCCCCCGGCCTGATCGCCAAAGCCCCCGCGATGCTGCTGAACCCGGATGTGCCGCTTTACCTGCGCCTGCCCTATCTGCCGCGTCTGCTGCCTTGGCTGGCAAAGTATCTGCGGGTCGCGAACGACCGTGACACCCGCCGGATTGCGCAGGGGCTCGCGCCTATTGTCAGCGACAGTGTGGACCAACACAAAAGCCTGACCGCTGATTTGGGCCTGTCCGACTGGGTAAGTGACAGCGATTATGTTTTCGCCTACCGCAACCGCGCCGCGTTTGACGCCGAAGCCTACACCTGGGCGCTGCGAGCGGAGGCGGGGTTCGCTCCAGAGCTGATCGAGGGGCCGCAGATACACGAGTATGAACCGACGCTCGGGCCGGACATACACCTGCTTGCCACCATGAAGGACCACGGCTTTATCCGCGACCCCGGCGGCTATGTCGGCGCGCTGGCGCGGGCGTTCGAACAAAGCGGCGGCACGATCCTGCAGGCCGAGGTCAAGGATTTCGACCTGTCCGGCGGCGCGATTTCCGGGGTAGAGACGACCCAAGGCCGCGTGGCCTGTGACGATATCGTGCTGGCCACCGGCGTCTGGTCGAAACCGCTGATGGCCAAGCTGGGGCTGAACGTCCCGCTGGAAAGCGAACGCGGCTATCATGTGATATTCGAGGGGGCGACGGGCGGGCCCGCGCGCCCCGTGATGATCGCCAGCGGGAAATTCGTTGCCACCCCCATGGCGCAGGGCCTACGCTGCGCGGGTATTCTGGAATTCGGCGGGCTTGACGCAGCCCCGTCCAAGGCACCGCTGGCGCTGCTGCGGCGACAGGCCAAGGCGGCCTTTCCACAGCTGACTGCCACGCGTGAAATCGAATGGCTGGGGCACCGACCTGCCCCCAGCGACAGCCTGCCCCTGATCGGACAGGTTGGCACAAGCCGGGTCTTTACCGCCTTCGGGCATCACCACATCGGGTTGACAGGCGGGCCCAAAACAGGCCGCCTCGTCGCAGGATTGGTTATGGGGCAACCCGTTAACACCGACCTGCAGCCCTATGCACCACAACGGTTTAGCAGGGGCTAACCCCGCAAACCAAAGACATACCAACAAGGAGAGAACCACATGAAACGGACCACCACATTGATGACAGGCGTCGCAACCGCCGCCCTGACGGTTACCACCGCCCTGCCCGCTTTCGCGGCTGAAAAATGGGACATGCCGATGGCCTATTCGGCGTCGAACTTCCATTCCGAGAACGGCGTTGAATTCGCCAACTGCGTGACCGAAGGCACCGCGGGCGAGATCGAGATCACCGTGCACCCCGGCGGGTCGCTGATCGCGGGTGCCGACATCAAACGCGCAATCCAGACCGGTCAGGTCCAGCTGGGCGAACGCATCCTGTCGGGGCACCAGAACGAAAACGCGATCTTCGGCTTTGATTCCATCCCCTTCCTCGCGCCGTCCTTCGAGGCGTCCGACAAGCTGTGGAAAGCCGCGAAACCCAAGATCGAAGAGCTGTTGGCAGAGCAGAACCTGACACTGCTTTATAACGTGCCGTGGCCGCCACAGGGCCTGTACTTCAAGAAAGAGGTCAAGACGATCGAGGACATGAAGGGCGTCAAGTTCCGGTCCTACAACAACGCCACCAGCCGTCTGGCAGAGCTGACAGGCATGCTGCCCGTCACCATCGAAGCCGCCGAGCTAAGCCAGGCTTTCGCCACTGGCGTTGCGGAATCCATGATCTCGTCCGGTGCGACCGGCTATGACCAGAAAGTCTGGGAAAGCCTGACCCATTTCTACGAGGTCGACGCCTGGCTGCCGCGCAACTACATCATGATCAACAATGACGTGTGGAACGATGTCTCGGAAGAGAACAAGGCGATCATCACCACCTGTTCCAGCGAGGCGGAAACGCGCGGGCTGCAAGCCTCCAAGGACTATACGCAGTTCACCTATGACGGGCTGCGCGAAGGCGGCATGACCGTGGAACCCGCGAGCGAAGAGCTGATGTCCGGCCTGCGCGACATTGGCGGCACCATGACCTCCGAATGGCTGGAGAATGCGGGCGAGGACGGTCAGGCGATCGTCGATAGCTACAAATCCATGCAGTAAATCAACGAACGGCGGCGTCCCACACAGGTGCCGCCGTTTGACGTTCGATCCGCCAATCCGGAGACCTTTCCCATGAACATCCTGCGACGCCTGCTTGATTTCATCTATTTCGCATCTGGTGCCCTGGCAGCCGTCAGTCTTGTCGCGATCCTACTGCTGATCGTGGTGCAGATGGTTGCCCGCTGGACCGGCGAGGTTTTCCCCGGTGCGGCAAGCTATGCCGGCTATGCGATGGCCGCCGCCAGCTTCCTCGCTTTCGCCAACGCGCTGAACCGTGGCGCGCATATCCGCGTGTCGGTGCTGCTGAACGCCCTGCCCGCAGGCCCGAAACGGCTGCTTGAAATATGGTGCTTCGGCCTTGCCGCGGCGATTGCGTGGTATTTCACCTACTACGCCTATTGGTTCGTCTACTGGTCGTGGAAATTCAACGAAGTCAGCCAGTCGCAAGACGCCACGTCCTTGTGGATTCCGCAGTCGGTGATGGTTGTGGGCGGCGGCATCCTTGCCATCGCGCTGACCGATAACCTGCTCTATCTGATCGTAAAAGGCGAACACCGTCTCACCCGCGATCTTGTCGATCAAAGTTTTGGGGAGTGACGCTGTGACGGAACTTTACGCGATCATTCTGTTTATCACCGTGCTGCTATTCCTGCTGGGCACCGGCGTCTGGGTTGGTCTGGCGCTGATGGGCGTCGCCTGGTTCGGGATGGAACTGTTTACCACCCGCCCGGTTGGCGATGCTATGGTCACGACGATCTGGGCCTCGTCCAGCTCGTGGACGCTGACCGCGCTGCCGCTGTTCATCTGGATGGGGGAAATCCTGTTCAGGACACGCCTATCCGAGGATATGTTCAAAGGGCTGTCGCCGTGGCTGGCGAAATTGCCCGGCGGGCTGGTGCATACCAATATCGTCGGCTGCACCGTCTTTGCCGCCGTGTCAGGGTCGTCTGCCGCGACGCTGTCGACCGTGGGTAAAATGTCGATCCCCGAACTGCGGGCGCGCAACTATCCCGAAAAGATGATCATCGGCACGCTGGCCGGTGCCGCTACGCTGGGGCTGATGATCCCGCCCTCGCTCGCGCTGATCGTCTATGGTGTCACCGTGAACGAAAGCATCACCGAACTGTTCTTTGCCGGCGTCCTGCCAGGGCTTATTCTGGCGCTGATGTTCATGGCCTATGTCGCCTTTATCGCGCTGACCTCGAAGGACTGGAACCCCAGCGTCGAGACAGGGATGAGCTTTGCCGCCAAGCTGCGCAACTCGCGCTTTCTGCTGCCGGTCTTCGGGCTGATCACGGTGGTGATCGGGTCGATGTATCTGGGCTACGCCACCGCGACAGAGGCGGCTGCCATCGGTGTGCTAGGGTCGCTGGCGCTGGCGTTGATGCAGGGGTCGCTGAACTGGACCAGCTTTCAGGAAAGCCTGATGGGGGCGATGCGCACCTCTGCCATGATCGCATTGATCCTTGCGGGTGCTGCCTTTCTTAAACTGTCGATGGGCTTTACCGGCCTGCCCCGTGCGCTGGCGGACGGGATTGCAGCGCTTGAACTGACGCGCTTTCAACTGCTGATGGCGCTGCTAGTGTTCTATATCGTGCTGGGCATGTTCCTTGATGGTATTTCGTCGGTCGTGCTGACGATGGCTGTGGTTGAACCCATGGTGCGCGGTGCGGGGATCGACTTGATCTGGTTCGGCATCTTTGTTGTGGTCGTGGTCGAGATGGCGCAGATCACGCCGCCGATCGGGTTCAATCTGTTCGTGCTGCAAGGCATGACGGATCACGAGATGGGATATATCACCAAAGCCGCCTTGCCGATGTTCCTGATCATGGTGGTGATGGTCTTTGTCCTGATCTTTTTCCCCGACATCGCGACCTGGCTGCCCGAAAATCTAAGGCAGGTGCCCCAATGACCGACTTCCCCCTGATCCAGACCGTTGGCCTGTCCGGCGTGCTGGTGCGTTTTGCCGACACGATGTCAGAGCCCGCGAACCGCGCCGCCCTTTCGTTCCGCGCCGCCGTGGATGCTGCCGACTGGCCCGAGGTGACAGAGACGAGCACCTCGCTGGTGTCCACCTTCCTGCAGATCGATCTGGTGGCGGCTTCGGTGGACACCCTGCTGGACCGGCTGCACGACCTGCTGGCAACGCGCGACTGGTACACCTCTGACCTGCCGACGGGGCGGAGGCTGTGGCATGTGCCAACGGTCTATGGCACCGACCTTGCGCCACAGCTTGAAGAAGCGGCAGAGCTTGCGGGGCTGGACCCCGATGCGGCGATTGCACAGCTGTCGCAAGCGCGCGTACGGGTGCTGACCATCGGCTTTGCCCCCGGCCAGCCCTATATGGGCGAACTGCCGCAGAACTGGGATATTCCGCGCCAGCAGGGGCTGACAAAATCCGTCCCCGCCGGCGCGTTGATCGTGGCGATCCGGCAGCTGATTATTTTCACCAATGCCTCCCCCACCGGCTGGCGCCATATCGGGCAGACCGCGTTCAAGACCTTCCGCCCGCGCAGCGACACGCCCTTTGCCCTGTCACCGGGGGACGAGCTGTGCTTTCCCTCCATATCGCGCGCCGAATATGACAAGATCACCGCGACAGATGAAACCGGCCAGGGCGGCGCAGAGACAGAGGTGCTGGCATGAGCGCGACCCTCACCATTTCCCAAGCCGGCCCCGCTTTGACGACACAGGATATGGGCCGCCCCGGTTGGCGTGCCCAAGGGCTGACCAAGGGCGGTGCCGCCGATCCCGTGGCGCTTTTCGAAGGGGCCGCCCTGCTTGGCCAATCGCCCGAGCTTGCGGTGATAGAGATGACAGGCACCGGCGGGACCTTCACGGCCGACGCCGACATCCGTATCGCACTGACAGGGGCCACCATGGCCGCCAGCATCGACGGGGATGCCATCGTCTGGAACGCCAGCCACATGCTGCCCGCGGGCGCAAAGCTGACCATTGGCGGCACCACGGGCGGCACCTATGGCTATCTGCATGTGGGCGGGGGCATCGCCTCTGACACACTGTTGGGGGCACGAGCCAGCCACCTAAGCGCAGGTCTGGGCCAGCCGCTTGCTGCGGGCGACGCGCTGCCCCTTGGGGCGGACAAGTCGCGCGAAACGGGGCTGCAACTGCCCCGCGACAGTCGTTTTGACGGCGGCACCGTGCGCGTCGTGGCCAGCATGCAGACCGACCACTTTACCGCTGATGAACGCAAACGCTTCGAGACCACCGCCTTTACCCGCGACCCGCGCGCCAACCGCATGGGCGTGCGCATGGACCACGACGGCACCGGCTTCAGCGCCGAGGGCGGTCTGTCCATCCTATCCGAGGTCATCGTGCCTGGCGACATCCAGATCACCGGCGACGGCGCTCCCTTCGTGCTGATGGGCGAATGCCAGACCACCGGCGGCTATCCCCGCATCGGGACCGTGATTCCCCGCGACCTGCCCCGCGTGGCGCAAGCCGCATCGGGCACCGCGATCCGGTTCGAATTCATCACGCTGGAACAGGCCATCACGCTCGAGACGCAGCACCGCCAAGACATCAAGGCGCTTGGCGGGAAGGTCACGCCGCTCGTCCGCGACCCGACCAAAATCCGCAACCTGCTGGCCTATCAACTGGTGGGGGGCGCGATCTCTGCCACCGACAACCCCTTTGAAGAGGAGCATTAAATGCCGACCGTCGATCTGAATGCCGATATGGGCGAAAGCTTTGGCCCGTGGAAAATGGGCGATGACGCCGCTTTGTTGCAAATCATCAGCTCTGCCAACATCGCCTGTGGCGGCCACGCGGGCGACGCCGATGTGATGTCTGCCACAATGGCGCTGGCGCGTGACAGTGGCGTCGGTATCGGTGCGCACCCCGGTTTCATGGATCTGGCCGGTTTTGGCCGCAACCGCATGTCGGTGCCACGGGGCACGCTGCAAAATCAGGTCCGCTATCAGGTCGCCGCCAGCGTCGGCATGGCCCGCAGCCTCGGCACATCGGTGCGGCACCTGAAACTGCACGGCGCGCTCGCCAATATGGCGTCAGAGGACGAGATGCTGGCCCGTGATCTTTATGAGGCCGCGCTCAGCGTCGCGCCTGATCTGATCGTCATGGTGCTGGCCGCCACGGCGCAGCAGGACGCGGTGCAATCGCTTGGCTGTAAATGGGCCGGAGAGATCTTTGCCGACCGCGCCTATAACGACGACGCGACGCTGGTCGACCGCTCTAAACCCGGTGCGGTGATTCACGATGCGGCACTGGCGGGCGAACGGATGGTCAAAATGGTCAAAGCCGGTGCGATTCTGACCGAGGGCGGCCAAACAATTCCTGCCGCGATCGATACGATCTGTCTGCACGGCGACACCCCCGAAGCCGTCGACATTGCCCGCGCAGTCAAATCATCACTGCAAGAAGCAGGGATCGCGCTGAAATGTTTTGAAGGCCATACGGGCTAAGCCCTAAACCCAACACCTGAAACGAAAAACAGCGCCCCGAGGGGCGCTGTTTTTATCCGTTCCAGTCAGACTGGAAAGTAGTGGTGAGCCGTGATGGGTTCGAACCATCGACCTACTGATTAAAAGTCAGTTGCTCTACCAACTGAGCTAACGGCCCACTAGGCGGGTATCTAGAAAGGTGCGGCCTTGGGGTCAAGCGGAAACTTACGAAAAATTTCACTCTCGCTGGATTAGTTTCAAATGCCGCGTTATATGCGCCGAATGTATAGTGATCTGACTAACGGTTTGCCCTTCATGAAGATGCATGGGCTGGGCAATGATTTTGTCGTGCTGGATGCGCGCCAGAAAGATGTGCTGGATGCACGCGAAAAGGTCGTGCTGGATGCGCGCCAAACTGATGCGCGTGCCGACGCGCCCCCGGCGCTCCCGAAGGTGACCCCTGCCCTTGCGCAGGCCATCGGGCATCGCCAGTTCGGCGTGGGCTTCGACCAGCTGGCTGTGATCACCAATGGCGCGGCTGATGCGCATCTGACGTTCTTCAACGCCGACGGCTCTACCTCTGCCGCTTGCGGCAATGCCACGCGCTGCATCGCGCGGTTCCTGATGGAGGAAACAGGCAAAACCCAGCTGCACCTGACCACCGACCGCGGCGATCTGGCGGCGCGGGATGCAGGCAATGGGCTGACATCGGTCAACATGGGTCACCCGCAGCTTGGCTGGGACGAAATTCCGCTTGCTCGCCAGATGGATACGCTTGAGCTGCCGATCGACGGTGCGCCGACAGCCACCGGCATGGGCAACCCCCATTGCACCTTCTTTGTTGATGATGTCGACGCGATTGATCTGGCCGGTTTTGGCCCCGGTATCGAGCATCACGCGCTTTACCCCGAACGCACCAATGTGCAGATCGCCCAGATCATCGGCCCCGATCACATCCGTATGCGCGTGTGGGAACGGGGTGTGGGCATCACGCTGGCCTCCGGCTCCTCAAGCTGTGCGACGGCCGTGGCAGCGGCCCGCAGAGGGCTGACAGGCCGCGCCGTGCGTATTGATCTGGACGGTGGCACGCTGCACATCGACTGGCGCGAGGATGGCGTCTGGATGACCGGCCCCTCGGCCCATGTCTTCAGCGGCGTCCTGACCCCTTCGTTTCTGGAAAGCCTGACATGAGCGCCCCGATCTTCTCGAATCACGGCTGCCGCCTGAACGCCTATGAGACAGAGGCGATGAAGGAACTGGCCGAACAGGCTGGCCTGAAAGACGCGGTAATCGTCAACACCTGCGCCGTCACCGCCGAGGCCGTGCGCAAGGCGCGTCAGGACATCCGCAAACTGCGCAAGGCCAACCCCGACGCGCGTTTGATCGTCACCGGCTGCGCCGCCCAGACCGAACCGGAGACCTTCACCAAGATGGCAGAGGTCGACGCTGTCATCGGCAACACCGAAAAGATGGTGGGCGCGACGTGGAAGGGATTGGCGGCTGATTTCATCGGCGAGACAGAGGCGCTTCAGGTCGATGACATCATGTCGGTGACCGAAACGGCGGGGCATCTGATCGACGGGTTCGGCACGCGCAGCCGGGCCTATGTGCAGGTCCAGAACGGCTGCGATCACCGCTGCACCTTTTGCATCATCCCCTATGGCCGCGGCAATTCCCGCTCGGTCCCCGCGGGGGTCGTGGTGGATCAGATCAAGCGGCTGGTCGACAAGGGCTTTAACGAAGTCGTTCTGACCGGCGTCGATCTAACCAGTTGGGGTGCGGATCTTCCCGCGACGCCCAAGCTGGGCGATCTGGTGATGCGCATCCTGCGGCTGGTGCCCGACCTGCCGCGCCTGCGGATCAGTTCCATCGATTCGATCGAGGTGGACGAGAACCTGATGCAGGCCATCGCCACCGAGCCCCGCCTGATGCCGCACCTGCATCTGTCCTTGCAGCACGGCGATGACATGATCCTGAAACGGATGAAGCGCCGTCACCTGCGCGACGATGCGATCCGTTTTGCCCAAGAGGCCCGCAAACTGCGTCCCGACATGACCTTTGGGGCCGATATCATCGCCGGCTTCCCCACCGAAACCGACGCGATGTTCGAAAACTCGCTCAAGCTGGTGACGGACTGCGATCTGACATGGCTGCATGTCTTCCCCTATTCGGCGCGCGAAGGCACGCCCGCTGCAAGGATGCCAGCAGTGAACGGCACGCTCATCAAGGAACGCGCGGCGCAGCTGCGTGCTGCGGGTGACGCGCAGGTCGCGCGCCATTTGGCGGCCCAACAAGGTCGCGCCCATCAGGTGTTGATGGAAAGCCCCACCATGGGCCGGACCGAACAATTCACCGAAACCCATTTTGCCACCCCCCAGACCGAGGGCGCGATCATTTCGGCCACGATCACCGGCCAGAACGCAGGGCATCTGCTGGCTGTGTGAGACGTTGCAGATTGTAAACCTTTCTCCTCTAGGGTGATTCCCTAGCGAGAAAGGGTTAACATGAGCGAAATTATAGAATGGGTCCTCGAGATGGACGTGCGGGATGGTCAGGGCGACAATGTCCAACCGTTGCTTGATGAAATGGTACAGGCTGCAGAGGCAGACGAACCGCGTACGCTGCATTGCGAATTCTACATGTCCGACGACCGACGCACCTGCACTGTGCTGGAACGTTATGCGGACAACGCAGCCGTGATGGCGCATTTTGCGCAGTTCGGTGGCCGCTTTGCTGACCGGTTTACAGAGCTGTTTATGCCGGTGCGTTTAACCGTCTACGGCCCTGCCACCGCCGCGGTGATGTCCGTGCTTGCAGGCTATGGCGGTGTGCGGCTGGACCGCGTGGCAGGCTTCCACCGCTAAGCCACGGACACCGTCTGTGGCGGTGTCCTACCAGCGAGTTTGGCGACCAGCCGGTTACCCCAAAAAAAGAAAGCCCCCCGAACCACAATGGATCGGGGGGCTATATTCAGGCATTGGCGGTGTGAAGGAAGATCAGTCTTCCTTGTGTTTCACAGGCGCCCACAGACGTTTGTTGGTCAGGTACAGCAATACCGACAAGAGCGTCAGGAACAGAACGCCAGCAAAACCGGCTTGCTTGCGTGCCATCAACTTGGGTTCGGCCGTCCACATCAGGAAGGCCGCAACGTCTTCGGCTTCGTGGTGCAGGTCAGAATCGTGGCCGTCGTTATAGGTCACGTCGTCGCCGTACAGCGGGGGTGCCATCGCGATCCAGCTGCCGCCAACCGTGGCGTGGCCTTCTTCGTCCTTACAGGACTCGGGGAAGCCGCCGCTCGCGAAGGCTGTGTTATAGTGGCCGGGGAAATCTTCGGGGGCACAGGCTGGGGCTTCTTCGTAGCCAGTCAAAAGCGACGCGATATATTCGGGTCCGCCCATGCCTTTGAAGAACTGGTTGATCCCCAGACCGTAAGGCCCGTGGAAACCGGCCCGTTTTTTGGCCATCAAGCTGAGATCGGGCGCGGTATCCAACGCGGACTCAGGGAAATGGTCAACCGGCGTGCCGGGGCGTGTGTCGTCCAGCTCGGGGTCGAAGATATCAAAGTTCGCGGCATAGGCACGGACCTGATCTTCGGGAAGGTGGGGGCCACCTTCATCCGCAAGTGTACGGATCGGCACAAACTTCATCCCGTGGCAGGCAGAGCATACCTCGGTATAGATTTGCAGACCGCGTTGCAGCTGGTTGGCATCGAAGGACCCGAAAGGCCCTTCGAACGAGAAGTCGAAGTCTTCGACATGCGCTTCGCCACCGGCGGCGAAAGCAGCGGAACCTGCAAAGCCCAAGGCGACAACAGCCGAAAGGAAGGTTTTCTTGATCATTGTCATGGTCCTTACTCTGCTGGCTTGACCAGCGTCTTGGTGCCGCCGGTTTTTGGCGCGTAATGCGCGTCAAAGTCGGCTTCGATGGTTTCAGGCTGCGGCGCTGGTTTCTCGATCACACCCAGAAGCGGCAGGATCACCAGGAAGTATGCGAACCAATAGGCCGAAGCGATCAGCGAGAAGCTGGCATAGGGCTCTTCCGCAGGCATGGCACCCAGCCACATCAGCGCGAAGAAGTCGATCACCAGCAGCGCGAACCACCACTTGAACATGGGACGATAGCGGCCCGAACGCACCGAGGATGTGTCCAGCCAAGGCACCAGTGCCATCACCGCGATCGCACCGAACATCGCCAGAACACCAAAGAACTTGGCATCGATAATGCCACCGGTCACGAAGGACGCAATCTGAACAACCCAGACTTCGGCAGTAAAGGCACGCAAAATCGCGTAAAACGGTAGGAAGTACCATTCAGGCACAATGTGCGCAGGCGTCGAAAGCGGGTTCGCCTCGATATAGTTATCGGGGTGGCCCAGATAGTTCGGCATGAAACCCACGATCGCAAAGAAAACAACCAGGATCACGGCCAGCGCGAACAGGTCTTTCATCACGAAGTAGGGCCAGAAGGGCAGCGTGTCTTTCTGCGCGTCTTCCTTGCTTGTGCGACGGACCTCGACCCCTGTGGGGTTGTTGTTCCCGGTGGTGTGGAAGGCCCAGATGTGCACGATCACCAGACCGGCAATCACGAAGGGCAGCAGGTAGTGCAAGCTGAAGAAACGGTTCAGCGTGGCGTTATCGACCGCAGGCCCGCCCAGCAGAAGCGTTTGCAGGCTTTCCCCGATGAACGGGATCGCACCGAACAGACCGGTGATAACCGTAGCGCCCCAGAACGACATCTGACCCCAAGGCAGAACATATCCCATAAAGCCTGTCGCCATCATCAGAAGATAGATCAGCATGCCGACGATCCAGGTGATCTCGCGCGGTGCTTTATACGACCCGTAGTACAGACCGCGGAAGATGTGCGCATAGACCGCAACAAAGAACAGCGACGCGCCATTCATGTGCAGATAGCGCAGCATATAGCCGCCGTTCACGTTCCGCATGATGTGTTCAACGCTTGAAAACGCTGCATCGACGTGCGGTGTGTAGTGCATCGCCAGAACGATGCCGGTCACGATTTGCAGTGCCAGACAGAACGTCAGAACAATGCCCCAGATCCACATCCAGTTCAGGTTCTTCGGTGTCGGGATCATCAATGTGTCATACAGCAGCCCAACAACGGGAAGACGGGTGTGCAGCCACTTCTCTCCGTTAGATTTCGGCTCGTAATGGTCGTGAGGAATTCCAGCCATTCCCGTTCTCCCTTAACCTAGTTTGATCGTGGTTTCATCCACGAATTCTGCGATTGGCACCGGCAGGTTGCGCGGTGCTGGCCCTTTGCGGATACGGCCCGCAGTGTCATAGTGCGATCCGTGGCAGGGGCAGAACCAGCCGCCAAAATCACCTGCGTCGCCCAAAGGCACGCAGCCCAGGTGGGTACAGACGCCCATCATTACCAGCCAGTCTTCTTTGCCAACCATCGCGCGGTTTTCGTCCGTCGCGGGGGCACCGGCTGCGATGTTGGCGTTTTCTGCGCCCGGATCGGGCAGCTCGGACATTTCAACGTCACGTGCCTTGGCAATTTCTTCTTCGGTACGGCGGCGGATGAACACCGGCTTACCCAACCATTTGACCGTGAGCTGTGTACCTGGCTCAACAGCGGACACATCGACGCGGATGGACGACAGCGCCTTCACATCTGCGGATGGGTTCATCTGATTGACCAAAGGCCAGACTGCCGCGCCGACGGCGACCGCACCTGTACCAGCTGTGGCGTAATAGAGGAAATCCCTCCGGGTGCCTGCGTGATCTTCTGCTTGGGACACGGGTTAACTCCAAATCGAGGGCCTGACGGCCATTAAATCAAGGGGCGGCGCTGACGCACCTCCCACAATTCTTTTGGTTACTAGCGGGCTGCGTCGCGCACGTCCAGATACCTTTGTCGCGCAAACCGTCGCAGTGTTGCATTCCTTCAAGGGTGAAGGCCGGATTTTTTGCGCATTTATCCTGCCGGAGGGGCAGTGGCCTGCATGGATGCACGCGAATCAAAGCGGCGCGTCCAATCGGCCAAGGCGTCGTTTCCCTTGCGCCAATTGCGCGCGTCATGCCGGAAATCAAGGTATCCCAAGGCGCAGCCGACGGCGATCTGCCCCATATCCAGCGGACCGGAAAGCTGACTGATCCAGCGTGTATTCAGCGCCGCGCACGCCCGTTCGATCTTGGACCACTGACCCTCGACCCATTCCGGCACCTGCTTGCCTTCGGGGCGCATCCGGCCCTCGTAGACCATCGATAGCGCCGCATCCAGCATACCATCCGCCGTTGCCTCAAGCGTCAGCGTGTCCCAGCGGCGGCTGCCCGTGGGATAAAGCTTGCCGCCCGCGCGATCATCCAGATAGGCGCAGATCACACGGCTATCATACAGCGCGGGCCCCTCGTCGCGCACCAGCGCCGGTACTTTGGCCAGCGGGTTGTTCGGCAGCAGCGCCGCATCAGGCGCCAGCGGCGTGGTCGAGATATTTTCAAGCGTCACATCTTCGATCTGGCCGGTTTCGTGCAGCAATACCATGACCTTGCGGACATAGGGCGATGTCGGGGAATAGGATAGTTTCACGGGTGTCTCCTCCTCGGGGTTCAGGCGAACTATCACCGTCATCCGCGCGCGGTGCAATCGGTTGTTGATCAGGCGCCTTTTGCCGCGCGCATCTGGTCGGCCAAACTGCCTGTTCCCGCGCCAAAGCCGTGCGCCTCTACCCCGTCGGCAGCGGCCAGTCGCACCGCATCGGGTTTATTCTGGCTCAGCTTCCACGTCCCGTCGACGCCGGTGATCCGCATCCGGCAGGGCACGATCATGCGCATCATTTTCTGCAGGGGCACGGGGTTCATCTTGGCGGTGGTCCACGGCGGCTTGGGCAGCAGGCGGCCCTCGAACCAGGCAGACTGGCGATCCAGCAGGTCCAGCAGCTCTTCTTGCGGGCGCAGCTCTAGCGTGCCGGTCAGATGCACCGCCACATAGTTCCACGTCGGCACCTGATCGTCGATGTCGTACCAGTCGGGCGAGACATAGCTATCGCCCCCGCTGATGGCGAGCTTGACCGGCAGCGCGAGTTTGAGCGCCCGCGCAATCGGGTTTGACCGGACCAGATGCAGATCCGCCTGATCCCCTGCTTCGTTCAGCAGAAACGGCACATGGCTGATCAACGGGCCGTCGTTGCCACTGGCTGCAAGCACGCCAAAGCTGCGATCGCGGGCAAAGGCGATGTTCTTGGCGGTGTCGGCGTCGTGGTAAACGGGATTCGGGTGCATAACGTAGGGTCCAAACTGCAAACGCGCTTTTGGTATTGCAGACGCGCCCCTGCCTTGGCAACGTATCCCTATTCTCAGGGCGGGGCGCAATTCCCCACCGGCGGTATGTGGCCCCAGTGCCACGAGCCCGCGAGCGCTGGCGACATCCCTTCGGGATGCGCCGGGTCAGCAGATCTGGTGAGATGCCAGAGCCGACGGTCATAGTCCGGATGAAAGAGAATGCGTTTGTTGCGGCCCCTTTGGGCCGTCCGCAATCGTGATCGCCTTGGGTGACTTGTGTCGCTGACGTAAAAAAGGAGATCACTATGACACACACCCGCTACGCCTTTGTAAAAGCACGCTGGCACGCCGATATTGTAGATCGTGCCTATGACGGGTTTTCCGAAACCATCCCCGCAAGCCAGATCGATGTTGTCGATGTCCCCGGCGCGTTCGAAATGCCGCTGATGGCGCAGACCTTGGCCAAATCCGGCAAATACGATGCGGTGATCTGCGCGGCCTTCGTGGTCGATGGCGGCATCTATCGGCATGATTTCGTGGCGACAGCCGTGGTTGACGGGTTGATGCGCGTAGGCCTTGATACGGGCGTGCCCGTGCTATCCGTATCGCTAACGCCGCACCATTATCAGGAAACCGACCACCACAATGCGATCTACCGCGCGCATTTCGTCGAAAAAGGCCGCGAGGCCGCTTCGGCAGCGCTTGGCATCGTCGCGGCGCGTCAACTGCTTGACGCCTAAGACTGGTTTAACGCGCGGGCCTGTGCGTCAGGCCCGCTGCGCCCCGATGCTGGCGATGCCCAGCACATCCAGCACTTTTGCCTCGATATGTTCGGCGTTCATCCCCGCGACCGCATACATATCCGCAGGGCTCGCCTGATCGATAAAGATATCGGGCAGCACCATAGACCGGTATTTCAAACCAGCGTCGAACACGCCCTCGTCCGCCAAAAGCTGCGCCACATGGCTGCCGAAACCGCCGACTGCACCCTCTTCGATGGTGATCAGCGCCTCGTGATCGGCGGCCAGTGACAGGATCATCTCGCGGTCCAGTGGCTTGGCAAAGCGGGCGTCAGCAATGGTCGGTGTGATCCCCTTGGCCCGCAGCGCCTCGGCGGCTTTTTCCACCTCTGACAGTCGCGTGCCAAAGGACAGCAGCGCCACGCGCTTGCCCTCGGCGATGATGCGCCCCTTGCCGATCTCCAGCGGTTCGCCGCGTTCGGGCATGGTCACGCCCGCGCCTTCACCCCGCGGGAAGCGGAAGGCAATCGGCCCGTCGTCATAGGCCGCCGCCGTGGCCACCATATGCACCAGCTCTGCCTCATCCGCGGCAGCCATCACGACGAAATCGGGCAGGTTCGCCAAAAACGCCACGTCAAAGGCACCAGCGTGGGTGGCGCCATCCGCCCCGACCAACCCCGCGCGATCAATCGCAAAGCGCACCGGCAAGCGCTGGATCGCCACGTCATGCACCACCTGATCATAGCCGCGCTGCAGGAAGGTCGAATACATCGTGCAGAACGGCTTCATACCGCCCGCCGCCAATCCGGCAGAGAATGTCACACCGTGCTGTTCCGCGATGCCCACGTCAAAGCACCGGCTGGGGTAGCGTTCGGCGAAAAGGTTCAGCCCTGTCCCATCCGGCATCGCGGCCGTCACGGCGCAGATCTTGTCGTCTTTTGCGGCCTCGGCGATCAGGCTGTCCGCAAAGACGCGGGTATAGCTGGGCGCGTTTGACGGCGCTTTCTTCTGCTCGCCCGTCAGCACATTGAACTTGGCGGTCGCGTGGCCCTTGTCACGGGCGGCTTCGGCGGGGCCATAGCCCTTGCCCTTTTTGGTGATCACATGGATCAGCACCGGCCCCGTCGCCCGCGCCTTGACCGTGCGCAAAACCGGCAACAATTGGTTCAGGTCATGCCCGTCAATCGGCCCGAGATAGGAAAATCCAAGCTGTTCGAACAACGTACCGCCTACGGCCATGCCCTTGAGCATATCCTTGGCGCGCTTGGCCCCTTCGCGGAACGGGCCGGGCAACATGCTGACAGCGCCCTTGGCCGCGGCTTTGAAATCCTGAAACGGCTCTTCGGCATAAAGACGGCTAAGGTAGGTCGACATCGCCCCCACCGGCGGCGCGATCGACATCTCGTTGTCGTTCAGGATGACGAACATCCGTTTTTTCAGATGGCCCGCGTTGTTCATCGCCTCATAGGCCATGCCCGCCGACATCGACCCATCGCCGATCACCGCAATCGCATCGCCCAGACCTTCGGGGACATTGCCGCCCAGATCCCGTGCCACCGAAAAGCCCAAAGCCGCGCTGATAGAGGTCGACGAATGCGCCGCACCAAAGGGGTCGTAGGGGGATTCACTGCGTTTGGTAAATCCGCTCAACCCATCTTTCATACGCAGGGTGCGGATACGGTCGCGGCGTTCGGTCAGGATCTTATGCGGGTAGCACTGGTGGCTCACATCCCAGATCAGTTTGTCCTTCGGCGTATCGAACACCGAATGGATCGCGACCGTCAGTTCAACCACGCCCAGACCTGCGCCCAGATGGCCGCCCGTCTCTGATACGGCAGAAATCGTCTCTGCCCGCAGTTCATGGGAAAGTTTCACCAACTCTGCATCCGAGAAATTCTTCAGATCGGCAGGGCGGTTCACCCGGTCCAAAAGGGGCGTATCTGGTCTATCGGTCATCTGGCTCTCCACCGGATCAGCTTTTGCGGGCAATAACGAAGCGGGCCGCGTCTCGCAAGGTTTCGGCGTCACTGCCGTAGGGGGACAGGGCATCACAGGCAGCATCGACAAGATCACGGGCACGGGCGCGGGCGGGGTCCAACCCCAGCAGCGACACAAATGTCGCCTTGCCCGCATCGGCATCCTTGCCCACGGCCTTGCCCACCGTGGCGGCATCGCCTTCGACGTCAAGAATGTCATCCGCGATCTGGAACGCCAGCCCGAGGTTGCGCGCATAGCTGCGCAGCGCGGCGGCATCATCGCCCGCCATCACCGGCCCCGCCGTCGCGGCCCATTCAATCAGCGCACCGGTCTTGCCGGCCTGAAGCGTTGTGATCTGGTCAAGGGTCAGCGGTTGGCGCGCGGTTTCGGCGGCGATGTCCATCGCCTGCCCGCCCACCATGCCGCGCACTCCGGCAGCCCGCGCCAGCCCCGTGACCAGCGCAACCCGTTCAGCGTCGCCGCAGCCCGTTGCCGCGACCAGTTCAAACGCCAATGTCTGCAGCGCATCGCCCGCCAGAACCGCCGTCGCCTCGTCCCATTTCACATGTACCGTGGGTTGACCCCGACGCAGGGCGTCATCATCCATGCAAGGCATGTCATCATGCACCAGCGAATAGGCGTGCAGCGCCTCGATCGCGCCGGCGGCGGGGGCAGCTTGCGCGTCCATCACCCCGTGCAACCGCGCGCTTTCGATCACCAGAAAGGCCCGCAGGCCCTTGCCGCCTGTCACGGCATAGCGCATCGCCTCGGCCACAGTGCCGTCCAACCCGCCAAGCCCGTGCAGGATCTGGCCAATCGCCAGATCCGCAGCATGGGGCATGGCCGCATGAAACGGTTTGCGCGTCAGCTCTGTCTCAAGCGAGATGTCAAACCCCGCCAACAGGAGCCACTCCGACAGGGTTGCCGTCGCCATCCAGCGTGATCTGCGCGACTTTCTCTTCGGCTTCCTTCAACTTGGTCTCGCAGCGCTTCTTGAGCTTGGCCCCGCGTTCGTAAAGCGAAATGCTTTCATCCAGCGCCACATCGCCCCGTTCCAGCTGGCCCAGAACCTTTTCCAGTTCGGCCATCGCTGCCTCAAAGCTCATCTCTTCTACCGGAGTATCCGTCATTGCCGTGAATCCCATCAATCAAACTTGGCCTGACCATAGCCCGCCCGCGCCATGGCTTCCAGTGACCGTGCCGATTTCTTGGGCGCAAATTCTCTTACGCCACGACACCACATTTACCGCCAAGGCAGCGGGTGATCAGTCGGGGGCCAGCATATAGCCCGCGCCGCGCACGGTTTGCAGATAGCGGGGCTGTTTGGGATTGTCTTCGATCTTGCGGCGCAAACGGGTGATCTGCACATCGACAGCACGTTCCTGCGCCTGCCCGCGGTCACGGCCCAGTTCCTCCACCAGTTTTGACCGGCTCAGCGCGGCGCCCGGTTGGGCCGCGAAAATGCGCATCAGCTGGATTTCGGTGGCGGTCAGCCGCACCAGATCGTCGCCCTGCCACAGCTCTCCGCGTTCGATGTCATAGCGGATCGGCCCCATCGACAGCACCTTGGGCGCGGTATCAGCCACGCGGGTGTCGGGCATACGCCGAAGGATCGCGTTGATCCGCAACAGCAGCTCTTTGGGTTCGAACGGTTTGGCAAGGTAATCATCCGCCCCCGCTTCCAGCCCTTCGATCCGGTTGCCCGTCTCGCCCTTGGCGGTCAGCAGCAGGATCGGCGTTTGCATGTCTTCGCGCAGGCTGCGCGTCAGGCTTAGACCATCCTCGCCCGGCATCATCACATCCAGCACGATCAGGTCAAAATCCAGTCCCGCCAGAATACGCCGCGCATGGGCGGCATCGCGGGCCGAGGTCACAAGGAACCCGTGCCGCATCAGGAACTTCTGCAGCAGCGTGCGAATACGTTCGTCGTCATCGACGATCAGCAGGTGTGCGTCGGCCTCGTTCACGCGCCATTTTCCTTCAGACGGGTGTAACAATGGTGCATTTCGGGGTCCATCATCGCCTCTAGCACGGTGCGGAAACCGGCGACCGCCTCGGGGCCCGCGTCGCGGAACGCACTGCGCATCCGCATCCGTTGTGCATCAGACAATGTCTGTTCGAGCGCGCGCCCGGCGTCAGTCAGATACAAGTGCCGCTCCCGCTTGTCTGCTTTTCCCACTTGGCTTTTGACAAGACCATCGGCGATCAGCGTGCGCAATACACGATTAAGGGATTGTTTTGTAACACCCAAAATCCCCAGAAGGTTGTTTACCGTCGTGCCCGGTGCCCGGTTTATAAAGTGGATCGCACGGTGGTGCGCACGGCCATAGGCCATATCCACAAGGATCTTGTCAGGGTCGGCTGTAAAACCGCGGTAGGCAAAGAACATCGCCTCGATCCCCTGCCGCAGCTGTTCATCCGTCAGGAACAGCAGGTTCTCGCCCGTGTGTGATGATGGGCCGCGTCCGTCTGCCATTATACTCTCCCCTTGCTGCGCCAAGAGCTTACGTCAGCGTTATTGACTTTCCAAGAGTCAAAGGCTATCGAATCCCATGTTTTGCGTAATTATATGTCTGCACGCAGCGGGTTTCACGCAATTTTCATAAATCCCGAGGTGCTTTGAGGAAGGATACATCATGGACGGCGCATACGACGATCGCGACGGCAAAATCTGGTTGGACGGTAAAATGGTCGATTGGCGCGACGCCAATGTCCACATCCTGACCCACGCCATGCACTATGCGTCATCGGTGTTCGAGGGCGAACGCTGCTACAATGGCAAGATTTTCAAAGGCCGCGAGCATTCGGAACGGCTGCGCAAATCGGCGCAATACCTCGATTTCGAAATCCCGTATTCCGTGGACGAGATCGAAGCCGCGAAATACGAAATGCTCAAGGCGAACGGCTGGACCGATGCCTATGTCCGTGCGGTCGCGTGGCGTGGTGCCGGCCCCGACATGGGTGTCTCGGCGGCGCGCAACCCTGTGCGTCTGGCCATCGCGGGCTGGGAATGGGGCAACTATTACGGCGACGCCAAGATGAAGGGCGCCAAGCTCGACATCTCGAAGTGGAAGCGCCCGTCGCCCGAAACGATCCCCGTGCACGCCAAAGCGGCGGGCCTGTATATGATCTGCACCACCTCCAAACACGCGGCTGAGGCCAAAGGCTGTTCCGACGCGCTGTTCATGGACTACCGTGGCTATGTGGCCGAAGCGACCGGCGCGAACATCTTTTTCGTCAAGGACGGCGAAGTGCATACGCCACTGGCCGATTGCTTCCTGAACGGGCTGACCCGTCAGACCGTTATCGGGATGCTCAAGGAAAAGGGCCTGACCGTGCACGAACGCCACATCATGCCGGAAGAGCTGGAAGGCTTCGAGCAATGCTGGCTGACCGGCACCGCGGCCGAGGTCACACCCGTCGGACAGATCGGCGACTACACCTTCGAGGTCGGCGCGCTCACCCGCGAGATTTCGGAAGACTACGAAAAGCTCGTCCGGTCCTGAACTGCCCAATCAAAACAAACGGCGCGAGGGGTTCCCCCCCGCGCCGTTTTCGTGCCCGCGCCTGCGGTGCAGCACGTCGTGTTAGTAAAGCGCGACCGGATTGATCATCGCCTGTACCGTGCCTTTGATCAGCGGCTGCCCGAGCACAAACATGAACTCTTGCACGCCTTCAGCGACCAGCGGTCCTGTGTTCATCGTCTCCAGAATATAGATGCCGTTGTCCTTGAGCAGCGTGACGTGGCCATAGAACACCTTGTCCCCCTCTTTCGGTGGAATGGCTTCTAGGCCCCATGTGTCTGCACCCACGGCCATCGGGTTCATCGACGCCATAAACACCGCGCCTTCGTTGTTCAGCCCCGGTTCGGTGGACCCCCAGGCCGTCGGGTCGCTTTCCATCATGCCGTCGGTCCAGCCCGTGTGAAACAGCACGATATCCCCTTCGTTTACCGTGATCTGCTGCGCCTCCATCGCGGCGGTAATCTCTGCCTCGCCAAAATGCTCTCCGGCGGCCAACACATCTTTGCCCATGTGCTTGGCCATATCGATGATCACGGCACGCCCGACCAAGGGCGGCACGGCATGCGTCCCCAATTTGGTCAGGCCGCTGATCGCCGAGATTTCCTTTTCGTCCAGGCAGTTATAATACATCCCGTCTTCGCCCAGATGCCCAAGCCCGTCCAACTGCGACCCGATACCGATCCAGGTTTGCAGCAGATCGTCGTTATAATTGCCTTCATAGCCAAAGGACGACAGCTTTTGGCCGCCGTGCTGGTTCGGCTGGACCACCTGAAGGCTCAGCGAACGGGGCGGGAAGGCAGGTGTATCCGGCCCGATCACGATCCCAAGCGGCATCGATTTCCCCTGCTTGATCAGCTTGGCGGCCTCCAACGTGCGCTCGGTCGAGATCAGGTTCGCCGATCCCAGCTGGTCGTCAGGGCCCCAATGCGAATGGTCACAGTCTTGCGCCCATGCGGCAGATGCCCCGACACCGATGGACAAGGCAGTTGCGATAATCTTGGTAAATTTCATCTTTCTTCCCTCCCAGAAAACAGGGTGCAGCACCGACGGGATATCCGCTGCTCCACACCCTAGAGGGTTAGGCTAACATGAAATTCAATCAGGGCACGTAATTTCAACCGGTCAGCTGGGCGTCCCCTGTGGCGTGCTGCTGGCCTTGGATTTGGATCGATCCAGTCCCAACTGCCGTTCCCGCCAGATGATCGCGGCACCGCCGGCGATGACCAGACCGGCACCGATCAGGATTGCAGGCGTCGGGATTTCGCTGAAAAGCACCCAGCCGATCAACACCGCGAACAGCATAGAGGCATAGTCGAACGGGGCGAGCATCGACACCGGGCCAAAGCGGTAAGAAGCCGTGATCATGATCTGTGATACCCCGCCGATCATACCCGACAGGATCAATAGTGCCGAGACTTGCCAACCGGGGTTCACCCACCATAGCGGTTCCCAGTTGATCACCATGCCTGCGGGCAGCGTGAGGAACGACAGGCAGGTCGCGGTGAGCGAGAAATAGAACACGATGGCCGCCGTGCTGTCGGTTTGCACCAATCGGCGCACGTGGATCTGGACAAGCGCGCGCATGATAGACGCGGCAACGACCATCATCGCCCCCAGCATGGCAAGCTGCGACACGCTATCCCCGCCTACGGTAAAGCGGGGATACAGAACGATCAGCACGCCGATCAGCCCCACGGCCACCGCAGACAGTCGGAACACACGCACCTGTTCGCCCAGAAATATCGCGGCGAAGATTACCGTGAAAAGCGGCGTGGCATAGCCGATCGCGGTGACCTCTGGCAGGGGCAGCAGGCCAAGCCCGGCAAAGGTCAGCGCCATCGCCGTGGTCCCGAAAACGCCGCGCCAGACGTGGCCCATCAGATTGCTGGGCTTCAGCCCGTCGCGCAGGTCGCCGCTTTGCCATAGCCACAGGATGATCATCGGGAAGGCAAAGAACGAACGGTAAAACACGGCTTGGGCGGCGGGCACGGTGGCCGTCGCGATCTTGATGAGGGCCGCCATGACCGAGAACAGAAAGACCGCCCCCAGTTTAAGGGCGATGGCCCGGCCGGGGCGGTGCTCTGTCGTGGTGCTTTGCATGGCGCATGCTTGCGCCCGCAGGTTTCAAGTTGCAAGACCCCGCGTCAACTTGCACGTCGTATTCCCGCCAACACGCGGAAAATCCAAGCGTTCCGCGTGACTTAGCCGATGATGCCGCGGTTTTCGCCGACCTGACCGCGGTGCAGCAGCATATGGTCAAGCAGGACGCAGGCCATCATCGCTTCGCCCACCGGCACGGCGCGGATGCCGACGCAGGGGTCATGGCGGCCTTTGGTGATGATCTGCGTATCTTCGCCGGTCTTGGTGATTGTCTTGCGCGTGGTCAGGATGCTTGACGTTGGCTTGACCGCAAAACGCAGCACGATGTCCTGACCGGTGCTGATGCCACCCAGAATACCGCCCGCGTGGTTCGACGAATAGACAGGGCCGTCGGGGCCCATGCTGATCTCGTCCGCGTTCAGCTCTCCGGTCAGCATGGCAGCGGACATGCCTTCGCCGATCTCCACGCCTTTGACGGCGTTGATGCTCATCATCGCGGCGGCCAGATCGGTGTCGAGCTTGCCATAGACCGGCGCGCCAAGGCCGGCGGGCACGCCGCGCGCTGTCACCTCGATGATCGCACCGACGGAGGATCCGGATTTGCGCAGACCGTCCAGATACGCCGCCCATTCTTCTGCCGCTTTGGCGTCGGGCACCCAGAACGGGTTCTGTTCGATCTGGTCCCAATCGAACGCATCGCGGTCGATCTTGTGCGGGCCCATCTGCACCATGTAGCCGGTGATCTGCACATTCGGTGCAATCGCCTTGATCGCTTCGCGCGCAAGGCCACCCGCCGCCACACGCGACGCGGTTTCACGTGCCGAGGACCGCCCGCCCCCGCGATAATCGCGGATGCCGTATTTCTGGAAATAGGTGATGTCGGCGTGACCGGGGCGGAACTTGTCCTTGATGTCGCCGTAGTCCTTCGACCGCTGGTCGGTGTTCTCGATCATCAGCTGGATCGGCGTGCCGGTGGTGACACCTTCGAACACGCCCGACAGGATCCGCACCTCATCCGCCTCGCGGCGCTGCGTGGTGTATTTGTTCTGGCCGGGTTTGCGTTTGTCCATCCAGTGCTGGATCATCTCTTCGGTGATCGTCACACCGGGAGGGCAGCCGTCCACCGTGGCCCCCAAAGCAGGCCCGTGGCTTTCGCCCCAGGTGGTCACGCGGAAAAGATGGCCAAAGCTGTTGATCGACATGGGCGGTGCTCCTTTGGCGGTGATCCTTAACGGGGGCTGCACCATGCCTCAAGGGGTTTCACCTTGCGCGCGGACGACAGGCGTTCTACCGACAAGATACCTCGGGGGGCCTGACAGGCTGAGATGTGCGCGCACGGACCCGTTGAACCTGAACCGGTTAACACCGGCGGAGGGAAGGTCTGGATACACCTCCAACGCTTTCTGACGCCGCATTTTGGAGGATGCCATGAAGTATCTTACACTTGCTGCCACCACGCTTTTCGCCACGCAGGCATGGGCCGAGACGCCCGAACTGGTGGTCTATACCTACGACAGCTTTGTCGCCGAATGGGGCCCCGGCCCGGTGATCGAAGCGGCCTTCGAGGCCGAATGCGCCTGCGATCTGAAATTCGTCGGTATGGGCGATGGCGCGGCGCTGCTGGCGCGGCTCAAGCTCGAAGGCGCGCGGTCTGACGCCGATCTGGTGCTGGGGCTTGATACCAGCCTGATCGCGGCGGCCAAGGAGACAGGGCTGTTCGCGCCCGCCACAGTGAACGCGGATTATGACCTGCCGGTCACATGGGAAGACGACAGCTTTGCCCCCTATGACTGGGGCTATTTCGCCTTTGTCCATAACGTCGATCTGACCCCGCCCGCGAATTTTCGCGCTCTGGCCGACAGTGACCTCAAGATCGTGATTCAGGACCCGCGGTCCTCTACCCCCGGTCTGGGCCTGCTGATGTGGGTCAAGGACGCTTATGGCGACGAGGCCCCTGCGATCTGGGAAGGTCTGGCGGATAACGTCGTGACCGTGACCAAGGGCTGGTCCGAAGCCTACGGCCTGTTTCTTGAGGGCGAGGCCGACATGGTGCTGAGCTATACCACATCCCCCGCTTACCACCTGATCGCCGAAGAGGACGCGACCAAAGCCGCCGCCGCCTTTGACGAAGGCCATTACATGCAGATCGAAGTGGTCGGCAAACTGGCGGGCAGCGACCAGCCCGAGCTGGCCGATCAGTTCATGCAGTTCATGGTATCGGACGCGGCGCAATCGGTGCTGCCCACGACCAACTGGATGTACCCTGCCGTCACGCCCCAAGGCGGGCTGCCCGAAGGCTTTGAACAATTGATCGAACCGGGCAAGGCGTTGCTGATCCCGAACGATGACGTGCCCGCCCTGCGCGAGGAAGCATTGGCCGAATGGCTCTCCGCGCTGTCGCAATAAGCACGAAATCCGGCATCAGCGCCGCCATTCTGGTTGCGGCGCTGATCCTTGCTGCGGTGGGGGCGGTGCTGTGGCGGGCCGAGTTCGGCAGCGGGCTTGGCCCGGCCGATTGGTCCGCGATCCGGTTTACCGTGCTACAGGCCGCGCTTTCCGCCCTGCTGTCTACCGTGCTGGCAATCCCTGTCGCCCGCGCCTTGGCGCGACGGCGCTTTGTCGGGCGCGGGCTGCTGGTCACGCTGCTGGGGGCACCGTTCATCCTGCCGGTGATTGTCGCCGTGCTGGGGGTGCTTGCGGTCTTTGGCCGCGCGGGCTGGCTCAATGCGGCGCTGGCGGCGGTCGGGTTGCCCGGCATCACGATCTACGGGCTGCACGGTGTGGTGCTGGCACATGTCTTCTTTAACCTCCCGCTGGCCACGCGGCTTTTGTTGCAGGCGTGGCAGACCGTGCCCGCGGAACGGTTCCGGCTGGCCGCACAGCTTGGCCTGACCCCGCGCGCGGTATTTCGCAGCATCGAGCTTCCCCTCCTGCGGCAAATCCTGCCCGGCACCGCGGCGTTGATCTTTGTGATCTGCCTGACCAGCTTTGCCGTGGCGCTGACCCTCGGCGGCGGTCCCCGCGCCACGACGATCGAGCTTGCGATCTATCAGGCGTTCCGTTTCGACTTTGACCTGAACCGTGCAGCGCTGCTGTCGCTGGTGCAGCTTGGCCTTGCCGGCAGCACCGCCGCGCTGGCGCTGTGGATCATCCCCGCGATCAGTCTGGGCGGCGGGCAGGACCGCCCCCTGCACCGCTGGGACGCACGTGGTGGGCTGCAACGGTGGCTCGACGCGCTGTTCATCACATTGGCAGCGGGGTTTCTGCTGCTGCCCCTGACCTCGGTCGTGCTGCGCGGGGTGATCGGCCTGCCGCAAATGCCCGCCAGCGTGTGGCAGGCGGCGGGCACCTCACTCATCGTGGCGCTGATCAGCGTGGTGGTATTGCTGGCCTTGGCCCTGCCCCTTGCCGGATGGATCGCGACCCGCGCCCGCGGCGGGGTAGAGGCCGTGGGCCTCTTGGGGCTTGCGGCCTCTCCGCTGATGATCGGCACCGGCTGGTTCATTCTGATCAACCCTGTCGCCAGCCCCTTTGCGCTGGCCCTGCCCGTCACGGCGCTGGTCAATGCGCTGATGGCCCTGCCCTTTGCCCTGCGTATTCTGGTGCCGCGGTTGCGCGACACGGTGCAGATCTATGGCCGGCAGGCGCAGATGCTGGGGCTGACCGGATGGCCGCTTTGGCGCTGGCTGATCCTGCCACGCTTGCGCCCGCAGATCGGCTTTGCCGCGGGGCTGACCGGTGCCCTGTCGATGGGGGATCTGGGGGTCATCGCCTTGTTCGCCGACCCCGACAGTGCCACCCTGCCGCTGCAGATGTACCGGTTGATGGGGGCCTACCGGATGGAGGCCGCGGCCGGTGCGGCCCTGATCCTGCTGGCGCTGTCGCTTGGGATTTTCTGGATATTCGACAAGGGAGGGCGCTGGCATGCTGACGCTTGAGACCGCGCAGATCACCCAAGGCAGCTTTACCCTGCACGCCGACCTGAGCCTTGCGCCCGCGCAGACCTATGCGGTGATCGGCCCTTCGGGTGCGGGGAAGTCCACCCTGCTGGGGGCGCTTTGCGGGTTCATTCCGCTCAGGTCCGGCAGGCTGCTGTGGCAGGGCAAAGACATCACCCAAGCCGCCCCCGGTGCGCGGCCGATGACGATGCTTTTTCAGGATAACAACCTCTTTCCCCATCTCAGCGTGATGCAGAATGTAGGGCTGGGGCTGCGCCCCGACCTGCGGCTCGGCACCGCGGACCAAACCCGTGTACACGAGGCGCTTGATCGTGTCGGGCTGCAGGGGATGGCCGGGCGCAAACCCTCCGAGCTTTCCGGCGGGCAGCAAAGCCGTGTGGCCCTCGCACGGGTGCTGGTGCAAGCCCGCCCGCTTGTGCTGCTCGACGAACCCTTTGCCGCACTTGGCCCCGCCCTGCGCAACGACATGCTGGATCTGGTGGCCGCCCTCGCCGCAGAGACCAAAGCCGCGTTGATCATGGTCACCCATGCCCCCGAGGACGTGCGCCGCATCGCGGATCAGGTGATCTTTGTCGAAGGTGGCACCGCGCATCCGCCGCAGCCTGCCGCAGCGCTGATGGACAACCCGCCTGACGCGCTGCGCGCCTATCTGGGGTAATCAGAAAATGACGGCGTAAAAGGTCAGCGATGTCAGCAGGATCGTCAGATACCCCAGCAGCACATAAAGCCCGTCGCGGGTGAACAGGCCAAAGGCGAACAGCGCCACCGTTCCGCCCCCGAAGGACGATGCGAAGGGCACGAATTCAAGCAATGGCCAGCCCACAGGCAGAATCACGCAGGTCACCAACGTCAGCAGACGCATCGGCCCTGTCGTCAGAAACTGGAGCCTTTTGCCCGAGTGGCGATCAAAAAACGCCGCGGGCTTGCGCAGCCACCGCACGCAGAACAGCAACCGCGATGACTTGACCTCGCGGCGCAGCAGGAACTGCGGCAACCACAGACGTTTGCGCCCATAGACCGCCTGCGCCGACAGCACGATGATCACCATCGCCATGAAACTGGACACACCAAAGACACCGGACAGCGGCGACACCAACAGCAGCGCGGCCAGCAGAATGAACGGGAGCAGGGACCGCTCTCCGAATTCGTTCAGCACATCGTTGATCGTGACCATCTCGCGGCTGGCCGCTTGCTCCATCCCGTCCAGCAGATGGGTGAGGCTACGCTCCTCGATATTGTGCATATACCCCCCAAAGGTCAGCTGTCTTGTGCAAGCAATGCCGCCAGCCCGGCCCGATAGGTGGGGAACTGCGGTGCCCAGCCTAACGCCTGCTTGATACGGTCGTTCCGAACCTTCTTGCTTTCCGCGTAAAAGCTGCGGGCCATGGGGGTCATATCGGCCTGATCAAAGGGGATCGCGGGGGGCACGGGAAGGCCAAGCAGCTCTGCCGCGTGGGCGATCACGTCTTGCGGCGGCGCGGGGTCATCGTCGCATAGATTATAAACCGCGCCCGGGTCGGGCCGCTGCAAGGACAGCTCAAGCGCTTGGGCAATATCCTCGACATGGATACGAGAGAAGACCTGCCCCGGCTTGATGATCCGCCGCGCCGTTCCGGCCCGCACCTTGGCAAAGGGGCCGCGTCCGGGGCCATAGATCCCTGCGAGGCGAAAGATATGCAGCGGCAGATCGGGGATCGCCTGCCACCGTGCCTCTGCCGTGACACGGGCGCGTCCGCGTTTGGTCGATGGCGTCAGCGGCGTGTCCTCGTCCACCCAATCGCCGTCGTGGTCGCCGTAAACCCCTGTTGTCGACAGGTAGCCGACCCACCGCAGATCGGGCGCGGCGCGGGTGACTGCATCCTCGACCGCATTCAAGACCGGATCGCCTGCGCTGTCCGGTCCGGCCGAGACGAGCACATTGGGAAACTGCGCGATCAACGCCCCCAGATCGGCCCCCGGCCAGACGACGGGTTCAACGCCTGTGTCCGCGATGGCATCTGCCTTGTCGGGACTGCGCGTGGTGCCGACGATGCGCCAGCCCTGCGGCACCAGCCGTGCGGCAAGGGCGCGCGCGCTAAAGCCATGCCCGATCGACAGCAGCGTTTTCTCCATGAGGCGTCCTTTCTATGTGGTGGGGGTCCGGGGCAAGGCGATCCGCTGCCCCTCGGGGACCAATGCATTCATCTGCGCGATATGTTCCGGCAGGCATTTGGTCAGGAAGTCATAGGTTTTGACCACATGCGCCCGCGCCGCCGGGCCCAGATGCGCATAGGCCGCCGGATTGCCCAGAACATCCGCCACCTGATCGCCCAGCGCATCGGGATCGAAGAAATCGCATAGCAGACCGGTTTCGCCATGGGTAATCGCCTCGCGCACGGGGGCCACGTCAGAGCCGACAATCGTCGCGCCCATCGCCATCGCCTCGAGCAGGGACCACGACAGCACAAATGGCATCGTCAGATAAAGGTGGCAGCGGCTGATCTGTATCACCTTCTGGTAATCCTCGTAGGACAGCTTGCCCAGAAAATGCACCCGCGACCAATCGACGTGCTTGCCCACCTCTGCCTCCATCTCGGCGCGGAGGCCCCCGGGGTGTTTGCTTTTGCCGCCATAAGAGGTGTCGTTGCCCCCTACCACCAACACCCGCGCATTGGGGCGTTGCTTCAGGATGCGTGGCAATGCGCGCATAAACACATGAAAGCCCCGCGTGCGTTCAAGGTTGCGCGACACAAAGGTCAGCACCTCGTCATCCTTGGTCAGGGCGCGATCCATCCGCCCCAGTTTGAGCGTCACCGCCGGATCGGGGCGCAGCTGGTCTGTGCGTATCCCGTCGTGACAAACATAAAGCTTGCGATGAAAGCTTTGCGGAAAACGGTCGCGCTGCCAGTAGGTCGGACTGAGCCCGACATCGACGGTTTCGATATTGGCCAGCGGCACGGCATTGCGCGCGTGCAACAGAAAGGGGGTATTCTCGGTCACGGGGTCTTCGGGGTCGAACCCCACAGGGCCGCCGGTATCGCTGTAGTAATACTCGAAGAAGCCGATGATCGGGACATCGGGCCAGATCTGCTTGAAAAACGTCAGCTCCCCCCAGCCCACATGCCCCACCACGATATCGGGTTTGAACCCTTCGCGGGTCTCGATCTGTTTGGCCGCGCGGGCGGCCCCCAAGCCGTTGCCGGTAGATTCCTCCCAGTTCTTCGACAGCCCATAGGCAGTCTCTGCCGGTCTGTGATGCGCCTTGTAGACCCGTGTCTCGACGCCATCAAAACGGGGCGGATTTTTGCGTTGGGTCAGGAAATAGATCTGGTGTGTGCGTTGATCGGCCAGCCATTGCACCAGCTCGCGGTATTGGCCGGGCATATTCTGGTGCACAAACATGATCTTCATGGGGTCGCCTTATGTCCTGTCGGTTGCAGACAGTTAGCCCAGTCAGCACGGACAGTGCAAACGCCACGGCGCTGGACGGCTCTGGCTTGAACCTCGGGCGATCTTCGTGTCAACGTCAGGTATGAAAGAACACACATTCCCCTCGTGGCCCGATGTGGCCGATCAACTGGTCGCTGTTGCGGCAGGACGCAGCGCTGCGGATACGATTATCACCGGCGGTATCTGGGTCAACGTCCACACGCGCGAAACCCTGCCGGACCATGATATCGCGATCAAGGCGGGGCGCATTGCCTTTGTCGGGCCGGACGCCAGCCATTGCAAAGGCAACACGACCAAGGTGATCGAGGCCAAGGGCCGCTATATGATCCCCGGCCTGTGTGACGGGCATATGCACATCGAAAGCGGTATGCTGACGCCGGCGGAATTTGCCCGCGCTGTGATCCCCCATGGCACCACGTCGATGTTCACCGACCCGCATGAGATCGCCAATGTGCTGGGGCTGGAAGGCGTGCGCATGATGCATGACGAAGCCCTGATGCAGCCGGTGAACATCTTCACCCAGATGCCGTCCTGTGCGCCATCCGCCCCCGGTCTGGAAACCACCGGCTTTGAAATCACGGCAGAGGATGTCGCCGAGGCCATGCACTGGCCCGGTATTATCGGTCTGGGCGAGATGATGAACTTCCCCGGTGTGACCGCGGGCGACCCCAAGATGCTGGCCGAGATTGCCGCAACGCAACGCGCGGGCAAGACCGTGGGCGGGCACTATGCCTCCCCCGATCTGGGGCCCGCCTTTGCGGCCTATGTGGCGGGCGGCCCTGCGGATGATCACGAGGGCACCTGCGAGGCGGATGCCATTGCGCGGATGCGTCAGGGGATGCGGTCGATGATCCGGCTGGGGTCCGCGTGGTATGACGTTGAAACACAGATCACCGCGATCACCGAAAAAGGGCTGGATTCGCGCAACATGGTCCTGTGCACCGATGACTGCCATTCCGGCACCTTGGTGAATGACGGTCATATGAACCGCGTGGTGCGCCATGCCATCGACTGCGGCTGCGACCCGTTGGTCGCGCTGCAAATGGCGACGATCAACACCGCGACCCACTTTGGGCTGGAACGCGAGATCGGGTCGCTGACGCCCGGGCGGCGGGCCGATGTGATCCTGACCTCTGACCTTAAGACACTCCCCATCGAGACGGTGATCGCGCGGGGGCAGATCGTGGCAGAGGATGGCGCGTGTCTGGTAGACTGCCCGCATTACGATTGGCCGCCCCATGCGCGGCAGACCGTCAACATGGGCAAAGCCCTTGGCGCGGATGATTTCCAGATCACCGCACCTGCGGGGGCCAATGCCGTCACCGCGAATGTCATCGGCGTGGTCGAGAATCAGGCCCCCACCCGCGCGCTGAAATTCGAGCTGCCGGTGACCGAAGGGCGCGTGCAGTCCACGGGCGAAGTGTGCCAGATCGCACTGGTCGAACGGCACCGCGGTACCGGCACTGTCGTCAACGCGCTGGTGTCTGGCTTTGGCTATCAGGGGCCGATGGCGATGGCGTCCACCGTGGCGCATGACAGTCACCACATGATCGTGGTGGGCACCGATACCGAGCATATGGCGATGGCCGCGAACCGTCTGCGCGAGGTTGGCGGCGGGATCACCATCTTCAAGGACGGGGCAGAGCTGGCCATGGTCGAGCTGCCGATCGCTGGCCTGATGTCCGACAACCCCGCCTCCGACGTCGCCGCCAAGACCGAAGCCATGATGCAGGCAATGCGCGACTGTGGCTGCACGCTGAACAACGCCTATATGCAGCATTCACTGCTTGCGCTTGTTGTCATTCCCGAATTGCGCATCTCTGACCTCGGCTTGGTTGATGTGCGCAGTTTTGAATTTATTCCTTTGTTAGAGCCTGTTTCATGACCAGAATCCTGACCCCAGACGCCCGCCCCGCCGAACAGTTCACCGATGCTGCTGCCGCCGTTGCACGGCTGATAGAGCTATACAGCCAAGCGACAGGCTTCCTGAGCGCGCATTTCCAGAAGGCGATGGACAGCGCCGCCCCGGAAACGCGGATCAGAGCCTTCTACCCCGAGATCCGGTTTACCACCTCCAGCTATGCGCAGGTGGATTCACGGCTGTCGTTCGGCCATGTGTCGTCCCCCGGCACCTTCTCGGCCACGATCACGCGGCCGGAATTGTTCAAACATTACCTGACACAACAAATCCGTCTGCTGATCGAAAACCACGGCCAGCCCGTGACCATCGCGGTATCCGACACGCCGATCCCCGTGCATTTCGCGGTCAGCAATGACGACAGCGTGACGATCCCGCAGGAAGGTGCCGCGGATTTCACCCTGCGCGATGTGTTTGACGTGCCGGACCTGAGCACAACCAATGACGACATCGTCAACGGCACCTATCTGCCGCTGGACAACGTGCGCCCGCTGGCCCCCTTCACCGCGCAGCGCGTCGATTATTCGCTGGCACGGCTGACGCATTACACCGCGACCGACCCCGAACATTTCCAAAGCCACGTGCTGTTCACCAACTACCAGTTCTACGTGACCGAGTTCGAGGAATACGCCCGCGCTATGTTGCGTGACCCCGATAGCGGCTACACGTCCTTCGTCTCTACCGGCAATGTCGAGATTTCGGACGGCGACGCGCCGCTGCCTGCGTCGGTCAAGACTCCGCAGATGCCGACCTACCACCTCAAGCGCGCGAACGGGTCCGGGATCACGCTGGTCAACATCGGCGTCGGTCCGTCCAACGCGAAAACCGCGACCGACCACATCGCCGTGCTGCGGCCCCATGCGTGGCTGATGGTCGGCCACTGTGCCGGTTTGCGCAACACACAGGCGCTTGGAGATTTCGTGCTGGCGCATGGCTATCTGCGCGAGGATCACGTGCTGGACGACGACCTGCCGGTCTGGGTTCCGATCCCCGCGCTGGCCGAGATCCAGATCGCGCTGGAGGACGCCGTTGAACAGGTCACCCAGCTTGAAGGCTACGAGTTGAAGCGGATCATGCGCACGGGCACTGTTGCCACCATCGACAACCGCAACTGGGAATTGCGCGATCAATCCGGTCCGGTGCAGCGGCTCAGCCAGTCGCGCGCCGTGGCGCTGGATATGGAAAGCGCAACGATTGCGGCCAACGGCTACCGCTTCCGGGTGCCTTACGGCACGCTTCTATGCGTGTCGGACAAACCCCTGCATGGTGAATTGAAGCTGCCCGGTATGGCGTCCGATTTCTACAAAACGCAGGTCGCACGACACTTGATGATCGGTATTCGCGCGATGGAACAGCTGCGCGATATGCCGCTAGAGCGGTTGCATAGCCGAAAATTGCGCTCGTTTGACGAAACTGCCTTTCTCTAAAGGCCGAAATCGGCTGAAAATGGCATGTTTTCGCGGTTTCTTGCGACCTATTCGTTGTGTTCAGCCACAACATACCGTTACATTCTGCGCGTGAGGCCCTAATCCGGGCGGACGAAGGAGAAAAACAAGATGGCAACTAAACCAATGACAAAAACCCAGCTCGTCGCGGCTTTGGCTGAGGAAATGGGCGAAGACAAGAAAACAGCAAGCGCGGCACTGGACGCGGTTTGCGCGTTGATCACCAAAGAAGTCTCCGGCGGTGGCGCTGTGACACTCCCCGGCATTGGCAAAATCTACTGCCGCGAACGCCCCGAGCGTATGGTGCGCAACCCTGCCACCGGCGAACAGTTCAAGAAAGACGCGGACAAGGTTGTTAAGATGACCATCGCGAAAGCGCTGAAAGACAGCGTTAACGAATAAGACTGATCACAGTCTGTTCTGACAAAGGGTCGCCCACGGGCGGCCCTTTGCGTTTGGCGCAGGTCTGCGTTGCGCTGAATGCGCTTGCCCCTGTCGGGCAACTGCGGAAGTCTCCGCCCACTGGAAAACCTGAAAGGCCCCCTCATGGATATACGTGCAATTCTCATGGGGCTGGCCTTCGCCGTCATGTGGTCCTCTGCCTTTACATCGGCACGGATTATCGTCGCGGATGCGTCCCCCTTGATGGCTTTGTCGGCGCGGTATCTGATCTCTGGCCTGATCGGCGTGGGGGTCGCGCTGGCGCTTGGGCAGACGTGGCGGCTGACGCGCGCGCAATGGCGGGCGACGATCATTTTCGGCGTGCTGCAAAACGCGGTCTATCTGGGGATGAACTTTGTCGCGATGCAGACCGTACAGGCGTCACTGGCGGCGATCATCGCCTCGACCATGCCGTTGCTGGTCGGTCTGGCGACATGGCTGTTTCTGGGGGAAAAGCTCAAGCCGTTGGGCATTGCAGGGCTGATCGCCGGTGTGATCGGGGTGGCCATCATTATGGGTGCAAGGATCAGCGGCGGCGTCGATCTGACGGGGCTGCTGCTGTGCGGCGTCGGTGTGGTCGCGCTCTCTGCGGCGACCCTGCTGGTGCGCGGTGCGACCTCTGGCGGGAACTTCCTGATGGTGGTGGGCTTGCAGATGCTTGTCGGCTGCGTGGCGCTGTCGATTGCGACCTTGCTGTTCGAGACGCCGCACATCAGCCCAAGCTGGCCGCTGGCGCTGGCGTTCCTTTATACCTGTCTGGTGCCGGGGCTGCTGGCGACGGTGGTATGGTTCTGGCTGGTCAACCGTATCGGAGCCACCCGCGCCGCGACCTTCCATTTCCTCAACCCGTTTTTCGGGGTGGCGATTGCCTGGCTGTTGCTGGGCGAACCGCTGGGGGTTCAGGATATCATCGGCGTCGCCGTGATTGCCTTGGGTATTCTTGCGGTTCAGGTCTCGCGGCAGCGCAGGGCCTGACCTGCAAGCCAAGGGGTTGGGCGATAGGCGGGCGGTCACAGATCGGTGCGTCGGTGCATTACCCCTTTGAAAAACCCGCGCAGGCCCCATTTAATGTATCAAACCGCAAAGGAGCCTCGCATGCCGACCTATGAAAAGACCGACGCCGCCATTAACGCTCTGTCCCCCGAAGAATTCCGTGTCACCCAGCAGAACGGCACCGAACGGCCGGGCACGGGCAAGCTGCTCGATAACAAAGAGCCAGGCATCTACGTAGACATCGTCTCTGGCGAGCCGCTGTTCGCGTCCTCGGACAAATATGACTCCGGCTGCGGCTGGCCGAGCTTTACCAAACCCATCGAACCGGCCCATGTCGCCGAACTGCGTGACGCGTCGCTGGGGATGATCCGCACCGAGGTGCGCAGCGCCCATGGGGACAGCCATCTGGGCCACGTCTTCCCCGACGGTCCCGCGGATCGTGGCGGGCTGCGCTATTGCATCAATTCCGCCTCCTTGCGCTTCATTCATCGTGACGACATGCAAGACGCAGGCTATGGCGATTATATCAACCAAGTGGAGGATGTAGCATGAGCGAACAACGCGCAGTACTGGCCGGAGGATGCTTTTGGGGCATGCAGGACCTGATCCGCAAACGCGAGGGGGTTCTATCGACCCGCGTGGGCTATTCGGGCGGCGATGTGCCCAATGCCACCTACCGCGACCACGGCACCCATGCCGAGGCGATCGAGGTGATGTTTGACGACGACGTCATCAGCTATCGTGACCTGCTGGAGCTGTTTTTCCAGATCCACGACCCGACAACGCTGAACCGTCAGGGCAATGACCGCGGGCTGAGCTATCGTTCGGCGATCTACTATGTCGACGAGGACCAGAAAGCCACGGCGCTGGACACGATTGCCGATGTAGAGGCATCGGGCATCTGGCCAGGCAAAGTCGTGACAGAGGTAGAACCCGTCAGCGATTTCTGGGAAGCAGAGCCCGAGCATCAGGATTATCTGGAGCGTATTCCAAACGGCTATACCTGCCACTTCCCGCGCCCCGATTGGGTCCTGCCCAAACGCGCGGCAGCAGAATAAACGCAAAACGGCGCAGCCCCTCGGGTTTGCGCCGTTTTCTTTTGGGCGGCGTCAGGCCGATGCGACCCTTGGCCTGCCTGTCGCTTCGACCGTCAGCAGCGCTTCGATAAAGACCTTGCGACTTTCGACCTCTGCGTGGCGGATGTCGCGTTGCACGTCGATCTGCACATCGACCACCCCCGCCGCCCGCGCCGCCGCCTCTGCCTTGTCGCGCAGGGTTACCTCAAGCGCGCCCAGCGCCTGTGCCTGATCCGTGAAATCCTGCGGCCCGCCGGCCAGATACACCCTGAACCGCCCCTCTGCCGGGGACGTCACCGTGCCGCTTTCCCGCATGGTCACCCTGCCCACGACTGCTCCGATGGCATTGGCCACTGCAGCGTGTTCGGGCAGGATCATCTGCGTGCCCAGCCGTTCCCCCACCGCCGGATAATAGGCCGCGGCAGAGGCCCCCAGCCCGATCACCGGCACGTTCAACGCCGCCTCGATCCGCACAAGCCCCGCGTGCCCGCGCAACCCGCGCTGCAAAAGCTCGTGGCGGGCCAGCGTTTCGGGTTCTGTATCAAAGGCGGGCTCTTCTTCCGCCAGCGCCGCTTCCAGCATGGCCAGCGCGGTCTGTTCGGTCAGTTGATCCACGATGATCTGCGCCATAGCGGCGGGATCAGGGGCCAGCATCTGCCCCGCGCCTGTGCGTCGCCGTCCAAACAACCGCAGCGCCTTGCCTGCGGCCTCTGCGTCCCACGTCGCGACCCGTCCCAGCACATGGCTTGCGTCCGATGGCGTAACGCCGGCCAGCTGAACCAAGCCACGCTCTACCAGACGTTTCAGCGCGCCTGTCTCTATGCGTGCGCGCAGGACGTCGGCCATCGGGTGCAGCCCGTCACCAATACGGTCCAGCAGCATTTGTTCACGCGCCGAGATCCCCTCGCGCGGTTGACCTGCCACGGCACGCACAAAGCGCCCGTCATATTCGCCGGGGGTGGTGCTGCGCAGCTGCGCATCAAGCGCGGCATGAACCACCTCGGATGCCTCCGTCGCGATGAGGGCAATGGGCAAGACCCGCTTGGGCCCCAGCGTCACACCCCCCTGCAAGCCTTCGGTCAGGAAATGCACCTCGCTGTCGCCCCCCAGACCAGTGGTGCGCATGGCAACGGCCTCTACCATCGTGCGGTAGCTGCCGACGCGGGCCCCTGCGGGATCGATCGCGGGCCGGCCATCGCGCAACAGGGCCACATCGGTGGTGGTGCCGCCAATATCGCTGACCAACGCACGCGCCGCACCGGTCATCCACCGCGCCCCCACGATAGAGGCCGCAGGCCCGCTGAGGATCGTTTCAATCGGCCGTTCCCGTGCCTGCGCGGCAGAGATCAGCGCCCCGTCCCCCCGCACCACCATCAGCGGGGCGGTGACGCCAATGTCGGTCAACACATCCTCGGCCCGCCCGATCAACCGGTCGATCATCCCGATCAGCCGCGCGTTCAGCACCGCTGTCAGCGCCCGTTTCGGCCCGTTGAGCTTGGCCGAAAGCTGATGCGAGGCCGACACGGGCCGCCCCGTCACTTGCGTCACCAAGGCGGCGACGCGTTGTTCATGGGCGGGGTTGCGCGTGGCGAACTGGCTGGCGACAGCAAAACCGCTGACCTGTTCACGCTGCTCGGTCAAAAAGGAGATCAGCGCGGCTTCGTCCAGCGGGGCACGCTCTGCGCCTGCGTGGTCATGCCCCCCGCCAAGGATCAGATAGGGGTCACCGTTCAGCGCCCCTGCCAGCCCGTGCGTCTCAAGATCCCGTTCCTTGAAGCCGACATAGATCAACGCGACGCGCCCGCCCTGCCCTTCGACCAGCGCATTGGTTGCCAGCGTGGTCGACAGCGACGCCATCGCCACCTGACCCGCTGAAACATCAGCCGCCGCCAGCACGCGGCGCACGGCCTGCCCCACACCGATGGCCAGATCGGCGCGGGTGGTCAGCGCCTTGGCCGATGCGATCACCGTGGTTTCATCGCGGATCAGCACCGCATCCGTATAGGTGCCGCCCGTATCGACCCCAAGCAAAAGCGCCATTCAACTATCCTTGCACCGTTTTCCTAGGGTTTACCTGTTCCGGCGCAGCGGTCCAGCCCTGTCAGCCTTGGTTTTCGCGCAGACGGGCCACGGCCCATTGCGCCGCGTCGGCGACAGTCGCGTCCGGATCGTCCAACAGGCCCTGCGCCACAGGGGTCAGGCGCGCCTGACCGGAATTGGCGATGGCATAAAGCACATTGCGAATGAACCGGTTGCGCCCGATCCGCTTGATCGGCGAGCCGCTGAATCGCAGACGAAACGCTGCATCATCCAGCGTCGCCAGTTCTGCCAGATCGGGGGCTCCGACACCGCCGTGATAGCGCAAATCGCTCGCCGCGACGGCGAATTTGTTCCACGGGCAGGCGGCAAGGCAATCGTCACAGCCGTAGATGCGGTTGCCCATCTTGCTGCGCAGCTCTAGGTCGACCGGCCCGTTGTGTTCGATGGTCAGATAGGAAATGCAGCGCCGCGCATCCAGCTGATAGGGCGCGGGGAAGGCATTGGTCGGGCAGGCCGTGAGGCAGGACCGGCACGACCCGCAGTGATCCACCTCTGCCGTGTCGGGGGTGAAATCCAACGTGGTGAAAATCGCGCCCAGAAAGGCCCAGTTCCCCCAGTCGCGGCTTAGCAGATTGGTGTGCTTGCCCTGCCAGCCCAGCCCCGCCGCCTGCCCGAGCGCCTTTTCCGGCACGGGGGCCGTGTCGACAAAGACTTTCACCTCGCAGGGTTCCTGCGCCACCAGCCAACGCGCCACCCGCTTGAGCCGTTTCTTGACGATGTCGTGGTAGTCGCGCCCCTGCGCATAGACCGACACACCCGCCTTGTCGGGGTGGTTCAGCACCTCGGTCGGGTCGTATTCGGGGGTGTAGCTTTCGGCCAGCATGATCACTGACCGCGCCTCGGGCCAAAGGGCGGCAGGGTTGCCGCGCCACGCCATACGGTCGGCCATCCACGCCATCTGCCCATGATAGCCTGCATCGACGAAAGCCTGCAGCCGTTCGGGCACATCAGGCACCGCGTCAGGGCGGCAAATCCGGCAAGAGACAAAGCCTTCGTCCAGCGCCTGCGCCACCAACCGGCCCCGCAGGGCGTCCGTATCGGCAGCCGATGTCACAGACATCGGGCGCGGCGTGGATCAGAAATCAAGGTCATTATAATGCTTCGGCGGCGGGAAGCCCGGCACCTGATCGGCCAGCAACGACCGGAACGCAGGGCGGGACTTGATCTTGGCGTACCAATCCTTGACCACGTCGGACCGGTTCCAGTCCACATCCGAGATATAATCGAGCGAGGACAGATGCGCCGCCGCCGCGAAATCGGCCAACGTCATCACGTCGCCCGCCAGCCAGCGCCGGTGGTCCAGCAGCCATGCCATATAGTCGATGTGATACTTGATCGCCTTGGCCCCGTCCTTGACGTTGCGGCTGTCGGGAAACCCCTGCTTCATCACCTTTTTGTTGACCCGTTCGTAGAGCAGCTTCGAGGTCACCTCGTCGTGGAACTTGTCGTCGAACCAGCTGACCAGACGACGCACTTCAAGCCGCTGGACCGGATCAGAGGGCATCAGCGACGGTTCGGGGCGGGTCTCTTCGATATATTCGCAGATCGCGGCGCTTTCGGACATGATGATTCCGTCAAGCTGCAACACGGGCACCTTGCCCGCCGGATTGCGACGCATGAAATCTGGGTCTTGCTCCCAATACCGTTCTTCGACGCGTTCAACCTCGATCTTCTTTTCAGCGAGGCTCAGCCGGACTTTGCGGCAGAACGGCGAAAGCGGGACGTGAAACAGGCGAGCCATAAGGGGTTCCGGTACTAACAAACAGGGGTTTCATCCTCATGCCCGTCTTGGTTGGGTTTTTCAACTCTCGAAACAGGCTGCCCGTCCGTCCTTGCTGATTGTCGCCGCACCATCGCGGATCTGGGCACTGCGCTTGCGCACCGCGGCAGAGGGGCGCGCGGCCGAACGGGTTTTCGGCGACGGCAGGATCGCGGCCAGCCGCGCCGCTTGGGTTGCGGTCAGCTTGGCGGGAATCACCCCAAAGTAATGTTGCGCCGCGGCGTCGACACCAAAGATGCCTTCGTCGAACTCGGCCACATTCAGATAGACCTCGATGATGCGCCGCTTGGTCCAGACGGTTTCAACCAGCGGCGTGATCCCGGCCTCAAGCGCTTTGCGCAACCATGTGCGGCCATGCCAGAGATAGACGTTCTTGACCGTCTGCTGCGACAGGGTGGATGCCCCGCGGTTTGATCCTTCGGCGATGGCGCGTTTGATCGCGGCCAGATCAAAGCCCCAGTGCTCGCAGAAATTCGCATCTTCCGCCGCCACGACAGACCGCGCCATGACAGGGGCCATGTCTTCCAGCGCGACCCATTGCTGGTCCACGCCCCCCAGCCTGCGGCCTTCGCTGAACATATAGGGGGTCGTCGGCGGGTTGATCACCGCGAACAGCAACACCAGGGCGATCAACAGGCCAAGCACGGCGAGCACCAACTTGAACGCGCCCCGAACCACACGCCGCTTGAGCGACCGCAGCTGCGCCGCAGGGGACGGGGTCTTGGACTTGGCTTTGCCCTTGGATTTGGAGGATGCGCGTTTTGCCATAGCCATCAGCTATATCGTGGCAATGGCTTATTGTGAACGGGCACTGCGGGCGGAAATCCCTTTTGCAAGATAGGCCCCGATCAGCGCAGAGGCCTTGGGCGACGGGTGGGTGTTATCGCTGGCAAACAGGCTGGGATTCTGACGGTCGATGACGGTTTCTGAATCAAGGAATGTCACCCCCGGGGTTTGTGCCGCAAACCGCGCGATACGGCGTTCCAGCAGCACCAGATCATCGCGACAGCCTTCGAATGACCCTTTGCCATTGCCTGCGTAATACCCCATCCACATCACCTGCGCGCCCGTGCTGCGCAAACCCGACAGGAAGGCGGGGATTTCCCCAGTGGCGGCATCGGCAGCGATCAGCGTGTCGACAACAGGCGTGCAGGCCGCGCATTTGCAGTCGTTGAACCCCAGATCATTGGCCCCGCCGTTCACCACGATCCAGTTCCACCGCCCGCCGGGGTACTGATCCTGAATATCGAAACCGACAGCGGATAAAAGCGTGCTGTCATTGCTGAACTGTGCACCGGGGACGGCCTTGCTGACCACGTTGCGCCCGAGGCTAGCTGCCATCGCATCGGGGATCGCCTGATCGCTTGATCCGTTCCACGCCATGACGGAATCGCCAATCACCAGAATATCGCCGCCGCCCTTGGGCGCAGCATCGGTACAGGCCGCAAGCGCGAGCCCCACCAGCAAAAGCGCCATCAGCCGGACGCGAGAGGTAAGTGTTTTGATCATCCCGTAACTATAGGCCGGTTGCGGCCCCGGTAAAGCGTGGGCGACGCACAAAAGAAATCGGGCGCGAGGTTCCCCCCGCGCCCGATCTATCCGTTTTGCTTACTCCGCCGGGATCGCGTGTTCTTCGACGCTCAGCGGGGCGGGCAGATGGACCAGCATCTCTTTGGGACAGATCTGCAGGAAGTTATCCTTTTCAATGTCCCAGTGCTGCAGGATGTCTTCGGCCTTGCGGCTGTTGGTTTCCTGCAGGTGCCGTTCAATCAGACCCTTCAGCTGGTTTTCCCAATGCTCGACCGTGACAGGGCAGGTCACCAGCGTTTCGCGGTTCAGCATTTTGTCGGCCTTGCCATCGGGGTTGTAGAGATAGGCCATACCGCCCGTCATACCCGCGCCAAAGTTCGCGCCGATCTCGCCCAGGATCACGGCCACACCGCCGGTCATGTATTCACACCCGTTGCTGCCGCAGCCTTCGATCACCACATGCGCGCCCGAGTTCCGAACGCCGAAACGTTCACCGGCACGGCCCGCTGCGAACAAAAATCCCTTGGTCGCACCATAAAGCACCGTGTTACCGATGATGGTGTTGTCAGAGGCGACGATGGTGCTGGCCATAGACGGGCGCACGACGATGGTGCCGCCCGACAGACCCTTGCCGACATAGTCATTCGCATCGCCCGACACTTCAAGCTTGAGCCCCGGTGCCGCGAAGGCCCCCAGCGACTGCCCTGCCGAACCGGTCAGCTTGACCGTCAGGTGATCGGGCTGCAGCTGGTTGTTCATGCCAAAGTTGCGGATGATGTGGCTTGAGACGCGGGTGCCCACGGTACGGTGCGTGTTCTGCACCGCATAGCTGAGCTGCATCTTCTCGCCATCTTCAAGGAAACGCGCGGCGTCGCGCACGATTTCAGAGTCCAGCGTGTCCAGCACAGCGTTGCGTGGCTTGTTGCGGTCATAGACGATCTCTGCCGCGCCATCGACGGTGATCAGCAGCGGGTTAAGATCCAGATCGTCAAGATGCGCAGACCCACGGCTGACCTGTGCCAGAAGATCAGCACGGCCAATCACGTCATCCAGGCTACGCGCCCCGATGGAGGCGAGCAATTCGCGCACTTCGGTGGCGTAGAAGGTGATCAGGTTCACGACCTTATCCGCATTGCCGGTGAACTTGCCACGCAGCGCTTCGTCTTGGGTGCAGACACCGACGGGGCAGGTGTTCGACTGGCACTGACGCACCATGATACAACCCATGGCGATCAGCGCGGCAGTGCCGATGCCGTATTCCTCGGCTCCCATCATCGCGGCCATCACGATGTCACGCCCTGTGCGCAAACCACCGTCGGTCCGCAAGGTAACGCGGTCCCGCAGGTTGTTCATAGCCAGAACCTGATGCGCTTCGGTCAGGCCCATTTCCCAAGGCAGACCCGCATATTTGATCGAGGTTGCAGGCGATGCGCCCGTGCCGCCGTTGTGGCCCGAGATCAGGATAATATCCGCCTTGGCCTTCGCCACACCGGCCGCAATCGTGCCAACGCCCGAGGACGCCACCAGCTTCACGGTCACCTTGCAGCGCGGGTTGATCTGCTTGAGGTCATAGATCAGCTGCGCAAGGTCTTCGATGGAATAGATATCGTGGTGCGGCGGGGGCGAGATCAGGGTCACGCCCTTGGTCGAATGGCGCAGACGGGCGATCAGGTCGGTGACCTTCATGCCCGGAAGCTGACCACCCTCGCCCGGCTTGGCCCCTTGAGCGACCTTGATTTCAAGCTCTTCACACTGGTTCAGGTATTCGGCAGTCACACCGAAACGGCCCGACGCCACCTGTTTGATCTTGGCCGAGGGGTTATCACCGTTGGCCTCGGGCACGAAGTGCGCCGGATCTTCGCCGCCTTCGCCAGAGTCTGACTTGGCTCCGATGCGGTTCATCGCGACGTTCAGGGTCTTATGTGCCTCGGGCGACAGCGCGCCAAGGGACATGCCCGGCGTCACGAAACGCTTGCGGATAGAGGTGATGGATTCGACCTCTTCGATGGGCACTGGGGCCCCCAGCGGCTTGATGTCCAGCAGGTCGCGCAGATGGATTGGCGGATTGCTTTGCATCTTGGCGCTATATTGCTTCCACATCTGGTAGGACGCTTTGTTGCAGGCCATTTGCAACATGTGCATCGACGACGCTTCCCATGCGTGGGTCTCGCCGGATTTGCGCGCCTTGTAGAAGCCGCCGATGGGCATGACGACGCCATCACCCTGCCAACCACGGTCGTGGACCGCTTCGGCCTTGCGTTGGATACCGGTCACACCGATCCCGCTGATGCGGCTGGTCATGCCGGGGAAGTATTCCGCGCACATCGCACGGCTCAGCCCTACGGCTTCGAAGTTCAGGCCGCCACGGTAGGAGGACATGACACTGATGCCCATCTTCGCCATGATTTTCAGCAGGCCCTGATCAATCGCCTCGCGGTAGCGGGCCATCGCGGTCGTCAGGGTCATGTCCAGCAGACCACGCCCGATACGATCCGCCAGCGAATCCTCGGCAAGGTAGGCGTTCACCACGGTGGCACCACAGCCGATCAGCACGGCAAAGTAATGCGGGTCCACACATTCGGCCGAGCGCACATTGAGCGAGGTAAAGGTCCGCAGGCCCTTGCGGGTCAGCTGGCTGTGCACGGCAGAGGTCGCAAGAATCATCGGCATCGCCACGCGGGTCGCATCGCTGAACTGGTCGGTCAGCACGATGTGACCAGCGCCCGAGCGCACGGCGTCTTCTGCCTCGTCCCGGATGCGGCGCAGGTTTTCGCTCAGGTTGTTGCCGCCCGGCTCGAACGTACAGTCGATGGTGACGGAATTCGCGTTGAATTCGGTCATCAGCTGATCGAACTGCGCGTTCGCGAGGAACGGGCTGTCGAGCACGAGGATCTCGGTCTGGGTGCTGGATTCATCCAGCACGTTCTTGAGGTTCCCGAACCGCGTTTTCAGGCTCATGACGCGGAATTCGCGCAGGCTGTCGATGGGCGGGTTGGTGACCTGGCTGAAGTTCTGGCGGAAGAAGTGGCTGAGCGGGCGGTACTGGTTCGACAGAACCGCCGACGGGGTGTCATCGCCCATGGACGCCAAGGGCTCTTTCGCATCTTCGGCCATCGGTGCGAGGATCTGCTCGAGGTCTTCGATGGTATAGCCCGCTGCCACCTGACGGCGACGCAGCTCATCGCCCGAGAACAGGGCCTTTTCCTCGACATCGCCAAGCGCTTTGTCCAGCTCGTTGATCTTGCCGACCCATTCACCAAAGGGACGCGACGCGGCAAGCTTGTCCTTGATCTCGGTGTCGCCGAACATCTTGCCTTCTTCGATGTCGACCGCCAGCAGCTGACCGGGGCCAAGCGCGCCTTTACGCACGACATTCGCCTCGTCCTGCGGGACCATCCCCGCCTCGGAACCCGCGATCAGCATGCCGTCACCGGTGACGACGAAACGCATGGGGCGCAGGCCGTTCCGGTCAAGACCGGCGCAGACCCAGCGGCCATCGGTCATGGCCAGCGCTGCGGGACCATCCCAAGGCTCCATCACCGAGTTGCAATAGGAATACATGTCGCGCCATGCCTGAGGCAGCTCGACCGCCTGCTTTGACCAGCTTTCAGGCACCAGCATGGTTTTCGCCATCGGGGCCGAACGACCCGCGCGCACCAGGACTTCGAACACCGAATCCAGAGCGGCAGAGTCGGACGACCCCGCGGCGACGATCGGTTTGATATCTTCGGCCATGTCGCCAAAGGTGCCCGAGGCCATCCGGATCTCGTGGCTTTTCATCCAGTTGACGTTACCCTTGAGCGTGTTGATCTCGCCGTTGTGGGCCAGCATGCGGAAGGGCTGCGCCAGCCACCACTGCGGGAAGGTGTTGGTGGAATAGCGCTGGTGATAGATCGCAAACGCGGATTCAAAGCGTTCGTCCATCAGGTCGGGGTAGAAGTTGGCAACATCCTGCGCCAGCATCATGCCCTTGTAGATGATCGACCGGCAGGACATCGACGCGATGTAAAGCGTTGGCACCTGAGCGGCCAGCGCGGCTTTCTCGATGCGGCGACGGATGACGTAAAGCTCGCGCTCGAATGTTTCCTCGTCCACGCCCTTGGCGTTGGAAATCAGGATTTGTTCGATCTCGGGACGGGTCGCGTTGGCCTTTTCCCCCAGAACAGAGGTATCGACGGGCACGTGGCGCCAGCCGTAGATATAGTAGCCCATCCGCAGCACTTCGGTTTCAACGATGGTCCGGCAGGTTTCCTGCGCGGCAAAGTTGGTGCGCGGCAGAAAGACCTGACCGATGGCGATCAATTCGCCTTCGCGGGGGCTGTGACCGGTGCGACGCACCTGATCATAGAAAAAGTTGACGGGGATCTGCACGTGGATGCCCGCGCCGTCGCCGGTCTTGCCATCGGCATCCACCGCACCACGGTGCCAGATCGCCTTGAGCGCCTTGATCCCGTTTTCGACAACCGCGCGGCTGCTGGAGCCGTCGATGTTCACAACAAGACCCACCCCGCAGGATGAATGCTCTTCTTCTTCGGAATACAGACCGTTTTCTGCCATGAAGGCGCGTTTTGCTTCTTCGCGTGCTACCCAGGCGTCATCATATTTGGTCATTTGGAATCTCCTAAATCGGGCGCGCCCGAGGCGCGAAATATCAGTTGAAAGGGGCGCTTATTCGGCCGCGATGGCCACGCTGGCCCCCATCTTTTCAAGGATCGCCTGCGCACAGTCGCGCCCGTCCTTGATGGCCCAGACCACCAGCGACGCACCGCGCACGATATCGCCCACGGCATAGACGCCATCCAGCTCGGTCGCGCCGGTGATATAGTCGGCCTTGACCGTGCCCCAGCGGTTGACCGGCAGCTCGGGCGTGTTCCACAGCGTGGGCAGGTCTTCGGGTTCAAAGCCAAGCGCCATGATCACAAGATCCGCCTCTTCGACATAATCGGCACCCTCGATCACCTCGGGGGCCTGACGACCCGAGACATCAGGCGCGCCAAGACGCATCTTTTGCACGACGACGCCGGTGACCGGATCACCGACGAACCCTTTGGGCGCGGACAGCCATTCGAAGACCACACCTTCTTCCTCGGCATTTTGCACTTCGCGTTGCGAGCCGGGCATGTTGGCGCGGTCACGGCGGTACAGACATTTGACCGAGGTCGCCCCCTGACGGATCGAGGTCCGTACACAGTCCATCGCGGTATCACCGCCGCCGATCACGACGACACGCTTCCCTTCGGCATTGAAACGGCCGGAATCGAATTCCTCTACCTTGTCGCCAAAGCTTTTTCGGTTGCTCACGGTCAGGAAATCAATCGCGCGCTCAAGGCCAACGCCGCCCACGCCGGGGGCCTGAATGTCACGTGTTTTATAGACGCCCGTCGCGATGATCACGGCGTCATGCTTGGCGCGGATATCGGCAAAGCTGATGTCGACGCCCACATCGCAGTTCAATTCAAAGTTAACGCCACCTTCGGCCAGCTGGTCGTTGCGGCGCATGACCACATCTTTTTCCAGCTTGAAACCGGGGATGCCGTAGGTCAGCAAACCACCCGCGCGGTCATAGCGGTCATAGATGGTGACCTGCACACCCGCGCGGCGCAGCACGTCGGCTGCGGCCAGACCACCGGGGCCCGCGCCGATGATGCCAACGGATTCGGCGCGTTCGGTCTTGGGCTTGATCGGCTGCACCCAGCCATTTTCCCACGCGGTATCGGTGATGTATTTCTCGACCGAGCCGATGGTCACAGTGCCGTGGCCCGATTGTTCGATCACACAGTTGCCTTCGCACAGACGGTCCTGCGGGCAGATGCGGCCGCAGATTTCGGGGAAGGTGTTGGTGGCCTGGCTGACCTCATAGGCCTCTTGCAGACGCCCTTCGGCGGTCAGGCGCAGCCAGTCAGGAATGTTATTGTGCAGCGGGCAATGGGTCTGGCAATAGGGAACGCCACATTGGCTACAGCGGCTGGACTGCTCCTGCGCTTTCTCATCCGCGTATTCCGCATAAATCTCTTTAAAGTCTTCACGACGCAGATTCGGCATCCGTTTTTCGGGCATATCCCGGGAAACCGTTGTAAACTTGAGCATTGGCTGCTTTGCCATCTTGGATCTCTCCGCCTGAAACACGTTGCTGCCCCCTCATACACAGGCCCCAAACGATTATAAAGGCAGTATTGCTGACCTATATGCGGTTTATTTCATATCAGCTCCGATATTTCCGCAAATTTACCATATATTTATGTCCGATTCGGACCCAACAACGGGCTTCCCTTCCAGCCCGCCAAAGTTATATGCCTATGCCATCGCCAATGACCCAAAGGCCGCCCCCCTTATGACCGTGTTCCAACTGCTGCTTGTCGCAATCATTCAAGGTCTGACAGAGTTTCTCCCTGTCTCTTCCTCGGGTCATTTGATCCTGCTGCCAACGCTGACCGGCGGGCCGGATCAGGGGCTTGCGATTGATGTCGCGGTGCATGTGGGCACGCTTCTTGCGGTCGTGCTCTACTTCCGGTCGGAGGTCGCAGAAGCAACAATCGGGCTTGGTCGCCTGCTGCGCGGCAAGATGGACACCCCCGGCGCAAGGCTGGCCGCCCTGCTGATCCTCGCAACACTTCCGGTGCTGGTCGTCGGGCTGGCGTTCAAACTGCTGGGGATTGAGGAAATGCTCCGCTCTGTCGCGGTGATCGGCTGGACCATGCTGCTTTTCGGTATCGTGCTTTATTGGGCGGATCGCACGGGGCGCAGCGATCGGGATACTGGCGACTGGGATATCAAAGGTGCCGTCTGGATGGGTCTGGCGCAGGCGCTTGCGCTGATCCCCGGCACATCGCGGTCGGGCATCACCATCACCGCCGCCCGCAAACTGGGCTATGACCGCGCCAGTGCCGCAACGCTGTCCATGTTGATGTCGATTCCCACGATCCTCGCTTCTGGCGCGCTTTTGTCACTGGATGTGATCGGGCAAGCCGACGCCCAGCTCGCGCGCGACGCGTCGATCGCGGCGGGCTTCGCCTTCGTCGCCGCACTGTTGGCACTGTTCCTGATGATGCGCCTGCTGCGCAGCGTGAATTTCACCCCTTATGTGATCTACCGCATCCTGCTGGGGGCAGCGCTGTTGGTATACGCCTACAGCTAACGAAAAAGGCCCCGCCGTCGCCGGCAGGGCCTTTCCAAATTCGACATCGAAATCGTTAGGTCCGCAGGTTCTTCGCGGATTGCTTGATCTCGTCATACTGGCCCGAGGGGCGGAACCGCCACAGGTACTCGGGCAGGACGGAGCCCATGGACACGGGGCTGATCCCCAAAGCATCAAAGCCCCGCGCCCCCTCGCCCACGACATTATCATGCGCCAGGTTCTTGACCTGATCACGGGTCAGCGTGTTGTTCTTGACCAGGCCGAGCGTCACCGATTGCAACACATCAAGGCCAAAGGCGATCACCTTCGCCACGAAAGTCGGCAAGGCGACAACCATGCGGCGACGGTTCACCACGTCAAGCATACGCTGCATCAGGCCGCGAAAGCTTTCGACCTCGGGGCCACCCAATTCGTAAATACCGGCAGGGGCCTTGCCTGTCACCGCAAGCTCCGCCGCGTGGGCCACGTCATCTACATAGACGGGCTGGAACAGCGTATCCGCCCCCACAGCAGGGATCGCGGGGCTGATCCGCGTCATACCAGCGAAACGGTTAAAGAAGTCATCCTCGGGGCCGAACACGATCGAGGGGCGCAGGATAACAGCCTGCGGCATATGCTTGAGCACACCGGCCTCCCCCATCGCCTTGGTCTGGGCATATTCGCTATCCGCCTCGGCATCCGCCCCGATGGCAGAGATTTGCACCAAACGCGTGATCCCTTCGGCGGCGGCCAAGCGCGCAATGCGTTCTGCGCCGTCGGCCTGAATGGCGTCAAAGGTGTTTTTCCCCGCCTCGGCCAGAATACCGACGCAGTTCACCACCGCATCAGCGCCCTGCAGCGCATCGCGCACCGACGCGTCATCACGGATGTTGCAAAAGACCGGTTCGACCTGGCCGACAGTGCCGTAGGTGCGCACAAACAGCGCCTCGTTCGGGCGACGCACCGCGACGCGCACCCGCCACCCCGCCAACGCCATGCGACGAACGATATACCGCCCCACAAACCCGGAGCCGCCGTAAACCGTGACCAGCTTTGCCATGATGATACCCCTGACCAGAAAATCTAGCGCTACAGATACATCCAGCCCCCCTCGGGAACAAGCAGCAATTCCGGCAGAGATCCCCTCGAAAGCCCGGCCCACCGCACCGAACCTCGGTTTTCCGGATTTATTTTAACGCCGTTTCATTTTGTTGCGAGAATCCAATTGACACCCCCGCCCCACAACAATAAACGCTCCCTCACAACCCCCCTGTGCCCAGGTGGCGGAATGGTAGACGCGCTAGCTTCAGGTGCTAGTACTGGCAACGGTGTGGAGGTTCGAGTCCTCTCCTGGGCACCACTTATCCCCGATAAGTCGCTGTTTTGTTTCACTGTTACTTAGTGCTGCCTTAGCGATCGTTGTACCTGCCCATCAAACTGCCCTTTCAAATCAGCATCGCATCTGCGGCATATCAACCACCATCGATAGCGCCATCAAAGACGCCCCACTGGCGTCGGGCTCGCTTCACATCCATGTGATATGTCAAAAGTTAAGTCGATTTGTCGCCACTTATCGCTAATGAATTTGCAGAAATTACTATAAACTAGGCCGGTCCGGATCATTTGACCGACCCACAGGCCACCAGAGGACAAAGAGATGGCGAGCTTTTTTGCGTTTGGTATCGATGTTATCAACAATCCCGCTGTGTCGACAAACTCCAGCGCAGGCCAAAACGGCGCTGGTCAGATGACACTTTCCGGTGGCAGCCAGCCCTTCGCTGACGATGCCATCATCGAATTCATCACACAGAATGAAACGGCTGACGGTGAACTTGACGGGGGATCGTCCTTCATCGGGATCAAGGTCTATGCCAGTGCTGCCGACTATAACTCCGGTATCGTCCAATATAATTACGTTCCGAGGAACCCCGGCCAATCGGCGATTATCCAAAGCGATGTCAGCGGACTTGGCGACACCTACGTGCGGTTCAACGCCAACGTTCTGGTGCCCCGCACTGAAAGCGGCGCCAACGACCCAAGCGCGCCGACATTTGGGAATCTACTGGTGGCACCAGGTACCAATGCGGGCGACAATATCGGCACACTCAAGATTGACCGCAATACGGATCAGGATTTTGACGGCGACGGCTCCATCGCATCCGGTACGTTGGAGGATGGCAACGGCAAGTTCTATGTCGGGAACACCGTGCCATGTTTCACCGCGGGCAGCCTGATCGCCACTGCAAAAGGCGACACCCCTGTAGAGCACTTGAAAGCCGGTGACGCTGTCATCACACGCGACAACGGAATGCAGAAGGTCTCTTGGGTCGGCGCACGTCAGCTGACAGCGGCGGAGCTGGTCGTCTATCCACACCTGCGCCCCGTTTTGATCACGGCGGGTGCTCTCGGCGCTGGAACGCCGGAACGGGACCTTATCGTTTCACCCAACCACCGAATATTTATTTCCGATGCGCGATCGATGCTACATTTTGGTCAGGACGAGGTCCTCGTCGCCGCGAAGCACTTGGTGAATGGTGACACGATCCGGACGTTCACGCCTCCTTCTGTTCAATACGTGCACCTGATGTTCGAAAGCCATCAGCTTGTGCTGTCGGACGGGGCATGGACAGAAAGCTTTCAGCCGGGAGTAGAGACACTCCAAAGCATCGGCCAAGCGCAACGCGACGAGATCCTGGCGCTGTTCCCCGCGCTTTCAGAGCAGATCGGGATAAAGCAATACAACGCCGCGCGGAACACGCTGAAACGCCATGAGGCACGCCTGCTGCGGCTCTAGGGCGCGTTCAGGTTGTTTGAGTGGAAGGCTAACAGTGTGCGCTCTCGCTGAGCTGTCTATGTGCGAATCTTTGTGTTTACGAAGCATCCCACTTCCGTAAATTCAGCTATAGGTAGCGGGACCTGCGTTCCTATCAGGTCACCCCTCGCGCCATCACGTTGGCTCAAAACGCCACAAAGCCCGCAGGTGATGCGGGCGTTGTTGAATTCGAAATTTCGTTAAAGTTGGTTGCGGGAGTAGGATTTGAACCTACGACCTTCAGGTTATGAGCCTGACGAGCTACCGGGCTGCTCCATCCCGCGCCGGGGGCCAATGTTTTTGTATTGGCGTTTGTTTTTTTGTCATCGTTTGAGAGATACGTAGAGGTTTTGCTAGGTTTGGCGGTGACCTACTCTCCCACGTCTTAAGACGCAGTACCATTGGCGCAGTAGCACTTAACTGCCGAGTTCGGGATGGGATCGGGTGTTTTGCTTACGCTATGACCACCAAACCGAGTAAAACCTCTATGTTGCTGCTTTTGCCATTGGCAAAAGAGCAACAAGCGGGAGAGAGCGTATCCGAAGGATGCGCGTTCCCGCCCCCTCACCATTCTGGGTAAGGGTTTGTCCAAGTCAGTACGACTGATTGTATGTGTATGCTTTTGTCCTAGTAAGAAGTCTTTCTTCTACTGGATCAAATCAAGCCTATCGAGCAATTAGTACCAGTCAACTGAACGTATTACTACGCTTACATCTCTGGCCTATCGACGAGATGGTCTATCTCGGCTCTCAGGGATACCTTGTTTTGAGGGGGGCTTCCCGCTTAGATGCCTTCAGCGGTTATCCTGTCCGATCATAGCTACCCAGCACTGCTATTGGCATAACAACTGGTCCACCAGTGGATCGTTCACCCCGGTCCTCTCGTACTAGGGGCAACTCCTCTCAAGTATCCTACACCCACGGAAGATAGGGACCGAACTGTCTCACGACGTTCTAAACCCAGCTCACGTACCTCTTTAAACGGCGAACAGCCGTACCCTTGGGACCTGCTCCAGCCCCAGGATGAGATGAGCCGACATCGAGGTGCCAAACACTGCCGTCGATATGGACTCTTGGGCAGTATCAGCCTGTTATCCCCGGCGTACCTTTTATCCGTTGAGCGATGGCCCTCCCACTTGGGACCACCGGATCACTATGGCCGTCTTTCGACTCTGCTCGACTTGTCAGTCTCGCAGTCAGGCTGGCTTCTGCCATTGCACTCAACGAGCGATTTCCGACCGCTCTGAGCCAACCTTCGCGCGCCTCCGTTACGATTTAGGAGGCGACCGCCCCAGTCAAACTACCCACCACACAGGGTCCCGGATCCGGATAACGGACCGCGGTTAGACATCAAGCAGAACAAGGGTGGTATCTCAAGGGAGGCTCCACGCAGACTGGCGTCCACGTTTCAAAGCCCACCACCTATCCTGCACATGTTCGGCCTAATGCCAGTGTGAAGTTGTAGTAAAGGTGCACGGGGTCTTTCCGTCTAACCGCGGGTAACCGGCATCTTGACCGGTAATTCAATTTCGCTGAGTCTATGTTGGAGACAGCGGGGAAGTCGTTACGCCATTCGTGCAGGTCGGAACTTACCCGACAAGGAATTTCGCTACCTTAGGACCGTTATAGTTACGGCCGCCGTTTACCTGGGCTTCAATTCAGAGCTCTCACTCCTCCTTTTAACCTTCAGGCACCGGGCAGGCGTCAGACCCTATACGTCGTCTTACGACTTCGCAGAGCCCTGTGTTTTTAATAAACAGTCGCCACCCCCTGGTTTGTGCCCCCAGCCCCTAGTTGCCTAGGAACCGGGCCTCCTTCTCGCGAACTTACGGAGGTATTTTGCCGAGTTCCTTCAACATAGTTCTCTCAAGCGCCTTGGTATTCTCTACCTATCCACCTGTGTCGGTTTAGGGTACGATCTAGCGATGGAGCTATTTCCAGGGACCTCTAAGCAGCCCATTCAATCCGATAAGGATGAACTACCCTCGAGATCCGTCACTTCCATCTGGCCCAGGAATATTAACCTGGTTCCCATCGACTACGCCTTTCGGCCTCGCCTTAGGGGTCGGCTTACCCTGCTCAGATTAGCTTTAAGCAGGAACCCTTGGATTTTCGGCGAGAGTGTCTCTCACACTCTTTGTCGCTACTCATGTCATCATTCTCACTAGTGATCTCTCCACCGGATCGCTCACGCGCCGGCTTCACAGAAAAGACTTTATCTTGTGCTACCGCCTACGGCTACTTGAGCACGTTTACACGTACCAAACAGACGTTAAGCGATAATAAAGATAAGTCTTATGTCACACTACGCTCTGCTACCATGCAATTAATGCATCCTAAGCTTCGGCTCATGGCTTGAGCCCCGTTACATCTTCGCCGCAAGACAACTTATTTAGACCAGTGAGCTGTTACGCTATCTTTAAAGGATGGCTGCTTCTAAGCCAACCTCCTGGTTGTTTTGGTCGTCTCACCTGCTTTCCCACTTAGCCATGAATTAGGGGCCTTAGCTGTAGGTCAGGGTTGTTTCCCTCTTCACAACGGACGTTAGCATCCGCTGTGTGTCTGCCATCTAGTACTCCTCGGTATTCGGAGTTTGGTTAGGATCAGTAAGCCTGTGGGGCCCCATTACCCATCCAGTGCTCTACCCCCGAGGGTATTCGGATGACGCTCTACCTAAATAGATTTCGCAGAGAACCAGCTATCTCCGAGTTTGATTGGCCTTTCACCCCTAGGCACAGCTCATCCCGATCCTTTTCAACGGATGTGGGTTCGGTCCTCCAATAAGTGTTACCTTATCTTCAACCTGGCCATGCCTAGATCACTCGGTTTCGGGTCTGATCCCACAAACTCAACGCCCTATTAAGACTCGCTTTCGCTACGCCTACACCTAACGGCTTAAGCTTGCTTGTGAGACCAAGTCGATGACCCATTATACAAAAGGTACGCTGTCAGGCCGTAAAGACCCTCCAACTGATTGTAGGCGTTCGGTTTCAGGTACTGTTTCACTCCCCTCGTCGGGGTGCTTTTCACCTTTCCCTCACGGTACTGGTTCACTATCGGTCAGTAAGGAGTACTTAGCCTTCGAAGGTGGTCCTCCGATCTTCAGACAGAATTTCACGTGTTCCGCCCTACTTAATACGTCCAATCATGCTTCTTATACGGGACTATCACCCACTTTGGTTGCGCATTCCAACGCATTCTAACCACACTCATGGCTCGGCTGGTCCCCGTTCGCTCGCCGCTACTAGGGGAGTATCAATTGATTTCCTTTCCTCCGGGTACTTAGATGTTTCAGTTCCCCGGGTTTGCTTTTATAAACCTATGTATTCAGTCTATAAATACCTGGTTCTGCTTACTGATGAACCCACCGTCTGCACCTTGCGAACTTACGTCCTCAAGTAGCAAAGCGGTAGGACAACAATAAACAATCAGGTGGGTTGCCCCATTCAGAAATCCATGGATCAAAGCTTATTCTCAGCTCCCCATGGCTTATCGCAGAGTATCACGTCTTTCATCGCCTCTTACTGCCAAGGCATTCACCAAACGCCCTTTTCGCGCTTGATTTGATCCAGAAAAAGAAAGACTGATTTAATGTCCTACCGCCTATTCAGCTACTTGAGGACAATTTAGACCCTCAAACGGCCGGTAGAGTGCAGGACGTCAGTCCAACGCGGGAGACAGAAGCTGGTAAGAAACTGTCTTCCCTTATTCCAGATCAAAAGCATACTTTTACCCGCCCACTCTCTCAGAGTGGACAGCGAGCAGTGCATCTAGCCTACCTTCCGTGCAGGAAGCAGGCGTCACTACTCTGGTTAGTGTACTTGACTTGGACAACACGTCGCTTTCAGTCGCGATACGTTCAAAAGACCGAGGAAACAGTCGAGTAAACGCCGGCTCCAAAAGGAGCAGCAACCGAGATCATCACCTAACGCGGTGCGATCAGATCGTGTTGTTTGTTACTTCAAGATTACTCTTAAAGTAACTGTATCTCTCTTTACGATGTCAATCAGATGCATTCCAAAGGAATGTCACCCATGCGCTTGCGCGCCGTCCGATTGGACGATTAAGAACTGCGTACAGTGCTTAATGGTCAAATCGTGTGCTTGCCCAACGCGTGCTTTGCTGCGCAAAACCCTGTTTGGGCGACGATCTTTAGCTGGCAAAGATCTTGGTGGGTCGAGGAGGACTTGAACCTCCGACCTCACGCTTATCAGGCGTGCGCTCTAACCACCTGAGCTACCGACCCAGCGTGTTTTGCGAAGCAAAACCGCGACGTCCCGGCAGGGCATTCCGAAGGAATGTCCCGAGAGGGACCAGCCCAAGCGGTTATTCAAGGGCCGTATGCTTGGTGGAGCCTAGGAGGATCGAACTCCTGACCTCCTGAATGCAAATCAGGCGCTCTCCCAGCTGAGCTAAGGCCCCAGCGTAGCCCGAGGGCTGCGTGTTACGTTGGCTGCGTGAAGCAACCCTGCCCCTTTCGGGACATTTGCTGCGCAAATACCCTGTCGGGGCTTCGCGCCTCACTGCGTGAGACGCTTGCTGAAGAGATATGAGGACGGCTCGGTCCGAAAGGTCATCTTGCGATGCCTTGAATATGGTCAGTTTTGTTTACTGACCTGCTAAGTGATCTACGAGTGAGAACAAGTTCTCGCTGCTAAGATCATCCTTAGAAAGGAGGTGATCCAGCCGCAGGTTCCCCTACGGCTACCTTGTTACGACTTCACCCCAGTCGCTGATCCTACCGTGGCCGCCTGCCCCCCGAAGGTTAGCGCAGCGTCGTCGGGTAGAACCAACTCCCATGGTGTGACGGGCGGTGTGTACAAGGCCCGGGAACGTATTCACCGCGTCATGCTGTTACGCGATTACTAGCGATTCCGACTTCATGGGGTCGAGTTGCAGACCCCAATCCGAACTGAGACAGCTTTTTGGGATTAACCCATTGTCACTGCCATTGTAGCACGTGTGTAGCCCAACCCGTAAGGGCCATGAGGACTTGACGTCATCCACACCTTCCTCCCGCTTATCACGGGCAGTTTCCTTAGAGTGCCCAGCCGAACTGCTGGCAACTAAGGATGTGGGTTGCGCTCGTTGCCGGACTTAACCGAACATCTCACGACACGAGCTGACGACAGCCATGCAGCACCTGTCACTGCGTCACCGAAGTGAACGCCCGATCTCTCGGGTTAGCACAGGATGTCAAGGGTTGGTAAGGTTCTGCGCGTTGCTTCGAATTAAACCACATGCTCCACCGCTTGTGCGGGCCCCCGTCAATTCCTTTGAGTTTTAATCTTGCGACCGTACTCCCCAGGCGGAATGCTTAATCCGTTAGGTGTGTCACCGAACAGTATACTGCCCGACGACTGGCATTCATCGTTTACGGTGTGGACTACCAGGGTATCTAATCCTGTTTGCTCCCCACACTTTCGTACCTCAGCGTCAGTATCGAGCCAGTGAGCCGCCTTCGCCACTGGTGTTCCTCCAAATATCTACGAATTTCACCTCTACACTTGGAATTCCACTCACCTCTCTCGAACTCTAGACTGATAGTTTTGGAGGCAGTTCCAGGGTTGAGCCCTGGGATTTCACCCCCAACTTTCCAATCCGCCTACGTACGCTTTACGCCCAGTAATTCCGAACAACGCTAACCCCCTCCGTATTACCGCGGCTGCTGGCACGGAGTTAGCCGGGGTTTCTTTACCAGGTACTGTCATTATCATCCCTGGCGAAAGTGCTTTACGATCCTAAGACCTTCATCACACACGCGGCATGGCTAGATCAGGCTTGCGCCCATTGTCTAAGATTCCCCACTGCTGCCTCCCGTAGGAGTCTGGGCCGTGTCTCAGTCCCAGTGTTGCTGATCATCCTCTAAAACCAGCTATAGATCGTAGACTTGGTAGGCCATTACCCCACCAACTATCTAATCTAACGCGGGCCAATCCTTTCCCGATAAATCTTTCCCCCGAAGGGCTTATACGGTATTACTCTCAGTTTCCCGAGGCTATTCCGTAGAAAAGGGTATGTTCCCACGCGTTACTAACCCGTCCGCCGCTCACCCGAAGGTGCGCTCGACTTGCATGTGTTAGGCCTGCCGCCAGCGTTCGTTCTGAGCCAGGATCAAACTCTCAAGTTGAAACGCATTACTGCGTATCCTTGACGTCGAACCTCTGCACATCAAACCTGCATCACTTACTGAATGATACAGGCGTTTTCTCCGTTTGAAGTGCTTAAAGTTACCAAAGTAACGAAAAGCCGTCCAAACAGTGAAGCTGACACTCCATCATCGGCCGAAGCCTAAGAGCGCGATATACAGACGTTGATCCATCGAATGAACCAAACCGCCCACATATCTCTTCAGATATCTATCAATTTCAAAGAGCGTCGAGACAAAAGAAACCAAGATGCGCCGTAAACTTTCAGCGCGCCCCGCCTCAATTACCTCAGAATTTTCCCGCTACGTAAGACCCGAACCGTAACCCGTCGTCCCCGTCTAGCGCCCCGTGTCAGCGTGTCTGCGTCTCCGGTAAGGGGCGTTCTAAGGTTTGTTCCAAATACCCGCAACCCCTTTTTTCGGATTTTATCCTTTTCGTCAAAAAACCTTCACAAACGCCTGTTTTATTGACTTTCTGAGCGTCGGAAATTTGCAGCACCAAGTCCCGTCAGGGTATCTCTCTCCGCTTATACGGAGCTTTTCGTGCCTCGACCCAACCACAGGTAGGGCATTGCGGTGGAATCGCCGACTCGCGGGCCGGATAATCGCGAATCCATATCGGGCGTTACAGCCGGTGCACGGTCACATCTGTGCCGCAGGCCTCTTGGGCGAGATCGACCACATGCTGGTGGTGGGTGAGATAGATTGCCTGCCCGCGCTTTCCGACCCGTTGCATCAAGCGACAGGCCGCGCGGGTGCGGTCTTCGTCGAAGGTTTCAAACACATCATCACAGAAGAACGGCAGTACGGTTCCTGTTGACGCCATCTGCTCGTAGGCCGCCGCGCGCAGGGCAAGGTAAAGCTGGAACCGCGTCCCTTTAGACATTGCCGCAGCTTCCTTAGACACCCCATCCTCTGCCCGCACAGCCATTAACACATCCCCCTGAGCGGCAGGCTGCGTGGTCAGTGTATTGTATGCCCCTTGGGTCAGATCGCTGAAGGCCTGTTCGGTCGCGGCCAGCATCGTGCTGCGGTGGGTGTCGCGATACCGGCGGATGGCATCCTCGGCCAAAGTATGGCCAAAGCGCCCCGTCAGATAGCGCAGCATCACGGCCTGCATCTGTTCTTCGGCCGTGCGCTTTTGCGAGGTGAGCGCCGCGATATCACCATCCCCCCCAACCGCATCCAGCGCCGCTTGCGCCCGCGCGCGCGCAGCAATCGCGCTGTCGAGCTCTGCTCCAAGTCGCGACAGGTCTTCGCACAGCTCGGCAAGCTCCACTTGCGCCTGTGCGAGGGGCGCGGCGCTGAGGCGTTCCTGCGCCTGCTCCCAACCATCAACCCCCAGGATCGAGAGCAGACGGGTACGCAAATCCGAACTTTGCTGGCGCAGAGCAATTGCCTGTTGCGCGGTCGCCGTCGCCTGACGCAATACATCAAGGGTAGAGGTGTCTATCTGGTCATCAAACGCACGGGCCAGAAGTTGGACCTGATCATCAAGCACGGCAATCTCGCGCAGCGCCTCAGCCGCGGCGTCCTCCGCCTCGGCAAGGCGCGCGTCCAGATCGCTGCGGCGCGCTTGGGCCTGACGGGCACGCTCCACCGCGGTTTGCAAAGCGGCGTAGCGCGCCAAGGGCTGTTCTTGCGCGTCTGCCCCGCCATCCAGTGCATCCAACTGTGCGATGAAACCGGCGCGATCCTGTTTGATGCCCGCAATCTGACGTCGGACACCAGCCATGCGGGCGTCGACCTCTCGGATACTGCGCAGGCCGGTCAGCCCGTTCCACATTTCTATGCCAGCCTGCAGCGCCGGAAGATGCGTCGCGACGGCATCGCGCCACTGGTCACGCGCCTCGGTCACGGCCGTGCGTGCCTTGTCCGCTGCGGCTGCTCGGCGATCCCGCTCTGCCGTGGCCTGCCGCACTGTGGCCTGTGCGAGCTTTTGCGCATTCTGATGCTCGCGCGACGCTGCGATCTGGGTTTTGGCCATGAGCACAACGGTCCGCAAAGGCGCATCCCCTGCCCCCAACCGTGCTGCCAGATCGTCGCGCATCTGCTCTGCCGCGCGCAATAGGTCTGTGTTGGCCTGTTCAGATGTCTTTAAGGTTTCGGCTGCAGTTTGCGCCGCCTCTGCGTCGCGTACCCATTCGACAAAATCCTCGGCGGAAAGGGTTTCGGGCAGGCCAAGTGCGTCGAGGTGGGACCGCAGTTCACCCGTCACATGATCAAACGCCGCCTCGGTCTCGGTACGTTTATTCTGCGCCCTCTCATGATCCTGCCGCGCCTCGATCAACTGTCGTTCCGCCTGCCGCATTTCCGCCAGCGATTGGCTTTGCCCGGCGCGTAATGAGGTCTGCGCGTCATCCGCCCGCATGGCGGCCTCGAACGCAGAGGCAGAGGCCATGTCCAACACATCTTTATGCAGCGCCCATAACTCATCTCGGGTTTGTCGCCCTTTGGCGGCGGCATCATCGCTGATCAAGTCTGGGGCCGACGCGGCCATCGCATGTCTTGTCTCGGCACCCGCCAGACGATCGGCTGCCGTGGTTCCCGCCTGCACGGCAGCACGCAGGGCAAGCCGCGCTTCCCCATGGGCCTGCATCAATTCCTGCGCGCGCCGGCTGCCGAGCGGAAGTGCCGGAACCGCCTCGAACGCCACATTATGCCGCGCCAGCCCGCGCAAGGCAGTGGCCACCCCCTGACGATCCGCCGCGAGCCGGCGCAGCGCGTCATTATACCGACTGACCAGATCCTCCGCTTCGGCCTGCATGAACAGGCGTTCGACATCCGCGTCGACGGCGGTCTCTTCTTCGGTATCGCGCAGGGCTCGTGCAGCGTCATCGTATTTGTCGCGCGCGACCTCTGCCTCCGCCTGAGTGGTTTGCAGATGCTTGCGCGCATCGTCCAGAGTGGCGCGCGCCTGTTCAAGCGCCGCAAGGGCCGGATCGCTTAAGATGAATTGCGCAAGCGCGCCATCGGCGGGCAACCCCAGAGCATCAAGCCGCGCCCGCATATCAGCGGTGTCCTGCATCAACTGTGCTTCGCGTTTGGGCAGGTCGGATTGCCCCGCCTCTACCTGACTTTTCTTGAAGGCAAGCGCATCAACATCAGCCCCCCGCGCCAAATCATCCGCGTTGACGGCGACCTCGTCTCGCGCGGCCCGCAAGGTGTCCACCTCGGCGACGGACCGTTCCCTTTCGGCAACAAGTGCGATCCGTTTCGTCATCATTTTAATCAAGTCTTCGCTGTCGAACTCCAGCGTCATGGGATAATGCGCGATAGGGGTAAGCTGCGCCTCTAGGGTTTTCCATTCTGTCGCCAATGGATGCGCATCAAGTATAGCTTCCAGCCGCGTTTTCTGAACGGAAAGCTCGGACTTGGCGGCGCGCAGACGCTGCTCTTCGGTTTGGGCGGCGTCCCGCGCAAGACGCAACTCGCGAAACGCGGCGGCGCTGACGTCATGATCCTTGATCTGCTGGACCAGTTCTGCATGCGCAGCCTTCAGCGCCGCGAACTCTGATTTTGTACCGCCTTTTAGATAAAGGTCACGATTGCCCTGCTCCACCCGCCCCAAGACCTGCGACAGATCGCTGATACCCGCCGCAGCAGAGAACAGCAGCTTCCCGATATCCCCCTCGCTTTTGGTAATCTCTTCGCCGCCGGCCTCGATTGTTTCATCGTCGAGACACAGCAGACTTTGGTATTCCTTTTGCGACACACCGCGCAGCGCCGCAGACAGCAAAGCATCCGGCACAGGTTTGCCCGCCCCGTCCACAAGATTGCCCGAGCGTTTGGGCAATCGGGACAGCCGGTGGATCTGCCCGTCAATATCGACGGTACCGCTGACGCGCAGGTTCGCGCGGGGGTGTTTGAAGGCATAGGGTTCACGCGCTGCAAAACCGTAAAGCAGCCTCAGATACCCCTCCATCAGGGTGGTTTTGCCCGCTTCATTGCGGCCAAAGACGATATGAAAGTCCGATCCGTTCGCGGGGCGCGCGCCGAAATCCAGCACGCGGTCGGTAAAGTGACCAAATCGGTCCAGCGCAAGCTGCTGCAGCCGCATCATTCGCCCGCTCCTCGCATCTGCGCGGCCATGGTCAACACCGCCTCATCGGTCAGCTGCCGCAACAACGCCTCTTGCGCCTCTGCATCCGGAGCGAGGGCGCGGCGCTGGTCAGCAGGCAATAGGCCAAGGATCTGGCTTAATTCTTGCTGCAACCTGTCCCGAGTGGCGGGCTCCTTGGCGATGTCCGTCATCAACTGCTGTACCTCGGCCACAGCACCATCCACCGCATCCTCAGATACAGCCGTTACATCCACCGACATCTTCTCGATCCACAGATCACCGATGCTTTCCGCGATTTCGTCGGCTTGGGCGCGCCAAACATCCGCCAACTGGCGTATCTGCCACGCCAGCGCCGTTTGCCCCGTCAACCGCAACCGCAAGATCGCAGCCCCCCGTCCGGCCTGTGCCTGCAACGCCGACCGCAGTTTGCGGCGCAGATCTTCGTCAGCCTCCGCCCCCGTCACATCGCAATCACAGCGGCGGAATTCCACGACCGAGGTCGCCACTTCGGAAACCGAGATCTTGCCATCCTCGATCGTCAGCAGGCTAGCGGACTTTGGCCCCGCCTCCCCGATATCGCGCCCTTGCGGCATGCCCGGCATCACGATCCAGGGGTCTTCGCTGTGCACCGCGCGTTTGTGAACATGCCCCAACGCCCAATAATCAAACCCAGCCCCCGCCAGTTCGCCGACCGACACAGGCGCATAAAGATCATGCCCCTCGCCCCCCGCGAGAGAGGTATGCATCATCGCAATATTAACCGCCCCCGCCTCTGGCACGGTATACTTCGGCAGCAGGCTTTCCGGCGCGTGACGGTCGCGAAAGCTGACGCCGTGAATATAGACGGGGTGGTCCGCCAACTGTACCTTCTCCCCCCGCCCGTCGAACACATGCACGTTCGGCGGTAGGTCGATCTCCCCCGCGATCGGGTTTTCCGCGTCATGGTTCCCCTTGATATAGAACACCCGCACGTCAGCCTGCGCCAAACGATGCATCTGCGCGGCGAGATACGCGGCGGTTTTCGCGCTACGTTCTTGCCCGTCATAAAGATCGCCCGAGATCAGAAAAGCGCTGAGCCTCTCGTCGATGCAATATTGCACCATCGTCTCAAGCGCTTGCCGGCTGGCGCCGCGCACCTGCGCGACCAGACGGTCATCCTTCATCGCCAAACTACGAAGCGGTGAATCGAGGTGAAGATCGGCAGTGTGCAGAATACGAAGGGTCACGGACGGAGGCCACCTTGTTCACGGAAAACGCTGCGGTCTTTGTCACGTAGTTCACATTCCGTTGCAACGGGCCGCAGTTGTGTCTTGCGGCTTTGATCCGCCGATCCCGCGGGCTAAGACTATGACACCCGCCTGATAGAAAGCCATTCGATGCATCGACACGATATCCCGCTGACCCAAGACCTGGTGCTGATTGGCGGCGGGCATGCCCATGCGTTGGTGCTACGCAAATGGGGGATGAACCCGCTACCGGGCGCGCGGTTAACCGTCATCAATCCCGGCCCCACGGCCCCATATACAGGGATGCTGCCGGGCTATATCGCGGGTCACTATTCACGTGAAACACTTGAAATCGACCTGGTGCGGCTGTGCCGCTTTGCGGGCGCGCGTCTAATCCTGTCCCACGCCACAGATATCGATCGCACTGCGCGTCTGGTCCATGTCGAAGACCGCGCGCCTATTGCATATGATGTTGCCTCCTTTGATATCGGGATCACCGCTAAAATGGGTATCCCGGGGTTTGATGGTTTTGCTGTCGGTGCAAAGCCACTTGATGTCTACGCCAAACGCTGGCGCGATTTCCTTGCCGCTGTGACGAGCGGGGACATAGAGCCCGAAATCGCCGTGATCGGCGGCGGTGTCGCCGGTTGCGAGCTGTCCCTCGCGATGGCCCATGCCGTGCGCAGCGCGGGGATCGAGCCTCGGGTCACCTTGCTACAGTCCGACCCGACGCTTTCGGGCCTTGGCAACCGCGCGCGCCACACGGTCGAGGCCAAGCTTCGCGGCGCCAAGGTCACCCTACACACCGGCGTACGCGTCACGGAAATCGCCGCCGATCATGTCGTTCTGGGCAGCGGCGACAAAATCCCTTCTCAATTGACTGTCGGCGCTGCCGGTGCTTTCCCGCATGAATGGCTGGCGCAAACGGACCTCCCCTTGCGTGATGGGTTCATCGAAACAACGCCCGACCTGTCACTTCCCGGTGACCCAACTGTATTTGCCGTCGGCGACTGCGCAGCAATGCCCTTTGCCCCACGCCCCAAGGCTGGCGTGTTTGCCGTTCGCGCAGCACCCGTCCTGTATCACAACCTTCGCGCCGCCCTCACCAATGGACCCCGCAAGCCCTTCAAACCACAAAAACGTTACCTAAAGCTTATCTCGCTTGGGGAAAAATCGGCTTTGGCGGAAAAATTCGATCTTGCATTCTCGGGGCCTGCGTTATGGCGCTGGAAAGACCGGATCGACCGCGCTTTCATGGATAAACTTGACGATTTGCCGCCGATGCAACCGCCAGCTTTGCCCGATACGCTGGCGCAGGGTGCCCGCGATATACTGGCCGCGAAACCCTTATGTGGCGGCTGTGGCGCTAAGGTCGGAAACACAGTGCTTCGTGACGGGCTTTCGTCGCTTTACGGTCCAACGGATGCGGCCATTCTTTCTGTCCTCGGCGATGATGCTGCGGTGCTAAAGCAACCCGGTGGCGGCTTTCAGGTCATCAGCGCCGATCACTTGCGCGCTTTGATCCACGACCCCGCCTTGATGACGCGCATCGCAGCAGTGCACGCCTTGGGCGACATTTGGGCCATGGGAGCGCAACCCCAAGTGGCCCTTTCCAGCATCGTACTCCCCCATATGTCTCAGGCGCTTCAGTCCCGGACACTGCAAGAAATCACCGACGCAGCCCGTGCGATATTCGACCACGCGGGCGCGACGATTGTCGGGGGGCACACATCGATGGGTGATGAAATGACCATCGGATTCACCGTCACCGGCACGCGCGAAACGCCACCAATCACCCTGTCGGGCGCTCAGGCTGGCGACTGCCTTGTGCTGACCCGGCCCATCGGATCAGGCATTATCATGGCTGCGCATATGGAGGGCACAGCACGGGGAGCCGACGTCGCCCAGGCCCTAAACGAGATGGCAGAACCGCAGGACCGTCAAGCCTTCCACCTGCGTCGCGCCAATGCCATGACAGATGTCACCGGCTTTGGCCTTGCGGGTCACATCGCCGCCATCTGCCGCGCATCGCGCCTGAGCGCGGAAATCTCGGCGGACGCCATTCCCGTCTACTCCGGTGCCCGAGACCTATCAGATCGCGGCGTGCACTCGTCGCTGTATCACCCCAACGTCGACAACGCCCCCACGCGAGGACGCAGCGACCCGCTTTTGCACGACCCCCAAACAGCAGGCGGCTTGCTGGCCGCCCTCCCCCCAGCCGAGGCAGAAATTGCGATCAGCGATATGGCTACCGAAGGTAAAAAAGCCTGTATTATCGGGCATTTGACCGACGGCGAAGGACCAATCACTGTGCTGTAAGCAAACTCGGTGCGTCTGGCGATCCCGGGAGGACTCGAACCCCCAACATCCTGATTAGAAGTCAGGTGCTCTATCCAGTTGAGCTACGGGACCACTCAGGTCATCTCATAGCCAGTTTGCGTAGGATGAGCAAAGCAAAATCTACCCGCAATCCCCATGATATTGCCATCACGTATCTCCTCTTTCGATAGTGTAAATCACCAACGGCTCCGCACAGGGACCCAATACTTATTGATCTTTCGGACTTAGCCGTCGACGATCCCAGGTGATACCGGCACGCACAACACGCGCCGGCGCGCCCACAGCCAAGCTATGTGCGGGGATAACCCCAAGAACCATGGAACGGCTACCGATCACTGAATGCTGCCCTATCTGCGCTCCTTTCATGATCCTGACACCATGGGCCAACCAGACATGATCCCCGATTTCGATATCTTGGGGCGGGTTGATCCGCTCCCCCGTTTCTACGTCAAGGATCGAATGCACATCACTGACATCCATGGTGATATCCCCGGACAGCATGCAATCCTCTCCAATCGTAATCGCGCCCGCTTCGTGGAGACTGAGGTGAGCCATCATGATCGTGGTGCGATCGCCGATGCGAATATGCGTATCACGCGCGCGGCATCGAAATGACCCCGCCAAACGACAGCCCGCGCCAATATAGACGGCGCTCTCGTGATTCCTTAGCTCAACCAAGCCACCGGAGATCACAGTACCCTCGCCGATCACCACGTGGTTATTGCGCCCGTATATATTAATCTGCACCCCTTCGGCGCAGGTAGCTGTTGGCGATATATCTACCTGATTGTTTTGACCGTTATCCGTCACCAAAACGCCAAGATGCGTTTTGCTCACCTATGTCACCTCCCGTAAAATCCGAACAAAAATTCTGTTGTAATGCTGAGTAAACTTAACCTCCCCTTAAGAGTGAGCGTGCTGATCTAGAGCTCTATCAACGCAACATAGAATCGAAATGATTGATTTTGTATAAACAGCTCAAAGCTCTCTTTGCCCGCTATATCGCCGCCCACCTAAGGGCCGTGGGGCGTCCAATGCACATTACGGACCCGTCCGGTGCCGCGGTGGGTGCCGTTGATGTATTTGCCGTAAATGACGGGAACTTGAGGCTGGCGGGCTGGACGTTCGCGGATGATATCGTGCTGCATATGAACGGCGTAAAAGTAAGCGCTAAAGCTGACTTGATCCGTGACGACGTGACCAAAGCCTATGGTGGCCCGCGACGGGTCGGGTTCGACCTGACCACGCCGCTTGGCCCGACAGGCTTGCAAGAAATCGGGCGGTTTGGGGTCGAATTTCACCGTGTTCGCAATGGCACCTGGGCAATTGCGCGAAGTCTAGAACTCCCTCACCTTTGGTGGGTTCAAGCGCGATTGGTAATCAAATTCGTCATCGCGCTGGTGCTGCAGTTGCCTGCCTATGGCTGCTGGCGCGTCAAACGGGACCCCGCTTTTCGCACGCGGATCAAACGGGGGCTGGGGCTATGCCCCGTTCACCATGCGCGCGAGCTTGACCCTGACCTATTCCGCGCCAATGCGCCTCCCGTCACAACGGCATCGGTGACGATCATACTGCCGGTATTCAACGCACATGACCTACTGAAAGAGGCGCTGCGGCGCGTCGTCGACAATACCGATCTTCAGTGGCGCATTATTCTGATCGAAGATTGCTCAACCGATAAACGAATTCTACCGTTGCTGCGCGCGTGGTCCTTGGCACACAATGACCGTGCGACACTGCTTGAGAATGATCAAAACCTTGGGTTTGTAAAAAGCGTAAACAAAGGCTTGCGCTATGCACAACGCTGGCACGACACGGTTATTTTACTGAATTCTGACGCCCTGGTCCCGGCGAACTGGGCGAGCCGCCTTATCCGTCCCCTCGTTGAGTATCCACGCGCCGCCACTGTAACCCCAATGTCCAACGACGCGGAAATTTTTACCGCCCCCCTCATCTGTGCGCCCCAAAAACTTGCCGCCGGACAGGGGGATCTTATAGATGTGACCGCCGCGCAGCTTAACCCGCAAAGCTATCGCGTGGCCACGCCGACCGGGGTGGGATTTTGCATGGCGATAAATCCCAGCTATCTCAGAACTGAACCGCAATTGGATGTCAGTTTTGGTCGGGGATACGGCGAAGAGGTCGATTGGTGCCAGCGCATCAGAGGAGCGGGCGGACTGCATTATAGTGCGGTTAACCTTTTCGTAGAGCATCGCGGCGGACAAAGTTTCGGATCGGAAGAGAAAACGCGCCTCATCGCGAAAAACAACGCGCTTATTTCAAAACGTTATCCCCAATACGATACAGAAGTGCAGCAGTTCATTGCCTCTGACCCATTGAAATCGCCCCGCCTCGCTTTGGCATTGGCTTGGCTAGGGGCACAAGACACGTATCCCGTCTCGATATATATCGCACACAGCATGGGTGGCGGCGCTGATTCGTATCTGCAACATCGGGTGAAATCGAAACATCACGCGTTGGGCCGCGCCGCTGTCGTAATCAGGGTCGGCGGTGCCATGCGATGGCAAATCGAATTGCATTGCCATGACGGAATAATCTCCGGCGGGACCAACAACCTCGACTACGTCAAACAACTTTTACGCCCCATAAAACGGCGACGATTAATCTATTCCTGCGCGGTTGGGGATCAAGATCCGCTGACTATTCCAAGTGCAGTTCTAGAATTGAGCCAAACTGGCCAACAGGTGATAGAGTTTCTCTTTCATGACTACTTCGCAATCTCACCCAACTACACTCTTCTGAACGATCAAGGAGTGTACGATGGCCTACCTCCACCTCACCTAAATGCCCCAGCAACCACAGGTGCACCGATAAGCATGATTCGGTGGCAAAGCGAGTGGGGAAAACTCCTGACCGCATCCCAAGAGATCGTGGTATTTTCTAAAAATAGCAAAGAAATTGTGCGCGCAGCATTCCCCAACTGCGCCGATAAAATTCAAGTTGCACCGCATAGAATTTCAGACGCCGTGCCCCGTATCCCTCGGCCCCTCAGCCCAAAGCGCCCGGTGATCGGTGTATTGGGCGACATTGGTCTTCAGAAAGGCGCACAGATCATCAGCCGAGCCGCTGATGCGATAGATGTGCAAGGTGTCGGTATGGTCATCGTCGGGAACTTCGATCCCGCCATTCCCCTCCCCCCCTCGGTGCCTATCCATGGAAGATATACCATATCAGATCTGGGAAAAATTGCCGCCCGATACGGCGTGACAGATTGGTTAATACCTTCCGTATGGCCGGAGACATTCTCGTTTACCACGCACGAAGCTCTGACATCCGGTGTGCCCACCCATGCGTTCGCAATTGGTGCTCAGGGCGAAGCAGTTACCAAAGCTGAAAACGGTTTCCCTATTCCCTACTCAACCCAACAGGATTTGGCGGATATTCTGCTGTCTCACGTTAAAAATCACATCACCAAAACCTGGGCGGTGGCCTCATGAGCCAGATCTCAGTGCCCCTAAAATTTTTGCGAAACAATGGCATCGAGGTACTGAACCGGGGTGCTACGTCGATCAACCTCCCCAGACATACCGTGCTCGAAGCCCCGGGGAGCCTGAAATGGACACAGTATGAACACTCGTTAGAGATGGGTACGTTCTCGTATCAAGTCTCGGGATACTGTTTTGCCGCACGCATCGGCCGATATTGTTCATTCGGCGAATCCGTTCAGATAGGTCGGCAAAACCACCCATTGGACTGGGTATCCACAAGCCCCGCTTTCTATCTTGGGGACCGAGTATTCGAACTTGGCGACGGTTTTGAGGCAGCCGAACATTACCACAATTATAGGACAGGTCACAGCAAGCCGCCCACCAAGGTAAAAATCACTACAATTGGAAATGATGTATGGATCGGACACGGTGCGTATATCGCCGCCGGGGTCACCATTGGCGACGGCGCAATAATCGGTGCGCATTCGGTCGTGACCCGTGACGTTGCCCCTTATGCAGTCGTCGCGGGGAATCCGGCCACTCTCAAACGAATGCGCCTACCGCCGAGCTTCATCAGTCTCATGTTAAAGTGCCGCTGGTGGCAGTTTGCGCCGTGGCAAATGGACCACCTTGATCCGTCGGATGTGCTGGAATTCTGTAGAGGGGTAAACTCAATGCTCAAAGATGTCGCGCCTTTCGCACCCCCGACGCTGGATCTGCGATCGGAAAACATTCAGTGAAAAAAGTCGCATTTCTACATATTCCCAAAACCGCAGGCCAATCTGTGCATTCGGAGCTCACTAAAATTTATGGCAACGCTCGAACCTCTCCTGTTCGCGTTCACCACCAAGCTTCTTCAGACGGTCAGTTTCCCAACGGGTATGACCTTTACTCGGGTCACCTAGATTGGTGCCGCCTTCGTGAGACCCAGACAGATACCTTTGCGTTCACGGTACTTCGCGATCCATTTGAAAGGATCGCTTCTTTCTATTTTTATTTAAGAAATAAAGCCTCACGCCTCACGGACAGCCTGCTTTCATCGCCTGGGCATACGGGGTTGTACAAAGTAAAAAATTGCTCCCCCGCCGCATACTTCTTTGGCGGAAGTCCTGCTTGGCAACAGTTCATTAAGGATCACTACGACAATTTTTACTGTAGCTATCTCGCCACCGGGAAAGTTCGCGGGGCGGCCGAGGTCTGCCATTTCTCGAAAGATATGCTTGTTGGTCAAGCGATAGGCGGCGCGCGGAAACTAGATAGGGTTTATCGCTTAAGCAGTTTAAATCTGCTTGAAAATGACATTCAAAACCTAACGGGGTGCCGTCCTTCGATTGTGAAAACGCGCATCAATGTTGGGCCAAAAGGCGTTCAGACAAGCCGTTGGCAAGATCTAATGACTCTGATCAATGATAAACCGGCACAGGAAAGGCTGGCTGCGTTTGCTGAGGCTGACATAGCCTTGCTTGATCACCTCAAAGACGAGGGCTTGTTAAGCTAACACCGGTTCAGAACCGTTTGAGCTGCGCAAGCGCGCGCAGGGCTAGATCCCCCGCCTGTGTTTGCCGATAGATCCCGAGCGAAGTCAGTGCCGCGCGCTCCTTAGTGTGACTTTGGGAACGCCAATCGAGAAACCTCAATAATTGCTCGCGAGCGGTCGCCGTTAGAACAGGAGCAATTCGGTACATCGCGGCCGCATTTGCATCGATCCAATTCACCAACGTACCATCCGCCATGTATCGAGCCCTGCGCCGTAAATGACGAACAGGCGCGCCCACAAGATTTGCACCGTGTTGCCTGTATAATACCCCAGGTTTCTGATCATGAAGAATACTAAACCCGGCGCCCGTGATCGCTTGATACATCCACCAATCATGAAAGGGAGTTTCCGCAACGTCCGTAGTACTTAAAATGCTACGCAGATAGTTGGTGACGATAGGCGGAATCACAATCGTATTTCCGCGCATAACATTCTGTACGATTGCATTTCCAAACCGATAAGGGCGATTCAACGCCGGGGACGTTCCCAAACGCTCCCCCGTTTCGTTCACATAGTAACTTCTACTACTGTAAACACATCTACCACCCAGCCGCCCGACAAGCGCGACAGCACGGGATAGTTTGTGAGGCAGCCAGACATCATCCTGATCGGAAAACGCCACCCACTTCCCATCTAACTCTTGGTTTTTCAACAACTTATAATAATTGGCGGCAACGCCCCTCTGAGGCCCTTTGAGCAAGTGAATATCATGGTGCGGTGTTTCCGCTTTGAAAGTTTCAAGCGCCTCACAGGTGCCATCGGTCGAGCCGTCATCGCTTGCCCAAAGGCTCCAATCCTGATGCGATTGCCCGCGGATTGAGGCCAACTGATCTGCCAAAAACATGCCACCGTTCTTCGTCCCCATTAAAATGTGAACATGCGGTTCCGCCATCCTAAAATCCTTCGTAGTTTAATCGACTTTCTCTGAACTACTTCGCGCGAATTAATAAACTGTGAGGACTGTTGGATTATGCACTGAGATCATGACCCATAATCCTGCCCAATCAACAACCACGCACCATACGCACGCGGCGCGCAAACAACAAAAACTGCGCGAGCGTGAGGAAGCTTTGCGACGCATCGAAAAAAAACGGCATGATAGGGCGCTTGCCGTTGCGGCGCGGGAAAAGAAACGAGAAACCGCCTCTCAAGCGACCATTCTGACACTGCCAGTCACGTCGATCGTCCCGCCTGTGCCACAAGCGCGCCTTCACCTACGTCATCGGCTTTCTTTTGTCAGCTTTATCATCATCGTTCTCGGAACCAGCCTGTTCGTGTCATGGTACCTTTGGGAGCGCGCTGCAGATCGCTATACCTCTATCGCTGGATTTGCTGTCCATAGCGAGGATATGAGCTCGCCGGTCGAACTCTTGGGTGGGGTCGCAAATCTCTCGGGGTCCGGTGCCGCGGACGAAGAAGTTCTGTATCAATTCATTCAAAGTCAGCACTTAGTGGAGAAAATCGATAAGTCTCTGAATTTGCGAAAAATATGGTCGCCCCCCGCAACAAACTCTGATCCGGTTTTCGGCTACCACGCCCCTGGTACGATCGAGGATCTGACCAAATACTGGGGTCGCATGGTCAATGTGTATAGCGATAGTAGCACCGGTCTGATCGAGGTTAAGGTGCAAGCATTTGCTCCCGAAGACGCGCGGGCCATTGTCCAAGAAATCTATGCTGAAAGCGCAAAACTGATACATGAACTTTCCGCGATAGCGCACGAGGATGCTACCCAACATGCTGAAGAGAACTTGGCGCGCGCAGCGCAGCGCCTCAAGAAAACGCGGCTTACGCTAGCCGAATTCCGCATAAGGAACCAATTGGTGAGCCCCGATACACCGCTTCAAATTCAGACCGGGTTATTGGCATCTTTAGAAGCAGAAATGACGGAAACGTTGATTAGCATCGACATGCTTCAACAAACCAGCACGCCAACCGATCCGCGCTTGAAGCAAGCGCAACGAAGGCGCGACATAATAGCAGCGCGTATCTCGCAGGAGCATCAGAAATCGAATGCCATGCAGGGTGCAATGCACTCCATTGGTTTCGCGGATCTTTTTGGGCAGTTTGAAAGCCTAAAGGTCGATTTGGAATTTGCTGAACAGTCTTATACCGCCAGCCAAGCCGCCTTTGATACAGCGGTTGCAGAGGGGCGAAAAAGATCAAAATACTTGGCGGCGCATATCCCTCCGACACTTGCAGAGACGTCGATTTATCCAAATCGCCCTTTTCTTCTAGGCTTCACATTCGCATCTAGCTTCGCCCTGTGGGCGCTCATTATGCTGGTTTGGCACTCCTTACGTGATCGGCACTAGGATCGCCGATGATTGTCTTTCGAAATTTGACCAAAACCTATCATGTGCGGGGTCGACGGAGGACTGTCGCTTCAAATATTAACGTTATTTTTCCAACTGGTATTTCTGTCGGGCTGCTAGGGCGGAACGGCGCTGGAAAATCTACGCTGCTCAAGATCATTGCGGGGGCAACTGACCCTACATCGGGCGAGGTCATCTCTGATGGCAGTGTATCTTTCCCAGTTGGCTTTGCTGGGTCGTTCCACCCCGACATGACGGGGGCACAAAACACGCGCTTCGTGGCACGGATTTATGGTGCAGACACGTCTGCGCTGGTCGATTACGTCGCCGATTTTTCCGAGCTTGGGGTTCATTTTCATCTTCCATTCCGAACATACTCCGCCGGTATGAAGTCGCGCCTGGCTTTCGGCGTTTCCATGGGGCTGCAGTTTGACACCTATCTGATTGACGAAATCACCGCTGTCGGAGATGCTCGGTTCAAACAGAAAAGTCGTTCCATTTTTATGGACCGCCTGTCCCGATCCGGTGCAATATTTGTAAGCCACTCCAATGGCATGCTACGAGAACTATGCACGGCAGGCGCTGTTTTAGAGGCCGGAAACCTAGAATACTTTGCCGACATTAACGATGCGATAGCACATCACGAATACAACATGGGGAAATGATCAGCTCATCCCAAGGCGTACCGTATGGCTCTATCTATTCTGCCGGAAAACACCAAGCTTGCCTATTGCATCGGGGCTCAGAAAGCCGGCACGACTTGGCTTTATGAAACCTTGCGCACCAGCAGTCAGATTCATTTTTCGCGCAATAAGGAACTTCATTATTTCAATGTGATCGCGGGTAAGTCTGACCAGGTTTTTGACCTACGTATGAACACGGTGAAAACCTTGGCAAAGGAATTGGTGTCAGAACGCGGCCCCAAGAATCGGCGCAATCTTAGGGTCCTCAGCGAATTGGCTGACCTTTTGTCCATCTACACGGATGCGCCTGAACATCACGAGGCCTATCTTTCCTATCTTACTCAGGGGTTTAGCGGTCAGCCTGTGATCTGCGACATCACCCCGGCTTATGCGATACTGGGTGCAAAGGACTTCTCTGAAATGGGGAGCCTTGGCGAAAGTTGTTTCATCTTTATTTTGAGGGATCCGATTGATCGTATGTGGTCTCAAATCAGAATGGCCGTTAGCGCGGATGCCGCCCATGTAGCCGACTTTCAAACGGCTTGCGAGGCGCGCGCGCAGCATTTGATCGACAGTAAACGGCTGCCTAAGCTAGAGCGGGCGAACTATCGACGCACGATGAGCGAGCTGGAAGCGGTGATCCCCCTACATCGAATTAAGTATGTATTTTACGAAGACCTTTTTCACGCTCATACCATGCGCGATATCTGCACGTTCTTAGGTATTTCGCCGATTTCACCCAAAGCTGACCTTCGCAGTAATTCTGGTCGCCACGCCATGTTGCCAGAGCACCTAAAACACAGTTTTAGAGAGGCCTTTGCCCTACAGTATGACTTCATTTTAAATCGTTTTGGCGCAGCGACGCCCGCACGATGGCAGGTCAACAGCGCGCAGAGGGTACCAGGATGATAGGTCGGGTCGCACGCCGACGAAGAACAATGGTCTTTGCGACGCCGCGCATTATCGTCGCGCTGATACTTCGCGAAATCGGGACCAGCTATGGCCGGTCCCCGGGTGGGTATATTTGGGCATTGGCTGAACCCGTTCTCGGGATCGCGCTGTTGACCGCAATATTCTCGATCGGGTTTCGTATGCCCCCGCTCGGAAACAATTTTCCAATCTTTTACGCTACAGGTTTGCTGCCCTTTTTGATGTTCGTCGATCTCAGCAACAAGGTCGCGCAGGCGATCAACTATTCGAAACAGCTACTAGCCTACCCGCGCGTGACTTTCGTCGACGCCATCTTGGGGCGGTTCATCCTCAATTTTCTCACTCAGCTTCTTGTAGGCTTTATCGTACTGAGTGGGATCATTTTTCTGTTTGATACGCGGGCCGCAATAAATGCATCAGACATCGTGTCAGCGCTGACTATGATTGCCGCGCTTTCACTGGGCGTGGGGGTATTCAACTGTTTTATGATGTCAATGTTTCAGGTCTGGCAACGTGTCTACGGGATTTGCACGCGGCCGCTTTTGCTACTGTCCGGCGTCATCTTTTTATATGAAACGATACCCGAACCCTACCGCGGCTATCTTTGGTTCAATCCACTGATCCACGTGGTCGGCCGCGTCAGGTCCGGGTTTTATCATAATTACGACGTACCCTACGTCTCCTCAGCCTATGTCTACGCCGTTGCCGCAATACTGGGCCTTTTTGGCCTTGTGTTATTAAGGCGCTATCACCGTGACATTCTGGAACGGTAACGATCCCAGCGTGGCAGTTTAAACTTTAAAAGCTTTCGAAGTCGCCGTTTAGGATAGATAGATTTTCGACGCCCAACAGGTCCAGCGTTTTGCCGCTGCCAAAATCCAGCACGATATGCCCCTCGGCCCCTTTGTGTGCGAACGACTGAAGCTGGCTCATCGATAAACTTCCCCCACCCCAAAGGGCAGAATCCAGCGAAAGAGTGTCAATTTCGTTTTGAAAGCTCAGGATTGTGTCTTGGCCTGCACCATAGATAAACCGATCTGCCCCGATCCCACCGGACAGCACGTCGTTTCCCGCGCCGCCATCAAGCGTATCGTGACCGGCATTGCCTTTGATCAAATCATCGCCGTCGCCGCCGATCAGCTGGTCGGCACCATTGTCGCCCGACAGCGTATCATTCCCGGACCCGCCGTTAACCGTATCGTTGTTGATCCCCCCGGCAAGACGGTCATTCCCGCTGTCCCCCTGCAGAAAATCTGCGCCCGCATTTCCGAAAAGCTGATCATTCCCGCTGCCGCCAAGCAGTTGATCCGCACCGGCGCTACCCTCCAAACGGTCTTTGCCGGCACCGCCCCACAGGCTATCGGCATTTAGCCCGCCGATCAGATGGTCATCGTCCCTATCCCCATAAAGTCTATCCGCACCGTTATTGCCTGTTAACGTGTCGTTCCCGTCGCCACCCCCAAGCGCGTCATACCCGTCGCCGCCCCACAGGGCGTCGTCCCCATCACTACCGCGCAAAGTGTCCCAGCCGATACCGCCCCAGATCTGATCCCCCTCGGTACCACCCTCGATCAGATCGCTCCCGCCGTTGCCATAGATCGTATCGGCCCCAGCTTCGCCAAGAATCGTATCATTGCCGCCTGCGCCGATCAGCCTGTCGCCATCCGCGCGCCCGCTGATATGATCATCGGCCGCATCCCCTTCCAGCACATCCGACTGCGGCGTGCCAACCAGAACCAACGGGGTCGGTGCGGTGGGAAGGGATGGCGTATCGGGTTCCTCTGGCAGGGTCCAATCCGGCATGAAACGCGACTGCCCAATCAGATCGAGCGCTTGAACATCGTCCTCGCTAAGGGACTGTCCGTTCGATGTTTTTATCTCTAACCGCTCCTCACCAAAAGACAGAACCGCACCGTCTTTGGTCGAAGATATGGTCAACTGAGACCCATGTCTCAGGAACGGCCAGGCCGACAGATCAATGCTGTCCTGTGCGCTGTCGAAATCGGCAATCGTATCGGCCTCCCCATCTGCGGAAAGCACAAAAAGATCGCGGCCGGAGCCGCCGGTCAACAGATCACGGCCGCCGCCATCTCGCAAAATATCATCCCCTGCGCGCCCGGAGATATGGTCCGCGCCATCCCCGCCGGTTAGCAAATCGCCCCCCGTGCCGCCTGTCAGCGTGTCAGCTTGATCACCCCCTGTTGCCGCCGAAACCCGGTCAGAAATATCCACTGTAAAAATGCTCAGCCCCGCTTCGGCACCTGAGGCGACGGCGAGGTGCAGTAAATCTCCTTGTACCGAAAAGTTAAGCGCCGACACCGCGTCGAGCGTGCTTCCGTCCGTGTCTTCGATCGACACCAGATGCATCAACCGGCCATCGTCCATCAATTCGAAGACCGAAACGCCATCATCTCCGCCCGCCGCCGCCACATAGGCGCGGCCGTGTTGTGTTGCGGTCTCGATCACATGCACCCCGTCAAAGCGCGTGTCCCGCGTGTCGAGGACGTGATCCGTTAAGGTTAATCCACCATTTGCCTCCAGCATCGCGACGCTCAAACTCGCGCTTCCCGCCGCGGCCAGTATCGCAAATCCATGCCCCCCAACCTCTACAAAGGCTGTGGCGCTTGGCCTGCCGATCCCCACGCCATCCTCCGCCGCGATACGAGAGACTTCTCGCGGGATACCATTCCCATCCAATTTGAACGAAATAAATGCGTCGTCCCGCGCCGAGGACGCCAGCAGATACGGCGTGCTTCCGACATACCCGACGCTCAGGCCGGTCAGACCTGCCTCTGACGCGACGCCACTGTCGCCCGATATGCGCGTCAGCGCCCCATCGTCGCCCATGCGCCACGACCCGATGCTATCCGCCCCCCGCACCAGCCCGTATAGATGGCTCTGCCCGCCTAAATCCAGCGTCTCGACGGCCAGTAACTGGGCAGGCACGGCACCACCGGTTACGGCAGAAACGTCACCAAAGCGCCCATCATCTGTTAACGCAATGCGGGTGAGCGCGGCGTTATCCGCCCCCGTGAGCAATAGCGCACCGTCTACAACCTCCAGCCTGTTGGTGACTCCGGCCCGCGTGTCCCCGGCGATGGCCCGACTGTCCAGAAACCGAAGCCCCCCTTCCGCATCAATGCGATAGGCCAGCAAGTCTCCGCCACCATAGCGCGAGGTCGTGTATAGAACCGCCCCGCCAGAGGATTGGGCAACCGCCATATCCGTCACCCCGGTCAGCGCCATATCCTTCCGCGGCGACAATGTGGTTTTATGCTCAAGCTCCATCGGTTTATTCCCCTACATGTTCCGGGGATAAAGATGAGCCGAATTCCTTAACGGCAGCTTCAGCTTTTAAGGCGGCAATGTGGCCCTTTCATACAATTTTCGGTTTTCGCAGATCAGAGGTATAGGCCACCGCTATGCGTCGTGCCCGCGATATCACCCGGCAGCACGGTCCCGCCACTTTGCACCACAGCGTTGCTGCTCACGTCAAAACGTTTGCCCGTGGCTGTGCCGGTGAAACCATGCCCGCTGAAATCCGCCTGCCCGGCCATCTCGCAGCTCACAAACGCAGTGGCAAAGTCGGGCGTATTCGCCAGCGTCACCGTCTGCATCCCCCGCGCCAGAACAGCCCCCTGCGACAGACGCAGATGATACGCGGCATCGCCGTCGATAACGTACGAACCCGCCCCCTCGACGCGCCCGCCGACAATATCCAGATGTCCCCCCGCCGCGCCAAAGATGACCTCATCAACCTCTAACACCGCTTCCGGCAACACCCGGATCGCCGGGTCGGCACCGGAGGTTTCTATCCTCATACCCCGCAACCTCAGACGCCCCGAAACCAGCTCGATCACCGACCCTGTCGCTGTCATCGTGACCGCGTCGGGGTCGCCAGCATTCCCGACAAGCTCAACCAGACCTCCCCCCAATGCAGCGCTTACCGCGACTGGCATAGGGCCCAGATCATAGCTGCCATCCGCCAATTGAACCGTGACCGCGTGGCCTGCGCTGTCCAAACGGACGACTTCCTCCATCGCACGGCCTAGCGACGCAAAGGCAGCCGCCCCCGTGCCCCGCCCACTTTGCCCGTCGCCACCCTGAAGGGGGTCCACATAGTAAATGCGGGGGGCAGTCAGCCGCTCTCGCCAACCCGAGACTGGGGCGGTCACACGCCCGCTCGCCGCTTCAATGCGCAAAGCTTCCGCCCAATTCGCGCCGTCTGCGCTGACCTTGATGGCGAAATCGTCGCTCCCCGAGGTCCCCATCTCGGCCCGCCCCCCAAAGGCGGTCTGAAACAGCAGACTGGCCGTGTCCCCTTCGGATGCCTTGTTGATCTTCACCTGATGCCCCGCCCCGGCATTGTTGAACAGCACCGCATCCGACGCCACAACCAACCGGTTATACGCATCCGGCGTCGCCCCGACACCGAGCCGAGGCACATCTTGCAACCCCGGCACCGCCCAGCGCGCGCCGTCGTAAACCACTTGGGTTTGGCCGGGGGCCACAGATGCCACCCAGCCCGGCATCGGCGTGATAAACTGCCACGCCCCGTCCACGAACACTGCCACTTCTTGGTCATGCCCCGCCCAATCCCCCACAGCGTTTGAGGCCACCAGATACCGATCCCCCTCGGCTGCGGTCGCGGGCGGCGTAGTTTCGGTGAAAGACAGGACCGACAGTTGCACAATCGCATCCAAAAGCCGCAGCGCCTCGTTATGGGTCACATGCTTTTGCGCTTGCGACGGTTGAATATACGGAAGGGCGAGAACGGGGGATGTATCGGTCATATGGTGGCTCCTGTTCGGTAGATGTTGATCAGGGCCCACCCTGCAGCAGACAGGTTAACGCGAGCCTGCACCATCGCACGCCCCCCGCCAATATGGTCGGCGATTTCGGGGGCGGTGCCATGATGCTTGCATTTGGCATGGTCTCTGCCCTTTTGGACGTACAGCGCGGTGGTAAAGGTACTGTGATCGACGCTGCAATGACCGATGGATCGGCCCTGTTGATGTCGATGATCTATGCGTTTCACGGTCAAGGCTGGTGGCAGGATGACCGGGGTGTGAACATGCTTGATACAGGGGCGCATTTCTATGATGTCTATAAGACAGCGGATGAAAAATTCGTCTCTATTGGCGTGATAGAGCCGCAATTCTACGCTCAACTACTGCACCTCTGCGGTCTGTCAGACGATCCCGACATGCAGATCCAGAACGACCAACGCCAATGGGACGCCATGCGCGACAAGCTTGCCCGCTTGATTGAAACCAAGACCCGCGCCGAATGGGACGAGATCATGATCGGCCACGATGCCTGCTATACCTCCGTTCTGTCACTGGCAGAGGCACCTTCCCACCCTCACAACACCGCACGCGATACATTCGTCACCGCAGGGAACATGCTACAGCCTGCGCCAGCGCCGCGATATTCGACCCATAAAACCACGCCGCCACGGATGCCTGACGGTCAAACCGATACCCGCACTATCCTCGCCAATCTTGGCTATGACACAGATCGCATCGCCACCAACCTTAACGCAGGCGGTATTGCGTAACGGCTCTTATCCGACATTTCGCAACCAGCGGCTGACAATCCAGAACCGACCCGCTACAAGACCGCCTAGCGCAGAGGGGCCAGCGGGCCGCAAGGAGCGGGGCAGCCGGATATGACATCGCCAAAACGCCACCCGAACGGGGCAGCCACATGACCACGATGATCCCCGCCTGGGTCAACGGCAAGCTTACCCCCGTCGAAAAGCTTGAGGTCCACCAGCGCGGTCTTCGCCACAAGGCTATCTCGGTTTTCGTCATGCGCGGATGCGAAACCCTGATCCAGCGACGGGCGCTTGGCAAATATCACACCCCCGGTCTCTGGGCGAACGCCTGCTGTACCCATCCGTTCTGGGAGGAACCCGCACTCACCTGCGCCAAACGGCGACTGGACGAAGAGCTGGGGATAAGCGGCCTAAGGCTCGACCACCGCGACCAGGTCGAATACCGCGCCGATGTGGGCGGCGGCCTGACCGAACACGAGCTGGTAGAGATTTACGTCGCCGAAGCCGTCGCGCTCACCGATGTGACCCCGAACCCCGCCGAAGTGATGGACACCGCCTGGGTTGACCTCTCCGACCTCGCCCGCCAGACCCAAACCACGCCAGAGCGTTTTACCCCCTGGCTGCGTATCTATCTGGCCGAACACATGGACAGCATCTTTACCGCTTAATCCTCAGTCTCGTCCGATGGTTCTGGCGTAAACAGCATGAACAGCGCATTCCCTTCGCGCAGCAAATGCACCTCGGCATCGCCGGCAGTCATATCCGGCCGGGACGGGCAGGTATCAGGCACCTCGTCACAGGCCACCGCCGTCTTTCCGGTCAACTGTTTCAGCCGGAACGGCAGCGCTTTGTAAGATTGTATGCCGGCCTTTAGCCCAGCGGCAATTTTCGATGAGTCGCCATAGACATAGACCGGCCCCTCCGTCGTCCGCACCTCCTGCGCCCAGAGTTTGGTATCGCTACGCCAATCATTGGACTGCCCATAGGCCAGAAACAGCTGGATAAACCACACACCGATGATCAACAGCAATAGATTGCGCCCTAAACGGCCGTATAGACCCTCATCCTCGCTCAATATCTGAACCGCACGCACCACAGTGAGCGCAAAGAAAACCCAAAAGAAGATAAACGCGCGCGGCGGAACGATCACCCCCAGTTTCAGCGCCTGAACCACTGTCAGCGCCAGCCCGATCGCCATACCAGCCGCAAGATACAAAGCCTCTAGCGGCGCGCGCTTGCGCAGCACATTCAGGGCAAGGATATAGACAAACGGAATAAGCCCGATAAGCGGCGGATACCCGATGCCGGTCCGGTTGAGGAACAGCGTAAATGTTTCCCCCAGCTTCGGCAGGTTGGCGATCATCCCGCCAATCCCGTGCCCCGCGGTCGGATCACGCCAATCGGCCACAGGCACGCCAAACACACCGTGAACCTGCCAGTTCAACGTATAGACCGTTAGCACCGCGACAACGAAGCTTGCGCAAAACAGCCCCATCAGCCCCGCCAGATCGCGGATTGACCGGTCCCGCGTACGCGCAATGCAAATCGCCAACAGCAGCAGCGGATAGGTCGTATAGGCCATAAAGCTGACGATCACGAAAATCGGCAACAGCCAGCGCAACTGCGGGCTGGACAGGTAACAGGCCAGCACCGCAAACAGCGCCACAACAGCCAACCCGGGGATGAGCGTATTGAACCAGAGCGAGATCAGCATCTCGGACGGGCAGACCACCAGCAGCAGGCCCAGCACGACAGTAAACCAGCGCTGCGAACCGGGGCCCATCGCCGCTACGGCAAACGCTGCGACAAACGCCGCCCATAGGCTCTGATACAGGGCAAAGTTCAGCCAGGCGGGCGTTACCACCTCGCGCAGGTGCCAGATATAGTTCAGCCACCGCCCCTCGTGCAGGGTCTTGTTCCAAAAGGCGGGCGCATCCGCGAAAAGGGCGGGATAGTCATCATGGCGGATCATCGGATCCAGCAGATTTTGCCCCGTCAGCAAAAACGCCGCCACCAGTGTGATCAGGAAGACCGGTGCCAGCTGCAGCCGTTCAGATTCGGCCCGCATCACCAACTGCCGCCCGGCCGCCGCTGTCATACAGCCGCGCGACCCAGGGTTTTGGCACGGCGCGCCCGCAGGGCAAGCACCATCGCCCGCGCTTGCGCAATGGCCGTGACAACGCCGCGTGGCAGGGTCTTGACCACGGCCAAACGCAACCGCCAGCCAAGGCTACCCGCGTTGCGCAGCTTTTGGCCCGCAGGCACTTGGGTCGCGAGGATCTCTTTCGGCAAACCCGCGCGCCCGGCCTCATTCACATAAAGGATCGCGTTGTAACGATACCAGGGCGCGATATCCTTGTTGTCCTTCAATGCAGGGCGCACGCAATCATAGGCGACATAGCCTTTGGCCGCGAAAATATCCTGCCAGAAGGACAAGGGCTGTTCGTTCACGTGAAACTCGCCCCCCTGCCCGGTGACCGCAGCGGAAAACAACACACGATCAGACGCCCGCGTCAGACTATCGACCAGAACCTCCGAGGCTTCGGTGGGCAGATGCTCTCCGACCTCAAGGCTCTGCGCCAGATCAAAGCGGCGGCCCGTCTTTACCGGCTGTGTCAGATCGGCGGCCATGAACTGCTTCGGCGCGACTGCCAGTTGCGCCCGGTCTACATAATCCCCGTCTACGGCCAGCACGTCCTCCGCGCCACCTTTGCGCCATTCATCCATCCAAACACCGCGCCCACTGCCCAGATCGATCACCGTCGTGGGCTTAAGCAAAGGAAACAGCAATGACACAAACGGTTTTGCCGACGCGCGCGCACTTTGGTTGATGTAGTCGAAAAATGTATCACTGTAGATATGGCTCATGACATGTACTCCGTCTTGGGGTGCGGCAAGGCGAACACCCATAGGGTCATCAAAATATAGTTCTGCACCGGCAGATACAGCGCAACGGCCAGCGCCGCCGCCCAGGCCGGCATCCCCAAGGCCACGGCCAGAGCGCCCGTGACAAGCATCGACATGCCAAAGCCGCAGCCGACCATAATGGCGAATTTTGTGATCTGGCTGCGATTGATCAGCCGCCGTTCAAAGGTGAACAGGGCATGACCGATGTATTGCAGCACGATCGCCAGAAAAAACGCCAGCGCATTGGCTGCCGGTTGTGGCACCCCCGCCGCCAGAAACGCCGGATACATCGCCACGTAGGATAATGCCGTCATAATGCCGACAACCCCAAAGCGGGCGCACTTATAGTCAAAAACACGCATCAGGCACGCAACCGCTTCACATCTGGGACCATATCGCGCGTATCATCGCTCACGAAATAGAGCGGGCGATCCTTGGCCTCGACATAAAGGCGACCGATATATTCTCCCAAAATACCCAGCGTCAAAAGCTGCGCCCCCGAGAAGAAGCTAACCGCGAGCACCACCGACGCCCAACCGGGGGCCGTCTGATACACGACCAGCGAATAGATCACATAAGCGGCCATCAACGCCGCCATGAACAAGCTGACAAAAGACAGGCGCGTCGCAAGTTTCAACGGCTTCGTCGAAAAGGCGGTCATCGCGTCGATGGCAAAGCGCATCATGGCGCGGAAGGGGTATTTGGTTTCGCCCAAGGCGCGTGGGGCGCGGATATATTCAATACCCACCTGTTTAAAGCCTGCCCAAGCGAACATCCCCCGAATAAAACGGGCCTTTTCCGGCATCGCCAGCACCGCATCCAGCGAGCGGCGGTTCACCAAACGGAAATCGCCCGTGTCCTGCGGGATCGGGACATCGGACATGGCATTGAGGAAGCGGTAGAACAGATGCGCCGTGGCCTTCTTGAACATGGTCTCGCCCTGGCGCTCGCTACGACGGCCGTAAACCACGTCAAACCCGCGATCCATCATGAACATCATATCGACCAGCAATTCCGGCGGATCTTGCAAATCGGCATCCAGCATAAAAATGCGTTCGCCCTGTGCCGCCTCAAGCCCGGCGGTCAGCGCGATTTGATGCCCGCGATTGGCCGAAAGCTTGATACCCACCAGTTGCGCACAGCCCGCTTGCGCGGTCTCGATCGCTTTCCACGTGGCATCGGTGGATCCATCATCCACCAGAATAATCTCGGCCCGATCTTTCCACGGCGCGATCGCCTGCGTCAGCCGCGATACCAGCCCCGGGATCGAGGCTTCTTCGTTCATGCAAGGGATCACAACAGAAAGATACATATCACACCGCCTGAATAATTGACCCGTTCAGGGGTAATGAGGCGATGTGGCTGAAATAGGGCACCGATGGGTTCAATTTGCGAAACCTCCGCCCGTTAGACAGACCCTTTGAAACGTAAAAGGCCGGACATTTCTGCCCGGCCTTTGGTCATCAATCGTGGTCAGATCAATTGCTGACCGCGTTCCCCACACTCAGGATCTGCGGCAGGATCTGCGAAACAGCGCGGCTCCATTTGGTGACGGGCTGCTGCGCGATAAAGATGATGTCATCAGGGCGCAGCTCGAACCGCGGGGCCAGCGCGAAATTCGCGGCGTTGCGGGCATCCAGATGCCACGCGGTAATGGCCCCCAGCTCGCGCGGGTCAGAGGATGCGCGCAGCACATAGACCTGCGATACATCGCCGGTCGACGACGCTACACCACCCGCATCATACAAGGCATCTGCCAGACTTGCCTTACGCTCGTACGGCAAGGCAAAACGCGACTGCGTTCCAACCTCACCGGCCAGATAGACATAGTCGCGGTCATCGGCGCCAAGGCCACGGCGTGCCTGATAATTGCTACGGGCCTCATCCAAGCTCGCACGGCGCAAGGACACCTCAAGCTGCAGCTCTTGCAATGCCGAGGCGCGTGCCGCCTGACGCGCCTGAACCAGAGTGATCTGCTGCGCGAAATATTCCTGTGCACGTGCCAGTTCATATTCCGTATCAACAAAGATCGCATCGCCGGGCAGCAGGCGGGTCTTGGTCAGGCTCGCGCGGGAATAAAGCTGCGACAGCGGGATCTGATACAGCGTACCATCACGGTACAAACGGATCGAGGCATAGTCCTGATCCTCGACCGTGATCCCGCCGGCAGCGGCCAAGGCTTCTTCCAGATAGAGCGGCGTCAGCGTTACCGGCACAACAGTCGGCTGCGACACGGCGCCCCCGATGGACACACGGCGCGAGTTGAACTCGGAAATCTCGAGGCTGAAAGTCGGGTCAATCTGGTTCTCGACCAGACGCTGGAACAAGGCTGCTTCGGCGTCTTCAATGGTCAAACCGGCAATACGCACACGGCCCACATCGGGAATGTTGATCGATCCGTCATCCTGCACCGTATAGCCTTGGCGCGCGTTTTGTGCGGCCAGCAGCCCGGTCAACTGTTCAACCGATCCGGCGGCGCGCGGCGTGGCCAGCAGCACCACATCACCGATACCAATCTCGTAGGGACCGGGATCAACCGGGGGCGGCAGGCGCAGCTCAAGCGCATTGGGGCGGGTCTGAACGTCGAGTGTGGGCGATGGCAGCGCCCCGGTTCCGCGCAGCCCCGAGCCAGAGCCTGCGGTGCGGGAAAACACATCGGGCAGGCTCCGTGGCGCATAGGCGGATCTATTCGCCTGAATGACGGATTCAGCAGTGAGGTTCATCACCCGTACATTGGTGCCGCCAGCGACGCCCTCTACAACTTCAGGTGTTCGGTAAACCGTACCACAGCTTGCAAGGGTCAGGCCCAAAACAGCTACCAATAGGTATCGCACTTTAATACTCCCATTCATCATGTGACACCTCGCCCCCAGACAGGTTCGGCCCCTGTTAACCTTAACGGGCGGCGGCCTTGGTCATCAAATACCCGACCTCATCGCCCGCCCATTGCCGCGCCTGTACAATGGCACCGCTCTTTACACTGACCCAATACGTATTCCGAAACGACTGGTCCAGACTTTTGCAATCCTCGGTTACAACCCGCGTCGGCACGGTGCCGATCTCAAGCGCGAGCGTCGCGCTGCCCTGCGGCTCCACCAGACAGCGATACGCGCGGGTAGAAATCTCATCCAGTCCTGTCAGATTGCTGTGCAACCGGTCTGAATAACCGCGCCGCCCGGACAGGATCAGCGCCTTGGGCTCCGACACATCAGCGGCGAAGAGTTCAGACCCAAGGCCGCGTGTCCCTTGCAGCATCCCGTCTTCCAGCATCAGCGCGGTTAAATCCGAACTCAGCCATGTATCGACACCGTTCACACGCGCCTCGCGCAGCATGCGGCCGGTTTGTGCACGGTTCTCGACGGTCAGCAGCAAGGCGGGGGTGGCGGTATCCTGCACCAGCGCGGCAAAACGGGGCGGAAACCCTTGCGAGGTTTTGGGCACGACTGAATCGTCGTCCACAGCAACGGCAACACCCCGCGCCAGAAGGTTCTGACTGGCGCTACAGGCTGTGAGGCCCGCCAGACACAGACCAAGGGTCAACGCACGTAAGATCATCGCAGGTATCTCCCCCAGCTGTCCCGCAGCTCTTTGCCGCGATAGTCGCGCACGACCCCGTGCAGACGGTTGGCGACAGCAAGACGCGCCCCGCCGTCGCGTGTAATCGGCTTGATTGTTTGCTGGACTTTCGTCCGCGACGGGCGTCCGGTCAGCCACGAAAGCGGCACTTCGAACCGCAGGCCCTTGTCGAAAGACCCTTCCCCGAAATCATCAAAGGACACATCCGTGAGCGTGAAATACCCGCCAACCTTGAACCCGTTGTTGAATTCACGATCCAAAGAGAACGTCGCGCCATAGTCACCCGCAAGGTAGCGACCAACATCTAGCTGCCCGAAGAACCCATTCCCCAGATCATAATAGGCAGAGGCATGGCCGGTCACGACGTCATAGTCCTGAAACCCGAACAGCATGTCGAAATCACGTTGTTTGACATAGTTCAGCTCTGCCCCAAGTGCGAGCCGGCTATCCATCGGATACCAAAGCACCTCGGTCGACACGCCGCCAAACATCCCTTCCAGATACCCTGCCGAGACCCGGCCAAACAGGTTTTTCCCAGGGCGGAACATATACTCGGCCGTGAGGCTGTTCACCTCAAGCTCAGATTCCTTCGCGTAGCGCACAGCATTAGAGCGGACCGGCTCGATCACGGAATCCGACACGCGGAACGATTTGTCGATATTGCCCACCAGCGGATAGCGGAAACGACCCCCAAAGGTCAGCCCCGGACGTGGCCGGTAATCCATCTTGAGCTGGACGCCGAAATCGGCCCTGATCGGGCTGTTAGGGTCGAAAAAGGACGTGGCGAGATATGGGCCGATCGACGTGTCAAAGACCGGATAGACATCCGACAACTCGCCTTCGCGGCCCTGATCGTGCCCGTCTTCCAGACGCGCCCGCGCCAGACTGCGCCACGCACCATCGTAATCAAACTGCAGCTCTTCCAGATCGGATCTTTGCGTCACGATCTGGTTCAGCGGCACGCCGCGCTCCAGAAACACGACCGTGAACTCTTCGATCGCGGGGGGCAGCGTCACCGCCATGGCCCGCGCCGTGCGCCCTGCCGCTTGGGCCTCGTTGTCGAAACGGGTGTTTTCCACGCGGACGGTCGCGCGGTTGCCCGACATGATGAAGCCTTGCAGCTCCAGCCCGTCTTCCGCCAGCACACGCTGCAACACGGCTTCGACCGCATCACGCCCACCCCCGGCAGCAGAGTTGTTCCACTCCGCAATAGCCAGCCGGTTGCGCGCGCCGATGGTGCGCGGTGCCTGCTCCAACCCGCCGGGTACAGACGGTTTCTTGGGGTTGATGACATAGCTCAGCTGTGCGCCGACCTCATGCCCCCCGACGACAAACCCCTTGAGGTGCACACCGTTGTTGAAACGATACTCCAACCCCACGTTGAGGGGCGAAGACACGTCGATGCCCGTGTTCACCGATTCCCGCGTGTATTCATCGGGGGAGTATTCGGCGAATAGCGTCATCTGGTCCGACACATTCCACTGCACGCCCGCGAAGACCGACGTCGGCCCGCGGAACCAGTTTCCTGTCTCTAGCTGGCCGCCCCTGTTAGCGTCGCGCGTCCGTGTGTCAAACCGGTCAGACAAAATACTGAACGGATTCGAGAATGAGTTCCGCCCCGCAAGCCGCCCCCAGCCCAGACCGCCGGTGACCTCGAGCTTCGACCCAAAGCTTTTGGTGGCCACAAAATATTCACTGCTCAGGATACCAGTGCCCAGAAAGTCTCGCATCCCCACGGCGAAAGCAGGGCGTAGGTCGGTTTCATCCCAAATCTGGTAATGCACATCAAAGCTGCGATCGAAGGTATCGCCATCAAGGTACGCATTGGTACTGATATTCTTAATCCGCGAATACCGGAATGTCCCATAAAGACGCGGCAAGACCTGGAACGTCGCTGAATACCGGTAGTTGGGGCCAAACGTGCTTGCCGTGAAGGCCAGATCGCCGTCCTTCAACACGCGGGCCGTCGGCATTTCCACCAACCCGGGTGTGCCGTAGGTCGATAAAGATTGCGCTGCGCCTTCGGCAAGACTAGTGACGCAAAACGCCCCGGCTAGCATCGAACAAGCTAGTTTCCTCGAGCGCCCTTGCATCTGCTAACCTACCTATTAATTAATTGTTGCGAATACCGGGACCGTAGAGAACTTTAAGAAGGACTACACTTTGTGTGCCGTCCAATCAACGGATTTACCATTTCGTTGCGCCAGTTTTGCAACACAGAGGATACGCCAAGACCTATGCTGAACCGTTGGTTTAAACGCCGTCAACCTGACCCCGAGCCCGAACCTCATTTCGATCCGATCACACCGGATGTACCCGTGATTGCGATCGGAGATATTCACGGGCGTTTTGATCTGCTTGAAAGACTGCCCGAACCTCCGGACGGAACACAGGTGATCTGCGTCGGCGACCTTGTCGACCGCGGCGAACAAAGTGCGCAGGTTCTGCGGGCGCTGCACGAACAGACCGATATTATCACGCTGATGGGCAACCACGAGCAGATGATGCTAAAGTTTATCGACAATCCGAAAGAGAATGGTCCGCGCTGGCTCCGGTACGGCGGGCTCCAGACTTTGTCGAGCTTTGGCGTCTCGGGCGTGTCGCAAACCTCCTCTGGTGATGATCTGGAACGCGCCCGCGACGCCCTGCAAGGCGCTATGGGCGAGGCCTTGCTCGACTGGGTGATCAACCTGCCAACCTCTTGGGTGTCGGGCAATGTCGCCTTTGTCCACGCCGCTGCTAACCCACTGATCCCTATCAAGGATCAGGAAAGCCGGACGTTGCTTTGGGGGCATGAGGATTTCGGGCGCAAACGCCGCCGTGACGGCATCTGGGTCGTACACGGGCACACAATCGTCGACACCCCGATGATCAAGGGCGGCGTGGTGTCGATCGACACCGGGGCCTACGCGACGGACAAGCTCACCGCCGCAACGATCCACAATGGCGAGGTCGAGTTTAACTACCTCTGATCTGACGGCATCCCGATTTTAACCACACCTTAGGATACCTCTGCTTTAGCTGACGCACCGGCACATGCGCCGGTGTTTGGTTGCTATGGGTAAGAGGTGACGATGGCGTTTATCGATATCGGGATACGGCAGGGCAGTGATGTCCATGCACGTCGGGCGCCGCTATACGAAGGGGGCGGGAAACGGGTGTTCGACCTTGCCGTCAGCCTCGCGTTGCTGCCGCTGATCCTGCCCGTGATTATCGTTTTATACTGTCTGGTGGCATCCACGGGTCAGGGCGGTCTTTATGCCCACCCGAGGGTTGGGCGCGCCGGCAAGGTTTTCCGCTGTTGGAAAATCAGAACGATGGTCCCTGATGCACAGGCCGCGCTTCCGGCGATTCTATTGGCGCGACCTGATCGCGCGCTGGAATGGGCGTTGTACCAAAAGCTGACCAAAGATCCGCGCGTGATCCCCGGCGGCCATTTCCTGCGCCGCACCGGTCTGGATGAACTGCCCCAGATCTGGAACGTACTGCGCGGCGATATGTCTTTGGTGGGGCCGCGCCCCGTCACCCTGGCGGAGCTGCACAGCTACGGTGATGCCCGCCACGCTTACCAACGGGTGCGCCCGGGGGTCACAGGGCTTTGGCAGGTATCGGGGCGCGGCATCCTGCTGTTTGCCGAACGCGCCTCGCTTGATGAACGCTATGCCCGCCAGCCAAGCTTTATGGGCGATATCAAGATCATCGCGCGCACTCTGCCCGTCCTGTTGCGCCCCACCGGATACTGACGGGGCGCAACAACAGTTAACGCGGTGACAAGGCGCTAGACCAACCCTTTGATCCCCGTTGCGGTGGTGCCGCTGTCGCGCACTTTTGAGATGCGAAACGGATAGACGACCCCCGCCATCAAACCGGGCAGAGTGATTGCATCCCCGCTTTTCAGCGTCACCGCGACATCACCGGCCCCACCGACCATAAAGCCACGGGTGATCTGCGGCAGGTCGGCGGTATCGTCGGGCACAATATCAAAGGCCCCGCAAATAGGGCCGGTCAATCCTGCGGTATAGTCATTGAAATTGTCGGTAATTGGCATGTCGCTCTCCGTTTGGTGAAAAGCGCAGCTTGGTCTACCGATCCTACCTAAATCTTACCCCACCGTGCGGAGCACCCCCAAGGCCAGCAACCAGCCTTGGGGAAGATCATTTACGCAAGCTTGCCGTGGCAATGCTTGAACTTTTTGCCCGACCCGCAGGGGCATTCATCATTGCGCGCAGGGGTGCCCCACGTGCTTGGATCATTCTCGTCGAATTCCGCCACAGCGGTAGAACCGGACGCGGCAGCGGCGGTCGAAGCCGGCGCTTCGCTGTTCTCTTCCGCCGCCTGCGCTGCGTTAACCTGCGCCGCGGCCTGACGTTCCTGCATTTGCGACAGGATTTGCTGCTGCTCTTCCTCTGTCATCGGACGGATTTGACCCAGCTTCTGGGTCACTTCGGTCCGCAGGCTGTCCAGCATGCTTTCAAACAACTGGAAGGATTCGTTCTTGTATTCGTTCAACGGATCACGCTGCGCATAACCGCGGAAACCGACGACCGACCGCAGATGTTCCAGCGTCAGAAGGTGATCACGCCACTTGCCGTCAATCGCCTGCAACAACACCTGCTTTTCGATGTTGCGCATGTTCTCGGGGCCGAACTGTTCAGCCTTCTGGGCCATCATATTTTCGCTGGCTTCGACAAGACGTTCGCGGATGACCTCATCGTCGACGCCCTCTTCCTCACACCATGCTGCGACGGGCACATCCAGGTTCAACTGATCCGCAACCGCGGCCTGGAAACCTTGTGTATCCCACTGATCTGCATAGGTTTTTGGCGGCATGAACTGATCGATCAGATCGTCGATCACCTGCTCGCGCATGTCGGCGGTGATCTCTTGCAGGTCGGCGGCTTCCATGATGTCGCGGCGCTGGCCAAAGATGACCTTCCGCTGGTCGTTCATCACATCGTCGAACTTCAACAGCTGTTTACGAATGTCAAAGTTGCGCCCTTCGACCTTGGCCTGCGCGCGCTCCAGCGACTTGTTGACCCAAGGGTGCACAATCGCTTCGCCCTCTTTCAGGCCAAGCGTCGTCAACACTTTCTCAAGCCGTTCAGAGCCGAAAATACGCATCAGATCGTCTTCGAGAGACAGGTAGAAGGACGACCGGCCGGGATCCCCCTGACGGCCCGAACGGCCGCGCAGCTGGTTATCGATCCGGCGGCTTTCGTGACGCTCGGACGCCAGAACATAAAGCCCCCCTGCGTCGAGCACTTTTTTCTTCTCGTCAGCGTGTTCCGCTTCGATCTTTTCACGGATCGCAACGGGGTCAGCATCAGGATCAGCGTCCAGCGCTTCAATCACCTTCAGCTCGACGTTGCCGCCCAGCTGAATGTCGGTGCCGCGACCGGCCATGTTTGTCGCGATGGTGACCGCACCGAACTTGCCCGCATCCGCCACGATCTGCGCTTCCTGCTCGTGCTGTCGCGCGTTCAGAACGTTATGCTTGATGCCCGCTTCGGTCAGCATCTGGCTCAGCATTTCGGATTTCTCGATAGAGGTGGTACCCACCAGAACCGGCTGGCCTATCGCATTGGCTTCTTTGACCTTTTCGATCATCGCCTGATATTTTTCCAGCGCCGAACGATAGACCTGATCGTCTTCGTCCACACGCGCAACCGGCACGTTGGTCGGGACAACGACCACACCCAGCCCGTAAATCTCGGCGAATTCTTCGGCTTCGGTTTCGGCAGTACCCGTCATGCCGGCCAGCTTGTCATAAAGGCGGAAGTAGTTCTGGAAGGTGACCGAGGCCAGTGTCACGTTCTCGGGCTGGATCTGGCAGCCTTCCTTCGCTTCGATCGCCTGATGCAACCCGTCGGACAGACGACGACCGGACATCATACGCCCGGTGAATTCGTCGATCAGCATCACCTCGCCGTCGCGCACAATGTAATCCTTGTCGCGCTGGAACAGCTTATGCGCCCGCAAACCCTGGTTCACGTGGTGCACGATGGTGGTGCTTTCGGGGTCATACATCGTTAACCCTTCTTCCAGCAGACCGCGGCTGTGCAGCTCTTGCTCGAGGAACTCGTTCCCTTCGTCGGTAAAGGTCACGTTGCGGGTTTTCTCGTCCAGCTCGTAGTGGCTTTCCTGCAGCAGCGGGATCACATCGTCGACGATTTTATACATCTCGGAGCGGTCTTGCGACGGGCCAGAGATAATCAGCGGCGTCCGCGCCTCGTCGATCAGAATACTGTCGACTTCGTCCACGATGGCAAAGTTGTGCTGTTTCTGGAAAATCTGGCTCAGCTCAGACTTCATGTTATCGCGCAGATAATCAAAGCCCAGCTCGTTGTTCGTGGCGTAGGTCACGTCGCAATCATAGGCGGCGCGTTTGTCTTCCTCGGTCATGCCGGACACCGCAGCGCCCGTGGTCAGCCCCAGCGAGGCAAAGACCTTGCCCATCCAGTCGGCGTCCCGTTTCACGAGGTATTCGTTCACCGTGACCACATGCACGCCCTTGCCGGTCAGCGCATTGAGGTAAGCGGCCAGCGTCGCGGTCAGGGTTTTACCCTCGCCGGTTTTCTGCTCGGAGATGTTACCCTGATGCAGGAAAATCGCCGACATCAACTGCGTGTCAAAAGCGCGCAGACCCAAGGTCCGGCGGGCGCCTTCACGGCAGTTCGCAAAAGCTTCCGGCAGCAGATCATCAAGGCTTTCGCCGTCAATCGCCCGCTTGCGCAGCTCGTCTGTTTTTTGCTTCAGACCGTCGTCGGTCAAAGCCAAGAATTCTTCTTCCAGCGCGTTGATCTTTTCAACCAGCGGGCGGGTCGCCTTGATTTTACGGTCGTTTGGGGTCCCAAAGACTTTTTTGGCGAGTGTTCCGATGCCCAGCATGCAATCTCCTGCCGAAGTTATGTTCCAAGGCGTCCATCTGCTTGCCGAGCCGCCGGACAGCCCCTAGATACAAGACTGAACGTGCGCCAAGGCCGCGCCCATAGGGCGATGTAAGGGCCGCACTAAACCGTGTCAATGTAGCAGCCCCTTGTGGCTGCCAAACCAAGGACAGATACATGCAAAAACCTCTCACTTTTCTGGCACCATTCGTGGTGGCAGCTTCGCTCGCCCTGCCCGCTGTTGCGCAGGACGACACTGCCGAAAACACGGATGCGCAGACAGACGTCACCGCTGAAACCGTGGTTGCCACGGTCAATGGCACCGACATCACGATTGGCAGCATGATCATTGCCCGCGCCACCCTGCCCGAACAATATCAACAGCTTCCCCCCGAAGTCCTGTTCAAAGGCATTCTGGATCAGCTTGTGCAGCAAACCGCCTTGTCGCAAGATTTTGACGGTGAAGTGCCAAAGCGGATCGAGATGGCGCTTGAAAACGAACGTCGCCAGCTGATCGCGGGCGAAGTGATCGAGAAAGCAATGGCCCAGGACGTCACCGAGGAAGAGCTGCAAGCCGCCTATGACGAAGCCTACGCCGATGCGGAACCGACCGAGGAATTCAGCGCGTCGCATATTCTGGTAGAAACAGAAGAAGAAGCCCAAGCCGTCAAGAAAGAGCTGGATGAAAGCGCGGATTTTGCCGAGCTGGCGAAAGAAAAGTCCACCGGTCCATCCGGTCCTGCGGGCGGCACTTTGGGTTGGTTCGGGCCCGGCATGATGGTGCCCGCGTTTGAAACCGCCGTTGCCGCGCTTGAAGTCGGCGCTGTGTCGGAACCCGTTGAAACCCAGTTCGGCTGGCACGTGATCAAACTGGACGACAAGCGCCAGAAAGAAGCGCCCAAGCTCGAAGACGTGAAGGACGAGCTGGAAACCCAGGTCCGTCAGGTCAAGGCACAGACCCTGATCGAAAAGACCACCGAAGCCGCAGATGTTGACCGCTCGGCGGCTGACTCAATCGACCCTTCGGTTCTGACCAACCTCGGCCTGCTGGAGTAACAAATGGGCAAAATCCCCGCTGTATCCCCGCTGGCACCCGATCACTTCCCTGATCTTCCTGTCATCGATGGTGTGCGTTTCGCCACCATCGCGGCGGGGGTACGGTATCAAGGCCGCACCGATGTGATGCTGGCCGAATTGGCCCCGGGCTCGACGGTGGCGGGGGCGTTTACGCGCTCTGCCACCCGCGCCGCGCCGGTCCTGGATTGTCAGGCCAAGATCGGCGCGACATCGGACACCGGTGCCGCAATTCTGGTCAACTCGGGCAACGCCAATGCCTTCACCGGCAAGGGCGGCGTCACCGCGGTCGAAGCAATTACCGCTGCAGTTGCTGATGTCTGTAACATTCCCCAATCGCGTGTTTTTACCTCATCGACAGGTGTGATCGGCGAACCCCTGCCCCACGACCGGATTACGGCTGTTCTGGCGGACCTTAAGGGCGCGTTGTCCGACAAGGGCATTTCCGATGCGGCCAAGGCGATCATGACCACGGACACCTTCCCCAAAGGGGCCCGTGCCGAGGTCGAGATTGACGGGAACACAGTCTCTATCGCGGGGATTGCGAAGGGATCGGGCATGATCGCGCCAGATATGGCGACGATGCTGGTCTATATCTTCACCGATGCGGTTGTTAGCCAACCGGCGCTGCAAAAGATGCTGTCGACCCATACCGATAGCACCTTTAACTGCATCACCGTGGATAGCGACACATCGACCTCCGACAGTCTGATCCTGGCTGCAACTGGCGCGTCGGGCGTGGATGCCAGCGAAAGCGATGCGTTCTCGGAAGCGCTGCACGGCGTCATGCTGAACCTCGCGCATCAGGTTGTGCAAGACGGCGAAGGGGCGACCAAATTCGTCGAGATCGCCGTGACCGGTGCCGCTACGGATGACGACGCCAAGACCCACGGCATGGCCATCGCGAATTCCCCCCTCATCAAGACCGCCATCGCGGGCGAGGATCCGAACTGGGGCCGCGTGGTAATGGCCGTCGGTAAATCAGGTGCCGCTGCTGATCGGGATCGTCTGTCGATCCGCTTTGGCGATATCGAGGTGGCTAAAGACGGCTGGCGCAGCCCCGACTACTCGGAAGAGGCAGCGGCGGCGCATATGAAGGGCCAGAACATCACCATCGGCGTTGATCTGGGCCTTGGCGACGGCAAAGCAACGGTTTGGACCTGTGACCTGACCCACGGCTATATCGAGATCAACGCGGACTATCGTTCGTGAAGGTTATCCTTGTCTCGGCGGTTGCCCTGATCGACGTGGACGGGCGCGTGCTTTTGGCACAGCGCCCGCCCGGCAAATCCATGGCCGGTTTGTGGGAGTTTCCGGGCGGCAAGGTCGAGGCCGGCGAAACCCCCGAAGCCGCGCTGATCCGCGAGCTGCAAGAAGAACTTGGCATCGACACATGGGCCTCCTGCCTTGCCCCGCTGACCTTTGCCAGCCATGCCTACGATGATTTTCACCTTCTGATGCCGCTGTTTGCCTGCCGCAAATGGAACGGCACACCGCAGGCGCGCGAGGGGCAGACCCTGAAATGGGTCCGTGCCAATGCGCTGAAAGATTATCCGATGCCCCCTGCGGACATTCCCCTGATTCCGATCCTGCGCGACTGGCTTTAGGGCCAGCGCGACCTCGCTGCTGTTTCTTTACGCGCGCGAATACTGCTTCCTTGACTTTTTTGTTGCTAGACTTAGGCAAATTGTCGCTTATAAAGATGCAACTTCAGGTTTTTCTGGGAGGAAGCAATGCTTCGCACAATCACCATCGGTTCCACCGTATCCGTCCAGGGTAACTTCGTCCGCGACATGCCCGACGGCCGCGTATCGGTTAAGGTTGATGACGCGATCTATACCGGCAAGCCAATCCAGCGCCGGAACTGATCACGCACACGCAAAACATCTGAACCATCCCCCTGCCCCAAGCGTTTGCTTAGGTCATCAAGGATGGATCAATCATGAAGCCTCAACGTGTTATCGTTATTCTGAACAAGGGCTCCGGCCGCAAAGACGGGACAGAGCGTAAGTCCCGGATTTCAGACAGGTTTCAACACCACGACATTCCCGTCAGCTTCGTTGAATTCTCGCCCAATGGCGCGGATTTGGGACAGGTGGCGCAATCGACTGCCGAGGCGAACCCCGATGCCACCATCGTCGCGTCAGGCGGCGACGGAACCATCAGCGGCGTCGCCTCGGGCTTGGCGCATGTGCCCAACCAGATGGGGATTATCCCCGCAGGCACCTTTAACTATTTCGCCCGTTCGCTGAACCTGCCCGAAACCGTTGACGAAGCCGTGGATGTCATCGCCAAGGGCGTCCTGCGCCCCACGGACATCGCCAAGATCAATGGCAACGCGTTTCTGAACAACGCCAGCATCGGGGCCTATGCCGCCATCCTGAAAACCCGCGAAGGCATCTATGACCGCTGGGGCCGCAGCCGTGTCGCGGCCTATTGGTCGGTGGTCAAAGCGCTGGCAACACTCCGCGCGCCGCTCAGGCTGACGGTGACGATTGATGGCAAATCCTTTAAACATAGGACACCGCTGGTCTTTGCGATCAGCAACGCCTTTCAGCTGAACCAAATGGGGCTGGGCGGCGAAGACTGTATCGCCAAGGGCGGCATGGTGCTGCTGGTCGCCCCCGATACGAACCGCTGGGGGTTGTTCAAACACGCCGCCGCGCTGGCCCTTGGGGTCGCGAAACGTGAAACCGACTATCAAATGCACTGCGGGAACGAGATCACGCTTGAGATGCCGCATAAATCACGCCCTGTCGCCCGCGACGGAGAGCTAAGCCGCATGAAAGGCCCGTTCAAACTGCACATGCAGCGCGAGGCCCTGCAGCTGATCGTTCCTGCCGAATTCAACGAGGCCGTCAGATGAGCACATTGGTGCATCTCTCAGATTTACACTTTGGCAAGGATCGTCCCGACCTGCTGGAACCGCTGCTCTCTTGTGTGAACGAGCTGAACCCCGATATCGTCGCCATCTCGGGCGATTTCACGCAGCGCGCGCGGCGGAGCCAGTTCGAGGAAGCGCATAACTTTATCCAGCGGATCAACGCGCCTGTCTTGGGTGTGCCGGGGAACCACGATGTCTTGCTTGACCGCCCGTTCCAGCGGTTTTTCATGCCGTGGCGGCGGTATCGCAAATGGATCAACGCCGATCTGACGCCTCGGTATGAGGACGATGATATGGTCGTCATCGGCATCAACTCGGTCGATCGCTTTTCGTGGCAGACGGGAAAGCTGACGGCAGGGCGTATCGCGCAAGCCTGCAAGGCGATTGATGACACCGCCGCGCGCAAAGCCCGCGTGTTAGTGGTGCATCACCCGCTAGAGCATCCTAATCACACCAACAAAAAACCCATACCCGGTGCCGAAATCGCGCTGGAAAAGCTGTTGTCTTGCGGGGCGAACCTGATCCTGTCGGGGCACCTACACACGTGGCACGCAGAGAATTTTACCGTCGAATCCGGCGGCACCACGGCGATCCAGTTGCATGCGGGGACCAGCCTGTCGTCTCGTGTCCGCGGAGAGCCGAATGATTTCAACCTTGTGAAGATCTCGGACGATCAGGTCTGTGTCGACCGGCTGAGCTTTAACGAAGATAAACGGGTGTTTGAAACGACAGAAGCCCGGACATTTAACCGGGCTTCTGATCATCAGATATCGGACGAGGTGTAACTTAGTCCAGCGTGCGCACGACTTCTTCACGTGTGAAGATTTCGATAACGTCGCCCGGACGGATGTCTTCGTAGTTCTCGAACGCCATACCACATTCCTGGCCTGACGGTACTTCGGCAACTTCGTCCTTGAACCGCTTGAGCGTTTTCAGCGTGCCTTCGTGGATCACGACATCGTCGCGCAGCAGACGCACACCAGCGGCGCGGCTTGCTTTGCCTTCGGTCACCAGACAGCCCGCAACCTTGCCAACGCCGGTCACTTTGAACACCTCTTTGATCGACGCATAGCCGATGAAGTGTTCGCGGATCTCGTTGCTCAGCAGGCCACTTGCGGCAGCTTTCACATCATCAACCATGTCATAGATGACCGAGTAATACCGGATCTCGACGCCCTTCTGGTTGGCCGAGGCACGGGCCGATGCGTTTGCACGCACGTTGAAGCCGATGATCGGCGCGTTGGAGGCTTCGGCAAGACCAACGTCGGTGTCGGTGATCGCACCCACGCCCGAGTGAAGGACGCGCACGCGGACTTCGTCGTTGCCGATTTTCTCCATCGCTTGAACGATCGCTTCGGCAGACCCCTGAACGTCTGCTTTGATCAACAAAGGCAGCTCGCTAATGGTTTCGTTCACCTTGGCGTTCGCCATCAGCTGTTCCAGCGTCGTCGCAGCACCAGCCGCAGCGCGTTTGTCTTTGGCGGCTTTTTCGCGGTATTCCGCAATCTCGCGCGCCTGCGCCTCGGTGTCGGTGACGTTCAGAACGTCGCCAGCACCCGGTGTCCCGTTAAGGCCAAGCACCTCTACCGGCACGGATGGGCCTGCCTCTTTCACGCGCTCGCCCTGATCGTTGATCAGCGCACGGACCTTACCGTACTGCTCGCCCACAACAAAGATGTCGCCCTGACGCAGCGTACCGTTCTGAACAAGAACAGTGGCAACGGGGCCGCGGCCCACGTCAAGCTGCGCTTCGATCACGGCACCGACCGCGGCGCGGTTCGGGTTCGCTTTCAGTTCCAGCAGTTCCGCTTGCAGCGCGATGGCTTCCAGCAGTTCGTCCAGACCTTGACCCGTGGTTGCCGATACTTCGACGTCCTGTGTTTCACCGGACATCTTTTCAACGATGACCTCGTGCTGCAGCAGGTCCGTACGGACTTTGTCAGGGTTGGCTTCGTATTTGTCGATCTTGTTGATCGCCACGATCATTGGCACCTTAGCCGCTTTCGCGTGGTTAATCGCTTCGATCGTCTGAGGCATCACAGCATCATCCGCCGCGACCACCAGAACAACGATGTCGGTGACCTGCGCACCGCGCGACCGCATCGAGGTAAAGGCCGCGTGGCCCGGAGTATCGAGGAAGCTCAGAACCTGACCGTTGTCGGTTGTGACCTGATAGGCACCGATGTGCTGCGTGATACCGCCCGCTTCGCCGGACTGAACCTTGGCTTTGCGGATCGCGTCAAGCAGCGATGTCTTACCGTGGTCAACGTGGCCCATGATCGTGATAACCGGAGGACGCGATACCAGATCTTTCGGATCGTCTTCGGCTTCCTTGATCACGTCTTCAACGTCAGCGTCGGAAACGCGCACCACTTTGTGGCCGAATTCCTCGATGATCAGCTCGGCTGTGTCAGCGTCGATGGTTTCGTTCTGCGTTACCATCATGCCGTTTGTCATCAATGCTTTGACGACAGCGCCAACGCGTTCGGCCATCCGGTTCGCCAGTTCGGAAACCACGATCGCCGGAGGCAGGTTGACGTTGCGCACGACCTTTTCACGCTCGACCGAGCCGCCCATTGCCTTCTGGCGCTGGCGTTCCTGCTTGCGTTTCATCTGCGCCATGGACCGTTGACGGCCACCTTCGCCACCGGACAAAGCCTGGTTCAGCGTCAGTTTGCCGGAACGACGGCTATCGTCGCCACCCTTGTTGGTTTCCTCGCGGTCGCCTTCTTTCTTGCGGGCCGCAGGGGTCGGTGCGCCGGATTTGATGTTCGGCGAACGCGGCGCGGCAGGCGTCGCTGCGGGGGCTGCGGCAGCGGCTGCTGCGGCTTCCGCTTCTTTCTTGCGGCGCTCGTCCTCTTCGGCTTTCGCCTTCAGGCTTTCCTCGCGCTGGCGTTCTTCGGCTTCTTTCGCATCGATCTCGGCACGACGACGCTCGCGGTCTTCCGCGCGGGCCTTTTCCTCGGCTGCGCGTGCTTCGGCTTCTTCCGCCTCGCGGGCGCGGGCAGCCTGAACCGCCTTCAGCCGGCGTTCCATTTCGGAATCGGTGATCCCTGCCGGACGCTTGGAGGGATCCCCGAGCGATGGATTGCTACCGCCGCCGGCTTTTGCGCCAGCAGGTTTGGGCACCACAACGCGCTTGCGCTTGGTCTCGACCACGACGTTTTTCGTCCGCCCGTGGCTAAAGCTTTGCTTTACGTTGCCGGGACGCGAAGACGCTCCCCGCAGGCCCAATGTCTTTTTGCCGTCACTATCGCTCATGAAGCTCGTCTATCCTTTCGGGTGACCGTTGCCACCCTCGTTTATGCGCACGCCTTTTAACCGCTGAGCCTCCTCTACAACACGAGAGGTAAGACCACCAGAGGCGAGCGCCCCATGTATCACAGTTTGGCGTCCGAAAGCCAAACCCAATTCGTCTGCCGTCAGCCAGCCAATGTAATGGCCGTAATGCGGCGTGCTTAGTTTCGATTTGCCGCGGCCCGATCCATCTACTGCCTGGATCAACACTTCGGCTTCTTCCATTTGCAGCCAACCTTTGACTTTTTCGTAGCCCGCAACGGCCTTGCCCGCCTTGCGTTGCAACGAAATCAGGTCAACCACACGGCGGACAAGTTGCTTTTCAACTTCATCCACCAAATCATCCGCAACCTTGACAGGTTGCTTGGCCGAGCGGGCGAACAGACCCTTCTTGGCCGCTTTTTCCAATGCGGCCCGATCCGCTGACACATACATCCCCCGACCGGGCAGTTTCCCCATGATATCCGGGAAAACATGCATGTCGGGACCAATGACAAAGCGGATCAGCCCGTTTTTGGGCTGCGCCTCGCCAGTGGCGATACACTTTCGTTCGGGACCGTCTTGCCGGTCTTTAGAAACGCCACCACGTGTCATATCGTTCCCCAAGGCCCCGCGATCAGGCCTCGGCCTCCTCGCCCGTGTCGATGTCCGTGTCGATGTCGGCATCGAACTCTTCGTCGACATCATCCGCTTCAAGCTCGGCAGGATCGACCCAGCCCAGCAGGACGCGCGCGGTCATGATCAGCTTTTGCGCATCTTCCAGCGACAGATCGAAAGGTTCAAGTGTCCCTTCATCCTTGGTGCGTTCGCCATTCACGGTAGTCCAGCCGCCGGCCAGCTCCCAATCCGCGCAAGTCGCGAAATCTTCGAGCGTTTTTACGTCGTCTTTGGCCAGTGCCTCAATCATTTGGGGTGTCAGACCGTCGAATTCAATAAGCGTGTCGTCCACACCCAAGGCGCGCGCCGCATCAAGGGCCGCTTTGTTCTGCGCTTCGATCACGTCACGGGCGCGGGCTTGCAGTTCGCTTGCGGTGTCTTCGTCAACACCGTCGATGACCAGCAGCTCGTCCACTTCGACATAGGCGACTTCTTCAAGGTTGGTGAACCCTTCGGAAACCAGAAGCTGGGCAAAGAATTCGTCCAGATCCAGATTGTCCATGAACAGCTTGGTGCGCAGTTCGAACTCTGCCTGTCGGCGCTGGCTCTCTTGCTCTTCGGTCATGATGTCGATGTCCAGACCGGTCAGCTGCGATGCCAGACGCACGTTCTGACCACGACGGCCAATCGCCAACGACAGTTGTTCTTCGGGAACGACGACTTCGATCTTGCCGGCTTCCTCGTCCAGAACAACCTTGGAGACTTCAGCAGGCTGAAGCGCGTTCACAAGGAAGGTCGGCTGGTCTTCGTTCCACGGGATAATGTCGATCTTCTCGCCCTGAAGCTCGTTCACAACGGCCTGAACGCGGCTGCCGCGCATACCAACGCAGGCCCCCACAGGGTCGATGGAGCCATCATAAGAGATGACAGCGATTTTCGCGCGCGAACCGGGGTCACGGGCAACGGCCTTGATCTCGATGATGCCGTCATAGATTTCAGGCACTTCCATCTTGAACAGCTCGGCCATGAACTCGGGCGCGGTGCGGCTCAGGAAGATCTGCGGGCCGCGCTGCTCGCGGCGCACATCCTTGATGTACACGCGGATACGGTCGTTCGGGCGATAGCTTTCGCGGCCGATTTTCTCGTTGCGACGCAGGATCGCTTCGCCAGCGCCCACATCGACGATAACGTTGCCATATTCCTCGCGCTTGACCAGACCATTGATGATCGTGCCGGCGCGGTCCTTGAATTCTTCGTATTGGCGGTCACGCTCGGCTTCGCGGACCTTCTGCAAGATCACCTGCTTGGCGGATTGTGCGGCGATACGGCCCATTTCAACCGGTGGGACTTCTTCGCTGAATTCCTGACCGACTTCGGGGTTGGCCATATACTGTTTGGCCTGCTCTACCGTGAACTCCGCCTGATAGTTCTCAAGCTCGTCATCGGCCACAACCGTACGCACACGGGTAAAGGTCGCGCGACCGGTCTTGCGGTCGATGGAAACGCGAATGTCCATCTCAGCGCCGTAGCGCGACTTCGCCGCCCGAGCGAGCGATTCTTCCATCGCTTCAACCACGAGATTGGGGTCGATCATCTTTTCGCGGGCCACAGCCTCGGCGGTTTGCAGCAGTTCCAGCTGGTTGGCAGATGTAATGGCCATTTAGTCGTCTCCCTCGGTGGACCCTTCGGTCTCGATGTCATCGAATTTGGTTTCGTCAATCGCACCGGACGCTTTGCGTTGGCGCAGCATTTCTTTGATCAGATCGTCGGTCAGAACCAGTTTGGCGTCGGTCAGCCAATCGAACTTGAGCCCGATGGTGCCTTCCTCGACGTTGATCAGCACCTCGTCATCCTCGACGCCTGCCAGCTCGCCCTTAAAGCGGCGGCGGCCGTCGATCAGTTCGCCGGTCTCGATCTTGGCTTCATAGCCCTCGAACATCTCGAAATCCTTGAGCCGCGTCAGCGGGCGGTCGATGCCTGGGCTCGACACTTCAAGGGTGTATTCATCAAGGATCGGATCCTCGACATCCATGACAGCGCTGATGGATTGGCTGATCAGGGCCAGCTCGTCCACCTCGATACCGCCATCGGGACGGTCTGCCATCACCTGCAACGTCGTCGACTTGCCCGACATCAGGCGAACGCGCACCAGTTCAAACCCCATATCCTCGATCACCGGTGTGATGATCTCGGCCATGCGGCGATCAATGGCTGCTTTTGCAATCAGGTCGTTGTTCATAATCTCACTATCATCCTGCAGTTTCGAGCAGGCACAAAAAAACGGGCGCGCGGCCCGTGTTCAAGATCGGTGGAGCCTCAGGTGTGGACCCCGATGCGCCGCTGTTGAGACGTCATATACGCCCGTATATGTGAAACTGCAAGCCCCGTGTGCCTGCCCTGCTTAGGCCAGCCACCAGCGTTCGGCGGCGCGCAGGTTGTCCAACGGGCGATGCTGGCCGGTGCGCAGGGGCATGGCGATGCTGCGTGACACCGCATGGGTCACCCCGCGTGCATGGGGCAGCAAGGCAATATCATCATAGGATTGAAGGGCTTCGCCATCATTCAGGTCTGCCGCTTCGACCAGATATTCAGCCATCGCCTGCGCACGGACCTGCTGCGCGGGAATGGACACCAGTTCAACCGTATCGAACCAGCCGGCGCTGCGCCCTTTGTAGTGATCCGCCACACGTTCGGCCAAAACCTGCTGACCCGGCGTAAATCTTCGCAGACGGTACAGGCCGGTGCCGATGCCGTCGTCCATCGCATGGGCGGCGCGGATCACATGACGCGGGTCCGCCAGCGTAAAGGGCAAGTCCATCGCGGGCGCATCCATCGTGATGCGCAGCTGATGGGGGCCCGTCGCCTCTACCACACCGTCCAGCGCGAGGGACGCGACAACATCGCGGGCGGTCATGGGGCGTTGATCGTGAAACAGCACATCCTTGCGCAGATCGACCAGCCAGACGCGCCCGTCGGCGCTGCCCTGCCAGGCTGTTGCCAGCTCTCCGCGCAGGGTGCCGTCAGCGGCGATTTCGGTCAGCGTATCAAAGATCAACCCCTGCCGCGCCACCTGCATGAACAGGCCATCGCCCTGCCCCCAGGTATCGCTGCGCGCCGCCCCCGACAGCGCCATCCGCAACCGCCCGCCCGCTTTGGGCATGGACGCCGCCGACACACCTGTCGCCGCCAGCAAGGCCGCCGCAGCACCCGAGGCAAATAAAGCACGGCGATCCATCAAAGAGCGGGTCATTGCGCGGCAATCCTGTCCATCGTGCGCACCAGTTCGGCGCTGATGCCGGGTTCGGACAGCGCGTGACCGGCATTGCGCACCATCTTCAGCTCGGCATTGGGCCAAGCCTGCGCCAGTTCATACGCGCTGGAGGGGGGGCAAATCATATCGTAGCGGCCTTGCACAATCACGCCGGGGATATGGGCAATGCGGTCCACATGCGCAAGGATCTGGCCATCAAACTCAAGAAATCCGGCGTTGGAGAAATAGTGATTCTCAAGCCGGGCGAAGGTGCGCGAATATTCCCCCGGTCCCTCATACGACCCGCCCGACGCATGGATCGAGGCCAGCGCGTTTTCCCATGCGGCCCATGCCTTGCCGTATTTCACCTCGGTCATGCGGTCGCCACAAAACAGCCGTCGGTGGTAGGCCGCGATCAGATCGCCGTGCTCGGCTTCGGGGATCAGGCCGGTAAACCGCGCCCAAAGATCGGGCCAGAACTTGCCCGCGCCGCCGCCATAGAACCAGTCAAGCTCCGACTGCGTCATCATGAAAACGCCGCGCAGGATGATGTTGCGCACCCTCTCGGGGTGGGTTTCGGCATAGATCAACGCCAGCGTCGCGCCCCAGCTGCCGCCAAAGGCGATCCATTTCTCGATGCCAAGCGCTTTGCGGATACGTTCGATATCCGCGACCAGATCCCATGTGGTGTTATTTATAACCGACGCAAAAGGCTTGGACCGCCCGCACCCGCGCTGGTCAAACAGGATCACGTGATATTTTGCCGGATCGAAATAGCGCCGCATCGACGGGCTGCACCCGCCGCCGGGGCCGCCATGCAGGACCACCACAGGAATGCCATCGGGGTTGCCGCATTGTTCGACATAGATCGAATGACCATCGCCCACATCCATCATCCGCTGATCGAACGGGTCGATCGGCGGGTGAAGATATTGCACTGCGCGCTTTTGGTCCGGGATTTTGTCCATTACAGCCCTATATAGTCATTGGACCCAAAAGAGCACAGAGAGATCAGAATGCAAGCGCCTCAAAGCACTGTTGACCCCGCCGAGATCGAAAAGTTTCAGGCCATGGCCGCCGAATGGTGGGACGAAAACGGCAAGTTCAAGCCGCTGCATATGCTCAATCCCTGCCGGCTCGATTACATCACTGCCCAAATCGCCGGAGAGTTCGACCGCGATCTGAAATCGCCCGAACCGTTCCGCGGGCTGCGGATTCTGGACATCGGTTGTGGCGGCGGGCTGCTGTCGGAACCTATGGCGCGTTTGGGTGCGACCGTGGTCGGAGCCGATGCCGCGGCGGGCAACATCCCCGTCGCGCAGGTCCATGCGCAGCAATCGGGGCTCGAGATCGACTACCGCCACACCACCGCCGAGGCGCTGGCCGAAGCGGGGGAACAATTCGACGTGGTACTGAACATGGAGGTGGTCGAACATGTCGCCTCTCCCATCGATTATCTGATCGCCTGCCGCACCCTGCTGAAACCCGGCGGGCTGCACATCTGTTCGACGCTGAACCGCAACCCCAAGTCTTTCATGATGGCGATTGTCGGGGCAGAGCACGTGATGCGCTGGCTGCCCAAGGGCACCCATGAATGGTCGAAATTCATCACCCCGGATGAACTCTTTGACCTGCTGCACAAGGCGGGCCTGACGGCAGTGGATCGCAAGGGCTTCGTGTTCAACCCGATCACATGGTCGTGGCGTCTGTCCGATCGTGACCTGAGCGTGAACTACGTCACCGCCAGCCTGAAGCCAGAGTGACCCAAACCTGCGTCAGCCCTCCAGCTGGCGCCGCAGGGCGCGCAGGGTATCGAGCGTGGCACGCACCTGCGCCTCGCCCAGATCATCGGCCACATCATTGATCAACGGCGAGATTTGCCGGATCGCATGATCCCGCGCGTTGCGCCCTGCGGGGCTGATCGCCACCATCTTGCGCCGCGCATCGTCCCAATCGGGGCGGATATGCACATAGCCCGCCCAGACCAGCTTATTCAGCGTATTCGTCATCGCACCACGGGTGACATTGAACGTCTCGGCCAGCTGCGCGGGGGTCTTTTCGCCGTCATGCCAGGCCAGATTGTTCAGCACCGAAAAATGCGAAATCTCCATACCTTTGGGCAGCGCCCGGGTCAGCCGGTTGCGCATCCGTTGATCAGCCGACAGCAATTCGCTGATCAACGTGATCGCAAGTGAGTTTCGATTTTCCGTCATAAGCCGTTACTAAGGTGCCTTGAAATCCCGCCGGTTGGCAAGACTGGGTACGCGGGTACGTGCCTCTTGTACACGTGCCATGTCCAGCGTGAACGGATAAACGCCCGGCGCGGTGCCCGCATCCAGCAGCACCTCGCCCCACGGGGCAACAACCAGCGAATGGCCGTAGGTGTCGCGGGTCTTGTGGCTGTCGCTGGCATGGGTGCCGGTCTGCGCGGGGGCTAACACGAAACACCCTGTCTCGATCGCGCGGGCCCGCAGCAGCATGTGCCAATGCGCGGCACCGGTCACGGGCGAAAACGCGGCGGGCATGGTCAGGATCGTGGCCCCCGCATCCGCCAGCGCCTGATAGAGCTTGGGAAAGCGCATGTCATAGCAGATGCTCATGCCGATTTTGGCGAAAGGCGTCTGCGCCACAACCGCCTGATCGCCGGGGCGGTAGCCCGCCGATTCGCGGTAGCTTTCGCCCGCGTCGATATCCACGTCGAACATATGGATCTTGTCGTAGCGGGCCTTGATCTGCCCGTGCGGATCAATCAGGAACGACCGGTTGGCAAAGCGCCCGTCCGCATCCCGCGTTTTCAGCCCAAGCGACCCGATCAGCAGCCAGATGCCCGTCTCTTGCGCCACATCCCGCAAGGCGGCGAGGGTGATGTCATCGTCTTCGTGCTGCAACACGCTGCGCTGGTGGTCGCGGCTGGTCGAGACGCAGTTCGTGACCTCGGGCGTGAGGACAAACGCCGCCCCCTGCGCCGCAGCATCGCGCACCATCTCTACCGTGCCCGCCAGATTGCGGGCCGGTGTATCGCTGACGTTCAGCTGGATCAGCGCCGCCTGCATCAGGAGGCCAACAAAGCGTCCAGCTTGCCCGCACGTTCAAGCGCGTAAAGGTCATCACAGCCGCCGACATGGGTGTCGCCGATAAAGATCTGCGGTACGGTGCGTCCGCCATTGGCACGTTCGATCATCTCGGACTTACGCTCTGGCTGGGCAAGCACGTCGACCTCGGCAAAGCTCACGCCTTTTTCATTCAGCAGACGTTTGGCGGCATGGCAAAATCCGCATAGCGGGGAGGTATAGATCTCAACAGGTTGCATGTTGATGTCCTTTCAACAAATGGGTTGGATCAAGACTTAAGTATCTTTTGCCACTCTTGCCAGTGTCACGACGCAGATTGGCCCTGCGCGTGCGTCCAGACAGGCCCGCGCCGACGCCTGTAAAGTGGCACCCGATGTCATCACGTCATCCACCAACAGCACCGGACGGTCACGCAGCAGGTCGGCGCGGCGGGGATGGGCGGTGATCGCGCCATCCAGATGGGCAATGCGTTCGCGGCGTCCCTTCCCCTCTAGCGCGGCGGTGCGTCGGACGCGGCGCAGCGCGTCAGGACACCACCCAAGCTTGTGTTCACGGGCAAGCGCACGGGCCAGCAGGGCCGATTGGTTGAACCGCCGCTTCCACAGCCGCGCGTAATGCAGCGGCACGGGCACCACCAAAGTGTCAGGCGTGACGAAGGGCGCGATCACCCGCGCCATCCAGTGTCCTGCGGGTTTGGCGATGTCCTGACGGTCGCCGTGTTTCAGCGCCAGCACCAGCCGGCGGCCGGTATCTCGGTACAAAAGGGCTGCGCGCCCGTGGTCCCACGGCGGTGGCGCGGCAAGGCACGCGTCGCAGCGCACGTCTGTCTCGGACAGATCGCCCAGCAAGGGAATACCGCAGGTTTCGCAGACCACACCTTCAATGAACCCCGTGTCGCGCCAGCACGGACCGCACAGCCCCCCATGTGCAGCCACCCACGCCCCGCACGCCAGACAGGACGGCGGGTAAATCAGCGCAACAGCGGTTTGTAACTGGTCTCGCATGATCTTATTATCCTTTCATGAACGCTTCACACACCCTGACCGATCGCGCGGCGCTGACCCGCAACCGCAGCCGCGCCTCCGATGACGCCCTGTTCCTGCACCGCGCCGCGCTTGAAGAGGTCGATGATCGGCTGTCGCTGGTTAACAGAACCTTTACGTCAGCAGCGATTGTCACCGGCTTCCCGCAGGTCTGGAGCGCGCTGCACCCCTCTGCGACGCTGGTGGAGGACACAGATACGCTTGCGCTGACCCAGGGCGCACATGATCTGGTGGTCCATGCGATGGGGATGCATTGGGCGAATGATCCGGTGGGTCAGATCATCCAGTCGCGCCGCGCCCTGCAACCCGACGGGCTGTTTTTAAGCGTCGGTTTCGGCGGGCAGACCCTGCACGAGCTGCGCGCCTGTCTGGGTCAGGCCGAGGCGTCGATCACCGGTGGGCTGTCGCCGCGGATCGCCCCTATGGCCGAATTGCGCGATATCGGCGGGCTGCTGCAACGGGCGGGGCTTGCGCTGCCGGTGGCGGATTCCGTGACGCTGACGACAGAATACCGCGATATCTGGCACCTGATGCGCGACCTGCGCGCCATGGGAGAGGCCAACGCCCTGACCAGCCGCCTGCGCCGCCCCAGTGGCCGCGCGATCTTTGAAGCGGCGGGGCAGCTTTACCGCGACCACTACGCCACGCCAGAGGGGCGCATCAAAGCAAGCTTTGAGCTGGTCTTTCTGGCGGGCTGGGCACCGGCGGACAGCCAGCCCAAACCCCTGCGACCCGGCTCTGCGCAGCAGCGCTTGGCCGATGCGCTGGCCACGGCAGAAACGCCGCTGCGCGATTGACGCGCGACCATAACCGTTTATCTCAGCGCTAAACGCAGAAAAGGAATGCCAGATGACGCAGCAGCGCCCAGCCCATGCACAGCCTGACCACCCCACCGTACCCGCCCCCAAGGTGGGTATCCTGCTGGCGAACCTCGGCACGCCGGACAACTATGATTACTGGTCAATGCGCCGTTATCTATCGGAATTTCTGTCGGATCGCCGCGTGATCGACTATAGCCCGTGGAAATGGCAACCGCTGCTTCAGCTGGTGATCCTGTCGAAACGCCCCTTCACCAGCGGTGCCGCGTATAAGTCGATCTGGAACCACGAGGCGGGGGAAAGCCCGCTGATGACCATCACCAAACAGCAAACCGCGAAGATAAAAGACGCGATGCAGGCGCGGTATGGTGACGCAGTCATGGTCGATTACTGCATGCGCTACGGCAACCCGTCGACCCAATCCAAGGTGGCGGCGATGACCGCTGCGGGCTGCCAGAAGATCCTGTTTTTCCCGCTGTACCCGCAATACGCTGGGGCCACCTCTGCCACCGCGAATGACGCGTTTTTCGCGGCGCTCGCCAAAGAGAAATGGCAACCCGCCGCCCGCACGGTTGAACCCTATTTCGACCGCCCCGATTATATCGAAGCGCTCGCCACCTCGATCGAGAAGGCCTACGCCAAGATGGAGACAAAGCCCGACAAGCTGCTGTGTTCCTATCACGGTGTCCCGCTGCGCTATTTGATGGAGGGCGATCCCTATCACTGCCAATGCCAGAAAACGACGCGCCTGCTGAAGGAACGGCTGGGCTGGGACGACACCCAGATCATGACGACCTTCCAGTCGAAGTTCGGCCCCGAAGAATGGTTGCAGCCCTATACGGTGGAAGAGGTCGCGCGGCAGGCCGAAGCCGGTAACAAAAAGATCGCGGTCTGTGCCCCTGCCTTTTCAGCCGATTGCATCGAAACGCTGGAAGAGATCAACGAAGAGATCAAGGAAAGCTTTGAACACGCGGGCGGGGAGGAGTTTCACTATATCCCCTGTCTCAATGACGACGACTTGCACATCAAGGCGCTTTCCAATGTGATCGAGGAAAACCTGCAAGGCTGGATCGACTAATCCCCCGCGCGGGTCGGACCTGAAAACAAAGAAAGCGCCTGTGGCTACAGGCGCTTTTCTTTTGTCCGCTTGTCATCTGGAGCCGAACGGCAGACATAAAAAAAGGCGGTGTAGAACACCGCCTTTTTCTAACTGAAACTTCGACCGAATTAGTCGGAAGCAACTGCAGCAGCAACAACGGCCAGCAGCAGCAGAGGAATCAGGATGCCCGAGGAAGAAGAGGTGGACTCTTCAACGATGACGGGTGCTTCGATGATTGGCTCTGCCAGCGAACCAGCAAATGCATTCGATGCAGCAGCTGTCAGAGCAGCGGCGAGAACGAGTTTCTTCATAACATAACCTCCAGAAAAGGCGTACTTCACAGTGTGATAGCACGCGCCCAAGACTTACCTCGTAAAACTTTCTAAACAGCATCAGCGGGTAATTGCAAACCCGGATTCAGCTTTTGAGCACCACAATCGCTAAAAAGTTGTCAAATAAGCAACACTTGGGTGCCGACGTTCGCCATGCCAAAAAGTTCAGCAATATGTTCATTGTACAGGCCAATGCAGCCATTCGACGAACGACGCCCGATCTTGCGTGTGTCATGCGTGCCATGGATACGGTAGTACGTCCAGCTCAGGTACAGCGCGTGGGTGCCCAAGGGGTTGTCAGGGCCCGGCCCGATCACCGCTGGCCACTCTGGGTTGCGTTCCAGCATCGACGGGGTCGGACGCCATGTGGGGCCGACGACCTTCTGGATCACGCTGGTACGCCCACGGCGGGTCAGTTCCTCGGTCAGCGGTACGCTTGAGGGGTACAGCTTGTAGATCGACTGATCCTCAGACCAGTAATGCACCGCGCGGCTGTCGATATCGACAAGAATGGCCCCGTTCTTGGTGTCGCTAAAGTAAGGCTGCCAATCCAGCGTGCGGAAGCTGGAGGTGTTGCGACGCACTGCCTCGGTCAGATCGCGCTCCGTCTCCGTGGTCGCTTCGCTGTTGACGCTGCTTTGCGCCAGCGCAGGCGTTGCCAGCATCGCGGCGCTGCCAGCAAGGAAAGCACGGCGCGACGAAAGGGTAAATTTCTTATCAGACATCAGATGTCTCCTGAAGGTAGTTACAACCTAGTATAATACTGTCGTATATGGCTCGAAAGTCGCAGTTTCAAATCAAACAAGCGTTAACAGGCGCGCTCACGCTCATGTGCGTTTGATCTGCAACGCATCAAGCTGTATGGCACGACAAACCCAATTGCGTGGAGCTGCGCCATGATCCGTCTGTTTTCAATCCTTATTTCCCTGACCGTGGCGCTGGCGGCCTGTACCCCTGCACCGACCCCGCTTGCGTCCGACGGTCGCCCCGGCCCTACCGTCTATAAGATCGGTCGCAATGATACCGGCAAGCTGCAGTTCCGTATGCTTGATTCCGTGAACGCGCTGCGCGGGGCCTCCGGTCTGGCACCCGTTCAACTGGACGCACAACTGAACGCCGCCGCCGCCACCCATTCGCGGGATATGGCGGTGCAGAACCGCCCCTGGCACTTCGGGTCTGACGGGTCGTCCCCTGTCGATCGTATCCAACGCGTAGGATACACCGGCGCGCTGGTCGGCGAAGTCATCTCGGAAACCTACGAGACCGAGCTCGAAACACTTGCCGCCTGGATGGAAAAACCGGACACCCGCCGCATCATCATGTCGAAGGACGCTTTGAACATGGGCTTTTCCTGGCATCAGGAAAACAACGGCAAGATCTGGTGGACCATGGTGATGGGGAAGTGACCGCCAAGGTCACCCCCGCTTTTAGCTAGATATCAGGGGTTCAGTGCGATCGGGGTGTTATCCCCGACCATCGCATAGATCTCCTCCATCTCGTCGTTCGAGACAGAGATACATCCCCACGTCCAATCGGTGCGATTCTTGTCCTTGGCGGTCTTTTGACCGTGGATAAAGATATCGCCACCGGGGCTTTTGCCCAAAGCTTCCGCGCGGGCGCGGTCCATTTCATTGGGGTAGTTGATGCCGATCGACAGGTGGAACCGGCTGTTCGGATTGCGCCGATCGATCATATAGATCCCTTCGGGCGTGCGTCCGTCACCTTCGTACACCTTGTGGCCCACAGGCGCGAACCCCAGTTTGATATCGTATGATTCCAGCACCTTGTCGTGGTGCATCAGATACATCCGGCGGTCGCCCTTGTTGACGATCACATAGGTGACCTGCGGCCCGTTGTACCGTTTGAATTTACTGCTGCTGCAGGCCCCAAGCGCGACCAGCGCGGTGCCACCCAGAATCAGGTTTCTGCGTTTCATGTTCACTATGCCTCGTTCCCGCGACCATTTCGGCCTTATGTGGATGCCCTATCATGTAGCAAATATCGATGCGGTCAAAAAGCCGTTACTGGCGGCTGTGCTCTGCCAGCTTCTTTTCGATCGCTTCCAGCTTTTCCATCACCTCAAGCCGGTAGGCATCGGTGCGCACGGTCTCTTCCTCGTTATGCGCGTCCTGCATCGAGTTCACGATCAGACCCACCAGCAAGTTCACTACGGCGAAGGTCGTGACCAGAATAAACGGCACGAAGAAGACCCAGGCATAGGGGTAGACCTCCATCACCGGGCGGACGATCCCCATCGACCAGCTTTCCAGCGTCATGATCTGAAACAGGCTATAGGCGCTGGCGGGCAATGACCCGAACCATTCGGGGAACTGGTCGCTGAACAATTTGGTCGCGATGACGGAGCCGATGTAAAAGATGATCGTCATCAGCAGGAACACCGACCCCATACCGGGCAACGCGGTGATAAACCCTTCGACGACGCGGCGCAGACGCGGGGCGACGGACAGCACCCGCAAAACCCGCAGGATACGCAGCGCCCGCAAGACAGACAGCCCCTGCACCGCGGGCACCAGCGCGATGGCAACGACCGTAAAGTCAAAGACATTCCACCCGTTGCGGAAGAACCCGACCCCGCGCGCGATGATCTTGAGTGTGATCTCGGCGATGAAAATGAACAGGCAGACGCGATCAAGAAACAGGATCAGCGTGCCGTATCTCTCCATCAGGGCGGGGGCTGTTTCCATCCCCAGCAAGGCGGCGTTGAACACGATCACACCGATGATGAAATTGCTGACGGCCCGCCCTTCGACCCATCTTCCCAGACGTTCCCGCATGTTTACCGTGCCCACCATAGATCTGCGTTATTTACGTTTGCGTTGTACTTCCGGCGCAGTGAACTGCGCTGCCAGCTCCACATGGGAGGACCAGCGGAATTGATCAACGACTTGCACCCAATTCAACGTATAACCGGCGGCAATCAGCACGGCGGCGTCCCGCGCGAAGGTGACGGGGTTACACGACACATAGGCCAGCACCGGCGGCATCGCTTTGACGATCTCTGCGATCTGGGCCTCGGCCCCCGCGCGCGGCGGGTCGATGACCACGGCGTCGGTCTTGGCCAGCTCGTCCGGCAGCAAGGGGCGGCGGAACAGATCGCGCGCCTCTGTCGTGACGGGTTTGAGCCCCGTCGACATGCGCCACCCGTGATCCAGCGCGGCGGTCATGGCGGCGTCACCCTCGACGGCGTGTACCTCTGCCTGATCGGCCAAGGGCAGGCTGAACGTGCCGCAGCCGGCAAACAGGTCAATCACATGACGCGCCTCACCGACAGCCTCGCGCACGGCGGTGACCAGCGCCGCCTCTCCGTGCGGAGTGGCTTGCAGGAAGGCACCGGGCGGGGGTGTCACCTTGGCCGCACCGAAACGCTGCACGGGCGGCGTGCGCATCGCGATCACCTCGCCGTTCCAGGTCAGCCGCGCCAGCCCCAGACTGTCGCACAGATGCGCCAGTTCTTGCCGCAAGGGGCCGTCCAGCTCTTTCCCGTTCTGGACCGAGATATCGAGCCCCCCGCGCGACGCGGTCACCGTCACAGCCAGTGCGGCCTTGCGGCTGGTGCCGATCACGGCAAGCTTTTCGGCAATCGGCAGCGCGCCCATCACCGCAGGGTCCAGCAACTGACACCCGGGAATTTCGATCACCACATCAGAACCGCGCCCGTGGAAGCCGGCCATCGCGCCCTTTTTGGTGCGTTTCGCCGCAAAGGTGGCCCGACGGCGCGATTGCGCAGGCGAGGTTTGCAGCGGCTTGAAAACAGTCTCTATCCCGTGGGCATCCAGCGACGCCTTGACCACGCCCAGCTTGAAATCCGCGACATAGTCATCCGACGCATGCTGCAACTGGCAGCCGCCACAGGCCTTGAAGTGGCGACACGGCGCCGACACCCGGTTCTCCGACGGGGTGACGATACGGATGTCGGTCAGGGTCTGACCGTCAGGCGTGCCTGTCACCACCTCGCCCGGCAGGGTCATCGGGGCAAATAAAGGGCCGGGCGCAATGCCGTCGCCCAAGTGGCCAAGTCGCTGGATTGTATATTCTGTCATGCGCAGGGCTTACCGCGAAGCCGGGCGCAGCAAAAGCCTTATTCTGCGGCCTTCATATCCAAAAACCCGCCCGACTGCCGCCGCCAGTAGCGGGCATAAAGCCCGTCTTTGGCAAGCAGCGCCTCATGGGTGCCGATCTCTACGATGCGGCCCGCGTCCATCACGGCGATGCGGTCCATCTCGGTCAGGGTCGACAGACGGTGGGCGATGGCCATCACGGTCTTGCCCTCCATCACGCGGGTCAGCGCGCTTTGGATCGCGGCTTCGACCTCGCTATCCAGCGCGCTTGTCGCTTCGTCCAATATCAGGATCGGCGCGTCCTTGAGGATCGCGCGGGCCAGCGCAATGCGCTGACGTTGCCCGCCCGACAGCTTGACCCCCCGTTCCCCCAGATGCGCGTCATAGCCGCTGCGGCCCGTGTGGTCCTGCATCTTCTCGATGAACTCATGCGCCTCGGCCTTACGTGCGGCGGCGATGACCTCTGCCTCTGTCGCGTCGGGCTTGCCATAGCGGATGTTGTCGAACGCCGACCGGTTGAACATCGCCGTCTCCTGCGTGACCATCCCGATCTGACGCCGCAAGCTTTGCTTGGTGACCAATGAGACATCCTGCCCATCAATCGAAATGTGACCCTGTTCCGCCGTATAGAGCCGCAGCAAAAGCGACACCAACGTCGATTTTCCCGCCCCCGATGCGCCGACGATGCCCAGCTTCTCCCCCGGTTTGATCGATAGGCTGAGCTCTTCGATACCGCCCGTATCGCGCCCATAGGTAAAGCGCAGCCCGTCAAAGCGGATCGCCCCTTCGCGCACCTCCAGCTCTGCCGCGTTGTCTGCATCGCGCAGCTGCTGCGGCGCGGCCAGCGTGCGCATCCCGTCTTCGACCTCGCCCACATTCGCATAAAGCGCCATCAGCGTGAAACTGACCCAGCCCGTCATCTGCGCCAGCCGCAGCGACACCGCCCCCGTCGCCGCAATATCGCCCGCCGTCACCAGACCCAGCGACCAATACCAAAGCGCACCCCCCACCAGCAGCACCGGCAAAAACCCCGCTATCGTCATCAGCCAGAACCGGAAAGAGACGCTCACCCGCCCGAAATCGAGGCTCGTGTCCAGAAACTTGCGCATCGCCCCCAAGGCGGCGCGGTCCTCGTGATCGGCATGGGCGAAGAGCTTGACGGTTTTGATGTTGGTGATCGTATCGACCACCTGCCCCGTCACCATCGCGCGCGCCCCTGCCCGCGCTTTCGAATGTTTGCGAACCCGCGGCATGAAGTGGCGGATCAGGAAGACATAGCCGACCATCCAAAGCACCAGCCCCGCAGCGATGCGCCAGTCTACCGTGCCAAGCAGCATCACCGCGCCGACAAAGGACGCGGCGGCGAAGAGCACCGTATGCAGCACCTCGGTCACGACATCGGTCAGCGCGCGGCTGGTCTGCATTTCCTTCTGCGAAATCCGGCCCGCGAAATCATTGTCGAAAAACGTGACCGCCTGCCCCAAAGTGTAGCGATGCAAGCGCGACAGCACGAGGTTGAACACATTCGGCGCGACCACGATCGTCTGCATATACGAACTGACGCCGAACAGCGCCGGACGCAGCAGCAAAAAGAACGCCAGCCCCGCCAAGAGCAGCCCCGTATGATCCGAGAATACGGCCCCAGCCTCGGCGGCAAGCGCCGCATCCACAACCCACCCAAGAACCAAGGCGGCCATCACCTCTATCACGCCGGCGAAAATCGACAGCACCCCCGCGACGCCAAGCGCAGGGCCGCTGCCCTTCAACGCCCAACGAAAAAAGGCCGCCAGACGGCGCGGCGGCTCTGTCGTGGCGGGGGAAAACGGGTCAATCCATGTCAAAGGCATTACGATGTCGGCTCTTCTGTGCGAAGGAACCCGCCGGATTGCCGGTTCCAGAAATTTGCATATAGCCCGCCTTGTGCCAAAAGCACCTCATGCGTGCCCTCTTCGACGATACGGCCCCCGTCCATGACCAGAATACGGTCCATTTCAGCGATGGTGGACAGGCGATGCGCGATGGCGATGACGGTCTTGCCCTCCATCATGCCGTACAGGGTCTGCTGGATCGCGGCTTCTACCTCGCTGTCAAGCGCGCTCGTCGCTTCGTCCAGCAAAAGGATCGGCGCGTTCTTGAGGATGACCCGCGCCAGCGCGATGCGTTGCCGCTGCCCTCCCGACAGTTTCACGCCCCGCTCGCCAACCTGCGCGTCATAGCCGGACCGCCCGCCCTGATCGTTCAACTCCTGAATAAAATCATGTGCTTGGGCCTGTTTCGCTGCGGCAATCACCTCTGCCTCCGTCGCGGTGGGACGACCGTAAAGGATATTTTCGCGGATCGACCGATGCAGCAAGGCATTGTCCTGCTGCACCATCCCGATCGCCTGCCGCAGGCTGTCCTGCCGGACGGTGGTGATATCCTGCCCGTCAATCAGAATGCGTCCGCCTTCGGGGTCGTAAAACCGCAGCAGCAGCTTGACCAAGGTCGATTTGCCCGCGCCCGACCGCCCGATCAGGCCGATCTTTTCCCCCGGCTGCACGGTGATATCCACGTGATCCAACCCGCCCGAACCACGGCCATAATGATGGGTCAGCCCGCGCATCTCCACCCGCCCGTCGGTCAGGGCCAGCGGCTTGGCATCGCTGTCGTCAACCAAGGTGATGGGCTGCGCAATCGTTTCTAGCCCCTCGGCCACGACGCCAAGCTGCTGGAAGAACGTCGAAAGCGCCCACATGATCCAGGCGGTCATGGAGTTCAACCGCAGCGTCAGCGCCGTCGCAGCCGTCACCACGCCCACCGTCGCGTTGCCGGTGGACCACAGATAGAACGCCCAGCCTACGACCCCGACGATTAACAAACCATTCAAGCTGACCAGACAGATATCCATGATGGTGAATATCCGCATTTCCTTTTGAAAAGTGACGCGCGCCTTCTCGATGGCGCCCTTGGCATATTCAATCTCGCGGTCATGGTGAGCGAACATCTTGACCGAATGAATGTTGCTGTAACTGTCGACCACGCGGCCTGTCACCTCTGAGCGGGCATCCGACGCCGCCTGCGACGCAACCGCCACACGCTTGATCGTCCATTGGGTCAGCACAGCATAAAGCGCGAACCACGCGACCAAGGGGATCAGCAGCTGCCAGTCCGACGTGGTTAACAAAATCGCTGCACCGATGAGATAGGCCAGCGCATATGAAATCGCGTCAAAAACCTGAAACACGACCTCCCCCGCAGCGGGGGGCGTTTGCATGATGCGGTTGGCGATGCGCCCGGCAAAGTCATCCTCGAACCAGCCGACCGATTGCCGCAGCACCTGCCGGTGTCCGCGCCAACGGAAAAGCGTGCCGTAATTTGGCAACACAGCGTTGTTCAGCAGTAACACATGAACCGCTTGCACAGCGGGACGCGCGATCAGGATAAGCAGCGCGACGACGATAAACTCCGCCCCATAGCTGCGCCATACCTCGGCCGGGCTGCCGTCCATCAGATCGACAAGACGGCCCATATAGTAGATCAGCCCGATCTCGATCGCCGCGACGACAACGGAAAGCACACCCGTGACCCAGAACACCGTTTTAAACGGCGCGCTGTAGTTGCGGAAAAAGGGCCACAGCCGCGTGGGTGGCGTGTCTTGCTCGGCGTAGTCCGCATAGGGATCGACAAGACTTTCGAAAAATCGAAACATAATTCACCTGTGGGGCGCGTGTTCGCCGCCACTATAGAAAGAGCCGCGCCGAAAAGACCACAGGTTGCGTCAGCTTTCTGGCGTGTCCAACAAACTGTCCCGCGTCGCCGCAAACCCCGAAGCGATCCAGAGCGCCTTAAGCTCGGCCAGCCGCCTGCCCAAAGCAGGGCCGGTGTATTCCGGCATCAAATCAGCGGCTTGCACGGGAAATACGGCAGCTTCGGCCTGCGCGATACGATCAAGCACTGCCGCATCCGGTGGCGTTTCAGACAGGCAGGCGCGCAGCACAACAACCGCGCGCGCCATATCGCCGCCGTCGGTATGGGCAATCGCGGCCACCGTCTCTGCGCCATATGCCGCCTCTTTCAGCCGATGCAGGTATTTCGCGTCTGCCTTGCTCAACCTCAGGCGCTGGTCGATATCCTCACCGCCAAGTGCTGCCAGCCGCCTGCGCCAGTCCACAGACATCTGCAACAGCTGTTCGAAATGCACGACCATCCCGAGCCAGCGGTCATCGCTCCCCGGCAGAATCGCCCCCAAGACGCCGGTTTGGCGCATCGCCGCGACTGCTGGCGCAGGGTCCGGCGCGGTTAACAGCTTTGTAAGCTCTGCCCCGATCCGCTCTGCCGACAGGCGTTCCAACCCGTCGATATGCGCTGCAATCGCGGCCAAAGCCTCCGGATCGAAGCCCTCGACCGGGTCCGCATACCACGCGCAAAACCGGAAATAGCGCAAAGTGCGCAGGTAATCTTCGCGGATACGTTGGGCGGCATCCTCGATAAACCTCACCCGCCGCGCGCGCAAATCAACAAGACCTTCAAGCGGGTCGATCACCCGCCCCTGCGCATCCGCGTAAAGCGCGTTCATCGTAAAATCACGGCGCAACGCATCGTCGAGGATACTGTCCGAAAAAGCGACAACCGCGCGTCGCCCGTCCGTTTCCACATCCCGGCGGAAGGTCGTCACCTCGAACCCCTTACCGCCGCTGACCACGGTGACAGTTCCATGTTCCACGCCCGTCGGTACGGCTTTCAGCCCAGCGCGCGCGGCAAGAGCCATGACACGCTCGGGCAATGCATTGGTCGACATGTCGACATCGCTATCCGCCACGCCCAAAAGCGCGTTCCGCACACAGCCCCCGACAAAATAGATCGCATGCCCGCCGTCCGTCACCGCATCGCATACGGCTTGGGCATCGGGGTCGGAAAGCCAGCGCGTGCTGGCAGGAAGGGTCACATCATACGTTCTGTCCATGCCCGCAACATACGCGCGGTTGCCCCCCAAATGTAATAGGGACCATAAGGAACCGTGTAATAATACCGTCGCTGCCCCTGCCACCGGCGCGACTGGACCACGTAATTTTCGGCGTTGAGCACATGATCAAGTGGAACGGTAAAGACTTCCTCAACTTCGCCAGGCTCGGGGATAATTTCGAAGTCTTTTTTCACGAAGGCAATGACGGGCGTCACCAGAAAGTTGGTAACTGTCTCATGTGCGGGCAGCGTACCCAAGACGTCGACCAGATCCGAGGGCAGGCCGATTTCTTCCCGCGCCTCGCGTAGAGCTGCGGCAACAACATCCGCATCACCGCCATCCTGCTTGCCGCCCGGGAAGGCGATTTGCCCCGGATGGTGCTTTAGCGCGGACGACCGTTTGGTCAGGATAAGTTCCAACCGCCCGCCCCGTTCAACGATCGGGGCCAGAACGCCAGCTGGCCGCAATGTCCGATTCGCCGGTGGCGTAGACCCTTTGTTAAGATCGAAATCGGAAGACGTGACACCAGTTTGCGCCAGCGCCTTCCGAAAATGGGCGAGCTGATCAGCTGCCACTGTTGTCTTCTGCCTCGAACCCGACTGTTTTCGGATCCAGATCATAATGCGCACCACAGAACTGGCAGTCGGCCGTGACGCGGCCGTCGTCTGTCGTCATCGTTTCGATATCCCCCGCCGAATAGATCGACAGGCTTTGCCGCACACGATCTTCGGAGCAAGTGCAGCCAAAGCGGACCGCCTGCGCGTCGAATACGCGCGGCATCTCCTCGTGAAACAGACGTTTCAAAAGATCTGTCGGCGGCAGGCTCGGCCCAATCAGTTCAAGCTCGTCTACCGTATCCAGCAAGACGTTGACGCGGTGCCAGTTATCCCCCTCTTCACCGTCGACCAGATCAGTGGCTTGCAGCACCTCGCCGCTGCCTTCCCCTTGCGCGGCAAAGGGCGAGGCTTTGGGCATATGTTGCAGCATAACACCGCCGGCGCGCCAATGCTCATCCTCCCCCGGGGAGGTGGATTTGCCAAAGCTCAGCTCAAACCGTGTGGGCAGCTGTTCGGACTGCGCGAAATACGCCTCTGCACATTCGGACAGCGATTTACCGGTAAGCGGCGTAATCCCCTGATAGGGGGTCATCCCGTTGCCCTGATCGATCATAATGGCAAAATACCCCTCGCCCACCTGATCGAAGGCCGGCCCATCGGTGATCCGGTCGGCATCATAGCTGGCGTAAGCGCGGATGCGCGCGGGTTCACCATCATCCGTCGGGCCGTAGTAGTCTGTCGCAATCATGCGCACGGGCCCTTTGGATTGGACCTGCAGTTGCAACTTCCAGCGCAGCTTAATGGTTTGCCCGATCAGCGCCGTAAGCAAGGCCATTTCGGCGACCAACGCTTCTACCTTTTCGGGATAGTCATGCTGACGCAAAATCCCTTCCAGCACGCCATCCAGACGCGCGACGCGCCCCCGAATATCAGAGGCATCGAGTTGAAAGGGTAGAACGGTGTCGTCCCACGCGATTTTGTTTCCTTGGGTCATTTGACTTTCCTTACCGGCAGACGGTTGGCATACCGCGTCTATATAAGGGCAACAAGCCGTGCGAAAAGGGGGAGTCATATGATGCGACGCGTTGGGGAACCGCCCATTCCGGGAAAAACATACACGTCGCGCCCCGGAGCCTATGCGATCTTGCCCCTCAAGGGCCGCTTTTTGATGACCGCCCAGCTTAGGCCACATGTTGATATTCAGTTGCCAGGCGGTGGCATTGACCCCGGTGAATCGCCTCTCCAAACGCTCCACCGCGAGGTGATGGAAGAGATTGGCTGGACCATTGCGCGCCCTCGGCGGTTGGGCGCATTCCGACGATACGTCTATATGCCGGAGTATAACATCTGGGCAGAGAAAATTTGCCATGTCTATGTCGCCCATCCCGTCCGTCATATTGCCCCCCCGATAGAGCCTGACCACGCAACAGTTGTTCTGTCGGGGGAGGAGGCCGTTTCGGTGCTAGGCAACGATGGGGATCGGCACTTTCTTGAACGGTTTCTGGCGGCAAGGTCCTGAAATTCGAAGCAGATGCCGGAAACATCATCAGGAAAGTCAGCCGTCCCCGCATGATCTTCTAGCCTCGACGTGAGCGCGTCAAAGAAAAGCGGCCCCCTGATGGGGTGCAGATCATGTAGAACCTGATTTAAACCATTATCGTCCAGCATTTGCCCAATCGGGTCAGGACATTCGGTCACCCCGTCGGAAAGCACGATCAGACGATCGCCAGGGTAAAGCTGGCTCGCGACTGTTTCATATTGCGCATCGGCAATCAGCCCTACGGGCAGCCCGCCTCTCCCGAAGTTTTCCAACCTGCTGTTGCGTCGCTGAATAAAGGGGTGCGGGTGGCCGGCCTGGGTTGCCCTGATCCTGCCGGTATCAAGTTCAATTTCCGCCAAAAAAAGTGTGAAATACTGCTCCGATTCCATGTCAGAGAGCACTAGGCTGTTCAGCTCGGCGATTACTTGGTCGGGCGGGCGCATTTTATACGTCCCGTCAGATTGGCGTGCCAACGCCAGGTTTTGCTCCGGTGCGACGGCGGAAAAAATACCGGCCAATCGGGCGGCCATCAGGGCCGAGCTCACCCCGTGGCCGGACACATCTAGCCCGTAGATCCCGATGCTATTTCCCGCTGTGAAATATCCCACCAGATCGCCCCCTACATGCCCGCTAGACCTGAGCATCAAAGACACGGCACCCGCATCGAAGGCGCAAAACGGTTCCTGCAAAAGGGATTTCTGAAACTTTCGCGCCTCGTCTAGGTCCCGATCCAATGCGTCATGTACGTTTTGCAACGCGTCCAGAGCTTCACTAATGACACGGTTTTTCGACGATAATTCACGCTGCATCGTCAAAATGCGTTCGCCGGCCATAATTCGCGCGCGTAGCTCGTCAACGTTGACTGGCTTGCTGACAAAATCGTCCGCACCGCTGTCCAACCCTTTAACCACCTCGGATTTATCAGATTTTGCCGTCAGTAAAATGAAGTACCCGTAGCTGCCCTTCGAAAGTTTGCGAAACGCCTCGCAAAATTGCAGCCCCGACATACCTGGCATAATCCAGTCGCTGATGATCAGATCTGGTAGATTTTGTTCGCAGACCGCCAATGCTTCTTCAGCAGAGGCCGCTTCCTGCACATCGAATCCCCATCGCGACAACGTCGCCATCAAGATTCGCCGCTGCAGCGCGCTATCGTCGACAACCATAGCTGTTTTGATCGCGCGAAACCGCTGCGGCGTGTTTGGTCGGGCTATTTGTTCAATCTTGTTCTGCAACATTCAAAAACTTTCGGCAACTTCGCCCCGAGCCTAGCCAACGACTGATTAAGATTCGGTGAAGCCCCAAAGTTTAAAAGTGATGATCGCCCTGCACGCTTTGTTAAGAATTTTGCCCCACATTGGCCGGAGAAAGAGGGCGAATCAGTGATTGACTGGGAACAGGTCGCGACCTTGCAAACCGCTGTTGGGCGCGACGACTTCAGCACAATTATGTGCGTGTTTTTTAAGGAGGTGGAAGAAGCCAATGCTCAGCTAACGATGGGCGTAACGACCGATCAGTTTCGCGATATACTTCACTTTGTGAAGGGCAGCGCATTAAGCGTGGGGTTTGTCGAATTGTCAGAACAATGCGCGCAGGCCGAAGGCGACTTTACCGGCAGCCATCAAATCACATCTATTTGGAAGGAGATCCTTACCAGCTATGAAAAATCGAAAGAACATTTCCTATCGAACACGGAGACCTGCATTACGCCTATAGGACAAATTGAGCCAAGGTTTCGTCATTCGTGATGTCCGTATAGGTAAATCCTGCGTCCTTCAGTTGCGCCAAGAACGGCCCAAAACTTTCAGGGCTGCGTGTTTCAATTCCGATCAGGACAGAGCCGAAGTTTCGCGCAGACTTCTTCAGGTATTCAAACCGACAGATGTCATCGTCCGGGCCGAGAATGCTCAAGAATTCTTTCAGCGCACCAGGGCGCTGCGGCATCCGCAGAATAAAATATTTCTTGACGCCGGAGTACCGCTGCGCCCGCTCTTTCACCTCTGGCAGACGCTCAAAATCGAAGTTTCCGCCGGATGCTACGCATACAACGGTCTTGCCCTTGATCTGGTCAGCTACTTCGCCCAGCGCCTCAATAGAAAGGGCACCAGCAGGTTCTAATACGATGCCTTCAACATTCAGCATTTCGATGATCGTGACGCAGATGCGGTCTTCGGCCAGATGGATCACATCACTCTCTGCGACACGATCCAACCGTGCAAAGTTACGTTGGCCAATTTTTGCGACCGCGGCCCCATCGACGAAACTATTGATAGGAGACACATCCACCGGTGCACCCGCGGCCAAAGCTTTGGCCAAACTAGGGGCCCCTTCAGGTTCAACAAAGCTATATCGGCATGCATTTTGAAAATAGCTGTAAACGCCGGACGAAAGACCGCCGCCACCAACGGGAAGCAGAATGTGGTCGGGCACGCGCCCTAACTGCTCCTCTATTTCCACCGCAACGGAGGCTTGCCCCTCTATGACATCTTCATCATCGAAAGGAGACAGAAAATGCGCGCCCTCTTCCACGCAATACTGCTGCGCCGCGGCGAGCGTTTTGTCAAAGTAATCGCCGATCAAGCGAACCTCGACCTGAAGCCCACCGAACATCTTGGTTTTCTGAATTTTCTGTTGAGGCGTCGTGACGGGCATGAAAATCACACCTTTCACACCGAAATGACTGCACATAAATGCAACACCTTGGGCGTGGTTGCCCGCACTTGCGCAAACGAAAACAGACTTCTCGGGGATCACTTTGCGCATCGCGTTGAACGCCCCGCGCAACTTATATGATCTAACGGGGCTTAGGTCTTCGCGTTTCAACCATATGTCAGCGTCATATTTTTCTGACAGATGTTCGTTGCGCATCAAGGGGGTGGCGGGAAACACCTCTCGCATCTGTTGCGCTGCGCTGCGTGCTGCAGTTTTAAACATATCTGTCATCTCATCGACCTTCCCGTTGAATACTTGTCGATACGATTCCCAGGTGACGCGGTCAACGCAGCCTTCAATCTTGCTCACGCCTTGAAAAACAGGTACTTCGCGGTGCAAACCGAAAAGGAAACATCATGTCCGCGCCCAAAAAAGTTGTGCTCGCCTATTCTGGTGGGCTTGATACCTCGATCATCCTGAAATGGCTGCAAACCGAATATGGTTGCGAGGTGGTTACCTTTACCGCTGACCTCGGCCAAGGCGAAGAGCTTGAGCCCGCCCGCGCCAAAGCTGAAATGATGGGCGCATCCGAGATTTACGTGGAAGACGTGCGTGAAGAATTCGTGCGCGATTTCGTCTTCCCCATGTTCCGCGCCAATGCGGTCTACGAAGGCCTATATCTGTTGGGCACCTCCATCGCGCGCCCTCTGATTTCCAAGCGCCTTGTTGAAATCGCCGCCGAAACCGGCGCCGACGCCGTTGCGCATGGCGCGACAGGCAAGGGCAACGATCAGGTTCGTTTCGAATTGGCGGCCTATGCGTTGAACCCCGACATCAAGGTGATCGCGCCATGGCGAGAATGGGACCTGTCCAGCCGGACTAAATTGATCGAATTTGCCGAAAAACATCAGATCCCCGTGGCGAAGGACAAACGTGGCGAAGCGCCGTTTAGCGTGGATGCGAACCTGCTGCACACCTCTTCGGAAGGCAAAGTGCTGGAGGATCCGGCCGTGGACGCGCCCGACTATGTGTACCAGCGCACGGTCTCGCCAGAGCAAGCACCAGATACGCCCGAGTATGTGGAGATCGGGTTTGAACGTGGCGATGCGGTAAGCATCAACGGTGAAGCCATGTCGCCCGCGACACTTCTGGCTAAATTGAACGAACTTGGCGGCAAACATGGCTGCGGGCGCCTTGACCTTGTCGAGGGTCGTTTTGTCGGAATGAAATCCCGCGGTATTTACGAAACGCCGGGCGGCACCTTGTTGCTTGAAGCACACCGCGGGATCGAATCAATCACCCTCGACCGTGGCGCGATGCACCTGAAGGACGAGCTGATGCCGCGCTATGCGGAGCTGATCTATAACGGTTTCTGGTACAGCCCCGAGCGCACCATGCTGCAAGCGGCGATTGATGCCTCGCAAACCCATGTAACCGGTACAGTTCGACTGAAATTGTACAAAGGCCACGTGCGTACAGTCGGGCGCTGGTCGGATCATTCGCTGTATTCCGAAGCCCACGTGACATTTGAAGATGACGCTGGTGCCTATGATCAAAAAGACGCGGCGGGCTTCATTCAGCTGAACGCACTGCGTCTCAAGCTCTTGGCCGCACGCGAAAAGCGCCTCAAAGGGTAAACAAAAAAGGCCCGGACAGGGGGATATTCTGTCCGGGCCTTCTTTTGGGTTAGAACGGTTTACTCTGCCGTTATAACCGTCATTACCAATTTGCCATCTGGCTTGATCGGGCCGTCTTCTTTGGCGCCCAATGTGTATTCAAAGCCGCCGGTTTTCATGCCGCCCTCTTCGGAGTGGACCATGAGCATCAACATATCGCCGGATTTTACTTCTTCTTGCAGAATGGCGGCAACGTCGACGTTTTCACCCGCACGCAGAGGCGCGTAGCCGACAACGGGGCCGGGTTTCATCTCGGCATCTGTGCGGTGAACGACCATCCAGCCGTTTTCAGTTGCCATCACCTTATCGGCGCTGACCACACCGTTGGATACATCTTGATCCATCGCTTCGATCATCGCGTTGCTGTGTGCGGCGGCGAAGGCTGTACCCGTGGCAAGCGTGAGAGCCAGAGCGGTTGCTGTAAACATCTTCATGTTAAATCTCCTTGTTGCGTGGTTCTTCCTGATAATTCACGCAACATGAGATGATTTAGTTTCGATAAATCGAAGATTTTTACTCGAAATCACCTAAGCCGTTGATCATAAAGCTTTTGATAATGTGGAAGTGCTTTGGCACACAGCGCTTCTGCGGCAGGTTCAAGCCTGGGCAACGGCCCCTCCACCCCTGCGAAACCGGTGCTTTTGTGCACGGCACCATACCAATGTGATGCCCAGATGCCATCTTCGGCACGTGGGCCCGCCGCCCAGGATAGCATTGCCGGATCGAAGGGCAGGTTGATGGCATCACACAGCTTGCGCAACATGCCTTCGGGGTTCGCGCGAATATCAGCGGAATCGATGACCAGCCCACCGATTTGATCGTACAGCGCGGTCTGTTGGCCATAGCCGATATCATTAAAATTCGGCGCTTCCCGTTTCGCGGTATAGCTCGCGATCACGCGGGCGGGGTGGCGTATCAGGTGGACATGCACGCAGCCCTCTGCCCAACCCATCGGAAACCCGTCAATCATATGATGGGGCATGTGTTTCATGTAGCGATGCGGCGTGCCCGGCTCTGCGCAGCGCGCCGCGACGCTCGAGGGGTCACATTCATGGCCCGCGATAATTTCATCTTTCATCGGATGATCGGCGCCGGTGGCCTTAAGATACGGCGCATAGAACGGTTCATCCATCGCGGTGAAATCGGCCCGGTTTCCGAAGCTATACATCATCGCCGTGCTCAGATTGCGGGGGCCGGACCACATTGCGATACGCATCAGGCACATTCCTTTGCAATCAGGTCTTTGTACAACCCGCGCAGCTTTTTTGTTACCGGCCCCATGTCGCCGGTGCCAATCTGACGGCCGTCGATCATCGCGACCGGTGTTTGCGCCCCGAATGTGCCGGTCAAGAAGGCCTCGTCAGCACCATAGGTGTCGACCAATGAATAATTCCTTTCGAAACACGGGATATCATTGGCGCGACACAGGTCGATCACCTTCTGACGGGTGATTCCATTCATGCAGTAATCGCCGGTGCTGGTCCAAACCTCCCCTTTGCGGACGATGAAAAAGTTACAGGCGTTGGTTGTATTCACGAAACCGTTAATATCCAGCATCAGCCCTTCGTCGGCACCCGCTTTTTCCGCGGCAATACACGCGAGAATACAGTTCAATTTGGAATGACTATTTAGCTTTGGGTCCTGCGTCATCGGCAGCCCGCGCAGATGCGGTACTGTCGCCAGCCGGATCGGGCGCGGCATATTCGGGCGCGAGTGTTCCATAATGATCGTGATGGTAGGGCCCGATTGCGACAGCGACGGGTGCTGGAAGGGCCGCGTTTTTGGCCCCCGTGTGATCATCAGACGCGCGTGGGCATCGGTGGTCATGCCATTGGCTTTTTGCGTCTCTAACAAGGCCGAAATCAGGGCGTCGCGCGTCATCCCGATGTCAAGGTCAATGGCTTTGGACGCCTCGAACAGGCGGTCAAGGTGATCGTCCAGAAAGGCCCATGTACCATCATACAGCCGCAGCCCTTCCCAGATGCCGTCGCCCAGCATGAAACCGCTGTCATAGACGCTGACCACGGCCTGTGCCTTGGGGACAATCTGACCGTTTAAATAGATCAAAATGTCTTCATTGCGGGCATCTTCTTCGGCTTGGTGCGTGGTGACGTGGGTTTGCATCAAATTGCTCCTTCTTTGGGGCTGACGCTAAGAACTTCGTGCCGCGGGGCCAAGGGTGAAACCGACATCACTTGGCTGTGACATCACAGGCACCTGAGTTGCGTCGCGCAGGCATTGCGGTCACCGTCAGGCAAAATAAAGGAGAGTATTCCATGGGATTTGCCACAAATATGCGCATGATCGCGTTAAGCGCTGCCATTGGTCTGGGCCTTGCAGCACAGGCGACAACCGCAAAAGCCGCCGGAACAGAGACGCTTTTGGTCGCGGGCGGCTGCTTTTGGTGCGTTGAAGCGGACTTTGAAAGCGTGAAAGGTGTGAAAGAGGTCGTATCGGGTTTTGCAGGCGGAAGCGTGAAAAACCCCACCTATAAACAGGTCGTCGCCGGCGGCACCGGACACTATGAAGCAGCGCAGATCCAGTATGATCCGGCGGTGGTGTCTGCGGACCAGCTGCTGTCGATGTTCTTCCGGTCGGTTGATCCAACGGACGCGGGCGGGCAATTCTGCGACCGCGGCGATAGCTACCGCACCGCGATTTTTGCCGACGGTAATGGGCAGAAGGCCGCTGCAGAAAAGGCCAAGGCCGATGCGCAGGCCGCTTTGGGCAAGACCGTCGTAACCCCGATCTTGGGCAAAGCCGCGTTCTACCCCGCCGATGCCTACCATCAGGATTACTACAAAAGCGACGAACGTCTGGCCTTTACCAGCGTCGGCTTGGGCGTGAAGAAATCCGTCGCCTACAAGCGCTATCGCAACGGCTGCGGGCGCGACCAGCGCGTGAAACAACTTTGGGGCAGCGCTGCGCCCTTCGCGAAATAACGTTAACCCTGCGTTAATCGCGAGCGTTAATCTTCGTCAAAACCGTGATCCTGGATGTCTTTGAGATCCGGGATCACATCCGCTGTCCCTTGCCGCGTGACCATCAAGGCGCCAGCTTGCATTGCCAGCGCAATCGCATCCGGCATCGACAGTTTGCGGTCCAAGGCGGCGATCAGATAGCCGGTAAACGTGTCCCCCGCGCCCGTGGTATCGATGGCTTTGACCGGATAGGCCGGAAAGATTTGCACCGTTTTCGCCTTGTTAGAGACCCATTTGCACCCCTCAGCACCCAAGGTTACGATAATATCGTCGATCGGCAGCGCGTCGATGCGGGCACCTGTGGTTTTTTCAAGCGCCTCTGCCTCGACCTCGTTCAACACCAGCAGATCAATGTCGGGCAGAACCTGCGCGACGATTTCAGCATCAAAGGGCGCGGCGGCATAAGCGACGCGCAGGCCCAGAGTATGCGCGGTCTGCGCGGCAAAGCGTTGGCCCAGGGTTTCGTTCTGCATCAGCAGAAAATCACCGGGCGATGCCTCTGCCAAGGCGGCCCCGATCATCTGGGTGGTGATCTGGTGATTGGCCCCTGAAAACAACACGATAGAGTTTTCGCCATCCTCGGCCACACAGATATTCGCGTGACCGGTGGCCGTGTCGATCATGCTGATATGCTGCGTTTCAACGCCGTATTCCAGCAAACGGTCCACGGCCCATTTACCGTCCGGCCCCACGGCGCCGATATGCATAACGCGCGTTCCGGCGCGGGCGGCGGCGACCGACATATTGGCCCCCTTCCCGCCCAACCCTTGCCGGAAATCATGCGCGGCAATCGTTTCCCCCGGCGCCGGCAGATGCCGCAGATAGTAGAAATTATCCGCGTTGATAGAGCCGAGGTTCCAGATCATTCGCCGACCTTGCAGGCCGCCAGAATGGCCATGTTCAGGATGTCATTCGCGGTGGATGTGGTCGAACAGATCTGGATCGACTTGTCCAACCCCGTCAGGATCGGGCCGATCACCGTGGCCCCCGCCATTTCCTGCATCAATTTGACCGAGATACTGGCCGAATGCCGCGCCGGCACGACGAGGATATTCGCAGGCCCTGTCAGCCGCGAGAACGGATAGTTCTTCTGGCTTTCGGCATTCAGCGCGACATCCACGGTCATTTCGCCTTCGTATTCGAAATCGACCCCGCGTGCGTCCAGCACATCGGGGGCACGCTGCATCTTTTCTGCCCGCTCGGACACGGGGTAGCCGAATGTCGAAAAGCTGACGAAGGCAACCCGTGGCTCAAGCCCCATGTGGCGGGCGACCTTGGCCCCTTTTTCAGCAATATTCGCAAGATCTTCTTCGTTCGGCCATTCATGCACCAGCGTATCGCCGATGAACACAATCCGCCCCTTGTGCAGCAACGCAGTGATCCCGACGGCGCCGTGTTTTGCATTGGCATCGAACACGTGGTTCAGCCGTTCAAGAACATGGGCGGATTTGCGGGTTGCACCGGTCACCAGACCATCGCCATGCCCATGCGCCAACATCAGCGCGGCAAAGACGTGGCGGTCACGGGCGGCCAGACGGTGGATATCCTTGCTGTCCGACCCTTTTCGCTGCAAGCGATTGTAAAGGAATGACTTATACGTCTCTAGGTGCTGGGTATTGGCCGCGTTCACGACCTCAATTTCGCGGTAGGCATCCTCCATCCCCGCCGCCGTCAGCTTGGCCTTTACGTCGTCGGGGCGTCCGACCACCAGCGCCTTGCCCAGACCGGAGCGTTGATACATCACCGCAGCCCGCAGAACCTTGGGGTCATCCCCTTCTGCAAAGATCATCCGCGCCTGATTGGCCCGCGCACGGGCGTTGATCCCGCGCAGGATATTCGCCGTCGGGTCCATCCGCGACTTCAGGCTCAGCTCGTAGGCGTCCATATCGATGATCGGGCGCCGCGCGGCACCGGTGTCCATACCTACACGTGCAACAGCAGGCGGAATACGATGGATCAGACGCGGATCGAACGGCGTCGGGATGATGTAATCCCGACCAAAGCTCAGGTTCTTGCCATACGCCAGCGCCACTTCGTCCGGCACATCCTCGCGTGCCAGATCGGCCAAAGCGTGGGCGCAGGCGATCTTCATCTCGTCGTTGATGGCGCGGGCGTGGATATCCAGCGCCCCGCGGAACAGGTAAGGAAAGCCCAAAACGTTGTTAACCTGATTGGGGTAATCGCTGCGGCCTGTGGCGACAATCGCATCGGGGCGCACCTCGTGTGCTTCCTCCGGGGTGATTTCAGGATCGGGGTTCGCCATCGCGAAGATCACCGGATTATCCGCCATGCTGGCGACCATCGCAGGCGTTACCGCCCCTTTGACCGACACACCCAGGAACACATCCGCGTTCTTCATCGCCTCTTCCAGCGTGCGCAGTTCGGTCTGCGCAGCATGGGCCGACTTCCACTGGTTCATACCCTCGGTACGGCCCTGATAGATCACACCTTTTGTATCGCACATGATACAGTTGTTATGCTTGGCCCCCATCGCCTTGAGCAGTTCAAGACAGGCGATCCCCGCCGCCCCCGCACCGTTCAACACAATCTGCACATCTTCGATCTTCTTGCCCGAAATGCGCAAGGCGTTCAGCAGACCGGCAGCACAGATCACCGCGGTGCCGTGCTGGTCGTCGTGAAAGACCGGAATATCCATCTCTTCTTTCAGACGCTGTTCGATGATGAAACATTCCGGCGCCTTGATGTCCTCAAGGTTGATCCCGCCGAACGTCGGCCCCATCAGCTTGACCGCGTTGATGAACGCCTCGGGGTCTTCGGTGTCCAGTTCGACGTCGATCGAATTCACGTCGGCGAACCGTTTGAACAGCACCGACTTGCCCTCCATCACCGGTTTCGACGCCAGCGCACCAAGGTTGCCCAAGCCCAAAACAGCAGTGCCGTTGGAAATCACCGCGACCATATTGCCCTTGTTGGTATAGTCATATGCCAGCTCGGGATTTTCGGCGATCGCTTCACAGGGAACGGCAACACCGGGGGAATAGGCGAGGCTCAGATCCCGCTGGGTCGTCATCGGGACGGTTGCGGTGATTTCGAACTTGCCCGGCGTGGGTTCAAGGTGAAAGGCGAGCGCCTCTTCGGACGTGATGCGGTTTTTGGTCACTAGAACGGCTTTCCTCATGGTTTCCCGCTTGATATCGCCGATCGGCCCCTCACACAATCATGATGGCGCTCACGGTTTGCGCGACGTCGCGGCGACGCCTCGCGTGCAAAGCCGGTCCGCCCTTTCGTCCGGAGGCGCGGTTTTGTACACAACGTTAACTCGAACCGGGGGCGCAGGGTGACCGAAGAAAAAATCACGCCAATGATGGCGCAATATCTAGAGCTTAAATCCCAGTACGCCGAAGCGCTGCTGTTCTACCGCATGGGCGATTTCTACGAGATGTTCTTTGACGATGCCGTCGCCGCGGCTGAAGCGCTGGATATCGCGCTGACCAAACGCGGCAAACACGGGGGCGAAGACATCCCCATGTGCGGCGTTCCGGTGCATGCCGCCGAAGGGTATTTGCTGACGCTGATCCGCAAAGGCTTCCGCGTGGCGGTCTGCGAACAGATGGAAAGCCCGGCAGAGGCGAAGAAACGCGGCTATAAATCCGTGGTCAAACGCGATGTCGTGCGGCTGGTCACCCCCGGCACATTGACCGAGGAATCCCTACTCGAAGCGCGGCGCCACAACTATCTGGCCGCATTTGCAGAGGTCCGCGATGGTCATGCGCTGGCCTGGGTCGATATTTCGACCGGTGCGTTTCACGTGATGCCCCTGACCCTGTCGCGGCTTGGACCCGAACTGGCCCGTCTGTCCCCGTCAGAGCTGATCGTGTCAGAAGCGAAAGAGGCTGATTTGCGCGAATTAGTCTCTGATTTCGACATCGCGCTGACCCCAATCGCACGCTCTGCCTTTGACAGCAGCAGCGCTGAAAAACGGGTCTGCGATCTGTTCGGCATCGGGTCGCTCGACGCCTTCGGCAGCTTTGAACGGGCCGATATCTCGGCCATGGGCGCGATCATCGACTACCTCGAGATTACACAGAAGGGCAAACTCCCCCTCCTGCGCCCGCCGCAGAAAGAGGCCGAGGCCCGCAGCGTGCAGATCGACGCTGCCACACGTCGCAATCTTGAACTGACACACGCGCTGACCGGTGGTCGCGCCGGCACGCTGTTGTCCGTCATGGACAAGACGGTGACCGCCGGTGGCGCTAGGCTGTTGGAACGGCGCATTTCGTCACCTTCCCGTGTGTTAGAGACGATTCAATCCCGTCTGGACGCGATCGGCTTTGCCTATGACACACCGTCGATCCGCAATGACATCCGCCAGCATCTGCGCAATGTCCCTGATCTGGACCGCGCCCTGTCGCGCCTGTCGCTGGACCGTGGCGGCCCCCGTGACCTTGCCGCCATCCGCAACGGCCTGACCGAAGCCAGCCATCTAGCCGACAAGATGCAAGCCGCCGCCCTGCCCGATCTGCTGGCCCAGGCCGCCAAAGGGCTTACCGGCCATGACAGCCTGATTGATCTGCTCGACGACGCGCTGATCGCCGAACCACCCCTGCTGGCCCGCGACGGCGGCTTTATCGCGCCGGGGTATGACGCCGAGCTGGACGAGGTGCGCACCCTGCGGGACGAAGGCCGCAGCGTCATTGCCCAGATGCAGCAGGATTTCATCACGCTCACCGGTATCTCGACGTTGAAGATCAAGCACAACAACGTGCTTGGGTATTTCGCCGAAGTCACAGCGACCCACGCCGAGAAAATGCTGTCGGCGCCGCTGTCCGATACCTTTATCCACCGTCAGACCACCGCCAATCAGGTCCGTTTCACAACCGTGGAACTGTCCGAGATGGAGACAAAGATTCTCAACGCGGGCAACCACGCGCTGGAGATTGAAAAGCGGCTCTATGAAACGTTGAAACGCGCGATTCTGGATCACTCCGGCCCGATCGGTGTCGCCTCGGCTGGATTGGCCGAGATTGATCTGGCCGCCGGTCTGGCCGATCTGGCGCAGTCCGAAAACTGGGTGAAACCCCGCGTCGATAATTCACGTGCCTTCGACATTCAGGGGGGCCGCCATCCGGTCGTGGAACGTGCCTTGGCCCAGCAATCCGGCAGCCCCTTTATCGCAAACGATTGCACCTTGTCGGCCGATGGCGACAACGCGAATATCTGGCTGCTGACCGGCCCTAACATGGCGGGTAAATCGACCTTCCTGCGGCAGAACGCAATCATCGCCCTGATGGCGCAAATGGGCAGCTACGTGCCTGCCGCCAGCGCGCACATCGGCCTGATCAGCCAGATTTTCAGCCGTGTCGGTGCCTCTGACGATCTGGCACGAGGCCGTTCCACGTTTATGGTCGAAATGGTCGAAACTGCCGCAATCCTCAATCAGGCGGACGACCGTGCGCTTGTGATCCTGGATGAAATCGGGCGCGGCACGGCGACCTATGACGGCTTGTCCATCGCCTGGGCCACGCTGGAACATCTGCACGATATCAACCGCTCTCGCGCATTGTTCGCGACGCACTACCATGAAATGACCGCGCTTTCGAACAAGCTGGGCGGGGTCGATAACGCCACCGTCGCGGTCAAGGAATGGGACGGAGAGGTGATCTTCCTGCACGAGGTCCGCAAAGGCGCCGCCGATCGGTCCTACGGTGTGCAGGTCGCGCAATTGGCCGGCCTGCCGCCTTCCGTCATCGCGCGCGCACGCGTCGTGCTTGAAGCGTTGGAAAAGGGCGAACGCGAAGGCGGCGCGACGCAGAAAACCCTGATCGACGACCTGCCCCTGTTTGCCGTGGCACCGGCACCTGCGCCTCAACCAAAACAAAGCTCCAAGCTTGAAGAAACGCTGGCCGAGATTATCCCCGACGAGCTCTCTCCACGTGAAGCGCTCGACCTGCTTTATAAATTGAAAGAGGCGGCCAAAACCTGACCGCCTCCCTCGCTTCCAAATGGTGTTAAATCCTCCCCGAAGGGCCGCTCTATCCCGGGCGTTTACCCTGCGGGGGTAGAGGAAACGCCAACCTGCGCCGGACGCAGCAGACGGTCGTGCAACATAAAACCTTCGGCGGCGACCTGGATGATATCGCCTGATTTGGTGTCTGGCACGGGCGCCTCGAACATCGCCTGATGATGCTGCGGATCGAACTTGTCACCCACTGCGGGCGAGATGACTTCGATGCCGTGCTTCTTGAACACGCTCAGCAACTCGCGCATCGTCAGCTCGATCCCTTCCAGCAATGGGCCGGAGATGGTGCGCTGCTCTTCTGTAGCGGCCTCCAGGGCGCGTTTCATATTGTCGTAGACCGGCAGCATGTCGCGTGCCAGTTTCGACCCGCCATAGTTTTCCGCCTCGCGACGGTCCTTGTCAGACCGTTTGCGCGCGTTCTCTGCGTCGGCCAGGGCCCGCATGAAACGGTCTTTCAGCTGGTCACGCTCGGCACGCAATTCGTCCAGTTCCAGCGCTTCGTCGTCAATTTCAGACATCTCGTCGGCATAGGCTTCGGCCTCTGCGTCATCGATATCATCCAGAAATTCGTTCTCTTTCGGCTCTGCCATAATTCACCTCTAGCTGCGGTTCGAAATCAGCTTTCCAACCAGCTGCGCCGTGTAATTCACAATCGGCACGATACGTCCATAATTAAGGCGCGTGGGGCCGATCACACCGACCGCCCCGATCACCTTACGATCAGCGTTCATATAAGGGGAAACGACCAGAGAGGAACCCGAAAGTGAAAAAAGTTTATTCTCAGAACCAATAAAAATGCGCACACCGTCGCCCGCGTCGGCCAATTCAAGGAATTCCGCGATATCCCGCTTGCGTTCAAGGTCGTCAAACAGCTGGCGGATCAATTCGACGTTCTCGGCCTCGCCTTCGGTGTTGATCAGATTCGACCGTCCGCGCACGATCAACCGCTCGGGGGATTCCCCTTCGCCCTGCCACAGCGCCAGACCGCTCTCGACAAGCTGCTGCGCCAGTACGTCAATCTGCTGGCGCCGCTGGCTGATCTCATGCGCGATGGTGCGCTGCAATTCCGAGATGGTTTTCCCCTCGACCAGCGCATTCAGGAAATTCGCGGCTTCTCGCATGCTGCTGGGGGTCTGGCCCGGCGGCGGTGTGAACAACCGGTTCTCCACGTGACCGTCGGAGAATACCAAAACGACCAGCGCCCTATCGTGAGACAGTGAAACAAATTCGATATGCTTGATCGGTGCCTCGTGCTTGGGCGTCAGCACAAGCGAGGCGCCCTGGGTCACGCCGGACAGCGCCGACCCCACCCGATCAAGAATGCCGCTGACATCGGCGTTGTTGCTGCCAACGGTCGCATCGATCTTTTCACGGTCCATCTCGGTTGGATCGCCGATCTCGATCATCCCGTCGACGAACATGCGCAGCCCCATCTGCGTCGGGATACGACCCGCGCTGACATGGGGGCTGCCGAGCAGTCCCATATATTCAAGATCCTGCATCACATTACGGATCGTCGCCGCGCTGACCTTTTCGCTGAAATCACGGGTCAGCGTGCGCGACCCCACGGGATCGCCATTCGCCAGATAGCCTTCGACCACGCGGCGGAACACCTCGCGCGAGCGGTCGTTCATCTCGTCTAAAACTGTAGGTGTTTTGTCCATAGTGGGAGAAGTATGTGCGACAGGGGGCAAACGTCAATCGGGGTTGCATCGCGCCGCAACGCAGAGTTATCCCCAATGGCAAATGGAAAAGGAAATACCTATGCGCCCCTCTGGTCGGAAACTTGACGAACTGCGTGCCGTATCGATTGAAACGGGATTCACCAAACACGCCGAAGGATCGGCCCTGATCAAGATGGGCGACACCCATGTGCTGTGTACCGCCACGATCGAGGACCGCGTGCCGCCCTTCATCAAAGGCTCCGGTCTGGGCTGGGTCACGGCGGAATACGGCATGCTGCCCCGTGCCACCAACACCCGTATGCGCCGCGAGGCGGCAATGGGCAAACAAGGGGGCCGCACCGTTGAAATTCAACGCCTTATCGGTCGCGCCCTGCGCGCCGGCGTGGATCGTAGCGCCTTGGGCGAACGTCAGATCACCATCGACTGTGACGTGCTGCAGGCCGACGGCGGCACGCGTTGTGCCTCTATCACGGGCGGTTGGGTCGCGTTGAAACTGGCGGTGAACAAGCTGATGAAGGCGGGCGACGTGGTCAGCGACCCGCTGGTCGATCCGGTCGCCGCGATCAGCTGCGGCATCTATGCGGGCCAGCCCGTGCTTGACCTTGATTACCCCGAGGATTCCGAAGCAGGCGTGGACGGTAACTTTATTATGACCGGCACCGGCAAACTGATCGAGATCCAGATGAGCGCCGAAGGCTCCACCTATTCGCGCGACCAGATGAACCAGCTGATGGACCTCGCTGAAAAGGGCGTGGCAGAGCTGGTCGAGAAGCAGAAGGCAGCCACCGCATGACCCGTAAATTCACCGGCGACCAGATCCTGGTCGCCACCCACAACGCTGGCAAGCTGCAGGAAATGACCGAGCTTTTCGCCCCCTTCGGCGTCACCGTCAAAGGCGCCGCCGAAATGAACCTGGGCGAGCCGGAGGAAACCGAAAACACTTTCATCGGCAACGCCCGCATCAAAGCACGTGCGGCGGTGGCGGCAACGGGCCTTCCCGCGCTTGCAGATGACTCCGGGATCGAGGTCGAAGCGCTGGACAATGCCCCCGGCGTCTATACCGCCGATTGGTCCGAAACGCCCAACGGCCGCGATTTCGTCATGGCGATGACCAAGACCCACAGGTTACTGGAAGAGGCAAACGCCCCCCACCCGCGCCGCGCGCGGTTCTGCGCGACATTGGTATTGGTCTGGCCCGACGGCCATGAAGAGGTTTTCGAAGGCCGCGTGAACGGCACGCTCGTCTGGCCGATCCGCGGCGACATCGGTCACGGCTATGACCCGATGTTCCAACCCGACGGGCACGAGCAGACCTTTGGCGAAATGTCCGCCGACGCCAAGAACGCAATCAGCCACCGTGCGGACGCATTCGCCAAACTGATCTCTGCCTGCTTTGACTGAGGATTGGCGCCAGGGGGGCTTTGGCCTTTATATCCATTGGCCGTTTTGCGAGGCGAAATGCCCCTATTGTGACTTTAACAGTCATGTTAGTCGCACAATCGATCAACGGGCCTGGCGCGATGCCTATCTGGCAGAGCTTGAACGCGGCGCCGCCGAAACCCAAGGGCGCGTCTTGAACGCCGTCTTTTTCGGCGGTGGCACCCCCAGCCTGATGGACCCCGATGTCGTCGCCGATGTCATCGCCGCGATCCGTCGACTGTGGCCCACAGCGAATGATCTGGAAATCACGCTCGAGGCGAACCCCGGTTCGGTTGAGGCCGACCGTTTTGCGGCCTTCCGTCAGGCGGGCGTGAACCGTATTTCAATGGGGATACAGGCCCTGAATGTCGCGGACCTGAAACGTCTGGGCCGCATCCATACGGTCGACGAAGGGCTTGCCGCTTTTGACATTGCCCGCAATACCTTCGAACGCGTCAGTTTTGATCTGATCTATGGCCGCCAGAACCAGAGCTTGCCCGACTGGAAAGCCGAGCTAAAACAGGCCCTATCCCTAGCGATAGACCATATGTCGCTGTATCAACTAACCATTGAACAAGGCACCGCCTTTGGCGACCGCTATGCGGTAGGAAAGCTGCGCGGATTGCCCAGCGATGATCTGGGTGCCGATATGTATGCGGCAACTCAGGATATTTGCGGCGAGATGGGGATGCCCTCTTACGAGGTATCGAACCACGCCCGCGACGGGGCGCAGTCGCGGCACAATCTGATCTACTGGCGCTATGGTGATTATCTTGGCATCGGTCCGGGGGCACACGGGCGCCTGACCCAGAACGGCAATCGCTTTGCGACCGAATGTTTTAGCAACCCCAAACGCTGGCTTGACGCTGCTGCCAGCGGTGCCACCGAAAAGCCCCGCGAGCTTCTGACGACCGAAGATCAGGGGAGCGAGTTTCTGATGATGGGGCTGCGTCTGAAAGAAGGCGTGGACCTGCGTCGGTACGAGGCGCTTTCCGGCGCACCGCTTTCGACAAAAAAAATCACCCAGATGCAGGACATCGGGATGATTTCTAGGGATAAAGACCAGCTTTATGTAACGGATCAGGGCTTTATGGTGCTAAACGCGATCCTGGCCGAGCTTTTGTCGGATTAGGAAGCCGACAGACGTTGGCAAAGCTCGTCCAGCTCGTCCATCGTCGTGTAGTGCAGCACCATCTGCCCCGCCTCCTGCCCCGGCTTGTGGTTCAGGGTTACCTTCAATCCAAGGTTCGCTGACAGATCCCCTTCAAGCGCGCGGGTATCCGCGTCTTTTTCGTTCGAGGATTTCCCCGCCCGCTTGTTTGGTCCCTCATTCTCAGCTTGCTGCTCTTTCTTGATCAGCGCCTCGGCCGCGCGCACCGACAAGCCGCCCGCGATAATCTGTTTGGCCAGCTTTTCAGGGTTCTTCGACGGCACCAAGGTCCGAGCGTGACCCGCTGTCAGATCGCCCTGACGCACCATTTCCAGAACATTTTCGGGCAAGTTCAGCAAGCGCAGCAAGTTGGCGATATGACTGCGGCTTTTACCCAAGGCTTCGGCCATCTTCTCTTGCGTGTGACCAAAACGGTCCATCAGCTGACGATAGCCCGCCGCTTCCTCGATTGAATTGAGGTCCGCCCGCTGGATGTTCTCGATAATCGCAACTTCGAGAACTTCGACATCGGTGAACTCGCGCACGATGATCGGAAGTTCATGCAGTTGCGCCATCTGCGACGCGCGCCAACGGCGTTCACCCGCGACAATTTCGAACGTCCCATCATCGCGGCGGCGTACGATCAGCGGCTGGATAACGCCCTTTTCGCGGATAGAGTTTGCAAGATCATCCAAATCCTGCGGATCAAACCGCTTGCGCGGCTGCTCCGGATTGGGGGAAATCTTTTCAATAGGAACATACTGTTCCGCCGCGCCTTCTGATGCCACCGTTTGTGTCTCCGCTACGTCCGCCATCAAAGCCGACAATCCTCGACCCAAACCGCGCCGTTTGTCTTTATCTGCCATTGCCTGACCCCTTATTTATACGGCACTATTTGCCAGTACTTCTTTCGCCAGATCGCGGTACGCTTTGGCACCTTTCGACCCGCTATCGTAACTTAGAACCGGCATCGCGTAACTGGGTGCCTCACTGACCCTTACGTTGCGCGGAATAACGGTTCTATATACCAGTTCGCCCAAATTGCTTCGGGCGTCCTGCTCAACCTGTTGCGACAGGTTGTTCCGCTGATCATACATCGTCAGCAAAATTCCTTCGATCCGTAGATCCTTGTTCCCGCTCTGGCGCACTTCGCGGATGGTGAGCATCAATTGCGACAAACCTTCAAGCGCGAAAAACTCGCTTTGTAGTGGGACAAGCACCGAATGCGCCGCGATCATCGCGTTCACCGTCAGCAAGTTCAGCGATGGCGGGCAATCTATCAGAATATAGTCGAAGGCGTAGCTGTCCATCTGCGTCTGCCGTAGGGCGTCGTGCAGAAGAAAACTACGCTTTTCATTAGCGATCAATTCCATATCTGCGGAACTGAGATCGACAGTGGCGGCAACGATATACAGGCCTTCAGTCTCGGTCGTCATAATCACTTGATCAAGGTCGATATCCTCAAGCAAAAGCTCGTAGGTTGTAAATTCCCGATCATCCAATTCGATGCCCAGACCAGTTGACGCGTTGCCCTGCGGATCAAGGTCAATCACCAGAACGCGCTGCTTCTGCTCAACCAGAGCCGCCGCGAGGTTGATCGTCGTCGTGGTTTTGCCCACCCCACCCTTCTGGTTCGCAATCGCAATAATTTTGGGCCCCGAAGGTCGAGACAGATCAGACATGTTTGATTTCCTTGATCTTAAGAATTGCGGCGGAGGGGTTCGTCTGGCTTTGGATAGCGTCGCAGGTATATGCCCATGTCTCTCTCGCGGCGGCATCCTCTGCGCGCCAGTTCTCCCCCTTCGGGAAAAGCGCAGTGCCAGTGGGTAAGAGATGGCGATCTGCAAAGCCAAGCAAAGCGGTCAAGTCGGACAAGGCCCGCGCGCTTAGAACGTCTGCTTCCAAGGGTTCGATCGCCTCAATCCGCGCGTTCGCCACTGTTGCGTTCAGCTCAAGCTCCCGAATGGCTGTTCTCAGGAACGCGCATTTACGTTGGTCGCTTTCGACCAAGGTAAATTTCGTCGCACGCTCGTCTTGCTGCGACATCAGCGCCACGACAATTGCCGGAAAACCGCCACCGCTTCCAAGATCTACCCAATGGCCCGCATTCGGCGCGTGGGAATAGATTTGTAGAGAATCCAGAATGTGACGCTCCCACATCTCAGGGACGCTCGGCTTAGATATCAGATTAATCTTCGCCGTCCACTTCTCGACCAATTGCGAGAAATGCTGAAGCTTTTCCAATGTTTCACGTGAAACATCTTGCTCAAAAGCGCCCATCATGCAGACTTCTTCTGGCTGCCGCGCTTGAGATGAGACAGAAGCAGCGTCAAGGCCGAGGGTGTCATACCGTCAATTCGAGCCGCCTGCGCGAGATTGGTCGGGCGTATCAGCGACAGCTTCGAGGTAAGCTCATTTGACAGCCCGTCGATGGCTTCATAATCAAAACTCGCGGGAATAACATGCGCCTCGTCCTTCTGGAGGAGGTCGATATCCCGTTGCTGACGCGCGATATAATTTGCATATAGCGCATCCCGCTCGACCTGACGGCGAATTTCGGGTTCTACCGCATCAAGCGCTGGATTAATCAAGACGATCTGCTCGAATGTCACGTCCGGAAACGCCAATAGTTGGAAACCGGTCCGCTTTGTTCCGTCCTGGCTAACCTTGATCCCTGCCGCCTCGATCGCCTTTGATGCATAGGGCGTATTCGTCAGTTCTGCCATCGCTGCGTCGATCTTGGCCATTTTGGCGCTAAAATGCGCAACCCGCTCTTGCGAGACGCAGCCCAAGGCAATCGCCAAAGGGGTGAGGCGCTGGTCAGCGTTATCAGCACGAAGCGACAAACGGAATTCGGCGCGAGAGGTGAACATGCGATAGGGCTCTGTCACGCCTCGGGTGGTCAGGTCATCAATCATCACGCCAATATAGCTATCGGCGCGGCTGAACGTCACCGGTTCTTTACCCTGTGCTGAAAGTGCCGCGTTCAATCCGGCAACCAACCCTTGTGCTGCAGCTTCTTCATAGCCGGTGGTCCCGTTGATCTGACCAGCGAGATATAGGCCAGGCACAGTCCTCACGGAAAGGGCCAGATCAAGGGCGCGGGGGTCGACATAGTCATATTCAATCGCATAACCGGGCTGGATGATTTCAACATTTTCCAACCCAACCATCGACCGCACATAGGCAAGTTGAACATCCTCAGGCAGCGAGGTCGAAATACCATTGGGGTAGATCGTATGGTCATCGGCGCCCTCAGGCTCCAGGAAAACTTGGTGCGAGGTTTTGTCAGCGAAGCGGACAACTTTATCTTCAATCGACGGGCAGTATCGAGGCCCTACCCCGTCGATATGCCCCCCGTACATCGCGGAGCGCGACAGGTTATCGCGAATAATTTGATGCGTTTCTTCATTGGTATGCGTAATACCGCAGGAGATTTGCGGGGCCGACGTCGTCTCTGACAAGAACGAGAACAAGACAGGCTCATCATCCCCGGGTTGCGATTCCAGCTTTTCCCAGTCAATCGTCCGTCCGTCCAGACGCGGTGGCGTCCCCGTCTTCAAGCGGCCGAGTGGCAAGTTGAACGAATCAATGCGGTTTGCCAGGTCGACGGAGGCTTTATCGCCCATCCGACCGCCGGAGCGCGACATATCCCCAATATGGATGACCCCGCGCAAGAAAGTACCCGTCGTCAAAACAACGGCAGCCGCGGAGATCTGTTCACCATCGGCAAGAACGGCACCAGAAACCTTACCATTGTCGAGAATGAAGTCGGTCACCTCACCCTCTACGATGGTCAGATTCTCCTGGCGTTCGGTCTCGGCCAGCATTTCTCTCCGATAGATCGCCCGGTCCGCTTGCGCCCGCGGGCCTTGAACAGCGGGCCCCTTGCGGCGGTTCAAAAGACGGAACTGGATGCCGGCTTTGTCCGCGACACGACCCATAACACCATCCAGCGCGTCAATCTCGCGCACCAAATGCCCCTTACCCAGGCCACCGATAGCCGGATTGCAGGACATCACCCCGATCCCATCGCGCGACATCGTGATCAAAGCAGTATTCGCGCCCATACGCGCGGATGCGTGGGCCGCTTCGGCCCCGGCATGGCCGCCACCGATAACTATCACGTCAAAATGTTTCACGTGAAACACTCCATCTATTTTCCCAAGCAAAAGCTCGAAAAGATTACATCCAGCAGGTTCTCAACGTCAATTCGGCCTACCAGCGCCTCAAGCGCGCGAATCGAATGGCGCAGTTCTTCTGATGCTATATCATATTGATCGGGGCCGTGATCCAGAACCAACATCGCAGCGGCTAATCCCTCGGCTGATTTCTGCAATGCAACGCGGTGACGTTCGTGCGTTGCAAGGCCGGCATTCAGACTTCGCGCGCCAAGGATGGTCTGTATTCTTTCTATCAGCTGCGGTACGCCCTGCCCCGTCACACCAGATATAGCGTCGTCCGCGCTATCGCGTAAGTCACCCTTTGGTCGCAGGACGATATCATCCGCAGTTGCGGCAACAGGCAGTTCCTCACCCTCTTCACTCAAAAACACGCGCAGGTCAGCTTGCTCGCCGCGGGTTTTCGCGCGGTCGATCCCGATGGCTTCGACCTCGTCTGCCCCCTCGCGCAAGCCCGCCGTATCCAGCAAGGTCACCGGCAGGCCACCAAGGTCCATCCGGACCTCGATCACGTCTCGCGTCGTACCCGCCACGGCAGAGGTGATCGCCGCATCGCGCCCCGCCAATGCGTTCAACAAAGTCGATTTCCCGGCATTGGGCCGGCCGATGATAGCGACCTCAAAACCCGTTCGGATACGTTCCGCCGTATGGGTACCGGCGATTTCAGCCAGAATATCGATGTTCACCGCATTCAGCAGTTCCGTAACCTCGGGCGAGACATCGACAGGAACGTCTTCATCCGCGAAATCAATGGTCACCTCAAGCAGAGCGGCCGCGCGGATCAGTTTTTCGCGCCAGATATCGACCTTTTGACCCAGGTGACCGGACAAAACGCGCAAGGCTTGTTTTCGCTGCGCTTCGGTCTCTGCCTCGATGAGGTCGCCCAAGCCTTCAACCTGCGTGAGATCCAGCTTGCCATTCTCCATCGCACGGCGGGTAAATTCGCCCGGCTCGGCAAGGCGCGTGCCGTCAAAACCAGAGAGCAGCGCCAGTACCGCACGCACCACCGCGATGCTCCCATGCAAATGAAGCTCGACCGTGTCTTCGCCGGTAAAGCTGTTCGGACTTTCGAAAGTCAGGACAAGGGCACGATCAATCACCTGCCCATCGGCGTCACTAATTGCGCGCACCGCGGCCATCCGCGGGGCGGGCAACGGCTGCGCGATGGTTTCAGCGATAAAAAACGCTTGCGGGCCCGAGATACGAATGACGCAAACACCGGCCCGCCCCTGCGCTGTGGCTTGGGCGAATATCGTATCCATATCATTTAACCCACTGATTTAAGTGAATATTTAGCTATTCATTGAGTCGAAGAAATCGGAGTTCGTCTTGGTTTGCTTCAACTTCCCGATCAGGAATTCAATCGCATCTGTCGTACCCATCGGGTTCAGAATACGACGCAACACAAAGGTCTTTTGCAGATCGTTCTTGTCGACCAGCAGATCCTCTTTCCGCGTACCGGACTTCAGAATATCGATCGCAGGGAAGACGCGCTTGTCCGCAATCTTGCGATCCAGCACGATTTCAGAGTTACCAGTCCCTTTGAATTCTTCAAAGATCACCTCGTCCATGCGGCTGCCGGTATCGATCAGAGCAGTAGCGATAATGGTCAGCGACCCACCCTCTTCGATGTTCCGCGCGGCGCCGAAGAAACGTTTGGGGCGTTGCAGCGCGTTGGCATCAACACCACCGGTCAGAACCTTACCCGACGACGGCACAACAGTGTTGAACGCGCGGCCCAGACGGGTGATCGAATCCAGCAAGATCACAACGTCACGCTTATGCTCGACCAGACGTTTCGCCTTTTCGATGACCATTTCCGACACGGCCACGTGGCGCGTTGCAGGCTCGTCGAAGGTGGAAGAAACAACCTCTCCTTTGACACTACGCTGCATATCAGTGACTTCTTCGGGGCGTTCGTCAATCAGCAGAACGATCAGGTAGCACTCGGGGTGGTTCTGTTCGATCGAATTGGCGATGTTTTGCAGCAGAACCGTTTTACCGGTCCGTGGCGGCGCCACGATCAAGCAGCGCTGGCCCTTACCGATGGGCGATACCAGATCGATGATACGCGAGGACCGGTCCTTTATCGTCGGATCATCGACTTCCATCGTCAGACGTTCATCGGGGTAAAGCGGCGTCAGGTTTTCAAAGGCGACCTTGTGGCGCGCTTTTTCCGGCTCTTCAAAGTTGATCTTGGTGACATCTGTCAGCGCGAAATACCGCTCCGCATCATCTGGCGCCTTGATCAGACCTTCGATTGTGTCGCCCGTGCGCAGCGAGTGCTGGCGGATCATCTCGGGCGAGACGTAAATATCATCGGGGCCCGGCAGATAGTTCGCTTCGGGCGACCGCAGGAAGCCAAAACCGTCCTGCAACACTTCCAGCACACCATCGCCCGAGATTTCCCAGCCTTCATCCGCACGTTCGCGCAGGATCTGGAACATCATTTCGCCTTTACGCATGGTCGATGCGTTTTCGATCTCAAGCTCTTCGGCCATCGCCAGAAGATTCTTGGGCGTCTGCGCCTTTAGATCCGCAAGGTTAAGTGTTTCAGTTGTCATGGAAATATCCTGTTCCGATCCCGGAATGCGGGCGGGTCGTGTCATAAAAATGGGCAGATGTATACGGTCCCCGGACGGGGTGCAGGAAACACATACTCAGAATGGCGGGTTTCGTCAATCAGCTTAGAATTTCACGACGACCGAGAATACAATGATGATCATCAGCAGCGTCGGTACCTCGTTCATGATCCGGTAACGTTTACCGCTCAGCCGGTTCTCCCCCGCTGCAAAGGCCTTCACACGCCCGACAAGCCACCCGTGGAACCCTGTCATCGCAAATACGCTTGCGCCTTTCGTCCAGGGCCACACAGCGGCCCAGTCGACGATGCCCGGTGTGAACACCAGCGCCAGCCCGAAAATCCAGGTGCCGATCATCGCGGGGCGCATGATCACGGTGGCGAGCTTGAACTCCATCATCTTGAAAAGATCGTGGGTCTGGCCGCTTTGGCCCACCTGCTCTGTATGATGCACCAGAAGCCGCGGCAGATAGAACAGCGCCGCCATCCACGAAATGACCGAGATAATATGAAGCGATTTTACCCAAGGATAGGCGATGGCAAGCAAGTCGGTCATGTCACACTCCGGTTGGTGCCTTCTTACTAATATAAATAAGAAAAGAAGAAAGATGATGATGTAAGTAGGGAGATCATTTTCTGTGGATTACTGTTTTGTACCTCGATTTATCCACCTGTGCATGTTGTGAATCCCCTATCGATGATAACTCGGCACCGCGCGGATAAATTCACCCTTTTTCAAATACTTAAATAAAAAATTTTCAGGGGATAAACTGTGTAGCTTTGTGGATAAGCTTGGGACTAACTCCGTTCAGGGGGTTTGCGATTTATCCTTATGCCGCCCCGTATAAAGCTGGAATTTCCCGCTGGCAGGCAGGGGTTTTCCCGACGCTTTCGCGCACTCTCGCCATTCGGGAGAAAAATCCCTAAGAACTTCCTAGCGTCGCACACAGGTTTATCCCCATGCCCCAACGTTTCATCCTCGCCTCCGGGTCGTCGATCCGGTCACAGCTGCTGCAACAGGCCTGCGTCCCCCATGAGGTGAGCGTGGCGCGCATTGATGAACAAATGATTAAGATGGCCCTGCTGGCAGAGCAGGCCCCCCCGCGTGACATCGCCGATACATTGGCCGAGATGAAAGCCCGCAAGGTCAGCGACAAGACCCCGGGCGCCTTGGTGATGGGCTGTGATCAGGTGCTCGACCATCGCGGGACGCTACTGTCAAAACCCGCCACGCCAGACGATGCGATTGCCCAGCTTAAATCCCTGCGCGGCGATCGCCATAGCTTGCTGTCCGCCGTGGTGATCGTCGAGGATGGCAAACCGATCTGGCGTCACGTGGGTCAGGTGCGGCTGCGCATGCGCGACGCGTCCGACAGCTATATAGAGGAGTATGTCGCGCGGAACTGGGACAGTATCCAACATGCGGTCGGCGCCTATAAACTAGAAGAGGAAGGCGTCAGGCTGTTCAGCGGCATTGAAGGCGATTACTTTAATGTCCTAGGGTTACCCCTGCTTGAACTGTTGAATTATCTGACGCTACGGGGGGATCTATCCGCATGAGCTTGGCTAAAATACCGCTGGCAGGTGTGATCGGATCGCCGATTGCCCATTCAAAATCCCCGCAGATCCACGGGCACTGGCTGAAAACGCTTGGGCTGAAGGGGGCCTATATCCCCCTGCACGTCGAACCCGAAGATCTGCGCCAAGTGCTTGAGGCGATGCCGAAAATGGGGTTCATCGGTGCCAATGTCACGATCCCCCATAAAGAAGCGGTGATCGAGATCGCTGATATCATCACAGACCGCGCCGCGATGATTGGGGCGGTGAATACGATCACCTTCCGCGCAGACGGTAAAATTCAGGGCGATAATACGGACGGTTACGGGTTTATCGAAAACCTCAAGGCAGGCGCGCCGGATTGGGTGCCGGGTGACGGCCCCGCCTGCGTCTTTGGTGCCGGCGGCGCCGCGCGTGCCGTGATCTCTTCTCTACTGGACGCCGGCGTGCCCGAAATTCTGCTTGCCAATCGCACCCGTGTGCGTGCCGAACGGTTGCGGTCGGTCTTTGGTAACCGCGTGACGGTCTATGACTGGTCGCAGGCGGGGACGATGGTCAGCCATGCGTCCTTGGTGGTGAACACCACGTCGCTGGGGATGATCGGAAAATCCGAGCTGCGCGTGCCGCTTGATGGGCTGCGCGCCGATACCGTGGTTACGGATCTGGTCTATGCGCCGTTGAAAACCACGCTTCTGGCAACCGCAGAGGCGGAGGGATGCGTCACTGTTGACGGTTTAGGCATGCTTTTGCATCAGGCGGTGCCGGGGTTCGAACGGTGGTTTGGCGCGCGGCCGACGGTGGACCATGAAACACGTCTGGCGGCGTTGCGCTGATGTTTCTTCTGGGTCTGACCGGGTCGATCGGTATGGGGAAATCGACCACCGCACAAATGTTCGCTGATCTTGGCTGCGCCGTCTGGGACGCGGACGCCGCCGTGCATCGGCTCTATGCCAAGGGGGGGGCGGCCGTCGCGGCGTTTCAGGAAACGCTGCCCGATGCGGTGGTTGCGGGCGAAGTGTCGAGGCCCGCACTCAAAAGCCTGATTGATGCGGACCCCACCGTATTGAAAACGATCGAAAGCATCGTGCATCCGCTGGTCGGTGAAGATCGGGCGGCCTTTCTCGCGGACACAAAGGCCAAGATCGTCGTGCTCGACATCCCGTTGATTTTTGAAACCGGTGGTGACAAACGCATGGATGCGGTGGCCTGTGTCACGGTCTCGGCCGACATCCAGCAAAAGCGTGTGATGGCGCGCGGGACGATGACGCTGGAACAGTTCAAAAACATCCGCGCCAAACAGATGCCAAACGATGAAAAATGCGCTTTGGCCGATTATGTGATTGAAACAGACACCCTGCCCCACGCCCGCGCACAGGTGGAGGCTGTCATCGACGATATCAAAGGAAAGCTGTCCCATGCGTGAGATCGTACTGGATACGGAAACCACCGGATTCGACCCTGAAAGCGGCGATAGGATCGTTGAAATCGGTGCGGTTGAACTGATGGGTCACGTGGCGACCGGCAATACCTATCACCAATATATCAATCCCGAACGCAGCATGCCCGCCGAAGCCTTCGAAGTGCACGGGCTGGGCGACGAGTTTTTGCGCGACAAACCCAAGTTTGCGCAGATCGGGCAGGATTTTCTGGATTTCATCGGTGATTCAAAGCTGGTGATCCACAATGCCGCCTTCGATATCAAGTTTCTGAACGCGGAATTGAAATGGATGGGTCTGCCCCAGATCCCGTGGGAACAGGCGCTTGATACGCTGGCCATCGCGCGCAAACGCTTTCCGGGCTCGCCCGCGTCGCTGGATGCGCTGTGCCGCCGCTTTGGCATCGATAACACGTCGCGGACGCTCCACGGTGCTTTGCTCGACAGTGAAATTCTGGCGGATGTCTATCTAGAGCTGATTGGCGGGCGGCAACCGGACTTCGGCCTGTCGACCAAACCGGAAAAGAAAGAGGGCGACACCACCCCCGATTGGACGCCAAAACCGCGCCCGACGCCCCTGCCCTCGCGGATTACCCCGCAAGAGGCCGCCGCCCATACCGAATTTGTCGATAAACTGGGCGACAGCGCTGTGTGGAAGACGCTTTAGGCGTCCGCTTTTTGCGTATTCTCGGCCTGACGGCGCGCGATCTCGTTGCGATACAGCGCAACAAAGTCGATGTTTTCTAGGTTCAGCGGCGGGAAGCCACCGTCGCGGGTCACATCGCTGACAACGCGGCGCAGGAACGGGAAGATCATGCGCGGGCATTCAATCAGCAAGAACGGGTGCATCTGGTCTTCGGGCACGTTTTCAACGTGGAAGATACCGACATAGTCGATTTCCAGCAGGAACAGCGTCGCGTCGCCACCTTTGGCTTTTGACGTAACCTGAAGCTTGATCGCGGATTCATACTGGTTCTCGGCCGACCGCTTTTTCGCATCCAGATTGACCTGAACCTGAACGTCGGGTTGCACATCTGTCGGCGCGCCTTTTTGCGCCATGATGTTTTCAAAGGACATATCACGGATGAACTGACCCAGAATACGCATCTGCGGCTGTGCGGCCTGGGTCGGTTGTGTTGCTTCTTCTTCAGCCATTTAAAGGCTCCTTAAGACAATAAACTCATTTAGTCGGGCTTATCAGATCGCCTTGCCGCGCTCAATGGCCCGCATCAAATGGCCTGAAGTCAGTGGCCCGCAGTCAATGCCCCGTCGTCAGTGGTCTGTCCAGCCAGAGGGGCGTTTGGGCCCGCGGTCCTGTTCCGACAGCTCGTGGTATTCGCCATCGATCACATCCCCCTGCATCGGACGATGGGGCTGTGGGCGCCGTGGCCCCGAGGTGCCGCCCATATGGACGCTGCTCACGTTGACCTTGCTGCGTGCAGCTTTGAACGCAGCGGTGCGCACACCGGGGATCAGCAGGGCAAAGCCCAGGGCATCGGTGAAAAACCCCGGTGTCAGCAGCAACGCGCCGGCAAACAGGATCATCGCGCCATGCACCAGCGGTTCGGTCGGATCACGGACTTCGGACAGGGACGATTTGATCTGGCCAAGTGCCAGCGCACCCTGAGCGCGCATCAGATAGGTGCCGATGATCGCGGTAGAAACAACAATCGCCAGCGTCCAGCCGAGGCCAATTGCCCCACCCACCTGAATGAACAACGTTATTTCTATCAACGGTACGGCAATAAAAGCCAAAAACAGCCACATGGCATGCGTCCTTTCCTATGGGCCAGAGTGGACTTGGCCCGGTTCACACCCTACATAGGGGCACTAGACCGACGTTTCCATGTTTCTCAGCACGAGGTACCTATGAATTCGCCCATGATACAGCTTCTGGTACTGGCCGCTATTGCCGTGTTCCTGATCCTGCGGCTCAAGAATGTGCTTGGCACACGCACCGGTTTTGAAAAACCGGCCGAGGTCAGCGAGAAACCCGAACGCCCCAGCGGCCCCGCGTTCGAAGTCATCGAAGGTGGCCCCGATCTGGATATTACCGATCACGCGCCCGAAGGGTCCGATACCGCGCTCGCACTGGCCGAGATGAAGCGTGTCGAGCCGTCCTTTGGGGTCAGCGACTTTCTGGGCGGCGCCCGCGGCGCCTACGAGATGATCGTGATGGGCTACGAACACGGTAATCTGGACGAGATCAAACCCTTCCTCTCGGAAGACATCTACGAAAGCTTTGTCGAAGGCGTTGCCGCGCGTGAAGATCAGGGCCTGACCGTGGAAAGCCACTTTATCGGCATCCGCGAGATGGAGCTTGAGAACGCCACGATGGACAAGACCACCAACGAGGCAGAGCTGACGATCCGTTTCGTGGCCGAGCTGACGTCGGTCGTGAAAGACCGCGATGGTGAAATCGTCGAAGGCAGCACGACAGAGGTCAATCGTCAAAAAGACACATGGGTGTTTGCCCGTGTCATGGGCTCGGATGATCCAAATTGGCTGCTCGTTTCTACAGACGGTTAAAGCGTGCCTGTGCGGGTGCATTGCTGTGGGCGGGCCTGATGGCGCCGCCCGCTTCTGCGACAGATGTGTCCTATTCGATCCTGTCGTTCGACCAGCTTGAGGGGTGGGAAACCGACGACCACGCCGCCGCCCTGCGCGCGTTTCTGAATACCTGCGGTGATATGAAGGATGTCGATTGGCGCAACATCTGCGCCTATGCCAGATCCGACCCCGATCCACGCCAGTTCTTTGAACTTCTGTTCCGGCCTGTGTTGATCGAGGACGGCAACGAGGCGATGTTCACGGGCTATTTCGAACCTGAACTTGACGGCGATCTCTACCCCTCCGACCGCTACCGCTATCCGGTCTATGCCATGCCGCCAGAGGCGAAGGCGAACAACCCGTGGCTGACCCGCCGCGATATTCTGGATACCGACGTGATGAAGGGCCGCGGCCTTGAGATCGCCTATGTCGACGACCCGGTCGAACTTTTCTTTCTGCAAATCCAAGGCTCTGGCCGCATCAGGCTGCCCGATGGAAATTATCTGCGCGTGGGATACCGTGGTGCGAACGGTCACCCGTACCGGTCGATCGGCGTCGAACTGGTGCGCCGCGGCGTCTATGACCCGCATCAGGTCAGCGCAGAGGTGATCAAGAACTGGGTTCGCCGTAATCCTGATGACGGACGCGAGCTGCTGTATCACAACCCGTCCTATGTGTTCTTTCGCGAGGTCAATCAGGTGCCCGCCGATCAGGGGCCGCTTGGCGCGATGAACCGGTCGGTGACCACCCTGCGCACCGTTGCTGTGGACCCCAATTTTGTACCGCTCGGTGCCCCTGTCTGGATCGAAAAAGAGGGCAAGGAACCGATGCACCGCTTGATGATCGCGCAGGATACCGGGTCGGCGATCAAGGGCGCGCAACGGGCGGATGTGTTCTTTGGCACCGGCGACAAGGCGGGGCGTGCCGCGGGCAAGCTGCGTGATCCGGGGCGGATGATGGTCCTGATGCCGATCCAGCGCGCCTATGCGCTTTTGCCGGAGCCGCTACTATGAGCCGCAAGCGTCTGGATAAGGATGATCTGTCGCTCTGGAAAAAGGTGACAGAGCGGACGGAAAAGCTCGACGTTGACAAGCTGTTCCGCGCCGAGATTGACGGCACCTCCCCGATCCACGGCCCCACGCCGACGCCGCCGCAAATCCGCAAGCGCAGCTCTGTCGTCATGGGCAAGCCCGATCCCAAGCCGCGGCGAAACACCCATGATCTGATGCCCTCCCTGCCCGATCAGCTGCGTCAGGCACCGGTGCAGATGGATTCAAAGGCGTTTGGCAAGCTCAAGCGGGGCAAGATGCGCCCCGAGGGTCGCATCGACCTTCACGGCATGACGCTGGACCGCGCTCACCCTGCGCTGACCAAGTTCATTCTGGGCTCGCATGCCAAGGGGCGGCGCCTTGTCTTGGTGATCACCGGCAAAGGCAAGATGCGGGACGAAGGCGGCCCGATCCCCGTGCGCCACGGCGTGCTGCGCCACCAGGTGCCGCAATGGCTGTCGATGCCGCCGCTGTCGTCAGCTGTGCTTCAGGTCAGTCAGGCACATATCAGCCACGGCGGCGGCGGCGCCTATTACGTCTATCTGCGGCGTCACCGTTAGGCCGTGGCAGGCGCGACCAACCGCTTGCGATAGCGCAACACCCCGACCGTCGCCATGATCGCGGCCACGGCATAGTAGATCGCAATCGGGATCATCTGCTGCGGGAAATCAACGCCCAGATCAATGAACAGCCCCGTCACACCCGGCCCGATGGCCGACCCGAACACCATCAGCGCGGCGCCCACGGCCTTGATCGACCCGATATAGCGCGTGCCATAGAATTCGGCCCAGAAAACAGAGGTCGCGGTCGCCTGCATCCCCTGCCCCACGCCAAAGATCATCAACCCGACACCCGCCATCGCAATCGTATCGGCAAAGGCGAGCACGGCGAAAGACAGCGCGAAAGGCAGCATTTGCACAGGCGTGACCCGCGTCACGCCAAACCGGTCGATTGCCCAGCCCGACACAAAGGTCGAGACCACGGATGTCACCGTATAAAGCGGCATCAGCGCGACAAAGCTGACCAGCGTCCAGCCCTTCACCTCTGTCAGGTGGACCTGCTGAAAGAACAGCGCCGTCCCCCAAGCCGGAGGACCGATCACCAGCGGGATCATCAGCCAGAACAACCCGTGGCGGATCATCTGCATCCGCGTCCAGTGCTGCCCGTCCATCCCCGCCGATTGCGTGCTTTGCGCCATGGATTGCGGCGTACGCTCTTGCCGCAGCAGCAGCAGCATCACCGGCATGGTGATCAGCACCAAAGCGGCGGCCAGCACCCAAAGGCTGCGCCAGTGAAAGCTTGCGAAAAGGGCGACGAAGACGACCGGCAAAATCGCCTGACCCGCCGCAAAGCCCATAGACGACAGCGACAGCGCCTTGCCCCGTGCGGCTTCGAACCAGCGCACCATCGCCACGGCCCCAAGCTGAGACATCATCCCCTGCCCGGTCAGACGCAGCGCATAGATAACAAAGATCAGAGCGATCCAGTTCGGCACGGCCGCCATCGCCAGACAGGCGCCCGCCAGCGCGACCATCACCCAGAATGACAGTCGGCGCACCCGAAACCGGTCTGTCAGCACACCCGCCCAGATCATCGTGATCGCCGAGAGCGTCGTGCCGATGGTATAGATCCCGCCCCATTGACCGTCAGACAGCCCGAAACTGCCCTTAATCTCGCCCGCGAAAAGCGAGATGAAATAGGTCTGCCCATAGGCCGAGGTAAATGTCAGCAGGAAACCCGCCAACAAGAACACCCAATTGGCGCGGATAAATCTGAAGTATGCCATGCGCCATCATTCTCAGGCGCATGGCAGATTGAAAAGCCCTAAAGAACGTAGCGTGACAGATCGGTGGATCGTGTCAGCTCGCCCAGGTTCTTCTCGACGAAATCGCCGTCGACAGTGATCTTTTCGCCGGTGCGATCCGGCGCGCTGAACGACAGCTCTTCAAAGACACGCTCCATCACGGTGTAAAGCCGCCGCGCGCCGATATTCTCGATCGACTGGTTCACGTCGGCGGCGATCTTGGCCAGCGCCTTGATACCTTCGTCGGTGAATGTGACCTCGACCTCTTCGGTGCCCATCAAAGCGGTGTATTGCAGCGTCAGCGCATTGTCGGTCTCGGTCAGGATGCGAACGAAATCATCCTCCGTCAGCGCGCGCAGCTCGACGCGGATCGGCAAGCGGCCCTGCAATTCGGGCAACAGGTCGGACGGCTTGGCAATATGGAAGGCGCCCGAGGCGATAAACAGGATATGATCCGTTTTCACCGGCCCATGTTTGGTCGATACGGTGGTGCCCTCGATCAGGGGTAGCAGGTCGCGCTGCACGCCTTCACGGCTGACATCGCCGCCACGCGCGTCAGAGCGGGCGCACACCTTGTCGATCTCGTCCAAAAAGACGATGCCGTTCTGCTCTACCGCCTCGATCGCGGCGCGGTTGACGGTTTCGTCATCCAGCAGCTTGTCGGCCTCTTCGCTGATCAGCACCTCGTAGCTTTCGGCGACTGACAGACGTTTCTTGACCGTCCGGCCGCCCATGGCTTTGCCAAAAAGATCGCCAAGGTTCATCATCCCCATACCGCCGCCGGGTTGCCCGGGGATATCCATAGCCGGGAACGGGCTAGAGGTATCGGCGACTTCAAGCTCGATCATCGTATCGTCCAGCTCGCCCGCTTTCAGCTTCTTGCGGAACATATCGCGGGTGCCTTCGCGGGCGTCCTTGCCCGCAATCGCGTCAACAACGCGTTCTTCGGCGGCCTTATGGGCGCTGACCTTCACGTCCTCGCGCATGTATTCGCGGGTCATGACGATGGCGCTGTCTACCAGATCACGAATGATCTGTTCCACATCGCGGCCGACATAGCCGACTTCGGTGAATTTCGTCGCCTCGACCTTGAGGAAAGGGGCCCGCGCCAGTTTTGCCAAGCGGCGGCTGATCTCGGTCTTGCCCACGCCGGTGGGCCCGATCATCAGGATGTTTTTGGGGTAGACTTCGTCGCGCAGATCATCGCCCAACTGCTTGCGGCGCCAGCGGTTGCGCAGCGCCACGGCCACGGCGCGTTTGGCGTCGTTCTGGCCGATGATAAAACGGTCAAGTTCAGAGACGATTTCGCGGGGGGTCAGATCGGTCATTGTGTGATTTTCTCCACCGTGAGGTTACCATTGGTATAAACGCAGATGTCCGAGGCGATCTTCATCGCGTCGCGTGCGACGGTTTCGGCGTCGCGGTCGCTGTCCATCATGCCGCGCGCCGCGGCCAGCGCGTAATTCCCGCCCGACCCGATGGCCGCGACAGAATGTTCAGGCTCCAGCACGTCGCCCGCGCCGGTGATCACCAGCAGCTCGCGCCCGTCTGACACGATCAGCATCGCTTCGAGCTTTTGCAGGTATTTGTCGGTGCGCCAGTCTTTGGCAAGCTCGACACTGGCGCGCGCCAGTTGTCCGGGCGTGGCTTCAAGCTTGGCTTCAAGCCGTTCCAGCAGCGTGAAAGCATCAGCAGTCGAACCGGCAAAACCCGCCACAACGTCAAACCCGCCGGGGCTGAGCCGGCGTACCTTGCGTGCGGTTCCTTTGATCACGGTTTGGCCAAGGCTGACCTGACCGTCGCCCGCGATCACGACTTCGCCGTCTTTCTTCACACCGATGATGGTGGTCCCGTGCCAGCCGGGGAATTCTTGCTTTGACATGTAGCCTCCATAGTTCAAACCTATATGAAAACCCCGCCGCTGTTTCGCAAGGCTAATGTCCCGAAAGGATTTGAATGCCACCGGTAGACGACCTGAAAACCGAAGGATTTCAGATATTTGAGCGATTGGCAGCCAAGGCGGGGATTGCGCCCGAAACCTGTACCTGCGGGGCCGAGTGGATCAAGGATGACAGCAACCAGCGCCAGATCGTGCAGCGCTATGACGGGCGTGACGGGGTCTCTGTCGTGCTCAAACACGTGGCCCGTCCGTGGGATACCGACAGGTTCACCGCGATGCTTGCGGCCCATCAGGCAGCCTGTGACGCGATCGACGGTGTGCCCGGCTATAGCGTGCCACAGATCCTCGCGGCGGAGGCGGGCCAGCAGGCCTATCTGATGTGCTTTGCCAAGGGCGACACGTTTCTGGACCTGTGCCGCCAAGCAGAGGATCACGCCCCCTTGCTGCGACGGGCGGGCGGCTGGCTGGCGGCGTTTCACGGGGCAACTTTGCAGGGCACCCATCCGTTTCAGCCGCGGTTCATGGTCAATCACCTGCACCGTCTGGTGGCGCGTGTTGAAAGCGGTGCGCGTCGGATCAACGGCAAGCAACGTTTTGCAGCCTATGTGGGTCGTATCGCGGAATACGCGCCGCAGGCCCAAGGGCACGCGGGCCAGATTGCGGCGAAACATGGCGACCTGAACGGGTATAATCTGGTGATGGCGCCCGACGAGACGGCAGCGTTCGATTTTTCAGCGACCACACCGTCGCCCGTGGGCTATGACATCGCGCGGCTGCTGCAAAGCTATACCCAGATGGTCGGCGACCTTGACGCCTTGCCCAAAGGCCATAGCGTTCCCCCCGCCGCCTGGGACGCGTTCTTTGAAGGATACACACTGGTGCCGCCCGATGATCCCACGGTGCACTTCCTGACGCGGGTGCAGATCCTGACCGACTGGAACCGGATTCAAGAACATGGATCTATCGCCAATGTCATGCGGTTCGAGCGGATCAAAAAAATAGCGCGCCAAGCCTTTGCCTGACGCGCCATTGAATGTGCTTGCTGCGGGTGCGGCAGCTTAGATCGACTCTTCGATCCAGCCTTGCAGCGCGGCCTTGGGGCGGGCGCCGGCCAGGTTCGATACGACTTCGCCGTTCTTGAAGATGAACAGGGCAGGGATGCCGCGCACACCCATCTGGGCGGGGCTGTTGGGGTTTTCGTCAACGTTGACTTTGACGATCTTTACCTTGCCGTCCATCTCGGAGGAAAGTTCCTCGAGCGCGGGGCCGATCTGCTTACAGGGGCCGCACCACTCAGCCCAGAAATCCACCACAACGGGGATATCGGAATTCTTAACTTCTGCGTCGAATGTTGCGTCTGTGACTGCGACGGTTGCCATGTTGCTGCTCCTGCACGGGGTTGGTTAGAGTGGGAACCTATGTAGCCCCATGCGTCCCGTCAAGATCGCGCACCCGCGATAGGGCGTTTGTGATCAGCGCGTCGGGCAGTTCCATCAGCGTGGCGGTGCGGGTCCATAAAATAGCGGTGCGGATGCGGTGATCGGGAAACACCTGCGCCAGCGCGGCGGCATAGGCTCCCATCTGGCGCAACAGCCCTTCGGGGCAGCGATCGGGCGTATCGGGCACCACGCGGTTGGTTTTGTAATCCACCAGCAATACATCCGTATCCGACACCAGCAGCCGGTCGATTGTCCCGTGCAGCCGTTCGGTGCCCAAGGGCGCGGTGATCGGTACCTCTGCCAAGGCGTCCTTGCCAAAGACATGTGCCAGTTCGGACGTATCCAAGACCGCGATCGCCTCTCTCAAGGCGGCTTGGGCGACGGTTTCGTCATACCCCTGCGCCAGCGTGTGCAGCACGCCGTTCCAGCGGTCGCTGTGCATCATCGGCAGGGTTTCCAGCATCTTATGCACCAGATTGCCGTAGGATTTCGCCGCATCCTCCGACTGGCCATCATCGCCGGGCAGGGCCTTGGCACCGCCCAGATCAGAGGGGGCCAGCGTTTTGGCGCGCAATGGGATATTGGTAAGAGGGGTGTTAAAAACAGGCTCTAACACTGGCGTGGTGTGGGTTTTGGGGGCGGTATCGATTACCGGCAGCGCATCCCAGTCGCCATGTTCAAACCGCATCCCGCCCGAGCTGCCAACCGGCTTGGCACCGGCCTGACCCATCGCGGCACCGACCATCTGATACCAGCTGTTGCCATCCTTGGGCAGCTCTCCCGCCGCGGCCACAATCAGCCATTTCTCGGCCCGCGTCATCGCCACATAGAGCAGCCGCAGCCGTTCGGCCATCTCGCGCGCCTTGCGGTCGTCAAGTGCGCCGCGCATGGCAGCGGGCATATCCCCTTCGGACAGTTTCCACACAGGCGTGTCACCGATCTTGATGATCTCGTCCCGGATCACCAAAGGGCGTTTGCCCGTGTCCGGCAGGATCACGATCGGCGCCTCAAGCCCCTTTGCCCCGTGCACGGTCATCACACGCACCTGATCCGAGGCATTGTCGATCTGGCGCTTGATCTCGAGGTCGTCGGTCTGCATCCACACCAGAAACCCCGTGAGGCTGGGGATCGCGCCGCGTTCATACGATAGCGCCTGCGAGAGCATGGCGTTGATCCCGTCCTCTGCCTCTGACCCCAGCCGCGCCAGCAGCTTGCGGCGCCCGTCATGGCGGGTCAGGATACGTTCAATCAGGTCATAGGGCCGCAGGAAATCGACCTGTGCCCGCAAATCTCGGAGGATCGCAACGGTTTCGGGGTAGGCATCGCTGCTGCGCAACGCCTGCCACAGGTGATCTTCCTTGCGGTAGTGGGACAGGGTGAACAACATCTGCTCTGTCCACCCGAACAGAGGCGATTTCAGCGCCGTCGCCAGCGATAGGCTGTCTTCGGGCGTGGCAAGAAAGCTCAGCAGCGCCGCCAGATCCTTGACCGCCAGTTCGGCCCCGACCTTGAGCCGGTCCGCGCCCGCAATCGGCACATCGGCTGTTTTGCACGCGCGGATGATTTCCGAGAACAGATCACTGCGCCGCTGCACAAGGATCAGAAAGTCACCGGCCCGAATACGCCGCCGCGCAAAGGCGCCGGGGGTATCGGTATCGACGGGAAGATAATGTTCGCCCTCGATCAGCTCCTTGATCTGCGACGCGACCTGATCGGCCAGAACGACCGTATGGTGATGCGCCGACTTTTGATCGACGGGATCGGACCATTCACGGTCATCGGGCTCATCGGTTTTCTCGACCACGGGCCAAAGATCAACACGGCCGGGCAGGGCGGATTTGAACGCCTTATGCGCCGCATCGGCCTGAAACCCTGCATCCGTATGCGGGGCGAGCGTTGTATCCACCAGTTGCAGGATCGCCGAGGACGATCGGAACGAATATTCAAGACTGCGCCGTTGAAAGATCTGACCCGCTTGGGTGATTTTCTGCTCGAACAGATCCTGTTTGTGATCAAACTCGCGCGGGTCGGCCCCCTGAAAGGAATAGATCGACTGTTTTTTATCGCCCACGACAAACAGCGTGCGGTCTTCCTCTTCGCGGGCACCGTCGCCGCTGTAAAATTCATCGGCCAGCCGTTCGATCACATCCCATTGGCGCGGGCTGGTATCCTGCGCTTCGTCCACCAGAATATGATCAATGCCACCGTCGATCCGATAAAGCACCCAAGCGGCCACCGCAGGGTTCGTCAGCAGCGCCCGCGCCTTGAGGATCAGATCATCAAAGTCGAGCCAGCCGCGTTTCTGTTTCTCGTGGGCATAGATTTCAAGGAAACGATGCGCGAATTGATGCAGCACATGGGTCTTCTGCGCCGCCCGCAGCGCCAGCCGCGCGTCACGGGCATCTTCGACCCGCCGCATCAGGTCATCGACCTGCGGCATCAGATCAAACAGCAGCTTTTGCGTCGGTTTCGTGGGCAGGCTGCCGACCTTGGCGGTAAAGGGTTCCTTGGCGCCCGCACCGGTCAGCATCACGTCTTCCAGAACGGGCAGGGCAGAGATATCCATTGTCTGGATCGTCGCCAGCTTTTCCGCCGCTTTGCCGTCCAGCCCGCCCTTGGCCCGCATCGGCGGGATCATCTGTTCAAGGATCATCGCCTCTGATCCCAGAAACACCGAAGTTGTGATCTTGTCCTCGGTCAGATCGGCGGGTTGATCGAACAATGCCAGCACGTCTTCCCATGACAGCACAGTGGCAAAGCCTTCGCGCTGCCCGACGATACTGCGGGTGAGCTTGCTGAAATCCTCGCCCGTGTACATCCGCGCCAGCGTGGTGATCAGCGCGGCATCCTGCCCCTCGGCCATGGTGTCCACGATCTCGGCCCGCAGCAGATCGGCGGCGCGGTCTTCGATCTCGGTGAACTGCGGGCTGACCCCTGCTTCTAGGGGAAAGCGCCGTAATAGAGACGCACAGAACGAATGGATCGTCTGGATCTTCAGCCCGCCGGGGGTTTCGATGGCGCGGGCAAACAGGGTGCGGGCCATGCGCAGCTTTTCGGGGGTAAAGCCATCCTCGACCCCCAGCTCCGACAGCGAATGACGCAGATCGGCGTCGGTCAGCATGGCCCAGGCACCGAGCCGTTTGAACAGCCGGTTCTGCATCTCTGACGCGGCGGCTTTGGTGTAGGTCAGACACAGGATATGCTGCGGTTCGACCCCGTTCAGCAACAGCCGCGCCACGCGGTCGGTCAGCACGCGGGTCTTACCCGACCCCGCATTCGCCCCCAACCACGTAGAGGCATCGGGCCGCGCCGCGTCGATCTGGGCGCGGGTGGCGTCGTCAAAGGGGGCGGTCATGTCAGATCCTCCGGCGTGGGTTCGGTCGTGGCATCCCATTCGCCAAACCGGGCCAACTGGTCATAATCGCCTGCAAAATCCGTGGTTTTTACCATCCGGCGCGCGGTAAACCCCTGTTCATCCGACAGGTAGCTGGTGATCAGCGCGTGCAGCTTGGCCAGCACCTCGTGCGGGGGTTCATCCTCAAGCGGCGCTGGGCGTTCCACCGGTTTGCTGCCAAGCCCGATATAGGCGGCTTGGGCAACGGGGGCGGGGCCGATTTCCTTGAAACCGCCTTCCTCGACCATCGCGGCTTCGAGCAACAACTGCTTATCAAAGGCTTTCTGCTCGGCCACACTGGGCGGCGTGCCGGTCTTGTAGTCATAGATCAGAATATCGCCATCTTCCGTCCGGTCGATCCGGTCGGCAAAGCCCATAAGGGTAAAGCCCAGATCGGGGAACTCATGACTGCCCTTGGCGGCTTTTTCAAAGGCGGCGGGGGTGGAATAGCTTTGTCGGTGCAATTCGTTTTCGATGAACCAATCGGCAATCCGTTCGATCTTGGTCAGCCACATGACGCGCGCGGCGGGCCACGGGGCTTCGGCCTCCAACACGGTGCGGGCAGTCTCTAACAAATGGCTTTTCGTCAAAAGCGCAGGCTCCGCTGTCACCGATTTGATGAACCGTTCCATGATCTCGTGTACGATAATGCCGCGCACGGGCGCGTCTGGCGATTGCACCAGCGGGTTCAGCGCACGCAGTTTCAGGCTGTGTTTGGCATAGATCGCATAGGGGTCGCGGATCAGGCGCTTGATCTCTGTCACCGACAGCGCATGGGGGCGTGCGGCACGGGGCGGGCGCGGCGACGGGCGCGGCGCGGGGGGCACACGGGTCACGGTTTCCAGCGCGCGGGCCTGATCCAGCCAGTGGTCGCCGCGTTTGATCATCGCCTTCCACGCCGCATCACCGCCCTGTGCGGGCAAACCGTTCAGCAGGTTGCCCAAACGATTCAGCCAACGCGAAGGCACGGTTTCCGCCTCGTCCGACCGGATCGCGCGGGTCAAACAGACCTCGGGCGCGGCGATGGATTGTTGATAGTCATGGGCCGACAGGCCGATCCGCCGTTCGGGCAGCAGCAAACCGGCTTTCAGGCGCATCTGGCGGTTCAGCCAAGGGTCTGGCGGCGGGGCTTCGGGCCATGTGCTGTCATTCAGCCCGCCAAGAATCACCAGATCGGCGCCTTGCACGCGGGCCTCTAGCGTGCCCCAGATCATGACGTTGGGATGCGGCGCGTCGCGGTCGCGGATTTCGCCCTGTTGCAGCAGGGCACCCACCAGATCGGTGTAATCCGCCGCTGACATCTCGCCACCATAGGGCGCGTTTTCGGCAAGGTCGTTCATCACCTTCGCCGCCTCTTCGCCCGCGTGATGCTGCCACAACCCGTTGGGCTGGCTTGGCGTGGCACCGTCGGCGATGGCATCGGCCAGCGCCATATGCAGGGCGACCCAGTCTTCCAGCGGCCGGTCGCCGGTGAGTTCGCAATCGGTCAGATGGGTGCCGACCCAATCGGCCCAGACATCCATTTGCGCGGGGTCTTTCGACCGCGATACCGTCTTGCGCGCCAGTTTCAACACACCTTCCGCATCAGGGTAGGGCAGCCCGTCGCGGCGCAGTTGCAGTTCCAGCCGTTGGGTGTTGAGCTGGTGAAAATTGCGATCGCCGCCGCTGTGGGTCAGCGGATGTTTCAGCAGGGTCAGCAAGGCTTCGGAATCCAGCTTGCGCAGGAACAGATCGCCCACATGACGCAAGAACCGACCCGGAGGCGACAGATGCAGCGGCAAGCCCGCGCTGTCGTCGGGCAGGATGTTCCACCGGTCCAGCGCCGAGGTCACCTGACGCGACAGCATCCGGTCCGGGGTGATCAGCGCGGCGGTTTTACCGTCCTCGACCGCTTGGCGCAGGCGCAGCGCAATCGCAAGCGCTTCTGCTCGCGGGGTGGGGGCCTGTATCAGGGTTAACCCTTCGGTGGCCTGATGCAGATCGGGCAGTTTCGGCCCTTCGGTCAGCCAGACGTGGGTCACAGGGGCAGGGCGCAGGGACAGCGACACCAATGCATTGCGCGCGGCAGAGGGCGGCGGCGTGTCGGTCCAGGCCTCGATCTTGCTGCGCGACATCTCAAGCTGGCGCAGCAGGTCGCGGAACCGGTATTGCGGATGATCCTGCGAGATCTTTTCCTGATCCTCGCCCAGATCGGTCCAGACCGCTTGCGGCATGTCGAAACAGAAACCGGGAAGCACAAGCGCGCCTTGTGGCAGCTTTGCCACCGCCTCCATCAGCAGGGCAGAGGTGCCCCGCGATCCGGTAGAGCCCGCGACGATCACCGGATGCCGGGGCGGGTTCTGCTCCCACTCTGCGATCAGGCGCTGTGCGACCTGACGTTGCCGCGCACGCGGATCGGGGCGGGTGACGCTTTCCCCCAGATACTGGTGCGCGATGGCGAGGAATTGTTTCGCGCGTTCCCAATGGCCCGATTGGTCGCTGACATCCAGCTCGGTCACGGCCTCGACCGGTACGCCTTCGCCCTGCATTTCGTCGATCAACTGCGCCAGACTGTCCGACAGGTCATAAAGCGACGCGCGCGGAGCCAGTTCAGGCGCTTGATCCAGCAGCTTTGACACCAGCGTAATCAACTCTAACCGGCGGCGTAGAGCCGGACCGGGGCGCGGCAGGTCAACGCCGCTGCCAAGGGTATCAAGGTTGTCGATCAGATGGATGCGCGGCAGTAGGCTGGGCGGTCCCGCGTCAAAAATATCGCGCAAACGCCGCTGCATCCGGCGGGTGTTGACCACCAGATCAATGCGCCCGATGGCATGGGCGGGTTGCCCTTCCAGCCGCGAAAGCAAACCCCGCACCAGTTCCTTGGGAAAGTCGACGCCGGGGGCCAGCCCGAAAACGCGCGGTGCGTCCTGCGGTTCAAACATCGGCGGCGTCCAGCATGTTTTCGGCAAGGGTGATCCCGCCGGGGTGGCCGACATCGCACCAGCCGCCGGGATAGGACAGCCCATACATCCGCCCGCGGTCCAGCATCACGTCCCATAAGAGGTTGAGCGAGAATGCACGCTCTGAAATCGTCTCTAACAAGTCGGTTTTGATGATCTGCACCCCGCCATAGACAACCCCCGGCCCGCGTTTCAACGCGCCGTCGGTGCCCATCGTAAAGTCTCCTTCGCCCCCATGCCCCACGGCCTGCGCCACCGGCACGCCCATCAGCAGCGCATCCATCCTGTCGGGGTCCCATGCGTCTGCCAGCAAGGACAGCGGGTTGGGCCCCGCCCAGATCGCATCGGTGTTCATGGTAAACACGGGGCCGTCGCCCAAAAGCGGCAACGCATTGCGTAGCCCGCCGCCGGTTTCCAGAATATCGGGCTGTTCCACAATCGTCTGCACGTCGCGCCCTGCCAGATGATCCAGCAGTGCGTCGGGCTTATAGTGCAGGTTCACGACGATCCGTCGCGGCGCGACACCGCGCGCGAGATCAAGCGCGTGGTCGATCAACGGCTTGCCTGCGACTGGGATCATCGGCTTGGGCTGGTCTTTGGTCAGATGTTGCATCCGCGTGCCGAAGCCGGCGGCAAACATCATCACGGCATCTGGGGCGTGGCGCATCTGGCTTTCAAATCCTTCAGAAAATCGGGGGTCGGCGCGGGGAGGGCGGGACGCAGCACATCGGCCAAGGGTGCAAGCGCCGGATCATCAAGGTTACGCTGCACATAGCCCCAAACGCGGGGGATGAAATCGACGTAATGCGCCTTGCCGTCGCGCAGGCAAAGCCGTGCAAAGATCCCCAAGATCCGCAGGTTGCGTTGCAGGCCAAGCAAGGCATAGGCGCTGCGGAAGGCGGCATCTTCCTGTCCGCTCAGCCGGATGTAGTGGACGATCATCGCCGCCTCGATCTGCGGGGTCACATCGCGCCGCGCATCTTGCAGGATCGACACCAGATCATAGGCGGGGTGGCCCTGTAGCGCGTCTTGGAAATCCAGCAGCCCCACGCGGGCAGAGCCCGTCCGCTCGGGCCGCCACAACAGGTTTTCAGCGTGGTAATCGCGCAGGATGATCACACGGGGGCTATTGTCCAGCGCACGGGCCAGCGGGGTGAAGAGGGCGTTAAACTCCGCCGCGGCGCCGCTGTCGGGGGCGTACCAGTCAAACACCATCTGCGCCGCCTCTGTCAGCCAATCGGCATCGCAGAGCGGCAGATCGGGGGGCGGGGCCTTGTGCAGGTCCAGCAGACAGTCGGTCGCGGCGGTATAAAGCTGCCGCGTCATCGCGGACGATTGGACCATCAGCCGCGCAAACAGGTCATCGCCCAGATCCTCGATCAGCAGAAAGCCGTTGCCTGCGTCTTGCGCGTAAATCTCGGGCGCGCTGGCCCCTTGGGCGCGCAGCCAGTCGGCGATGCGGACAAAGGGGCGCACGTCTTCACCCTTGTCGGCGGGGGCGTCCATCAGCACGGCGGTGCGGCCATCATCACGGGTCAGACGGTCATAGCGGCGGTTCGATGCGTCCCCGGCCAGCAGATCGCGCCGCGCCTGTGCCCAACCCGCATCGGCAAGGAAGCTGTCCAAGGCGGTCATACGGTCGTTCATTTGCGCCATGCCCCCAGCTTTTCGGGCCATTTATCGTCGTTCCACGTGGCAGAGAGCCGCCGTGTGTCGTCGCCGGTGACCGTCAACGTCAGATCAAGCGCATCTTCGGGGCGCAGATCGCCCAGCCTGTCGGGCCATTCCACAAGGCAGATGGCATCGCTGAACGCATCGGTCAGCCCCAGCTCTTCGATCTCGTAGACAGAGGTCAGACGATACAGATCCGCATGCCAGATCGCGGCGGCGGGGGCGTCATAGGTCTGCACCAGCGTGAAGGTGGGCGAGGGCACGTCTTCGGGCACCGGCAGCAGCGACTGGATCAGCGCCCGCGCGAAATGCGTCTTGCCCGCGCCAACGTCGCCGGTCAGTAAAACAACGTCGCCCGCAGTGAGCGCGCACCCAAGGGTCACGGCCAATCGGGCGGTTTGGTCTGCGTCATGCAGCGTAAGATCAAGTGCGTGTGATGCCATGCGCCAAGGTTACTTGGGCGTGGTGGTGCGCCGCAAGGCGAAAGCGGGGCGTCAGGCGTCTTGTGGCGGTTTCTCGGCTTCGGGGTTTTCAATCTCTGCCACCGGCTTTTTCGGCTGGTGAAACCGGATCAGCGTGGCCCCGTCCACGATGGGGGAAAACAGGCAAGTCAGTTCTGTCCCATTGGCGAGATACAGCGGCATGCTCCACTTCATGCGATCTTCGCGGTTGGTCACGAAATCCTCTATCTCTTGCCACAGCAGATTGGGGGCGGACCGGCGGTGCCAGCCCTGTATTGCGTCGTGGATAGAGATATCGGCAAAGGTCATGTCGGGATCGACACCCCAAAGGTCATTATACGCGGTGTTAGAGAAGGTCAGAATACCCGACGACGAAAAGACGACGATGGCATCGTCCAGCGTATCAAGCATCGCCTGCCCCTGTTCCAGCTCTGCCCTGAAGGTGCGTGTCAGGCTGACCTGGGCGCTGATATCCTCTATCAGAAAGGCCGTGGCCCCGTCGGGGTGCGGCCGACCCTTGACCCGAAAGGTCTGCCCTGACTCAAGCGACCATATCTCTTCATAGCGGCCATCATGGGCGGCGCTGATCAGCTCGGACACGGTGGTACGCCAGGTGGCATAATCCTTCGGCTCGGGGATTTTGCGTGCCTCGCGCAGCTTGTCGAAGAAGGTCTGGATCGCGGGGCGCGCGCTCAGGAACTGCGCCCCCAATCCGGTTAGGTCGATTAACGCCGGGTTAAACAGCACCAGCTGGCTTTTGCGGTCAAATATCGCGAGCCCGATGGACAGCTGCGCAAAAGTCTTGGTCAACGTTTGCACGAAATTGCGTTGCGCCTCTTCGGCGCGGACCAATGCGGTGATGCAGGTCGCCTGATAGCAGTTGATGCTACGCGATTGGCTGTGGGTGACCGCGTACCAGTCTTTCACCCCCGTGGTCCGGTCGCGCAAGGACAGACGATGGGTCGCGTTGCTGAAATCGCTGGGAAACAACCGCTGCGTTTCAATCGCCTGACCGGGGTGACAGGCGTTAAACAACTCGTGATAGGCATCGTTGTACCAAAGCAGCCGGTTTGCATGGTCTGTATGCCAAAGCGGCACCGACACGGTAGAGCGTAGCCGCGTCAACGTGACCTCTGCCTCTGACCGCAGATCGACGCCCATATCATTGGGGTCCAGCACCACCACGCGGCACAGGTGCTTTTCCCAGGTGATGCGGATCAACGTGTGAATCTTGGGGTCGGTGGCCGGGACGATCAACTGGCCTTCAGGTGTCGAAGGGGGTTTGTCGGGGAACATCGCAAAGCGACCTGACACGTTGTGATGCAAGTCGGACCATTCGTGAAACCCCGCCTCTAGCGGGCAAAACTGCGCTGTCGTGCCAGAGGCGTGCTGCAACACCCCGTGGTCAAAAAGATAGGACAGCTCGGGCTCCCCCCGCGGATCGGCCTTGTCGGCGGTCTCTGCGTTATCGAGCCAGAGATAGGCGATATAGCCACTCGAAAGAATGGCAAAAATCACGAGCGCAATGTCGAAGGTGGAAGCCACGGCGGGACTCAATTCTTTAGGGTTCCACTCAGTTAAGCGCCCAAATAGTTAACAGTTTATTAACCGCCGTGTGACCTACCGCGGAAAATCGCCGAGGTCGTCTTTGGTGCCCCCCACGCCGCTGCCGCAGGGATCACGTGAAGCGGGTGTTCTCTCCGGTGGGCAGGGGCGTTTCGCCGTGATGCGCATCCAGCTTTTCGCGGGGCCATGTGACCTTGACCACCGCACCGACGGGGGTGTCCGTCTTGGGGGCGCTGTCCGGCCCGTTGGCAAAACGAAGCTCCGCACCCGAGCGTTCAAGCAAGGTCTTGGCGATGAACAGCCCCAGCCCCATGCCTTCGTATTCGGGGCGCCGCGCGTTGCTGCGGTCCGAAGGGCGCCGCCGCATGAAAGGGTCACCGATGCGGCCAAGGATATGCGGCGGAAAGCCCGTACCATCGTCAAATATCCGGACCGAGATGACTGTCTCAGACCAGTTCGCCTCTACCCAGACCGTTGTGGCGGCGAAATCCACCGCGTTCTGCATCAGGTTGCGCAGGCCGTGGATGATCTCGGGTCGGCGCAGGATCGCGGGCTGGTCGGCGGCGTCTCCGGCATCTGGTCCGAGGGTAAAGGTAAACGTCTTGCCGCGCATCCGGTGCGGTTCGGCGGCTTCTTCAAGCACCGTCATCAAGGGGGCTTGGCGCAGATGCAGATCGTCTTTGCCCGCCCGCCCCATGTCGCGCAGAATATCGCGGCACCGGTCGGCCTGATCGCGGATCAACGCGGCATCCTCGGCCAGATCGGGCTGGTCTTGCAGTTCATTCCACAGCTCGCTGCTGGCCAGTTTGATCGTGGCAAGGGGCGTGCCCAGTTCATGTGCGGCAGCGGCCACCACGCCGCCAAGGTCGGTCAGCTTCTGTTCGCGCGCCAGCGCCATCTGGGTGGCGGCCAAGGCGTCGGCCATCGAATGGATCTCGGTGGTGACGCGGCGGGAATAGGCGGTAGAGAACACAATCGCGATCACCAGCGCGATCCAGATGCCGAAGATAAAGATACCCGGCAGCTCAAGCCGGCCCCCGTTCTGGGTGACCAACGGCAGGTGAAACAGCGCCAACCCCGTCGCCAGCCCAATGGCTGTGCCACAAAGCACGATGGTCGACCGCAGGCTCAGCGCCGTGGCAGAGATGGTCACCGGCCCCAGCAACAACAGCGAAAACGGATTATGCAGCCCGCCCGTCAGGAACAGCAGAAAGGCCAGCTGCACCAGATCGAACAGCACCATCAGCAGGTTTTCATATTCAGACAAACGCTTGTTTTCGGGAAAGACCAGAATGGCGATCAGATTACCGATCACCGACACGCCAATCGCGAAATAGCACAGCCCCAGTTCAAGCTGCAGGCCAAAGATGCGTTGCGCGACGGTGATCGCCGTCAGTTGCCCCGCAATCGCCACCCACCGCAGCACGATCATCGTGCGCAGGCGGATCCAGTTGGCACGCGCGCCCTTGCCCAGGCCTCTACCCACGGGAATGTTAGCGGCCTGCGTCATCGGCGCACCTTTTCAAAATGTCGTTTGCGTTGATAAAGGGAAAGCGTAGGTCTGTGTCCGACCGGGATCAAGAGCGCCTAACCGCGCAGGAGAATGAATATGAGAAGAGTGTTGGCAATTGGCGCGGTGTTGGTCGTGCTGGCGTTTCTGGCGGTATCCCTGATGCTGGTATACCGGACCGATGGCGACAGCGACAAATACGCTCAGTGCAAGAACTCTGCCGTGGCCGGTGGTGCCGAATTGGGCGGGCCGTTCGAACTGGTGAACGCCCAAGGCCAGACCGTGACGGACGCGGATGTGATCACCGAGCCCAGCCTCGTTTACTTTGGCTATACCTTCTGCCCGGACGTCTGCCCGCTGGATGTGGACCGGAACGCCCGCGCCGTGGATGAGCTGGAGGCGCGTGGTATGTCCGTGACGCCGGTGTTCATTTCCGTCGATCCTGCCCGCGATACCCCTGAAGTTGTTGGTGATTTCGCCGCCAACATGCACCCCAAGATGATCGGTCTGACCGGATCTCCCGCACAGGTCAAAGCAGCAAGCGATGCCTACCGCACCTATTACAAGGCGCATGAGGATGAAGGCGATGACTACCTCGTGGACCATTCGACCTTTAGTTATCTGGTGATGCCGGGCGAAGGTTTCGTCGATTTCTTCCGCCGCGATGTCCCGCCAGAGCAGCTGGCCGACAAGGTCGCCTGCTTTGTGGAACATCAGTAAAAGTTTGACCAAGCTAGGCCACCGCCACATATCTGGATAAAGTCCCGGTACAACATTCAACCAGCGGAGCATGATATGGTTCAGGAAAATGCGCTTGATCTCGGCGAGGATCGGTCCCTCCTTCTGGTGGATGATGACGAACCGTTTCTGCGACGCCTTGCCAAGGCGATGGAGAAGCGCGGCTTTGACGTAGAAACCGCCGGTTCCGTCGCCGCCGGTGTGGCCATCGCGACCGCGCGGCCCGCGGCCTATGCGGTGGTCGATCTGCGGTTGCAGGACGGCAACGGGCTGGATGTGGTCGAGGTGCTGCGCGACAAACGCCCCGATGCGCGGGTTGTGGTGTTGACCGGCTACGGTGCCATCGCCACCGCCGTCGCCGCGGTCAAGATCGGTGCGACAGATTACCTGTCAAAACCCGCTGACGCCAATGACATCGTGAACGCGCTGCTGGCCTCGGGCGATGACATGCCGCCGCCTCCGGAAAACCCCATGAGCGCGGATCGTGTGCGGTGGGAACATATCCAGCGTGTCTACGAGCTTTGCGATAGAAATGTGTCCGAAACGGCGCGGCGGCTGAACATGCACCGCCGGACCCTGCAGCGCATCCTGGCAAAACGGTCCCCGCAGTAACGCGCTACACGTCGTAGCGTTTGCTGATCTTGTCCACGACCTGACCCGAGGCAAGCGCGACCCCTTCGTCATAGTGCCAGTCGCGAAACCCGCGGCTTTGGTAATAGGTCAACCCGCCGTGGTTGTCGGCGCGGATCGTGGCGTTGATCCAGACATAGCCCAGCCGTGCCGCTGCCTGAGCGGTGGCATCAAACAGCGCTGACCCGATGCCCAGACCGGTACGACCAACCTGCACAAAGCTCGCGATGTCGCAGGCCTCGGGCGGCAGATCGGGGTGCGGGCTGATCCACTGGAACCCGACGACGTTCTCCTGATCGTCCAGCGCCACATGCCACGCGCTTTGATCGGCGTTGCTGGACATCCATTCGGTCAGATCCTTGCCGGTGACAGGGCGGGTCATCGCCGTGGTGCCCCCGATGGTGATGATCTCGTTCAGCAGCTGCGCCATATTGCCGGCATCCAGCGCGATTGGCGGGCGGACCTTGACCATCACAACGCGCCCAGCAAATCCAGATGCCGCGCGGTGAAGTCATTGCGCGTTTCCACCGGCGGGCGCAGCATGATCGACAGCCCCTCCATCAGATCGGGCTTGGGTCGGCCAAAGAACTTGGACGCCTCTGCCTCCGAGAAACCGGCGATCTGCGTCGCCTCCATCCAGGCGCTGACCTTATCGGCGCGCTTGATCTGCTGCTTGACGGATTTCGGCAGCGCCGCAGGTAGGCCAAAGCGGATATGGATCGCGGACATCAACCGGTCATCCAGCGCACCATATTCCGGCCCGACCGCCGCCTTCACCGGAGAGATCATATCGCCGATCACATATTCCGGTGCATCATGCAGCAGCGCGGCCAACCGCCACTTTGGCGGGGCCTTGGGGTTCATCCGGCCGTAAATCGTCTCGACCAGCAGCGAATGTTCGGCCACGGAATAGGCAAAATCCCCCCGCGTTTGCCCGTTCCACCGCGCGACAAAGGCCAGCCCGTGGGCGATATCCTCGATCTCTATATCGACCGGCGTCGGGTCTAGCAGGTCAAGCCTGCGACCGGATAACATACGTTGCCATGCACGGGATTGCTGCGCCATTCTATTGCTCTGCCTTTGACACGTGGAACATTTGCGGGTTTCGCCGTGTTCTTCCCACGAAGGAGACGATCATGAAACCTGTTATTTCTGCTCTCACACTCGCACTTGGCCTCGGGACCGTGGCCGCACCCGCAATGGCAAGCGATGTCTGCATGCCCGCGCAAGAACTGAAGGCGTCGCTGGTGGATTGGTACGGCGAAACACCGGTTGAAGGACAGGACGACGGCGCGGTGCAAATCTGGGCCTCGGATGACACGGGCACATGGTCTGCTGTAAAGACCCTGTCGAACGGGATGGCCTGCGTCACCGCGCAGGGGGCAAACTGGATGGCGGGGATGACCACGGACGAGATGATCGTCGCCTCGGCAGAGTAACCGTTTCGTGTGACGCTTGACCGCCACCGTTGAGATCACCGCATCAAAGTGCTACGGCCCTTTTCAAATATACGATACATAGCCGATCTTTTGAAAAGGGATGCCCCGATGGCCAACGATTACATCGTTAAAGACATTAGCCTTGCCGCCTATGGCCGCAAGGAACTTGATATCGCAGAAACCGAAATGCCCGGCCTGATGGCCTTGCGCGCGGAATACGGCGACAGCAAACCGCTGTCCGGTTCGCGCATCGTGGGCTCGCTGCACATGACGATCCAGACCGCTGTTCTGATCGAAACGCTTGTCGCATTGGGGGCCGATGTCCGTTGGGCGTCGTGCAACATCTTCTCGACCCAGGATCACGCGGCGGCGGCGATTGCCGAAGGCGGCACGCCTGTTTTCGCGATCAAGGGGCAATCGCTGGAAGAGCATTGGGATTATCTGGATAAATCCTTCCAGTTCCCCGACGGCCCGAACCTGATCCTTGATGATGGCGGCGATGCGACGCTGTACATCCTGCTGGGCGCCCGTGCCGAAGCTGGCGAAGATGTGATCCCCGTGCCGTCGTCGGAAGAAGAAGTCGCGATCAAGGCGCAGATCCAAAAGCGGATGGAGCAATCCCCCGGCTGGTTCACCAAGATGCGCGACCAGATCAAGGGCGTGTCCGAGGAAACCACCACAGGCGTCCACCGTCTGTATGATCTGGTGAAGCAAGGCCAGCTGCCCTTCCCCGCGATCAACGTCAACGACAGCGTCACCAAGTCCAAGTTCGACAATAAATACGGCTGCCGTGAATCGCTGGTCGACGGTATCCGCCGCGCGACAGACGTGATGATGGCCGGTAAGGTTGCTGTTGTCTGTGGCTATGGCGACGTTGGCAAAGGCTCTGCCGCATCGCTGGCCGGTGCCGGTGCCCGCGTGAAAGTGACCGAAGCCGATCCGATCTGCGCGCTGCAAGCCGCGATGGACGGGTTCGAGGTTGTCCTGCTGGAAGACGTGCTGGACAGTGCCGACATCTTCATCACCACCACCGGCAACAAGGACGTGATCCGCATCGAGCATATGCGCGAGATGAAGGATATGGCGATTGTTGGCAACATCGGCCACTTTGACAATGAAATCCAGGTTGCCGCGCTGAAGAACCACAAGTGGACCAACATCAAGGAACAGGTCGACATGATCGAGATGCCTTCGGGCAACCGTCTGATCCTGCTGTCCGAAGGTCGTCTGCTGAACCTTGGCAATGCCACCGGTCACCCGTCCTTCGTCATGTCCGCGTCTTTCACCAACCAGGTGTTGGCGCAGATCGAACTGTGGGAAAACACCGGCAAATACGAGAACAAGGTCTATATCCTGCCCAAGCATCTGGACGAGAAAGTCGCCCGTTTGCACCTTGATCGTATCGGCGTGAAACTGACCCAGCTGAGCAGCGAACAAGCCGCTTATATCGGCGTCACACCCGAGGGCCCGTTCAAGCCCGAACACTACCGCTACTAAGCCGGTTCATACCGTCTGACAAAACGCCGCCTTGCAGGGATGCAGGGCGGCGTTTTTCGTGGGTCAGGTGCCAAACGCGAAGCGTTCGACCTCGTGAAAACGTCCCTGCGCATCCTCGCCACAGAGCGTCAGACTATCGATGGTGAAGGGGGCAGGGGTATCCGATCCTAAATAGCGGTGCAGAGCCGTTTTTACGGGGTCGATCTGATCGGGCGCAAGCGGTCCGGTGAGGGTGATGTGAAAGCGGAAATACTCCATAATATGGGGGTATCCGTAGGTTTTGAGGTAAATCCGCTGCTGATCGGTCAGATAGGGGGCGTTCTTGCGCGTGAACTCCGCCTCTGACAGCGGCGCGCGGAAGGCGTCCAGCACCACATTGGCAGAGGCCGCAAGACTGCCAAGCGCGGTCGTGTCGCCCTGCGGCACCAGCGCCAGAAACCGCCCGATCTGCGACAGCGCCAGCCCATCCAACTGCACCGGCGCTTGCCCCTTGCAAAAGGCGGCGAGGCCTTCGGTCAGCTGTGCCGCGCTGGTGGCGTCGGCCAGAAAGAACGGCGCCTTGACCGTCCCGTGTAGCCCGTATTTGCGTGGTCTTTGGGTCAGCTTGGCAATATCAAGACCCGCGATATCGGGATGTGCCACAGCTTCGCCTGCCTGCACATCCCAGCCCAACCAGGCCGCGCCCCGCCGGGCGAAATCCCCCGGCGGCGGCGTATAGTAAATGGCGTAGCGTTTGAACATCTTGGGCCCCCTTATCGGTCAGCCTAGACCCCTAACAGCGCCATGTAACAGCTTAAAGATAGCGGTTAACCAGATTTTCCAGCGCTTCCTGACGGCCCGAGGCGGGCTGCGGGTTCAGCGCATCGGCTTTGACCTGCGCGTTGATCGTCTCCAGATCGCTGCTCAGCAGGCCTTGGCCGCGTTCAGAGCCCCAACCGGCATAGCGCGCGTCACGCGCCGCTTCGAGCTTGCCATCCTCCAGCATCGCGGCGGCGGCTTTCAGGCCCTTGGCACAGACATCCATCGCACCGACATGGGCAAGGATCAGATCCTCGGCGTCCAGCGACTGGCGGCGCAGTTTGGCGTCAAAGTTGGTGCCGCCGGTGGTGAAACCGCCCGCTTTCAGCACTTCGTAATAGGCCAGCGCGACTTCGGGGACGGAATTGGGGAATTGGTCGGTGTCCCAGCCTGACTGGTAGTCGTTGCGGTTCATGTCGATCGACCCGAAAATCCCAAGCGCCGAGGCCATCGCCAATTCGTGTTCGAACGAATGCCCGGCAAGAATGGCGTGACCCTGTTCGATGTTCACCTTCACCTCGTTCTCAAGCCCGTAGTCCTTGAGGAAACCATAGACGGTGGCAACGTCATAATCATACTGGTGTTTGGTCGGTTCCTGCGGTTTAGGCTCGATCAGGATGGCACCCTTGAAGCCGATCTTGCGGGCGTATTCGACGGACATCTGCAAGAAACGCCCCGCCTGTTCGCGTTCGCGTTTCAGGTCGGTGTTCAGCAGCGTTTCATAGCCTTCGCGCCCGCCCCACAGCACATAATTCTCGCCGCCCAGCTTATGGGTGACGTCGATACATTCCTTCACCGTCGCGGCGGCATAGGCAAAGATATCGGGGTCGGGGTTTGTGGCGGCACCCGACATATAGCGGCGGTTGGAAAACAGGTTGGCCGTGCCCCAAAGCAGCTTGGTGCCCGTCTGCTCCATCTTTTCGCCAAAGTAATCGGTGATCTCGTGCAGCCGCGCGGTGCTTTCGGCAAAGGTATCGCCCTCGGGGCGCACATCGGCGTCGTGGAAGCAGAAATACGGCTGACCGAGAATCTTGAACATATCAAACGCGGTGTCGGCCTTGGCGCGGGCGGCGTCCATCGTGGTGTCAAACCACGGGCGCAGGAAGGTCTGGCCGCCAAAAGGGTCGCCGCCTTCCCATGCGAAACTGTGCCAATAGGCAACGGCAAAGCGCAGATGCTCTGCCATCGTCTTGCCCATCAGCATCTCGTCGGGATTATAGTTGCGATAGGCGAAATCATGGTCCGCTTGCGGGTCGTAAGAGATCGTCGGGATGCCGTCGAAAAAGCTGGTCATGGGGATGGTCCTTCTTGTCTTAGCGCAAATGTTTTACGGCGCTATACGTGTCTGAATATCGGGCGTGGGCCTCTGAAAAGGCGTCTACCAGGGCTGGAACAGGCTCTATCACGCGGGAAATGGGGGGCGGCACGGCGATCTCGGCCCCGGCACCTGTGGCGGCCATACGACCCAAGCGCGCAGCCCCAAGGGCACCGCCAAAATCACCCGCGGCGGGCAGCTGGATCGGCATGTTCAGCGACGTGGCGATGGCCGACAGCCAATAGTCGGATTTAGATCCGCCACCGACGGCGATCAGGCTATCGATGTGGGTGCCGGTGTGCCGCATCGCGTCGAAACTGTCGCGCAGGGCGTGGGTTACCCCTTCCAGCACCGCGCGGGTCATGGCGGCGCGGTCGGTGTTATGGGCTAGATGCAGGAAACCACCCCGGATATTGGCGTCGTTATGGGGCGTCCGCTCGCCGCCCAGATAGGGCATAAAGATCGTGCGACCGGGGGCCTGTAGCGCGCCCAGATCAGAGGTGAGCGTCCGCGCGTCCTCGTTCAAAACACCGGCCAGCCAATTCAGCGAATCCGTGGCCGACAGGATCACCCCCATCTGGTGCCACAGGTCCGGCAACGCGTGGCAAAAGCTGTGCAGCGCGCTTTCAGGTGCCGCGGCATAGCCCGGCGTCGCGGCAAACAGCACGCCCGAGGTGCCAAGCGAGACGAACGCCTGACCCGGTTTCACCACACCCATCCCGATGGCCGAGGCGGCATTATCGCCGCCGCCCCCCGCAACGGGGATCCCCGCAGGTAGGCCCAGTTGCGCAGCGATAGAGCCGCTTAGGTGCCCTGACACCTGCGATCCTTCAACCAGTGATGGCATCTGTGCTCGCGTCAGGCCGGACCGTTCCAGCAAAGCATCGGACCAGTCGCGCGCGCCGGTATCCAGCCAGCTTGTGCCCGCGGCATCCGACATCTCTGACACCGCGTCGCCGGTCAGCCAGAAGCGCAGCGCGTCCTTGGGCAGCAACACCTTGTCGATCCGCGCGAAAATATCGGGTTCATGGTCGCGCACCCATTCCACTTTGGGCGCGGTGAAACCGGGGAACACGATGTTGCCCGTGACCGCGCGCCAGAGGGGGGCAGCATCCATCGCGGCGGCCTGTGCTGCGGCGCGGGTGTCGTTCCACAGCATACAGGGGCGCAGCGGCGTGCCCGCACCATCCAGCAGAGTCGCGCCATGCATATGCCCGCTAAGCCCGATGCCCTGCACGGCGGCCAGATCAACCCCCAGCCCCGCAATCGCGTCGGCGCAGGCGGTGAACCAATCGCGCGGGTCCTGTTCGACCCAGCCATCGTGGGGGCGCGACACCTGCAAGGGCGCCACGCTTTCCGCGATGATGTTTTCGGCGTCGTCCACCAGCAGGGCTTTCAGCCCAGAGGTGCCCAGATCAAGCCCCAGAAACATGGTTTTCCCCTTTGTCAGCGCCTATGCGGCGTCGCGCGCCTTGCCCATGATAATCATGCTCAGGATGTCATCCTCGGTCACGTCGCCGACCTTTTCGGTGCCGATCAGCGCACCGTTCTTCATCACCGACACACGGTCGCACAGCTCAAGCATCTCGCGGGTGTCGTGGCTGATCAGGAAGATGCCCAGCCCCTGGGCCTTCAGCTCTTTGATCAGATCGGCAACCATCTTGCTTTCATGCACCCCAAGGGCGGCGGTTGGTTCGTCCATGATCAGGATCTTGGCGTTGAAATAGACCGCGCGGGCGATCGCAACCGATTGCCGCTGACCGCCCGAAAGCGCCGAGACAGGCTCGCTTATCTTCTTAAAGTTGGGGTTGAGACGCGCCATGATCTTGCGGGTCTCTGCCTCCATCCGCGCATCATCCACGAGGCCGAATTTATTGGTCAGTTCGCGCCCCAGAAACAGGTTGCTGGGCGCATCAAGGTTATCGGCCAGCGCCAGCGTCTGGTAAATGGTCTCGATGTTGTGGCGGCGGGCGTCACGGGGCGAATGGATGCTGGCTTTCTTGCCCTCGATCCAGATTTCGCCCTCGTCCATCTGATAGGCTCCAGCGAGGATCTTGATCAGCGTGGATTTCCCCGCGCCATTGTGCCCCAACAGGCCGACGACCTCGCCCGGATACAGGTCCAGCGACACGTTATCGACGGCACGCACCCCCCCGAAGGACAGCGAGATATTCTTGAGCTCTACAAGCGGTGTCATGATTTCCCTCCCATACGGCGGCGATAGACGATGTCGATCCAGACGGCGAAAACAAGAACCGCACCGACGACGATGTTTTGCAGCGGTGCGTCAACGCCCACCATAGCCATGCCCGATTGCAGCGATTGCATGATCAAGGCACCCAGAATAGCCCCGTGGATCGTCCCTATACCGCCTGCCAGAGCCGTGCCGCCAATGACAGCCGCCGCGATGACACGCAGTTCGTCCAACGTGCCGATGTCGTTCGAGTGGTTGGTCAAACGGGCAGAGGCAACAACCGCGGACAGCGCCACCAGGGCCCCCATCAGGGCAAAGACCTTGACCGTCAGCAGACGGGTATTGATGCCCGACAGCTCCGCCGCGTCGGGGTTACCGCCCGTGGCAAAGATATAGCGCCCCAGCCGCGTGCGTTTTGCCATCACGGTCATGCCAATCGCCAGCGCGATCAGCAGCAATACCGAATAGGGGATGCCGTAAGACGCGGTATAGCCTTCGGGCATCACATCGCCACGGGCCTTGAACTCGCGCATCAGACGCGCGGTCGGAACCTCATAGGCGTTCAGGATCGCGACAAAGCCCAGAATGCCCACGGCGATGATCAGACCGACCAGCACCTCGGCCCAAACCGGTTTCACGTGAAACCCGTGGGTGACCTTGTTGCGGCGTGACGACCACAGCGCCCAAAGCGCCAGAACCACGGCGATCAGCCCGATGACCCAAGACCATGTCTCGCCCAGGGTTCCGTTGATTCCGCCGAACTTGCGGAAGGTTTCATCCAGCGGCCCGATGGTCTGACCGTCGGTCATATACCACGCCACGTTGCGCCAGATCAGCAGGCCGCCAAGGGTCACGATGAAGGCGGGGATCGTGAGGAACCCGATCAGCCAGCCCTGAAACGCGCCGATGATGGTACCAAACAGAAGGCCGACGACGATGGCGATCCAGGGGATCATCGGATGCCCCAGCCCCATGCCCAGCATACGCGGCAGGATATCGGTCTGGGTCATCGCCATCGCGGCAGAGCAGGTGGCCAGCATCGCGCCGACCGACAGGTCGATGTGACGGGTCACGATCACGAAGACCATACCGGTCGCCATAATGGCAACGCTGACCGTCTGGATCGTGAGGTTGAAAATATTGCGCGGCGTCAGAAAGCGCCCGTCGGTCAGCACGTTGAACACGAGGCAGACCAGAATGAACGCACCGATCATCCCTAACAGACGGGTATCGATTTCGAGCTGGCTAAGAAAAGAGCGCTTGGGCGCTGTCGGCGACGGATGTACATCTGCCCCGGTTTCGGTGGTCGTATCTGTCATGTGATTGGCTTCCGGATTGGGTCGCAATGTCAATCAGCGGGGCCGCAAAGCGCGGCAGCCGGGCTGAAGCAAACGGGTGGCACACCCCGCATCAGGGGCGGGGTGTGCGTTATGGTCTTAGTTACAGGCCGCGACGTCTGTCACGCCTTGGCACAGGGCTTCTTTCGAAATCCAGCCGGCGTCCAGAACCGCGTTCAGGTTGTCGATGGTGACAGGCACGGGGGCCAGAAACTTGGCCGACAGGGCTGTGCCCGCAGGGGATGTCCATTCCTGCGCGCCGTCCACGTCTGCCATCTCGGTGCCGCCGGCAAGGGCAACAGCGATTTCAGCAGCGTTCTTGCCCAGATCACGGGCGTCTTTCCAGACGCTGACGGTCTGCGTGCCCTTGGCAACACGGTTCAGCGCCGCGTGGTCGCCGTCCTGGCCGGATACGGGCGTGCCTTCCATGCCTTGCGCGGTCAGCGCGGCAACGGCACCGCCTGCTGTCCCGTCGTTGGAGGCAACAACCGCATCAACGTTGTTGTCTTGCGCGGTCAGGATCTGCTCCATGTTGCGCTGCGCGTTGGCGGGCAGCCAGCCGTCGGTATAGGCTTCGGCAACGATGGTGATATCGCCTGCATCAATCGCGGATTGCAGCACTTCTTGCTGGCCGCCGCGCAGGAAGTCGGCGTTCGGATCGGTGGGCGAGCCCTTGATCATCACATAGTTGCCCTTTGGCATCGCTTCCAGCACGGCACGCGCTTGCATACGGCCCACCTCGACATTGTCGAAGGTCAGGTAGAAGGCGCGGGGGTCTTCGATCAGACGGTCATAGCCCACAACCGGAATACCTTCGTCCGCGGCTGCGGTGATTGCGGGGCCGATGGCCTGGCTGTCTTGGGCAAGGATGATCAGCGCATCAACGCCTTGGGCGATCAGGCTTTCCACATCCGACAACTGCTTGGCCGACGACGATTGCGCATCGGCGCTGACATATTTCGCACCGGCAGCGTCCAGCGCGGCCTTGATCGCGGCCTCGTCTGTTTTCCAGCGCTCTTCTTGGAAGTTCGACCAGCTCACGCCGACGGTGATATCCTCGGCTGCTGCGGTCTGAGTGAAGCCAGCAGTGGCGACGGCCGCTGCCATAAAGAGTTTACGCATTTCTTTCCTCCCAGATGAAATGATCCGATGTCCTTGGTGGCATCGGTGACGTCGTAGTATGAGGTTGCGCACTTTAATTCAGTTGTCAAAATAAATTTTACATTATGACACAAAGAATTTGACACAGATTGGCAAAACACGGCTTATTTCCTGTGGGAGACAGAGGGATTAACCTGTTGCAGGGGAATTTCAAAATACATCGGGAGGATAAAGTTTGGCGAGCGAACTAATTCGCGACCTTGGGTCGGAGGGGTCAAAACTTGTGTCTTCAGGCTGTGGCCCGCTGCTGGCCTTGCCGCAGGATGATACACGCCCGCTGCGCCAACAGGTGTTTGAACAGGTCCGCGCGAACGGGCAGATGCCGCGCATGGATGTGGCGCGCAAGCTCAATATCAGCCCCGGGTCGGTGACCACCATCACCTCTGATCTGATCGCGCGCGGTCTGCTGCAAGAGGTAGAGGACAGCCAGCGCGGCCCCAGCCGTGGCCGCCCGCCCATTGCCCTGCGGGTCGCCCCGCAAAGCCGTTTCGTCGTGGGCATGAAGCTGTCGGACGAACGCCATACCGCGGTATTGCTGGATCTTGCCGGCACGATCATCGCCGAGGCCCATGTCGCCAGTGCGTCGCTGCGGCAGTCTACCGAGGATATGTTGACCGAAGTCAGTTCCCTCATGGACAGGTTGTTGCAGAAATCGGGGCGCGTGATGTCCGACATCAGCGCCGTGGGAATCGGCTTGCCCGGGCTGGTGGATGCGAGCCTCGGGATCGTGAAATGGTCGCCGGTGATGCTGGACACAGACATGCCGCTGCGCGATCTGCTATCGAAAACGCTGGGGCTGCCGGTGTCTTTGGACAATGACACCAACCTGCTGACGCTGGCCGAACTGTGGTTCGGGGCCGGTCGGGGGATTTCCAACTTTGCCGTGGTGACCATTGAACGCGGCGTCGGCATGGGGCTGGTGCTGAACAACCGACTGTTCCGCGGCGCCCTTGGCCCGGGGATGGAGCTGGGCCACACCAAGGTGCAGCTGGACGGTGCCCTGTGCCGTTGCGGGCAGCGCGGCTGTCTTGAGGCCTATGTCGCCGATTACGCCATTATCCGCGAGGCAGGCACCGCGTTTGAACGCGACCCGCGCGCCGAAAGCTCTGCCGTGTCGATGATCGAAACCCTGTATGACGAAGCGAACGCAGGCAACGAGGCCGCGCTGGCGATCTTTAACCGCGCCGGACGGTTCCTCAGCGTCGGGCTTGCCAATATCGTGCAGTTATTTGACCCCGAACGGATCATTCTCAGCGGCGAACGGATGCGCTATGACTATCTGAACGTTGACGATGTGTTAAGCGAGATGAACTCTATGATCCTACCCGCAGGCCGCGCGCCGACCCCTGTCGATATCCACGCTTGGGGCGGGTCCGTCTGGGCGAAAGGGGCCGCTGCACTGGCCCTGTCCGATGTGACCGACGCCCTGCTGGGGGAGAATGCTGCGTGATCCATCGTTTGATGGCGGCAGCCTGTGTTTTTGCCTCTGCTGCCCATGCCGATCCGTTGTTTCAGGACATCAGCGCGGGCCTGCCCGATCACCATTATACCGGCGGGTGGGAACATTTTGTCGGCGGCGGTGTGTCGGCGTTTGACTGTTCGGGCGACGGGCTGCCCGATCTGGTGGCCGCAGGCGGCACCGCGCCGCTATTGCTGCTCAAAAACGTCTCTGACACAAGGAAAATCGCCTTTGAACGGGCTGTGATCGACCCCGAGATTACGGGGGCCACGGGGGCCTATCCTGTCGATATGAACGGTGACGGGCTGCTTGATCTATATGTCATGCGCGTCGGGCCGGACCGCGTGCTTCAGGGCGGCGCGGATTGCCAGTTCACCGATGTGACAGAGGCATGGGGCATCCCGCAAACCGATCAATGGACCACCGCCTTCACCGCCTGGTGGGAGGATGGCGCATCCTTCCCCACGCTTGCTGTCGGCCATTATGTTGACCGCGCCAATCCCGATGGGCCGTTTGGTGCATGTGATACCAACACGCTGCTCAGGCCCAGGGGCGGCACCTCGCCCCAATATACCGCGCAAGAGCTGTCGCCGGGGTATTGCGCCCTGTCGATGCTTGCCGCAGAGGATGCGCGTGGGCTCAAATCGCTGCGAATCTCCAATGATAGACACTATTATGTCTCCGGCGGGGCCGAGCAGATGTGGGACATCGCCGAACAGCGGTTCCTGACCGAGGCGGATGGCTGGGCCAAAGTCTCGCTTTGGGGGATGGGGATCGCCAGCCGTGACCTGACCGGCGACCAACGGGACGAGCTGATGCTCACCTCTATGGGGGACCAATTGATGCAGGTGGCGCAAGCCGACGGCAGCTATCGCGGCGCGCCCTATGACATCGGCACCTATGCGCAGCGCCCCTATGTGCCCGGCGATGGCCGCCCGTCTACCGGCTGGCACGCCAGTTTCGCCGATGTGAACAACGATGGCCGCGCCGATCTGTTTATCGCCAAGGGCAATGTCGACCAGATGCCCGGCATGGCGATGCGCGATCCGAATAATCTGTTGATCCAAGAGGCCGATGGCCGCTTTACCGAGGTTGGTGACACCGCAGGTGTGGCCGATATCGCGCGGTCACGGGGGGCGGCACTGGCGGATTTTGACGGCGACGGGCTGCTGGATCTTGCCGTGGTGAACCGGCGCGCGCCGATGCGTATGTATCGCAATGTGACGCCCGAGGCAGGCCGCTTTGTGCGCATCGCGGTGCGGGGCGCGGGCGGCAATCGCTTTGCCGTGGGGGCGCGGGTGATCGTGACGGTGGGCGACGCTGTGCAAAGCCAGCAAGTCACCCTTGGCGGCGGTCATGCGGGGGCGGTGCTGGCACCGCTGCATTTCGGCATCGGCGACGCCGCAGAAGCAACGGTGCAGGTCCGCTGGCCCGACGGCACGCAAAGCGACCCCATGCGCATGACGTCAGGCGATCAGATCACGGTCACGCAGCCCAATTGATCAGGGCGCACCGCCTACGGCCAGACCGCTTGGCACCGTGTCAGGGATACCCAAGCGCCCCGACAGCGCCTGCGGGTCATCCAGACTACGCAAGAAAGACACTAACGCGGCGATATCACCGGGATTCAGCCCTTTGGGCGCGCGGATCATCGCGGCTTGGGTGATGGCATCGCGGGCGGCGGGGTCGTCCATCTCGCGCCAGTCATCCCCGTCCAGCGGCGGCAGGCGCACCCCGTTTCTGTCAGCCGCGCCGGGGGCAAAGCGTTTCGCCGCGCGGGCCGGATCCATATGATCGCGCAAGAACTTCTCTATCTGGCTGTGCCCGCCCGCATGCCCCCAAGGGCCGGTCTGCATCACATTGCGCAGGGACGGCGTGCGAAACGCATAGGCATCGGCCCCATTGCCGGTCACACCCATGCGCCCCGTATCGCGGGTGTGGGTTTCAAACGCGGCCGCCTTACCGGGGCCAAGCTGCGGCGCCCCCATCGCGTGAAAACTATGGTCGGTCTGGAACGCCCCCGCGTGGCAGGCGCTACAGCCTGCCGCGCCATAAAACAGCGCCATGCCCTTTTGCGCATCGGCGTCCAGCAGGGCTGACGGATCGCGCAGATAGGCATCAAAGGCAGAGCTGTCTGACCGCCATTCATGGGCCACAAAGACGGCAATCGCGTTTGAAATATCGGTAAATCCGATGTCGTCGGGGCTGTTGATATGATCATAGACCGATTGGAACCGCTGCGCATAGTCGGGCAAACCCGCCACCCGTCGCGCCAGAATATCCCACGCCCCGCCCTGCGCCGTGATCAGACCCTGACGCACTGCTTTGGCAACGTCATTCTCCATATTCTGGCCGGCCATCTCGTCGGGGCTGAGCACCGGAAACATGGTTTGCGCCGATAGCAAAGACGCAAAACCGTCAAGCATATCGTCGTCCAGCGGCGTGCGGAAACCGGAGGGCATCTCGGCGTCAACCTCGATCCGGCCATCGTGGAACAGCACGGTGAATTCCTTTGCGCCCAGATTGAACAACGCGGGCGAATTGCGCGGGATGCGATGGGGCGGCATGTTGTCGGGATCCCCGCGCCGTTCCAGCCCCAGCCCGACCCCACCTTCGCCCAGACCCAATGATACACCATCGCTGGTGGCAAAATCAGGGTGGTGACAGGTGGCGCAGGCGATATTGCGGTTTCCCGACAGGATCGGATCGTAAAACAGCAATTGCCCGAGGATCGCCTCGTCCAGATCAACGGGCGCAAAGCTGGCCGGATCAACGGGATCGGGCAGCGGACCCGCGACGCCAGGAAACGGCGCAAGACAAAGGGCGAAAGCGGTGGCGAGGGCGGTCTTCATCCTCGCAGTTTTGCGGAAAAACCGCTTCGGTACAAGCGTTTGACGCGGGGCGACCCGCAATCAAGACATGCCGAAAACCGCACAGACAAACGCAGGGGGGAAAAATTTCTTTTGCGCGCGTCAAAACCGCTTTAGGGTCTGAAACAAGGCCGGAAACATCGGTCAAATCAACGGTTGGAGACCACGAATGGGCAAAAGAGATGAATGGATCGCGAAATATGCCGACGATCTGCAAACGAAATGCGGCATGACGCCAGATATGGACCTGCTGACAAAAGTGACCATCGGTTGCGGTCCGTCGATCTATAACGCTGACGCGCAGACCATCGCCGCGTCGCAGGAAAGCGAGCTTGAGCTGGTCAAGAACAACTTCCTCATCAAAAAGCTGGGTCTCTCGGATAGCCCCGAGTTGATGGACGGTATCAACAAAGCCGTAGAGACCTACGGCAAATCCGAGCGGAACAAATACCGCGCGGTGGTCTACTATATGCTGACCAAACATTTCGGCAAAGAATCCGTTTACGCGTAAATCTGACCCTGTCGAACTGGAAACGCCCGCTTGGTTCAGCGGGCGTTTTTATGTCCAAAGCGTGTGCCTAAAGCGTGTGGTAGGCTCTAGGGTTTGGTGTTTCCCAGGGCGCAGATCGCGCTCCATTGCTCTGCTGTGACAGGCTGGACAGACAGACGCGGGCTTTTGACCAGCAGCATATCATCGAACCGGCCATCGGCCTTGATATCGTCCAGCGTCACCGGTTTTTCAAACGGGCGCACGGCTTTGATATCGACACATTCCCAGCGTGCGTCCTCGGTCGAGCTATCGGGATGCGCGGCGGCGCAGACCTCGACAATGCCGACAATCGCGCGCTCTCCCTGCGAATGGTAGAAGAACCCCAGATCGCCAACCGCCATCTCGCGCATGAAGTTGCGCGCCTGATAGTTGCGCACGCCGTCCCATTCCTCGCCCGTGTCCCCCTTGGCGACCTGATCCAGCCAGCCCCAGGTCGAGGGTTCGGATTTGAACAGCCAGTAGGCCATTACCCGATCACCCGGTTCCACGGGATCAGCTGCACATCGGCGAACAACCCGGCCTTGGCATAGGGGTCATTGTCGGCCCAATCTTGCGCCGCGGCTTTGTCGGCGACATCCAGAATGACCAAAGACCCGATCATATCGCCGGCATCATCCAGCAGCGGACCGGCCTGGGCAACGACGCCCGTGGATTTCAGATATTCCACATGGGCGGGGCGGTTTTCCTGACGCACGGAAAGCGCGCCAGCTTTGTCTTTGGCAATAAGGGCAACCAGCATGTTATTCTTCCTTTAAAGGGCGGGTCAAAAGCGCTTTCATCGCGCTGGCTACATCTAAGCGGTTCTCGACCAGACCTGCAACGGCGGCGGTGATCGGCAGATCCAGCCCGTTGTCATGGGCCAGCGCATCGACCGCCCGCGCGGTGGCGGCACCTTCGACGGTGGTGGCGCTGTCAAAGGGCTCCCCCCGGCCCAGGGCCAGCCCCAGCCGGTAGTTCCGCGATTGGGTCGAGGTGCAGGTCAGCGTCAGATCGCCAAAACCGGACAGGCCCGCCAAGGTCACCGGATCCGCGTGGTGATGCGCGGCAAGCCGCTGCATTTCGGCAAAGCCACGGGTCATTACGGCAGCCCGCGCACTTTCGCCCAGACCGGCCCCGATCGCCGCACCGCAAGCGATGGCCACAACGTTTTTCAGCGCCCCGCCCAGTTCCGCACCCACGGTATCAGCGGTGCGGTAAAGACGCAGGTTTGCCGTTGTTAGGCTCTGTTGTAGGGTCGCGCAGGTGGTTTTGTCGGCGCAAGCAAGAGTCAGCGCCGTGGGAAGCCCCCGTGCGATATCCGCGGCAAAGCTTGGCCCCGTGAGGATCGCTGCGGTCGCATGGGGCAGCACCTCGCGGATCACGGCGACAGGGCCAAGACCGGTGTTCAACTCGATCCCCTTGCAACAGGCGACGATGGTCTTGCCGTCCAGCGCGGCAGCGTTGTCACGCAGAAACCCGCGCAGTTTTTGCATCGGGACGGCGGCGAGCAAGGTCTGCGCCTTGGCGGCCTCTGCCAGATCCTCGGTCACGAACAGGCCCTCGGGCAGCGGGCAACCGGGCAGGCGGGCGGTGTTTTCGCGGCTTTGCCCCATGCCCTGCGCATCCCGCGCCCATAGCGTCACCGCGCCCTTACCCGCCAAAGAGATCGCCAACGCAGTGCCAAAGGCACCGGCCCCCAGAACGGCAATGCTCATGCTTTCGCTCCTTTTTTGCCGCTGCCCAACATGGCGGGCTGGCGTGTGTCCAGCGGCCAACGCGGACGGGCCGACAGGGTCAGATCATCGGGCGCGCGCAGCTGGCTTTGCTCGATCGCGGCAAAGGCGATCATCGCGGCATTATCGGTGCACAGCGACAGCGGCGGCGCGACAAAGGCGCAGTCTACTTCGGCGGCAACAGTCTCTAACCCGCGGCCTATCGCCTTGTTCGCGGCCACGCCACCCGCAACACAAAGGGTGCGCACATCAGGCGCGTGATCCAGATATTTCCGCAAGGCGCGGCGGGTCTTTTCGGCCAGTACATCGGTAACGGCAGCCTGGAAACCGGCAGCCAGATCGGCCTGATCCTGAACGCTCAACCCGCCTTTTTCGTCGATCACCTTGTCCCGCGTGCGCAGCACCGCCGTTTTCAACCCCGAAAAAGACATGTCGCAATCGGGCCGGTCCAGCAGCGGGCGCGGCAGGGCAAAGCGCTTCGGATCGCCCGCCTTGGCCGCCTTTTCAATCGCGGGGCCCCCCGGTTGCGGCAGTGAGATCAGGCGCGCCACCTTGTCAAAAGCCTCGCCCGGGGCGTCGTCGATGGTGCCACCCAGGCGTTCAAACCGGTCCGGCCCATGCACCAGCAGGAACTGGCAATGCCCGCCGGACACCAGCAACATCAGATAGGGATAGGGGACATCATCGGTCAGCCGTGGCGTCAGCGCATGGCCCGCCAGATGGTTCACGCCATAAAGCGGCTTGCCCGTCGCGGCAGACAGCCCCTTGGCGCACATCACGCCCGACAGCACGCCGCCGATCAGCCCCGGTCCCGCGGTCACGGCGAAGCCGTCCACATCCGCCAAGGTCAGCGCGGCCTCGGCCAGCGCCTTTTCGACACAAAGGTCCAGCTTTTCCGCGTGGGCGCGGGCTGCGATTTCTGGGACGACACCGCCGAAAGAGGCATGAAGCTCGGTCTGCCCCACAACGACGGAGGACAGCACGAGGGCGCGTTGCCCCGGCAGCTGACGCACCAACGCGGCGGCGGTATCATCGCAGCTGCTTTCCAATCCAAGAAGTAACATGGCTGTTTCCGTTGCAAGGGTGACAGGGGCCAAGTAACACCTTGGGGCAGGTGGAACAATCCTTGGGGCCCAAGCGTCAGATGACAAAACCAGCGTTGATCCTGACCCGCCCTGCGCCCGCCTGCGCGGCGTTTGCGGCCAGCCTGCCGGCTGCGCTGCTGTCGCGGGTGCGGGTGGTGACCAGCCCGTTGCTGCACATTCTACCGACCGCAGCGCCTGTTGATCTGGGCGGCATCGGCGGGGTGATTTTTACCTCGGCCAATGGGGTGGCGCATGGCCCGGAGGGCGGCACCGTGCCGGCCTATTGTGTGGGCGAGGCGACGGCGCAGGCGGCTGCGGCCAAGGGCTGGCAGGTCGCGTTTCACGCCCCCGATGCTGCGCATTTGCTCCCGATGATCAAGGCACATCGCCCCGCAACGCCCCTGCTGCATCTGCGCGGCACGCATCAGCGCGGGGATATTGCCGAACGGTTGACGCAGGCCGGTCTGCCGACACGCGCTGTGGTGCTTTATGACCAGCAGGCGCTGCCCCTGACGCGTGACGCCCAAGCCGCGCTGTCAGATGGCCCGTCGATCGTGCCGCTGTTTTCCCCGCGCACCGCCGCGCAATTCGCTGATCAGGCTCATGACACGCGGCGGGCCACCATCATCGCCCTGAGCCCCGCCGTGGCCGAGGCGCTGGACCGCACAGTGGTTCAGCAGATGCTCATCGCCCCTGAACCAACCGCCACGTCACTGCGTTTTACGCTTGAAACTGCGGTGGATTGGAACAGGTTAGCTTGAAGATCGACCTAGATGCCGTCTAAGGTTGTGCAATACGTCTGATATCAGGTCAGAATCGGAAAGGTTTTTAAGCGTGGCGAAAGCGAAAACACCCAGTTCAGGTGACGACACCCCGAAGACATCTTCGACATCAAGGGCGTCTGCTGCCGCCGCCAAGCCGAAGACCACAGCCAAGAAAACCGGATCGTCCACCGCGACAAAACCGGCTGGGACAACGGCGAAGCCATCAACGGCCAAGCCCAAGCCCGCGGCCAAGACATCTGCTGCAAGCGCGGCGAGCGCCGATAAAACCGCGACGGGTAAAGCCAGCGATGACAAAGCGAGTGCCAAACCGGAAAGCGTGAAAACCACCGACACCGCATCGAGTGCCGCGAAAGCAAGCGACGCCAAAGAAGCAACGACACCCGCTGTGAAAACGGGGGGCAGTGATACGGCGGCCAAGGCTGCTTCGCCCGCGACCACCGCGACCGCCTCGACGTCTGCCAAACCCGAGACGAAGCCGAGCGACGCGAAATCCGATGCAAAGCCCGACGCGAAAGATGTAAAGCCGGACGCGGCCTCTGATAAACCGGCGACACCCGCGTCAAAGCCAGCGACGTCAACCGCATCGACCACAACGGCGAAACCGGCCACGCCGACCAAGACGCCGCCCCCCGTCACCCCCGTGGCAGAGCCTGAAAAGCGCGGTAGTGTCTTTTGGCCGATGCTGTTTGGCGGCATCATCGCGGGCGGGATCGGCTTTGCCGTGGCGGAATATGATCTGCTGGAACAGGCGGGCCTGCGCCCTGCGGACACGTCGCAATCTAACCTGACCGACATGATCGCCGCGCAAGAAGCACGGATCAAGGCGCTGGAAGAGACAGACCCGGCCCCCGCGCCCACCGATGACGCCGCCCTGCAAGAGGTTCAGGCGCTGGTGGCCGAACTGGCCACCCGTGTCGATGATCTGGGCAACCGCCCCGCGGCAGAGGCACCGGCCCCCGTCGATACGTCAGCCTTTGAACAGGAACTGGCAGCGCTGCAATCCTCGGTCGAGACGCAGCGCGATGAAATTCAACGTCTGCTCGACAATGCGCTCAGCGTCGAAGAAGCGACGGCACAGGCCGCACAGGCCGCGACGTTGCAATCCGCCTTGGGCCGGATCGTCTCTGCCGTCACAACCGGCCAGCCCTTCGAGGCAGAGATCGCCGATCTGAAAGCCAATGGTATTCAGGATGTCCCGCCGGCCCTTGCCGATACGGCGGCGACGGGCGTTGTTACTGCGGCCAATCTTCAGGACCGTTTCCCCGATGCGGCACGGGCATCGCTTGCCGCGGCACGCGCGGCCTCGCCTGATGTGGACGGGGGCGGCATTGGCGGCTTCTTCAAGCAGCAGTTGGGGGCGCGGTCGGTTGCACCGCGTGATGGGGATGACCCCGACGCGATCCTGTCCCGCGCCGAAGCGGCAATGCGCGACGGGCGTCTGGCCGATGCGCTGGCAGAGGTGAAAGCCCTGCCGCCCGAAGCCCAAGAACCCCTGTCCGAATGGCTCTCTGATGCGCAAGCGCGCCACGACGCCCAAGACGCCGTACAGACATTGACACAACGCCTGACGGCGAACTGAGGAACCTGATTTATGCTTTGGTCACTGATAAAGATCGTTGTGTTCGTTGCGGTGATTGCCGCCATCACCTGGGGCGCATCGTTCTTGCTGGAAAGCTCGGGCGGGTTGCAGGTCACCGTGATGGGCACCGAATACAGCTTTGGCCCGCTGCAATCCGTCATCGCCGTGGTCCTGCTGGTTGTCGCGGTCTGGATCATGCTCAAGATCTTTGCGCTGCTGGTTGCGGTCTGGCATTTCCTGAACGGCGACGAAACCGCGCTGTCGCGCTATTTCGACCGCAACCGCGAACGCAAAGGCTACGAGGCGCTCTCCGAAGGGCTTATGGCGCTGGCCAGCGGCGAAGGGCGTCTGGCGATGGCCAAGGCCGCAAAGGCGGATAAATACCTTGAACGTCCTGACCTGACCAATCTGCTGATCGCGCAGGCCGCGGAAATGGCGGGCGACCGTCGCAAGGCAGAAGAGACCTATCGCAAGCTGGTCACCAACGAACGCACCCGCTTTGTCGGTGTGCGCGGGATCATGAAACAGAAGCTGGCCGAAGGCGACACGGAAACCGCGCTGAAGCTGGCCGAGAAAGCTTTTGCCATCAAACCGAAACACGCCGAAACCGGTGATGTGCTGCTGAAACTGCAGGCCGAGAAAGAAGATTGGGCCGGTGCGCGCCAAACGCTGAACACCAAGCTCAAGAACGGCCAGATGCCGCGCGATGTGCATAAACGTCGCGATGCCGTGCTCGCCCTGTCCGAGGCGAAAGACGTCATTGCCGAAGGGAACAGCATCGAAGCCCGCGAGGCCGCGATCGAGGCGAACCGCCTGTCCCCCGATCTGATCCCCGCAGCCGTGATGGCGGCGCATGGTTATATCGATCAGGGCAAACCGAAATATGCGGCTCGCGTGCTGAAGAAAGCGTGGGACGTGCAGCCGCACCCCGATCTGGCCGGTGCCTTCGCCGCGATCCAGCCGGACGAGACCCCGAAAGAGCGGCTCAAGCGGTTTACCACGCTGACCCGCGTGCAGCCGGACCACCCCGAGACCAAGATGCTGCTGGCAGAGCTGAACATCGCCGCCGAAGATTTCCCGCAAGCGCGCCGGTCCTTGGGCGATCTGGTTGAAACCGACCCGACCGCGCGTTCGGTCACCTTGATGGCGGCCATCGAACGGGGCGAGGGGGCCTCGGATACTATCGTCAAAGGCTGGCTGGCACGGGCGCTGACCGTATCGCGCGGCCCTCAGTGGATTTGTGACAACTGCCAACATATCCACGCGAGCTGGAAGCCGATCTGCGAAAACTGCCACAGCTTCGATACGCTGGCGTGGAAAACCCCGCCCATGTCCGAAGTCGCCATGCCCGGCGGTGTGCAGATGCTGCCGCTGATCGTCGGCGCACTAGAGGATAACTCGGGCGCGGATGCCAAGCCGCCTGTCGCCACCCGCGCCGATATCGAGGATGCAGAGCTGATCGACGACACCCCCGCAGGCGCCGTCGATCCGGTTGAAAAACCAGCGACCCAGCCCGAGAAATAGCGCAGGGCCCAAAGGTGAACGAAAACAAAGGCCGGCACGTATTGTGTCGGCCTTTTGCGTTGGGGTTTATGTCTAACCGGCCTTTTGGTGTCTTATCGGATGACGGGGCTGCCGCAGGGGCGTATGTCTGTGGCACGACTATTGCAAAGGATATCCCCCATGCCCGCTGATGATTTTGTATTCCCCCCGGCACCTCAGGCCAGTCTGGCTGTGCAGGGCACCGACGCCCGTTTTCCCATGCGCCGCATCTTCTGCGTGGGTCGCAACTACGAGGCGCACGCCCGCGAGATGGGCAAAGATCCGACGCGTGAGGCGCCGTTCTTTTTCACCAAACCCGCCGATGCGGCGCTGGATACGCCCTGCACCATCCCCTATCCGCCCCAGACAGAGGATCTGCACCACGAGATCGAACTGGTGATCGCCATCGGCAAAGGCGGGCGCAACATCGCGGAAGCTGACGTGATGGATCACGTCTGGGGGGCTTCGGTCGGGATCGACCTGACCCGCCGTGACCTGCAGGCAGAGGCGAAGAAAGCCGGTCGGCCATGGGATTGGGGCAAGGCCTTTGACAACTCCGCCCCGATTGCCGCGCTGAAACCCATCGCCGATGTCCCGTCTGTGGAACAGGGGCGCATCTGGCTTGCCGTGAACGGTAAGGTGCGGCAGGACGCCGATCTGGCCGATCTGATCTGGTCGGTACGTGAACATGTGGCGATCTTGTCGCAATCTATGGCGCTGGCCCCGGGGGATATCATCATGACGGGCACACCGGCCGGTGTCGCAGCCCTTGTGGAAGGGGATGTCGTGACCGGCGGCGTTGACGGGGTCGCGACGCTTGAGGTGACAATAGGCCCCCGCGCCTGAGCCCCAGCATCGCCCCGCGACAAAAGCGCCCGTTGAAATCACGGGGGCGCCCCCTAGGTTACAAGATGATTGATACATATGGGAAATCGCAATGAAACATATCTATAGCGCTCTACTGGCCACCGTGATCGCGGTTCCGGCCCTGGCAGACAGCCATAGCATGGGTGACGCAGACGCCGGCGAAAAGCAGTTCGGCAAATGCAAAGCCTGCCACATGATCGTGGACGACGCAGGCGAGACGATCCAGCGCGGCGGCAAAGTCGGTCCGAACCTTTACGGTATCATCGGCAAGCAGGCCGGCACCGTCGAAGACTATCGCTACGGCGATGATCTGGTCGCCGCCGGTGAAGCCGGTCTGGTCTGGGACGAAGCCAATGTGGCCAAATACCTGCAGAACCCCACCGATTTCCTGCGCACCACACTGGATGACAAGAAAGCCCGTTCGAAGATGTCGTTCAGAATGCGTAAAGGCGGCGAAGATGTAGCGGCCTATCTCGCGACGTTCTCTCCCGAAGTCGAGGCCGCAGCAGACGCGCCCATGGCCGACGATGCAGAGGCCGAGAAAACCGAATAAGCGGCTCTAACCCGCCTGATTGGCCCGCGTTTCCAGAGGGGGACGCGGGCTTTTTTATGACCTTAACTGTTCAGATCAGACCAGCAGGGCAGCAGATCGCCCGCCGCCGGTGTCGCGTGATAGGCTGCCCGCGCAATTGCGCGCGCCAGACACAGTGACGCGGCATGGCCGATCAGCGGAAGAATGCTTTCGGCAACCTCATGCGCGCCGGTGCTAAGGCCAAAGACCAGATCACCGTCATAGGGGGTGTGCGCAGGCACCGTAGCCCGCCCGATCCCGTCATGGGCCGCAACGGACATCCGCTGGCATTGCGCCTTTGTCAGGGTCGCATCCGTGGCGACAATCGCGATCGTCGTATTCTCGCGCGGGGACATCGACGCCATCTTGCGGCTTTCCATCGTCATCCCCAGCCCCGTCGCCGGGTCCGGGCCCATGCCGCCGAACTCTGCATCCACCTCGAAGGGGGCGGCGTAGAAGTGACGGTCACTCGGCGTGGTGACGGCCCCCACCGGATTGGCCGCGACCAATGCGCCGACCATTGTTCCATCGGGCAGGTGCAGTGACGCGGACCCCAGCCCGCCTTTCACCATCGCGCTCAGCGCGCCGGTGCCCGCGCCGATGGTGCCGAGCGTGAAATCTTCAGCCGCGGCGTCATAGGCGGCACGGCCCAAGGCGCGGTAGGGGTTCTCTGCCCAGGTCTTGTCCCCGCCGTTCAGCAGGTCGAACAGGATCGCCCCCGGCACCAGCGGGATCGTCGCGTCGCCCAGCCGAAACCCGCGCCCCGCCGCGCGCAGCCCGTCCACCACGCCCGAACAGGCATCCAGCCCATAGGCCGACCCGCCCGACAGCACCAGCGCATCCACCGCGGCGACCAATTTATCGGGGGCGAGCAGATCCGTCTCGCGCGTGCCGGGGGCACCGCCCATCACATGGACAGAGGCGGTAAAGGGGTCATCCGCCAGCAGCACCGTCGTGCCGGATTTCAGCGCATCGTCCTGCGCGTTTCCCACCCGAAGGCCGGGCACATCGGTGATCAGGTTTCTGGGTCCGGGTTTCATAGGGCAGGGCCTTTGGTTGGTGCGGGACGCTCCGCGGGGAGTTTATTTGGCAAAATGAAGCAGGGGCATCACAGATCCGGCAAACGGGGCGCGGCGGCGAGGAGCTTTTGCGTGTAAGGGTGTTGCGGGCGATCAAAGACGTCGGCGGTGGCGCCTTGTTCGACAATCTGCCCCGATTTCATGACCAGCACCCGGTCCGTGACTGTGCGCACCACCGACAGATCATGGGAGATAAAGAGGTAGGTCAGGTCATAGGCGCTGCAAAGCTCTGCCAGCAGATCAAGGATCTGCGCCCGAACCGAGACGTCGAGCGCGCTCACCGCCTCGTCAAAGAGGATGAGGTCGGGGCGGATGATCAGGGCGCGGGCGATGGCAATGCGCTGGCGCTGCCCACCCGAGAATTCGTGGATGTATTTGGTCGCATCGTCCGGCGACAGCCCCACGGCGGTCAGCGCATCGGCGATGGCATCGCTGCGGGCGCGGCCCTTGGGCGGGTCGGGCAGCAGGTGGAACGGTTCGGTGATCAGCCGGTCCACGCGGTGGCGCGGGTTGAAGCTGCCGAAGGGATCCTGGAACACCACCTGCATTTTGCGCCGCACGGCAAGATCGGGTTTGCTGCCGCTATAGACCGCGGTGCCGTCGAGTGTGATGTTGCCCGATTGAACCGGTTCCAGACCCAAAAGCGCCCGTGTCAGGGTCGATTTCCCGCAGCCGCTTTCACCCACGAGGCCAAGGCGTTCCCCCCGTTGCAGGGTGAAGGACACGTTATCGACGGCGCGGAAACGCCCCGGTTTGCCGAACAGCGTCTTGCGTGGCAGGGCATAATCGCGGCTCACGTTTTCCACCTTCAGCAGTGGTTGCGGAGGCGGGGCGGCAGGCAGGGCGACCGCATGGGTCGAGGCGGCAAACAGCATCCGCGTATAGGGGTGGCGCATGGTGTGCAGCAGGGTGTGTGTGTGCCCCTGTTCGACGATCTCTCCCTTGCGCATGACGATGATGCGGTCGGCCATATCGGCGACCACTGCCAGATCATGAGTGATCATCAGCAGCCCCATCCCGTCATCCCGCGCCAGCGATTTCAGCAGATCAAGGATCTGCGCCTGCGTCGTGACATCCAGCGCGGTGGTCGGTTCATCGGCGATCAGCAAGCGCGGCCGCAGCGCGATCGCCATCGCGATCACCACCCGTTGGCGTTGCCCGCCCGACAGCTCGTGCGGGTAGCGGGACAGGGGAAAGCGGTCATTTGGCAGGCCGACCCGTTCCAGCGTTTCGGCGGCTTGGCGGGCCGCGGCTTGGCGTGACACGGTTTTGTCGTGGATACGGATGGTTTCCGCCACTTGATGGCCGATGGTCTGCACCGGGTTCAGCGCCGTCATCGGTTCCTGAAACACCATGCCGATGTCATTGCCGCGGATCGCGCAAAGCTCGGCTTCGGGCAGGGCCAGCAGGTCTTGATCCCCCAGCATGATATGACCGCGCGCCTGCGTCCCCTTGGGCAGCAGTTGCATCGCCGCCAGCGCGGTCATGGATTTGCCCGACCCGCTTTCGCCGGTGACGGCCACGATCTCTCCGGCGTCGACAGAGAGGGTTACGCCCTGCAGGATATTGAACCGGTGGATCGCCACCGACAGGTTGGTGATGCTAAGCAAGCTCATATCCGGCGCACCCGCAACCGTGGGTCCAGCGCATCGCGCAGCCCGTCGCCCATCAGGTTCAGCCCCAGCACTATCAGGATGATCGCGAACCCCGGCACCAGCGCCATATGCGGCGCGATGCTGACCATGGTTTGCGCATCTGCCAGCATCCGGCCCCAGGAAGGCGTCGGCGGCTGCGCGCCCAGCCCGACATAGGACAGCCCTGCCTCGGCCAGAATGCCGAGGCTGAACTGGATCGTCCCCTGCACGATCAGCAGATTGGTCACATTGGGCAGGATATGTTCGACCGATATCCGCGCCGCCGATTTACCAGCGACCCGCGCGGCGAGGATGAACTCACGCTCCCACAGGCTGAGCGCGGCCCCGCGGGTGATACGCGCAAAGACGGGAATGTTGAAGATGCCGATGGCGATGATCGCGTTCACCGCGCTGGCCCCGAAGATCGCCGTGATCAGGATTGCGATCACCAGCGAGGGGAAAGCAAAGACCAGATCGTTGCCGCGCATGATGATCTCGTCCACCAGCGACCCGCGTTTGGCTGCCGCCCACAGACCAAGCGGCACGCCAAGGCCCATGCCGATGCCCACCGCCACCAGCGCCACGGCGATAGAGGTGCGCGCGCCGACCATGATCATGCTCAGGATGTCGCGGCCAAAGTGATCGGTGCCCAGCAGATGCGCACCGCCGACCCCTTGCAGCTTGTTCGGGATATCCATCGCCGTATGGGAAAACGGCGTCCAGACAAAGGACACAAGCGCGGACAGCAGAAAGACCGAGGTCAGCAGCGCGCCAAGGATCAGGTTCCGGTTCATGCGCGCGCCCTCAGACGCGGGTCAACCGCCGCATAGGCCAGATCCACAAGGAAGTTCACCACAATGACCGAAAAGACCAGCAGCATGACCACGGATTCCACCACGATCAGATCCCGCGCCGAAATGGATTGAAACACCAGCCGTCCAAGCCCGGGCAGATAGAACACCTGTTCGATAATGATCGACCCCGCCAGCAGGAACGAAAATTGCAGCCCGATGATCGTCAGCACAGGGATCAGCGCATTGCGTAACCCGTGCCGCCACAGCGCTTGTCTTTCGGTCAGCCCTTTGGCGCGGGCGCTGCGCATATAGTCTTCGCCCAAGACATCCAGCAGCGCAGACCGCATGACCCGCGCCAGAATGGCCGCCTGGGGCAGGGCCAGTGCGATGGCGGGCAGGGTAAGGGCGTGCAGCCCCGTCAGCACACCCTGATCCCAGCCGACAAAACCGCCAGCGGCGAACCAGCGCAGGTTGATGGCGAATATCAGCACAAGGATCATCGCGAACCAGAAATTGGGCACCGCGACCCCCAGTTGTGTGGCCCCCATGACGCCCATATCACCGGCTTTGCCACGCCGTGCCGCCGCATAGATCCCCGCGGGAAAGGCGATCAGCGTGGACAGCCCAAGCGCGTATAGCGCCAGTGGCAGGGACACCCAAAGCCGCGCGGCGATCATCTCGGACACAGGGGTGCGGTAGGTATAGGAGGTGCCGAAATCCCCCTGCAGCAGCCCGCCGACCCAAGCCAGATAGCGCGCCGGTTTCGATGCATCGAGCCCAAGTTCACTGCGCAAAGCAGCAAGCGTTTCAGGCTGCGCATTCATCCCCAGCATAAAAGAGGCCGGGTCACCGGGGGCAACTTCGATGACGGTAAAGATCACCAGCGACGCAACAGCCAGGCTGATACAGAGCGAAAGCAAACGTTTGAGCGTGTACCGGATCATGCGGCTGAAGGTAGGCGCGCAAATCAACAGCGTCCAGCGCAGAAAAACCTTTTTAAGGCGAGCGGGTTACCCGTCGCTCTCTTTTTGGTGAAGCGATTAGTTTTGGGGCAGGGGAACCAATTCGCGCTGCCCGGGGTTGGGTATGCAGAAACGAGAATTTAGGAGCTTAACGATGACCAACACATTTAAGACACTCGCTATTGCCGCCCTTATGGGTACCGTATCCGCACCAGCATTTGCTGCCGCACATGCTGACACCTCGATGACCTGCGCCGAGTTCAACGAACTGTCGAAAGACGATCAGATGATGGTGGCTTCCGCTGCGATCGCAGAGATCGATGATGGTGACAACGGCGGTTCCATGGGCAACTCTGGCCGTGACACAGGTGATACAACCACCACCACTACTGTAACAGCAGCCGAAGCGACCGACGATGAGCCTGAAGAAGGTTCGCTGGAAGGTGACCTGAAAGCTGTGGAAGACACCGGTGGTAACACTGCTGAATCCAACATGACAGCAGAGCCAATGGACGAAGCCGCGATGGAACAGTTCATGGTTGTATGTAACCAGAACCTTGACGCCACCGTAGGTGAGGCCGCTGCTGGTCTGCCAGGCGACAAATAAGACTTAACCCTTCAGGGTTTTGCGGGCGGGTGCAGAAATGCGCCCGCCTTTTTTGTGCGATACAGCCTACGATGCAGTGACGATACCGCGCTTTAGGGTCAGGCGCGGGCCTCTGCCGTTGTCACTGTGTTACGGGTCCGAATTGCCTTGCTCGCCTGTTGCCGGGCCAGATCAGCGCTTGCTTGCAGGATCAGGCGCGAGGGGGCCTTGCCCTTGCCGCGCGCAGGCGCGCCGTGCCGGTTCAACACCTGTTTCTTTTTCAGGAACACGCGTGCTGTGGGGCCATAGACCTTGGCGACTTCTTCCCGGCTGACGCGCCCCGTGCCCAAGGCGGGCACTACCTTGGAGAATGCCGCGCGATGCGGTTTGCTCATCTGCGACAGCGCCATCGGGCCGGGGTAGAAGCTTTCCGACGGGACGTTCTCGGCAAAGATCACCTGATGGTCGTCGAACATCAGGTGAACGTAGGTGACCGATTTCTTGCCCTTGGCGATGCGCACGCCTTTGGCCGCGTCGGCAAGATGTTTGGCGCGGGCAAAGCTATCGCCGCTCTGGCCGACCAAAACACCATGTTGCTGCGAGACCAAGAGATCCCGTTCGGCACCGAAAGTGCCACGTTTGATCAGCACGGGGTGCAGATGTGATCCCTTTTGCATTTGTCCGGCATCGTAAGACCGCGTGTTGATCCAGCGGATTTTCTGCGGGCCGTTGTCCATTGTGGTGACAAGATCGCCGACACGCAGGTCTTCGACCAAGACATCCCCGCGCGGCGTGCGGATGGCGGTACCTTTGCCAAAGCAGACAACGCCGGTGTTGTCATAGGTAAAGTGCTGCGCCTGCACGCCGATGAACTTGAGCGACCCATCCTCAAACTTGGAATTATAGGTGTAATCCGTGGTCTCGAAGTTGGACTGATCCAGAATGCCATTGTCTTCATAGTCAGCACGCAGATCGAAGATCTTGTCGTAATAGCCGCTTAGATCAATGAAATCATTATTGGTGGTGTCGTCGTCATCCAGCGGGCCGGTGTTGCCCGTGTTGAAATCGGTGATCGTGTCGTGACCGCCGGAGTAGACGAATACGTCATCGCCGTCGCCGCCTGTCAGCTGGTCGTCGCCTTGGCCGCCGTCCAGCGTATCATTGCCGTCGCCCCCGATCAGGGTATCGCGGCCCGCGTCGCCATGCAGATTGTCATTGCCACCGCCGCCGTCGATTGAATCATCGCCGTCGCCGCCGGACAAGCTGTTGTCCTGTGTCCCGCGCGCGGTGATGGTGTTGTCTTTGCTGTCGCCCTTGACCGACGCGGCAGAGTTCTCGAGCGCGACGTTTTCAAAGTTCAGCAGATCGCCACGGTCGCTCCCTGCGTGGTCCAGCCGGCTGGCGGCAAGATCGACGGTGTGGTCCGCCCCCAGCCCGCTGCCTGCGACATAGGTATCGATGCCATCGCCCGCGTCGATGACGGAGTTCGCGTCGTCCGCTGTGGTGCCCGTCTCGCGGATGATCCGGTCGTCGCCCGTCCCGGCGTCGATGTCATAGGCACCATCACCAACCTTGATCGTGTCATCGCCTGCACCGGTATCAACCGCGACACCGCCAATGCTGGCATCCACATAGTCCGATGAATTGGTCAGAACCAGCTTTTCAATCTCGGTGAAGGAAACGCTGTTGGGGCCTTCGGTCGCGGTGCCCGCCTCTGCGCCGGTATAGGTGACAGAGACACCGTTGCTCAGCGCGTCGAAGGTAACGACATCATAGTCCTTGCCGCCTTCGCCACCGACGATTTTATCGGTGCCGAAATCATCTTCCATGACAAACAGATCGGCGTCATCCCCGCCTGACATGGCATCATTGCCAGTGCCGCCCGCGATCGTATCGTGGCCTGTGCCACCCTCGATCCGGTCGTCACCGCTGCCGCCGGACAGGCTGTCATTGTCCGCCCCACCAGAAAGGCTATCATCCCCACCGTCGCCATAGATCGTGTCGTTGCCAGCCCCACCGTCCAGCGTATCATTGCCCGCATCGGTCGCGCTGATGGTCGACATCTTGAGGTCGCCAACACGGATCGCGTGGCCGGTATCATCGGGGTCGTGGTTGTTATACTCGATCTCGATCCGCGAAACGGGGCCCGCGATATCGACCTGCAGGAAACCCGTCTTGGCATTGGTCGTGCCCCGCCCCGCATCCGTGCTGATGGCACGGCCGGTTTCGTCGTTCACGTCCAGCGTATCGCTATTGCCCGCCGTCAGATTGACAGGGATAAGATTGCCGTCGGCGTCATAGGCGCGCACGATGACTTCATCCACGAAGCCATAGGCCTGATCGATGTCGAAAATACCGAAGGTGACATTGCTCACCTCGTCCGACACGCCGCTGTCCAGCGACGAGAAGTCGATGCTCATCTTCGCGGTATTCGGGTCCGACCCCGCCGCACCGCCAAGGATACGGATCGACGAACTGTCGCTTAGTTCGTTGTAGTCATACAGCGGGTCGTTCCGCTCCATCGTGGCAGAGCGGAAGTTCTCCCCCTGATCCACCGACATCGTGACCTGGATATTGCCCGACGAGGTGACCCCGGTGATGCCACCCGTGACGCTAACGCCGTCCTCGATATTCTGGTTGGCCCAGGAAAACGTCGTTTCTTCGGTGGTGTCGGCATCGCCGTGGATGCGGTCGTCGCCGTCATTGCCTGCGATATAGTCATTTCCCGCGCCGCCCAAAATCGTGTCATCGCCCGACCCGGCCGAGATTTTGTCGTTGCCCGCGCCCAGCTTTACCGCGTTGCCGCTGTTGTCGACCTCGTCCGCTTGCGCGTCGGTCGATCCCACACGCATGGAATCGTCTCCCGACGTCCCATCAACGGTGCCATCTGGCGCCACATAGTCAGCATCGACCCGGCTGGCGTACATCATCGCCTCGTCTGAAGAGACAGTGTTGAACGTGATGGATTCAATCGGCCCCGCCTCAAGCGCGGATTGGTAATCGGAGGAGCTGGCAGCCGGCGCAAGAAACAGGTCGCCGTTGGTGGATTGGAAGACAATCGCCGTTACGGTCGCCTGGGAACCGTCGGCGTAGGTCAGCGTCGCGGCATAGGAGGCAATGGCGTCAAAGTTCTGGCTGTTGCCATCGTCGATGCGGAAGGTGTCAGACCCGTTTTCCCCACTGTTATCAGTAGAGTATGTGCCGCGTGCCGTATTTCCATACCCCCGCGCCCCCGGAGAGAAGGATTTGACGTTGTTGTAAAGCGGGCTGTTGGCACCCCCAAAGGTTTCCCCCTCCAGCGAGCGTGCGTTTTCGCTGATCTGGTTTCCCTCGGTCGTATCGATACGATCGACATTCCCAAGGTAGAAAACGTTAAATCTGGTTGCCATTGTTACAGCCCTCAACATCTTTGAACCGGTGGCAGGCCTGTGGCCCGCGTCCTGTGTATTGTTGTGGGTACGGGGACAATGTGGCGTCACTTTGACCGGAAACAAAAACAATGTGGCCATGTTTCTATGCTTTTGATCGAAACAATACACAGTCTGGTAAGGATCAACGCCAAGCGCACAGCGTGGAAACGCGGGGGCAGGGCGTATGCGCCGCGATGTGATCAAATGGTCTAAAATGCCGGGTATTTAGAGATGTGACCGAAGTGCACGGTAAAAGCGGCGTGAACTTGCAGCGGTCATAGGGGGGCTTGCTGAAGGTTGACCGCAGAGGTTTTGACCTAGTCTACTGAAAATAAGCGAGTTTATCAGTCTCTCCCCCCTCGGGGCTGACCTCCTGCTTGGTTTAAACCCATCGCGCAACGGGTCGCCCCTGACCCCCGTGCCGCGCCGTCATGCAGACTCCGCGCCTCAATTCCGCCGCACGAATGCCGCCGCAGCGCCTCAAGCCTCTGTCGAAGGTGAATGCACTCCCAGCATCCCCGCCGGGTTCATCAACCAAAGGAGCTTTCCGTGCCACATCATGCCCCCCCTGAGCCCAAGACCGGCCTTTGGCACATTACCGGTGCTGCGATGGCTGCGATGTTCTGCTTGTTTGCGCTGCTTGGGGGATGGGCCGCGACAACACAGATTTCGGGGGCGGTGATCGCGACGGGGCAGATCGATGTGGCGGGCAAGCCCAAGGTGATCCAGACGGTGGATGGCGGCGTATTGGCGGAATTGCCGGTCCAGAACGGGGATATCGTCAAGGCGGGGCAGGTCTTGGCGCGATTTGATGCCACGATCTTGCAGATTGACCTGCGCATGGCGCGCGCCCGTCTGGCCGAGGCAGCGGGCCTGCGCGCCCGTCTGGAGGCAGAGCGTGACGAAAGCCCCGCCCCCCGTTTCGATGCCATTGATCTGCCAGCAAAAATCGGCGCGCTGGATATGACGCAAGCGCAGGCAGGGCAGGCCGCGATATTCGAGGCGCGGGCCCAGATGCGCGCGGGGATGCGCGCCCGCATGGCCAGTGATCTTGCCGATGTCGAAACCCAGGCCACGGGCCTTAATGGCCAAATCTCTGCGCTGGAACAACAACTTGCCATCCTCACGACAGAGCTGCGCAGCCTCACGCGCTTGGTTGAAAAGGGGCTGGCCCCGCAGGTCCGTTTGTCGCAACTACAGTCCACGCGGGCCGGTTTGCGCGGTGACCTTGCCGCGCGGCGGGCGGATCTGGCGCGGTTGATCCACCAACGTTGGACGCTCAAGCTGGAAAGCCTGCAAGCCGATCGCCGGTTTCAGGAACAGGTCGCGCTGCAACTGCGCGAGGTCACCGCTGAAGTTCAGGAACTGACCCTGTCGATCCTCACCCGCCAAGCGCAGCTTGACCGTATTGCCATTCGGGCCCCCGTCGACGGGATGGTGCATGAACTGCGCGCCACGACCGTTGGCGCGGTTGTCGGGGCGGGTGCGACCTTGATGGATATCGTGCCGCAGCAATCAAAGTTCGAATTCGAGGTGCAGGTCGATCCGCGCTCGATCAATCTAGTACGCTATGATCAGCCCGCCACCCTCGTGCTCACCGCCTTTGACCCGCATACGACCCCGCAACTGACCGGCAGCGTTTACAGCATCTCTCCGCAAGTGGTGGTGGACCCGCGCAATGGCGACAGCTTCTATCGGGTCATTCTGGATATCCCCCGTACCGAGCTGGACCGTCTGCCAACCTCCGTCCGTTTGGTCCCCGGCATGCCGATCGAGGCGTTTTTGAAGACCAAGGACAGGACCGTGTTGAGTTATCTGGCGGAACCTATCAGCAGCCAGCTGCGCCGGGGGTTCCGCGGCTCCTGAGACCTCGACGTTAGCGAAATCTTTACCATCTTCCCGTCTTAAGAGGGGATGAACACACCGTCCGCCCCACCCGGAATCACTGTCGTGATCCCCCATCTCAACCAACACAAGGCCCTTGCGCGTTGCCTTGCCGCGCTGGATGCGGGCACATGCAAGCCGGTCGAGGTGATCGTCGTCGACAATGGCTCCGCCCGGTCACCGCAAGGAGTTGTTAGCGATTACCCATGGGTATCCCTGATCCATCAGCCGATCCCCGGCCCCGGCCCCGCACGTAACCTTGGCGCGGCGCGGGCACAGGCCGATGTGCTTGCCTTTCTCGACGCCGATTGCCTGCCCGACGCGCATTGGCTGGCGCATATTGCCGCGCATATGGCGCGCGACCCCAATGCGATCCTTGGCGGTGATGTCCGTATCGAACGTAATGGGCGCAGACTTGATCCCGCGACCGCATATCAAGCGATTTTTGCTTATCGGATGGACCGCTACATCGCGCAGCAGGGGTTCACGGGGACGGGCAATCTGATCGTGCATCGCAAGGTGTTCGACGCGGTCGGCCCGTTCAAGGGCCTCCACCATGCCGAAGACCGCGACTGGGGCCAGCGCGCCACCTTTGCCGGATATCGCATAGGCTTCGCCGCCGATCTGCTTGTCTATCACCCGCCGCATACGGCGACGGGCCTGCGGCTGAAATGGGACAGGCAGCTTGCCCATGACTGGGCGCGCTGTACCGGCCTTGGCGGCCGGATCCGGTGGGCGATAAAGGCGCTGCTGCTCGTTCCGTCACCGCTCTGCGCTGTGGCAGAGGTCGCGACCAGTCCCCGCGTCAAGGGCGCGCGCAACCGTCTGATGGCGTTGATCGGGCTGATGTCTATCCGTCTTTACCGCGCGCGACGGATGCTGTCGCTGCTGCGGGGCCATGACCCCGAACGGCTTTTGCACCGGTGGAACCGCATTGACCTGCCCTGACATCAGATGCGCGACAGGGGGTGGCCCGTGATCCGGTCGTTTGGCTTTCTGCTGTCCGGCAACGCCTGCGCCGCCGCGATCTTGCTGCTGCGCATGGTGGTGGTGTCGCGTCTGATCAGCCTCGAAGATTTCGGGATCGGCACAAGCCTCGTGCTCGCGCTTGCCATGATAGAGATGCTGACCGCGCTTGGCTTTCAACAACAGATCGTCAATGCGCCCAAGGGGGATGATGCGGATTTTCATAGCGCGCTGCATGGTGTGGCGCTGATACGCGGCGTGATCGGGGCGGCGGCGCTGTTCCTTCTCGCGCCGCTTCTGGCGCGTGCCTTCGGGGTGTTGCAGCTGACATGGGCGTTTCAGCTGATCTCTGTAGTGCCGCTGTTACAGGGGGCGATGCATCTGGACGTCTATCGCCAGACCCGTCACCACAAATATCGCGCCGCGATATGGATCGCGCTGCTGCCGCCGCTGGGGTCGTTGGCCGCGCTGCTGCCCCTATCGCGGATGTTCGATGACTTCCGCATCATGCTTTTTGCCGTGTTGGTGCATATGGCGCTGGGCACGCTCATGTCTCACGCAGTTGCGAAACGCCCTTATCGGCTGCGGTTTGATCGGACCATTATGGTCCAAAGCATGCAGTTCGGCTGGCCCCTCATGGCAAGCGGGGCGGTGATGTTTCTGGTGTTCAATGGCGAACGCGCCATCGTCGGGCGTCTTCTGGGGCTAGAGGCGCTGGCCCTGTTTTCCATGGCCGTATCGCTGACACTGACGCCGTCGCTGGTTCTGATGCGCAGCACGATGAGCCTGTTTCTACCCCGCCTGTCAGCCAGCACCGCGCGCCAGGAATTTCGGGCCCAGGCGATCACCACGATCCAAAGCCATATTGTGCTGGCTGCGGGAATGGTCATGGCAGTCAACCTGCTTGGGGGTTCCTTCGTGCATCATGTTTTGGGCGATAAATACCGCGCTGTGTTGCCCCTGCTGACGCTCTTGACGGCGGTTCAGGCGTTGCGGGTGGTCAAAGGCGGGTGTGCGATTGTCGCGCTGGGCGAAGGCTATCGCAAGACCGAGCTTTTGACGGACCTGTTGCGTATCACGTTCCTACCCCTCGCGGCATGGGGTGTGCTGCAAGGCGCAAGCCTGCCCCATGTGGTGCATATCGCAGGACTGGGCGAAGCCGCGGGGCTGATGATTGCGCTGCTCTGGATGCACCGCGTGCAACGGGTGCCGCTCCGGTCATTGGCCCTGCCGCTGATCTGTATGGTCGCGGTATTGGCTTGGGCGGTTTTCACGCAGGGCCAGCCGATGGGGGTTCGGGCCGCAGGCTTCGGCCTGTTGCTGGCCGGTCTGGCGATGGTGCTGCCTGATGTCTGCAGAATTACTTTCACAAAAGGAGCACCCGATGGGATGGATCCCAAGGCGATACAGCACCGTTAAGAAGACTTTGACCGCACAAGTGACATGCCCCGGCCAAAGCAACGGCAGCCGCTCACCATGAAGAGACGCGTCAAGCCGCCCCGTCTGTCCGAGCTTGCCATCGGGCGGGACAACCACTTTAACCTCATTCGCTTTCTCGCGGCGGTGGCGGTGTTGGTCTCTCACGCGTGGCCGCTCGCGCTTGGGCGCGGCACGGTTGAGCCTTTGAAAACAGCGCTTGGCTATTCGCTGGGGGAGCTGGCGGTTTTTGTGTTCTTTGGCCTGTCCGGCTTTTTCATCGCGGGCAGCTACGACCGGCAGGGGTCTGCCTTGTCCTTTGTCACGGCGCGGGCCGCGCGTCTGCTGCCGGGGTTGGCCGTGTCCATCTTGATCGTGGCGCTGATCATGGGGCCGCTGGTCAGCGGGTTAGACGCGGGTACGTATCTGTCGCATCCCGATACGGCGCGGTTTATCGTGCAAAATATACTCTTGTTTAAACCACAATATACCTTGCCGGGCGTGTTCACGACGAACCCCTATCCCACCGTAGAGGGGTCGATTTGGACGCTCGCGCATGAGGTCGCCTGCTATGCACTTATCCTGTTCGTCGGCCTTGTCGGGGCCCTGTCCCGCCGGCGGGTGATGGCGGTGCTGTTGGCGCTTTACCTGATCGCGTGGGGAATCGCGCCGTATCTCGGCGACCTCATTCATCCGCGCCTACAGCAAACGCGGCTGCTGTCGTTGCCCTTTGTTTTCGGGGCCTCCTGCTGGATCTGGCGTGATTATATCCCCTTGCGGTGGCCCTTCGTCCTTGGGTTGATCGTCCTGACATGGGCCGTGCACGCTACGGTTTTCGCTTTTCCAATGCTTGCACTGGCTGTGACCTACACCAGCCTCTGGGCAGGGTATTGCAAGGTAGGCCCCCTGCTGATGTTCAATAGGGTCGGAGATTATTCATACGGTATATATATTTACGCGATGCCGCTGCAGGGGCTGGTGGTTTGGGTGTGGGCGGACATGACGCCGGCGCTGAACATTGCGCTGGCCTTGCCGTTGACGTTGCTTTGCGCGGTATCGTCCTGGCACTGGATTGAACGGCCCGCGCTGACCTTCGCGCGGGAGGGGCAGCGCGGGTCTTTGATCACGCGAAGGATAGCACCGCGCCGATAAAGCCGCTATCGCCCAATGTATTTCCCACAAGGTCGGTCCCATAGGGGGCCTGCGCGGGTGATATTTTGGGCAGATCGGACAGTGCGTCGGGGCGGTAGTCACCGCTGCCTGTGTTGCTGCCGGTGTGAGAGCGGTCGTCGACCCAAGGCGAGGCGATATGTGAAACCTCACCGATCGACGGCAGTTCCCCCAGCCACGAGGACGGGCCATAGCCGGGTTCATTACTTGACCCTGCGATTGCGACATTATGCGACCATCCAACCTTGTACCGCGCTGGCCAGTTGCCGGTAAGGGAGGTTTCGCCGGAAAATACATCGCTTTTGATATTGATGCGGTGAAACAGATTGTTCCGGAAAGAGCCCGATTTCGCCACGTTCTCGCTGCCGTCCAGATACAGCAAATTCGCGCGTTCCCCCGCGATGGTATTGTTGTGCACAACGATGTTTTGGGCTGCATTTGTGTCGCTGTCAGCGTTCAATCGCAGCGCCGCATTTGTGGAGCTCCCCCAGCTTTCCACGATGTTCCCTACAAAAGCAAAGCCCCGCGCGCCGATCTCGGCGCTTACGGAAACGATTGCATTGGTCGCGCTGCCATTGCTGAATGTGTTCCACCCTAAAAACGTGCCGGTCATGGCAGGCCGGTTGCCAATCGGCGCCCGGAGGGTAAATTCGTCAAGCCCCGAACAGCCGAGCGCCTGATAGGTGATTGTTCCGGCACAGCTTTTGCAGCCGATCGCGGTGACCATGATTGCTTCGGTCGAAAATGAATTACCCTGGTGTGGATCTTCGTTGGGCACGACGGAGCAGTTGATTTGTACAAAGCGCCCCACCCGGTAAACCCAAGCGCCGTAGCTGCCGAATCCGTTGGCGTCCCAAAGACAGTTCTTTGTTATCAAAAGATTGCCTGCCGAGTCCGCACCACTGTCCAGAAACACCGTGTTCGCCCCGCCTTTCTGCAAAGTGACATCACAAATCTTGAGGTGCGTTGGTATGCCGTTGAACCGATTGACTCCACCGTCCGTTAAGATCGTGGTATCCCGTTTGGACGGGTCTTCAGCCCTGATACACAAGGGCAACTGTGCCGAGCGACCGGCAGCCTTGAAAGGCGTTAGGATATGCGCCCCCTCTGCCAGTAAAATCGTTCCACCCCCTGCATCATCCACCCGCCCAAAATGCGCGGCATTAAATTCCTTTATCGCGTCGGCCGCGGCCGCGATTGACGCAAATGGGGCGGCAATGGCATCTGCGCGCGCAGACGCAGCCTGACCCGTCGCATCGTCGCCCGTGGTTCCATCGACCTGGGCATAACATGCCCCATACCCGCCGCTCGTGTCGTTCAGCATCCGAAGCGTCGTCAGGTTGGGGGACGGATATTCATCGGCGTCGGCACTGATGGAAAAGGCGTCCCCCACCCATGGGTAGATGGTGGCATCTACAGTCAATAAATCCCCCTGGGCCAAGCCTGATAGATCAACCGTCGCTGCATAATGCGGAACATGGAGCCCCGACGCCTCAAATCCAAGACTGCTTTGCGACGACACAAGCTGCGATGCTTCGTTGCCAAGCGTATCGCGGACGATGAACCGCACCGCCGCGACGGGTTGCCCCTGTTGGGCATATGCGTGGGCAACTGCCAGCCTTAGTATATGTGCATCATCTTCTACCCTCTCACGGTCATGGTTTAACCACATGGCAATAGGCCGGGGCGCTGGCCTTGTGCTGTGATTGATTGCACCGTTGATAGTATCGCCCGCGTAAACAAAGTCTGAACACGCGACTGTCTTGTCAGTAAAATTTGAATGATTTGGGTAGGGCTGCCTGACACGGCTGGTGAGCTGCACAACCGAAGCCTTGCTGACAGCCGTCGCCGCCGTATCAAAACCGCGCCGGTTCACGGTCACATTCCGCGCCTCGGAAGTGGTGGAAAACGACGGCATATCTCGGTGCTCGGCCCGCCAACCATCTGCAAGAATTTCCGTGACGGGCGAAATCTTTAGCGGCAGCGACCCCGCCATCGTTTGCCCCAGTTTCATGCCCAGTCCGAGTGTCATCTGCATAGTCCATACCTTGCGATCAGAATTCGTAGGCATCGATACATATCAACCTCGCTGAGCCGTTGCATTCGCAGGGGAAGAGGCGAAGGGCGGGTTAATCTTCACGCAATATTAAATGTTCAGCCCAATGGTGGTGGCACTGCCGATTCTTCTTACGAAAGGACAGATATGATTTGGACGTGAACCATATATACGCGACGGACCAGCACCGCTCTCTCAAGCGCATACGGCTATACCGTCAACGGCCCGTATCACGGGTTGTGCTCGTGTATTTCGTGCTCCTGCTGGTGCCCGTCGGCTTCAATTTAGGGTCGGTCTATATGACCGGGACCAAGGCGTTATTAGCAGTGCTGATTATTCCGCTAAGTCTCCGTCTGTTTTGCGGCCACTTCGGGCGTGTTTTGTTGACAGACATTATGTTCTTTATGCATTTTCTCTGGGTTTCGCTGGCCTTGGCGGTCAACAACCCGGTGGAAGCGACACAGAATGCAGGCTCAATCGGGGTCGAGTTTCTAGGCGGGTATTTGATCGGGCGCGCCTTTATCCGAGACAGACACAGCTTTGCCGCAGTGGTTAAGATCCTCACAGGACTGATCGTGTTATGCTTCCCTTTGGCTTTGATAGAGTCGCAAAGCGGGACATCTGTTCCCATTGAGCTGTGGAAGATGACCGGGCTTACGACCCCGGTGGATCTGGCGATTGATCGCCGCATGGGACTGGAGCGGGTGCAACTTTCGTTCGAGCATCCAATTCACTGGGGCTTGTTTTGTACAATGGCGACGTCTCTGTACTTTATCGGGCTGGGGGAGCGGCACAGCTTGGGTTTGCGGTCCGTGGTTATGACGGTGATTTGCGCCAGCTGCTTTCTATCGCTGTCCAGCGGCGCGCTGCTGGCGGCAATCGTGCAGATAGGGCTGATATTCTGGAGCTACCTATGTCGCAGGATCGGGCGACGATGGCTAATCCTCTCAACCTGTTTTGTTATTTTTTACGTCGTGATTGATCTCCTTTCCAATCGAACCCCGATCCAAGTTTTCATGAGCTATGCGACATTTTCTGCCGAAAGCGCCTATTGGCGGTCGGCTATTTTCCAATGGGGTATGACCAATGTCTGGAGCGCGCCTGTATTTGGACTTGGGCTAAACGATTGGCTCAGGCCGGTTTGGATGCACACCTCGAGTATCGATAATTTTTGGCTATTTATCGCGATGCGTTTCGGATTGCCGGCGTTTACTTTTTTGACAGTCGGCTATGGCTATGCGCTCTGGCGTGTCGGGCGCAAAGATTTCACCATGGATCGGACCCTAGCGGCGCTACGGCTAGGCTGGATACTCTGCTTTACAGGGCTCACCCTCACGCTGTCGACGGTGCACATTTGGGGCAGCATCTATGGTTTCGTATTCTTCATATTTGGGGCGGGACTGTGGATGGTAGATGCGAAGCCGCGATCCCCGCAGAATGAACGTACAATTTGAAATATTGATCCTTTTCGGATTTGCCAATTTTTCCACTTTGTAAAGGAAATCACCCTACCACAGAAGTCAGGCCGCAAGGGGATGTCGGCCATGACGACTGATTGGTTTGGGGGAAGTGCAACGTGCAGACGCACAACATCTATGCCGCCGCGTTGCGATCACAGCTTGGGGGGATTGGGCTGCTTTTTGTTGTCAGTGGGTTGATCAACATCCTGCTGCTCACAGGATCGATTTACATGATCCAGATATATGACCGCGTTTTGCCTAGTGGCTCAGTGGTCACGCTGATGGGGCTCTTCGGGCTTGTACTGCTTCTCTATTGTTTCTTCGGGCTTTTTGACCTGATCCGGCAACGGCTTTTGGCCCGTCTTTCGGTGCGTTTGGACCTGGCGCTTGGGGCTGAGTGTTTCGCGGCTTGGATCAGCAATGATGAAAAGAACAACGTACCGGCAAGCGCACAAGAGCCCCTGCAACAACTGGGGCAACTTAGACGTCTGCTGTCTAGTGCCGCGTTCATAAGTGTCTGTGATATGCCGTTTGTGCCGATCTTTTTGTTGGCCCTATTCATCATTCACCCTTGGTTGGGGGCGATGGTTCTGGGCGGCGCGGCGTTGGCTTGTGCCATGATGGCAACGGGCCGATATTTGACGCGCAACACCATCAACATCTCTGCAAATAAGGATCATACCCTCGCTGATATGTCCTATCACAGTCGCCGTCTGGCGGAGCCGCTGCGCGCCATGCGTATGCAAGATGATCTTGCCACATATTGGCGCGGGCTTCAGCGCAGCAGTCTGGCGTGGCACCAGCGCCTGCATGCCCCGCCGGATGCACTGGCATCGTTCAGCAAATCGTTCCGCCTGATGTTGCAATCCTCGATCCTGACAGTCGGGGCCATATTGGTCATTCAGGGCCAAATCTCGGCGGGGATGATTATGGCCGCTTCGATCTTGGCGGGGCGCGTACTGGCCCCTATCGACCAGATGATCAGCGGCTGGCAGGGGATTGCATGCGGTTGGTCCGCGCACCGCCATCTGCACCACCATTTTTCTCAGAATATCCCGGCGCGCGAGGGGGTTGCTTTGCCTGAACCAAAGGGCCGGATTTCTTTCACTGCCGTTTCCCACGGGATCGAGGGGCGAGCGGAAAACGGGCTGAAGGATGTCTCTTTTGACCTGTCACCGGGGGATGGGCTGTGCGTGCTTGGCGGGCCAAATGCGGGCAAAAGCATATTGGCAAAACTGGCTGTTGGCGTTGCGGCTCCTACAACCGGTGAGGTTCGGTTTGATGCCGTTAATCTGGCCCGATGGCCTTCCGCGCAGATTGGCTCTGCGATCGGCTATTTGCCCGATACCATTGATCTTCTGCCCGCGACGATTTTCGACAACATTTCCAGATTTCGCCCCGATACCACGGATGCGCAGGTGATCGCCGCTGCGAAGCTGGCCCGTGTACACCACGCCATTATGGCTCTTCCGAATGGGTATATGAGTGTTGTGAGCGGGGGTGGGGGATCCTCGTTAACCCAAGGGCAGTTACAGCAGATCGGGCTGGCGCGGGCGTTGGTCTGCAATCCGGCGCTGGTTTTGATGGATGATCCGCTGCGGTCGCTTTTCAGCTGTCCCGATGCTGAACAGATCGTGGCAGAGGTCGCACGCCATATGCGTGATCGGGGTAGCACGGTGGTGATCACGGCGCGCCAGCCCTGTGCAATTTCGGCGTTGAACAAAGTGCTAATATTGTCCGAGGGGCGGATAAGGCAGTTCGGCTTGACCAGTGATATCTTCGGGCGCGCTTTCCCTACGCGGGTGGCGGCGAAGGTTCAGACGCTGCCGATCTTGGGCAATGGCACAACTCGGGCGAGCGGGGGGTAATCATATGGTATAAAAAAGGGGCATTGCGCACGGCCCAAGCCCCCTTCTATCGCTTTTTTCAAATGTCGCCCTATTCGGCCCAGGAAACACCGGTAAGGTCGACAGCCTGCGTCGGGGCATTGCGCCAAAGGCCGGTCAGACCTGCTTTTGCAACGGACAGTGACGCCAGCTGGAACAGGAAACCGTTGACGTGATCTTGGGCGATCATGGTCTGCGCCTCGCCCAGCAACGCGTTGCGTGCTTCCGGGTCGGTGGTCGTGTTCAGCTTGGTCATCAAAGCCTGAAAATCAGGATTGTCATATTGGAAATAGTAATCAGGGTTGGCGTAGATGCCGATATCCATCGGTTCGGTGTGACTTACGATTGTCATGCCGAAGTTCTTTCCCTTGAACACCGTTTCAAGCCATTGGGCCCATTCGACATTGTTGATCTTGGCGGTGATACCAACCTCGGCCAGCTGCGCGGCGATGATCTCTCCGCCGCGGCGGGCGTAGGAGGGGGGTGGCAGGTCCAGCGTGGTCTCGAACCCGTCGGCAAAGCCGGCTTCGGCCAGCAAAGCTTTGGATTTTTCGATGTCATGCAGGCTCAGCGCGGTTTGATCGACATAGGCCGGGTTATGGGGCGCGAAATGCGTACCGATGGGCGTGCCGTATCCGAACATCGCACCGTCAATAATGGCTTGACGATCAATGGCATGGGCGACGGCGGCGCGCACCTTGGGGTCATCAAACGGCGGCTGTTTGTTGTTCATCGCCAGAATGGTTTCGCCCTCGGTAGAACCGACAAGCACTTGAAACCGCGGGTCCGCTTCGAATTGCGGCAGGTTCTCGGGCGCGGGGAAGCCGGCGAACACATCAACATCTTCGGCCATCATCGACGCGAAAGCGGCGGTCGGGTCAGAGATGAATTTGAATGTGGCAATATCCAGCGCGGCCGGGGTCCCCCAGTAGTTCGGGTTCTTCTCGATGCGGATATTGTCGCCCTGGGTCCAGCTGGTGAATTTGAACGCGCCGGTGCCGATGGGCAGTTGCTTGATATTGTCGATGCTTTCGGGTGCCACGATCACCGCGTCGCCCCATGCGAGGTTGAACAACAGGTTGCCGTCCGGCTCTGACAGTTTGATTTCGACGGTCGACGGGTCGACGACTGTCACCTCCGAGATCGCGCCGAACAGCGCCTTTTGAGCGTTTGCGCTGTCTTCGGCATTGATCCGGTCAAGCGAGAATTTGACGTCGGCGGCATCCATCGTCGTTCCGTCGTGAAAGGTCACGCCGCTTTGCAGTTTGAACGTATAGGTCAGGCCATCGTCAGAGATTTCCCACGATTGCGCCAGCCCGGGCACGACCGATCCGTCGCCCATAAAGCGGGTCAGGCCTTCGAAAACGTTGGAATAGAGCACCTGATCAATGGCCCCCGCCGCAGCGCTGGTCGGGTCCAGATGCGGTGGCTCAAGTTGCATCGCGACGGTGATGTCGTTTTTCGCGGCGACGCCGGTGGCCATCAGCGCGGCAGCGCAGGTGCCTAGAATAAGTTTGCGAAGATGGGCCATGGGTGTCTCCTGTTGGCAATAAGGAAAATGTTAACCAGTTCTGTCAGGTTTGACCAGCGTCGGGATGCTGTCGCAATTATCGGTTGTACCCAGCCTGTGCGCGGTTTATGCGCCGTTTTTTGAGGTTTTGAAGGGGCGCGCCATGGCTACGATGTCACCCACTTTGGGTATCGATTTCGGAACGTCTAACTCTGCCGTGGGGTATGCAGTAGACGGTGTGCCGCATTTGATTACCGTCGAGGCGGGGCAGAACACGCTGCCGACCGCGCTATTTTTCGACAATGAGGAAAAGCGGATCATCTATGGTCGCGGTGCCCAAGAGGCGCTGATCGGCGGGGAGGACGGGCGCTATATGCGTGCGCTCAAAAGTCTGCTGGGCACGCCCTTGATGCGCGAAAGTCGGGTTCTGCTGGGCAAACGCATGGATTTCATTGCCATCGTGGCGCGCTTTCTGGCCGAGCTGAAGACGAAGGCAGAGCACGCCACCGGCCAGCAGTTTGATCGGGCGCTGTCAGGGCGACCTGTGATGTTCCACAGTGCCGATCCGGCGCGGGACGCGCAGGCGCTGGTGGATTTGACCGAATGCTATCTGCAAGCCGGCTTCAAGCAGGTCCGCTTCATGCCCGAACCCGAGGCTGCGGCTCTGGCCAATCGTGCTGTGCTAGAACCCGGCGATCTGGGGCTGATCGTCGATATCGGGGGCGGTACGTCTGACTTTACCCTTTTCCGGCAGGAAGGTGACGCGGGTATTCATATCCTCGCCAGCAAAGGGGTGCGCATTGGCGGGACCGACTTTGACCGCGAGCTGAGCCTTCAGCATGTGATGCCGCATCTGGGGATGGGCAGCCAGATCAAACATGTGTTCGGGGATGAAACCCACGCCGCCCCTCATGCGGTTTTTGCCGATTTGGCGACGTGGCAGAAAATCCCGTTCCTTTACACCCGCGAACAGCGTCGCGCGGTCGAGGATCTGGCGAAATACGCGGTGGAGCCGAAGCTGCTGAACCGACTGCAACGGGTGCTGGAGGATGAGCTGGGCCACGATATGGCCTTCGCGGTAGAGGCCGGCAAGATCGCGGCGAATGACCCCGATGCCAGCGCACCGCCGCAGATCGACCTCAAGATCGTGGAGCGCGGGCTGACGGTCCCACTGCCACCGGCGATGATGGCGGCGAGTTTGGCGCAGATGGCGACAGAGATCGCGCAGGTTGCGACCGATCTGACGGCGCAGGCAGAGGTAAAACCCGATGCCGTGACCAAGCTGATCTTTGTCGGCGGGTCCAGCCTGATGGGCGTGATCGACCGCGCCATGCGCGATGCATTTCCGCAGGCCGAACTGCACCGCGGGGCCGCGATGACCGCGATCGTCGACGGTCTGGCAATCGCCGCGCCACACGCCTTTGCTGAAGGCTGAGGGCCTTAGTCTTTCGGAAGCAGCAGCGTCTCCAGCGCGGCCCCCATCACGCAGGCACTGTCGACCATATCGTCGATGCCGATGTATTCATCCGGCTTATGCGCTAGCTCTAGCAGGCCGGGGCCATAGGCGATGCAATTTTTGAGCTTGCCGATCCGGTCGATGTGTTTCTGGTCGTATGACCCGGGGGAGGCGACGTATTCAGGGGGCTTGCCCATGATATCCTCGATCGCATGGGCGACGGTTTGCACGACCGGCGCATCGCGGTCGGTCATCGACGGCAGGACCGAATTCAGCTCTGTCAGCTCGTAGTCAAAATCGACCCGCGTTTCGCGCAGACCTTCCAGCAGGGCGCGTACTTCGCCGCGCACCTGATCCAGCGGTTCTTCCAGCAAAAAGCGCCGGTCAATGGTGATGCGGCAGCTGTCTGGCACGCAATGGGCCGGCAGCCCGTCGAAATCCGGGTCGTTTTCCTTTTGCCCACCATGGATCGAATTGATGTTCATCGTCGAACTACGCGCCCCTTCGGGGACCACGGGCATGTCTGTGTGACGGGCGGCCATGGCGGGGAACAGCTTGTTTTCGAACTCGGAGAGCACTGCGCCCATGTGGCGCACGGCACAATCGCCCAGAAACGGCATGGAGCCATGGGCGATCTCGCCCTTGGTTTCGATCTCGGCCCACCAGCCGCCCCGGTGCCCCAGACAGATACGGTCTTTTTGCAGCGGTTCGGGGATGATCACATGTTGCACGCGGTCCGGGTTGAAATGCCCGTGCTCGGCCAGATAGGCGACACCGCCGTAGCCGCCGGATTCCTCGTCCGCTGTGCCGGAGATTTCGATTGCGCCGCTGAAATCGGGATGCTGTTCGATAAAAGTCTCCGCCGCGATGATAGAGGCCGCCAGCCCGCCTTTCATATCGCAGGTGCCGCGTCCGTAAATCTTGCCGTCCGAGATTTCGGCCCCAAAGGGATCAAACGTCCAGCCGGCCCCGACCTCGACCACATCGGTGTGGCTGTTGAAGTGGACACATTCGCCCGCCCTGCGCCCTTCGCGGCGGGCGATGATGTTCCAACGGGGGTATTTCTCGCTATCGCCGGGGGTGCCAAAGGCGCGGATCAGCTGTGTCTCGAACCCGTGCTTGCGCAGGCGGGTATCGAGGTATTCACAGATTAGCCGGTAGTCCTGACCCGGCGGGTTGAGCGTCGGGATGCGGATCAGATCTTGGGTCAGCGCGATCAGATCGTCACGCTTGGCGATAATGGCGGTAGAGAGAGTGCTTGTCATACCGCCATGTTTGAACGGGCGTTCATATATGGCAAGCGAAGTCTGCAGTTGCCCCGTCGGATTCGAGTTTATTTTGCAAAATGAAGCGGCGACCGGGCATTTATGCGGCGATGTCCTTTATCGCCGTGAGCAGGGCGCGGACTTCTTCCATGGAGTTGTAATGGCAAAGCGACACACGCACCGCGGCATCAAGCCCGAGTGGGGTCAGGATATTGCCGGAGTAGTGATCCGCCTTGCGTACATGGGTCCGGATGCCTTGGGCGTTGAGTCGGGCCACGATATCCGCCGCGGGCAGGGCGTCGAGCGTGAAGGACACAAGCCCCTCGCGGTCGGGGTTTTCGGTGCCGCCCAGGATCGTGACGCCCGCCAGATCGGCCAATCCGGCGAGGTTTCCCGTGCCGAACAGCAGCGCGTTGGTCAGCTGCTGTTCGTGGTCGTGGATCGCAGCGGCGGCGGCCTCTATCCGCGCGCGGGGGGCAGTGGCGTCTGACACCTGGCTGCCGAGCCAGTCGAAATAGCGCACCACATCCGAGAATGTCGCATAGGCGCCCGTGTCACGGGTACCCATTTCCCAATTCCCTGCGGGACCGTTCGCCAGTGTCTCGATCGGCAGCGCGGTAAGACGCTCTGACGCCCAGGCAATGCCATAGCCGTGGCGCGAGAACAGTTTGTACGGAGAGATGACATAGCCGTCGATGTCATAGCTGGCGATGTCGATATGCCCATGGCTGGCGTGCTGGATGCCGTCGACAAAGATATAGGCGTCGGGGGCGATGGCGCGGATCGCGGCGCTGATGCCCACCACATCATTGGAGATCCCCGTCACGGGGGAGGTGTGCAGGATCGTGGCGACCCGTACCTCGGGGGTCATCAAAGCGGCGTAGGCGTCGGGCGTTACCTGACCTGTCGCGTTATCGTGGGGCACGCTGATATAGGGTTTGCCCGCCACATCGGCCCAGTGTTGCGCCGCGCTGCGCGAGGCGGGGTGTTCCACAGTAGACCCGATGACGGCACCGGGGGCGCTGCCCATGACGGCTGTCCGGATCAGGCGGAACGACAGCTCTGTCCCGCTTTCGCCGACAAAGAACTGCCCGTCAGGCGAGTTGAAGAACAACGCCATATCGGCGCGGGCCTGTTTGATGATATCGACCAGCGCATGGGACGCGGGGTTGTCGCGCCCCTGATTGTCGGGGATGGCTGCGAATTTGGTCGAGGTCTCGACGACCGTGTTCAGCGTCAGCGCGCCGCCAGCGTTTTCGAAAAACACGCGCGGTCCCTGGAACGGGCAGCTGTCAACATGGGCAAAGCGGTCGCGGATTGCCGACATGAGTTTGGTATCTTCTGTGAACATTATGCGGCCCTGCTGCGTTACTTTCTGTGCTTATGCAGTTTCTGCGCTAGTTTGATGCTGGATCACAATCAGATTTTTAGGCTTCGGCCCCGTTTGTTCGTAGTTTTCAGGAGCGCAGGAATGGCCCCTCTTATTCAACGCAGGGTTTCGCGTAAGAAACCACAGGACGCGCAAGCCGAGGAGAAATCGGTCAGCGAAGCGACGGCGTTGTCGCCCAAGCTGATCTACGAGGTGATCCGCCGTGAGGGCGAGGAAGAGCTGGCGCGCAGCAAGCGGTCGTTGATCTGGTCGGGGATCGCGGCGGGGGTGATGATCAGCCTGTCGGTTCTGGGCGAGGCCGTGTTCCGGACCTATCTGCCCGATACCGCGCATCGTTTCCTGATCGAGAACCTGGGCTATTCGTTGGGTTTTCTGGCGGTGATCATGGGGCGGATGCAGCTGTTCACCGAAAACACCATCACCACCGTTTTGCCGATCATGCGGGCCAAGACCTGGCATTCGCTGATGTGCATGTTCCGCCTGTGGGGGATCGTGCTGGCGGCGAATGTGGTGGGGGCCTTTGCTGCGGCGATGCTGTTTCTGTGGACGCCCGCGATTTCGCCCGAGGTGCTGCCCGCCATTCTGGACCTGTCGCATCACGCAACCAGCATGGGGGCCTATCAGGGGTTCTGGCGGGCCATTCCGGCGGGGGTCATCGTCGCGCTTATCGTCTGGATGATGCCGCAAGCGGATGAGACGTCGTTCTTCCTGATCCTTGTGTTCACCTGGCTTATCGCCGCGGGGGATTTCGCGCATATCGTTGCGGGGTCGGTCGAGATGGCAGTGATGATACTGGACGGCCAGCTTGGCCTGATGGCGGCGGTGTTCGAGTTCTTCTTACCGGTGCTTGCGGGCAACATTGTTGGCGGAACGATCATCTTTACCCTCGTCGCTTGGGGTCAGGTGCGCGATGAGGTAGAAGAGGAAAAGTAGCGTAAATGTGATGTGGCAGGGGCCGCAGTCGTGGGGAACGAGGATCAAGGGTTTTGACACAGAAATCGGTGGGCACCGTAAAGCTGTACTGGGATGCGCTGAAAGCGGCGCTGGTTGATATCTCTGAAAAGAACGTCTCGCTGATTGCGGCGGGGGTCGCTTTTTATGCGATGTTGTCGCTGTTTCCCGCGCTTGCCGCGTTGGTCACGATCCTGAGCCTGATCTCTGACCCTGTGGTTGTCATCGCCCAGCTGGAAGACATGCGCGGTCTGCTGCCCGATGACGTCTATGATATTCTCAATGATCAGGTGGTGTCGTTGGTCACGACCAGCACCGGCAAACTGGGGTGGGCTGGTGCCGCTTCGGTTCTGGTGGCGATGTGGTCGGCGCGGGCAGGCGTGGGCGCGATGATGATCGGCCTGAACAGCGTGTATAGTGAACGCAATCGCAACGCCGCGCGACACTATCTGCGGGCGCTGATGCTGACCTTTACCTTGGTGATGGTGGGGCTGATTGCGCTGATCACTGTGGTGATCGCACCGATTGTGCTGTCGTTCATCCCCCTGGGGGTGTTCGGCTATTTCGTGGCCGAGATCATCCGCTGGAGCATTGCGATACTGGTGCTATTGGCCGGTGTTGGTGTGCTGTACCGCTTCGGCCCGAACCGTCGTGCGGCGCGCATCGGCTGGCTGACATGGGGGGCCGTTTTCGCGGTGTTTTCATGGGCAGTGGTGTCGATCGGGTTCAGTTATTACGTTGCGAACTTCGGTAACTACAATCAGGTCTACGGGTCTATTGGCGCTGTGATCGCCATGCTGGTCTGGCTGTGGATCAGCAGTTTTCTGGTACTGATGGGGGCGTCGTGGAACGCGCAGGTTGAACTGCGCACGCGCCCTGACAGCACCATTGGCCGTGACCGGCCGCTTGGCAAACGCGGGGCTTATGTGGCCGATAATCTGGTAAGTGTGAGCGAGGAATAGCGCCTACATCAAGGGGCGTTTGGCCGGTTTGCTGCGCTCTGTCTCGGCGACGTCGGCGAGCTTGTCGAGGTCGTTGACCTGCAGCATCTGATCCGACCAGGACGCGAGTTGCTGGTCCCGCAGCTTCGCGAGGGTCTTGTTGGTATGAACAAGCGATAGACCCAAAGCATCCGCCAGATCGCGTTGCGTGAAGGGCAGGGTCATTGTGTTATTTGTCACCAACCCCAGCCCCATCCCGCGTTCAAAGAACTTGAGCATCGCCCATGACACCGCTTGCAGCGCGGTGCGTTGCCCGACCGTGGCAAGCGTTTCGCCAAGGAAATGCTCCTCTATCGCGGCGAGCCATGTGATATCGAACGCGCGGCTGGGATTACTGCGGAAAAAGGTCCAGAAATCCGACCGGTTGAACACGCACATGCGCATATGCGTCCGCGCCTCTACGCTGTGGCCCATTTCGCCAAGCATACCGGCCTGAAGCCCCATGAAATCGCCGGGGAAGACAAAGTTAATGACCTGCCGTTCACCATTATCCAGCGACTTATGCCGGATGCCCATGCCGGACAGCACCGTATAGAGTTGGGGGGAGTTGGACCCCTGCATCAGGATTGTCGTGCCAGGGTCGACGCTAAGCTCACCGACTTTGAATTTCTGCATGAACTCAAGCTCTTCCCTTGTCATGGTGACAAAGGCGTCCTTTTTGTGAAGCGGACAATAGCGGCAATCGATACCCATGAAAAAATTCCTAACTCGTATGTCATAGTTTAACGCGGCGCTTTGGAAATATTGCTATCTTCGCGGGATTAGAAAGGCGCGATGTGATTCCTTTTTTCGTATTCGATACTGACCCGATCGTTCGGGCGGATGTGATCGACATGTTGGAACAGGCATTCGGTGACGCCGCATTGTCTGTGTCCGAAACCCTTTCCGCTTTTATCTCTGAGCTGCGCAGTTGTTCGTCTCAGGCCGTGGCGCTTGTGTCCGGCACGTCGAATGACCTGTCGGAACTCTTTGCCGCAGACCTGCCCACGAAAGATGTCGCCTATGTTCTATATGGCGAAGGTCAAAGCATTCCCGACACCTACATCTACTCCGTCGTAGACCGGCCTTTCACCAATGACACCATGGTGCAAGGCATTAGCGACGCGCTTGCTTCCCTGCGTTCAGACCGTTGACGAAAGCCGTGATGATCGCGGCGATTCCGCCGACGCCGCCGGTGGCTTGCGCCTGTTGCATCGCCTGTGCGCGTAAGGCGGCTTCGCGTTTCTGACGCCGGATTGCACGCGCCCGGATCGACAGGGCCGCAATCAATACAAGACCCATACCGAAAAACAGGCTGCCCATAATCAGACAGGCTACCAGCGGTGTGGTGATGGTAAGCAAGAACAGCCACGCGGCGACGGCAAGAAACGCCCCGCCCACAATCAGGCAGAGCATTGCGCCAAAGCCGATGGCGGCAGTTTGCGCCGTTCGGGTTGCCTTTTGGGCAACCCTATCCGTCACGTATTCGAACATTAGCGGCGTGTCGCAAACAGACCGGCGATAAAGCCGACACCCGCAGCGATACCCAATGCGGCGGCTGGTTGTGTGCGCACAAAGTCTTCGGCTGTTTGCTGCGCTTCCAGTGCCTTGTCACGGCCGGAGTTCGCCAAATCCTGCGCTGTGGATTTCGCCTGGTTGGCGGCTTCAGCGCTTTTGGCTTTGGTCAGATCGGCCATCGTGCTTGTCAGCGACGCGATGTCGTCTTTCAAAACGGCCAGCTGGACCGAGATATCATCGACAGACAGGTTGCTTGTGTTGGTTACGTCCTTGGCCATGGTGGTCTCCATTATTCATGTGTTCACCAACCAAACGCGCCCTGTAGATATAAGTTCCTTAAAGGCGTGGCTTGCGTCACACAGTATCGATAAAAAAAGGCCACGGTGGAACCACCGCGGCCTCGTTTGTTTGCGTGTATGCCGGTTTAGCTGTGCAGCGTTTCTGTCGACGAGAAGAACATCGCTTGCGAAACAGCCGATACGACCTGATCCACCGTGTAGGGCTTGGAGATCAGGAATGCGGGTTCGGGCTTGTCACCGGTCAGCAGGCGCTCGGGGAATGCGGTGATGAAGATCACCGGACGGTTACCCAAATCGCGCAGCAGGTCGTTCACGGCATCGATCCCGGAGGAGTTATCGGCCAGCTGGATATCCGCGAGGATCAGGTCCGGCACATCCGCTTTGCCCAGTTTGACAGCTTCGTCACGCGTGCGCGCAACACCGGTCACACGGTGGCCCATTTCGGCGACGATGGATTCGATGTCCATCGCGATGATCGCCTCGTCCTCGATGATCATGACCGAACCGGTAACGCTATCTGCCATTTCGCGACGGGCAATCTGCACCAGCTCGCTGGCTTCGCCTTCTTCTACACCGATGATCTGGCCGACTTCTTTAAAGGAGAACCCTTCGATCGTGTGCAGCAGCAACGCTTCGCGGCTGTGATTGGTCAGCTTGGCGAGGTGTTTTTGCGCCTTGGCGCGGGGGCCGCTTTCACCTTCTTCGACAGGCGCACCGGCGCTGGCCCAGATGCCGTACAAAACGCGGAACACACCTGTGCGGGTGTCTACACCATCCAGAACCGACCGGTCCGTCAAAATCGCTTCGAGCGAGGCGGCTGCAAAAGCGTCGCCGCTGTTCTGGCTGCCGGTCAGTGCGCGCGCGTAGCGACGCAGGTAAGGAAGGCATTCACCCAACGCATCGCTGACACTTGGTGTTTCGGTGACATCCGTCATTTATTGTCGTCCTTTTAAAATATTTCTGGAACCAAACCCCCTAACGCTGTGTTTGGTTCCGTGTCATATGTATAAATACAGTATTTAAAGAAGGCAGGAAACTTGTTCATGCAATCAGGCCAAAACGACGAGCGTGAGCGCTTTATCGACGAAAATCTTCGCCGCGTTTATGACGAGACGATGGAAGAAGGGATTCCCGATAAATTTAAAGACCTGCTTAATCAGTTGAAAGAACAGGATAAAAACGCTGGTAAAAAAGGATGAGCAATTCTGATCCCCGCGACCAACTGGTGGAGCATTTGCCCGCCATGCGCGCCTTTGCCATCAGCCTGACCCGGAACGGTGCCGTCGCGGATGACATGGTTCAGGATACTCTGGTCAAAGCCTGGACCAACATCGAAAAATTTGAAGTCGGCACAAATATGCGCGCTTGGCTCTTCACAATTTTGCGGAACACCTATTATTCTTCCCGTCGTAAAGCCAACCGCGAGGTCGCTGATGTGGATGGTGTGTTCACCGAAAGCCTTGCCGAAAAGCCGGCGCATGACGGGCATATGCAAATGACCGATTTCCGCAAAGCTCTGGGTTTGCTGAAAGACGAACAGCGCGAAGCATTGCTGCTGGTCGGTGCATCAGGCTTTTCCTACGAGGAAGCCGCCGAGATGTGTGGCGTGGCCGTCGGTACGATCAAAAGCCGGACGAACCGTGCCCGTGCGCGACTGGCTGAGCTGATGGGCCTGCGCGATGACGAAAGCCTCGAAATGACGGATGATGCGACGATGTCGGTTATCTCGGCATCTAAAGTGTCTTCTTTCTGATCGTGACGTCGGGGTTTCTGTCCACAAATATCTTTCGGGGCCTCGCGTTTCGCGTGCTGCTTTTCCTTTCGCTTGCGTTGCTGCCCATCGGTTTGATCGCCGTTGTTCAGACGCGAGAGATTGCGGAGCAGAACCTCGAGAATGCCGAACTGTCGCTGCTTGCCATTACAGAGCAAGCCTCGGCGAAGGAAAGCAGCACCATACAGGAAGCGTTCGGCGCAGCGGCGGCTTTGGCGTCCGTGGTCAAACTGATCAAGTCTGACAATGTGTCATGCAGCGCTTTCATGCGGGAATATCAGCGAGCCTCCGACCTTTATACGGTCGCAAGCTTCATCCAAAACGACGGGCGGATGGACTGCGTGTCGACAGGCGTTTCGGGAAACGTGTCGGGCCGGCCTGTATTTCAGAAGATGATCGAACACAAAAGTCGCATGGCGAATGTCACCAGCACGCCGGCGCAAAGCAAGGAACCGGTGCTGATCGTCACCAACCCGCTTAAGGTGGAAGAAGAGCTGATCGGCTTTATCAACCTGTCCATTCCCGAGAAGGTTTTTCACGACGCATCGGTACCCGAGACAGGGTCGCAGCCGATCGCGATGCTGACCTTCAACGCGCAGGGCGACATCCTGACGACCAAAAATGGCGTTGAAGCGGCCGAGCAAGAGCTGCCCTCCTTTGCCGCGTTGAAATGGTATGTGGGCCAGTCTGGTCGCGTCTTCCATGATGCCAACCAGCAAGGGCAGGACCGCGTCTATGCCGTTTTGCCCATCGTCCCCGGTGTTGCCTACGCCATGAGCGTCTGGCCCGAGGATTCCCCGCTGCTTCAGGCAGGGGCGATGACAACGCTTAGCTTCGTGCTGCCGGTGGCGATGTGGCTGGCAAGCCTTGTCGTGGCCTTCTGGGCGCTGAACCGTCTGGCCATTAAACACATCCGCAAACTTGGTCGGCAGATGCGCCATTTCGCGTTGAACAGAACCTTGCCGCGCACGCCTTTGGGGGGTGTCGTCCCGACTGAGATCGTGAATATGGAGCATGCCTTTGTCGGTATGGCGGAATCGATCCTGCGGGATGAAGCGTCGTTAGAAGACAACCTGCGCCAAAAGAATATTCTGCTGAAAGAAGTGCATCACCGGGTGAAGAATAACCTTCAGCTGATCTCTTCTATCATGAACATGCAGATCCGTCAGGCGACCACATCGGATGCGAAACGCGTGCTGCAGCGTTTGCAGGACCGGATCCTCAGCCTCGCGACAGTGCACAAAAGCCTTTACCAGAACGACAACCTGACCCGTGTCGATGGTGGCGCGCTCATGCATGAGATCGTGAACCAGCTCCTTAGCGTAGGTCTGCCGTCCGGCTCTGGCGTGACGGTGTCGCAAAACTACGAGGCGGTTCAGCTTGACCCCGACGACGCCGCACCGCTGACGTTACTGGTGTCCGAGGCGATTACCAATGCGCTGAAATATGTCGCCGCCGACGGCAAGGCAAAGGGACATATCGAGGTGAGCCTGTCTCATACCCAGCCGGAAATGGCGTTGCTGTTTGTTAAGAACACCACCGGCAATATTGATCCCGAAGCAGGAACCGGCCTTGGTTCTCGGTTGATCAACGCGTTCTCGCGTCAGTTGAACGGGCAGGTAGAGATCACCGATGAAGAGGGCACCTATACGCTGAGCGTTGAATTCCACGTGCCGCTGCAGGCGAAAGAAGTCTACGATTACTGAGGGTTCGGCGCAGAAAACTCGGTAAAATTAAATTTATTTTCAGTATGTCGGCGGTGAATCCTTCGCGTCCCAGTCAGCGGGGCCTGTTGGGGTGCAACCTGCGGGATTCATGGGACTTTCGGTGGTTTCGCGATGGATGTGGTCTCGATCGCGTATGTCAGGCGACATTCGCCGTCTCAGCAAAGCGCCGCGCAAACTCTGCAATGCAGCAATTGCGCCCTCCAGCCTGTGGAACCATGTGACCCGTGGGCTGTTAGTTTCCTGAACGAGCCACACAAGCGAATAGGAGGCATCAATGACGACAGATTTGTTTATCGCTTCATTTTTGATTCTCGCTTTGGCCGCAATCGCTATCGTTTCGCTGACCACGCAACGGGGCAGCGAAGAGAAAAAGCGCCAAAGATCGTCATTGCATAGCCATTCCCGGCGCGACGACGAACGATAATCAAAGGTTTAGTGCGAGCCATCCGCACGTCAAGAAAACGAAATCAAAAACTCGGCGGCGTACATGCACTTACAACAATGCATTGTACGTCGCCGATGTTTCTGAACCGGTGCGGCAAGCGGCTGTCAAAAAGATAGCCATCCCCCGGTGCCAGCACGGCCACGGCATCATCGACCGTCACCTCGATCTCTCCGGAAATAACCACACCAGCTTCTTCGCCCTCATGCACCAGCAGTTCGGGGCCTGTATCCGCGCCAGGCGGGTAGGTTTCGTGCAGCACTTGCAAGGAGTGTTGCTCCGCATTGCCAAGCTGGCGCAATGACACCTGACCGTCATAGGTGGGAGAGACTTTGGTAAACTCGCTCTCGCGGTAAAAGACCTTGGGCGATTGCGTGTCTTCCAGCGTTGAAAAGAATTCAGCCATGCTGATCGGGATCGCGTCCAGCAGGCTTTTCAAGGATGCGACCGAGGGGCTCGTCTTGTTCTTCTCGATCAGGGAGATGGTGCCGTTGGTCAGCCCTGCCTTGGTCGCCAGTTCGCGCTGAGACAGGCCGCGTTCTTCTCGAATCGATCTTAGTCTTTGACCTATGTCCACGTCCGGTCCCCGGATTATTTCTGTCAGCTTCCTAACCCGTATCTTGGTGCGATCACAGGCAAATTTTGGCGCAGCCGATTCAACTGAGGCGCGCTGAGGCAAATCTATATTGACAATTAAATTAAACGCAATAAGAGGATTTTAAACGCGGGTCGCGTTTCAACAAGAGGATTTGTATATGCCTAGTACTGTCAAAAAGCAGCCGCGCAAGGCCGCTGCAAAGAAACCGGCAAAAAGCAGCGTCGTGCCCGACATGCTTGATGCAAACGTATCTGTCGAAACCAACGCTCAGTTGATCGCCCGCCGTGAACAGGCTGTTCCACGTGGCGTTGCCTCTGCGGCGCCGATCTATGCGAAATACGCCGAGAACGCGGAACTTTGGGATGTGGATGGCAACCGCTACATCGACTTCGTTGGCGGCATCGGCGTGCTGAACACCGGCCACCGTCACCCCAAGGTGATCGCGGCAGCCAAGGCGCAAGAAGACCAATACACGCACACCAGTTTTCAGGTTGTGCCCTACGCCCCCTATATCGAACTGGCGGAAAAGCTGAACGCGCTGGCCCCCGGTGACGCGCCCAAGAAAACGCTGTTGGTGACAACCGGTGCCGAGGCGGTGGAAAACGCGGTCAAGATCGCGCGGGCTGCAACCGGCCGCCCCGGTGTGATCGCCTTTACCGGCGGCTACCACGGGCGCACGCTGCTGACGCTGGGGATGACGGGTAAAATCTCTCCTTACAAAAAAGACGTTGGTCCCTTCCCGTCCGATATCTTCCGCGCGCCTTTCCCATCGCCTCGCGACGGGATCACGGTCGAGGATGCGATCACCGGCCTGAAGAACCTTTTCCTGACCGATGCGCAGCCCGAACGTGTGGCAGCCATCATCATCGAGCCCGTCTTGGGCGAGGGTGGTTATACCCCTGTGCCGTTCGAGATGATGCACCAGCTGCGCGAGATCTGTGACCAGCACGGTATCATGCTGATCGCCGACGAAGTGCAGGCGGGCTTTGGCCGGACCGGCAAATGGTTTGCCATCGAACACTCCGGCGTGACCCCCGATCTGATCACCGTCGCAAAGTCGATGGCGGGTGGCTATCCTTTGGCGGGTGTGATCGGCCGCGCTGATGTGATGGACGCGATGATCCCCGGCGGGTTGGGTGGCACCTACGGCGGCAATCCCGTCGCCTGTGCCGCAGCGCTTGCCGCGATCGAGGCGATCGAGGAAGAAGGCCTGCTGCAGCGGTCGCTGGACATGGGGGAACACCTCAAGGCGCGCTTTGCCGAGATCGGCGCACGCTCTGCGCCTTTCCGCATGTGGGATATCCGCGGTCTTGGTGCGATGGTCGCGGTCGAGTTTGTGACCGACTTTGACACGGCGACACCGGACGGTGATTTCACCAAACGCGTCATCGCGCACGCGCTCAAGCGCGGTCTGCTGCTGCTGAGCTGTGGCATGCAGGGCAACGCGGTGCGTGTGATGGTGCCGCTGACCGCGTCGGATGCGATCATCGAAGAGGGGCTCGGGATTTTCGAAGCCTCCGTCGCTGCCGCGGTCGCCGAAGAAGCAAAGTAAGCTCTGACTTCATAATGAAAGGCGCGCCGGGAAACCTGCGCGCCTTTTGTGTTTCCGGTCTTGGGCGCGTTTAATCAAACGGTACAAAGCTGTCGGCCTGCGCCCGCGCCCAACGGGTTTTATTGCCGTTATAGTCGGGCGATTGATCATCCAGCAGATAGCCTTCGGGCAGGTAGCCATAGACCTGATCACCCTGCACCATGCTGTTATCGCTTTGCCGCATCATCATATGGCGGGGGAGGAAATCGCTGGGGTGCTCTAGACCGGCGGCGCCTGTCATCTCGCCCAAGGCCATCAGCGTATTGCGGTGGAACCGCGCGACACGCTGGCTTTTGTCATCCACATCCAAAGCCCGCTGACGGGTGGGGTCTTGGGTCGCGACACCGACGGGGCAGTGATTGGTGTGGCACGCCTGCGCCTGGATACAGCCCACCGCAAACATGAACCCACGGGCGGAGTTGCACCAATCCGCGCCCAAAGCCAGCGCACGGGCGATATCAAAGGCTGATACGACCTTGCCCGCCGCGCCCAGTTTCACCTGATCGCGAATACCGGCACCGCGCAGGGTGTTGTGCACAAAGGTCAGCCCCTCGACCATCGGCATGCCGACGTGGTTGGCGAATTCAAGCGGGGCAGCGCCCGTGCCGCCTTCGGTGCCGTCTACGACGATAAAGTCAGGCACGATCCCCGTATCCAGCATCGCCTTGACCATACACATGAATTCACGCTGGTGGCCGATGCACAGCTTGAACCCCACAGGCTTGCCGCCCGACAGATCGCGCAGCTTGCCCAGAAACTCCATCATCTGCACAGGAGAGGTGAACGCCGAATGGGCAGCGGGCGAGATGCAGTCGTGCCCCATCGGGATGCCCCGTGCCGCCGCGATCTCGGCACTGATCTTCGACGCGGGCAGCATGCCACCATGACCGGGTTTGGCACCCTGGCTCAACTTAAGCTCGATCATCTTGATCTGGTCGCTGGCTGCCTGCTCCTTGAATTTGTCGGGGTCGAACTGCCCGTCTTCCGTGCGGCAGCCAAAATAGCCCGACCCGATTTCATAGATCAGGTCGCCGCCCCCCTCGCGGTGATAGCGGCTGATCCCGCCTTCGCCGGTGTCATGGGCGAACTGGCCCATCTTGGCCCCCTTGTTCAGGGCGCTGATCGCATTTGCCGATAGCGACCCAAAGCTCATCGCCGAGATATTGTAGATCGACGCGTCATAGGGCTGCTTGCAGTCCTTGTTGCCGATGGTCACGCGAAAATCCGTGTCGGTGATATGGACCGGCTGGACCGAATGGGTGACCCATGAATACCCCGCATCATAGACCCGCATCCGCGTGCCGAAAGGCCGCGCGTCTTCCACGCCTTTGGCGCGTTGATAGACCAGCGACCGGTCATCACGGCTGAAGGGTTCTTCGTCCTGATCGGATTCAATCAGATATTGCCTGATTTCCGGGCGGATACCTTCAAAGAAAAACCGCATGTGTCCCAGCACCGGATAGTTGCGCAGGATCGAATGTTTGGCCTGGATCAGGTCGTACACCCCCATACCCGCGAGGATGCCGAAGATCACCGACGGGAGAACCATCCACCACGACCATAGCGCTGTGAGCATCGCGAACGCGCCGAAAAGGACGATGACAGTCGCAAAAAGGCCAAAGCGGCCGAGGGATTTGAGTGCTTTCATGTGGGGCTCCTGCTGGCGCGTCTGGGTCGAAAATCGCTGCTTTTTCGGTTATATAGCACAAATAGCCCGAAAGTACCGCGCGGCGAAGGCAGATGTCCGGCGCATATTCCGGCCCGCAGTTTTGATTTTGTGCCGCTGCGCGCTAGTATTTTTAGGCACGGGATTGGGGGAAGTGAAATAAATATGGAAAATCAGTTTATTACATCGTTTTTCGCGTTGCGATTTACCATCCGCGTCCCTTAAATGACGGGTGCCATGTGTACCGCATAGTGAAAATAATTCATGATTTCACGCCGCGATTTGCACAGGGTCAGAGCATTATTTCGGGGAAAAATCGCAATAAATCAGCTTGTTTTGCTTCGGAATATCTGCGCTCATTTCAACCATGACGGAGAGCATGCGCATCAATGACGTATGTTCAGACAATTAAGTTGGGAGACTTCAAATGACTATTTTCAAGTCCATCGCCATCGCCTCTGCACTGGTCGCGGGTACCGCCGCCACCGCGCAGGAGAAATTCATCACCATCGGGACCGGCGGCCAGACCGGCGTCTACTTTGTTGTGGGTCAGTCGATCTGCCGCTTGGTAAACCGTGACAGCGCCAAAACCGGCCTGAAATGTACCGCTCCGTCCACCGGTGGTTCCATCGCCAACATCAACGCCATCAAGGCGGGTGACATGGACATGGGTGTTGCCCAGTCCGACTGGCAGTTCCACGCGTACAACGGGTCTTCGCAGTTCGAAGGCGACAAGTTCGACAAAGAGCGCGCGGTCTTTTCCGTACACGCCGAACCCTTCAACGTCATCGCGCGTGCCGACTCCGGCATCGAAAGCTTTGACGACCTGAAAGGCAAACGCGTCAACGTCGGTAACCCCGGTTCCGGTCAGCGCGCCACGATGGAAGTCGTTCTGGACGCCAAAGGCTGGACCATGGATGACTTCGCGCTCGCATCCGAGCTGAAGCCAGCCGAACAGGCCGCCGCTTTGGGCGATAACAAGGTCGACGCGATCATCTACACCGTGGGCCACCCCAACGGGTCGATCCAGGAAGCCGTGTCCACCGTCGACGCCAAGCTGGTGCCGGTTGAAGGCGAAGCGATCGACAAGCTGGTCGCCGATAACCCCTTCTACGCATACTCCACCATCCCCGGTGGCATGTACAAAGGCACCGACGCGGATGTGAAAACATTCGGCGTGAAAGCGACCTTTGTGACCTCCGCTGATGTGGACGAAGAAGTCGTATACGAAGTTGTAAAAGCTGTGTTCGACAACTTTGACCGCTTCAAAAAGCTGCACCCCGCGTTTGAGAACCTCAAAGAAGAAGAGATGATCAAAGACGGTCTGTCCGCCCCTCTGCATGATGGTGCGGCGAAGTACTACAAAGAGCGTGGCTGGATTGAATAAGCCCGCCGTTTGACCATTCGCGAACGCGAGGACAGCCTCGCGTTCGCATCCTGCGGCAACGACCGCAGCAGAACGACAATAAACGTGCACCTGTCCTGATACGGGGCCGCCAAGGGGACGAAGATGTCACAGAACGATCAACACCAAGCCGCCGCTGTAGAAGCCGAAGCCGCCGGAAAAGGCGGGCTGAGCCAAAGCGAACTGGACGAACTTGTCGCGTCTTCGGACACGGGCGGCAGGTCAGCGACCGGTAGCGTTGGCGTCTTTCTGGCGTTGACTGCGCTGGCGTGGTCGCTGTTCCAGCTGTGGATCGCCTCCCCGCTTCCTTTTGTTTTCGGCTGGGGTGTTTTTAACGACACCGAAGCCCGGTCAATCCATCTGGCCTTTGCTATCTTCCTTGGCATCGCCGCCTTCCCCGCCGCGCGCACCAAGGTGCAACTGGGGCTGGGGATTATCGTGCCCGTCGTGCTGGCCTATCTGTTCATGGTTGCGGCCAAAGACGGCACGCCGACCTGGTGGATCCCGCTGGTCGCCATCGTCATTGTCGCATGTGTCGTGCTTGGATCGCCCAAAGACCGTATCCCCTTGTGGGAATGGGCCTTGGCGCTGGTTGGCGCGGCGGCTGCATTGTATCTGTTTGTGTATTATCGCGAAATCTCGGGCCGTGTCGGTGCGCCGAACATGCAAGATACGGTTGTTTTCGTGATCGGCATCATGATCCTGCTAGAGGCAACGCGCCGCGCTCTTGGGCCTGCGCTGATGATCGTTGCGTCGGTCTTCCTTGTCTATAACGTCTTGGGGCCGATGATGCCGGATATCATCGCGCATAAGGGCAACTCGCTTTCTGAGATCGTGAACCACCAGTGGATCACCACCGAAGGTGTGTTCGGCATCGCGCTTGGTGTCTCGACGTCTTTCGTATTCCTCTTCGTCCTGTTCGGCGCGCTGCTGGATAAGGCCGGTGCCGGTAACTATTTCATCCAGGTCGCCTTCAGCATGATGGGCCACATGAAAGGCGGGCCTGCGAAGGCTGCTGTTGTGTCCTCTGCCATGACGGGGCTGATTTCCGGCTCCTCTATCGCCAACGTCGTGACCACGGGGACATTTACCATTCCGCTGATGAAAAAGGTGGGGTTCAGCTCTGAAAAGGCTGGCGCGGTCGAGGTTGCGTCTTCGGTCAACGGTCAGATCATGCCGCCCGTCATGGGGGCCGCGGCCTTCCTGATGGTTGAATATGTGGGCATCCCCTATTTCGATGTGGTGAAACACGCGTTTCTGCCCGCGGTGATCTCTTACATCGCGCTGGTGTATATTGTGCACCTCGAAGCGCTGAAGGCCGGTATGGTCGGGTTGGAACGCCCCTATACGCCCAAGCCGATTGTGCAGCGCTTGCTGGTGTCCGCCTTTATCATCGCCTGCATCTGCGCGCTGAGCTTTGCTGTCTACTATGGCATGGGCTGGCTGCGTCCTGCCTTCCCGAACAGCGCGGGCTATATCATCTTTGCCTTGCTGACCGCGGTCTATGCCGGTCTGCTGTATATCGGGTCGAAGGAAGAGCCGCTGGTTCTGGATGATCCGAACGAGCCGGTGACACGTCTGCCTTTGCCCGGTCCAACGGTGCGGTCGGGCCTGCACTTTATCCTGCCGATCGTCGTTCTGGTCTGGGCGTTGATGGTGGATCGTCTGTCCCCTGGCCTGTCAGCGTTCTGGGCCACGACCTACATGATCTTTATCCTCGTGACACAGCGCCCGCTGATGGCGATTTTCCGGGGCGAAAGCCAGTTTGCCAATGATGTGGTCGCGGGGGTGCGCGACCTGATCGACGGCTTGGTCGTCGGGGCGCGCAATATGATCGGTATCGGGATCGCCACGGCAACCGCTGGTATCATCGTGGGCGTGGTCAGCCAGACCGGCGTTGGGTCGGCGCTTGCCGATGTGGTCGAGGTTCTGTCGGGCGGCAATATCCTTGCGATCCTGTTCCTGACCGCGATCCTGTCGCTGATCCTTGGGATGGGGTTGCCGACAACGGCAAACTATATCGTTGTGTCGGCGCTGCTGGCACCTGTCATTGTGACACTGGGGCAGCAGAACGGTCTGATCGTGCCGCTGATCGCCGTGCACCTGTTCGTATTCTACTTTGGCATCATGGCTGATGTGACGCCTCCGGTCGGGCTGGCGAGCTTTGCCGCCGCGGCTGTGTCCGGTGGGGATCCGATCAAGACCGGTGTCGTCGCGTTCTTCTACAGCTTGCGGACGGCGGCGCTGCCGTTCCTGTTCATCTTCAACACCGAACTTCTGCTGATTGATGTGACGATGGTGCAGGGTATATTCGTCTTCATTGTCGCGACCTTTGCGATGCTGTTGTTTGCAGCGGCGACCCAGGGCTGGTTCCTTGCGCGGAACCGCTTCTACGAGACGATTGCCCTCTTGCTGATCGCCTTTACCCTGTTCCGGCCCGGTTTCTGGATGGATATGGTCTTTCCGCCCTATACCGAAGAAGCACCGGCCGAGATTGTGCAGGCCGCGGCCGACACACCGCTTGGGGAGGATCTGCGCCTGCGCGTCGCGGGTATCAATGATCTGGGTGATCCGATCGAATTTGTCGCCCTTCTGCCAATCAACGAAGGCACCACGGGCGAAGAACGGCTGGAGGCTGCCGGCGTGATCACCCGTGTCGAGGGCGACCAGATGTTCATCGACGACGTTCTGTACAACTCTGCCGCGCAATCGGCGGGTCTGGATTGGGACCAAGAGGTGCTGCGCGTGCTCAAACCCGTCGCAACCCCAAGTAAATACTGGATGTTTATCCCTGCGCTGTTGTTGCTGGCCCTCGTGGTCGTCATGCAACGGGGCCGCAATGCACGTGCGGCCCACAAAGCAGCGGTGGTGTAGCAAATTAGTTTGTGCATGTTACGCATAGAAGCCATGCAAATGACGGTGGGTTCGCCATCACGTCACGTGTTTAATATTCCCAACAATGGGAGTATGGACTTGTCACCTTGGGCGTATGGGCGGAGTATTTCCGGCCCCTTCCGCCCGTTTGGACGGAGTGACAAGTTATGACACCTTTTGCGATTGCAGGCGTGCAGATGTACGTCAACGCGCTGGAGTCCAACGTCGATGGCATGATCCAGCGACTGGACATCCTGATGGCGCGTTTTCCCTGGACCCAGATGGTCCTGTTTTCCGAGCTCGCCCCCTTTGGCCCGCTTGACCGGTTTGCATTGCCCCCCGAGAATGAAACGCTCGAGGTGTTTCAGGCTGCTGCACGCAAGCACCGTGTCTGGCTGATCCCCGGTTCCATGTTCCTCAAGAACCCCGAGGACGGGCGCGTGTACAACACCGCCGTGGTGATCAACCCCGAGGGCGAGATCATCCGCCGCTACGCCAAGATGTTCCCGTTCCGGCCCTATGAATCCGGCATCGCGGCAGGCACCGAATTCTGTGTGTTCGACGTGCCGGAAGTCGGGCGTTTCGGCTTGTCGATCTGCTATGACATGTGGTTCCCCGAAACCACGCGCCAGTTGACCAGCCAAGGCGTCGAGGTTCTGCTGACACCGGTTCTGACCGGCACCACCGACCGCGACGCAGAGCTGGCGATTGCCCGCGCGACCGCGGCGCAGTTCCAGTGCTATGTCTTTGCGGTCAACGGTCTGGGCGCAGGCGGTGTCGGTAAGTCGCTGGTTGTCGATCCGACATCGATGGTCCTGCACCAGTCCGCCGGTCAGGAAGACATGTTCCCGATCGAAGTCGATCTGTCGATGGTGCGTCGTCAGCGCGAAACCGGCATGAAGGGTCTGGGGCAGGTGCTTAAATCCTTCCGCGACCGGTCTACCGACTTCTCGATCTATGACCGTTCCAGCGGGACAGACGCCTATCTGAACACGCTTGGTCCGCTTGAGGTGCCCCATCAGGGAACCCGCGCCGGTCTGCACGTCGATGTGCCCGCGCAGCGGGTCCCGGACGCGCCCGTGTTCAAAGGGCATGAAACAACGACACCTGCGGTTCAGCCGGGCTTTGCCCCCGAACCGCTACCAAATCCAACGGCGGGGACTGCCAATATCACGGCCCCTGCCGAAACACCTGTGGCTCCGGCTGCAGCGACACCAAATCCACCCGTAAAGCCCGGTGATCTGCCGGGCAGCGGGCCGACATCTAGCGGCTAGGCTGCGGCGTTCAGGTCCGGCGCTTTTCAAAAGTGCCGGACACCGGGATGCAGCAGTCGACCGCCCAAAGCGGAGTACGATTGATGCATTCTATGAACGATTATTCGTCGGCAATTCAGCTGAGGTCCGACCGATGGAGCGCGCTGCGTGAAGCGGCAAGCGGCCTGACCCGCGCCACCACAGCCAAGGAAACCGACGCCCTGCGCAGCAAATGCGCCGCGCTGTTTGACTCCCTGTCGCTGATCGAACCCTATTGGGCCTTTCCGGGCATGGCGGCGTTCGAACACCTGCAGCGGATGCTGAATAACAACAGCTTTGACGACATGGCCTTTGCGGTGAACCGCATCACGCGCGCGCTGACAACAGGGGCCTATCGCCGTCGCACCATCCCGCTGGAACGCGACAGCATCGATCACGACGAACATGACGACGAGGCGATGCTCTCTCCCGAGGCGCGGGCGCTGACCAAGCCGTATTTCGAGGTGCTGATCGTCGATGATGTGAACGACCAGCAAGAGCGCTGGCTGAAATCCAACGTCAGCCGGATGCGCCGCCCCGAAGACCCGTTCCACTACGAAGCCGTGGTGGTCAAATCCATCGAAGACGCGCTGATCGCGGTGCTGTTCAACCACAACATCCAGGCCATCGTTGTGCGCCCGGGCCTGACGCTCAAGTCCAAGATGGACGAGACGATACTGGTCCGCTACCTCGCCCGCGCTGGTGGGCAGGAGGAGATCGACAAGCTCCAGCCCGAGAACTACGGCCCCGAACTATGCCGCATGATCGCCAAGGTTCGCCCCGAGCTGGACGCCTATCTGGTGACCGAACGGTCGGTCGAGGATATCGCGGGTCTGGATCTGGGGATTTGCCGTCGGGTCTTTTATAACCAAGAAGACTTTATGGAGCTGCATCTGAACATTTTGCGCGGGGTGCAGGCGCGGAACAAATCGCCCTTCTTCACGGCGCTTGTCGAATATTCCAAACAACCCACGGGCGTTTTCCACGCGATGCCGATCAGCCGCGGCAAGTCGATCACGCGGTCGCATTGGATTCAGGACATGGGCGCGTTCTACGGGCCGAACATCTTTTTGGCCGAAACCTCTGCCACCTCGGGCGGGCTGGACAGCTTGCTTGAACCGCACGGGCCGATAAAAGAGGCGCAAGAGCTTGCCAGTCGCGCCTTCGGGTCCAAGCAAACGTTCTTTGCCACGAACGGGACATCGACTTGCAACAAGATCGTGGTGCAGGCCTTGGTACGCCCCGGTGACATCGTGCTGGTCGATCGCGATTGCCACAAATCCCACCACTACGGGATGGTGCTGGCGGGGGCGCAGGTGTGCTACCTTGATAGCTACCCGCTGAATGAATATTCCATGTACGGTGCCGTGCCCCTGCGCGAGATCAAGCATCAGCTTCTGGCGCTCAAGGCCGCGGGCAAGCTGGATCAGGTGCGCATGTTGCTGCTGACAAACTGCACCTTTGACGGGCTGGTCTATAACGTCGAACGGGTGATGGAGGAATGTCTGGCGATCAAGCCCGACCTCATTTTCCTGTGGGACGAGGCGTGGTTCGCTTTTGCCCGTTTCAACCCGACCTACCGCCAGCGTACGGGCATGAACGCAGCCAATACGCTGCGCGCGCGGTTCAAGTCGGACGACCACCGCGTCGCCTATGAAAAGCAGCAGGCTGAACTGAAGGATGCCGACGACGAGACGCTGCTGAACACGCGGTTGATCCCTGCACCGGATTCGCGGGTGCGGGTCTATACCACGCAATCGACCCATAAAACGCTCACATCCCTGCGGCAGGGGTCGATGATTCACGTGAATGATCAGGACTTTAAGGGCGAGGTCGAACAAAGCTTCCACGAAGCCTATATGACCCATACCTCGACCTCGCCGAACTACCAGATCATCGCCTCGCTTGATGTGGGGCGACGACAGGTAGAGCTTGAAGGCTTTGAATTCGTGCAGCGCCAGATCGAGGCCGCTTTGTCCATGCGTCGTGCGATTGCCGACCACCCGCTGCTGAGCAAATACTTCAAGGTGCTGACAGCGGGCGACATGATCCCCGAGGAATACCGCGAAAGCGGGGTGACCAGCTATTACCATCAAGAACAGGGCTGGACCGATATGTGGGACTGCTGGGAGAAAGACCAGTTCGTCCTTGATGCCAGCCGCGTAACGCTGCTGGTCGGCGGGACGGGCTGGGACGGTGACACGTTCAAGACCGATATCCTGATGGATAAATACGGCATCCAGATCAACAAGACATCGCGCAACACGGTCTTGTTCATGACTAATATCGGCACCACGCGGTCCAGCGTGGCCTATCTGATCGAGGTGCTGGTCGAGATCGCGAAATCGCTGGATGACCGTCTGGATGACGCCAGCAAGATGGAGCGTCGGTCTTTCGACAACCGCGTCGCCAACCTGATGGAGAACTACCCGCCGCTGCCGGACTTCAGCCGCTTTCACGAGGCCTTCCGCAACGACGACGTCACCTCCGAAGGGGATATCCGCACGGCGTTCTTCCTCGCTTATGACGAGAAGAACACTGATTACCTAGAGCTGAACGGCACGCTGAAAGAGGCGATGGACGCCAACCAGACGGTCGTGTCCGCCAGCTTTATCATCCCCTATCCCCCCGGCTTTCCAATCCTCGTCCCCGGACAGGTGGTAAGCCAGGAAATCCTGTCGTTCATGCGGAATTTGGACGTCAGCGAAATCCACGGTTACCGCCCCGATCTGGGGCTGCGCGTCTTTACGGATGCGGCGCTGAAACGGGTGCGCAAGAAAAACCTGTCGTCTTCACCTGACTAAGATTAAGCAAAGGACCAAATATCATGGCAACGACTGTTCTCAAGAATATCTCGGAAATTCGTCGGTTCTTTCACCGTAACGAAGACCCTGTTTACTTTATCTCGGCCACGAACTTTAACCTTCTTGGTCTCGATGAGTGGGTGAAAAACTTTAAGTATATCTGCTACATCGACTGCTACGGCGGCAAGCACCCCAATGTGTTCTGCCCCTCGGAACAGCCCCACGCTGAATTCCAGAGCATCGAAGACATCAACAACTATCTGTTGCAGCACAAAGAAGTCATCGATTTCGTCAAGCGGCGCGGTGGCAAGCCCAAGTTCGTGTTCCTGATGTTCGACGAGGAAACCGAACGCCTGTCGAAAGAACTGGGGGCAGATGTCTGGTTTCCCAAGGCCAAGCTGCGCCAAAAGATGGACAACAAGATCGAAACCGTGCGGATCGGCAACAAGGCCGGTGTGCCGTCGGTGCCGAACGTGCTGGCCGAGGTCAAGGATTACGAAGACCTCAAGAAGACCTGCGAGAAGGCCGGGATCGGTCACGATCTGGTGCTGCAATCCGCCTTTGGTGACAGTGGCCACACGACGTTCTTTATCAAGTCCGAAGCAGACTTCCGCCGTCATGAATCCGAGATCGTCGGCGAGGGCGAGATCAAGATCATGAAGCGGATCGACTGCCGCGGTTCCGCGATCGAGGCTTGCGCCACCAAGGAAGGCACGATCGTTGGCCCCTTGATGACGGAACTGGTCGGTTTCAAGGATCTGACGCCCTATCGCGGGGGCTGGTGTGGCAACGAAATCCTGTCGACCGCCTTCCCGCCCAAGGTCCGTCAGAAAGCGCGCGAGCTGACCTATAAGTTCGGCGAACAGCTGCGCAAGGAAGGTTATCGCGGCTATTTCGAGCTCGACTTCCTGATCGACAAAAAGACCGGTGACATCTGGCTGGGCGAGCTGAACCCGCGCATCACGGGCGCGTCGTCGATGACGAACCACGCCGCCTTTGCCCATGCGGATGCGCCCTTGTTCCTGTTCCACCTGCTGGAATTCAGCAAGAAGAAATTCAATCTGGATGTAGAAGAGCTGAACAACCGTTGGGCCGACCCCGAGATGATCGACGGCTGGAGCCAGATGGTGATCAAACATACCGAAGACAGCGTCGATATCTGCACCGAAGCGCCCGAAACAGGCATTTACAAGATGTTGGAAGATGGCCGCGTTGTGTTCGACCGTTTCGATTATCACCGTCGCGCCGTGGAGTCCGAGAACGAAGCGTTCTTCCTGCGCATCCTGCAACCGGGTGATTACCGCTATGAAGGGGCCGATATTGGCATCCTTGTGACCCGCGGTCGGTCGATGACGAAGTCTTTCCAGTTGAATGAGCGCGCGAAAAAGTGGATTCACGGGATCAAGCAATCGGTGAACGGTCGTCCTCTGCCCGTCGCAGAGGCGGGTCCGGCGATGTCTGATCCGGCGTTCAAAATCCTCTAAGCACCGAAAGGGCAGCACATGCTGTGGCGTGCCATTTCAGAAGAACTGCCCGGTCCCAAATGGGCCGGGCTTTTCGCCGAATATTGGCCCTTCTACCGTAAATGGTGGCTGAAGGAGGGCGAGCCCGCACGCCCGACCTATGCCGAATGTCGTCGTGCGCTCAAGGCGTATATGCCCGACCTCATCCCGCTGTACGAAGATCTATGTGATCAGGCGGGCGGGGGTGATCTGGCGGCAAGGTTCCTGAGCTTTTACTGCCCGCCGCCCTATCTATCGGGATGCAGTCAGGCGGTTTGGGGTGGCAAGGAACCTGTCATGGTGCGCAACTATGACTATAACACCAACGCTTTCGACAGTCTGGTGCTGCACACCGGCTGGAAGGGGCGCCGCGTGATGGGCACCTCTGACGGGTTGTTCGGGCTGGTGGACGGGGTGAACGACGCGGGGCTGTCTATATCGCTCACCTTTGGGGGCCGTCGTGTGGTGGGGGTGGGCTTTGGCGTGCCGCTGATCCTGCGCTATGTGCTGCAAACCTGCGAGACTGCCGAGCAAGCGGGCGAAATTCTGGCACGTGTGCCGACCCACATGAGCTATAACGTCACCGTGCTGGACCGCAAACGCAAGTATCTGACGGCGCTGATGGCACCGGACCGGCCTGCGATCATCACCAAGGCAGCGGTGGCGACCAACCATCAGGAGAATGTCGAATGGATCAGCCATGCGCGCTTTACGGCGACGGTTGAACGCGAAAGATATCTGCTGCAACGGTTGCGGTTCCACCGTGATCCGGAAGAGAAATTCATCAACACGTTCCTGAAACCGCCGCTCTATTCGCACCAGTTCAACGCAGGCTTCGGCACGCTGTATACCGCTGTCTATCGCCCCCGCAAACGCGAGATGGAGCATCGCTGGCCCGGAACCGTCTGGCATCAGAAGCTGGACGCGTTCGAGGAAGGCTCGCGCAACGTCCTGATGCCGGGGGTTGTGGCGTAACTCTATCCCTGCGCACGAAAAAAGGCGGGGCGCATGCCCCGCCTTGGTGTTTCGCTGTCGCCTAATTCAAGCGGCTTTGCGGTTGTGTTCACCTTCTTCGACTTCCTCGACGATCTTGGCAATAAACGCATCCAGATCTTCGGGGGAGCGGCTGGTGATGATGCCTTGGTCCACGACGACTTCGCTGTCCTCGTAATGCGCACCGGCGTTTTTCACATCCGTCGCGATTGAGGCGTAGGAGGTTGCGGCGCGGCCTTTGATAATGCCTGCTTCGATCAGCAGCCAAGGGGCGTGGCAGATCGCGGCAACGGTCTTGCCCGCGTCAGCAAAGCTTTTGATCAGCGATACGGCGTCCTTGTTGGCGCGCAGCAGGTCGGGGTTGATCTGACCGCCGGGCAGGACAATCGCGTCGTAGTCATCAACAGTGACATCTGACAGGGCTTGATCGGCAGCAACTGTGTTGCCCCAGTCGTCCTTGTCCCAGCCCTTGATGTCTTCGCCATCAGGGGTGGCAACATGCACCGTGGCCCCTTTGGCCTTGAGGTCATTCAATGGGCGCTCCAGCTCGGATTGCTCGAAACCATTGGTGGATAGGATCAGAATTTTCGCGTCTGTGATCTGTGTCATTAGAAAGCTCCTTTCATCTTCGCTATCTTCACCGACACAACAAAGACACTGCGCGAATGTTCCAGCGCTGGAACCTGCATTGACGGGATTCCGCCGACGTGGAGGATGAATTTTTCGTGTCCAGAATTCGATACACACGGTTTGTGATCTCCTTTATACCAAGGGGATGAAAGACACTGTCGACCCTGCACCATCCGTCAATCTGGAGGAGATTATCGTCTGCCCCCAATGCGACGCCGTGTACCACCTCAAGGTGCCCAAGGTCGGCGAGAAGGCGGTGTGCGAACGGTGCCACACCGTGTTGATCGAACCGCGCAAAAAGGCGGGGCTGAAGATCATTGCCATCGCCATTGCCACCTTTGTTCTGATCCTTGGCGCGACGTTCTTTCCGTTTCTGGATATTGATGCGGCGGGCAACAAGAACTCTGTCTCTGTGATGGACGCGGCGCTGGCGTTTTCCAGCGGGCCGCTTTTGCTGCTGTCGCTGGCGACGGCTGCCTTGATCATGCTGGTGCCCTTGGCGCGGGTGATGCTGACGCTTTATGTACTGGTCCCCATCGTGCTGGACCTGCCGCCCGCACGCCACGCAATGCAGGCGTTCCGCCTGTCGCAAGCGCTGCAACCGTGGTCGATGGCCGAGATTTTCGCGCTTGGCTGTGCCGTGGCGCTGGTGAAGATTGCCGATCTGGCAACTGTGGGGTTTGGGCCAGCTTTCTGGATGTTTTGTGGTTTGGTTGTTCTGATTGTGGCGCAGGACAAATTCATGTGTAAATGGTCGGTATGGAATTCGCTGGAAAATCCCAAAAAATCCTAAGCGCCCGCGAAATGGGGTTGGTGGCCTGCACACGGTGCACCCGTGCGTGGCCTATCGGCACGCCTGTCTGCCAACGCTGCGGCCACAAGATGCTGTCGCGTGACTTTGGCAGTATGCAGCGGGTCTGGGCGTTCTGGGTCGTGGGGCTGATGTGCTATATCCCCGCCAATATGTATCCGATGCTGAAAACGCGGACCCTGTTTCAGGTGGATGAAAGCACCATCGTCGGCGGTGCGGTCGAACTGGCGCATCACGGCTCCTACGGTATTGCCTTTATCATCCTGCTCGCGTCGGTCGCGATCCCGCTGGCCAAGTTCTGGGCAATCGCCTATCTGGCGGTCAGCGTTAAGACGCGTAATGCGGCGGCACATCGGTCGCGCCATGTGATGTATGAAATTGTAGAGTATATCGGCCGCTGGTCTATGATCGATATCTTTGTGGTTGCGATCCTCTCGTCGCTGGTGCAACTCAAAACCCTTGCGACCATTAACCCCGGCCCTGCGAGCATGTTTTTCGCCTTGTCGGTCATTTTTACCATGCTTTCTGCACAGGCCTTCGACTCCAGACTGATCTGGGACACGAATGCTTTCGATGGGGACCCCGATCAACATGTCTGACACGCCACCCGAGGTTAAGGTTAAATCCGCGCGCAAACTGTTCCTGAGCAGCGCGTCGATCGTCTGGATCATTCCGATCCTGGCGTTGGTTGCGGCTTTGGGTGTTGCGTTCAACAGCTACAATTCCCGCGGTCCGGTGATTTTTGTCGAATTTGACAAAGGCGCCGGCATCAAGGCGGGCGAGACCGAATTGCGTTACCGTGACGTGACCGTTGGCCGGGTCGAGGAAGTCGGCTTTACCACCGGTCTGGGCAAGGTCGTCGCGTCGATCCGCGTGGACAAGAATGTCGCCCCCTTTATCGACGCCAGCGCGTCCTTCTGGATCGTCCAGCCCGAGGTATCGGCGCAGGGGATCTCGGGGTTGGGTACGGTGCTCAGCGGCGTCTATATCGAGGGCAGCTGGAATGACGAAGTGGGCGATTTTGCCGAACGGTTCGTCGGGTCGGATTCGCCACCGCTGATCCGCGCCGGGCAATCCGGTCTGCAAATCGCCTTTCGCACCGTCGGCAACGGCACCCTGACCGATGATGCCCCGATCATGTATCGCGGGATCGAGGTGGGCCGTCTGGGTAAGGCAGAGATCGCCCCACGCGGGAACTTTGCCATCGTAGAGGCGCTGATTTACGAAGAGCACCGGAACCTGATCAACAGCAGCACACGCTTCTGGGACAGCTCTGGTTTCAGCCTCTCCCTCGGGCCAGGTGGTGCCGAGATCGACTTTCAGTCCATTGCGACGCTTATCGGGGGCGGGGTGACGTTTGATACATTCGTTTCCGGCGGCGACCGCGTGCAAGACGGCACCGTATTCGACATTTTCCCAAGCAAGGAAGACGCCCGCAGCGCCGTTTTCAACGCCTCGGAAGTCGAGCCGCTGCTGATCAACGTGATCTTTGATGAAAACGTTTCCGGACTGGCCGTTGGCGCCCCTGTCGAGCTGAGCGGTCTGAACATCGGCGAGGTCGACACCCTTGCCGGTATCGTGGATTACGACCAGTTTGGTGACAGCCGCGTCCGGTTGAACGTGACGCTGGCCATCCAGCCCGCGCGGCTTGGCCTGCCTGGCGAAGTATCCGCGGAAAGCGCGCTGGCGTTCCTGCAGGACCGTGTCGTGAATGGTCTGCGCGCGCGGCTTGCCTCCGCCAGCCTGTTGACCGGTGGTCTGAAGGTTGAACTGGTGGTGGTCGAAGACGCGCCAAACGGGCGTCTGGTGGCCGCGGGCGAAAACTTCCCTGTTATGCCGACGACCAAGAACGAAACATCAGATGCCGCTGCCACCGTCGAAGGTGTCTTTAGCCGCATCAACAACCTGCCCATCGAAGAGTTGCTGAACAGCGCCATCGGTCTGATGAATTCACTACAGGCTTTTGTTGGCAGCGACGAGCTGCAACAGACCCCGCGCGATGTCCGCACGTTGATCAACGAGGTCACGGGGCTGGTATCGTCGGATGAGGTGCAGAATATCCCCGTATCGCTGAACGCCACGCTGCTGCGTGTCGAGACGCTGGTCGCGACACTCGAGGAAGAGCAGATGGCGAGACGTCTGCTGGATGCGGTCGACTCCGTCTCGGAGGCCGCCACATCCTTCAGCACCTCGACCGAGGGCGTGCCCGAACTGGTCGAAGAGATGCAGGCCGTCGCCGCCAAGGCAAGCGAGCTGGAACTGCAACAGCTGGTGGACGAGTTGACCGCGCTGACCCGCTCTGCCGATCAGGTGATTGGTACGCCGGACGCCGTGGCGCTGCCCGGATCGCTGAAAAACGCCTTGGACGAGCTGAACTATACGCTGCAGGAACTGCGCGAAGGCGGCGCGGTCGAGAACGTGAACCAGACGCTGGCATCAGCGCGTAACGCGGCGGATAATATCGCGGTGTCGGCACAAGACCTGCCACAGATCGTGAACCGTCTGTCGACCCTGTTCACGCAGGCAGAGCGTACAATTGAAGGGTACAACAAGGGTGATCAGATCAGCCGTACCGCACAAGAAACCATGCGTGATATCCAAAAAGCGGCCGATGCGCTTGCATCCTTGGCGCGCACCATTGAACGTAACCCCAATTCATTGTTGCTGGGACGGTAAAATATGAACGTCGTAAAAAGTATCGCAAGCCTTGGTTTCGTGGCCTTTCTTGCCGCTTGTGGATCCGCAGATCGCTATGCCGTGGACATGCCCCCGGTCACAGAGCAGGTGAGCATCCGCTTCACTTCGGTCGAAGTGCGTGACGTATCGCTGCCCAGCTATGCGGCTGCCGATGAAATCCACGTGCGCAAATCGAACGGTACGTTGGTGAGTTCTTCCGACGAACTTTGGGCGGATTCGCCCGAACGCGCCGTCGCTCTGGAATTGAGCGAGAACCTGTCGCGTCTCACCAACCGCCGGATCGCATCCGAGCCTTGGCCATTCGAAGCCTACCCCGATGCCCGGCTTGAGCTGCGGTTCAGCGAATTGCTGGCCGCTGAAACAGGCCAGTTCCGCGCCTCGGGCCAGTATTTCGTCGCCGTATCCACCGGTGGAAGCGAACGATCGGGGTTGTTTGACCTGACCGTAGCTTTCGACCCCAAGGGGGGTCCGGCTGCCATAGCGGCGGCACGGGGGCAACTGATCCTTGATTTGGCCAGCTATATCGCCAAGAATGGACTAAAGTGACGTAATTCCAGCGCGATTTCCCGATAGGGGACAATTTTACACGACTTTTGATTGAATTTTTTTCATAAGGATTTAGCAAGGCCGCCATCACCCTTTGGGCGCAATCGCATAACAGGCAGACCTTCTTCATCTCATGCCCGTTGACGCTACCTGCGATACCGCGGGCATCTTGCCTGATACATTACTTTTAGCCAGTTCTGGCCATGATCAACGGACCACATGCATATGATGAACCAAAGCCAATCGAACTTTTCCGGGCCCAGGGACGAAGATGACGACACCATCGATCTTGGCGCGCTGATTGGTACGTTGTGGCGCGGCAAACTGATTATCGCTGCTGTCACACTGATCTTCATGCTGCTGGCGGGGTACTATGCCTATGGCGTGGCTGTGCCGACCTATCGGTCCACCGCGGTTGTGGTTCTGGACACCAAAGAAGACAGCATCGTGGACCTGCAGGCCGTGGTTGGCGGGTTCTCGGGCGATTCAACGGAGATCAACACGGAAATTGAAGTTTTGAAATCGCGGGGTTTAGCCGGCAAGGTCGTAGACCGGTTGAATCTGATCGCCGATCCAGAATTCAATGGACGGTTGAGAGAACCGTCCATGCGCAGTCGCGTGATATCTGGGATACGGTCGCTGCTAACTTCCAGTACTCCCTCCCCGGAAGTACCAGAGACTGAACTTCATAGGGCAAAGGTTCGGGACAGTGTGATTCAATCTTTGCTGAACAAGGTCTCGGTTTCTAACATCCGCCAAAGCCTTGTGTTCAACGTCACGGCTGAAACGGAATCTCCGGTTAAATCTGCCCAGATCGCGAATACGATTGTTGAACTGTACATCCTCAACCAGATCGAAGTGAAATTCGAGGCGACGGAAAAAGCGACTGAATGGCTAAGCAACCGTGTGTCCGAGCTTCAGATCGAGCTTGAGAATGCCGAGAAGAAAGTATCCGAATTTACGGCGCGCACCCAACTGGTTTCGATCGAGGGCCTGCAAGCGCTTGAGCGTCAGATTAAAGAGCTCCGTGACCGCATTGACGGTGCCGCCTTGACGCGCGAGGGGCTTCAAACACGCCTTGCTGACCTAGAGGCCGCGCAGACGCCGGATGAAAAGCTCGACGCCGCGCAAGACGCCGCACTGACGCGTATCTTTAGCAACGGGCTGTCGTCGGAAACGAACCAGACGGCATTTGATCTGCGATTTGATACGGTGATGACACGGGTTCGGGCCGATCTTGTGCGCAGCACGCAACAACTTGAGGCGCTGCGTAACTCGGAAGAAGAGCTTGCGGCGCAGCTGGCCTCGCAAGGACAAGACCTGATTGAGCTGCAACAGCTGACCCGTGAATCCGAAGCAACGCGTCTGCTGTATGAATATTTCCTGACCCGCCTCAAAGAGACCTCTGCCCAAGAAGGCATTCAGAAGGCCGACAGCCGCATGCTATCTAGCTCGGTCGTGCCAAATTCACCAAGCGCGCCGAAGAAATCGCAGATCATTGCGCTGGCGATGATCCTCGGGGCGATGGTCGGCTCGGGGCTCGTGCTGCTGCGCGAATTCAGAACCCGCACGTTCCGCACCGCGAACGAGCTTGAGCAACATACCGGCTATTCTGTGATCGGGCAGATCCCGCTGCTCCCTACGCGTCACCGCAAGGACACGCTCAAGTATCTGTCGGACAAGCCAACGTCTGCCGCCGCCGAAGCGATCCGTAACCTGCGCACCTCGCTGATGCTGTCGAACCTCGATAAAAAGCCGAAGGTTATCGTATCGACCTCGTCCATCCCGGGGGAGGGTAAAACCACCATCTCGCTGTCGCTGGCGAAATTCCTGTCCGGTCTGGGTAAATCCGTCCTGCTGGTCGAAGGCGATATCCGCCGCCGCACGCTGAATGAATACTTCCCCGATATGCCGCGCAACGGCATCGCGTCTGTCCTGAACGGCGATGTGAAATTCGCCGATGCGATCCATACGCCTGACGGTTTTGGCGCGGATGTTCTGGGCGGCGAAAAGACCAATGTGAACGCGGCGGATATCTTCTCCTCCGATCGGTTCAAATCCTTCATCTCCGAGATGCGCGACCAGTATGACTTCATCATCATCGACACGCCGCCTGTGCTGGTTGTGCCGGATGCTCGTATCATCTCGCAGAATGCCGATGCGATCCTGTTCTCTGTAAAATGGGACAGCACGAACAAGGGACTGGTCGAGGAAGCGATGCGCTTCTTCCACAACTCGAACCAGCGGATCACCGGTCTTGTGCTCAGCCAGATCGATGAGAAGGGCATGAAACGCTATGGCTATGGCGGCGAATACGGTGCCTATGGGGCCTACGGCAAGGGCTATTACGACAGTTAAGCAAGGCTTGGGCATGCCTCAAAACTGCCCAAATCTTTCCCCTCAAGGGTCATAACAGGGCCGCTCTGCTAGGCGATATTCATTGGGAAGTTATCCCAGTGAGGACCCTTAGATGGCACGTATGAAAGAGATCGCGACAGCTGCTGGCACGCTCGCCTGCGCCTTGGGCATCGGCTACGTGATGCAAAGCTCTGACGCTGCGACAGCCCGCTATGGCTCTGACGCCGCTGTGAAAGAGCAAGAGCTGCGCCGGCTAAGCAACGAGAATGCCGTGCTCGAGGTCGAAGACATCGTCCTCACCTCGGCCGAGTTCAATGCAGCCCCGCTGGAGCCCACGGTGGAGCTGCCCGATTCTGCCCCCGTCATGTTGGCCGCTGCAAGCGCGGACGAACCGATCTCTCGCCCAGTTTCCGCCCCAATTGCAACGGAGCCAGCGGCCACACAGACCTGCGATATCACCGCAAACGCGCGCCCCGTCGCGGCAGCTATGGTGAACCTCACACTGGCGGCACCCTGCATGCCAAACGAACGGATCACAGTGCATCACAGCGGCATGATCTTTACCCAAACCACATCTGACACCGGCGCGCTGGACATCACCGTTCCGGCGCTTGCGCAGGATGCGACCTTCGTCATTGCTTTCGGAAACGGCGAAGGTGCGATTGCGGATGCGAAGATCGACGATCTGGCCGAATTTGACCGCGTGGTTCTGCAATGGAAGGGCGACACGGGTTTCCAGATGCACGCCCGCGAATTCGGGTCCGACTATGATGGTTCGGGCCATGTCTGGGCTGGCAAGCCGCGCAGCGTTGCCTCTGCGATCACCGGTGAAGGCGGATTTATGACTGTGAACGGCGACCTCAGCGCGGCAGAGCCACTGGTGGCCGAGGTGTACACATTCCCCGCTGCGATGGAAAACGCCGATGCCCGCGTTGCGCTGACCGTGGAAGCCGAAGTGATCCAGGCGAACTGCGGCCAGGAGATAGAGGCGCAATCGATCGAACTGCTTGGCGATGCCACGCTCAGAACCCGCGACCTAAGCGTCGCAGTGCCGGATTGTGATGCGGTCGGCAGCTTTCTTGTGTTGAATAATCTGCTCCAAGACATGAAGGTTGCGGGACACTAACGCAACGCTTGGGGTCTTATGATCACGATTATACGTGCGGCGGTTCTCGCCGCACTTTTCTTATGTTCGGCGACGCTGTCCGCAGGGGCGCAGGATGTCGCGCTGTCCTCCCGCGATGGCAAGATTGAACTAAGCGGTACCTTGCTGGGCTTTGATGGCGAGTTCTACCGCGTAGAAACCGAATATGGCGAGCTGACGATCGACAGCACCGGCGTTCAATGCGAAGGGCCGGGCTGCCCCAATCTGGACCCTTTCGTCGCCGAGCTGCAGCTTTCGGGATCGGCTACGATGGGCGAAGTGTTGATGCCTGCCCTGATCGACGGGTTTGCGCAGCGCAACGGCTATACCGCTGTGCGCGAGGATGAAGACGAACACCGCTTTACCTACCGGTTGATCGACGAAAAAAGTGAACAAACCGTTGCACTGTTCATGTTTCGGGCAAGCAACAGTGACGAAGGCTTTGCCGATCTTCTGGCAGATGAGGCGGATATCGTGATGTCCCTGCGCGAAATGCGCCCCGAAGAGCGGGTCCGCGCGCGCGAGGCGGGGTTGGGTGATATGACGGGCCTGAACCGCAGCCGCGTGCTGTCGCTTGATGCTGTCGTGCCGGTGGTGTCGGCCTCGAACCCGGTCAAGGAGATCTCTCCGTTGATGTTGGCGCGGGCTTTTGCGGGGAAGGTGACCAACTGGCAGGCGCTTGGCGGGCCGGACGCACCCATTGATCTGCATCTGCCCGATACCAGCAGCGGGCTGGCACAGGCGATCAGTGATCAGGTGATGCGGCCCGCGACGCTGAAGTTCACCGACAATATCACCCGCCATGCCCGCCCCGCCGATCTGGCGGAAGCGGTGGCAAACGACAGTTTCGCGCTTGGCATCACCAGCTATGCCGAACAGCGTGATACCGATGTGTTGACGCTCTCTGGCAGCTGTGGCTTTGCGCTCGATGCCTCGCGCCGCACCATCAAGACCGAAGATTACCCGCTGACCGCGCCGATGTTTCTGTACTTTCCGGCCCGCCGTCTGCCGCAGGTGGCGCGTGAGTTTCTGGCCTTTACCCGCAGCCCTGCGGCGCAGATCGTGATCCGGCGCGCGGGGTTTGTGGATCAGACGCCCGAGGAGATCCCCGTCGAGGATCAGGGCAACCGATTTACAAACGCGATTGCTGTCGCGGGGCCGGAAATCACGCTTGAGGAACTACAGCGGATGAATGCGGCATTGAAGCCCATGGCGCGGCTGTCGACCTCTTTCCGGTTCGAGGCGGGATCGGTGCGTCTGGATGCACAATCGCGGTCAAACGTGCAGCAACTCGCCCGCGCGCTCGAGGTGGGGCAGTACGACGCGCGCCGTTTGTTGTTCGTGGGGTTCAGTGACGGGCAGGGCGCGTCTTTCGCCAACCGTGACATCGCGCTGCGTCGGGCAGAAGCCGTGCGGCAAGCGGTGATCACCGCGGCGGTGACCGCCAATCTGGAACGTGTGACGCTGGATCTGGACGCCTTTGGCGAGGCGATGCCAATGGCCTGTGATGATACCGCATGGGGGCGTCAGGCCAACCGGCGGGTAGAGGTCTGGGTGCGCTAAGCCCTAGCGAAACTGGGGCGGGGCGTATTTCAGCAGCACCGGCACGACCAGTTCTTCTTCGTCGACCAGATGGCGGTTCAGCATGGGCTTGAGCGCATCCAGCCGCTGTTTCATGGCCGCGGTACTGTCAAGGAAACCTGCCGCGTCCCCCTCATGGCGCAGGACGGTATTCGCCGTCTCGGCCAGATCGTTCAAAATACCATCAAGACTGTGGTGGTCGCGATCCAAAATCTCGAACCCCTGCGCCGCACCTCGGTCAAGCTGCGCCATCACCGGAAAATACTGGGCATCCTCGATATGGTGGTGACCGTGCAGCTCGTTGATCAGCATCCCGCCGAAACGCGACAGTTTGCGTTTGTAGGTCTCGGGCGGCTCGACCCGGTCCATCACCAGTTGCGCGTCCCCCTCCATCTGGTCCAGCAGACGGCGGAACATCATATGACGATCCAACCAGAACGCGATCAGGCGGGAGTAATTCGGGTTCTCCTCCCAACCGTCGCGGGGGAAGGCTTTGATCAACGCACGCAACGGATCGGGCAGGCCATCGCGCTGCATCAGGGAAAGCGGGTCGGGGGGCGGCGTATTGGACATAGGCCAAAGCTAGTGCCGAGGGGTGATCCGGTAAATTCCGCAAATTCGAACACGACAGTTGCGCTTATAAGTACCCTTCGCTGCGAAAACTAAGCTCGCGTGATTTGCCGATGATCAGATGGTCGTGCAGGGTCAGCCCAAGGGCGCTGCAGGCTGCGAAAATCTGCTGCGTCATGCCGATGTCGGCTTGCGATGGAGTAGGGTCGCCCGAGGGGTGGTTATGCACCAGAATAAGCGCGCTGGCGTTCAGCTCAAGCGCGCGTTTGGCGACCTCTCGCGGGTAGACGGGGACGTGATCGACAGTGCCCTTGCCCTGTTCCTCATCGCCGATGACGACGTTCTTGCGGTCCAGATAGATGACGCGGAACTGTTCGGTTTCGCGGTGCGCCATCGTGGTGTGGCAATAGTCAAGCAGAGCGTCCCAGCCTGAGAGCACATGCTGTCGCATCACCCTTGAACGCGCCATACGGTGGGCTGCGGCTTCAATCACCTTAAGCTCGACAATCACTGCGTCGCCCACGCCCGAGATATCCCTAAGCCGTGGTTCAGGCGCGGTGATCACGCGGTTGAAGTCGCCGAACCTGTCCATTAGTGCACGGGCCAGCGGTTTGACATCACGGCGCGGGATGGCGCGGAAGAGCACCAGTTCAAGCAGTTCATAGTCCGGGATCGCTGCGGCACCGCCCTGCATAAAGCGTGCGCGCAAACGTTGTCGGTGATCCGCGATATACGACGGCTGTTTGCCCGATGCGGGCGGTGCGGGCACCGCTTCGTCCCCCAGAAAGGGCAGGCGCGGGTCAGAGAAGTGAGCGTTGTTGCGTCCCATTGGCCCAGCTTGCGGCCAAAGAGGTTATCATCCCGTTAACGCGGGCAGGGGCAGAAACAAAAAGGGCGGAGCCTGCGCCCCGCCCGATGTTTTGTATGCTCAGGTGTTACCCTTTCATCGAATCCCAGAAGGATTTTACCGACGAAAAGAAGCTGCTGCTTTCAGGATTGTTGTTGGAGGATTCCTTTTCGAATTCCTGCAACAATTCCTTTTGGCGGCTGGTCAGGTTTACCGGCGTCTCGACTGCCAGTTCGATGATCATATCGCCCGTACCACCCCCACGCAGCGGGGGCATACCCTTGCCGCGCAGACGCATCTGGCGACCGGACTGGCTGCCCGCCGGGATTTGCACGCGGCCACGACCACCGTCGATCGTTGGCACCTCGATGCTGCCCCCAAGGGCGGCGGTGCTCATCGAAACGGGAACGCGGCAGAACAGGTTTGGCCCGTCGCGTTCGAACAGCTTGTGGTCCTGCACCTCGATAAAGATGTACAGATCACCCGACGGCCCGCCGCGCATGCCTGCTTCGCCTTCGCCGGCCAGACGAATACGTGTGCCGGTTTCAACGCCCGCAGGGATGTTGACCGACAGCGCACGGTCTTTTTCAACACGCCCGGCACCGCGGCAGGATTTACAGGGGTTCTTGACGATCTGACCCATGCCCGAACAGGTCGGACAGGTGCGTTCGACCGTGAAAAAGCCCTGTTGAGCACGGACCCTGCCCATACCGGAACAGGTGGGGCAGGTGGTCGGCTCTGCGCCGCCTTCTGACCCGGAACCGTTACAGGAATCGCAGGCCACAGAGGTGGGCACGTTGATCGACTTCTGCATGCCCCGATACGCGTCTTCGAGCGTAATCCCGAGGTTATAGCGCAGATCGGCACCGCGCGCGGCACGGCGTCCGCCGCCGCCCCGTTGGCCACCCATGAAGTCGCCGAACAGGTCGTCAAACACGTCAGAGAACGCCGAAGAGAAGTCGCCCTGACCGCCGCCGCCAAAGCCGCCGCCACGATGGCCACCGCCACCGCCCATACCCCCTTCAAAGGCCGCATGACCATACCGGTCATAGGCGGCTTTCTTTTCGGGGTCTTTCAGGACTTCGTAAGCTTCGTTCGCTTCTTTGAACTGGGCTTCGGCATTGGGGTTGTCGGCATTGCGATCGGGGTGCAATTCCTTGGCTTTGGTGCGGTAGCCCTTTTTGATCTCGTCGGCAGAGGCACCTTTAGCGACGCCGAGCGTCTCGTAGTAATCACGTTTGGCCATGAATTAGCTCCTACGCTGGAACGTGACGGGCCGGCCCGGCAAGCGGACCGGCCCCTTCAGTGGTTCCGTGGGCGTGCTTACGCGCGCTTGTTATCGTCCAGATCTTCGAAATCGGCATCGACGATATCGTCGTCACCTTCGGGTGCATCCGCAGCCGGGGCAACGTCTTCGTTTTCGTCCTGAGCCGCCTTGTAGATGGCTTCGCCCAGTTTCATCGCCGCTTCGGTAACGTTCTGGATACCGTTGTTGATCTTATCAACATTGTCGGTCGCCAGTTCGTCGTTCAGTGCAGCAATGGCCAGTTCGATCGCTTCGACGGTGGTCGGGTCAACCTTGTCAGAATGCTCTTCCAGCGACTTCTCGGTCGAGTGGATCAGCGATTCCGCCTGGTTTTTCGCCTCGATCAATGCGCGGCGCTCTTTGTCGGCGTCGGCATTTTCTTCGGCGTCTTTCACCATCTTTTCGATATCCGCATCGGACAGACCGCCGGATGCTTGGATCGTGATCTTCTGCTCTTTGCCTGTGCCTTTATCCAGCGCGCCTACGGCAACGATACCGTTTGCGTCGATGTCAAAGGTCACTTCGATCTGGGGCATGCCGCGGGGTGCGGGTGGGATGCTTTCCAGATTGAACGCGCCAAGGATCTTGTTGTCCGCAGCCATTTCACGCTCCCCTTGGAAGACGCGGATGGTCACGGCGCTTTGGTTATCCTCGGCGGTCGAGAAGACCTGCGACTTCTTCGTCGGGATCGTGGTGTTGCGGTCGATCAGACGGGTGAACACGCCACCCAGCGTTTCGATACCAAGGCTCAGCGGTGTCACGTCCAGCAGAACAACGTCTTTGACGTCGCCTTGCAGAACACCGGCCTGAATGGCCGCACCCAAAGCAACAACCTCGTCAGGGTTAACACCCTTATGGGGCTCTTTGCCGAAGAACTTGGTCACTTCCTCGATGACGCGCGGCATACGGGTCATACCGCCGACCAGAACGACTTCGTCGATCTCGGATGCGGATACACCGGCATCTTTCAACGCGGCTGCGCAGGGCTTCATCGACGCTTTGATCAGGTCACCAACCAATTGCTCCAGCTTGGAGCGGGTCAGCTTCATCACCATGTGCAGTGGCGAGCCATCTTTGCCCATCGAGATGAACGGCTGGTTGATCTCTGTCTGGCTTGCGCTGGACAGTTCGATCTTGGCCTTCTCTGCCGCTTCTTTCAGACGCTGAAGCGCCATCTTGTCTTGGGTCAGGTCGACGCCGTTGGTCTTTTTGAATTCATCCGCAAGGTAGTTCACGATGCGCATGTCGAAGTCTTCACCGCCGAGGAACGTGTCACCGTTGGTGGATTTCACTTCGAACAGGCCATCGTCGATTTCAAGGATGGTCACGTCGAATGTACCGCCGCCAAGGTCATAGACCGCGATGGTTTGCGTGTCTTTCTTGTCCAGACCATAGGCCAGGGCCGCCGCTGTCGGTTCGTTGATGATCCGCAGCACTTCCAGACCGGCAATCTTGCCCGCATCTTTGGTCGCCTGACGCTGAGCGTCGTTAAAGTAGGCAGGAACAGTGATCACGGCCTGGGTGACTTCTTCGCCCAGATAGGATTCCGCTGTTTCCTTCATTTTGCCAAGGATGAACGCAGAGATTTGCGAGGGGGAGTATTTCTCGCCCTTGGCTTGTACCCATGCGTCACCGTTCCCACCGTCCATGACGGTGAAGGGCAGGTTCTTTTTGTCCTTGGCCAGATCCGCGTCGTCATTGCGACGGCCGATAAGACGTTTCACGCCGAAAATTGTGTTGTCGGGGTTGGTAACCGCTTGCCGTTTGGCAGGCTGCCCAACCAGACGTTCGTCGTCTGTGAACGCAACGATGGAGGGCGTGGTGCGCGCGCCTTCGGCGTTTTCGATAACGCGAGGCTGGCTGCCGTCCATGATGGCGATACAGCTGTTTGTCGTTCCTAGGTCGATACCAATAACTTTGGCCATGTTTGATCCCTCTTTTACTCAAGGCGATGACACGAAGCGCAGGCCCGTTGTGGCACCTTTGCCCCGATCTTTTTCACCAAAGGCCGGATGCCTTTAGCGGTTCTCGGCGTATATAAGGAGCAGATATGGACCCTGCAACCGTTGCATGAGAAAGGAGAGGCGGATTCTGCGTGGATTTTTCGCGAAAGCAGGCAAGAAGGGCGTTTAGATGACGATATTGCGGTTACGCGGCTTCGAAATTCACAAATCTTACCTTACGTTGTCGGCACAGCGCGGGCTGTTGGATGCCGTGCGCGGGGTGGTCAAACAGGTGCCGTTCTTCCGTCCCGTCATGCCAAGCGGGCAGCAGATGTCGGTGCGTATGACCTCCGCGGGGGACTATGGCTGGCTGTCCGATACGCAGGGCTATCGCTATGCGCCAACCCACCCCAACGGCACCCCGTGGCCTGCAATTCCGACTGAGGTATTGGCGATCTGGAATGACCTGACGGGGTTGGAGCGGCAGCCGGAGTCCTGCCTCATCAACTATTACGCGTCAGACGCGAAAATGGGCCTGCATCAGGACAAGAACGAGACGGATTTCCGCTGGCCGGTCGTGTCCATCTCGCTCGGCGACGAAGGGATGTTGCGCGTCGGCGGTCAAAAGCGCGGCGGCAAGACCGACAGCCTGTGGCTGCAATCGGGCGATGTCGTCGTCATGGGCGGCGAGGCACGGCTGAACTATCACGGGATCGATCGCATTCGTGCGGGGTCTTCGACGCTGTTGCCCAAAGGCGGGCGGATCAACATCACGCTGCGGGTCGTGACCTGAGCCTAGCGTCGCGCGCTCCAGCTCGCGGAGGCATGTTTACGGGTGTAGAATTCACCCATCAGCCCGATCACCATCAGGACCACACCGACCCAAACCGCATATTCCCAGTTACTGTAGCGCGGGTTGTAGTTGATAAACGCATATCCGCGCGCCTGGTCGATGACGTGGAACAAGGGGTTCCAGTCGAACATGGCCAGCATGAAGGACGGCAGCGAATTGGCCAGAAACATCTTGCCCGAGGCGATCATATTTGCCCGCTGGTAAATCGTCGTGAAGATCTGCGTAAAGGCCGGTGCCCAAGGCTTGATGGCCAGCAGCACCATCCCCACGGCCACGCCCGTAAACCACGCGATCATCAGCATGAACATCACGCCCGACGGGTCGTAGATCACCACCGGATTGAAGGCGAGGTGATAGACCGACATGATCAGGATCAGCGATAGCATCTGAATATACAGCGCGCCCAAGGCCGCCGCAGCCAGTGCGATCATCGTGGTCATCGGCGCGTGTTTCATCATCGCGCTTGCCGGCCCCTCGGCAGCGGCGACGGCGGCAACCGTTTTGGTGTGCACCATGAACAGAAAGATGCCGGTCATGATGTAGATCACGAAATCGCCCCGAATGGCCGACCCGCGCATCCCCAGAACCGAGAACATGACATAGAACACGCCAACAAAGATCACCGCTTGCAGGATGTTGATCCCGATGGCGGCAAAGGCATTATTGTGCTGCTTGCGCACAGAGCGCACGACGGAGTGGTAGACGAGTTCGAAGAAGTTAACGGCCGAGCGGAAATTGCCCGTGTTGGTGCGCCTTGGTTGAAACATCGTAAAGCCTCTTTGTGACGTACCCTCGCACGGAATTCTTGCTGTTCCGTCAAGGCGCAATCATAAGGGGTTTGCGCAAAGTAATCAACGAAACTGAAAAGGCCGCGACATTATGGATTATGAGCAACTGGTAACGGTGATGCGCCGTTTGTCGATCGAAGCAGGCGACAAGATCATGGAGATTTACGGCGCGAATGATTTCGAGGTCAAAACCAAATCCGACGAAAGCCCCGTGACCATTGCCGACGAAGCGGCGGACAAGATCATCTCGGACGGGCTGCGCGCGGCGTTCCCTGATGTGACGCTTGTCACGGAAGAGCAGTCGGCCACCCATTCGGCGTCGGGCGATACATTCCTGATCGTGGACCCGCTGGACGGCACGAAAGAGTTCATCAACCGTCGGGGCGATTTCACCGTGAACATCGCGCTGGTCGAAGGCGGCGTGCCGAGGCGCGGTGTTGTCTATGCCCCCGCCCGTTCGCGCATGTTCTTCACGCTGGCCGATGGCAGCGCGGTCGAGGAAACCGGCGATTTCCCAAAAGACAGCATGGGCCCTGTGCAGCCGATATCAGTCTCTACGCCGGATAATGCCGCGCTGATGGTCGTCGCGTCCAAGTCGCACCGCGATCAGGCGACCGATGACTACATCGCGAAATACAATGTGCGCGACATGAAAAGCGCAGGCTCGTCGTTGAAGTTCTGCCTGATCGCCACGGGCGAGGCGGATCTGTACCCACGCGTCGGGCGCACGATGGAATGGGACACGGCTGCAGGCCACGCGGTTCTGACCGGCGCTGGTGGGGCCGTTGTGCGCTTTGACGACCTGACCCCGCTGACCTACGGCAAAGCCGATTTCGCCAACCCCTTCTTTATCGCCCATGCGCCGGGCGTTGAACTGAAAGCCTCCTGATGTCGGTCCTTATTGTCATTCCCGCCCGCTATGCTTCCACCCGCTATCCGGCGAAACCGCTGGCGCTGTTGACAGGGGCGAGCGGTACGGCACGCAGCCTGATCGAACGCAGCTGGCGTGCTGCCTGCGAGGTTCAGGGCGTCGACAAGGTCGTTGTGGCAACCGATGATGATCGCATCAAGGACGCCGCCGAAGCCTTCGGGGCCGAGGTGGTGATGACCTCGGTCGACTGTGCTAACGGGACAGAGCGTTGCGCCGAAGCCCATGCGGTTCTGGGTGGTGGCTACGACATCGTGGTGAACCTGCAAGGCGACGCGCCGCTGACACCACATTGGTTTGTCGAAAGCCTTGTGCAGGGTCTGCAAGGCGACCCTGATGCCGGGATCGCGACGCCGGTATTGCGCTGCGATGGCGCGGCGTTGAACGGGCTGCTGGCCGACCGCAAAGCAGGTCGGGTGGGGGGCACCACCGCCGTTTTCGCAGCGGATCATGCGGCGATGTATTTTTCAAAGGAAGTCGTGCCGTTCACGTCGAAAACCTATGAGGATACCGATGCCACGCCGGTGTTTCACCACGTGGGCGTCTATGCCTATCGCCCCGACGCGCTGGCGGCCTATCCGTCATGGAAGGTCGGCCCGCTTGAACAGCTTGAGGGGTTGGAGCAGCTGCGCTTTATGGAAAACAGCCACAAGGTGCTCTGTGTCGAGGTCGAGGCCAAGGGCCGCCAGTTCTGGGAGCTGAACAACCCCGAAGATGTGCCAAAGATCGAAGCGATGATGGCCGAGATGGGGTTGGCGTAACCGCACCGCCCCCCGCAATCACCAATATTGCGGTGGGGCGTGCAACCTGTAAAGAATAAAGCCACAGCGATCCGACGTTTTGATTTATTTAACGAAAACGGCGGATAAGGCGCAAAGATGTGCAAGCTGCGGCATAAAGGAGCTTTTGACCGCAAAATCAGCAAGAAGCCGCCATATTTTAGGCGCTGCCCATATTTAGGGCTGGCAGCATGGTGGTTTGCAATTCAATGAGCGCTAACTCGGTTATCCGCACGTAAATGTATAAAGGCGACGATTTCACATGGCTAAGAAAGTAACAAAAGCGATTTTTCCGGTGGCTGGTTTGGGAACGCGGTTTTTGCCCGCGACGAAATCTGTCCCCAAAGAGATCATGACCTTGGTCGATCGCCCGCTGGTGCAATACGCCATCGACGAGGCCCGCGCGGCGGGCATCAAGGAATTCATCTTCGTCACCTCCCGCGGCAAGGGCGCGCTGGAAGATTACTTTGATCACTCTCCCGTGCTGGAACAGGAACTGCGCTCCAAGGGCAAGACAGAGCTGATGGAGATCCTGAAAAGCACCAATATGGACAGCGGTGCCATCGCCTATATCCGCCAGCACAAAGCGCTTGGTCTGGGCCACGCGGTATGGTGCGCCCGTCGTCTGATCGGCAACGAGCCCTTTGCGGTGATGCTGCCCGATGACGTGATCGCTGCCGATAAGCCCTGCCTGCAGCAGATGATCGAAGCCTATAACGAGACCGGCGGCAACATGGTTGCGGCGATGGAAGTGAACCCTGAAAAATCCTCCTCCTACGGGATGTTGGACATCGACGAGGGCCAAACAGATGGTGAACTGGTCAAGGTGAAGGGCATGGTCGAAAAGCCCAAAGCCGAAGACGCACCGTCGAACCTTGCGGTAATCGGCCGCTATATCCTGTCGCCGAACGTGCTGAAGAACCTGAACCAGCTGAAGTCCGGCTCGGGTGGGGAAATCCAATTGACCGACGCTATTGCAGCAGAGCTGACCCAAGGCAACGATGTCTATGGCTACCGCTTCAAGGGCCAGCGTTTCGACTGCGGCTCCAAATCCGGTTTCTTGCAGGCGACCGTGTCCTTCGGGCTGGCGCGTGAAGAGCTGCGCGATGATCTGCGTGCGTATCTGCAAGACATCATGCAGGGTGAAACCGCAGCGCAATAAGCGCTGGACGATAGGGACGGGCGTATGGCGAATATCTTGGTCACCGGCGGTGCGGGCTATATCGGGTCGCACGCGTGCAAGGCGCTGGCCGCGGCAGGGCATACCCCCGTTACCTTCGATAATCTGGTCACCGGCTGGCGTGACGCAGTAAAATTCGGCCCGTTCGTGCAGGGTGACCTGCTGAACCGCGCCGAGATTGACGCCGCGTTTGAACAATACCAGCCGGTCGCCGTCATGCATTTTGCCGCGCTTAGCCAAGTGGGCGATAGTATGAAACAGCCCGGCACCTATTGGCGCAACAACGTCGAAGGGTCGTTGAACCTGATCGAGGCGACGGTCGCCGCAGGCTGCAAACACTTCGTCTTTTCGTCCACCTGCGCGACCTATGGCGATCAGGACAATGTCGTGCTGGATGAAAATAGCGCGCAGCACCCGATCAACGCCTACGGGGCCTCCAAACGCGCGATCGAAGATATCCTGCGCGATTTCGAGGCGGCTTATGGCCTGCAAAGTGTGATCTTCCGCTATTTCAACGTGGCCGGTGCCGACCCCGAAGGGGAGGTCGGCGAATTCCACCAGCCCGAGACACATTTGATCCCGCTGATGCTGGACGCTATCGACGGCAAACGCGATGCGCTGACGATCTTTGGCACCGATTACGATACGCCCGATGGCACCTGCATTCGTGATTATGTGCATGTCTGCGATCTGGTCGATGCCCATGTTCTGGGGCTGAACTGGCTGCGAGAGGATAAGGGCAGTCGCGTGTTCAATCTGGGCACCGGCACCGGGTTTTCCGTGCGCGAGGTTGTGGAACACAGCCGCGAGGTCACCAACCGCGCCGTCCCCATGACCGAAGGCGACCGGCGACCGGGCGATTGCACCAAACTGGTCTCGGGCTCGGTCCGCGCCGAGACAGAGCTGGGCTGGCGGCCCACACGGTCAACCCTGCAGCAGATGATCACCGACGCGTGGAGATGGCACCAGACCGGCCACTATAGCGCATGACCGACAGCGCCGCTGTTCCCGCATCCCGAGGGGCCCGCTTGTGGGGTGCCTATCGGATGCGGTTGAAACGGCGGCGGCTGCTGTGGCGTGCATTGCGGTCGCGGCATCAGTTGAAAGCGCCAAGGCGGCCCACCATTCCGCGCGACGGCGTGCTCGCCTTTGTCGTGCTGCGCAACGAGTCCGCGCGGCTTCCGTATTTTCTGGATCACTACCGCGATCTTGGCGTTGCGCATTTTCTGATGATCGACAATGGCAGTGACGATGGCAGCACCGAAATGCTGGCGGCACAGCCCGATGTGACCCTGTGGCAAACCTCTGCCAGCTATCGCGCGTCGCGGTTCGGGCTGGATTGGCTGAACTGGTTGCTGTGGCGGCATGGGCACGGGCGCTGGTGCCTGACCGTCGATGCGGACGAGCTGCTGGTCTATGACCAGATGGAGACGCGGAAACTGCCCGTGTTGACCGATCAACTTGAGCGTAAAGCGCGCAAAGGGTTCGGCACGCTGATGCTGGATATGTTCCCGAAGGGCCCATTGGGCGCGCAGCCCTATGACCCCGGCCAAAACCCGGCGCAGGTGCTGGATTGGTTCGACCCCGCCCCCTATCGGGCGGTGCGCCAGTGGCCGATGAACAACCTTTGGGTGCAGGGTGGTGCCCGCGAACGGGTTTTCTTTGCCGATCGTCCCACGCAGTCACCGACGTTGAACAAGATACCGCTGATCCGCTGGCATCGGCGCTATGTCTATGTGAATTCGACCCATTCCCTCCTGCCGCCCGCGCTGAATGACATCTACGATGGGCCGGGGGGGAAGACGGTCTCGGGGGTGTTGCTGCACAGTAAGTTCCTGCCAGAGATCATTGCGAAGTCCCGTCAGGAAAAGGCACGGGGGCAGCATTTTCACAACCCGGAACAGTTTGACGGTTACTATGACCAGATCGCTGACTCCCCCGATCTGTGGCACGCGGATGCGCGGCGCTATACCGGGCCGGCGGATCTGGAAGACTGCGACCTGATGCGCAGCCCCTGGGCCTGATATTCCCCGGCCTGACCGTCATTCCGGCAACGCGTAACTGTTTCAAAGTACGTTGTTTATGAACACGGCCCATGACATATTGGCTTGGAACCTGATGGAATGAAGGCCCTAGGCCGGCGGGGCATTCCGCGCAGGGTATGGAGAACACGTGAGCCTTTGGGATTCTTACAAGATGCGCGTGCGGCGCAAGCGGCGGTTGATCCGGGCGCTGCGCAAGTCGTCCGAGCTGACACATGTTCAGGACAACACCAGCGCCATCCGTCCCGATGATGTCTTGCTTGTCTGCACCATGCGGAACGAGAAAATCCGGCTCCCGTATTTCCTGGAGTATTATCGAGAGCTGGGGATCAACCACTTTCTCTTTGTCGATAACGGGTCCGACGACGGCAGTGCCGATTACCTGCGCGGGATGAAGGATGTCTCTGTCTGGCATACGGATGCCAGCTATCGGCGGTCGGGGTTCGGTGTCGACTGGATGAACTACCTCAAACGCAAATACGCGCACGGGCATTGGGTGCTGGTGGTCGATCCGGATGAATTCTTTGTCTATCCGTTTTGCGATACGCGGCCGGTTCAGGCGCTGACCGACTGGCTGGACAACTGCGAGATCCGCAGCTTTGGTGCGATGCTGCTGGATGTCTACCCCAAGGGACGGTTGGGGGATGAACCCTATCAAGAGGGGCAGAACCCGATGGAGATCGCATCGTGGTTCGACAGCGGCAACTACGCGATTTCGCGCAATGCCAAATATGGAAACCTGTGGATACAGGGCGGGCCGCGTGCGCGGGTATTTTTCAAACACAAGCCCGCCAAGGCCCCCGCGCTGAACAAGGTGCCCCTGGTCAAATGGGACCGGCGCTATGCCTATGTCAGTTCCACCCATATGCTGCTGCCGCGCGGGTTGAACCGTGTCTATGACGAATGGGGCGGAGAGAAAGCATCAGGCGTGCTGCTACATGCCAAATTTCTGGATACCTTTAGCGCCAAGGCCGCAGAGGAACTTGTGCGCGGCCAGCACTATGCCAAATCCATCGAATACAAGACCTATGCCAACAACCCCGACCAGAACCCGAAGCTGTGGGGCAAGTGGTCCGAGAAATATATCAACTGGCGCCAGCTCGAGATTCTGGGTCTCATGTCCAAGGGGAACTGGGCATGAGCGTCGGGATCGTCATGCTGGTGCACACCGCCCTTGGCCGCGCCGAACAGGTCGCGCGGCATTGGGCGGCGGCGGGCTGTCCGGTGGTGATCCATGTCGATAAATCGGTGCCACGCCAGACCCATGATGCTTTTGTGCAGGCGTTGGCGGATGTGCCCGCGCTGGTGTTCAGCAAAAGATACCGTTGCGAATGGGGGACATGGGGGCTAGTGGCCGCCTCGCAAACCGCGTCCGAGATGATGCTGAACCGCTTTCCGGATGTGCGCCATGTATATCTGGCATCGGGGTCATGCCTGCCGCTGCGTCCGGTGAAAGAGCTGATCGACTATCTTGCCGCCCGCCCGCGCACCGATTTTATCGAAAGCGCCACTACAGCCGATGTGCCCTGGACCGTTGGCGGGCTGGACGAAGAACGTTTTACCATGCGTTTTCCCTTCTCGTGGAAACGGCGGCGCTATCTGTTCGACAAGGCGGTTGCCTTTCAACGCTTTATCGGGCTCAAACGGCGTATCCCCAAGGGGGTTGTGCCGCATATGGGGTCGCAATGGTGGTGCCTGACGCGACAAACCCTGTCGGCGATCCTGCAAGACCCGAAACGCGCGGCATACGACGCTTATTTCCGCCACGTCTGGATACCGGATGAAAGCTACTTCCAGACGCTCGCCCGGCTGTATTCGACCCAGATCGAAAGTCGGTCGCTGACCCTGTCCAAATTCGATTTTCAGGGCAAGCCGCATATCTTTTACGACGATCACCTCCAGCTTCTGCGGCGGTCCGATTGCTTTGTCGCGCGCAAGATATGGCCCAAAGCGGACAGGCTCTACGAGGCTTTCCTTACCGATGAGGCGGGTGCCATGAAGCGGACAGAGCCGAACCCCGGCAAGATTGACCGTGTCTTTGCCAAAGCGGTTGAACGGCGCACGCGGGGGCGGGCGGGGCTCTATATGCAAAGCCGCTTCCCCAATGAAGATTGGGAAAACGGCGTCACTGCCGCGCCCTATTCCGTGTTTCAGGGATTTGTCGAGCTGTTCGAGAACTTTGAACCCTGGCTCACCAAATCCACCGGCGCGCGGGTGCATGGCCATCTGTTCGCACCGGATCGCGTGCATTTTGCCGATGGGCAGAACTCGATCAACGGGGCGCTGAGCAATAGCGCCAAGATACGCGACTACGACCCCAAGGCGTTTCTGACCAATCTGATCTGGAACACCCGTGGCGAACGTCAATGCTTCCAGTTCGGACCACAGGACAATCAGGATATCGTCTGGAACATCGCCAAGGATCCGAATGCGCAGGTGTCGGTGATCACCGGAGCTTGGGCCGTGCCGCTATTCCGGTCCAATCAGGATTTCGCCGACATTCGCCGCACCGCCGCCGCGCTGCAAAAGATCGAAAGCGAACACATGAAGGTGCTGCGGTCGCATTATGCCAAGGCGCGGGTGCGGATCTGGACGATGGCCGAATTCATCGAAGCCCCGATGGAGCCGCTGCAAAGCATTCTGGACGAGATCGGGCAGGTCAAAACCGGTCGTCTGTCCGAGGTTCCGAAGATGGCGGATCTCACCGGCTTTGGCCAATTCCTGCAGAACCTCAAGAACCAGGGGATGCACCCCTATCTGATGGGCGACTTCCCCGTTGAACGTGGCATGTCGGCCCCCCAGAAACCGCCGCGCAAACCCTATCTGGTGCAATAAATATGAGTTCTAAATTCAAAAGCTTTGTCGTCTTTGCCGAAATGCGCACGGGTTCCAACTTTCTGGAGAGTAACCTGAACGCCTTTGACGGGATCACCTGCCACGGCGAGGCCTTCAACCCGCATTTTATCGGCTACCCCAAAAGCACCGAGATTTTGGGCATAGACCAGCAAACACGGGACGACGACCCGACAAAACTGCTGGTTGCGATACGCGACAAGACCAAGGGCATCGGCGGGTTTCGCTATTTCCACAACCACGATCCGCGCGTTCTGGATCCGCTGCTGGAAGACGACACCTGCGCCAAGATCATCCTGACGCGCAACCCTGTCGAAAGCTACGTCAGCTGGAAGATCGCGCGCAGCACCGGTCAGTGGAAATTGACGGATGTGAAAGCGCGGAAGAAGGCGCAAGCCGTCTTTGACGAAGAAGAATTCTCGGACCACCTAGAGGCACTTCAGGCGTTCCAACTGACACTGTTGAACCGGTTGCAGAAGCTGGGGCAGACGGCGTTTTACGTGGCCTATGAGGATCTGCAAAGCGTCGAGGTGATGAACGGTCTGGCGCGGTATCTGGGCGTGGAGCACCCGCTAGAGGCGTTGGATAAAAGTCTGAAAAAGCAGAACCCCGACCCGATCTCGGCCAAGGTCAGCAATTATGACGATATGCTGGATGCGCTTGGCCGGATGGATCGCTTCGACCTGACCCGCACCCCGAATTTCGAACCCCGCCGCGGGCCGGTGGTGCCGTCCTATGTCACGGCGGCCGAAGCACCGTTGCTTTATTTGCCCTTGCGCAGCGGGCCAGAGCCGCAGGTGCTGGACTGGATGGCGGCGCTGGATGGTGTCGGGCGGGACAAGCTGCAAACCAAGTTGAACCAGAAACAGTTACGCCAATGGAAGCGCCGGCACCCCGGTCACCGCAGTTTCACCGTGCTGCGGCATCCGGTGGACCGTGCGCATGACGCGTTCTGCCGGCACATCGTGACCACAGGCAAAGGCAGCTACCCGCAGCTGCGCACGACGTTGATCAACCGCTACAAGCTGCCGCTGCCGAAAGGCGAACCGGACAACAGCTATGACGCCGACGCGCATCGCGCGGCGTTCAAGGCGTTTCTGACCTTCCTCAAGGGGAATCTGAACGGGCAGACGGCAATCCGTGTGGATCAGGCGTGGTGCACGCAGGCGCAGGCGGTACAGGGGTTCGGCGAATTTGCCTTGCCCGACCGGATCATCCGCGAGGATGAGCTGGCCGCAGAGCTGTCAGCCTTGGCGCAAAGCGTCGGGGTGCAACCGCCCGCAGCCTTGCCCGCACGACCCGCAACCCACCCCTTTGCGCTGGCCGACATCTATGATGCCGACATCGAAAAACGCGCATCCGACGCGTACCAACGGGACTATATGATGTTCGGGTTCAAAAGCTGGGGGTAGCGCCGCTTAGGCGGCCTGCGTTGCCTGTGCTTCGGTCAGGATCGCGTAAAGCGTGGCAGGGTCCGGGTTGGCCCGCAGCTTAGAGCAGACAGAGGCATTGCGCAGTGTACGCGACACCAGCGCCAGCGCCTTGAGGTGTTCGACACCCGCGCTTTCAGGGGCAAACAGGGCAAAGGCGATATCGACCGGCTGGCGGTCGACCGCGTTGAAATCGATCGGCTTGTCCAGAAGCACAAAGGCCCCCAGCACATTGTCCAGACCTTCAAGCCGCGCGTGGGGCAGCGCGACCCCGTGGCCCACGCCTGTCGGACCAAGGGATTCGCGCGTCATCAAGGCTTCGACCACCGTGGCGGCTTTCAAGCCGTAAGCATTATGCGCCAGCTCCCCGATGTCGTGGAGCAGGCGTTTCTTGCTTGAGGCCGATGTGAGGACTTTGACAGCCCCCGGCTTTAGGAGTTTCGCAAAATTCATTCTGCTCGCTCTGTTCTCGGCCGCTGATGGGTCCGGTTTGGGTTACGACGGATCGATCCAGCCGATGTTGCCGTCATCGCGACGGTAGACAACGTTTACGCCTTCTTGACCGTCTTTGCGGAAGACCACGACAGGCGTTCCCGAAATTTCCATCTGCATCACAGCTTCACCCACAGACAAGGTCGCGATCTTGGTCTGCATTTCCGCGATGATCATGGGTTGGAGTGTTTCGGGTTCCTGCGCGTCTGAATCGCTTTCTGAGGCGAGGATATACGAGGATGCACCGAAAAGTTCAACCGGTTGCGCACGCTCGCGATGGTGATCTTTCAACCGTCGCTTGTAACGCCTTAGTTGCTTTTCCATCTTTGCTGCACATGAATCGAAAGATCCATAGATATCAGTAGCATGCGCTTTCGCTGACGCCGTAAGGCCAGTCGATAGGTGCACCGTCGTTTCGCAGACGAACTCGTGACCGGATTTGGAAAAGATGACATTCGCGTCCGTCGGACGCTCAGCATACTTCTGGACAGCTTCGCCCAATTCCGTTTTCACATGCGTTTGCAGGGCTTCGCCGATGTCGATTTGTTTGCCACTGATTTGGTACCGCATAAATTCTCCTTGTTCTTATGATCCGGACAACACCATAGGCCGCATAAAATGCGGTAAAGGCGGGGTCAGATGCGGGTGAATGACGATGCGACGAGTTTGAGAGACACCATCCCTTTGGGAAGGGGGGGGATGCAGCACAAACATGATACGCCGTCTCGCCATAGTCCTATTGAGCGCGTGATTGGGCCGCGTTGTCAAATGAATCCGGCGCATGGATGTGCGGAAACTAGCGCAATATGTCTGTAGTTGATTAGGAAATGCGGAAGTTATCGCCCAGGTAGACCCGGCGCACATTCTCGTTCTGCACGACCTCTTCCGGGGTGCCGGACATCAGCACAGTGCCTTCGTGCAAGATGTAGGCACGGTCCACAATATCCAATGTTTCCCGCACGTTATGGTCGGTGATCAGCACGCCGATGCCGCGCTTTTTCAGATCGGCAACCAGATGGCGGATGTCATCCACCGAAATCGGGTCCACGCCCGCAAAGGGCTCGTCGAGCAGCAGGTATTTGGGATCGGCCGCCAGACAGCGGGCGATTTCCACGCGGCGACGCTCCCCGCCTGACAGGGCCAAGGCCGGCGCACGGCGCAGGTGTTCGATGGAAAATTCCGACAGCAAGGCTTCAAGCCGTTCACGCCGCCCGCGCGCGTCAGAGATAGAGATATCCAGAATCGCCGAGATATTGTCTTGCACGCTCAGCCCGCGAAAGATGCTCATCTCTTGCGGGAGGTAGCCGATGCCAAGCTGTGCGCGGCGATACATCGGCAGGGTGGTGACGTTCTTGCCATCAATCGTGACAGTGCCGCCTTCGGGCATGACCAGCCCGGCCACGGCGTAAAACGTGGTCGTCTTGCCGGACCCGTTCGGCCCCAGCAGGGCAACAACCTCGCCCCGGTTCAGCTCCATCGAGAAGTCGCGGATGACGGTTTTCTTGCGGTAGGATTTACGCAGGTGTTCGATGCGCAGACCGCTTGCGCCATCCGTGACCGTCAAATTCGGGGAAGACATCAGTTGTTGCTGCCCGTTTGCAGGATTGTTTTCACGCGGCCGGACATCTGCGCCGTGCCGTCCGACAGCTTGACGCTCATCGTGTCAGAGCTGAGCGCATTGCGCCCTTGGGTCAGCAGCACGTTCCCCGACATCACGATCGTGCCCGTGTCGATGTCGTAATCCGCGCGCTCTGATTCGGCGGCGTCCTTGCCCGAGACAAGGGTCACACCGCCCGTCGCTTCAAGCCGCGCGATGCCTTCGGCGTCTGCACGGTACACAACCAGAACGCGTGCGGCGGACAGGCGCATCTCGCCCTGACCGATCAGCACATTCCCAGTGAAAACAGCCGATCCGTCCCCTTGATCGACTGACAGGTTGTCGGCGGTCACCTCGACGGGCAGGCCGGTATCCTGACGGATCGACCCAAAGGCCACATTGGTCCCTTGTGCGGCGATTGGCATCGCGGAAAGGAGCAGGAAAACGGGCAGCAGTAGGTGTTTCACGTGCGTCACTCTGATTTGGATTTCGGTTTGTATATCAGCTTCACCCGGTTTGTGAAAACCAATTGGGGGGCGGTTTGTTCATCTGTTTGCGTTATCGACATGGCGCCAGCCTCCAGCGTACCACCTGGGGTGGTGCCGTGGACCGCGCCCGGCGACTGGATATTCAGCCCCGACAGGTCTGACGTGATCTTTTCGCTTTGCAGCCGGTATCCGGTCGAGGTCGTCAGGATCACCTTGCCCAGCAGATCGGCCACATCCTCGGCGATGTCAAAATCGGCGAGATCCGATTGCAGGCGAAAGGTCGATCCCTCGGGGGTGTTGATCGTCGCACGCAGGTTTTCGGCGTGGTTCATGCCGGTCTGCCCGTCGGGGCGGGTGAGCACATCGGCATAGAACGACAGCTCGTCCCCCTCTGACGTTGCGCCGGTAAAGAAGGGGCCGGTGATCTGCTGGTCGCGCAGGCGATCTTGCACCTCTTTCTCGGCAAAGGGGATGGCCTGCCCGGGATCAATCGCGCGCGACAGCAGGAACAGGGTCGATAGCAGGCCAAGCGCTGCCAAGGGAAACAGCACCTTGAGCCAAGAGATCAGCCTTGTGTAACGGTCCCCCTGCATCGCGCCCTAGCCCAGACCGACGCGTAGGCAGTCGTGGATATGCAGCAGACCTGCGGGGATGTCCCCTTGGGCCGGGTCCAGCACCAGAAGACAGGTGATCTTGCGGGCGTTCATGATGCCCACGGCCTTCTCCGCCAGCGCGTCGGGTGCGACGGTGACAGGGGTCGGCGTCATGACCTCGCGCGCGGTTTTGGACATCAGCCCGTCCAGGTGACGCCCCAAATCGCCGCTGGTGATGATACCGGCCAGCGCGCCGTTGCTGTCGGTGACAATCACCACGCCAAAGGATTTACTGCTCATCGCCATCAGCGCGTCGGACATCGGGGCATCGACCTGCACCAGCGGAAGCGCATCGCCCGTGTGCATCAGGTCAGCGACGCGGCTAAGCCGTGCGCCAAGTTTGCCACCGGGGTGGAACTCGCGGAAATGTTCGGCGGTGAAGGCGCGGTTTTCCATCAGGGCAATCGCCACAGCATCCCCCATCGCCAATGTCATCGTGGTCGATGTCGACGGTACCACGCCGGTCCCGCAGGCCTCTGACAGTTGCGGCAGTTCCAGCACCACGTCGCATTGCGCGCCAAGGCTGCTTTGCGCGCGGCTGGTGATGCCGATCAGCGGGATGGAAAAGCGGCGCGAATAGGCGATCAGATTGGCAAGCTCCGGCGCTTCGCCCGAGTTCGAGATCGCAAGCACCACATCATCGCCGGTGATCATCCCCAGATCGCCGTGGCTTGCCTCGGCAGGGTGGACGAACTGCGCGGGCGTGCCGGTGCTTGCCAGCGTCGCGGCGATCTTTTTGGCGATATGGCCGGACTTGCCGATGCCGGTGACAATCACCCGCCCACGGGTCGCGACCAGCAGGTCGATGGCCTGACGAAAACGGTCGTCCAGACTGTCGGCCAGTTGTTCAAGCGCTTGGGCTTCGGTGCGGATGACGCGGCGGGCGGTATCTAGGAAAGGTGTGGTCATGCGTGTGCAAAAATATCCGTTTCGGGCCAGCCGTCCAAATCGAGTTGGGCACGGGTTGGCAAAAATTCAAAACACGCTTGCGCGAGCTCGATGCGTCCTTCGCGGATCAACATCTGGTTCAGCACGTCCCGCAGCTTGTGCAGATGCAGCACGTCCGAGGCGGCATAGTCGATCTGCGCTTTGGTCAGCGTCTCGGCACCCCAATCGCTGGATTGCTGCTGTTTGGAGATATCGACGCTCAGCAGTTCTTGGCAGAGTTTGGCAAGCCCGTGGCGGTCGGTATAGGTGCGCACAAGGCGGCTGGCGATCTTGGTGCAATAGACCGGCGCGGCCTTGGCCCCAAAGGTGTTCAGCAAAGCCGCAATGTCAAACCGGCCATAGTGGAACAGCTTGAGCACATGCGGGTCTTCAAGCAGGGCGCAAAGATTAGGGGCCTCGGTCTGGCCCTTGGCAATCTGGACCAGATGCGCGTTCCCGTCACCGCCGGACAGCTGCACGACACACAGCCGGTCACGGTGCGGATGCAGCCCCATGGTTTCGCAATCGATCGCGACCATCGGTCCAAGGTTCAGCCCGTCGGGCAGGTCATTTTGGTAAACTGTATTTGTCATGCCCTCCCTATATCCCGACGGCGCGCGTTGGGAAAGCATCGCTTTCTGCGCGGCCTCAGGCGGTGGCGATTTCCGGCAGGTCGGGGCGTGGATAGGCCGCGAGCAGGGCAGCGACCCTTTGATGCGCGACCAGACCGGCCCAATCATCGCGGATCAGCGGACGCGGCAGCGCGGGATGCTTCAGCGCAAGGCGGCGCCAATTATGCACGATCAGGCAGCGTAGGGTCGCAATTTGCAACGGCGTTAGCGTGTCGGCACCGGCAAGGTCGCGCGCGACATGGTGCAAGGCGTCTGACAGCTGCGCATAGCTTTCGGCAAGGGAGGCAGGCTCTAGCTGGCGTTTCATCCAGTCGGGGACAGCCTGACCGGGCAGCGTGGCGGCATCTTTCGGCACAGGCAGGGCGGCGTCCCCGACATATAGGCGCGGCATCAACGTGGTGAATCCCGCCTTTTCCAGCGCGCCGGTGTCGGCGTCATCGGTCACGACCATTTGCCAGTGCTCCGGCAGATCGTCAGGGGTGGCGTAGATCCGGCCACTGGCCGCCTGACTTTGGGCGCGGCCTTCGGGGGTCAGGCTGTGATGGCTGATCCGCCCGTGTTTCTCGGACGCGATCCATTTGTCCTTGCGCAAACGATGCAGGGCCACGCGCGCGGCCTCGGGGCGGACGTCCATCGCCGACATGATCGCCGACAGCACCGGCCCGCCGATGATCTGCCCTTCCTGTCGGGCCAGATCACCAAAGAGACTGATCATCAAAGACCAGACGCGCTGGCCGCCAAGGTCTTTCAGAGGGGCGATCGCAAGGTCAAAGTCGTCAATAGGCATTCATCGTCAGCAATTCATACTCGGCCACGGCGGCATCATCCTGATTGGTCAGGGTCACGTGCCAGCGTACCTCACCGTATTCGTCATTGCGAGGCGTCTTTGCCTTGACGCTGAGCCGAACCTTGATGCTGTCGCCCGCCTGCACCGGTGCCATAAAGCGCAGGCTGTCCAGCCCGGTATTCGCCAGCACAGGGCCGGGGTCAGGCTGCACGAACAGCCCTGCGGCAAAGCTCAGCAGCAGATAGCCATGGGCGACACGGCCGGGAAAGAACGGGTTCGCCTTGGCGGCAGCGTCATCCATATGCGCGTAAAACGTATCACCGGTGAAATGGGCGAACGTCTCGATATCCTCCAGCGACACGGTGCGGCTGGCAGAATTGAACGTCTCGCCCAGATCCAGCGCGTCAAAGCGGCGGGTGAACGGGTGGTCGCGGTCCGAAATCTCGGTCGCGCCGGGCACCCATTGCTTGCCGATGGCGGTCAGAATATCGGGGCTGCCCTGAATGGCGGTGCGCTGCATATAGTGCATGACACCGCGCACGCCGCCCAGTTCCTCGCCGCCACCTGCACGCCCCGGACCCCCGTGGACCATGTGGGGCAGGGGGGCACCGTGGCCCGTCGCCTCGGCCATCGAGTCGCGGTTGTTGAAATAGAGCCGCCCGTGAAACGCGCCTGCGCCCATCACCATGTTGCGTGCGGTCTCGCCGTCGCGGGTGATGATGGAGGCGACCAGTGACCCTTTGCCCTTGTTCAGCAGCGCGATGGCGTGGTCGGTGTCGCGGTAGGGCATGATGGTGGACACAGGGCCAAAAGCCTCGGTGTCGTGCACATGCGTGGCGGCATCGGGATCGGCGCAGTGGAACAGCATCGGCGGGACAAATGCGCCTTTCTGGGCATCCGCACCCTCGACCGCAAAGGCATCGGGGTCACCAAAGACACGCGTCGCCTCTGACCCGATCAGGGCGGCTTTCTCCAGCACGTCGCGGCGCTGCGATTGCGAAACAAGCGCGCCCATTTTCGTGCCTTCAAGACGGGGATCGCCGATGGCGACTTTGGCCAGCCGGTCCGACAGCGCAGCGATCAGCGCATCCACATGGGACTGCGGTACCATGATCCGGCGGATGGCGGTGCATTTCTGCCCCGCCTTGGCCGTCATCTCGCGCTGGACCTCTTTCACAAACAGATCAAACTCGGGCGTGCCGGGACCCGCATCAGACCCTAACACCGAGGCATTGAGACTATCCTGTTCAGACGCGAACCGGACGGAGCGTTCGACCAACACAGGGTTGCTGCGCAGTTTCAGTGCCGTTTCAGCAGAGCCGGTAAAGCTGACGACATCCTGACAATCGAGGTGGTCCAGCATATCGCCCAAGCCCCCCGTCACCAACTGGATCGCGCCATCTGGCAGAATACCGGATTGGATCATCAGGCGGAAACAGGCCTCGGTCACCTGACAGGTGGCGGTGGCGGGTTTGACGATGGCAGGCACCCCGGCAAGCAGCGTCGGGGCGAGCTTTTCCAACATGCCCCAAACGGGGAAGTTGAACGCGTTGATATGCACCGCAACGCCCTGCAACGGCGTGCAGATGTGGCGGCCCATGAACTGACCCGCGCGGCCCAGCTGTTCGACGGGGCCGTCCAGATAGACCTGATCATCCGGCATTTCGCGGCGACCCTTGGCGGCGTAGACCTGCATCGTGCCGATCCCGCCATCCACGTCGATCATGTGGTCAGCCTGCGTGCCGCCTGTGTCGAACGACAGCTCGTATAGGCTCTGTTTATGGTCATTGAGGTAGAGCGCGACGGCCTTGAGCATCCGGGCTCGGTCGTGAAAGGTCAGCTTGCGCAGGGCAGGGCCGCCGACGTCGCGGGCATAGGCCAGCATCGTTTGAACCTGCAGCGCGTCATTGCCGGCTTGGGCGATCACATCGCCGGTGATAGCACTTGCGATGTTGCGTGCACCGGCGCCGGGGTTGATCCATTGTCCGGCGGCAAAGCTTTGGATATCGCGCATATTGGGCCCCTTAGTGATGGTCGTAGTCAATGAAAAGCGTGTCGCTCAGCGGATAGCTTTGGCAGCTCAGCCGGTATCCCCGTTCAACTTCGTAGTCCTCCAGCGCGTGGTTCGATAGCATCTCGACCTCGCCTTCGGTGACCTTGCACATGCAGGTCGAACAGACCCCTGCCTTGCAGGCAAAGGGCGCATCAAGGTTATTCTCTAGCGCGGCATCCAGCACCGATTGCCCCTTGGCCATGGTAAAGCTGTGCTGCGCGCCGTCGATTTTCACGGTCACCTGCGTTTGCGCCTGACCTTCGCTGCGCTTGGCCATTTCCTGTTTCGCCAGACGGCCCTGCTGGCTTTCGCTGAACAGTTCGAACTTGATCTGATCAGGCTCTAACCCGTGGGATTTCAGGGCATCCGCGATGGCCAGCATCATCGGCTCCGGCCCACAGATAAAGGACATGTCCATGTCCGACACGTCGATCCAGGTCTTGAACAACTCGGCGCATTTATTCTGGTCTACACGGCCGGTGAACAGGTCAATGTCCTGCCCGCTTTCCAGCATGTGAATGACGCTCAACCGGCCCATATAGCGGTTCTTGAGATCCTCCAGCTCTTCGCGGAACATGATCGTGTTAACAGCACGGTTGGCATAGACCAGCGTAAAGGTCGATTTGGGCTCGCGTTTCAGCACCGTCTTGAGGATCGACAGCACCGGCGTGATCCCCGAGCCACCGGCAAACCCAAGGTAATTCCGCGCGCGATCAGGCTCTAACCCGGCGGAAAACGTGCCTTGGGGGGGCATGGCATGCAGCGTATCCCCGACCTTCAACACCTCGTTCGCAAAGGTAGAGAAGGCACCGCCATCGACCCGCTTGATCCCCACTTGCAGCAAGCCGTCGTCCAGACCGGCGCAAATCGAATAGTTGCGGCGCAGCTCGGTCCCGTCGAAGTCCTGTTTGAAGGTCAGATATTGACCCTGCTTGAAGGCAAACGCCTTTGGGTCTTCGGGGTGTAGGGTCAAGATCACCGCGTCGCGGATGGTGCGGTGAATATCAGTCACTAATAAGGGGAGGAATTGGCTCATGGGTCAGATACACTTAAAATAATCGAAGGGTTCCAGACAGTCGGTGCAGCGCCATTGCGCCTTGCAGGGGGTCGATCCGAACTGGCTGATCTTTTCCAGATGCGTTGATTGGCAACGGGGGCAGCGTTCGGGGCCACCTGCGGGTTGGGGCGGGGCAATGCCGTAGCTTTCCAGCTTGGCACGGCCTGCGTCGGTCATCCAGTCAGAGGTCCAGGCAGGCGAAAGTTGCCGCTTTAGAGCCAGTTTTTCGATCCCGTGCCCGCGCAATGCCGTTTCGATATCAAGGTTGATGATCGTCGTCGCGGGGCAGCCGGAGTAGGTCGGCGTCACCGTGACCTCTAGCGTGTCATCCTGCCATTGCACATCGCGGATGATCCCCAGGTCGGTCAGCGAGATTACCGGAATCTCGGGGTCCGGCACGGCGTGAAGCCAGCCCCAAACAGTCTCTAACGAAGGCTTTTCGACTACCATGTCGCATCCGGGTAGGCGCGTTGCAGCCATTGCATCTGCGTCAGCATATGCCCCAGATGTTCCGAATGGCGTTTACCGGATTTGCCGCCGCGATGCCCGAAATCGCTCTCGGGCCGTATTAGCGTGGCGGCGGTGAAGACATCGTTCACCAAGGTATCATAGGCGGGGCGCAGGGAGGCAGGATCGGGCGCGATGCCTGCTGAGACCATAGCCTCGTCCACAGCGTCCGCGACGAACATTTCCCCGACATAGGGCCACAACAGGTCCAGCGCGTTCTGCATGCGGCGGTGGCTTTCCTCGGTCCCGTCGCCAAGGCCGATCACCGTGTCTGTCGCGCGCTCCAGATGGTAGGTCACCTCTTTGCTCGCCTTTTCCGCGATGGCGGCGATCTGTGCATCGCTGCTTTCCATCAGGGCGGTCAGCTGCGACAGGTGCCATGCGTCAAACAGGAACTGGCGCATGATCGTCTGGCCGAAATCGCCGTTGGGCTGTTCGACCAACAACAGATTGCGGAAATCCCAGACGTCACGGTGAAAGGCAAGCCGATCCGCATCGCGACCCGCGTCTTCGACCTTACCCGCCAGATCCAGCCAAAGCGTGGTCTGGCCGATCAGATCCAGCGCGGTATTCGCCAGCGCGATGTCTTCCTCCAGCACGGGGGCGTGGCCGCACCATTCCGAAACGCGGTGTCCCAGAACAAGGGTGTTATCCCCCATCCGGCATAGAAATTCGAACAAATCGCCTTTGTTAGGGTCTATATTTGCCGTGCTCACATCGCCCCCACTTCGTCTGGAATGTCAAAGAAGGTGGGGTGGCGGTAGACTTTGTCGTTGGCGGGCTCGTACAGCGGGCCTTTTTCCTCGGGCGAGGAGGCGGCGATATGCGCGGCCTCGACGACCCAGATGCTCACGCCTTCGTTGCGGCGCGTATAAACATCGCGGGCATTCTTGATCGCCATTTCGGCGTCAGCGGCGTGAAGCGACCCGACGTGGCGATGGCTCAGCCCGTGCTGACCGCGAATGAAAATCTCGAACAGGGGCCATTCGTCGGCGCGCGCCTTGCCGTGGTCGACCGCTTGGGTGCCGGGGTAGGGTTTTGCTTCTGGGCTGCTCATCTTGCTTACTCCGCTGCCAGTTTCGCGGCGCGTTTCTTCGCCGCATGTGCCATCAAACCGTCCCGCACCCACGCGCCGTCGTCCCACGCCTTGTTGCGCGCGGCGAGCCGTTCGGTATTGCAGGGGCCATTGCCCTTGAGCACGTCAAAGAATTCGTCCCAATCGGGCTGGGTAAAGTCGTAATGCCCGCGTTCCTCGTTCCATTTCAGATCGGGGTCGGGAACGGTGAGGCCCAGATATTCGGCCTGCGGGACACATTCATCAACGAACTTCTGACGCAGTTCGTCGTTGGAGTTCATCTTGATCTTCCACGCCATCGATTGCGCCGAATGGACAGAGTTTTCGTCCGACGGGCCAAACATCATCAGCGCAGGCCCCCAGAAGCGGTTCAGCGCGTCCTGCGCCATCTTGCGCTGCGCGTCTGTGCCCTTCGCCATCTTCATCATGATGTCGTAGCCTTGGCGCTGGTGGAACGATTCTTCTTTGCAGATACGCACCATCGCGCGGGCATAGGGGCCGTAGGATGTGCGTTGCAGGGGCACCTGGTTCATGATCGCGGCCCCATCCACGAGCCAGCCGACAGCCCCCATATCGGCCCATGTCAGGGTCGGATAATTGAAGATAGAGCTGTATTTCATTTTGCCCGACAGAAGGTCGCGGGTCAGCTGGTCACGGCTGACCCCCAGTGTTTCGGCCGCGCAATAGAGATACAGACCGTGGCCAGCCTCGTCCTGCACCTTGGCCAGAAGGATCGCCTTACGCTCCAACGTCGGGGCGCGGGTGATCCAGTTGCCTTCTGGCAACTGGCCCACGATTTCCGAATGCGCGTGCTGGCCGATCTGCCGGATCAGGTTCTTGCGATACCCCTCCGGCATCCAGTCTTTCGGTTCGATCTTGCCGCCCGCATTTATCCGTTCCTGAAAGGCGCGTTCCTGCGGATCCATCTCTTCGAGAGATTTGACACCTTGGCCGGTGGATTTGATCATCTGTGCATACATCGTTCAGATCCTTTCAGGGGGATAATTGCGTTAAGCGCGTTCGAGGATGATGGCGACGCCTTGGCCGACGCCGACACACATGGTGCACAGCGCATAGCGGCCGCCTGTGCGTTTCAACTGCAGGGCTGCGGTCATCACCAGACGGGCACCGGACATCCCCAGCGGGTGACCGATGGCAATCGCGCCGCCGTTGGCATTCACATGAGGCGCATCATCCGCCACGCCAAGCGCGCGCAATGTGGCGATCCCTTGTGATGCGAATGCCTCGTTCAGCTCGATCACGTCCATCTGGTCGATGGTTAGACCTGCGCGGGCGAGCACTTTCTGGCTGGCAGGAACAGGGCCGATCCCCATGACGCGCGGTTCAACACCGGCGGCAGAGATCCCAACGACGCGTGCCATCGGGGTCAGCCCGTGCTGCGACGCCGCCGCCTCAGAGGCCATCAGCATCGCCGCCGCGCCGTCGTTGACGCCAGAGGCATTGCCCGCGGTCACGGTCAGGTCGGGGCCGTTGATCGGGCGCAGCTTGGTCAGCGCTTCGATCGTGGTGCCGGGGCGGGGGTGTTCGTCGCGGTCAAAGACAATCGGGTCGCCCTTGCGCTGCGGGATCGACACGGGGGTGATCTCGTCCGCGAAAACACCGGCCTTGTCCGCGGCTTCCCAGCGGTCCTGGCTGCGCTTGGCAAAGGCGTCCTGATCTTCGCGGCTGATATCATAATCCGTAGCCACGTTGTCGCCGGTTTCGGGCATGGATTCGACGCCGTATTGCGCCTTCATCTTGGGGTTCACAAAGCGCCAGCCAATGGTGGTGTCATAGACAGCGTTGTTGCGCGAGAAGGCGGTTTCCGCCTTGGGCATCACGAAAGGCGCGCGGGTCATGCTTTCGACGCCGCCGGCAATCGCCAGATCCATGTCGCCTGCCTTGATCGCGCGGGCCGCGACGCCGACCGCATCCATGCCAGAGGCACACAGACGGTTGATCGTTGCACCGGGCACATCGACCGGCAGGCCGGCCAGCAGGGCCGCCATACGGGCCACGTTACGGTTGTCTTCGCCAGCCTGGTTGGCACAGCCAAAGATCACGTCATCGATTTTGGACCAATCCAGATCAGGATTGCGGGCCATCAGTGCGGCAATCGGTGCCGCTGCCAGATCATCGGCGCGGACCGATGACAATGCGCCGCCAAAGCGGCCGATGGGTGTGCGCTGCGCGTCACAAATAAAAGCGTCCATGAAAGTCTCCCTTGGTTGACGAGCGTAGGGATAGTCGCGATTCGACGCAACTTAAATGTTACCTGACATTTTTCAGTTTACATATTTTGTAACATAAGGGCGGGCAGGATAACGCGCAAGGAGGTCTGTTCGGGCCGCTTGGGCAAAGCGCGCAACCTTCCCCCGCAGGAGCGCTGGAACAGGGGTGGAAACCCCGTTAAAACAATGCGCAAGATGCGCCCCAGACTGATTTGACCCGAACGGACCTGACCCATGCATAGTGTGACCCTTCTAACCTCTCCTCAACGCCCGCAGCTTGAGGCGTCGTTGGTCGATGCCGTGCGCAACGCATGGGGCGGCGGGGATGCGGTCTGGCTTGCTCCGGACGAGGCGGCGGGCTTTGACATGAAGCGGATGCCGGGCAATCGCTGGGATGTCTGGGCCGAATGTCAGGGGATGGGGGTTGATCTGGTGATCACCCCGTCGGAAGGCCGCCGCAAGAAGATGCTGCTGGCGGATATGGACAGCACCATGATCCAGCAGGAGTGTATCGACGAGCTGGCAGATGAAGCCGGGGTCGGGGACCGCGTGAAAGATATCACCGCCCGCGCCATGAACGGAGAGCTTGATTTCAACGCCGCCCTGCGCGAACGGGTTGGTCTGTTAAAGGGGTTGGACGAGGCGGTGATCACCCGCGTGCTGGCCGAACGGATCACCCATATGCCCGGCGGCAAGACCCTGATCGCCACGATGAAGGCAAATGGTGCCTATGCGGCGCTTGTGTCGGGCGGTTTCACGGCGTTCACCGCCGCCGTGGCAGAGGCGCTTGGCTTTGACGAGAACCGCGCGAATACGCTGATCGCATCGGATGGCGTGCTGACCGGCGACGTCGGCGTGCCGATCCTGGGCAAACAGGCCAAGGTCGATGCGCTGGAACAGATCACCGCGCGGCTGGGGCTGTCAGAGGACGACGTGATCGCCGTGGGCGACGGGGCAAACGATCTGGGCATGCTGGCGCGTGCGGGCATGGGCGTGGCGCTGCACGCCAAGCCCGCCGTGGCGGCGGAATGTGACGTGCGGATCAACTTTGGCGATCTGACGGCGCTGCTTTATGTGCAGGGGTACGCCAAGGACGAATTCGTCATCTAGGCTCGCAAGCTGCATGGGGCGCTGCCCCATACCCCGGGATTTTAAAACATTTGGAAGCGGCGTTACGCAAAGCCAGCGGCAGGTTTGAGCGTGCCCGTGATGATGCCGCGCCGGTTTTCTATCGGGGCATTGCGGTATTTCAACGCTTCGGGGTGGTTCGGGTCGAGCGCGCCGAGTTTGACCAGAACCGAGGTGATCGCGCATTCGGCCGCGCGTTTGGTGCCACAGGCCGCCTTGAGAGCCACGCCGATGTTCTGATCCGGCAGGATTGCGATGAAGAACCCCTCTGCCCCGGTTTTGAGCGCGACCTTGCCGTTCATCGCGCGCATCAGATTGGTGCAGGCGCGGGTCTCGCCGGCGACAAGGTCGGGGTGTAGGCGCATGGCCTGATGCAGCCGCGCCTCGGCCGACCCGTCGGGAGCAGCGGCGAAATGCGCCATGGCGCGGGCCATACCGTGTAGCGTGGTTGCAAAATTCGGGACAGAGCAGCCGTCGATCCCGAAGCCGGGCGAGGTGGTGCCGGTCACACGCTCGAACGCCTCGAGACAGGCGCGTTGCACGGGGTGGTCCGGCTTTTCGTAATCCGCACCGCCGCCCATATGGGTGTTTACGGTCAGGAAGCCTGCGTGTTTGCCGGAACATTCATGGTGGATCTGGCAAGGCTGCGTGCCGGGACACACCAGCGCATTGCGCGCTGCCTCGTCACCGGGAACTGCCGTGCCGCAGCGAAAGGCGCGGTCGTCCAGCCCCAACGTCTTGAGCCAGTCAGAAATGATGCCCACATGCAGATCCGCCGCCTGATGGGACGCGCAGGCCAGCGCCAGATGTTGGGGCCCAAGGCCATAGGCATCTGCGGCACCGGACTGGATCAGGGGCAGCGCCTGGATCATCTTGGCAGAGGAGCGCGGCAGGATCACCGTGTCGGGATCGCCCCAAGCCTGCAGGATCTGACCGCTGCTGTCACAGACCACCGCATGACCCGAATGCACGCTTTCCAGAAACGGACCACGCCAGATTTCAGCAAAGGGGGCTGCTTGGGTCATGAATTATCCTTTTCGTTGGCGAATTCCTGCCAATCAGGGTTTCGTGTGTCGCCTGTTTGCCGTTATTATGCTTGTTGACGAGAGAAATACAGTTCCTTTGATCAAGAGCGCCTCCCGAAGGGCTGCCATTGGGGAATTGTGGTGATGTTGAGGTTAATGGCGGCTGGAGGCCCAGGTAGATGATGAACTTTAGGACGATTGGTTTTGCGGCGGCGCTGGCGGGTCTGAGCGCAGGCAGCGTTTTCGCGCAAGCGCAAAGCACGAACCGCGTGGCAGCAGAGACGGACTGGAGCGTATTCGTCGAAGACAACCCGACCGAATGCTGGGGCGTGTCCACGCCGAAAGAATCCGTAAACTCCCGCGATGGTCGCGTTGTGGCGGTGAACCGTGGCCAGACCCTGCTGATGGTCTTTTACCGTCCAAGCGCGGGGGCCAAGGGGCAGGTGGCCTTTACCGGCGGCTACCCCTTTGCTTCGGGGTCGACGGTCAACATGAACATCGGCGGCACCACGTTCGAGCTGTTCACCGAAGGCGAATGGGCCTGGCCTGCGACCACCGATGACGACAACAAGATCATCGCCGCGATGAAACGTGGCGCGGATGCAAAGCTGACGGGCCGTTCCGGGCGTGGGACACAGACCGAGGACACGTTCTCGCTTCTGGGGTTCACAGCTGCGGTTGAAGATGCGGCCAAACGCTGCGGCGGCTAGGTATTTCCGCCTGAACTGATCGCAAAGCCCTGCCATTGGCGGGGCTTTTTCATACCACGGTTTGGGCCAAGGGTTTGGTCGATAAAGCGGCCATGACGGGCGAAGCTATGCACTCAGCCCGGCCCAGCAATGCGGCGTTTCCTTTTGATTTAGGGAAAAATCCCTATATAGAGCGCTCAAACCCCTGCACACCGGAGAATCCCCATGTCTGCGACCGCGCCGATTACTCAAGATGTCATGACCATTCCGCGTAAGCAGGCGGAGGGGCCGGTGAACCTTGTCGGGTTGACCCGTGATGCCATGCGCGCCGCGTTGATCGCGGAAGGCACGCCGGAGAAACAGGCGAAGATGCGTGTGGGGCAGATCTGGCAGTGGATCTATCAATGGGGCACCCGCGATTTTGCCGATATGACCAACCTGTCGAAAGCCTTCCGTGCCGAGCTGGCCGAGAAGTTCGTGATCGAGGTGCCCGAGGTCGTGACCAAACAGGTGTCCGAAGACGGTACGCGCAAATATCTGGTGCGCATTGCGGGCGGCCATGAGGTCGAGGTGGTCTATATCCCCGAAGAGGGGCGCGGCACCTTGTGCGTCAGCTCTCAGGTCGGCTGCACGCTGACCTGTTCCTTTTGTCATACCGGCACGCAAAAGCTGGTGCGCAACCTGACCGCGGCCGAGATTATCGGGCAGGTGATGGTGGCGCGGGATGATCTGGGCGAATGGCCCGTGCCCGGTACGCTGACCGATGCGCCGCGGCTGTTGTCCAACATCGTGCTGATGGGCATGGGCGAGCCGCTTTATAACTTCGAGAATGTGCGCGACGCGATGAAGATTGCGATGGACCCCGAGGGGATCCAGCTGTCGCGCCGCCGGATCACCTTGTCGACCTCCGGTGTTGTGCCAGAGATCGCGCGCACCGCCGAAGAGATTGGCTGCCAACTGGCTGTATCTTTCCACGCCACCACGGACGAGGTGCGCGACAAGCTGGTGCCGATCAATAAACGCTGGAACATCGCCGAGCTGATAGAGGCGCTGCGGGCCTACCCCAAAGTCAGCAACTCTGAACGGATCACCTTTGAATATGTCATGCTGGATGGTGTGAACGATTCAGACGCTGATGCGCATCGTCTGATTGAATTGATCCGCGGTATCCCCGCCAAGATCAACCTGATCCCTTTCAACGAATGGCCCGGCGCGCCGTATAAGCGGTCGTCGAACAACCGCATCCGCGCGTTCTCCGAGATCGTGTATCAGGCAGGCTACGCCTCGCCCGTGCGTAAACCGCGGGGTGAAGATATCATGGCGGCCTGCGGTCAGTTGAAATCGGCGACAGAGCGTGAACGCAAGTCCCGCAAGCAGATCGAGGCTGACGCGGGGATGTAACCGCCCTTAATTCAACGTGAAATCCACGATGCAGCCGTCCCGATTGGGGCGGCTGTTTGCATTTCAAGGCGTTTGATTGTGGCGGGGTCACCCTGAAATGACCTTGGGGCCGCCACAATTAAGCAGAAATTAAGTCATCATCGCCCAGAATATTGTTTCCATCGACAACACAATCAGGAGCGATACTGCGATGACTGTTATTATCAAGAACGACGCCTTTATCACTGCCGATGTACTGGCGCTTGTCACCCGCGAACGCGAAAGCGCCTTGTCCTACCGCGAATGGAAACATCGACTGGCCGGGTATGGTTATGGGGTACGTGACACGGACCACGGGTCCGTTCTGGAAACGCTGCCGCATCACGTTGAGGTCTGTGTGCTTCCGGCCGATCTTTGCGCCTGATCTGACCGGAACCTTTTATTTTGAACGCCCGGGGACTTCCTCTCGGGCGGGGGCTGTATCCCAGTTCTCGATCAGCCTCATCGCCTCGTCGGCGGTTTCAACGAATTGGAACAGGTCCAGATCCTGATCAGAGATCGTGCCCGCGTCAGCCAGCGCATCCCAGTTGATGATCTTTTCCCAGAAGGCACGGCCGAACAGCAGGAACGGCACACGGCTCATCCGGCCTGTCTGGATCAGGGTCAGCGTCTCGAACATTTCGTCCAGCGTGCCAAAGCCGCCGGGGAAAACACAGATCGCCCGCGCGCGCATCAGGAAATGCATCTTGCGGATCGCGAAGTAGTGAAAGTTAAAGCACAGCTCCGGTGTGACATATTCATTCGGGGCCTGTTCGAAGGGTAGAACGATGTTCAGCCCGATAGATTGCCCGCCGGCGTCGACGGCACCGCGGTTGCCTGCCTCCATCACGCCGGGGCCACCGCCAGTGACGATCACGTTGTCTTGCCCGTCACTCTCCATCGATTTCAGCGTCATCAGCCGCGCGAATTCGCGGGCCTCGTCATAGAAATGCGAAAGATCGGCCAGTGTCTTGGTGCGGGCCTTGTCTTTATGGGCAGGGGCGGGAATACGCGCGCCGCCGAACAGGACGATGGTGGATTTCACACCATGGGCGTCCAGCTCCATCTCGGGCTTGAGCAATTCCAGTTGCAGCCGGACGGGGCGCAACTCCTGACGGCACATGAAGTCGTCATCGGTAAAGGCCAGCCGGTATGCCGGGGCGCGCGTTTGCGGCGTGTCGGGTACATCCTGCGCGGTGGCGCGGTCGTCGCCGGCCTTGCGCAAGGGGTGGCGTTTGGATTCGGTCATCATACTCTCCGGTCTGTGCGGGCGACGGGCGCCCTTTGCTGCAACATGCCTGCCTTTGCCGCAAATGACCACGCCATCGGACATCATTGCACCACAGCCCCGACGACTGTATAGCCAAGCGCAACATTTGACCCTCATTCGCCGGAGCTACACCCATGTCGAACGCCCAACTTGAAACCGCCATCGAAGCCGCCTGGGACGCCCGTGACACGATCACTTCGGCCACCACCGGCGAAACACGTGACGCGATCGAAGACACGCTGGCCGCGCTGGACAGCGGCAAGCTGCGCGTTGCCGAAAAGATGGAGAACGGCGACTGGCATGTGAACCAATGGGCCAAGAAAGCGGTCCTGCTGGGCTTCCGCATCAAGGATATGGAACAGCAAGACGGCGGCCCGCAGGGCAGCGGCTGGTGGGACAAGGTCGATAGCAAGTTCAAAGGCTGGAACGATGCCGACTGGAAAGAGGCAGGCTTTCGCGCCGTGCCAAACTGTGTCGTGCGCAAATCGGCCTATATCGCGCCGGGCGTCGTGCTGATGCCGTCCTTTGTGAACATCGGTGCCTATGTCGACAGCGGCACAATGGTTGACACATGGGCGACCGTCGGGTCCTGCGCGCAGATCGGCAAGAACGTTCACCTGTCGGGTGGCGTTGGCATCGGTGGCGTGCTCGAGCCCATGCAGGCTGGCCCGACAATCATCGAAGACAACTGCTTTATCGGTGCGCGTTCCGAGGTGGTCGAAGGCTGTATCGTCCGCGAAGGCTCCGTTCTGGGGATGGGGGTTTACATCGGCCAGTCGACCAAAATCCTCGACCGTGAAACCGGCGAAGTCTTCTATGGCGAAGTGCCCGCGGGGTCGGTCGTTGTGGCGGGGTCCATGCCGTCGAAGAACGGTGTGCACCTTTATTGCGCCGTGATCGTGAAGCGCGTCGACGAAAAGACCCGCTCCAAAACCTCGATCAACGAGCTGCTGCGCGACTAAGGGAACCTTTTCACAGACCTGTGAGTTCACTCTATGAAACAAGATTTATGGAGAATTTGAAATGACAGGTCTGGGTTGGTTCGCAGCAATAATCGTCGGTGGTCTGGCCGGTTGGATCGCGGAAAAGATCATGAAGTCCGATATGGGACTGATCATGAACATTATTCTGGGGATCATTGGCGCGATCGTCGCCAACTTCCTGCTGATGACAATCGTCGGTGCGACCTTGGGTGGCTGGATTGGTCAGCTGGTCGTCGGTGTCATTGGGGCCTGCCTGTTGATTTGGGTCACACGTTTGGTACGCGGACGTAGCTGACCCTTTTCAGACGTCACAGAACACGATAGGGCTGCCGCATCTTAATGCGGTGGCCCTTTTTATGTCTGACCAGAAGAAACCCAAGAAACCGTCGCGCCAGCAGGTCTATACGCTGCTGGTCGAGATTGGCCGCAAAGAGGGCGACGGCCTGCCGGACAAGGCGACGGGCGCTGCGCTGATGTGCTTTGCCTCGGGTATCGACGAAGCCGAAGCCGTGCGCGAGACGGTCGCCATCCTGAAACAGGCCGATACCAACCCGTTGGACGTGACCGGATACGGCACGATTGCCGACCGCGAGGCCGAAGGCCACGAGATTGACGAAGACGAACGGGCCTTGATGGCGCGGGCGCTGGATGAAAACTCTGTCATTATTGCGCAGATGACGCCTTTCTTCGACTAAGGTTCCTGCGCGACTTTGCAGCGCTGGCGTGGGCTATGTGGCTCACCGCTTTGTGTATTTCCGCGCTGCCCCTTGGCTTTGGTGCATTTTCCCCACAAATGTAGGGCAACACCGCGACACACGCCGAAGGAGCCCTCATATGTCCAGCATCGATCCCGTAGACCTGACCGCCAAACTGGTGCGTTGCCCGTCGGTCACCCCCGCAGACGGGGGCGCGCAAGAGGTGCTGTTCGATCTGCTGACCGAGGCGGGGTTTGATTGTGCCTGGGCGGACCGTGGCGGGATCAAGAACCTCTTTGCGCGTTGGGGCAACAGGGGTAACACCCGCAGCTTTGGCTTTAACGGTCACACCGATGTCGTGCCCATCGGGAACGAGGCCGATTGGACGATGCCGCCTTTTGGCGCAGAGATCAAAGACGGCATCATGTACGGGCGCGGCACCACCGATATGAAATCCGGTGTGGCAGCCTTTACCGCCGCGGCCATCGACTTTGTCCGCGACACGCCCCCGGATGGGTCCATCGTGCTGGCAATCACCGGTGACGAGGAAGCCGAAGGCATCGACGGCACCCGCGCCTTGCTGGATTACATGCAAGAGGCGGGCGAACGAATGGATGTTTGTCTTGTTGGGGAGCCGACATGTCCGAACAAAATGGGCGAGATGATCAAGATCGGGCGACGCGGGTCGCTGAACGCGCATTTTCGCGTGATCGGCAAACAGGGCCATGCGGCCTATCCTCATCGCGCCAATAACCCGATGCCTGCGATGATGCGGCTGATGGATCAGCTTGCCTCGCATCAGCTGGACGAGGGGACGGACCATTTCGATCCCTCCACGCTGGCGATTGTCACCGTCGATACCGGCAACCCCGCGACCAACGTGATCCCCGCTGAAACCCGCGCGACGGTGAATATTCGTTTTAACGACAAGCATTCGGGCGCTAGCCTGACCACTTGGCTGGAGGAACAGGCCGCCGCGATCCGCGACAGTTTCGGCGTGCAGGTCGAGCTCAAGGTCAAGATTTCGGGCGAGAGCTTTATCACGCCACCGGGTGAGCTGTCTGATCTGGTGTCCAAAGCGGTGCAGGCAGAGACGGGGGTGACGCCTGAGCTGTCCACCTCTGGCGGGACGTCGGATGCGCGGTTCATGAAGCACCATTGCCCTGTGGTTGAATTCGGGCTGGTTGGTCAGTCCATGCACGAGGTCGATGAAAACGTCGAGGTGGCGCAGATCCACCAGCTCAAATCCATCTATACCCGCATCCTGAAGGACTATTTCGCATGACCGCCCATATCGCCGTGACCGAAGACCTCGCCAGCTGTCACCTGCTGCGCCGGATCGTCTTTATCGAAGAGCAGAACGTGTCGGAAGCCGATGAAATGGACGACCGCGATGACGACGCGACGCATTTCCTTGCCACCGAGGAAGAGCTGCCGATCGGCTCTGCGCGGATGCATATCAAGGGTGATACGGCCAAGATCGGGCGCGTATGTGTGATCAAATCCCACCGCGGTACGGGGCTTGGCGCGGCGCTGATCCGCGCGGCGGTAGACGAGGCGCGCAAGGATCCTGCCGTGCGCTTCGTGAAGCTCGGCGCGCAGTTGCATGCTTTGGGGTTCTACGAAAAGCTGGGGTTCGTGGCGCAGGGGCCGGTCTTTGACGACGCCGGCATTGATCACCGCGAGATGGTGCTGTCGTTTTGAACCGCACGCTGGTCATCATGGTGAAAGAGCCGCTGCCGGGGCGGGTCAAGACGCGGCTTGGCCGTGATCTGGGCATGACCGCTGCCGCGTGGTGGTTCCGGCATCAGACCCGCGCGTTGATCCGCCGTGTGCAAGATCCGCGCTGGCAGGTGGTGCTGGCGGTCGCGCCGGATCGGGCGGGGCTGTCCAGCCGTGTCTGGCCCGCGCATCTGCCGCGCTGGCCACAGGGGCGCGGTGATCTGGGCGACCGTATGGGCCGTATGCTGCGTTCTGCGCCCGCGGGGCCGGTCTGTGTCATCGGGGCGGATATTCCGGGTGTGACCGCGGCGCGGGTGGCCGATGCGTTTTGCGCGCTCGGGTCGCATGACGCGGTGTTCGGGCCTGCACCGGACGGGGGCTATTGGCTGGTCGGGCTGAAACGCGCCCGCCCCGTGCCGCCGCGCCTGTTTGAAAACGTCCGCTGGTCCACGGAGCATGCGCTGGCCGATACCGTCGCCACGCTGCCCGATCACCGCATCGCACAGGTCGCCACATTACGGGACGTGGATACAATCGACGATTTGCCCATGACGAAGCGGGGTGCGCGTGCTACCTCGTGAAGCATGAGCAAAATACCTTCAAAGCCCGAGATCCTTGACTGGATCGCCGAAAACCCCACTCTGACCGCCAAGCGTGACATCGCCAAGGCGTTCGGCATCAAGGGGGCGGCCCGGATCGATCTGAAACGCGTGCTGAAAGAGCTGGAGGCCGAAGGCCATCTGGAAAAGCGCAAGCGCAGCTATCAGGACCCTGACCGCTTGCCGCCGGTGTCTGTGTTGCAGGTCACGGGGCCGGACAAGGATGGCGATCTGTTTGCCAAACCGATGGAGTGGCAGGGCGAAGGCGTGGAGCCCGTGGTGCTGGTGATCCCCCGTGCCTCTGACCCGGCCTTGGGTGCGGGCGACCGTATCCTGGCGCGGTTGACGCTGGTACAGGCGCAAGACCACCACTACGAGGCGCGGCTGATCCGCCGCATTGGCGCGAAACTGCAGCGGGTCTTGGGCATCTTTCGCAAGACCACAGAGGGCGGGCGCATTGTGCCCATCGACAAAGGGTCCGACAAGGAATGGTGGGTGCCCGGAGACGCGACCCACGGGGCCAAGGATGGTGAGCTGGTCGAGGCGGAGCAGGCCGGACCAAAGGCGCGCATGGGATCGCCACGGGCGCGTATCGTCGAACGGCTGGGGGACCCGTCGGCACCCAAGGCCGTGTCCCTGATCGCGATCCATCAACATGGTATCCCCGACGACTTTCCTGACGACGTGATGGCGCAGGCCGATGCCGCGAAACCCGTGGGCCTGAAAGGGCGCGAGGATCTGCGCGATTTGCCCCTGATCACCATCGACCCGTCGGACGCGCGGGACCATGATGACGCATGCTATGCCCATGCTGACGAAGACCCCAAGAACGAGGGCGGCCATGTCGTCTGGGTCGCGATTGCCGATGTTGCCGCCTATGTCACCCCCGGCTCTGCGCTGGACCGCGAGGCGCGCAAACGGGGCAATTCCACCTATTTCCCCGACCGTGTGGTGCCGATGCTGCCCGACCGTCTGTCGGGGGATCTGTGTTCGTTGCACGAAGGCGTGCCGCGGGCCTGTATCGCTGTCCGCATGGTGCTGGATGCGGCGGGCAACAAGATCGGCCATAGCTTCCATCGCGGGCTGATGCGCTCGCCCGCTTCGCTGCACTACGAAGAGGTGCAGGACGCGATTGACGGTGCCCCCAATGACCGTACCGGCCCGTTGCTGGAGCCTGTGCTAAAACCGATCTACGCCGCCTATGCCGCATTGAAAGCTGCCCGCGCCGAGCGTCAGCCGCTGGACCTTGACCTGCCCGAGCGGCGGATAGAGCTGGACAAGGACGGCACCGTTAAATCGGTGAACTTCAAGGACCGGCTGGATGCGCACCGCTTGATCGAAGAGTTCATGGTGCTGGCCAATGTCGCCGCCGCCGAGACTCTGCTGTCCAAGAAAACGCCGCTGCTGTATCGCATCCACGAAGAACCCTCTCCCGCCAAGCTGGACGCCTTGCGCGAAACCGCGCAGGCGGCGGGCTATACGCTGGCCAAGGGACAGGTGCTGCATACGCGCCATCTGAACAAGCTGCTGAACGATGCGGCGGGCACGGATGATGCAGAGCTGATCAACCTGTCGACCCTGCGGTCGATGACGCAAGCCTATTACGGGCCTGCGCATATCGGGCACTTTGGTCTGGCGCTGCGGTCCTACGCGCATTTCACCTCTCCGATCCGGCGCTATGCGGATCTGATCGTGCACCGCGCGTTGATCACTGCCCACGGCTGGGGCAATGACGGGCTAAGCCAGCATGATATCGAGGACATCGAACAGACCGGCGCGCATATCTCGGACACGGAACGCCGGTCGATGATGGCAGAGCGCGACACCACCGATCGCTATCTCGCGTCCTATCTGTCGGAACGTGTGGGCAATGAATTCTCGGGCCGGATCAGCGGCGTGGCGCGATTTGGAGCCTTTGTGAAGCTGGACGAAACCGGGGCCGACGGGCTGCTGCCCATGCGGTCGCTGGGGCGCGAGTATTTCCATTTCGACCAAGAGGCCGGCACGCTGATGGGGTCGGATACGGGCATGATCATCTCTGTCGGGCAGCGTGTCACCGTGCGCCTGTCAGAGGCGGTCCCGGTCACCGGGGGCATCGCGCTGGAACTGCTGACGCTTGAGGGTGACGCCCTGCCCAAGGGCGGCCAAGGGGCGCGGCGCGGACGCGGTGGCCCTGCGGGCCGCACCAACCCCAAGCGCAAGGGTGTCAAAGCCAAGCGCAAGGCGGATAAGGTGAAACGCAAGGTCAAACGCACACGACGCTAACCCCGGAACGGGAATACGAGGCAGGAACAGGCAGGCAGTAACACGCACAGCGGGCAACTCCGCCTTTCTGGGCGCGGCGTTTGACGCTAGGCTTGCAGCGTGATGCTGGGGAAGGGCGCGGGAATGGAACTGCTGAAAATTTGCGCATTGGTTGGCGGGGTGACACTCTCGGTGACGGCTGCCACAGGTGTGATCGCTGCGGGGGCCGAGGGCACTGCGCGCCCGCCCGCCATGGTGCAAAAGCCGGGCAGCGCGGCGGGGTTGCAGGACTGGGTGACCGCCTTCCGTGCGCGTGCCTTGGCCGCAGGGATCGACGGTGCGGTCTTTGACCGCGCGATGCAGACCGTACGCTATGACCCGCAGGTCATCCGCCGCGACCGCAACCAATCCGAATTCACCAAAACAATCTGGGCCTATCTGGAGACCGCGACCTCTGATCTACGGGTCACCAACGGGAAGAAGGCGCTGGCCGAGCAGGCCGACGCGCTGTCCCAGATCGAAACGCGCTATGGCGTCGAGAAAGAGATCGTCACCGCGATCTGGGGGCTCGAAAGCGCCTATGGCACCTTCAGGGGCAGCGATCCGGTGCTCAGCTCGCTGGCGACATTGGCCTATGACGGACGGCGGAGGGCGTTCTTTGAAGGGGAGCTGCTGGACGCGCTGCGGATCTTGCAGGCGGGCGATACCACGCCCGCGAGGATGCAGGGCAGTTGGGCTGGTGCAATGGGGCACACGCAGTTCATGCCCTCGTCTTTCCAGCAATATGCCGAGGATTTCACCGGCGATGGCAAACGCGATATCTGGAGCGATGATCCACGTGACGCGCTTGCCTCTACCGCGGCGTATCTCAAGCATTTCGGATGGGTCCAAGGGCAGCCTTGGGGCGTCGAGGTACGGCTGCCCGAGGGGTTCGACTATCTTCTGGCGGGGCGGGATATCCTGAAAACGGCAGCGGAATGGCGTGCGCTTGGGGTGCGCCCTGTGACAGGATCGCTGGGGGATCACGGCCCTGCGTCCCTGCTTTTGCCCGGTGGGGCAGAGGGCGCGGCGTTTTTGATCTATGCGAATTTCGCGGTGATCGAACGCTATAATTCGGCCGATGCCTATGTGATCGGCGTGGGGCATCTGGCGGATCGTATCGCCGGGGGCGGACCGATTGAGTCCAGCTGGCCGGTGCAAGACCGCGCGCTGACCTATGACGAACGGATCGAGCTTCAGACACAGTTGACGGCGCAGGGGTTTGATACGGTCCAGATCGACGCCAAGATCGGCCCGCTGACCATCAATGCGGTGCGCGAGTTCCAATTGTCGCAGGGGCTTGTGCCTGACGGCTATGCCTCCCCCCGATTGTTGGAGACGCTGCGCGCAGCCGCGGCGGAATAATCTGGCGTAAATGAAACGCGCCGGACCTTTCGGTCCGGCGCGTGCCTTCGGCGAGGATTTTAAACCATTTGGAAGCGGCTTAGCCGGGGGACATCCCGCGCAGCCGTTCGGAGCGGCGGCGCAGCAGTTCGACCACGGTCAGCAGGCAGATCGAGATGACCACGAGGATCGTCGCAACGGCAAGGATCGTGGGGCTGATCTGTTCGCGCAGGCCGGTAAACATCTGCCATGGGAGCGTTTTCTGACCCGCAGACCCGACAAAGAGCACGACGACGACTTCATCAAACGAGGTGATGAAAGCGAACAAACCGCCCGAGATCACGCCCGGCAGGATCAACGGCATTTGCACGCGGAAGAAGGTTGTGACCGGATTGGCCCCCATATTCGCCGCCGCGCGGGTCAGAGAGCGGTCAAAGCCTACCAGTGTCGCGGTGACGGTGATGATGACGAAGGGGATGCCCAAGGCCGCGTGTGCCAGGACTACGCCGACATATGTGCCCTGCAGGCCGACGCGGCTGTAGAAGAAGTACATGCCCGCCGCCGAGATGATCAGTGGGACGATCATGGGCGAGATCAGGATTGCCATGATCGCGCGCCGGAACGGCACGTGCTGCTGGCTCAGGCCAATGGCGGCGAGGGTGCCGAAGCTGACCGACAGAAGGGTCGCGGCCGGGGCGATCTTGATCGAGTTCCAGACGGCACCTTGCCATGCGGAACTGCTGAAGAAGTCTTTGTAGTGGCGCAGCGAATACCCTTCGGGATCGAAACGCAGCATTTCAGGGGTGAAGGTAAAGAAGTTCTCGGCGTTGAAGCTAAGTGGCATGACCACGAGGATCGGTGTGATCAGGAACACAAGGATCGCGCCGCAGATGATGCGGAAGGCAAAGTGCCAAAGCACCTGACCCGGGGTCAGATAGGGCGCGACCTTGGCGCGGTAGCGTCCCTCGTAGAGCCAGAAGCTGAACCAGCCGAAGAACCAGCCGAAGATGGCCCCCAGAACCAGCATGGGCACGCCGCCCAGAATAAAGCCGATCACCGCCAGCAGAATGACAGAGGTCCAGCGGGCGATGGTTTCGTTCTTGATCAGCTGCGTCAGCACAAAGGCCAGCGCCCCCATGGACAGCGCTCCGATCAGGATGCCCAGCAGTCCGCTGCCTTGGGCGGTGCCGACAAAGAGCCCGGCAAAGGCGCCTGCTGCGGCGACAACCGGTACATAGAAACCGACGGGTTTGCGGGAGATAGGTGTGAGTGCGACCATGATATCAGCCTCCCAGTTTCACGTTGTCGATGCCGACGATCTTGTCGTAGGCCCAGTAAAGCCCAAGCACCACGGCCAGCAGGATCGCCCCAAGCGCGGCCGCGAGGCCCCAGTTGAGCGAGCTGGAGATGTGATAGGCAATCCGGTTGGAGATGAATGTCCCCGTGGTGCCGCCGACGATTTCCGGCGTGATATAATAGCCGATCGACAGGATGAACACGAGGATCGACCCCGCGCCGATGCCGGGCACCGATTGCGGGAAATACACGCGCCAGAAGGCTGTCCAGTTCGTGGCCCCCAGCGACTTTGCCGCACGTAGATAGCTGGGCGGTACTGTTTGCATCACGGAATAGAGCGGCAGGATCATGAAGGGCAGCAGGATGTGCGTCATCGCGATGATCGTGCCGGTTTGGTTGTTGATCAGCGCAAGACGGCTGTCATCGGCCACCAGGCCCAGCCACACCAGTGTATCGTTGATCACACCCTGTTGTTGCAGCATGACCTTCCACGCCGATGTCCGCACCAGAAGCGAGGTCCAGAAGGGCAGCAGCACGAGGATCATCAGCAGGTTCGCGGTACGCGCGGGCAGGTTGGCGAGGATCCACGCCACCGGATAGCCCAGCAGGATACAGCTGAGGGTGATGCAGACCGACATGAACAGCGTGCGCAGGAACAGCGTGCCGTAGATGCGTTCGTTGTCGGGGCGGAATTCGGGACCGTCAGCCGTTTTCTGCATGTCGACGGCATTCAGGAAATAGCCGTTGGTCAGCGCGGGACTGTAGGCGCGGATGGTGCTCCAGATAGGGGTTTTGCCCCAATCGTCGTCAATCTCGGTGAAGGCTGTTTTGTAATCGACTGCGTCGAATGTAGGGGCGGCTGCGGCAGCCTCGGTCAATTCGGCTGATGCCGGGCCTGAATAGCTGGCGATTTGCGATGCCGTGGGGCCTGTCAGGTCGTCATAGAGTGCCGAGTAGATCAGCGCCCATGGGTCTTCCTTGTACAGGTTGTCTTCGTCGTCGTTCTGAACGAAGTCGGCAAAAATTTCGTAGTATTCGGCGGTCTCGGGCAGAAGCTCTGCCATGCCTTCGCGCATTTCAAACGCGGGCTGGTCGTCGCCGGAAGATTTTTTCCAGTCGGAAATCTCTGCCAGCCATGCGTCGGAGCCAAGCAGAGCGTTCCAGTTTTCGCCCTTCTTCCAGAAGTCGTTCAGATCCTCGAACTGGTCCTGAAACACTTCGCCAATGTCATCCACGCCGCGGCCGGATTTGCGGAACAGGGACGATGCGCCGGTCAGCTCGTAGTTGAGCCTTGAGCCCAGACGGGTGTGCAATTTGCGTTCCTGCGCGATGAACAGGTCTTCGTAGAGCGCCTTGTAGACGGGGGCACCGGGGGTTTCACCGCTTTCGCTGTCCCAGTCGGACAGGGTTTGCGTGGTGCGGGGCAGCGTGTCGCTGACGATCTGGTTCTCGACAGAGCGGAACAGCATATCGGCGATCGGCGCGATAAAGGTGATCAGGATAAAGATCAGCAGAGGGGCGATCAGCAAAAGCGCGCTGAGCTTCTGACGACGGAGCGCACGGTTCAGGCTGCGTTTCAGCGGTGTGCCGTCCGCGGCCAGCATCGGGCCGGTCTGTTCAGGTGTGTCGTTCGTCGCGTCGGCGGTATCGCTCATATCGGCCCCATGGGGTTAGGTCGCTGGAAGGTCGGGAAAATGGAAAAACAAATAAGGGGTGGAGGAGGCCAAAGCGGCCTCCTCCGAATGGTTCAGGCGATTATTGCGCCAACCATGCCTGGAACTTCGCGTCGATGTCGTCGCGGTAGTCAGCCCAGAACTCGTAGTTGTAGAGGAACGTGTTCTTTGCGTTGGCCGGGTCGGTTGGCATGTGTGGTGCCATGTCGATGCCCAGTTCTGCGTGCTTGCCAACCATAGGAGCGGAGGACAAACGGGCAGGGCCGTAGCTGATGTACTGCGATTGATCCGCCAGACGCTGGGTGTCTGTCGCGAATTTCACGAAGTCTTTGACGCGCGCCAGACGGTCGTCAGGCAGACCCGCTGGGATGATCCAACCGTCAAGGTCGAACACCTGTGCGTCCCACAGCATTGCAACGGGCTGGTCTTGCTCTTCGATAACGCTGAACAGACGGCCGTTGTAGGTGGAACCCATGACGACTTCGCCATCGGCCAGCAGCTGTGGCGTGTCGGCACCGGCGGACCACCAGATCACGTCGTCCTTGATGGTGTCGAGCTTGGCCAGAGCCTGTTCCTGACCTTCCGGAGTTGCCAGAACGTCATAGACTTCGTCCTTTGCAACGCCGTCACAGAGCAGCGCCCATTCCATGTTGTTGATGGGGCGCTTTTCAAGCGCGCGCTTGCCTGGGTAGGCTTCGGTGTCGAAGACGTCGCAGATTTTGGTTGGAGGCGTGTCGCCAACCATGTCTGTGCGATACCCGAATGTGGTCGAATACACGATCTGCGGGATAAAGCAGTCGCTGACCAGCAGGTCGCCAAAGTCGTCTTCAGCGGATGTCCCGTCGGGGGCTTCAGCCAGCATTTCGTCCGCGTCGATTTCCATCGCCAGACCTTCGTCGCACAGGCGGATGGCGTCAGCGGCAACCACGTCGACCAGATCCCAGGTCACGTTGCCGGCTTCGTTCATCGCGCGCAGCTTCGCCACGGCTTCGTTGGAGCTTTCATCCCAAACAGCAGAGAGTTCAGGGTGCATTTCCAGATAGGGCTGCAGATACGCTTTGTCTTGGCTGGCTTGGTAAGCGCCACCCCAGGAAACAAGCGTCATCTCTTTGGCCATGTCCGCATGCGCATCGGCGAATGCCAATGTGCCAGCGCCAATGATCGCGGAGGATGCGAGTAGCGTTGTCGTAAACTTCATTAGATAGTCTCCCATTATATGCCCGTTAGGGTCTTGAGGGTGTGATATCGGGCTTAACCACAGCCTCGTGCGACGCCGTCGAACGTTGGACGGCCGGCCGCGTCCTGACGCTTATGCGTCGAGGGCGCGGCAATCCTCTGCCAACCAGCCGATCTCGATCTGCTGGCCTGGCTTCAAACGTACCTGATCGGGTGCGTTTCGTGTCTTGATGATAAAGTTGTCGGTCCCGGCAACCCGCAGGCGGGTGCGGAAGATGTCGCCCATATAGACGAATTCAAGCACTTCGGCTTTCAGGGTATGTGCCCCTTCCTGCATCCGGTCCTTGTTGAATTCGACACGTTCGGGGCGGATCGATACGCGGGTGCGTTCGCCGGCGCGGGTCACGTTGATCGGCTTTGCCTCGATCAGGCCGCCGCCGTCCAACTGCACAAGGCAAGTGCCGCCCTTGATCTCGGTCACAACGCCTTCAAGAGTGTTATTCTCGCCGATGAACTGCGCAACAAAGCTGTTTTCGGGCTCTTCATACAACAGATCGGGCGGGGCCAACTGTTGGATGCGCCCGTTTTCGAACACGGCCACGCGGTCGGACATCGTCAGCGCTTCGGTCTGGTCGTGGGTCACGTAGACCACGGTGATGCCCAGTTCATGCGCCAGATGCGTGATCTCGAACTGCAGTGTTTCGCGCAGCTGTTTGTCCAACGCCCCCAGCGGTTCGTCCATCAACACCAGTTCGGGTTCGAAGACCAAAGCACGGGCCAAGGCAACACGTTGCTGCTGACCACCGGAAAGCTGTGCCGGACGGCGGCCGCCGAAGTCGCCCATCTGAACACGGTCCAGCGCGATCTTCACTTTCTCTTCACGCTCGGACTTGCCGATCTTGCGCACCTCAAGCGGGAAGGCGAGGTTTTCGGCAACGGTCATATGCGGGAAAAGCGCGTAGTTCTGGAACACCATGCCAATGCCGCGTTTGTGCGGCGGGATATTGTTGATCGATTTACCATCAAGCCGGATGTCGCCATGCGTGGCCGTTTCGAAACCCGCCAGCATCATCAGGCAGGTGGTCTTGCCGGACCCCGATGGCCCGAGCATTGTCAGAAACTCGCCTTTCGGCATCGACAGGTTGAGGTCTTTTACGACGAGATTTTCGCCGTCATAGCTTTTCTGCACGCGTTCAAATTCTACGAACGCATTCGTTGCTGAAGTATCTGCCAAAGCTGGCTCCCCGTTTATTGTGACGTTCAAGCGCCCTTGTTGACAGGAAGTTAAAACTGGCTGGTTTCCGCTTTGCAACCAATTAACGACACTATTGGGCAGAAAGCGTCAATTGCGGGAAGATCGACGGTTATTTGACAAGAAACAGTTCTTTTGCCTGCGGAATTACTGTGCAGCTTGCTTGAAATAAGGGGAATTCGTTAATATCTGCCATAGGTTAAGCATCAGCGGCTCGCCCTGAACCCGGCGATTTTGAGCGCTGGTCAGCCACTGCCGATGTCGCAAACAGACAATTCCTTGCAGTGCTTCCAGCGGCGGGACGGGCGACCTTTGCGCCTCGTCCCGAATGTATGTCACGCCTTAGCCGAGCGGCGATTCAGCGTCTTGCGCGTGGTCTTCGGCTGCCTTGAGCAGGCCGCCTTCTTTGACCGCGGTATAGGTTTCATCCAGCGCTTTGGTAGCGCGCGTCATGAATACTTTGATCTCTTCGGGGGTGATCACCAGCGGTGGCGAGATGATCATCCGGTCGCCGACGTGGCGCATCACCAGATTATTCGCAAAGCAGCGTTCACGACACATATAACCGACGGTTCCTGCATCGCCTGCGAACTTTGACCGCGTTTCTTTGCGCGGGGACAGCGGCAGCGACGCCATAAGGCCCGCGACGTTGACGGTGCCAACCAAGGGATGCTCTGCCAGTTTGGCCAGCCCTTCCTTCAGGGCGGGGGCGGCAACATTGTTCACGTGATCCAGAATGTTTTCGTCCTGCATAATCCGCAGGTTTTCCAGTGCCACGGCCGAGCAGACGGGGTGCCCCGAATAGGTATAGCCGTGATTGAACTCCCCAGACCCGATGGTCTGCGCGATCTCGTCACACACAATGGACCCGCCAATCGGCTGGTAGCCAGAGCTTAGGCCCTTGGCGATGGTCATGATATGCGGCTTGATCCCCATCGTCTCGGACCCGAACCAGCTGCCTGTCCGGCCAAAACCACAGATCACTTCGTCCGCGATGATCAATACATTGTACTTGTCACAAATACGCTGGATTTCGGGCCAGTAGGTGCTTGGCGGCACGATAACCCCGCCCGCGCCCTGAATGGGTTCACCGATGAACGCCGCGACATTATCTGCCCCAAGCTCAAGGATCTTGGCCTCAAGCTCTTGCGCGCGGGCAAGGCCGAACGCCTCAGGCGTGAGGTCGCCGCCTTCCACCCACCAGTCGGGCTGGTTGATGTGGTGAATGCCGGGAATCGGCATGCCACCCTGTTCGTGCATATAGCTCATGCCACCAAGGGAGCCGGACCCCATCGACGACCCATGATAGGCATTCTTGCGGCTGATGATGTGGGATTTCTCTGGCTTCCCTTTCATGGCCCAATAGGTGCGCACCATCCGGATGTTGGTGTCATTCGCTTCGGACCCCGACCCGGCAAAGAACACATGGTTCAGATCGCCGGGGGCCAGTGACGCGATCTCTTTTGCAAGAGCGATGGCGGGCACGTGCGAGGTCATGAAGAAAGTGTTGTAGTAGTTCAGCTCGAGCATCTGGCGCGCGGCGACGTCGGCCATTTCCTGACGGCCATAACCGATGTTGACGCACCAAAGACCCGCCATCCCGTCAAGGATCTCGTTCCCCTCGCTGTCGGTCAGGTAGACGCCCTTGGCACGGGTGATAATCCGCGCGCCCTTCTCGGCAAGTTCGTCATTGGTGGTGAACGGGTGCATGTGATGCGCGGCGTCAAGTGCTTGCAGCTCGGCGGTGGGCATGTGGTTGGTGATATGGGCCATAAAGAACACCTCTGGGAATGGGGAGGGAAGATTGGGCTCAGAATATGATCAAATTATGCAGAGTCAATCGAATCGCTCTGCTGTGGTGATGATAAACGGCTATCAGCCGATCAGATTTTAATCAAAGAGAGGCGCGAATCTGGACCATGCCCTGAGAAACATCCTCGGCCATGGCCTGCGCAGCCTTTGCCGCATCGCCTTCGCGAAAAGCTGCCAGCAAGTCGGCATGTTTATCCGGCAGGTTCGACGTGCCAAACCGACCGCAGACCACGCGCAGCGACGGGCCGAACATCAGCCATAAACGGTCGACGGTGGCGGCCAGAATAGGGGCCTCGGCACAGGTGTTGACGATGGTGTGAAAGCGGTAGTTCTGGGTCAGGTATTCGCCGATATCCCCACGATCAATCGCGTGGTTCAGCGCGTCGTCCACCTGTGCGAGTTCGCTTAAAACAGTCTCTGACATGCGGCTTGTGGCACGTTGAGCAAGCTCTGCCTCAAGGGTTTTCCGCATGAATTCCAGCTCGTTAACCCCTTCGAGGTCCAGCACAGGGACCGATACGCGGCGATTGCCCTGATGCACCAGCGCGCCTTCGGCGATCAAACGGCGCAGCGCTTCGCGCACCGGGGTCATGCCCGCATCAAGGGTTTCTGCAAGGCCTTGAATGGTGACCGCCTGACCGGGGGCAAGATCGCCAAACAGGATCAGCTTGCGCACGCGTTCATAGACATGCTGATGGGCCGGCACCTTGGCCGGGCTTTCCAAAGGCTTTTGCGACGCAAGGTCAGTGGAATTTACGTTCATCAAATTTGCCTAAATTGTACTCAACCACATTTTGAACCACGGCATGCACCTGCGTAAAATTATAAATGATCTTGTCGCATGACGCAAAACTTGATCAAATTGACGAAAGGTTCGGATCAACTGAGCCTACACAACGGGAGATGAGAATGAAATATAGCTTGCTCAGCTCAATCGCAGCAACGGCATTGATCGCCACCAGCGCCTTGGGTGAAGAGGTGCGGGTCTATAACTGGTCCGACTACATCGACGAAGACCTGTTGCAGAAATTTGAAAAAGAAACCGGCATTGATCTGATCTATGACGTGTTTGACAGTAACGAAGTGCTTGAAACCAAGATGCTTGCAGGCGGGTCCGGCTATGACGTGGTTGTCCCGACTGGTACCTTCCTTGAACGCCAGATCACGGCAGGGGTTTTCCAGAAGCTCGACAAAGACAAGCTGCCGAACATCACCAACATGTGGGACGTGATCGAGGACCGCGTATCGAAATACGACCCCGGGAATGAATATGCCGTTAACTATATGTGGGGCACCACCGGGCTTGGCGTGAACATGACCAAGGTTAAGGAAGTGCTGGGCGAAGATGCCCCTGTCGATTCGCTTGACCTCGTATTCAAGCCCGAGAATATGGAAAAGCTGGCCGAATGTGGCGTGCATTTCCTTGACGCTCCGACAGAAATGATCCCCGCGGCGCTGAAGTTTCTGGGCGAAGATCCCCAAACCCAGGACCCCGATGTGATCGCGAAGGCAGAGCCTGTTTTGACGGCGGTTGCCCCCCACGTTCAAAAGTTCCACAGCTCGGAGTATATTAACGCACTGGCCAACGGTGATATCTGCGTTGCCTTCGGTTGGTCGGGTGACATCCTGCAATCGCGTGACCGCGCGGCCGAGGCGGATAACGGTGTCGAAATCGCCTATTACGCGCCGAAAGAAGGGGCGCTGATGTGGTTCGACAATATGGCTATTCCAGCGGATGCGCCAAACCCGGATGGGGCACATAAGTTCTTGAACTTCATGATGGACGCAAAGAATATGGCCGCCGCGTCGAACTACGTCTACTATGCGAACGGCAACAAGGCGAGCCAGGAGTTCCTTGCCGAAGACGTAATCGGGGACACAGCGATTTACCCAGACGAAGCCACGCTGGAAAACCTGTATACCATTTCTTCATATTCACCCAAGGTACAGCGTGTCGTCACGCGTATGTGGACGAAGATCAAATCTGGTATCTAAAATCGCATCGGGTCAAAGCCTTACCGGTTTTGACCCGATCAACCGGACCCTTCCATTCGGAGGGGTAAACGCTGTGCAAAGGATAGATCAAAGTGAGCCAACCCGTTTTCGCCCCGTGGGATGACCCGAACGAAAAGCCGCTTATCCGCTTCGAGAATGTGACAAAGCGTTTTGGCGATTTCGTTGCGATCGATGATCTGTCTTTGAGTATTTATGAAAGCGAGTTCTTTGCTCTGCTGGGGCCCTCGGGCTGCGGTAAAACAACGATGATGCGCATGCTTGCCGGGTTTGAAAACCCAAGCGCGGGCAAGATCGAATTGGCGGGTAAGAATATCGCGGGCATCCCGCCGAACAAGCGGGCGGTGAACATGATGTTTCAGTCCTATGCCCTGTTCCCACATCTGTCTGTCTGGGAGAATATCGCCTTTGGGTTGAAACGAGGGGATATGTCCAAGGCAGATATCGCCGCGCGCGTTGAAGAGATGCTCAAGCTGACGCGCCTTACTAAATTTGCCAAACGCAAACCCCACCAAATCTCGGGGGGGCAACGTCAACGGGTCGCGCTTGCGCGGTCCCTCGCCAAAGCGCCGAAGCTTTTGCTACTGGACGAACCGCTTGGCGCGCTGGACAAAAAGCTGCGTCAGGACACCCAGTTTGAACTGATGGATATCCAGGAAAGCACGGGGACCACCTTTGTTATCGTTACCCACGACCAAGAGGAAGCGATGACCGTCGCGAGCCGCGTGGCTGTGATGGACGAAGGGCAGATCATCCAGGTCGCGACGCCAGGAGGTATCTACGAAGCACCTAATTCCGTCTACGTTGCTGACTTCATCGGTGACGTGAACATTATCTCTGGCACGGTGAAGCCCGCAGGCGAGAATATGTACCACCTTGATTGGGTCGCGAATGAGGCCCCCTTGCTTGCGGCATCAGAACGCCCCTTTAGCGATGGGCAGGAAGCTCATCTTGCGATCCGACCGGAGAAGATCGCGATTTCTACCGAGAAGCCGACAGAAATGAAGAACGCTGTTCAGGGCACCGTTCTGGACATCGCATATCTTGGCAATCTCAGCACCTACCATGTCCACTTGGCCGGTGGTCAAGTGATCAAGGCACAGACCGCAAACACGCGTCGGCTGTCGCGCCGCACGATCACGTGGGAAGATAAGGTCTGGATTTCGTGGAGCGCCACCGCCGGCGTCCTGTTGGAGCGATGAATATGCGTCGCTTTTTCCTTATCGCGGTGCCCTATGCCTGGTTGCTCGCGCTGTTTCTCATTCCTTTCATCATTGTTTTTAAAATTTCTCTCTCTGATCTGGCTTTGTCGATTCCTCCTTACTCCCCGACGGCAAAGGACGGGATCTGGGCGATGTTCGCGGCATTCGATCTGGAAAACTTTACCTTTCTTGCGTCGGACGATCTCTACTGGAAGGCTTACCTAAGCAGTTTGAAGATTGCGTTAATATCTACAGTTTTAGCGGTTTTGGTGGGCTACCCCATGGCCTACGGCATGGCTCGCGCGCCCGAAGAATGGCGTCCGACCCTCATGATGCTGGTGATCTTGCCCTTTTGGACCAGTTTCCTGATCCGCGTTTACGCATGGGTCGGTATTCTGAGTAATGAGGGGCTTTTGAATCAATTCCTGCTGTGGTTGGGCATCATCGATACGCCTTTGACGATCATGAACACGACGACCGCGGTCTATATAGGAATTGTTTACACTTATCTGCCATTCATGATTCTACCGATCTATGCCGCGCTGGATCGGTTGGACGAATCCTTGATCGAGGCCGCTGAAGATCTGGGATGTTCACGGTTAAAGGCATTCTGGTTGGTCACGATACCTTTGTCTCGCAACGGGATCATTGCAGGGTGTTTCCTGGTCTTTATCCCCGCGCTGGGCGAATTCGTTATCCCGTCTTTGTTGGGCGGTTCAGGGACGTTGATGATCGGCAAGGTCTTGTTCGAGGAGTTCTTTAACAACCGCGACTGGCCCGTCGCGAGCGCGGTGGCGGTGATCCTGCTGCTGATACTGATCGTTCCAATCGTTCTGTTCCAACGCAACCAGCAACGTCAGGCCGAGGTGGAGTCATGAGACGCGCAAGCTGGTTCAATATTACGTCGCTCACCCTCGGGTTTGCTTTTCTTTATCTGCCGATGATCCTGTTGGTCATCTACAGTTTTAACAGTTCGAAACTGGTGACTGTCTGGGCCGGTTTCTCGACGAAATGGTACGGCGAGCTGCTTCAGAATGAGGCGTTTCTGAATGCTGCGATGGTAACGCTAAAGGTCGCGGTGGCATCCTCTACACTGGCAACGGTGTTGGGGACGATGGCGGCATACATTCTTGTGCGCGGGGGGCGGTTTGCAGGGCGTACGCTCTTCTCGGGTATGATCTACGCGCCGCTGGTCATGCCGGAGGTGATTACCGGCCTGTCGCTGTTGCTTCTGTTTATCGGGATCGGGCTGGACCGGGGGACGCTGACCATCGTGCTGGCACACACGACCTTTTCGATGTGCTACGTGTCAGTGGTCGTGTCATCGCGGCTGGTGACTTTTGACCGATCGCTGGAGGAAGCGGCGCTGGACCTTGGGTGTTCGCCTTTCGACGCCTTCCGTTTGGTGACCTTGCCGATCATTGCGCCGGCTGTCATTTCGGGGTGGCTGTTGGCGTTTACGCTCTCGCTGGACGACCTTGTTATCGCTTCGTTTACCACGGGCCCGTCCTCCACAACCCTGCCGATCAAGATCTGGAGCGCGGTGCGTCTTGGCGTCTCGCCCGAGATTAACGCATTATCCACCATCATGATTGGAATCGTGACTTTCGGGGTAATCACGGCGTCACTGATATCGAAGCGCAAGGCGATCAAGGCGCAACGCGATGTGCAGGCGGCGGAACGCGCCGTGGCATGAAAGAGCGGCGGCATGAAACGAATATTTAACGATTTTGCCTATACAGATGCGCCTAGGGAAAATTGTTGGTGGGATCAAACCTGCGCCGCTACCGACAGGTCTGTGTTGGAAGGTGACGTATCCTGTGACGTGGCGATTGTGGGGGGCGGCTTTACAGGGCTCTCTGCCGCGTTGCGCCTTGCGGAGGCTGGATATTCTGCGGTCGTGCTGGAAAACCGATACGTCGGCTGGGGCGCGTCGGGCCGCAACGGGGGCTTTTGCTGCCTTGGGGGCGGACGGCTAAGTGATGCCGCGCTGGACAAGCTTGCGGGGCGCGAGGATCGGTTGCGCTTTCGCGCGGCTGAGCTGGCGGCGATCAACTTTGTTGACGCGTTGATCACGCGGCATGGGATCGAGGTTGACCGCCACTCGGACGGGGAGATCGAGCTGGCGCATCGGCCCAAGGATATGGACGATTTTCGCACGCGCGCCCGCGAGGTGCGAGAAAACTACGGGCTGGAGGCGCGGCTTATTGATCCCGCGGATTTCGCGGCGCATGGGCTTTCAGGGCCGTTCCACGGGGCGCTGCATATTCCGGCGGGCTTTGCGCTGAATCCGCGGAAATACGTGACCGGCCTTGCTGCGGCGGCGGAAAAGGCGGGTGCGGTCATTTACCATGGTACGCCTGCGCTCGAGGTGCGGCAGGCGGCGCAGGGTCACGACGTTCGAACGCCCAAGGGCAGGGTGCTTGCACAGAAGGTGATTGTCGCTACGAACGGGTATTCGTCGGAAGATTTGGTGCCGGGGCTATCTGCGGGCTATATGCCCACGCAGTCGACGGTCCTTGTGACCCGCCCCCTGACCGAGGCAGAGCTTGATGCCGCTGGGTGGAAGAGCGATTATATGTCCGCAGATACACGCAATTTGCTACATTATTTCAGGCTGATGCCGGACCGCCGGATGTTGTTCGGTATGCGCGGCGGTTTGGTGACGGGCAAAGCGGCAGAGACGCGCGCCATTGCGCGTGTACGCCGCGATTTTGAAAAGTTTTTCCCGGCGTGGAAAGACGTTGAGACACCCTACCAATGGTCCGGTATGGTATGTCTGTCGCGCGCGCAAATGCCCTTTGTCGGCAAGCTCCCTGACCCCGGTGCTGTCTATGCAAGTCTTTGTTATCATGGGAATGGTGTTGCAATGGGCAGCTATTCGGGCGGGCTGGTCGCGGATCTGGTGATGGGCAAACCCATCGATCGGCCCTATCCTCAGGTCATGCAAAAGCGGCTGCGAAAGTTCGAACTGGGGCGCTTGCGTCGGCTTCTGATGCCATTTGCCTATCTTGGTTTTGCGCTGTCAGATCACTAGATGTGGGTGCACCGGCTGGCTTGGCTTGCTGACTGTCAAATTGATTTAGGATAAAGTTTCATGAAGATTGCGATGATTGGCACCGGCTATGTCGGTTTGGTCTCGGGTGTTTGTTTCTCGGATTTCGGACATGAAGTTGTCTGTGTCGACAAAGACCCGTCTAAAATCGAGAAGTTGGAAAAGGGCATCGTCCCGATCTACGAACCCGGTCTTGATGACTTGATGGCCAAGAACGTTGCAGCGGGTCGTCTGTCTTTCACAGGTGACCTTGCCAGTGCAGTGGATGGTGCGGATGCCGTGTTTATCGCGGTTGGGACACCGACCCGGCGCGGGGATGGCCATGCGGATCTGACCTATGTCATGGCCGCCGCAGAAGAGATCGCCTCTGTCCTGACGGGGTATGCGGTGATCGTCACCAAATCGACTGTGCCCGTGGGCACCAACCGTCAGGTCAAACAGGTCGTCGCTAAAGCCAATCCCAAGGCCGAATTCGACGTTGCCTCGAACCCGGAATTCCTGCGTGAAGGGGCCGCGATTGACGACTTTATGCGCCCCGATCGCGTGGTTGTAGGCACGCAGAATGAACGCGCCGAACAGGTGATGAAGGACATCTACCGCCCGCTCTCGCTGCGCGAGTTTTCGATCATGTCGACGGATCTGGAAAGCGCAGAGATGATCAAATACGCCGCCAACGCGTTTTTGGCGACCAAGATTACCTTTATCAACGAAATCGCGGCGCTGTGCGAACGCACTGGCGCAGATGTGAAAATGGTGTCGAAAGGCATGGGGCTGGATAACCGGATCGGGTCCAAGTTCCTGCACGCGGGCCCGGGCTACGGCGGGAGCTGCTTCCCGAAAGACACGCAGGCCTTGGCGCGGATGGGGCAGGATCATTCGGTGCCGATGCAGCTGACCGAAACCGTGATCAAGGTGAACGACGAGGTCAAACGCCGGATGATCGACAAGGTGGTCGACATCTGTGGCGGGTCGGTAAACGGCAAGACCATCGCGGTGCTAGGGGTAACGTTCAAGCCCAACACCGACGATATGCGCGATTCTCCCAGCTTGACGATTGTGCCATCGCTGGTGGGCAACGGGGCCAAGGTGCGTGTGGTTGATCCGCAGGGCAAACGCGAGGGCGAAGCCTTGCTGCCGGGCGTGTCGTGGCTGGAGGATGCCTATAAGGCCGCGCAAAATGCGGATGCGCTGGTCATTCTGACGGAGTGGAACGAATTCCGCGCGCTGGACCTCAAGCGGATGGCCAAGCGCATGGCGACCCCTGCGATGGCAGATCTGCGCAATATCTACAGCCCGAAAGATGCCAAACGCGCCGGTTTCTCGGCCTATGTCTCTATCGGGCGCGAAGGGTTCGGGGCTTAACCTGCGCCACAGGCCCGCGCTTGGAACAGGGCGGGCCGACAGCGTGATCAGCTGCGGTGGGTTTCGCCACGTGCTTTGGCAAGCGTCATCTGCCGCTGGCGCTCACGGAACCGCGCCTTATCCGCGTCAGAGGTTTCGCCGACGCACTGCGGGCAGCTGACGCCGGCCTCGTATCCGGGCTTTGCGGTATCTTCGGGCAGGATCGGGCGACGGCAGCCGTGGCACAGCATATGCGGCCCTTCTTTCAACCCGTGACCAACGCTGACCCGGTTATCAAAGACAAAGCAATCGCCTTTCCAGCTGCTTTGCTCTTCGGGGACTTCTTCAAGGTACTTGAGAATGCCCCCCTTGAGGTGGAACACGTCCTCCACCCCTTGGCCGATCAGGTAGTTCGTCGATTTCTCACACCGGATACCGCCGGTGCAGAACATCGCGATTTTCTTGTTGTGGAACCGGTCCTTATTCGCCTCCCACCAGGCGGGGAATTCGCCAAAGCTCTGGGTTTCCGGGTCGATGGCCCCGTCGAAGGTGCCGATCGCGACCTCATAATCATTGCGCGTGTCGATCACGGCAACATCGTCGCGGCCGATCAGATCGTTCCAGTCGGCGGGATCGACGTAATGCCCGACCTTGGCCAGCGGATCTACATCGGGCTGACCCATGGTCACGATCTCGCGCTTCAGGCGGACCTTCATCTTGCCGAAGGGCGGCGTTGTGGCGGTGCTTTCCTTCCACTCAAGATCGGTGCAGCCGGGCAGGGCACGGATATGCGCGATGACCGCGTCTATCCCCGCACGGGGGCCGGCGATGGTGCCGTTGATGCCTTCGGCAGCGACAAGCAGCGTGCCTTTGACGTCATGTTGCGCACAAAGCGCAATCAACGGCGGGCGCAGGGCGTCAGGCGCGTCAAAACGGCTGAAATGATAGAGGGCGGCAATGGTATACATGCGCGCTGAGATACGCCCATGCGGCGGTTCAGGCAAGGGGGTGCCGTGCCGCACCCGCCGTGCTATGTCCCCTGGCACAAGCTGGCCCATGAGGAACCCGATATGACCCACGCCCTGATCGTGATTGATGTGCAAAATGATTTCTGCCCCGGCGGAGCTCTTGCGGTGACAGACGGCGACGCGATCGTCGACGGGATCAACGCGCTGATGGGGCAGGTGGATGCGGTGGTTCTAACGCAGGACTGGCATCCGGCGGGCCATTCCTCCTTTGCGTCGTCCCATGCGGATAAGGCACCGTTCGAGGTGACGCAGATGCCCTATGGCGCGCAGGTGCTGTGGCCGGATCATTGTGTCCAAGGCAGCAACGGGGCCGCGTTCCACCCGCGGCTGGATCAAACCCGTGCCGACATGATCATTCGTAAAGGGTATAACCCCGCCATCGACAGCTATTCTGCGTTCTTCGAAAATGACCAGAAGACGCCTACCGGTCTTGAAGGGTATTTGCGGACACGTGGCATCACCACGCTGACGATGGTCGGGCTGGCGCTTGATTTCTGCGTCAACTTTTCCGCCGTGGACGCGGCGAAGCTGGGCTTTGATGTCGAGGTCCGCTTGGACCTGTGTCGTGCGATCGATTTGGACGGGTCGCTTTCTGCCGCGCGCGAGGCGATGACGACGGCGGGGGTTACTCTGCGCTAAGCGGGGCGTCTTCGACGGGGGCGATGTTGAGGATATCCAGCGCATCCAGCCCGCCAAGCGTGGCATCCACCGCGACGGTCGCCAGAATGATCCCCATGACGCGGCTGATCACGCTGGCGCCGGTGGTCCCCATCAGGTGACCGATCCGCCCTGCGAGCAACAAAAGCACAAGCGTGAACAGCAGCACGACCACCAGCAGGCCCGCCGTGACCAGCTGGTCTGATATCTGGTTGGTGTGGTTGTCCGTCAGGATTACAATCGCCAGCATCGCCCCCGGAGATGCGATAGACGGCATGGCGAGCGGAAAGACCGCACCGGCGAGATGATCCCGCTCTGCCGCCTCGATTTCCTGTGTCGGTTTCGGGTCGCCGAAGATCATACTGAGCGCGAAGAGGAACAGGATAATCCCGCCCGCGACCTGAAACGACCCCAGCCGCAGCCCAAGGTTCTCAAGCAGATATTGCCCGCCCACGAGGAACCCAAGCAAGACCAGACCGGCCACCAGTACGGCCCGCATCGCAAAGCTTTTGTGCAGGTGTTGCGGGACGTTGGCTGTCGCGAAAAGAAAGACGGGAAGGCTGCCAATAGGGTCGATCACGACAAACAAGGTAATCAACTCTCGCAAGAGATTGGGCCATTCCAGCATCTAGCAGCGCTCCTTAGGGGGTTAAGTCGGTGGATTACCACAGGTTTTGCACTGTGTCAGCGGCAATTCCCTTGCCCGTACAAGATGGATGGGCCACAAACACACCGCCTAAGGGAGCTTTGAACATGGTCGACATTGCAAGCCGCGTCTGGAACCACAAGTGGAAGATCGACCCTATCGTGCGGTCCCTGATCGATACGGATTTCTATAAGCTGTTGATGTGCCAGTCGGTTTTTCGCAACAAGCCGGAAACACAGGTCACATTCAGCCTGATCAACCGTTCCAAGCATATCCCGCTGGCCGATCTCATTGACGAAGGCGAGCTTCGCGAACAGCTTGATCACATCCGGTCGCTGTCACTCAGCCGCGGGGAAAGCACTTGGCTGCGTGGGAATACTTTTTACGGCAAGCGTCAGATGTTCCGCCCCGACTTCATGGAGTGGTTCGAGGGTCTGCGCCTGCCGCCCTATCATCTTGAGCGTAAGGGCGACCAATACGAGCTGACATTCGAAGGGTCGTGGCCCGAAGTCATGCTGTGGGAGATCCCCGCCCTCGCCGTCTTGATGGAGCTGCGCAGCCGCGCCGTGTTGGACCGTATGGGCCGGTTCGAACTGCAGGTGCTGTACGCGCGCGGCATGACCCGTGTCTGGGAAAAGATCGAAGCCCTGCGGGAAATTCCCGATCTGTCCATCGCCGATTTCGGCACCCGTCGCCGCCATTCGTTCCTGTGGCAGGATTGGTGTGTGCAGGCCATGCAGGAAGGCCTGGGCGACGCCTTTACCGGTACGTCAAACTGCAAAATCGCCATGAGCCGAGAGGTCGAGGCGATCGGCACCAACGCGCATGAACTGCCGATGGTCTATGCCGCATTGGCCAAGGACGACGCCGCACTTGCGCAAGCGCCCTATGACGTTCTGCAAGACTGGCACGATGAACACGAAGGCAACCTGCGCATCATTCTGCCGGATACTTATGGCACGAAAGGCTTTCTGGATAACGCGCCCGACTGGCTGGCGGGCTGGACCGGCATCCGCGTCGACAGTGGTGATCCGGCGGTGGCGGCACAGACCGCGATCGACTGGTGGAAGTCCCGCGGTGAAGACCCCAGTGAAAAGCGGGTTATTTTCAGCGACGGTCTGGATGTCGCCAAGATCAAGGAACTGCATCAACAGTTCGCGGGCAAGGTCAAAGCCTCCTTCGGGTGGGGCACCTTGCTGACAAACGATTTCCGCGGGCTGGTGCCTGACGACGCGCTCGCCCCGTTTTCGTTGGTGTGCAAAGCGGTCAAGGCGAACGGCAGCCCGACGGTGAAACTGTCGGATAACCCTAACAAAGCAATGGGCCCGCAGTCAGAGATCGACCGTTACAAACGTGTCTTTGGCGTCGGCGATCAGGCGGCTCAGAAAGTTATCGTCTGATCCGACGGCAAAAGGGGCCAGTGGTTTCCCACCGGCCCCTCTGCTTTATGCCGCCTGCGTGGGGTGCGGGGCATAACTGCAAATCGCTTAGCCGCGGTCGTCGACGATCAGGGTCAGACCGCCCATACCGTTACCGCGCACGGCCACGACCTCTTCCGAGGTAAAGCCTTCGGCTTCCAGCTCTGCGCTCAGGTCGGCATTGGCGTCAACTGAGGCGCGCATGTCATCAACGGCCTCGGCTTGTGCGTCCAGCGCGTCGTCCAGCGCGGTTGTGGTCCCCTGTTTGGATGCCTTGAGCTCTGACACGGTTACGACGTCCAGCTTGGCGTCGGCATCGAACGCGTCAATTTCTGCTTGGGTCTGCGTGTCGGTTTCGGCACCGGCGCGCAGTTCCTGGATCAACTGACCATAGTTTTCCTGCGCGGTGTCGCCGGCGTCGGTCACGGCACCCTTGGCTTGATTTAGTGTGGAATCGGTGGATAGTGAACCGGATGCGCCAACGTCAGCGCTGATGCCCGAGCCTGCGTCTGCTGCGCCGCCAACGGCACCATCAACAGAGGTTTGCGCCATCGCTGCGGTGGAAACGCCGGTGGCCATCAGGGTCGCGATCAGTGTTGTGGTCGTAAGTTTCATCTGAGTTCTCCTTAGATTTACTACCAGACATCGCTTGTATGTCTGCGAGGGGAACACGGGGCCGCGGCGATCCGTTCCGGCGCGGATTCGTCCCTCTGGCGGCGATTTGCCGATCGGGGGCGCATACCGGCAAAAAACGGCGAGATAGGGGGGCTGCTATAGAAGTGATGGAACGGCGGCGCAGGGCAGGCCCCGCGGCAGGCTATTCCGGCGGATCTACCCGCCCGCGCAGCGCCTTCACCTCGCCCCGCGTCTTTTTCGCCTTCAGTCGGCGTTTCTTCGAACCGAGCGTGGGGCGTGTCGGGATACGCTTTTTGGGCGGCTTCAACGCGGCGGTGATCAGTTCCTTCAGGCGCTCGCGGATAATCTCGCGGTTGCGGACCTGACTTCGGGTTTCGTCACATTGCAGCACCAACGCGCCCTCGGTCGTCCAACGACGGCCCGCCAGTCTGCGCAGACGGTTTTTGACCGGCGTCGGAATAGAAGGGGAGGTCGCGGCCTCGAACCGCAGTTCCACGGCGCTCGAGACCTTGTTCACATTCTGACCGCCGGGCCCGGAGGCACGCATGAAGCTTTCCGTCAGCTCCCAGTCCTGAATGGCAATCTCGTCCGTGATCCGCAGCATCAAACTCTCCTTCATCGCGACTATCGCATCGCGCAGACCCAAGGGAAAGGGCAACGCCCAGATACGAAAAGGGCCGCCCCGGTGCGGAGCGGCCCAATCGAATGGTTTAAGGAGGTGGGATCGGTTAGATCGGCGATCCACCCGGGTTGTTTCAACCGTCAGGGGCTGCCCTAACGGGATACCTCCCAAGCTGTTCCGACACCTCGCTCCAATACCGTTCTTGACACTGGATCACCTCCTTTACATTTGTTGAACTCACTTGAAGACTGGCACAGTAATCTGAAAACGCAAAACGTTTTCTGCACCCGTCACGGTTCACAAAAGGGTGCCTATCAACTGCGGGTCAAAAGTTGTGCAGTGATGATGCGGAAGGGGATCAGCGCAATCAGCGCAATCCCGAGTTTCACAGACCAGTCTGCAACGGCCAGCGATACCCAAAGCGGCGCGAGCGGGCCGCTGCCGAGCAATGGCAACATTTCGGCCGCCCAGGACACATCGGTTGCAGGATGCAGGAACGACAGGGCACCAGAAAATGAGATCGAGAAAAACAGCAACGTATCAAGCGTGCTGCTGACCAGCGTGCTGGCCAAAGGCGCACGCCACCACGTGCCATCGCGCAGCGCAGAGAAGATCGCGACATCGACCAATTGCGCCACAAGGAATGCCACACCGGACCCGATCGCGATGCGTAGGGTCACCAGCGGCCCGAATTCGCCCATGATCTGTGTCCCGATCAGCGAACAGACCAGCCCGACCACAAAACCCACCAGCACGACACGGCGCGCGGCGTCCTTGCCGTAGACGCGGTTCATCACATCGGTGACCAGAAACGCCAGCGGATAGGTGAACGCGCCCCAGGTCAGCCATTGGCCAAAGAGGAACTGAACAAGAATGTTGGAGGCCACAACGATGGCAGCCATGGCAAGAATGCCGGGAAGGTAGGTGCGTGTCATATTTGAAACCGTTTTTTGCAAGGGTGCGGCGACTTGGCCTGCGGGGATCGCAGACGTAATGCGTTGTAGGGAAGGCGGGGCACCCGCGCAAGCTATTGCGTAATCGTCAGCTCGATCACCTGGGTTTCCTGCACGGAGAGGAAGTTATCGTCCGATATCATCATCACCCGCGTGCGCCCGATGGCGTCGCGCCAAACGGTCAGCGCCTCTAGATTGTCATATCGCGCGGGCAGGGTTTGCAGCAGCGTCACCGCGCTGGCCTGACCCCCAGAGAGTTCGATCCGCCGCAGGCGTGTGCGAAACCCCAGCGGGGTGACCGTACGCTCAAGCAGGTACAACCGACCTTCGTCGTCGAAATCCGCACCCACGGGGACAAAGGGGCTGTCATTTTCGAGGTAGGTCGCGATGCGCCACGTGCCGTCTTGGTATTTGTACAGCGGGATCTGATCGCCGCGGTTATCCTCGGGCAAGGCATAAAGCGCGCCCGTTGCATCAACCGCCAAAGCTTCAAACCCGGCGTTGTTGCGCAGCAATGCGCCCTCGGGCGGGGCGATGAACTGCAATGGGGTGCCATCGGCAAGGTTGGTACGCGCGATGCGATGATCGCCCTCGTAGCTGATAAAGATGCTGCCATCCGGCGCAATCGCCAGACCTTCGGCGTCGGCCTCGGGTTTGTCCATCACCGCGCCGTTCTTATCGCGCAGCGCGACGGAATGGATGATCTCCATCCCCGTCAGCGTGCCAAGCGCGTCGCGCGACAGGTCGGCCACGATGATCCGCCCGCGGTCACTGATCGCGGTAAGCTGTTTGCCATCCGCGCGCATCTCGACACCGGACAGGCCACCGAACCAGGGGGCGTCATGCTCCCACGTCAACTGCTGATGCTGCGCGATAGGGCCATTTGCACCCGCCGCAAAAGCAGCGGAGGCAAAGCCGAGGGCAAAAAGGATCTGTAGCAAGCTTAGTTCGAATCCAGCACGGATTGGCATTGCGCTGGCAGGTCAGCAAGCAGCAGTTCGCGCTTTGGCTTGCGCTTGGGCGCATTGGGGTTTGGTGGGGGCGGGTTCAGGATATTCGCCTGCCACTGACGCGCATCGGCGCAGCCGTCGCCCGCAGGGGGCGGATCCTGGTTGACGCAGCCAGTCGCCCCTTTGGGGCAGCTCAGCCGGACGTGGAAATGATAGTGGTGCCCGTACCAAGGGCGGATTTTGCGCAGCCAGCTGCGGTCGCCCTTTTCGTCGGCACACATCTGCACCTTGGCCCCGGGGAAAACAAAGATGCGCGCCACGCGGGGATCAGATGCCGCGGCCTTGAGCACCTGATGGTGCTGCGGGGTCCAGCTGCTGTTCACATAGGCTCCACGTGTGCGCCGCATGGAAATAGACGAAATGCTTTCACGCTCTGCCCGGCTGAGCGACAGCGACTTGGGCGGAAGCATCCAGAAATCGGCGTCCAGACCCATCTGGTGGCTGGCGTGCCCTGTCAGCATCGGGCCGCCACGGGGTTGGCTGATATCGCCGACATACAGCCCTTCCCATCCGGGTTGCTGCGCGGCCTTCGCGCTGAGCGTTTTAATGTAATCGATCATCTCCGGGTGGCCCCAGTTGCGGTTGCGCGACAGGCGCATCGCTTGCCAGGTCGGCCCCGTTTCCGCCAGTTGTTGTGCCCCCGCGACACAGCCCTTTGAATAGCTGCCGTAAGCGGCGGAAGACTGCCGTGACCCGTCGGCTTTCGCGCCAAAAAGCTTCTTGGCCTGAATGTTGCTGCGCGCGCCCCCCGACGACCCGATGGTCGGCAGGATTTTGGACGCTTCCGCATTCGGCTTGGACGGTGACCCGCCGCAGGCCGCCAGCGTGAGGGCCAGCGCGGTACATGTGAGGATTCGTGTCAGGATCATTTCGCGAAATCTCCATTCGGTTTCACCCAGACTAACAGAACCAGGCCAATGATGAACAGCCCTACGACAGGGGCGATCCCGATCCGCTGGCTGCCGGATACGTCGCTTGCGATTGCGATCAGCGCAGGGGCCAGAAACGAGGTCGCTTTGCCCGACAGCGCGTAAAGGCCAAACGCCTCTGTCATGCGGTCGGGGTTGCCCTGACGGGTCAGCATATTGCGCGACGATGCCTGCAGCGCCCCGCCCGCCGCACCGATCAACGCACCGGCGATGTAAAAGGCGATGTCGGGCGCGGAGGAACCTTCGGCCAGCGTGATGCCCATAATCGAGTTGGGTGTCAGCGAGATGATCAGCACGGCCGTTGCAATCAGGATCAGACAGCATGTTACGATCACAGGCATCGGCCCGATCGCACGATCCACACGCCCGCCCACCCAGCAGAACACCGCGCCTGAAATCGCGGCAAGTATCCCGAAGACGCCGATATCAATAATGCTCCAGTTCAATACGCCAAGCGCGTATATCCCGCCGAATGTGTACATTCCGTTAAGCGCATCGCGGTAAAACATGGATGACCCCAAATAGGCCAGCAGCGACGGGTGACGCGGTAGGTTCTTCAGCGTAACCCACAGATCAGAAAGCCCTTGCCCCACGCGGTACCGCGCCGCGCCGGTCACCGGCGTATCGCGCACATACAGAAAGAAGGGGATCATAAAGACCGCGTACCAGATTGCGGTCAGCGGCCCGACGATGCGCGTATCGGCTTTGGTCGCGGGGTCCAGCCCGAAGAGCGGGCTCAGCCCCGCCATCGTGCGCCCGTTGCTGCCCGCCTGAAACAGCGCGATCATCACAATCAGCGCCACAACACCGCCGACATAGCCAAAAGCCCAGCCTGACCCTGACAGCCGCCCGCGCTCTCCCGGGTCGGGATGCAACTCTGGCAGATAGGAGTTGGTGAAAATTGTCGCGAATTCCATCCCGATCAGGCCAATGCCAAAGAAGAAGAGCGCCCACAGGACCGAGAAATCTTGCGGCGCGGTCCACCACAGCGCGGCTGATCCCACCACATAAAGCCCCGAAAACAGCCAGATCCACGGCATCCGTTTGCCCGATGAATCAGCAACCGCCCCAAGGGTCGGGGCCAGTATCGCGATCATGATCCCCGCAACCGTCAGCCCGTAGCCCCAATAGGCCTGTGCCTGCGCCTTGGCCGCATCCAGCGCCATGCCGCTATCCACAAGATTTGCCGTTGCAGTTTGCGCGAAGTAGGGGCCGAAAATAAACGTCAGAAGAAGCGTGTTATAGGGTTGGCTGGCCCAGTCAAAGAAATACCAGCCCCAGATTTTCTTGCGCGCTGACGTGGCTGCCATGACTGCTTTCTCCTGTTTTGACGGACGGTAGTGCAGCAGCCCTACGCGGCGCAAGAGCGGTGTTGGGCGCAACGCTAGCGTGAATTTCCCATCAGTATGTCATAAGACATCTCAAAAGGGTCGCTTTTCAAATTCTTTTTGCCTACACAGGGTGCCAACGTTAAGAATGTTTTGGATAATTTTACGAGGCTCCGTATGTCGATGATCCGGCTTTTGTACTTCAGCACCGCAGTTCCTTCGGTCTCTAAGACGGATGTTGCCGACATATTTACCGTCGCTATGCGCGAGAATGAAAAACACGGTGTCACCGGTGCCTTGGCCTACAACGGACGCAACTTTTGTCAGGTGCTTGAGGGCGAAGAAGCCGCCATCCGCCAGTTGATCGAAAACATCCAGAAAGACAGTCGTCACAGCGGCTTCAAAATCCTCGACGAAAAGCCGATCGAGACACGGCATTTCGCCGATTGGTCCATGCTTCAGGTCGATAGTCTGGATTTTTCTGTCGTCATCAACGCGATGCAAGCGTGATGTGATGCGATTTTACCAAGAGCGGCGTGCCAACGCGCTGCCGCTCTTGTTCTTTGATGCCAGCGCACCTACTTTCGCGCTGTGCAACGAAAGGCCCCCTTATGACATCCCTGTTTCAGATCCTGATGCTTCTGCTGAACATCGTTTGGTTCATCATCATCGCACATGTCATCATGAGCTGGCTGATTAATTTTCAGGTTTTAAATCTTCGTCAACCTTTGGTGGCGCAAGTTTGGGATGGGCTGAATCGCTTGTTGGAGCCTGTTTACGGGCGGGTCCGCAGCTTTCTGCCGCAAATGGGCGGGCTTGATCTGGCACCGCTGGTCGTTCTGATCGCCGTTGCCGTTCTGCGTATCCTGCTGATCAACAACGCCGCGCTGTTCTACTGATCGGGCGGCTGCTGGGGCAAAGACCCCGCCGGACGCACGGGCAGGGATTGTTCCCCGCCCGCGACTATGAGATTCTGCAAACTGCAGGTTAGATACAGTTGGGTTTTTCATGTCAGGCGCCGCCACGCTACTTCGTGATGTCTTTGGATTTGACGGGTTCCGCCCCGGCCAGCAAGAGATTGTAGAGGCCGTTACCGCCGGCGAAAACACATTGGCCATCATGCCCACGGGTGGTGGTAAATCTCTTTGTTTCCAAATGCCTGCGCTTTTGCGCGACGGGGTGACGGTGGTGATATCGCCGTTGATTGCCCTGATGCGCGATCAGGTCCGCGCGCTGCAAGAGCTTGGCGTCGGGGCGGGGGCGCTGACCTCTGGCAATACGCCCGAGGAAACCGATGCCGTGTGGGAAGGGCTTGAGGCCGGGACGCTCAAGCTGCTCTATATGGCCCCAGAACGGCTCGCTGCCGGGTCGGTTACGGGCATGCTCAAACGGGTTGGCGTATCGCTGATCGCCGTGGACGAGGCGCATTGCGTCAGCCAGTGGGGCCATGATTTCCGCCCCGATTACCTGCGCATCGGCGAATTGCGTCGTACGCTTGACGTTCCGTTGGCCGCGTTCACCGCAACGGCGGACACGGAAACCCAAGCCGAGATCGTTCAGAAACTATTCGACGGTGTCCCCCCGCGCGCCTTCCTGCGCGGGTTCGACCGGCCCAATATTCATCTGGCCTTTGCGGCCAAAAACGGGCCGCGCGCGCAGATACTGAACTTTGCGTCAGGGCGTAGGGGGCAGTCGGGCATCGTCTATTGCGGAACGCGGGCCAAGACCGAAGGGCTGGCCAAAGCGTTGCGCGACGACGGACATCTGGCACTGCATTATCATGGTGGGATGGAGGCGGACGACCGCCGCACCGCCGAACGCCGTTTCCAGCAGGAAGATGGGCTGATTGTGGTGGCGACAGTGGCCTTTGGCATGGGCATCGACAAGCCGGATATCCGCTGGGTGGCCCACGCCGATCTGCCCAAATCCATCGAAGCCTACTACCAGGAAATCGGGCGGGCGGGTCGCGACGGTGCGCCGGCCGAGACGCTGACGTTGTTCGGCCCCGATGATATCCGATTGCGCCGCAGCCAGATCGACGAAGGGCTCGCTCCGCCCGAACGGCGCGCCGCTGATCATGCACGGCTGAACGCGCTGCTGGGGCTGGCCGAAGCATTGGCGTGTCGCCGTGCGAACCTGTTGAAATACTTTGACGAAACCGATGTCACCTGTGGTAATTGCGACCTTTGTGATACGCCTGTCGATGTGTTTGACGGGACCACCGCCGTGCGCAAGGCGCTGTCGGCGATGCTGCGCACCGAGGAATGGTTTGGCGCAGGCCATCTGATCGACATCCTGCTGGGCAATGAAACCGATAAAATCCGTGAACGCGGGCACAGCGATTTACCGACCTATGGCGTGGGCAAGGAATATGACAAACGCGAATGGCAGGCGGTGTTCCGGCAAATGATGGGGCACGATCTGGTGCGCCCCGATGCCGCACGTCACGGTGCGCTGCGCATGACCGATGCCGCATTGCCAATCCTGCGCGGTGAGGCGTCGATCTCTCTGCGCCGGGACAGTATCCGCGCCGCCGCATCGCAGCGCCGTCCTGCGGTCAGGGCGATGGTCAGCGACGAGGACGCGCCGCTGCTCTCTGCGCTCAAGGCGAAGCGACGCGGGTTGGCAGAAGCCGCCAAAGTGCCCGCCTATATCATCTTTAACGACCGCACCCTGATCGAGATGGCCGAGAAACGCCCGGATACACTGGACGCCATGGCACGTATCGGCGGGGTGGGGGCCAAAAAGCTCGAGAATTTTGGCGATGCGTTTCTAGAGGTGATCAACGGGGCCGCCGCCGAGATGCACCCGACGCGGCGCAAGCTGGCGGGACGCGCGGCAGGGTCGGTGTTCGATCAATTGCGCGAAGTGCAAACCACCTTGTCTCGCGGGGCGGATGGCGGCGAAAAGCCGTTGAGCTGCTCAACTTCGCTGCTGGCAAAAGTGGCGCAGCTGCACGCGCCGAACCTTGATGCCATCGAACGCATTTTGGGCGAGAAACGCACCGAAAGGTTTGGCCCCGCATTTCTGGACGTTTTGCAACAAGCGGGCTAGCTCTTGCTGCGACCAAAAAAGGAAAATCCATGCTGACCGTTATTTCTCCCGCCAAGAAAATGGACTGGACCCCGCGCGACGTCGATATGACGACGCCCGACCTGCAGGATGATGCGGTCGCCTTGGTCAAGGTGGCCCGCGAGCTGAGCGTTGGTGATCTGCAATCATTGATGCACCTGAGCGAGAAACTGGCCAAGCTGAACCGCGACCGTTTCACCGCGTTCGAGGAAAATCCGTCCCCCGATGTTGTGCGCCCCGCTGCCTTTGCCTTTGCTGGTGACACCTATCAGGGGCTGGAAGCGACCAGCCTGGACCCTGATGAACTGCACTATGCCCAAGATCACCTGCGCATTCTGTCGGGGCTTTATGGTGTGCTGCGACCCTTGGACGCCATTCAGGCGTACCGGCTTGAGATGGGCAGCCGATTGAAAACGCCGCAGGGCAAATCGCTCTACGACTATTGGGGCGCGCGCCTGTCCGAAGCGTTGAACGAACAGGCGGAACAGACCAACCGCAAGGTGTTGGTGAATTGTGCCAGCCAGGAATATTTCGGCGCTGTCGACCTTAAGGCGCTGGTGCCGACGGTTGTGACACCACAGTTCATGGAAGATAAATCGGACGGCAAAGGGCCCAAGATTGTCAGCTTTTACGCCAAGAAAGCCCGCGGCGCGATGGCGCGTTTCGTGGTGCAGAACCGGCTTACCGACGCCGAGGCGATCAAGGATTTCGATATTGGCGGGTACGCATGGCAGAAAGAGCTGTCGACGCCGGAAAAACCTGTATTTGTGCGGCCCTATCCCACCAACTGACCCTCCAGCGGGAAAGCCGCGTTGGGGCAGTAACGGTTAAGGAGCGCCACAAGCTCCGCCTTGCGCAAGGGTTTGGTGAGGAAATGATCCAGCCCGGCGGCGAGTATCCTTTCCTTTTCGTCCTGAATGGCATGCGCTGTCAGCGCGACAATCGGGCAGCTGCTTGCCTCGCCTTCCAGCGCACGAATGGCGGCGGCGGCGTCTTTTCCATTCATCTTGGGCATAGAAATGTCCATGAACACCAGATCGGGCCGAAAGGTTTCGAACAGCGCAACTGCCTCTTGCCCGTTGGTGGCAAGTTGCAGGTCGATGTTCAGCCGTTGCAGCATCTTTCGAAGCACCAGACGATTGGTCTTATTGTCCTCGGCCGCCAAGACCCGCATCGGGCGGGTACCAACAGGCACCGGCTGCATCGTTGACACCTCGGCCAGCAGCTCGGTGACGCTGATCGGGTTCTTCATGATCCGGCGCACGCTCGTATCATCCATACTATCGCGGATTTTGTCGGGTGTCTGACTGTACAGGATTACCTGGGTCGCGGGGTCGGAGACGTGCACCGCGCGGGCAAATTCGATCCCGTCCATATCGGGCAGCGTGTCGTCGACAAGCAGCAGATCAATACTGCCGTCCAGCGCGGCCAGCCCCTCTGAGCCGGTGCCACAGGACGTCACGCGCACACCGATATGTTCCAGATTGCGCTGCAAGATCGATCGGCAGATCGTTTCCCTTTCGACAATCAGAACATGGCGCAGGAAGGGGGGTGGCTTTAGCGGCGGCGCGGCACTGTCCTCTTGGGCCTTCAGGGGCAGTTCGAAGCCGAAGCACGACCCAACTCCATGCTCTGACGTGACCCAAATCTCGCCCCCCATCAGTTGTACCAGACGTTGGCAGATGGCGAGCCCCAGTCCCGTCCCCTCTGCATTGGGGCTGGGGTCGCTGCTGGCTTGGGTAAACTCCCCCATGATATGTTCAATCATGTCCGGCGCGATGCCGATGCCCGTATCCTCGATAGAGATTTTGATGAGCACGTTGCCAGCGCCCGCATCAGGTAGCCCCGTGGCGCGGATCAGGATATGCCCGTTTTGCGTAAACTTAACAGCATTTCCCACCAGATTGGTAAGCACTTGCCGAATGCGCCCTGCATCCCCGACCAGTTTGCGCGGCAGGAACAGGTCGTAATCCAGCGCGAGGTCCAGCCCCTTTTGCACCGCAAGGGGCTGTAAAAGCAGCAATACCTCTTGGAAGACACGTTCCAGATCAAACGGGGCGGGGTGGATGCTCAGCCGGTTTGCCTCGATGCGCGAGAAATCCAGCACGTCGTTGATGATGACCAGCAACGCTTCGGCAGAGGTCTTTATGGTGTCGACATATAGGCGTTGGTCTTGGGTCAGCGCGGTATCGCCAAGCACCTCCGTCATGCCTACGATCCCGTTCATCGGTGTGCGGATCTCGTGGCTCATCTTGGCGAGGAAAAGCGATTTCGCGCTGTTGGCTGCCTCGGCCGTGGCGCGGGCATCGACGAGCTTGCGTTGATATTCCACGGTTTCGGTAATGTCGCGGGCGAGTGATACGATATCACCGCCTTTTCCCCTTTGATCGACAATCTTGATATATGCGCCATTCCAAAGCTTTATGATGATGGGTGCCGGAGCCTTTTGCTGCGATCGCAGAAGCATCTTGGCGCGCCATTCCTCTGGCGTGCGGCGCCCGATGTTAACGATCCCTTCATCGGTGAGCACGCGAAGGATGGTAGAGTAGCTGACACCCGGACGGATGGCATCGATATCGTCGAACACGGCCAGATAAGACCGATTGGCCATGATCATTTCATTGTCTTTGTTGAAAAAGGCAAAGCCGTCGTGGATGGTTTCGACCGAATGCCACAGCCGGCGTTGGGTCAGTTCGATCTGTTCCCGCGCGGCACATAGATCGGACATCACCCGTTTGTTTTCGCCGCGGATGTTTTCAACCTCCGCCCGTGTTTCAGAAATCTCGACAGAGACATTTTGCGCGTGGTCATCCAGCTTGCGGTAAGCGGCACAAAGCTCTGCCTGGGTTTGTTCAAGCAGCGCTTCCACCTCTGCGCGGCGGCGTTGTTCATGGGCAAGCTGGTCAGCTGGTTTCATCCAAAGCTCCGAATCCCTCCTATCGGGGGGATCATGCGGGGCTTGGGGTGAACAACTGTTTAAGCGTTGCGCGATTTATCGGGCGGTGGCGTTGTTTTTAAGATTAACGCCGCCCTTCGCGCAGCCAGGCTGCAAGGATCAGGGCACTGCCCAGCAACAGGACGAGCCACGCGGGCAGGATCGGCATCTGTCGCACGTCACGTGTTTCATAGGCGTTGCGAGGGGTCAGACCGATCCATCCACGTCCGGCTGCGGGGCGCCCGACACGTATGTCGCGGATGCGGGGCAGGCCGTCTTCGATCCGCGCGACACCACCGCGCAGGGGCGCAAGTACGGGGGCGAGGGTTTCGTCGCTGGCAATCGTTTCCACAAATTCCCGCGGGGCGGCGGGGCCCAAACCGATCACCGCGCTTTGGTCGCCATTTTCCAGCCGGTACAGACCAATCTCGGGGCCTTCGTAAACCCCTTCGAAGACACCCGGCGTGGCTGGCGAAAGCGTGATCTCTGCCGTGCTGCCATCGGGGTTGGTCAGGGTGACAGGCGGGATGTCGTCCCCCAGCGTGCGACGGGTGATGCGCATGGTCTGGCCTTCGGCTGTGGCGGTCAGGGCCTCTTCCTCAAGCTCGGGTTCTTTCATCATCCAGTGGGCCAAGCGTCGCAACAGCTCTAGCTGCGGGCCGCCACCTTCATAGCCACGGTTCCAAAGCCACGCATGATCAGACGCCATGAGCGCAACGCGCCCTTTTTCCACACGGTTCAGGATCAGCAGCGGCCGGTCATCTTCGCCGGTCATCACCACATGTCCCAAGGGATCGGCCACGTCGATCTGCCGCAGCCAGCGGCCCCATGTTTCCTGTTCGGGCAAGCCGCTGGTCACCGGATGGCGGTGCCCCAGCTCAGACACTAGCGGGCGGTAGGGCTGTTCGATCACCCGCGCGGTTGGCGTGGCGGGCAAGACCTCTCCGAGGGGGGAGCGGTAGATGCTGTCGGCGCTGGCAAAATCCGCCCCGGCAGCGACCAGCACAGCACCCCCGCCGCGCACATAATTCGCGACATTCTCAAGATAAAGCGACGGCAGGATGCCGCGGCGTTTGTAGCGGTCAAAGATGATCAGATCGAAATCCTCGATCTTTTCCATGAACAGCTCGCGGGTGGGAAAGGCGATCAGCGAAAGTTCGTCCACCGGCACGCCATCCTGTTTTTCCGGCGGGCGCAGGATCGTGAAATGCACCAGATCGACAGAGCTGTCTGATTTCAGCAAATTGCGCCACGTACGCCCGCCCTGATGCGGCTCCCCGCTGACGAGAAGCACCCGCAGGCGGTCGCGCACCCCGTTGATCTGGATCAGCGCGGCATTGTTGCGGTCGGTCAGCTCTCCTTCGGCCTCGGGCAGCGAGAACCGGATCACATTGCGCCCGCCGTGGGGCAGGGTGACGGGCAGTTCCAGATCTTGCCCCACGGGGACGCGGAAGGTCTGCGGCGGCTCCCCATCGACCGAAATTTCAAGCGGGGCCAGCGCGTCTTTTTGCGGGGCGGCCCCAAGGTCGTCGATGCGCAGGGTCAGGGTCACGGGTTCGCCGATGATGGCAAAGGCAGGGGCGTTGCGGACGGACAGGCGGCGATCCCAATCGCTTTGCTTTCCGGTCATTAACAGATGCATCGGTGCGGGCAGATCGACTGGCAGGTCGGCGTCGTGAAGGCGTCCGTCACTAAGCGCAAGGATGCCTGCGATACGGGCGCGCGGCTCTTCGGCAAGCACCTCTGACAGGGCGGTCATCAGCTGCGTGCCGCTATCGCCCTCCCCATCGGGCACGGTCACGCGGCGCAGTTCCGTATTCTCGCGCGCCGTGATCTGTGCTGCCAGCGTCTCTGCGGCGGCGGCGGTTTGTGCGGGCCGGTCTGCGAGGGATTGGCTGGCGCTTTCGTCTTCCAGCATCACGACGATATCGGTCAGCGGCGCGCGGTCTTCCTGCTGCACGGAGGGGCCAGAAAGCGCCGCCAGAACGACGAGCATCGCCGCCCCCCGCAGCGCCCAGCCTTGCAACCCGCGCAGCACCGCCAAGGCAACGGCCACCAGCGCCAGTGCGGCAACGCCCCATAACATCGGCAGCGGGATCAGCGGGTCGAAGATGATGGTCGATGTCATTGGCCCAACCTGTCCAGCAGCGCAGGCACATGCACCTGATCGGATTTATAGTTGCCGGTCAGTACATGCATGACCAGATTGACGCCGAACCGGTAGGCCAGCTCGCGCTGACGTTCCCCGGCGAAACCGCGCCCGATCGGTACCATCGGCGCGCCGTTCGAGGACACGGCCCAGGCCGCGGCCCAGTCATTGCCACCGATGACAACCGGGCTCACCCCGTCATTCAGATTGCGGAACGGCATCCCCTCTACCTGTTCGGCGCCGGGGGGCGATGCCTCTACCCACAGATCGCGTCCGCTGTGCCGTCCGGGGAAGTCCTGCAGCAGATAGAACGTGCGGGTCAGCACGTGATCCGCAGGCAAGGGTTCAAGCGGCGGGATGTCCAGCGGCGCGGCGAGATCTTGTAGCTTGCGCCCATTGGGGCTGGCGGCCCCGAAGCCCGCGATATTCGCATCACGTGTGTCGAACAGGATCATCCCGCCGGAGCGCAGATAGTCGTTCAGCTTGCGATAGGCCGCATCCGATGGGCGGGGCTGATCGGGGGTGATGGGCCAGTATAGCATGGGGAAGAAGGCAAGCTCATCCCGCTCCAGATCTACCCCGATGGGGTTGGCAGGTTCGACCGAGGTGCGGAAATAGAGCGTATCCGACAACCCGCGCAATCCGGCATCCGACATCTCGTCAACCGACGCGTTGCCGGTGATCACATAGGCCAGCGTCATCTCCGCCGTGGCGTTCAGGGCAAAGCTGTCGTCCGCCTGCGCATCGGCCTGCGTCGGCGCATAGATCAGCGCCGCAAGGATCAGCCCTGCGGCATTGCTGTGCCTGAGCAGCCGCCCCGACAAGGACAGCGACGCGAGGACATCAGCGAGCAGCAGCAGGATCGACAAGGACAACAGCCAACCGGCAAGCGGCTGTTCATCGGCCACATCAAGCCCACGTACTGGCACATCCGCTGGCCATGCCGCGGGGGGCAGGGTGGTATCTGCAACCACCACATTGCGCGCAATGCGCCGATCGCCAGAGGCATAGACCCCCGGTTGCAGGTCTGGGCCCGCAGGCGCGGCCATCAGATCAGCCCCGTCCACACCGGGCAGCGTACCCGCGTCAGACAGTGTGCCAAACCCGTCCATCACGCGCAGGGGCGTCCACGTCGTGCCCTGCAGGTCCGAAGCCTCGATACCGGCGGAAGATGAAGAAATCGCTAACCGTTCCATCATCTGCACAAACAGCCCCGACAGCGGCAACGTCGACCACTCGGCCGTGGCTGTCACGTGAAACAATACGATCTGCCCCTGTCCTACCTGCTTGCGGGTGACCAGCGGGGTGCCATCGCTCAGCGATGCGATCACACGCTCTGCCAGTGTCGGGTCGGGCTGCGCGACGACCTGGGCCGAGACGGTCACATCCTGCGGTATTTCCAGACCGTAGAAAGGAGAGGACTCGCGGAAGCTGTCCAGCGTTTTCGGGGCACCCCAGCTCATTGCGCCGCCGACACTGCGGCCACCGGCTCGCAGGCGCACAGGCATCAGAGGGTCTTCGGTATCTCGGCTGATGTCGCTGGCGGCGATGCGTGGACCGGCGAAACGCACCAACATGCCGCCGGCTTCGATCCAGTCGATCAAGGGGGCCTGCTCTGCCTCCGACAGGGTCGCGATATCGGCCAGTACGATCACATCGGGGTTTGCGGGCAGCACATCGCCAATCCCCCCCTCAATCAGATCGGCGGCGGGGGCCAAGGCCTGTTCGATGTAGTGCAGGGGGGACAGCAGCTCCAGCCCCTCGCGGTTTTCGCGTCCGGCGATCAGCCCAACCTCGCGCCGCCGCAGCGCATCATCCACCAGCGTCGTCGCCCCGGCGGAGCGTTGGCCCGCGATGTCGAAACGCGTGATCCGCGCGCGCAGCTCTGCGGGCAGGGACAGGGCCGCGCTGGCCTGTGTTGATCCTGCGTCGAATGTGGCCGGAACGCTGGCGAGGACGCGGATATTGCCCGCCGGATCACGACCCTGCGCCGTGATGGTCACCGACCGCTCGGCACCAGCGAGGGCGCGCTTGACGGTCAGGGTAATCGCCCCGTCCTCATAGGTCGCGGGGGCCAGTGCCAGCACGTCTGCGCCAGTCTGATAGACCTCGACGCTGCCCTTGTCCTGAAGCGCATCAAGCATCGCGTCGCGCCCGGCATAGGCCAGCCCGTCGCTGAACCACAGGGTATCGAAGCCGCCAAGCGTGTCCGCGATCTCTATCGCGCGGTCAATGTCGGCGGGGGCGGGCTGCCAGGGGGCGGGATCAAACCCGGCCAGACGGCTGCGCCATGCGTCAGCGGATTGAAAGGCGGGTGCTTCTGGTCGGGTGAGGGTCAGAAAACCGACAGTGCGTCCAGCGCGTGCCGCACGGGTCAACTGCGCCTCTAGCGCTTCGGTTTGCTGCGGCCAACGCGTGGCTCCCGCCCAAGACCCGTCGAGCACGATCAGCAGCGGGCCGGTGCCTTGGGTCTGTTCCTCTTGCGGGTTCAGGATCGGTCCGGCCAGCCCGATGATCAACGTGGCCACCGCCAGCATGCGCAGCAGCAGCAACCACCACGGCGTGCGATCCGACACGCTTTCATCATCGCTCAGCCCAAGCAGCAGCGCCACACCGGGAAAGCGGCGTCGGATCGGTGCAGGCGGCACCGCGCGCAGGATCAGCCACAGGATCGGCAGCGCCAGAAGCGCCAGCAGCATCCACGGCGCGGTAAAGCCGATGCCCCCCAGAACGGTCATGCTGCCCCCCCGCTGCGCGTATCCAGCGCCGCATAGAGCCACAAAAGCGCCGATTGTGCGGTGCTGTCGGTGTGGTGCAGCCCGTATTGCCAGCCAGTCAGGGCACAAAGCTGCCGCAGCTCTGCCTTGCGCGCGGCGAGCCGTTCCAGATAGCGGTCTTTCAGGTCGTTCGCTTTCAAGGTCTCGTGGCGCAGGGTGCCGCCAACGCTTTCAAAGATGGTGCGGCCGGTGAAGGGGAAGGCCTCTTCCGAGGGGTCCAGCACATGATATAACACGCCACGCACCCCGCGGTCCGCCGCTTTGGTCAGCGCGGTGGTCACCCCCGCAAGATCCCCCATGAAGTCAGAGATGAACACAGCCCGTGCATGGGGGATCATGGCGCGATGTTCCGGCGGGGCGTAGTCGGCGTCGTCGTCCTGACACAGGGCTTCGGCAAGGCGCAGGATCTGCGGCCTGCCGGATCGCGGGGGCAGGGCGCTGCCGGTCAGCCCGACCCGTTCACCGCCCCGTTGCAGCAGGATTGCCAGCGCCAACCCGATCAGCCGCGCGCGGTCGCCCTTCTGTTCCAGCGCAGCGGTCGAGGCAAAGCGCATGGACGCCCCCTGATCGACCCAAAGCATGACCGACTGCGCGATCTGCCATTCGCGTTCGCGCACGAACTCATGGTCCCCCATGGCCGAACGCCGGTGATCGATGCTGCGACGGCTATCCCCGGCCTGTGCCGGACGGTATTGCCAGAAATCATCCCCCACCCCTGCGCGTCGACGCCCATGGGCACCCAGCAGGACTGCACCGGCCAGATGCTCTGCACGGGCCAGCAGCGCGGGCAAACGGGCGGATTGCTCCTCTGATCGGATGCGAAGGGTGTCGGGGCTGTTCACGCCGCGGCCTTTTTCCCGATCAGGCTGGCAGCGGTTGTGTCAATCAGCACGGATAGGCTGTCACCACGAGCGCGCGCCGCGAAGTTCAGCGCCATACGGTGCAGCAACACAGGACGGGCCATATCGATGACATCCTCCGCCGACGGTGCCAGACGCCCCTGCAACAAAGCACGTGCCCGCACCGTCAGCATCAACGCTTGTGCGGCGCGTGGGCCGGGGCCCCACGCCACGGTATCGCGCACCTGCGGGCTGGCATCAGGCCCGTCAGGGCGGAAGGCGCGGACCAGATCAAGGATCAGCTCGACCACCGATTCACCCACGGGCATCTGCCGCAGCAGCGTTTGCGCGGCCAGTAGCTCTGCCGTGGTAAAGACGGGGGCGGCCTGCGCATCGGTATCCCCTGTGGTGGCCAGCAGAATATCCCGCTCTGTCTCCCGGTCGGGGTAGGCCACGTCGATCTGCACCAAAAAGCGGTCAAGCTGGGCTTCGGGCAGCGGGTAGGTGCCTTCTTGCTCAATGGGGTTCTGTGTGGCGAGCACGTGAAACGGATGCCCCAAGGCGCGGTCCTGTCCGGCGACGGTCACGGTCTTTTCCTGCATCGCCTGTAGCAAAGCCGACTGGGTGCGCGGCGAGGCGCGGTTGATCTCGTCCGCCATCAGCAATTGGCAAAAGATCGGCCCCTCGACAAAGCGGAACGCGCGGGTGCCATCGGCGGCGGTGTCCAGCACCTCTGACCCCAGAATATCGGCAGGCATCAAATCGGGCGTGAACTGGACCCGATTGCCATCCAGCCCCATCACCGTGCTCAGCGTTTCGACCAGCCGCGTCTTGCCCAGACCCGGCAGACCGATCAGCAGCCCGTGGCCACCGCAGAGCAGCGCCGTCAGCGTCAGATCAACGACCCGTTGCTGCCCGATGAAACGCCGGTTGATCGACGCCTTCGCCTCGGCCAGCTTTTCGCCAAGCGTCTCGATTTCTGCTACCATATCGCGGGCTTGGGTCATGACTTTTGCGTCCTCGGGGTTATATCAGTTAGATGTAAGTGTATCGTGTGAACAGGAAATGGCAAAAGCAATGAGTGGACAAAAAACCGTGACCCCGACAGCAGAAAGCCTTGCCGCCTCTGTTTCCGCCGCCAAAACACGCGGATTGCCGCCGGTTGAAAAGTGGAACCCCCCGTTTTGTGGTGATCTGGACATGGAGATCAAACGCGACGGCACTTGGTTCTACCAAGGCACCCCCATCGGACGCATCGGGCTGGTAAAGCTGTTCGCATCGATTCTGATCCGCGAAGAAGATGATTATTTCCTTGTGACGCCGGTTGAAAAGGTCGGCATCAAGGTCGAGGACGCCCCCTTTGTCGCCATCGATTTCGAGGCCGAAGGCAGTGGCACCGACCAGAGGCTGACCTTCCAGACAAACCTGGAAGACATCGCCGTCGCAGGCCCCGATCTGCCTATCCGAGTTGAGCGCGACCCAGAAGATGGTGAACCCGCGCCCTACGTCCGTATCCGCCGCAACCTTGAGGCGCTGATCGACCGGAAAAGCTTTTACCGACTGGTCGAGCTTGGCGTGCATCATGACGGCTGGTTCGGCGTATGGTCGGGCGGCAGCTTCTTTGGTATTATCCCCTCGGACGAACTGCCCGATTGATCCTGCCTGCCATAGCGCGACGATAGCGGCCCGAACCGGATGATCCTTCATGAAGCCAGCCGCGAACCTTACTCTGCTGTGGCCCGAGCTGCCCTATCTTGACCGTTTTGCCGCCGCCGCAAAGGCGGGGTTTACCGCCGTAGAGGTGCTTTTCCCCTATGATCTGGCCGCCACAGAGACACTGCGCGCCTGTGTCGCCAACGGCTTGCAGCTGATCCTGATCAACGCCCCGCCGCCCAATTACACCGGTGGCGCTCAGGGCTTTGCCGCGGTGCCCGAACAGGCGGCCCGTTTCCGCGTCGATATCCAGCGGTCGTTTCGATATGCCACCGCGCTCAAGGCCCGCTATCTGCATGTCATGGCGGGCAATGGGCAAGGCGCGCTGGCGCGGCAGACCTTCATCGACAATCTGATCTGGGCGGCTGATATCGCGCCCAAGGGGCTTACCCTGACGGTTGAGCCGCTGAACCCCGTCGCGATGCCGGGGTATTTCATGAACGACTACGCGCTTGCCGCCGATGTGCTGCGTGCTGTGAACCGGCCGAACGTCGGGCTGCAATATGACAGCTACCACGCGCAGATGATCCACGACGACGCGGTGGCGGTGTTCGATCAATACAAAGACCTGATCGTACATGTGCAGCTTGGCGACGCGCCCGATCGCAGCGCGCCGGGGGCGGGTACAGTTGATTTCCCCGCGCTTTTCGCCGCCCTGCGCCGCGCGGGGTATCGCGGCTGGGTCAGTGGCGAATATATCCCCGGCCCACGGACCGAGGACAGCCTCGGCTGGATGACACTCAGCTAGCCGCAGGGGGCACTTCAGAGACGCTTAATGCGCCTCCGCCCAACTCGCCCCGACGCCCGCATCCACGTCGAGCTTCACATCCAGTTTGACCACCGGATCGGCTGCATTCTCCATCACGTGGCGTGCGGCGGCGATCAGATCGTCCTCGGCCCCTTTCTCCACCTCGAACAGCAATTCATCGTGGACCTGCAACAACATGGTGGCGGGCAGATCCTTGATCGCGTCGGGCATGCGGATCATCGCGCGGCGGATCACATCGGCGGCGGTGCCCTGAATTGGCGCGTTGATGGCTGCCCGTTGGGCAAAACCGGCGCGGGGGCCCTTGGCGCTGATCTCGGGCGTGTGGATCTTGCGCCCGAACAGCGTCTGCACAAAGCCATGCTCTTTGGCGAACGCCTTGGTGTCATTCATATAGGTACGGATGCCGGGGAAACGTTCGAAATAGCGGTCGATGAACCCCTGTGCTTCGGCGCGCGGGATACGCAGGTTGCGCGCCAGACCGAAGCCAGAGATACCATAGATCACGCCAAAGTTGATCGCCTTGGCCTGACGACGCACGTCCGAGGTCATCTCGTCCAGTGGCACGCCGAACATTTCCGAAGCGGTCAGCGCGTGAATGTCGATGCCGTCCTGAAACGCCTGCTTAAGCTCGGGGATATTGGCGATATGCGCCAGAATCCGCAGCTCGATCTGGGAATAGTCAAGCGCGACCAGCGCCTTGCCCGGCTCTGCAACAAAGGCCTCGCGGATGCGCCGTCCTTCTTCGGACCGGATCGGGATGTTTTGCAGGTTCGGATCGGTCGAGGCCAGCCGCCCGGTCGACGCCCCCGCGATGGAATAGGACGTATGCACACGGCCTGTGTCGGGGTTGATGTGATCCTGCAGCGCGTCGGTATAGGTCGATTTCAGCTTGGACAGCTGTCGCCAGTCCAGCACCCGCGCGGGCAGGTCATGTTCTGTCGCGAGGTCCTCAAGCACATCGGCACCGGTGGCATAGGCCCCCGTCTTGCCTTTCTTGCCGCCTTCCAGCCCCATCTCGTCGAACAGGATTTCCCCCAGTTGCTTGGGCGAGCCGACGTTGAACTTGCGCCCGGCCAGCTCATAGATATCGTCCTCAAGCCCCGCCATCTTCTGGGCAAAGGCGTTGGACATCCGGCTCAGCGTATCGCGGTCCACCTTCACGCCAGAGCGTTCCATTGCCGCCAAAACAGGCACAAGCGGGCGTTCAAGCGTTTCATAGACCTTCGTTACCCCGACGCGGTGGAGCTGGGGTTTGAACAATTGCCACAGACGCAGAGTGATATCCGCATCCTCGGCGGCATATTTCACCGCATCGGCGAGCGGCACCTTATCAAAGGTGATGGCCGATTTGCCTGTCCCCAGCAGCGGCTTGATCGGGATCGGTGTGTGCGACAGATAACGTTCAGACAGCGTATCCATGCCGTGGCCGTGCAGCCCGGCGTGCATCGCGTAGGACAGCAGCATCGTGTCGTCGATGGGCGCGACATTGATCCCCAGCTGAGCGAAAATCTTGCTGTCGTACTTCATGTTCTGCCCGATCTTGAGGATCGAGGGATCCTCCAGCATCGGGGTCAGCAGGCGCAGCGCCTCTTCGGTAGGGATCTGCCCCTCGGCGAGATCATCACTCCCGAACAGATCATCGCTGCCGCGCGCCTTGTGGATAAGCGGGATGTAGCAGGCCTTGCCCGGTTCGACACAAAGCGAAACGCCGACAAGCTGCGCGACCATATCGTCCAGCCCGGTGGTCTCTGTATCGACGGCGACATAGCCGAATTCATAGATACGGTCGATCCAGGCCTGTAGCGCGGCTGTGTCACTGACGTGTTCATACAGCTCTGCGTCAAAGGGCACATCCGCCGCGGCCGGGGCATCGGCGGCGACCGGTGCCTCGGCGATGGTGGGGGCCTCTTTCCCCAGCACCTCGGCCACACGTTTGGACAGGGTGCGAAACTCCATCTCGGCCAGAAAGCCGAGCAGTTGATCTGCATCAGGGTCGCGCACCTCAAGATCCTCAAGGGTGAAGTCCAGCGGTGTGTTCTCGTCCAGCTTGACCAGATCACGGGACAGGCGGATCTGGTCGGCATGGTCGATCAGGGTCTGGCGCCGCTTGGGCTGCTTGATCTCGCCCGCGCGCTCCAGCAGCGCATCGAGATCACCATATTCGTTGATCAGCAAAGCCGCAGTCTTGATCCCGATCCCGGGTGCCCCGGGGACGTTATCGACAGAGTCGCCCGCCAGCGCCTGCACATCCACCACACGATCGGGATAGACGCCGAATTTCTCGAACACACCGTCGCGGTCGATGCTCTTGTTTTTCATCGCATCCAGCATTTCAACACCGCCGCCGACCAGCTGCATCAGATCCTTGTCCGAACTGATGATGGTGCAGCGGCCACCTGCGGCCCGTGCCTGTACGGCGAGCGTGGCAATGATGTCGTCCGCCTCGAAACCTTCCTTTTCCTTGCAAGCGATATTGAAGGCTTCGGTGGCGGTGCGGGTCAGCGGGATCTGCGGACGCAGGTCTTCGGGCATGGCCTCGCGGTTGGCCTTGTATTTGTCATACATGTCATTGCGGAAAGTGTGGCTACCCTTGTCAAAGATCACGGCCACATGGGTCGGTGCATCCGGCCCTGTGTTGCCTTCGACATAGCGGTGCAACATGTTGCAAAAACCCGCCACCGCACCAATCGGCAGCCCGTCCGACTTGCGCGTCAGCGGTGGCAGCGCGTGATAGGCGCGGAAAATAAACGCCGACCCGTCGATCAGATGCAGATGGTGACCTTTGCCAAATGTGCCGGACATGTCGGTGCTCCTCTTTAAGACAAGCTTTCTTGTGCCACGAAGCCGGCAAACTCTCCAGCGGCCAATTGCCCGCGACCGGCTTCATTTTGCCAAATAAACTCCCCGCGGAGCGTCCCTGCCTAGCGGGGCTCGCTTTGGTAAAGGCGCCAGGACAGGCTCACCGACAAGGGGAGCGGCGTCCAGCGTCCGAACCGCAGCCCTGCCGCGCGGAGTTGGTCGCCGATCCAGACGTTGCAGGTGCGCAGGAGGCTAAAGCGTCCTTTGGCGGCAAAGAACCCATCGGTGGCGGTATACCCATCCACATCGACACGTTGCGGCAGCCCGTCAGGGCCGCGGTCAAGCGCCGACCAGACATTCGCGACCAGCCTGCGGTACGCGCCTTCGGACATCGTCACGGTCCGGCGTTTGGCGGTCGGAGCGATGGGGCCAATGACATCAATTCGCAGCACCGCGTCATCGCCGATAATCCCGCGCCAGACATTGCCGGGTTTCAATTCGCGATAGGTGGGGGTTTCCGTATAAAACTTGCGCGCCCCCCATCCGATGACAAGCCACCGCGCATCGGGATGCGATAGCGGCAGACCCCGCGTCTCGAGCGCGGCAAACCGCGGGCCCGAGATATCATCAATCGGGATCAGCAGATCATAGTGGATGGGTCCGTGGACCAGCAGCACCTCGCGCGTTGGCACCGCGCGCGGTTCATCAGAGGCAGGAGCGGCCCAGAGGGCACCGATCACTGCGGCAAGCACAAAGCACGCGGGCAAAAGCGCAAGCGCGCCCAGCCATCGTAACGCTTTGGTCAGACCTTGCCCTCAAACTCGGCGTGGATGAACTTGCAGTCGCAGTACCCACATTCGACCCAGCCCTTGTCTTGCGGGATTTGCAGCCAGACGCGCGGGTGCCCCAAGGCGCCTTCGCTGCCGTCACAGGCGACGCGCCAGGTGTTCACAATGCGGGTTTCCGGTGCTTGGGATGTCATGCTGTCGTCCTTGGCTTTGATGCGCCCATCTTATGACCAAACCGCGCAGGCAGGGCAAGGGTGCGCCGTGTGATTTGGCCACCCTCTGCTTACAAGTTTGTAAACTGCGTTGAATTAGGTTCACCATCGGCCACAGAGCCGCTAAAAGACGGAAAACCACTGTAAACCTGCGGAGCGGTCTCAGGATGAACACCCCAAAACCTGTCGTATTGTGCATTCTGGATGGGTGGGGCCTGCGCGATGACCCTCAGGGCAACGCGCCCCTTCTGGCAAAGACCCCGCATATCGACCGGATCATGCAAAGCTGCCCTTCGGCGACGCTGACCACCTTCGGGCCTGATGTGGGTCTGCCACAGGGGCAGATGGGCAACTCCGAGGTGGGGCATACCAATATCGGGGCTGGTCGTGTCGTCGCGATGGATCTGGGACAGATCGATCTTGCGATCGAGGAAGGCGCGTTTGCCACCCATCAACCGTTGCTGGACTTTGTCGAGACGCTGAAACAGACCGGCGGCACGGCGCATGTGATGGGGCTTGTCTCTGATGGCGGGGTGCATGGGCACCTGACGCATATGATTGCCGCGGTGCGTGCGCTGCGGGCGCAGGGTATTCCGGTGGTGATCCATGCGCTGACCGACGGGCGCGATGTCGCGCCGCGCTCGGCCTTGGGCTATTTCGAGACGCTGCAAGCCGCCTTGCCCGACGGGGCGCGTATCGCGACCGTCTCGGGGCGCTATTACGCGATGGACCGTGACAACCGCTGGGACCGCGTTGCCAAAGCCTATGAGGCGATCGTGCAGGGCAAGGGCAGTGCCGCCCCAACCGCCCGCGATGCGGTGAATGATGCCTATGGTCTGGACGAAAACGATGAATTTATCACGCCCACGGTGCTGGAGGGCTACACCGGCGTGCAGGACGGGGATGGGATCTTCTGCCTGAATTTCCGCGCCGACCGCGCGCGCGAAATCATGTCGGCGCTTGCGGATCCGGAGTTTGACGCCTTCGACACAGGTGCGCGGCCTGCGTGGTCTGCGGTCATGGGCATGGCGGAATACTCCGAGGCGCATGGGGCGTTCATGACCACCATGTACCCCAAGCCCGAGATCGTGAACACGCTTGGCGCATGGGTCGCGCAGCACGGCCTGCGGCAGTTCCGCTTGGCTGAGACAGAGAAATACCCGCATGTGACGTTCTTTCTGAACGGGGGCGAGGAAACACCCACAACGGGCGAGGACCGCTATATGCCCAAGTCGCCGAATGTGGCGACCTATGATTTGCAGCCAGAGATGTCTTGCGCGGAAGTCACCGACCGCTTCGTGCAAGCGATCAAGGACCGCTACGACCTGATTGTGGTGAATTACGCGAACCCCGATATGGTAGGGCATACCGGTGATCTTGATGCCGCCATCGCGGCCTGCGAGGCAGTGGATACCGGCCTTGGGCGCGTGCTAGAAGCGCTTGAGGAGGTCGGCGGCGCGATGATCGTCACCGCGGACCACGGTAATTGCGAAACGATGATTGACCCCGAAACCGGCGGGGCGCATACGGCGCATACGCTCAACCCCGTGCCCGTGGCGGTTGTCGGCGGGCCCGATGGGGCCAGCCTGCGCAGCGGTCGTCTGGCCGATCTGGCGCCGACAGTGTTGCAGTTGATGGGGCTGGATCAACCCGCCGAGATGACGGGAAAGTCGCTGCTCGAATGATCCGCCTTTGCGCCCTTGCCCTGATGTTCTGGCCCGTCGGCGTGTTTGCGCAAACCGAGGCGGCAGAACAGGCGCGTCGCGCGATGGCCGACCTTGAAGCGGCCTCTGCCCAGTTGGACGCTGCAGATGGGGCGCGAGACCGCGTGCAGGCGCTGACCCAGACGATTCAGGCGTTTGAAACCGGCCTTGGGGCCATGCGCGAGGGGCTGCGTCAGGCGGCCATCAACGAGGCGCAGCTGAGCAAAAAGCTACAGGCCCGCGATGGCGAGGTCGCGCAGTTGCTGGGCGTGTTGCAAAGCATCGGCGGTAACCCGTCGCCCACCTTGTTCCTGCATCCTGAAGGGCCCGTTGGCACGGCACGCGCGGGTATGTTGCTGGCAGAACTGACACCGGCCCTGAACACCCGCGCCGATGTCTTGCGGCAGGATCTTGAAGACGTGCAGACCCTGCGGGCGCTTCAGACCGATGCGGCACAGCGCTTGCAGGAGGGGCTGACGGAAATCCAGCGCGCCCGGACAGAGCTTAATCAGGCGATGGCCAACCGGACTGATCTGCCCAAACGCTTCAACGAAGACCCGGTGCGCACCGCGATCCTGATCTCGACCTCCGAGACGCTATCGGGGTTCGCCAGCGGCCTGTCCGAGATGACCTCGGACCCGATTGCGGATGCGCCCGCCGATTTCGAAGGGCAGAAGGGCGACCTGACCTTGCCGGTGCAGGGCGTGATCCTGCGCCGTGCCAATGAAACCGATGCGGCGGGGGTGACGCGCCCCGGGATTATCCTCGCGACCCGCCCGCGTGCCATCGTGACATCGCCCACGGCGGCGACAATCCGCTACACCGGCCCGCTGCTGGACCTGGGAAACGTGGTCATTCTTGAACCTCGGGCCGGGGCGTTGTTTGTATTGGCAGGGCTGGATGTGGTTTATGGCGAGGCAGGGCAGGTGATCGGGGCAGAGACGCCGATTGGTCTTATGGGCGGCCCGGCCGGCGTAAATCAACAGGCGCTGTCACCAAATGGTGATGGGGCTGGCGTGGAGCGTTCAGAAACGCTCTATATAGAAGTAAGAGAGAACAATGTTCCGCAGGACCCGTCAGACTGGTTCCGAACTGATAAGGATGGATAAACGATGAAGAAGTTCGTGATGGCTGCCGTGGGCGGTACGCTGGCAGGGGTAATTGCCACGACGCAGATTGCGGGCCCCTTGCTGGCACAGGAAACTGAAAAGAACAGCAACGTTTATGAACAGCTTGATCTGTTCGGCGACATCTTTGAACGCATCCGTGCGCAATACGTCGAAGAGGTCGACACCGAAGAGCTGGTAGAGGCCGCGATCAACGGCATGCTTACCTCGCTTGATCCACACTCCAGCTACCTGTCGCCGAAAGACGCGCTGAAGATGCGCGACCAGACCCGTGGCGAATTCGGCGGTCTCGGCATCGAGGTGACGCAGGAAGAGGGTTTCGTCAAAGTCGTTTCCCCTATTGATGGCACGCCTGCCTCTGAAGCGGGTATCGAAGCGGGCGATTTCATCACCCATGTGGACGGCGAAAGCCTGCTGGGGCTGACGCTGGATGACGCGGTCGAGCTGATGCGCGGCCCGGTGGGATCAGAGATCGAGATCACCGTGGTGCGAGAAGGCGAGACCGAACCCTTCGACGTGTCGCTGGTGCGCGATACCATCCAGCTGACGGCGGTGCGCGCCCGTACCGAAGGCGACGCAGTTGTGCTGCGGGTCACCACCTTTAACGAACAGACCTACCCCAAGCTGAAAGAGGGTCTGGAAGAGCAGGTCAAGGCCGCCGGCGGCATCGAGAATGTCAGCGGCTTTGTCGTCGATCTGCGCAACAACCCCGGTGGTCTGCTGAATCAGGCCATCGCTGTGTCGGATGCTTTCCTTGAAGAGGGCGAGATCGTCAGCACCCGTGGCCGTGATGCCGCGGATGGCGACCGCACCAACGCCACCCCCGGCGATCTGGCCGAAGGCAAGCCGATTGTGGTGCTGATCAACGGTGGCTCTGCCTCGGCTTCCGAGATCGTTGCCGGTGCCCTGCAAGACCACCGTCGCGCGATTGTCGTCGGGACCAAAAGCTTTGGCAAAGGGTCGGTGCAGACGATCATGCCGCTGCGCGGTGAAGGGGCGATGCGCCTAACCACAGCGCGATACTACACGCCGTCGGGCCGCTCTATTCAGGCACTTGGCGTGTCCCCCGACATCATCGTCGCCCAGCCACCGGCACGGCCTGCGGACAACGAGGAAGAGGATGCAACAGCACGTCCCCTGCGGTCCGAAGCAGACCTGCGCGGAAGCCTGAACAACGACAGCCTGACCGACGATCAGGTCGACCAGATCATGGAAGACCGCGCCAAGGCCGAAAAAGCTGCGTCCTTGCGGGAAGAGGATTACCAGCTGGCCTATGCCATCGACATCCTCAAGGGTCTGTCCGCATTGGGCCCGAAGAAGTAAGCGCACCGATCACGCGTTAGCATTAAGGACCGGTCCGCAGATATGCAGGCCGGTCTTTTTTATTGGGCCAAGGGCGGGTGTTCAGCCCAGATAGACCTTGCCTTCGGGGTAGCGCACGCGGGGCACCGATTGCGTCGCCAGAAAGAACCCGATGGTCAGCGGGCCGACGCGGCCCAGAAACATCATCAGCATGATCATCGCGCGGCCGGTGCTATCAAGCTCTGCCGTGGCACCGCGCGACAGGCCGACGGTGCCAAAGGCCGATGTTGCCTCGAACGCGAGGTCGATGAACTCTCCGTCATGTTTGATCGACATGATGAAGATGCCCGTCAGGACCAGAAGGATGCTGATCGTGGTCAGCGCCATGACCTTGAACACTTCATCCGGCCCCATCGACCGACCAAAGGCATGCAGGCTGGTGCTGCGACGGAAGAAGGCCACGGTGGCGAGGATCAGCACGATGAGCGTGGTCACCTTGATGCCGCCCGCCGTCGACGTGCTACCGCCGCCGACCAGCATCAGCGTCATGGTCATCAACGCCGTACTCTCGTGGACCTCTGCGTAATCAAGCGTGTTAAAGCCCGCTGTCCGTGGGGTGACGGCCTGAAACCAACTGGCCCAAAGCTTGCTGCCAAGGTTGCCGAACTGGCCCAAGGTCGCGGGGTTGCGCCATTCAAGTGCTGCAAACAGCGCCCAGGCCAGCAGGATCAGTACCACCGTGCCGGTGAGCATCAGCTTGCTGTGCAGGCTGAGCCGTCGCCAGCTGCGTTTTTCCCAGATATCGGCCAGCACGATGAACCCGATGCCGCCGATGATGAACAGCGCGGGGATCACGACGTTGATAATCGGATCGCTGACCCAGTTACTTAGGCTGTCGGGGAACAGCGCGAACCCCGCATTGTTGAATGCAGAAATGCTTAGGAACACCGAATGCCAAAGCCCCTGCGCCAGACCGAATTCGGGCACGAAGACAAAGGCCATCAAAGCAGCGCCGATAAGCTCTGCCAGAATGGCGATCTTCAGGATCGCCATCACCAGCGAGGTCAGATTGTAGATGCTCGGCTGGTTCAGATCTTCGCGCAGGATAATCCGCTGCGGCATCCCCAAAGGGATACCAAGCGCGGACAGCACCAGAACGGCAAAGGTCATCAACCCCAAGCCGCCCATCTGGATCAAAAGCGCGATGACCGCCTGCCCGAAGCCGGTAAAGGCGGTGCCGGTATCGACCACCGCCAGCCCCGTCACCGTAACAGCAGAGGTAGAGGTGAACAGCGCGTCCGACAGGCTGATCCCCGCAGTATTCGCCAGCGGTGTCCACAGGATCAATCCGCCCAGAACCACCATCGTCAGATAGATCAACACAAGCACGGCGGGCGGGGGCAGAAGCCGCCACGCGCTTTTATGTGACTTTGAAAAGAGTTTCAAAGGCTTGCCGCAAAGCTGCGCAGGTCGGTGCGCTGCCCGAGCAGGATCAACAGATCGTCCCGTTGCAACGTGCAGTCCAACCCGTCGCGCCCGATATATTCGGTGCCCCGCATCACGCCCAGACAGCGCAGGTCGAACTTCTTGCCGTATGACAACGTCTCGAGCGATTTGCCCTCAAGCGCTTCGGGGATGCGGAAGTTGACCACGTGGTACCCGTTCCCGAGGCTGACATAGTCGCGCACCAAGGGGTTGTGGATCACCTGCGCGATATGCTGGCCGACTTCGACTTCGGGGTGGATCACACGGTCGACACCCAGTTTCGACAAGATGCGGTGGTGCGTTTTTGTCTTGGCCTTGGCCCAGATCGTCTCGACGCCCAGCAGTTTCAGGTTGATGGCCGACAGGATGCTTGATTCAAGATCACTGCCCATGGCAACCAGCGCCATCGAACAGTCGCCCAACCCGGCCTCGCGCAGGGCGGCATCATCGCGGGCGTCCACGATAACGGCTTGGCTCAGCTTTTCGACATGGTTGCTGACGCGCTGGTCGTTCAGGTCCACGCCGATCACGTAGTTGCCAAAACGCTGTAGCTCGGTTGCGACCGTAGAGCCAAAGTTGCCAAGGCCGATCACGCCGATAGTCCGTCTTTTCACTGCCATTACGAGGGTCCTCTGAAGGGCTCAGTCTTGCCAAGGGATACATCGCGTCACAGGGGCAAGCAAGCAAGCGCCGTCAGGTCGTTTCGACACAGTGCCGCCGGAACGCACGTTTCAGCATATCAAGTTCGGCGCGCAGCAAATCCACCTCGGCGCGCAAATCGGGGCCGGTGACCTCGTCCCCGATCAGGGTGATGCTGGCCAATGTCGTGCCAGACGCGCGGTCGACCACCAGCAATGTGTGCAGCCCATCGGCGATTGCGGCAGCGGGCACAGGGATGCTGAGCACCCAGTGATCCGAGGACGCGTCATGTTCCAACTGCACCCCCGCGACATCGGCATCGGCGTGGGTGACCACAAGATCGGGTTTGGTATCGTCCGCGCCGGTCACGATCCCTTGCCATGTGCCGTCGCGCATCTGGGTTTTGGTGAGGGTCAGGTTGCTCATGCGGGGCTCCTACAACTGGGCGCGGGGGCGGCGCGAAAAGGTCAGGTCACGCAGCATGATCTGGTTCATTTCGGGCCCTTCAAAAATCAGGTCGATCCAGGCTTTCTCGACGCGTTTTTCGTTCAGGTTGGAATAAGCGAGGTCGAATTCTGCCGTGACCTCGGATTTGTTCAGCGGCAGTTCCTGCACCATTTGTTCGGTGTTGGGCCCGTGGCGGATGTTCAGGCGGGCGAAAATCTCGATCGGTTTTTCCATCTCGATCACAGCGTCCACACGCAGGACATGGGTGCGCTTCATCCCGTCGACGCAATCATCCTGCAGGTCCAGCACCAAAGACAGGAAAGACCCGTCGAAACGGTAGACCTCAAGCCGAAGCCCATAGGGCGCTAGATGGTTTTCTTCGAGGTTGCGGATTTGCCGGACGCCGAGTTCGGACAGGGTGCAGTCGTGGAAAATCGTGACCTCATCGCCCATGGTCGCCTTGGATTGCACCGACGACAGCCCCGATTTGGTCAAGGGCGCGCGCCAAAGCTGCGGGCGCCAGGACCAATCGGTGTTATGGGGCCGAGAGAACTTGTTAGAGCCGATGCGGGGCAGGGCAAGCCGGTCTTCGGCGGTGTAGATCAACTTGTCCAGATGTCGACGCAAGGCGCGTGCTTGGCCTGCTTGTTTGCGCAGCACGGACAGTTCTGTCTGGGGGGCACGGTCGGCTTTGGCGGACCAGCGGCGGGTAAACCGCGCGATCAAGGCGCTGTCGATCAGCTTTTTCCCGAGTTTGCGCATGTGCCTGTTGCCCCGATTACGAATGGGTTGTTGGTCGTACCCTACCGCCTGTGGCGTGAGGGCACAAATGAAATGGGCCAAGAGGCCGGCGCGCTAGTTGCGTTGCGCGACGGTGGTTTTTGCAGGTGCGCTGGCGTCGATGCTGCGGGTGATCAACTGCGTCAGAACCCTTCGGCCAGAGGCGCTGACGATCTCGCCGCGTTCGGGGCCGTAGACGGCGATACCGGCGGTTTGCGTGCCCATCCGTGCGACGCCGCGCCATTGGTTGGGGGAAATCCCACCGACAGGAATACGCCCCTGCGCGCGGAATGTGACGCTTTGGTCGCCTTTCTCCACATCGCTCACATTCTGCAGCGAGGTTTCAGCCGCGATCTGCTGGGCGCTTGGCAGGGAGCCGGGTTTGGACTGGGTCAGGCTGACCGTGATCAACCCACGCGGTGCTGCCCCCGCAGAGGCAGGGGCCCCTAATCCGTCACAGCGTGCAATCACGGCAAAGCGCGCCTCGAGGCTGGTTTGGTCGATGCAGAAACCATCGGGGGCGACCAGTTCGACCCCTCCGGCCATTTTCGCGCGGGACAACGGCGGCTTGGCGGCACCCGAGGACGCGCCAAGCCCCTGACCGCCCTCGCAGGCGGTCAGAAGCATCACGCCAACGGCGGCAAGCGGACCTTTACAGGTCCATATAGTCATGTGTTTCCGCCTTCGCGCCGGGATGCGTCACCGCACCAAGATAGGTTGGGCCCACAAGCTGCGCGTATTTCCACAGTGCGCCGCTTTGATAGTTGGTTTTGCGGGCACCGGGCCAAGCCGCTTTGCGCTCTGCCATTTCCTCGTCCGAGATATCGACCGAGATCGAACCGGTGATCGCGTTCAGCGTGATCATGTCGCCCTGTTTGAGCAAGGCAATCGGTCCGCCATGCGCGGCTTCTGGGCCGACGTGACCAACGCAGAAACCCCGTGTCGCGCCGGAGAAACGGCCGTCGGTGATCAGCGCTACCTTTTTGCCCATGCCTTGACCGGACAGGGCCGCCGTGGTCGCCAGCATTTCGCGCATGCCGGGGCCACCAGCGGGGCCTTCGTTGCGGATCACGAACACGTCGCCTTCGCTGTAGGCCCGGTTTTGCACGGCTTCGAACGCGTCTTGCTCACATTCAAAGATCAGCGCCGGACCGGTAAAGACGATGTCGTCTTCGGACATGCCAGCGATTTTCACGATGGCCCCTTCGGGCGCGAGGTTGCCCTGCAGACCAACGACGCCGCCGGTCTTGCTGATCGGTGTTTCGATCGCGTGGATCACCTTGCCGTCGGCCTCGCGTTCGATCTTGTCGAGCTCTTCACCGATGGACAGGCCCGAGGCGGTGAGGCAGTCATCATGCAGCAGGCCAGCCTTGCGCAGTTCTTTCATCACAACAGGCACGCCGCCCGCGTCATACAGGTCTTTTGCCACATGCGACCCGCCGGGTTTCATGTCGACGAAATAGGGGGTGTCGCGGAAGATGTCGCATACATCGCTGAGGTTAAAGTCGATACCCGCCTCGGCGGCCATAGCGGGCAGGTGCAGACCGGCATTGGTCGACCCGCCGGTGCAGGCCACGATACGCGCCGCGTTCTCGAACGCTTCGCGGGTGCAGATGTCGCGCGCGCGGATGTTCTTTTCGATCAGGTTCATGACGGCTTCACCCGAGGCCGCCGCATAGGCGTCGCGGGATTCATAGGGCGCAGGCATGCCAGAGGAGTTCAGCAGCGCCAGACCGATTGCCTCGGACACGCAGGCCATGGTGTTGGCGGTGAACTGGCCCCCGCAGGCACCGGCTGTGGGGCAAGCGACGCGTTCCAGAACTTCAAGCGCGGCTTGCGACATGCTGCCGTTCTGGTAGTTACCCACGGCTTCGAAAACGTCTTGCACAGTCAGGTCGCGGCTGGCGAAATCAGCAGGCACATCGGCCCCTTCCGGGACTTTGCCCGGCAGGATCGACCCACCGTAGAGGAAGACGGACGGCACGTTTAGCCGCAGCATCGCCATCATCATGCCCGGCAGCGATTTGTCACAGCCCGCGAGACCGACAATCGCGTCGTAGCAGTGACCGCGCATTGTCAGCTCTACCGTGTCGGCAATCGCTTCGCGCGACGCCAGAGAAGAGCGCATGCCCTCGTGGCCCATGGCGATCCCGTCGGTGACGGTGATGGTGGTGAATTCGCGTGGCGTGCCTTGCTGCGCCTTGACGCCGACCTTGACCGCTTGGGCCTGACGGTTCAGCGCGATGTTACAGGGGGCCGCTTCGTTCCAGCAGGTTGCCACACCCACCAGAGGCTGGTGAATCTCTTCTTCGGTCATGCCCATTGCGTAGTAATAGGACCGGTGCGGTGCGCGCTCTGGCCCCTCGGTCACGTGCCGGCTTGGCAGTCTGGATTTATCAAAGCGGGTGTTGGTGGACATGTGGCAGGCCTCCCTGAGTGGACGTTTACACCGGAATAGCCACCCAGCCCTGTCGCTGCAAGGCTCAAGCCACCAGTTGAACAGCGCGGGCTGTGGGCTTAGGTGTTAAATAATCCTTGGCTCTGTGCCGCCCCTAGCGAAAGCGACCCTGCATGGAGCATTCGATTTTTTCCTTTATTTGGAAATACTCCCGTCGTGACCAACTGGTTTTGCTTGTCCTCACGCTGATTACCTTCCCGATCCTCTACATCACCCTCGAACTGCCCAAGCGCATCATCAACGATGCCATTGGGGCAGAGACCGATGTGATCGACGTTTTCGGGATGTCGTTCAGTCAGGTGCAGTTCCTGATGGTGCTGTGTTTTGCCTATCTTTTCTCGGTGCTGATCCACGGCCTGATGAAGATGCGTTTGAACACGATGAAGGGGGTGCTGGCAGAGCGGCTACTGCGTCGCTTCCGCTATCAGTTGATCGCGCGGATGATGCGTTTCCCGCGCAGCTATTTCGAAAACACCAGTCAGGGCGAGCTGGTGTCGATGGTCACCTCGGAGGCAGAGCCGATGGGCGGGTTGATGGGCGATGCGGTCGCCCAACCTGTGTTCCAGGCGGGGCAGATGCTGATCATCCTGCTGTTCCTCTTCCTGCAATCCCCGTGGTTCGGGTTGGCGGGCGTCGCATTGATCCCGTTGCAGGCGTATCTCATCCCGATGCTGCAGCGGCAGATCAACCTGCTGAACAAACAGCGGATCAAGGAAGTGCGGCACCTGTCGTCGGAAATCGGCGAGACTGCCGCCGGTATCACCGATCTGCGCACCAACGGCGGCTGGCGTTACCGTCTGGCGCTGTTCACCGACCGGCTTGGCCAACTGTTCGAGGTCCGCTTCCAGATCTATCAGAAGAAATTCTTCATGAAGTTTCTCAACAACTTCATCACCCAGCTGACACCGTTCTTTTTCTATGCCGTGGGGGGGTATCTTGCGATCAAGGGGCAGATCACGGTGGGCGCGCTGGTCGCGGCCTTGGCGGCCTACAAGGATTTGTCGAGCCCGTGGAAGGAACTGCTGACCTATTATAACCAGACGCAGGACATGTCGCTGCGGTGGGATGTGGTCATTGAACGTTTCGCCCCGCGCGGCGAGATCGACGCGCGCCTGTTCGAAGGCGAGCCCGAAGACGTCCCGCACCTGCGCGGCCCAATTGTGCTGGAACATGTGTCTTTGCGCACGCCGGACGGGAATACGATCCTGGATGATCTGAACTTCGAAATACCCAAAGGCGCGCGCGTCGCGCTTGAGATGCCCAACCAATCCGAACGCAACGCGCTGGCAGAGCTTTTGGTGCGCGAGGCCGTGCCGAGCCGCGGGCGGATCACGATGGCGGGGCATAATCTGGCAGAGCTGCATCAGGCCGTGCTTGCGGCGCGGATCGGCTATTCCGATGCGCACCCCTATCTGTTTCAGGGCACCGTCGGAGACAATCTGCTGATGCCCCTGCGGTCGAGCCCGAAAACCGTCCTCTGGGACCCCAAGAAAACCGACCGCGCCGCGATCGAGACAAAGCGGTCGGGCAATAGTCTGGACAGCACCAAGGCGGATTGGCTGGACCCCGGGCTCGCCGATCTGAGCACCCGCGAGGACATCAACGACTGGTGGTATGAGCTGGCCGGCGCCGTTGGCACACAGGACATGATGTTCCGTCGCATGGCCGCCGATCGCATGGACCCCGAAAAACACCCCGAGCTTGCGGCCCGCGTGGTTGCCCTGCGCGACGAGGTGCACGAGCGGCTGAAAGAGCAAGGGCTGGACAAGGTGGTGCACCGCTTTGACCCAGATCGGTTCAACCCGGCGCTGCCGCTTGGGGGGAACCTGATGTTCGCCGCGCCCATCCGCAGCATCTCGCAGGCGGGTCTGGCGCTTGAACGCAGCTTTCTGGCGATGATCATCGAACAGGGGCTGGCCGAGCAGGGCATCGCGATTTCACAGACGCTCGTAGAAACGTTGCACCAGACCTTTGGACGTGATGGCACCGACCACCCGCTGTTCACCGCGCTCGGCATCGAGGAAGAACTGTACGAACAACTGGTCGATATCGCGCTGCGGCGTCGCGCCAAAGGGGATGAAGCGCTGAGCGAGGATGAATTCTCGTTGCTGCTTACCGTGCCCTTTGCCTTCACGGCCGAACAGATCGGCCCGGCTTTCCCTGCGACCTTCAAGGACGAGATCCTGAAAATCCGTAAGCAGCAGGGGGCCGAGATGCGCGAACGGGCGCGGGATATGTTCGTGCCGATCACACCAGACCAGTATCTGCCGCGTCTGACGATACTCGAAAACGTGTTGTATGGCCGGATTTCCGCCGTGGCGGGGCTTCAGGCGGATCTGGTTCTGGATGTGGTGTCGGACGTGTTCAAGAAACACGGGCTGCAACAGGATGTCGCGCTCAACGTCTTTGATCTGCCGGTCAGCATCGGCGGGTCAAATATCGCGATGATGTTTCAGGGACGCGCCGGATTCAGCCGCGCGGCGATGAAACGACCCGATATCCTGATCCTGAACCAGTCGCTTGCGGGGCATGACGCGGAAAGCTTGCAACGGTTGCGCGACAAGGTCAGCGAACTGCTGCCCGAAACGACCCAGATCTACATGGATAGCTCCTTTGCCAATCCTGACGATTTCGACATGTACATCAAGATCCGTGGCGGGCGGATTGACGGTCTGGCGCAGGTTGATATCCCCAGTCAGGACGACAGCATCTCGGACGATTTGCGACGCAAGCTGCGGATCATCGCGCGCAACGACTTGTTCGGCAACCTCGACCCGCGCAACCAGCGCCTGCTGGCCTTTGCGGCGCAGTGGTACACCGTCGCACAGGGGGAAATGGTCTTTGCTCAAGACCAACGTCCAGATGCGGTCTACCTCTGTCTGTCAGGGAAGGGAGAGCTGAGCTGGCGCGACCCCGAAGGGTTGGCGCATCACGTCTCGACCGTCGAAAAGGGGCGGTTGATCGGTGACCTTTCGGTCATCGTGAACGAGTCGCGGCAGATGGATTTTGTCGCCCTCGAAGACAGCCGTTTCCTTCGGATCGGCGCGGATCAATTCAAGTCGGTGGTTGAAAACGACCGTGTGATCCTGCTGAGCCTTCTACGCACGGTATCAAGCCATCTGACCAACGCCGCCGACTTGCTTCGTGCGGCACGGGTGGATATTCCGCGCGAAGACGAAGCCTTGCCCCCGCCCGTAGGAGATGACCCCGCGTGACCCGATACGCTGCCCACAAAGCCTTTGTCGCCCCTGCGATCCCCTCGGCGGCGCTGTGGCGGCTGATCTTGGGTTTTCTTGCGGCAACCGCGATCTACCTGCTGCTCAACAACCTGATGTTCACCACCCTGTTCAACCTGATGGGGCCGCGTGCGGACGGGTTTTATGACAGCTTGCTGTCAGGCAAGACGCCGATGGCGATGTTCCTGCTGCTTGGCAGCTTCGGGTTGATGATCGTCGGCGTGGCCGTGGTGACACGGGTGATCCACAAACGTCCCGTGCGAGGCCTGATCGGCCCGTCGGGGCTTGTGGTGCCGCAGTTCTGGGCCGTGCTCAAGATGCTGGTGCTGCTTGGTGCGGTGACCTATTTGCTGCCACCGTGGAACCTTGGCGCGCCCTATGTGCCCAACCTCGCGCTTGGCACATGGCTGATGCTGCTGCCGTTTTCGCTGCTCGGGGTGCTGGTACAGGTCAGCGCCGAAGAGATCGTCTTTCGCGGTTATGTCCAGCAGCAGCTGGCGGCACGGTTCACCTCTCCGCTGGTGTGGATGGTGCTGCCGGCCGTGATTTTCGCGCTTGGGCACTATCTTCCCGATCAAGCCGGCGAAAATGCGCTGGTCATAGCACTTTGGGCCGGTGTCTTCGGGATGTTGATGGCCGATCTGACCGCGCGGGCAGGGTCGCTGGGGCCAGCCATTGCAGTGCATTTCTGCAATAATGTCGCGGCGATCGTCATCACCTCTCTGCCCGATGACCTATCGGGTTTGGCGCTGTATCTGACCCCCTTCGGGATGGATGATGTTGACGCGTTGCGCGCGTGGTTGCCCGTCGATTTCGCGCTGATGCTGGTCAGCTGGCTTGCCGCACGGTTGGCGATCCGCCGTTGATTGCAATTTACTGCGCGTCAGCTTATTTGGAAGGCGAAACTGGAAGCAAAGGTTCACCATGAACTGGATCAACAACTACGTCCGTCCTCGGATCAACTCCATCTTCTCGCGTCGCGAGACGCCGGACAATCTGTGGACGAAATGCGAAGAGTGCGGCACCATGCTGTTCCACCGCGAGGTGTCGGACAACCTGAACGTCTGCACCAGCTGTGGTCACCACATGGCGATTACCCCGCGTGAACGCTTCAAGGCGCTGTTCGACGGCGGCATCTTTACCGAAGTCAAAGTCCCCGCGCCGACGCCGGACCCTTTGCATTTTCGCGATCAGAAGAAATACCCCGACCGTCTGAAGGCCGCCCAGAAACAAACGGGCGAAGCCGAAGCGATGCTGGTCGCCACCGGTGAAATCGGCCGCACGCCGATCGTCGCGGCAGGTCAGGACTTCTCGTTTATGGCCGGGTCCATGGGCATGTATGTCGGCAATGCCATCATCGCCGCGGCTGAAAAAGCGGTTAAGCTGAAATGCCCGCTGGTTCTCTTCTCCGCCGCCGGTGGCGCGCGTATGCAAGAAGGCATCCTGAGCCTGATGCAAATGCCGCGCACCACCATCGCCGTGCAGATGCTGAAAGAAGCGGGGCTGCCCTATATCGTCGTTCTGACCCACCCCACGACCGGTGGTGTCACGGCGAGCTATGCGATGCTGGGGGATGTCCAGATTGCGGAACCCAATGCGCTGATCTGCTTTGCCGGCCCACGTGTGATTGAACAGACCATTCGCGAAAAGCTGCCCGAAGGCTTCCAGCGCGCCGAATATCTGCTGGACCACGGCATGCTGGACCGCGTGACTCCTCGCACCCAGATGCGGGACGAGTTGATCGACATCACGCGGATGCTGATGAAGCTGCCGCCCGCGGTGCGCGGCGATCTGCCTGCGCCAACCGAAGGCGGCGATATTGCCCATGCGCTGACGCCAGAACCCGATGCGGCCCCCAAAGCCGAAGCGGCGGAACCCAAGGCGAAATGACGCAGAACACATCGGATGCAGTGCTGGCGCGTATGATGGCGCTGCATCCCAAGATTATCGACCTGACGCTGGATCGCATGTGGCGGCTGCTGGACGCTTTGGGCAACCCCCAGAACGACCTGCCCCCTGTGATCCATATTGCCGGTACCAATGGTAAAGGATCGACACAGGCGATGATCCGTGCGGGGCTTGAGGCGGATGGCCACCGCGTCCACGCCTATACCTCGCCCCATCTGGCGCGCTTTCACGAACGCATCCGCCTTGCCGGAGAGCTGATTTCCGAAGCCGCGCTGACCGAGATGCTGGATGAATGTTACGCCGCCAACAACGGCGAGAGCATCACTTATTTCGAGATCACGACCTGCGCCGCGCTCCTGGCCTTTGCCCGTACTCCGGCGGATTATACCCTGCTTGAGGTCGGCCTTGGCGGGCGTCTGGACGCGACCAATGTGATCGACCAGCCCGCATTGACCGTCATCACGCCGGTGTCGATTGATCACCAACAGTTTCTGGGCACGACCCTGCCGGAGATTGCGGGTGAAAAAGCCGGCATCATCAAACGTCGCGTGCCCTGCGTCGTCGGCCCGCAACAAGATGCCGCGCTCGAGGTGATAGAGACGCAGGCGGCACGCCACCACGCCCCCGTTTTTGCCTATGGTCAGCAGTGGCATGTGGCCCCCGAAGCGGGACGGATGGTCTATCAGGATGACACGGGTTTGCTGGACCTACCCAAGCCTAACCTGTTGGGCGCGCACCAGATTTCCAACGCCGGTGCGGCTTTGGCGGCACTGCGACAATTGGGGGCCTCCGCGCAAGCCTGCGAGGCCGCTGTGACCCGCGCCGAATGGCCCGCCCGAATGCAACGTCTGCGTCACGGGCCGCTGATCGACAGTGCGCCGCAGGCCGAATTATGGCTGGACGGCGGGCATAACCCTGCTGCGGGCGACGCCATCGCGGCGGTGCTAGAAGACATGCCCGCCCGCCCCACATTCCTGATCTGTGGCATGTTGAACACCAAGGATATCGGCGGCTATCTGCACCCGCTGGCCGGTCATGCAGAACAATTGTTCGCCGTCTCGATCCCCGGCGAAGCAGCAACGTTGCCGGCCACCGAAACCGCGCGCGCAGCGATCGACGTCGGCCTGACCGCGCAAGAGGCACCTGGCGTCGCCGAAGCGCTTGCAACCATTGTCGCGAAGGTGCCCCACGCGCGGGTATTGATCTGCGGCTCGCTCTATCTGGCAGGCGCAATTTTGCGGGAAAACGGATAGCCTTTTAACAATTAGAATTGGCTATATTTACGATTTGTAGGGAATTTGCGTCCTAAGGTCCGAGGGTAACATTTTTGCCTTTGGGGGGACCAATGCAATGACCAATACGTATCAGAATTTCCTTGCGCTGCGCAGGATGGTGTTCGGCCATCTCCGTCTGCTCGCAATCTTTGTCGGTGTGACCTTTATCGTCGATCACTGGCGATCTTCCGGGGGCCACGACGCCGCGCAGGGCTATGCCAATGGACAGGTGGCGTATCTGGCCTCCGGTGGGCCAGCCTTTGTGCCGCTGTCGCCTGCGACGCTGCTCAACAAGATGCACAAAGACGCTTCCTTTGACGTGGGCGATGCCGTCAGCGCGATCGTCCAATCGTTCGATGATAGCAAACGCGGCCAAGTGCTTGAATCCTACCTGATCTGGGCGATTAGCACGGAGCGGTCGGACAGCTATATTGATACTTTGCTGAACAGCGCGGCGGCCAAAGGCGATTTCAAAGTACCACCGGCGCTTACGACAGCCTCTGGTGCGCTGGATACGGCAGGTTTGCTGACGGCGGTTGTTGTCGCCGAACGCAAGGCTTTGGCCGCCCGCCAGACTGACGGCGATCAAGATCATGCTCGCGACGGGCGGCAGATCCGCCAGTCCGTCGCATTTTACCACGATCAGGCCGCGCCACTCTATCTGGCTGCAGTCGATCTACAGCGGGATGGGTACGCCCCGGGGCGGCGGCGCAATTAAGCGCCCCAGCCTTCCCCCTGCATTTCGCGCAAACGCGATGCCGTACGCTCGAACTCGAAGGTGCCTTCCCCCTCCAGATATAGCATTTCGGGTTCGGCCGCGGCCGAGCAGATCAGCCTCACCTTAGCCTCGTATAACGCGTCGATCAGGGTCACAAAGCGTTTGGCTTCATTGAAGTTTGACCGGCCAAGACTGGGGATATCATCCAGCATCAACACGCGCACGGCCTCTGCCAATGTCAAATAATCTGCCGCCCCTAGGGGTCGACCACAAAGCGCGTGGAACTTGGCGCGGGCGACACCGTTGCGAAACTCGGGCACGACGACATCGCGCCCCTTCACCCGCAGGATCAGCTCCTCCCCCGGGCCGCCAGCCAAATCCTCCCAGACGGCATTCATCGCGGCACGGCTCTCTGGGTTGACGGGGGTGAAATAGGATTTCGTACCCGCCAATCGGTCCTGTCGGTAGTCGCGCGGGCTGGCAAGCTCCATCACCTTCATCTTCTCTTTGATCAATTCGATGAAGGGCAGGAATATTTGGCGGTTCAGACCGTCTTTATAGAGGTCATCCGGTATCCGGTTCGACGTTGTCACCACCACCACACCAGCGGCGAAAAGTGCCTCAAAAAGCCGGCCAACGATCATGGCGTCAGTGATGTCGGTGATCTGCATCTCGTCAAAGGCCAGCAGCTTCACGCTATTCGCGACCTCGGCTGCGACTGGCGCAATCGCATCGTCGACGCCTGTTTTCCGCGCCTCATGCATTGCGTTGTGAATTTCCTGCATGAACGCGTGGAAATGCACCCGCCGCGTTGGTACATCGCCCATATTTGCCGCGAACATATCCATCAGCATCGACTTGCCGCGACCCACACCACCCCAAAGATACAGCCCCTGCGGTGGCTCGGGCGCGCGCTTGAAAAAGCCCTTTTTCTGCGGGGCCATCAAGGCGCTGCGAATGCGGTCAAGCTCTGGCAGTACGGCCTCTTGCGCGGGGTCCGGCGACAGGCTGCCGTCGGCAACGCGGTTATCGTAAATGGTGCGTAAATCGGTCATGCCTTTGGCTTACTATGTGCCACAGGCTTTGGGAAGAACCCCCGCAGGACGATATGCGCGCAGTTTTGAAATTGACGGCCCCGGTTTCAAAGCTACGGTGGCGCCACGTGCTTCGGGGGTCATCATGGAGAAAAATACGTCAATCTTCACACCGGTGCTGATCGTCGGGTGTCTGATCATCATGGTCAGCTTTGCCGTGCGTGCCTCTTTTGGCGTCTTTCAGATCCCCATCGCGGAAGAGTTCGGCTGGCTGCGCTCCGAATTCTCGCTGGCGATCGCGATCCAGAACCTCGCCTGGGGCATCGGTCAACCGATCTTTGGCGCGATGGCCGAGAAGATCGGAGACCGCCGCGCCATTATCATCGGGTCCGTGGTCTATGCCGTGGGTCTGGTGCTGTCGGCCAATTCGGTGTCACCGATTGAACACCAAACCTATGCGTGGTTGGTGGGTTTCGGGATCGCGGGAACGGGCTTTGGCGTGATTTTGGCCGTGGTTGGCCGCGCCTCAACGGCCGAGAACCGGTCGATGTCGCTGGCCATTGCCACGGCGGCGGGCAGCGCGGGTCAGGTCTTTGGTGCGCCAGTGGCGGAATGGTTGCTGGGGTTCCTCAGCTGGCAGGCGACCTTTCTTGTCTTTGCGGGCGCGATCATGGCGATGTTGTTGACGCTGCCGTTGATGCGCGCCCCCGCGATGGCCAGCAAGGCCGAGCTGGAGGAAAGCCTGTCGCAAATCCTGGGCAAGGCGCTGCGCGACCCGACATTTACCTTCATCTTTATCGGCTTCTTTTCCTGCGGCTATCAGCTGGCCTTTATCACCGCGCATTTTCCTGCCTTCGTGACCGAACTTTGCGGTCCGATCCTTGCGGGTGGTGTGCTGCATAACATCGGGATCACAACAACCTCTGCCCTGGGTGCGGTGGCGATTTCCCTGATCGGTCTGGCCAATATCGCCGGAACATTGTTGGCGGGGTGGGCGGGCAAACGCTATTCCAAAAAGTACCTGCTGGCTGCGATCTATACCGGACGTACCGTGATTGCGGCGTTGTTTATCCTGCTGCCGATCACGCCGGTGTCGGTCATCCTGTTCTCCATCGGGATGGGGGCATTGTGGTTGGCGACGGTGCCGCTGACCAGCGGGCTGGTCGCGCATATCTATGGGCTGCGCTACATGGGCACGCTTTATGGGATCGTGTTTTTCAGCCATCAGTTGGGCAGCTTTATGGGGGTCTGGTTGGGCGGGCGGATGTACGACGCTTACGGCGATTACACCGCCGTGTGGTGGATCGGTGTGGCCGTGGGCGCGTTTAGCGCGCTGATCCATTTACCCATCCGCGAGAAGCGGTTGCCCGGGCTGGTGACGAGTTAATCTGTCGCCTTATCCGCCGTGTCGATATGTGCCTTGATCGCTGCAATGATCTGGGGCGCATGGGTATAGGGCAGGCCGTGGCCTGCGCCTTTGATCACCTCGTGTTCGGCGGCGCGGTTCCATTCGGCAAGGCTGCCGATGGCTGACGCGGGGATCACCTGATCATCCTGCCCCCAAAGCGCCAGCACAGGGATATCATGCGTCCGGATCGCGCGGTGTTCGTCCCGCAGCACATCCGCCAGAATACCGCGACGGCTGGCCAACACCCCAGGAACATGTTGCTTATAGTCCAACTGTTCGGCCTGATGGTCGTGGATGTGGCGGACCTGTACGGGGATGTCACGTTCGGCCCTGATGCCGCGCCGGAAGGTCGGCGGGAACAGCGCCAGCATCAGCCAATCGCCGACCAGCGGGGTTTTGGCCATAAAGTCCACCAGCTTGTTCGGTGCCAGCCCCATCCCAGCGGGCGCCAGCAGGATCAGCCGTTCGACACGTTCGGGGAAAGCGGCGGCAAAGCACGTCGCGATAGAGCCGCCCATGGAATAACCCAGCAGGGTGAAGCTGCCGGTGACATCCTGATCTTCCAGCAGGTCTTGCAGCTGTTTGATAAAGAACTGGCGATCTTGCGGGCCAGACGGACGGTCAGAATAGCCGCGCCCGTAAAGGTCATAGGTCAGAGTCCGGTACCCCATCGACGCCAACCCGCGGGCGACCGCGCGCCAGACGATGCTGGGGGTGGTCAACCCGTGGATGCAAACGACGACAGGGCCTTGAGCGGGGCCGGTCCACGCGTAATGGGTCACGCCGTCGGGCAGCTCTGCGAATTGGCCAAGGGCGCTGCCGCGGTCCGCGTCCTCCATTTCGGCACGGTTGCGTTCGATCACAAGCGGGATTGCGATGATCAGAGCCGCAATGAGAAGAAACCAGATCATCTGTGAGCGCGCCACCGGTCAAGGATATAGCGGCTGGTCATCAGGTCGAGATGTGCGCCGCCGCCGTTTTTGAACAGGGTGATGTCATCCTCTGACTGGCGGGTGAACGCGCCAAGATCATAGTAATCCGCGACGATGTCACTTGCGCTCAGCACACCTTGGGCCATCGGAATCTTCAGCTCACCGATATGTTCAACCGTGGTGTCGAGGCTGTCGACAAAGACCCGGGCACGGGTCAGCGCCGTATCATCCACCTCGCGCATGTCGGGGCGGTAGGCACCGATCAGGTCAAGGTGCTGGCCGGGTTGCAGCCACGCGCCCTTGATCAGCGGTTCGGTCGACATGGTGGCGCTGGTGATGATGTCCGCGTCGCGCACCGCGGCCTCAAGATCATCGGCGATGCGCAGCCCGTCGATATCACGTGCCATCGCCTGAGCATTGGGGGCGGATCGGTTCCACACCGTGAATTCGGCATCGGGAAACGCCGCCCGGTAGGCAGCGTGAAGCCCGCGCCCTTGGGTGCCCGCGCCGACGATCAGGATTTTGCGGCTGTCAGGGCGGGCAAGCCTGCGCGCGGCGAGCAGGCTGTCACCGGCGGTTTTCCATTTGGTCACGAGGTGAAAATCTACCAAAGCCTCGAGCGCGCCGTGATCATCTGCGTAAAGCGACACGCCGCCGTTCACCATCGGTGCCCCTTTGGCGGGGTTGTCGGGAAAGATGGTGGCGGATTTCACCGCCAAACCCAGCCCGTCGATCCATGCGGCGCGGTTCAGCAAGGTATCCTTGCCGCGATACAAAAACGTATCCGCGATTTCGGCGCGCGGCAGGTTGTGCCCCTCGGCCAGTGCGTCGGTCAGGCCGATCCAGTCCAGCAGCGCGTCGCCGGCGTCGAAGGGGATGATGTCGAACTGGGTCATGCGGCCTCTGCTTCGGTCAACAGCCCCGCAGCGACGAGCCTGTCAGCCCATCCGTCCGGCCCGGTGAAATGATGGGTCTGCCAGCCGCGGGCGTTGGCGGCGTTGATATTGTCGATACGGTCGTCGGTGAACAAAAGCGCGTCGCCGGACAGGCCCGATCCTTCCTCGAGCGCTGCATAGATCGCGGGGTCGGGTTTGATCATACCCATATGACCCGAGATGAAATCGCGATCAAAGGCGCGCAGGAAAGGGTAGTGTTCTGCCGCATGATCATAGGATTGGATGCCGAAATTGGTCAGCGAAAACACCGGCACGCCCTTGGCCTGCAGCGCCTTTTTCAGCCTGAGAGAGCGGGGGATCACGGGGGCGGCCATTTCGATCCAGCGATCATGCCACATGCGGATCTCGTCGCGCCAGACGGGGTTGGCTTCAGCGGCGGCATAGATCGTGTCGGTGAAATGCTGGCCGCTATCGACAAGATCGTTCATGCCGTGCAGGTCCACCTCGGCGAACATGGCGCGGCGGCGGTCCTCTCCGATCACGGAGTCATAGAACCGTTCGGGCTGCCATTCGATCAGCACATTCCCGATGTCAAAGACGACTGCCGCTGGTTTCATGTGCTCTTCCTTTTGCCGGGTCGATGGGGGCACCTGCGCCGCCCTTGCCCTATCGTTGTGCCGCGCGAAGCTCGCGTTCTAGCGCGTCCAGAAAACGGGAGCGGTCGGCCTTTGTAAACCCTTTGCCGCCGCCCTGGCGAAACGGGTCCGCGGCACGCAGGTCGGCCATCAAATCACGCGTCGCCAGCACATTGCCAATATTGGCTGCGGTCAGTGCTTCGCCGTTGTGTTTCAGCACCCGCGCGCCGGCTTCGACGCAGCGCGCGGCAAGGGGAATGTCGCCGGTCACCACGACGTCACCGGGGCCGCAGCGTTCGGCGATCCAGATGTCGGCGATGTCGGGTCCATCGGGGACGATCACGGTTTCGACCAGCGGGTTCTGCGAGGGACGCAGCCCGCCGTTGGACACCACAAACATCCGCACCTTGTGGCGGGTGGCGACGCGTTTCGCCTCTGCCTTCACGGGGCAGGCGTCCGCGTCGATATAAAGCACCGTCATCGCCGCGCCCTATCGCGCATAAAGCGCATCGGCGTGGAAGGCGATGTGGTCTTCCATGAAGGTCGAGATGAAGAAATAGCTGTGATCATAGCCCGGCTGCATTCGCAATGTGGCGTTCTGGCGGGCTTTCGCGATCGCCTCGGCCAGTGCTTCGGGTTTCAGCAGGTCAAGGAATTGGTCATCGGTGCCCTGATCAATGAGGATCGGCCCGTCAAAGCCGCGTTCCGCCATCAAAAGCGTCGCGTCATGTTTGGCCCAGGTTGTCTCGTCACTGCCCAGATAGGCTGCCAGTTGTTTGCGGCCCCAGTCACTGCTGGTTGGATGCGCAATCGGCGCGAAAGCCGAGACCGAGGTAAAGCGCCCCGGCAGGTTCATCGCCAGCGTCAGCGCCCCGTGCCCGCCCATGGAGTGGCCGCAGATCGCCTGCCGGTCCATATCCAGCGCGAAGTTTTCAGCCAGCAGCGCCGGCAGTTCGTCGGCGATATAGTCCCACATCTGGAAATGCGGTGCCCACGGGTCTTGGGTGGCGTTCACATAGAAGCCCGCGCCCTTGCCCAGATCATAAGCGTCGTCGTCGGCCACATCCTCGCCGCGGGGGGAGGTGTCGGGAAAGACCACCGCGATACCGTGTTCCGCGGCCCATGCCTGCGCCCCCGCTTTGGTCATCGCGTTTTCATGGGTGCAGGTCAGCCCCGACAGGAACCACATCAAGGGCACCGGGCCCTGCTGCGCCTCTTCGGGCAGGAACAGCGCAAAGGTCATGTCGCAGTTGCAGGCGGTGGAACGGTGGGAATAGACGCCTTGGGTGCCTCGGAAGCTGGCGTTTTCGGAAATCGTTTTCATCGGGCGTCTCCTGTGTCTGGTTGGTCTATGGCTATCGGCCCTCGGTCTGCGCGGCAAGGGCAGGACGCTGCGCTGGCTGAGTATTTGCGAAAGGGTGAAGGCTAAAGCGCGGTGACCCACGCGATGACAAGGCTGACGCTGAGGATGCTGAGCAGTGTCGAGACAAGGATTGCGGCAGACACCCGTTGCGGTCCGACGTTATAATGTTGGGCCAGCATATAGACATTGCCCGCGACCGGCAGCGCGGCGGTGGCGATGATCACGCCCGCCTTATACGGATCGACGTTGAACAGCCACAGCGCGGCAAAGGCGACAAAGGCCGGATGCAGCACGAGTTTGCAAAACGACAGCCAGCCCGCGACATGCAGCTTCTCCGCCGATTTCGTCGCCAGCGACGCCCCGATGGCAAAAAGCGCGCCGGGGGTCGCGGCCCCGCCCAGGATGGCCAGAAATTCGTTCATCGGATCAGGGATCGGGATCTGAAGGCCGGACCAGATAAAGCCAAGGGTCATGGCGACGATCATCGGGTTTTTCACCAGCCCCACGGAAATCGTGCGCAAAGCGCGCAGGCTCAGCTGACCATCGCGCGCCCCGGTGATCAGGATCACGATGAGGCTGGAAAACACGATCAGATCCACCGCCAGGGCCAGCACGACGGGGCCGATTGCCTCTGTCCCGAGCAGCAGGGTCAGCATGGGCACGCCGAGGAAGCCGGTGTTGCCGATCACGGCACATTGGGCCTCCATCGCGGTGGCGGGGACATCGAGGCGGCGCAGAAAGCCTGTCAGCGTTGCGATGCCATAGACAAAGCCCGTGCCCCATAGATAGGCCGCGACAAGGCGGCTGTCCCACACCTCGGCCAAAGAGAGGTTGGCGGAAAAGCGGAACAGCATGGCAGAGAGGGCGAAATAGAAGACGAATTTGGTCAGATAGGCCGTGGCCTCTGCCGTGAAGAACCGCGTGCGCCCGGCCCAATAGCCCAAGCCGATCAGCGCGAAAAAGGGAAGTGTCTTGAGAAAGATCGCCAGCATGTGAAATTGGTAGCGGCTGCCTGTGCTTCGTGCAACGGGGCAACAGTGCTGTGACGCAAATACACAGGCTTTGGGGTGGGGGGCTGCATTTGGGACTTGGAACTGAACGGTTCAGTTTATACTCTGCCTTTCAAACTGCCGGAGCCTTCATGACCAGTGACCAGACCAAGGTTCGTAAGGGCCGTAAATTCGATCAGGTTCTTGCGGGGGCGCGTGATGTCTTCATGGCGGACGGGTTTGAGGGCGCGAGCGTTGATGCGATTGCCCGTGCCGCCGGTGTGTCCAAGGCGACGCTTTACAGCTATTTCCCCGACAAACGTCTGTTGTTCATGGAGGTCGCCGATACCGAATGTGCCCGCCAGTCGCGGCAGGCTTTCGACAGCATCGACACAGATGCGCCGCCGCGTGTGGTGCTGGGGCTGGCCGGTCGGCATCTGCTGGGGTTCATCACATCGACCTTTGGTCAGCAGATGTTTCGCCTGTGTGTGGCCGAATGTGACCGCTTCCCCGAGCTTGGCCAGCGTTTTTACAACTCTGGCCCAGCTGTGGTCCGGCGCGAGATGGCGGGGTATTTCGAGACCGCTGTCGCGCGTGGGCAGCTGCGTATGGAGGACCCGCTACTGGCGGCCGACCAATTCGGAGAGCTTTGCAAGGGGGATGTCTGGCTGCGACTGACCTTTGGGATCATCGACAGGATTTCTCAGGCAGAGATCGACCGCGTGGTAGACAGCGCGGTCGATGTATTTCTGGCGCGCTACGCGGCTTAGCCCTTGGGCCGGTTGTCGATAATCCGCACCGCTTTGCCTTCGGAACGGGTGATGGTGTTCACATCGCCCACGTCGATCATCACGCTGATGCCCACGGTTTCCTTGATCTGCGCGGCCAGCTGCTGTGCCGCTGTTTGCCGGGCGGCATCGTCGACGGTGGCGTCGACACATTCGCACAGCACCCGCATCTGATCCATGCGGTCGGGCTTGCTGAGCTCGATCTGGAAATGCGGGGCGAGACCGGGGGTGGCCATCAACGCCTCTTCGATCTGGGTGGGGAAGACGTTGACGCCGCGCAGGATGATCATGTCGTCGCTGCGGCCGGTGACTTTCTCCATCCGGCGCATGCTGCGGGCGGTGCCGGCGAGCAGGCGGGTCAAATCGCGGGTGCGGTAGCGGATGATGGGAAACGCCTCTTTGGTGAGCGAGGTAAAGACCAGCTCCCCCTGTTCGCCGTCGGCCACGGGCTGTCCGGTTTCGGGGTTGATGACCTCGGGGTAGAAATGATCCTCCCAGATGTGCAAACCGTCTTTGGTTTCGACACATTCGCAGGACACGCCAGGGCCCATAATCTCGGACAGGCCATAGATATCGACAGCGTGCATATCAAACGCCTGTTCAATCTCGAGCCGCATGGCATTGGTCCAGGGTTCGGCCCCGAAGATACCTACTTGCAGCGAAGACCGGCGCGGATCGATGCCCTGACGCGCGTATTCATCCAGGATCGACAGCGCATAAGAGGGTGTGACCGTGATGCCGTCGGGTTTGAAATCCTCGATCAGGCGGACCTGTCGCGGGGTCATCCCGCCCGAGATCGGTACGGTGCTTAGCCCAAGGCTATCTGCCCCCAGATGCACCCCCAACCCTCCGGTAAACAGCCCGTAGCCATAGGCGTTATGCAGCATGTCGCCGGGTTTCAGCCCTGCCGCGCGCAAGGACCGCCCCATGACACTGCCCCAATTGGCGAGGTCATTCTTGGTGTAGCCCACGACCGTCGGCTGGCCGGTGGTGCCCGAGGACGCATGGATGCGCGCCAACTGGTCGCGGGGCACGGCGAACATGCCGAAGGGATAGTTGTCGCGCAGGTCGGTTTTCACGGTGAAGGGGAATTTTGCCAGATTGCTTAGGTCGTTCAGATCGTCGGGGTGGACGCCCGCGGCATCAAAGCTTTGACGGTAGAAAGGCACATTCGCATAGGCGTGGTGCAGGGATTTTTTCAGCCGCTCCAATTGCAGGGCGCTGATTTCATCGCGGCTGGCAAGCTCGATCGGGTCAAGCGACGATCGGGCAGGCGTGAGGTCTTTCATGGGGTCATTTCCTCCTCGAAATGGTGGCCTTTGATGGTGCGTGACAGGCCACGGAACAAGGCAATGGTGCGCCCATCCTCCCCCGTGACTGTCACGTCATAGACGCCGGAGCGTCCGGTTCTGGATTGTTCGCGTGCCGCCGCGTGCAGCCGTTCGCCAGCCTTCCCCGGTGCGAGGTAGGAAATCTGGTTCTGCTGGGCGACGGCAAGCTGGTTGTAGCTGTTGCAGGCGAAGGCAAAGGCGCTGTCGGCGAGGGTGAAGATATACCCGCCGTGGGCGATGCCGTGGCCGTTCAACATGGCTGCGGTGACCACCATCGACAGATCCGCCGTGCCGGGGGCGATATGGTCGATGCGCATCCCCAAAGCCTGGCTGGCCGTATCGGTGGACCACATGGCAGCGGCGGATTTTTCGGCGCGGAGTTGCGGGGTCATGGTGGGCCTTTATGTTTCACAATTTGGATGCTTGCACAAATAATGTAACGCGTTCAAGAGAATTGATCGGTGGCTCTCTTGATTTGAGCGGCGAAGGGCGCAACTGTCAAAACATGACAGTGCATATTCATCCCTCACACCCGCAGAATGAACGCGCGCCCGAACAGGTTTCCTTTCACCGGACGGAGCTTGGCCCGATCCTGTCGCTCTATGGGCGCATGGTCGCAGCGGGGGAATGGCGCGACTATGGAATCTCTTCGCTGCGCGAGGTCGCGGTGTTTTCAATCTTCAGACGCACTGCAGAGATGCCGCTTTACCGGATCGAGAAACGTCCCAAGCTGCGGTTGAAGCAAGGGATGTACGCGGTGATCGGGGCCAATGGACAGGTATTGCGCCGCGGTCAGGATCTGGCTGCCGTGCTGCGCGTGCTGGAACGCAAGATGATCCGCGCCGTCGACACCTAGACCGCCGCGCCGGCCGAGGGGGCGGACGGATTTAAGGCCATTTGGAAGGGCTTAGCCGTTTTTGCCCGGTCAGCGGGCCGTCGGCTGTGGCGATACGGGTCAGTGCGTCCTGGATGGGTTCGCGGGTGACGGCCATATGATGCGCATTGGCGTGGATCATGGTGGAAGGGTCGAGGACCAGCGCCACATGGCCTTTCCAGAACAGAAGGTCATTGCGTCGGATGTCGCGCGGGACGGGGCCTGCACCTGCCACGGGCTCGGCAAAGCTGGTCTGCTGCTGATCGCTGTCACCGGGACAGGGAATGCCACAGGCGAGGAAGGCGGCCTGAACGAGGCCCGAGCAATCGATCCCCCAGCGGCTGTTCCCGCCCCAGAGGTAGGGCGTGCCGAGAAACAGCTCCGCGACGGCGGCGGGGTCCGGGAAAGCGTGCGGAATCGGTGCGAGGTGCTGGGTCGGGATATGACCAAGCGAGGTCTGGGCAAATCGGCCTTCCGTTCCCGTCACAACAACGCGGCTGCCAAAGCTGAGGCTGCTGACATCCGGTGATTTCAGATCGGCACGCGCATAGGCGTGGGTGGCGGGTGCGGTGACGACGTGAGTCGGGCGGACCGCAGGGCCGATGGCGGTTTCGGATATGTAACCGCAGTAGTTGTCCTTGGTCAGTTGCACATAGGCGGTGCCATCGGTGCGATCCAGCACGGTCAGCGCCTCACCCAAGAGCGCTTGCCGGTCGCGGGGGCCGTCGGGGCTGCGGTTCAGATCAACGACCGGCAGGGTGATCTGCGCCGCTGTCTTTTCGGTGATCCGCTTGGGGTCGGGATGCAGGCGTCGGTCGGTCATTTTGACAAGATCGCCCCGAGGCTGGCATGCAGCGCGCGTGTGGCCTGACCCACGCCGCCTTTGGCGCGGGCAGGGGCGGCGCTTGGTTGCCAGCCGTAGATGTCGAAATGCGCATAGGGGCTGTCGGTGACGAAGCGACGCAGAAACAGCGCGGCGGTGATACAGCCCGCGAACCCGCCAGAGGGGGCGTTATCCAGATCGGCGATACCGGGTTCGATCAGCGGTTCGTAGGGCGTGTGGAAGGGCATACGCCAGACGGGGTCGGCGTGGGTGGCGGCAGCGGATTCCAACGCGGCGACGAAATCGGGATCGTCGCTGAAATAGGGGGCAAGATCGGGGCCCACGGCGACTCGTGCGGCACCGGTCAGCGTCGCCATAGAGATAATCTGATCGGGCTTGTCCTCGTCCGCCAGTGCCAGCGCATCGGCCAGCACCAACCGGCCTTCGGCGTCGGTATTGTTGATCTCGACCGTGAGGCCCTTGCGCGAGGTTAGGATGTCTTGGGGGCGGAAAGCATTGCCGGAGACCGCGTTTTCAACCGCGGGGATCAGCACGCGCAGTTGCAGGTCCATCCCCGTGGCCATGATCATATGCGCCAGACCCAGTACCGCCGCCGCGCCACCCATATCCTTTTTCATCAGACCCATCGACGCGCCGGGTTTCAGGTTAAGCCCACCGGTGTCAAAACATACGCCTTTGCCCACCAGCGTCAGCTTTTTCCCGGTTTTGCCCCAGGTCAGGTCGATCAGCCGGGGCGCGCGGTCGGCGGCGCGGCCGACGGTATGGATCAGCGGCAGGTTCTGTGCCAACAGATCGTCGCCCGTGATGACAGAGATCTGTGCCCCGTGTTGATCTGCCAGTTTACGTGCTGCGGCTTCCAGATCGGGCGGGCCCATATCCGAGGCGGGCGTGTTGATCAGGTCGCGGGTCAGCATTTCCCCTTGGGCGAGGGCGCGGATGTGATCGGCGTCGATCCCAGCGGGCGCAACAAGGCGGGCGGCCATCGGCGATTGCGTGGCATAGCGGTCAAACCGATAGGACGAGAGCAGCCACCCCAGAGCCTCCACCGCGAGCTCTGCCGCGGGCAGGTCGGCGTGCAGGTCATAGTCGCCCTTGGGCAGCTTTGCCGCGGCACCTGCCAGATGGAAGCGCCCCCGTTTGCGGGCGCTGGCCGTACCGTAGCCCGCCAGAGCCATGCGCAGCGCGCCATCTTCGCCCGGCAGCGACAACGCCTGCCCCAACGCGCCGGTAAACCCCTGTGCCGCGACCCAAGTGCGTGTGGCATCGGATTGCCCGTCGAGCCAGTCAGGCAGGGCATCGGACGCAATCAGATGCAGCGGGATCGCAGCGGCGGAGGGATCGGCGAAGAGAGCGGACATAGGGCTGGGCCTTTCGTGCGTGATAGTCGCGCGCAGCCTAGACGTATCCTGTGGCGCTGCAAGCCCGTCAAAGGGTCACATCCTGCGTGTCCCAGATCGCGGTCAGCGACCGTTCGCCGATGCGGATCAGCCGCGTGAGCGTCGCCCCGATCGCGACGTGACTGTTCTGGTCGATCGCGCAGATCACATCCCCCGCGACGTTTGCCAGCTTTTGCAGCCCCACCTGTTCGGCAATCGCAATCAGCGACCGGCAGTTTTTACGCAGCTCAAGCCAGTTGGATGCCTGATACAGACGGTCGCAGTGGGACATGCGCAGGGCCAATTCCTCCATCGCGCGACAGACGACATCTTCGGCCCCTGATTCACCCAGTTGGTCATACAGGATACCCAGACGTTCCTGATCTACGCGGACTTGTTCGACTGGCCGCATTTGCAATACATACATTAGAGTCACCTCATCATTACGCCCCCACAGCGCATCTGCACTATGTCGGCCAATTGATGTCCAATTCGTTTACGGCCGTGTGCGTTTTCGCTCGAATACGATGCGAATTCAGAGTAATTTGGTTAAAATTTAGTAAAGGCGAGACAGAGATGGATAACGCGAAACCGCTCCCGAATTATCTGGTTCAACGGTATCACGGATGGAAAGCAACCAGTTACGCTGAAAACGAGTCGTGGTACCGCCGTTTGGCCAGCGACGGGCAGCATCCTCGTGCAATGATCATTTCGTGCTGCGATAGCCGCGTGCATGTAACATCGATCTTTGGGGCGGATCAGGGTGAATTCTTTATTCACCGCAATATCGCCAACTTGGTGCCACCTTACCAGCCTGACGGGCAGCAGCACGGTACGTCGGCCGCGGTTGAATATGCGGTTCAGTCGTTGAAAGTTGCGCATGTTATCGTGTTGGGTCACTCCAGCTGTGGCGGTGTGCAGGGCTGTCTGGACATGTGCAAAGGCAACGCGCCAGCGCTGGATGCCAAGGACAGTTTTGTCGGTCGGTGGATGGATATCCTGCGCCCGAAATACGATGCGGTATCGGACATCGAAGACCCGAAAGAGCAGGCGCGCCAGCTTGAGAAACACGCTGTTATGACCTCTCTTGAGAACCTGATGACGTTCCCCTTTGTGGCGCAGCAGGTCAAAGCGGGCGAGCTGACGTTGCATGGCCTGTGGCACAACATCGGCGAGGGCGGGCTCGAGTGCTATAGCGCCGATAAAGAGATGTTCCGGCCTGTATAATGGGCTGGTCTGACAGGGACGGTTCCGGCGGCACCTGCGCGTGATCGTTCCTGCGCTTTTGCTGACCGTGTCGATCATCGGTACGGTCATCGCGACCTCCCAGCCGGTTTGGGGGGATCTGGTTTTGCTGGCGGGGCCTTGTGCCATCGCCAGCGCCATCTTGCTCCTGCGCGAGGCGCGGGTATGGTTGGCGGGCCAATCCCGGCGCAGTGCCCGTGGGGCGGTGGTGATTGACGGGTCAAACGTCATGTACTGGTGGGGCGGCACGCCGCTGATCACGCCCGTGCAGGACGTGGTGCGGACCCTGAAAGACCTTGGCTTCAAGACAGGCGTGGTCTTTGATGCCAACGCAGGGCATCTGCTGACGAACGCTTACAAAGATGATGCGGCGCTGGCGGCGATGCTGAAGCTGCCGGTGGATCAGGTGATGGTCGTGCCAAGCGGATCGCCGGCCGATCCCTTCATCCTGACCGCCGCGCGCGAGATGGGGGCGGTTGTCGTGAGCAATGACCGCTACCGTGACTGGGCCGATGACTTTCCCGAGGTGCTGCGACGCGGACATCTGATCAAGGGTGGATACCGGCAACAAGAGCTGTGGTTCGACTTTGCCACGCTGTCAGACAAACAGAGCGCCGCCTGATCACCAAAGCGCCCGCGGCAGCGTTGATCTGAACATGCCGGACATGAAAAAGGCCAGCGCATCGCACTGGCCTTTCCCAACATAAAGATCAGGGGGCGCTTAGCCTTTTTTCAACACTTCGCGGCCCAGCAGTTCCGCGATCTGCACGGCGTTCAATGCGGCACCCTTGCGCAGGTTGTCGCTGACACACCACAGGTTCAGACCGTTGTCGATCGTGCTGTCCTGACGGATGCGGCTGATGAAGGTTGCGAAATCGCCCGCACACTCAACGGGGGTGACATAGCCACCGTCTTCGCGCTTATCGATCACCATGATACCGGGGGCTTCGCGCAGGATGTCGCGGGCCTCGTTCTCGTCCAGATGCTCTTCGAACTCGATGTTGATCGATTCGGCGTGGCCCACGAAGACCGGAACGCGGACACAGGTCGCTGTGACCTTGATTTTGGGATCGACGATTTTCTTCGTCTCTACCATCATCTTCCATTCTTCTTTCGTGTCACCGCTGTCCATGAAGACGTCGATATGCGGGATCACGTTAAAGGCGATCTGTTTGGTGAATTTCTTCGCGGGCTTGTCGTCGGTGGGGTTGTAGATCGATTTGGTCTGGTCCCACAGTTCGTCCATGCCATCTTTGCCCGAACCGGACACCGACTGGTAGGTCGACACGACAACACGTTTGATCGTGGCGCGGTCGTGCAGCGGCTTGAGCGCGACAACCATCTGCGCGGTCGAGCAATTCGGGTTCGCGATGATGTTTTTCTTGGAATAATCGTGGATCGCGTCGGCGTTCACCTCTGGCACGATCAGCGGGATATCGGGATCGTAGCGGTACAGAGACGAGTTATCGATGACCACGCAACCGGCCTTGGCGGCCTTGGGTGCGTATTTTTTGGTCGCTTCCGAACCGACGGCGAACAGCGCCATATCCCAGCCCGTGAAGTCGAACGTATCCAAGTCTTTCGTCTTGAGCGTCTTGTCGCCAAAGCTGACTTCGGATCCCATAGACTTGCGCGAGGCAAGTGCCACGATTTCGTCTACAGGGAAGTGGCGCTCGGCCAGAATGTTCAGCATTTCACGGCCCACATTGCCTGTGGCACCCGCGATGACGACGCGATAACCCATCTTAAAACTCCAATACTAAAATGTGATGGTGCGGGCCTCTTATACCGCTTGGGCCCGCGGGGGAAGGGGGCGTGGCCTATTCGCCTGCATCGCGGGAAAACAGGTAGACGAACAGACCCGCTGCCATGAGCCCGGCAAACAGGGTGAAAATCATCACATAGGGGGCCTGCGCGGTGACGGCGGGCTGGCTGGCCGCATAGACGCGGCCCGACAGGAACTGCGCCACGCCAACGCCACCAATGCTGCACAGGTTCAACAGGGTCATGCCCCGCCCGACCAGCTGCGGCGGCATAAAACTGCGGCCGTGGGCGATGATCACCGCATAGGTCGCGCCAAAGAAACCGACAGCGGCCATCAGCGCGGTGGCAAGAATGATGCCACTGTCGGGGAAAAGCATAAGCGCCACCAAGGCCGCAAGGTTCAGCGCCGTGCCCCCGACAATCACCCATTTTGTGCTGCCGATCACGCGGTCCAGCGGGCCATAGGCAAGACTGCCTGCCACCATCGCGATGCCCATCAATAGGGTCGCCCAGCCGATCTGGTGAGCGTTCGCGGCAAAGACATCCTCGAAATAGGGGCCGATCCAAAGCCCGCGCAACGCGCCGACCTGGGCGTAGCTGACGCTCATGATGGGAAAGATGAACCACAGCGCCTTGATCTTGAACACGCCAAGAAGGCTGCCGCGTTGCTCCCCTTCGGGGGTGGCGGGGTCGCGCACGACGCTCCAGATGCCAACCGCCGTGAGCGTGGTGATGGCGCAAAGCCCCCAAAGAGACGCGCGCCAGCCGATCGTTTCCGCCGCAATCGCCATCGGATAGGATGCGACGAGATTGCCAAGCGTGCCGATGCCCACCATGACAGAGGCGAGCACGACAAAGCGGCTTGGTGCGAATTCACGCGCAAATATATAGTAGGCTCCCATCAACACCGGCGCACAGCCGATCCCGATCAGGACCATCGCCAGATTGATATGCAGCGGCTGCGTCGCCACCGCGAACAAAGCCGCCCCGCCGCCCCCGCCCACCAGCAGCAAGCTGGCCGCCGTGCGCCGCGGCCCGACTGTATCCAGCGCCCATCCCACAGGCAGTTGCATCGCCGCAAAGGAGAAGAACCAAAGCCCCGACGCAAAGGCGAGGTCTTCGGGCGTGGCCCCCAGATCAACGCGCAGTGACGGGCTGAGCACGGCCAGAAAGGCACGGAAAAACTGGCTGAGCACATAGCCCAGCCCCAACAAAGCTACCCCGCGCGTCATGTCAGTGTGTCACGCCATTTGCCCGCAAGCGCTTGCGCCGCGTGGCTGAGCAGCAGAACATCCGCCCCGACCGCAACAAACTGCGCCCCGGCCTCAAGCGCGTCGCGGGTCATGTCGTCGTGGGTCGACAAGATGCCCGGTGCCTTGCCCGCCGCGTGTACCTTGTGCAGCGCGGTCATGATCGCGTCTTGCACCTCGGGGTGGAGCGCATTGCCCATGTACCCCATATCAGCCGCCAGATCCGCAGGGCCGATGAACACGCCGTCGATCCCGTCGACCGCGAGGATCGCATTCAGGTTCTCAAGGCCTTTCACGCTTTCGACCTGCACCAGCAGGCAGATCTCATCATCCGCCGTGGTGCCGTAATCCGCGATCTGCGAGAAACGCGCGGCACGGGTCAGCGCATAGCCGACACCGCGGTCGCCGTGAGGCGGATAGGTGACATCGCGCACCAGCTGGCGGGCTTGATCGGCGTTATCCACCATAGGCACCAGCAGGGTCTGCGCCCCCGCATCCAGCATCTGTTTGATCAGATAGGTCTCCCCCACGGGGACGCGCACGACGGGATGGCTGTCAGAGGCTTCAAGCACCTGAAGCTGCGCCATGATAGAGCGCAGGTCGTTCGGCGCGTGTTCGCCGTCGATCACCAGCCAGTCAAAACCGGCGGTCCCCATCAGTTCGGCGCTATAGGTGTCCGCAAGACCCAGCCAGCAGCCAAAGACGGTGTCGCCTTGTTTCAAAGCCTGTTTGAATGCGTTGAAGGGGGCTGGCATGGGCATGATCCTTGGTGCTGTTTCGGCGTACCCTAGGGTCAAGCATTACGGAGTGTCCAGAGGGGGCGCTGCCCCCGCCCGCGCAGACGTTTGCTTAACCCGCCGCCATGTCGGCAACAGTGGGCAGCGGGGCGACGGCGCCGTAGCCCTGGACAGACAGCGCAGAGGCCGCGACGGCGTAGTGGCATGCGGCTTCGGGGGTGTCGCCTTTTGACAGGCGGGTCAGGAAGGCCCCGTCGAAACAGTCTCCGGCACCTGTGGCGTCGACGGCTGTGACCCGAACGCCGGGGATATGCGTTATCGTTCCGGCGTGCCCCAGAAGCGCGCCGTCCTCTCCGAGGGTCAGGGCGACGATGTCCGGCCCCATTTCGTGAAACGCCCGCACAATGCCTTCGGGGGTGTCCAGCCCCGTAATCTGGCGCGCGTCATCCAGACCCGGCAGCGCGATATCCGCCAGCCCGAGCGCTTGGGTAATCACGGAACGGGCTTGCTCAAGGGGCCAGAGCGCCAGCCGCAAGTTCGGATCGAAAGACACCTGCCGTCCGGCCGCCCGTGCGATACGCATCGCCTCCAGACCGGCATCGCGCGCGCTGGCACTGATCGCCAGAGTGATGCCGGACAGATGGGTGAACCGGGCGCGCTCTATGGCGTCAACAGGCAAGCTGTCTGCGGTCATTCGGCTGGCAGCAGACCCTGCGCGGCGATACTCGAACCGGTGCCCATCCGACCCGTGCCGCACGAAGTAGAGCCCCGTCGGGGCCGATGCGTCCGTCGCAACGCAGGAGGCATCGACGCCCTCGCGGCTCCAAAGATTGCGAAGCTCTTGCCCGAAACCGTCGTCGCCCAAGCACGTCGCCATGGCGCTGCGCGCGCCGAGACGGGCAGCGGCAATGGCGACGTTTGACACGTCACCACCGAACCCCTGATGCCACTGCGTCCCGTTGATCTGGTTGAACTCGACCAGCGGTTCGCCGATGCAGATAATATCGAAGTCGCGCATGGGTCAGTGGTTGTTGCGCGGCAGGCCGCGGCTTGTGATGTCGCGGTATTCGGTAGCGCCTTCAAAGACCATACCTTCGGAGAAGGGGCGTACTTTCTCGCGGAAGATCTCTTGCCAGGGGGATTGGCTTTCTGGCTGCGCATAGCCCCCCGCAGCGTCCAGCGCAGCGCGGCGCGCGGCAAGCTCGGTTTCATCCAGCAGCACATCAACGCGGCGCTGTTTCAGGTCGATCCGGATCGGATCGCCGTCTTGCAACAGCGCAAGCCCGCCCCCATCCGCAGCTTCGGGCGATGCATTAAGGATCGACGCGGAGCCAGAGGTGCCCGACTGCCGCCCGTCGCCGATACACGGCAGGGCGCGGACGCCCTGTTTGATCAGATAGCTTGGCGGGCGCATGTTCACCACCTCGGCCCCGCCGGGATAGCCCTTGGGCCCTGCGCCACGCATCACCAGAACACTGTCGTCGGTCAGCCCCAACGCGGGGTCATCGATGCGGGCGTGAAAGTCTTCTGGTCCGTCGAATACCGCGACACGGCCTTCAAATGCCTCTTGTGCGTTCGAGAAATAGCGCGCCCGAAAGCCCGCGTCGATGGCAGAGGTTTTCATCAAGGCGCTGTCGAACAGGTTGCCGCGCATGTTCAGGAAACCGGCATTGGGTTTCAACGGTGACGCCGCGCGGCGGATCACATCCTCATCAAGGATCGGCGTGTCGGTGTAGAGTTCGGCGATCGTTTGACCGGTTACAGTCAGCGCATCGGGATGTGGCAAAAGCCCGGCCCGCAACAATTCACCGATCACAGCGGCTGTGCCCCCCGCTCGGTGGAAGTCTTCGCCCAGATAGGTGCCGACCGGCTGCATATTGACGAGGAGTGGCACGGCGTGGCCGAATTCCTCCCAGTCTCCGTTGCTCAGCGCGATGCCAAGATGCGCGGCGATGGCATTGAGGTGGATCGGCGCATTTGTTGAACCGCCTAGTGCGGAGTTGACGACGATGGCATTCTCGAAGGCTTCGCGGGTCATGATCTGGGCCGGGCGCAGGTCTGCATGGACCATATCAACGATACGTTTTCCCGTATGATAGGCCGCTTGCCCGCGTTCGCGGTAAGGTGCGGGGATAGAGGCAACGCCGGGCAGCTGCATACCCAGAGCCTCTGACAGGGAGTTCATCGTCGACGCGGTGCCCATCGTGTTGCAGAACCCGACCGAGGGGGCGGAAGAGGCCGCGATCTCGAGGAATTCTTCGGCGTCGATTGTGCCGGCCGCCAGCTCTTGCCGCGCCTGCCAGATCACCGACCCCGATCCTGCACGTTCGCCCCGGTGCCAGCCGTTCAGCATCGGCCCGACAGAGAAGGCCAGGGCGGGCATGCCCACCGTCGCCGCTGCCATCAGCAGCGCCGGCGTGGTTTTGTCACAGCCAATGGTCAGCACGACGCCGTCGATCGGGTAGCCATACAGGCTTTCGACGAGGCTAAGATAAGCGAGGTTACGGTCCAGCATCGCGGTCGGACGCTTGCCGGTTTCCTGGATAGGGTGCACCGGAATTTCCATCGGGATGCCTCCGGCGGCGATGATCCCGTCGCGGGTCCGTTTGGCCAGCTCGATATGGTGGCGGTTGCACGGGCTCAGGTCGCTGCCGGTCTGCGCGATCCCGATCACCGGCTTGCCTGACCGCAGTTCTTCAAGCGTGAGCCCGTAGTTCAGGTAGCGTTCAATATAAAGCGCGGTCATCTCCGGATCGTCGAGATTGTCGAACCACTTACGGGAGCGCAGAGATTTGGTGTCGGTCATAATTCGTCTTTCAGCGGCCGGTCACGCCCGGGAAGGCAATGAGAATAGCGAGCGCGAGGATTTGAAGGGCAATGAAGGGCAGGAGAGAGCGGAAGATCTCTCCCAAAGAGATATCGGATGGTGTCACCGACTTGAGATAGAAGGCGGCAGGACCAAAGGGCGGCGACAGGAAGCTGACCTGCATGTTCATGGCGAAGACCACACCGAACCACACAGGATCAAGACCAAGATCGCGAATGATCGGGACAAAGATCGGCATGGTCAGCAGCGCAATCCCTACCCAGTCCAGAAACATCCCAAGGACAAAGAGGATCGCCATCATGAACAAGACAATCACGGTTGGATTGTCGGACACGCCGGTGATCAGGTTAGAGACAAAGGTGATGCCGCCCATCAGGTTAAAGACCCCGACCAGTGCCGAGGCTCCGATCCCGATCCAGACGATCATCCCGACGGTCGCGAGCGTCCGCTTGGCCGCGCCCACCATCAGCTCTGTGGTGAATTCGCCGCGGATCATCGTGGACAGGGTCACGCCGATCACCCCGATGGCAGAGGCTTCGGTGACCGAGGCAATGCCGCCATAGATCGACCCCAGCACAAAGATCACCACCATGATTGGCAAGATCAACCCTTTGAGCAGACGCATCTTCTCGGCTGTCGAGGTCTCGTCCGGTTCCGGGATCGGGGCGATGTCGGGGTTCATGTAGGCCCGCACCAGCACGTAGATGATATAGAAGCTTGCCAGCATCAGACCGGGCAGGAAGGACGCGGTAAACAGATCCCCGATAGAGACGGACGCCGTCAGACCATAGATGATCAACACGATGGACGGGGGCACCATTGTCCCCAAGGCCCCGCCCGCGCAGCATACGCCGATGGCCAGACGCCGGTCATAACCAAGCCGCAACATCTGGGGCAGTGCCAGCAGACCCAGCAGCACCACCTCGCCCCCGATGATGCCGGACATGGCGGCCAGCACCACGGCGACCAGCAAAGTCTGGATCGCGATGCCGCCCCGCAGACGGCCACCGACCACGCGCATGGCGTCGAACAGATCGCGTGCAATGCCCGACCGATCAAGGATCGCGGCCATCAATACGAACATCGGTACGGACACGAAGACGAAGGAATTGACGAAGCTGAAGATGCGGCTGGTGATCAACGGCACGGCCATTGGACCGAACCAGCCAAGCGCAAAAATCAGCGCCACGAGCAGGGTCACGAAAGCCAGTGGCATGCCGGTGATCAGCAGCAGGAACAAGGTGACGAACATCGCCCCTGTCGCCACTTCGATCCCCATGGCCTTAAAGTCGAACAGCGCTGTGAGAAGGTCCATCACCGGTCCTGTTTTGTCATGTAGTTCCAAGCAAGCACAGCGAACTGCACGGCCATGACCACGAGAATTGTAAAGAGAAAGATTTTAAGCATCCCCGGCGTGGGTGGATCCCATGCGCTGCCGCTGCTTTCCAGCCGGATCGCGCCGGTTGGCGTCCAGACCGCTCGCACAAGGCTTTGCCATGCGGCCCAGCCGAAGAAGGCTGTCGCCACGAGGCAGACCAGCGAAATTACCACATTGAAAACGCGCCGCCACGGGGCTGATAGGTAGTCATAGATCAGGACCACACGGATATGCGCATCCCGCGATACAACATAGAGCCCCCCATAGACAAAAGCGGTGGCATTCAGAAAGATCACCGTCTCATGCGCCCAGATCGTCGGGGCGTCAAAGACATAGCGCAAGACCACCTCGATCCCTAGGATCGCGGCAGAGGCGAGGATCGCAAAGGCAAAAAGGATGCCGATCCGGTCGATGCCGCGCCCTAGCAGCCCGGCCTCTGGGATCGCCCCCTTGGGTGCGTCAATATCCACGGGTGCGCTGGCCGCGACCTTGGGATCTGTCCTGTCTTGCATATGCCCCTCCCGAGCGTTCACCCCTCTGGTCTGTCCGGAAGGGTGCTGGTGCTTCGGCGCTTATTGCAGCAGCCCGTTTTCTTCGAGATAGGCGGTCAGCGTGTCATAGACTTTGCGCGATGCGTCGGATGCTTCGGCCGCCTTCTCCCATTCGGTCTTGGCGAAGGCGCGGAATTTCGCACGCTCTTCATCGGACCAATTGTGCACGGTGATATCGGCGTTGGCTTCGGCTTCTTTCACCGCGGCCATGTCCCGTTCGGCCAAGGTCGACACCTGGAGCTGCCGGAAGTCTTTTACGGACTCCACCAATGCGCTTTGGATATCCTCGGGCATCGAATCCCATACACCTTTGTTGATCGACACCTCGACCAGCGGCATGGAGTGGAAGCCGGGGTATACAGGATGGTTTGCCACGTCATGCATGCCCTGCGCGTGGTTGGTCGAGAAGACGGTATAATCCGCAGCGTCGATCACACCCTTGTCAAGCGAGGTGAAGACCTCGGAGCCAGGCAGGTTGACCGGAGACGCGCCCGCCGCGGCAAAGACTTTCTGCACCATACCTTCGGGGGCGCGCATCTTCAGCCCCTTCAGATCGTCCACACCGTCCAGCGGCACCTTCGACAGAAACGCCTCGAGGCCGGGGGTCGTCGCGCCGATGAAATGCAAACCGTAGGGTTCAAGCATTTCGTTCATCAGCTCATTGCCGCCGCCGTTCTCCATAAAGTCGAACATCTGCTGCGGGTCTGACCATGCCCCGACCGGATTGGCAATCAGACCAAACGCCGGCTCTTTCCCTGCGAAATAAGAGGTATCGGTGACGTGGCCATCGATAATGCCAGCCGCCACGGCATCCTGAGATTCAGTATGGGCGACGATTGTTTCAACGGGCAGCAGATCGACCTCGACGCGGCCGTCGGTTTTGGCGGCGACGTCTTTGGCCCATTCTTGCTGCAGCAAGAAGTTGGCGTTGCCTGCCGGATCAGATGACTGGAACTTGAGCGAAAAATCTTGTGCAGCAGCGGCACCGGCCAGCCCGGCGCTGACAAGTGCGGTTGCGGCCAGAAGCCTAGCGGTAAAGCGCATGTATTTATCCTCCCTAAAAAGTCGTAACCGTAAACGGTGACGATGGGCGGACGCTAATGACAGCGCTGTCATCTGTCAACTATTCCCAAAGAGCTGTGCACGTGATAGGTTTTATCACATGGAAAAGAACACTAAATACAAGCGGGTTACGTTGAATGAAGTCGCGGCAGAGGCCGGTGTCAGCGCTATCACGGTATCGCGGACGATTCGTGCCCCCGACATGGTCTCGGCTGGTGTGCGAAAGAAGGTTCAGGCTGCGATCGAACTGCTTGGGTATGTACCGGATCAAGCCGCTTCGGCGCTTGCGTCCGAGCGGACAAATGTGGTGGGTCTGCTGGTCCCATCGCTGACCAACGCGGTGTTTTCTGACGTCTTGCGCGGTGTTTACGATGTGATCGACGGGTCGGGCTTATCGGTGCAAATCGGTAATTTCCGCTATAGCCCCAGCAAGGAAGAAAACCTTTTGCGTACCTTCCTGCGTCAGCGTCCGGCGGGGCTGATTGTGGCAGGGATCGACCAAACCGACGCAGCACGAACCCTGCTCAAGTCCGCGCCCTGTCCCGTCGTGCAGATTATGGACGTGTCGGACTCTCCGATTGATCTCATGATCGGGTTCTCACACTACGATGGTGCGGTCGAAGGCACGCGGCACTTGATTGATGCGGGGTACAAAAAGCCCGGATTTCTGGGCGCGCGAATGGACCCGCGCTCGCAGGCGCGGCTTGCGGGGTTCACAGCCGAAGCGCAGGCGCGCGGCGTGTATGATCCGAGCCGCGTGATCACGACGACCTACCCGTCCTCGGTGGGTATGGGCGGGCAACTGCTGAGCGATCTTCTTGCGCAAGCGCCAGACACCGATGCTGTGTTCTGCAATAATGACGACCTCGCCGCCGGCGCGCTGTTCGAGGCCGAACGCCGTCGCATCAACGTCCCCAACGATCTGGGTATCTGCGGCTTCAACGACCTTGAAATGTCGCGGCACCTGAACCCGGGCATTACCTCTGTCGCGACGCCGCGCTACGAGGTCGGTGCAGGGGCAATGACCCTGCTTCGGGACGCAATCGCTGACCGCGCGGCCATCCACACGCCGCATATCCGGCTCGGCGTGGAGCTGATAAAGCGCGGATCGACAAAGCGGGGGTGAATGTCGCGGATGACACGAGACCGGGCAGGGGGGCGCTGCCCCCGTCGCGCAGGCGCGACTCCCCCGGAGTTTTCAGGGCAAAATGAAGAGGTCAGATGACCTTGATCACGTCTTTGTCGATGGCCAGCATATAGCCGCGCCGCGCGATATTCTTGACCAGCAGTTCCGACACGATCTGGTTGCCCAATGTATCGCGCAGACGTTTGATGCGCGTGGCCCCTGCTGCTTCGTCGCAGTCAGCGGCGGTCCGGCCCGAGATCATGCCCTCGATCTCGGAGCCTGAGAGCACATCGTCATCCATGCGCGCTTCGGCAAGGACCGACATCGTTTCCATCGCGGCGGCGGTCAGTTTGAAGCCGAGGTTGTTGAGGTAGACGGTGTTTTCCTCGCGGCTGATGAGGAGCGAGTTTACTTGTATCCCCACCCGTTCGATCTGCGCCATGCGGCGGTTGAAGCCCACGAGCATGATCAGGAACACCAGCGCCGCGACCAGCATGGCCGTCGCAAAGACCAGCAGCACGATGATCACGATCCGGTAGCTCGACAGGGTTTCGGAAAACGCGGTGCCCGATTGTGCGAGAATTTCAAGCAGTTTGATTTCGGCCTGAGTCGTAAGATCGTCGTTCTCGACAAAGATGCGTTCCACCTGCGCGTTAAAGGCATTGGCGTCGGGCAGGGCCCATAGCAACAGCCCTGCGCCGATCAGAATGATCGTCACAACGGCCGCGATACCACCGCCGACAAAACGCCCGCCCGTGCGGCGCATCTCAGAAGCGGAGGAAATTTGGTCCGGCACTCGCTTTCCTTTGGTTTAGGCCATCCTTGCCAAAGACAGAGACGATCGTCAGCAACGTCCAGCCATTTGCAGCCAGCCGGTCCGTCAATTGGGCCTGCGCCGAGGCACGGCTGCAGTCACCGGATACCTGCGCCACACCATAATGCAGGCGCAAGGGGTTTTCCTGCTTTGCCTTGTAGTCGGCAAAACATTCCGCCGCTTGGGCAGAGGGGGCGGAGAGGGCCAGAAGCCCCGCAGCAGCCAGGGAAAGGAGGATGTGTTTCATGACGATCAGACTGCGCCTATCCGGGCGGATATTCAATATCCATTGGGTCTGTACCGCTTTGTTATTCGATAACAGGGGGGTGTTATTGCCTGTCTGAGGGGGGTGCGGCCAGTTTGATCCCACGGCCTCGCTCTTGATGGCTTTGCATGGGGTGCTTCCCATGTTGCCCCCAACCGAAAGGATCAGACAATGCGCTTTACATTGCACCATAAATTCATCGCCTCGATTGCAGCCGCAGCCGTCGCTATCACCGCCTTTACTGCTGCCCCCGCCGCCGCGGGCGACCGCAACAGGGATCTGGCGAAAATCGCGGTCGGTGTTTTGGGCGTGGCCATTGTCGGCAAGATCATTCACGACAAGAACAAGCGTGACGAGGAACGTGCCCGGCAGGAAGTATCAAAGCACCGCCACGCGCCAAACACTGTGTACCGCGCTCCACGCCCTCAACGGGCCGAGCGCGTGCCCGTCTACCGCGCGCCGCAATCGCGCCACCGGGTAGAGCCGCGTCCGCTGCCCAAGGGCTACAAGCGCAAGCAGCATCACACCCATGCCAACGCCAAGCTGCTGCCCAAACAGTGTTTCCAGAGTTTTGACACGCGTCGCGGTCAGGTGCTGATGTTCGGCCGCCGCTGTCTTGAGAATAATTTCCGTCATGCCAACCGTCTGCCGCAGCAATGCGCGCAGCAGATCCGGACCCATCGGGGCACCCGCTATGGGTATGACGCCCGCTGCCTGCGCGGCGCGGGATACAGTTTGGCGCGCGGTTAATCTCAGCGTGCCAATACCGGGGGCATTTCGATGCTCTCGGGTGGGGAAGGGAGGGATGTTCGGGCATCCCTCCCTTTCTTATGTGCTGTGGATATCTTTTGCGATTGTGACATCGCAGTCTTCGCAAGGTCACAATTCGCGTGGGCGGGGCTTGAGCTTTGGCGCGGGTTGGGGTTTTCACGGGTCATGAAACCAGATTTTGAATTTGAACGGGCCGCCCATGCGCGCGGCTTTGAGCGGGTCGCCGGCGTGGACGAGGTGGGGCGCGGGCCCTTGGCGGGGCCGGTCACTGCCGCTGCCGTGGTGCTGGACCCGGATCGCATTCCCGAGGGGCTGAACGATTCAAAAAAGCTGACCAAACCTGCGCGAGAACGCCTGTATGAAGAGCTTTTGCAGGTTGCGGATGTCAGCGTTGCCCATGCCTCGGTCGAAGAGATTGAAGAGCTCAACATCCTGAGGGCGAGCCACCTTGCCATGCTGCGCGCGCTGGAGGGGCTGAAGACCCCCGCCGATTATGCGTTGATCGACGGCAATGTGATCCCGCGCGATCTGACCTTGCCTGCCGAACCCGTGATCAAGGGAGACGCTCGGTCGCAGTCGATTTCCGCGGCATCAATTGCGGCCAAAATATGTCGAGATTGTGTCATGTTGTCCTTGGCGCAACAGCACCCCGGATATGGCTGGGAAACCAACATGGGATACGGGTCGAAAAAGCACATGGAGGCGTTGCAGAAAATTGGTGTGACCCCACACCATAGACGTTTGTTCAAACCCGTACACAACATGTTGTATCAAGATAAATAACTAACCACTTGATTCAAAAAAGAAATTGACCAGGAATCGTCTGTCGGGGCATCTTGTGGATAACCAAGAGCACACAATGTGCCGGGCAAGAGGCAGCTATTATGAAGACGATGACCAAGGGTGCGGCAGCACTCCCTTTAAACACGATCATTTCTGGCGACTGTATCGAAGCGATGAATGCGCTTCCGGCAGAGTCGGTGGACCTTATCTTTGCAGATCCCCCCTATAACCTGCAGTTGCGTGGCGACTTGCATCGCCCCGACAATTCAAAGGTGGATGCGGTCGATGATGCGTGGGACCAGTTTTCCAGCTTTGCCGTCTATGACAAGTTTACCCGCGAATGGCTGAAAGCCGCGCGGCGTCTGTTGAAACCCAATGGCGCGATCTGGGTTATTGGCAGCTATCACAATATTTTCCGCGTTGGTGCCGCATTGCAGGATGCGGGTTTCTGGATCTTGAACGACGTGGTGTGGCGCAAGTCGAACCCGATGCCGAACTTTCGCGGCAAGCGTTTTACCAATGCGCATGAAACCATGATCTGGGCCGGCAAGGACGAGAATTCCAAATACACCTTCAACTACGAAGCGTTGAAAGCGCTGAACGAAGGTATCCAGATGCGTAGTGATTGGGTGCTGCCGATCTGCACCGGTCACGAACGTCTGAAGGACGAGATGGGCGATAAAGCGCATCCGACGCAAAAACCCGAAAGCCTGTTGCACCGTATCCTTGTGGGGTCCACCAACCCCGGTGATGTCGTGCTTGATCCGTTCTTTGGGACTGGCACCACAGGCGCCGTTGCCAAGATGCTGGGCCGCGACTTTATCGGGATTGAACGGGAAGAGGCGTATCGCAAGGTTGCCGAAAAGCGGATCAAATCCGTGCGCAAGTTCGACAAAGAAGCGTTGCAGACCACCACCTCGAAACGCGCCGAGCCGCGCGTGCCGTTTGGCCAGCTGGTTGAACGTGGCATGCTGCGCCCGGGCGAAGAGCTTTATTCCCTTAACGGCCGGTATTCCGCCAAGGTCCGTGCCGATGGCACGCTTGTCGGGAACGAGGTTAAAGGATCGATCCACCAAGTCGGTGCGGCTTATGAGAAAGCGCCAAGCTGCAATGGTTGGACATATTGGTGCTACAAGAAAGACGGCAAACGCGTGCCGATCGATATCTTGCGCCAGCAGATCCGGGCAGAGATGGCCAACTAGGCCTCTCCCCACTTTCACACCCTATTTACGAACACCGCCGGTGTCCTTGCCGCCTCATGAGAAGGCGTGCCCATAAGGACACTCACCTTGGCCCCGCCTTTCATTGGCGGGGTCTTTTTCGTTTCAGGCGGTCAGGAAGGTTCAGCGATGTTCAGCGGGGATAGGGGGTCTTGCCTGCGTTATACTCGGCCCAGTCTGTGATCTCGGGGTAGTAGGTCCGGCGCCATTCCCGCACCCGTGGGTTCATCACGCGCCGCCAGACCCAGGGCATCATCGCGGCCATTGTCATGACGGGGTAGCCATAGGGCAGTTGCGGTGCTTCTGCGTCGCCATAGGTTTGCAGCACGGGAAACCGCCGGTCGGGTTTATAGTGGTGGTCGGAATGGCGTTGCAGATTGATCAGCAGCCAGTTGGACGCCTTATGCGCTGCGTTCCACGAATGACGCGGCTGGACGTGTTCATATTTGCCGTCACCCAGATGTTTGCGCGTCAGACCGTAGTGTTCGATGTAATTCACCAGCTCAAGCTGCCAGATCGCCACGCCCGCTTGCAGCAGGAACAGGCCCAGCCCGACCCAACCGCCAAGGACCACGGCGAGGATCAGACAGCCTGCTTGCAGCGCCCAGTATTTGAAAAACGGGTTGCTCAGGTCGATCCAGGGTTTGCCCTTGCGTGCCAGCATCGATTTTTCGGCCTGAAAGCTGGACACCAGCGATTGCCGCAGCACGCGCGGGTAAAAGCGGTGGAACCCTTCGTTATAGCGTGCGGTCACCGGATCGCGCGGGGTGGCGACATAGCGGTGGTGCACCAGCAGATGTTCAGACCGGAAGTGCGAATAGAGCACCATCGCCAGCAGCGCATCGGCCCAGAAGCGTTCGCGTCTATTGCGTTGGTGCATCAGCTCGTGGGCGTAGTTGATCCCGATGGTGCCCGTCATGACGCCGACGCCGAAGAAGACGGCGGCTTTCTCCCAGCCGGACAGATGCACGGCCTGTGGCGCGTACCATAGCAACCCGAACAGCGTGAGAAATTGCACCGGCATCCACGCGGTCGTGATCATGCGATACCAGAACAGGTCGCCGTCTGATGCGTCCGGATCGGCGTTATCAAGGTTCAGCCCCGCGATCGCGTCGATGATCGAAAACAGATACCATGTGACCAGCGGCATCAGGATCACGGTCCAGCCGCCGACGGTGGCGGAGATCCAGACCAGCGGGATCAGCGCGAAGGACAGGGCAAAAGGCAGCGCACGCCGGAACTGCGACAGCTGGTCGGTGCTTATGTTTGTGGTGGGCGAGGTCATGCTGCACGGCCTTTTCGGGTTATCTGGCCCAAGGGGATCGGGCACAGCTTTGGCTGCGACAAACTATGCCGCGCCGCCGCTAACGTAGCAAGTCATAGGCTTTGCGCATCACCGTGGGCAGGTCCGACGGGCGGAAATCATCCCGCGTGACAAAGTGCCCGCGTGCTGGCACCGTGTCATTCGTTAGGGGCGCGTGCATGACGGTCAGCATCAGGTGGAAATGCGTGAACGTGTGCCGCACCTCCCCGGCAAGGGGGTGCCAGTCGGCGGGGGCAGGCGGCGTGCCTGCGGGGCGCGAGCCGTCGGCCTCGATCCAGTCGGTGCCGGGCCACCCGAGCATACCGCCGAGCAACCCTTTGTCGGGGCGCGTCTCAAGCAGCCAGGCACCATCCGCGCGCTGCCCCAGATAGACCGTGCCATGGCGGATCGGTTTCGGCTTCTTCGGGGTCTTCTTGGGCAGTTCGGCCGCCGTGCCATTGCGGCGGGCAAGGCAGGGGGCGCGCCACGGACAAATGCCGCAGGCAGGGGATTTGGGGGTGCAGATCGTGGCCCCTAGATCCATCACCGCTTGGGCGTAATCTCCGGGACGGGTGGTTGGGGTAAGCGCCTGAGCACGTGCCATGAGGTCGGGCTTGGCGGCGGGCAGGGGGGTGTGGATGTCATAAAGCCGCGCCATCACCCGTTCGACATTGCCATCCAGCACCGTGAACGGCAGATCAAACGCGATAGAGGATACAGCCGCAGCAGTATAAGGGCCAATTCCCGGCAGCTTCAGCAAGGCCGCGTGGTCGGCGGGGAAGTGGCCGTCATGATCGGCCACCACAGCGCGGGCGCATTTCAGCAGATTGCGGGCACGGGCATAATAGCCCAGTCCGGCCCATTCTCCCATCACATCCGCATCCGCAGCAGCTGCCAGATCAGCGACCGTCGGCCAGCGCGCGGTGAACCGTTGGAAATAGTCGCGCACGGTTGCGACGGTGGTTTGTTGCAGCATCACCTCGCTCAGCCAGATGCGGTAGGGATCGGGGCGCACGCCCGCCGCCCGCGCCGCTGGCGGCACGCGCCAAGGCATCGCGCGCGCATGGACATCGTACCATTCCAGAAGGATCAGCGGGAGGTCGCCGGAGGGGTCGGTGTCACGCAATGTTTATAACCTTTTCGGTTGGGTATGGCTGGTGATACGAGGCGGGATCGCTATGTTGTGGCTAGTCATTCGGGAAAGATAGTCATGGCGCCACGGCGTACCAGTACAAAAGGGTTCAAAAGGACGGATAGCCTGCTTTCGGCCAAGATCCGTCAGGCGAGCGAGACTCGCGGCTTTGCCCAATCCCGTCTGTTGACCCAATGGGCCGAAATCGTCGGTCAGGACGTCGCGGCCATCTCGCGCCCTGTTGAGGTCAGCTATGGCCGCGGCGGTATGGGGGCGACGCTGACCTTGCTGACGACAGGGGCAAATGCGCCCATGCTGGAGATGCAGAAGGAACAGCTGCGCGCCAAGGTGAACGCCATTTACGGGTTCAACGCGATTGCGCGGGTGCGGGTGACCCAGACGGCTGCCACCGGCTTTGCCGAAGGCCAGGTCGCTTTTGCGCCGCAACCCAAGACCCATCCCGAACCGCCGAACGACCCCGTCTTGCAACAGCGTGCTGCCGAAACCGTCAGCCCTGTCGCGAACGAGGCCCTGCGCGATGCACTTGCACGTCTGGGCGAGAACATATTGAACAAGACCAAACGCTGAAAAAGGAAATCACATGAAACCGACATTCCCCATCCTTGCGGCTGTTGCCGTAGCTGCAGCAGGTGGCTGGTACGCTTTCAGCGGTACAAATGCCGTGAACAGCACACCGATCAACCCGCTGGTCAGCGCGGCCAACGCGCAGTCAGCCGACACGGCAGAGGCGGATGCACCTGCTGCAACCACCGAAATTCAGGACATGACATTGGGCAACCCCGATTCAGCGGTCCAGATCATCGAATACGCATCCTACACCTGCCCGCACTGCGCCGCCTTTGACCAAGGCCCGTTCCAGCAGCTCAAGGCGGATTACATCGACAACGACAAAATCGGCTTCACCTACCGCGAGGTCTATTTTGACCGCTACGGCCTTTGGGCGTCGATGGTGTCGCGCTGCGGTGGCGAGGACAAGTTCTTTGGCATCACCGACATGATCTATGCCGGTCAGTCCGAATGGGTCCGCGCCGGAGAGCCTGCCGCGATCGTCGAAGAGTTGCGCAAAATCGGCCGTCTGGCCGGGCTCGACAACGCTGAACTGGACGCCTGTCTGCAAGACGGTGAAAAAGCACAGTCGCTGGTCGCATGGTGGGAAGAAAACCAGAAGGCGGATGACATCAACAGCACGCCAAGCTTCATCATCAACGGCAAGAAATACTCCAACATGCCCTATGCCGAGATGAAAGAGATCATCGACGCAGCGCTGGAAGAATAATGGCGGCCCCGCTGGCAGGGCTCAAGGTTATTGAGCTGGCACGTATTCTGGCAGGCCCTTGGGCCGGTCAGACGCTTTCGGATCTCGGCTGCGAGGTGATCAAGGTCGAAAGCCCGGCGGGCGACGATACCCGCCAGTGGGGGCCTCCGTTCATCGAGCGCGGGGAAGATAAATCCGCGTCGTATTTCCATTCGGCCAACCGGGGCAAAGCCTCGGTTGTTGTCGATCTGACCACTGATGAGGGTCAGGCCAAGATGAAAGAGCTTTTGGCCGATGCCGACATCCTGATCGAGAATTTCAAAACCGGCGGGCTTGCCAAATACGGGATGGATTACGCCAGCCTGTCCAAGCAGTTCCCCAAGCTGATCTATTGCTCGATCACCGGTTTCGGGCAAGACGGCCCCTATGCGCATCGCGCGGGCTATGATTTCATCATCCAAGGCATGTCCGGCCTGATGTCAATCACGGGTGAACCCGACCGTCAGCCGCAGAAACACGGGATGGCGATCACCGATATCTTTACCGGCGTCTATGCCACCACGGCCATTCTGGCAGCGGTACACCAGCGCAGCCAGACCGGCGTGGGCCAGCATATTGACATGGCACTGCTGGATTGCGCTGTTGCGGTGACGGGCAATCAGGCGATGAACTATCTGACCACGGGCAATGCGCCGACGCGGATGGGCAACGCACACCCGAACCTGACCCCCTACGAGGTGTTCACATCCTCTGACGGGCATCTGATCATTGCCACGGGCAATGATGGGCAGTTCCAACGGCTGTGCCGGATGCTGGGGCTGGATGATATGGCAAGTTCGGCCGACTATGCCAAGAACGCCGACCGCGTCGCCAACCGGCCCGAGATGATCCGCCGTCTGAATGGGGCTACCAGCCAACGCACCCGCGACGATCTGCTCGCCGCCTGCGAGGCAGAGGGCGTGCCAGCCGGGCCGATCAACGACATGGCCGATATGTTCGAAGACCCCCAAGTCATCGCGCGTGGCATGAAGGTCGAGCTGGACGGGGTGCCGGGCATCCGGTCGCCGTTCAAATTCTCGGGCGCTGAACTGGCTTTGCATCGCGCCGCGCCAAAGCTGGGGCAGGACGACTAGGTTCGCCCCGACACGCTGCCGGAGCTTCGCTGGAAGCTCTGGCGGTTATGCCGGTTTCGGCAGTTGATCCAGCGCGGCAAATAGCGCGTTTTCAGGATCGAACTTCAGTCGCACAGGCAGGGTTATCACCTTCATTCTGAAAGACGCGGGCAGACGCACCGCGTCTTTTTCTGTTGTGACCAACTGTGCGCCGCGCAGGGCGGCATCCGCCTCTAGCCGTCCCATCAGCGCAGGGTTCAGCGGCTGGTGATCCTCCAGCGCTTCGGCGTGGACAATCTCTGCCCCCAGATCGCGCAGGGTGGCAAAAAACTTCTCGGGGTGGCCGATCCCTGCAAATGCCAGCGCGCGGGTGTCGGACCAATCCATCCCCGTTTGCAGGGGGGTGAGTTCGGCACGCACATGCGGCAGCCCGCGGGGCAGGTCGGTCGCGTCAAACTGCGCCTGATCTGCGGCGCCACCGATGGACAGCACGATATCCGCCCGCGCCAGACCCGTAGCAACGGGTTCGCGCAAGGGGCCCGCAGGCAGGCACAGCCCGTTGCCGAACCCCTTGGCCGCATCCACCACCACAATCGATAGGTCCTGATGCAGCGCGGGGTTCTGGAAGCCGTCGTCCATGACAATCACCGAGGCCCCTGCGTCCGCCGCGGCCTGCGCCCCCGCTGCGCGATCCTGCGCAACCCAGACATCGGCAAAGGCGGCCAGCAGCAGCGGTTCATCCCCCACCTGTGCGGCGGTGTGGCGCGACGGATCAACCTGCACCGGCCCCTTCAGCGTGCCGCCGTAACCGCGCGACACCACATGGGGCGTGTGATACCTGTCGCGCAGATGTTCGACGACAGCCATGACCGTTGGCGTTTTGCCCGTGCCTCCGGCGTTGATGTTGCCGACGCAGACCACCGGAATATCCAGACGCAGCGGCGTGCCCGCCGCCAGCCTTCGGGCAGTGGCACGCGCATAAAGCGCGCCCAGAGGTTGCAACAGGCGCGCGCGCCAATCGGGCGTGGGACGGTGCCAAAAGGCGGGGGCGCGTTTCATGATGTGGTCTCTCGCTGGTCAAGCGTTTCCTGCACAAGGTCAATCACCTTGTCGGTGACGGCCGCACCGCGGCTGATCACATCCCACCCCGCCTGCGCCATCGTCGCTGCCTGATCTGGCGCGATCAGCCGGTTCACGGCGGTGCCAAGCGCTGTGGCATCATTCACGATCCGCGCGGCCCCTTCGGCAGCCAGCCGGGTATAAAGTGGCAGATACCGCCGGACTTTCGGCCCGTACAGCACAGCCGATCCCAGGGCCGCGGCCTCGAACGGATCACAGCCACCGCTGCCGTTGATCAGCGAGTTGCCCAGAAAGGACACAGGGGCCAGCCGGTAGAACAAGCCGATCTCTGCCGGATCATCGGCGATCATCACCTGAGTCGAGGCATCGGGATAGCCCGCGTCGCCCCATCGCAGCACGCGAAAGTTCTGATCCTCCATCCGCTGCGCGAAAACATCGGCCTGCTTGGGGTCGGCGGGCGCGAGGATCAGCAACAGCCGGTGTGACAGACGGAGCCCTTGGCGGTGCGCGGTGAGCACAGTGTTCAGCTCACCCTCGAGCACCTGATTGGCGAACCAGATCGGGCGACCCACAACCGCAGCTGACAGATCGGCCAGATCGGAATCCATACAAGGCAACACGCGGCCACCGGCCTGAAGGGCGGGGGTCAGCTCTATGTCCTTGCGGGCGAGCCCAAGCCGGACAAGCCGTTGCATCCCCGCCTCCGACCGCGTCATGATCGCCGAGAAATGCATCAGCAGATCGCGGGTCAGATCGCGCAGCCACCGGTCGCGTCGCCCGTCAAAGCCGTCGCTGTCGGCATCGATCAGGAACATCGGGCAGGCCTGTGTGGTCATCTCTGCAATCATATTCGGGTGCAGTCGCCCCCATGCCCAGACACAGGCGTCGGGCTGCCAGTAATCGATAAAGTTTTTGGCAAGCGTCGGGTGGTCTTCGGGCAGCGTATCGATCAGCACGTCGGCTTCGCTACACGGCGGCAGGTCGACCGGCACCAAGGCTTGGGGGACGGTGATCAGAACACTCAGCCCCGGACGGCTCCGGCACAGGCGAATGGCCAGATCCTGTATCGCGAACAAGCTGCCGGGTTCGGGGGCGTGGCACCAGACCAGCTCTCCGGTGGGGCGCTTGGCCACGGGGGTGAATGGCGGCACGCCCCCGCGACCGGTAAAGGCGCGATAGGCCGACAGCCCAAGCGACCGCGCCATAAGAGTTTACCCCAGCTCTTCGGTAGAGGAGGCCGCAGCCTCTTCGTCGCGCAGACGGTGCAGATGCGCGATAAAATACCGCATATGCGCATTATCGACCGTGCGCTGTGCCTCGTTTTTCCAGGCGTCATAGGCGCTGGCGTAGTTCGGAAAAATCCCGACGACATGGATGTCATCGACGTTTTTGAACGCGGTACCGGTGGGCGAAATCAGTTCGCCCCCAAAGACGAGGTGCAAGCGTTGGGTCATATCGCGGTCCTTTGTTTTCAAACAGATGGCCTTGGGGGCAATCTAAGGGGTGGCTTGGGTCTGGGCAAGGCCGCTTAGCAGCGCCCCATGGACGGCATCGCCCCCCGCGACGACACCGTTCAGGCGTGGATCGGGGTTGTTGAACCGCAGGGGTTGCCCCGTGCGGTCGGTGCATTGCCCGCCTGCTTCGGTGACAATCAGCGCCCCTGCGGCGATGTCCCATTCCCAGCTTTTGCGCAACGTGACCATGCCGTCAAAACGACCCTGACCCACCAGCCCCAGCCGATAGGCCAGTGACGGACGGTGCGCGCGTTTGAAGCCGGGGTCGCCCTTGGTCCAATGCTGCATGTCCATCACCGGTTTCGTGGCCAGCACGGTCGCCTCGGGCAATGTGGCGATGTCCGAGACAGAGATGCTTTGCCCGTTCAGGGTGGCACCGGCCCCCGCCGCCGCGGCATAGAGCCGGTCGAGCATGGGCAGGAACACCACCGCCGCCGTAATCCTCCCGTCGCGCGCAATGGCAAGGGAATGGGACCAGGTGTCAGACCCTTCGATAAAGCTGCGTGTGCCGTCAATCGGGTCGACGATGAACAGATCACGCTGCCCCAGCCGCCGTGTACCGTCGTCGCTTTCCTCGGACAGCCAGCCATAATCCGGGCGTGCCGCCGTCAGCGTCTGGTGCAGCATCGCGTTCACCGCAAGGTCAGCCTCGGTCACCGGGCCGGCATCATCGGGCTTGTCCCAACGCTGCGCGGTCTTGCCGGTGAAAGAGGTCGCAATCTCGCCCGAGCGGCGTGCGGCCTCGATCAGAAGGGAGAGGTCATCAAGCGCCGGCAAGGGTCATTCCCGAGACAAGAAGCGACGGCACAACGCGGCTCAGATGCGCGCGCGCGTCATTGGCTGGTACAATCGATTGCAGCATATCACGCAGATTGCCCGCAATGGTACATTCGTTGATCGCGTGGGTGATCTCGCCGTTTTCGATCCACAGACCGGACGCCCCACGAGAGTAGTCGCCGGTATTGGGGTTGATGGTCGACCCGATCATCGACGTCACCAAAAGACCTGTGCCCATATCGCGGATCAGGTCCGCGCGGGTGGCATTGCCCTGGGACAGCGCGATATTCCATGTGGCCGGACCGGGGTTCGATCCGGTGCCGCGTGCGGCATTGCCGGTCGGGGTCAGCCCCAGCTTGCGCGCGGTTGCCAGATCAAGGGTCCAGCCCTGCAACATCCCGTCGTCCACGATGGTGCGGCGCGACGTGGGCAGCCCTTCGCCATCGAACGGGCGCGACCCTGCGACGCGGGGGCGAAACGGGTCTTCGATCAGGGACATGCCCTTTGGCAGCACCTGTTCGCCCATAGCGTCGCGCAGCCACGAGGCACCGCGTGCAATCGCCGTGCCGCTGATCGCAGACAGAAGATGCCCGATCAGCGCCGAGGAAATGCGTTCGTCAAACAACACCGGATAGGCCCCCGTGGGCGGTTTGCGTGCCCCCATGCGTTCAAGAACGCGCTCACCGGCTTTGGTGCCGATGTCTTCGGGGCTGCGCAGGTCGGTCTGGAAGATGCGGCTGTCGCCGTCATAGTCCCGCTCCATCCCTGTGCCGGTGCCGGCGATTGCAACGCAGGACAGCCCGCGGTCGGTACGGCGGTATCCGCCTTCGAACCCGTTGCTGGCCGCCATAAATACCTGTTGCGCGCCATAGCCCGCACCCGCGGACTGCACCTGACTGACACCTTTGACGGCCAGTCCTGCGGCCTCGGCGCGGGCGGCGTCATCCTGCAGCGCTTCGGGCGAAGGCTCGGGCGCGGGGTCGTAAAGCTCAAGCGTCTCGACATCCCAGTCCGTCGCCAGCTGGTCGGGATCGGCAAGGCCGATGTAGGGATCTTCGGGGGCCTCTTTCGCCATTGCCACCGCGCGGATCGCCATTTCCTCGATCGTGCGGTCCGATGTGTCGGAAGCAGAGACATTGGCCGAGCGTCGCCCGACAAAAACCCGCAGCCCGATATCGACGCCCTCGGCCCGTTCGGCCTGTTCCAGCACCCCGCCACGGACATCGACGTTCACCGATGTCCCGCGCACGGCCATCGCATCAGCACTATCCGCACCCGCTTGACGGGCGGCATGCAGCAACGACTTGGTCAGCGCCTCAATGGATTGCGACATGGGGGGATACTCCTTGAATGGGTGAAAGACTGCTAGCGCCCCTGCCGCAGCTGTGCAAGGGACGCCAGTCGCTGGAGGGCCGTGGCCGCGAAGGGTTACTTGATCCGCTGCCCATTGGCGAGGATTTGCCCGTCGCGGGTAAATTCGAGCTTGGATTTCAGCGTATCGTCCTCACCCTCGGCCGGGACGGCGAACATGCCCATCATCATACGCGCACCCATCGCCATCTGCGCAGGCAGCAAGCCCGAGGACACCAGCGTATCGATCAAGGTGTTCCCGCCCACCAGCTTGAGGTCTACAGCGCCCGACGGCTTGAGCGCCGTGGGGTCGTTCTCGTCATGCTCGAATGTGACCGCGCCATTGCCGGTCAGCTTGGCCCCCAGTGCATCCACGATCAGCGCATTCAGGTTCACGCTATCCAGCTGTGCTGGCACCTGTCCGGTCTCGGCCATTCTGGTCGCGGCCTCGGGGTCAAAGTAATCCATCAGCAGCCGCGCCTTGCCGGACACATCCAGCGACAGGTTGGCAGGATCGCGGGGCAGGGTGCCTTGCGGGTTGATCATGCCCCAGACCATATCCGACATGGTGAACCCTTCGAGGTTCAGCCCAAGGGCCACGTCCTGCGCATCGTCGGACTTGAGCACCGGCGCGCTTAGGTTGAACGCCGCATTATCGAGGCCGAAGGACAGAAGGAAAGGAAACTGCTGCGGCTGCACTGACAGCGCCATGCCTTGACGCGAACCGGCATAGCTCATGCCGTCGGCGCTGGTTTCAACCGTCAAACGCCCCCCTTCAGAGGCGACAGCGGCAGACATATTGCCATTCTCGGGATCTTCGATGTCTACCGTCATGGTGCTGTTGCCGCTGGTGAACGTGCCCGCGCCGGTCATGCCTGCCCGCAGCATGGCGGCCATATCACTGGCCTGCGCAATACCAAGCGGCAACCGCCCGTCGCCGTCGAACGTCATATCCGTCGAGGTGCCGTTGATCGTCGCGATGGCGGGCTCTTTGGGGTCTTTGAAGCGCATGTCAAACGTCATCGACGCAATAGACCCGTCCTGCGCATAGGCGCGCATATCGTCCAGCACCGATTTAGAGGCGTATTCGACGTTGTTCAGCACCACATTCAGCGACGCGTTGTCGGGGCCGAAGGTCTCGTCGCCCACTGTCATCTGATCCAGCGTAAAGCCCAGCAGACCGGCAGCATATGCGCTGCTCAGGTCGGTCGGCGTCCCGCTCACGCGCATGTCTTGGCCGGTCTGGTTCACGATCAGCGCTGCGCGCACGCGGTCTTCATCCGGGTCGGTCGGGGTGATTTCGAACACCAAGGGCATTGCGTCGGGCATGACCACCGACACGGTGCCATCGTCGTTTTGCACAAGGCTCAGCTGTTCAAGCGACATCGAGATCTGGCCCAGATCAGGCTCGCTCGTCAGATCAAAGCGGACATTGCTCACCGCGAGCGTATCCCCGGATACCTTTTCGGTGGCCGTCAGCGCATAGCCCATGCTTTGCATATGGTCCTGCCAGTCACGCCACACATCCTGCGGCGTCACATCCGCCAAAGCGCTGGACGAGGTGAAAAGAACTGAAAGGGCGGCACTGCCGAAGAGAGGGCGGATCATGAAAAATTCCTTTGTCGCAAATCGCGGGCGGCTATCCGGTGACAGCGCGGTTGCGCTAAAGGTAAGCGCCCGACGCCACCTTACAAGGCAAAGCGACCCGCGCCAATCTGCGATGTTCCGCCCGCGGGGGCGCTTTTGATTGGCGCTGGCGAATGTAGTTGCTAACGATGTCACCAAACGCCGCGTGCGGCAGGCCCCGTGCGGGGCTTATTGATGACGAAGGGAATTATACGATGGATATGACAGGTAAAACCGTGATGATCACCGGTGCCAGCCGCGGGATCGGGGCCGAAGCGGCACGGGTTTTTGCAGACGCAGGGGCGAATGTCGTGCTGATGGCGCGGTCTCAGGACGCGATTGCCGATCTGGCGGGCGAAATCGGCAAGCAAGCCATCGCGATCCCCTGCAATGTGGCCCGTTTCGGTGAGATGTCCTCGGCGGTGGAAACGGTGCTGGGGGCCTTTGGTGGCGTCGACGTGCTCATCAACAACGCCGGTGTGATTGAACCGATCTCGCATCTTTCCACGTCGGACCCTGACGAATGGTCGCAGGTCATCGATATCAACCTCAAGGGCGTCTACAACGGCATGCGCGCTGTCTTGCCCGTGATGAAAGACGCAGGCGGCGGGTCGATCCTGACCATCAGCTCGGGTGCCGCGCATCACGCCATCGAAGCCTGGAGCCACTATTGCGCGTCCAAAGCGGCGGTGAACATGATGGGCCGCTCGATCCACCTGGAGGAAGCCGCAAACGGGATCCGCGCCATCGGTCTGTCGCCGGGCACGGTCGCAACCCAGATGCAGCGCGAGATCAAGGCAAGCGGCATCAACCCCGTCAGCGAACTGGCGTGGGAAGATCACATTCCCGCCGATTGGCCCGCGCGGGCCCTGTTGTGGATGTGCAGCGCCGAGGCCGACACATACTGTGGCGAGGAAATCTCGCTGCGCGACGAGGGCATCCGCAAAGCGATTGGTCTGGTATGATCGATTTCGACCGCGAAGGCCCCGTCTGGGTCGCGACGATCAACCGGCCGGACAAGGCGAATTCCCTCACCCACGAGATGCTGGTCGCCCTGGCCGAGTTCATGGAAGACGCCCAAGCCGCCCGCGCGGTGATCCTGACGGGTACTGGCAAAGTGTTCAGCGCCGGTGCCGATCTGGACGAGGCGCGCGCGGGGCTCGCTGTCTCTGACATATGGGAGAGGCTGTCGGGCGCGATTGCCGCGCTGCCGGGGCTGAGCATCTGTGCGCTGAACGGGACGCTGGCGGGGGGCGCTATGGGGATGGCGCTGGCCTGCGATCTGCGGATCTGCGTGCCCGGGGCCAAATTTTTCTATCCAGTGATGAAGCTGGGGTTCTTGCCCCAACCCAGCGACCCCGCACGTATGGCAGCCTTGATCGGCCCTGCGCGCAGCAAGCTTATTCTGATGGGCGGGCAGAAGATCACCGCCCAAGAGGCACTAACGTTCGGCTTGGTCGATCGTATTGTGCCAGCCGAGGAGCTTATGCAAAGCGCACGCGATATCGTCGCCGATACCGTTGCCGCCACGCCCGAAATTGCCACTGGGATCAAAGCGATGTGCGCCCCGCCCGAAACCCCTACCGAGATGCCCTAGGTCAGGCGGTTAGATGAACGGGACAAAGGGCACGCCGCAGCTTGCCAGCAGTGTGAGGCCCGAGATGATTAAAATGATGCGCATATTCTGCCCTTTTATTGGAATAAGCACGATCGTCGTGCATTTGGTTTAAGGTCAAGTTAATGGTGCCGCTGTAACTCACAGCTATATCCTTAACCCGAATGGAAGAGCACGTCATGACATCAGAAAATTTGCCCGCCCGCCGCGGGGTTGTCATCGGCGCGGGGCCTGCAGGGCTGATGGCGGCCGAAATGATGGCCGCGGCAGGCTTGGCTGTGACGGTCTGCGATCACAAGCCATCCGTCGGGCGCAAGCTGTTGATGGCGGGTAAATCGGGGCTGAATATCACCAAGGCCGAAGAACACGCCAAATTCCTGAACGCTTTTTCGACGGCAAAAGAACCGCTTGAACCCATTCTCAACAGTTTCGATGCTACGGCGGTGCAGGAATGGGCCAAGGGAATGGGGCAAACCCTATTCACCGGCTCTACCGGGCGGGTTTTCCCGACCGTGATGAAGGCGTCGCCGCTGCTGCGTGCGTGGCTGGCACGGCTGGCCGATGCAGGTGTTGCGGTGAACACCCGCTGGCGTTGGACCGGATGGGAAGACGGCGCGCCGGTCTTCGATACGCCAGACGGCATGAAAGGCTTGCCGGCCGATGTCACCGTGCTGGCCATGGGCGGGGCAAGCTGGTCACGCTTGGGGTCCACCGGTGCTTGGGCCTTGCCGCTGCGCGACGCGGGCGTCGATATCGCGCCTTTTGCGCCTGCCAATGCAGGAATCGCGATGAACTGGTCGCCGCATATGGAAGCGCATTTTGGCGCGGCGCTGAAAGGGATCGGCTTGAAATCAGGCACCCACCGATCGCGGGGGGAGGCGGTTATTTCCGCCCGCGGATTGGAAGGCGGCGGGATCTACACCGTGTCGCGCGGGCTGCGTGAAGGGCATCCGCTGATGCTGGACCTGCTGCCGGACCAATCCCGCGAGGCGCTGGTCGAAAAGCTGGCTAAGCCACGTGGCAAGATGAGCGTGGCAAACTATCTGCGCAAAACGCTCAAACTGGATGTGGCCAAAATTGCGCTGCTTCAGGAAATGGCGCGCCCCTTGCCGGCGAACGCGACTGACTTGGCGAGGTTGCTGAAAGCGCTGCCGGTGAAACACGCAGGGCTGCGCCCGCTGGACGAGGCGATTTCAACCGCAGGCGGGGTAAAGCTTGATGCGCTGGATGACGGGTTGATGCTACACGCCCGCCCCGGCGTTTTCGTTGCAGGTGAAATGCTGGATTGGGAGGCCCCGACGGGCGGGTATCTGATCTCGGCCTGCCTTGCGACAGGCCGATGGGCCGGCCAACACGCTGCCGCATGGGCGCAGCGGGGTTAACCTTCGCGGGTGGCGGCGGCCTTGAACGCGGGGCGGTCACGCATGGACTTGGCCCAATTTCCCAGCTTGTCATCCACCCGCGCAAATCCCGCGCCGATGGACCAGTTGATGCAATGGGTCGCCAGCAAATCCGGTATGGTGACCTCCTCCCCCATCAGGAACGGTCCGTCCAACCTGTCTGACAGGATCGCAGCAGAGCGGGCGAATTCGGCTTTGAGGCTATCCTTGATCTCGGGGACGCGCTGTTCCTGCGGGAAAACAAAGCTGTGTTTCGCCGCAGCCCAAAGGATCGCATCCATTTCGTCGATCAGCCAGAAGGTCAGCGCATCCTGATGCGCTCGGGCCGCGGTGCCAGGGGGGGCTGTCAGCGCGCCATGCTTGTCCGCCAGATACTGCATGATCGCGACAGAATCGGTCAGCACGTCGTCGCCGTCCACAAGTGCGGGAATTTTGCCGGACGGGTTGTATTGCTTTGCCTCGTCCGAACGTGGCGCACAGGGCAGGTGATCGTAGGGCTGGCCCAACTCCTCGAGCATCCACATCACCCGCATCGCCCGCGTTTTGGTTGCCCCGATTACCTTATACATCGACATTCCCTCCCAAGAATTAACCTGAATTTAGCGTTGTGCCCCCAGCATGGCGAGGCGGATAAAGGCGCGTTCGACCAGCGCCATCGTCGGCGCGTGTTGGCCTGCTGACCGAAGCGTCAGGTCGGTGTCTGTCAGCACGGTCAGTGCGGTTTCCAGTTTGGCCGCACCCCAGTTTTTGGCCTGACGCATGGCGCGATCGCGGTCGCGCACGCCCCAGATCTGGCCGCCCGGATTGCTCGCGATGCGGTAAAGCGTGCGAAAATGACGTGTCGCCATGATGATCAGCGTCACGGCGTTCACCCCTTGGGCCTGCAGCTTGGCCATCACCGGGCCGATGTCGCCCGCGCGCGCCTCTGCCACGACGTGGAGAATGTCGTCGACCTCTGCCTCTGTCGAGGTGGGGGCGCAGTTGGCCACATCCTCTGCCGTGAGCGGGCCTGCGTCGCCGATCTTATAAAGCGTGATTTTATCGACCATTTGACGAAAATCGCCCGGATCAAGCACCCGCGCCAATTCACTAAGCGCCCCCATCGCATCCGCCTCGGGGCTGAGCTTTGCTTCGGCAAGCACGCGTTCAATCTCTGCCCGGTCGGGCGGATTGTCGTAGATCGGAGTGGCGAAAGCGTTCTTATGTGCCTCGAACGCCTTGAGCACCTTGGAGGTTTTCTTCAGATCCCCCGCCGACACGACGATCTGCGCGTCGCCCGGCTGCCAGTCGGCCAGCGCATCGGTCAGGATTTTGGCGATATTGTCGTTGGCGTCTTCCACAAAAGCCGCGCGCGGCCCCGGAAAGAAACCCACGGCCTTGATCGCGTCCAGCAACATAGGCGCATCCCGCCGCAGGTCAGCGGCCTGAATACGGGTCAGGCGCATTTCCTCTTCGGCATTGGGGCCCAGCAGGTTTTTCAGGAAAGTTTGCCGTTTCAACGCGACGCGCATCGCATCGCCGCCATAGATCAGCAGCCCGGTCTTCGTCGGATCGGGCTTGGCGAAATAGGCATTCGCGTCGCGCGGGGGCAGCTTCATGGGGTCAGATCGGCCGCGTAAAGGCGGGTGACCAGCTGGTCGGCCAACATGACCATCAAGCGTTTTTGGGCATCACGTTCTGCCGCGAGCGTTGCAACAGTCGAACCGGTCGCGGAATAGCCGGTAAAGTTTTCGACATTTCCTGATACCTCGATCTGACCACTGCTGAGGTTGCGCAGGGCGAAATCGACCTTGCCGACCAGATTATACCGTGTGGTGTTGTCTTCGCTGTCGATCGCCAACCCCTCTTCCGAGGTATCGACGGTCAGGGCCAAAGCATAACGCGGACTGGCGGCGCGGCCCAACCGCGTCTCGATCTCGCGAACGAGCGTGTAGGAATAGGCATCATTCGGCGCGTCGACCTGCACCGCGTTTTGCAGCGCCGTGCCAGTGCCGCCGGGGCCATAAACGGGTTGAAACCCGCAGGCCGCCAGGACCAGCAGTGGCAATGCGATAAGAAAACGGCGGTTAAGCAACGACATTGACGATCCGTCCGGGCACAACGATGACCTTTTTGGGCGTGGCCCCATCAAGGGTACGAATGACAGCTTCGTGGCTTAGCGCGATCTTTTCAACCTCTTCCTTCGGCATATCGGCAGGTACCTGAATTTCCGCGCGGCGTTTGCCGTTGATCTGGATCGGCAGGGTCACCGTATCGTCGACCAGCATCGCTTCGTCTGCTTGCGGCCAGGACGAGGTGGTGATCAGACCGTCGCCGCCTTGCGCGGTCCAGATTTCCTCTGCCAGGTGGGGGGTCATCGGGGCCATTAACTGGGCCAGCGTCATGATCGCTTCGCGCTGTGCGGCTTTGCCCGCCTTGGATTTTTGCAACGTCGCGGTAAAGGCATAAAGCTTGGCAATCGCGGCGTTGAAGCCAAAGGATTCCACCCCCATCGTGACATCGTGGATGGTCTTGTGCATCGCGCGCAGCAGATCGTCGTCGCCAGTGCCTGCGGTGGTATCGTCCATCTCGGCGATGCGGGTGCTGATGTTCCACACGCGGTTAAGGTGTTTATACGCGGCTTCTGCCCCGGATGCGGTCCATTCGACATCGCGTTCGGGAGGCGAATCGGACAGAACGAACCAGCGGGCGGTATCCGCCCCGTAGTTCGCGATGATCCCCAGCGGGTCGACCACGTTTTTCTTCGACTTCGACATCTTGGCCGAGGGGATGATTTCAACCTCTGTCCCATCGGCGAGTTTACCGTCGGTCACATCTTCGGGCAGGTGATAGACGGGGCGGTCATTTGCGTCGCGGGTCTGGTAAATCTCATGTGTTACCATGCCTTGCGTGAACAGCGCGTTAAACGGCTCAATCGCTTTTTCGGGCAGGTGGCCGGTGATCTGCATCGCGCGGGCGAAGAAGCGCGAATACAGCAGGTGCAGGATCGCGTGTTCGATGCCACCGATATATTGGTCCACATTCATCCAGTATCCCGCATCCGCCATATTGGTCGGCGTGTCAGCACGTGGCGCGGTGAAGCGGGCGAAATACCAAGAGGAATCGACGAATGTGTCCATCGTATCGGTTTCGCGTTTCGCGGGCGCACCGCAAGACGGGCAGGCGCAGTCGCGCCATGTGGGGTGTCGGTCCAACGGGTTGCCGGGCGTGTCAAAGCTGACGTCATAGGGCAGCTCGATCGGCAGGTTCTCTTTCTTTTCGGGCACCACGCCGCAGGTGTCGCAATGCACGACCGGGATCGGGCAGCCCCAGTAGCGTTGCCGGGACAGGCCCCAATCGCGCAGGCGGTATTTGGTCACGCCTTGGCCCACCCCCTGCGCTTCGCAGGCGTCGATGGCCGCAATGATCGCCTCTTCGCCGGTTTGCCATTTCTCGCCGGCAAAGCCGCCGTTGTAATACACTTTTTCGGATTTCGCCGGCACGAAGGGCGCGGAGAGCTTTGGGTCTGCGTCCTCGGACGGCAAGAAGGTCGACGTGATCGGCAGCCCGTATTTTGTGGCGAATTCAAAGTCCCGTGCGTCATGGGCGGGGCAGCCAAAGATCGCCCCCGTGCCGTAGTCCATCAGGATGAAATTCGCGATATAGATGGGCAGTTCCCACGCGGTATCGAAGGGGTGGCGCACACGCAGGCCGGTATCCATCCCCAGCTTTTCGGCAGTCTCGATCGCTTCTTCGGTCGTGCCGCCCTTGCGACATTCGGCACAGAAGGCCGCGATTTCGGGACTGTCTTTCTCGAGCAGTTTGGCCAGCGGGTGATCGGGTGAAATGCCGACAAAGCTTGCGCCAAGCAGGGTGTCGGGGCGCGTGGTGTAGACTTCGATCCGGTCGAAACCTTCCGGCGCGTCGATGGTCGAGAACGCGAATTGCAGACCGCGCGATTTGCCTATCCAGTTCGCCTGCATCAGCTTGACCTTCGCGGGCCAGTTATCAAGCGTGTCCAACGCATCAAGCAGCTCTTCCGAGTGGTCGGAGATTTTAAAGAACCATTGCGTCAGCTCGCGACGTTCCACCAGCGCGCCGGAACGCCAGCCGCGTCCTGCCTCGACCTGTTCGTTGGCCAGAACGGTCATATCGACCGGATCCCAGTTCACGATGGCGTTCTTGCGATAGACCAGCCCTTCCGACAGGAAATCGAGGAACAGCGCCTGCTGCTGGCCGTAATATTCGGGGTCGCAGGTAGCAAATTCGCGCGACCAGTCGATCGACAACCCCAGCGGTTTCATCTGGTCGCGCATGTCGGCGATATTGCCATAGGTCCAGTCTTTTGGGTGACCGCCAATCGCCATCGCGGCATTTTCAGCGGGCATCCCGAAGGCATCCCAGCCCATCGGGTGCAGCACGTTATGCCCCGTCGCGATCTTGTAGCGCGCGATCACGTCGCCCATCGTATAGTTCCGCACGTGGCCCATGTGGATGCGCCCCGACGGATAGGGAAACATCTCGAGCACGTAGTACTTCGGCTTGTCGGCGTTGCGTACCGCTTGGAACACATCGTTCTTTTCCCAGGCGGCTTGCCAGCGGGCTTCGATTTCGGCGGGGGAGTAGGAGGGCATCTTGGCAGACCTTATCAACGAAAAACGCCGGGCGAGCGACTAGCGCGTGGCCCGGCGTGATAATGGGGAATAGACGGGTGCGGGCTTAGAATTTGGCGTCGGCAATGCGCATTTCACGCGCACGGCTCAGGATCGCGTCTTCGACCGCGCGAGAGGTTGCTTTGCTGACCGTGCGGCCACCACGGGTTTGCAGCGCGATGTTCAGCGACCGTGCATCAAGCGCGGGATCATCAATCAGGACCGTCGCGCGGTAGGACTGGCTGCCCCCCGGGGGGGTGCCATAGCCGGTCACGATCACACCGGTATAGGGGTCGATGGATTGCACGGGCAGGAAGTTGAGAACTTCGAGCGACGCGGACCACAGGTATTTGTTGACCGACACGCTGGTGTCATTGTCTTTGCGGTTGAAGATCGCCCAAATGGTGTTGTCTGGGTTCGTCTCGACATAGTTGGGGTTCGTCGGAGACAGCCCGAGGTTCGGGTCGTTGTCGTTGGGCGGGCCGAAGTTCAGGCCACCGCATGCGCCAAGCGCTGAGACCACCACGAGGGCTAGTGTAGATTTGAATACCGAACTGCGCACCATCTCGACCGTCCTTTGCCTGTTTGGGCACAGGTCTATCCAAGCGGGGTTCGGTGGGCAAGCGCAATGTCAGTATATACTAGAGTACAGGGCACCTGTGCATCTGCGTTCTTGGCCGGTCCGAGCATTCAGCGGGGTTGCGCAACTGTGACATAGCTGCATCACAGTTTTTTCCAATGATGCCAAGGCTTCCGCGATCCTTGCCAAAACAAAGGCAAACGCTGAAAACACACTCATACCTCTACCGGATTCCCCGGTATGGGCATATGAATTCAAACCGAGGGATAACTCATGAAAAAAGTTCTCTTCGCTACAACAGCTCTGGTTGCGACCGCTGGCGTTGCAGCTGCAGACGTTACATTCGGCGGCTACGGCCGTTTTGGTGTTATATATTCAAGCGCAGCGGGTGCCAACGGTATCGCCCAGACATTCGGCGATGACGGCACTGGCGACAGCTCTGTGGATATCACCAGCCGCTTCCGCCTTCAGATCGACGCCACAGCCGAATCGGACGCTGGCGTTACGTTTGGTGCGCGTGTGCGGATCGAGCAGGAAAATGACGAGATTTTCGGACCACCTGCTGGTGATGGTTCGTACAACAGTACTGGTATCAACGCGCCTCGTTTCTTTGCCCGTTCCGGCGGTTTAGAAGTTGGTGTTGGTAACATCTTCGGCGCTTTGGAATTCATGCCTGGCATGTACCCGATCGACTTGGGTTTGACCGGTTTGCAATACGAATACTCACCCTACCGGTTTGGTGGTGACGCGTACGACTCCGACGGTGCTGGCGCGGCTTCGACCAACAACGCCGTCGAGGTTATGTACTCCGCTGGCGACCTATCAGTTCATGTGTCCGCATCAGACGGTGCAAACGAGCGTGTTGCAGCATATGTTGCATACGCATGGAACGGTTGGAAATTTGCACTGGGTGGTCAAGATTCCAACAGTGCGTCCGATACGGAACTGGCAGCATCTGCTGGTGGTAACATCGGTCCAGCGTTTGTTTCCCTTGCTTGGGCAGATAACGGCACCAACGGTGATCAATTCACGTTGGCTGCACGCTTTGATGTTGGCGCAGCAACAAATATCGAAGCCTACATTTCTGACGCGGACACCATCTTTGGTACGCCGACGCAGAACACTGGTTACGGTATCGATTTCAACCACGACTTGGGTGGCGGCACGTCGCTCCGTGGTGGTGTTGCGAAGCTTTTTGCGGGCCATACGGTTGCGGACCTGGGTGTTCGCTTCAACTTCTAAGTTGAACGATACAGTCTAAAAGAGGGGCAGGCCGTTGGTCTGCCCCTTTTCTTTTGCGCCAAGCTGTTGTTCTGTGCGCCCTTAACAACGAGGGCCGACTGACATGAGCTTGCACGACATCACATCCCGCATCGCCAAAGCCGAAGCTGACGCAGGCCGCACGCCGGGCAGCGTCCAATTGATCGCGGTGAGCAAGGTGCAGCCGGACACCCGCGTGGCGGCTGTTCTGGACGAAGGGCACCGTTATTTTGGCGAAAACCGCGTGCAAGAGGCGGAGGGCAAATGGCCCGCCTTTCAACAACAGTATGACGGAGTGGGCTTGCACCTGATCGGCCCGCTGCAAAGCAACAAGGCGCGCAGCGCGATGGAGCTGTTCGACGTGATCCACACGCTCGACCGTCCTAAATTGGCCCAAACCTTCGCGCGGCTGGCGCAGGAACTGGGGCGCTGCCCTGATATGTTCGTGCAGGTGAACACCGGCGAAGAGGCACAGAAGGCAGGCGTCCTACCGGCAGATGCGGATGCGTTTATCAAGGAATGTCAGTCGCTTGATCTACCCGTGCGCGGATTGATGTGTATCCCGCCGGTCGACGAGGAAGCCGCGCTTCATTTTGCGTTACTGGCCAAGATTGCGGCGCGAAACGGGGTAGGCGACTTGTCGATGGGGATGAGCAGCGACTTTGAAAAGGCCATCGCGCTTGGTGCGACCCATGTGCGCGTCGGCTCTGCTATCTTTGGGGAACGCAGCGCGGGCTAAGGCTGCCTGCTAGACGATCAAACGGCTATGACGGGTCAGCCGTGCCGCTATGTCATGAAGGTGCGCGCGTGAAAACGCGACGCAGCCTTCGGTGGGATAGCCCGGTCGGCGCTGCTGGTGGATAAAGATCGCCGACCCGCGCCCTGCAACGGCATCGGGCCAGTTCCAATTGGTCAAGATCACCAGATCGTATAGGGGATCGGCACGGCGCAGAACCTCGTGGCTGTGCGGGTAGGGGGCCTGCACAAGGCTATTATAGTCGTCTTGCGTCCCGTCATCAGACCAAAGATCACGCGGGCCAATCGGCATCGCCCACGGCACAGGGGCGGGAATGCGGTCGGGACGGTAGAGCATACCGACAATCCGGTGAATGCCCGCAGGCGTCGCTTTGTCGCCCTCGCGCTTATTGTGGGTGATCCCGGTTTTGCCGATGGTGCAGGGGTAAAGCTGCCCCTGAAACCGGACGCCCCGCGGCGTGAGGACCAGATCGTCGGGTGTCACAGAAGGTGCCCGGATTTGGCGGCTTTTGTCGCAAGGTAGGCGTGGTTGTGGCTATTCTCGCCGACCTTGAGAGGGACGCGCTCTGCGACTTTGACGCCGCTTGCCTCCATCATCTCGACCTTGCGGGGGTTGTTGGTCAGCAGGCGCACCGACGAAAACCCCATTGATGTCAGGATGTCCGACCCCAATCGAAAATCCCGTTCATCGTCTTCAAAGCCCAGACGGTGGTTCGCCTCGACCGTGTCAAAGCCTTGATCCTGAAGAGAATAGGCACGCATCTTGTTGGTCAGTCCGATGCCGCGCCCCTCTTGGTTGAGGTACAGCAACACGCCGTGCCCTTCGGTCCCCATCTGGGTCAGCGCGGCATGTAGCTGTGGCCCGCAATCGCATTTCAGACTGCCCATGATATCGCCGGTAAAGCAGGCCGAATGCAGCCGCGCGAGCACGGGTTTGCTGCGATCGGGGCGGCCGATTTCGATGGCGTAGTGTTCCTCTCCGCCGTCGTCGGGGCGGAAGATATGCAGGCGTCCGGCCTCTGACACCTCCATCGGGAGACGCGCATTCACCACCGGATGCAAGGGGCTGCGCGCGGCAAGGATCGGTTGTGCCGCGCTCAGGTTAATCATCGTCAGGCCGTTTTGCTGGGCGAACTGACCTGCATCCGGAAGGTCAAGGATCACCGCAGCTGGCAGCAGGCGCGCTGACTTGATCAGATCAATCGCCAAGCCGTGCGGCGTTGCATCGCCCCCACGTGCGCAGGCCAGGGGGCCTTTCAGGGGGCTGCGCAGATCGTCCGCCGGATCCGCGATGGATTTCACCCACCGCAATGTGGCGTCCCGTGGCAGTAGGACCCGCGCAAAGCTGCCATCGTAGGCGCGCGCTTTCAGGGTTTCGGCGCGTCGGGCGCTGATCGCCAGCACCGGTTCGCCGCCCATGGCCAGCAGGCCGGTCAGCCGCGCGGGTGTCAGCGTTTCGGCCGCCATAACCAGAACCGGCCGCGATCCCGCCAGTACAATGGGAACGCCCAAACGCAGGTCCGCACGGGCGCGTGCCAGTTGCTCGGTTATATCGGGCCCAAAAACCATGATTTGAAATCTTTCATGTTATGTTGTCACATTTCTTACTGCAGAAACCGGCGGATTGAAACATTGCGCGACAATTTCGCACGGTCGTGTGATCAAACACCTGCTACTCTTGCACGCACGGCTTTGTGAACACATCTAAAGTGAAGTTGTAGAGGATGAGTTGATATGGCCCAGCTAAAGAAAATCTTGCTCGTAGATGATGACGACGACCTGCGCGACGCGCTGAGCGAGCAATTATTGCTGACCGAAGACTTTGATGTATTCGAAGCAGGCAATGGCGCAGACGCCAAAACCCGCGCCGCCGAAGCCTTGTATGATCTGGTCATTCTGGATGTTGGGTTGCCGGATATCGACGGGCGTGACCTGTGTCGCGACCTGCGCACCCAAGGCGTGAAAAGCCCGATTCTGATGCTGACGGGGCATGACAGTGACGCGGATACGATCATGGGTCTTGATGCAGGCGCGAATGATTACGTCACCAAACCGTTCAAATTCCCCGTTCTCTTGGCGCGCATCCGAGCACAGCTGCGCCAGCACGAACAATCCGAAGAAGCGATTTTCCAGCTTGGGCCCTATACGTTCAAGCCGTCGGCCAAGTTGCTGATCACCGAAGACGACAAGAAAATCAGGCTGACCGAAAAAGAGACGAATATCCTCAAGTTCCTATACCGTGCTGCCGCGGGCGTCGTCCCGCGCGACACGCTTTTGCACGAGGTTTGGGGCTATAACGCCGGTGTCACTACGCACACGTTGGAAACCCACATCTACCGCCTGCGCCAGAAGATCGAGCCTGATCCCTCCAACGCAAGAATTTTGTTAACTGAATCAGGTGGATACAGAATTATTTCATAATTGTGGAACCCAAGCGGGTGCCGCTGGTTATTCCTGCGAGAGACGGGGTTTTCATGACCCGTCGATCGGTTTGAACCCGAAGTTTGTATCCGGGAAATGATACATACCTCCCTGTTGGACTAGGCCGGGCCTTTGTGCCCGGTCTTTTTTTGTCCGCAGCCCGGAAGTGCCGGTAATTCGGCATGGTGGACGCTGCGTATTTCGCGGTAGGGTGCGCGCGATCTGACCCAAGGGAGCTGCCTCATGCCTTTCACGCTGGCCACATGGAATATCAACTCTGTCCGGTTGCGCGAACCGATTGTGCTCAAGCTGCTGGCTGAACATGGGCCAGACGTGCTGTGTTTGCAGGAATGCAAAAGCCCGGTCGACAAAATCCCCACCGCGGCCTTCATCGAAGCGGGCTACACCCACATGGTGGCACGAGGGCAAAAAGGATACAATGGTGTGGCAATCCTGTCGCGCTTGCCCTTGGTGGATGCCGGTGATCAGGACTTTGCGACGCTGGGCCACGCGCGCCATGTTGCGGCAAAGCTCGAAAACGGGGTGACGGTGCATAACTTCTATGTGCCCGCTGGCGGCGACGTGCCCGACCGCGAGGTGAACGAGAAGTTTGGCCAGAAGCTCGATTATCTGGCGGACATGCGCGACTGGTTCCACGGCGACAAGCCCGAGAAATCCATTCTGGTGGGCGACCTGAACATCGCACCGCGCGAGGATGATGTCTGGGATCACAAGAAGCTGCTCAAGGTGGTAAGCCACACACCGATAGAGGTCGAAAAGCTTGCCGAGACGCAGGACGCCGGTGGTTTTGTTGACGTAACGCGGCAGGATATCCCGCAAGGCAACCTGTACAGCTGGTGGTCCTACCGCGCCAAGGATTGGGATGCGGCAGACAAGGGCCGCCGGTTGGATCACGTCTGGGCAACGCCCGATATCTCGGGCGCGGCACATTCCAGCCGCGTGTTGCGCGACGCCCGTGGTTGGGAAAAGCCCAGCGACCACGCGCCGGTCTTTGCGACATTCGACCTTTGAAATAGACAGACGCGCCCTCATATAAAGGGCAACCCCAAGCGAGGATTTTGATATGATGGATTTGAACCTTTCCCCCGCCGGTGCCGGTGATGCCGATCTGATCAAAGACACGAGCGAAGCGACCTTCATGGCCGATGTTGTCGAGGCATCGCAAACGGTGCCGGTGATTGTCGATTTCTGGGCCCCGTGGTGCGGCCCGTGTAAAACCCTTGGCCCGATGCTCGAAGACGCGGTGCGCGCGGCCAAAGGCGCGGTCAAGATGGTCAAGATCAACGTTGACGAGGCCCAACAGATCGCAGGCCAGTTGCAGATCCAGTCGATCCCGACCGTTTATGCTTTCTTCAAGGGCCAGCCGGTTGACGGTTTTCAGGGGGCCCTGCCACAGTCCGAGATCAAGGCGTTCATCGACCGCGTGATCAAAGCGGGCGGCGGCGAAGCCCCCGGTGAAGAGCTGTCAGAGGCCGTGGCCGCCGCGGATGACATGCTTGCCGAAGGGGCGGCGCAGGACGCGCTGGACACTTTTGCCGCGATCCTGGGCGAAGACCCGAACCATGCCGGTGCTTATGGCGGGATGGTGCGCGCCTATATCGCGTTGGATCAGCTTGATCAGGCCGAAGCGCATCTGAACGGCGCACCCATCGAAATCTCTAAAGCGCCCGAGCTTGAGGCCGCGCATGCGCAGCTTCAACTGGCACGACAGGCAGCCGATGCGGGCCCCGTGGCAGAGCTTCAGGCGGCGGTGGATGCCAACCCTAATGACATGCAGGCGCGTTTCGATCTGGCGCAGGCGCTTTATGCGCATGGCGACACGCAGGCCGCTGTGGATCAACTGCTGACGCTTTTCGGCAAGGATCGTGAATGGAATGACGGCGCCGCCAAGACGCAATTGTTCACCATTTTCGAGGCGTTGAAACCCAATGATCCGATTGCGCTGAATGGTCGTCGTAAACTTAGCTCTATGATATTTGCATAAGGCTGTGCGCGCCCTAGGTAAGCTTACATGATACAGCAATCGGACCTGCCAGACACAATCGCGATCTTCCCGTTGTCGGGCGCATTGCTGCTGCCGCGCTCGCGGTTGCCGCTGCATATCTTTGAACCGCGCTATCTGCAGATGATCGAAGACAGTCTGAAAACGCCGGGGCGATTGATCGGCATGGTGCAGCCCAATGTGGTGCCGGGGCGCGACGGTCCGGGGCTGCAAACCATTGGTTGCGCCGGGCGGATCACCCAGTTTTCCGAGACTGAGGACGGGCGCTATATGATCACCCTCGCGGGGATCTCGCGTTTCCGGGTGGTGAAAGAGGTCGAAGGCTTCGCGCCCTACCGCCGTTGCGATGTCAACTGGGACGGGTTTGAACGCGATCTTGGCAAGGATGAACAGGACAGCAGTTTCGACCGCGATAATTTCCTGAACACGCTTGGCCGTTACTTCGACGCGCGAAACCTGTCGGCAGATTGGGATACGTTGCAAGAGGCCGACGATGAACTGTTGATCAATTCACTGTCGATGATGCTGGATCTTGACTGCGAAGACAAACAGGCCTTGCTCGAGGCACCATCCCTCTCTACCCGACGCGAGACGTTGCTGACGTTGATCGAATACACCCTGCGGGGTGGCCAAGAAGGGGAGATGATGAATTGAACGCCGAAGAGATACCATTCGACCGCCGCATGCTAGAGGCGCTGATTTGCCCCCGCACGCAGATGCGCCTGACCTATGACGCCGACAAGCAAGAGCTGATCTCGGAAGCGGCCGGTCTTGCCTATCCGATCCGCAACGGTATCCCCGTGATGCTGGTGGACGAAGCGCGGGTTATCGACTGACCCGCCGGGGGTAGGCTGCCCCCTAAAGCGCCTTACCCTGCATCAGACGGGGCAGGGTGCCCGTCAGCCCCGCCGCCTCGCGCATGAAACCGCGACGGGCATCGGGCAGGGCGTTAATCGCCGCCATCCCCACATCACGTGCAAGACGCAGCAGCGGGTTGTCGTTGGAAAACAACCGGTTGAAGCTGTCCGTCGCCAATGCCAGCGCGGTGTTATCAAAGCGACGCCACAGCTGATATTGCTCAAGCACCGTGGTGCTGCCGACATCCTGCCCGCGCCGTTGCGCATCAGCGATCACCTCTGCCAGCGCGGCGACATCGCGCATGCCGGCGTTCAACCCCTGACCGGCAATCGGGTGCACCCCATGTGCGGCATCCCCCAGCAGCGCGACACGCGGTGCCACCATCGAATGCGCCAGCGATAGGCTCAGCGGGTAAGTGTACCGCGCACCGGCAAGGGAAATCTCACCCAGAAAATCACCAAAGCGAGGGCGAAGCACGTCGAGGTATCCCTCGTCCGGCAGCGCGTGGATATGCGCTGCGTTGGCGGCGGTCTCGCTCCAGACGATGGAGGACCGGTTTTCGGTCAGCGGCAGGATCGCCAGCGGACCGGGGGGCATAAAGAACTGATGCGCGACCCCGTGATGGGGTTTATCATGGGCGATGGCGCAGACCAGCGCGGTTTGCGCATAATCCCAGCCGATGCGTTTGATCCCCGCCCGCGTGGCGGTGCCCGAGGCGCGACCATCCGCGCCGACAACCAGACGCGTGCGCAGGGTCTTGCCGTCTTCCAGTGTCAGGGTGACGCCCGCCGGGGCGGCGTCTTGCGCGATGACCGTTTCGCCGTCCAACCGCGTGATGCGGGCCTCAGCGCTCACCGCTTCTGCCAAGGCGCGCCGCAGGTGGCGGTCCTCGACCATATGGCCCATCGGCCCTTCTTCGATCTCTGCGTGATCGAAATGCATGAAGAAAGGGGAGGGGCCTTCGCCCGCGCGCCCGTCCGTCACTTTGATCTCGAGCATCGGTTGCGCGTGGGGTTTCACGCCCTCCCAGATCCCGAGCGCCCCGAGCATCCGTGTCGAGGTCAACGCCAGCGCATAGGATCGCCCGTCAAACGCCGCATCTTCCCGCGTGGCAGCGGGCAGCCTGTCGATCAATGTGATCCGCAGCCCGATCTGCGCAAAAGCCAAGGCAAGTGACGGGCCATTCAGCCCACCACCGACGATTGCGATATCTGTATCAAAATCCATAGCTTTAGATATGGGCGTGCAGCAGGGATTGTCCATGCGCGCTGGCGTCGCTACCGTCCCTTTTCCAAAGCATTATTCGAGGAAGCAACATGCAAGAGTGGTTAACCATGACAGCCGCAGATCTGGGACGGGGCATCGGGGACGGCCAGATCGACCCTGTTGTGCTGTGTCAGACCTATCTTGACGCGATCGACGCCCACCCCCTGCGGGATCGTATCTATGCCCGCGTGACCGCCGACCGGGCCCTGGCCGAGGCCGGAGCCGCGCGGGATCGCGCGCGCGCGGGGCAGCGTTTGTCGCCACTGGACGGGGTGCCGATCAGCTGGAAAGACCTGTTCGACACCGCCGGGATCGCGACAGAGGCGGGCAGCGCCCTGCTGAAAGACCGCGTGCCGGACCGCGACGCGCGCGTGTTGGCGAATGCCACCGCGATGGGGTTGGTCTGTCTGGGCAAGACCCATATGAGCGAGCTGGCGTTTTCGGGGCTCGGGTATAACCCCAGCACCGCCACTCCCCCTTGCGTGAACGATGAAGCTGCCGTGTCGGGCGGGTCGTCGTCCGGGGCTGCGGCTTCTGTCGCTTTCGGTCTGGCGGCGGCGGCGATCGGGTCGGATACCGGCGGATCGGTGCGGGTGCCTGCCGCGTGGAACGATCTTGTGGGGCTGAAAACCACCTCGGGCCGTGTGTCGCTTGAGGGGGCCGTGCCGCTGGCGGCCAAGTTCGACACGGTGGGCCCGCTTTGCCGCTCGGTCGAGGATGCGAGCCTGTTGCTGGCGCTCACCGAAGGGTCCAAGCCGATGGACATGGGCAGCACCGACATCGAAGGGCGTCGCTTTGCGATCCTGCGAACTGTGGCGTTCGACGATATTGAAGACGCCCCCGCGGCGGCTTTCGACGATGCCGTCGCGCGGCTAAAGGAGGCCGGCGCGGTGATCGAGGACATCGATTTCGAGCCAATTAAAGAGGCGATGCCGCTGAGCGGGTGCCTTTACACCGCCGAAGCCTACGGCCTGTGGCGCGACGTGATCGAGGCGAACCCGGATGCGATGTATGGCGAAATCCTTGAAAGGTTCCGTCTGGGTAAATCCCACTCCGGCCCTGATTATGTGGCGGCCTGGGCCAAGATTGACCAGATCCGCGCGGCCTATGTGAAAGCTGTGGCGGGCTATGACGCGGTGCTGATCCCCACCGCACCGCTGTTACCCCCCAAACTGGACCGGCTGGAAACCGAGCATGACTATTACGTCTCTGCCAACCTTATGACCCTGCGCAACACGCGTATCGGGAATCTTATGGGGCTGGCGGCGGTGACCCTGCCCACGGGCACCCCATCCTGCGGGATCATGCTGATGGGCCAGCCCTTTGGCGAAGAGCACCTGCTGCGCATTGCCGCAGCCGCCGAAGACGCATTGGCCTAAATGACACAAACCTTGCCCTGCGTCCTGCAATGTCTGGACGCGGGGCAAGCCCTTGGGTACTCTGGAACAAACGGGGCGTGAATGATCCCGAACCCGAGGCAGTGAAATGATGTACCCCGAGCGGTTTTCGAACCTTCCGGCCCACGCGTGGCCGCGCCTGCGCGCATTGCTTGATGCGCATGAAGGCGGTGGCACGCCGATCCACATGACGATTGGCGAGCCGAAACATGCTTTTCCGGCATGGGTCACCGATGTGATTGCCGAAAATGCTGCCGGATTTAACAGCTACCCGGCCAACGACGGCACGCCCCGGTTACGCGGCGCGATTGCCGGATGGATCAACCGACGCTACGGTGTGAATGTGGATGCGGACACGCAGGTGATGCCGCTGAACGGCACCCGCGAAGGGCTGTATAACGCCGTCATGGCCACCTGTCCCGAGACGAAGAATGGCCGCAAGCCCGCCATTCTGATGCCGAACCCGTTCTATCAGGTCTATATGATCGCCGCGATTTCCGGTGCCGCTGATCCGGTGATGGTGCCTGCCACGCGCGAAACAGGGCATTTGCCCGATTTTGCCAGCCTGCCCGAAGATGTGCTGAACCGGACCACCGCGGCCTATATCTGCTCGCCCGCCAACCCGCAGGGGGCCGTGGCCACCCGTGCGTATTGGACCGATCTGATCGCGCTGGCAGAAAAATACGATTTCAAGATTTTCGCGGATGAATGCTATTCAGAGATCTACCGCGACACGCCGCCCGTCGGGGCGCTACAAGTCGCGCAAGAGGTCGGGGCCGATCCGGATCGTGTGGTGATTTTCCATTCGCTGTCGAAACGGTCGAACCTGCCCGGGCTGCGGTCCGGCTTTGTCGCGTCGGGTGCCAATACCATGCGCGAGATCAAGCAGCTGCGGAACTATGCCGGTGCTCCGCTGCCGTTGCCGTTGCAAGCGGCGTCGGCTGCGGTCTGGGACGACGAAGCCCATGTGGCCGAGAACCGCGCGCTTTACATCGAGAAGTACGAGGTCGCCGACCGTATTCTCGGCAACGTCCCCGGGTACCAAAGCCCCGAGGCAGGGTTCTTTTTGTGGTTGCCGGTGGAAGATGACGAAGCTGCGGCGCTGAAACTCTGGCGTGAAACCGGCGTGCGGGTGCTGCCGGGCGGCTATCTGGCGCAAAGCGTGAACGGCGAAAACCCCGGGAAACAATATATTCGGGTGGCGATGGTCGCCCCAAAAGAAGAGACAACGCGCGGGATCGAAGCGATCCGCCGCTGTCTCTATCCAGAATAAGACGAGGGATCAGAGCAATGGCATATCAGACACGTGGGCGCGACCCTTTGCTAGACACCAACATGGCCGAAGCGATCGAAAAACGCGGCAAGGAACTGCTGGGCCTCGGGCTGATCGCCCTGGGCCTTATGGCCGCCATGATGATCGGCAGCTACACCCCTGACGATCCCAACTTTATGGTGTCCACCGATGCGCCGGTGCAGAACTGGCTGGGGCGCATGGGCGCGTCGCTGGCCGCGCCTTTGTTCATGATCGTGGGCTGGGGCGCTTGGTCTGTCGCGGCAATCCTTCTGGCCTGGGGCGCACGCTTTGCCCTGCACCGCGGCGAGGAACGCGCCGTGGGCCGTTTGATCTTTGCCCCGATTGCTGTCGCCTTGTGTTCGATCTACGGGGCAACGCTGACGCCGGATGCGGCTTGGCTGCAAACCCATAGCTTTGGTCTGGGCGGGCTTTTTGGCGACACGGTCATGGGCGTGATCCTGACCGTCCTGCCGATCGGGTCGACCTTTACGATCAAGCTGATGTCGCTTTTGATGGGCGTGGCGATCCTTGCCTTTGGTGCCTTTGTTGTCGGCTTCACCCGACTTGAACTGCAACGTCTGTTCCGCTTCATGCTGGTCGGGCTGATCATGGCTTATGCCGGTTTGATGACCCTTCTGGGGCGGGGGGCGTCGGGGGCGGTTGCCGCCGCGCAGGGCATTCAGGCCCGCCAGCTTGAACGCCGTGAACGCAACCGGATCGAGGCCGAGGAGAACGCGCAATTCGCGGCCAGCCAAGGATACTATGACGACGAACTGACCTATAGCGACGCGCCTGCACCTGCGCCAAAAACCGGCCTGCTGTCGAAGATGCCGACGCTGGTCAAACGCGCCGACCCGCTGCCCGAACCTGAATTGGTCGAAACATGGGCTGAACCCGAGCTGGACGAAGCCCCCAGCAGCGACCGTATCAAATCCAAGATCGCCGATGTGATCAAAAGCCGCGTGCGCACCGGCGGGGCTGTGCATACGGCCACCACCGCCCCCTTGACCCGTGGTCGCGGGCGTGGCCCTGACCCGCTTCTGCTGGATACCACCGCCCGTGGTGCCCGCCGCGAAGAGCCGCCATTGACCGGTGCGCCGGCCCCCTCCCCTACTCGGGCGGAGCCGCCTTTAACCGCAAGCCGTGCACCTTTGGTCGCGGAGCGCCCCGTGCTCGAGCTTACCCCCTCCGAACCGGATCACGACGCGGATATGGCGGTTCTGGATGATGAACCAATGACCGACAGCCACCTGCCACTGCAAGAGGCAGAGCGGGAACCGGCCATGCAGATCCCCGTGGCTCAGCCGCGCAAGGTGGTGCAGCCGCAGATGCGCAAGCCGGTGCAGCCCAGCAAACAGGCTCAGGCCGAGGCACAGCCTGCGTTGACCTTTGAGGACACGCACCCCGGATTTGAACTGCCGCCGCTGAACCTGCTGGAAAGCCCGGATAATGTCGAACGCCTGCACCTGAGCGACGACGCGCTGGAAGAGAACGCGCGCATGCTGGAAAACGTGCTGGATGATTATGGCGTAAAGGGTGAAATCGTCGCCGTCCGTCCGGGCCCCGTTGTCACCATGTACGAGCTGGAACCGGCACCGGGCCTCAAGGCGAGCCGTGTGATCGGTCTGGCGGACGATATCGCGCGCTCTATGGCGGCACTGTCGGCGCGTGTGTCCACCGTGCCGGGGCGCAGCGTGATTGGCATCGAACTACCTAACGAGAACCGCGAGAAAGTCGTGCTGCGTGAAATCCTCGCTGCGCGTGATTTCGGCGACAGCACCATGCGCCTGCCGCTGGCCTTGGGCAAAGACATTGGCGGTGACCCTGTGGTCGCGAACCTTGCCAAGATGCCTCACCTGCTGATCGCGGGGACCACTGGTTCGGGTAAATCCGTTGCGATCAACACAATGATCCTGTCGCTGCTGTACAAGCTGACGCCGGAAGAATGCCGGATGATCATGATCGACCCCAAGATGCTGGAACTGTCGGTCTATGACGGCATCCCGCATCTGCTGTCCCCCGTTGTGACCGACCCGAAAAAGGCCGTTGTCGCGCTGAAGTGGACCGTGGGCGAGATGGAAGAGCGCTATCGCAAGATGTCCAAGATGGGCGTGCGCAACATCGAAGGCTATAACGGTCGTGTCCGCGAGGCCCTGGCCAAGGGAGAGATGTTCAGCCGCACCGTCCAGACCGGCTTTGACGAAGATACGGGCGAGCCGATCTTTGAGACGGATGAATTCAAGCCCGAAGCGCTGCCCTATATCGTCGTGATCGTGGATGAGATGGCCGACCTGATGATGGTCGCGGGCAAAGAGATCGAAGCCTGCATCCAGCGTCTGGCGCAGATGGCGCGGGCCTCGGGTATTCACCTGATCATGGCGACACAGCGTCCTTCGGTCGATGTCATCACCGGCACGATCAAGGCGAACTTCCCGACGCGGATTTCCTTCCAGGTGACCTCGAAAATCGACAGCCGTACGATCCTGGGCGAGATGGGGGCCGAGCAGCTCCTTGGCATGGGTGACATGCTCTATATGGCGGGCGGATCCAAGATCGTGCGCTGCCACGGTCCCTTTGTCAGCGACGAAGAGGTCGAAGAGATCGTGAACCACCTCAAGGCCTATGGTGAACCTGATTATGTGTCGGGTGTGGTCGAAGGGCCATCCGATGACCAAGAAGGGAACATCGACGCGGTTCTGGGTCTGGGCGGCAATACCGACAGCGAAGACGCGCAATATGACACGGCTGTGGCGATCGTTGCAAAAGACCGCAAATGTTCGACATCCTACATCCAGCGGAAGCTGGGCATCGGCTATAACAAAGCCGCGCGTCTGGTCGAACAGATGGAGGACGCGGGCCTTGTTTCGCCCGCCAACCACGTGGGCAAGCGCGAGATCCTGATACCAGAGCAGGGGTAGCGCGCAAAAATAATCGGAACGTCATTGCGGCGCCGGGGGTTGGCTTGGGAACAGGCCAGCCCCTTTTGCATTTCGGGCGTGTTAGGCGATATCCTGCTGCGTGATATCGTATATCATGACGCGAAGCCCTATGTCGAAGGCAAGGCACTGGAATAAGAATAGGAAGACTATGATGCGTTTTGTTACAACCACCGTTCTGGCCATTGGTCTGGGGTTGGCAGCTGTGATGCCCGCCGCCGCCGACAAACTGCCGCTGAACGCGATTTCCGGCTATCTTAACGATCTGAAAACCGCCAAGGGCGAATTCACCCAGATCAACGACGACGGCTCGATCAGCACCGGCACGATCTACATCAAACGTCCGGGCAAAGTGCGCTTTGAATACAACGCACCGGATTCGGGGATTGTCGTGGCGGGCAGCAATACGGTTGTGATCTACGACAAGAAATCCAACCAACCGGCAGAGACATACCCGCTGTCCAAAACGCCGCTGTCGATCATTCTGGCCGCGAATGTGAACCTTGGTCAGGCCAAGATGGTGACGGGGCATAACTATGACGGCACCGCGACCACTGTGCGCGCCCAAGACCCCGCGCATCCTGAATATGGCAATATCGAGCTGAAGTTCACCGGCAACCCGGTCGAGCTGCGCCAGTGGATCATCAACGACGGCAACGGCACCAAGACCACCGTGGTTCTGGGCGACCTGCAGAAGGGCGGCAGCCTGCCCAACAAACTGTTTGACGTCGGCAGCCCCGGTCAGGTGAACCGCTAAGGAAAAAGGGCCCCGAACATGCGTTCGGGGCCCTTTCTTTATCCGGTGTTGGTCAGCTTACCAACGTGACAGGCGACACCCTGCAATCTGCTGCTGATACATATCGGAGCGCGCACGCACCTTGCGGGCCACGGCGACCAGCCAAGGTTTCGAATTATAGCTTTGGCGCGCATAGCCTGTGTTGCCTTCATGATAGGCCAGATACTGGTTCTCCGCGTCGTGCAGGGGAATGCCATTCTTGTCGCGGCTCTTGTTCATGTACCACCCCATGAAATCCGACGCGTCGTTGATCCGGTCGCGCTTGGCGCGGAAACCGCCAGCTTCGGCCAGATATTCATCCCATGTCGCATCAAGCGCTTGGCTGTAGCCAAAGGCGCTGGACTGGCGGCCCATGGGGATCACACCGATAACATAGCGGAACGGCGTACGGGCGTCCGCGATGAATTTGCTTTCCTGATGGATCGTGGCCATCTGCACATGGACAGGCACGCCCCAACGGCGTTCAGCTGCACGGAATGCACGGTAATATTCTGGGCGCTCTTTGAGAATCGCACATGCGTTATCAAGGTCTCGTGGGGCACTGGTCGGACCGCCACTACATGATGCCAAAAGCACAGCAATTATCAGGGCGCAAAAGGTTCTGCTCATCGGCCTCTCGCTTTTATCGTGTTTTTATTACATTTAGTTTATCAGATTGCCCTGCCGACGCCCACCAGAAATTACAGCAGAAACCCCAGCATAAGCGGTAAAGCGGCAACCGATAGCACGGTAGAGACGACAACCAGCCCCGCGACAGACTGCGCATCCGCACCGTATTTCTCTGCCAGCAGGTAGGATGTCACCGCCACCGGTGTGGCGACCTGCAAGACCAGCACGCCAAACGCGATTTTATCAAGGTCAAAGAACCAGCCCGCCAAGGCGGCGATACCGATGCAGATCGCAAGCTTGATCAGCGACAACACCACCGCGCGCCCGATCCCGCCGGGGGACAGCCGTGCCACGGCAACGCCCAATGTGATCAGCATAATCGGGATCGCCATCTGACCCAGCAGGGACAGCGTGTTGGTCAGAAACATCGGCGTTTCCCAGCCTTGAACCAGAAACAATGCGCCCAATGCCGTGCCCCAGACCAGCGGTTCACGGATGACTTTCCCGAACGAGCCAGAGCCCGCGACCAGCCAGATGCCAAAGGTGAACGACCAGATGGCCATAATGGCAAAGACCACAACGGCATAACCCAACCCCGTGTCGCCAAAGGCAAAAAGCGCGAGCGGCAGACCCAGATTGCCGGTATTCCCGAAAATCATCGGGGCCAGATACGTCCGACGGTTCAACCCGAACACGCGCACGATCACCGCAGCCAGCAGCGTCACCCCGCCATAGGCCGCCACTGTCGCCAGTGACAAAGCGCTCAGCGCGGCGGGGTCGATCTGCGTTGTCATCAGCGACACGAAAATCAGACAGGGCACCGATAGGGTCATCGCCAGCTGGGTCACAAACTGGATGCGATACTCGAACCCCAGCTTTACCCAGGCAAAGCCGATCCCCGCGAGCAGGAACACAGGAGCCACAATTTCAAGCACTGTCAGGGCGAGGTTCACAAACTGTTTCCTTGGTTGCGCGTCGCAGGATTGGACAAAAGCCCCTTGAAGGGACTACGAACGAACGGTAGGTGCACCGATGTTATGATAAGAACGCGCGCGAAATACCACTTGGGCCAGATCGTCCGGCACAAAAAACATCCCTTCCGAGGGGTGATTTTTGACGTGGACCCCGAATTTGCCAATACCGAAGAATGGTATGAGGCTATTCCGGAAGACAGCCGCCCCGAGAAAGACCAGCCCTATTATCACCTGCTGGCCGAAAACGAACAAAGCTATTACGTGGCCTATGTGTCCGAGCAGAACCTCGTGGCCGATTACTCGGGCGAACCTGTGGACCATCCCGATATCCCCGATCTCTTCGGTCCGTTCACCGATGGGGCCTATCCGCTGCACTTCCAGCTGAACTGAGGCAAAGCGCGGGTGACCCGCGCCCTGCATCCTTGTTCAATAGCCCAGGGCACACCCATCCTTGCGTGCGTCGCTCGCCCCCTCCAGCAAACCGGTGTCATGCAGCTGGATCGCCTGCGCGCCGCCGATGGCTGTGGCCGGAATTTCGACCTTATGCCCCATCTCGGCCAGCTCGGCACGGACCGCATCGCTATAGCCGCGTTCGACCTTGAGGATGCCATTGTCGGAAAACGCGCGGGGGGCGTCGATGGCGGCCTGAGGGTCTAGCCCGAAATCCGTCAGGTTAGAGACAAACCGCGCGTGGCCATTGGGCTGGTAGGCCCCGCCCATCACGCCAAACGGCATGATCACCTTACCGTCGCGTTTGATCATCCCCGGAATGATCGTATGCATCGGCCGCTTGCCGCCCTTCAGCTCGTTCGCGTGCCCTTGGTCAAGGGTGAAACCAGCACCGCGGTTTTGCAGCAGGATACCGAATTTATCCGACGCGATGCCGGACCCGAAACCGTGGAAGATCGAATAGATCAACGACACGGACATCCCATCCTTGTCCACCACGGTGATATAGATCGTATCCTTATGCACCGCCTCTGACAGGGCGACGGGGTCGGTCATGGCTTTCTTCGGGTTGATCAACGCCGCCAGCTCCCGCGCCGTTTCGGGCGCAAGCATATGGGCCAGACGTGCGGTGTGGTCCGGGTCCGCCAGAAAACGATTGCGCGCATCATACGCCAGCTTGGCGGTTTCCGCCTCGATATGCACACGCTCCGCGCCCCAAGGATCCATGGATGCAATGTCGAAATGCGACAGCATGTTCATCATCAACAGTGCCGTCGCCCCCTGACCGTTCGGCGCATGTTCCAGCACCTCAACGCCCTGATAGCTGGAGGCAAGGGGCTCACCCGGGGTGCAAGCGGTGGCGGCGAAATCCTCTGCCGTGTGCTTGCCCCCCATCGCATTGAGAGAGGCGACGATATCTTCGGCCACTTCGCCGGTATAGAAGGCATCGCGCCCGTCCTTGGCGATCCGACGCAGGACTTCGGCCTGACCGGGGGCGCGGAAGATGTCGCCGGTCTTTGGGGCCTTGCCGCCGGTCAGATAGAAATCGCGTGCGGCCCCCTGCAAGGTGCCCGCATCATTGCCCCAATCAAAGGCGACACGTGCCGCCACGGGCACGCCTTCTTCGGCATAGCGGATCGCTGGGGCAAGAATTGTGTCCAGACCCATGGTGCCGATGGTGTCGGACAGGTGGCAAAACGCGTCGATCGCGCCGGGAATGGTCACGGCATGGGCGCTGCGCAGCGGTACCGTCTTTTCACCAGCGTCGCGCAAATGGGCGGCGTCCAACGCAGCAGGGGCGCGGCCCGATCCGTTCAGCGCGTGCACCTCGTCGCTGCCCGCTGGCGAATACAGCACAAAGCAATCCCCGCCGATCCCCGTCATCTGCGGCTCGCAAATCCCCAGCAGCACGGCACCGGCAATCGCGGCATCCATCGCGTTGCCGCCCCGCTCAAGAATATCGACAGCGGTCTTTGCGGCCAAAGGATGGGACGTGGCACACATGCCATTGCTCGCCAGAACGGGGGATCGTCCGGGAAGGTGAAAGTCGCGCATGTCATTGGCCTCAGGTTGCTGTCATCGGCCTGAACGTAGCGCGGTGCAGGACGGGCGGGCAATCACTAAAGGGGAGTTGGGCACTGCAAGGGGGATTGGGCACAGCAAATGTGCCTCGGCGTTGCGTACTGGGTGGGGGCTATTAAAACGCAACGCCGAGGGAAGCCATATGCAGCTACAGAACCGACGTTGCCCGCAAAGCTGGGCGGAATTATGAAACCTTTGAGGCGCTATTGCGAAGCGTTGCTTCAAGCTGCCCCAAAGGTGACCAACACTTAACCCTCGGCCGCAAAGGCCCCCCTAGTGGCGGCCCCCCAAACCCAGCTTATCCCGCGGCAAGCGGAATGCGCAGCGCCAGCAGGTTCATATCACCGGTGCGCGAATATTCCAGCTCGCAGCTCAGCAACCGGATCAGGCTCCAGCCGAATCCCCCTTCGGGCAGTTCGTCAGCAAGTTTCAGCACATCGAATGCTTCACCCGGGGGTAGGGTGAAGCCCGGCATCGGTTTGCCCAGATCGGTGATGCGAAACCGCAAGTCATCAGGCGCATAGGCCCCGCGCACCCCGATTAACCCCGCTTGGGGCAATCCGGCATAGGCGTGCTCGACCACGTTATTCAACGTCTCGGCCAGCACCAGTTCCACAATCTCGAGGTTCTCTTCCAATAGCCCCCGATCGGCCAGTTCTGTGCGGATATGTCCAAGGGCCGCGCGTACCGCATCGGCAGAGGCTTCCAACGTCACCTCGAACCCATAGGGGGTATCCGGCTGACCGACTGTGCCTTCGTTCCGGTTCGGGGCGCTCATGCGGGCACCTGCGCGGCCAATGCGGCGTCCAATGAGGGGAAAAGGGGAAAAACGCTGTCCATCCGCGTCAATCGGAACACCCGATCAACCGAGGGCGTCAGCCCCGCCAGCGTCAGGCTGCGGTCCGGCAACAGAAGTTTCAACGTCGCCACTACCGCGCCAAGCCCGCTGGAATCAATAAAGTTCACCTGCCCCAGATCCAGAATAACCACAGGTGGCCCATCTTCGATCATATCCCGCATGGCTTCTTTAAAGGCGCGGGCAACGGCGGCATCAATACGGTCTTCCATCACGGATATGATTTGCAGCTGCCCTTCTGTTCTGGTCGAGAGTTTCATATGGTCATCTCCAAGGTGTCCCGGACGCCAGAAGACATAGCGCCGATACCTTACCAAAAGATGATCATTTCCCGGGGAGGGGACGAAATGGAAAAAGTCGTGATAGCAGGGGCTGCGCGGACGCCGATGGGCGGGTTTCAGGGGGCTTTTGCCGATCTGACCGCGGCCGATCTGGGGGGGCATGCGATCAAGGCGGCGCTGGACGGTGCCGGCACCGATACCGTGGACGAGGTGCTGATGGGCTGTGTGTTGCCCGCAGGGCAGGGCCAGGCTCCCGCGCGTCAGGCCGGCTTCAAGGCAGGTCTGGGCGAAGAGGTGCCGGCGACAACGCTGAACAAGATGTGCGGCTCGGGGATGAAGGCGGCGATGATCGCCTTCGACCAGATCGCCTTGGGTCAGACCGATACCATGATCGCCGGCGGGATGGAAAGCATGACAAACGCGCCCTATGTGCTGCCGAAAATGCGGGGCGGCGCGCGGTTGGGGCACGGTCAGGTGATCGATCACATGTTCCTCGACGGGTTGGAAGACGCCTATGACAAGGGCCGCCTGATGGGCACCTTTGCCGAAGACTGCGCCGAGACATTTCAATTCACCCGCGCCGTGCAGGATGACTATGCGCTGGCCTCCCTGTCCCGCGCGCTCGACGCGCAAAGCAGCGGCGCGTTCGATGGCGAGATCGCAGCGGTTGATCTGAAATCGCGTAAAGGGTCGGTCACCATCTCGGCGGATGAACAGCCCGGCAACGCACGGCCCGAGAAGATCCCCGAACTCAAACCCGCCTTCCGCGAGGGCGGCACAGTCACGGCGGCGAATGCGTCTTCCATCTCGGACGGGGCGGCGGCATTGGTGCTGGCATCTGAAACAGCAGCCAAATCCCAAGGGTTGAATGTCCGCGCGCATATCCTCGGCCACGCCAGTCACGCGCAGGCACCGGGGCTTTTCACCACCGCGCCCGTACCGGCGGCGCAGAAACTGCTGGATCGGTTGGGCTGGCAGAAAGACGACGTGGATCTGTGGGAAGTGAACGAGGCCTTTGCCGTCGTGCCACTGGCCTTCATGCATGAAATGGGGCTGTCCCATGACATCGTGAACGTGAACGGCGGTGCCTGTGCGCTTGGCCACCCCATCGGGGCTTCTGGCGCACGTATTATCGTGACCCTGCTGAACGCACTGGAAAAGCGCGGGCTGAAACGGGGTATCGCGGCGATCTGCATTGGCGGCGGTGAAGGCACCGCGATTGCGATCGAACGTCCCTGATTTTCCAAATGGATTAAATCCTCGGGGGTCGGGGGGCAGACAGCCCCCCGGTCCGACAGTAACAAAAGGCAATTTTATGCGCGTTGACTATCCTACCCTCTCCAAAACCCTCCACGCCTTGACCGACGGCGAAACCGACAGCGTCGCGCTGATGGCCACCGTCACCTGCGAGGTGCACCACGCCGACGACCGCTTTGACTGGACGGGGTTCTACCGTGTGACCGCGCCAGAGCTGCTTAAGATCGGGCCCTATCAGGGCGGGCATGGCTGTCTTGTGATCCCCTTCGCGCGTGGCGTTTGCGGTGCTGCCGCGCGCACCGGCGAAACGCAGCTGGTTGCGGATGTGGATGCCTTTCCGGGCCACATCGCCTGCGCGTCCTCCACGCGGTCTGAACTGGTCCTGCCCGTCTGGAACGGGGCCGGAGAGCTGCTGGGTGTCTTTGATATCGACAGCAACCAGCCCGCCGCGTTTGACCAGACCGACGCCGACGAACTCGCCGCGATTCTGAAATCTGTTTTCGCAAACGTCTAGGCCGGTGATCCTGCCCGTTGATCAAAGGAAATGTCATGAGCTTTGACGCTTGGCTCGTGTTTGCCCTGTTCTGGGTGGTGTTTGTCACCACGCCGGGGCCGAACGCGGTGAACTGTATCAGCAACGGGATGAACCTGGGCTTTGCGCGGGCGATGGTCGGGGTGCTGGCGATCCTGACGCAGGCCTCGCTGTTTCTGGCGCTGTCAGCGATTGGCGTGACGGCGCTGCTGACGGCCTCGGCCACGGGGTTCTTTGTGGCCAAGATGATCGGGGCAGGGTTTCTGATCTATCTGGGCGTGCGCGGGCTGGTCATGGCGGGCAAGCCTGTGGTGATGGAGGATCGCCCCGCCGCGTCGGTCTATTGGCGTGCCTTTGCGATTGCGACGATCAACCCGAAATCGGTCGCCGGATATCTTGCGGCCTTCAGCCAGTTCGTGCAGCCGGATGTCCCGATCTGGGACCAGATGATCGTGATCGTGCCGACGGCGCTGACCCTGACCGCGGCCAGCTATACCGGGTTTACGGCGCTTGGGGCGGGGCTGGGGCGGGCGGCCTTGGGGGCGGTGTTCAACGTCTGGTTCCGCCGCGTGATGGCGGTCAGCTTTATCATCTACGGGGTGCTGTTGGGCAGCGCGCATACGCCGATGCCTAAGGGGTGATCACGGGCTGATCCCGCGCGCCTGTGGGGCAAGTGCCCTTGGGTCAGTCTTTCCCTCTGGTCCCTGCGGTCCTGCGGGCGTAAGCAGACCCCAAGGAGACACGATATGCGCAACCCAGATACCCTATCCAACACCCAGCCCGCCCCGCCCGAGGACACGCCCCAAGGGCTTGCCTTTGCGATCGGGGCCTATGGTCTTTGGGGGTTTCTGCCGCTGTACATGAAGGCCATCGCCCATATTCCCGCGGCAGAGATTGTCGTGCATCGGGTAGTCTGGTCAGTGCCCGTGGGCGCATTGGTGCTGATCCTTCTGGGGCGCACCGCCACCCTGCGCGAGGCGTTCCGGTCGCCGCGTACCTTGGCGATGGGCTGTGTCACGGCGACGCTGATCTCGGTCAACTGGGGCATCTACATCTGGGCGGTGAACTCGGGTCATGCGCTGGACGCGGCCTTGGGGTATTACATCAACCCGTTGTTCAGCATCCTGCTGGGGGCGCTGCTGCTGGGAGAACGTCTGTCGAGACTTCAGCTTGCGGCAATCGGGCTCGCAGCCGTCGCTGTCGCGATCCTGACGCTTGATTCCGGTCGCTTTCCTTGGGTCGCGCTGAGCCTGACGCTCACCTTCGGGCTGTATGCGCTGGCGAAAAAGCGGCTGCCGATCGGGCCAAACCAGGGTTTCCTGCTTGAGGTCCTGATCCTGCTCGCCCCCGCGCTGGCCTATCTGGTTTACCTGATCATGACGGGGCAAAACCACTTTGGTCAGGGCGTGCCCTTCAATACGTGGATGCTGGTGGGCTGCGGCGTGGTCACGGCGGTGCCGCTGATCTTTTACGCCAACGGAGCCAAGCGGCTGCGGCTGTCGACCATCGGCATCTTGCAGTATATCGCGCCGACGATGATCTTCCTTTGCGCAGTGCTGGTCTTCGACGAACCCTTTGGGCGGGCGCGCATGATTGCCTTTCCGCTGATCTGGGGGGCGCTGGTGATCTATTCGATTTCACTGTTCCGGCAGATGCGGCACAAACCGGCTTGATCAGGTGCTAGGAGGGGCGCAGACATGTTGCGCCCCTCGATCCTTATATCATTCGCTCAGGACAGCGCGTCCTTGAAGGCGAGGAAGCTGGGGTCTTTCATCACCCGTGCGTTCATCGCCTCGCGTAGGGCTCCGATGGATTTATAGGGGCGCATCACCACCTCGAATTTGGCGATCAGACCGTCGTCACCCAGGGTGATCAGATCGACGCCAACGGCATCCAAATCCCCGATCTTGCACTGGAACTCCAGCGCCCAATCTGTCCCTTCCCCCATGATCCGGCGGTATTTGAAATCGCTAAAGACATTGCCGACGTGTCCCAGGACCGCTGCCACAGGGGCGCGGCCGGTCCAGGTCTTGTAATATGTCGGCGGCATGAAGGTGACGTCTTCCGCCAGCAACGGGGCGATCTTTTCCGAATCCCCCTTGGCGACAACATCAATCATCGTGGTAATAGTAGGATGCATTCCGGGTCCTTTGGTACAGATTGGCTTGAAAACCTACCCTAACTCTGAGACGGACACTTATGGAAACAGAATATAATCCGCCCCAAGATCCGCTGGTTGTCCTGCATGAAGACGCCGAAGTGTTGCTGGTCGACAAGCCCGCGGGCTTGCTGTCGGTGCCAGGCAAGGGGCCGCATCTGGCCGATTGTCTCATCGCGCGGGTGCAGGACGCATTTCCGGACGCGCTGCTGGTGCATCGTCTGGATCGGGACACCTCGGGCGTGATGATCTTTGCGCTGACGCCCCATGCGCAGCGCCATCTGGGATTGCAGTTTGAAAAGCGGATGACGCGCAAGACCTATGTCGCGCGGGTCTGGGGGGTACCGCAGGAAAAGACCGGCACCATTGATCTGCCGCTGATCGTGGATTGGCCGAACCGCCCGCGCCAGATGGTCTGCCATGAAACGGGTAAACCCGCACAAACAGACTGGCGTGTGCTGAAAGACGAAGGCGACACCGCGCGGGTGCGCCTTAGCCCCAAGACAGGGCGCAGCCATCAGCTGAGGGTGCATATGCTGAGCCTCGGCCATCCGATTCTGGGGGACCCGTTTTACGCCACTGGGCCCGCGTTGGCGTATCCGCGCCTGATGCTCCATTCAGAGGAGTTGCGGTTCAACCATCCTCAGGGCGGACATTCGACCAAGATCCGCGCCAAGGCACCGTTCTAAACGCCATAGGGCGCAGACGAAAAAGGCCACCCCGCAGGGTGGCCTTGGTGTTTGTGGGGGATGCCGAGGGGCTGCTTATTCAGCGGCCCAACCCGAGACGGCCTTGATCTCGGTAAAGTCCTCGATCCCGTACATGCCACCCTCGCGGCCATTGCCCGACTGCTTCATGCCGCCAAAGGGCGACCCTGCGGCGCGGCTTTGGCCGTTCATCTCGACCATGCCCGACCGCAGCTGACGCGCCAGACGGTTGCGACGCTCGCCATCTTGCGACTGGACATAGTTGGTCAGGCCGTAAACCGTGTCATTGGCGATCTGGACCGCTTGCTCTTCGCTGTCGAACTTCATGATCGACAGAACCGGCCCAAAGATTTCCTCGCGCGCGATGGTCATGTCTGGGGTCACGTCTGCAAAGACAGTGGGTTTGACAAAGAACCCGCGGTTCAAGCCGTCGGGACGTCCGGTGCCGCCCGCAACCAAACGCGCACCTTCGTCGATGCCCTTCTGGATCAGGTCCTGAATCTTGTTGAACTGCGATTCATTGACCACGGGGCCGATATGACGCCCATCTTCGGAGGCAGGACCAACGGTAACCTGCGACGCCACAGCGCCTGCTTCTTCGACGGCTTTGTCATAGACATCCGACTGCACCAGCATACGGCTGGGGGCGTTACACGACTGGCCGGTGTTGTTCATCATGTGCAGCACGCCGCGTTTGACAGCCTTGTCATCCGCATCGTTGAAGATGATGTTCGCGCCTTTGCCACCCAGTTCAAGGTGGACCTTTTTCAGCGTATCCGCCGCCGCTTTCGAGATCAGCGTGCCCGCGCGGGTGGAGCCGGTGAAGCTGATCATGTCGATGTCTTTATGCGACGACATCTGGCTGCCGACACCGACGCCATCGCCGTTCACAAGGTTGAACACCCCTTTGGGGAAGCCTGCCTCGTCAATCAACTCGGCAAAGATCATCGCGTCCAGCGGGCTTTCCTCGGAAGGTTTCAGCACCATCGTGCAGCCCGATACAATCGCCGCGCCGACCTTGAGCGTGATCTGGTTCATCGGCCAGTTCCACGGCGTGATCAGACCGGCAACGCCCACGGCTTCGCGGATGATCCGGTCATTCGGGGCGTGATCGCCAAGCGGCTGTTCGAATTTGAACTCTTTCGCGGCCTTGATGAAGTTGCTCAGGTGATAAGAGCCGGCACCAACCTGCGACGTGCGGGCCAGATCCATCGGCGCACCCATGGCCGTGCTCATCGCTTTGGCCAGATCCTCGGCGCGGGCCTGATAGACCTCTAGCAGCTTTTCCAGCAGGGCGATGCGTTCCGCCGGAGGCGTCGCCATCCAGCCGGGCAGGGCGGCCTTGGCGGCGGCAACCGCGGCATCGGTATCCGCCTGATCCCCAAGCGAGATGACCGCGCAGGGCTCCTCTGTGGTGGGGTCGATCACGTGATAGTCATTCGGCTTGGCGGGGGATACCCATTCACCGTTGATGTAAAACTCGCGCTTCTCCAGCATGGGAAAACTCCTTTTGTCATGCGGTGCCGGGGACGTTTCCCCCAGCCTGTTGCGCGTACCATGTCACCACATCTGGAGACCCGCAAGTGAGGGGGTGAAACCGGCAGCGCAACGTCTTACATAAGTGGAGAACGACAAACCGAAACCATGAAGCCGGAGAATATTATGTCCTTGCGCATCAACGATACCATCCCCGATCTGACTGTCGAAACCGATCAGGGCACGATCAGCCTGCACGACTGGGTGGGCGACAGCTGGGCGATCCTTTTTTCGCACCCAAAGGATTTCACGCCGGTCTGCACCACGGAATTCGGTGCAGTCGCACAGCTTGCCGACGAATGGGAAAAGCGCGGCACCAAGGTGATGGGCATTTCCGTGGACGGTGTTGAAGAGCACAAGAAATGGAAAGGCGATATCGAGACCTTCGCCGGTGCCAAAGCGGGCTTTCCGATCATCGCGGATAACGACCTGACCGTTGCCAAAGCCTTCGACATGCTGCCCGCCGACGCCTATATGCCCGATGGCCGCACCCCCAACGACAGCGCCACAGTCCGCGCCGTGTTCATCATCGGGCCGGACAAGCAGCTGAAGCTGTCGATGACCTACCCGATGACCGTGGGCCGCAACTTTGCCGAGGTTCTGCGCGCGCTGGACGGGCTGCAAACCTCGACCGGAAAGGGCGTGGCGACACCGGCGAACTGGAATGTCGGCGACGACGTAATCATCCCCGCAACCCTGTCGGACGATGACGCCAAGGCGAAGTTCGGCGACTTCAACAAGATCCTGCCCTACCTGCGCACCACCAAAGCGCCCAGCTAAGGGCCGGATCTCAGGCTTTCTGAGGTCGCAATTTAACCTGCGTGCGATACCACGCCCGCTTTAATTCCCGCATCAGCTTGCCGCTGGTGCGGGTTTTTTGCTGGATGGTTGACCCGCCGATCTGATTGGCGATTTCGCTTAGCCCATTGGGAAGCAGGGCGTGGAGCTTTTGCCCCGTCACCCAATGCATCTGCAGCCATGTATCGACAGGGCGGTCAATCTGGGTCGATCCGTCAAGCAAACGCTGCGCGGCATCACGCCCCACCACCTGACAGCAACACTGCAAGCCGATCCGCTTGGGCAGGATCAACGCCATATCGCCGTCACGCGCCACGACATCTGCGGGCAGCTCTCGCATCTTGGGCGGCAGGCGCAGGTACATATCGGGCGTCATATTCTGGTGGATAAGCTGCAACGCGCGGTCCAGCTCTGGCCGCGACACGGCGAGGTCATCCTCGACAATCATCGCGTAATCCCAGCCCTGATCGACGATCATCTGCCAGCATTTGCGATGGCTTTGAAAGACGCCGATCTCGGCCGGTGTCAGGGCGAAGGGATAGGACGGGCTGTGCAGGTTGCCAGAGTGGATGCGCACATCTGCGACCTGCGTAGGGTCGCGGCCATTCACCGCTTCGACGACCTGCGCATCGGGCAGATCCTGCAGCAACCGCGCGACATTGGCGTGCCGCGCGGTGCTGGTGGACATATGGATGATCAATGATTTCATACGGTTTGATACCGCGCTTGGTGACGTTCTCAAACCGTTTAAATCACTGCTCGGCGTTAAAGGTGAACAGCTTTTCGCCGTTGATCGTATAGCTGTCGATCAGGTCTTTGGCGCGGTCGCCGACCAGCCAGTCTTCCAACTGGGCCGCGGCATCTTTGTTTACATGCGCATGCTTTTTGGGGTTCACCGGAATATAGGCATATTGGTTGAACAGCACTGGATCGCCTGCAAAGAGGATTGCCAGATCGGCCTTGTTGTCAAAGTTCAACCAGCTTGCACGGTCGGACATGATATAGGCCCCCATCCCTGCAGCGGTGTTGAGGCTCGCGCCCATGCCCGCGCCAACAGCTTTGTACCATTCACCGAATGTCGCGGGGTCCAGATCAGCACCGGCCCAAAGCGAGAGTTCTTTCTTGTGGGTGCCGCTATCGTCGCCACGGCTCACGAAAGGGGCCTCGGCGGCTTCGATCTTGACCAGCGCGTCCTTCGCAGCCTCTGCGTCTTTGATCGCGGCGGGGTCGTCATTTGGGCCGATCAGGACGAAATCATTATACATGATCTCGCGGCGGTGGGTGCCATAGCCGTCGGCGACAAAGGCCTCTTCGGCTTTCTTGGAGTGTACCAGAATGGCATCGACGTCGCCTGCTTCGCCCAAGCGCAAGGCTTGACCGGTGCCGACGATCAGCAGTTGCACGTCAAGGTCGAGATCTTCTTTGATGGCGGGCAGCAGAACGTCGGACAGACCAGAGTTGTTGAAGGACGTGGTGACAGCCATTTTCATGGTGTCCGCCTGCGCAGCCGTGGTGCCAAGTGCTAGAACAAGAGCGGTAATCAAGGATCTCATATCAAAATATCTCCATTCAGGAACGATTTGAATTCCGGGGTCTGCGGGGCGTCAAACGCATCGGGCGCCGGGCCAGCCTCGTGAATACGACCTTTAAACAGAAACAATATTTCAGTTGCAAGGCGCCGCGCCTGACCCAGATCATGGGTCGCCATCACGATGCGCGTCCCTGACTGATGGGCAGACTGTAGCAGCGACTCTATATCCTTGACGGAGCGGCCATCCAGATTGGCGCAGGGCTCATCCAGCAGCAGCATCTCGGGGGTGCGGATCAAGGCGCGGGCCAGGGCGAGCTTTTGTTTCTCGCCACCGGACAACCCCGTCGCGGGGCGGTCCAGTGCGGGCGTCAGGCCGATGCGAGCCGCCCAAGCCTCTACCGCTTTGTTCACCTGCGCCTTGGGCTGGCCAAGTATCGCCAGCGGATAGCCCAGATTGGCGCGCACCGACCGGCGCAGCATCACGGGGCTTTGGAAGACATAGGCCTGTCGCATCCGCGCAAGGTCATCGGGCACGGCCCATGTGACCGCGCCCGTCGACAGCCGTTCAAGCCCGTGCAGCGCCTTGAGGAATGTCGTCTTGCCCGCGCCATTGGGGCCTAGCAGGATCGTGAAGCCGGTTTTGCCAAGGGTCAGGTCCACGGGGCCCAGCAATCGCTTGCCGCGGCGGGTGACGCTGACGTCGCGCATATGGGCGGGCAGCAGGGGGGTCACCATCTGCCCTCTCTTTCTGTGCGCGACAGGGCGTGGATGATCAGGTTCACACTCAGCGCCAGCGCGATCAGCACAAAGCCCAGCCCAAGCGCCAGTGCGAAATCACCCTTGCCGGTTTCCAGCGCGATGGCGGTGGTCAACACGCGGGTGGCGTGGTCGATGTTGCCGCCCACAATCATGATCGCGCCGACCTCGCCGATGGCGCGGCCAAAGCCTGCCAGCGCCGCCGTCAACAAGGCCCGCCGGCCGTCCGAGATCAGCGTCAGGATGCGCCGCGTCGGGGTGGTGTTCAGCGAGATCAGCAGATCGTGGTATTCGGCCCAAAGATCACGCATCGCCTGATGGGTGATAGAGGCGATGAGCGGCGTGATAATGATCACCTGCGCAATGATCATCGCCGTGGGCGTGAACAGCAGCCCCAGCACCCCGAAGGGACCGGCGCGCGACAGCAGCAGATAGACGATCAACCCCACCACGACGGGCGGTAATCCCATGAGTGAGTTCAGCACCGCAATCGCGGTACGGCGGAAGCGGAAACGGCGGATGGCGAGCCATGTGCCGAAGGGCAGCGCGATGGCCGAGGCAATGACCAGCGCCGTAAGGCTGACCTGCAACGACCTGAGCGTAATCTCGATCAGGTCGGGATCGCCGGTAACAACCAGCCAGAACGCAGAAGAAAGGCCCGCCCAGATATCATTCATCGGGCGGGCCGTCGGAGTTTGCTATGCATAGGATGCGGTCTTAGTCGCCCAGCCGGACATTGCGATCAGACGAGGTCTGCTCGGCCGCGGAGAACCCTGCGTTGTCCAACGCAAAGTTCATGCCCGCAGCAAGAATGACCAAGGCGACGATGGCAGTGATAAAAGCTTTCATTCCGTACCTCGTTGATGCGCATTGGCACGCTGGGTGGGGGGCGTTGGGTGCATCATATCACTCTGCCGGCTGCGTGCCAGAGGCAGGTTTACCCTGCTTCGCGACAACTTCATCGGCCCAGATGCTGTGGTGCTCGCGCGCCCATTCAAGATCGACGTCGCCCGACCCCATCGCCTCGAACGCGCCTTCCATGCCGAGTGTCCCGATATAGATATGCGCGATGATCACCGCCATCAGAACAAAGCTGATAACGGCGTGCCACAGCTGGGCATATTGCATTTCCTCTTGCGGGGTCAGCGTGGCGTCTATTGTGCCAAGCCCCAACAGTTGCGGTACGCCCATGTCATTCAATAGCGCCAGCGTAGGTTCGAACATCGTCAGTTCGAACGGGAAGAGCAGCGAAATACCCGAGACAGAGATCGAGGTGCCCAGAATGATGACGGCCCAGAAGATCAGCTTCTGACCGGCGTTGAACTTCTTGGCGGGGGGGTGACCCTTGCCGAAGATCCCGCCGCCCTTGAGGATCCAGTTGATGTCTGTGCGATCCGGTAGATTGTGGACGATCCACATGACGAACACCATCACCAGCCCCAGCATAAAGGCCCATGACACGTTGTTGTGGATCCACTTGCTCGCGATGGCGAAGGTCGAAAACGCCTCGTGCCCGAACAGCGGGATCAGTAGTTTGCGCCCCGCAAGCGATAGCAGACCGGTGATGGCCAGCAGGATGAACGAGCTTGCAATCAGCCAGTGGCCGAAGCGTTCGATGAATTTGAACCGTTCGATGGTGATACCCGCGCGCCCGTGTTCAATACGGATACGTCCGCGGATCAGATAGAAAATCGCCATCAGCACGACGGTGACACCCAACAGCAGGCTGCCATAGGTCAGCAGCGGGCCGTGACGGAAGTTCAGCCACCACATGCCACCGTCCTGCATCAGAACCTTGGCCGCAGGTCCGCGGTTGCTGGCGCGCGCGTCGGGCAGGGCGTCCGCCCGGATCTCGCGCCACAGGTCCGCATCGGATGCGCTACCAAGCGGTCCAAGATGAGATTCGGCGGGGGGCGGGTTGCCCTCTAGCGGTAAGGGAAGCTCGGCCCCAAAGGGCACGTCCTCGCCGCGTTGGCGGGCCATGATGTCTTCAAGCGACTGTTGGCCCGGTTGCAAGACCGAGGCATCGCCCGAGGTATCCTGCGCGGCGGAGAGACCGGCAAAGGACACAAGAAATATGAGAGGCAGCAGAACGCGCAGCAATGTCATCGGGACCTCCGACAGGATAAAGATAGTTGGCCCGCCAGCAGCAGGTGCCAGCGGGCCAAGGAAAGCATGAATATGCGAAAGGGGGCTTAGCCGCCCTTTTGCTCGTATGCCGTGCCCCAGCCCCACGCGCCCGAGCCAAAGCCGCGCGCGACAACGCGTTCGCGGTAGATGCCCGAGACGACATCGCCGTCACCGGCCAGCAGCGCTTTGGTCGAACACATCTCGGCGCAGATCGGCAGCTTGCCTTCGGCGATCCGGTTGCGGCCGTACTTCTGGAATTCCGCTTCGGAGTGGTTTTCCTCGGGACCACCGGCGCAGAAGGTACATTTGTCCATCTTGCCACGCGACCCGAAGTTGCCCGCCTGTGGATACTGCGGCGCGCCGAAGGGGCAGGCGTAGAAGCAGTAACCGCAACCGATGCACAGGTCTTTTGAGTGCAGAACGATGCCGTCGTCGGTCTGGTAGAAGCAGTCTACAGGGCAGACCGCCATACAGGGCGCATCGGAACAATGCATACACGCAACCGAGATCGACCGCTCGCCGGGTTGGCCGTCCTGAATGGTGACGACCTTACGGCGGTTGATGCCCCACGGTACTTCGTGTTCGTTCTTACAGGCCGTGACGCAGGCGTTGCATTCGATGCAGCGTTCGGCGTCGCAGAGAAACTTTGCTCTTGCCATCTTAATAGTCTCCTTACGCTGTCCAGATTTTGCAGAGAGTCGCTTTGGTCTCTTGCATCTGAGTTACTGAGTCATAGCCATATGTTTGCGCGGTGTTGGTGGATTCACCCAGGACGTATGGGTCGGCCCCCTCTGGGTATCTGTCCCGCAAATCAACGCCTTCCATGTGGCCGCCAAAGTGGAATGGCATGAACGCCACGCCGCTTTCGACACGTTCCGTGACCATCGCCATCACCTTGACCTTGCCGCCTTCGGGGCCTTCGACCCAGACATCGGCACCGTCACGCACACCCAGATTGTTAGCGTCGCGCGGGTTGATCTCGATGAACATGTCCTGCTGAAGCTCGGCCAACCAGGGGTTGGATCGGGTTTCGTCGCCGCCACCTTCGTATTCCACGAGTCGACCAGAGGTCAGCACGATCGGATAGTCCTTGGAGAAGTCATTCTCCTGGATGGACTTGTACATGGTGGGCAGGCGCCAGAACTTCTTGTCGTCATAGGTCGGGTAGTCGGCGACCAGATCACGACGGTTGGTGTACAGCGGTTCGCGGTGGATTGGCACCGGATCGGGGAAGGTCCAGACCACGGCACGGGCCTTGGCGTTGCCGAAGGGGGCACAGCCATGCTTGATCGCGACACGCTGGATGCCGCCCGACAGGTCGGTCTTCCAGTTCACGCCACCGGTGTCGGCGATATAGTCCGACGGGGTCTCGCCGGTCTGGGATGTTTCACCGACTTCCTCGTCCGGCTTTGCGTTCGCTGGTTGGCCTTCGGGATAGCCTGCAACATAGTTGATCACGGCCATCTCTTCGTCGGTGAGATCCTTGTCCCAGCCCAGTTCACGCAGCATGGACATGGTGAACTCCGGGTAGCCGTCCTTGATCTCGGAACCAGCGCTGTAGACGCCTTCGGCCAGCAGGTTGTCCCCGTCACGTTCCACACCGAAACGGGCGCGGAAGGTCAGACCGCCTTCGGCAACGGGCAGCGACATATCGTACAGGTTCGCTGTGCCGGGGTGGTTCATCTCGGGGGTGCCCCATGCGGGCCAAGGCATACCATAGAAGTCCCCGTCGGCCGGTCCGCCTTTGGCGCGCAGCGTGGTGCGGTCAAAGGTGTGCTGGTTGGCCATGTGCATCTTCATGCGCTCGGGGCTTTGTGCGGTGTAACCGATGGTCCACATGCCGCGGTTGAACTCGCGGGTCAGGTCCTCGATGTTGGGTTCGTCCCCGTCCAGCGCGATGTTCTTGAACAGACGGTCGCTGAAACCGAACTTGTCCGCGAACAGCTTGATAATCGTGTGGTCGGGCTTGGATTCGAACAGGGGCTCGACGACCTGATCACGCCATTGCAGCGACCGGTTGGACGCGGTGACAGAGCCGCGGGTTTCGAACTGGGTCGTTGCGGGCAACAGATACAGCCCGTCTTGGCGGTCCTGCATCACGGCGGACACCGTTGGATATGGATCGACAACGACCATCAGGTCGAGTTTCTCCATCGCGGTGACCATTTCCTTTTGACGGGTCTGAGAGTTGGGCGCGTGGCCCCACAGAACCATCGCGCGGGTGTTGTCCGGCTGGTCGATGTTTTCCTTGTCTTCCAGCACGCCGTCAATCCAGCGGCTCACGGGGATACCGGTCAGGTTCATCATCGAGGTGTCGTTGAACGACGCCTTGGAGAAGCGGGATTGCAACCATTCAAGGTCTTCTTCCCAAACCCGCGCCCAGTGGGCCCATGCCCCTGCGGACAGACCATAGTAGCCCGGCAGCGTATCGGCCAGAACGCCCAGATCTGTGGCACCCTGCACGTTGTCGTGGCCGCGGAAGATGTTTGTGCCGCCGCCTGCGGTGCCCATGTTGCCAAGAGCCAGCTGCAGGATGCAGTACGCGCGGGTGTTGTTGTTGCCGTTGCTGTGCTGCGTGCCGCCCATGCACCAGATCACGGTGCCGGGACGGTTGTTGGCCAGGGTGCGCGCAACGCGTTCAAGCTGCGACGCAGGTGCGCCGGTGACGCGTTCGACTTCTTCGGGTGTCCATTTCGCGACTTCGTCACGGATCTGGTCCATGCCCCAAACGCGGGTGCGGATGAATTCCTTGTCTTCCCACCCGTTCTCGAAGATGTGCCAGAGGATACCCCAGACCAACGCCACGTCCGAACCGGGACGGAAGCGGACATATTCATCCGCGTGGGCCGCCGTGCGGGTAAAGCGCGGATCGCACACGATCATCGGCGCGTTGTTCTGCTCTTTCGCTTTCAGCAGGTGCAGCAGCGACACGGGGTGCGCCTCGGCAGGGTTGCCGCCGATGACAAAGATCGCCTGGCTGTTGTGGATGTCGTTGTAGCTGTTGGTCATGGCGCCGTAGCCCCATGTGTTCGCAACGCCCGCAACGGTGGTGGAGTGACAGATACGCGCCTGGTGGTCGACGTTATTGGTGCCCCAATAGGCCGCGAACTTGCGGAACAGATACGCCTGTTCGTTGTTGTGCTTGGCCGAGCCGAGCCAGTAGACGGAATCGGGACCGCTTTCTTCGCGGATCACGTTCATCTTGTCGCCGATCTCGTTGATCGCCTGTTCCCAGCTGATCCGGACCCACTGGCCACCCTCTTTTTTCATCGGGTATTTCAAGCGGCGTTCACCGTGGGCGTGTTCGCGTACCGACGCCCCTTTGGCGCAATGCGAGCCAAGGTTGAACGGGCTGTCCCAGCCGGGTTCCTGACCCGTCCAGACGCCGTTCGACACTTCGGCGATGACGGTACAGCCAACCGAACAGTGGGTGCAGACAGATTTGATCGTCTCTACCGCGCCGCTGACGGCGGTGGCAGCTGACGCTTGTGTGACAGAGCCCGCGGTCGATGCGATCGCCGCAAGGCCGCCGATGGCCAGACCGGACCCGCGCAGGAATGCGCGACGGTCAACGGATTTTTCCGCGATGTCGGATAGCATGCCCGCCCGCTGGGGCCGTCGTGCCATCCCGTTGGTCTTTTTCCGAAGCATAATAGTCTCCCTTGATGCCCGCGTGCTCTGACCGTGTGGGTCGGACCGGGGCTGAGTTTCCCTCCCGCGGTGGTTAGGCACGCGGGGTGATGATCACTGAATTAGAAGCGTGTGCTTTCCAGATAGGCGCGGGTGTGCGCGGTATCTTGCATCTTGTCCGATTGCAGATCGACTGGCTGCGCCTCGGCGGCGGTGCCGCTGCTGGCCACGGCAACGGCGGCTGCCGGTGCGGCTGTCCCTGCCAGTTTCAGGAAATTGCGGCGGTTGGTGCCTTTGGTATCCTGGGTCATGGGTTGTACCCCTTTCCTTGGTTATGCGGGGGGAAGCCCCGCCTGATGTGGTGCGGTTATCCCGCCGTCATACGAAATGCTTCGCGTTCAATGTCCATGAAGGCGCTGCCGACTGCGGCAACCCCGGCATATAGGACGGAGTTCTTGGCCCCTTGCAGGTCGGTAAAGAAGTGACCCGCCCAAGGCGCGATGTGTTTGTTGAAAAACGCCCGCTGCGTGGCGTCGCTGGCCGGAGCCCCAAAGCGCCCGACGATCATACCGCCCATCATCTCCATCAGGGATGCGATGTTGTCTTCGGGTTCAAAGACATTCTCGGCGCGGCTGATGCGCTGTGCGGCCATATCGCTGCGCAGGGCGGCGAGGGGTTTTTCGTTCAGAAAGCCGGTCAGGTAGTAGCTGGCATAGGGCAGCAGCTCGCCCCGACCAAGACCAATGAACAGCGCGTTGAATTCGGTTTGCACTTTCTTGGGGGTCATGGCCTTGGCCACGCGCGCAAGCCCGTTGATCGCCTCGCCCAACGGGCTGTCATCGCCGGACAGGCCGGCGGTCTGGTCCAGCAACATCTGATCCGCAGGGCGGGCCAGCATCACGCCAAGGTAATTGTACAGATCGGCGCGCAGGCGATCTTCGGCAGAGACTTGGGTGGCTTGGGCGGCAGCGGTCATGCGCTTTGCTCCTCAAAACGAAAGGCCATGCGGCGCGGGGGCAGGGCTGCGGATTCTTCCATCGCTGTTTCGGCGACGGGGGGCGCTGCGGGGGTATCGGCTTGGGCCACGGCAACGGCGGGTGCGTCGACCTCTGCCGGAACGATGGACGGGGTCGGCTCTGTTTCAACAGGTGTTTCTGCCGCATCGGTGGCGGTGTCGAGCGCGGCCGCAGCCTTGCGCGCGACATCTTCGATATGACGGCGCAGCCCTTTGCCAACCTCATAGCTTGTAGTGAAATTCGTCACGGCAGAGGCTTGGGTATAGTCGTCAGCGTAGTCGACCAGATCATCCAGACAGGCCAGCGCCGGATCGGAAACCCACAGTTTGCGCAGTGCACGGCGGCGCAGGTGCTCGGGGATGGCACGCGCCATAAAGGCCGAGAAATCATCGCCCGCTTTCAGCGTATCAGGGTCGGGCAGATCAAACTCTGCCAGCAGTTCGGCGTCGGATTTTTCCGCCAGCGCGGCCTGATGCTGCGCTTCTGCCTGCTCTGCGGCGGCTTGCTGCGCGGCGGCTTCCTCTGCCTTGACGGCAGCGCGGCGGCGATCCCAGAAGGATGTGTGACGGGTCATTGCGAGGATCCCGAACGCGACGTGCGCGGTGCGCGGTAGACATCGGTCGTCTGCGAGATGCGCGCGTCCCCGATCCCGTCTTGCTTCGGCTCTTGATATTTGTCGCGCCGACGCTTCACAAAGGCTTCTTCTTCGTGGTGCGTGTCGACATAGGCGCTGATCCAGGCATGGACCTGCGGGGTCATCATGACCTTTTCGACGATATCTTCGCCATTGTCGCTGTAATCCTGCGCCTCATAGGGAGAGGCGGTAACCATCACCACCTCAAGCGGGCGGGCAGGGTCGCGGGTTTCGCGGCAGATGACATAGAGACAGGGCACATTCGCGGCGAGCCCGTGCACATAGGCTTCGGTGTCAGAGCGGTACAGCGTCAGCGGCACAGTGGTCACGTGATAGTCGGACACCTCGCCTTCGGTACGCAGCAGCTTCCAATCGGCGGGGTCGGCACCGGGAAGGACACAAACCGCACGCCAAACGACCTTCGCCCATTTCGTCACGCCGGGTGACTTGCGAAGGACTACCCCGACGGGCATCGTTTGCGCTGATTTAAGCGGTGCGTTCAATTTGGTTTCCGATGATGTTTCAGGCGTTTCCGGCCTCATATTGACGTAATCATAACGCGTATCAAAGAGGATTCTAGGGTTGAATCACACAGTTTTGTGATTGCTGCAATGCGGCATTTCCCATGCGTCAGCATTTGCCATATTTGACTGGGGTTTCGGTCTTTCCGACTGTTTTTGTTAGGTAATTCATGCCGTAGGTGCGAACAGCCCTTTTGCGGGACGCAGGGGCAATTAGGGGTTTGCGGCGGGTCGCGAACACCACTAGCTTGGCGTGCGAGCGCCGACAGTGCCCCGCCGCTTGACCCATCCCATCCGGTGCTGTCCCCGAGGAGATTATGGAAAAGACTTTTCTGCTGTGCGACTGTCTGGGCAGTCAGGATATTGACGCGCCTGCCTTGTCAAAGGCGACGGGTCTGCCGTGCTCTAAGGTCTATAGCTGTCTGTGCACCGACCAGATCGGCACCGCGGCAGAGGCGATGGCCGCGGGCAACACCGTGATCGCGTGCCAGCAGGAACGCCCCCGTTTCGAAGAGCTGGCCGCCGAGATCAACGCAGAGGTGCCCCAGTTCGTCGATATTCGCGATCGCGCCGGCTGGCACGACGATCAGGGCGACGCGACGCCCAAGATGGCCGCCCTGATGGCGGAGCAGCAGCTTGCCGCACCGGCACCACGGGTGATGGATGTCGTGTCTGAGGGCACGTGTCTGATCATGGCCCCGCCCGCTCTCGCGCTTGAGGTGGCAGAGATGGTGGCCGATACGCTGGCGGTGACGGTACTGTGGCAGGGCGATTATGACGGGGCGGTTGATCCGCGTTTTGACGTGGTCAAAGGCGACCTGCGCAAGGCGTCGGGCGCATTGGGCGATTTCAGCCTGACCTTTGACCAGTTGCAGATGTTGATCCCCGGTGGGCGCGGCGCGCCTTCGTTCACCGCGCCGCGGGACGGGGCCAAGTCGCAATGCGATATCATTCTGGATTTGACGGGGAATACATCGCTGTTTCCCGCGCCGCACAAACGTGACGGCTATCTGCGAGCCGATCCGGGCAGCAAGCCCGCCGTGGCAGAAGCCGTGCGCGAGGCCATGCAGATGGTCGGCACCTTTGAAAAGCCGCTTTACGTGCGGCTGAGTGAAAGTCTTTGCGCCCATTCGCGGGCCGGGCAGCCCGCCTGTTCCAACTGTCTGGACCTCTGCCCGACGGGGGCGATCACCTCGGCCGGGGAACATGTGGCGATTGACCCGATGATCTGCGCGGGTTGCGGTAGCTGTTCTGCGGTTTGCCCCTCGGGGGCGATCACCTATGACGCGCCGCCCGTAGATACCCTGTTCCGCCGGTTGTCGACGCTGGCATCGACCTATCGCAAGGCAGGCGGCATCGCGCCGCGCTTGCTGGTGCATGACGACGACCACGGGGCCGAAATGATCCGCCTTTACGCGCGTTTTGGCGCGGGCTTGCCGGTTGATGTCATCCCGCTGGCTGTGGATGCGCTGGCGGGGTTTGGCCATGCAGAAATGCTCGCCGCACTTGGCTGCGGCTTTGTGCATGTGGATGTATTGCTGTCGCCGCGTACAGAGCGTGACGTGATCGAGGTGCAGGCCGAGATTGCCCGCGCGATCAGCGGCACCGATACGATCCGCCTCATTGACGTAGCCGACCCCGATGCGCTGGAAACCGCGCTGGTCACCGAAACCGCGCAGCCCGCGCATGACACGCTGCTGCCTCTGGGCACCCGCCGTCAGGTCGCACGGCTTGCAGGCAAGACCCTGCAGCCCGAGGCCAAGGTGATCGACCTGCCCGACGCCGCCCCCTATGGCGCGGTGCTGGTGGATACCGATGCCTGCACGCTCTGCCTGTCCTGTGTGTCGCTGTGCCCGTCCGGGGCGCTTGGCGATAACCCCGATCTGCCCCAGCTGCGCTTTCAAGAAGATGCCTGCCTGCAATGCGGGCTATGTGCGAACGTCTGCCCCGAGAATGCGATTACACTAAAGCCGCAGTTGAACCTGACTGCGCAGGCCTTCACTCAAGTGGTGCTGCACGAGGAAGAGCCCTTTGCCTGCATCGAATGCGGGTCGCTTTTCGGCGTGAAGTCCACGGTTGAGAAGATCACCGAAAAGCTGGCAGGAAAACACGCGATGTTCGCCTCCTCCGAAGCGGCGAAGATGATCCAGATGTGCGACAACTGCCGGATCAACGCGCAGTACCACGCGCAGAACAATCCGTTGGCTGGCAAAGAACGCCCGCGTGTGCGCACATCCGAAGACTATTTCAGCAAGCGCAAAGATCACTAAGCGCTGTGCCGACCCACCCAAAGAACAGGAGAAAATCATGAGCGATGATTTCAACATGTCGATGCGCAAGTTCCTCAAGCAGGTCGGTGTGACCTCGCAGCAGGCGATCGAAGAAGCGATGCGCGAAAACGGCGACACCGGCGGCAAGACATTCGAGGCCAAGGTGGTGCTGACCATCGACGGGCTGGACCTTGAACATGTCGTGACTGGCAAGATCCAAGGGCAGTCCGAAGCGTGAGCGTCACCCGTGATGCCGTACTGGCCTGCCTGAAAACCCTGAACGATCCCGTCTCCGGTAAGGATATTGTAGAGCTTGGGCTTGTGAAGGCACTGACCGTCGACGACGGCGCGGTGCGCTTTGTGCTTGAGGTCAACCCGAGCCACGCCGACGCCTACGCCAAGCTGCGCGACGAGGCCGACGCGGCTGTAAAGGCGCTTGAGGGCGTTGCCTCTGTCTCGGCCGTGCTGACGGCCCATTCCAAGCAGGCACCGCCGCCCGACCTGAAGTTGGGGCGCAAGTCCGAACCCGCGGGGCCCGAGAAGATCCCCGGCGTGGACCGGATCATCGCCATCGCGTCAGGCAAGGGCGGGGTGGGTAAATCTACCGTTGCCGCGAACCTTGCCTGTGCGCTGGCCGCCGAAGGGCGTCGCGTGGGCATGCTGGATGCCGATGTCTATGGCCCCTCGCAGCCGCGGATGCTGGGCGTTTCCGGGCGGCCTGCGTCCCCCGATGGCAAGACGATCCTGCCCATGCGCAACTTTGGCGTGACGATGATGTCGATCGGGTTGATGACCAACGACGATCAGGCGGTTGTCTGGCGCGGCCCGATGCTGATGGGCGCGTTGCAGCAGATGATGATGCAGGTTCAATGGGGCGCGCTGGATGTGTTGATTGTTGATCTGCCCCCCGGCACCGGCGATGTGCAGATGACGCTGGCGCAAAAGGCCCATGTGGACGGCGCGATCATCGTCAGCACACCGCAGGACGTGGCGCTGCTGGATGCCCGTAAGGGGATCGACATGTTCAACCAGCTGAAGACCCCGATCCTCGGGATGATCGAGAACATGAGCACGCATATCTGCTCTAACTGCGGGCACGAGGAACATGTCTTTGGGCATGGGGGCGTCGCCGCCGAGGCTGAAAAGCTGGGCGTACCTTTGTTGGCCGAGATTCCGTTGCATCTGGATATTCGTGTCGCGGCTGACGGGGGCGCGCCGATTGTGGTGTCGAAACCCGACAGCACGCAGGCCGAAGGCTTCCGCAAGGTGGCCAAGGCCCTGATCGCGGGCGGGCACGCATGAGCGACAGCCCCGTCTTCCCCCCTTTGTTGACCGGCGCACAGGCGGAGGACCCCTTCGCTCAGGCCTGCGCAGAGGCGCGGCAGGGGTGTGATGCGGGGCTGGTGCTGTATAATCTGGGGCCAAGCGTATTGCAGGCCGCCATCGTCTTTGCGCCCGAGGTGCCGTTGGCCCAAGCGATGGCGATGCTCCCGCTTTGTGCCGTGGGCTTCCAGAACGCGCTTGGCGCGCTCGCCCCGCCAGAGGTGGGGGTGCATCTCGCGTGGAACGGCGATCTGCGTTTGAACGGTGCGATCTGCGGCCAGATGCGGGCGGCGTCGTCTGATACAGACCCTCATCACGTGCCCGACTGGCTGGTCGTTTCGTTTCACGTGAAGCTATTGCCGCAATCCGACACGCCGGGCGAAACGCCCGATGTCACCACACTTTACGGCGAGGGGTGTGCCGAGGTGAGCCCGGTCGAGCTGCTAGAGGCCTGGGCGCGGCATATGCTGGTGGCGCTGAACCGCTGGGATGACGAGGGCGCGGGCCCCTTGCATAAGGAATGGACCGGATTGGCCTGGGCCATGGGCGATCAGATCACCTATGGCGATCTGACTGGCGACTTTACCGGTATCGACGAAAACTTTGGCCTGCTGCTGAAAACCGATACGACCACGCATCTTATCCCTCTGACCGACCTGCTGGAGCCAACCCCATGAGCGATCTCTTCCTCGCCCGCGCCATCCACTTTGATGAAAGCGACCGCAATGTGTTCCACGCGCCCGCGCGCACGGGTGAATGGTGCGTCTCTGGCGGGTTCGAATTCTCGAACTGGTCCGAAGGTGATCTGACCGGCAAGGCGCGGCAGGCCTTCGCGAATGGCTGGATGGGCGTAGAGACGTTTGGCCGCGTCACCTTTGTTGCCGTGACCAAAGCCGAACCCTTCGAGGTTGAAGCGATCACCTTGCAACTGATGAAGCATTTCGTCGAGATCTATGGCGCGCCGTCGCCCGAAGCGGCTCGCCCCGTCGCGGAAGAGGAAGTCGCCCAGATGATGGAGCTTTGCGCCGACCACGCGCCAAACACCTTGTTGACCGTCGCACGCGAGCTTTCCGACAGCGGTGTGCGCGAAAGCTATCGCTTCATTGAACCGCAGGATGCGGGAATTGACCAGTTTGCGGTACACGGATCGTTAGACGATGACGATCATGGCGGGCACGGCCATTCTCACTGACAGCTAACTATACGAAACGCCCTGTCCGGCTATCCGGTCGGGGTTTTCGGTGATCAAGGCCCGGATCGGGCCAAACATTCCCCAAAATAAATAGAATCAACGCCCTTTTACATGAGGGTGACTCGCCTGCTTTGCGCGGCGAGATGCGGGTTTACGTCTGCAATCACCGCGCGAATTGCGTGTTTCGCCATCGAATTGATAGCGCCGCATATACGGACGGGTAGGGGGCTGCCCAGCAGATCAAAAACCTAGCCCTAAGCGAGAATGCACCCCGAGACATTTCCCCTGATGATGAGTTCAGGACAGCCCAAACACTGGGCCGGTTCATCAAAACCGCCGGCGGTGGTCGGCAACTAGGGGAAAAAATTATGACTTTCAAAACTCAACAAATCGCCCGTGCACTGCTTGCTGGTGTCGCGATTTCTGTCGCCGGCGTGCCGGCTTTTGCTGACGCACTTTCCAGCACATTTTCTTTCCGCATCGTCGAAACCAATGACGGTGGCGAAGAGCAGTTGATCGAGCGGGGCACCGTCCGCCCTGGCGAGGTCATCCAATACCAACTGCAGCACGAGAACACGACTGCAGACGCACTTGCGGGGATCGTTATTGCGGCGCCCGTACCCGAAGGGGTCACCCTGACGCTTGGCGCACAGAGCACATCGATCAAGGCCGTGTTCGAAGTCCAGGCTGATCTCGACCCTGAAAACGATGGCCTTGAATGGTCCACACTTCCCGCCACCCGCATGGTCGCCGGTGCAGATGGCACACTTCAACCAGAACCACTTCCTGAGGATCAGATTGCTGCCGTCCGTTGGACGCTCAGCGAACCTTTGGAGTCAGGCGAAATCGCACTCAACAGCTATCGGGTGCGCGTCAACTGATCGGGGGGAACCTGATCCAATTTACCTAATCTAGATAAATCTAAGGAATGACTAACGTGAAACATCAATCTTTCTTCATGCGCTCTGCAAGCGCGATGGCGGTTACCGCCGCATTTGGCGCAGCTGCTTTGGCCGCCGCACCAGAAGCCGGGTCCGTGATCGGCAACCAAGCGGTTGCGACCTATACGAACCAAGCCGGCGATACCATCACGGTCACGTCGAACACGGTTGAAACGATCGTTCAGCAGGTTGCTGGCGTGACATTGACTTCGGACAACAATGAAACCATCGCACCCGGTGGTAAAGCCTTCCTGCCGCACATTGTTACCAACGAAGGGAACGGCGCAGACTTCTTCGCACTGACCGCAGTAGAGACAGACACAGGCACGCTCGATACCTCTGCCATCGTCTTCTATCCGGATGCGAACATGGATGGTGTCGCGGATAGCGCCACACCGCTGACCGAAACGCCAACATTGGCACCGGGCGAGCAGTTCGGCGTCGTCATCGAAGTCTCTGTCCCCTCGAACGCAACAGGGTCGGACAGCATCACAGTGACCGCAAGGTCTGATCTTGACGGCACAGAGACAGCCGTCAACACCGATACGCTAACCATCTCGAACGACGCGATTGTCGAGCTGGTCAAGTCCATGGTCGCAGATGCAGCGTCCGGCGGTAACCCCAACATCGTCGATGCCGGCGATACCGTGAGCATCGAGCTGACATATTCTAGCACCGGTCTGGCTGCTGCGAACAACTATACCGTCGATGACATTCTGGACGGTCGCTTGGCCTATGTGCCCGGTTCGGCACGGTGGTCTGACGCCGCGGGTATTCTGGATGACGCCAACGGGTCTTCTTCGGTAGATGCGACCAATGGCTCGGGCGAGACAATCGCCTTTGATACCAACGGCCAGAGCGTCAACTTCAACATCTCGAGCGTCGGTTCCGGCCGCTCCGGTAGTGTGACGTTCCAAGCTGTGATCCTCGACACTGCTGATGCGGGTATCATTGAAAACGTCGCCACACAGGCAATCGATAACGTTGCCTTCCCACCCTCGAACACAGCTTCGATCATTGTGGATGACCAATTCGCGGTCTCCATCGCTGATACAGCCATCGACGGTGCTGGTGCGGCGGATCCAACGACTGCTTCGGCAACAGATGATGACGCGGCAAACGACGATGTCGTGACAGAAACTGGCGACGCGGCCCAGGGTGGCACAGTGAAGCATGAATTCGTGCTGACCAACCGGTCGAACCAGACCGACAGCCTGACGCTTGATGTCAGCAACGTCGACTACCCCGATGGCACAACCTTCCGGTTTGTGGGTGCAGACGGTGTGACACCGATCATCGGTTCCGTCGGTCCGCTTGCTGCGGGTGACAGCGCCAAGGTCACCTTGATCGCAACACTGCCAACAGATGTGACCCCAACGGCTGCTGCCAACTTCAACGCCACCGTATCCACCACCTCCGATGCCTCGGGTGTTTCCGATACATCGACAGCGACCTTCACCGGTGCGATCCTTGCCTCTGCCGTTGATCTTGAGAACGCAGTCGCAGGCTCCGAAGGCGATGGCCTTGACCCCACCAACAGCGGCGCGCCTTGGGTGAACTATGCCACCGACCCCGGTGCACCGGTCACCTACGACATGGTCGTTGAAAACAACGGCCCGGTATCCGACAGCTACAACCTCTCGCTGGCACAAGCGCTGCCCGCCGGTTGGACCGTCGAATTCCGCTCCGCTGACGGGTCCGCGATCAGCAACACCGGGACCATCCCTGCTGGTGCAAGCGATACCTTCACCGTTGTGGTAACCCCGCCGGCAGATCAGGCACCGGGTGACACATTGGTCGACATCGCGCTGGTGTCCTCTGTCTCGGGCCAAGGCGACCGGATCGTCAACGAAGTGACCGTGAACGAGATCTACAACGTAGAGATCATCGATGACCAGAACGCCCAGGCCTCGCCCGGTGGTATCGTCGACATGGTGCACACCATCACCAACACCGGTAACGTTGCGATCACCGAAGGTGCGATCAACGACACAGGGTTGAACAACTTCTCGGGCGCTTTGTTCTGGGATGCAAACGACAACGGTGTGATCGACCCCTCCGAGCCGGTGATCGACAACTTTAATGATCTGACAGACGGTGTCTCGGCTGGTGTGAACGGGCTTGCCCCCGGTGAAAGCATCTCGGTCATCTACCGTGTGCAAACACCATCGACAGCGACAAGCGGTGTGACCGAAATCGGTACCATCAGCCTTGATCCCTCGCTGAACGGTGGCACAGCGACCGACGCGGATACTGCTGACAACGCAGTAGAAGACCGGATCGTGATCATCTCTGGCGACGTCACGCTGAGCAAGTACCAGTACATCGACGCCAACTGCGACGGCACCGTCGGGACCTTTACCAAGACCCGTCAGGACGTCTCTCCCGGTCAGTGCATCCGCTACAAAGTGGAAGCTGAAAACACCGGCTCCTCTCCCGCTGCAAACGTCATCATTTCTGATGCCGCCCCTGCCTACACATCGGTAACCAACTGTGGTGGCACATGCAGCGAAACGCTCTTCCCGGCAGGTAGCACCGCCACAGTCACTCCGAGCAATATCTCGAGCGACCACGGCACGGTCCTTCCGGGTGGGTTCGCCACGCTAGAATTCACCGTTCAGGTGGATCAGTAAACGAACCCCAGGTTTCCCCGGAGCACCCTTCCCCCCCTCGCTCCGGGGGAACCACACTTCCTCTCCTCTTAGAAAAGATAGAACAGGGATTGATCAAATGGACCGCACCTTTCACAAAACCGCCCTCCGCATGATGTCGTGTTTCTGGATCGTCGCGCTGGTGATCTCCCTCCTGCCGCACGGCGCCGCTGCCAAGCAGGTACCCGCAGGAACCTTCATCCGGAACGTCGCGCAGACCACCTACTTTAACGAAGCGCTGGGCATCATCGAGACCGTATACTCGAACGCCGTAGACGCCAAAGTAGCCGCAGTGCCGGCGCTGGATGTCAACGGATACTCCGAACTGATGCTGACCCGTGGCGCGATGGCGCAATACTACTTCGAGGTCGCCAACATCGGGAACGTCCCGCTGAACGCCGCCATGACCATGCAGCACCAAGAGGGTGCCGCCATGATGAACGACGCCCGCCTTGTCTATGACGCGAATGCCAATGGTCGTATCGACAATGGCGAAGCCACGATCAGCTCGGGCGCGCCGATGTTCATGGATGTGGGCGATAGCGCTCAGCTCATCTACGAATTCCGCACCTCCTTCTATGCCACTCCCGCCACGCTGATGCAGTCGGTGCTGTCGGTATCCGCCACAAGCACAACAGGCTTCGCGGCACGTCGCATCCTGAGGGGGGCCGCAGCTGGCAAGACCACCATCATGGGCAGCTCACTTGAGCTGCAAAAGGAACAATCCGTCCGCGAGATGGAAGACGAAACACAGCTGACCTACACGCTGCGCCTGCGCAACGACTCGGACGGTGAAGTGCTGGCCTATGGTGACGTACACGGTGCCCCGATCCGCATCGACGGGGCCGCCGCCACAGGTGTTCTGCTGCGCGACGAGGTGCCACTGAACGCCCGTTTCCACAGCATCACCGACCCAAGCGGCATGGTTGCGCTGTATCACGCGGCAGGCGATGCACGTCATGATTACCAGACTGCGCGCCCAGCTGGTGAGGTCGACGCCGTGGCTTTCTTTCACGAGGGCGACTACGAAATCGGTTTCGCCCGCGACCCTGCGTTCACTGTAACGGTGCCCATGAACCTGGGCGACGTAGAGGTCGCCAACACCGCCCGCAGCTTCGTGAAAATGGAAGATCGCACAGTTGATGTAGACTCTAACACAACGGTTTACAGCCGCGATGCTGCCGGGACCGGCGCCCTGCACTTTGAACATCCTGAAACCGCAGCAGACCAACCGCACGCCGTGCCAAACAGCGATACCCGCCTGCGCCTGACAGCCGGTGCGTGCAACGAAACGATGTCCGCAGATCGTGCGATGATCACGCTGCGCAGCTTCCTGACCGGCGATGTAGAGCGTGTGACGGCCACAGAAACAGACCCTAACAACGGTGTTTTCCTTACCGCTGCCGTTCCTATGGCGCGGATGGATGTGCCCGTATCCGGCGACAATGTGATCGCGACCACCGACGGTGACCGCCTGATCGCCACTGCCGATTGTGCCGGTGCCGCGCTGCAAGACGAGCTGCTGATCACCCCAGGTAACTTCCTGTTCAATGCGCTGACCAACGAGCCGATCGGTGATGTGGCCATCGCGCTGATGGACATGAACAGCGGTGCCGAAATGGCGCGCCGTATGACCGATGCCCGCGGCTTCTTCAGCTTCGGTGACATGCCTGCCGGTGAATACCAGTATGCCGTGATGAACGCCCCCGCATGGGAGGTTCCTTCCGTGCGCGCCGACTTCCCCGGCTTTAACCGTCGCGTTGCGGGGGCCGGTTATATGGCAAGCTTCCGCCACGCCGGTGGGATGCTCGATATCTCGGACATCCCTGCGGACCCACACTATGGTGTGCCGCTGGCGCTGGACAAGCAGGCCGACAAGGACATGGTCGGCGCGGGCGAGTTCGTGGTCTACACCCTGAACTTCACCAACAATATGAACCAGGCGCTGATCGGTGCCGAGATCATGGATCGCCCCGCCTTTGGCAGCCAGTTGGTTGCAGGGTCGGTGACCTTCAACGGCGAGACAATGGAAGACCCTGCCGTCGATGCGTCGGGTGACATGACCTATGACCTGGGCATGCTGGCCCCCCTGTCGAGCCACGAGCTGACCTATGTCATGCAGTTCACCGCAGCCGCCCGCGAAGGCCGCAACGAGAACACCGCAGTTCTGACGGGTCGTCAGGCGGGCACCGGTACCGTGATGCAGTCCCAGACTGCCCGCGCAATGGTCAAGCTGAACAACAGCGGTGGCGTCTTCGCCCGCGAAGCCACTGTCATCGGGTCGGTCTTTATGGACTGTGACAAAGACGGTATCCGTGGCGACCACACTGAACCAGGCATCCCCGGCGTCCGTATCGTGACCCAAGAGGGCCTGTCGGTTGTGACCGATATGGATGGTAAATACTCCCTTTTCGGTCTGCGCCCCGTGACCCATGCGTTCCTTGTGCAGGACGAAACCCTGCCCGTTGGTACCGAAGTGACCGTAACCCGCACCAACGATCTGCTGCGTGGTGGGTCGCGCCTGATCCCGCTGCGCAAAGGGGAACTGCGCGCCGAGCACTTCGCCGTGCTGGACTGCACCCCCGAAGCGATGGCCGAGGTTGACCAACGTCAGAAATACTTTGCCGAGCAGCCCCAATCCAACGCGCTGACCGCTGCCGACCTGCCGATCGAAGGCCAGCGTGCGCCGGTACGTTCGGTGCGCAGCGAAGCCGGTGTGGCGACCACCACACAGCTGACCTCGCGTCTGATGCAGCGTCTGGATGAAAACCGCGCGGCGAACTCCGTCTCTGAAAAAGCCTCCGGCAAGGCGCAGCGCCAGTCGCTTGAGATGCTGATCAAGACGCTGGACGATGCACCCGGTTTCGTGGACCTGACCGATGGTCAGACACTGGATCGCCGCACCCAAAGCGTGCGCGTCAAGGGCAAGGGCGATCTGTCGCTGGGCCTGCTGGTGAACGGCCGCGAGCTGAGCAGCGACCGCGTGGGCGAGCGTACAAGCTTCGAGAAGAACAACACGCAGGCACTGGATTTTGTCGCGGTGAAACTGGACGCGGGGCAGAACACCCTGACGCTGGTCGGCCGTGACGGTTTCGGCATCGAACGTGTCCGCGAGGAAATCACCGTGGTTGCCCCCGGCAAGCCCGCCAAGTTCGAGGTGATCATGCCCGATTCCGCGCCCGCATCGCCGACCGACGTGATCCCGGTTGTGGTGCGTGTGCTGGATGCCCGTGGCATGCCTGTACCTGCCTCCGGTACCGTGACCCTTAGCGCCAAGCTGGCCCTGTGGGACGTGGCCGACATCCGCGAAGGCACCCCCGGCGTGCAGGTCTATCTGGACAACGGCGAGGCCACCTTTGGGCTGATCCCGCCACAGGTTGCGGGCACAGACCGTATCACCATTAGCGGTGCCTTTGGCCGCGCCGAAGAGACCATCACATTCACCCCCGATCTGGACCAGCGCATCATGGTTGGCGTGATCGAAGGGGCCGTGGCCTTGGGCGGTGCGAAGGGTGAGCTGCTGGACGCGGATCGTTTCAGCTCTTTCGAAGACACAACCACCGGTCTGCGGGGTGAAGTGTACCTCAAGGGCGTGATCTCGGGTGATGCGCTGCTGACACTGCGCTATAGCTCGGACCGTGACACCGAAGACCGCCTGTTCCGCGACATCCGTGGCGACGAGTTCTACCCTGTGTATGGTGACAACTCCGAACGTGGCTTCGACGCGCAATCCTCGGAAAACCTGTACGTTAAGGTCGAAAAGGGTCGTTCGTACATCCTTTACGGTGACATCGCGATCGAACCCGAAGCCAGCGCGCTGAAGCTTGACGGCATGCGTCGTGTGGTGACCGGTGCCAAGGCCCATTGGGAAAACGACAAGGTCGGCGTGACCCTGTTCGGTGCCCGTACTGCCCAAGAGCAGCGCGTGCAGGAATTCCTCGGGCGTGGTGTGTCCGGCCCCTATGACCTGGATCTGGACGGCTATGTACAAGGCTCCGAGCGGGTTGAACTGCTGGTGCGCGATGAAGAGGGCGGGGATGTCATCTCGACCACGCCGCTGCGCCGCGGCAGCGACTACTTGCTGGACTTCTTTGGCAACTCGATCACTTTTGACGATGCGGTGCGCCAGTTCGACGGTCAGGGCAACCCTGTGTCGGTGCGCGTCACCTACGAAGTCGATGTGGAAGGGGCCGACCGCTACTGGCTCTATGGCGGTGAGGTGAACCTCGCGCTGACCGACCGCACCACCGTTGGCGCACGTATCGTGCATGCCGATGCCGACCGTGGCAACACCGCCCGCGAGCGTCTGCACTCTGCCTATATCCGTCACGAGGGGACGCAGGGTGGCGTGTGGGAAGCCGAGGCTGCGCGCTCCGAAGATGCAAATGGCGTATCGGATACCGCCTACCGTCTGTCCTATGACATCCGCAAGGAAACCGGACACTTCAACTTCGAAATGGTTCACACCGGCGAGAAATTTGCCTCGCGCGGCGGTCTGGCACTGCCCGGCACCACCCGCGCACGTCTGAACTACGGTTTTGAGATCGACGGGACCAGCGACTTTGTTCTTGGTGTGGACTATGTACGTGACCGCACCTCTGACATCGAGCGTCTGACCGTGGATGCTGTCTATGCCAAAGAGTTCAGCACAAACTTCAAAGGCTACATCGGGCTGGAGTATCGTCTGGATCACACCGCAACCTCGAAGAAGGCCCATCCCGGTCTGATCCTTGGCGGCCACTGGACCCCTGCGAACCGCCCCGGCACCGTCATCACCGCAGAGCTGCGTCACCCCTTTGGCGGCTCGGACCGTCCGACAGAGCTGACCCTGGGCATGTACCGAGAGCCCGTGCCCGGCTGGCGTGCCTATAGCGAGGTCGAAATGACCTTTGGCGACGACAGCATGGCCACACACTCCAAGCTGGGTTTCTCTTACGACCTGAATGACTGGCTGCGCGGGAGCACCGATTTTGTCAAAGGTCTGGGATCTTCGGACACCATGTTTACCCAGGCGATGATGGGCAAATGGGCCATGAACGGGAACACCAGCTTCAGCTTCGGGATTGAACATTCCCGCAGCATGGAAAGCGACGATCACCGTCTGACCAGCGTTGCCCTTGGCGCGAAGTGGGGGTCCAGCGCGGAAAGCTGGGTGGGCGATGCCGATGCGGACACCACCTTTGAAGACAACGGCAACACCCATTACGCCAGCTTTGGCATCGCGGGTAAGGTCACACCTGACTTCACCGTGCTGGGCCGTACCCGTGTTGCACTGGACAAGCGCGACGGTCGTGACCACCGCCGGATCCGGTCGCGTGCGGGTATCGCCTACCGTCCGGTTCACGATCCACGCCTCGAAGTGCTGGCATGGTACGAGCACCGCATCGAACAGCGCGAGACCAAATCGGTGACCCATATGTGGTCCGTGGACGCGGCCTATGAAGTAGACGCCGACCTGCGCCTGAACGCGAAATACGCGGGCCAGTCGCAAAAGCTGACCACCCTTGGCGGGTTCTCTGCCCGCGCCACCACGCAACTGGTGCAGGCTGGCTTTAACTACGAGTTCGGCGACAACCGGTTCCAGATCGGCTTGAACGCCGCGCATCTGTGGGACGACCAAGGCAATGCTACCAACGGTATCGGCGCAGAGATCGGGTTTGCCCCTACCAAAGGTGCGCTAGTTGCATTGGGCTATAACCGCGCGATGAACAAGTCGGCCCTGCGTAGCGACCTGTATCAGGAAGGTTTCTACCTGCGCTTCAAGCTGCTGCTGGATAACTCGCTCTGGGACCGTCTGGACAGCTTTATGGAAAGCTAAAGCTAAACGGGACAAACCCGTCACGGCACAAAAAAAGCCCCGGCACATAGGCCGGGGCTTTCGTCATTTCAAAAGGGGTGGAGAAGCTTACGCTTCGCCGCCTTCTTCTTTCTTGATTTCTTCGCCGGTTTCCTGATCGACAACTTTCATCGACAGGCGCACCTTGCCGCGATCGTCAAAGCCAAGCAGCTTCACTTTCACTTCCTGACCTTCCTTCAGAACATCCGAAGGGTGGTTCAGGCGGCGGTTTTCGATCTGGGATACGTGGACCAGACCGTCGCGCTTGCCAAAGAAGTTCACGAAGGCACCGAAATCAACGATCTTGACGACGGTACCGGTGTAAACCGCACCTTCCTCAGGCTCGGCCACGATGGACCAGATCATGTCATAGGCTTTCTTGATCGAGTCGCCGTTTGGCGATGCGATCTTGATGATGCCTTCGTCGTTGATGTCGACTTTCGCGCCGGACACTTCAACGATCTCGCGGATCACCTTACCGCCGGACCCGATCACTTCACGGATCTTGTCGGTTGGAATCTGCATCGTTTCGATGCGTGGGGCGTGGACAGAGAACTCACCCGCGCCGGAGATGGCTTTGTTCATCTCGCCCAGAATGTGCACACGGCCCGCTTTGGCTTGTGCCAGAGCTTTCTCCATGATCTCGGGCGTGATGCCGGCGATCTTGATGTCCATCTGCAGCGACGTGATACCTGCTTCGGTACCGGCTACTTTAAAGTCCATGTCGCCAAGGTGGTCTTCGTCACCCAAGATGTCGGACAGGATCGCGTAGGAGCCGTCTTCTTCCAGGATCAGACCCATGGCAACACCCGCGACGGGCGCTTTCAATGGAACGCCTGCGTCCATCATGGACAAGGAGCCACCGCAAACCGACGCCATCGAGCTGGAGCCGTTCGATTCAGTGATCTCGGACACAACGCGGATGGTGTAGGGGAAGTCGGTGGAGGCAGGCAGAACCGCCTGCAAAGCACGCCAAGCCAACTTGCCGTGACCGATTTCGCGACGGCCGGGGCCACCGACACGGCCAACTTCACCAACCGAATAGGGCGGGAAGTTATAGTGCAGCATGAAGTTGGATTTGAAGTTGCCGTGCAGCGCATCGATGAACTGTTCGTCATCGCCGGTGCCCAAAGTGGTCACAACCAGACCCTGTGTTTCGCCACGTGTGAACAGCGACGACCCGTGTGTACGGGGCAGGATGCCGGTTTCGGCCACGATGTCGCGGATTTCGTCGGTCTTCCGGCCGTCGATACGCTTACCGGTTTTAACCACGTCCCCACGCAGGATGGACGCTTCGAGGCCTTTCAGAGCGGACCCGAGGTTCGCGTCTTCCAGTTGCTCTTCGGTCAGCGCGGCTTTGATTGTTTCGCGGGCAGCGGCAACAGCGGCGGTGCGCTCTTGCTTGTCGGCGATTGCAAAGGCGGCGCGCATGGCGTCTTCGCCAGCGGCTTTGACAGCAGCGGACAGGTCCGAATAGTCAACCGGCTGGAAGTCAAACGGCTCTTTCGCGGCGTCTTCGGCCAGATCGATGATCAGGTCGATAACAGGCTGGATCTGCTCGTGCGCGAATTTCACCGCACCCAGCATTTCTTCTTCCGACAGCTCATAGGCTTCGGATTCAACCATCATCACGGCTTCTTTGGTGCCGGCAACAACCAGATCAAGACGTTGATCAGGGTTCAGGCGTAGGTCCTGCATGTCGTCGACGGTCGGGTTCAGAACGTAGTCGCCATCCTCGAAACCAACGCGGCAGGCACCGATCGGGCCACGGAACGGCGCGCCGGAAATGGTCAGCGCTGCGGAGGCAGCGATCATGGCGACCATATCGGGGTCATTGACCAGATCGTGGCTGAGAACGGTACACATCACCAGAACTTCGTTTTTGAAGCCGGGAACGAACAGCGGGCGGATCGGACGGTCGATCAGACGGGCTGTCAGGGTTTCCTTCTCGGTGGGGCGGGCCTCACGCTTGAAGAAGCCACCCGGTACTTTACCGGCGGCATAGTATTTCTCTTGGTAGTGGACGGTCAGCGGAAAGAAGTCCTGACCGGGTTTTTGCTGGCGTGCAAAGGTGACGTTCGCCATGACGCTGGTTTCGCCCAGTGTCGCAATCACCGAACCGTCTGCCTGACGGGCCACTTTGCCAGTTTCCAGTGTCAGCGTCTCTTCGCCCCACTGCATGGATTTTTTCGTTACATTAAACATCTACGTTTCCTGTTTCGGCCCGGATCGGGCCATTTGCGTAGAGGGCATATTCCCCCTGACTCCGGTATCTTCTTTGTCGGGCGCTGGAGTCCGGGCGCCGGCTTTCAGATTGTGCGGCCATACAGCAGTTTGCCTGCGATGGGAAGGGAAGCGTTGATCGCTGCACGCGGCCCTGTAGGCCACAGATTGCAAGCCGCAGCAGAGCGGCGGGAGGGTCAGCCTGACAAGGTCTTGAACATCTTGTAGTTTTGCAAGGTGATCCCGCCTTTGGTGACGATGTTGGGGGCCTCGACGGTCCAGCCCATACGCGTGAAAAACGGCTTTGCCTTTTCGCTGGCAAAGGTCCGAAGATGTCGCACGCCGAATATGCGGGCACGGTCTTCGATGGCAAAATACACAGTGCGCCCCACGCCCGTGCCCATATGATCGGGATGCACAAAGGCCAGATCGATCAGCCCCTCGCGGTCAAGGGTCATGAAGCCCGCCATACGGTTGTCTATCTCGGCCACGATACCCGCGACACTATCAAACCGCCCTCGCCATGTGGCGGGTGCGGGGACTTTTCCGGCCCAAGCGATGCGTTGTTCGGCCGAATACACATCCGCGGTGCCCTGATGCACCGCAGCAAAGAAAAGCAGCGCGGCTGCATTGGTATCTTGCGGGGTGAGATCACGCAGGTTGATTGGCATAGGCTTTCCTTTTGGCGAACATCACTAAAGCACAGGGGGAAACGAAAAAACCGCCCCCTGTTGCCAGGGCGCGGTTTTCATCGTTGTGGCGGTGCAGCGCTGATTAGCGGCGCAGGCCCAAACGTTTGATCAGGTCCTGATAACGCGCGTCATCTTTACCTTTGACATAGTCCAGAAGCTTCCGGCGTGTCGCAACCATTTTCAAAAGGCCACGGCGACCGTGGTTGTCTTTCTTGTGGGTTTTGAAGTGCTCGGTCAGCGTTGCGATGCGCGAGGACAGAATGGCAACCTGTACTTCGGGCGAACCGGTGTCGCCTTCTTTGGTGCCGAATTCTTTCATGACGCGTGCTTTTTCTTCTTGCGTAATCGACATCGGGGTCTCCTTTTCGAAAGGTTAAAGTGATGGCACAGGCCGGGATGTCGTCCAGCACAGGCCCATGGAGTATCACCCGCTGACAGGAATCATCGGGCGATGGGGGCGTATAGGAAAGTTTCGCCCCCTTGGCAAAGGATTAATGCGTCGCGGGGCGCGTTGGCTTCTTTGTCCGGTGAGAGGGCATCGGCGGTTCAGCCGCGCGTTAGCCCCGCAGCGAGGGCCGAGCTGAGGGGGATAAGCGATAGGTCGCCCGGCATCAGCAACTGGTCCGACTGCACCATCGCCACAATCGCACCGTCCATTGATATCAGATGGGAGTGCAGATCCTCCGGATCCGGCGCAACTGCCACTTTGGGCGCTGTCGCGGCTGCATCGCTGTCGTCCCAGACCAGCAGCAGGCTGTCATCTTCTATGTCGAAACTGCGGATATCGACGATGCCATCGGGGCTGACCCAATCACCAAGGATCACATCATCACGCCCTGCGCCCGGGGTCACCGTATCGTTTGATCCCGCAAGGATCACATCATCGCCGCCGCCGCCATTCAGGTAATCCCCTTCGTCAATATCGGTGACGCGCGCATCCTGCCGGTCCGGATCGACAGTGCCGTCTATCGTATCGTTCCCCCATCCACCAAAGAGCGCGTCTTGCCCGCGCCCCCCAATCAGCAGGTCATCGCCCAAACCGCCCATCACGGCGTCATCCCCGCTATCCCCAAATAGCGTATCACCCCCGGCAGAGCCGTTTAGCGTATCGTGGCCCACGCCGCCCTGCAGGATGTCATCGTCATTATGGCCGGTAAGCCCATCCGCATCCTCGGCCCCCACCAATAGATCATCGCCATCATTGCCATGCAGGTCATCGTTCCCCGCGCCGCCCCTCAAGGTATCATCGCCGCTGTCCCCAAACACGGTGTCATCGCCATTCCGCGCCTCCACAAGGTCATCACCGCCATAGCCCGCGATCTGATCGCTGCCGCCCGAGCCGATAATCAGGTCATCCCGGGGGGTGCCGGAGATCACATCGCCGGCCGGTGCATCATCGTCGGTGGCAGACTCCTCTTCCTCGACCCCGATGTCGATAAAGGCGGCGGCCCCGACGGTGATCAACCCCATTAATCCGGCAAGAAACAGCATGTGCAAACCCGACCCTATTGCCCGCATCACGCGGGGATACAGATGAAACAGCCCCAAAACCCAAGGCCGCATCAGCACCATAGAATCAAGAAAGTTAAGCTTGCCCTAAAGACCCCAGAAAATCGGTTCCTGAGTATATCGGATATATAAAGGATGCTTGGGGTGCCCGTCTTTGGACAGGCCCAAATGGTACACGGGCGTTTGGCTGCGCGATAGCAGTTCTTGCACCTGCGCACCCCGTCCAAGATGTGCGCCATGGGTGCCCCAAGCCGCGATCACCTGATCGGCCCACAAGATACCTTCGTTCAAAATCATATCGTTATCAGGGCCGACGGGGTCTTTGGCCTGACGCATCAGCTTGGGGCTGGTTTCGCGCCAGGCAAAGATATTGGTGACCTGAACCCCCCCGAAGCCCAAGGCGCGGGCACGGCGCTCGCACCGCTCGACCGTTGGGTCGTTTTCAATTTCCGTCGCTTTTGACGGATTTAGCATGACGAACAGCACCCGCTCCGCCTCGGGGGTCCAGACGCGGGTCAGACTATAGCGGTAGTTTTCGCAGTCCGAATAGACAGCTGTCGACGGCGCGTCGCCCTTGGTATGGCTGCGCGTGATCACGCAGAACCGGGCTGGTTGAACACACGCGACGGATGCAATTCGCCCGCCTTGAAACGCCCAACAGCAACGGCGCGGCCCTCAAACGACGCCCAGACCTCGTCGCCATATTCAACGTCATGGGCGATCACCATGCCGGGATTGCCGTTGCGCAGACGGGTGGCCCCTTCCGGCGTGGCTTTCACCTCTGGCAGGTCCTGCAACCCTTGCTCTAACGGCAGCAAATGCGCGTCCAAAGCGTCTGTGCGCGCCATCTCTTCGATCTGCGCCAGCGTCAGCCCTTCAGAGGCCTCGAACGGGCCCGACCAGATGCGGCGCAATTCGCGCACGTGGCCCAGACATCCCAAGGCTTGTCCCAGATCGCGCGCAATCGACCGGACGTAGCCGCCCTTGCCGCACACCATCTCCAACGTCACGTGGTCGGCATCGGGGCGGTCCACCAGCAGCAGCTGTTCGACAAAAAGCGGGCGGGCTGCCAGTTCCATCGTTTCACCGTCGCGCGCCAGTTTATAGGCGCGCTGGCCGTCGATTTTCACGGCGGAAAACTGCGGTGGCACCTGCTGAATGTCACCGATAAACTTGCCCAAAGCATCCTTGATCGCGTCGTCATCGGGTCGCAGCTCCGAGGTTGCGATGACCTCGCCCTCGGCATCATCGGTATTTGTCGCGATCCCAAGGCGGACCGTGAACTCATAGGCTTTCATCGCGTCCGTGATAAAGGGAACCGTCTTGGTCGCCTCGCCAAGCGCGATCGCCAGAACGCCGGTGGCCTCGGGGTCAAGGGTGCCCGCATGGCCCGCCTTATTCGCGTTCAGCGCCCAACGGACTTTGTTCACCACGGTCGTAGAGGTCGGGCCAGCGGGCTTGTCCACCACCAACCACCCCGAAATATCCCGTCCCTTGCGCCTGCGTCCCATATCAAATGCCCTTAATTGATTTGCCCGCCTCCTATCAAAGGTCCGGCAAGATTGCCCAGAGACTCTGGCTTCCAAATGGTGAAAAATCCTCGCCGAAGGCAAGAAAACTCTTGTTGCGCTACGGCGCGTCGGGCTTCACGACGCCAATGATAGGGCCAAGCGCGCTAAAGCCCAGGTCATTGCGGCCCAGATCGGGTGCGCGCATCCTCGAGATATTGCCATCAAAATAAAGCGCATTTGGCAGTTTTAGGTGATCCCGGAACAGCAGTGCGAAATCATAGAAATTCACCGTCTCGTTCGAGATGGCAAAAACCGCGCGTTTGCCATCGGCGCTGGTGCCGACGCCGTTGCGGATATAGCGCGAGGCGCCATCCTTCAGAAAGCGCGGATGCATCTTGCCATCGATCACCAACATCGGTCCCGATTGTGTGGCGCTGCGGCAGTCGGGGGCGTCGCGCAGAAACGCTTTGGTTTCGATAACATCGGCACGCCCGTCGCGCAGGCAGAGCACGCCATTGGGCAGCAGGCCAAAGTTACCGGGGCCGTCGCTGCTGATCACCTGCTGATATTCTTTGCCATTCTCAAGGTAATAGCCCACCGGCGCACGGGTATCGTGATACATGCCCGCGTTCATCGCAAAGCCCAGCTGTGCGCCGCGCTTTTTCAACGCCGTATTCAATGTGTTGAAATACCCATACGGTTTGCCGTCCGCATCATAGAGGAACAGCTCAAGCCGGTCCTGCGTCAGGTCGACGTGGCACAGGGTATAGCCGGTGCCGTTATAGGTCAGGGTTTCGCAGGTTTCGGCTTGGACGGGCGCGGCGGCCCAGCCCATGAAGCCAAGCGCGGCCCAGAACCGTTTCACGCGTCTTCCGATCCGCGGTCGGGGGCGTCGGCATCGCGGCGCACCACGTCCTGCGCCAGCATCCGGCGCGTTTCGTCCATACGGTCGAACGTTTCGTCCAATTGGAACCGCAGGTCCGGTGCGTATTTCAGGACCAGCTTCTTCGCCATCAACCGGCGGAGCTCGCCCTTGTTGCGCGCAAGCAGCTTAAGCACGTCTTCCTGGCCGTCTCCGCCCAAAGGCAGCACATAGGCCGTCGCGATCTTCAGGTCGGGGGAGGCGCGTACTTCGCCCACGGTGATCGACATCCGGTTCAGCTCAGGGTCGTGGACATCGCCACGCGCCAGAACATCCGATAGGGCGCGACGAATGGTTTCGCCTACGCGAAGCTGCCGTTGCGACGGGCCTGAGCCCTCATGAAACTTGTTCTTTGCCATGCGCTTCATCTAAGGGTTCGCTGAGGTTTTGCCAAGCAGATCACCACGCGCTAAACCGGAACCGAATAAGGAGCATAACATGAGCGATACACCCGGCATAGTGATTACAGGGGCTTCGGGCCGCATGGGCCAGATGTTGATTGGGCAGGTTTCTGCCAGCGACAGGGTGCATCTGGCGGGTGCGGTAGAACGTGCCGGACATGCGTGGGTCGGTCAGGATATCGGCGTTGCTATGGGCGGCACTGCTGTTGGCGTGATCGTGACCGATAACGCGGCAGAGGCGATGCAGGGCGCGCAGGCGGTCATCGATTTCACCGCTCCGGAAGCGACGCTCGCCTTCGCCAAGATCGCGGCCGATGCGGGTGTGGTCCATGTTATCGGCACCACCGGTATGACCGACGCGCAGATTGGCGAGCTGGACGGACCTGCAAAGCAGACGGTGATCGTGCGGGCGGGCAACATGAGCCTGGGCGTTAACCTTTTGACCCAGTTGACCAAACGTGTCGCGGCCGCGCTTGATGAAGACTTTGATATCGAGGTGATAGAGGCGCATCACAACCAGAAGGTCGACGCGCCGTCGGGCACCGCGCTGATGCTGGGCGAAGCCGCCGCGGAAGGGCGCGGGGTTGCGCTGGCGGATGTCTCTGACCGCGGGCGTGACGGGATCACCGGCGCGCGCAAGCGGGGTGACATCGGGTTCACAGCGATCCGCGGGGGCGACATTGTGGGCGAACATGACGTGATGTTCGCTGCCGCGGGCGAGCGAATCATCTTGCGCCACATCGCGTCTGATCGCGCGGTTTTTGCGCGCGGTGCCATCAAAGCTGCCGTTTGGGGGCAGGGGAAACCTGCCGGAGCCTATGATATGCTTGACGTTCTGGGCCTGAACGACTGACGCCAGCCGCCGCCCTGTCGCTTAACCGTGGTGAAACTATCTTAACCTCTGGCCCGTATGTTCATGGGAACAATCTGGTTGGAGGGTGTGATGAAAAAACTGACGTTACTGACCTGCGCAGCGTTCTTTGCGCTGACCGGGGCCGCTTGGGCAGAATTCCAGAAACTGGACAGTCAGCGCGATTTCGTTTCGGTGGTGGAGGGTAAAACACTGACCCGCCCGCTGGTCGAATTGCGCGTTACTGAAAGCGGCGGCATATCGGGTACAGGTGCCGTGTGGGATGTGTCGGGCCAATGGGTCTGGAAGGGCGGGTATTTCTGCCGAAGCCTGATCTGGGGCGATGACGACCTTGGCTACAATTGTCAGGAAGTCGCTGTAAACGGTGGGAAAATCCGCTTTACCTCGGATAAGGGTGCAGGGCAGTCGGCAGTCTTCTCGTTGAAATAGCCTCGCCTAAGTGCAAGCGCCACAGGGCGCTTGGCCATAATCTTGATCTGCGCGACGCATTGTCAGCGAATAGGGGGCACGTGTCTTAAAAATCGACAGCGATGCCCTTTTTCTCCCAATCGCCGTAGCGGACAGGTTCTGGTCCGTCGCGGCCCCCAAGCTCCGTCGGCAGGTCCAGCGCCTGCGCGGCCTTGCGGCGTTCGGCGGCCTCCGCCAGCGCGCGCTGCGCGGCGGCGGGAAGCTCTTGTACCATCGGCATCGGATCGGGCGTGGGTTCTGGCGGAATATCCGGCCCGGGCTCCGGCATGGGTGTCGGATCATGGGGTGGGCTTGGCATGGGGCGTTTGCCGGCTTCGGTCATACTCTCATCCTCTTGAGGCCACTGTCCCCTTGATATACGCCGGAACCAAGCCCAGACAACCCGGGCACCCCAAAGAAGAAAGCGTATCGCATGTCAGACACCGGCGTTCAGGCCCGCAGAAGTGCGGTGTACCTATTGGATATGATCCTGGGGGAAGAACGTCTGATGTCTGAGCTCTTGTCGGCGGGGGCGTTGGACAAGCTGCCCCCCGATGACCGCGCACGGGCGCAGCGTCTGGCGATGGATACCCTGCGCGGGATGGAACGCGCCGACCGTCTGTTGCAGAAACACCTGTCGAAATACCCGCCGCTGACCGTGCGCAACGCGCTGCGCGTCGGCACGGTCGAACTGTGCCAGGGCGGCGCGGCCCACGGGGTGGTGAATGCGATGGTCGAACTGGTCGCGACGCATAAGAAACTCGGGCACCTCAAGGGGCTGACCAATGCCGTTTTGCGCAAAATCGCCGCCGAAGGGCCAGAGGCATGGGCGGCCTTGCGCGCGCCGCGCTTGCCAAAATGGCTACGGGGTCCGCTGACCGAAGCCTGGGGGCCCGACGCGATGACGGGAATCGAGGCCGCGCATTTCGCAGGTGCGCCACTGGATCTGACCGCGAAACGAGATCCTGAAGGTTTGGCCGCGGCCGTGGGCGGCACCGTCTTGCCCACCGGATCGGTGCGCGTCGCCGATGCGGGGCAGGTCACCACCATGCCCGGTTTTGCCGAAGGCGATTGGTGGGTGCAGGACGCCGCCGCGGCGCTGCCCGTTAAAATCCTTGCGCCACAAAAAGGCGAGGCCGTGCTCGACCTTTGTGCCGCGCCCGGGGGCAAAACCATGCAGCTTGCCGCCGCAGGTGCGCAGGTGACGGCGGTCGATAACTCCAAACAGCGGATGCAGCGGGTTCGGGAAAACCTTGCACGGGTGCATCTGCCGGCCAAAGTCGTTGTCGTCGATGCGCGCCGGTTCGAGGGGACGTTTGACGCGATTCTGCTGGATGCGCCTTGCTCTGCCACGGGCACGATCCGTCGTCACCCCGATCTGCCCCACGCCAAGGACGGGTCCGAATTCGGTGATCTGATCGAGCTGCAGTCGGAAATGATCGACCATGCGTGGTCCCTTCTTAACCCCGGGGGGCGCTTGATTTTCTGCACCTGCTCCCTGCTGCCCGATGAAGGCGAAGTGCAGGTCGACGAGGCGTTGGAACGTCATGCGGATATGCGGGTCGACCGCGACGCTTTGGCTGTGCCCGGTGTTGATCCCGCGTGGACAACCCAGGAGGGCGGCCTGCGTTTGCGCCCCGATTACTGGCCTGAACTGGGGGGCATGGACGGGTTTTACATCGCCTGCCTGCGCAAGGACGCCTAAAGGCCCAGCCTGACGCGGGCGGATTTGCGTCGCCCGCAAAAACCCGTGTCAAAATGCGGTGACTCAGGTGGCAACAGCGGCTAACATCCGCAAAACGCCAGCAGAGCGTACAAGGGCAGCCGCATGACAAGTACCAGCTTCAATGCGCGAAAAACGCGTTTTCTAAACCGGTGGCACGCCCGTGCCGCGACCAAAACGCGTACCCAAGCGAGGGGATTCGTTTCCTCTCCCGAACCGCGCACCATCGGGTCTTTTGCGCGGGGGCGGCAGCTGATCGCGGGCAACCTCCTGTTTTCCGGCAGTCTGATCGAAGCGCCGGACGCGTCAAGTCTGTGGGAAGTCGCCACGCCGGATCAGGATTTCGCGCGTGATCTGCACGGTTTCGCCTGGATGGATGATCTTGCTGCGGTTGGCGACGTGCGGGCCCGCGGCACGGCGCAGCGTTGGCTTTGGGGCTGGATCGACCATTACGGCAAGGGCCGAGGCATCGGCTGGACCCCTGATCTGACCGGCCGGCGGCTGATCCGCTGGATCAACCACGCGCTGTTTGTACTGCGTGGCACCTCGCAAGACGAAAGCGATGTCTTCTATCGCTCGCTGGTCGAACAAACAGATTTCCTGTCGCGCCGCTGGCATGCCGCAGCCCCGGGATTGCCGCGGTTCGAGGCGCTGACCGGGTTGATCTACGCCGGTCTTTCGCTTGAGGGGCAAGAGGCGCGCGCCGATCCGGCGATCAAGGCACTGGCCCGCGAATGCGAGGCGCAGATCGACGCGCAGGGCGGCCTGCCCACCCGCAACCCCGAAGAACTGTTGCATGCATTTACCCTTCTGACATGGGCCGCCGCCGCGCTAAGCGATGCGGGACGCGGCACGCCAGCTGCGCATATGGAGGCGATCGAACGCATCGCGCCCACCCTGCGCACCCTGCGGCATTCCGACGGCGGGCTGGCGCGGTTTCATGGCGGCGGGCGCGGGGCCGAAGGCTGGCTGGATCACGCGCTGGCCACGGCGAAGATCAAGACGCGCCAGCCGGACGGGCTGTCGATGGGGTATGCGCGCCTGTCCGCAGGGCGCACCAGTGTGATCGTCGACGCCAGCCCGCCCCCCGGCGGGGCCGCATCGTTCAATGCCCATGCCTCTACGCTCGCGTTCGAGCTTACCAGCGGGCGGCGCCCTTTGGTCGTGAACTGCGGGCCGGGCGACTCATTTGGCGCTGATTGGCGGCGGGCGGGGCGTGCGACACCGTCGCATTCCGGCCTGTCGCTTGGCGGCTATTCCAGCGCGCGTCTGGCGGAGCCCGAGCGGCACACGGGCGCCGAGGCTTTGATCGAGTGCCCGACCTACGTGCCCGTCGAAATCGGCTCCGTCGGGGATGGCACCCAGTTTCAGGGCGCGCATAATGGCTATGTCGCGGGCTTTGGCCTGACCCATGCCCGCAGCCTGGAACTGACCCACGACGGTCGCGGCCTCGCGGGGGAGGACATGCTGCTCGCGATAGAGCCCGCTGAAAAGCGTGTCTTTGATCGGGAAATGGATGCGGTGAAGCTTGCCGGTATCCCGTTCGAGATTCGTTTCCACCTGCACCCGGATGTGGATGCCACCGTCGATCTGGGCGGGGCGGCAATTTCCATGGCCCAGAAAAGCGGCGAAATCTGGGTGTTCCGTCATGATGGGACGCATAAACTGTCTTTGGAACCAAGCGTTTACCTTGAGCGCAACCGGCTGAAACCCCGCGCGTCGGTGCAAATTCTGCTCAGCGGGCGGGTCGTCGACTATGCCAGCAGGGTCAGGTGGTCCTTGTCCAAAGCGCAGGAAACTGCGATTGGCGTGCGAGATTTATCGCTCGACGATCCATATGATGACCAAGACTGACCAAAGGAACCTCCCCGATGCCTGATCTTCACCCCGTCTCCCGCGCGCTTCTTTCCGTATCTGACAAGACCGGTCTGGTCGAGCTGGGGCAGGCGCTCGCGGCGCATGGGGTCGAATTGCTGAGCACCGGCGGTACCGCCAAGGCGCTGCGCGACGCAGGTCTGACGGTGAAAGATGTGTCCGAGGTCACCGGCTTCCCCGAGATGATGGACGGGCGGGTCAAGACGCTGCACCCCGTCGTGCACGGTGGGTTGCTGGCGCTGCGTGACAACGACGAACACGTCGCGGCGATGGACAAACATGACATTGGCGCGATCGATCTGGTTGTGGTGAACCTGTATCCCTTTGAAGAAACCGTCGCCAAGGGGGCGGAATATGCCGAGGTGATCGAGAATATCGATATCGGTGGCCCTGCGATGATCCGCTCTGCCGCGAAGAACCACGGTTTTGTGAATGTGATCGTCGATGTGGAAGACTACACGACAGTGATCAACGAACTGTCCGAGAATAACGGGCAGACCACCTATGCGCTGCGCCAGCGTTTGGCGCAGACGGCCTATGCCCGCACGGCGGCCTATGACACGGCTGTCAGCACATGGATGGCCGCGCAGGTCGGGGACACCCCGCGTCGTCGTACCGTGGGCGGCACGCTGGCGCAGACCTTGCGCTACGGCGAGAACCCCCACCAGCAAGCGGCCTTCTACACCGATGGCTCGGCACGTCCCGGTGTTGCTACGGCGACCCAACATCAGGGTAAAGAACTGTCGTATAACAATATCAACGACACGGATGCGGCCTTTGAACTGGTCAGCGAATTCGATCCGGCCAATGGGCCTGCCTGTGCGATCATCAAGCACGCCAACCCCTGCGGCGTGGCGCAAGGCACGTCGATGGTGGATGCCTATACCCGCGCGTTCGACTGCGACCGCACCAGCGCCTTTGGCGGGATTATCGCGCTGAACCAGACGCTTGACGCCGAAACAGCCGAGGCGATCAGCGCGATCTTTACCGAGGTCGTGATCGCGCCGAACGCTACACCCGAAGCGATGGAGATTTTTGGCAAGAAGAAGAACCTGCGCTTGCTGACCACCAACGGTCTGGCCGATCCGGCACAGGCGGCGTTGTCGTTCCGTCAGGTGTCGGGGGGCTATCTGGTGCAGGACAAAGACGTTGGCCGCATCACCATGGATGACCTGAAGGTCGTGACAAAGCGCCAGCCGTCCGATCAAGAGCTGTCGGACCTGATGTTCGCCTGGACCGTCGCGAAACACGTAAAATCCAACGCGATCATCTACGTCAAGGATGGCGCGACCGTGGGCGTCGGTGCCGGCCAGATGAGCCGCGTCGACAGCACGCGTATCGCCGCACGCAAAGCGCAGGATATGGCCGAAGCCATGGGCTTGCCCGCGCCGCTGACGCAGGGCTCTGTCGTCGCTTCCGATGCGTTCTTCCCCTTTGCTGACGGGTTGATCACTGCCGCAGAAGCAGGGGCGACGGCGCTTATCCAGCCCGGCGGGTCGATGCGGGATGACGAAGTGATCGCAGCAGCGGATGAGGCCGGGCTTGCCATGGTCTTTACCGGCATGCGCCACTTCCGCCACTAACCACGGAAAGCGGTCGTTATGCGTACTATTTTTTGGGCCGGTTTTGCGGCGTTTCTTGCGGATCAGCTCAGCAAGTATCTTGTCGTGCACATGATGGAGCTTAGCCGTATCCGGTCCATCGACGTATTGCCGCCGCTGATCAACTTTCGCTACGGCGAGAACCGCGGGATCAACTTTGGCCTTTTCGGTGATGGGTCCGACGCAAGTCGTTGGATCCTCATCGGGCTGGCCTGCGCAATCTGTGTGGGCGTGCTGATCTGGGCAAGCCGCCAAACCATGAGCCTTTGGGCCAATATCAGCGCAGGTCTGCTGATCGGGGGGGCGCTGGCCAATGTGGTTGATCGCCTGATCTACGGCTATGTGCTTGATTTCTTGAATATGTCTTGCTGCGGGATCAATAATCCTTTCGTGTTTAACATCGCCGATGTCTTCATTTTTGCGGGCGCTTTGGGGCTGATTTACTTTACCGGCGACACCAAAAAACCGGCGAAAGCCACACCGAAAAAGGCCCAGAAAAAAGGCCAGTGACAATTACCGCGTGACTGCGATATTGGTACAAAGACCTTAACAAGTCCTTAAGGAGATCCGTCATGCGCTTTGTCGCCGCTCTTGTCTTGCTACCGCTTGCCCTTGGGGCCTGCGGCAACACTGGCCTGCGGGACATTCGCAGCACTGCGAAAGGGCCTGACGAATTCATGGTCCAGCCCTCCAAACCCTTGCAGCAGCCTGATAGCTATAACGCGCTGCCCGTGCCAACGCCGGGGCAGGCGAACCTGACGGACCGCAACGCGATTGCCGAAGGGGTTCTGGCCTTTGGCGGCACGCCGCAAAGCAACACGACAGGCATCCCCGCCTCGGATGCCGCGCTGGTGCAACAGGCCAGCCGCATGGGCGTGTCGGCGAACATCCGTCAGGAACTTGCCGAAACCGATGCTGCGTTCCGCAAGCGCAAGGCGCGGTTCACGCAGATCAAGATCGTGCCGACAGATCGCTACGACCAAGCCTACAAACGCCAGATCCTGGATGCCCCCCGCGAGGCCGCGCGCTGGCGCCGGGCCGGTGCACGCACGCCCTCCGCCCCTCCGGCAGAGTGACGCTGGCCGAATTACAATTCTGTTAGGTCCCTTGATCACCCCGTGGGGTGGCGTAAGTAAGAGGTCTCAGGACCCTGCTCAAAGGACCGACCATGATCAGATTACCGGCCCTCGGGGCCCTATTGGCGCTTGCGCTGCCCACCACAGCCGCGCTTGCGCGTGACAACGAAGACGTCACGCATTTCACCTTGGACAACGGGATGGAGGTCGTGGTCGTCGAAGACCACCGCGCCCCCGCTGTGCAGCAGATGGTGTGGTACCGCGCTGGCTCGGCGGACGAACCCAAAGGGTCGTCGGGCGTGGCGCATTTTCTGGAACACCTGCTTTTTAAAGCCACCGACAAGATGGAGTCGGGCGAGTTTTCAGCCACAGTTGCCAAGAATGGCGGGCGCGATAACGCGTTCACCAGTTATGATTATACCGCCTATTTCCAACGGGTTGCTGCAGACCGGCTTGAGCTGATGATGCAGATGGAATCCGACCGGATGAAAAACATCCGCCTGACACCGGAAAACATCGCGACCGAACGGGATGTGATCATCGAAGAACGCAACCAGCGCACCGAAAATGACCCGAGCGCGCTGTTCCGTGAACAGCTTAATGCCGCGCAATACCTCAACCACCGCTACGGCACGCCGATCATCGGATGGATGCACGAGATGCGCGCGCTGGACCTGCAGGATGCGCTGGATTTCTACAAGCTGTATTACTCCCCCAACAACGCGATCCTTGTCGTGTCTGGGGATGTAGAGCCTGAAAACGTTCGCACCCTGGCAGAACAGTATTACGGCAAGATCCCCGCCAATCCGGATCTGCCCGACCGATCGAGGACGCAAGAGCCGCCACAGACCGCCGAGCGTCGCCTGATCTTTCGCGATGACCGCGTTGCACAGGAATACGTCAGCCGATCCTATCTGGCGCAGGAACGTGATCCCGGCGACCAGAAAACCGCAGCGGCCCTGACCATGCTGGCCGAACTGCTGGGCGGTGGCACTACATCGTATTTCGCCGAAAAACTGCAGTTTGACGCACCGGTCGCGACCTATTCAGCGGCGTTCTATAGCGGTCAATCGCTGGACGATACGACTTTTAACCTTGTCGTCGTGCCGCAACCGGGCGTGTCCTTGCAGGACGCCGAAGATGCCATGGACGCCGCCATCGCGGGTTTCATGAAAGACGGGGTGGATGCCGAGCAACTTGAACGGATCAAGCAACAGGTCCGTGCCGAACAGATCTATGCCCGCGATAACGCCGACAGCGTCGCCAACCGCTATGGCAGCGCCCTTGCCATCGGGTTGACCGTGCAGGACGTGCAGAATTGGCCGGATGTGCTTGAGGCCGTGACAGCCGAAGACATCATGCAGGCCGCCAAAGATGTGTTTAACCGCGAGGCCTCTGTCACAGGGTGGCTGATGCGCGAAGAGGTGACGGAATGAGACTGTTTTATGCAATCGTCCTGACGGTTCTGGCCGCGCTGCCCGCCCGGGCCGATGTGGACATCCAAGAGGTGACTTCCCCCGGTGGCATCACCGCGTGGCTGGTAGAGGAACATTCGATCCCCTTCGTCGCACTTGATGTGCGCTTTCGCGGCGGTGCATCGCTGGATGCCCCCGAAAAACGCGGCGCAATCAACCTGATGACGGGCCTGCTGGAAGAGGGGGCCGGTGACATGGACGCACGCGATTTCGCCCGTGCCGCCGAAGGGCTGGCCAGCAGCTTCCGGTTCAGCGTGGATGACGACGCGCTCTCCGTATCCTCGCGGTTTCTCACCGAAAATCAGGACGCGTCGATCGCGCTGTTGAAGCAGGCGTTGCAGACGCCCCGGTTTGACCCGGATGCGATTGAACGGGTGCGCGGGCAGGTGCTTTCGGGCATCCGCTCCAGCGCGAAAGACCCGAACGATATCGCGCGTAAAAAGATGGACGAGCTGCTGTATGGCGATCACCCCTACGGCTCGCCGCTCAGCGGGACCGAAGAAACGGTGACCGCTCTGACACGCGATGACCTTGTCGCGGCACATAAGGATGTGCTGGCGCGCGACCGTATCTTCATCGGTGCGGTGGGGGACATCACGCCAGAAGAGCTGGGCCTGATGCTTGACGAACTGTTGGGCGACCTGCCTGAAACCGGTGCACCGCTGCCCCCACAGGCCGAGGTCTCTATCCCGTCGGGCACCACGGTCGTCGATTTCCCGACGCCCCAATCTGTCGCGATTTTTGCACAAAAGGGCATTTCCCAGAAGGATGATGATTTCTTTGCCGCGACCGTGTTGAACCAAGTGCTTGGCGGTGGATCGTTTGAAAGCCGTCTGATGACCGAAGTGCGCGAGAAACGCGGGCTGACCTATGGCGTCTATTCCTATCTGGTGCCGATGGATCTGGCTGAAACATGGCAAGGATCGGTCAGTTCGGCGAACGACCGGATCGGGCAGGCGATGGATGTGATCAAGGACGAATGGGCCAAAGCCGCGGCCGAGGGCGTGACCCAGCAAGAGTTGGACGATGCCAAGACCTATATCACAGGCTCCTACCCGCTGCGTTTTGACGGCAACCAGACCATCGCGAGCATCCTTGTGGGGATGCAGATGATCGACCTGCCCATCGACTATATCGCCACGCGCAACGACAAGGTCGAGGCGGTGACGCTGGACGATGTGAAACGTGTTGCCGACGACCTGCTGGACCCTGACGGGCTGGCCTTTGTTGTTGTCGGCCAACCCGAAGGGATCGAGGCCACGGCGCAGGAAAGCGACTGACCGCTGCCTTCAACACAAGACCGGACACAAAAAAACGGGCGCTTCTCAGCGCCCGTTTTCGTTTGAGGACATCGGCAGGTTATTCGCCGTAAGGGACCCAGATATTCTTGACCTCGGTCGCGGCGTGCAAGAACGCTTTGCCTTCACCCTCTGCACCATCCCAGTCGCGGGCCATGCCGTTGTTGACCCATGTGCGCTTCAGGTTTTGCGCGCTGGCCCGCTCCACGGTTTCGCTTTGCGCCTTATCGCCAAAGCTCCAGACCGCATCCACGTCCATATGCCGCGCCAGTGTTTCGGCAATGTCCTTCTGCGGGCCGGTCAGGATATTCACCACACCCGCCGGCACGTCAGAGGTTTCAAGCACCTGCACGAAATCCGTCGCAGCAAGTGGGAAGGGGCCGCTGGCGGACAAAATGATCCGGTTCCCCATCGCAATCGCCGGTGCCATGCAAGAGATCAGCCCCAGCAACGGTGCCTCCGCCGGGCAAAGCGCACCAATGACGCCCACAGGTTCCTTCATGGCAAGCGCCACCCCGCGGATCGGTACGCCATGCACCTGTCCATCATACTTGTCGGCCCAGGCTGCGTAGGTGAACAGACGTTTGACCGCGAGATCGACCTCGGATTTACCGGTTTTAGCGCCCTGCATCGCATCCAGACGCCGTGCGAATTCATCCCCGCGTGCCGCCAGATTTTCAGCGATATAATAGAGGATCTGCGCGCGCAGATGACCGGTGGTCTTGCTCCACCCCTTTGCGGCATGAGCCGCTTCCACGGCATTGCGCACATCCTTGCGCGACGCGAGCGAGACATGGCCCAGCAGATCGCCGGACTTGCCCCAGACCGGTGCGGAATAGCCGCTGTCGGGGCGGCTTTGCTTGCCGCCGATATAAAGCTTGGCCGTCCGGTCGATCGGGTCCGTTGGCGTGCCGCTGCCGGAAAAGGCCGTGATCTCTTTCAACGGTTTTTGCGTGGTTTTCGGACGGGTATAGGCCGCCAGCCCTTCCCAGCCGCCTTCGCGGCCAAAGCCGCTTTCGCGCACACCGCCAAAGCCCGCCGCCGCATCCATCATATTGGTGCCATTCACCCAGACGATGCCCGATACCAGCTTGGGCGCGATATCCAGCGCGAGGTTGATGTTCTCGGACCAGACCGTCGCCGCCAGCCCGTAGCGGGTGTTATTGGCCAGCTCGACCGCCTCGGCAGGGGTGCGGAAAGTGGTGGATACCAGCACGGGGCCAAAGATCTCGTCCTGCATCAACGGGTCAGCAGGGTTCATGCCGGTGATCAATGTGGGCGGATAATAGCATCCGGTCGCGGGGATATCGCCCGCGGTAAACACCTCGCCACTGGTGTTGGCGGCGACCATTTCGGTCACGCGCTGCACCTGAACGGGGTCCACCAGCGCGCCTACATCCACGGATTTGTCCAGCGGGTCACCGACCCGCAGCTTCGCCATCCGCGCCCGCAGCTTGGCATAGAACCGATCCGCCACAGGCTCATGCACCAGCAGGCGAGAGCCTGCACAGCAGACCTGCCCCTGATTGAACCAGATCGCGTCGACCAACCCCTCGACGGCTGAATCCAGATCGGCATCGTCGAAAACGATATAGGGCGACTTGCCCCCCAGCTCGAGCGTCAGCGCCTTGCCGCTTCCGGCGGTCGCCTCGCGGATGCGCCGCCCGACAGGGGTCGACCCGGTAAAGGCGATCTTGTCGACCTCAGCCTGCACGATCATCTCGCCCACGGCACCGTCACCGGTAACAATATTCACGACACCCTTGGGCAGGCCTGCCTGCACACAGATATCGGCAAACAGCAACGCGGTCAGCGACGTATACTCCGCCGGTTTCAATACCACCGTATTCCCCATCGCCAAAGCAGGGGCCACCTTCCACGCCAGCATCAGCAGCGGGAAGTTCCACGGGATGATCTGACCGCATACGCCAAGCGCTTCTGCGTCGGGTAGCTCGGATTCCATCAACTGGGCCATGCCCGCGTGATAATAGAAATGCCGCTGCGCCAAGGGCACATCCACATCGCGCGCCTCGCGGATGGGTTTGCCGTTGTCCAGCGTTTCCAGCACGGCGAACAACCGGCTGTGTTTCTGCAGCAACCGCGCCAGGGCATAAAGGAAACGCGCCCGCCCGTGACCGCCCAGCTTGGCCCATTTGGGCTGTGCCTTGCGCGCCGCGGCAACCGCGGTGTCGACCTCTGCCTGGCTGGCCTGCGTCAACGTTGCCAGCACATTGCCATTGGCGGGGTTGCGGCTTTCGAAATCATCCCGCGCCTCGGTGAACGCGCCGTCGATGAAATGCCCGAAACGGCTGCCTTGATCGACCAGCCACGCCAGTGCGTCAGCGGCATTTTCCGGTGCCGTCCCATAGTCCATGGTTTCATAGATTTCGGACACGCTCATGGGTTCACCCTTTTCAAAATACTCAAATCCGACATTGGTTTCACGCGGCTCAGCTGATGGCGTGACGATGGCTTGCGGAATAGCTGCCCGACACATGGTGGTCGAGCTGACGTTCGATGTCGCCCAACAGCGACGAGGCCCCGAAACGGAAGAGGTCGGGCTGCAACCAGCGGTCGCCCAATTCCTCTTTCATCATGGCCAGATAGACCAGCGCGTCCTTCGCCTTCGATATCCCGCCCGCGGGCTTGTAGCCAACGCGAAAGCCGGTGCGGTCGAAATAGTCGCGGATCGCGCGGATCATCACGAGGGTCACGGGCAGGGTCGCATTAACGCTTTCCTTACCGGTGGAGGTCTTGATGAAGTCAGCACCCGCCATCATGCAGATCAGCGAGGCACGCGCGACGTTGCGCAGGCTGCCCAACTCTCCGGTCGCGAGGATCGCCTTGACATGCGCATCGCCACAAGCGGCGCGGAAGGCACGCATTTCATCATACAGCGCCTGCCAGTCGCCTGACAGCACATGGCGGCGCGAAATAACGATATCGATCTCGGCGGCTCCGGCGGCGACGCTCATCTCGATCTCGCGCAGACGCAGCTCGAACGGGGAGAGACCGGCGGGAAATCCTGTCGAGACGGCGGCAATCGGGATGCCTGTGCCCTGCAGTGCTGCTTTGGCGGGGGCGATCATCTCGTGGTAGACACAGACCGCGCCCACGGTGATCTGCGACATGCCAAGCGCGTCCAGCAGCGCGGGCGCAATCGGTTGACGTGCCTTCGCACAAAGCCGCTCGACACGGCGGGCGGTATCATCCCCTGACAGCGTGGTCAGATCGATGCAGCTGACGGCGCGCAGCAGCCACGCGGCCTGATACTCTTTCTTCACGGAACGGCGCGCGGGCAAACCCGCGGCGCGGCGCTCCACCGCAGAGGAGTTCACCTGCACGGCGCGCACCCAATCCATATCCAGCGGCATCCCCGGATTGCGGGGTTCCGTCACCTGTGGCAGGTGGCTTTGGGCCAGTTCGGTCGGGTCATATACATGCGTGGACATGGGCGCTTTCCTGTCTGATCAGACAGGCAATGTGCCACGGGGCAACGGCGCAATGCAAGCATCGCGCCCTCACGTCACATCCGCCAGCGGCGTTCAGCTGCCGCGATAGGTTGAATAGCCGAACGGCGACAGCAAAAGCGGCACGTGATAATGCGCATCCGCATCCGAAATGCCAAAGCGAAGGGGGATCTGGTCCAGGAACCGCGGTGCTTCGGGCTCCGCTCCGATGGCATCAAGATAGGCCCCGGCTTCGAACACCAGCTCGTAGGTGCCAGCCGCAAACTGACCCTTGGGCAAGATCGGCGTGTCGGTGCGACCGTCAGCATTGGTGGTCATCTGCACCAGTTTCATGCGGTTGGCCCCCTCGATCCGGTAAAGCGTGATTTCCAGCCCGCCTGCGGGGCGGCCGCGGGCGGTGTCCAGAACATGCGTCGTCAAATAGCCGTTTGCCATGGGTGGGGTCTTTCCTGATCCGTTGGACCCTTACGATAGGCGGGTGTCGGGCTAGGTCAATGGCGGATTGATGGGCGGCTTTCTGGGCGCGTCCGCGCTGAAAGAGGCGGTGATTCGGGCGATGGCGAAAAATAATTCGCCTACCGAATCGTTTTTGCTTGAGCCGCGAATCATCCTGCGCCTATATGGTACACAACATTCAATCGGAGGTGTTGCCTGCCAGCGACCCATACAATCCGAGTATGTATTCTGGGGGACAGAATTCTTATGATCGGGCAAGTCGCACGTGGTGCGACGATCATTGGGCAGGGGCCGACAGGACTCGTGTTGCATAGCGCAGCAAGAGCGGCCCCTTCCACTCACTTTCCCGCCCGATATGCCCCCCGTATGTGTTTGAGTTTCAGGCCGGCCAGCGCCTTAGAACTTTCGCTATAAGAGAGCAGGGCCACTCGAGCCGATCTGGCAGCCGGCCGACCTTTCGGGAAGGGTTGGCTGGCTGTACATTGCGAAAAATCAGTGCCAGAAAACCGTTGGTTGACTAAAACAACGGCCCGCAGCGCGCGGTTTCCCCGCGCGCGCAGGCGCTGACCAAAGGACGATCCCATGACACGCTACCCTCGTGATTTTCACGGCTACGGCCCCACACCGCCTGATGCACAATGGCCGGGCGGCGCGCGGATCGCGGTGCAATTCGTGCTGAACTATGAAGAAGGCGGCGAGAACTGTCTGCTTCACGGGGATGCCGCGTCAGAGGCCTTCTTGTCCGAGATCGTCGGGGCCGCCCCTTGGCCGGGGCAACGCCACTGGAACATGGAATCCATCTATGACTACGGCGCGCGGGCGGGCTTTTGGCGGTTGCACCGCCTGTTCACGGGTGCCGAAATCCCTGTTACCGTCTATGGCGTCGCCACCGCCTTGGCGCGGTCCCCGCAACAGGTAGAGGCGATGACCCAGGCCGATTGGGAAATCGCAAGCCACGGGCTGAAATGGATCGATTACAAGGACCACACCGCCGAGGTTGAAAGCGCCGATATGGACGAGGCGATCCGCCTGCACCGCGAGGTCGTCGGCACAGCGCCGCGTGGCTGGTACACGGGGCGCAGCTCTGTCAACACGGTCGCGCTGGCGGCAGAGACGGGGGCCTTCGACTATATCTCGGATACATACGACGATGATCTGCCCTATTGGATGCAGGTGGCAGGGCGCGATCAGCTGATTATCCCCTATACTCTTGATTGCAACGATATGCGCTTTGCCACGCCGCAGGGCTTTAATTCGGGCGATCAGTTCTATGCCTATCTGCGCGATACCTTCGATGCGCTTTATGCCGAAGGCAGCGCCGGGCAGGCCAAGATGATGTCGGTCGGGCTGCATTGCCGTCTGATCGGGCGACCCGGACGGATACAGGCGCTGAAACGCTTTATCGACTACATCAAAGGGTTCGAAGGCGTCTGGACGCCGCGCCGCATCGACATCGCTGACCATTGGCGAGTCACCCATCCGCCTCAGCCGCGCCTGCGTCTGGACCAGATGGACCGCGCCAGCTTTGTCGCGAAATTCGGTGGGGTGTTCGAACATTCAGCATGGATCGCCGAACGCGCGTATGACCTTGAACTTGGGCCCGCGCATAACTCTGTCGCGGGGATACATAATGCTTTGGCGCGGATGTTCCGGTCGGCGACGCGGGCGGAACGCTTGGGCGTGCTGACCGCGCACCCCGATCTGGCGGGCAAGCTGGCGGCGGCCAAACGGCTGACGGCTGAAAGCACGCAAGAACAAGCCAGCGCCGGGCTGGACGCCTTGACCGATGCCGAGCGCGCCCGCTTCGAGACGTTGAACAGCCAATACGTCGCGAAACACGGGTTTCCCTTTATCATCGCGGTGAAGGATCACGACAAGGACGGCATCCTGCGCCAGTTCGAGACCCGCATCGCCAACGCAACCGAAGATGAATTTACCACCGCATGTGCACAGGTCGAACGGATCGCACGGCTGCGTTTAGAGGATATGCTATGACCTATGCCTTCCCCCCCGGCGGTCTGCCGGACCAGACTGTCTCTCCTGAAAGCACGGCTGTGTTCACCGACGCCTACGCGGTGATCCCTGCCTCGGTGCAGCGGGACATCGTGACCAGCTTGCTGCCCGGATGGGTAAACACACGCGCGTGGGTACTGGCGCGGCCGCTGAGCGGATTTGCCGAAACCTTCGCACAATACGCGGTAGAGCTTGCCCCCAAGGGGGGCAGCGACACACCCGAGCCGGACGCGCAGGCGCAAGCGGTCTTGTTCGTGGCCACAGGCCGCGCGCGGTTGACGCTGGACGGGCAGGGGTATGATCTTGTGGCAGGGTCTTACGCCTATATTCCCCCTGCGGCCAAATGGACGCTTTGGAACACCGGCGATACGCCTTGCGGCTTGCACTGGGTGCGCAAGCGCTATGTGCCCGTGGGCGGCTTGGACGCGCCGGAGGCATTCGTGACCCATGACGACGAAGTCGCGCCGATTGCCATGCCCGATACCGATGGCGCTTGGGCGACCCAGCGTTTTGCGGACCCAGGCGATCTGCGCCACGACATGCACGTCAATATCGTGACCTTCCAACCGGGCGGGCGCATCCCTTTCGCAGAGACCCATGTGATGGAACACGGGCTATACGTCATTCAGGGCACGGCGGATTATTTGCTGAACCGCGACTGGGTGCCGGTTGAAGCGGGTGATTTCATGTGGCTGCGCGCTTTTTGTCCGCAGGCCTGTATCGCAACGGGGCAAGAACCCTTCCGCTATCTGCTGTATAAGGATGTGAACCGCCACATGCCGCTGTCGCTATGAGCCCGCGCGAGATCACCATTCAGCCCCTGACCGCAGATGCCTTCGCCCCCTTCGGAGAAGTGCTGGACGCGTCGGGCGCGCCGGACCGGATCATCAACGCGGGGCTGTGTGGGCGGCACCATGATCTGGCAAAGCTGGATTTCGGGCCCGACGGTCGCGCGGGCATCAGCATCTTTAACGCGCAGGCCCGTCGTCTGCCGTACCAGTTGGACCTGCTTGAACGGCACCCCGAAGGGTCGCAAGCCTTCCTGCCGCTGACAGGCGCGCCGTTTCTTGTGATCGTGGCTCCCGACGAGGGCGATACCCCCGGCACACCGCTGGCGTTCTTGACGGCACCGCATCAGGGCGTGAACTTTCACCGCGGGACATGGCACGGCGTGCTTACCCCTTTGGCAGAGCCCGGGCTTTTCGCCGTGGTGGACCGCATCGGCACCAGCCCCAACCTTGACGAATACCCGCTGGACCCGCCTTATGTGATCAAGGGGTAAACCCCGCAGATAATCGGACCGCACAAATAGCGGCCAGTGATCAACAAGGGACATTTGATATGACACGCCACGCCATCGGCACGCCGGAACAACTGCGCGACCCCAATTACATGCCGCCGCTGTATCGCGCTATTCCTCTGGGGGTTCAGCACGTGCTGGCGATGTTCGTGTCCAATGTCACCCCCGCCATCATCATCGCGGGCGCGGCGGGCTTTGGGTTCGGGTCGAACTCGCCCGACTTTCCCGAACTGCTGTACCTGATCCAGATGTCGATGCTGTTTGCCGGTGTCGCGACGCTGCTGCAAACGCTGACGCTGGGGCCTGTCGGGGCAGGGCTGCCGATTGTGCAGGGCACGTCTTTCGCGTTCATCCCCATCATGATCCCTCTGGTGGCGGGCAAGGGTGTGGACGGGCTTGCCGCGCTGTTCGGAGGCGTTGTGATCGGCGGTATGTTCCACGCCTTTCTGGGGCTGTTCATCGGCAAGATCCGATTTGCGCTGCCGCCGCTTGTCACGGGGCTGGTGGTCACGATGATCGGTCTGGCGCTGGTCAAGGTGGGGATCCAATATGCGGCCGGTGGTGTGCCCGCGATTGGCACGCCCGCCTATGGCAGCCTGCTGAACTGGTCGGCCGCGCTGGTGGTGATCTTTGTCACATTGGGGATCAAGTTTTTCACCCGCGGGATGCTGTCGATCTCGGCTGTGCTGATCGGCTTGATCGTGGGGTATATCTATGCGCTGGCCGTGGGGATGCTCAGCTTTGGCGACATCAGCGGGTCGTGGTCACGCTCTGCCGCCTTCGCGCTGCCCAATCCGCTGAAATACGGGTTCGAGTTTTCGGCAGCGGCGATCATCGGCTTTTGTCTGATGGCGTTTATCTCGGCGATTGAAACCGTGGGTGATGTCGCCGGGATCACAAAGGGCGGTGCGGGCCGCGAAGCGACCGACCGCGAAATCCAGGGCGCGACTTATGCCGACGGGATCGGGTCCGCCGTCGCCGGTCTTTTTGGGGGGCTGCCCAACACATCCTTCAGCCAGAACGTCGGCCTGATCGCCATGACAGGCGTGATGAGCCGCCACGTCGTCACCGTCGGTGCGCTGTTCCTGATCCTCTGCGGGCTGGTCCCCAAGGTCGGCGGCGTGATCCGCACCATCCCGATCGAGGTTTTGGGCGGCGGGGTTATCGTGATGTTCGGCATGGTCGTGGCCGCTGGCATGTCGATGTTGTCCGACGTGGACTGGAACCGCCGCAATATGGTGATCTTTGCCATCTCGATCTCGATCGGTCTGGGGCTTCAGCTGGAACCCGGCGCGGTGCAACACCTGCCCGACACGGCCAAGATCCTGCTGACCAGCGGTCTGCTACCCGCGGCCCTGATTGCTATTGTACTGAACCTGCTTCTGCCCGAAGAACTGGCAGAGGAATCAACCGAGGAAGTCTCGGGCGGGTTGTCAGGCAGTTCTAAGGGTAAACTGCCGCATACACCCAAGACGCTACACTAAGGAGCCACCCCATGTACGATATGGCCGCCATTGGCGCTTGGATCGAGTTTGCCGTTCGCTGGGTGCATGTCATCACGGCCATCGCGTGGATCGGGTCGTCGTTCTACTTTATCGCGCTGGATCTGGGCCTGCACCGCGACCGCAACCTCAAAACCGGCGCGGACGGAGAAGAATGGCAGGTCCACGGCGGCGGGTTCTATCACGTGCAAAAATATCTGGTGGCCCCCGCGCAGATGCCCGACGATCTGATCTGGTTCAAATGGGAAAGCTATTCGACGTGGCTTTCCGGCTTTGCCTTGCTGATCCTGGTCTACTACCTCGGGGCGGAATTCTATCTTGTCGATCCCACTGTCGCAGAACTGGCGAACTGGCAGGCCGTGGGGATTTCCCTGTTGTCGCTTGGCTTTGGTTGGCTGGTCTACGACCAGATCTGCAAAAGCAAATTCGGCGATAACAACACAAGGCTGATGATCGGCCTCTATGTGATCCTTGTGGGGATGGCCTATTTCTATACCTCGGTCTTTTCGGGGCGTGCAGCGTTGCTGCATCTGGGCGCGTTCACCGCGACGATCATGTCGGCGAACGTGTTCTTCATTATCATGCCGAACCAGCGGATCGTGGTGGCCGACCTCAAGGCGGGGCGGGTGCCGGATGCGAAATACGGCAAGATCGCCAAACAGCGCAGCACACATAATAACTATCTGACCTTGCCGGTCATCTTCCTGATGCTCAGCAACCACTACCCGCTGGCCTTCGCGTCGGAAATGAACTGGCTGATTGCGGCATTGGTGTTTCTGATGGGGGTCACGATCCGCCATTACTTCAACAGCCTGCATGCGCGTCAGGGCAATCCGACATGGACATGGGCGGTCACCGCGCTGTTGTTCGTCACGATCATGTGGCTGTCGACCGCGCCGATGTTCCGCAGCGTCGAGCCGGAAGAGGCCACCGGCCCCGCACTGCGCTTTGCCCAGGCCGAAGGGTTTGACCGGGTGCATGATATCGTGCGCGGTCGGTGCAGCATGTGTCATGCGGCAGAACCCGCGTGGGACGGGCTGCTTTGGCCGCCGAAATCCATCCGGCTTGAGACAGAACATCAGATCGCCAGCGCGGCCAAACAGATCTATTTGCAAGCGGGTGTGACAGATGCGATGCCCCCCGCCAACTTAAGCCATATGCAGGCCAGCGAACGCGCCGAGATCGTCGCCTGGTTCAATGCAGCCACACAGGATTAACCTCGCCGACGAGCGTTAACCATCCGTATTCGCGGCTTTCAGAATCGCGCGTCTCTATGCTAGGTCTAGCCGCATGGCGCATCCAAACCCCAATATAAGCGAAAATCGCCCGGTGATCCGGCAGCTCGACGACTCGGCAATTAACCGTATCGCCGCCGGAGAGGTCGTTGAACGCCCTGCCTCTGCGGTCAAGGAGCTGGTCGAGAACGCAATTGATGCAGGCGCGCGGCAAATCACGGTGGAGTATGCCGATGGTGGCAAGACGCTGATCCGCGTCACCGACGACGGCTGCGGCATCGCCGCGGACGATCTGACGCTGGCGCTGTCCCGGCACGCGACCTCGAAGATCGACGGGACGGACCTGCTGAACATCCACACCTTCGGTTTTCGCGGCGAGGCGCTGCCCTCGCTCGGGGCTGTCGGGCGGCTGACCATTTGCAGCCGTGTTGCCGGACAGGACGGGGCCGAGATTTCAGTCAACGGCGGCGTGGCCGGCCCTGTGCGCCCTGCTGCGCTGAATGGTGGTACCGTCGTCACCCTGCGCGATCTCTTCTTTGCCACGCCCGCACGGTTGAAGTTCCTGCGCACCGATCGCGCCGAGGCGCAGGCGATCTCTGACATCATCAAGCGGCTGGCGATGGCGGAACCCTTCGTGCGTTTCACCCTGCGCGATGTGTCCGGCGACGGACCGGGCCGCGAGGTGTTTCGCGCCGAGGCCGAACAGGGCGATATGTTCGCCGCACTGCACGGGCGTTTGGCGCAAGTGCTAGGGCGCGAGTTTGCTGAAAACGCGCTGGCCATCGATGCCGAACGCGAAGGGCTGCACCTGACGGGCTACGCGGCCCTGCCGACCTATTCGCGCGGCTCTGCCGTGACGCAATACCTGTTTGTGAACGGGCGTCCCGTCCGTGACAAGCTGCTGGTGGGGGCGTTGCGCGGGGCCTATTTCGACCTGCTGAGCCGTGACCGCCATCCCGCCGCCGCATTGTTCGTCGATTGCGATCCCAAGCTTGTGGATGTGAACGTCCACCCCGCCAAATCCGAAGTGCGCTTTCGCGATCCCGGACTGGCACGCGGGTTAATCGTATCGGCGCTGCGCCATGCGCTGGCGGATGCGGGGCACCGTGCCTCGACCACCGTGGCGAATGCGACGTTGGGGGCGATGCGCCCCGAACAGCCCGGTGCGCGGGTGTATCAGATGGACCGCCCCTCGCTTGGTGCGCGCAGCGCTGCCTATCAGGCGCAAGCGCCCGAACCCGGCTTTGCCGAAACCGCCGGCATGTGGGGCCGTGTTGAAACGCCCCCCCAGTACGAGGCTGGCGGCGCTGACGTCCAGACCCACGACACTCAGACCCACGACGCACACGATGCACACACTCCCGCCGCCGAACCCGCGCCGGACTTCCCCCTTGGGACCGCGCGGGCGCAGGTGCACGAGAATTACATCATCGCACAGACGGCGACGGGCATGGTCATCGTGGACCAGCACGCGGCGCATGAACGACTAGTCTATGAAAAGCTGAAACGCCAGATGGCCGAAAACGGTGTCGCGGCGCAGGCCTTGCTGATCCCCGAGATCGTGGATCTGTCAGCGTCGGACTGCGCGCGGCTGCTTGAGGTCGCGGATGACCTCGCGCGGTTTGGACTGGGGATCGAACCCTTTGGCGGCAGTGCCATTGCCGTGCGCGAAACGCCCGCGATCCTTGGCACGGTGGACGCCAAGGCGATGGTGCTGGATATCCTTGATGAGCTCGCGGATCAGAACGAAAGCAACACGTTACAGGCCCGGATCGAGGCGATCCTCAGCCGTGTGGCATGTCACGGTTCCATCCGCTCGGGCCGCTGGATGCGGGGCGAGGAAATGAACGCGCTGCTGCGCGAGATGGAGGCGACGCCCCATTCCGGCCAGTGCAACCACGGCCGCCCCACCTATGTCGAGCTGAAGTTGAGCGATATCGAACGTCTGTTCGGGCGCACATGATCCAGCTTGGAGGTGAAACCTACGCGCTGACAGACCCTGCCATGCTGCTGCTGATTGGCGGCGGGGGCGTGGTCTTGCTCGTGCTGATCCTGCTGGTGATGGCGGTGCGTGCGGCGGGGCGGTCGGCGCGGGTCGCGGCCCCGCTGGCGCGACAGATGCAGATACTGGGCGGCCATGTGCAACAGCTTGGCATGGGGCAGGAACAGCTGCGCGGCGGCTTGCAAACCGTGTCGGATACCCAAGCCAATGCACAGGCCCAGATGGTGCAAAGCATCGAGGCCCGCATGGCCCATGTGCAGCAACAAATGCAGGACCGGCTGGCCGAGAATGCGGCCCGCTCTGCCCGGTCCTTGGCAGAGATGCAGGAACGCATGAGCGCGACACTTCACGGTTCCAGCAAGCAGACAACGACCAGCCTGACCCAGCTACAGGAACGGCTGGCCGCGATCGACAAGGCGCAGGACAATATCACCAAACTGTCGGGCGACGTGTTGTCGCTGCAGGATATCCTGAGCAACAAACAGACTCGTGGCGCATTCGGTGAAATCCAGTTGCACGATATCGTCTCTAAGGCGCTGCCAAGTGACAGCTATACGATGCAGGCGACGCTTTCCAACGGTAGGCGCGCGGATTGTCTGATCCACCTGCCGAACCCGCCCGGCCCGATCGTGATCGACAGTAAATTCCCACTTGAAGCCTACGAAGCCCTGCGCCGTGCCAAGACGGACTACGAGGTCAAGGATGCCGCCCGCGCCATGCGGGTTGCGGTCAAATCACACATCCAGGCGATCACCACGAAATATATCATCGAGGGCGAGACCGCGGATGGCGCGCTGATGTTCCTGCCCTCGGAAGCCGTCTATGCCGAGCTGCATGCGAACTTCCCTGAACTCGTCCGCGAAGGCTTTGATGCGCGGGTCTGGATCGTATCCCCGACCACCTGCATGGCAACGCTGAATACGATGCGCGCGATCCTCAAGGATGCGCGGATGCGGGAACAGGCAGGGGCTATCCGCAAAACGCTCAAGATGCTGCACCGCGATGTCGAGATCGTGGTCGAACGTGTTGGCAAGCTGAACACCCATTTCGGGCAGGCCCGCGCTGATCTTGAAGGTTTGGGCACGGCTGCTGAACGCGCGGGTAAACGCGCGGCAAAACTGGATAATTTCGATTTCGAAGAACTGTCAGAGCAGGATAAACGCGTTGTACCGCTTTCGCGCCCTGACAAACGGCCCTGACGGGCTATCTAAGCGAGGAGCCACGACAAGGGTGTCACAAAAAGTCGTAGTTAGTGTCTGATTAACTGCAACTCCTGTACCGTCCAGCCCGTGTATCCCCGAAACTGCCGATACAAATCTGACAGACTGGAAATTCTCGCCTTATGCCATTTGAAGCCATCGACCCGCCACAGAATACCTCTTTGGCAGGCCACCGAAAGATTGCCGTCATCGGCGCGGGTATTTCCGGCATGGGGGCGGCGCATATGCTGGGCGACGACCATCAGGTGACCTTGTTCGAAAGCTGCCCCCGTCTGGGGGGGCACGCGCGCACGAAGATGGCGGGCAAGAACGGCGACCAGCCTGTAGATACGGGCTTTATCGTGTTCAACTACGCCAATTATCCCAACCTCGCCGCGCTGTTCAAAGAGCTCGACGTGCCGGTGGTCAAATCCAACATGAGCTTCGGGGCCTCCATCGATGGGGGGCGGTTGGAATACGGGCTGATGACGCTGGATTCGATCTTCGCGCAGCGACGCAATGCGCTGAATCCGAAATTCCTGCGTATGTTGACCGATATCGTGCGGTTCAACAGCACGGCGACCAAGCTGGCGCAAGACCGTACGCTGACCATCGCGGGGTTCTTGGACAAGCTGGGCGCGGGTGAATATTTTCGCAAATACTACCTGACGCCGCTGTCGGGCGCGATCTGGTCGACGCCGGTGGACAAGATCATGGATTTCCCCGCCTATTCCATGATCGACTTCTTCGAGAACCACGCCTTGCTGAGCCACACAGGCCAGCACCAGTGGTATACGGTTAAGGGCGGGTCGCAGGAATATGTGAACCGTCTGGGGGCATCGCTGACAGCCAAGGGCGTCGACATTCGCCTTGGCACGCCGGTGCAATCCGTCCGCCGCACGCCCTTGGGCGCAGAGGTGAAAACCCATGGCGCGGAATGGGAAGCGTTTGACGAGGTCGTCTTTGCGAGCCATTCGGATGACACGCTTGCCCTTCTGGCCGACCCAAGCGCGGCAGAGCGTGCGGCCTTGGGCGCGGTGAAATACCAGCCTAACGACGTGGTGCTACATGCCGATGCCTCTGTTATGCCCAAGCTGCGCAAGACCTGGGCCTCGTGGATCTATGCCGAGGATAAGGGGCAGAAGTCCGACCGGATCGACCTGACCTACTGGATGAACTCGCTGCAACCGATCCCGATGGACGACCCGCATTTTGTGACGCTCAATACCAAGCGCCCGATCCGCGAAGAGCTGATCTATGATCAGGTCACCCTGCGCCATCCGGTCTATGATCTGGGCGCGCTGGCCGCACAAGAGCAGGTGCGCGCCTTCAACGGCACGCAGAATACTTGGTTCTGCGGCGCTTGGATGAAGCATGGCTTCCACGAGGACGGGCTCTCTAGCGCTGTTGAGGTGGTGCAGGGGCTGCGGGCCAAGGCGAAGGTGGCACTGGCCGCAGAATGAGCGCCAGCGTCGATCATATCCGTGGTGTGACCTATCATGGGCGCAAGGGGGCGGTCGAAAACAGCTTTCGCTATTCGGTCGATTACGTGGTTCTGGATGCAGAGGCATCGCTGCAAACACCAGCGTTGTTCGGGCGCAACCGCGGGGCCGTGACATCGCTGTGGGACGAAGACCACGGCGGAGCCAAAGGCGCGGGTCGCGGGGCCGCGTGGGTGCGCGATGTTCTGGCACAGCACGAAGTCACGGGCGTCGCGCGGATAGAGCTGATGGCGCAACCGCGCGTGTTGGGGCATGTGTTCAACCCTGTCAGCTTTTGGCTGTGCCACCGCGCGGACGAGGCGCTGATCGCCGTGATATCAGAGGTATCGAATACCTTCGGTGACCGGCACAGCTATCTATGCCACCACGATGACCTGCGCCCGATCACGGCCACAGATCATCTGCACGCGACCAAGATTTTCCACGTATCGCCATTTCAGCCGGTCGAAGGGGGATACAGTTTTCGCTTTGATATCCGCGCCGACCGTATTGGTGTCTGGATCGATTATACCCAGTCGGAAGGAGGTTTGATCGCCACCCTGACGGGCCGTCGTGGCCCTCTCACGAACCGGGCAATCCTGTGGTCGCTGCTGCGGCGTCCCTTCGGGGCGCGGCGGGTGTTGGCCTTGATCCACTGGCAAGCACTAAAGTTGTGGTGGAAAGGCGGCGGCTATCGCCCGCGTCCTGAACCGCCGGTGAAAGACGTGTCGGGCACGTGACCCGTTCGGCACATCAACTGCCTGCCTACGCGCTGTTTGCGTCGCTTCTGGCGGCGGCGGGGCTGCCGATTTATATTCACGCGCCCAAGTTCTTTGTTGATGAATACGGGGTGTCGCTGGGGGCTTTGGGCACGGTGCTTTTTGCGCTGCGCCTGTTGGATGTGGTGCAGGACCCGTTGCTGGGCCGGCTATCGCAAGCCTTGCGTCACAGGCGTGGCACGGCGGTCGCCGTCGGTGTCGCCCTGATGGCTGTATCGATGTTTGCCCTGTTTGCAGTGCCGCCCTTGCTGCCGCCGCTGATGTGGTTCGCGCTGACACTGACGGGGGTGTTTTCGGCGTTCAGCTTTCTGACGATCTGCTTTTATGCGCAAGGGGTCGCCAAAGCCGCGCAACTGCCCGGGCGCGGGCATCTGGTGCTGGCGCGCTGGCGCGAGACGGGGGCGTTGCTAGGCGTCTGCGCGGCCTCGGTACTGCCTGTGATGCTGGGGCTGGTGATGGGGGCCCCGTTTACAGGGTTTGCCATCGGTTTTGCCGCGCTTGGACTGGGCAGCGTTTTTGCCATGCGGGGCGAATGGCGCGGCGCGGATATCGCGGGTCCGACGGGGATCGCCGTGGTGTTGCGCGATCCGATTGCCCGTCGGTTGCTGCTGATCGCGCTGTTCAATGCGGCCCCTGTCGCGGTCACATCTACGTTATTTCTGTTCTACGTCGAAAGCGTGCTGCGTGCTCCGGGGTGGGCGGGGGCGCTGCTGTTGCTCTTCTTTCTTTCGGCTGCTGTGGCCGCCCCGCTATGGGGCAAGCTGGCAGAGCGTTTCAGCCCCAAACCCGTCCTGCTGTCCGCAATGGGCTTGGCGATCCTTGTGTTTGCAGGGACTTTGCTGCTGGGGGCGGGGGATGTGGCGTGGTTCGTGCTGGTCTGCATCGCCTCTGGCGCGGTGCTGGGGGCCGACCTGACACTGCTGCCCGCGATGTTCTCCGCGCGGATGGCGGTGGTCGCCCCTCAGGCCGCCGAGGGGTTCGGGCTGTGGTCGCTGGTGTCGAAATTCGCCCTTGCCTTCGCGGCGATTACGCTACTTCCCACCCTGCAGGCGTCCGGCTTTGACAGCGGTACGACGGGCAATGGACCGGTGGCAATCTCGACGCTCATATGGCTCTATGCGGGCGTGCCTTGCGGGCTCAAGTTGTTGGCCATTGGCTTTCTGGCCGCCACGCCGATGCAAAAGGATGATGAAGAATGATGGACATGTTGCAGTTTGCTCTGGGGGCCGCAGTGGTGGCCGCAATCTGGCTGGCGCGGCGGCGGATCACCGATTTCCCTGCGCAAAAGCCGTCGGATTATGCGGATGACTACACCGTATTTGACATGAGGAAACATCTGGACGGGGCGATGGTCTGCGAAGGCGTCATCTTTGGCCCCGCGGGCCGGGTCACCAGCAGTTTCGTGGCAGATTTCAACGTAACATGGGACGGCGACACCGCACGTATCGACGAACATTTCGTCTATGACGACAACACGACCCAAGACCGCACATGGACGATCACATTGGGCGAGACGGGGCATTTCACCGCCACCGCCCCGGACGTCAAAGGCACGGCCAAGGGCCGCAACGTCGGTGCGACGGTGCAGTCGAAATACACCATCAGGCTGCCCGATGACGTCGGCGGGCACCTGCTGAATACCGTGGACTGGATGTATCTGACCGGCGATGGCACGATCATCAACCGCAGTCAGTTCCGAAAATTTGGGGTGAAGGTGGCCGAATTGGTCGCCACCATCCGCAGAAAGGACGCAGCATGACCGAGTGGACAGGAAAACGCTATTGGCTGATCGGGGCGAGCGCCGGACTGGGCGAAGCACTGGCACATAAGCTGGGCCGACTGGGGGCCGAGGTCATCGTCTCTGCCCGGTCTGAAGACAAGCTGGCGGCGCTGGTCGATGAACTGCCCGTTTCGGCAAGCTACCAGACCATCGACGTGCAGGATATCGACAGCATTCGCGCCGCGGTCAAAGCCGTCGGGCCGGTGGATGGCGTTGTCTATCTGGCGGGGGCCTATTGGCCCTTTGGTGCCAAGGAGTGGGAGCCGGAGCATGCGACCGCGATGATCGATGTGAACCTTACCGGGCTGGTGCGCGTGATGGGCGAAGTGGTGCCTGATATGGTCAAGCGCGACGCGGGCCACATCGTGATCACCTCTAGCCTCACGGCCTATCGCGGGCTGCCAAAGTCTATCGGCTATACGGCGTCCAAGGCGGGCACCTTGTCCTTGGCGGAATGTATGCACGCCGACCTGCGCAAGACCGGCGTGAAAGTTCAGGTGATCAATCCTGGTTTCATCCGCACGCAGCTGACCGACAAGAACGACTTCAAGATGCCCTTTTTGATGGAGCCCGAGGCCGCCGCGCAGCAAGTGGTCGAGCATATGAGCGGCAGCAGCTTTAAGAAAAGCTTCCCCTTCGGGTTCTCGCTTTTCTTCCGGCTGGCGCAGTTCCTGCCCGACGGCATCTACTACCGTCTATTCGGGTGACCGGATCGGGCGCGTGATCCGCCCGATCTGATCGCGTCACACGGCGGCGCTGTGTTCTTCGAACAGCGCACGAGCCCGCGCCCAGACGGGCGAGGTATCTTCCGCCAGTGCCGAGAGCGTCGGCAGCAGCTGCGCGGCGTAGTCTTCAGAGCTTTCCAGCGGCAGCATTGACGGCAGGTTGTCAATCGCGGTGACATCCAAAGGTGGGGTGTCATGCACGCGTAACGCGGGCTCTTCCCATGTGGTCGCGCGGTCATAGACCGGCACGGGGTTGAAGTCGCTGTCGGGATCGCAGGCGATATCGCCGATCACCCGCAGCGCGCGATCCCTGTCCAGCGCGCTTTTGGGCACGAAAACCGGTGTCTGCGGTCCCGCCAGAATGCAGTTGAAAAACAGCACATGCTGCAAAATCTCGGGGAAGGGGCCGCCGTGGGAAGTCTCCTTCATATCCCATCCGGTGACTTTGATCCCCAGACGGCCGCAAAGATCGGCGGCACCGCTGCCCACTCGACCAAGTGCGCCGATGACCAGCGCGTCGGGCGTGCCAAGCCCGTCGATCTCTGCCGCGAGGTCGCGGGTCAGCGCATCGGCGTTGGGGTAGGGGGTGATGGGGGCGACAGCTTGCCCACGGGTCTGCACGGCCCAGCATTTGACGGCCACCGCCGCCCCCGCGAACCCCGCCCAATAGCCAAAGGCGGCGACGCGCCGGCCGGTCTCGTCGGTCAGATACTCAAGGTCCAGCAAGGTGCCGCCGCCCGCCTTGAAACGTTGTAGCAGGATACGCCCCGCCGATTGGCCTTTGTAGGCGTGACCGAACATGATGTGCCGGTGCACCAGCGGTGTGCCGTCCTCTGGCAGTTCCTTCAGGCCAAAGATGATCGCATCGGCAGGCGCGTCGGGCCAGCTGTTCTGTGGCGCGATGGTGCAGCCCGTGGCCGCATAGGCATCGGTCGCGATCACGCGGCTGTCCGAGGCTTCGACGGTGACGCGAAACCCCTGTTCCATCAACGCGGTAACCCCTTCGGGTGTGATACCGACGCGGGTTTCATTGTCGCGCTGTTCGGCGCGAACCCATAGATGTGGCGCGGTCATAGCATCCCCTTGTCTTTCACCGCTGCCACGCTGGCGCGGGCGGTCATCTGTTGCATGAATGTCGTGATCTTGGGGTAGGCCGCCGTATCCACGCCGTCGCCATCAAGCCAGTTGCACACGACGAACAGATAGGGATCGGCAAGGCTGAAATCCTCGCCCAACACATAGGGCCCACGCAGGATATCGCTTTCGACAAAATCGGCACAGGCGGCCATGGTTTCGGGCACCTGAGCCGTCATATCCTCGAAGCTGGATTGTTGTTTGGCCCAACGCGATCCGCGCATCTTGTGGGCATGGGCGACATGCATGGTCGAGGCGAGGTAGTACATCGCGCTGCGCATCTGTGCGGCGGCGGTCGGGTCCGTGGGGACCAGCCCGGCTTTGGGCGCAATGGCAGCGACATAGTCCAGCAGCGCACCGGTTTCGGTCAGTATCGTATCATCCTCAAGCCGCAGCGCAGGCACGCGCCCCTTGGGGTTGATCGCCAGATAGTCGGGTTTCGTCTGCTCTGCCGTGGCGAAATCGACGCGCACCGGCTGATAGGGCAGGGCGGCTTCTTCGATGGCAATCGCCACCGCGACAGAGATGGTTCCGGGCGTAAAATATAGCGTAAGCATCGTTTGCCTTTCAGATATGGGTCTGCGCGACACGGCGTGCGGGGGTATCCAGATGGGGCACCGCGTTGAACAGCACCGGCGACCAGTGGCCGCCAATGGGGAACAGCCGGTGCATCGACGTGTGCATGATCGCCAGCGCGATGCGCGACATGGCCGGAATGCCCAGCCCCATCGCCTGCGCCATCACCATCGAGATTAGCCCCCCAGAGGTCACGACCAGCGCCGGCCCGTCCCCGTCCGAGATCTCTGATAGCACAGATTTGATGCGCCCTTCGAAATTGGCGTAGCTCTCGGGCGGGTTTTCGAGCCTGTCGCTTTTCCACGTCTCGAACACCAGCGGCAGGTGGTTGGTGAACCCGCCCTGTTCCGTGGGGAAAGGGATGCCGTGCTGCTGCTCCATCATGGTGGCGAGGGTGAAATACTCAAGCTCGTTCAGCCGCGCGTCGCGTATCGGTTCAAGCCCGGTGTTCATCCCCTCTGCCGTCTCGATATGGCGGCGCAGCGTGCCGGTATAGAGCCGCGTGTGGTGAGTTTCGGACTGGCGCAGGTGGTCGCCCAGCCACGCGGCCTGTTCGTGGCCAAGCGGGCTTAGCTTGTCATAGCTGATTTCGTCCTTGGCCTGGGAATTTGCCTGACCGTGACGGATGAGGGTAATGTGGGACATAGCGCGCCTTTTTCTGTTGCGCCATTGATAGGCAAGCCATGCGCGGGTGGAAAGCCTGCCTGCCGCTCGCATGTCGATTTTTTGCAAGCGGCCCCCCGTGTCGCGTATCGGAAACGCCGGTGGCGCAAAAACGGGGCAGGGTGTCGGGAATATGACTGCCGTCGCATGCGTGCCCTGCCTATACTGCGGGGCGGTACAGGAGGGTTCCCCATGGCGGATAAGGTAAAATTCACGCTCGACGGCGAAGAGGTTGAGGCCGACACCGGGCTGACCATCTGGGAGATCGCCAATGGGCGCGGTCTGAAAATCCCGCATCTGTGTTTCACGCCGGAGCCGGGGTATCGCCCCGATGGCAACTGCCGTGCCTGTATGGTCGAGATCGAAGGCGAACGCGTGCTGGCCGCCTCCTGCCTGCGCGAACCGAGCGACGGTATGGTCGTCACCACCAACAACGCGCGCGCCGAAAATGCCCGCAAGATGGTGATGGAATTGCTGGTCACCGATCAGCCCGCCCCCGAAGTCGCCCACGATAAATCCAGCCACCTGTGGGACATGGCCGCAATGGAAGGTATCTCGGAAAGCCGCTTCCCCAAGCTGGAAGAGGGGCGCATCCCGTTGCTCGACGACAGCCATGTGGCGATGCGTGTGAACCTTGATGCCTGTATCCAGTGCAATCTGTGTGTGCGCGCCTGCCGCGAGGTGCAGGTCAATGATGTGATCGGGATGGCCGGTCGCGGGCATGACAGCTATCCGGTGTTCGACATGGCCGACCCGATGGGCGCGTCCTCTTGTGTGGCGTGCGGTGAATGTGTGCAGGCCTGCCCCACGGGGGCGCTGATGCCCGCCACGGTGGTCGATGATGCGCAGGTGGGCGACAGCGCCGATTTTGATAGCGAGGTCGACAGCATTTGCCCGTTCTGCGGTGTGGGCTGTCAGGTGTCGCTGAAGGTGAAAGACGGCAAGATCAAATACGTCGAGGGCATCAACGGTCCCGCGAACGAAGGGCGGCTTTGCGTCAAGGGGCGCTTTGGTTTTGACTATATCCACCATCCCCATCGTCTGACCAAACCGCTGATCCGCCGCGACGACGCCCCTGCCAAGGGGTTGAATGTCGATCCCGGAAATTGGCAAACCCACTTCCGCGAAGCCACCTGGAACGAAGCGCTGGAGTTTGCTGCGCAGGGCATGAAAAAGATCGGCGGCACCGGTGTTGCGGGCTTTGGGTCGGCTAAATGCACGAACGAGGAAGCCTATCTTTTCCAAAAGATCATCCGGCAGGGATTTGGCCACAACAACGTCGATCACTGCACGCGGCTGTGTCATGCCTCGTCGGTGGCGGCGCTGATGGAGAATGTCGGTTCGGGTGCCGTCACCGCGACCTTCAACCAGATCGAAAACGCCGATGTTGCGATTGTGATCGGCGCGAACCCGACCGAAAACCACCCCGTCGCGGCGAGCTTCTTCAAGCAGTTCGCCAAGCGCGGCGGCAAGCTGATCGTGATGGACCCGCGCGGCCAAGCGCTGAAGCGGCACGCGTCGCATATGCTGCAATTCCGCCCCGGCACCGATGTGTCGATGCTGAACGCGATCATGCATGTGATCGTCGAGGAAAAGCTCTACGACCAGCAGTATATCGAAGCCTACACCGAAAACTGGGAGATCGAGAAAGCCCATCTGAAAACCTTCACCCCTGAAAAGATGTCCAAGATCTGCGGCATCGACGCGGAGGTGCTGCGCGATGTGGCGCGGACCTTTGCGGGGGCGAATGCGGCGATGATTTTCTGGGGGATGGGCATTTCGCAGCACATCCACGGCACCGATAATTCGCGCTGCCTGATCTCGCTTGCGCTGATGACGGGGCAGATCGGGCGGCCCGGCGCGGGGCTGCATCCGTTGCGGGGGCAGAACAACGTGCAGGGCGCGTCTGACGCGGGGCTGATCCCGATGTTCCTACCCGATTACCAGCCGGTGTCCGATGATGGCGTCCGCTCTGCCTTTACCGAAGTGTGGCAAAGCAGCGATTTCAGCGACAAGAAGGGCCTCACCGTGACCGAGATTATGGACGCGGTGCATGACGGGGATATTCGCAGCCTCTATGTGCTGGGTGAAAACCCGGCGATGTCTGACCCCGATGTGGAGCACGCCCGCGATGCGCTGGCCAAGCTCGATCATCTGGTGGTGCAGGATATCTTCCTGACCGAGACCGCGAATTTTGCCGATGTGATCCTGCCCGCCAGCGCCTTTGCCGAGAAATCCGGCACGGTGACCAATACCAACCGACAGGTGCAGATGGGCCGCCCCGCGGTGCCGCCGCCCGGTGATGCGAAAGAGGATTGGTGGATCGAGGTGGAACTGGCCAAACGTCTGGGGCTGGGCTGGACCTATACCGACCCGAGCGAGGTCTTCGCCGAGATGAAGCTGAATATGTCGTCGCTCAATAACATCACTTGGGACCGGTTAGAGACCGAAGGGGCGGTGACCTACCCATCCACCAGCCCCACCGATCCGGGGCAGGCGATTGTCTTTGCCGATGGCTTTCCGCGACAGGACGGACGCGCACGGTTTACCCCCGCCAGCATCATCGCACCCGATGACGCGCCGGATGAAGACTATCCGATGATCCTGACCACGGGCCGGCAGCTTGAACATTGGCACACGGGGTCGATGACGCGGCGGTCCTATGTGCTTGATGGGCTGGAGCCCGAGGCGAACTGTTCGCTCCACCCGTCTACCTTACGCAAGTTGGGGGTAGAGCCGGGGGCCTATATCCGGCTCACGACCAAGCGCGGGTCGATCGAACTGATGGCGCGCGAAGACCGCGCCGTGTCGCCCGATATGGTGTTCCTGCCCTTTGCCTATGTCGAAGCGGCGGCAAATATCCTGACAAATCCAGCGGTTGACCCTTATGGTAAAATCCCCGAGTTTAAATTCTCGGCCGTGAAAGTAGAGGCCGCAACAGCCCCCCAACCCGCGGAGTAACCATGCAGATCAACCCCGACCGCTTTCTCGCCGACCTTCACAAATTGCGCTCGTTCGGCGCAGCGGGGGTGGGCAAAGGGGTCGTCCGCCCGGCCTATAGCGACGCCGATGTCGCCGCGCGGGACTGGCTGGCCGAGCAGATGCGTGATGCCGGTCTGCGGGTTGAAATGGACCAGATGGGCAATCTATTCGGCTTGGCAGATGGGCCGTCGCTGTTGATGGGGTCACATTCCGATAGCCAGCCCGAAGGCGGATGGCTCGACGGCGCGCTTGGCGTGATTGCCGCGCTCGAGGTCGCCCGCGCCGCAGCCGAGGCGGGCGGCCCCGCGATCTCTGTCGTGTCGTTCCAGGATGAAGAGGGGCGGTTTGGCGTCACCACGGGCAGTGCCGTTTGGGGCGGGCATCTGGATCAGGCCGCCGCCGATGCGCTGACCGATCATGCGGGCGTGACCCTTGGCGACGCGCGTCAGGCCGTGGCGCATCTGGTCACGGGCGAGGTGTCGCCCGATCTGTTCACCGGCTTTGTCGAGTTGCATATCGAACAGGGGCCGACGCTGGATACAAGCGGCGAACAGATTGGCGTGGTCACCGATATCGTCGGCATCCGCGATATGAAGATCACCTTTGACGGGCAGCAGAACCACGCGGGCACCACACCGATGCACCTGCGGCGGGATGCGTTTCAGGCGGTCTCTGCCTTCAATGCCGCGTTGAACGACCGGCTGCGCAATGTCGTCACACCGCAGACTGTCTGGACCATCGGCCATGTCACGCTGCACCCAAATGCATCCTCTATCGTGCCGGGGCGTGCGGTGTTTTCGATGCAGTGGCGCGACGCGGATGCGGACCGTCTGGGCCGGATGGAACAGATCATCCGCGACACCGCCACCGAGATCGCGGCGCAGCAGGGGCTGGCGGTCAGCTTTGGCACAATGCTGGGGCTGGAACCTGTCGCGATGGACCCGACCCTGCGCACCGCGCTGGAAGCCGGCGCGGAAGAGGTCGCGCCGGGCAACTGGCGCAAGATGCCGTCGGGCGCGCTGCATGACGCGACCAATGTGTCGCGCAAGATGCCGGTGGCGATGCTGTTTGTGCCGTCGATCGGGGGGCTGTCCCATACTTTCGAGGAAGACACGGCCGAGGCCGATCTGGTGGCCGGCGTTCAGGTGCTTGCCCGCGCTGTGACGCGGCTGGGGTCAGTGACGTAGATAGCCGCGACGCTCGGCCCGTGTGCGATAGCGGTCCGCCATTTTTGACGCCTCGCGCAGGTTGCCGAAACACTGGATCACCGCTTTGGGCTGGCCACCTGCGACGCCCCATTCGCGCAGGACAGACACTTCGCTGAACAGGTTGATCGCGATTTCGACGCGATAGAACAGCCGTCTTTGGGCGGGGTTGGTCCTGTACAGCAAGCATTCGATCATGGGTAGAATCTAGCGGGCCAAGGGGCAGGCGCGCAATGAAAAACGGCAACGCCCGCGTTAGAAAAGACAGCGGTGCCATCTGTGGCGGCAGGTGGCACCGCGTCGCTCAGGCGACGGTTTTGCGCAGGGTGATGCTGGTGGGGCGGTCAAACCCCGCGTGCGCTGTGCGGGCATATTCGTGAAAGCCGAGCGCGCGAAAGGTGGCGTGGTTGTCCAACAGCTCCACCCGCGTTTGCAGTTCCAGCTGGCCAAGGTGCAGGGCACGGGCGCGGCTCTCGGCGTGGGTGATCAGATGGTGTGCCAGCCCCAGTCGCTGGTGGCTGGGGGCGACGCAGAGCTTGCCCAGATAAAGAACCGCGGGTTTCACGCTCAGCACCACACACGCCACGGGTGGCGCGCCGATCACCCAGATTTCATCCCTATCCGCCGTGGCTTGCAGCGATGGCAAAGTGGTTTGACCAAGCGAGCTTGGCGGGTCAATGCGCCCCTCCATATAGGTAAAGCAGTCGCGCATCAGATGGAGCACGTCGCCCAGATGGGGGCTGCCACCGCTGATGCGACGGGGGGTCAGCTCCATGTGACGTCGCCTAGAAAGATGTAGCCCGCGCCATAGATCGTCTTGATCAACTGCGGGTTTTTGGGGTCTTCGCGCAGTTTGGTCCGCAGCCGCGAAATCCGCACGTCCATCGCCCTGTCAAAGCTTTCAGAGGCGACGCCGCCAAGGCTCGACTGCATCTGCGCGCGGCTGAGCAGACGTTTGGGCGCATCCAGAAACAGGCGCAGCACCTCCCCCTCCGCGTGGGAGAAGGGGGTTTCGACGCCGCTTTCATCCTCAAGCACGTAGCGGTCGAAATGCGCCTTCCACCCGCTGAACGCGGCGACGGTGCCGGCTTGCGGCGTGGGTTTGGCGCTGCGCAGACGGGCGCGGATACGGGCGACGACCTCTGCCGGATCAAAGGGCTTGATGATGTAGTCATCCGCGCCAAGTTCCAGCCCCGTGACGCGGTCCTGCACCTGTGCGCGGCCCGAGATGATGATCACGATGGCCCCTTGTTCCAGCGCCAGACGATGCACCAGCGTCAGCCCGTCTGAATCCGGCAGGGACAGGTCCACCAGACAGACATCGGGGGTGTGGGTCGCCAAGGCGGCCTCGAACGCGCGGGCGCGGCTGAACGACAGCGTGTCAAAGCCCGCTTCCTCTAAAGCGTCGGCGAGAAGCGTGCGGATTTCGGGTTCATCGTCCAGAATGGTGACGAGGGGGCGGGTCATTGGGCGGCACTCTCTTTCGGGGCAATCAGCGCGGTCAGATCCGCAATCTCGAAGGGTTTGCGCAATACGGGGGCAAGGGTTTGCGCCTCGAGAAACTGGGCATCATCGGGCGGGAGCGAGGTCATCAATACCAGCGGCGGCGCATCGGCGGGTAGGCGTTTGGCAAGGTCCAGCCCCGTCGCCTCGCCCATAAGCTGGATGTCGGACAGGATCAGCGCGATGTCGGGCAGATCGGCCAGCAGGGCGGTGGCCTCATCCGCGCTGGCAGCTTCGATCACGGAATGGCCCAGCCCCATCAACATGTCTCGCACCAGCGCGCGCAGGTCATCGGCGTCTTCGACCAGCAGGACCAGTCCGGTGGTGGCAGCCACGGCGGGGCGGTAGGGCAGCCGCATGGTCACCTGCGCGCCATGGGCCGTATTGCCAAGGCGCAGATCGCCCCCCGCCGATTTCACCATGTCATAGACCATCGGCAGCCCCAGCCCCGATCCTTCGGCCCCTTTGGTCGTAAAAAACGGATCAAACCCGTGTTCCAGCGCCGAGGGCGAAAATCCGGGGCCGGTATCGCGCAAGACCCATTCGATCCATGTGTCATGGACCTGTCGTACTTCAAGCGAGATCGCCCCCGCAGCCCCGCAGGCATCGCGGGCGTTCAGGATCAGGTTCAGCAACCCGTCCTGCACCAGACCGCTGTCCAGCAGTACGGGGGTGTCATCCATCTGGTTGTCGATGCTTAGCGTCATGCCCTTGGGCAGGGTGGGGCGCGCGATCAGGGTCAGATCTTCAAGCAGCCGCGGGATATGGGTCGCAGTCGGACGCAGCGTGCGCGCGCCTGTCATATCGGCAATAGAGCTAAGCAACGTGCCGCCCCGGCGCGCCGCGGCAAGGGTGCCTTCGATGAGGGGGGCGGCCTCTGCCGGTTGGCCGTCCAGCCGCCCCAGCCGGGACTGCAGGCCAAGGATGATCGTCAGCAGGTTGGAAAAATCATGCGCCAGCCCCGAGATCACCTGCGCCGCGATTTCGCGTCGTCGGGTCTGCTGCAGGGCGACACGGTTCTGGGTTTCCTCGGTCACATCCATCGACAGGATATAGACCCCGCCGTTTGTATCGGGGGTGAAGGCTCCGCGGATGCGCCGGGCGCTCATCTCGTCCGTGAATTCGATCACCGACGGCTTTCCGGCAAAGGCTTGGGTGAGCGAGGGGGCAATAGAATCGTAGGCCTGCTGACCCAGAACCTCTGCGATATGGCGGCCGATCAAATCCGCGCGCCGCCCCGGCATGACAGAGGCCAACCGCCGATTTGAATAGGTGTAACAGGCGTTTGCATCCACATGGGCGATATGGGCCGGCATCATTTCTGTGGTCAGCCGCGTGCGGGCTTCGGACAGGGTGAGCTGGCGTTTCGCCTCTTCCAGCGCGGTGTTCATCGCGGCAAGTTCGCGGTTGGTGGCTGACAGTTCTTCGGCGTGGGCCAGCACCTGCCCCGACAGCGCATCAGACCGGGCGCGCAGCAGTACCTCTTGCTGCTTGGTGCGGGTGATGTCGGTGTAGACGGTGACCCAGCCGCCTTGGGGCAGGGGGGAGCCTTCGACCGAGATGGTGCGGCCATTGGCGCGGGTACGTTCCATATAATGGGGTTCAAACGCGCGAGCCTGTTCCACCCTTTCGGCCACGAAATGCGCCACGTCGTCCACGTCACCGTATTCACCCAACTGTGCCAGCAGGGTGATCGTTTCCTGAAAGCTCGCACCGGGGGTGACCAGCGCTTTGGGGAGGTCGAACATCTGCTGGAACGGTGCATTACACAGCACCAGCCGCAAATCCGCGTCATAGATCGTCAGCGCTTGCGCGATCAGGTTCAGCCCCGCAGCGGTCATGAGTTTTGTCTGGTGATCGTCGATCTGCATGCAGCCCCCCCCCCGCGGCAGACTGCACCATCCCCACAGCGCCGCCAAGCGCAACCTTGGGAAATCACGCCTGTTACAATTCGTTAGAATTGAGAAATCATTAGGTAAAAGTTGACGCAGAGCATCAGGTCAACATCATGGTGTGACATCAGAATCGCACAGCGATCGACCTGCCGAAAAAGAGCAGGGTTTGGGAGGAAGACATTTGGCTCACACGCTCGTGAGCGCCGACGGACCGCAATCGGTTCCGGCGCTGCTGCATCGTAATGCAAAGCAATTTGCGAACGCGCCTGCGTATCGCGAAAAGGAATATGGCATCTGGCAAAGCTGGACGTGGGCACAGACCCGCGACGAGGTCGAGGCGCTTGCGTTTGGCCTGCTGGAGCTTGGCGCGAACGAGGGTGATTTTATCGCCATCATCGGCCGCAACCGTCCCTATCTCTATTGGGCCATGATGGCCGCAGAGATGGTCGGTGCCGTGCCTGTGCCGCTTTACCAGGACGCTAACGCCGAAGAGATGGCCTATGTGCTGGATCATTGTGGCGCGCGTTTTGTGGTCGCCGGTGATCAGGAACAGGTCGACAAGGTGCTGGACGTTCAGGATCAGCTGACCCAGTTCGAGCGTATGATCTATCTTGATCCACGCGGAATGCGCAAATACGACCACGCCGCGCTGGACCAGTACAGCGCCGTCCAGGACATGGGCCGCAAGGCACGCGACAAGCACATCAAAGAGCTTGAGGCGCGTCAGGCCAAGCTGGATTACGACAGCACGGGCGTCATGCTTTACACCTCTGGCACCACGGGCAAGCCCAAAGGTGTGGTGCTGAGCAACCGCAATATTATCGAGACGGCCAAATCCTCTTCCGCTTTCGACAAGCTGCGTCAGACGGACGATATTCTGGCCTATCTGCCGATGGCCTGGGTGGGGGATTTCATCTTTTCCGTCGGGCAGGCGCTTTGGACAGGCTTCTGCACGAACTGCCCTGAAAGCGCGGACACGATGCATGTGGATCTGCGCGAAATCGGCCCGACCTATTATTTCGCCCCACCGCGCGTGTTCGAAACCCAGCTGACATCGGTGATGATCCGAATGGAGGACGCGAGCCGTTTCAAAAAGTGGCTGTTCGACAAATTCATGGCCCATGCGCGCAAGGTGGGCCCCGCCATTCTGGACGGTAAATCCGTCGGCGCAATGGACCGTGCGAAATACGCCTTGGGCGAGCTGATGATCTATGGCCCGCTGAAAAACACGCTCGGCCTCAGCCGCGTGCGCGTCGGCTATACCGCGGGCGAGGCGATCGGGCCCGAGATTTTCGATTTCTACCGCTCGCTCGGGATCAACCTGAAACAGCTTTATGGCCAGACCGAAGCCACCGTCTTCATCACCGCGCAGCCCGATGGCGAAGTGCGCAGTGACACGGTCGGCGTGACCTGCCCCGGCGTGGAACTGAAGATCGCCGAGAACGGCGAAGTCTTCTACCGCTCGCCGGGTGTCTTCGTTGAATATTACAAGAATCCCGAAAGCACCGCTGATACCAAGGATGCCGAAGGCTGGGTCGCGACAGGGGACGCGGGCTTTATCGAGGAAAGCTCGGGCCACCTGCGCATTATCGACCGCGCCAAAGACGTTGGCAAAATGGCCGATGGCAGCCTGTTCGCGCCGAAATACGTGGAAAACAAGCTCAAGTTCTTCCCCAACATCCTTGAAGCGGTGGTATTCGGGAACGGACGCGACGAATGCACCGCCTTTATCAATATCGACCTGACCGCGGTCGGAAACTGGGCGGAGCGCAACAACATCGGCTATGCGTCCTATCAGGAACTGGCGCGGCATCCGCAGGTGATGGACACGATCCAGAGCCATGTGGAAGAGGTCAACGCCTCTATCGCAGAAGACGAAATGCTGTCGGGCTGTCAGGTGCATCGCTTTGTTGTGCTGCACAAGGAACTTGATGCCGACGACGGAGAGTTGACGCGCACGCGCAAAGTCCGTCGCAAGGTCATCGGCGAGAAGTTCGACGATATCATTACCGCGCTCTACGACGGGTCGCCCTCTGTCAGCACGGTTACCGAAGTGACCTATGAAGACGGGCGCAAGGGGTCGATCTCGGCCACGCTGGAGGTGCGCGATGCCAAGGTGTTCGCAGACACCCGCAAGATGGCCGCGCAATGAGCATGACATCAGGCGGAGCATGCGGGCGCTGCGGTTGCGCAGTGGATTTTAAGACCATTTGGAAGGGGGCTGCGGCGTGAAAGATATGACCGACGGCTATGTCACAGCAGATGGGCGCCAGATTGGCCCCGTTGTGATGGAAATGAAAAACATCACCCTGCGGTTCGGTGGGGTGGAGGCGATCAAGGATATTTCTTTCGACATCCGTCAGGGCGAGATCCGCGCGATCATCGGGCCGAATGGCGCGGGCAAATCATCCATGCTGAACGTGATCAGCGGGTTCTATGTGCCGCAGGAAGGCGAGGTCTGGTACAAGGGCAGCCGCCGTCCGGCGATGAAACCCTTTGAGGTGGCGCAGCAGGGGATCGCACGCACGTTCCAGAACATCGCCCTGTTCGAAGGGATGTCGGTGCTGGACAACGTCATGACGGGGCGTTTGACCAATATGAAGACCGGCATGTTCTGGCAGTCGATCTGGAAGGGCAAAGCGGAGCGCGAAGAGACCGCGAACCGCGAAGTCGCCGAAAAGATCATCGATTTCCTTGAGATTCAGGCGATCCGCAAGACGCCCGTGTCGCGTCTGTCCTACGGCTTGAAGAAACGGGTCGAACTGGCCCGCGCGCTGGCCGCCGAGCCGTCGATCCTGCTGCTGGATGAACCGATGGCGGGCATGAACGTCGAGGAAAAAGAGGACATGAGCCGCTTTATTCTGGATGTGAACGATGAATTCGGCACGACGATTGCCCTGATCGAACACGATATGGGCGTTGTGATGGACCTGAGCGACCGTGTGGTTGTGATGGATTACGGCAAGAAGATCGGCGACGGCACCCCGAGCGAGGTGCGCAACAACCAAGACGTGATCGACGCATATCTGGGGGTTGCCCATGACTGATTTTGCCAATGGTTTTGCGATGGGGAGGGTCTGATATGCCTGAGCAACTGGCCTTTACAATCGAGGTGTTCCTGAACGGGCTGATGGCGGGGGTGCTGTATGCACTGGTCGCCCTGGGGTTTGTTCTGATCTACAAAGCCTCGGGTATTTTTAACTATGCCCAAGGGGTTATGGCGCTGTTTGCGGCCCTGACTCTGGCGGGGATCATCGATGGGCAGGTGCCGTTTAGCCACCTGATCAACGCGATCCTGGGCACGGATATTCACCATTTCGGCTGGCACGTGCCGGCGTTCCTCGCGATTTTGCTGACGATGGTGGTGATGATCGGGCTGGCCTATGCGGTGCAGCGGTTGGTCTTCCGCCATCTGGTCGGGCAAGAGCCGATCATCCTCTTCATGGCGACCATCGGTCTGGCCTATTTCCTGGAAGGGGTGGGCGACCTGATGTGGGGGTCCGACATCAAGTCTATGGATGTGGGGCTGCCGCAGGGGCTGAACACCTGGATCGACGACACCACCTTTAACGCCTTTGGATACGGGTTCTTTATCGATAATCTGGATATCGTGGCCAGCATCATCGCCGCGTTGCTGGTGATCGGCTTAGTGATGTTCGCGCAATACACCAAACAGGGCCGCGCCATGCGGGCTGTGGCGGACGACCACCAAGCGGCTTTGTCTGTCGGCGTGTCACTGAACTTTATCTGGATCCTCGTATGGTCGCTGGCGGGCTTTGTCGCCCTTGTCGCGGGCATCATGTGGGGCACGAAGTCGGGGGTTCAATTCTCGCTCTCGCTGATCGCGCTGAAGGCGTTGCCGGTGCTGATGCTGGGGGGGTTCACCTCCATCCCCGGTGCCATCGTGGGTGGCTTGATCATCGGTGTGGGGGAGAAGCTGTTCGAATTCCTGATCGGTGCGCCTTTCCTTGGCGGTGCGACAGAGAACTGGTTCGCCTACATGCTGGCGCTGATCTTTCTGGTGTTCCGTCCGCAGGGCTTGTTCGGGGAGAAGATCATTGAACGTGTGTAGTTTTGGCAACTCCCTGACCGGGGCTTTGCCCCGGAACCCAGGATTTAAAACCATTTGGAACGGGGGGAGCATCTGATGTTCTATCGTGAAGCCGGGGATTTCAGCGCCTCATACGAAGAAGACAACCAGACGTTTCCGATCAAGTTCGACCGGTATCGCTATTATCTGGTGTTGTTCATCGCCGTTGCCGTGATCCCGTTTGTGATCAATGACTATTGGGTGAACTCGCTGTTCCTGCCGTTCCTGATCTATGCCATCGCGGCGATCGGGCTGAACATTCTGGTGGGCTATTGCGGGCAGGTGAGCTTGGGGACCGGTGGCTTTATGGCCGTGGGGGCCTATGCCTGCTACAAATTCATGACCGCCTTTCCTGACGTGAGCATGCTGGTGCATGTGTTGCTGTCGGGGTTGGTGACCGCCGGTGTCGGCGTGTTATTCGGCCTGCCATCGCTGCGGATCAAAGGGTTCTATCTGGCCGTGGCAACGCTGGCGGCGCAGTTCTTTCTGGTCTGGCTCTTCAACCGTGTGCCGTGGTTCTACAACTACTCTGCCTCGGGCCAGATCAGCGCGCCGGAGCGGACATTCTTCGGGATCGAGATCACCGGACCGAATACGCAGGCCTGGGCGACCTATCTGTTCTGCCTGATGTTCGTGATCTTCAGCGCCTATGTGGCACGCAACCTGACCCGTGGGTCGGTGGGGCGCAAATGGATGGCGATCCGTGATATGGACATCGCGGCTGAGATCATCGGGGTAAACCCGCTGCGGGCGAAACTGACGGCCTTTGCGGTCAGCTCTTTCTTCATCGGCATCTCGGGGGCGCTGTTCTTTGCGGTCTATCTGGGTGCGGTCGAAGTGGGCGAGGCCTTTGGCATCCAGAAATCGTTCCTTGTGCTCTTTATGATCATCATCGGCGGGCTGGGATCGATCTTTGGCAGCTTTGCCGGGGCCGCGTTCCTTGTGCTCTTGCCGGTTGCGTTGAAAATCGTGGGCGTGGACTGGTTCGGTTGGCCGACGGATATCGTGGCGCATCTGCAGCTTGTGATCGTGGGCGGGTTGATCATCATCTTCCTGATCGCGGAACCGCATGGGTTGGCCCAGTTGTGGCGCGTCGCCAAGGAAAAACTGAGATTGTGGCCCTTCCCGCACTAGGGAAGGACGCATGGCCGGGGGGAGGAGACCCAAGGCCGAAGAAGAGACGACCGGGACAACCCGGCAAGATCGGATACATCCAAGGGAGGAAACACCGATGAAACTGAAGATGACTACGTTGGCGCTTGGCGCTGCTCTGGCTGCGGGCCCCGCAATGGCAGAGCTTGTATTCCCGTCGCTCAGCTATCGCACGGGCCCTTATGCGGCAAACGGGATTCCCTTTGCCGACGGCTATGCGGATTACTTCACGCTGCTGAACGAACGTGATGGCGGTATCGGTGGCGAACCGATCCGGATGATCGAATGTGAAACCGGCTATAACACCGAAAAGGGTGTGGAATGCTATGAAAGCACCAAGGGCGAAGGCGCGCTGGTCTATCAACCGCTGTCCACCGGCATCACCTATCAGCTGATCCCCAAAGCGACGGCAGATGGCATCCCTGTCCACTCCATGGGGTATGGCCGGACATCGGCCAAAGACGGGTCGGTGTTCAAGAATATCTTCAACTACCCCACCAACTACTGGGACGGCGCTTCGGTCGCGATCAAGCACCTGCTGGATCTGAACGGTGGCAGCCTTGAAGGTAAGAAGATCGCGCTGGTCTATCACAACTCTGCCTACGGCAAAGAGCCGATCCGCACCCTGGAAGAGCTGGGCAAAAAGCACGGGTTCGAACTGTCCTTGCTGCCCGTTGACCACCCCGGTCAGGAACAGAAATCCCAGTGGTTGCAGATCCGTCGTGAAAAGCCGGACAATGTGATCATGTACGGTTGGGGTGTGATGAACCAGGTCGCCGTGCAGGAAGCCGCGAACATCCGCTATCCGATGGATCAGTTCATCGGCATCTGGTGGTCCGGTTCCGAGAACGACGTGCGTCCAGCGGGTGACAAAGCCAATGGCTACAAGGCGCTGACGTTCCACAACGTGGGCGATGACTTCCCTGTGTTCGACGACATCCAGAAGTATGTTGTTGATACTGGCAAGGCCGCAGGCGCGGGCGACCAGATCGGGACCGCTTTGTATAACCGTGGTCTTTACGCCGCGATGCTGGCTGCCGAAGCTGCCAAAACGGCGCAGGGTATCCATGACACCAAGGCGCTGACACCGGCGCAGATGCGCGACGGCATGGAAGCACTGGAAATCACCGAAGCCAAGATGGCGGATCTGGGTCTGCCGAACTTTGGGCCAGAGTTCACGGTGTCTTGTGAAAACCACGGCGGTAACGGCTATGGTGCTGTGGCGCAGTGGGATGCTGCTGCCGACAGCTGGAGCCTGATCACCGACTACATCCAGTCGGACCAAGACGTGCTGGCCCCGCTGATAACCGAAGATGCGCAAGCCTTTGCCGCGGAATCCGGTATCGAACCCAGCTGCTAAGCGCAGCCCTTGAACAGGGGCGCGGCGGCATTGTTGCCGCGCCCGACCCCCACGCCACCTAGTGAAAGAGACACCCATGCTGGATGCCACCCCAACGCTCGACGCGCAGGTCGAGACCCTTCTTGAGGTCAATAATATCGAGGTGATCTATAACTCGGTCATTCTGGTGCTGAAGGGCGTGAGCCTGAAGGTGCCCAAGGGTGGTATCACGGCCCTGTTGGGCGGCAATGGCGCGGGCAAGACCACGACGCTTAAGGCGATTTCCAACCTGCTGCATTCCGAACGGGGCGAGGTCACCAAAGGGTCGATCAAATACCGCAATGATCCGGTGCACAAGCTCGACCCCGCAGAGATGGTGAAACGCGGTGTCGTGCAGGTGATGGAGGGGCGGCATTGCTTTGAACACCTCACCATCGAAGAGAACCTGCTGACCGGTGCCTATACCCGCAGCGACGGCAAGGCGGCGATCGCGCGGGATCTGGAAATGGTGTACGACTATTTCCCACGGCTGCGCGAACGGCGCAAATCGCAAGCGGGCTATACCTCGGGCGGGGAACAGCAGATGTGCGCCATTGGTCGCGCCCTGATGTCGCGCCCTGAAACGATCCTGCTGGACGAGCCATCGATGGGACTTGCGCCGCAGTTGGTCGAACAGATTTTCGAGATCGTCAAATCGGTGAATGAAAACGAAGGCGTGACCTTCTTGCTGGCCGAACAGAACACCAACGTCGCCCTGCGCTTTGCGCATTACGGCTATATTCTGGAATCCGGTCGCGTCGTGATGGACGGCCCTGCAGCCGACCTTCGCGAGAACCAGGACGTCAAGGAATTCTACCTTGGCATGTCGGACGAGGGGCGCAAATCCTTCCGCGATGTCCGCAGTTATCGGCGCCGCAAACGCTGGCTCAGCTGATCCAGCGCACGGCCCACAAGTTTTCCATTTCCTGACCACCCAGATGAATTGCGAGTAAGCGACATGGCACAGACGTCCTATTTTGACAGCCTAGAGACCCGCAGCCCCGAGACACGGGCGGCCGATCTTGCCCGGACCTTGCCCGCGCAGATCGCACGGGCGCAGGCGCTGCCGGGCTATGCCGGATCGTTGGACGGGGTCGCGCCAGACACGATCACCAATGTCGAGGCGCTGGCCGCGCTGCCGGTCCTGCGCAAATCCGAGATCGGGAAACAGCAGGCGCAGTCGGCCCCCTTTGGCGGTTTCACCACCAAACCCGCCCATGCGTTCACCCATATCTTCCAGTCTCCCGGCCCGATCTATGAACCCTCCTCCGACGCGCCGGACTGGTGGCGTATGGGGCGGTTCCTGCATGCGGTGGGGATTGGTGAGGGCGACATCGTCCAGAACTGTTTTGGCTATCACCTGACACCTGCGGGCATGATCTTTGAATCCGGGGCGCGGGCTGTGGGGGCTGCGGTGCTGCCGGCGGGCACCGGGCAGACCGAACTGCAGGTCATCGCCGCGCGCGATATCGGCACGACCGCCTATGCCGGCACGCCGGATTACCTCAAGATCATTCTCGAAAAAGCGGATGAGATGGGGGTGACCCTTGGCATCACCAAGGCGGCCGTGGGCGGGGGCGCGCTGTTCCCGTCCTTGCGCGACTATTATGCAGAGCGGGGGATCACCTGTTTGCAAAGCTATGCAACGGCGGATCTGGGCAACATCGCCTACGAAAGCCCCGCCGCCGAAGGCATGATCGTGGACGAGAATGTAATCGTCGAGATCGTGACCCCCGGCACCGGCACCCCCGTCGCTCCGGGCGAGGTGGGCGAGGTTGTCGTGACCACCTTGAACCCCGACTATCCGCTGATCCGTTTCGCCACAGGCGACCTGAGCGCTGTGCTGCCGGGGGCGTCTCCTTGCGGGCGGACCAATATGCGCATCAAGGGCTGGATGGGCCGTGCGGATCAGACCACCAAAATCAAGGGCATGTTCGTACGCCCCGAACAGGTCGCGGCGCTTGTTGCCCATCACCCCGAGGTCACGAAGGCCCGCGTCGTGGCAAGCCGTGCGCATGAACAGGACGTCATGACCGTGCATCTTGAGACGACGGGTGATGACGCGGACAGCTACGGTGCCTCTGTCGCCGCGCTTCTCAAGCTGAAGGGCAAGGTCGTGCTGGCCGCGCCGGGCAGCCTACCCAACGACGGACTGGTGATCGAAGACCAGCGTAGCTATGACTGACCCGTGCTGAAGGCACGCATCCTGACACCGGAGATTCTGGTGCAAAGGCAGGATCACGCCTTTGCTCCTGCGCCTCGCGCTACAATTTTCAGTCATCCCGCTGGTATTTCCGACTGAATTAGTCGAAACCGATCGCATGACGACACAGGATATCAATACAAGCCCCGCCGCCGTGAAAAGATCGCGGGATGGCGTGCGTTTGCTGGCGGGGGTTGCGGTCGCGATTGCGGCGACCTGTGCCTTGCCGATGGTGGCCGTTTTGCTGGCCGCGCTGGTCGGGGGCACCGATACCGTGCGCCACCTGATCGATACGGTGCTGCTGGGGTACGCGGGCACCACCCTTCTGCTGGTCGCAATGGTGGCCACGGGCACCTTTGCCTTGGGCGTGGGGACTGCGTGGCTGGTGACCATGACCCGCTTCCCCGGTGCCCGCATGCTCGAAATCGCGCTGGTGCTGCCGCTGGCTTTTCCCGCCTATGTGCTGGCCTATGCCTACACGCATATCCTTGACCACCCCGGCATCGTGCAAACGGTACTGCGCGACGTCACGGGCTGGGGGCCGCGCGACTACTGGTTCCCGGAAATCCGGTCCCTTGGGGGCGCGGCCTTGATGCTGGTGCTGGTGCTTTATCCCTACGTCTACCTCTTGGCGCGCGCCGCGTTCTTGCAGCAATCCGCCACGACGTTTCTGGCAGCACGCGCCTTGGGTAGCAGTGCCTGGGCGGCCTTCTTCAAGGTGAGCCTGCCGCTGGCCCGACCGGCGATTGCCGCAGGTGTTCTGTTGACCGTCATGGAGACAATCGCCGATTTCGGCACTGTCGCCTATTTCAGTGTGCAGACCTTTGCGACAGGGATCTACACCAGCTGGTTTTCCCTGTTCGACCGCGCTGGTGCGGCCCAGCTTGCACTGTGCTTGCTCAGTTTTGCACTGCTGCTCGCGATGCTGGAGCGTATCCAGCGCGGCAAGGCGCAATACCACGATCCGGCGCGTCGTGCCGTGGCGATGCCGCCCGCGCAGCTTAAAGGATGGCAGGCCGCCGCCGCGATGCTGGCCTGCGGTATTCCCGTTATCTTTGGGGCGATCCTGCCGGTGATCGTGCTGATCTGGATGGGCATCGGGTCAGAGCAAGACCTGCTGAGCCCACGCTATCTGGGCTTCATCCGCAACTCTGCCACGCTGGCGGGGGTGGCGGCGGTGCTGACCGTTGCCGCTGCGGTCTGCGTGGGGTTCTTCCAGCGGTTGCGTCCGGGCAAGCTGTCGTTCGGTGCGGGCTATATCGCGCGGTTGGGCTATGCGGTGCCGGGCGGGGTGATTGCCGTGGGGCTGATGGTGCCCTTTGCGACTTTTGATAACCAGCTTGATGCCTGGATGCGCAGCACCTTCGACATATCGACCGGGCTGCTGGTTACCGGGTCGATCTGGCTGCTCGTCGCCGCCTATATGGTACGCTTCCTTGCGGCGGCTCTGGGGGCGTATGAGGGCGGGCAGGCGATGGTGCATGCCAATATGGACTCTGCCGCACGGTCATTGGGGGAAACCCCTGTGGGCACGCTGCGCCGTGTGCATCTACCGATCCTGTCGCCAAGCCTGCTGACCGCGCTGCTGATCGTTTTCGTCGATGTGATGAAAGAGCTGCCCGCAACGCTGATCATGCGGCCATTCAATTACGACACGCTGGCAGTACAGGCCTACCGGCTGGCAAGCGACGAGCGGCTGGACGGGGCGGCGGTGCCGAGCCTTGTGATCGTGGCAATGGGGTTGCTGCCCGTGATCCTGATTTGCCGTCAGGTCGGTCGGCAGAAATAAACATTTCCCTTTGCGCATGAAAAAACCGCACCGGCCAGGGGCCGACGCGGTTCAATGTCGTGTCTCTGCCGTGGCGAGCTGGGATTATTCCCAGCCAACCGCGTTAAAGATTTTCTGTGCTGTGGGGATGTTCTTGGCCACTTCGGACAGGTTCACCTCGTCTGCTTTGAACTCGCCCAGCTTCTCGACCGAGTCCGCAAGCTCTACACCTTCGACGGCGGGGAATTCGTCATTGCCCGCAGAGAAGTAGGACTGCGCGCTGTCGGAGGACAGGTATTCGAGGAACTTGACCGCGTTGTCACGGTTTGGCGCATTGGCTGCAACACCGGCACCCGACAGGTTCATATGCGCGCCGTTGCCTTCCTGGTCGGGGAACACCAGACCGATTTTATCCAGATCGGCGCTCAGCCCGTCTACTTCGGTGCGGATGGCACGGGCAAAGTAGTAGGAGTTCGAGACGGAGATTTCGCATTCGCCCGATACCAGACCGCGCAGCTGGTCGGTGTCACCGCCCTGTGGTGCACGTGCCATGTTGTTCACAACGCCCTGTGCCCATTCGGTGGCTTTTTCTTCGCCGTAGTGCGTGACCAACGCCGCCAGCAGGGTCTGGTTGTAGGAGTTGGTGGAGGAACGGATGCAGACCTGACCTTCATAGGCAGGATCGGCAAGATCCAGATAGTTCTGCGGTGGGTTGTCTACAGCGTCCTTGCTGTAAAAGATGATCCGCGCGCGCTGCGAAAAGCCGAACCAGTCGTTGTCAGCGTCTTGCAGGTTGCTGGGGATACGCTCTTCGAGGATGTCGCTATCAACGGATTGCAGCAGGCCCATTTCCTTGGCGCGGCTCAGGCGGCTGGTGTCGACGGTGATCAGAACGTCCGCGGGGGAGTTCGCACCCTCGGCTTCCATACGCGCCAGCAGCTCGTCTGCTTTGCCTTCGATGCGGTTGATGGTGATGCCGGTCTGCTCGGTAAAGTCGGAATACAGACGTTCGTCTGTGTCGTAGTGACGCGAGGAGTAGAGGTTCAGCTGCCCTTCGGCCATTGCTGGCATCGCAACTGTGGCCATCAAGGCGGCCGTGAAAGCGGATTTCGTCAGAGTCATCAGGTGACCTCCATCTGTGTAAAACTTATAAAAAGAGTAAGAAACAGATTTGAGGGCTGATATCAAGGAATACTTGAGTGAATTAATAGGACAAGCGTCTTGCCGCGTGGGGGCGGCAAGACGCGCGGGATCAGTCGCCGATTTTGTCCTGAGTCTTTGTATCAAAATCGCTGGCATCGTGCCGTTCGTGGAGCTGCATTTCGGGTTCACCGAAGGGTCGGTTGACCATGCGACCACGTGTAACGGCAGGGCGCGCGTCGATCTTCTTGGCCCATTTCATCAGGTTTTCGTAGGAATCGACATTCAGGAACTCTGCTGCGTCATAGAGACGGCCCAGAACCAGCTGCCCGTACCATGCCCAGATCGCCATATCCGCGATCGAATATTCGCCCGCCATATATTCGTTATCGGCAAGGTGACGATCAAGCACGTCAAGCTGGCGCTTGGTCTCCATCGCGAAACGGTCGATGCAGTACTTAATTTTGACCGGCGCATAGGCGTAGAAATGGCCAAAGCCGCCGCCAAGATAGGGCGCGCTGCCCATTTGCCAGAACAGCCACGACATACATTCGGTGCGCTGGCTTGGGTCTTTGGGGATGAATGCGCCGAATTTCTCGGCCAGATGCAGCATGATCGATCCGGATTCAAACAGGCGCTGTGGCGCGTCGCCGGACCGGTCCATCATCGCGGGAATTTTGGAGTTCGGGTTGATGTCGACAAAGCCGGATCCGAATTGATCCCCTTCGCCGATGTTGATCAGCCACGCGTCATACTCGGCACCCTTGTGCCCGGCGGCCAGTAGTTCTTCCAGAAGCACGGTGACTTTGACGCCATTGGGCGTCGCGAGGGAGTAAAGCTGATAGGGATGTTTGCCGACCGGCAGCTCTTTGTCTGCGGTGGGGCCCGCGATGGGGCGGTTGATATTGGCGAATTTACCGCCATTGCCGGGTTCCCACTCCCATACGGCGGGCGGGGTGTAGTCGGGCAGATCGGTCATGAGATCCCTTTCAGTTCGTCTGATGAAGTCTGAAGAGAACCTAAGCGGTATTGGGGGGATCGCAAGAGGTCAGCACAGATTGGCTGGGGTAGGGGGGGAGGCGCGATTGACGGCGGCCCAAACGAAAAAAGCCGCCCCCGAAGGAGCGGCCTTTCATCAGATGCGCGCGAAGCTTAACCCTGACGGGCTTTGAAACGGCGCTGCGTTTTGTTGATTACGTAAACGCGGCCTTTGCGACGCACAACGCGGCAGTCACGGTGCCGGTTCTTGAGCGAGCGGAGCGAATTGCGAACCTTCATGGTCGTTCTCCTGTGTCGTGGCGCGGGCCAGCGCCGGGTTGCGGGCAGTTCAGCGAATGCTGAACCATGAATTAGGTGGTGGGCGATACTGGGATCGAACCAGTGACCCCTTCGATGTCAACGAAGTGCTCTACCGCTGAGCTAATCACCCCCTATGTAGCACGAAACTTGCACCCCAAACCAAATCGGGGCGCGAGATATTCGCGCCGGTAGCGGGGTCTATAAATAGAGTCGGAGGCATGATCAAGGGGTTTTGGCTTTGTAAAAACATGCGCTATGATCATTCTTGAAAGGTGCAACAATGCCACACATCGCCTACGAAGTCGTTCGCCCCGATCAAGCCCGTTCCTGCGCGGTGTTTGCATCCCCTCATTCGGGGCGGAATTACAGCTTTTCCTTCCTGCGGTCCACGGTGTTGGACGGGCATAGCATACGCTCGTCAGAGGACGCGTTTGTTGACCTTTTGTTTAATTCTGCCCCCCATTTCGGGGCTCCGTTTCTGATGGCGGGAGCCCCCCGTGCGTTCCTTGATCTGAACCGGTCCCGAGACGAGCTTGACCCGGCTCTGATCGAAGGGGTTCGGCGGCAGGCGCATAACCCGCGGGTTGCCTCCGGATTGGGGGTTATTCCGCGTGTCGTGGCGAACGGGCGGTCGATTTATCAGGGCAAATTAACGCTTGATGAAGCCCGTGCGCGAATCGCCACCTATTGGGTGCCGTACCACGATATGTTGCAAAGCCTGCTGAACGACGCGCGTGCGGATCACGGGCAGGCGATTTTGGTGGATTGCCATTCGATGCCGCATGAGGCGATGGACGGCGTCGCGCGTATGGGGCTGAAACGGCCTGAAGTGGTCTTGGGTGACCGGTTCGGCGCGGCAGCCAGCAGCGATGTTGTGGATCAGATAGAGGCCGCTTTCGTCAAGGCAGGGTTCACGGTCACACGGAACACGCCGTTTGCGGGGGCCTATATCACGCAGGCTTACGGTCGTCCGGCACGGGGGCAGCATGCGGTGCAGGTCGAATTGGACCGGTCGCTGTATATGAACGAATCTCTGGTGCGCCCCAACGGCGATTTCGAGGATGTGCAAAAAGCGCTTCGCGGCGTTGTGGCAGAGATTGCGCGGATCCGGCCAGAAAGCCTCGCCCTCGCGGCGGAGTGATTAGCGCAGCGCGCGCCCCTTGACGATTGCCTTGTCCCCGAACCGGTTGCGGATGGCATCTGTTGCCCGCTCTGCCTGACCCCGGCGGGCGGCATCCGGGTCCAGCAGGTCGCCCGCCATGTCGGCCCCATCAGCGGCGCTAAGATCCGAAATGCCACACCCGAGCAGCCGGAAAGGCCCCGGTTCACCAAGCTGGTCAAACAGCCCGCGCGCTGTGCGGTAGATGCGGTCGGCCAGTTGCGTCGGGTCATGCAGCGACACCCGCCGCGTGATCAGCGAGAAATCGGCCCGTTTGAGCTTGAGCACAACAACGCGGCCGGCAAGGTCTTTGGCCTTGGCGCGGTCCGCCACCTTTTGCGCCATGCGCCACAGATGGCCGTCCAGCAGGTCAGGGTCGGAGGTGTCTTCGTTGAAGGTGGTTTCGTTGCTGATGGATTTCATCGGTTCATGCGCGGAAACACGGCGGTTGTCTTGGCCGCGTGCCAGATGCCAGAGGCGGTCGCCCATACTGCCGAAACGCCCGATCAGGTCGGTCCTTTCCCATCGCAGCAGGTCCGCGAAGGTCTGGATGCCGGCCTTGTTCAGGGATCCAAGCGTTGCCGCGCCCACGCCCCAGATCATGCTCACCGGTTTGTCGTTCAGAAACCTCTGTGTTTCCTCTTTTCCGATCACTGAAAAGCCGTGCGGCTTATCAAGGTCAGAGGCGACTTTGGCCAGAAACTTGTTGTGTGATAGCCCGATTGATCCGGTCAGCCCCAGTTCGACCTTCATGCGACGCACCAGTCGTGCAAGCATCACGGCAGGGGGTGCCCCGTGAAGTTTGGTTGTGCCGGTCATGTCCAGAAACGCCTCGTCCAGCGACAGCGGCTGCAGGGCGGGGGTGAGCTCTTCCATCATGGCGCGGATCGCGCGGGAGGCTTCGACATATGCATCCATGCGCGGCTTGATGATGATCGCTTCGGGGCAGAGTTTCAGCGCCTGGAACATCGGCATGGCAGACCGGACCCCTTTGATCCGCGCGATATAGCAGGCGGTCGACACGACCCCGCGACGTCCGCCCCCGATGATCACGGGCTTGCCATTCAGCGCCGGATTGTCGCGTTTCTCCACGGATGCGTAGAAGGCATCGCAATCCATATGGGCGATGGAAAGGTCGAATAATTCGGGGTGTGACGAGATACGCGGGCTGCCGCAGGCAGAGCACCGGCGCGCGGGCGCGATTTCGGACAGGCAGTCTCGGCAGAGGGCGGGCATGGCGGTCAGGTAGGGTTAAGGGCTGGTTAACGCAAGTCTACCCGATCACGCGCGGCTTCGCCATGCACATACGTGCGGCGTCGGGTTGAAGGGTGAAAATCGAAAGGGGGCAAAGAAAGACCCCCGCCTGAAGCGGGGGGAGGTGACGGGCTTCAGGAAGAACCAGCCCGTCGGGGAGTATCACCAAAGTAAGGTTGCCATATGAATGTCATAAAACATACACGGAACTTCCAGTTGCTGGCAGCCAGTTCACGTTTGTTACCGATTTATCACATAGGCGAAAATGCGCTATTTGTTGGGTTTCGCGCATTTCGGCTGCGTTCAGGGCAGCTCTGCCAGCACCGCGCGGGCGGCGGCGGCGGGGTCTTCGGCCTGCCAGATCGGGCGGCCAACGACGATGTGATCCGCCCCGTCCAAGATCGCCTGACCCGGTGTTGCCACGCGTTTCTGGTCGCCAAGAGCCGCCCCGCTTGGTCGCACGCCGGGGGTGACGATCAGCTTGCCGTTGGCCTCGGGTAGGGCGCGGATTAGGCGCGCCTCTTGCGGGGAAGCGATGACGCCGTCAGCACCAGCCTCCAGCGCGCGTCCGGCGCGGGTCTGGACCAGATCGGGGATGTCCCCCGTCTGGATCATCGCCGCGTCCAGATCGTTGCGGTCCAGGGATGTCAGGATGGTCACCGCCAAAATCTTGGTGCGGGATCCTGCGGCGCCTTCCATCGCGGCGCGGACAACATGGGGGTCACCGTGCACGGTCAGAAAATCGAGGTCGAACTGCGCAAGCCCGCGCACCGCTGCTTCGACTGTCGCGCTGATATCGAACAGTTTCATGTCCAGAAAAATGCGTTTGCCGTGTTCCTGGATCAGCTCGTTCGCAAGTGCCAGGCCGCCGCCCGTCAACATGCCCAGACCAATCTTATAAAAGCTCACCGCGTCGCCCAGCTTTTGGGTCAGTTCAAGGCCGGCAACAGCGTGGGGGACATCAAGGGCAACGATCAGGCGGTCATCTGACATGGGGCGGGCTCCGAAGTGATGAGATTTGGCAAACGCCGGAGGCTTACGGTGTTCGACCTGACATGTCTATGAAAACAGGGGGCACGCAAAGAAAAAGGCCCGGGCAGCGCAATCGCTGTCCGGGCGAGTGTCAGAGACGTGCAGGCAGGCAGTTGTCTCTGGATTGGGCGGGACACGCGCCGGGACGGGCGCGCAGGCAGTTCCGCCGAAACTGTAAATCAGGCGGCGCGAAGGCCGGGAAGGTTGGCGACATGGCGCAACCAGGCTTTTGGATCGAACCGAGGACGGCCACTGCGTTGTGCGGGCTTCTGGGCGCGGATCTCGGAATACATGCCGCCGCGGCTCGTATGGCGACGCTCGGCTTGTTTGGTCAGGCCTTTGGCAGCTTGATCAAAGGACATCGTCATCGGCGCGTTGATGGCGCAGGCATATTTGCGGGACCGATCGCCATCGTGGACGGTGACCAAAGCTTCAAAGCATTGCTCTGCCGCGTTGTAGATAACGTCGTTCATCTGAATCTGGCGCGTCTGCATGTTCGTACCTCAAGAATTTGTTGTACTGGTTAAAGTCGGCTCGATTTGTTTTCGTTCATCTGCCAGTACAACGTATGTGTGACTAAATGGTTCCACTGGGGCGCATCCGTCATGTGGATAAATATAAATTTTCGCCTAAAATCAGTCAATTAACATTTTTGTAATTATTTCTTGCCATGAGCGGCAAATTGCGAAACTGCATTTTTCTTGTGGGATTCCAATGTGTTCGCAATGTGGCGAAATTCCACCAGTCTGATAAATAATCTTAAAAGGTGTATGTTTTTTGTTGACGCTTTTGTGAGGCGACCCTCTTGAATCCCTTCCTTCTGTCCCCAAATTCTATCCCGAGGATCACGCCATGATGTGCTGCAAAGCGGGCATCTTCTTTGTGGTCGCTTTAAGAAAAGGAGAAGCTCATGGACTTGAGCAAGTTCACAGAACGGTCGCGCGGCTTTATTCAGGCTGCGCAAACAATCGCGACGCGTGAAAGCCACCAACGGCTGACGCCGGAGCATTTATTGAAAGCACTGCTGGATGACGACCAAGGGCTGGCGAGCAATCTGATTGCTGCTGCCGGTGGCGATCCTGCACGTGTGACTGAAACCCTAACGCTGTCTTTGGGCAAGCTGCCCAAGGTGTCGGGCGACGCCGCGCAGGTATACCTTGATAATGCCACCGCAAAGGTGCTGGCCGAAGCAGAGACGCTGGCCAAGAAGGCGGGCGACAGCTTTGTGCCGGTCGAACGCGTGCTGATGGCCCTTGCGATGGTGAAATCCGGTGCGAAAACCGCGTTGGATGCGGGTAAGGTCACCGCACAGGGGTTGAACGCCGCCATTAATGATATCCGGAAAGGGCGCACGGCTGATACGGCCAGTGCGGAAGACGGGTATGAGGCGCTCAAGAAGTACAGCCTTGATCTGACGGAACGTGCCCGCGAAGGCAAAATCGACCCGATCATCGGTCGGGACGAGGAAATTCGTCGCGCCATGCAGGTGTTGAGCCGCCGCACCAAGAACAACCCGGTGCTGATCGGTGAGCCCGGCGTGGGTAAAACCGCGATTGCCGAGGGGCTCGCCCTGCGGATCGTGGATGGCGATGTGCCCGAATCCCTGCGCAACAAACGTTTGCTGGCGCTGGACATGGGCGCGCTGATTGCTGGCGCAAAGTATCGTGGCGAGTTTGAAGAACGGTTGAAAGCTGTCCTGACCGAGGTCACCGAAGCCGCGGGCGAGGTAATCCTGTTCATTGACGAGATGCACACGCTGGTGGGCGCCGGTAAGGCGGACGGCGCGATGGACGCGGCCAACCTCATTAAACCGGCTTTGGCGCGGGGTGAATTGCACTGCGTTGGTGCGACGACCTTGGACGAATACCGTAAGTATGTCGAAAAAGACGCAGCACTTGCCCGTCGGTTCCAGCCTGTGATGGTCAGCGAACCTACTGTCGAGGATACGGTGTCGATCCTGCGAGGCATTAAGGAGAAGTACGAGCTGCACCATGGTGTGCGGATCAGCGACTCTGCCCTTGTGGCGGCGGCGACCCTGTCGCATCGCTATATCACGGATCGTTTCCTGCCCGACAAGGCAATCGACCTTGTGGACGAGGCCGCGAGCCGTCTGCGGATGGAAGTCGACAGCAAACCGGAAGAGCTGGATGCGCTGGACCGTCAGATCATGCAGCTTCAGATCGAAGCCGAGGCGTTGAAGAAAGAGGATGACGCTGCCAGCAAGGACCGCTTGGACAAGTTGGAGAAAGAGCTGGGGGATCTGCAGGAAAAGGCCGATGCCATGACTGCGCAGTGGCAGGGCGAACGTGATCGCCTTGAGGGCGCGCGCGAGCTGAAAGAGCAGCTGGACCGTGCCCGCGCCGAACTTGAGATCGCCAAGCGCGAAGGCAACCTCGCCAAAGCGGGGGAGCTTTCCTATGGCGTGATCCCGCAGCTTGAACGCAAACTGGGCGAGGCCGAAGAGAACGAAGCCGACGTCATGGTCGAAGAGGCCGTGCGCCCGGACCAGATCGCCAGCGTCGTCGAACGTTGGACGGGTATCCCCGCGGGTCGTATGCTGGAAGGCGAGCGGGACAAGTTGCTGCGCATGGAAGACCAGTTGCACAACCGTGTCATTGGTCAGAACCTCGCCGTCAAAGCTGTGTCGAACGCGGTGCGCCGTGCGCGTGCCGGCCTGAACGACGAGGCCCGCCCCTTGGGCAGCTTCCTGTTCCTCGGGCCGACTGGTGTCGGTAAAACCGAGCTGACCAAGGCCGTCGCCGAATTCCTGTTCGACGACGAGAACGCGATGGTGCGGATCGACATGTCTGAGTTCATGGAGAAACATGCCGTGGCCCGTCTGATCGGCGCGCCTCCCGGGTATGTTGGCTATGACGAAGGTGGCGTATTGACCGAAGCCGTGCGGCGCAGACCCTATCAGGTCGTGCTGTTCGACGAGGTCGAGAAGGCGCACCCCGACGTGTTCAACGTGTTGCTGCAGGTCTTGGATGATGGTGTGCTGACGGATGGTCAGGGCCGTAAGGTCGACTTCAAGCAGACGCTGATCGTGCTGACCAGCAACCTCGGGGCGCAAGCGCTGAGCCAGTTGCCCGAAGGGGGAGACATGGCGCAGGCGAAACGGGATGTGATGGATGCGGTGCGGGCTCACTTCCGCCCCGAGTTCCTGAACCGACTGGATGAAACGGTGATCTTTGACCGCTTGGCACGTGCCGACATGGCGGGGATCGTCGACATTCAGGTGAACCGTCTGCTGAAGCGTCTCGCCGGTCGCAAGATCGGGTTGGAGCTGGACGAAGGCGCGCGCAAGTGGCTCGCCGACGAAGGCTATGATCCGGTGTTCGGGGCGCGTCCGCTGAAGCGGGTGATCCAGCGCGCATTACAGGACCCGCTGGCCGAGATGATCTTGGCAGGTGACGTGCTGGATGGGGATCTTATCCCCGTGCACGCTGGTGCCGAAGGGCTGATCATTGGCGACCGCGTGGCCGCCAGCAACCGCGCCAAACCGGACGAAGCGACCGTCCACTAGGTACATAGTATATAGTGTGGTGATGTGATCGGGCAGGGCCGGGGGAAACCTCGGCCCTGTTCGCATGTGTTGCCCTGACATTCCGGTGTGTCTCCTGAAATGTAGCGGATTGCATTTGGTGGGCGCGACAACTCGCAGTAGGCTACCCATGTATATTGGTAAGGAGCGCCTGTTATGGCCTATCGCTGGATCAACACACTCACGGATAAAGACGTCACCCCGCATGCTGCATTTATGAACCGACGTCAGATCATGGGGGGCGCTTTGGCGGGGATCGGGTTGGCCGGTATCGCGGGGCGCAGCTCTGCCGCGCCCGAGGGGCTAGAGCCGAACAGTTATGAAGATATCACCAGCTACAATAACTACTATGAATTCGGCACCGGCAAAGACGACCCCGCCAGATACGCGGACCGTCTGACGATTGAACCCTGGACGGTGCAGATTGACGGGCTGGTCGACAAGCCCGGTGCCTATGGGTTCGACGACATCATGCAACAGATGACGATCGAAGAGCGTATCTATCGTTTTCGCTGTGTCGAGGCGTGGTCAATGGTGGTCCCGTGGAACGGGTTCGAACTGGCGGACCTGCTGAATATGGCCGGTGTGCAGTCCGGCGCGAAATACGTCTCCTTCGAGACTGCGCTGCGTCCTGATGAAATGCCCGGCGTCGCCTATAACGTGCTCGACTGGCCCTACGTCGAAGGGTTGCGTCTGGACGAAGCGATGCACCCGCTGACGATTATGGCCACCGGCATCTATGGCAAGGACATCCCGAAACAGAACGGCGCACCGCTGCGGTTGGTCGTGCCTTGGAAATATGGCTACAAGTCGATCAAATCCGTGGTGCGGATCACCCTCACGGATACTCAGCCCCCGACCAGTTGGAACAAGGCGAATGCAGGGGAGTACGGCTTCTATAGTAATGTGAACCCCGAGGTCGATCACCCCCGTTGGTCGCAGGCCAGCGAAAGGGTCATCGGTGGCGGTCTTTTCTCCAAGCGGATTCCCACGCTGATGTTCAACGGGTACGAGGCCGAGGTCGCAGAGCTCTATGCCGGTATGGACCTGAGCAAGGATATCTAAACCCGTGTCCTCTATAGAAGTGAGCAGGGCGGTATGATCGACCGCCTGAATACCATCGCGCGACGTGTTCCCACATGGGTCGTATATATAGTGGGGCTTCTGCCAATCCCGTGGTTGCTGTTTCAGGCGCAGACCGGCGGGCTGGGGGCGGAGCCGATCAAGGCGTTGGAGAAAGAGCTGGGGTTGCTGGCCTTGCAGCTGTTGATCGCCGGGTTGGCGGTCACGCCCGCGCGGCGCTACCTTCGGCTGAACCTCATCAAGTTTCGCCGTGCCCTGGGATTGCTCGCCTTTATATATGTCTCGCTGCATCTGTTGGTATGGCTGGTGCTGGACGTCGGGATCCTGTCGCAGATCTGGGCCGACATTCTGAAGCGCCCGTATATCACGATCGGCATGGCGGGTTTTGCCTGCCTTGTCCCCTTGGCGGCCACATCGAACAACTTCTCGATCCGCAAGCTGGGGGCCACGTGGCGCAAGCTGCACCGGTTAACCTATCTGGCTGCAATTCTGGCTGGGGTGCACTTCATCTGGCTGGTCAAAGGTTTCCAGATCGAACCTCTCCTCTATATGGCGGCGATTCTGGCTTTGCTGGTGCTCCGACTCCCCAAACGGCGCTGATTCCGAATCCGGGCGGTGGCGCGGGCCGGGGATTGTGCCGGATTCGGACCGGGGGAGAGGAAACAATCCACATTGGCGCTGCGAGTCTGTGGATAACCCGCGCGGGCGTAAGTGATGCGGGGCAATGACGTGTTAGCGTGCGAAATAAAGCTGCGCAAAACACGGGCCCCGCGGAATTTTCAAAAATCAAACCGTTGTTTTTATAGGAAAATTCGGAAAGTAGCGAAAAACTGTCATAATCCGAAAAAAGGGGTTGCGGGTATTTGGAACAAACCTTAGAACGCCCCTTACCGGAGACGCAGACACGCTGACACGGGGCGCTAGACGGGGACGACGGGTTACGGTTCGGGTCTTACGTAGCGGGAAAATTCTGAGGTAATTGAGGCGGGGCGCGCTGAAAGTTTACGGCGCATCTTGGTTTCTTTT